>NZ_VTEV01000009.1 GCF_008180725.1 Sutcliffiella horikoshii | reverse complement strand
AGTCGAGTAGAATGGAGCCTTTCTACCTTACGGTAAATTGTGCTCCAAACCCTCACAGAACCGTGCTTGCACTATTAATGCACACGGCTCCTCCTAGTCATCATTCACAGAATGTAGCTAATCTCTTTTCTTAAATCATAAATATTCACTTTAATTCTTGGTGAAGGTAGAGGATATTTATCAAGAAATAGTCTGAATTTATCCCATGTGAAGGATTTCCTTTGACTTCTTCTGTTAAGCCATTTAAACAGTAGTTCCTCGATTTTGCACTTGAAGTTGCTGACATTTAGACTATTATCAGTGATGCAATAATAGTTGTAGTAACCAATAAGTGAGCGCCGAAATCTGTCCATGATTATATGGACATTCTTATTTCTATTGTTCTTCAGCCATTCTTTAGATTCTTTTAATTTACTTTGGACTTTCTTTCTGCTCGATTTCCGTTTCATCCGAAATTTCCCTTGTTTACTTTTCCCACAATAGTGTGTAAAGCCTAGGAAATCAAAGGTTGCTGGTTTACTATTTCCCTTTTGTTTTGCATAATTCTCCGCAAAACGTCCGAAAGGAATAATTTTGGTTTTATCCTCGGCAATTTCCAAGTTAAATTTCTTTAATCTAAATTTTAATGATTGGAAGAATTTCTGAGCTTCGCTCTGATATTGAAAACAGCACACAAAATCATCTGCATATCTTACTATATATGCCTGTCCCTTGCACTGAGTCTTGACCCTTTTCTCAAACCATAGGTCGAGGACATAATGGAGGTACACATTAGCTAATATCGGAGATATTACTCCACCTTGCGGTGTGCCATTATCTGTTTTGAATTTCTTCCCTTCCTCCATGTATCCACCTTTGAGAAACCTGCCAATTATTCTTAATAGGCTAGGGTCTGCAATTCGCAGTTTTAAGAACTCCATCATCCATTCGTGGTCAACGTTGTCAAAGAATCCTTTTATATCTACATCTACTACATAATTTACTGACCTCTTTTCAATATAGAAGTTCAGTATTTTCAAAGCATCATGGCAACTACGGTTTGGACGGAATCCAAAGGAGCAGTCTAGAAAATCGTTTTCATAGATGGTGTTTAGTATCCTTGTAATGCCTTTTTGAACAATCTTGTCTTCGTGTTCCGGTATTCCTAATGGTCTTTTCTTGTTTGAATTAAGCTTCGGAATATACATTCTCCTTACTGGAACAGGACGATAACTTTTGCCTTTAAGCCTACTTACTAACTCCTCTATGTTTTCTTCTAAATTTTCACCGTACTGCTCTTTAGTTGTACCGTTAATCCCTGTTGCTTTCCTATTGGGTAGTTCATGATGACATTGAGCTAGTGCTTGCTTACTTAATAGATGTGCAAGAGATGTAAATTTCTTTTTAGGATCAGACTTTGCTAATTCTGCTATCCTTAGTAGTTTTGTTTCCATTTATTATCCCTACCTCTGTGTGTAGTAAATGTGTCCCAAGTAAGGGTGATAACTGGTAACAGCCTTTCCTCCATCGGCATTACCCAACTTCATTGGTACTACGCTGTTATCCGACTCCCTACAACGGCATTTGGTTTCCTTGCTTATTATCGCTTGTACACCATACTCTTCTTAAAAAAAAGAAAAGACCGGTAGGGTCTCCTGAGTTGCCGTACCATATCGATGTATAACGTGCCAAGGTCTATGACTCCAGAGAGGTTTTAACCTTCTTGCCTTTAACGAAGGATAAAATGTAGCTTTCTGCAGCGCGAAAAGCATCAGCCCTCTCGAATTACAATCATTATGGAGCTCAATCCCTTCAACCATTTGGCTTTCGGCCCGCCACCTCACTGTCTACGCTTAAAAACTAAAGTTACCTTTAGTCCTCCAAGACTCGTTACGAGCGAATGGCCAGTTCTTACTCGGCGGGAATCCCACCCGCTATATGATACAACCTATGCTCAGCCGCACTCGCGCCCGATTGNTGACTCCAGAGAGGTTTTAACCTTCTTGCCTTTAACGAAGGATAAAATGTAGCTTTCTGCAGCGCGAAAAGCATCAGCCCTCTCGA
Organism: Sutcliffiella horikoshii; assembly: GCF_008180725.1. Lineage (GTDB taxonomy): Bacteria > Bacillota > Bacilli > Bacillales > Bacillaceae_I > Sutcliffiella_A > Sutcliffiella_A horikoshii_B. The sequence goes on along the minus strand of NZ_VTEV01000009.1, from coordinate 122,290 downwards.
ATTACAATCATTATGGAGCTCAATCCCTTCAACCATTTGGCTTTCGGCCCGCCACCTCACTGTCTACGCTTAAAAACTAAAGTTACCTTTAGTCCTCCAAGACTCGTTACGAGCGAATGGCCAGTTCTTACTCGGCGGGAATCCCACCCGCTATATGATACAACCTATGCTCAGCCGCACTCGCGCCCGATTGCCGAAAACTCGATCTCGAGATAACTTGTATTTGTTCTTCGGTTAAAGCTCCCACTTGTTAAAATAGGATGAGTAGTATAAATACATATTTGGCTTACATAATCGAGTATGTGAAACAAAAAATAATCTTTGTTAACTTTCATCTGAATTGCTAAGGATAGCGTCAATTTCCCTTGTAGCTGCAATATAGGAATCTAAAAAATGTTCAGGGTCCTCATTAATTTTAAAAATACTTTCTTGAAACTTAAGGACAATACCTAACCAAGCGATAGCATTATGTCTATCTAATGGATCTTCAAAGTTTAGTTTCAGTAATTTTTTATTTGCAAATCCTATTTTTTTTATATCATTTAACTTATACTTCTCTTCTATAATACTCTCGTCAACTGTTAAAAGTATGTGAGTTTGTATAATGGTATCAACGTATTCTGTTGTATTTAACAATAATTCTTTATTTTCTTTGGATGGTTCGCTTAATACAAGATGATAGGAAGTATTTATTGGTCTGAAAAGAGGTTGATGATCTTGGAGTCTTTCTCGTGAAACTTCTATTTTACTTTTTAGAACTGAAGAAGATCGATAGTTCCCATCTAATATACTCACAATAAAAAGAATTGCAAGAAAGCCAATAATAATAGATATACTTGTTTTTACTTTTTTAATTATGTAACTCACCTCCAATATAACGTACCTTAATACAGTTCGATTCTATCTCTTTCTTAAATAAAAGCCCTAGATTATTGAGTAACTTCCTTTTTAATTTTCTTTTGAAGGTTAAGATAAGTGCATATTGATAAGCAAATGAAGATTATCAACATACCGATCCCCATAATAATAGAGGCAATAAACCCGTGATAAAGTGAACTACCTAACAATAAGGAAATTATAATAAGACTCACAAGTCCTTTTTTTCTATTTTTTATATAAATTGATGTAAATATTGCAAATGCTACGGATGCTATGATTAAATGTGATAAAAAAACAATTATATACACCCCAGTACTAATGTCCAAACCTTATCCCCCTTACAGTTTATAAGTAACCTGTTATTCTGTTTAACTGCTACCAGTTACTAGAATAAAAAAACATATTCTATTTTCTGTACCATTCATCAGATTTAAACTTCTTAGGAATGCCTTGTTCAGACGGTTCATCAAAACCTAATTGTTCAAGAGTGTCAAACCATAAATCTATTTTCTAATCGGGCAAATTCATACCGCACCACGGACAATAATCTATATGTAAACTAGAACTACCACCGTCGTGAATTATTAACCCATACTCATCAAACTGGTTGTTGTAATATATTAGATTATCTTAGACAATCAAATGGATTGAAATGTTCCTCGCATTTAGAGTTGACCTGTTGTGTCATAGTTTCACAGTTCTAGCAATTTGAGTTAATAAATATATCTAAAAGTCTCATGCTTTCCATACTTGATAACAGTTTCAAATTCTTCTCCGCCATTTTTATCCTTTAATAGAGCATCCATCTTATCATCTTTGATATTGTAATGTCTCTTATTTAGAAAGCCCACACTTCGGATTGTAGGATGTTCTAAAATTGGTGTTAAGTCACCATCTAACACATTAGTATCAACAAATCTAAAGTCAATTAGGTTAGGAAATTGATTTAAAAAATTCAAATTCTCAAGATTACCACATGAATTAAGGCACAAAACCCGAAGATTCCTCAGAGAGAATATTTCTTCATTTGGTACAAATTTCTTGGATTGATTAATATGTAAATGTTCTAGCGTATCGGCTAATCCAGACAAACCAAAATCATTTTGTAATTTAGTACAATAATGTAGTTCTAAACGCTTTAATTTATTCATTTTTTCTATACAAAGAAAATCTTGTATATTGGACCAGTTTAATTCTAGATATAGGAGATTTTCTGGAAAACCAACAAAGTTTCCCAACTTATTCTTTTTATGATGCCAAAGAGTTAAATATTGAATGTTCTCAAGCTGAATCTCACTAAATTTTTCTTCTTTTAAGTTTAGGTAAGCTTGAAGATTTTCTGGTATTTGTTCAAACCAAATCGCCATATTCCTCCAGTTATCCATTTTTAATCACCCCGAAATTTTCCAGCATTTCTTTTATCTTATCATTTGGACTTATTAAAATAAACTCCCTATTCTTAGGTAAAAAGCGTTCCACTATGCTGCAATCGCCCTAGTTAGTGGAACAAGAAAAAATTATTTTCTATCATCTCTATGCCACATATCCTCGCCCATAATTCTATCAATGATATGATTATCTGCCCAAACTGCCGCTATTTCTAATCCTTCACATTCCGACTTACTAGCACTTCGAATTTCCCCTTTATAGTAAATGGAATATTCACCTGAAATACTATCAATGATACAAGATGGAGGTGGATATGCGTCATCGTCACTCTTAAACGGGCGATTTACAACAATGTCCAATCTCCTGATTTTAAAACATATTGATATACACCAACAATAAATTGGTACTCTTCTTCCTTTGAAATGTCTTCAATACTTTCTCCTATATATTTATAAATTCCTATGCCAGCATCTTTAAAAATTCTACCAAAAGCATACTTACCATTTGGCAAAGGTATAGCATATACATCACCAATTTTGATTCGTTTACGTTTCTTTCCTGTCATTAATTTCACCACATTTTTAGAGAATTTTGATACAAGTTTGATATTATGTTTTGGCTTTCAATCCTCCATAATCCTGCCCAATAACGAAATAAAGAAAAAGCTGAAGATCAGCTGGACAATCTTCAGTTATTGCCCCCGTTACTTGAACAAAGCTAGAATTTGGTTTCTATATTCATTAAACCCATCAATCCGTTTCTCATCCATCTCATATAATTAAATTACAGGAGCGGACTCTTTGCCTTCATTTCTACCTAAATATGCTATTTGACATGGATAAAACCTTTATCCACTTAAACTCATAACTATTATTTCTCTATACATCCATATTTAATCAATTCTATATATTCATCGATTTCAGGTATCATTTGCTCACTTAGTTTTTCAAATTCAATTCGCTTGTTTTGGTACAAGGCGATATACTTTTGGGTAATTTGCTCTAGCGCTAACATAGTCAAGTTAACCACTTTCTCGGGTGAAGCATGATTTTTTAAAAGCTGAGGATCTAGCAGTTTCCCTAGGTATTGGTCGCTGTAGTTCTCGACATTCTTTTGCAGAAGTTCTTGAACTTCTTCTTTCAGACCAACCGGCGGGTTTAGCAGTACATTAGCCACCAGGTTAGTTTCCTGACTGTACTTGAGCTGTACTCTTAACTTTGTTAATACGACTTCTTTGATTCGTTCAAAGAAGTCATCTGTTTCAAGTTTTTCTAACTCTTCCATTAACGTATTGCCAATAAGCTGCCGGCAATAGTCGATGACATAAAGGAAAAGATTCTTTTTATTTTTGAAGTAGTGAAACAATATGCCTTTAGAAATACCCGCTCTAGTTGTAATGGTATCTGTAGAAGTTTTCTCAAATCCTGTTTTGCCAAATTCCTCTATACAGATAGACAGAATCGATTGCTTCTTCTCTTTGGATAATTTCTCAAAATTGGGATACACGGAATAACCTCCAACTTTATGATGCTATGTCTTTTTTATTGTAATGAAGAAAAGTGGATGCCGTTGCAATCAGAATAATACCCATCATTATCAATAAATACAGAGGCCTGATTTCATTCTCAGCTATCAGTTCAGCAGCATCGATATATTTGAATACGCTAATATATTTTAGCATATTCAATTCTTCTGCTATTCCAGATGTAACGCTGAGTAGATAGGAGACGAACACAATTCCCAGTGATACGGCCGTTATAGTGCGTGATTTTTTCATTACAGCAGATAATAATAACGCAATGGCAGCGAATGTGAGATGAATCAACAGTGTTGCCATGACAAAGACGCTGTACGTTTTGAAGGGGATGGTGTCATCTGTAAATTGAAATCCTATTAAACTTATAACAACAATGGCCGCATTGATAATCAAGATGTTAGCAGCCACCGCCAAATATTTCTCTGCAATGATTCTTTTTCTTGAAATAGGTTTGGACAATAAAAATTCAATCGTCTTTTCATTTTCTTCCTTGGAGATGATGTTAGATGCCAGCATCACCGCATAGATACTCCCGAGTAAAGTTGTATATAAGTGAATCTGCATACCATAGAAGCCAATCAATGACCCGATATCCAGCCGGTCCATGCCGAACGCTTTCTTGAATTCGTCGGGATAGGCGTTTAACATTTGATTCATTGCTTCTTGGTCTTGCGAGAATTGTGGATAGATACTCATAGTCATCAGAATCATTCCCCCGATGATGAGGCTCCAGATGATCAGCGATTTTAAATTCTTCTTCAGTTCACGTTTAAAATCAACATTCTTTTTTTCACCTCTCCTATTCATAAAAGTGCATGAATACTTCTTCCAGCGAAGGTTCTTCAATGGTTAAGTCTTTGAAGTCCAATCCATATAAGTGATTCATCAGCTTCTTCACATCGCCACTGAATAATAAATGAATATCTTTACCCGTTTGCTGTATATCCACAATCCCTTCAAAGTCGAACTTCATTTCCGTAGGATTATCAACCAGCATGTGTATTTTCTTCAAATTATTCTTTGTGAGTGTCTCGATTCTCTCTACTTTTACCAGCCTTCCTTCTTTAATGATGGCCACCCGATCGCACATCTTTTGAACTTCACTTAGGATATGGGAGGAGAAAAAAATGGTTGCCCCTTTTTCATTTTCTTCTTTTAACAGATCAAAGAAAATATGCTGCATCAAGGGGTCCAATCCCCCTGTCGGCTCGTCTAAAATCAGCAGTTTCGGTTCATGCAGGATGGCCTGAATAATGCCGACTTTCTTGCGGTTTCCAAATGACAAATCTTCAATTTTCTTTTGTAGATCCAGCTGCAGCCTTTCAGCTAATTCATAAATCCTTTTCGTGTTCTTATACTGATAAAACTTTGCCGAATAAAGTAGTATGTCTATTGCTTTCATATCGTCATAGTAATGGACTTCAGATGGAAGATAACCAACATGTTTTCTTATTTCCCTGGATTCCGACACGATATCCTTCCCAAACAGAGAGGCAATTCCGTTTGTGGGATGAATGAAATTAAGGAGCGTTCGGATGGTTGTGCTTTTTCCAGCACCATTAGGACCAATGAATCCAAAAATTTCTCCCTCTCGGACGGAGAATGAAACATCTTCAATTCCTCGGCCCTTCCTATACTGTTTTGTCAGACCTTTAATCTCAATAACGTTCATCATCAAAACTCCTCACAAGGATATATTGACTGGTCAGTCAATATTGATTATATTCCTTAATTGACTCGTCAGTCAATGCCTTTGTGTTATATTAGCGCAAAACAAAAAAGCAGGAAGCGAATTACCGCCCCTGTATTGATGTCTATTTATTGAATTTACGTAAAAACTAAGAATAGCCACCTAAATTATATTATTATACCAGTTACTTCAATACTACTCATTTCAGCATTAGCAAGAGAGTTCTTCCATTAAATGGCCCTAAAATACAAAATGAGCACCTATTCTTCTTCAAGAAGAATGGCGCCCAATTGCTTAATGTAGCATTTATTTAATTCCATTAAAATAACATTTAATAAACAATATTCAATTAACAATACAGTATTGCCTCTATAATCTTAAGAAATAGATGCCTAATTTTTTGGTACTGAGTAAGTTCAAAATAGAATTGTCTATTTGAATTCAAGTTCTTTTCTTATTTATTAGTTATTCCTCCCTGAGTCCAAATTCGCTATTGTGGTATAAGTCTACTAATTCAACTGCATTATTTTCTGCTTCATTTTCATCAAAATCTTTATCGTTTAGCCATTGTTGGTAATGAGTAAGTTCATGAGTTATACTTTCCAGGTACGCATAAAGTGCATCAATCTCTGTCCGCTCTTTTAGTAATTCTTCATAATCACCCGTAGAAATTCTAATATATGGTTCTACATCCTTTTGATACGGAGCAAAAAAAGTGGCGGATACAAGTTCTTTAGTTGTGATATTTTTTATATAATTGCTTTTTTTTAAATATATCACAACTCTAACAGGAAATTCCATTTCAGTTCTAATCCATTTACAAAAATCTAAACAAACTTTCCGAACTTTCGGATTCACACCTCTTTCACATCTAACTCTTAATCCTTTTCTGGGGTAATTATCCATTATTTCTTTCCTTTCTTGTGTCCTCTTCCTGGTGTATGTTTTTTCATTTTTCTATTGGAGTCTTTGTTAGATCTTGACACAAATTTAGGATTTTTTTTCTTTTTTTCATTTATTTCTCTACCTTGTTTCTTTCTATTTGCTTTTCCTAAAGGTCCATTAGAAAATTTAGCTATTTTCTTTATTTTTCCTATTTTAATAAAATTTGATGCTACGGCCCATGCCACTTGTTTTTTATTACCACCAGCTTTATATGTTTTGTAGCCATCATAAATCGCAAACGCTGCGTTAACAGCCAACCAAGCCCACTGCCCATCTGGATCAACCATCATCACTGGGTTATTATCGGCATAGACATACCCATTTTGTGTAATTGGGTCATCACTGTCTCCAATGTCTGGATCACGGGAAAGAAATCTTCCAAGTGAAGGATCATAATATCTTGCCTGTAAGTAATACAGTTTTGTTTCCGTATCATATACATAACCTGCATAGCGTAATGGCTGACCACTGACAGAGGTTTGTTCGTTTGCTGCTAGTACATTTCCCCATGGGTCATATTCATAACTAGCTACTGTCTTTCCTGTTGTATCAATTATTTTGGAGACATCACCACGGTAATTGGTCACATAATAGAACGTGGTCCCTTGTTGATTGGTCATGCTTACTGGTTTACCACTCAACCATGTAAAGCTCCAAACAGTCACATTATTTGTATTGGTGATACGGATCAGTTCGGTCCCATCATAATGATAATTGAATGTATTGGACCCAACCTTTTTACTTTTTCTTAATCCATTTGGATGGTACGTATAGCTAGAAAGTGTAGATCCACTTAAATTCTTTACTTCTGTAAGTTGACCCAGCCCATCCCATAGGTACGAATATTTATCATCTTTAACAAGTTGGCCAGCATTATCATAAGTAAATGTTGCTACTTCATTCGCTTTATTAAAACTTAATGATTTTCCATTTGGATTTAGGAGGTTACCAGATTTATCATATTGATAATTTACTTGCGTACCTTTATGTTTCCAAGTCTCTAAGCGGCCTGCAAAATCATAGGTGAACTCTTGGGTAGTAGCCCCATCTGTATAGCTTTGCATATTCCCATCTGACTTATACAGATATTTAAATTGATGCTGCTCTAAACCAACTAAAGTTTGCTGTTTGTATAAACCATTCTCATCGAACTCCTGATAGTAATTGGTGGAACCATATTTCACACGAACCGGATTGCTTTTCTCATCATAATGGAACTCGAGCTTTCCGGAACCCGGTGCAGTTACATCTGTTACCCTACCAAGGATATCATGGTTATAACTGGTGGTAAATGAAGCATTCCCAACAGTTTCTATCATAGTTTTACGTAAACCATTGGAGAGGCTTGTTTCTACTGTATCATAAACATTTACTAATTTAATTCCACTTGGTTCTTGTGCCATTTTCACTCGCTTATTATCATCATACTTATACACGTAAGCCTGCTGATTTGCGAGTATCTGTTTTTTGATATTTCCTACTTTGTCATATTCATTCGTAAATAGCTTTAGTCCGTTTACCCACGTTTCTGTTTGTTGATCTTTCCGATCGTACTTATATTCTACTTTAGAAAGAATACTTGATCCCTTACCTCGTTCAACTAACTTTGTGTTACCGGCTTCATCGTAATCATATTGAATAAATTTACCTTCGGGATCCGTTTCTTTTGTAACTTGGTTTACGGCATTGTATTCAAAATCCGTGATGTACCCCCTAGGCTCTATTCTTTGTTTAAGGTTTCCTTGATTATCAAAGTGATAGTTTGTATGAATGCTATTGGCACTGTTAGGGTCGACAATGGATATTCTCGTAAGCCTATCTAAAAAGTCATAGTCATATGCTAAATGTTTACCAGTAGAGTTCGTAAATTTAATCTTGTTTCCATTATTATCGTACTCATAATTAGTGGCATTATTTAAGCTATTTAGTTGTTTTTCTACAAAATTACCATCTTTATAAAAAGTTTCACTTGTTGAACCATTCTCTTCCACTTTAATATTATCGAAGAATACTTCCCCGGTTTGTTGTCCATTAAAGATAGCGTAGATTTTCGCGGATATAATTTCCTTGTCTGCAAAAATGGTTTTCTTCGCAAATTGCCATTGATTCAAAACGTCTGGTTGAAATGGGATGGAATAAGGACCACTCTCCGTGTTATCCGGATGTCTTAACCACATTCGCAATTCAAACTCTTTATCTTTCGCATAGGGAACTGCATGGGTCGCATATGCCCAACCTGAAAAGGTTATCGGGGTATTTGCTTTTCCCTTTATAGGAAGTTCTTGCCCAATAAATCGTTTTCCGGATGAACCATGGATTTTAAAAGACTGAAGCCCTCTTCTTTTTCTCTCTGTGGTCAACCCGTCAATGGCTGTATTAATGGAATTGAGTGTCCATGAATCCGCTATATCCCATTCCATACCTGCATTTTCATTGGAATAATAAGTGTCAACCACTCTTCCATACATAACTTGGATGGCATCAAATGAAGCAGATCCCGTTCCTGTTACCAACAAGTCCACCCGTATAGAAGCCGTGTTGGAAGGTGCCTTAATAAAATCGGAAATCTGTGTCCAGCCTTGAGTTCCTTTTATTGTGGGGGTGAAATGACGAATGGATACGCCTTGAGCATCCGTAATAGTTTTATTCTGACTATCCAAGAAATACAGTCGCAATTGTGCTCCGTCACCCGTTAGGTTCTCTGTTTTAATAAAAGAAGATATCGTATATGCTTTGTCCGACTCATCCGGATCCACAGGAAATATTTGAGATAAGTACCCCGCATCCTCAGAACTTGATAAGGATATTTTTGCACTTTGGTTTCCTTTCGGAGCATCCGAGCTGATAGAATATTGACCGATACTTCGTTTAGTCCAATATTTTGGAAGTCCGTTGGTTGCGGATAATTCAAAATTACTATTTTTAATACGATTATGGGTAAGCCTTGTTGGAGTTGCATTCGACACGATATTCCCGTAAACATCATAGGTATTATAATCTGTTTCTCTGTAGTTATTGGAAGTAGAAACTAGATTACTTTTCGCATCATAGATATGTTCTTCAAAGGAACCATTAATAAGCATCTCTTTAGTTAAATTTGATTTATCATCATAATTATTGGTAACTTTTATATTGTTTGGTTCTACAACTTCTGTTACATTCCCTTTGTTGTCATATTCTGCTGTAGAAACTGCACCACTAGATGCACCAGAGATGCTGTCGGGTTCTGTAACTTTTGTTATCGTATTTCTATACCACTCATATTTTGTGGTTGCTGCAGTCGTCCCGCCAAAGTCCTCTGTTATCTCTATTACATTAGCCGTTGCCTTATTCTCATGATTGTCATGTTTATAATGCGTTTGATGACCTCTAGCATCTTTAAAGATAGTAGTAGATGAAGAAGGATACGTAATAGATGCAAAGTAACTTGTACTTCTTGGATCAATAATCTTCGTAGCTCTATTGGAAGCATCATACTCGAATGCACCTTTATTACCTAATGCATCCAAAACTTCTGTCAGGTAGTGGTTAGGGTTATAATTGAATCCTACAAGTTTCTTTTGAAGATCAGTCCGATTTGAAGCAAAAGTAATACTTTTTAAGCGTGTTTTTGTATTAACAGATTCATAGGTAAAAGAGGTTTCCGTACCCCTAAAGTCTTTTATTTTGTCCAGCATTCCATTATCCGTCCGATAGACAAGACTGATACTTCGTCCTGGTGTACCATTAAAACTTTCTGATATGGTGATAAGTTTTTTTGAGGAATTAAATCCATAATGTATAGTATTACCTTTTTCGTCTACTATACTTGTATTTTTTCCTTCTTCATCAAAATAATAAGCCGTTTCACTTGGATCTGTCATTTTGTATCCAGTTGGTGTTTTTTCCAGATTTAAAAAGACACCTTCAGGTGCGGAGTAACTGTTTGTACTATCATGTTGTTGCTTATTAAAATGATACCTCGTTCCATTACCATCCACATACTCCACAATAGATTTGTCTGAATTTGGCATTAAATGCCTTTGTCCACTAAACGTCCAACCGTATCCATAATTACCTGAATGATAGGACCGGCTATTATAGACCATTTTTAGATTAAAGGCATCTGTTTTACTTGGAAGGTTAAGAACATTTATATCGTAAACCACATTGCCATTTATGACATTGACGACTGCAGTACCTTCTCCTTGAAATAAATCAGGTGTATAGGTCCAATAATCCGTTAATCCTAATAATTCTTTCGGACGGTAGGTAATGACAAGCTTCGGTTTACCAATAATAGAACCATTCGGATTATTCCATTCTGAAGTACGGAAACGATGATTTTTTTTCTTGGCAGACTCCTCTGCGCTTGTTTGTTTTAGAATGAATCCGTAGTTAGGAAACTCATTGTTATACCAACCTTTAACTAAGGATGTAACATTAAGATAAGTTGGCCAGGAGGAGTTAATATTAAATTGATTAATACTAGCAACTGGAGTGGTGAGAAATGATGGCATGGTATCCCAACGTAACGTTTTAATGTCTGAAAAATTGCTAGTAATTCGATGAAGGTGTAACGACGGTGTTCCTGTATCATTATTTTCAAATATATTGATACCAAGTTTAGCATCGACAATTTCAGCATTAGGAATGGTTGGGAGCTGATTCCATTTCATGATACTTCTCGTATTTCCGTAATAGTCTGTATGCCCAACAGACATAAAGTCTAAATTATGATAGTTATCAGTAGGTCTAGCACTGGATAAGAACGTATCCTGAGGATAAAACAAATCTAACCATGGATCTATAATAACTGGATAAACTCTATCAGGGTGAGATAGGTATTCTTCGCTAGCAGTAATAACTAGAGTAAAAGTATCCTCAGATACTTCTATAATTTCCTGTGAGACATCCAGGGATATCTCATCATTTTCTTGGTTAGAATCAAACATAAACGGAGATTGAATATAAAACAAAAATTCTTTGGTGCCTTTATCAAGAAATTCTATACTTCCATCCTCTCGAGTTTGAGGAAGTACTCCTTCTGCGTGAATATTAAACTTAAATACATTTTTCCCGTTATAGGAATCAAGAATTATATTTTCTTTAATTCTGCTTCCATCCAAAATATATTCAAACTTGACACCAGGGTATAGATTCTCGTATGTTATCTTATTTTCTTCGCTAGTAGCTTTAATAGGTTGGATATCTGTATGAGTATCTGGATCGTCACTATCAGTATCATCAACAGCAGAGATAGTTACCACTTTTTCACCAATAGTATAACTGAAAATTGAATTATCTTTATAACTTGGTTCCTGGTTAAATGTTACGTCAAAAGAGTTTGAACTATTTGTATACACTTCATCTTCTTTTGAATAAGAAAATGTATTCTCAATTTCTTGCCATTCATTTTCCTCAAGAAAATGAATAGGCTCTAGATAGACTTCAGCAGTATAGGTCCCGTTATCGTTTTCATATACTTTTGAATTTTCGCTTCTGAGTGTTACTATTTCTTTATCTTCTGAAAGCTGTTCTATATTGTTATAGTCTATTAATTCTTGTTGCTCTATTGTTTCATTTTCAACTTCTTGATCTTCACTTAAGCTGTTGTTTGATAGTGCTTTTACATTCATTTTTTCATATGGGATGGAACTAAAAACTAACAAGATAACCAATGTAAAAATTACGAATTTCCTCAGTGTTTGCACTTCTTTCATTTCTCCTCTTTTTTAAAAGTTTTAAGCATCTTTAACCATTAACCTACACTATTTTTTTCATCATCCCCATCCCAGTAATGTAATAGCTTAATATTTCCACAAGCTATTAATTTGAACTTAGCAATTTCTTTCATTTATGTAAAGATTTATTTTTGAATAGGCAAGAAAAAGAAAAGAGCTGAGAATTATTGACCTAATCGGTCATTTAATTTGTTCAGCTCATCTGTCTTGGTTATTTCAGTATTTAATTCTAGATATAACAAATCATTTTCTACATTCATACCAGCCATAATAGATATACCAAGCAATTCGCTAATATCACTTGGGTTTAAACAAGTAATGGGTAGAAAGAATTACCTCCAAGACATGATTAGATTATCCACTAAAAATTCTAACTAAATGCTTCTAGGAGGTTTAATCTTTTCTTGGACTTATTAAACTTTTTCTTTGTCTAATCAAGTGTGCAATTAAACCGATTATAATACCTGCTGAAAAAGCAATTAATGTTGTTTGTAACATATGATAATCCTTCTTTACTTTCTAATATTAATTCGTCAACTCAGGAAGCAAATCCTTGTTCAAATGGTCAATTGGTTTTGAAGCACTTAATTTCATTCTATTATCTCGAATTCGAGTATTCCATATAATGGCCCGTTTGTTGAATAAGCCATTTTATTTTAGCCGGTGTAAAAACTAATGAAATCAAGAGGCTAAGGTATGGCATCTATAAAAAAACAGGTCTAATCCTTCATAGGACCAGACCTGTTTTTTGATATATCAGTCCCGTTTCGCTTTCGAACGGACTTCTAGTAGTTTGTTTTTGAGGTCGTTTTCCATTTGGACGAGTTCTAGTTCTACTTGATGGCGTTTTTCTCGGCCTTCTTGTTGGATCTGTAAGGTTTCTTCAAGTGTTTCGATTAGGTTTTCTTGCGTTTTCTTCAGCGTTTCTATGTCAACAAGACCTCGTTCGTTTTCACGTGCTGCAGAAATTGTGTTTTGTTTAAGCATTTCGGAATTTCGCAATAATAGTTCATTGGTAGTCTCAGAAACATTTTTCTGTGTATCTACCGCCTTTTGTTGATTATATAAGGATACCGCAATAACCAGTTGGTTTTTCCATAGTGGTATGGCTGTAAGGATGGAAGATTGAATTCTCTCCACCAGTGTCTGATTTGTATGTTGGATCATCCTGATTTGCGGTGCCATTTGCAAGGTGATTTGACGGCTAATTTTTAGGTCGTGTGTGCGCTTTTGAAGGCGGTCTGCAAATTGCATCATATCACTAACGGCCTGTACATCCATTTGATTGTTCGTTTGCCTTGCTTTTTGTTCTAGCTTCGGAATAATGGTTGCTTGAATTTCATCAAATTTATGTTCCGCTGCTGCGATATAAATATTTAATGCCTGGAAGTAATCTTTGTTTTTGTCGTATAAAGATTCAAGCATAATATTGTCACGCTGCAGCACCTTTTTAAAGCTTTCCAGTTGATCAGAAATTTTATCGATTTCAAAACCAATTTTGCGGTATTTCGCAAAAAGTTGTTGTACTGAATTATTGACACCTCCAAAAAGTTTTCCAAAGAATCCTTTTTTCTGAGATTCAAGTTCTCCAGGTTTCACTTCTTTGATTTTTTTCATTAATTCAGAAACGACTTCTCCTACCGGGCCTGCGTCCTTTGCCTGAACATGGGACAATATCGAGTTGGAAAAAGTAGACAGTTCATTTTGAGCCGTAACACCGTAGGAAGATATGGCCTGTTGATCATTCGGATCAATTTGTTTTGCAATATCGATTGCTTTCGCTTTGTACTCTTCAGAAAGTGTATCCATTACCTTTTCTCTTTTAGGTTCTGATTGAACCTCATTTAGATCTTGCGTCATCATTTCGTTTTCCATTTTAGGTGTCGCGAATGGATTGTTTAATAAGTCATTCAGTGTATCTTCTTTTACTTGATTTTTTACCTGGTCATTGTTTTTCATTGTCACTCACCCCATAAGCTACTTCTTCTCAATTATTCTCTTATCTGTATCAATCTGTTGATAATTCATAAGTTTGATTTCTGTCGTAAGATTATTCATATCCCCTGACAGTACTGCCATCATCTCTTTTTCCATGCTGCGTTCTAATTGTTTTAAAGCACCTTCCGTTTCTCTAAGAGCTAGAGAAACTTCATGAGTCCGCACTGGTTGATTTAGTAGATGAACATATTTTTCAGTGATGATAGCAGATGAATCCAGGTGATGGTGAAAGAAGTTTTGTGCTGTACGGTACCGTACCGGCTCCTTTTCCACCATTTTAATGATCTTTGTTGAAATCTTAGATAATTTTGTTATCGTTTGATAAACAAAAATTGAGCGTACTTTAAATCTTGAACTATTAATTTTCTTTGCCTTTTCTTTAGCTTCTTTTAATTGAGCAATAACATATTTTTTCTCTTTACGTTCAATCTTTTCCAAGTCATTATTAGGAAGCAGTTTTCTCTTCAAAGCCCAGTAGCTTCCGAGAAAGCCGCCAAAAGCGCCAAGGATACCGAGTTGAATTTGATTACCAGTTAGAAGAAATACTATTAAAAAACCGATGGCAGCTAAATTAAACGATAGTATGATAATAAAACTGTGCAGTAAAAACCGTTTCATAACTTCACTCCTCACCTTTTAAAAGGCTTAAAATAAACTATATCTTTCTTACGTTTTTAACAACGGAAAGGTTTCAATTAATTATAGTTTTATTATAAGGGATAGAAGTCGGAATACGAAATATTTTATATATCAGCCAATAGAATAAATGAAAATAGCCCTTGATTATGTTGATATCAAGGGCTTTAAAGTTTATTAAATTCCTATGGAAACATATTTCACTTCTAAATATTCTTCCATCCCGTGATGTCCGCCTTCTCTGCCGATACCACTTTCTTTCAATCCGCCAAATGGAGCCTGTGCCACAGATGGTGCCCCATCATTCACACCAATAATGCCATAATCAAGCCCCTCTGTAACTCGATAAATCCTGGACATTTTCTCGGTGAATACATACGCTGCCAATCCATAAGGAGAATTGTTAGCTCTCTTGATTGCCTCTTCTTCCTCTTTAAATGTGGTAATTGGAGCAAGAGGACCAAATGTTTCTTCGTTCATGCAAAGCATTTCGTCTGTTACGCCAGTAATGACTGTCGGTTCCATGAACGTTTTTTCTTTCACTTCGCCACCAAAAGCAACGTCTGCCCCTTTTTCTTTGGCATCACTTAAGTGCTCTTTCACTTTTTCTAATGCATCTTCATCAATCAGTGGTCCAAGGTCCACTCCGCGTTCCATCCCGTTTCCTACTTTTAGTTTAGAAACCTCTTTGACAAAAAGTGACGTGAATTCTTCCGCTACACTCTCCTGCACATATATTCTATTGGCACAAATACATGTCTGACCGGCATTTCTGAATTTTGACTGAACAAGTCCTTTTGCTGCCTTCTCAAGATCGGCATCATCAAATATGATAAACGGGGCATGTCCGCCAAGCTCCAATGATAATTTCTTGACTGTGTGAGATGCTTGTTCCATTAATTTCTTACCAATCTCCGTAGAGCCTGTGAAAGTAAGCTTTTTCACATCTTTATGTTTCATTAAAGACTCACCAATGACAGAAGACTTACCCGTGATGACTTGCAGAACTCCTTTTGGGACCCCTGCTTCATCTGCATATTTTGCCAAAAGCAAAGCAGTTAGTGGAGTCTGTCCAGCTGGCTTCACGATCACCGTACATCCCGCAGCTAGAGCAGGAGCAACTTTCCTAGTAATCATAGCGGCTGGGAAATTCCACGGCGTGATTGCGGCAACAACGCCAACCGGCTGTTTTTGAATTAGGACTCTTTTGTCCTTTGAAGAAGATGGAATAGTTTCTCCGTATATTCTTTTACCTTCCTCTTTGTACCAATCTACAAAACTATTCGCATACCCAACCTCTCCCAATGCTTCGCGGAACGGTTTGCCTTGCTCCTTTGTAAGGGTTTCTGCAATATGCTTTTTATTTTCCTCTAATAAAAGGAACCATTTATTTAAAATATCTGCACGTTCATATGCCGTATAGTTCCTCCAAGTTTGAAAGGCTTCTTCTGCATGTTGAACCACATTTTCCAGTTGGTCCTCTGAGATGCTAGGTACCGTACCAATCACTTCTCCTGTTGCTGGGTTGGTCACCTCAATAACTTCCTCGGTATTCACCCATTCCCCGTTTATGTACATCGAATATTTTTCCATTATGTTCCCTCCATTCAAAGTTTTCAGGACATTCTCTTTAATATATTCACTCTTTATGGGACATTCCCTTTATTGAACACAAAAAAACACCCGTTAAGGTGTTTTTTGTTCGGCAACTGCAACTGGTTGACGAAATAATCTTAAACCATATATTAAAATCAATGTTAAAGATAACATCCCAAAAACAATAGCCATCATTTGAAGTCCAATAGTATCGAGGAAAAGCCCTGTTCCAAGAAGAACTACCTGGAACAACACGCGATCCAACATATTCCGGAATGAGAAAAAGCGTCCATGGTACTCTTTCGGTATTTTTGTTTGAAAGATGGTTGCTGCAATTGGGAAGAAACATCCAACCGCCAAGCCAAATAACCCAAAAGAAAATAGTGTCATCCATTTAATGTCTGCAAAAAACAAACTCAGGTGAGAAATTGCGATGAGTGTAACAAAGAAAAACATTAACGGTACCATATTGTTATCATTGGATATACGTTTTACGGCAAATGCTCCGATCATAAAGCAGACACCTTCAATCGTGTAAATCCAGCTTTTAATTGTTTGATCATCTTGAATTTCACTGATGTTGATGACCATCAGGTTGAAACCGCCAATGAATAAAAATGGGATAAACGTTAGAATTAATACGGTAAGAGCTATCGGTGTTTCCTTTAAAACCGGCAGGACCTCTTTGAAGTCTCCCGATTTTTTGTTCTTGCCTTCTAGTGCATCGTTTTGGTTTGGTTCTTCAAAGTTTAGTAAAAAGGTAAGTAAGAATAGTATTCCATAAGCAACCATAGAAGCCATATACAAGGAAGATAAGCTCATAATGACTAGCATCGCACCTGCAAGGGCTGTCCCTGCAATTCTAGAAACAGTGGATACATTCATGTGTACCCCGTTCATTTCTAATAAGTCTTTGTCTTTCACAATCAGAGGTATAGATGATTGCAACGCCGGAAAATAAAATGCAGCTGACAGCTGAATGGCAATCATGAAAATGATCATGAAAAGAATAGATTGATATTCAATTGCTAGAAACATAAATACTACGCTGATCATCCGTCCAAATCCTGAAATTAGCATTACTCGCTTTTTACTTGTTGAATCAATAATTTTACCGGCTAATGGTCCTACCATCACCCCTGCAAGTAACCCTGCAAACAGAATAAGAGACTTGGCAAAGTCTGAAGGAACCAATGCCTGCATAAACTCCAAGTTTCCTATAATACCAGTCCATAAGCCTAGACCCGCGATAAATTCACCTATTAAAATAATCCATACATTCCGGTTTTTCCACATTATAGTTTCTCCGATCGGTTGTGTTGTTGTAAGAAAACTATACCACGGAATGAATTAATTCGCTACTCGAAATTTCTGTTAGTAAGCTTACATTCAGCACAAAAGCAGTTACCCCCGGGATTAAGGTAAGGCCTTTAACTGGCGATGAGGACTTCTCTCCTCTTGTTTTCTCATCAATGAGGTCTTCATAACGGTGATGAGGACTTCTCTCTTCTTGTTTCCTCGTCAATGAGGTCTTCATAACGGTGATGAGGACTTCCTTCCTCCTTTTCCCTCGTCACTGAAGTCTTCATAACGGCGATGAGGACTTCTCTCCTCTTGTTTCCTCGTCACTGAGGTCTTCATAACGGCGATGAGGACTTCTCTCCTCTTGTTTCCTCGTCACTGAGGTCTTCATAACGGTGATGAGGACTTCTCTCTGCCCTTTTCCTCGTCACCAAGGTCTTCATAACGGCGATGAGGACTTCTCTCCGTCTTTTTCCTCGTCACAAAGGTCTTCATCACAGCGATGAGGACTTCTCTCATCCTTTTTCCTCGTCACTGAGGTCTTCATCACTGTCTTTTTGTTATGTACAACTTTTAAATAAATTCCACCTAAAAACAATAACCATGAAGCACCCATTGCAAATCCACCCAATACATCAAGCGGGTAGTGCACCCCTAAATAAACCCTGCTAAATCCAATTAGTCCTATTAAAACGAAACAAACAGTCATCAAAGTATTCCTTATCCAGTTTTTCTTAATCATCCAGTAACACAAGAATGCAATAGCCCCGAAGAAAGCCATGGAATTCATCGAGTGTCCACTTGGAAAGCTATAGAAACCTGCTTCTACTACATGATCTAAGCTTGGTCTGTCTCTTGAAAAAATCGTCTTTAAAAATGTATTTAGCATTCGCACGCCTACAAGATTTACCCAAAGAAATAAAGCTAAATACCAGTTTCTTTTCCAAAGAATGAATAGGGTCATAACAACAAGTGCCGGGTAGAAAAACAGCTTTGATCCTATATAGGATAAAAAAATAAAAAAACCATCCCTCTCACCTATTCTATAAAGCCTTTCACCCACCATCCTGTCCCATGACTCAGTTGGCTCAAGATGAATCAATAATGTTACCAAGAGAAAGATAAAAAAAAGAATACCACTTACTTTAAACATAGCGTTTGGTTTTATATTACTATTCATGATGTCACTCCCGACAAAAAAGGCTAACTCCCTGTATCTTAGAGTTAGCCTTAATCCTGGGATTATAAGCTTTTTAGCAATAATTTTTTCAATAACGGAAAGAGCACATCTGGTAACTCTTCAATATCCGGAACTAAAATACTATACTTGCCATACATATTTTGAATGGTTTTTACTTGTCCCTCATCAATTTCTCCGTTAGCCAAGAATACGTTGATGACTTCAAGTCCGTTTTTCCTAGCTTCCATAACAGCTTGATGTGTATCGACTATCCCGTTCTTTTCGTAGTCCATCGCCGCGGGTTCCCCGTCAGAGAAAACGAGTAGGAATTTTTGTTTTTCACTTCGATTCACAAGTCTTTTCGTCATATGTCTAATCGCATAACCATCCCTGTTATCTTCTTCAGGTTCAAGCTGTAAAATTTCTGGCCCTGATGCAGGTCTGAGACTTGAGTTGAAGTCTATCACTGTTTTAAAGTAGTTCGGTTGATTTGTTTTTGTTGCATCATTTGTATCTTCCCAGAATCCTACCACTTCATGTGGGACAAAGACGGATTTTAAAGCTTCATGAAAAAGAGTGATTCCAAACTTAGTCTGTTCCATTTTATCGAACATGGAAGCCGAGCAATCAACCAAAAGTGAGAAAACAGCATCAATTTCAATTGAGGGATTATCTTTTTTATAGAAAACTTTTGGGTTTTCTTCTGTAAACCAAGGTAAGAGCTTTTTGCTTAATCTGCCGAATGGAAGATCACTTCTTGGCATGATTTTTTTGTGCTCCAACGTTTTCTGTATCAGTTGTTTTAATTTCTTTTGATAGGTGGAGACAAACAGTTTATATTCTTCATAATCTGAAAAATGTTCCGCTGATATCATCTCGGGTTTTAAGAAGACCGGATACGCGAATTTGTTTTCTTTTCCAAACTCTGCGCCGCTGCCTCCTTCTTTTTTTGTATCATTCAGAACGTCTAGTGCTTCTAGCTTCGAATAATCATTTTTATTCGTCTGCTGACTCTCGCCTTGGACAAAGCCCATAGCCTGGTCTCCATCTTCCCCTTCACGAACGCCTTCTCCCATTAGATCGGTTTTCGTTCCTTGTTCCATATCAAACTGGAGAAAGCTTTTATTGTTGCTTTCTGATTCACGATGCCAAGTCGGTAGTTTGTCTTCATGAACGTCTTCTTCGTCATCCTCATTATCATGTTGTTTTATATCGTCATTTTTCAGTTCGCTTTTTCTTTTCATCTCATCAAAGGTCGGGGACTCGTCTTCTTCTTGCATCTCTGAAAAGTCCGGTAGGAAAAAATACGTATTAAGCATATCCTTTTCCAAGAGGTCTTCTACCACTTCTACGATGGTTTGGACACTACGATAAATATCTTTCGTAGTTTTTGCTTCATAAGATTTAGCAATTTCGTCCCGAAGAAATGGGAGAGCTAGGTCTAACTCCTCATTTAATGGAGGTACTTCCTCCAAAGGATTATCGGTGGTCAATAAGAGATACAATAGATTGTAAAGTGCATCAGTCATAATATTTCTTTCCATATTGACCGTAAGTTGGCTTCTAAAATATTTACGATATTCCACTCTTCTCACCAGAAAGGTTTTCGTGGTGCCTGGTCTCTCTCGTTTGCAGAGTTCCTCAAGTCTTATGTCTTCCATCAGAATAAACAATTGTCTGCTAAAGCTTGATAAGCGAGTTCTTTTCATAAAAGCAAAAAGCTGTTTAATCACTTTATAGTCAGTATGTGCAACAGATCCCACACTTCGTAAATACACATCGCTTTTCATGCCATGTAGTTTTTCAAAATGAGGATGGTTATCCCAAAATAAACTGATATACATTTTATTCGAATATGGGTCATAGTAGGACTTGAAGGCATATTCCACTTCAAGGTCCTTTTTCTTTGAAAGCGAAGTCGCTAAGTCCGATAGCTCCATAAATAGAAAGGAATCAATTTTTTTATCATTAAAAACGATAGGTCTCACGTTAATCTCCTCATTCAAACAAAGTTTGTGCGATGTTTAAGATAGCGGCTTTTTCTCTATCATCTTCCAACTTTTCAACAATACCACGCTTTATTGCTCTAAGCGGCGGCAAATATACACTAAGATCACAAGTGTCTAATAATGCGCGCACAGACGCAGCTTCTTCGGATAGATTTCCGTTTTCAACAAGCGCGATAAGGTCAGCAGATAATGTTACATACTTACTTAGCAGCTTTTCATCTTCCAACTTGGATTGACTTTTCAGGACTTGAAGTAAAACCTCTCCCTGTACATACGGTACATCAATGACAACAAAACGATTTTTCAATGCTTCATTTAATGGTACCGTTCCCACATACCCTTCATTAATGGCAGCAATAACGCCAAAGTCCAGATTTGCTTTGACTACTTCACCAGTAAAAGGATTCGTAATGGTTTTACGGTAGTCCAATACTCCGTTTAGAATCGGCAAGGTTTCTGGTTTCGCCATATTTATCTCATCTATATATAAAAGGTTTCCTTGCTTCATCGCATTGATTACTGGACCTGGCACAAACTCTATCGTCGCTTTTCCATCATTATTGTGAATTGTCTTAAAGCCAAGTAGTGCTTCAGCATCTAAATCTACAGAGCAGTTGATACTATGCATCGGTTGATGAAAAATGGAAGATAACGTTTCTGCCAACTTCGTTTTTCCAGAGCCGGTTGGTCCCTTTAAAAGAACGTTCTTCCCCATAGATAAGGCAATGATACAATCAAACAGCACGTCATCGTCAGCTGATGTGTAACCTGCAGCTCCAATAAGGGAACTGGTTCCTTCTTTTTCTTTATTGCTTTTTATCTTTTCTTGAATAGCTGTAGGTAATTGATCTATAGCAAACATTTTTCCGTCTCCTTTTAACTTATTCCATTTAGTATCCCACAATATGAGCGTAGATATCGTATTATTGAAAAAGGCTGCTGACAATAGATTGTCAACAGCCTAGTATATTATATCAATTATTCTATGTTACTTGAAGTAAAAAGAGTTAGCTTACTTAATGCTATCCACTTCTTGGACTGCTTTGTTTTTCCCCGAAACAATCCAACCGCCAACAGCGATACCAATCAAGACAATCCAGAACATCGCTTTAAACAGGGGACTGTGCGGGAAGTGGTATGGAAGCACGCCAACACTTGGGTGTGCCAATGTGTACATAGCAAGCTTGAACCCTACCCAACCAACTATTAAAAATGCTGCTGTTTCCAAACTTGGTCTTTCTTTTAGCAACTTAACGAACAAGGTAGCAGCAAAACGCATAATAACTACCCCGATAAATCCACCAAGGAAGATGATGATGAATTGACCTCCATCAATACCTCCAATTGGAGGCAAGTTTGTTTTTGGCAATGTCATGGCCAATGCGAAAGCCGCAAGGATAGAATCCACTGCAAATGCAATGTCAGCAAGTTCAACTTTGAATACTGTCATCCAAAAACCGGACTGTTTTTTTGGTGTATCAACAGTCGCAGCATGCTCCACTTTTGCCACTGCAAACCGTCGCCATATATGGTTGAGCGCAATAAACAGCAAGTATGCGGCTCCAATCGCCTGCACCTGCCAAATACCTACTAAGAATGAAATGGCAAACAAAGATCCAAGCCTGAAGACGAGTGCCCCTGCCAGACCGTAGAATAACGCCTTTTTACGTGCCTCTTCTGGTAGGTGCTTAACCATAATTGCTAGTACTAGTGCGTTGTCTGCCGCTAAAATACCTTCAAGTGCAATCAAGACAAGAAGAACCCAGCCGTATTCCAATAATAATGATATCTCCATGGTTTCCTCTCCTTTTTACATAACAAAAGCCTTTCCTAGAAACAGGTAAAGGCTTTTATGAACACATAAAAGACCTTTACCTAGAACTGTCCAATTTCCAGTTTAGGCAAAGGTCTTGCTAACAACATTTTCGTTGCCGATAAAGCCGGTGCTGATTGATTCAGTCACGTCATGACGGCAATATCGTTCTCATAGCTACTCCCCTTTGATTGGGCTTGTGCATATGTAGTTTTAATATATAACTATTCTAGTAGGTTTATAGAAGAGTGTCAACACAATATTTTTTCGGAAATCAAGTAGGTATTGGAAGGCCAATATCTTAAATTTCAAATAATTTATTTCTACACTCTAAATTTTTTTTTTGTGATATAATCCATAACATTATTATCTATTTCAATATTAAAGGTCGTGGGATTAGTATGCATCAGGTATTTTCTTATAAAGAACGTCTCCATCTTTTCATTAAAATTGTCGTACCTATTCTGATAACACAACTTGGCTTATTTTCCATGAATCTGTTTGACATCATGATGACGGGAAACGTAGGGGCTACCGACTTGGCTGGTGTTGCGATTGCTTCTGGACTTTGGGTCCCAGTTTACACTGGCCTAAGCGGAATACTACTCTCCATTACACCAATTGTCGCACAGCTTGTTGGCGCTAAAAAGACAGAAGGTGTCCCGTTTTCCATTACCCAAGGTGTGTATGTCGCGTTTGTCATGAGTATTCTTGTTATCTGTATTGGGGCAGTGTTAATCAATCCGATTCTTACGGGTATGAACTTAGAAGCAGAAGTTAGATATGTAGCAAAATACTATTTGATTGCACTTGGCTTCGGAATAGTACCGCTCTTTGTTTATACAGTACTTCGTTGTTTTATTGATGCGCTAGGGCACACAAGAACGTCTATGATCATCACTCTTCTGTCCTTACCTATTAATGTCTTGCTAAACTACTTATTGATTTTCGGTAAACTTGGACTTCCTGCCCTTGGCGGTATTGGTGCAGGAGTAGCATCTGCTTTGACTTATTGGCTCATTATGATTATTTCATTATATATTGTTCTAAAGAAGAGGCCGTTTACCAAGTATCCACTTTTCAAAAAACTATATCCCATTTCTTTTTCAAAGTGGAAGGAAATATTACTGATCGGGGTTCCGATAGGACTTTCTATTTTCTTTGAAACAAGTATTTTTTCAGCTGTGACTCTTTTGATGAGTTCTTTTGACACTGTGACAATCGCCTCTCATCAAGTAGCACTGAATTTTGCTTCCCTTCTTTACATGATACCGCTTAGTATTTCCATGGCCTTAACCATTTTGGTTGGATTTGAAGTTGGAGCTGGACGCATTCAAGATGCTAAACAATACACCATTATGGGAGTAGTTTCTGCTGTCCTTCTTTCTTCCATTTGTGCTGTATTGCTATATTTCTTTAGAGCAGAAGTTGCATATCTTTACACAAAAGATCCAGAAGTTATTTCCCTAACTACCGCTTTCCTTTTATACGCCATTTTCTTTCAGCTTTCTGATGCCATTGCTGCACCAATACAGGGAGCACTACGCGGATATAAAGATGTAAATGTTACGTTTATGCTTGCTTTTGTATCTTATTGGATTATTGGTTTACCAATTGGGTATATATTGGCAAACTATACTGATTTCGGAGCATTTGGTTATTGGATTGGTTTAATTTGCGGTTTAGCAGCAGGAGCAATCGGTCTTTCTTGGAGATTAAGCATACTCCAGAATAGATATATGACTATGTCAGCAATTAAAAAGTAAATATAACTATTCTTATAGGAATAAAAAAAGGAGTTGTGTAGTAAATTGTCGAAAAAAGTCATATGATAATTTTTTAAGTGAGGTAATACCGATGAATGATTATGATATGGAAAAAGTCCGAGCTTCTTTACACTATTTTCGACATGAGCTTAAAATTCTTCTTGATTTGTTAGAAAGCTATGAAATGGCAAACTATGAGCAGAAGACAAAATTACATGAAGACTTGATCATACAATTCAAAAAATACAAAGTAAAGTTGAAAAGAGAAATTAAAATCTTGATTGAATACGATACTAATCTTTTGAGTTCAGACTTTCTCTTACCTTCCTTGGCTGTTGCTTTTGCCTATTTGCAGGATATTGGAGTCAACCGCATTAATCCTAACAGTATCCAAAAGGTGGTCCAACAAATAAAGAAGGCCTACTTTTTTATGGAGCGTTGTGATCAACGCTTTAAAATAGAAACATAGGAAAAAGGCAGCCAGTCGGCTGCCTTTTAATTAGTTCCTATATTATTTTCCAATAAACATTTGAGTCCAGTAGTTACCTTCTTCTACATGACCTACACCGATGTGAGTGAAGTTTTCGTTCATGATATTAGCACGGTGTCCTTGAGAATTCATCCATGCATTTACTACCTCTTCAGGGCTTTGTTGACCTTGAGCGATGTTTTCACCAGCTGTACGGTATTCTACTCCAAATTGTTTCATCATATCAAATGGAGATCCGTAAGTTGGGCTGTTATGAGAGAAGTAATTATTTTGTTGCATATCTTTAGATTTCTCTTTTGCTACTTTGCTTAATTCTACATCTAACTCTAATGGAGCTAGACCTTGTTTTTGACGCTCAGCGTTTGTTAATTCTACTACTTTCTTTTCAAATTCACTTACAGAACCAGCAGTTTGTTCAGTAGCTGGTTTTTCAGCATTTTGCTGTGGTGCTTGTTGTTGTGGTGCCTGAGCTTCTTGCTTTGGTGCTTCCTGTTTCGGTGCTTCAGCAGGAGCTTCCGCTTTTTCTTCCTTAGGAGCTTCTACTTTTTCAGCAGGTTTCTGCTCAGCTTGTTTTGGTGCTTCTTGCTTTGGAGCTTCCTTTTCAGCCGCTTCAGCAGATGGTGCGCCATTTAAGTTTACTTTTACGCCGTATTTTTCTTCAAGTTCTTTTACATAACCGTCTAAGAATGCTTTTGCATCTTCTTGATTAGTAAAAGTTTTATTTATATTAAATGAAGTGACCTTATTTGTTAAGTCACAAGTTGGCTTTGTTGGTGCGTTGTTTGATTCTGCTTTAGCATTCATTCCGAATGGTGCGGCTGTTAATACAGCTGCAGTTGTTACAGCAGTGATGATTGACTTTTTGTTGATTTTCATAGGTGTGTTTCCCCCTTGAAAGTTTTTTGTGTTGCTTTCTTGCTACACGAAAATCATATCATGGGTTTTGTGTAATATTAGAGGAATAATGTGGAAGATAAATATGTCTGCTTTCTATCATTATCCATATACTCCGAAAATCTTTATGTATCAACGGATTTCAATCAATGGCTAATCTAATGATATTTGAAGTGTTTTTCCAGTAAAATGAAACAGATTAAAATTATACTAAAAAAATGGTGTTGACAAGTTTTAAAACGGTCCATTTTATTACAAGATAGTACAGTAATATTACATTCTTTACAA
Source organism: Sutcliffiella horikoshii (assembly GCF_008180725.1). Classification (GTDB taxonomy): domain Bacteria; phylum Bacillota; class Bacilli; order Bacillales; family Bacillaceae_I; genus Sutcliffiella_A; species Sutcliffiella_A horikoshii_B. Next base: position 96,155 of record NZ_VTEV01000009.1, on the reverse strand, counting down.
GAAATCTTACTTTTTTGGATAATAAAACCATAAAAACACCAAGCTTTTTGGAAAGCCTGGTGTTTTACACAGATTTATTTTTCTATCCAAGTAAACATATACTTTTTATCTTCAATACCGTGAGCTTTTTTTACCACCTTCAAAGGCTTGAAGGTATCTATCATGACTGCAAGCTCCAAGGTTTCCTTCTTTCCGATACTAGCCTCGGTCGTACCAGGATGAGGTCCATGCGGGATTCCTGATGGATGTAACGTGATAGATCCTTCCTCAATTCCTTTGCGGCTCATGAAGTTCCCTGCTACATAATAAAGTAATTCATCACTGTTCACATTACTATGATAATACGGAGCTGGTATCGCTTCTGGGTGATAGTCGTATAACCTTGGCACAAAGGAACAGACAACAAAATTATGACCTTCAAAAGTCTGATGAACAGGAGGTGGCTGATGGACCCTGCCTGTTATTGGTTCAAAATCTTCTATATTAAATACCCAAGGATAGAGATATCCGTCCCAACCTACAACATCAAGCGGGTGGTGACCAAGTACATGTGAATGCAAATAACCCCTTGTTTTGGTGATTACTTCATACTCACCTTTGTCCGTATATGTTTCTAACGTTTCAGGCCCTCTGAAGTCACGTTCGCAAAATGGACTGTGTTCTAACATCTGGCCATATTCATTACGATACCTTCTAGGGGTGGTTAGTTGACTGAAAGATTCAATGAAGAGAATTTTCGTTTCTTCATTAGGTACAACACGGTAGATTGTACCGATTGGAATAGTCACATAATCCCCCGGACGATAGGTGAGGGTCCCAAACATGGTCTCTACTTTACCTGAACCGAAATGGATGAATAGCAGTTCGTCTCCATCCCCATTTCGGTAATAATTCTCCATTTTTTCTGTGACCAGCGCTGTACCTATTAATAGGTCACTGTTTCCTAATAAGTATTCTCTTGCATCTAACGCATTTCCTTTGGTCTCTAATGATGTAGTTAGTAGGTGGCGATGATTCAGTGCTTCTTGTTCTTCATATTCCGGCATATAGCTGCCAAGTACCGTGGATTTTACTACTTCTGTTGGCAAATAGTGATGGTACAAGATGGATTGAGTACCTGAGAATCCTTTTGTTCCCATTACCTGTTCTCTAAATAATGTGCCATCTTCTTTTTTGAACATCGTATGGCGTTTATGTGGTACTTCTCCCATTTTACGATAATACATGAGCTCACCTCATATTATAGTAGTTATCTAATTGTGTTTTTCAACGTCCCTAAACCTGTGATGGATAATTCTACTTCATCACCAGGTTGTAGCCAGCGGTGTACTTCTGTTCCGAGTTCTAGGATGCAGCCGGTTCCAACTGTCCCAGATCCTATAACTTCTCCAGGGTATAATGTAACATCGGCTGATGCTCTTTCAATCATTTGAGCAAAGGTATAGTGGATCTGCTCGAAATTCCCTTTAGAAAGTAAACTTCCATTTACAGAAGCAGTCATTTCTAAATTATAGCCTTTCTTTGTCTTACACGATTCAAGTTCGTCAGGTGTCACAATGACAGGTCCTAAGGATGTGGCAAAATCTTTTCCCTTTGCTGGGCCCAATCCTACCTTCATCTCTTTTGCTTGTAGGTCCCTTGCACTCCAGTCATTCATGATGCAATAACCGAATATATGTTGATCAGCTTCATGAGCTTTAATATTTCTGCCTTCTTTTCCAATGATGCAGGCTATTTCTAGCTCATAATCCAGCCACTCGCAAGCTGAAGGTCTTTCAATCAAGTCATCTGGTCCCTTTATGGCCAAATGATTCGTAAAATAAAAAACGGGAATCTCATACCACTCCGGAATTACATCCAGCCCCCTTCTGCCCCTTGCAGTCTTTACATGTTCCTCAAACGCGTAGAAATCCCGAACGCTTACTGGTCTAGGTAAAGGTGCAAGAAGGGTGACTTCCTCTCTTTTGTATCTTCCTTTTTTGCTGTCACTTTCTAAATGCAGTATTACTATATCTCTAAATTTCTCATAATGCTTTATCAATGTAAGAAGGTCGCTTGGTAATAGACCATCTGATGCTTCGTTCATATCGACAACAATGTCATGATTTATCCAGCCGGCTTTTATCTCACCAGAGCTATTTTTAAAGGTAATATACTTCATGACAAACCCTCACATTTCCTTATTTACGTTGAAGTTCGAACATATCACTTATGGCCCTTGTGTACATGCTCCCTGCCATTCTACCTACAGGATTCAATTTTTTTGTATCAATCTTTCCATCGAAATAGAGGTCATCTGAAATGTGGAAACTCTCTACTTTTCCGATAACAAGGCTGCCTGAACCTGGTACATCACCGAAATGCAGCACTTCATGCAGTGAGCACTCCATTTGGACAAGGCTTTCTTTGACCCGCGGTGGTGCCACTATTGAACTTGGTTCTTTCGTGAAACCCGATTCTACAAATTCATCCACTTCGCTTGGATATTCAGTTGCGGTGTTATTCATCTGCTCCACAATTTCCTCACTGACAATATTGATGACAAACTCCTTCGTACTTTCAATATTCAATAAGGTATCCTTTTTGGACCCATCTGTCCCTCTTCTCATAGGAGAAAAGCAGACAAGCATCGGCTCTGCACTGATAGCTGTAAAAAAACTGAAAGGAGCGATGTTTGCAACTCCTTCCTTATTAATAGAAGAAACTAGAGCAATGGGTCTTGGCAAGATAGAACCCACCATTAGCTTGTATGCATCTTTCCAGGCAAGATTGCTTGGTTGGATATCCATGTTTGTCACCTGCACTTTGCTACAAATTTTTTAGCGTCTCGATAAAATAACGGTTATCTTCCATGGAGCAGATGGTGACCCTTATACTGTTTGGATACCCCAAGACTGCTCCTGATTTAACCATGATCCCTTTTGTTAATAATTTTTGTGTGATTTTATTTCCATCTCTGCCGATATGTATCATCATAAAATTTGCTTGTGTAGGGAAATAGGGATAACCTAGTTCATCTAGTTCTGACTCCAAGTACGCTCTTCCTTCTTCGTTGCGAAGTATACAGACTCTTCTAAATTCCTGATCCATAATGGCTTCCATTGCAGCTGCTTGAGCAAGCTGATTTACATTGAAAACCTCTTTCACTTTGTTTAATTCTGCTGATATGGAAGGATCCATGATGCCATACCCAATTCTTAATCCAGCCAAGCCATATACTTTAGAAAAAGTTCTTAAGATAACAAGATTGGCATGTTTCTCTAATAGAGAGATGGATTGGAGATATTCCTCACTTGTTGCATATTCATAGTAAGCCTCATCTAACACAATCAAGATATGCTCTGGTACTTTTTCAATGAAGGAAATAAGATCATCCTTATTTACAATTGTCCCTGTTGGATTGTTAGGATTGCATACAAAAATCATTTTTGTCTGTTCTGTAATATTAGCGAGCATGGCAGTCAAATCATGCACGCCATTTATTAATGGAACGATTACCGGCTTTCCGCCTTCAATGGAGACATTGGTTTTATATCTTGGGAATGTTATATCAGCCATAATCGCTTCTTCTTCCGTATTAAGGAAAGCTCGAATGAGCAGCCTGATTATTTCATCTGAACCATTCCCGATGAACAACTGATTTTGTGCTACTCCCAAAAAATCCCCCAATTTGGTAGAGAGAGCTCTTGCCGAACCATCAGGATATGTAAATAAATAATCTAGCCTTTGCATTAATTGTTTTTTTACAAGCGGTGAACATCCAAACACATTTTCAATTTCAGACATGTTTCTTATATATGCAATTCCTAATTCCGACTGTATATCCTGCAAGCTTTTCCCTAAAGGGTAGGCAGCAATATGCTGGAGAATTTCTCGGCTTTTTACTTTTACCACCATGCTTAAATCTACCTCCTATAAAAAAGGGAGGAAACTGGTCCTCCCCTTAGTGACTTGCTTACAGATTTCCTCTTAATTCTTGCTCTCTTTCAATGGATTCAAATAACGCTTTAAAGTTTCCTTCCCCAAAGCCTTTTGCCCCTTTACGTTGGATCACTTCAATAAACAGAGTTGGTCTGTCTACAATAGGTTTAGTGAAAATCTGAAGTAGATAACCTTCATCGTCTCGGTCAACCAGAATGCTCAGCTCGCGAAGCTTTGCAATCTCCTCGTCAATTTCTCCTACTCTTTCTGATAACATTTCGTAGTAAGTGTCAGGAGTATTAAGGAACTCGACTCCATTTTCTTTTAGTTTGCTTACTGTTTGAACAATATCTTCCGTTAGTATTGCAATATGCTGAACACCGGCACCATTATAGAACTCCAAGTATTCTTCGATTTGCGATTTTCTTTTTCCTTCAGCAGGTTCATTGATTGGGAATTTGATTCTGCCGCCATTGTGCATTACTTTAGACATTAGCGCGGAATATTCTGTGTTAATATCTTTATCTGTGAAATGCGTCATTTCTTTAAAGCCCATCACTTTTTCGTAATAAGCAACCCATTCTTCCATTTGCTCTACGTTTCCTACCACGTGATCAATCCCGATAATCCCTGCATCTTTAACAGGTGTAGTGTTCGTGTATGCTTTGAATCCAGGCATGAAAACTCCACTATAATTTTTGCGTTCAACCAATGTATGAATGGTATCCCCGTATGTAGCGATTACCGCTTTCTTTAATGTTCCGTGCTCGTCTGTTAATTCTTGTGGTGGCTGAATGGCAATTGCTCCTCTTTCCACCGCTCCATTGTAAGCACTCTCAACATCTTCCACGACAAGCGCAATATCCTTTACTCCGTCTCCATGCTTTTTAACAAACTCAGAAATTTTTGTATCCTGTTTAAGGGAACCTGTAATGACCAGTCGTACATTACGTTGCTTTAACACATAGGAAACCGTCTCCCTGTTGCCTGTTTCTAATCCAGAATAGGCGATAGGTTGAAATCCGAATGTGGTTGCAAAAAAGTGTGATGCTTGTTTAGCGTTACCAGTGTAGATCTCCAAATAGTCAACATCTTTGACTGGAAATACTTCTTCTGCTTGATCTTTTACTTGCATCGTTTTTTCTACGTTCATAAATACCCCTCCTGATTTTTATCTAAAAAATATTATTATTCTGAATATAATATAATCTATTATTTTCATAGTCTGCAAGAGTCTCGTTTAAAGCTAGAATGCTTTGACGCGCCAACGTATCATGACGAAGTTACTTTTTGTTTTGTCGCTTTTGGGGCTTTATGAATTGCTTTTCCTTCTAGATCTTCCACCGACTCCCACATGCTTTCGTTTACACTCGGGTGCGGGTAGGAAGGAAACAGCAAATCTTCTTGTCTTGCTACCATTTCTAAAGCAAGTGTTCCGGTACTAATCATTTCTACCGCTTGGGCTCCCATCATATGAATACCCAAAATCAATCCTGTTTTCGCATCTGTTACCGTCTTACTGAAACCTTCTTTTTGTCCAAGAATACTTGCATACCCATTTGTTTGGAGAGTGCTTTCCCCTACCTTCACTTCAAACCCATTTCCAATCGCATCTGTTTCCGTCATTCCGACTGTTGCAATCGGTGGGATGGTTTGAACGATTCTAGGTAGAAATGTAAAATCACACTCAGAATGTTGGCCTGCTATGTTTTCCGCCGCAACTTTCCCTTGTTTAATCGCTTTAACTGCCAAGGCAGGGCCTTCTGTAATATCTCCAATGGCATAAACGGATGGTACATTAGTACCGCTTGCTTTATTTATTTTTATAAAACCTTCGTCGGTCAAATGTACGCCTGCACGCTGAACACCAAGTGAATCCGTTGACTGTTTTCTTTCTTCCGCACAATAAAGATGTGAACTTTCCAACATAACTGATTCATTCTTCCCCTGCTCCAATTCTACTTCCCATTGATTCTCACCGAACCTAAACTGAGGAGTTGCATCGGCCTTATAGAGCTTTATTTTTTGCTTTTTTAACTGTCTCTGCAGTTCTTTGTTTATGGAAGGGTCAAATGTAAATTCATGTTGACCTGGTGGAAGAATCCATGTCACCTTTGATCCTAAACTGTTAAATGTGGTTGCAACTTCAAGGGTGAAGTCGTCGTTTCCATATAAAATAAGCTCACTTGGCAATTCTTCCAGGTTCCATATTGAAGTTGGTGTTAGAGCTTGATGGGATATTTCAGCGATTGGCTTCTTATTGCACCCGGCTGCAATAATTACATCGTTGAAAGTGAAAGTATCATATTGATGCCCATTCTCCACCCCTATTTTACTGGCGGATATAAAAGAAGCTTCTCCCTCTATGATCTCGATTTTATTTGCTTTACATAATGCCACAACACCTTGAAGCAGTTGCTCCACTACCTTTTGTTTGTGTTCCTGTAACCTTGGTAAATCGAATGAAACTCCGCTTGTATCTAGCCCGAACTGCTGAAAAGGTTTCATCCGTTGGAAGACCTGAGCTGCTGCAGTATGTACTTTGGATGGGATGCATCCTTCATTTAAGCAGACGCCGCCAAGCTTGTTTTTCTCAATGATGGTAACCTGTCGCCCTAACTGAGCCGCTCGGATTGCAGCGTGATAACCACCCGGGCCTCCACCGATCACGATTACATCACGTTCTTGAGTAAGTTCACCTACAACCATTTAAACCAGCTCCAGCATTAATAATTTTGGTTCTTCTAAAAGTTGAGTCAGCCTGTTTGTAAAGGCGACTGCTGTCGCTCCATCTGCCACACGGTGATCAAAGGACATAGAAATGTTCATGATAGACCGTATAACAATCTCTTCCTGCTCATTTACAACCGGCCGCTTTTGGGTTTTATGGAAAGAAATCAATCCCACTTCCGGCTGATTAATGATTGGTGTGGCACCAATACTCCCTCCAAGAGGACCAACATTACTGATGGTAAAACTGCCCCCAGTCAATTCTTTCATGGAAAGCTTATTCTCCTGTGCCTTTTTTGTGAGCTCTTTTAAATTGACATGAATTTCTTTTAGTGACTTTCTCTCCACATTACGGATTACAGGGACAATCAGGCCATCTTCTGTATCTGTCGCAATTCCTATATGATGTTCTTTCATCAACTCTATTGTCTCTTCCTGTTCGTTCAATCTTGCATTAAAGATTGGATAATCTTTCAAGGCGATGGATATGGCTTTTAAAAATAGAGCAGTTGCTGATATGCTTTGATTGCTTTTTTTCCAAATCTCCCTGAGTTCTAAAATGTTTGTCACATCTACTTCTTCAAAATGAGTGCAATGCGGGATTGTGAGAAGTGACTGTGCCATTTTCTTGCCGATTTGTTTTCTTCGTCCTCTGTATGGAATGATCGTAGAAGGTTCTTGATGATTACTAGATTCTGTTTTAGTTTGACTTTGCTGGACTGGCTGTTCCTTCACTTCCACTTTAGTTGTAGGCTGCTCTTTACTCTCTATGAATCTATAGACATCTTCATCTGTAATCCTACCAGCAGGGCCGGTCCCTTCAATCTGTTCAATATCAACTCCTGAGTCCCTTGCAATCTTTCTTGTATATGGGGCAGCCATGATTCTAAATGAATGCAACTTTGTTGGAGGTTGATGCTCTCTTGTTGTTTCGGTCGCTTTTGTGGAAGTGTTTGAATGTGTATCTTTGTTAGAAGTTATTGTCTCTTTTCCAGCCGATTCAGCTTCTAACAAAAATAAAGTGGTGCCAACGGGTATGGTTTCCCCTTCTTTCACCAATATTTCTTTGATTACTCCAGCAAGCGGTGCCGGTATTTCAGCAGTCATTTTATCTGTCTGTACCTCAACTAGAGGCTCATCTGGCTTCACCTTATCTCCTTTTTTAACAAAAAAAGATAAAATATCAGCCTGTGTCATGCCTTCCCCAATATCATGAAGTTTGACCTCAATCATACATTGAACCTCCTTTTACTAAAACTTCATCACTTTATTTACTGCCGTAACCACCCTGTCAGTAGTTGGCAGGTAGTAGTCTTCAAATCCGAAATAAGGAACAGGCACATCAAATCCCGTTACTCGCTCCACTGGCGCCTTTTGATAGAGGAACGATGTTTCATTGATGATGGCAAGCACATCCCCACTTACACTTGTTGCCGCATGCGCTTCGTGTACAATAACCGTTCTACCAGTTTTCTGTACAGATTCTGCAATGATATCTTTATCAATTGGGTAGAGGCTTCTAAGGTCAATTACTTCGCAACTTACACCCTCAGATTCTAGTTTCTTCGCAGATTGAAGGGCAACGGGAACCATAGCTCCCCACGCAATAATGGTGACATCCTCGCCTTCCCTGCAAATCTTTCCTTTCCCGATCTCCACCGTATATTTTCCTTCAGGCACTTCTTCTCTGACAGAACGATAACAGCGCATCGGTTCCAAGAATAATACAGGATCTGGATCCTCGATTGCGGCAATCAATAATCCTTTGGCGTCATAAGGGTTTGACGGGCACACCACTTTAATACCAGGCATATGGGTAAAAATCGCCTCTGTACTATCTGAGTGGATTTCTGGTGCCCTAACTCCTGCCCCATATGGTGCACGGATGACCATTGGGACGGTATAATGGCCCATCGTTCTAGCCCTGATTCTTGATGCATGGGTCATAATTTGTTCGTAGGCAGGATAAATAAATCCAAGAAATTGTATTTCTGTAACCGGACGGAAACCATTTATCGCCATCCCAATTGCAGCTCCGATGAAACCAGCTTCACTTAACGGGGTATCTATGACACGGTCTTCGCCGAATTTTTGCTGCAACCCTTCTGTAGCCCGGAAAACACCACCATTTACCCCAATGTCTTCGCCCATGAGAAGTACATGTTCGTTTTCACGGAGCATAGTATCTAGTCCATCCGTAATCGCTTGAACCATAGTCAATGTTTTCGTTTTCAATGCTGTTTCCACTATGCTTCACCTCTCATCTGTTGAAGAAGTTCCTTTTTCTGTTGCTCAATTCCCCATGTCGGCTTTTCAAACACGTAGTCAAACATGTCAGAAGGATCTGCCTTTGGAAAATTCTCCATTTCTTCTATTGCAGTATCGACTTCTTGAGAAAGCTCTACTAACATTGATTCTTTCCAGTCTTCTGTAAACCAGCCTTGATTTTTCATAAAGCGTTCTAATCGAAGAACAGGGTCATTCTCGCGTCTTTTCTCGTTTTCAGATTGATCTCGATATTTGGTTGGATCATCAGCAGTGGTGTGTGCGCCATATCTCCATGTTACCGCTTCAATTAAGGTTGGCCCCTCCCCGTTTCTTGCTTGTTCTAATGAATCCAACGTATGAAAATAAACGGCGAAAACATCATTACCATCAATTCGGACGCTTCTCATATCATAAGCAAGTGCTTTCTGAGCAATTGTTTCGGTATTCATTTGTTTGGATAAAGGGACAGAAATGGCAAAATGATTGTTCTGGTTAAAAAATACAACCGGCGCCTTCAGAACGCTGGCAAAGTTTAACCCTTCATGAAAATCCCCTTCAGATGTTGCTCCATCCCCGAAATAAACGATACTCGCATTATTCGTTCCTTTTCTTTTTTCTGCATAGGCTGCACCTACCGCGTGTGGAAGTTGCGTGGCAATCGGAATTCCCGGTGGAAAAACTTTCTTGCCATTGGCCGGAATACACCCTTCATTTCTCCCATTCCAAAACAAGAGAATATTGCGAAGGGAGTGACCGAACGTCATGGTAGCACCGTGATCCCTATAAGAAGGAAATAGCCAGTCTTCATCCTTTAATGCCAACGCACTCCCTACTTGAGAAGCTTCTTGCCCCTCGTACGGAGCATAGGTACCGATGCGGCCTTGTCGCTGAAGACTAATACATTTTTTGTCAAATGTACGAATTCTAAGTAAATGTCTATACATAGACTTTGCAAGATCTTCTGTGATTCTTTCTTCATATGTGTTATCAAGGATATTTCCTTGATTATCGATAATCTGAATGATAGGAAATTGATTAGTCACCTTATTTCCCCCTCTATTAAACTCGTACCGACCATTTTGGTCGCTTGGAATGGGTAAAGAAGCTGTTCCTTCTGCTTCTGTCTACTAATCTTTGCTCACAGAAATTATTTGCCGCTTCCACCGTCGTAATATTCATTTTCTCTGCTTCTTTATATACATCCATTAAAGAGTTATAGATAGCCATAGTTTTGCGAAGAACACGTTCTTTGTTTGGTTCATATAGTTCATCTGCCACTTGAATCAATCCACCGGCATTGACGATGTAATCAGGTGCATAAAGGATCCCTTTTTCTTGCAGCATCGCACAGTGATGGTTTTCGATTAGTTGGTTGTTGGCAGAACCTACTACCGCTTTTACTTTCAGCTGTTCTATCGTCTGGTCGTTAATGATTCCTCCAAGGGCGCACGGTACAAACACATCTGCATCAACTGAGTAGATTTCATCTCCGCCTACCACTTTGATACCTGCTCCAATCTCTTTCGCTTTGGAGACCAGTTGGTTAATGGCGAATTCATTGATGTCAGATACATAAATGTCAGCTCCAGCATGCATTAGCTGTTCTGCCACTTTTGCCCCAACCTTCCCTAGGCCTTGGATTGCATAACTTTTTCCGTAAAGGTTTTTCGAACCCCATAGTGTAAGGTTTGTCGCTTCAATTCCATATATAACCCCTTGAGCTGTTGGAACAGATGAATCCCCACTTCCGCCATACACCTCATCCACACCTACAATACAATTTGTTTCTTTTAAGGCATGCACGAAATCCTCAGGAGAAGTGCCCATATCAGTACCAGTATAAAATCGACCATTTAACGATTCGACAAATTGACCGAACGCTCTAAATAGTTCTGGAGTTTTGTCTTTATTCGGGTCACCAATGATGACCGCTTTCCCCCCGCCAAAATCAACGTCAGCTGCTGCGCATTTATAGGTCATCCCTTTTGAAAGCCGAAGAACATCATATAAAGCAGCATCCACTGATTGATATGGTTGCATACGACATCCGCCCAAAGCAGGCCCTAACGTTGTGTTATGTATCGCAATTATGGCCTTCAACCCTGTATCTGGATCATTACAAAAAACTACTTGTTGGTGTTGTTGAATTTTATCGAACATCTCCATTCCTCCAACTTCTGAAGTAAGCGTTTTCATATTTGTCAAAGCAACCACCCTTTTTCCATTATTCTTTTAGTCTATCATTGTGTTGATTTTACTTTTTGGTAATATTACTTGCGTAACTTCCCCTTCGCCAACAACTCGATCTTTAGAAAATATTAAGACTTTTGTGATGATGAAGTTCTTTTTAAGACCCACTACCGTTGCTTCTAACGTCAACAAGGTTCCTTCTGTTACCGGTGCCAGATGCTTTACTTTAACTTCTGCACCCATTCCTTCTTCTGTCTCTTCCAAAACCTTTAAAATAATTTGGCGGGACACCCACTCCATGTGATACACCATCGTTGCTGTGGAATACACGGGATGCACTAGTTCCCCTTCAAACTGGGCAAACATTTTGTTGGTAACGGTGATTTGAATGGAATGTTTCGTACCTATGGTTAGTTCCTGCTTCATGTGTTCACCCCAAAACGTATAACGTTTATTCAACGCTATAATAACATTCCGTTAAATGAACCGTCAATAAATTGTAGAAATTTTATAAATAGTCAATCATACATGGTAAAAATTTAAGTTGATTGGTTTATCACCGCTGTTCCTTTCCGCAAATGGCTTCGCTTTCCCCGGGACGGTGCTTGAGCCTCCCTCAATTCGTTGCGGGGTCTCAACACTGTCGCTACCCTCCCGCAGGAGTCTCCGCTATTTGCTCCAATACACAGCTGAAAAATGTATAAATGTTAAATGAATGCTTTTTAATCTACTCCAGTTAAAGTTGCCTTTTCATAACCTCTTAAATTTAAGTAGCTTTCTTGTTGATTGAAGTGGAAGGCGTGCGATTGTCTTTGACTATTTCAATAAGCTTCATAGTGGTGACGATGAGGACCTCTCTACTCCTAATTTCTCGTCTCTGAGGTCTTCATAACGGCGATGAGGACCTCGCTACTCCTGTTTTCTAGTCCCTGAGGTCTTCATATCGGTGATGAGGACCTCTCTACTCCTGATTCCTCGTCACTGAGGTCTTCATAACGACGATAAGGACCTCGCTACTCCTGTTTTCTCGTCTCTGAGGTCTTCATAGTGGCGATGAGGACCTCTCTACTCCTGATTCCTCGTCCCTGAGGTCTTCATAACGGCGATGAGGACCTTGCTACTCCTGTTTTCTAGTCCCTGAGGTCTTCATAACGGCGATGAGGACCTCGCTACTCCTGTTTTCTCGTCTCTGAGGTCTTCATATCGGCGATGAGGACCTCGCTACTCCTGACTCCTCGTCTTTGAGGTCTTCATATCGGCGATGAGGACCTCGCTACTCCTGATTCCTCGTCTCTGAGGTCTTCATAACGGCGATGAGGACCTCGCTACTCCTGTTTTCTCGTCTCTGAGGTCTTCATAACGGCGATGAGGACCTTGCTACTCCTGACTCCTCGTCTCTGAGGTCTTCATAACGGCGATGAGGACCTCGCTACACCTGTTTTCTCGTCTCTGAGGTCTTCATATCGGCGATGAGGACCTCGCTACTCCTGTTTTTTCGTCTCTGAGGTCTTCATAGTGGCGATGAGGACCTCGCTACTCCTGACTCCTCGTCTCTGAGGTCTTCACAACGACGATCAAGAATTACTCTGAAGACAATCCACAATTTGATCTTCTCAAACAATAAAAAAAGAGGAAAATGACCAGGCCATTCCCCTCTTTTTATTATCAACTTAATAATGCTCTGTCGTTAGTCATTGCTTGTCCGCGTATTCGCTGGAATTCAGCTAACAAACGTTCAATAGTAAGAGATTTCTTTTCTTCCTCTCCTACTTCCAAAATAATTTGTCCCTTGTCCATCATAATCAATCGATTCCCAAGATCAAGTGCCTGTTGCATGTTATGGGTTACCATCAATGTCGTCAACCCTTTATCTGCAACAATTTCTTTTGTGATGTTGGTGATCAATTCTGCACGAGATGGATCAAGCGCTGCCGTATGTTCATCTAAAAGAAGAATATCCGGTTCCGTAAATGTTGCCATTAACAGGGACAATGCTTGTCTTTCCCCACCTGAAAGCAATCCAACTTTTGCACTCAATCTATTTTCCAAACCAAGGTGCAACGTCTCCAGAACTTCTTTAAAATATGCTTTTCTCTTTTTAGTGACGCCCATCTTTAATGTGCGATTTTTATTCCGGGAAAAAGCCATTGCTAAATTCTCTTCAATCGTCATCGTCGGAGCCGTTCCTGCCATCGGGTCCTGAAACACTCTTCCGATATATTTTGCCCTTCTGTGCTCTGCCATATAGGTGACATCGCGCCCATCAATTTCTACTTTTCCGGTATCAGGCGTCAGTACTCCTGAAATCATATTCATTAAAGTAGACTTACCGGCACCGTTACTACCAATGATGGTGACGAAATCCCCTTTTTTCAGAGAAAGGTTGATGGTATCAAGTGCATTTTTTTCATCTAGTGTTCCTTCATTGAAGATTTTGTTAATCTGTGTTAAGTGTAGCACGTTGATCCCCCTTTTCATTTGCAGAATGAAGAGTTCCAAGCTTTAACAGCTTCTGTTTCTTCCGCTTTCTATCTTTATAACTTTCAATGAATTTAGGGGTGATAAGTGCCAAAATAACAATCGTTGCCGTTATGGCTTTCAGGTCACCTGTTTCTAAGAATTCTACCCTTAATGCAAGCGTCACGACTATACGATAGATGATGGCGCCACCAATAACAGCAAAAGTGGTCCATGCAATTGTTCTTGTACCGAAAATGGCCTCTCCGATAATAACAGATGCCAAGCCGATGATAATCATCCCGATCCCCATTCCAACATCTGCATACCCGCCATGCTGGGCAATCAATGCACCTGAGAATGCAACCATGGCATTGGAGATTCCCAAACCAAGAATAACTAGTCCGCTTGTATTGGCTGAAAGGCTTCGAATCATCCGCTTATTATCACCTGTCGCTCTGATAGCCAAGCCAATTTCCGTTTTTAAAAACAAATCTGCTAAAACTTTTATCGCGAATGTAACAATCAACATAATGACGATAATTCCCCATGTTCTCGGAACGAAACCGCCTAATCCAATAGATGTAAAGATATTGTTTAAAAACTCATCTATTCCTGTGTTCCCCCACCAGGAACGGATGTTGGTGAAAAAAGTATCACTATTTAATAATGGCACATTGGACCTTCCCATTATTCGCAAATTAATAGAATAAAGAGCAATCATCATTAAAATACCAGATAAAAGTGGATTGATTTTTCCAAACGTATGTAAGGAACCGGTAATACAGCCTGCGATAAATCCTGCAAACATCGCTACCACTGTTGCTGTAACGGGACTATACCCGCTGACAATCATTGTCGCAGCAACTGCAGCGCCAGTTACAAAGCTACCATCTACCGTCAAATCGGGAAAATCAAGGACCCTAAAGGAAAGATATACCCCTAGGGCCATGATTGCGTAGATGATTCCCAATTCAACTGAACCAAAAATTGCTGTTATCATGTCAGAATCATCTCCTCGTTGTCTTATAAACTCTTATTTTTCATCATAAAACTCTGCCATTTCACTCCAAGCATCCTGCACTTCCAAACCTTGAGCTTCTGCAGCATCTGTATTAATTGTTAACTTCAGACTCTGTGGATAGGATACCGGAATTTCAGAAGGGTCTTTTTCCCCTTTTAGAACTTGAACAGCCATCAAGCCAGTCTCATAACCTAAGTCATAGTAATTAAATCCACTTGCTGCCACTGCCCCTGCTTCCATGGAATCAAGATCTCCTGCAAACAAAGGAATCTTTTCTGTAGTCGCCACACTAATAAGCGACTGAATCGCTGATACAACCGTATTATCAGTTGGCATATAGATAGCATCTACTCTTCCAATTAAAGATTCTGCAGCCTGCTGAACCTCTGCAGATGTAGAAACTGATGCTTCTACCAAGGATCCACCTTTTTCTTCAACTAGGCTTTTCACAGCCTCTACCTGAACAACGGAGTTTTGTTCTCCAGTATTATAGATTACACCGATGTTTTTCGCACCAAGCTCGTCCACCATGAAATTAATGGTAGTGGCAATCGCATCAGGGTGTGTATCTGAAGTACCTGTAATGTTATCCCCTGGCTTTTCAAAGGACTCTACTAACTGGGCACCAACAGGATCTGTTACTGATGTAAAAATGATTGGAATATCTTTTGTTGCCTGCAAAGCACTTTGTGCACTTGGAGTGGAGTTTGCAAAAATCATATCTACTTCATCTGCTACAAATTTATCTGCAATAGGCTTGTTATTATTTGGATCTCCTTGGGCGTTTTGAACATCATATTTAACATTCTCGCCTTCTTTGTAGCCGTTGTCTTCTAATGCTTTCTTAAATCCTTCGAATGCTGCATCCAAAGAAGGATGTTCTGCAATTTGGGTAACACCAATCACTACTTCGTCCTTTGCATCCCCGCTTGTTGAGTCGGAACTGCACCCGACCAATAACGCAGCACATGCCATACTAGCCAAAATAGATTTCATCTTAAATTTTTTCATTCTTATCCCCCTTATATATGTTTTTAAGCTACATAAAATTATGTAAGCTTTTGAAACCGTTTACATTATATGTCTATCTATGATGAGTAAAACGTTATTCGTTTTTTCAACGTTATATTACCACCTAAAATCAAATAGTGTCAATATATTCGAAAAATTTAAATAAATATATTATTTTACAATAAATACGCCATTTTCCCCTAAAACCCTTTTTCTTTTTTGTAAATAAAAAAAGAAACCTCTGAGTGGATAAGAGGTTTCTTGCTACTTAAAATTGCGCCATGGCTTTATGAAGCTGCTCTTTTGCTTCTGTCACCATCTGCTCCAATAGTTCACTAACAGTTGGTATCGTATTTATGATACTGGATATTTGACCACCGTTGATAAAACCTTGTTCCAGCTCTCCCTCTACTGCACCTTTAATATGGTGATCTTCGGTAGTCAGCAAATTAAACTCCTCAAGCGTAATCCCTTCCTGCTCTTTTTTAAGGAGCTGGTCTGCATATGGAGTACGAAGAACCCTCCTCACCCTTCCGACAGATCTGCCCACAATGACAGTACCCTGATCGTCAGCTGCTAAGATGGAGTTTTTATAATGACTATGAAACGGTGCTTCTTTCGTTGCAATTAACCTTGTCCCCATTTGCACTCCAGAGGCACCAAGGGCCAAAGCTGCAGCTAGCCCTTTTCCATTCCCTATTCCACCTGCCGCTATTACTGGAATGGACACAGCCTCTACCACTTGTGGTATCAAAGTCATAGTGGTGGTTTCAAGGTTTGAATTGATACCGGCAGCTTCATAACCTTCTGCCACAATAATATCAGCTCCAGCATTTTCTGCTTTTATTGCCTGTTTTGGTGAAGCAACCACACATATGACCGTTATGCCATTTTCTTTTAGCTTTGGAATGTAAGGAGCGGGATTCCCTGCGGAAAGGGAAACAACCGGAACTTGGTGCTTAATAATGAGTTTCAATACCTCTTTTGTGTAAGGAGAAACAGACAGCGCGACATTCACAGCAAAAGGTTTATCGGTAAGTTTTTTGGTTTGTTTGATGATTTCTTCCACGTCTTCCGGCTTCATCGTACCTGCCCCTATTGTACCAAGACCTCCTGCATTGGAGACCGCTGAAGTTAATGGCGCATTACTGATGTTTCCCATTCCACCTTGAATGATCGGAAAGTTTATGTTGAGAATTTCTTGTATTTTATTCATCATTTATTTCACCCCTCGTAAAAATAATGTTATACTAATTTTAATATTTAGACAATAATAATTGGGAGTGAGTGATGAATGATTTATCCTTTTGGTGGGAAGAAACCACAACTTCATGATTCAGTATTTGTAGCACCTGGCGCACGAATTATTGGTGACGTTACCATTGGGGAAGAATCGACCGTTTGGTTTAACGCCGTTCTTCGAGGTGATGAAGGACCAATAACAATTGGGAAAAGATGCAGCATCCAGGATAATGTAACTGCGCATTTATATGAAGGATTTCCTTTGGTGGTGGAGGATGAGGTAACAGTAGGACATACTGCCATTCTTCACGGCTGTACAGTTAGAAAGCGATGCATTGTAGGAATGGGTTCCACTATTTTGGATGGAGCTGATATTGGTGAAGAAAGTATCATTGGTGCCAATACTTTAATTCCTTCCGGTAAAAAGATTCCTCCACGTTCATTGGTCGTAGGGTCTCCAGGAAAAGTTATTCGTGAGTTAACAGACAAGGATTTGGAGCTTATACAGCTATCGATTGATACATATGTGCAAAAAGGGAAAGATTATCTGGAGGAATTGGGAGATTGAGGGACGGGAGTTGCGTGTGGGACCGGGCTAGTATTTAGATGGCCCGGTTTTTTGTTTGTGGTGATGAGGAGCCCTGTGAGAAGGATTAAGGAGTAGAGAGGAATTCATGATATTGATGAAGGACTTCGATGACGAGAAAATAGGGGTAGAGAGGTTCTCATAGACGGGATGAAGACTTCGATGACGAGAAAATAGTAGTAGAGAGGTTCTCATAGACGGGATGAAGACTTCGATGATGAGAAAATTGGGATAGAGAGGTTCTCATAGATGGGATGAAGACTTCGATGACGAGAAAATAGTAGTAGAGAGGTTCTCATAGACGTGATGAAGACTTCGATGACGTGAAAAGAGGGATAGAGAGGTTCTCATAGACGGGATGAAGACTTCGATGACGAGAAAAGAGGGATAGAGAGGTTCTCATAGACGGGATGAAGACTTCGATGACGAGAAAATAGTAGTAGAGAGGTCTTCATAAAGGTGCTTTTTAATTTAATTCGATATTTGATGAATTGATTGATTTTTTGGTTCTGTCTTTTTAGATTGAGTTTGCTTGGTTCTACAACTTTATATTGATTTTGTACATTAAAATATGAAACATCTACACTTTCTTAAGGACCTTCTACCAGAAATAACGAACCTTCTACACTTTCCAGCTGACCTTCTACTATAAATAACGAACCTTCTACACTTTCCAGCCGACCTTCTACCTTTCAACAATAATCGACAACAGTTATGCCAACCATAATAATGTTATGTAAACAAATATCTCAAACACCCACCACCCGAAAACAATAAAAAAAGCACTCCCACCAACCCTAGTGGAAATGCTCCCTTCACTCCATAATATAAGGATGATTCATCACATCATACTTCTTATCCTTCAATTCCAACTCATTACCATCCTCAAAGACCTCTTCAAAAAACCGAGAAGCAGGCTCTGCCAATTCTTTGTAATACTCACTAAACAAAGATGCAGCATGACTGCCCAGCCACATATCTGGCAACAGCTCCTCTGGCAGTCCTGGATCAACGAACAAAAACTTTCTGTATTCATGTACAAGCTTGGTCCGCTCCACGAAACATTCCGCGTCTGTCATTTGGCCTTTCCCAATTTTATTCTTATCGATAATATATTTTTGACTGTATTCTTGAATGAATTGTTGATACCTGCCATTAATCTCATTAAGATCCCAACTTTTCATGACAAGTCGTTCATTTTCAAAAGGCCCGTGATACTCCGAAATGAAAAAGTCTACATACTCTTCTATTTCGTATTTGGAAATTAAATCGTGTACTTGTTTTTCTAGTGAATTGGGTGAAATCCAACAGCTATTTGATAATGTACCAAAGCCACTCCACACCAATTCTTTACGCAATTCATCTCGAACACTTCTTATTTCTTCTGGAATGGTATACATCAGCATGCGCCATTTCCCATCCCAGCTATCGGTCTTCAGCTTGAAAATACGTTTCGCCGCTTCGTCAATTCTCTTCACGCCTCGTTCTGTCAAAAAATAATAACTTTTGTTTCCTTTTTTCTCCGCTTGAACCCATCCCTGCTTATTCATTCGCGATATCGCAGCTCGCACCGCTTGGTCATTATGTCCAAACTCATTTAGTAATTTGATTAAGCTTCCGATCCAAATTTTATTCCCATAATGCCTAACATAATCACCATATAAGGTAAAAATCATTGATCTCGTATTCATTTCCTGCATCCTCTTCCTACTACAAATATCAAATCGTTATATTACACTAATTTAATTTTAACAGAGTAACGCGTTATAGAAAAGGTGGAAATGGAAACGCACCCACACATCCAAAAGCACCTCAAAGAACCATAGAGCATTATGCCCTACGATTCTTGTGGTCTCTCTACTATTGTCGCGATCCCCTGACCTACCCCTACACACATTGTTGCTAGGCCGTATCGCACGTCCCGCTTGTTCATTTCATGCACAAGCGTCGTTAAGATCCTCGCCCCGCTGGCACCAAGAGGATGTCCAAACGCAATTGCCCCCCCGTTAACATTCACTCTACTTGGATCTAATTCTAGTTTCCGTATACATTCAAGCGATTGGGATGCAAATGCTTCATTTAATTCGATGAGGTCAAGATTTCCAACAGACAGACCTGCCCTAGTGAGTGCTTTCCTTGTGGCATATATCGGCCCAATCCCCATAATGGAAGGAGTAAGTCCAGCTGCGGCAGAAGTTACATACTTCGCTAACGGCGTTAAGCCAAGCTCCTTCGCTTTTTCTGCACTCATCAAAAGCAATGCCGATGCGCCATCATTCACTCCGGAAGCGTTGCCTGCTGTGATTGTCGTACCTTCGCCAAAAATAGGCTTCAGATTGCTCAGTTTCTCCAAAGTTGTATCAGGTCGAGGGTGTTCGTCGCAGTCTACAATTGTTTCTTTGCCTTTTCTATCCACAATAGTGACTGGTACCATTTCTTCTTTAAAGCGACCGGATTCCATTGCCATTTTTGCTTTTTGCTGGCTTTCATAAGCAAATACGTCTTGATCTTCACGGGAGACGGAGAATTCTTTTGCCACGTTTTCAGCCGTTTGCGGCATCGTATCTACTCCGTACATTTTTTCAAGTTTTCTGTTTGTGAATCTCCAGCCGATGGTGGTATCCATCAGTTCCATGTTTCCTCGAGGATAGTCCATTTCTGGTTTTGCCATGACAAAAGGAGCCCTTGTCATGCTCTCAGTCCCGCCAGCTATGAAAATGTCGCCTTCTCCTACCATAATGGCCCGTGCCGCATAATTCACCGCATCAAGACCGGAACCGCATAAACGGTTGATCGTAGTCCCTGCAACCTCTACAGGAAGACCAGCCAATAGTGCACTCATCCTCGCTACATTACGGTTATCTTCTCCTGCTTGATTGGCATTACCGAACACGACTTCCTCTATTTCATTGACAGGTACATCTTGGTTTCGTTCTACTAGGGCCTTAATGACAATCGCCCCAAGGTCATCTGGTCGGACGCTCTTTAAAGCGCCTTTATACCTTCCAATCGGTGTTCGGCAAGCATCTACAATTACTACTTCCTTCATAATGGACACCTCTCTCGTTGTTTATTGGTAGTCATAAACTCCTTTTCCACTCTTCCTGCCCAGTCTTCCAGCTTTCACATACTTTTCTAGCAGAGGTGCAGGGCGATACTTTTCGCCTAACTTTTCATGAAGATATTTCAGGTTATTTAAGCGTGTATCCAATCCCACCAGGTCTCCAAGTTCGAATGGTCCCATCGGATAATTGAGTCCAAGTTTGATTGCTTTATCAATCTCTTCAGGTGTACCCACCCCTTCTTGCAACATATAAAAGGCTTCATTTCCTACAAGGGCACTGATTCTGCTTGTCACAAACCCGGGAAATTCATTGACAACCACTGTTTCTTTTCCCATTCGTTCTGCTGCATTTCGGATAAATTCTGCCGTTTCATCGCTTGTTTCCAAACCACGGACAATTTCGACCAATTTCATCTTATGTACAGGATTAAAGAAGTGCATCGCGATCACTTTTTCAGGCCTTGATGTGAAGCTTCCTATTTCAGTTGGACTCATCGTAGAGGTATTGGAAGCAAAATAACAATGTGCAGGTGCTACCTTGTCTATCTTTTCGTAAACGGATTTCTTGATTTCCATGTTTTCAGGTACTGCTTCTATAATAAGATTGGCTTCCTTCACAGCTTCCTCAATTTCTGTAGAATAAAATAGGTTTTCCCTTAATTCTCCTGCTGTTTGATCTGTTAATTTTCCTTTTTCCAACCCTTTGGAGATGATGACCTCTATTTCTTTTCTAGCTCCTGCAAGTTGTTCTTCTTTTACGTCGATTAGCGTTGTATGGTAGCCGCCTAGCGCGCTTACATAGGCAATGCCGCGACCCATAACTCCTGAACCGATGACCACTACTCTTTCCATGTAGGCTCTCCTCCTTCATCATGCTGTAAAAAAAGCAAAGAGGACCATCCCCCTTTGCTCCAAAGATTAAGATTTATTCTTTTTATACACCAAACGGATTGAGCGGACGGTTTCCAAAATAGGAAATGATGCTCTTCGTTTCTGTGTAAAGATCAAGTGTTTCAATGCAAAGCTCACGTCCGAATCCGGATTGCTTGTATCCTCCGAACGGCGTTCCAGGGAATGCGGAGAATGGGCAGTTGACCATCACGATACCTGCTTGAATTTGTTTAGCAACGCGTGTTGCACGGCCGTGGTCTTTCGTCCAGATAGCTGAACCAAGTCCATATTCGCTGTCATTAGCAAGTTTAACTGCCTCTTTCTCATCGCTGAATGGCATAACAACCACTACAGGTCCGAAAATCTCTTCTTTTACCACTTTCATTTCGTGGGTCACACCTGTAATAATAGTTGGCTCATACCAGAAACCATTCTCATAGCCTTCCACTTTCGCCACTTTCCCACCTAAAACGATGTTAGCTCCCTCTTCTTTTGCAGATTGAACATATCCGTCAATAACATCTAATTGACCTTGGTTGATAATGGCACCAATATGGGTTTCTTTTGCGAAAGGATTACCAAGAGAAAGTTTTTTCGCTTTTTCTACGAACTTCTCCATAAACGCGTCATAGATATTTTCGTGAACATACAAACGAGAGCGTGCTTCACAAGATTGACCTGTGTTATAGAATATTCCAAATAAAGATCCGTCTACTGCTGCATCAATGTCTGCATCTTCAAATACTAGGTTAGGAGACTTGCCGCCAAGTTCCAATGTTACTCGTTTAAGCGTTTGGGAAGCTTTCTCCATAATGTCTTTTCCGATTGGAGTAGACCCAGTAAATGCTACTTTGTCTACTTGAGGATGCTCAACCAAGTAGTTTCCAACGTCAGATCCGGCACCTGGGATGATGTTAACAACTCCTTCAGGAACTCCTGCCTCAACGCATATTTCACCTAAAACAATGGCAGTCAGTGGAGTTAACGTTGCTGGTTTTACGACAACGGAACAGCCTACCGCTATTGCCGGGGCAATCTTCCATGCTGCCATCATTAAAGGATAGTTCCAAGGGATGATTTGCGCACAAACTCCTACTGGTTCTTTTTCTGTGAAGTTGTGGAATTGTCCTGGAACGTTATTAACTGATCCACGGTGTCCAACGATAGCGCCTGCATAGAACTCGAAGTCTTCGATTGCTTGCATGACTTGGCCTTGTGCAGCAGAAAGGGATTTACCAGTATCTAAAATCTCTAATTCTACCAGCTCATTGAAACGGGAGCGCATGATAGATGCAATTTTATTTAACGTTCTTGCACGTTTGTTTAAAGGAAACAGTTTCCATTTCCCTTTATCAAAGGCTTGACGCGCTGCTTGAACTGCTTTCTCTGCATCTTCTTTAGAAGCCTTCGCGATCGTAGCAACCGCTTCTCCTGTTGCAGGATTGTAAGTCGTAAACGTCTCTCCTGTCGAACTGTCCATGCGTTGACCTGCGATAATAAGTTGATAAGTGTCTCGTTTCATATCAAGTTGTTCCATTTTTTGCTCTTTAACTGTAGACATACTCTCATCTCCTTTAAGTTTGTATTATCTTCCTTTAAATGCCGGTTTTCTTTTTTCTATAAAAGAAGTAACTCCTTCTTTATGGTCTTCTGATAGACCGGCAATTCGCTGCCCATATGCTTCTTGCTCCAAGTATTCTTCATACGTAACATTCCAACTTGCCTGTATGGATCGTTTAATGAGTCCAATTGCTTGTGTAGGCATGTTAGCAAGTTTGTTTGCAAAAGCTTCTACTTCTTCGTTCCAATTGTCTACTGGAACTACTTTCGTAACAAGTCCAAGGTCTTTTGCTTGATCTGCCTTTATTTTCTCTCCCAATATAGCTAACTCCAATGCTTTTGCAGTACCTACTAATTTAGGGAGAAAATACAGATTACCAGAGTCAGGTATTAACCCGACATGTATGAATGCCTGGACAAAGCTTGCTTTTTCAGATGCAAGACGAAAATCACATGCTAAGGCGAGGCTGAAGCCTGCACCGGCAGCAACTCCATTTACTGCTGCAATAACTGGCTTTTCACATCGTGCCAACTGCTTCATCATCGGACCATATCTTGTACGCAAGACATGCCTGTGATCCATATTTTCATCCACTTCTGCAAGGTCCTGACCTGAGGAGAATGCCCTGCCTTCCCCAGTTATGACAATGGCCCGAACGCTCTCATCCACACTTGCCTGTTTTAATGCTTTGGTAATCTCTTTGTTCATCTGTTCGGTAAACGCATTTAATTTATCTGGCCGGTTCATAATGATCCATGCAACCTGGTTTACTATTTCATATTTAATGGTTTCAAACATGGTGTATCCCCCTTATTCCCCTTCAAATTTAGGCTTGCGCTTTTCCTTAAATGCTCGCATGCCTTCTTTTTGATCGTTGGATGCAAACAAAAGATAAAAATTCTTTCGCTCATACTGCATCCCTTCATAGACGGAATAGTCCACAGCCTTATGGACAGATTCTTTGATCAATCGAAGGGAAAGAGGTGGTTGTTTAGCTATTTTTTGTGCAAAGTTCATTGTTTCTTCTATTAATAGCTCTTTCGGGATGACACGGTTGATGACTCCATAATGCAATGCTTCCTTTGCACTCATTCTGTCACCGGTAAGCAGCCACTCCATCGCTTTTGATTTTCCCATTAGTTTCGTCAATCTCTGGGTTCCCCCGGCCCCTGGCATGACCCCGAGGCTAATTTCAGGAAAGCCGAACTCAGCATCATGTGCGGCAAATAAGATGTCACAGCACAGGGCAAGTTCAAAGCCTCCGCCAAGGGCAAACCCTTGAACTGCTCCAATAATCGGTTTCTTCACCCAAGCAAGGCGATCCCATTCGGTGAATTGATTTAAGAGCTCAAGTTCGATGGCTGTAGCTTCTGCCATTTCATCAATATCTGCCCCAGCTGCAAACGCGCGTCCGTTACCAGCCAGTACCATAGCTTTGACTTCATCGTTTCGGTCAAACTCTTCCAATACTGTCACAATTTCAGTTACCATCGGCCTGTTAATGGCGTTCAGCACTTTTGGTCTATTGAGTTTGACGATGCCTATCGAGCTTTCAATGGAAACTTCGATATATTCGTACGTTTTACTCATTCACTTCTTCACCAATCATCAAAGTGACAAGATTGCCGGCGAAGCTCATTAAATCCTTTCCAGATGCTTTCGCTTCATCTGTTCTCATCGCTTGCTTTAATGCATCATGGTTATCGTAGTACATTTCACACATTAGATAGTACTTACCTTCTCCGCCCATTGGACTGCCTACTACTTTCGTAACTTCCATTTTGCGTAAGCCAGGGATTTTAGCAGTGATAGGTGCATGCGTGTCGAAGTAGTGCTGATCGAAAGCTTCCTTGTTTTCCGGGTGTTTGTAAAGCGCGATTAATTTTACCATTCTAAATCTCTCCTTTTTATGGGCTCTGATTTAACCGTTGTTGATTTCCGTACAGGACTTCGCTTTCCGCGGGGCGACCTTGAGCCTCCTCGGGCTGCGCCCTGCGGGGTCTCAAGATTGTCGCTACTCCCCCGCTGGAGTCTTCGCCCTGTACTCCAATCAACAACTATGGTCTTAACAGGCCAGTTATTTATGTAATTGCCCTACAGATTTTTTCTGTAAGGCAGTGGTACTCACATCATGGTTGATACTGGTTTCATTGCCTCGAATGGATTTTTGCACCCTTTGCAGTAGAGAATGCTTCGACATGCGGTCGGACCGAAGATGTTATCTAATGTTGTATAGGTCGATCCGCAATAGGGGCAATCCACATGCCATTCCCCGGAGTCATCCAGTGTCGGCGGTGGAGCAATTCCAAATTCTTGCAAATGGATTCGGCCTTGTGCAGTAATACGGTCAGAAGTCCATGGTGGCTGGTAGATGAATTGAACCTCCACCTTTTTGAATAATCCTAGGTTATTAATCTCGTTTTCAACATTCTTCTTAATAATCTCAAGTGCAGGACACCCCATAAATGTAGGCAGCATTTGAATAATTACTTCATGATTGCTTACATCAACTGCTTCCACCATTCCGAGATCCACGACACTAACAGAATCTATTTCAGGATCTTTTACATGCTGCAGGGCATCCCAAACCTTCATGATATTTGCTTCTTCCTGCATGATGTCATCATTCCTTTTTGTAGGGGTAAAAGGTTATGCATTTACCACACTGCTGCTGGATTGCTGTTATATACCTCGCTCAGTGTTAAGAGGGCATCATCCAAATCCTTGGTGTGTTCACCTTTTCTGCCGTTCCCACTTTTCATTCCCATATTGGTAGGAAAAGCAAGCCCCACTTTTTCGAACATATTTGTCATTTCTTCTGTAAAACGAAGGCGAATATCTTCCTCTGAATCTATTAGTTGGTTCTGTGTAATTTGAACACCACTTGGCCCCAATGACAATACACCTTCAAATTCTTCTACCACTCTATCAATGGCTGCTTTCATTCTAGTTTTAGCTTCACCATTTGCAGTACACAACTGTCTAAACCAAGTTCTCCAATGTAGCAAGTGATAATAAAGTTCCATATTCACTTTTACAGCTACATGTTTCAGAGGTTCATAGGAGGAATTTTTCAAGGCCTCCACTTTGATTTTCTTGGCTTGAGTGTAAAAGTAATGCCTTACAACGGTAAATGCCCAATCATATTTTGGTTCCGTAAGATACGTACCCGGCCCGTTGACTTTTTCCAATAATACCGCGTTTACTCGTTCTGTTGTTTTTCTACCATGGGCAAGTGCATTCATATCTCCTTCGCCAAGATCCTCAAGCAACTGATAAAACATGGTGGCATGCCCCATGGTATCTTGATTAATAGAAGAGAAAGCAACATCTTCCTCAATATGGGGGGCAAGGCCCAACCACTCAGAACCTCGGTAGGCAATAATGAAATCATCGTCGGCCAGTTGATATAATAACGCTGTTAGGGCATTATAATAGGATGCATCCTTTTTGGCTTCTTCTACAGTTGCTCTATTCATCCTTTTTTCTTCCCTCCCCAAGACATGATTTCCTGTTCATCAAGCATCCCCTGTTCATAGTGACGCCATTTTTTCTTCAAATACCCATAGCCTTTCGTGTTTCGGTAGTCTTTGTTGTCAATTCTCTGCAAGGATTGACGCTCTTCTTGAGACATCTTCCGAATATCACTCCGTTGCACCACCCAAATATCCACGGCTGGTTCCCGCCTCATAAAGTTTTCTTGTGCCATGACAAGCGCAATCTCTTCGTTTGGAGCAAGTAGGCTGAACTGATATTGCATCGGAGCTGTATGGGTTCTCTTACTAAATACTTCAAACTCTTTATAAAAGCCTTTTGTACTCAATTTCTAAGCTCCTCCCCTTAGCCTGCTGATGTTTCGGAGCTTAACGCTTCTCGAACCCATGCATTATTTTCGTGTGCTATTATCCGCAATCTCAGGCGATCCTGTGATTTAGGACCTTTATTTCTGATAATGTCTTTAAAGTTGTTCCAATTGGGTTGTTTGTAGATCCATTTTTCTTCTTTTTCATTATAGTGCATCGTTTCATCCGGCAATGTTAGGCCAAGGGATAACACCCTTGGGATATATTTTGTAAAAAAGTCTTGACGTAGTTCTTCATTGCTCTTGGTGCGGATATTATACTTCATTGTGATATCTTGCTTTGATGTACCAGTGGTAGAGGCATCTGCCGGCCCGAAGAACATTAATAAAGCTTCCCACCAGCGATTGATAGAATCTTGTATCATATTTCTTTGTTCTTCAGTTCCTTCAGCAAGCGCCATAATAATAGCCTCGCCGTGTTGAGCATGAAAAACTTCTTCTGCACATATTCTTTTTAATGCCCTTGCATACGGCCCATAGGATGCATCAAGCATATTCGTCTGGGATATAATGGCCGCTCCGTCAACAAGCCATCCGATCAGCCCTGCATCCCCCCATGTTGGTGCTTCCATGTGAAAAACATTATGAAACTTTAAATCTCCTGAAAATAAATCTTGCATTATTTCTTCACGGGACTTTCCGTAAGGTTCCATTAAATCTTCTGCCACTCGCAACAATAGCTGACCATGGCCCATTTCATCTTGAACTTTCGCCATAATCCCAAGCTTCCTTTGTAAAGTCGGAGCTTTTGGTACCCACTCCTTTTCTGGAAGCGCTCCCATTATTTCGCTGATGGCATGCATGGAGATTAGTTTAATTAATGTTTTACGATATTCTTCTGGCATCCAATCGTCTGCTTCAATCTTTTCCCCGGCCTGGATACGTTGCATAAAATGCTCATGTTTCTCTTCTTCCGTCAAGCGGTCAAACGATAATGAGTTGGTCATTTTCGCCGCCTCCTATTTCTATAACGTTTATTTAACGTCATTATAATATAATGTTATACGTTTTTCAACACAGAAAGTTCTGAACATTTTTAAGCATGAGAAAACCTTGTATCGACAATACGTACCGCTTTCCCTTCTGAACGGGGGATTGTTCGAGGTTCTACAACGCTTGCCTTCACATGAATCAAGCATTTGGACTTCAAATCGTATTCCACCTTTTGTGCGATTGCACTCATCATTTTCATTCTTTTTACAGGATCTGTCTGCATAAATGTATGCGCTTGCATTTCTACTTGAACTTCTACAGAATCTAAGTTTTTCTCACGAGATACGAAAAGCTGATAATGTGGTGCTACATCTTTTATTTGCAATAATGTATGTTCAATCTCGGAAGGAAAAATATTTACCCCCCTAATAATTAACATATCATCTACTCTTCCTTTGACTCTCGACATTTTTGTTGTCGTCCGACCGCATGTACATGTCTCTCTTTTTATGGAAGCTATGTCACCAGTTCTATAACGAATGATAGGCATGGCTTGTTTTGTAAGGCTTGTAAAGACAAGCTCTCCTACTTCCCCCTCTGGCAGTATTTCCAGGGTCTTTGGATCAATCACTTCTACATAAAAATGATCTTCTGCAACATGCAGACCATCCTGCGCCTCAGAACATTCCATTGCCACTCCTGGTCCAATTACTTCACTTAATCCATATATATCGCATGCTTTGATCGCTAATTTATCCTCTAATGTTCTTCTCATCTCTTCTGACCAAGGCTCTGCTCCAAAAATTCCATACTTTAAAGATGTCTCTTTTGGATTAATCCCTAGATCTATCATCCTGTCAGCGATGTTGAGCACATAGGAAGGTGTTCCACAAATAACAGTTGGCTGGAAATCCTGAATTAATTGGATTTGTCTTTCTGTGTTCCCGCCAGAAACCGGAACTGTGATCATTCCAAGCTTTTCACTACCATAATGCAGTCCAAGTCCTCCAGTAAAAAGGCCGTAACCGTAAGCATTATGAAGGATGTCTCCTTTTTTTCCTCCAGCCATTGAAATGGCACGTGCTGCAATTTCACTCCACATGTTGATATCTTCTTGGGAGTAGGCAACAACTGTAGGCTTCCCGCTAGTCCCAGATGAGGCATGGAGCCTCGTTATTTGGCTGCGAGGGATAGCAAATAATCCGAACGGATAGTTCTCGCGCAGTTCTTTTTTGGTAGTAAAAGGTAGTATGTGAATGTCATCAGTGGTTCGAACATCAGAAGGTGTAATCGTAAAGTTAGTTAACTTTTTTCTATAAAAAGGAACATGTTGAAAGACTTTCTGTACGGTGTCTCTCAACCTCGTGGATTGAAGGAGTTGCATCTCTGATAAAGAAAGTGTTTCAGAATCATGTAAGATCATCGATATTTCCCCTTTCACTTTTTTAATATAACGAATTTATTCCGACATCATACAATATGTAATATTATTCAACATCATTAAAATAACCTTGAAGGGAAGAAATGTCAACTGATAATTCTGAAGATTCTTTTTTCATAATAAAAAAGCAGAGGTCATTAGCTCCTCTGCGCTTCGTCTGTTAGCAATAATTCCATCGCATGTATGATTTCTTCTACTGATTCTTTGCCGTAATAAGTCACATAATAAATGATATGTCCTTTTCTCGAGAGAACAGAATTCTCTAAAACAACCAGCTCATCAAATACGGTTGTGTTAGGAAATGTTGCATCGCCTCTATGAAGCTCTTCTTCACTGTCTATTAGATATTGGAATAGTCTTTTGGCTAATACCTCGTTTAAGAAAATATATTGACGTGAGGTCAAGGAAGGGCGATAAGGTCCGCTTCCATCTTCCCATTTCTCTCCTTCTACCTCAACATGTTGTTGTAATTCATATTGTTCAGGCACAAGGATGCTGGAATTTACCGAGTAGTAATTGTCACGATTACTATTTTGATCATAAAAATAGGGCTTATGGTTGGTTTTATCTGTAAAATCATCCATTTGGACGACTGGTAATTCTTTTTCTGGAATAGGAGGAAAACTTTTTGCCAATGTTGTATTACCCGATTTACTAAATTCATATAGGAAAAAAACTGCAAAAAACGAAATCACGCTTAATCCTATTATCTTATTTTGATAATATTTTTTTCGGAAGTCAGGTACAGGTTGAATCCTTTGGTTTGATTGGAGTATTTTTATTAACTTATTTAAGTGGATTAGTCCCTTTAAAATCAACAAATTTATACCAATGAAGATAAAGATTTGTATGATGGGAGACAAAAACTCATCATTTAGATAGTTTCTAACAGGATCTAATGTAAGCATGAATACAGCCAAAGCTATGCCTATCAATGTGAGTAGGGCTATCAAATATGCTCTTATCTTTAAGCTGGTTTTTAAAAGCCTTATAGTTTCGGCTTGATGGATTGGATCTGTATGGATTTCTTTAACTGTGCTTTGTGAGTTGTTCCTGAAGAAATGCAGGTGGCCTCTTGATGCAACATATCTCCAGCCGGCTTGTTCATATTGTTTCAGTTGCTCAGGATTTTGACTGATTGGTTCTTTGAAAATATCTGTTTTATACGTAATCGTTTGAGGTGCTGCTTTCTTAAAGTTAGCGGTAAGCCCAGTCATCTTTGTAAGTTCCCAGCCTTTTGCGGCCTTATCAGCGAGCCACGCTTCTTGTTCGGCTATCTGCCATAAATCCAACCACAAGATCTTTCTCTTTGTTTTCAAATGCTAGTCACCCTTCCCCAACCGATCTGCGCTCTAAACTTAATATTATATTAGAACGATTTGGGGGTAAAGGGAATATTTTCAAAAATAGAACCTATCTTATGATTTTGGTGGATTGGTTAACCGGCCATGAGGACCTCTCTCCTTCTTCTTTCTCGTCTCTGAGGTCTTCATCACGGCCATGAGGACCTCTCTCCTTCTTCTTTCTCGTCACTGAGGTCTTCATCATGGCCATGAGGACCTCTCTCCTCCTTTTTCCTTGTCACTGAGGTCTTCATCATGGCCATGAGGACCTCTCTCCTTCTTCTTTCTCGTCACTGAGGTCTTCATCACGGCGAAGAGGACCTCTCTCCTCCTTCTTACTCATCACTGAGGTCTTCATCACGCCCATGAGGACCTCTCTCCTCCTTTTTCCTTGTCACTCAGGTCTTCATACCTACCATGAGGACTCCTCTACTCCTTTTTCCTTTTCATTTAGGTCTTCATAACTACCATGAGGACTCCTCTACTCCTATTTCCTTGTCACTCAGGTCTTCATACCCAAGATGAAGAAGTAGCATGAAGACTAATTCCTTTAACGACAAAAAAATCAGGAGACCAAATCCCCTGATTTCTCTTATACTATATACGTCCAGAATGTTTCTCGGTATAACCAATCCTCTATTTCTGGTGCGTTTTCTTTCAACTGTTTTTCCATCAGCTCTACCCATCCACTCGTTTGGGATTTGTGTGCTTTAATGGCTTTCAGCTTATCTTCTGCAACAGATCGAATATCAATTGTCACATCTGGTTCACCTATTAGTTCTACACTATTTTTCAAAATGGCTTTTCCATAAACTGTTGGTCTGTCCTGTTCAGGTAGCCTACCGACTGCAATCGCGACCGCATTGCTCATAGCATCATGATCAGGATGAACGCCGTGTCCTGGGTAGAAAGTAAGTACCAAGCTTGGGTTCAACTCAACTAGCGCTTCATGAACAATGTCAGCAAGATATTCTTCATCCTCAAACTCCAAAGTTTTATCATGAAGGCCTAACATGCGCAAATCATCTATTCCCATGACTTTGCATGCTTCTAATAATTCTTTTCTGCGAACCTCTGGTAACGTCTCGCGGTTGGCAAATAGCGGATTGCCAAGATTACGCCCCATTTGTCCAAGTGTGCCGCATAAGTAAGTAACAGGAACTCCGCTTTGGGTAAACAGTTTAATGGTGCCAGAGGAACTAAATGCTTCATCATCTGGATGTGGAAATACAACCAGAACGTGTCTTTCTGCTTCCATTCTTTTCTCTCCCTTCACTCAAAATGGCTCCTGGCTAATTTGCAATGCAACTGCAAGTTTTCCTTCTGGATTTAAGCCAGCTAGTAGCAGACGATTTTTATCATCTACTTCATAATGTGTAACACCTTCTGCATAGACCCAGCCGTGTTTGAGCTTTAAACCAATTCGATACGGTCCGTTTCCAACTATTTTTGCCCGCTCATATTTCAATGGGACATTGCGTATGAATGCTCCCACTGCAAGACCAGTATTGTGGTGGCCGGCATAAGCACCATTTGTCGTCTCCAAATGGACGAATACTTCAACATTTATAAATCTGTCTAATTCGGCTTGCACATGTTTTTGGTCAATAATCTTCATTCTGTTCCTCCAAAGGTATGTACAGATTTTATTTCTTCCTTCAGTTTAATATATGAAGCAATGGAAAGAAAATGGTTTGCTCATTTATCAATACGAAAACGGAGTGAAGATTATCTCACTCCGCTTTCTTCAGATAGTATCATACCACTTTTTTGACGCTTGGACTTCTGAGTGTGTTAATTGATGCCCTTGATATTCCCAGTGAACCTCAACTTTTGATCCTGCATCTTCTAGTATCTTGCTAAGCTCTTCGGTTTCTGCTGCGGGACAAATCGGATCATTTTTCCCCGCTCCAATAAATACTGGTGTTTCGCTTAAGTCTGGGATTTCAACACCTCTTCTTGGAACCATCGGATGATATAAAACAGCAGCTTTTAGAGTGTCTTTATAATGGAAAAGCAGACTTCCGGCAATATTTGCACCATTAGAATATCCAATAGCTATGAGATTGTTGCGATCAAATTCATACTTTTCTGCTGCTTCATCTAAAAACTCATGGAGCTCTTTTGTACGAAAGATTAGATCCTCTTCGTCAAAAACTCCTTCTGACAAACGTCTAAAGAAACGCGGCATGCCATTTTCGGAAACATTTCCTCTTACACTTAGTACAGAAGCTTGAGGGTCAATCATATCTGCTAGAGGAAGAAGATCTTGTTCAGTTCCTCCTGTTCCATGCAATAAAAGTAAGACTCGCTGGGAACCTTTTTTAAAAATGTGTTTCATGATCAGCCACTCCTTTTGTAATAATATCTTGAATTCGAGATTAATTTAGTATAGTAAAAAAAATGGCCAACGTCAAACAATTGGTTCTAACATATTACATTAGAAAAGAATAGTTTAGAGTAAGAAAGTCATATTGGAGGAATTTAAAATGCTACCTTGGAACAAGATGTTTCCATTTCCAAAGGATTACATGAAACAGGATATATTCAAACAAACAGATGTGGAAAACTGGATGTCAAAAGCAATGCAAGGGAAATTGCCCCCTAATCCGCAGGCGTTAGGTTCCACAGACTTTTTTGCACAGTCATTCGACCTATTGAAATCTGCCCAAGCAAAAAAGAAAAAAAGGAAAACGGGGTTTGAGGCAAAAGTATTCGAAACACATGAAGAAGTATTTGTCCGCTTTCCGGTTGCATCTGAAGACCAACTATCCCAAATAAAAACTTCTCATAATACAACTACTTTATTTGTTGACAATTTTCCCAATTCCGGCGACAAACAGACCATCACTTTACCTTGCATAGTTAAGGGAAATAGCACAAAGGCCAAATATCAAGATGGGATTGTAGAGATAAGAATATCAAAAGAAACAATAGTTCCGATAACCAAGGTTCCGATTGAAATCATAAAAACAAAGTCTAAAAAGTAGAGGAGACTCCTGGCCTGTCAAGGAGCCTCCAATCTTTTTCTTATAGCTGTTGCATTAAGTTGTCCAAATCAACAGTCCACGGCTCTTCTATTGACCCTCTGTAAAGTTGAAAAGTGACTTGCCTTGATTCCGTACCTGTTGTATCTCTGTGGATATATAACTTTACAGTAATTGGATAGTAAAGCTTCGTGTCATAATCTCGGTCGGCAGGTAAGTCAGAAAGCCTTTTTACAAGATCAATCTCTTCCAAAAATTTTATTTTTTCTTTCAACAGAACCCTGTTTTTATCATCAAGAACGGATGCAAGAATAAACCAGTCATGTTGGTGGATGGATAAAACGGTTGCATCCACAATTTCTGCAGGTGACAGCTTTTCTGTATGATCTAACCATTCACCTGCAGCTTTCTTTATCATAATGGAGTGTGCATGATCCATCTTTCGTGATTTATGGGTGATGCTGTCTTGGAAGTGTATACAGAAATGACCTGGAAACCCGTTCTGCAATGCCCCTTTTCCATGAGGCATTCCGTGCATGGAGGCAGCATATTTATGGTCTTGAGTTAGAATGAGAATTGCCCTACGGTCCCAACTCCATGTTCCCCTGTATATTTCTTTCATTATTTTCGTATCTTCGTTTGTTAAAGGTTGTACATCTGCATGATAGGAGCCTGCTCTCCTTTGAACCTCAAAGGTCCTCCCAGTGTCCAAATCTAGTACGGTAAAGCTGCTATAACGAGGCAATGCGCTATTGGCTTCATTCCACGTAATCAGATCTCCATAATGAATGCTGTATAGTTTCTTCATATCTTTTGTTAATTGATGAACCACCTTATCAGGCAGTTCCAAAATCGCCTTGTTCTCCTTTAAGTCATAAATATTCATTTGATGATCAATCGCATATTTTTTATCATTGTCTAGTTTAATGTATACATCTGTCGGAGGAACAGGATGGCTAATTTCAACCCATTCCCCATTTTTTATTGCTTTAATAACCGCCTTTGTAACTCGCATTTCGGATATATATTGAGAATCCAAAGAGGTTTGTGCATAATATCGTATCGTCCTCTCCTTTTCCCCAAAAGCGGAAACATAACCGGGTATGCTCATATTAAACAATATCAAACCGATAACAGTTGTTATCAATACATAAGGATAAAACCTGTTCACTTTCATTCCTCCTAACAATAAAACCAAGTACCTTTGTATTTTGTCAATAATACAATTAAAGTATGTTGTATTTTTTTTCGTACACATTAGTACTATAAGAATTCCAATGATAAGTCAGGTGAAAATTATGACAGGCGCTTTGTTATGGGGAGCAGTTGCTGGCGGAGCTTTATTGCTTGGAGCTATAGTTGGTCTATATATTCCAATCCCTCGAAAACTAACTGGATTCATTATGGCCTTTGGAACCGGCGTACTTATTGGCGCCGCATCATTTGAACTTATGGGAAAAGTAGAGGCGGAAAAAGGATACAGTTATGTCATTTTTGGATTTCTGATAGGGGCCGCTCTGTTCACCCTCTTAGAAATGGTGATTATAAAGAAGGGCGGAAAAGAGCGCAAACGTTCAAAGGAAAAAAGCGAAGGACATTCTGGCATGGCGATTTTTATCGGTTCGATCATGGATTCCATTCCTGAATCCGTCATTATTGGGGTAAGCCTGATAAAATCTAATTCGGTTAGCTGGGTGATTGTCCTGGCGATTTTTATCAGTAATATTCCCGAAGCGTTGTCAAGTTCCGTAGGCCTTAAAAAAGATGGTTATTCTAGAAAAAAAATATTGTTTCTTTGGACAATCGTCTTTATTTTGACCACATTAAGTTCGGTCTTTGGTTATGTAGTTTTTAAGGAATTAAATGAACTCTACATATATCTTGTAAGTGGTCTTGCAGCAGGCGGGATCATCGCAATGGTTGCTTCCACCATGATGCCTGAAGCATTTGAAGAAGGAGGTCCTATTGTTGGCCTCCTCTCCGCCCTGGGTCTACTCTGCTCCTATGTCCTCTCAAGCGGGATACTCTAAAAAAACCTCAACCAGATCAAATATGGTTGAGGTTTTCCTTTTTTACTGTTTTATCGCTCGGTCAAAAAATTCTTCTAAAGTTAGATCATGTTCATCGATATAAGCAGCGACCTCTTTACCTACATAACGAAGATGCCAAGGCTCATATTGATACCCTGTAATCACTTCCCCATCCTCAGGGTACCGGATAATGAAACCATGTTCACTTGCATGCTCTTTCACCCATTTTCCTTCAGGGGTGTTTCCAAATTCCTCCGTCAAATCTAGTGCTGCAGACCTGCTTGAAATGTCCATTGCAAGTCCCGTTTGATGTTCACTATGTCCTGGAATAGCAGAAACGGCATTCGTTTTTTCTTCTCCCCACTTTTTTAAGTAGGTATTATAGATTCCATACTGCGTTTCATAGGAACGATAACCCGATACAGCAAAGATCTCAACATTCTCAGCTTCTGCTGCAGCAAAAAGCTCTTCCAATGCACGTGCAGCTGCTTCCCTTAAATATTTTTTTTCATAGTCCCCTTCAAAGGAAAACGGGACATCCGGTATAGTCAAATCTTTGGGAACGTAATCAGCTGGCAGAGACTGATTTTTATTTACTAACACTAATAGGTTCTCCGTATTTTCAATTACCTTTTCTTCGTTCAAAACAGTGAAAAACGGCTCTTCCAGTACGTACTGGTTTTCATTTGTTTCTGGCGGGGCCTCAGTCTGTGGGCTTTCTTCCGGTTGCTCTTCTTCCACAGGTTCTTCTTCAGTTGGTGTCTCCTCTACAACCTCTTCTGCTGTATCGTTAGTAAAATACTCCCAAAACTTCCAGTTAACATCATCCAATTGTTTGGAACAGCCTGTTAACAAGAGTAATATTACCAATACAGAAAAATGTTTCTTTTTCATAAAATAATCACCTTTTACTATTCTAATATAATCATTATGAGTTGGTTAGTTCTAGCAATTAAAGTTTCACTCATGTAAAACATACTTAAACAGTTTACCATTAATCCATAACGCCGTAAAAAGATTTTACTGATAAAAAAGAAGATAAGAAAAAAGTCGCTATTCTATATGATGCTGGTGTGTTCATTCAGAATCTTTGAACACTTTAATATATATCTCTCGATGACGAGGCCCATCAAATTCACAGAAAAAAATACCCTGCCAAGTGCCGAGAACAAGCTGGCCATTATGAATTATAACCTGCTGGGAGTTCCCAAGTGTCATCGCTTTTAGATGAGCTGCTGTATTGCCTTCCATATGCCTGTATTTAGGATGTTGCCATGGGTATACTTCGTCGAGCCTCATTACAACGTCTTTTACCACATCAGGATCTGCATTCTCATTAATAGTGATTCCAGCAGTTGTATGTGGACAATAAACCATCACATGCCCCTCTATTATGCCTGATTTAGAAACGAGACTCTCCACTTTAGCTGTGATATCTTGCCACTCATCCCTCTTATGTGTTTGAAGATTTAATGTGTGGATCATAAAGTGTCATCCTTTCTTGTATAAAAAAGCCCTTGAGTAACATCCCAAGGGCTTAACGTGTATTATTTTTTTGTTACAGCTTCCAATGCCACTTCCATCATGTCGCTGAATGTGGATTGGCGCTCTTCGGAAGTCGTTTCTTCCCCAGTAAGGATATGGTCGCTTACAGTTAGGACAGATAAAGCATTTCGGCCGTATTTGGCAGCTAATGTGTAAAGCGCTGCAGATTCCATCTCAATTGCAAGGATCCCATACTTAGCCCACTTTTCAAGTTCACCATTGTCATTGTAGAACATGTCAGCCGTGAAGACATTACCAACTTTCAAGTTAAGACCTTTTTCCACTCCGACGTCATAGGCTTTTTTCAGAAGGTCGAAGTTAGCAGTCGGAGCATAATCCACTCCACCGAATGTTAAACGATTCATTTGAGAGTCAGTAGATGCACTCATTGCAAGGATTACATCGCGAACTTTTACATCTTTTTGGATAGCTCCGCATGTACCTACGCGAATTAAATTTTGCACGTTATATTCATTCATCAGTTCATTAATATAAATGGAAATAGATGGAACTCCCATACCGGTACCTTGAACAGAGATTCTTTCACCCTTATAAGTACCTGTATAACCTAACATTCCTCTTACTTCGTTGTAGCAGACTGCATCTTCAAGGAATGTTTCTGCGATGTATTTAGCACGTAACGGATCTCCAGGTAGTAGGATCGTTTCCGCTATATCACCTTGTTTTGCTCCAATATGTACGCTCATTATGTTACCTCCTAATAACTCTTACCATTGTTACTTTACAACAATGACTACTATACCATATATTACCCATGTTTCAAAAGAAACTCTCGCTAAAAAAGCGCATTCTTTTACAATTCCAGAAGAAAATAAAAGGGAAAGAAATTTCCTTTCAGGAAGGTGATCTAATTGAAAAAGAAACTAGAGCAAGCAGTAGAACATGCAAATGCTACGAACACAACAAAAAAGAAAACTGCTAAGCCACACACTTCCAGACAAGATAAGCAGCAAAGCTAGATCTATTATATACATGGCAGTTACCCTAAATAATAAGGAGCTGAAACTAATGGGAAAGAAACATCGAAACAGAATAAATGGACAAAAAAAGAACAACCATATCAGTCCAGAAGCTATTGAAGCAGAACATACTGCCCACAAAAAAGAGCATTCTCCTAAAGGCCGAAAAAATGGACCTGGGAATCATAATTAAATACGAAAGGGCAAAGTTTGAGCTTTGCCCTTTTCATCTTTATCGCACAGCAACTCGATTTATTTTCTTCCAGCCTCCAAATTCCAACCGGTAGTAGGTAATCCCCAATGTTCCCTCATCAATCATGATTATATCACCAGTAGCAATGAACCTGCCTTCATAATCACGTGGGATAGAGTCCGTAACATTGAATTTTTTATAAACCCGGTCCACTATTTCCTGATGACCGCTTCCCTCCATGGTTAGTCGGAAAATGGGAGTGTACCCTTTTGATTCTCCATAATTTGGTGTTTGCATAATGGTCACATCATATTCCCCTGTCCCCATCTTCATTATTCTTTTAAGAGCCAACATCCTTTTCACCCCTCAACCATTTCTATATATATTAATTAGCAATAAAGGGTGTCGAATCCTTCATCAGATTATAAAAAGTTTTGTCGAAAAGAGTAAAAATTTGCAAAAGTATAGCGTGACTCGCCTGTGAATCATGAAACCACCACAATCCTCATATGATAATCCGAGGTGATTTGATGTTTGGAAAATGGTTTACAGGAACAGCATCCAAGTCCAAAAATAATGATTCGATAAAATTATGGACTACTACAGAAGAAAATCAACTTAAAAAGGAATGGACAAATTCCCCGGTTAAACTTTCACCTTCATTTAAAGAGCAAGATATGGTGGCAAAAATCCGTAGCAAGACTGCCAGCCTTAACCGAAACAATGTTACAAGAACTCAAGCCTACTTGGATTTTTATCAGAAACATCCAGAAGTCCATTGGAGCTTTTTGGCTCACATGGTTTCAAGAAACGGTGGCTGGAATATGACAGACCTGAAAGCTAGCCACATTTCCACCTTGCTTTCTTACGAGAAGGCCTCCATCTTATTTCGTTTTCTTGAAAAAGCAAACTACCTCATTTTTCAAGATGCTTACCCACAATTACTCCTATATGAAGAAAGTAAAAAGGCTGGCAGACCTCTATTTTATCTACTCTCCGAATTTCATGTTTCACCTTTTATGAATCCGATATGGACACTTTTCTTGAGCAATAACAGTAAAAAAGAACTGCTTACTGTTTCCTTGATCATTAACGAACAGAATTTTATTGAATATAACCTCCTTCAAAATCCTTATTTTCAGCAGAAAGTTTTATCCAGTTTAACTTATCAACTACAGGAAAAGCTTGGCTTTACATTAGTTCTATTTCCTTACCGGAAGGGTTTGGACACTCTTTTGACTGGGCTTGGAGTTCAACAATTTTCCGACCTTTCTAATCGTATTGAGATAGGGAAAATGCTTTATGTCCTATTGTTTACCAACGAGGATGTCTTGCAGGGGGCTTTGCATTTTAGCAAGGAGAGTTTCCATACCGGTTCAAGAGAAGATTACCTTCCTGCCGTTTTTTCATCAAAGTCTACTTCCCGCAAGATTTATAGTCCTACACTCGAAGCAGCATGGGCGGATTTTGACCATCCTTCGATAGTTCCTGTTGATTGGTTTAAGGATATTCAGGAAGTATTAACGTTTTTTCATCTTCCTGCAAGTATGGAAGCAGCTGATATGGAGAAATCCCATCTATTTAATTTGATGAAGCTTACTGGAATTTCTGAGCTTCATGGTGTTTTCTTTGATAAGGAAAAATGATTAGGCTGATAAAGTACGTGGTGGTTTATTTGTAATTGGGACGGGGCGATCAAAAGTGTAAATGTCCGAAGTTTTTCAATAGTTGACCGAAGATTTCGGGAATTTAACCGAAGTTTCTCAAAAGTTGACCGAACGAAATTTTCAAGTTACCGAACCTCGGTTTTTTTTGTCCAAAGCCTTATAAGAATTGTCCGAACACCCTCTTTTAAATTGCTTTTTTTGACCGAACCACATCATAATTTGACCGAACGGTTTCAACCCCCACATAATTAGCTTATTTTTGAGCTAATCTCGTCCATATAGCATTAAAACGAAGCCCCCTCAAAATACCAATCTGCTGAAACCTAAAAAAGCTGCCCCTAAGACAACAATCTCGCCTAAGAAACAGCAATGCTTGTATTATTTTTTACTTTATCGATTCCTATTCTATCTCTTCATCAATAATGCATTTTTCCAGTAAATAATCGAACATGATATCCGCCAACTCTTCTATCTCGCTTTCAGCTGGAACATACCCCCGCCTTACCAGCTCATTGTAAAAGAACTCGGCTATTTCTTCTGTGTCGATAACTACTTCGATTTCTTTCACAATATCACCCCTTTTTAAAGGTTTATGTACGTCTTTAAAGATATATGTCTTACTCTCTATATTAATCCATCAGGTTGGACAAATGCTATCTTTGTTTTCAAAAATTTCAAAAAAGTGCATATCAATGTTCTAGCGTGCATACATTGGGGACATAAGGACAAGCAATCACAAAAAAGGAGGAGATTTATATGAAGAACTATTTAGCAAGCTTAGAAAGATTAGGAGAAGAGGAAGTTTTATTGCCACTTTTAGATAAAATTTCGGACAAATTGGTATTCGCTGCAGCCATTATCGGAGGTCCGTTCTTTATCTATTTGCTCTTTCAATTCTCCATTCTATTTTTCTAATTGACTATGTTTTTTGCCATCCATGTATTTTTTTAGGTTTTTCATTACTAGATTCATCACTTCCTGGTATTCCTCATCACCGAAGATATCATATAACACCTTATAATCATTGTAGACATCAAGAAGCCCATCAATTATTCTTTGATATTCCTTGTTGTATTCTTCTTTTTTGAAATGTTTGTTTGATCCAGTCATCGGATTATACAACTCCAAGCTTGTATTTTCTTTGTTGAACATATAGGACAATCCAAGTTTGTGGATAAGAATTTCAGCATGTTCGTGATGGACAACCATTGTCAATTCTTCCTCTCCTGCTTCCAACCATTCCCCATCAGACAATCTTGTCAATTCATAAATGATGTCTTCCCAGGAGTCTTCTTTATATCGCCAGATTTCAGTGCGGAAACCGACTATTTTAAATAATTCTTTGCCATATCCAGCAACATGGACGATATCACCGATAAAATACATATACTTGATATCAAGTCGTTCGGTTACCAGTACTTTTCCTTCATATTCAGATACAAAGGCAAGCGTCTCTTCTTGATATAGCCCTTCACTTGAATTTACTTCATATACATACGCACCATCTATTTGCTTCATGTCCGTCACTTTACCGACAGTTCCATAGATGGTGATGACGACAATGTCACCAATTTTATATTTCGGTTTGTTTGGTTTTTTGTTCTTCCCCATATAATTTCTCCCCATTTATCACTGTGGCTTTGATAGTAATGTATTATATGCAGCAAGATGCCAACTCGCCAAAGCGTTGGGGCAAAAAGTGGTTGTACGATGTGTTTATAGGCGGCTGTCCCTATTATTCTATTATTCCATTAACATAGGAAATAATAAAAACTTGTGTTGTTTGGCTGAACAACACTGTTCCTTTCCGCAAATGGCTTCGCTTTCCGCGGGACGGTGCTTGAGCCTCCTCGCTGCGCTGTGGGGTCTCAATCTACCGTTATTCCCCTGCTGGAGTCTTCGCCATTTGCTCCAATCCACAGCTAGAATTTACATAAAAATATGTTTTATGTTTAAAAAAAATACACCCTCATAAAAGGTGCACTTTAACTAGCTATTAAACTTCTTCTTCATACAGCTCCCAAGCCTTGTCGAAGGTAGACATGCTCTCTAGGTATTGGCCGTTCATTTCTAAATAGCTGCTGATTTCATGGTAGTCCTCTGAATTTTTTGGAAAACTATGATCGTCGTAAGCATGATTGGCAAATATACTGATGTCATCTTTTTTCAAAGCATGACGAAACTTCATTAAATAATGGTAAAACGACTTTCTCAAAATGCATCCACACCCATTTTTTTACCCTCATTCTACATTAGAATGAGGGTAAAGGACAACCATTAGCTTGAGAAGTCAAAGTAGTTTCTTTTTAACAATCGGGGTTTAGCCATTAGCTCCTTATAGCTGAGCTGTGCTTCTAATTCCTTCGTG
This sequence comes from Sutcliffiella horikoshii, assembly GCF_008180725.1. GTDB lineage: Bacteria > Bacillota > Bacilli > Bacillales > Bacillaceae_I > Sutcliffiella_A > Sutcliffiella_A horikoshii_B. The sequence goes on along the minus strand of NZ_VTEV01000009.1, from coordinate 53,861 downwards.
TTGATTAAAAACAATTGATCTTCTATTTCCTTCACAGTTGTGTCTTCTTGATATTTCATTCCACAGTCCCCACAATTGACAGAGGGTGTTTCTGTTATGGTTACGGCTTTTGTACCATCAGGCAGTTCCCAATATACTGTTCCTGATGAAGATGTTGCTTGTGAGCTATCACACCAATTACATTTCATCAAGTACCCTCCTAACTTGATTCACTCTTGTTTTCTTCTTCTCCAACTATATACTTCTTCTGTTGGGCCTGGAATTTCTTTTCTTTTAATTCATCACGCTTATCACGTTTATCCTTTAAAGAAGAATGTTCTGGGTTTGTTTCGTAGTCCTTGCGGCGATTCAATCGATTTAATCCTTCTGGAACGAGATTGAATTGTGAATCATTCATTAGTGCTGCGATTCCTATATTTGAACGCTTATCCTCCATGTTTGAATAAATCTCACCAAAATAGGCTTCCGCTCTTCCAGGGACATAGTTTTCCGGTTCCGGATAAGTGGTGATAACCCCTTCGAAGTTTCTTAACACTACTTTATTCGCACTTTGTGAGATAATATAATTCGGTTGAACCGCAATTTTTCCACCGCCGCCTGGGGCATCCACCACAAAGGTAGGAACAGCATAGCCGCTCGTATGTCCGCGTAACCCTTCAATAATTTCAAGTCCTTTGGAAATTGGGGCTCTAAAATGTCCGATACCTTCAGAAAGGTCACATTGATAAATATAGTAAGGTCTTACACGTATTTTCACTAGATCATGCATTAACTTTTTCATAATAGGTACACTGTCATTGATACCTGCCAATATGACGGCTTGATTTCCTACCGGCACCCCTGCATTCACGAGCATTTCACAAGCCAGCTTAGACTCTTCTGTAATTTCTATAGAAGTATTAAAATGCGTATTTAACCAGACAGGGTGATATTTCTTTAATATGTTGCAAAGGTTCTCTGTTATTCGTTGAGGAAACACGACAGGTGCCCTAGTTCCTATCCGAATTATTTCAAGATGTGGAATGGCCCGCAGATTTTTTAAGATGTATTCAAGGATCTGGTCATTGATTAGAAGACCGTCTCCACCAGAAATTAGACAGTCCCGAATTTGGTCATTGGATGCAATGTAGGCAATGGCAGCATCCAATTGTTTTTTAGGCACTCCCATTCCGATTTGGCCGGAGAACCTTCTGCGTGTACAGTACCTGCAATACATGGAGCACTGGTTGGTAACCAAAAATAATACTCTATCCGGATAGCGGTGCGTCAGGCCTGGAACTGGGGAATCTTCATCTTCATGAAGAGGGTCTTCTAAATCGTACTTTGTTTTGTAGATTTCTTTTGAAATTGGTACAGATTGCATCCTTATAGGGCACCTTGGATCATCTGGATTCATTAACGAAGCATAGTATGGCGTTATATTTAAAGGGATGGTTTTAGTGGAGATTTTTACCCCTTCCTCTTCTTCCGGTGTTAAGTTAATGACTTTCTTTAAATCCTCAAGTGTTCGGATGGTATTGGTCAACTGCCATATCCAATCATTCCATTGTTCTTCGGTTACATCTTTCCAAAGTTCGAATTCACTCCAATGCCGTTTGGGCTTATATAGATCCATTTTCATCTCTATCTCCTCCCTGTTCTACACCATGCAATAACCGTGCCAACTACGCTGATGCCCAGTTATTACTTATATATGTAGAATAGGAGAAACTTGTTATTAATCTGCGTGCCGAATTTCTGGCACTTCAGTAGTATTAGATTTCTCTTCCATTTTAGCAAGTTTGTATTGAAGGGTCTGACGAGGTATATCCAGTATCTTTGCCGCTTTCATTACATTCCCACCTGTCAGATCCATGGCATTTTGTATCATTGATTTTTCTGTCTTCTGTAATTCTATCCTTAATGACCCCAGTTTTGCCGGGGTATAAGTTTGCTGCTTTATTTTTTTCAGCTTTGCAGGAAGATGTTTAGGAGATATGGTTTCTTTTTTTGATTTTAATAGAACATATTCTATCGTATTGATTAATTCTCTTACATTCCCTGGCCAATGATATGCACCAAACATTTCTCCAATTGCAGGAGGCAACAGATAAGAAATTCTCGTTTGCAATCTCTTTTCCATCAGGAGGCGAATGTCATGTGGTCGTTCTCTTAATGGAGGGATATATATCGGACAGGTATTCAATCGGTAATACAAGTCATCTCTAAATGATCCATTCTCTACACATGTATCAGGAGACTCATTCATCGCAGTAATAATTCTAACATCTACTTTAATCGTAGCCGTTCCACCAACTCTTCTTATGGATCCATCTTCAAGGACTCTCAGCAGTTTGGCTTGCAATTCTAAAGGCATAGAATTCATTTCATCAAGGAACAGGGTTCCACCCGATGCCAGCTCAAAAAGGCCTTTGCGGTCAACTGCACCGGTGTAACTGCCTTTTTCTGTTCCAAACAGAATGCTTTCTAGCAGTGTAGCCGGTATCGCTCCACAATTTTGCGCAATGAATGGTCCACGTTTTCTAGGAGATTGATGATGAATCCCTTGCGCGATGATTTCCTTTCCCGTCCCTGTTTCTCCCCAAATAACAACAGGTAATAACGACGATGCAAATAACATGGCATCTTGAAGCATAGATAAACAAACCGGATCATCCGTGATGAAGTCAGCTAGAGTGTAGGATGCTTGGAAAGGTGAAATCTTCTTTGATCCTTCTGACCTATTAATTTTGGATTGTAAATCCATTAGTTTATTAGATAGAGTGTTTAAGTGCCCATAATTCTTGGCAATTTCCACTGCACCTAATAAATTATCTCCCTTGAGGATGGGGATGGTAGTATTCACTGTTTCAAGTAACTGACCTTTTTTATTTTCATATCGTTGATTTTCATGGTATATCGGTTTATTCGTTTTCAGTACCTTCAGCAATGTACTAGTTTCCTCCGTCAAGGAAGGGAAAACATGCAAAAGATGTTTCCCTAATACCTCCTCCACTTTCATGCCGTCATAGCCTGCTGCCACCTTGTTATAATAGATTGTAAAACCGTCCTTATCTACTGCGTGAATAGCCTCATCGATTCCATCTAATATTGCCATTAACATTTCTTTTGACAGAGTGTGTGTTTGCATGATTATCATCCGCCTATTTCTCGGCAATTGGTGCCAATTTTTGGGCATCCATTAAGGAGAGGTCTTTACTCCAAACATTCATATCTTCTATCTTATCGAAAATATAACAGTTGTTTTTCAATCTTCCTTTATAGGTGTAATCCAAATTGTGTAAGACGGCATTCATCCCAAAAGAGAGAGCCCTGGCAATGGAATAGCTGCAATAAATTTGCCTTTTTACTAATTCTGCTTCTAATTCACGAATTAGAGAATTCATATAACCGCCTTTACGTTTTGAAGGAGAGGTGGCACAGTCAGTAATTTCAGCATTCTTATAGAAAGGGTTCATATCCGCTGATGCTGCTGCAATTATTTCTCCTTTTTCCTCTAAAAGCATAAAGATTGTATTACTATTTATTTTTTCCAAAATATAATCCGGATCTTCAATAGGCACAGGATAAATAGCAAAAACATTTTTATAAAAGTCAGATAAGGCTATTGCATCCGTTACCTCTGCCACACGCAATGTTAAATTTGGGTCTAGGAGTACTTCCTTTTGCTTCCTTTTTTGCCATACAGAATCAAGGATATTATCTTCTTCACACCATCTATCACTGTTATAGCGATCAATATTTTTATATTTGCATAGAAAGAACCCCTCTCCCCCGAGAAAGTATCCAGGAACAGAAGCTTCCAAAAGAAATCCTTTTTCTATTAGTGTTCTAATATTTTCTCTTCTAGATTTCACAATTACTTTCTCTACAAATGGCTGTTTGCTCCAATTTTCAATGTAATGTAAGATGTGACCTAAATTTCCTCTGAAATCTTCTATCTTCAGTCTTTTATTAAACTGATCTACATATGCGTTCAAATAGAAGGTTTCATTCTTTACTATTAAGGTTTTACCTGTTTTTGTACTCATTGTATCCCCCCTACTAATTCAATTCGCTAAAGAGTAAGAAATTCCCCCATTTTTTTATGAGGCCACTGAAAAAGTATTTGATTTTAGAGTTTTTTAACACCGCTGTTGATTTCCGCAAATGGCTTCGCTTTCCTAGGGGCTGACGTGAGCCAGCGGTCATTTTTTTATCAACCTCTTTTTATTGTCCAGAAACCGGTTCATCGGTCAAAAAGCTTTTGTTCCTTATTCCTGAACGTTTGATACGGTAATCTGCAAGGACCTCCACTTCTGCTTCTGAAAAAATCTCATCCCAATTGTCTTCAACCTTTTTAAATTTTTTTGGAGATGTACGGAAATATACCTCCCCAAATCCAAAAATATCTGCTTGGTATTCATCTTGCATTTTTTGAATAGTTGCCAAAATCTTTTCTTCTATATATTTATTTAATGCCTCTTCATGATTTTCATATGTTTTTATTTTTTCTAGATTCTGATGACATTGTGTTCCTTGTATTTTTGCCTCTCCACTGATATTTACTTTGATTTTGACCCCTGTTTTTTCTTCTGTCGTTTTTACATCAGAATGAGAATGGATAATACGAATATCTAAAAAATTATTTTCTGCCTCGTTTCCTTCCATATAACAAGGGACAGTTAGACTTGTCCTGCTAAGCCCTTGTGTCCAGAGGTAGTCTCTGGCTTCTTCGCGAGATAAAAAACCAATCAGTTTATCTTTTTTAAAAACGGATAGACCAGAAATAACAACAATGGAATCCAACTCTGTCTTTGAATTTTGTTCAATATTTTTTCCTGCTTCCGGTTTTCCTGCTATTGAAACAGCACTTGTCACCGGGTGTCGCCCCTTTGAAGTCAAAGAAGATATGAAATCTGTAAGGCGCACATACGGATCGCCTCCCCATTCTTCTAAATAGATCTCGATTTGCTTATGTACCTTGATGGATGGTACCAACTCTAATGGATAAGTTGTTTTTACAATATCAGAAGCTTTTGTTCCTCTTGATATTAGAATGTTGAAGTCATTTCGAAATTCTCCTGTTCTTTCCAAAAAGTCCAAAACATCACCGACACCATCCTTAGCGAGTAATTCATCGATAACAATAATTCTAGTGTGGGAATAGATGAGTTTTCTAGAAAGTCCGACGTTCATTCTTTCAGATAATTCAGCGAGTGAGTTCCCTTCCTCTTGAAAAGTAATGACAGGTGTCCCGCTACCAGGTTGATCAGCTGATAGTTGAGGTGCGTTTATTGTCTCAACAGTGACACGAAACTTTGCATTTTCTCCTTTTTCAATAGCAATCCCTGTGACGATGGAAATCTCATTCAGTTCAACCTTGTCCCAGCATCCCGTCAATAAGATTAAGACGGAGCATATACATAACCATTTCCTCATGAAAAATTCCCCTTATCCTGTGATGGTCCGCTGTTGCTGCCTTTATCGGAAGTTTTTTTAGTATGCTTAGGCTTTAGATAAGATGGACGGGTTATATTATCCCAAACAGGCATTCTGACAAATACATCCTTCTGATCTTCTAAAAGGAGAGGAGCCACTGGAGCCAAATACGGCACGCCATATGATCGTAAACCAGTCAAATGGATAACCATGATAACAACCAATAGCAGTACTCCATACAACCCTATCAATGCTCCCATCAAAATGTAGACAAAGCGAAGAATCCTCGTAGCAATGGAAAAGTTATAAATTGGGGAGACAAAACTTGCAATAGCTGTCAAAGCGACAATAATAATTAAAACACTAGAAACTAAACCGGCCTCAACAGCAGCCTGTCCGATAACCAATGCTCCAACAATGGAAACGGTCTGTCCAACAGCTCTCGGCATCCTCACTCCCGCTTCCCTCAATACTTCAAATGTAAGTTCCATCAACAGTATTTCAATTACAGCCGGAAAAGGCACTCCTTCTCTTTGGGCTTGAACACTAATTAACAAAGAAGTCGGAATTAATTCATGATGATAAGTAGAAATAGCCACATACAAAGAAGGCAACAACAATGAAAGCATAAAAGAAACATACCGGATAAGCCTGATGAAAGAAGCCATGAAAAATGGTTGGTAATAATCTTCCGTGGAAATAAAAAAATCGGTAAAAACAGTTGGCACACTTAAGGCAAAAGGACTGCCATCCACTAACACTGCAACCTTTCCTTCTATAAGATTTGCCGCTATGTTATCTGGTCTCTCCGTGTTATAGGTAAGCGGAAAAGGTGTAAGCGTTTTGTCAGTCAAGTATTCTTCGATATTTCCGCTATCAAAAAGTCCGACTACATTAACCTTTTCCATTCTACTTTTTACCTCTTGTACAAGTTCATCGTTGGTAATATTTTTTATATATCCTATTACTACCGCTGTTTTTGTATCCTGACCTACACGATACTGTTCAAAGCAGAGATTGGGATTACGTATTCTTCGTCTAATCAAACTAATATTTGTATTTATCGTTTCGGTAAAACTGTCTTTCGGCCCTCTGATAATAGTTTGGGTACTCGGTTCCGTAACGCTTCTTTTTTCAATGCTTCCCAGATTGATGCACAGTGCCTGTTCCATTCCATCTATTACGATGACAGCATATCCATTTAGGAGCTTCCAAAAGATCTGATGGTAATTTTCTGCAAATTTATAAGGAACAGAAGCGAAGTATTCTTTTCTAAACTCTTCCAGATCTCCAGATTGCAAGACTGAATCAGACCCTTCTGCAGTTACAAGTGGTTCAAAAATCTCTTCTGTCAATCTATCTTTGGCAATCAAAGTATCAAAAAAATAAACGATGGCATCCCTTTTTCCAACAATTAAAGTTGAATAGTGAAAATCAATGGAGAGAGAAAATTCTTTTTGTATGATTTTGTCATTTTCCTCGAGCGATTTTTGTAGGGGTTCAGACGTTTCTTCAGGTGAATATAGCTCTTTATCGGTAGAACTGATATTCCCACCTTCCCCTAAGAGAAATTGTTTTAACTTTCCCAATTTATATCACTCCTTTTCCCGCCACTTCTCTCCCTTGTTCGTATCAGCACAATCACAAGTAACATTAGTGGCAATGCAAACTGAAAGGGAAGGTGGACAAAATAAGGAACAATTTGTAAACCTTCCTCTATATGTTCAGCAAAATTGTCGGTTATGATTATGGAGGATAAACAAATAATGGAACCAACAGGAATTAAATACGTCCGGTACTCCCTATTGGAAATATGTTCTAAACCCTTTATCGCCCCAAAAAAGAAAACACCTATCTTAACGATGATGCCAAACATCACCACAAAGACAACCGCTATATCTACCCGTTCAATAAAATCTAATAAGGAGATTTCCCTTGCAGCCGAAAGGAGTGGAAAGTTTGACCTTTCTTTCATTTCGTGTCCAAGTGTAAGCACTTGAATAACGGATGAATAAACCAGTACTAATGTACTTAGAATGATACTTCCTGCGGCAAAACCTTTTGCCTTCTTATATTTGGTGACTAGTGGTAATACAACCGCAAATGCAATAAGCTCGCCAAAAGGAAAGGTCAATAGGCCGGGGATAATTGCTTGGAATATGGGTTTTATTCCTTCATCAAGAAATGGCCTTAGGTTTTCAAATTGAATCTCTCCAGACAATAAAATAAAAATTCCAACTAAAAATGTAAAAGAAAACACATAAGGGAAAAATATCTCCGACGTTCTTGCCATCACTTCAATACCGGAATTCAACATGTAAATAATCGTCAGAATAATAGTAATGCTAATTATTTCTATAGGAGTAAAGATAAAAATGGTAGACACAATTAATTCACCGAAGTCCCTCAAAACTCTTGAAGAGATATAAATAAAATAAATAATGTAAAGGAAACTTATTACGCCTCCTAACCATTTCCCTAAACAGAATTCTATGAGAGCAAAAAGATTATAGCCTTTTTTTCTACCAAGCATGAAATGCAAAAGATAAATATAGCCTACTCCTATTAATCCAGCCAAGCTGATGGCAATCCAGACATTTTGCTTTGCTTCTCCACCTATCCCGACTACTGTGGCGCTCCCCATTTCAAAAATGAGTATTAAGATAAACAGTTGCCATAATGATATTGTTTCTTTATTGCCCATTAGTATCTTTGCTCCTGTTTTTGTTATTTTTAAAATGTAGATCTTGAATGATTGCAAATGTAAAACCAAATATAAACGTCAAATAAACCATCCACTCTCTTAAACCAGGATCAAAAATGAACAAACGTGTAAAACAGTCTAAGACATCCCTGTTATAGTAATAACAATCGAGGATGGAAATGAAAATCACCATACTTAAAAACAGTAAGATAGTAAAGAACGTAACCATAAAGTTGCCTCCGGTCTTCATATACTTGATAGTATTTTCTAAACATCTCAGGATATGTAAACCAGTGTGAAATGCGATGTATGTAATCTATATAAAAAAGGAAACATGGCTAAAATTCTTTAGTAAATTACGTTAGTTACTTTCCTAAGTGGGAAAATGCACTTCCACTTCCGGGCAGTTATTTAATGTAGTGCAGGCACAGGGGAATGGGATCTCAAGTAAAAAGTAAAAGTGGAGGATATCAATAAATTCTGAGAGATATCAATAATTCTGAAGATATATCAAGAAATTCTGAGAGATATCAAGAATTCTGAAGATATATCAATAATTCTAAAGATATATCAAGAAAAAACAGAATATATCAAGAAATCGACACATTTCAACATTATCCGCACACCCACCAATTGCCTCCAAACCAATAAAAAAACCGGGCAATACCGCCCGGTCCATTCTTTAGTCGCTTAGTTATTCATCTATCCTTCATCAGAGATTTCACACCATTCCATAAGAAGGATGGCAAAAATCTCTGCAGCCTTTATCATTTCGTCAATGTAGATAAACTCATTAGGGTAATGCGCTACCTCTGTTGTTCCTGGACCACAAACGACTGTTGGGATACCTGAAAGTTGAGTGAATAATCCCCCATCCGTCCCCCACGGTGATGCTTCTAAAATGGGTTGCTTCTTTTCCACTTGTATATATGCCTTTTCGATCATCTTCACAAAAGGATGTCCTAACTCTACTGATCCTGGCACCCACTGCGCACCAAACCATTCAAGCTCGACTGGATGACTTTTAAACCACGGATCTGTTTCACCCAGACTTTTCAACCAGGTAGCTAGTTCTTGTTTTACTTCTACTAGTTTCTCTTCAGGCCCTACTCCTATTCTTCCTTCTAACACTACCAAATCTGGTACCGAGGATGGCCAACTTCCTCCTTCTACTTTCCCTATATTGATTGGAAGGGGAATTGGAATGCCTTTATATAAAGGATCTTCAACTCTTTCATTTCTTTTCGTTTCTAACTCTTGGATTTTTTCTATAACTAGAATGCTCTTTTCAAGGGCACTTACTCCCTCATATCTTGTACCTCCATGTGCGGACCGGCCCTTTACTTTTAATCGAAACCACATGGAACCTTGTTGTTTTGGGAAAATTTTCATATTTGTTGGTTCTGGTATTAGTACTGCATCTGCTGAATAGCCTCGAAGAATGGTCGCTAACGTTCCGGCTCCCCCACTCTCTTCTTCAATGACACTTTGGAAGATTACATCCCCTTTAAGTTTTACACCAATTGATTTTAAAGCATTAATCGCAAGAAGTAGGGAGACATTTCCTCCCTTCATATCTGTGCTTCCCCTGCCGTAAATTTTACCATCTTGAACTTTACCTTCGTACGGGTCACATTCCCACTGCAACAAGTCTCCTTCAGGTACTACATCGATATGCCCATTAAGGATTATGGAACGTCCACCCCCAGTTCCCTTCCAAATCGCCACAACATTAGGAGAATCCTCAAAATTCTCCCGCGTGGATACAAAATTTTCATGCAAACTCATTTCTTTAATATCCGGCTCCCAGATGTCTATTTCCATCCCCAGTTCCCGGCACGCTTCAATCACCACTGCTTGTGCGGAACTTTCATGGCCCTGTACACTTCTTTCTTGTATAAGCTTTCTTAAAAGTTTGACACCATTCCCTCTGTTTCTACCCAACCATTCTTTAATCATATTCTCCTTCATCTCATCCCCCCTTCTTTCCACAGCATAATTAAACCGTTATAAAAATGCAGGCGACAGTGTAAAAGGTGCCTCTGTTTTCTCTTTTACCTGTTCCAAACTCACGCCTGGCATTAATTCACGAAGGAGTAATCCAGCATCCGTTATCTCAAAAACTGCTAAATCGGTAATAATGATGTCCACACATTTTGGTGTTGTTACAGGTAAACTACACGATTTCACCACTTTTGATTGCCCATTTTTATCTGTATGGCTCATTAATACAATCACTTTTTTAGCTTTTTGTGAAAGCTCCATGGCTCCACCCATACCCGGTACTCTTTTGCCTGGTACAATCCAGTTAGCCAAATCACCCTGCTCCGATACTTGTAGCGATCCAAGAATCGTAATATCCAGCTTCCCTTTTCTGATCATTCCAAAAGCTAGTGCACTGTCAAAATAAGATGCACCAGGCTGAACAGATACAGGAAATCCGGCAGCGTTGCAAAGATTGGCGTCTTCTTCCCCCGAACGTGGAGTAGATGCCATTCCTAACACACCGTTTTCCGCTTGAAAAAAAACATGGATATTATCCGGTAGATGATTGGGAACCAACGACGGAATGCCTATGCCCAAATTTACAACCATTCCATTTTCTATTTCCTTGGCTGCTCTTTTGGCAATTAAATTCCGTATGTTTCCTCCCATACCCATGTCCAGTTCACCCCCTCGCTTTGAACCATATAATCCACATATACTCCAGGCACGACAATTTCTTCCGGATTCAAATACCCTAATGGAACAAATTCCTCCACTTCCACGATGGTTTTTGTCCCTGCCATTGCTACAAGCGGATTGGTGTTTCTGGCGCTTTTATCGAAAATTAGATTTCCATAAGAATCAGCTTTTTTTGCAAAGACGATCGAAAGGTCTGCAGTAATAGCTGTTTCAAGAATATATTCTTTTCCACCTGATGTAAGGATTTGTTTGTTTTTTGTTACAATGTCACTCTCAATCCCTACATCAACCAGAATCCCTCCTAAACCTACACCACCAGCTCTTATTCTTTCGGCTAATGTACCTTGCGGACTGAACTCGACTTCCATTTTTTTATCCGTCATCATCTTGCCCGCAACCGGATTTGAACCAATATGGGAAGCAACCAATTTATTTACCCTTCCTGCACACACTACCTTTCCGATACCTATTGTCGGAAAGCCGGCGTCATTTCCAATAAGTGTCAGGTTTTTCACCCTTGAATCCAAGAGGACATCAACCAGCTTCGGAGGTGTCCCCACCCCTCCAAAGCCGCCGAACATCAATGTCATTCCGTCAAAAAATAAATGGCGGACCATTTCCAGTTCCACTATTTTGTTAAATGTATTTTCTACTTTCTCCATCCCGGTCCACTCCTTACAATTCTGCTTGAAGTTCGTTTAGTGTCTGCTCTAGAATGGTAATCAGTTCATCCATTTCCTTTTGGTTGATTGATAGTGGCGGTGCAATAATGACGGCATCGCCTCCCACCCCTTCTATCCCTGCTGATGCAGGGTAGATAAGCAACCCATTTTTCTGTGCCAACTCTACAAGTCTTGTGGTGACGGCTTTCTCTTGTGAAAACGGATACTTTGTCGCAAGATCTGCTACAATTTCCAGTCCAAGTAAAAGTCCTTTGCCTCTAACATCACCAATAAAGGAGTAAGTCTGTTTTAATTGATGTAATTGTTGCAACAGATAATCTCCCATCTGCTGACCATTGCTTACAAGACTTTGGCTTTCAATATATTCTAAAACAGCCAATGCAACTGCTGCGGATTGGGGATTTGCACTATACGTATGTCCACTCATAATCAGCCTAGATCCCTTTAGAATGCTTTCTATAATCCTCTCGCTCACAAGCGTTGCTGCAATGGGAGTATAACCCGCACTCATGCCTTTGCCTATACAAATAATGTCCGGAATTACGTCCCAATGTTCCATCGCAAACATTTTGCCGGTCCTTCCGATGCCTGTCATTACTTCATCTGCAATAAAATGAATGTGATATTTTTTGCAAATTTCTGCAATTCTTTGATAATACCCATCAGGCGGGCAGATTGCTCCAGCTGCTGCCCCAATGACTGGCTCAGCTACAAATGCTGCGATATTCTCTTCCCCAATTTCCAAGATGGCACGCTCTAGATCCTCAGCACATTTAAGACCACATGCAGGGTATTCCAAATGGAAAGGACAACGGTAACAATAAGGCGGTTCTACAACAGGGGATTTTTCCAATAAAGGCTCAAATCTCCTCCTGCGATCCGCATGTCCTGATAAGGATAGCGCTCCTATTGTAATACCGTGATAGCTTTTCCAACGTGAAATAATTTGGTTTTTATGAGGTTTTCCTACCTCTTGCCAATATTGGATAGATATTTTCATCGAAGTTTCCACAGCTTCTGTCCCACTATTTACGAAAAACGACCAATTAATATCTCCTGGTGTGATAGAACTTAATTTTGTTGCCAATTTTTCTGCAGGTACGCTGCTGAATTGGGATCGATAAACAAATGATACTTTGCTTGCCTGGTCTGCCATCGCATCTATTACAGCTTGTACATGATGACCAATGCTTGCCGTAACAGCACCAGAAGAACCATCCAAATATTTCTTTCCAGTGACATCAAATAAGTACACTCCGTTACCGTGGCTTATCACCGGATACTCTTTATCTAATAAAGGCTTAATTAGATAGGATTGATCCATAAACGATTACTCCTTTCCACAACTGTCCTGTAACCGTTTACTAGCAATGGTAGCCCCTGTCTTTTAGAGGCAGGGTAAATCCTGGCTGTCGATAAGCTAGCTTACTTTCATTCTATGTTCAATAGAATGAAATATTTCGTTCAATTTATGGATAAATAAACAGTCTGTGAATGAATATGTATAAAGAACAAAATCGCTATTGCGACCTAAAACCACGTCCAAAGTAAGATTCTAACTTCTTGGTCAGTTCTCGCTTTTCACGTAACTTTGACAAATTGGCCTTGTCCGGATCTTGCCTCTGGGCCTCATCTAAGACCATTTCATTGAATACTCCTTTTTCCTCGTCATGGAGGTCTTCATCACGGGGATGAGGACCTCTCTACTCCTTTTTCCTCGTCACAGAGGTCTTCATCACGGGGATGAGGACCTCTCTATTCCTTTATCCCCGTCACCGAGGTCTTCATCACGGGGATGAGGACCTCTCTACTCCTTTTTTTTCGTCACGGAGGTCTTCATCACGGGGATGAGGACCTCTCTACTCCTTTTTCCTCGTCACAGAGGTCTTCATCACGGGGATGAGGACCTCTCTATTCCTTTATCCCCTTCACCGAGGTCTTCATCACGGGGATGAGGACCTCTCTACTCCTTTATCCCCGTCACGGAGGTCTTCATCACGGGGATGAGGACCTCTCTACTCCTTTTTCCTCGTTACAGAGGTCTTCATCACGGGGATGAGGACCTCTCTACTCCTTTTTCCTCGTCACGGAGGTCTTCATCACGGGGATGAGGACCTCTCTACTCCTTTTTCCTCGTCACGGAGGTCTTCATCACGGGGATGAGGACCTCTCTACTCCTTTTTTTTTCGTCACGGAGGTCTTCATCACTACGAATCCAGTATTCCATAATTAATTTCTTAAAAACACAAAAAAAGCATCACTCCAATTACCCGAGTGACACTTTTAAACTTATCTTATTTGCAATAGCAAGCTCCAACAATGATTAACAAAATGAATAGAACTACGATCAAAACGAATGTATTTCCTCCGCCGTATGCCGGGGCAACTTGAGATGGATAGCCGCATGGTCCACAAGTGTAGTAACAGTAATCGTGCATGGTCATCACTCCTGTTTAATATTTACACTTCTACACTATGTTATAGGTGGCTGTCCCGTATGTGCATATGCCTATTTTTCGAAATTCTATTTATGTTCCTCCATTTTATCAATGATTTTAACCATGCTTTTTAATGTCTCCTCTATATGAGTGTTATCCTCTGTAACTTGTTCGACTGTCGCGCTAATTTCCTCTAGACCAGCAGTAGCCTCTTCCATCAATGCTGCAAATTCACTTGTATACGAATCTGTAGTAGCTGTTTTTTCTTTTACTGTGCTTGCAAAATCCCTGAAGTGTTGGGCATCCATTAATAATGTTTTCAAAGTTTCGCTTATTTGCTGGAAGGATTGATTAACCTGATTTGTTGCTTCAAGGTTCTTCCCCATTTTTGCTATGTTGAGTTGCAACTGTTTCAATACCTCTTCTTTTGTATGGTGAAGAGATGAAAGGTTGTCTGTAATTTCTTTTGTAGTCTCGCCAGTTGACGTGGCAAGCTTCCGAATCTCTTCGGCTACCACAGCAAAACCTCTTCCAGCTTCCCCTGCCCTGGCCGCTTCAATAGAAGCATTTAGAGCAAGTAAGTTTGTCTGATCCGTAATATTTTTTATGTGTTGAGTTAATATATTCGTTTCATCAATTTTTTCCGTAAGCACCTGGAATACAGCGTCCATTTCTGCAACATCATGTGAAAAACTTTTCATGTTTTCTTGAAGTTCTACCGCCATCACTTTCCCTTGATCTGCTGTGAACTTTGTAGTATTGGTAGTTTGATATAAACTATTGGATTTATCGACAACATTATCCATTAAAATGGATACATCATTCGTCTGTTCCGCAATGCCACCTATCTGGTCTGCTTGTTTTTGACTACCAACCGATAGCTCTTGGATGGTTTGAGAAACCTCTTTTTGGGATTGAATATTTAAGTTAAGTCGGTCATGTACTTTATTGACTTGGTCAATTAATGTCATGGCATCCTGCTCAAAGGCTTCCTGCTTCTTTTGACGCTCTTCACTTACAGCTTGCATCTTGTCCACTATTCCCTCAAATTGAGCAAACAGTTTTTTCCCTATTTTCACTTGAACAAAAGTAATAACAAACAGTAAAAAGAATAACAAGACTATATTTCCTAACTGTCCTTCTGTCATCAAGTTGCCGTTTAGAAATGACCAAAGAGAGTAAGCGAAAAGGACTAAACTCCCTACTCCTCCAACGATAAAGACGTTTCTATTAAAGTAAACGGTTGCAAGCATTAGTACAAAAAAAGGTAGTATGAAACCTGATAAAGAAGCTCCGCGGTTTACTAAAATGATAAAGAATACGGTGAAGGTTACTCCCACTGTAAAGTAAGGCACTAAGTAGTGAAACCAAGTGTTCCATCTAGTCAAAAACAATAAAACAATTCCTAAACATAAGGCAACAAACAAAGTTGCGGTTATAACTGTTGCCGCTGGTACAAAGAAATTTACGAGAAGTCCAGCACCATACGAGATAAAAATCACGAAAAACATTAGCTTATTTTTGTTAATCAAGTCTTGAAATTTTAATTCTTTTACACTTACCGCAGACATAGCATAATCCCCCACTTAATCATCCTTTGTTGCTTTTGTTTCTTTTCTTTATAAAACTACTTATTCTTCAAATCCTTTCTATTATCCTGCAATAATTCTGTTATTTTGTTGAATTTTGACAGAAAAAACAGGCAATTATTGGGCTGCAATTGAAGAAAGAACTTCGAATAAAAAAAACATAGGGAGATTTAGTCTTCCTATGTTTTCATTCATATTATTTATCGGTTTGTTTTTGCTTCTTTTTCAAATACTCCGCACGTATTTTTTCAAGTTGCTGCTTTTTATCAAATTTAGCAGGTGTCTGTTTTTCATGAAACTTTGCCACAGCTACCTTACCTTTGTTATCCAATTGATATTTCCCCACTTAGTTCACCTACTTTTTATGTTTTAAAGAGAATCTATCCAACAACTATAATATACCTTATTTTATTGAAGTAAACCGCATTTTTATCCATTGGAGAATGATATTGCCTATTTGAATGGCGTGGAAGGTCGCGACGCCCGCAGGCAAGCAAAGCGCCTGGAACGGAAATTCACCTTCTATATTCTCTTTTACAAGGAAAAACGGAGTGTGATGTACACTCCGTTGGTTCATAATTAAAACATTTTTTTGTATTCTCCATATCCCTCTTGTTCAAGTTGGCTTACCGGGATAAAGCGAAGGGCAGCAGAGTTGATGCAATACCTTAGACCGCCTTTATCTACAGGGCCGTCCTCAAACACGTGACCTAAATGAGAATCTCCCTCTTTGCTTCTAACTTCCGTCCGTACCATTCTGTGACTAACGTCCATCTCTTCTTTGATTAGTTCTTTGTTTATCGGTTTGGTAAAACTTGGCCATCCGCAACCTGCATCGTATTTATCAAGAGAAGAAAATAAAGGTTCTCCGGAAACAATATCAACATAGATTCCTTCTTCTGTATGATTCCAAAACTCATTTTTAAACGGTGGTTCTGTACCGTTATTTTGTGTGACCTCATACTGAATGGGAGTTAACTTCTTTTTCAAATCTGCATTGTTTTCTTTTTTCCAATTCTCTTTGATAAAGGCAGCCCTCCCAGATCCTGCTTGATACATCTTATAGCGGAAAGGATTTTTCTTATAGTAATTTTGGTGATACTCTTCCGCTGCATAAAATGGCTTTGCAGGAAGGATTTCTGTTACGATTGGGTCTTTAAATCTTCCGCTTTGGTCTAAGTCATGCTTAGATTTTTCGGCGATTTCCTTTTGCTCATCGGAATGATAGAAAATGGCGGTACGGTACGAATCCCCTCGGTCGTGAAATTGACCGCCTGCATCTGTGGGATCAATTTGGCTCCAAAAAACGTCTAGTAATTTTTCATATGGGAAAATTTCAGGGTTGAACGTAATTTGTACCGCTTCATAATGGCCTGTCGTCTCAGAACATACCTCTTTGTATGTTGGATTTTCTTTATGTCCACCTGTGTAGCCTGAAACTACTTCTTCGATGCCATCCTGTTCGTCAAAAGGTTTAACCATGCACCAAAAGCAACCTCCGGCGAACGTTGCTTTTTCTAATTTGTTCATCATGTAGTACCCACCTTTTTATAAAATATATTTACGTGAATTATAGCAATATCAAAGAAGATTTCCTAATGGTATGCTCGTATTACAGAAAGATAATAGGTATGGTAAAATGAGGGGTACATATATCAGGAGGTTCCATTTATGAGTAAAAAAGTTGAAGTTTATATATTAGCTGGGTTTCTTGGAAGCGGAAAGACTACCCTTTTGACCCAAATGCTGCAACAGGAACAAGCAGAAAATAGAAAAGTGGCGGTGGTCATGAACGAGCTTGGGAAGGTCTCCATCGACTCCGATTCCATACCTGATGAAACCCCACTTTCCGAATTATTTGATGGCTGTATATGTTGTACCATTCAAGAAAAATTGGAATCCACGATGCAAGGGCTTTTACTTGATAAAGACTTGGATGCCATTTACATAGAGACGACAGGTGCCGCACATCCAATAGAGGTTCTAGACACGGTTCTTTCTCCCATATTCGCCAACAAGTTTTCTGAAGCTAGGATTATCACTCTTTTAGATGTTTTACGATGGAAAGATCGTGATAACTTATCTATTCAAGTTAAACAGCTGGTAAGAGAACAAGTGAAGCATGCAGATATGCTTATTTTAAATAAGACGGATTTAGTAGGTGAAGCAGAGGTTTCGAGCATTTTGTTTGAATTGCAATCCATTAATCCTCACGCTACTACACTTCTGACCACCTACGCTAAGATTCCGGAAAACAGCTGGAAAAGAACGAAGCAAATAGAAAAAGGAAGCCATTCACGTGCACATGTGAAAGATTCTCTTCATTTAAAAACATTCGTTTATCAGTTTTCATCTAAAATAGACTTGGATGAGTTTGAAGACTGGCTTAGAAATCTTCCCGATTCCGTCTACCGAATCAAAGGGTATCTTACTTTCGAGCATTCTAACAATGTATACTTGTTTCAGTATTCTTATGGCACACCACTATATTTAAAAGAGCTAGTTAAAGTCCCACTCAATCTTGTCATTATTGGGGAAAACTTGGATGTAGATTTGTTAACAGAACAGTTACAAACACTAGAGAAAAACAAGCAATAGCTGAAAGTGCTGTGCAAATCACCGATTCGCACAGCACTTTTTATTTTCTCTTTACACTATATCGGCACCCCTCAACTAGCTAGTGGAATTTTTCATTCATGAATGCGTTCAACTTGAATATGTTGGTTAGTAATGAGGATTATACTGTGTTTGTGAAAAGAGGGATTTCATGATTGTAATAAACGGAGAATCAATTACAGAAAGTAATCTGTCTAATTTAGAAGGCCTTGAAAAGACCATTTTTCAACGCTTATTTAACGATTCAGAGGTATATTCTTATGATTCTATAGAAGAATTAAGGTTTGAAATTGCCTTACGGAATAACATTGTTGCCAGTGCTGCATTAATGGAACAAGGGGAAGCGAGATTTGAAACCTTTGCTGGAACTCAGTGTAACCCTGCTTATTGGAAGTTGACAGATGTAGGTGGCATTCTGATACGGGAGGATGTCAATCCGTCTGATGCTATTGCTGATATTTTTAAAAACAGTCAACTATATGCATTCGAATGTGCAACGGCCATACTTATTCTGTATTATCACGCCATCTTAAATACAATCGGGCCTAAGCTTTTTAATGAATACTTTCAAGACTTGTACCTGTACAGCTGGCATTTTGATTCTGATCTTGTCATGCAGTCCGTCTACACTTACTATACGATTCCAGGTGATGTTGTTTATTTTAAAAACCCTGATTTCAATCCATTGACCTATTGGTGGAGGGGTGAGAATGCCGTGGTGATGGGTGACGATTTGTATTTTGGGCACGGACTTGGAATAAAAGATGCTTCCTATATCATTGAGTTTTTGAATGGTACGAGAAAACCAGGTGGTACCAAGCCTGCTTACTTGAGTGATTATGTTGCCCGTCCATCTTTTACACATTTGGCAAAATTATCCTCCTCACCAAACAGACGAACCAAACACCAACATCCAGTCATTATCCATCGCAAGAATTCCATTTCCCTCGATCGGTATTTGTTTTACTTGTATCGATCTTATCTTCCCAATCAATAAAGGCCAGCTCCCACATAGGAGCCAGCCTCTTTCAATTAGAATTTTGTACAAGCCTTAGTATTTCTAAAGCACGGTCGCCTTCTTTTTGAAGAAGTTCTTCCCATATCTGATCTCGTCGACAATCTAGTTTAATTATATCGTAAGCAAGCTTAAATGAATCAGATTTATGATACTCCTGCAACTTTATCTCCTCCCCTTTTCAATTAAGTTCGTATATTCCTTTTTCAATTCACTTAATGTGTAGGTGGAAAGAACACTATGATTCATGAAAAACCCCGCATTAACAAGTTTGGTAATATAATACTCTTTGGCGTCATTAATAGCCTTTTTAAAAATTTTTGCCATTCCACTCACCTCTCTTTATTCCAGTTTAGTAAACCAGTAGTGGAAATTCTTTATTTTTGTTAGGAGTTATCACATAGAAATTACAATCAACTTCATTTAACTGTAAGGTTTTCTTACAAACGCACAGGAATTTGTAATGGAAATGTACTATAATAACTGTAAGAGTTCTTGAAGAGGATGTGAATGGCTATGACACAAGAGGATCCATCTTTGAAAGAGAGAAAAGTCATTTCAATCGGCACGGTTCGTGATCTTACAGGTTTATCAGAAAGACAGATTAGATATTACGAGGAAAGAAAGTTAATATTTCCTGCGAGATCAGGTTCAGGCATTCGCAAGTACTCCTTCTCTGATGTGGAGCGGCTGATGGAAATAGCCAATCAAATGGAAGAAGGTGTTCAGACTCATGAAATACGTCGAGAGTGGAAAAAGAAAGAAAAAGAGAATGAAAACTGGAAAAAACAGATGTTAAAAGGACAAATTCAAGCTCATTTCAAACAAAATAGAAACTAAGCATGATATCCCTGAAGAAGGAAATCATGCTTTTTTCTTTATATGGATATGTCTTAACGGAAGTGTTTGGTTATGCTACCATTAGCACATCAGAATTAAGTGGAGCGTGAAAAATGTTTGAATTACTACTAACCATGTTAGAACGACTTGGTATCATTGTAACCGTTGCTTTTATCATGACAAGGCTATCGTTTTTTAAACAACTTATCAACAGGCAGCAAATTGATCGAAAGCAGCAGGCAATCGCTATAATCTTTTTTGGCTTTTTCGGGATTATCGGTACATATACAGGTCTCACTTTTAGTACCGAAACTTTAGGTTTTAACCGTTGGATAACGGAATTGAATGATTCAGAGGCGTTAGCCAATTCCCGAGTGATAGGGATTGTAATGGCAGGTCTACTTGGTGGATACAAAGTAGGAATTGGTGCAGGAGTTATTGCAGGTATCCATCGCATGAGTCTTGGTGGGTTCACCGCCTTTTCCTGCGGTTTTTCTGCTATTGTAGCAGGATTGTTAGCAGGGTTCATTCGAAGCAAATACAAAGGGAAAAGAATTAGTGTCGCAGTTGCGCTCCTGACGGGAGCAGTAGCAGAATCCATACAGATGGGGATTATTCTATTAAGTTCCCAGCCATTCTCCAAAGCTTTAGCACTTGTGGAAAGTATTGGTCTCCCCATGATTTTAGCGAATGGGGTCGGATCTGCTCTCTTCTTCCTCATTATATTAACTGTAATTAACGAAGAAGAAAGGGTTGGAGCACTTCAAGCTCAAAAAGCTTTGTCGCTTGCTGAAAATACGTTGACACACCTTCGAAAAGGTTTATCGACAGAGTCTGCTGAGGAAACATGTAAAATTATCTATCGGGAAGTAAATGCTAGTGCTGTAGCCATAACAGATATGGAAAAGATTTTAGCGCATGTAGGTTTGGGCAATGATCATCATAAACCTCTATCCCCCATCCAGACTCACAGTACCAAACAGGTCCTGAAATCAGGAAATTTATTAGTTGCAGGAAAGAACGATATTCAGTGCCAAGTTTCATCTTGTCCACTCGGTGCAGTGGTTATCGCTCCATTAAAGAAAAGAGAAGAAACAGTTGGGACACTTAAATTTTACTTTAGTTCCGATAAAGAAATTGATAATATCGTGATCCAATTAATCAGAGGACTCAGCTCCCTTATGAGTCATCAGTTGGAAATTTCCGAAGCAGAAAATGCATCCAAACTAGTGAAAGAAGCTGAAATTAAAGCGCTCCAAGCTCAAATCAGCCCCCATTTTCTATTTAACTCGCTGAATGTAATCGTATCTTTAATACGCACAGATCCTAAAAAGGCAAGAAAACTATTAATTTCTCTTTCTCATTTCTTCCGGCAAAACTTGACGGCAACCACTGCTAAATGGACCACTGTTCAAGAAGAGCTAAAACATGTACAAGCATACCTTTCTGTTGAGGAAGCACGATTCTCAGATCGCTTAACAGTAACGTATCAGGTTGACGAATCTGCGCTTTCCTACCTTGTTCCTCCTCTGTCCTTGCAGCCAATAGTTGAAAACGCAGTAAAACATGGGCTTAAGGACCGGCAGGAAAATGCAAATTTAATCATTAAAATAAATGAGCGCTCTTCAGATATATTTATCTCTATAGATGACAATGGAGTCGGTATGAAAAGAGAACGAATTAAAGAGCTTGGTCATCTACAGGTTTCTTCCCCTAGTGGCACGGGGGTTGGCCTTTACAATATAAATAAAAGACTTATAATGATGTTTGGCAATCAAGCAAGATTGCATTTCCATAGTAAAGCAAGTATTGGCACCTCTGTTTCTTTTACCATTGCCAAAAAATTAAGTAAGGATGATATTACCGATGGATAATATAAAAACAATCATTGTCGATGATGAACCATACAGCCGAGATGAACTTAAGCATTTAATAGAAGAGCATGACTGTATGCAAGTGATCGGAGAAGCAGCAACAGGTGAAGACGCTCTGTTACTCTGCATGCAGTATCAACCGGATGTCGTTTTTTTAGATATAGAAATGCCAAAAATGAACGGCCTGGATGTAGCCAAACATTTAAAAGAATTAAAAAAATCACCTCTTATTGTTTTCGCTACTGCTTTTCCAAATTTTGCAGTGGACGCTTTTAGACATGAAGCGGTTGATTATCTTTTAAAGCCTTTCGATGAGGAACAATTGTCCCAAACCGTGTGTCGGCTTATTAAACATTTAATGCCAGAAAAGGAATCTACACCACAACTTGGCTCCTCTAGGCTTGCTGTGGAGTATGAAAACGAGATTTTTTATTTAGATCCACTTGATATACTCTATATCAGCAGAGATGATCGAATTTCGAGGATACATACTACTACACGGAACTTCGAGTCAAAGCTTGCTTTGAAGGATCTGGAGGAAAGGTTGCATGACTACCCTTTTTTCCGCATTCATAAAAGTTACCTGGTTAATTTAAACTATGTGACGAAATTGACTCCTTGGTTCAATGGAGCATATATGCTTGAGCTTACAGGAAGCCCCGAAAAACTCTCTGTAAGCCGTAATTATGTAAAAGCATTAAGAAGAAAACTCGAACTATAACATGTCAGTAATTGATACTGACATGTTATTTATGTTTTTGTACATCTTGGCCACACTTACACTTAATGAAAGCCTTTTCATTTATAATGATGGTACTCCATAACGAGAAAGGGGTCCTCATTTTGTATACATTCTTAACAGGTATTGTCTTATTAATTTTAGGTTATTTCATTTATGGTAGATTTGTTGAAAAAGTATTTGGGATAAAAGATGCTAGGAAAACACCCGCATATTCCAATCAAGACGGTGTTGATTATCTACCGCTCGGACAAAATAAGAATTCATTGATTCAATTATTAAATATAGCTGGTGTCGGACCAATTTTCGGACCAATTTTGGGAGCCTTGTATGGTCCAGTGGCATTTTTGTGGATTGTCCTAGGATGTATTTTTGCCGGGGCGGTTCATGATTATTTGACAGGTATGATCTCCATTCGAAACCGCGGAGCTCATTTGCCTGAACTCGCAGGTAAATTCCTTGGAAAATTCATGAAACATACTGTCAATGCCTTTGCTATCTTGCTTTTACTTTTAGTTGGAACCGTTTTCGTAACGGCACCTGCAGGATTAATTCATACACTAGCAGAAGGCAAAGTGGCACTAAGTATCATTATATTCGCTATTTTCATCTATTATATTTTTGCAACGATGTTGCCAATCGATAAAGTCATCGGTCGTTTATATCCCATTTTTGGAGCGCTATTAATCATAAGTGCTTTAGGTGTGGGCGTATCATTAGTTGTTACAGGCGCACCTATTCCTGAATTAAGCTTCACAAATATGCACCCAGATAACGTGCCTATCTTCCCATTACTATTCTTAACGATTTCATGTGGAGCACTTTCTGGTTTCCATGCAACGCAAACACCTATTATATCTAGAACTACTCAGAACGAAAAACAAGGCCGTCGAATATTCTACGGCATGATGATTGCAGAAGGTATCATTGCCATGATATGGGCAGCGGCAGGAATGAGTCTGTTTAATGGGTCAGCTGGATTAAGTGAGGTCTTGGCAAATGGTGGACCAGGTGCGGTTGTAAGTGAAGTTTCTGTTACGATGCTTGGAGCAATTGGAGGTACAATGGCTGTCATCGGTGTCATCATTCTTCCTATTACATCCGGTGATACAGCATTCCGAAGTGCTCGTATGATTATTGCTGATTACTTCAATATTTCTCAAAAGAAAATTATCAGCCGTCTTTGGATAGCAGCTCCTTTGTTCATCATTTCATTTGTACTGACAAAAATTGATTTTGAATTATTATGGAGATACTTCTCCTGGGCGAACCAGTCAACTGCCGTCATAGCATTATGGGTCGGCGCGATGTATCTTTTCATTGCTAGAAAACAGTATTATATTGCGATGATACCAGCAATTTTTATGACAATGGCAACAACAACCTATATTTTAAATGCACCAATTGGCTTCCGTTTACCAATCGAAGCATCTTATATCGGGGCAGCGATGTTTACGATCATTATTATTGGATTGTTTTATATAAAAGCTATTGCAGCAAGAAAGACAGATTTCGAACTTGATGCAAATGATATCTCAAATAAAAAAGCAGCATAATCTCGCAAACGGTTCTACTTTTGTAGGGCCGTTTTTTGTTTTGCATAAAAGTTATCCGTTCGGAAAAAGCTACTATCAAAGGAGGCGGATTTGATATGGCATCCCCTTATCTATGCCCAAATTGTAAAACTAACCGCTCGCGTTTTAACATTATTGAACAAGTGGCAAAGTCCGTGAAGTTGAATCCTCAATCAGGTGAGGTTGTAGAGGAATATACATCGGGCACCACGGACCCTTTTCATATCCCATATAAAGGGCCTTCACAAAAAATTCAATGTGCAACTTGCGGAAATGTAGATGAAGAAATCACTTTCATCAAGCATGCAGAATATCAAAAAGGATAACAGGCCTAAGTTGCCTATTATCCTTTTTTCTATATACCCTTAAAAATAAATACTATTTCACTTTTCTTTGCATATCCATTTAGCATCAGGAATAAATGGAGGGTGTTTGCAAATATGGGACATGATGAAAATTATTTCCTCGCAGGACAATATCAATTGCTAGCTGATTATTATAAATACTCCGATTCACAAAAACATATTTATTTTTATTCTATGCATATTTATCATTTGCAAAAATGGGTGAGCACAATGAAGCCTGTTCCAACAAGAGAGGCCCCTTCAAATAATCGCTCCCAACTTAGGATACTTCATGCTGCCCCTGGGATAATGGCAGTCGATGTACTTGTAAACAATAACCCTGTATGGAAAGATCTGCGTTATACAAACAGCAGTAGATATGTAGATATAAAACCTACAAACAATCAAATAGAAGTTATCCAAAACGGGCAAAAATTAATAACCGGTACACTCCAGGCTAACACAGATATGAATTATACGATTGCAATTGCCGGAACAAAGGATAAACTACAACTTATACCAATTGTGGATGATTCGACTGTACCTCAAAGTGAATCAAAGCTCCGTTTTTGGCACTTATCCCCTGATGCTCCTTCTGTTGATATTGCAGTTAAAAAGGGTGATATCGTCTTTTCCGATATAGCTTACGGCGGAATATCTGATTATCTCGGACTAACACCGATGACAGTCGATCTTGAAATAAGGGTTGCAGGTACTAAGGATATCGTACTCCACCTAAACAGGGTAAGCTTGAAGCCAGATGTTGCTTATACCATTGTAGCAGTTGGCCTTGTTAAGAACAGTCCATCTTTGGAAGCCATTTTTTTAGCGCCATGACATGTAAAATGCTCAATCAACTTGTGATTGAGCACCGTGTTTTAATTCATTAGCACCAAGCAGCACCAACGATGATTAAAAGAATAAACAATACTACGATTAACACGAAAGAGCTTCCGTAACCACCTGGGTATCCTGCTCCTGCTACTTGACCGTAACCGCAACCACACCAACTCATAGCTGTCACCTCCTCTACAAAGGTATTTATCGAAGCTTGGTAATTAATAACTTAGAACTCCCGCACCAACAATCACCAATAAGATAAACAGAACAACTATTAACGCGAATCCTGATCCATAACCAGAACCACCCATGCTCTACACCTCCCCCTCTTTCCTAATACATAATGTATTCATGAGGAGCGTATTGGTAAAGGCATATGCCCAGTTCCAAAAAAATTGGGTGGTTTTTAATACTAAGCCCTCAGGCGTTGTAGTACCAAGTAAGTAATATAAAAAATAAAAACCGGGCAGAAACCGCCCGAGCCCTTTAAAAGCTATAGAATATTAGTTTTTGGTTAGTCACCGCTGTTCCTTTCCGCAAATGGCTGCGCTTTCCGCGGGACGGTGCTTGAGCCTCCTCACAACGCTTCAGGGGTCTCAAGCTACCGTTACTCCCCCGCTGGAGTCTTCGCCATTTGCTCCAATCCACAGCTAGAAATTACGTTAAAGAAACGTTATTGGGATATCAAACTCGGTTATTTAACTTATTTGACCTTAAGCTGACTGAAATCAACTGTCTTACATGCATTATTTTCTTTATAAAAAAAGCATGGTGAAATAATCACCATGCTTTTTGGGATGTTAGTCCTCCACCGGGACTAGTAGTTTAAATTCAATGTCGTCGCGTTCGACATCGAATTTTGTGAATATTACTTTTGTATCACTTTGCAGCTCCAGTTCTTGAAGTGCAACATAGATACTTTGTTCGTTCGGTATTATTTTAACCCAGGATGGTAAAGGGTAATTATCACCTACATACTTTAAAACCATGGATACAGGTACTTGCAACCTTCCGATCGACATGGAGTCCTGTTTTAACACTACATCACCGTTTTCCTGAACTTCAGGCATAAACGTCATGGTAAGGGGTATATTTCTCTCAAACACTGTCATTTCACCCCTGAGCTCCACTCTGTCAGTCAGTACCACTTCATAATTTAAAGGTCTTCTCGTTTCTTTTTCCAAATAGTAACGGATAAGTTCGTTTAAGTCTTCTTTATCTGATTGGATAGTGAAAGCTACCCTTTTTCGATCGTCATCCTTGCCGGGTAAATTGAATTTTGAGTGTTTTGGCAGCAGCACCAAGAATATTGCTACTCCCGCAATTAAAATATTTAGTACAAGCAAGCTTAAAAAAGCCGTTTTCCAGTTTATTACTTTCTTCACCATAACCCTCTCCACTACTCTTCTTCTAACATCTCTTCCAATGATGTTTCCACATTAAAACGCTTAATTTCTTCTACAACATTATTACCTATTAATTGATACCCTTTTTGGTTAGGATGAAACTGGTCGTCATCTAGCAAATTTTCTTCAGGCTCGATAAAAATGTCTTGTATAGGAACATAGGCTGTATTAGGATATTCATCTAGAACGGAAACGGTTGTCGCATTCCAATTAGTAACTACCTCATTCATTTCTTCAATTTCTTGAAAATATTGATAGAAAGGATTGAAAAGACCCACTAAATATATTCTACTGGAATCATTATGTGTTCTTACTTCACTTAGAACACTATCGAGCCTTTTGGCGTACAATTCTTGTTCTTTATCAAAAAGAGAAAATGTTAGATCGAGGAAATTCTCCCGTATCACCTTCATCAAATCATTACCGCCAACTGTCATAAAGATGACATCTGCTTCAGCAAGAGCCTCCTGCACTTCTGGATCTTCTAGCCTTTTTAGGAGATGATTCGTCCTGTTTCCCCTCACACCAAGATTGGTGACACTTACGTTGTCGATATATGGTTTTGACTCATAATGTTGTTTAACTATTGATGTAAATCCACCTTTTTTGGACTCGTCTCCAACACCTTGTGTCAGGGAATCACCGAAAAAGACCAATTTAAACGACCTGTCAAAAAATTCTTCGGTTACTTCCTCTTTTTCTTCGATATTCATTATTTTATTCTGGTTCTCTTCAGACTCTTCTTTGAAAAAATCTTTGAAAAGTTCTCTCTCACTTTGGCTTTCTCTTCGTTCTTTCGCTTTTTCCAAAACATAACTGGAAGAATTTTCTGCAGAACAACTAACCATACTAACTATTATAAGCCCAAACAAGGCTATTTTCCAAAATTTATCCATCATGCATTCTCCTTATTTTGTTAAGGATCCAATCCGCTACTTACAATAAACTTTCAGTACATTTTTTATAACATACTCTAGTGTATTTTTCAAAAACTAAAAGGTTAGGAGGTTCATCAAATTGAAGGAAAAAGAAATACTTGCGTGCAATGAAGAGGTTTCAAAAGAGCTATTTTCAAAAGAGCTACATGTAATTGTCACAGACGGATTGAATGCCAGCAGAGAAGATGAGCTAAATGACAATCAAAAGGATCACTCTAATTAAGAAAGAGTGATCCTAACCATTTCATTTTTGACTTAATAAGATTTCTACATGTTCCAATATTTCTTCGTAAGGAACATCCAATCCATCATAACTTTTTATGATCGTACCGTTTTGATCAATTAAATAAAAACTTGTTCCATGGACAACTTCGCCACCGTTTTTAGGTTTAGCGACAATTGTTTTAAAGTTTTCCATGCCAAACTCTTCTATCTCTTTTTGTGTATATCCTGTTAAAAAATCCCAAGAAGTGTAGTCTGCTTCAAAGTTGTTTCCAAATTCCTTTAGTACTTCAGGGCTATCAACTTCAGGGTCAACAGAAAACGATAGGAATTTAACATCTAATTGTTCTTCATTGGCCATTCTTTGCAATCTGGCCATGTTTGCCGTCATAGGAGGACATACCGTTGTACAGTTGGTAAAGACCATATTTGCTACAGTGACTTCACCTTTTAAGTCCTCTAAACTGACCTGCTCGTTATCCTGATTTATGTACTGAAAATTTGCCAGTTTCCAATCTGTTGTATCAGGTATTTTTGCATTGCCACTACATGCAGCTAAAATTACTGCACTAAGGCCAATCAGAAGTATTTTGCTTTTATTTAACACGTACTTCACCTTATTTCGCTAGATATTTTCCATTTTCCATTCAAATCGTACCATTTCTCACAAGTAGATGAAAGGAACAGCTGAATAAATTCATAAAAATAACACAATTGATTAGTGGGGGTTAAGGGATGCAAAGAGAATCTGAGACAGTAAGTATTATATCCATCACATCAACTTCCATTATTCTTGTACTTGGGAACTCGATGATTATTCCAGTGCTACCTGAAATCCGTCATGATCTTCAGTTAACTCAAGTCCAAGCCAGTCTTATTCTTTCCATATTCTCCATCGCTGGAGCTGTCACCATTCCATTTATCGGATATTTATCTGATAGATTTTCCCGTAAGCACATAATATTGGCATCGCTTTTACTTTATGGGTTTGGTGGTTTAGTTTCAGGGATAGCTGCCCTGGTACAAGCAGTCTTATCATATGAGGGAATCGTTTTTGGCAGGATTCTTCAAGGGATTGGCTCAGCAGGAACAGCTCCGATTGCAATGGCCATTATAGCTGACTTGTTTTCAGGGAACAAACAGTTGAAGGTATTAAGTCTAATGGAAACAACCAATAGTTTAGGAAAAGTGGTATCTCCATTAATCGGAGCATGTATAGCACTGATTATGTGGCACTATGTTTTCTTTGTCTTTCCTTTGGCTTGTGGCATTTTGTTTATCCTCTTCTATTTCTTTGTTGGTAAGGAAGAGGCTCCTTCTGAAAAAGTAATTTTCAAGAACTATGTACGTCATTTAGGAGGAGTATTAAAAGAAAATAGGTATTATTTAATGACAAGTTATAGTGCTGGTGCACTCTGTCTCTATTTACTTTTTGGTCTGCTGTTTTATTCATCTGATGTGTTGGAAAACAAATTTGAAACACATGGTTTTTTAAATGGTGTCATACTCTCTTTTCCACTTTTGTTTTTGACGATTGCTTCCTTTCTTACTGGGAATGTATTAGGAAAGTTCCAAAACTACATCTACCGAATTGTCATTGCTAATTTTTTTCTTCTTAGCTTCTTTTTACTTGGAATATTGTTAAATAACAGTCTATGGTGGACCATGTTAATGATATCCCTGATTAGCACTTCTATTGGTATTGTTCTTCCATGTATGAATGCCATCATCACCAATTCTGTCAAAAAAAAGGCTAGAGGATTTGTAACGGCTCTTTATGGCTCAGTCAGATTTGCAGGAATTGCTCTTGGACCAATCGTATTTGGCTACTTTATGGATTTTTCTATTCCTTCCATTCTTGTAATTTCTTCTGTACTTTGTCTTTTACAAGCCATACTTTGCTTTTACTTTTTAGAAGGAAAAAAGAAAAGTATATCGCTTCATGCCATCACTAATTGGTTTTCTATATTCACCTTATCGTCTCAACGAAAAAAGCAAAGAGGCTGACTGTTTACGTCAACCTCTTATGTTTATTTACGTTTTCTGTTCTTTGCTTTTAATAGTTGATTCATCCGATCTTCCGAAGGTTTTGTTTCTTTAGGTGGAGTTGGTGTTTTTTTTCGTGGCTTAAATTCCTTCATCTCTTTTTTCGGCTCTTCCCTTTTTTCCGTCTGTTTAACCTTTTTTCTATGAATCACTGGTGCTTTCCATCTTTTATCTGACACATTCTTTTCCTTTTTCTCCTTACCTTTTTTCCAAAAGGCTAGCGATATTAAGCCAAACCTTCTGAAGAAAATTTCAACAATCAGTAAGAAAAAGGCAACAATGACAAAAGGTAACCACACCGTCTGAGACTGGTAAACATTCCTATGGTAAGGTCGAAACACTTCCTCAGTATCTTCTAGCACTTTTCCATTTTGGTTTGCCGTGATATTTTTAAGCAATTCCAAATTCACTGGCCTTTGTTCAAACTCCGTGGAAAAAGGTACAACCATACCGCTAGAATAAGTTGAGACCGTTTCCCCTTCCTCTTCTTGGGTAATATTGAGGAAGTAGATGTCCGGTATGGCTGGAAATTCCACTTCGTACTGGCCAGGCCCCACCATTTTACTTTTTGCGTCTTCTATAATTTGACCTTTATTGTTTGAGACCGATATGGAAACAGGCATCAATATATCCTCTAGTGCTTCCACCTTTACGGAAGCTCTACCTCCATCAACTGTGGTCGAGATGTCATAAGCTCCCTGTTCATAAGATGGCAAAGACCACGTCACCATTTCATTCCAGAAAGCTGTCCATTCTTCCCATGAAGGAAACCCACCACTCCAGGCACCGGAAACATCGGAAGTCCAAGCGATCGTTCTCCCAAGGCCGTAATTCATACGAGCAAGGATGGGATCCTCTTTTTCACTAGATATAATCTGCTCCGCCCGTGATTTCAATGTCGTGGCTATATACGTATTAAGGAACGGTGTCCCACTTTCAAACCTTTTGGACCAATCATATCCTGCATAGACAGTCGGTACATGAGGATTATCTTCTATATATGTCTTGGTAGTAAGCGCGGTTTCCCTAGAGATAATACTTGGAACTGAGCTTGCTTCATATACTTCGTAGAATCTTCCTGTTCCAAGCTCTGCCAACTCTTCTAATAAGGAAGTATCTGCATCTCCACCGATTGCTACAGTCGATAATGTTACATTATTCGTCAAACCTTCTTCAATGATTTCCTCGTATGGTCCATTATTGGATTGTCCATCCGTTAATAGGATAATATGCTTGCGTTTGAGGTCCATTTCATTCAGTTGCTGATAAGCCTGGTTAAGGGCTGGGAAAATATCTGTACCACCACCTAAGGCGGTAGAACGAATAGTCTCCATTACCTCTTCTTTATCCTTGATCGGGTTTGTCTCTACAACTTGCCAAGGCTCCGTATCAAAGGCTATAAAGCCAAACGTGTCTTCTTCTTTCAATAGTTCCACCGATCGTGCTGCAGCTTCTTTCGCTAAATCAAATTTTTCCCCCATCATACTTCCCGAACGGTCCAAGACGATAATTAAACCAAGAGAAGGAATTTCTTTTTTACCCTTTACATCCATATCCACCGGTAGAATTTTTTCTATCGGAGTTTGGAAATAACCTCCGAGACCATAGGATTCATTGCCTCCTGTCATCGTGAAACCGACACCAAAATCCCTGACCGCAGTTTCCATGAGTTCCATCTGATTTCCACTTAAAAGGTGACCGGACACATTATGAAAAATAATACTTTCGTATGCCAGGAAACCACTGAGTGTCGTCGGTAGCAGGCTTGGATGAATACGATCAATCTTCCACCCGCTTGCATCTAAGGCGCGGAATACATTTTCCCCTTCACCCTCTTGGTCCACCATAAGCACTTTAGGTTGGCCCGATACCTGTGTCAGAGCGTGAGAGATATTGTTTTCCACAATCTTATCTACTTTTGGAAAAATTTCTGCTTTAAATGTATACAATCCAGGATCTTTTAATGGAATGGAATAGGAATAAGTATTCGATCCTTTTGCCACGACAACTTCCTCTTTAATGATGGTTTCATTATTTTGTGTAATATGCAATGTGGCTTGCGTGTCCACATTGGCCTCAAGACCGATTTGGAATGGGACAGCTTCCCCTTCAAAGCTTGTTTGTGGAGTATGAAAAGATTGTAGTGACACATCTTCCACATATGGTGGCTGAAATGCCATAGCATCCATTTCTATATTTCTACCCTTATAAAAACTAGATTGTTTCGTACTATTCCCATTTGTTTCAATTCCATCAGATAGTAAAACAATTCTCCCTTTACGATTCTCTGGAATGTAATTTGCGGCAAACTCCAATCCCTCTTCAATATTAGTGAATTGTGAACCGTCGTTAACAGATAGTTGATGAATAGTTTCCTGTTGATCGGTAAAGGATCGTTCAAGTTTCGGCTTTTCTGAAAAAGTAACAATGCTGTAACTATCCTCTCCTTTCTTGTGCTTAATAGCCTCATTGATGGAAGATAGGATCTCTCCTTCCATCCTTTTCACGCTATCCGATTGGTCTACAAGGAAGACAGTATGTGTCCCTTTTACAGGGGAAAGAAGGGATGGCATACATAGTCCTAGTATAAGAAACAAATAGATTATGCTTCTCAAGGAGATGATGACATACTCCTTTTTCCGCTTCACTTTCTTTTTATGCCAGAACAAAACAAGACTGATTAGTACCGGAATAAGAAATAAAAGCATGAGAGGGTGTTCAATTTGAAATTCCACGTCTGTAAACCTCCCATTCTACCAATAGAACGACAAGCGCAAGTATTAAAAACAAATAGGAGATGTCCTTGCTGCTTGTTGACTCTTCATCTTGATCTATAGCAGGAATTGCCGATATGGTAAAGCTCTCTTCCGTCTGAATGGATTTTTCTCCATCCTCCAACATGATATAAAGAGTCTTGGATTCCTCCAATTCATCCTTTGTCTCTCTTAACGTGTACAATCCAGGCGTTAAGGGAAGTTCTATGGGTTGTTCGAATGTTTTAGATGAAAAAACGATCTTATCATCCTGATCCAGAATTTCAGTTTTCCTTACATCAGAAGCTGGAAAATAATCCATCGTCTGTCCTGGATAAAAATATCCCAACATCCCCCGGTTCTGTGTCAATTCCTGAATAGAGTGAAACATGAACAACGGAAAACCGGGATGGAGCGGCCAGTCACTTGAACCAAGCTCAAATGTTACGATAATAATCGGATCCCCTTTGTATGTTCCTGAGAGAATCAGTGGTGTTTCTCCTCTACTTGCTACCACATCTAATGAGGAAAATTCTTCGGATGAAAAGGTTTTTTCTACATACACTTTCTCCATCGCCACTGATTGCATTAACGGATTTGTCCTATTTGCCGTTATCTCGCCTGAAAGATCAACTTCTTTCCCCCCATCTTCCCCTGATAAAAACACTAGCTTAGGTCCAGACGGCCAGTCGCTTTTTGACAGCCCTTTAATAAGGTGAACACCATCTAATTTATTCCCCTCTGATGGATCGGAAGAGAGATGAATAACGTTCGTACTTGCAATCTCGACAGCTTTTCTAGCAAATGGATGTATGTCCTTATGCACATATACGGTAGGATCCTGTTGCTGCCCAAGGAAAGCGTATTGTTCATTATCAAGCAAATATTGCTTGTCTCCACTCACTTCCACTCTATACAT
Organism: Sutcliffiella horikoshii; assembly: GCF_008180725.1. Taxonomy (GTDB): domain Bacteria; phylum Bacillota; class Bacilli; order Bacillales; family Bacillaceae_I; genus Sutcliffiella_A; species Sutcliffiella_A horikoshii_B. Next base: position 20,215 of record NZ_VTEV01000009.1, on the reverse strand, counting down.
TGTCGCTGGTGGAAGGTCTTCCAGATAGATAGTCTTTACTTTATTACCTTCTACCTTCTCAGAAACTTGCTTTACTATTTCCTCCTGAACATTAAATATCGATAACGTAAACTCCTTTGAATCGTTCCCTTCATTTTTTACGGTAACTACTCCCACGACTGCGTCTTCACGTTTGGCTACTCCGAATGTTTCAACTGCCAAATTCTCATGTGTTGTACCTATGTTATGAGCGTAAAAGGCAGTGTTCTGATGAAGCTCTAAGGATGTTTCTTTGCTAAAATTGTCGCTTAAAAGCTGTATGTTCCCACTTTCATCTCCTAGAAGACTTTTAGCCATATTAATGGAATCAATCACGTTTGGAGAAGCGTAAGATGCTTCTAACTTTTCCACATGCTGTAGCACTTCTTTTTTCGAAAGAGACCTTTCCGTTAGAATTTCAGGGGACTCCTTTGCCACGATTAGGGTCATTTCTTGATTATCGACTTTATCTATTATTTGCACCATTTTCGCTTTGGCCAATTCTAATCGCGACTTCTCCCCTTCCTTTGCTGTCATCGATGCTGATGAATCAACAATGAAAATGAGATGGTCCCCTTCAATTCCCTCCTTCTTAAAAAAGGGCTGCGTTAAAGTGAAAATAAGAAATAGCAGTGCCAATAACTGAAGATATAAAAGCAAATGGTGCTGCAGTTTTTTCCACCAAGCCTGGGCTTCAAATTCATTCATCCATTCCTGCCATAATAAGACAGAAGGGATTGCTTTTTTCTCATATTGCTTCCGGAAGAAATACATCAGTATAACAAATAGTAAAAATGCACTGAACAAGAAATATATTGGTGCTGTAAAACCCATCCCCATCACCTAATCCAACCTTTAGAGGTCATCCTTTTAAATAAAATATCTTCCACATTCTCTCCTGTATGGCACATAAGGTAGGAGATTCCCCTTTCAAAACAAAAACCTTCCAGGATCTCCTTCCTTTGTTGCATTTTTTCTTTATAATTCTTTCTTGTAAAATCTGAAACTGTTACATTCACTTCCTGATGTGTCTCGCTGTCAATCAGCATAAAGTCGCCATCAAAACTTGGATTGACTTCATCCTCTTCCAATATTTGCAACAAGTAGATTTGTTGTCTATTTGCTTGGATCATTTTCAAAGTGTGAATAACCGAGTCAAGAGGCTCTAGTAAGTCACTAATGACGATGGATACACTGCTTTTCCTTTGAATATGGTTTAAAGCAGCTTCAGAGAATAGTAGGGAGGTATCTTTTGGTTGTATGTCCTCCACATATTGCATCATCTGAAAGAGGTGACCTTTTCCTTTTCGATATAAGTAGGGAGCCTGCTCACCGTGAACATCAATAATGGATATACGATCATCCTGACTTAGCCCTATGTAAGCAAATGAAGCTGTAAGTGTTTTGGCTAGTTTCCATTTATCAGAAGAACTGGCCATGGAATTCGTACAATCCAGATAAATGGAAGCTGAGAGCTCTTGCTCATCTAAGTACCGTTTAATGTAATGCTTTTGCGTACGTGCGTAGATATTCCAATCCACTTGCCGAAGATCGTCTCCTTGCTCATACATTCGATAATCAGAGAAATCATGAGATGCACCGAACCTTGTCGACTTTCTTGTTCCTTTATGCCAGCTTCTCTTTAGCTTACCTGCTTGAAGGCTATAAGCCTGTAGCTGCTTGGTTATCATAGAATTCAACATGAGAGCTACCTTACATTCAAGACTTTATCAGTGTATTGAATAACATCATCTAAGATATGATCTTCTTTCACCCCAGAAGCTTCCCCTTCAAAATTTAAGAACAGGCGATGACGAAGGACTGGAATGGCGGCATGTTTGATATCCCCTTTGGAGACATGAAATCGACCTGAACAGAATGCTCTAGCTTTAGCTACCTTAATTAAACTTTGGACACCGCGAGGGCCTACACCGTATCGTACATATTTTTTTACAAGTTCACTGGCATGTTCTTCTTCTGGATGAGTTGCCATGATTAGCTGAACCGTATAGTCTAACAAATCCTGTGAAACTAGTATTTCCTTTACAGCCAACTGTATTTTTTGCATCTTGTCTGTATCTAGGAGCTTTTGAACATGATAGAATTCCGTTCCTGTAGTCCTTTTAATGATCTCATATAGCTCTTCTTTCTTTGGATAGCCCATATTAATTTTCAAAAGGAAACGGTCCATCTGTGCCTCCGGGAGCGGATAAGTTCCTTCCATATCAATAGGGTTTTGTGTTGCTAATACAAAGAATGGGGATGATACCTTCCTTGTTTCCCCCATGATGGTCACGGTTTTTTCGGCCATTGCCTCTAAAAGGGAACTTTGTGTTTTAGGAGTTGCCCGGTTTATTTCATCTGCAAGAACAATATTAGAAAAAATAGGACCTTCATGAAAAACGAAGGATTGTTTCCCATTTTCATGAATTTCAATCATTTTAGTTCCGGTAATATCGGATGGCATCAAGTCAGGTGTGAACTGTATCCTTGAAAAATCAAAGCTTAAAACTTCTGATATCGTTCGAATAAGCATGGTCTTCCCTACACCTGGCATCCCTTCGAGCAAGGCATGCCCATCTGACACCATCGCCCAAATCAGTTGTTCGATAACTTCCTCCTGCCCAACAATCACTTTTCCTATTTCTTGTTTCACTTCCTGCAATGTATCCTGATAATATTTCAGTTCTTTTTCTTTCTCTTCCAAACTGATCACTTAATCTGCTCCCTTCGGATCCACTTCACTAAAGTATTGTTTAACCACATTTTCTAATCTTGAAGGCAATTGCATTCTGTCCAGTGATTCTCTATAGGACTTTTCATAAGATGAGAATATTTCTTCATACGGTCTTGCTTCCCCTCTTAGTGTAGGAGAGTCTGGAGCATCCTCGTATTGAGACTGCCCTTCCCCAGTTGGACCCCCATCCGTTTCATTCTGTATTTCACTATTAATGTTTGAAGGAACCGTAAATGTTTGCTCACCAACACCTACTCCTGCACCAAGTCCTCCCCCGCCTTGTCCTTGTCCTTGTCCTTGTCCTTGTCCTTGTCCTTGGCCTTGGCCTTGACCCTGACCTTGGCCTTGACCCTGACCTTGGCCTTGACCCTGACCTTGACCCTGACCTTGGTTCTGTCCTTGGCCTTGGTTGGAATTTTGGGCAGTTTGATTAGACGTGGTGGGGTTGTTTGAATTAGATAAAGTTAGCTTAGAAGGGTTTAACCCAGCCTGCGACATTTTCCCATATTGATTTGAAGCAGCTGCTTGAAGTGCATTCTGTAATGCTTCCATTTCAGACAGTGCAGAAATGTCTTGCAATAGCTCTTCAAGTAGTTCCAACAATGCTTCTAATTCCTCATCAGATATTTCCTCCAAGTCCATTTCTTCTTGGTCTAAGAGGCTCTCTGATAGTTCGGATAGCTCTTTTCTCTCTTCTTCTGTTAAGGATTTAATATTTTTCTTCATTTCATTAAGAAGCTTCTCTAACTCTTCATTCTTGTGATTTAACGCAAGGTTTGCCATAGAGTTTTCTGGTTGTTCTTTTGCAAGTTCTATTAAGTTTGCTTCCTTTTCTTGCAGTTTTTTCATTTTTTCAGCTAAGTTATTTTCTTTTTCCATTAGTTCTTTTAATAGTTCATCTGCATCTTTCTCATCTTTAAGTTCTTTAAGCTCTTCTATTTCATCTTTTAATCCTTTGTTATCTTTCATGTCCTCGGCATCTTTTTTCACTTTATCGAGGGTTTCCTCTATTATTTCTCGTTCTGCCTCTACAGCCTTGGCTTCTTGCATCTTGTTATTTGGAAACAAAATTAAAAGAGCAATGAGGCATGATGTTAATAACGACATAAAAAGTACTTTTGGGTGTACATGCCGTAATTTTGCCTCTTTAATAGCTTGTTCCTTTTTCTTAAGATGGTCATATGCCTCTTTGCGCTGAAGTTGTGCGACCAAGGAGGTATCCTTCACATAATCAAGGGACGTGGTAAGTCTATCCTCTTCCAAAAAGGCATCTGAATATCTTGCTGCATCCCAAGTCGAGGGTCTTTTTCTCCAGTAGAGAAGGAAAACTGCTATACAAACAATCCCTCCCAACCAGAGAGCTTTTTCGATTAAGTACGGAGTTACCACCATTCTGGCAACGATGAGCACACTTAAAAAGCTGACACAAAATGCCAAAATCGCATATTGCGCCTGTTTAGACATACGTTGGATTCTAAGCTTTCTTCTTATGGAAAATAGAAACCTAACTATAAGATCGTTTTCCTTCATGGATTATCTACCCTTTACTTGGTTTCATATTTGGGCGTAACTTTTTAATGCTTAGCAAAATCAAGATGATAGAAGTGGAGATATATGAAATGATCAAACCTACACCCAGGTGTAAATCTATTCCTGTTACATTCTTTAATTCCATGGCTGCACCAGGCTCAAACAGCGCTAACATGACACCAAAGGGATTAAACATGGCAATAAAGTACGGTATTGGGTTTGCCTGTGGACCTGTTGCACCATATTGCGTAAAACTAATGGTGAACATCGTAATGATTGCTGTCCCCGCTGCAAGGAAAAAGGCTACACCATACGTACAAACCATGGCTACAATCGTTTTACGAATTAATGTGGAGAAGAAAACTCCTATACTACCTAAAGTAGCCATGGAGAGCAAATATACTCCGAAAGTCATCAGCAAAAGTTTCGGTGATATTCCTCCAAATAAAAAGACAATGCTATATAACGGCAAACTGGAAATTACAATCAACAGTAAAAATGATAGGGATGACACTAACTTGCTGACTATGATGCTTGTAGATGATTGCTGTGTCGTCAGGAGAATATTTAACGTCTGCTTTTCCCGCTCACTGCTAATAATTCCTGCTGTCAATCCAGGTGTCATAAAGAAAATTAAGGCGAGTTGGACAAATGCTAATATCATGAACATGTTTTTACTATTTTCAGCACGAAACATGCCCATTGAATTGTATCTTGTTTCCATATAGATATAGAACAAGGCGATCAGACCAAGTACACCGAGGTAGAATAAAATTCCCAGGAAACTTTTGAAACTCCTGAAGCGTAATTTGAACTCTTTATTTAACATGGGGTTAATAAGTTGAGCTTTCATTATTCCACACCCTTTGTAATTTCTAAGAAGATATCTTCCAGGTTAGATTCTTCTTGGCTCAAGCTAAGAATCATTACGCCTGAATCTAGTGCTTTCTTAAGTAAATCAACTTGTTCTTCATCTGTCCCTTCAAATGAGAAGGATAGCAGATTTGATCGTTGTTCACTTAGCTGAATGTTAGAGACACTAGGTATATCTTCAAAGAATTTGATAGCTTTATCTATATCTTTCAGAATGAGTACTTTCAGAACTTTATTGGCTTGCAGTTGTTGGTGAATTTCTTCCACTCTTCCAGTAGCAACAAGCTTTCCACCATTAATAACACCAATTTCATCACACATCTCTGCAAGTTCTGGCAGTATATGAGAGGAAATCATGATGGTTTTCCCCATGGTTTTTAATTCTCTTAAAATTTCCCTCATTTCAATCCTTGCCCTTGGATCCAATCCTGATGCCGGTTCATCCAAAATTAATACTTCGGGGTCATGTATTAATGCTCTTGCAAGACAAAGACGCTGCTTCATTCCCCTCGATAATACATCTACATAGGCATCTTTCTTATCTGTTAAATTGACAAGTTCAAGAAGCTGAGGTATCAGTTTTTGCCTTTCCTCTAAAGGGATGCCGTAACTTGCTCCATAGAAATCCAGATATTCATCTGTTTTGAACTGATCATAAACTCCAAAGAAATCAGGCATATATCCAATATACTTTCGAACCATTTTAGGATTCTTCGTAACATCATATCCGTTTACAAAAGCAGTCCCAGAGGTAGGTGCGAGAAGGGTAGAGAGTATGGAAAATGTGGTGGATTTCCCTGCTCCATTGTGACCAACAAAACCAAATACTGTACCTTTTTCTACCTTTAAGTTCAAGGAATCCAACGCTGTAAATTTCCCATATTTTTTTGTAAGATTAATGGTTTCTATCATTCGTTTAACGCTCCCTCTACCTGTACTCCCGGCAATTGTATATCCATATCAAAATTATTTGGAACTCGTAAACGAACCGTCATGCTTCCCTGTTCATCGAAATAATCGGAGAGATTTCCCTCTAATGTGATAGAAGATTTATTCTCAAGCAATTCGGCTTCACCCGTTTTATGGTTGTAAATAGAGTACTCTACACTACCGTCTCTTGTACGAAGTTTAACTTTCACTTCGGTCATTTCATCTTTTGTAATGTCGACCATATCTGGTAGGCTGTAGTTGAAATCATAAGTCCCTCCACCTAGATATAGGTAATTTTCGCCAAACTGTAAACCGTTATGGTGGACCATGCCAGTTTCACCTTCTGTGACCTGTATGCTTGGTGATAAATGTTCCTCAGCAAAACTAAAACTTCCTCCACCTGAATTAGTAATCGTAATTGGTAAAACAACAAGATGAGAGGCATTTGATTTTCCTGATTTCCCATCCACCTTTGTGTTCATTACTCCTTCTGTAACATAACCAACCAGAATAGGTTGAGAGGCTATGGAAAAAATATCTTTTCTGTTGACAAGTAAATCTAGCATTTGAAACTTTTTATAGTCTTCTAGCTCATCCTTTTCAATTTGATTTGCCCCAGGTCCCTGATTATAATAACTCTGGAAATTAGGGAATGCCTTTGTTGCAGAAGTACTGCTCGGTGCAGTCAATGCATTGGCGACGTTTCCTCCAGACACCTCATATTCAAGATCCACTGTTTCCCCTGCTTTAATATCTCCAAGTGGTTCAGAGTTGCGACCTGATAGGATAAATGCGTCTTTTAATTCATACTGCATTTGGTTGGAAATTGTCCCTTGTACGTTTCCGTCTTTCATAGATATAGCATGTTCAATTTTCCCTAACGGCAAAGCATTAACATTTCCGATACTTGTACGTGTTGACCAATATTCCACATTATTAAACCTGATATCTGTTCCTTTAGATAAAGAACTGACATATGCGTAATTTTTCATTAATTCAAAATTTTCGTTATAGCCGTAAGTCATTGGGAAAAGTGTGGTGTTTTCTCCAGTTTCCATCCTATAATCACCGCCACTATTCGTAAGAATGCTCGCTACCCCATAGCCACTGGCAGTTTCCGTTTCATTGTCCAAGAGGAGTATACTAGCTTCATTTACTTGCGTTCCTGAAATTCTGTCCTTAGCACCAATCCCGAAAACTGCAATACTAGTTAAGATGGCTATGGTTGGAATGATCCACCACGCCTGTTCTCGTTTGTCCGTTCTCTTCAGAATAATATACAAAACAGGAATAACTAAAATTAGATAAATAGCAAAAGCACCGATTAATAGTGGAACTGAAACGATTGAGCCTGGAAAAGCTTCGCCAATTGGGCTTAATTGGTGAGATAGTTCTTCCATGACAGGCATCTTGTAGTGATTTGGACTCTTAGTAGTAACCTTTTGAAGGACACTACTCCACCATGTGTTTATTTCACTCCATTCTCCCAAAAGTGGAGAAGCCAAGTTACTTGTGATTTGGGTTACTGTCCCTGTCCCTGTGTTCATCATAAGTGTGATGGGGGTTTCTCCATCCTTTGTCAGAACAGTAGCATTTTCCTTAATAATGTTTCCAGTGAATATAGGAAGATCTGGAAAACTACTTTTCTCATTCAATTTCAATAGTGACGTTTCATTCGTAGGATCCAGCAGCTGAAATTCCTGCAAATCTCCTAAATCTTGACTCAGACCTACCTTTGTATCAAACATCAAGGATCCACCATTATTTACCCAGTCTTTAATTGCTTGTTGCTGTGGAGCAGTTAATGTGGCTAGTGGAAAATCATGAACTAAAAGAACATCAAACAATTCGAGTCCATAAGATTCATTTGGAATATTCTCACTTTTGATATTTAGTAATTCCATACTTTCGTTTTGATATTTTACTAATTTCAAAAAGTTTACGGCATCATGGTTATTGCTTAGGACACCTAGAACGACTCTATTATCCCCGATATACCTTGGCTGAGCATTTGCATTGCCTTTTAACTTCACTTCTTTTCCTTTTTCTACTCCACCCTCATAAAAACTGACAAAGTCATTTCTTGTACCGGAGTAGTTATAAGACATATGATCGGAGGTCCCTTTTACTGCAAGTTCCAACGTTTTGGAACCTCCTGCTTCTATTTCAACCGGGATCACATAACTTCCGGCCATATTATATGTAGGGCTTGTAAAAACAACGACATCCCCTTTTATCGCATCCCCTTTATTCACCAAATCAATCCTGATTTGGTGTCCCTTGCCCATCTGCACTTTATTGTCTACACCAAATTCCACTTTCACTTCTAAGTTTGTTTCAGCGTTTGAAAATGACGGATAAATAAATAATCCGATAACCATCAAGAGCAGACATTTTTTAATCAACAACCATGCTTTCACGTTTTTTCCCCCTAAATGTGACAATCTCTCTTTCTATTTTCAAATAACTATATCTAAGACGTAACACTTTAGGAAAAAGTTTCAAATTTTATAAAAAAAGAAGGGTTCTCTTCTTCTTTTTAATCCATCACACCGGTTCGTAATATTTCCACATTTATTCTTATTGTATACTTAGCGTTCTGATAGCGTTCTCTCCATTCCTCTTTGCTGAATGAGTCATATCCTACTTTGGCACGATAATAGTTTCCGAAACCAACCGGGTCCGCTCCCATTTCCCTGCTTTTTTCCAATACCTGCATTAACTTTCCTTCCATATCTTTACCTATCGCCTCTTCCAATTTTTTGATGGCTTCAGGATTACCCAAATCATAGTTTTCTGATATCTCCTGCATTCGCGTTTTCACATTAATTTCTATCGAATAAGATGGTACTTGTTTGTCTTTTAGCTTAATGGCCGTATCACTTCTGAGATGATCAAGTGAAACAAATACACTGTCCTCCTGTTTATTATTACTTGTTAGAATAAATTCTTTTAATTGTTCTTTAGGGATAGTTATCTCTGTATTACCCGCCTCAAAAGGATCAAGCAGCAGTTTTATATAGAAGGAATCATTACTATCCAATTCACCAACAACTTTATCATCTTGAAATAACGATAAACCTTCTATAATGATTGTATTATCCTTGAAATTCAATAGAGGAAGTACAGGATCACGTCCTTCACTATAATAGCACTGCATAAATTCATGAAGAGTCGGAGATAGTAACGTGTCCCCATTTACATTTTGAGTAATTAAGTCGTATAAAAAAGTACCCGCATTCGTTACATCTTCCGAATCTTGAGACATTTGAAGAAGGTCATGTGCCTGAGGTTTGCTTACTGCAAGAAAAGACATTGTTCCTATTTCTGCATCACGTGAAAGGGTATCAATAATGGAAATTATCCCTCCCTTTGCTAATTCTTCTCCATAAATCGCCACCCTCAATTGTCCGGATACAAGCCTTCTACTTGAAGCAAGGTTTTCTTTTTGTCGTATTCCTTTACTTGTATGAGCTAGTGTCGTAACCATTTTTGTATTATTAGGATGTAAGGGGTCGAATTCATAATATATGATAGTACCTTTTACCATGTCATCTTCATTATCATAGCCCATTGCTGTTATTAGACCGAGTTCTTCCAATGGTTTTTGTGCGACACACCCACTTAAGATGACAATCACGCATAACCAGATAATTTTTCTCATCTCTTCCGGTTCACCCCTTTCACCTTTTCTCTTAGAAATACGATAAGCGAGAGTATAATGGAGTAAACAAAGATCGTATAAAACCCAAACACCCCCACAAAATCAACAAACTCATTGATCTCTGTGCGCTTTTGAAAAAAACAGGAACATATAAGCACAATCACACTACAAAGAATGACCAAGCTCTTTTGCCTTCGATTAAATATTCTTTTTAATCCTTTCGATGCTGCCCAAAGCAAAAATAGGGTATTAGGAAGAATGATAACAAGCCACAGAGAGACGGCAAAAAACTCAAACCTCTCTAAATTTTGGAACTGTACTATCTTAAACATGGATAAGGTAGCCCATATCGTTTTTTCCAATTGTTCCCCGCTATAATATCCAATCCCCACGAAAGTTACTGCAAAAATAAGGATGAACGTAAAAAACACTGCTAATTGAGCGTATTTATGGACTTTATGTTTATCTCTCATGTAAGGATAAACGAAGTACAATATCTCTAATCCAAGAACTGTAAAGGAAGTTTTATAAGCACCTTTAAGCAGTTCTTTTGGTGATGCCTCTAAAATAGGCAAAAAATTCGTCCATTCCATGTATCGAAGCGGTACTACTAACATGAATATTAGCCATATGGTTAAGAAGAATCCTAAAAAGCTGACTCCAACGATTGTTTTTATGCCTCCGTACACCCCATAAATAGAAATAAGAAGTAATAGCGACACTATCGCCCAAGTCTTTAAATCAGGAAATACCCAGGCCTGTACAATTTCCGTATAATTTAAAAGCATAGACATTAGACCTAATAAAAGATAGAGAACCAAAATTATGTTCAGCACATTGCCTATCCATCTTCCAAACAGTAACTTATGAATCTGAAAAAGGTCCTTCGATTCGAACGTTTTAAGTGTATAACACATGGCAAACACGACAATTGCCATTCCTATATAGCTAATAAGGAGGGAAATCCACGCATCCTGCCCAGCTTCGAGAAAGATGATACGTTGAACTCCGGCTATTCCCACACCAGTTTGGTTTGTATGGATGATAAAAAAAATCAGATAGGCTGATAAAAAAAATGACTTTTTCGTATTTGTAGTACTTATCATTTATTCACCTTATTCATCTATGTCTTGAGAGACTTCCTTTCGAAAAGAAAAAAAACCTTCCTTGTTCGGGTTTTTCCTTATCAAATGGATCGGCATCCGTAAAATGGTGTTCATTGCATGATTTTTATCAAAAGGATAGACCGGTTTAAGATAAGGTACACCCATGCTGGTCAAGCGAATTAAATGAATCAATATGAAACAAAGGCCAAAACTAATGCCAATGCCGCCCCAAATTCCTGCCAGTATTAATATTGGAAATCTCATGACTCTGACAGCAGTACCCATCAAATAACTAGGAGCAGTGAAGGAACCTAGTGCACTCAAAGCAACAACAATAATGAGGATATTGCTCGTAAAACCCGCTTCTACCGCAGCTTGTCCTAACACAATCCCCCCTACTATACCCATTGTTTGCCCTACTTTCGTCGGAAGCCGAGCACCTGCTTCTCTTAGCAATTCAATCATGATTTCCAACAAAAGGGCTTCAAAGATTGGTGTAAAAGGAACTTTAGATCTTGACTCCCCAAGAGAAACCAACAAAGTAGAAGGTATCATTTCATAGTGATAGGTTATGATGGCAACATAGGCTGGAGTCAGAATAACAGAAAGAAACATGGTGACATAACGGAGAAACCGGATAAAGCTTCCCATATTCCAACGCATATATACATCTTCTGTCGATTCAAAGAAATTAAACAGGGAAGAAGGTCCAAGCATTACCATAGGACTCCTGTCCACAAAAACCGCAACCATTCCCCTTTCTACGCTGTATGTAACTCTATCAGGAAGTTCCGTCTGAACAAATTGCGGAAAGATAGAATAACTGTTATCTTCAATTAATTGTGCTAATACGGAGGTATCGAGTATGTCATTTACTTGAAGAGAATTAATCTTGTCCCTTAATGATTGAACTAATTCCTCTTCTGCCATCCCGTTTAAATAAACGATTCTTATTTCCGTTTCATTCTTTTTACCGACCGCCATTTTTTCTGTACAAAGGTCTTCGGAAATAATATTTTGCCTGATAATACTAATATTTGTACTTATGGACTCAGTAAAGGAAATTTTGGGGCCAAAGACAAGCGATTCTGTTTCTGCTTTCTCTAAACTCCGTTCCACTTTTTTACTAACGTTTATCAATAAACTTTTCTCAGCCTTTGGTGTAATTAACACTACATATCCATCCAAGAGCTTATGGATCATTTCATCCATATCTTCCGTCAGCTTAGACTGAGTTGTGTGCAATTGGTAAATCAATTCCTGCAAATCTAAGGAATTGTCCTTAGTTTTATCGATTATAGTAGGAAGAATGGATTGATTCAGTACATTAGTATCAACAAGGTTCTTCATGTAAATGAAAAGAATTGATACTTGATTTCTTTTCATTTCATAAAAATACAAATCAGGACTGTCATGAAAGGTCTTTTTAAAAAAGTCCTGAAGATCGCATATATCGTATGTAGTTAAATTCCTTCTCTCCATGCGGACCACCCTTTTATTTTCTCCCATATAAATGTAGGCTTACCAAGATACGTAATTTTATGAAAATGTCTATAATGTAGTTCTATAAAGTGAGCAATAAAAAAGCCAACCCTATGATATGGCCGACTTAAAGAGATTGGTGGTTATTTAGTTCTACTGTCAAGACTGCTATAACACGGTTAATAAATGCTGTATAGTTAAATTCCATCGCTATTCGATGAACAGGATATTCAGCTAATTGTATGAAATCACGAAAATCTCCAATAGTTTGCCCAAATGCAGAACCTTGTGACGTGACTACCTTTACTGGCTTTCTTTCATACTTAATATGCTTTTCATTAAATACTCCCCACAATGTCACCACATCGTGTAATGGAGCTCCAGGAATAGTAGGAATCTGAGACTTATAGAATTGCCAGTAATAGTCCATCATGGGCTTGATTATTGATCCTAACTGGCTATTTTTTTCCTTGTTTAAAATTTCTATTTCATTCACCATTTCTGCTGTCAAGATAGCTTTTTGAGTTACATTAAGAGGAAAAATGGTCAAGTTTTTTGCAAAATTAAAAACAATATTCGCTGCATAAGGGTCACCATATATATTCGCTTCTGCTACAGGAGTAACGTTGCCAGGAAAATTGAATGTTCCCCCCATTACAAATATATCGCTTACCTTTGCCACTGTTTCAGGATAAAGGATAAAAGAGGTTGCCAGAGAGGTTAATCTACCTACACAGACTATATTTAACTCGCCATCAAATTTTTCTATAATATCATAAATCTGATGGAAGTTTTCAAAAACATCACCTTCTGCTTGAAAATCTTCAGGAAGTACATACCCCCCAAACCCTTCCGGACCATGCACTTCTGGATAATAGATTGGAGGTTCCCCTGTCATAGACCGTTCAGCTCCTCCAATAAGAGGAATATCGTATCTTCCAGTATTCCTTTGGAGGTATCTGGCATTTCTGATAGCCGTTCTTTTATCAACATTGCCGTATTCTGCTACCACACCGACAATTTCTACATGTATTTCATAATAGGCATAAATGATTGCCATGATATCATCTATGCCAAAATCAGCAAAAAGCAGCACTTTTTTCTTCAAACTTATCCCTCCTCTATATTAAGGTGCCATAATATTTTCACTTTAGATTAAGACAAACCAAGACAAACATACAGGCACATGGGACGGGGGGCGAATAGTCTATTAGTGATTAAATAGGATAGGAGGAAGGAAACATGTCTCAATTTTATAATCAGTGTCGTCGTTACCAGGGGCAAATGGTGACCGTGAGATGTCGTGACGGTTCATCTCATCATGGAAGAATTGTTAGAGTATCACCAAGTCACGTTTACATTCAACCAACGGGCGGAAATAGATTCGGTGGATATGGCATGGGCTTTTGGGGTGGATATTACGGAGGATATGGATATAATCCTGTAGCAGTCCCGCTTGCATTCGTAACAGGTGTCGTTTTAGGCGGTCTATTATTCTGGTAAAATATCATTGTTACTAACCTGCAGTAACAGTGTTACATGCCTCGTTCACAATAGTGTTAGATTTTTCTGTACTTCACTATGTTATAGTATAATGGTACAGTTTATGTGAACGAGGTGTAATTTATTTATGAAAAAATTGGCATTAGCTGCTTCCTGTATGATCATTCTAACCGTGGGTTGTTCCAAAACTGGAACGCAAGAAAACAATGCTCAACACAAGGAAGAACAACACCATCATAACGAGAAACCCTCCTTTTTCCAAGGAGATCTTAGGGAAGAAACGGCTTCTGTGGAAGTTCTGCCTTCTTTTTTGAAGGACAAGCCAGAAGATATGCAACTTATCTATTCAGCCGCAGCACAGCACAAGGAGGTTCTCGAATATATTCCGTGTTATTGTGGTTGTGGCACTTCCGCTGGACATAAAAGCAGTTATAATTGCTTTGTGTATGAAAATAAGGAAGATGGTTCCCTTACCTGGGATGACCACGGCACAAGATGTGGGGTCTGTTTAGAAATTGCAGCCACTTCTGTCATGGAGTACAGCAAGGGTAAGAGTGTAGAAGAAATAAGACTTATGATTGACGAAGCCTATAAAGAGGGTTATTCAACACCTACTCCAACACCTAAACCAGAAAATGGATAAAATAAAAAGGGTAATGGAAATGTCGACATTTCCATTACCCTTTTTATTTTCTATTCAGCATAATACATTAATGCTAATGCACCTGGACCTGTGTGTGTAGAGATTACAGGGGTAGTATAAGCAATTTGAATGTCTTCAAATCCGGAAGCTTCATAAAGGGCATCTTTTAAAGCTTGTGCCTGTTTTAATGATCCGGCATGCGCGATTCCAATGCCTTTCACCAATTTACCTGCAATATCTTCTTTGAATTGCTTTGTATAATACTTAATTACTTGTGAATGACTTCTTGCCTTTGTTACAGGCGTATAGACTCCATCTGCCAAAGAAGCAATCGGTTTTATGTTCAATAAAGATCCAATGAGTGCCTTTCCTCTACCAATTCGGCCACCCTTCACTAAATTATCTAATGTATCTACCATAAGATACAGTTCAGTATTGGAACGAATATCATTCAACTTATTAATTATTTCTTGCAACTCTTTCCCCTCATTGGCCATTTTTGCTGCAGCCACTACCTGAAAAGATAAAGCAAAAGAAATGAATCTTGAATCAATTACCGTTACATCGCTCTCACTAATATTAGCCGCGCTTTCAGCAGATCCGACGGTTCCACTCATTCCTCCGGTCATATGGATGGAGAGAATTTTGCTACCATCTTCACCTAAACGGTTGTACACATCGACAAATGATCCAACAGCAGGTTGCGAACTTTTTGGCAGCTCAATAGAATGTTTCATTTTTTCCATAAATTCATCAGGCTTAATTCCAAATCGGTCTATGTATGACTCTCCGTCAATCGTAATGGATAACGGTACAATTTCTATGTTTAACTCTTCAATGATGGACTGTTCAATATCTACAGTTGAATCTGTCACAATCTTTACATTTGTCATTACATTCACTTCCCCAATTATATCCTTTTTACTATTATACCTTCCCACTGGGCTTGCTCAAACTTGGAACAAAAAAAATACAGGGTATACGCCCTGTATTAATATTATCACATTAACATAAGTTTAAGCATTATTTTTTAATATATCTGTTTTTATAACTTTACAATAGTCCGGCCATTTTAATACTGTTCGCAAATATTCCTTGAAAGAATAGATCTGCTTTGGCTCCTTCTCAGATAGGATTATTTTAATATACTTCTCCAATCTGATTCGAACCATAAAATGATATGTGCTATCGTCCTCCAATACTGGAATTTCAATGACTTTTACCTTCTGTCCCTCATTAACCGTGAACTCTAGGCTTTTCCATAGCAAAATATCAATCCTCTTTTTCACCCGTTTATCATCATTATACCCTAAAATTTCAAATAAGTGTAAACTTTCGGTAGACAAAATAAAACATTTTCAGATAGTTTTGATACATTCAGGACCATTATTTTTTGGGGAATTCACGATAGACGATACTTCGTAAGATTTCATTAATTCAGCATTGAATGGTTGCAACATAGTAGCTAACTGACTACTTGTGAGTTCTTGTCTAGAAAGCCAATCTTTTTCATGTTCCTCTTTAAGTATCACCGGCATTCTATCATGAACATCTTCAACAAGCTTGTTTGGTCTAGTCGTTATTAATGTACAACTGACCATTTCTTCATCCTTTGTAACCCAACGGTCCCATAGTCCAGCAAAAGCAAAGGGTTGTTCATTAGTTTTTGTAAACCTTATGGGCTTTTTATCTCCGTTTTGCTTTTTCCATTCGAAGAAACCATCTGCTGGAATGATACATCTTCTTCTTTCCAAAAGCTTTCGAAAACTTACTTTTTCATGTAATGTCTCTGCTCGTGCGTTTATCATTTTGTATCCAATTTTTTTGTCTTTTGCAAAGCTTGGCACCAAGCCCCAATGGAGATAACCTGCTCTGTTTTGGTTTTCTCCTTCTACAATGGCTAAAATGGGTTGTCCAGGTGCGATGTTGTAGCTGATACTATATTCAAGGTTGTTTGTGTTTTCAAGGAAAAACCGTTCTTCCAACTTATGAAGTTCTGTTGTTAATGAAAATCTTCCACACATTTTCTGCACACTTCCTTTTTATGTATTTATTTTACAGGAAAAGCCACTAATTTTGTAGTGGCTGCAGATCATAATACCTGTTTGATTTTTTCTTGGATTTGGATTCCTAGTTGGTTGCCGTCGACTTTTTCGTCTTGTGGTAGGAAAATTGGGTCGTGTACGGTTACTTTGACTTTTGCTGCTTGGAAACCTATTTTGCTTTCTTCCATTATTTTATAAGATCCGGAAATAGTAATAGGAACAACTGGCACTTTGCTATCTGTTGCCAGACGAAGACCACCTTTTTTGAATTCTCCCATTACGTTCCCTTTGCTTCTAGTCCCCTCAGGGAAAATAACCAAAGAATGGCCTTTTTTCAGAGTTTCAATCCCATCTCTTATAGACTGGACGGCTTTTCTTCTATCCTTGCGATCAATAAACACACAGTTCATTGCTTCCATCCATCTTGGAATAAATGGAATCTTTTTTACTTCTATCTTGGAAATGAAACCAAGTGGCTTTTCTAAAAAACCAATTAGTATCGGGACATCGAAATTACCCTGATGGTTACTTACAAAAAGTACTGGCCCGCTAGGAATTTTCTCCTGACCTACCACCTCAATGTTAGAACCTGTAAGTTTCACCAATGTTTTTGCCCAGTGTTTGGGTTTTTGATGAATTATGGTATCTTTTTCTTCCACTGTCATTGGAGTGTCTATTTTTTGCACTTTCTTAATAGTCGGCAAGCTGTAAATTAAGTAGCCGAAAAAATAAACAAACCACCATATCGTACGTAACATTTCTTTCTCTCCCTAAAAACCACATCTATTTGTCTAATGTACCTGCTCTTTTAAACTTTTTAAAATAGTAATCGTAAGGATTTTTTTCATCCTTTATGCCTTTTTCACTAGAGATTAATTCCCAATCTTTTTCATTTACTTCAGGAAAATATGTGTCTCCTTCAAATTCTTCATCAATAAATGTTAAATACAAAAAGTCTGCGAAAGGGAGTGCTTCCTTAAAAATATGAGCCCCTCCGATAATGAAGAGTTCTTCTCCCGCTTCATCCATGTTTACAACTTCTTCTATAGAATGAAGTGTTTCACAACCATCTGCATGGTAATCTTGCCTTGATAGTACAATATTCCTTCTTTTAGGAAGCGGCTTTCCGATGGACTCATACGTCTTTCTACCCATCACAATCGTATTACCGAGCGTTACCTGCTTAAAATAAGCTAAGTCTGCAGGAATTCTCCATGGTAGGTCGTTGTCCTTGCCTATTAGGTTGTTTTTGTCTGTAGCTACAATAATGGAAATCATACACTGACAACCCCTTTAATATGTGGGTGTGCATCATAATCCACAAGTGTAAAATCTTCGTATTTAAAATCAAAGATCGATGTAACTTCTTTATTTAGTTTCATTTTTGGCAATTTTTTAGGATCACGTTCTATTTGTAACTTGACTTGTTCCATATGGTTGGAATAAATATGTGCATCACCTAATGTATGAATGAATTCACCAGGCTCTAAGTCACAGACTTGCGCGACCATCATGGTAAGTAAAGCATACGATGCAATGTTAAACGGTACACCTAGAAAAACATCTGCTGACCTCTGATATAATTGGCAAGACAATTTTCCGTTAGCCACATAAAATTGGAACATAGTATGACAAGGCGGTAATGCCATAGAGTCGACATTCGCCACATTCCATGCAGAGACAATCAGTCTTCTTGAATCTGGATTTTGTTTAATCTGCTCTATTAAGTTAGCAATTTGGTCAATGCTTTCTCCATTTGGCGTTGGCCATGACCTCCACTGATACCCATAAACCGGGCCTAAATCTCCGTTTTCATCTGCCCATTCATTCCAGATTCTCACACCATTATCCTGCAAATATTTTATATTTGTATCTCCATTTAAAAACCAGAGTAGTTCATGAATAATTGATTTCAAGTGTAGTTTTTTCGTAGTTACTAATGGAAACCCTTCCTGAAGGTCAAATCTCATTTGATAACCAAATGTGCTAATTGTCCCGGTTCCTGTCCGGTCTCCTTTTTCGGTGCCGTTATGTAATATATGTTTGCATAAATCCAAATATTGTTTCATTCCATCTTCACCTCTTGAACTGTCTTTATTCTTAGTACATTCTATCACAAAAGTCATACGAATTTGCTAGTAAGACAAAAAAGAAAAACATTCATGAGAATGCTTTTCTAGTGAGAGTTAGATATTAGGTTTTTAGTAACAGGTAGTTTCTCCATGTTTTGATAAAATAGGAATGTGTGTGGTGCGTGTTTTGCTAATTCAAATCTAGACACATCATTTAAGTAGTACATGGCAAATGTTTCTGCGAAATATTCTTCTGGAAAAGTGTAAAAATAATTTCTGTTTGGAAATAAGGAAGAGACCTCACTTTTCCATGCTTTTAAGAATGTCTGGTTATATCGGATATTACCTAAAACATAACGATCAATGGAGTGTGCCAGTTCATGTAGTTCCAAATTAATAGAACCATGCCCCAAACCTTTATTACTGTGTCCGATCTTTGCCAATACTAGCTTAGAACCTCCAATTCCAGGAACATCTTCCCAGTTAGAGCCCTGATTGCTATATCCTCTAGGCTTTACCCCATGTAGATGTTCAAACCCTTCCACATCGGTAAGATTTCCATTAAATAGATACAAATGAACATTCTGTTGAACCAGAACGTGTAAAATGTGTGGGGGAATGTTGGAAACGTGACGGATCATATTTGCTGCATCTTCCTTTGAAAAATCCCCTGGAGGAAGATAGATAAGTTGATTTAGTGTTTCTCGATTAGCAATATCTTTCAGGTGGGAATCGAGTTCTGAAGACTTGAACTGTTTTAGTGGTATCGCGTCCAAACTAGCATAAGCTTTCCAATATATCGGAATAATTGTAAATGTAATTAATAGTACTATTGCTAATAAACGTCTTTTCATCTTTCCTCACCTTCTCTAGTTGTCCGTAGCATGTTGAACTTACATGTTGAACTTTAAATTATTAGAAAATTCAATTCTATTATAATAGTATTATATCATCTTGGCATTTAATTGGAATGACATTTTTGTAATCTCTTCTTAATAAAAGTGATTAATTTTTTCCAATTTGCTTAACAAGAATGCACTTACCCTTTGGTAACTGCCAAAACTAAATCGTGGTCTCAAATGCTTTGAAACATTGGCCGGACCTTGTCTTTGCACTTCATCCGCAGACGAACGAAGGATTCTCTTGTTTTATTGCCTTGTCATCAAGGTCATCATTACTACCTTGAGGACTACTCTCCTCTTCTTTTCTCGTCGCTGAAGTCTTCATACCGACGATGAGGACTTCTCTCTTCCTTTTTTCTCGTCGCTGAGGTCTTCATATCGACGGTGAGGACTTCTCTCTTCCTTTTTTCTCCTCACGGAGGTCTTCATATTGAACTGCCCCCCGTCAAGTAGACACTCGAAATAATAAAACAAGACTAAGCTGTCTTAGCCCTGTATTCTAAAGGGCTAAGGCCGTTTAATCGTTTTTGATAACGGTCATGATTATAAAAATGAATGTACTCATCAATCGCCTCTTTAAGGTCCTCAAACGTTTCATATTTCTCTAAATAATACTTCTCGCATTTCAATGTCCCCCAAAAAGACTCTATTGGTCCATTATCAATACATCGTCCCACTCGGGACATACTATGAGTCATCTTTGCTTTATC
>NZ_VTEV01000008.1 GCF_008180725.1 Sutcliffiella horikoshii | reverse complement strand
ATAAAGCAAAGATGACTCATAGTATGTCCCGAGTGGGACGATGTATTGATAATGGACCAATAGAGTCTTTTTGGGGGACATTGAAATGCGAGAAGTATTATTTAGAGAAATATGAAACGTTTGAGGACCTTAAAGAGGCGATTGATGAGTACATTCATTTTTATAATCATGACCGTTATCAAAAACGATTAAACGGCCTTAGCCCTTTAGAATACAGGGCTAAGACAGCTTAGTCTTGTTTTATTATTTCGAGTGTCTACTTGACGGGGGGCAGTTCATTATAGCAATGAGGACCTCTCTCCTCCCTTTTTCCTCGTCACCAAGGTCTTCATTACGGCAATGAGGACTTCTCTCCTCCTTTTTTCTCGTCACTGAGGTCTTCATTATGGCAATGAGGACCTCTCTCCTCCTTTTTCTTCTTCACTGAGGTCTTCATCCCAACGAACAAAGATGACCCTATAGACGATTCCAGCATTCCTTTATTTTATAATTTCCTGGTAAACAAAAAAGACAAACTCCACATACAGAGTCTGCCTTTCTCCTACTATATTTTCATTTTATTTAAAAACGCGATGCGTTGCTGTTTACGGAAATGTTCTTTAATCATATAGGCTACACCGTTTTCATCATTGGTACGAGTAATCCAGTCAGCTGCAAGCTTCACTTCTTTTGGGGCGTTCCCCATTGCTACACCCAATCCTGCGACTTCAATGATAGGAAGGTCTTCCATCGTATCCCCAATAACCACCATTTCCTGCGGTAGAATTTTTAACACTTCACCAAGAGCTAACAAGCCATCCATCTTCGTTCCACCGTCAGGTAAAATATCCACTTTCCCGTCAGCATGAACAAGAATTTCAATTCCCTCAAACGCAGATTTTAAAGTCGTTAACACTCTTTCTCTTTCTTCTGGCTCTGTAAAATAAACCTCTATTTTCGGTGGTGCAATTGGATTATCAATTAACGTATCCCCTAAAGATTCTACAAATTGCATTGGGTAGATTAATGGATCACTAGAACCAAGTACTGCTCTAGCCATCAAGTTATTAGCACCACGCAATCTGTTTCCAATGGAATATCTTTCATGCAAAATCCTTACTGTACAATCATAATTTTCGAGCACTTGAACAAGATTGAATGTTTTATCCTCTGATAGTCGCTTTACATGAAGAGGTTGCTCCAGTTTAGAGGCAATAAATGAGCCTCCATGCGTCACTAAAAACGTATCAAGTTTTAGGGATTTAGCCACTTTTTTGGCAAAAGCGAAGTTTCGGCCGGTCACTAATGTTACGTATACTCCCTTGTTTTTCACATACTCTATCGCTTCTTTCGTTTCCTTAGCCAATCTTCCATTTGATTTCAATAGCGTTCCATCTATGTTGATGGCGAGCAGGCGGTATATCATGGAGAGACCTCCTTATCTAAGATGTTTGTACTTATTGATATGAGTATGAGGAGATTAGGAGAAATAGAACTTTTGGAGTTTGCAGGCAAGAAAAAAACGCACTAGTTTCAGTGCGTCTTAATCCTACCTATTCTCATCCATTAGTTAGCGGAATCAACGTCGCTATATAATTCTTCTAGAGGCTTCATAATGATTTTATTTAATTCGCTTACCATCATGCTCATGCGTTGCTCTGCTTCCATAAGTTTTGCAATCGCTTCGTTTTGTTGAACTACTGCAACCGTTTTTTGTGCTTGCTCTACTTCTTCTTGTGTAATTTCTTGACCGCTCATTTGTTTTTGTTGAAGTTCGAGTTGAATGTTGCGGAAGTTCTCAAACATTCTTTTCGTTGTTTCGTCTGCGAATACCTCTTTATATAAAGTTTGAAGGTTTTTGAACTCATCACTTTCTTTTACTGCTGTTTCTAGGTTGTACGCTACGTCGTATACGTTGTTTGCCATTTGTACGTCATTCCTTCCTTTTTTGCCCATCTTTCAGGCATGCTAGTGACCAGTATAACAAACATGCCAGAGTCATTCAAACCATATGGGGGAATCTTTCCTACTCTTGTAGATTTCCGTTCCAGGTATTCGCTTTCCGTGGGACGGTGCCTGATCCTCCCTCACTTCGTTGGAGACCACTGAAAAAGTCTTTTATTTTTTAAAATGTTTAGACTCCGCTGTAGATTTCCGCAAATGACTTCGCTTTCCAAGGGGCTGACGTGAGCCTCCTCGGCTACGCCGAGGCCACTGAAAAACTATTTGAATTAAGGTTGCTGATTGGAAAACCGCTGTTAATTTCCGCAAATGGCTTCGCTTTCCTAGGGGCTGTGCTTGAGCCTCCTCGCTCCGCTGCGGGGTCTCAAGCTACCGCTATCTCCCTCAGGAGTCTTCGCCTTTTGCTACAATCTACAGCTAAAGATTACTAGAACATAATATTTCAGTTTTTCAGTGGCCTAGCTACGCCTGCGGGGTCTCATACCTTACACTTCAATCTAAAGGGAAACTCTCTAAAGAACCAGCACTAGTAATCCTTGTAGTAGTCCTATTAGGCCACCAAGTAGAGCTCCGAGATAGGTGATTAGTTTAAGTTCGCGACGGGAGACGGATAGTACCATTTCTTCTACTTCTTGAAGAGAGAAGGATTCGACCTGATCTCGCACCACTTCTTCTAGTTTCAATCTTACAAGCAGTTCTTCCAATTTCTCGAGCAAAAGTTCACTGCCTGTAGAGAATGCAGAAGGAATTAACTTTTCCATCATCCAAGGATAAATAGGTTCTATTGCTTCCTTCACGGTTTTGTTCATCCACTTTGGAACATCCACTGTGCGTTCTACTACTGTATGAAGAGAGGAAAGAATTGCTTCCTTGGAAACTTTATTTTCGACTTCCTGCATCTCCATCTCCTTCAGTTTGTTCCATTCCCGATACAAGACATTAATTAAGACATCTTTTGTGCCATCATGCTTGAGGAATTTGATAATTTCAGGCTGCACCTTATCGACCAAAGGATAGTTGCCCATAAACATTTGAACAACACTTCCCAATTTGCCTCGGGTAGCGATAAAGTCGTTGATCATTTTAGACAACTGCCGTTTTCCTTCCACACTTTCAAAATGGTAGATTGCTTTATTCAAGATGAATTCAGACACTGCGGGAATATTGCTCTCCACAGAATGCAACATATTCGCCGGCAACACTTGTTGAATAGGTTTCGAACGCAATTGCCCCATTACTTCTTCATATTTTCTTTCCACGATTTGATGTAAATTTTCTTGAAAAAGGGTTTCTGCGTCCTCTATCCCAAACTTCTTTAATACTTCTTGAACACTTACCCCTTTATCGAGGTATCGGTCCAATTCTTCTTTTATCCATTGCTCTGACTTTTCCTGAAAAGAACTATTCATTAATCTTCTTTTCATGCTTTCTGCAGTCAGAAGATGTTCCATCACCAATTTCCCAAGTTGATCTGCAAGTTCAGATCTTCTCTTCGGTATCAATCCAGGTGTAAATGGAACTCTTTTCCCAAAGATATAGATTGGGTTATAAGGTCTGAACAGCATTCGAATCGCAAGGGAATTGGTAACCCCGCCTATTAAGGCGCCAATCGCCATCATCATTACAATAACAAACAAGATATCCATCTATCGTCAACCTCTTTCTAATCACCGATTTATCTGCATTTCAATACTATAGATTGTGGGGCAAATTCCCCTGTTTCTCCTAAACAGCCTAACCTTAGACAAAAAATGAGGGAAAAACATGAATTTTTTAGCTGCAAGGGTAATTCCTATTGAAAATAATTCACTTGTACCAATTATACAAGTAAGTGAAACTTTAGCAAAAAAATTAAAGCTTCCTGAACATATATCTTTATGTACGATTCAATGTAGCCGGAATACAATGACATGTAATATCGTAACTATCAATATAGAAGAAAACGTGTTGAAACTGGACCAAATTATCCAGAAATCTTTGTTACTTTTTGATGAGGAACGATCTTACCTCATCACATTTAACACAGAATCGAACACACTCCATATCGGCCCTGTTATCGCCCTCCTCACAGAAATAGGAATGAAGGACGAAGAATGTATCGATCTTAAATCTATTGAAGAGTATTGCATGGAGCTTGCCAACTATTCGGAAGATATCGGTGTTATCTTCTATGTTTTCACGCTTCACGATCAATGGAAAGAAAGACATATTGAGGGGTACTACTTGGAGAACAACATCTGGAACAAAGCTCTGCTTCCATATCCTCAAGTCGTGCACAATCGCCTCCATAAACGTACGAACGAGAAGAGTGAAATGTTTCGTGAATTTACTGATCAATTGCAAGAATGGGAGATTCCATACTTTAATGATCATTTCCTAAACAAATGGACCGTACATGAACAGCTTGTCCATGCAGACCATTTGACTCCTTATTTGCCAGAGACAGCACTATTTTCTGCCAAACGACTGGAATCTTGGTTAGAAATTCATTCTACTCTTTTTTTGAAACCAATCAATGGCAGTCAAGGTAAACAGATATTTAAAGTTTGCAAAACTCAAGATGGGTACACACTGGATTACTCTTCCCTTCAACAACAAGTATCCCAAAAATATAGCAGTATAACTGATTTGTACAAGCGACTTTCTCCTGAGATCAAGAAAAGGCAATACATCCTTCAGCAAGGGTTAGACCTTCTTCATTTAGATGGGAGGCCCGTGGATTTTCGCTATCTGTGTCATCGCACCGAAAATAATCGTTGGCAGGTTACCTCTTCTACCGCCAGGGCCTCAAAGAGCGGATCATTCGTATCAAACCTTGCCCAGGGAGGAGAAATGCTTTCAGTCCAACATGTACTTCGAACGAAATTTGACACAAGAGAACTACCGCAAATTCGAAAACTCCTAAAGGAATTGGCACTTGAAGTGGCAAACGAAATCGGGGCTGCCTCAGATGGACTTTTTGGAGAATTGGGTATTGACCTTGCAATTGATACCACTGGCCATCCTTGGATCATTGAGGTAAATACAAAACCATCCAAGAATTTAGATCAACCAGTAAACGCAAGGAGTATCCGCCCTTCTGCCAAAGCTGTTATTATCTACTGTTTATATCTTATACACGAACACTTAAAGGAGAGATAATATGATCACCCTAGGTGTCCTCTCATTTTCACAACCGACTTTTTATCTTACAAAAATAGCCGAACATGCTGCGAAAAATGGTGTCATGATATGCATCATTTCACCAACTCAATTAACAGAAAGGACATCTCACGTATCTGGCCTAGTGTACACTTCAAACAAGAAGGAATGGAAGGACTCCACATTTCCCATTCCTTCGTTTATTTATGATCGTTGTTATTATGGAACCAAGGAAGCGCAACTCTTTAAGCCAGGAACAGACTCATTGAAGTTACAGGAAAATGTACAGTTCCTAGGATACGGCCTCCCAAATAAATGGGAAGTCTATAACAAATTATCAACGATACAGGAAATTCAATCTTTCTTTCCTCTAACAAAGAAACTAACAAGCGTCACATTTTTGTTATCACACTTCCGTCAAAAGAATGGTTGGCTACTTAAACCCACCAATGGCTCCCAAGGGAGAGGGTTAATAAAGGTAGAAAGGATCGATGGCCAATATATCGTAAAAGAGGTGGTTCAACCAGGAGAATCACTCTATATCTTTAAGACAGATAATCACCTAAAAAAGTGGCTGCATAGTCGCATGAAGGATACAGAGTATATTTTTCAACCTTTTCTACCTTTGCAAAATAAAAAGGATGTTCCATTTGATTTAAGGATATTTCTACAAAAAAATGATGAAGGAAACTGGACGGAAAGAGTGCGTTGTATCCGGACAGGCCAACAGAATCATATCACATCCAATCTTGCCGGTGGCGGGGAAATGCTTCCTTTCACTGTCATTACTCAAGGCTTGCGACGTACGAAAAAAGAAGAATTAGAAAGGAAGCTGCAGGTCATTGTAGAACATCTTCCTTTGGCGATTGACCAGATGATCTCTCCACTTTTCGAATTGGGGATAGACATTGGGATCGATCCTGACTATAATTTATGGATTTTAGATATTAATTCAAAGCCCGGTCATAAGATAGTAACAATGGCTTCTCCTTCTGTACAGACAGAAATTTATGAAGCCCCGAGCAAGTACTGCATGTACTTGTCGTCTATTAAAAGGTGAGCAAACGGGAGTTGATGATGTTGAAAGCACTCATACATGTTAAATGCAGAGATGACTTAAAAGAACACCAAATTCTTGTTCCGGAAGAGATTAGCAACGTCCATATAGAATCGATCGCTTTTGGAACACATCAGTATGCCTGCCATGGGATCTCACATGGAGGGCATTCTCTCTATCTTTCTGAACCATTGTTTAAAAAGTTGCTTGTTCCTTATGAAGGTAACATCCATGTATTTGTTCATGAGGGCACACTTCATCTTGGCCCGCTGATTGGAATTTTCACAGCAGGGTTTACTAGCTCCATGATTAGACCAATAGGTGAACGTTCATTATTCTTCTCCAAACTGCTGGCAACGGAGAGAAAAGTTGGTGCTTATATGTTTCTATTCGGTGCTAATCATATTGATTGGGAAGAGGGTACGATGGAAGGCTTCATGTTTACAGAGCAGGGTTGGAGAAAAAGGACACTCCCATTTCCTCATGTTGTTTACGATCGCCTTCCTAACAGGCGGACAGAGAAACATAGGCTTCTTGCACATACAAGAGAAAAAATGCAAAAGGATTATGCCATTCCCTGGTTCAACCCAGGTTTCTTCAACAAATGGGATATTCATCAGAAGCTTATGATTGAAGAAAATATTGTCCCTTATCTACCAGAGACACATAATAACGTGTCCATTGCGAAAATGGAAAAATTATTATCTAAATATCCTTTCATATACCTAAAACCTACAAATGGGAGTTTAGGACTAGGTGTTTACAAAATTATTTATAACCGTGAAGAAGAAGCCTATTATGCTCGCTATAAAAATGAGGATTTTGTTAATAAGCTGCAGCGTTCTTCCTCTCTTGAAGCCCTGTTGGCACATGTCCTTAAAAACAAGGACCTGTCCTCATATCTCATTCAACAAGGTATTCCGTTGTTAAAAGTAGAGGAATCCTTCGTTGATTTTCGTGTTCATACGAATAAGGATGAACACGGAAATTGGGTTGTGAGTGCGATGGCTGCCAAGCTTAGCGGCAAAGGGAGCATAACCACCCACGCCAACAGCGGCGGAGTGATCAAGACGATTTCTGAAATATTTACAGAAAAAGATGAAAAAGAAGCAGTCATCAGTAAATTGTCACAAGCCTCCCTTTTAATAAGTAATGCCATTGATACTCATATGCCTGGATTTATCGGGGAAATCGGTTTTGATTTCGGGCTTGATAAAGAACACAAGCTTTGGATGTTTGAAGCAAACTCCAAGCCTGGCCGTTCCATCTTCTATCATCCAAAATTGAGGAACGAAGATATTTTAACTCGCAAGCTGTCCATTGAATATGCGGTTTATTTGACTGAGCATACAATAAAAAATCCGGAAGGTGTTTTTTCATGATTGAACTATTTTATGAGATTACCTCCCAGACGTGGTACCATCAATTTGATGAAGGTAAAAAAGTAACATTGGGAAAGTACTTTTCTGTTCCATATAAAATGGAGCATACCTCAAAGCATATTAGCTTCCCGTTCCTCCTTAAGGACATGAAAGCCGGTCCGCTTATCGGTATTTTGGCAAGTCCCAAACAGGATGGTTTTATAGGGAATATCGGTCTTTTTAAAAGAATACAGCGAACGATACAACAATCTGGTGGATTATCTGTGGTCGTTACTCCACAACAACTTACAGAAGATGGAATAAACGGTTTTTGTTATCTGCCAACACACGACCATTGGATCAAGATACAAACCCCACTTCCTGATCTTTTATATAATCGCTTGTCACGATATGAGGACGAAAAACTTTTCTTAGAGCAAACAGAAAAGCTTACCTCTCTTTATCATATACCAGTTTTCAACCCACATTTTTTTGATAAATGGGAGTTATACTTACAGCTTAATGATAACGACATGTTGTCACATCACTTACCAAAAACAGACCTTCTATCAGAAGAAACATTAGCAGAGTATCTCTCGACCTACCCGGAAGTATATATAAAAAAAAGAAAAAGCAAGAGAGGAAAAGGAGTTTTTCTGATAACCAAAAATGGAAACACGTACTTGATGAAGTCAACATCCACCACTACCGTCCTTTTTCCATCTATAAATAAACTTGCCCGTTATTTTGAAAAAGAAGAACCTTTAAACTCTTATATTATTCAGGAAGCCATCACTACATTGCCGATGAGAGGCAAGAAATTTGATTACCGCGTTTTGGCCCACTCAAGCGGAAATCGTTTTGCTATTACAGGAGTAGGCGTTCGAATGGCGAAAAAACAGCAGGTAACCACCCACGTCCCTGCAGGTGGAGTAATTGTGGGAACGGAAGAGCTACCAGTTAAAACAGACCATGAAACAATCGAACAACTTATATACCAATGTGGAAAACAGCTTTCTTCTTTTTATGATGATATAGGGGAATTCTCGGCAGACATTGGAATAACACCTGAAGGAAATCATTTTATCTTTGAATTGAATGCCAAGCCAATGGATTTTGATGAGCCTCCGATAAAGCAACGTGCAACTGAAAATATTACCAAGGTATTCTATGAACGATCTGGTTTTTCCATGCAGGAATCCTCCACATAATGTCGAATAATGTTACAAGTCGTCATTACACCATGAGGAGGAAAAGGCATGATTTCACACTTTCAATTAAAACCTTTCTATCAAAATAACCAACTGCCAGGATGGCATCTTTCCTTTTTTTATAAAGGTCACTCCGTAAAAGCCGTCTATCACAAAAACGGTTCCATAGAATGGCCAGAATCACAAACCTTTTCCGAAGAAGAAAAACAAGCCGTAGAAGCTCAGATTCATGAACTGATGCTATTTCACGTTTACGATTGAAGAATCATTTCCCCTCCTTTAGATAAACTAACTAAAAAGGAGGGAATTTTTATGAAAGATAAGAAAAAGACCGATAAAGGCCCACAATATGAAGGCAGAGATGAATATTTCATGGATGTTGACAGGTATATCAATGAAGGGTTAGCAGGTGGAACTGTCTTTGAACGGGACCAATACACTAACATAGAAGAAGCACGTAATTTAGAAAAAGAAGAACCACCTATAGAAGAACGATGAAACCCTTCCCCTTTTTGAGGCCACTGAAAAACTGAATCATCATGTAATTAGTAATTTCTAGCTGTGGATTGGAGCAAAAGGCGAAGACTCCTGAGGGAGATAGCTGTAGCTTAAGACCCCGCAGTGAAGCGAGGAGGCTCAAGCACAGCCCCTAGGAAAGCGAAGCCATTTGCGGAAATCCACAGCGGTGTCTAAATAAAATCTAAAATCAAAGACTTTTTCAGTGGCCTCCCTTTTTCGGAGGATTTTTTTATTCCTTTGTATACCGTGTCCTCTTCGATATAATAGAAGGAATAGCTTAGAAGGAAAGGGATTAAACATGTACAACCAACTAAAAAAAATATTTAACGATGCTCTTATCCAGACATCCTCCCCATATAATTTTTCACATTATCTATGGTTCACTTCATCAGCAAATGAATATTTTGGAATAGAAAAAGAAGCATTGTCTACAAAAGATATTTTGTTGTTAGAAACATTTTTGCAAAAGGTAGAAGAACATCAACTGTCTAGGAGTGAAAAGGAACAGTGGTGGTATGAATTATTATTTGGCCGCGCTCCCCAAAAGACACCATATACTTACCCAAGGTCTTTCCGCTTCATCCATTTTGAATTCTCCGAACCACTATTAAACAAGGAAGAATGGAGAGAAGCTTTAGTTGCGTTTTTTGATAGCGACATGGAGATTGTATGGAAAAACTTTACTTCCGGAGTGATTGTGGACTTTCTGTCTGAAGTGAAAGAAGAGGAAACTGTTCCTCTCCATGACATTATTGACATCACTGCTTCTGACTTCTATACGAATGTAAAGTTGTATATCGGAGCATACACCAATTTAGAAGAAAAATTGGCAGACATATTTCACTGGGAACAAAATTGCTTTGAACGATCCGTAAAAGCAAGGAAGCAGGCAAACATACATACATTTCAACACGCCCTCCCTTTTATGCTGACAGAAAACATAGATGCTCAACAAACCTCTTATATCAAAAATATGTTTGGCACAATGCTAGATGATGAAAAAGAACTTTTACAAAGCGTAAAAGTCTATATAGAAAATAATATGAATGTATCATTAACAGCCAAGAAACTGTTTATGCACCGTAACAGTCTTCAATACCGAATCGATAAATTCATAGAACGGACAGACATAGACATCAAAAACTTCCAAGGAGCCATGGCCGCCTACCTAGCAATAATAATCATGGAAAGTAACGCTATGTAATGCAAAACCCTAGTTGATTGAAGTGAAAGGCGCGAAGACTCCTGCGGCCTAAAAAAATGAAATATCAAGTAATTAGTGATTTCTAGCTGTGGATTGCAGCAACAGGCGAAGACTCCTTAGGGAGATAGCGGTAGCTTGAGACCCCACAGGCGAAGCAGAGGAAGCTCAAGCACCGCCCCTAGGAAAGCGAAGCCATTTGCGGAAATCAACAGTGGCGTCTAAAACAACTCCATAAATCAGAGACTTTTTCAGTGGCTTCCAACTAAGCGAGGAAGCTCACGGCCCACCTGCAGGCAAGCGAAGCGCCTGAAACGGAAATCAACCGTTTTTAGAAAACCTAAGTAACGTTGCACAAAGACGTTGCTTTTTTTTTGTGCACCTTGTACATTTACGAAATGTATGCGTTTTCGGTAAACTAATAACAGATTAAGAAAACGATTTCATAGGAGGAAACACACATGGCAGAATTACAATTAGATCATATATACAAAGTGTATGAAGGCGACGTAACAGCAGTTAAAGACTTCAACCTACACATCAAAGACAAAGAATTTATCGTATTCGTTGGTCCATCAGGTTGCGGTAAATCCACAACTCTACGTATGATTGCAGGTCTTGAGGAAATCTCAAAAGGTGACTTCGTAATCGACGGCAAAAGAATGAACGACGTTGCACCAAAAGACCGCGACATCGCAATGGTATTCCAAAACTATGCACTATATCCTCACATGAATGTCTATGACAACATGGCATTCGGATTAAAATTACGTAAGTTCCCTAAAGAAGAGATTGACCGCCGCGTAAAAGAAGCTGCAGCAATCCTTGGCTTGGAACAATACCTTGACCGTAAACCAAAAGCATTATCAGGAGGTCAACGTCAGCGTGTAGCACTAGGCCGTGCAATCGTTCGTGATGCAAAAGTATTCTTAATGGATGAGCCTTTATCCAACCTTGATGCAAAGCTTCGTGTAGCGATGCGTGCAGAAATTTCTAAGCTTCACCAACGTCTACAAACCACAACAATCTATGTAACGCATGACCAAACAGAAGCAATGACAATGGCAACACGCCTAGTTGTAATGAAAGATGGTATCATCCAACAAGTTGGTTCACCTAAAGAAGTTTACGAGAACCCAGAAAACGTATTCGTAGGTGGATTCATTGGATCTCCTGCCATGAACTTCTTCAATGGTAAACTTGAGGATGGAACATTCCTAATCGGCGAACAGAAAATTGCAGTTCCAGAAGGAAAAATGAAAGTTCTACGTGACCAAGGGTATGTAGGAAAAGAAATCATCCTTGGAATTCGTCCAGAAGATATCCACGATGAGCCAGTCTTCATTGAATCATCTGTTGGAACTACAATTACAGCTGTCATTGAAGTATCTGAGCTTCTTGGTGCAGAATCTATGCTTTATTCCCAAATTAACGGCCAGGATTTCGTAGCACGTGTTGATTCCCGTACAGATGTGAAGCCTCAACAAAAGCTTCAACTTGCGTTAGACATGAACAAATGCCACTTCTTCGACATGGAAACAGAATCTCGTGTACGTTCTAAATAATACTGTATTAAAAAACAGGTCCTAACCGACCTGTTTTTTTATTCTTGTATAGATATGATTTGCTCTTTTTGACAAACAGGACAATTGAACAAATGTACGCAAACATGATTTTCCAAACTATTTAAATCCCCATCCACCATCTTCATCAGATTTATTTCCATATACGCACTATAATCATCCAAATAATCCGTCACCTTCCCCATATCAACAACCATGCTGCCGCACGACGCGCAATTCCCTTGATAATCTTCCAACCCATTACATAGCGGACATATCTCCATAAAAGCTCCTCCAGTTCCTTGCATCTTCTGCTTTTCATTAATTTTTACATCTTACCTTCAAATATGCCTTAATACTGAAATAGAAAATATCCATAAATTACCTAAAAATAAATGGATAAAGATATTATGAAATTCCTATAATACAAGTAACAACTTATCAAGCAATGGACCAAGCCTAGACGGCAGCAGAGACCTCTGCACTTACTGGTGCAATCCCAGTTGGTCCAGCCAAAACTATATTACGAGGAGATGAATCACATCATGGCAAGCAGAAACAATTCGTCAAATCAATTAGTAGCACCTGGAGCTCAAGCAGCTATCGACCAAATGAAGTACGAAATCGCAACTGAGTTTGGAGTTAGTCTTGGTGCAGAAACAACTGCTCGCGCTAACGGATCTGTTGGTGGAGAAATCACTAAGCGTCTAGTTCAAATGGCTGAGCAATCCCTAGGCGGAAGATAAGTTTTCGTTTTTATGTAGCAACATAATTTTATATGTATGGCTAGAGGCACCTCAGTTTTGGGGTGCCTTGCTTTTTTTTCGCTATTATTACTATCCTAAGTTAAAATGTATTTAAATATGTAAACGAAGGTGTGGATAGGTTTTGAGTATTGTATTAGTTGGTGGAGGCCACGCCCACTTAAAGTGTTTATTAGATATACGGAAGAAGACTCTTTCTAAACATAACATCCTGTTAATTTCACCCAATCGGTATCAATATTACTCAGGAATGTTCTCAGGATATACCGAAGGCTTATACTCAATAGATGAAATAAGAATTGATTTAAAATACATGGCTGAAGAAGCAGGGGTAACTTTCATTGAAGATAAGGTTACAGAGGTTTCTATTTCTGATAAAACACTCATGACAAAGGCTGGGACCAGTATTCCATTCAGTGTAGTCTCTTTTGATACAGGCTCATTGATAGAGGGACCTTCCTCTTTTAAGGATTATCTTGTTCAAATTAAACCAAATTACCTTTTTGTAGAAAAAATGAAGGAATACCGTAATGTTGAGTTTCCAGTAGTGGTCGGAGGAGGGGCTTCAGGGGTAGAAATTGCTTTAGCGATTACTGCTTGGAGGAAGAAAAACGGCTACCCTACTAATGTCGCGCTGATTACTTCTTCAAAGCTGTTGCCCTCTTCCTCCAGCAAAGCTTCCAGATTGATAAGAGAAATTACTATGCGAAAAGGACTATCAGTAATCGAAGATGATAGTGTAGAAGAAATGAATGAGAGTCATGTTTTAACACAAAACGGAAGCAATCTCCCTCATTCTCAAGTTCTGTGGTTGACTGGCCCTAGTTCACCTGACATCTTTAAGAGAAGTTCTCTTCCTTGTGATCAGAATGGCTTTCTCTTGGTTGAGAAGACTCTTCAAGCTAAAGGGCTGCCGTTTATTTTCGGTGCAGGTGATTGCATGACATTAGAAGCGTTTCCTGACCTACCTAAAAACGGTGTATATGCAGTGAGACAAGCAGAGTTGCTTTGGAAAAACATCACAAGCTATCTACAAGGAGAAAAATGTACGCCATTCTCTCCCCAACGGCATTTTTTATCTATACTCTCAACAGGTAATAAAGAAGCCTTACTTCAATATGGACGATTTACCGCTCACAACAAGCTTGCATGGAAGCTCAAGAATAAGATTGATGTAAGCTATATGAAGAAATACATTTGAAGTGATTTGTGCTTAGTCAGATTAATTGTCCGAAGATTTTTGATTTTTGACCGAAGTTTTTCCAATCTTGACCAAAGTTTTGGGAAAGTTGACCAAAGTTTTGGGATATTTGACCGAACCAAAAATCTAAATGACCGAAGCCCCTGTAAAAGTTGTCCGTAGTCCGTGGAAATTTGTCCAAAACTTTTACAAAGTACACCGTTTTTTGTCCAAAGGTTGAAGCAATTTGTCCGAACCAAATTATCACAGCAAAATTTGAGGCATTTTCCTTAAAAACTATAGCATTTTTCATCGTCACCACAAACAGACAGGCCAACGAAGTTAAAAGTAAATAAAATCCCCGTCACTTGTAACAGTAACGGGGATCCCAAAAAGTCAAACTCCACTTTCAATCATACGTAAAAATTGCTTCGTTCTATCTGCTTTGGGGTTCTCAAATATTTCCGCTGGTTTCCCCTTCTCGACAATCCTTCCATCATCCATGAAAATCACTTCATCAGCCACTTCCTTGGCAAATTTCATTTCATGGGTAACTACCACCATTGTCATCCCTTCTTGTGCCAGTTCCTTCATTACTCTTAACACTTCACCGACAAGTTCGGGATCTAAAGCAGAGGTAGGTTCATCAAATAGCATCACTTTTGGTTCCATAGCAAGTGCACGGGCAATTCCTACACGTTGCTGCTGTCCACCGGAAAGTTGAAAAGGGTAAAAATCCAGTTTATCCCCAAGTCCTACCTTTTCAAGCAACATCCTAGCACGATCTTCCACCTTTGACTTTGCTTCTTTTTTCACTGTAATCGGACCTTCCATCACATTCTGAAGGGCCGTCATGTGAGGGAATAGATTATAACTTTGAAAAACCATTCCTGTTAGCCTTCTAAAGCTGGCAATTTTATTTGATGAAACCTTTTCGGAGAAATCAAGCGATTGGTGTTCAATCTCCACCTTCCCAGAAGTAGGAGTTTCCAATATATTTAAGCAACGCAGGAGGGTAGTTTTACCTGAACCGGATGGCCCTATTACTACTACAACCTTCCCCTGCTCCACGTTTAAATCTATACCTTTTAAAACTTCTAATTCTCCAAATTGCTTGTATAAGCTCTGTACTGAAATCATATCTTGAGCTCCTTTATAAATAGCTGTTTTCTTAATAAAATCATTTTGCAACATACCTGTCCAAACGACGTTCTACTCTTCCTTGAACGAGAGATAAGCAAAAACATATTACCCAATAGATAGCCCCTGCTTGTGCATATAGCAACAGGAATTCATAGTTAGTTGCAGCAATTTGCTGTGCCACCCTGAACATTTCTGTCACAAGAATCAAGGAAGCAAGAGAGGTATCCTTCACCAAACTAATAAATGAATTGGACAATGGTGGAATAGAGACTCGTGCCGCCTGTGGTAATATGATTCTCCTAAGTGCTTGTGGGTAACTCATCCCCATGGAATAAGCCGCTTCCCATTGTCCTTTTGGTGTTGATAGGATTGCTGCTCGGATTATTTCCGATGCATATGCTCCAACATTCAAGGAAAACGCAATAACTGCTGCTGGAAATGAATCAATGGTAACCCCGATGGATGGCAATCCATAGAAAATAATAAATAATTGCACTAAAAGAGGGGTTCCTCGAATAATGGATACATAGATTCTAGCTACAATTTGCAATGGTTTAATCGGAGAAATACGTGCCAATGCCGTTACAATCGCAATCATCAGCCCAAAACTGAATGAAAGAAGCGTCAACGGTATGGTATAAGACAAAGCTCCCTTCACCAAAGGGAGAAGGGAACTTTGTGCAATTGTCATCCATCTATCTAAACGTTCCGGATCTGTCAGGATATTAGTTAAGTACATTTTCACCAAACCATTTCTCTGAAATTTCTTCATACGTTCCATCTTCAATAATTTCAGCAAGTGCGTTGTTTACTGCTTCTACCAATTCGTCACTGCCTTTGCGGAACATCATACCACTTTGCGCCGCATCTCCCGCTTCATCAACAATTTTAATTGCTGCATTTGGACGATTTTTTTGGAAATCAAGAACGGATAATTTATCGTTGATTGTAACATCTACACGGTTGGAGTTAATCAATTCAATTGCTTGGTTAAAACCTTCTACCCCTTCTATTTCCGCCTTATATTCTCGGGCGATATCCGCATAGTTACTTGTTAAAGATTGCGCAGATTTTTTGCCTTCAATGTCTTCAAAGCTTTTGATTTCTTCATTATCTTCTTTTGTTACAAGAACTGCAGCTGATGTAATATAGTGGTCGGAGAAATCATATTTTTCTAAACGATCTTCACGAATACCCACTTGGTTTGCAATC
Organism: Sutcliffiella horikoshii; assembly: GCF_008180725.1. Classification (GTDB taxonomy): domain Bacteria; phylum Bacillota; class Bacilli; order Bacillales; family Bacillaceae_I; genus Sutcliffiella_A; species Sutcliffiella_A horikoshii_B. The sequence goes on along the minus strand of NZ_VTEV01000008.1, from coordinate 151,858 downwards.
ATATCAAAACGCTTTGAATCAAGACCAGCAAACATAGCATCCCATTGTGTTTCCATAAATTTAACTTCTACACCCATTTTTTCAGCAATCGCTTCTGCAATTTCTACATCAAAGCCTGTCAACTTTCCAGACTCATCATGGAATGTGAAAGGAGGGTATGTACCTTCCGTCCCAACTAGAAGTTCCCCTTCTTCTTCCACCTTGCTTAGCAGATTGTCCGTTTCCTCTTTCGGAGTTTCTCCTGTAGCACCATTATTGTTTGTTGTACCACATGCGGTCAACACTACCGCAGATAGTAAAAGTAATGTGAATATAGATAAGATTTTTTTCATTCTGTTAAACCCCCAGTATTCTTATATGAATTATTTTTTATTGCAACATACTGTATAGTATAAGAAGTCTTGAAGCTTGTCAAAGACTTTGTCTTCCTTTTTATTTTCTCCCAATATCCGTAAAAATAACAAAAAGGCTACAGGGGTAATTTTCCCCCATAGCCTAATGCTCTTAGACAGCAAGGTCCTTGGTACCCTGCTGTAATTCGTACATCTGATAATACTTGCCTTTTCTCTCCATCAGTTCAGAATGATTACCTCGCTCGACTATTTCTCCTCGGTCCAGAACAAGAATTTGGTCTGCGTTTTTAATAGTAGAAAGTCGGTGGGCAATGATGAAAGTGGTTCTTCCTTTCTTCAAGACCTCCAACGCCTGCTGGATGACGGCTTCTGTTTCTGTATCAATACTTGCTGTTGCCTCATCAAGAATCAAGATGGCCGGGTCGAACGCCAACGCACGTGCGAAGGAAATCAATTGACGTTGTCCGGAAGATAACGTACTTCCTTTTTCAATGACTGGCTCATCTAATCCATTAGGCAGTGCATTGATAAATTCCATTGCTCCTACATCCTCAAGCGCTTTTTTCACGCGATCAACGGAGATAGTGGGATCATCAAGGCTTACATTGGAGGAAATGGTACCCGTAAACAAGAACGGATCTTGTAGGACGATTCCCATGTGCTGCCTGATTGCCTGTTTAGGAAGTTCCTGAATGTTTTCCCCATCAATAATGATTTTACCTTTTTCGATATCATAAAAACGAAATAAAAGATTCATGATGGAGCTTTTACCCGATCCAGTATGACCGACCAATGCTACGGTTTCCCCTTTTGAAGCTGTGAAGGAGATATCCTTTAAAACATATTCATTTTCCTTGTAGCCAAACCAGACAGATTCAAAGGAGACATTTCCTTCATAACGTGGATGTTTTACGTCGGAAACTTGAATTCCCGCTTCATCCATTAGTTCAAACACTCGGACCGCGGACACACGTGCCTGTTCAAGATTTGCCAATTGATTAACCATTCCGGTAATCGGCCCGAACATTCTACCTAAATAGTCAACAAATGCATAAAGCACCCCTAGGGAAACGACAGTGCCAATCCCTAATGAAGCACCTCCGAAATACCAAATCACCACAACAAATGAAATATTTCTAAGTACTCCTACAAGATTATGGGAAGTTAAAGCATTAAGGCTTAACAGTTTATTTTGGAAAGTGAAATGCTGTTCATTCCATCCCTCGAACTCTGCTGTTGCCTTCTTTTGACGTCTAAAAGCTTGGATAATGGTCATTCCTTGAATAGACTCATTAATATTACCGTTAATATCGCTAAGAAGTGCCCGTATTTTGTGGTTATAAACGGACGCATACTTTCGATAAAAGATAAACCATACAATAAGAATTGGGATCAAGGTCAAGCAAATTAACGCCAATCTTACATCAAGTAAAAATAAAGCGATATAAATCCCTGTTATATAAATCAGCCCAGAAAAGAAAGTGGCAAGGACTGTTACATATAATTCCTTAATCGTTTCCGTGTCATTGGTAATCCTTGATACTACCTTACCAGCAGGAAGATGATCAAAATATTGAATCGGTAATTTCTGTATTTGCCCGAAAACATCCTCTCTCATTTTTTGAATAATGCGGTTGGCCGATGTCTGCAGGTAATAACTTTGACCGTATTGGAAGAAAGAGGCCAATACAAGCAAGCCAAAATATAATCCTACAAGATAGATAATATATTTCACTTCTGGTTGATAAAAGTTAATCAGTTCACTATTTGTCAATCTTTGAGCAGGATAGCTTTGCACCTCTACCCCTCTTTTAATGGTTACCTCGCCATTTCCAGCAGATCTTTCCCCATCAAAGCTGATGTCTGATGGCAGGAAATAATATTCTCTACCTACTTGGAGAATCCGAGCCTTATTTTCTGGAGTTGCACCTACTGCTTCGCGGTCTTCCCTTCCATAATACTTCCCTTCGAAATATACTCGATTTTCTCCATCTTGCTCTGTTTCAATCCAAGCTTTTTCAATCCCAAGAATATGATTGTCTATCATCCTTTTTGCGATAAAAGGACCTGTCAACTCTGCTGCAACCGCAACGGACAGCATCAACAATGCAATAATAATGATTTTCTTTTGCGTTAGTGCATATTGAAACAGGCGTTTGCCTGATTTTATTTTTTTGATTTCATTCATGTTAAAACCTCGCCTCCTTTTGGCGATTGAACTTGCTGCCTTTCAAACTGTTCTTTGTACCAGCCTCCAACGGCCATCAATTGATCATGCATACCAGACTCTACTATTTCTCCGTCTTCCAAAACAATAATCCAATCGGCATGCTGTACCCCTGATAAGCGGTGAGTGGTAATTAATGTTGTTTTTCCAGCGCGTTCATTTCTAATATTTTCAATAATCGTTGCTTCCGTTTTTGCATCGACTGCAGATAATGAATCATCTAGAATTAAAATCTCAGGATCGGCAATAAGGGCCCTCGCAATGGAAATACGCTGTTTCTGCCCTCCAGAAAGCGATACACCTTTTTCTCCAACCAAGGTTTGAAGCCCTTCAGCAAGCATCTCTAGATCTTTTTCAAAAGCAGACGATCTGATCGCTTGCGCAATTTCTTCATCTGTTGCATCTTCTTTCCCAAATAAGATGTTTTCTTTAACAGACCGTGAGAAGAGGATATGATCCTGTGGCACATAGCCAATCCAGCCTTGAATGGTATGCAATGGGATTTTTTGCAGGTCTACCTCATTTATACTGATAGTACCTGTACCAAGCGGGTACTCTCTTAAGAGTTGCTTAATCAATGTCGTTTTCCCACTACCCGTTTTCCCTACAATCCCTAGTGTTTGCCCTGCTTTTAAGTGGAAAGAGACATTCTTTAAATTATCCACTGTGGAAGTGGGGTATTTGAATGTAACGTGATTAAATTCAATGATTTTTGGTGTAGAAACATTTATCGGTTCAGGGTAATCTCGGACATCCTCTTTGTACGATAGTGTCTCGTTAACACGATCGAGCGATGCATTACCCCTTTGCATAACATTAATCAATTCACCAATTGCAAACATCGGCCAAATTAACATTCCTAAATAAACGTTGAACGCCACAAGTTCCCCTAGTGTAATTGATTTATGGAATACCAAGTATGCCCCATAGCCAAGTCCAATCAAGTAACTTGCGCCGACAAGCAATTTAATGGTCGGCTCAAAGAGTGAATCGATGATGGCAACCTTTACATTCTTCTTATACACATCATCTGTCATTTGATGAAATCTGCCCTGGTCCGCTCTTTCCTGCACATAAGCGCGTATAACACGGACTCCGGCTATTGATTCAAGCACTTTGTCATTCATATCACCAAATGCATCTTGTGCCTCTGTAAAACGCTGGTGAATTTTCTTTCCATAAATATTCATGGCCAGTGCCATTAATGGTAGTGGAATGATAGCCGCTAATGTCAGCTTCCAACTTATCATAAAGCCCATCGTCCCCAAGATGATTAGCATGAACACACTGGAGTCAATGAGTGTTAATACTCCAAAGCCCGCTGTAGTGGAAATGGCTTTCAGGTCATTGGTTGCCCTGGCCATTAAATCCCCAGTACGGTTTTTCTCATAAAAAGTAGGTGTCATCTTTAATAGATGGCCCATCAATTTCGATCTTAGTGATCTTTCCACCAAGAAGGAGCTTCCAAAAAGCTGATACATCCAAGTGTATGTGATCCCATAAATGACTATCGCCAATATGGTTAGAAAAATTACATATTGCATCAATTTTTCAGGTGTAAACGCGCCTACCTGGATATCATCAATGGCCATTCCAATCATTTTTGGTGGAATAACCTCTAAGATCCCTGCAAAAATAAGCAATGCTATTGCTATTGTGTACCTCTTCCAATGTTCCTTAAAAAACCAACCCAATTTTCCTAGTACTGAAAACATAATGATAAATTCTCCCTTCTATGCTGAATTCTAGTTTCTTGCTACCCTCCATCCGAAGCCACTTTGTACATCATTAACCGAACATAAATATTTCCCATTTTGTATTCCTCCTGTTATATATGGAAGTGTTGTTAATTCCATTTAATAATATTTTGGAAAATTATAGAAATAAATCAAAACAAAAAGGTGGCATACCGAACGTTCCTCGGTATGCCACCTTTTTTCTCCATAAAAAAAGCACACGTCACGCCCTGATGGTGACCTGTGTTTCCTACAAAGATATCCTTATACGGCTATACGTAAAAAGGAATAGATAATTCGATTAGAATACAATAACCGAATTTCTAACAGGACAGGTCACGAGATTTATTAAATTATTAGACTTACGATCTACAACTTCAATTGTCATTAACTTAATCATCCTCGAACCCTCCCTTTCCTTAAAATTTGATTTAGTTTCATATAATTTCCACTTTTTAAACTTACCACCCTAGACAAGCACTTGTCAATCACCAAAATTACCAAAATTAAAATAATTTAAATATTTCACTGATGTTACATTTATTAAATTAAAAGAAGGGGTCAGACCCGCACAGGAAAATTCCCACCTATATAATAGGCACACGCACAATTGGGGTTTTGTGCTCGTGGGTTGCTATTTTTGGATTTAACTGTTATTCTTAAGAAGAATTATTTTTGTTCGGTATGTAAGGATTCAAAGTTAAGATTTAACTTTCGCCTTGATATTTCTAAGAGCAAGAATAGTAATACATTGTGTGGTAAGCACACTAGGAGGTAACAACATGTTACAAGGTACAGTAAAATGGTTTAACGCAGAAAAAGGTTTCGGATTCATCGAGCGCCAAGACGGAGACGACGTATTCGTTCACTTCTCAGCGATCCAAGGCGAAGGTTTCAAATCTTTAGAAGAAGGTCAATCTGTTACATTTGAAATCGTTCAAGGTAACCGTGGCGACCAAGCTGCTAACGTTAACAAAGCATAATTTATAGCACAGCAAATAAAAGGCTCCCAGCGATGGGGGCCTTTTTGTTTTGCCTATGACTAGTATATTAGAGAATATGTAAATAAATTTGAGTTCAATTCTAAGCCTGACATGTGACCAATTTATTAAAGATGTATTTTATATATTACTTTTATCCTCTCTCTATTTTATAATAAAGATGCATTTAAAATATATCTTTTCTAAAATAGGGAGGCATTCCAATGCTAAGCTCAACCACTATTCAAATTGTTAAATCAACTGCTCCAGTGTTAGCCGTAAAAGGTGAAGAGATCACAACGCATTTTTATAAAACACTATTTACCAACCACCCTGAATTATTAAATGTTTTTAATCATGCCAACCAAAAGAAAGGTCGTCAGCAAACCGCTTTAGCAAACACGATATATGCAGCAGCTACTTACATCGATCAATTGGAAGTCCTTTTACCAGCTGTCAAACAGATTGCCCATAAACATAGAAGCTTGGCTGTTAAACCAGAACATTATCCTATAGTTGGTGATCATTTACTTAAAGCAATCAAAGCTGTTCTTGGAGATGCAGCAACAGATGAAATTATTGCAGCATGGGGAGAAGCATATGGAATAATTGCAGACGTCTTCATTTCTGTTGAGAAGGAGATGTATGAAGCAGCAGCGCAACAAACGGGCGGCTGGAAGGATTTCAAAAACTTTGAAGTAGTGGAAAAAATCGAGGAAAGCGAGCTCATTACTTCCTTCTACTTGAAACCGTCCGACGGATCCGCAGTCCCTTCTTTTACCCCTGGACAATACATTACCATCAGACTCTCCATTCCTGGTGAAATGAATCTATTCAACCGTCAATATAGTTTATCAGACGCATCTAATGGTGAATTTTTTAGAATTTCTGTTAAAAGAGAAATGGGAGATCCCGCTGGGGCCGTTTCCAATTATCTTCACGAACATGTAGAAAAAGGAAATACATTAGAAGTGACTGCACCAGCTGGTGACTTCATTCTTGAAACAAATCAAGACACACCAGTGTACTTAATAAGTGGAGGTGTCGGTATCACGCCAATGGTAAGTATGTTGAAGACCATCGCCAAAGAACAACCAGCAAGACCGACCACTTTCATTCATGCTTCCAAAAATGGCTCTCTACATGCTTTTAAAGATGAGGTCAGGGAAGCCATTGATATGATGGAAAACGGGAGGAAGCTTTTTGTTTATGAAAATCCATTAGAAGAGGATATCAGATTAGGGGCTTTCCATGAACAAGGTTACATCACGGAACATATGTTTAAAGCGATGAACATAGATAATGATGCTCTGTATTTTGTATGTGGACCGGTTCCATTCATGAAGTTTATCATCTCTATGCTTGGAAAACTTGGAGTACCTGAGGAAAACATTAAATTCGAATTTTTCGGACCTTCCATTGATATGAACAAGGAAGAAGCGGTTGTAAAATAATATGTGATGAGGGCTTGCTGTATTTAGTCGGCAGGCTCTTTATTTCCTCAGAAAAATACCCCTGCTCTCAAATTAAGAACAGGGGACTACATGCAAACATGTTATAAAGCAAATGGTAATTTAATTATATCATTGATTAGTAGAATTAGTGATTAATTTTTGACAATGTTGTGAATAGGGTTAAATTTAATCGTTTAAGATTTCATAGTGATAATAGCGCTATTAATTGATGTTGGGCCGATAGTTATGGTGGTGAATGTAGATGGTCCGCCCAGCTTTATAATGGTTGCTGAGCTCAATTGTCCAAAGTTTCCGGGTTTTTGACCGAAATTTTTTAAAAATTGACCGAAGATTTTCAGAAGTTGTCCAAAGATTTCGGAAAGTTGACCGAACAAAATTTTCAAATGTCCAAACACCTCAACTTCTTGACCGAAGACCTAGTACAAATGTCCGAACCCCAATCATTAATACATATCGATTGTCCGAAGCTTGGAGAATATTGTCCAAACGAATTTTCCGAGAGGAATTTTGGCTCAAATGGTGCACTTTTGATACCAAATTTCAACAAAATTCAGAGTTTCTTCCTGCACCCACCATAACAAAGAAGAATTAAATTGAATTAGTTCTCTACACCTTTTCCTACACATTGAGAAAACTCTTTAGCGGCTTCAAAAGCGGATTCTGCTTTTGAAATCGCAGAAATCACTGCAACTCCATCAGCTCCAGCCGCAAACACCTCTGTCGCGTTTCCAACGGTAATACCGCCAATGCCCACTATGGGAACCGTCAAACCAGCATTCCTAATCTCCTTAATAACTTCTGGCCCCTTCACTTCCCTGATGTCTTTTTTAGTGGTAGTGAAATACATAGGACCGACTCCGATATAGTCTGCACCATCATTCACAGCCGCAACAGCCTCTTCCAAGGAGTGACAAGAAACACCGATAATCATTTCAGGTGTTACACGTTCCTCCACAACAGAAAAGGGTGTATCTTCTTGGCCTATATGCACGCCATCCGCTTCAACCTCCATCGCTAATGCGATATCATCATTCACAATAAAGGGAATTTCATGCCTCTTACAAATATTCTTTAGCTCCCATGCAAGCTTCCTTTTTTCCATCCCCACCTTGGCACCGTTCCCTTTTTCACGAAACTGAAAAAAAGTTATCCCTCCGCTGATGGCTTCCTGCAGCACATCCCTCGGGTCGCGACCATTGCAATCTACACTGCCCATCACTAAATAAACACTCAACCAATCCCTTTTCATACCCCAATGCCAGCTTTCCGGTATGCCCAATGATTAGTTGGACCATGACCACTACCAATTCCAAGCTGTACCTCAATGGCACGATGAATAAATCGTTTCGCCGTCAATATGGCATCCTCTGCTGTACAACCTTTTGCAAGACCTGAAGTGATAGCTGCTGCAAATGTACACCCTGTACCATGAGTGTGCCTTGTATCAATGCGCATACTTTTCATCTCAAAAAATCTATTGCCATCATAAACAAGGTCCACTAACTCTTCCTCTTGCCCATGTCCGCCTTTGATGACAACATGGGAAGAGCCAAGTTTATGAAGAATTTTAGCTGCTTTCTTCCTCCGATCCATGGTATCCAAGGTCATTTCCGTCAGCACCTCTGCCTCAGGAATATTTGGTGTCGATACGGTTGCTAGCGGTAAAAGCTTTTCTCGAATGGCCCTGATCGCATCCTCTTGCAAAAGTCTTGCTCCCCCTTTGGCTATCATTACTGGGTCTACCACTACATTTCCCCATCCTTGTTCGGCGATTTTATCGGCTACCGATTCAATAATAACGCCACTGAAAAGCATTCCAGTCTTTAAAGCATCCGGACGCAAATCCTCTGCAATGGAATTCAATTGCTCTAATACCATGTCAACAGGTATCGGATAGACGTTTTGAACCCCTAATGTGTTTTGGGCTGTTAAGGCTGTGATGGCAGACATACCATACACATCCAGCTCCTGAAATGTTTTGATGTCTGCCTGGATCCCGGCCCCTCCGCCACTATCGGAACCTGCTATTGTTAATACTTTTGCTACCATAGGTATCTCATTCCCTTATCCTAAATATCGGTGATACAATGTTTTTGCCCTAGCAATATCTTTTGTTCCATGAACTAGCACTCTACCGTCCTGGAAAGCTACCAAGCGATGGCCTTCTGCTTGAAAAGCTACCAAATATGGATTAGCTTCCACTTTTATACCTTGGGATGACAAAAGTTCTTTAACTCCCTTCAGACTCCTGCCTCCAGAAAAAGTCTCCGCAGGCCGTATCTGTACAGAATCCCTTCCACAGAGGACAGCCGTTTTCGTTTGGTTTTCAAAAGATAAATGGGGATACACCCTATTTTCTCCACAGCTTAGGCACTCAGGGTCCCTTAATTTTTCTACATTCAAGGTGACATACTGATTCTTCCAAAGATCAAAGGAAACAAGCTTTCGATTGCAGTCTTCAAGGTTCCCGGATAATATTTTCAATGCCTCTGCAACTTGATGGGCGACCACCGTCCCGACAGCAGGGGCAATAATTCCGGCTGTATCGCAGGTTGCCCCACCGAGTGGAACGGTTTTCAGCAAACACTGCAAGCAGGGGGTGTCCCCTGGAAAAATGGTAAAAGTGATGCCGTAGCTCCCTACACAGGCTCCATATATCCAAGGGATAACATGCTTTTGACTAATATCATTCATAATCATGCGAATATCAAAGTTATCAGTCGCATCAAGCAACAGATCAAACCTCTCTTTTTTCACTAATGTATCCAACATTTCTGTAGTCACATCCGCAATCTGTGCTTCTATTTCCACTTCTGAATTGATTTGCTGAAGCCGCTCTTTTGCTGCCACCGCTTTAGGAAGCTTTTCATGTGCATCCTGCTCAGAATAAAGCTGTTGGCGTTGCAGGTTGCTCCACTCCACATAATCTCTATCTATTATCGTGAGCTTTCCGACTCCCGCTCTGACTAGTGCCTCCGCATTTCCTGTACCCAACGCCCCTGCACCGATGAGCAACACGTGTTTGTCACCGATGCTTTTTTGGCCTTCCAATCCAATCGGTGCGAACAGAGTCTGTCGTGAATATCGGTCCATTACCCGATACTCATTCCTTCACTTGGGCTGCTGGCTGTCGCGTAACGTTTCTTTTCCATTCTTCCAGCCTCATACCCGAGACGCCCAGCTTCAATCGCAAGTTTCATGGCCTCTGCCATTTTCACAGGATCTTTTGCTGCTGAAACAGCCGTATTCAATAGCACTCCATCCGCTCCCAATTCCATCGCCTTCGCGGCATCAGCTGGGGAACCAATTCCTGCATCCACGATAACAGGCACATGGGATTGTTCAATAATAAAGCCCAAGTTCAACTCGTTAATGATTCCTTGTCCAGAGCCGATTGGGGAGGCTCCTGGCATGATGGCGTGGGCACCAAGTTCTTCTAGTTTTCTAGCAAGCACGACATCATCTGAAGTGTATGGTAGAACCGTAAAGCCTTCTTTTAATAGTTCTTCCGTGGCCTTTAACGTCTCTACCGGATCTGGCAGTAGTGTTTTCCAACACCCGATGACTTCCACCTTGATCATGTCGCAGAGACCGGAAGCCTTCGCAAGCTTGGCAATCCTTACAGCTTCTTCGGCCGTTTTAGCACCTGCTGTGTTTGGTAACAGCGTGTATTTCTGTAGATCTAGCTTTTCTAAAAAGTTTGGCTGACTTGCTTCAAAGATGTTCATTCTTCTAACCGCGAATGTCAGTATTTCCGATTCGGAAACATTCACCGCCTGCTTTTGAATATCAAAGTCCGGGTATTTCCCAGTTCCCAACAACAACCTGGAATTAAATGAATATGTACCAATTTTCAACATATTAACCGCCTCCTACGAAATGTACTAATTCTAATTGATCTCCATCTTGCACGTTCTCTGTTACATGATGTTCCTTTTGCAGAATCTCTTTGTTCTTTTCCACTATGACTACCTTCTGGTTTAGTTGAAAATGTTCTAAAAGTTCCGATACGGTTTTCACTGAATCTGGAATTTCGATAGCGTCACCATTAATAATCAGTTTCAAACTACTCACCCTTTGCATATTCTTTTAATCTATCTATCTTGAATGCTTCCATATATGCTGGCATACGCGCATCCCCAATCATTTTTGATACAAGTTTACCTGTTATAGGTGAAAGCAGGATCCCATTCCGGTAATGACCGGTTGCGATGATGAGATTCTTATACTTTGGATGCTGCCCGAGATATGGAAGACCATCCCCTGTTTGAGGTCGTATCCCCGACCAGGAACGTTCAAAAGTGGCACTTTTCAAAGCAGGAAGTACACGTGCAGCCTCCTCCATTAGCTGAAAAAGCCCTCCTACCGTTACATTCTCGGAAAAAGTGTCAGGTATCATCGTTGCTCCAATAACCAGTCTGTTTCCACTCTTCGGAACAAGGTAACAGCTTTCCGTAAAAATAGTACTTGTGAGCAATGGTCGATCTGTAAAGACAGAGAAGCACTCCCCCTTTACCGGATAAGCAGGAATACTCACACCACACTCCTCAAGCAGCCTTTTACTCCAAGCACCTGCTGCCACTATTATATTTTCCCCATAAAAAATTCCGTTGTTAGTTTCCACACCCCTAATAGCATTTCCATCCATGATTAGCGAGTACGCCTCTACATACTCTTTCACTTCCGCTCCAAGGTTGATAGCCGATTTCGCAAATGCTTGTGTCAGTCGAACGGGATTGACATGACCATCCATAGGAATATTCATAGCCCCTATCACAGCCTGAGAAAGCTGCCCTTCCCTTTCCATTACTTGTTCCGAATTAAGCCATTCTGCCCTCTCCCCTAATTTTTGTTGGAAGGCAATCGTGCTTTTCAAGTGCCTAACCTCTTCCTCACTCCTTGCAAGCTTCAGCATCCCTTTCTGCACAAGTTCTATGTCAATACCCGAGTGCTCTTTCAATTCGTATTGAAGAGAGGGAAACATCGCCCTGCTTTCCTTGGCAATTTCAAAAAGTGCTCCCTCTTCTGTCACTTCCACTTGTGCTCCGAGCATACCTGCTGCTGCACTCGATGCCTTACCCGCCAACTTTTCCCTTTCCAAAAGCAATACACTTTTGCCTTCACGAGCAAGGTAATATGCAATGGAACAACCGTTAACACCACCACCAATAATTATTACGTCATAGTTATTATTCATCCAATCTCCTCCTTTTCAGCGAGCAATGCTGCTTGAAAGGCATTCGCTGCATGAACGTTATCTTCTGCATTCATGATTCCGGACATAACCGCAATTCCTCCAGCCCCTGAAATCCTAAGCTCCTTCAGTTTGTCAGGAGTTATTCCACCTATGGCAATGACGGGTATCTTTAAAGATCTTGTTAGTTTTCTTAATTCCATCAGTCCTTTAGGTATCAACCCCTTCTTGGAATTGGTCAGATAAATATGGCCATATAGGATAAAATCAGCCCCGTCCATTTCTGCCTGTATTGCTTCATCGTAATTATGTACCGACTTACCAACCCTTAAGTTCGGAAAATTTCTGCAAATATCAGACACTCCAAGACTGTGATAGGCCAGGTTTACTCCGCCTACATTAAGCACATGGGCAACATCTACTCGGTCGTTTATGATAATTTTTTCAGGCCGGACTCCTGATCTAATTAGCTCATCAACCAGTTCAAAGACTTCCATTGCACTTCGGTGTTTTTCTCTTATATGGATGAAATCCACTGACTCATTGACTTTACACAAGATGGCAACAAGCTCTTCCTTCGTTTTTTTACCATCTGTAATTAGATGTAATTGCAAAGATCCTCACCCTTTTTTACATCATTTTTTAACGCAAAAAACCCACTCTTTAACGTAAAGAGTGGGTTTCATCTATGTGTGGTAAGTATAGCCAACAGTGATAGAACATTTCCACTTCCCTACGCTAGTACAAACTAGATCAGGTTCAAAGGGTCTGGAAATCACTCTTTCCATCTCAGTCACTATTGACTCCCCTAGTGTTACGAGTTATTCAATTGATGGCTTCAGTATAGCACACAATTCCTAATTTTCAAAAGAAATACATGCTATCCGCTGAATCTGACATCCGTTACAGGAACATAAGGTAAACTTATGCCAAGATAAAGGGACAAAGCAATCATCAAGAGGATTAATAATATAAACCATAAATCCATTCGGGAGTAACCCAATTCATAATAATAAGTCCGATTTTTTTGATTACTGAAACGCTTTGCTTCCATGGCCACTGCAATTCGATGTGCTCGTCGGATGCTCTGGGAAAGTAAAGGGATGCTGTAAAAATAAACCTTGTTCAACAAACCGCCCCTTTGCTCTACTCCTCTTACAATAAGCGCCTTCCTTAAGGTAAGAAATTCCTCCAGGATCAACGGTAGGAGACGAATCCCCGCCATAAAGCTATAAGCATATTTCGGCGGTAGCTTCCACTGTTGCATTAAGGAATAGAATAAATAAACCGGCTGGGTCGTCAAGGCGAATATCAGCCCGCAAAATGCAAAGGCAAGTGAACGTAAACCTAAGTGAATTCCTCGATAGAAACTTTCTTCCGATACGTTTATCAATCCAAATTCTAACCAGGTTGTATTTCCTTTTCCAAACAGCACCATGGAGATTGCCGATGTGAAAAATAAAAAGACAAATGGTATCAATAAAAGAAGCTTCAGCTTATAGGTTTGCCCCGTCATTAATAGATAGACTAACAATAGTAATGTGGTTAAGTTCAGCATCACATTGATATTATGAATAAATAGGACACTTATAAATAAAAGGACCATCGCCAAAAGCTTGAAGCTTGGATTTATTTCATGCATCCACGTTTTGTTTTTATATAGCTCCAACTGCATCCTTTTTTCCCCTGCCTCTTAATCTCTCATTACTCTTCTTATCTATTAACACACCATTCTTTACTGTCCAGATAGTGTCCGAAAACTCTTCTACAATATGTTCATCATGTGTGACCATTAAAATTGCGACGCCTGCTTTCTTTAACCTTTCTAACCATCCAAGCATGGCAAACGTATTTCTGCTGTCCTGGCCGAATGTCGGTTCATCCAACAGAAGGACACTCGGCTGGTGAATGACAGCAGCCGCTACACTCAGTCTGCGTTTTTGGCCTAGAGAAAGTTGATAAGGATGGTGATGACGAACGTGGTCTAGTTGAAAAAGTCTCAGCATTTCCTCCACTTTTTCCAAGACTAAATCTTCGGCCATTTTCTTTAGATGCAGTGTATAGGCTACTTCCGCTTCCACAGATTTGGTAACAAACTGAAATTCAGGATTTTGAAAAACGAAGGTGATCATGTCAGTGGGGATTTTTTTGACCTTTTCTCCATTGATTTCAAGAGCGCCTTCTGTCTTTAACAGCTTCATGAACGATTCGAGCAAGGTGCTTTTTCCTGCCCCATTTTCCCCTATAACGGAAATCCATTCGCCCTTGTGAACTTCCGCTTCGTCCACATAAATCTTTTTTTCCTTACCACGAAAACCTGACAGTTCCTTCACTCTTAATACTGGTTCAACTGTTGTGTTACCCTTTGAAAAGTGTTTTCTTGTGTTCAAATAACTCTCCCAGGCACCCGGGTACCAAATGCCATATTCGTTTAGCAAGGTAGCGGAATGGTGAAATACATCAGCACTTGCGCCATCAGCAACAATTTCCCCATGCGAATCTAATACGATAATTCTCTCTACAAAGTCTAGAAGGTGCTCCACTTTATGCTCCACGATGATGACTGTTTTATCATCTGCGACTTTCTTAATGGTGTCCCAAACTCCCCTGGTACCTTCTGGATCTAGTAACGCGGTCGGTTCATCCAAAAAGAGCACATCTGGCTCCATTGAGAGGATCGAAGCAATGGCAAGTCGTTGCTTCATCCCTCCAGACAGCTGTTGTATTTTCGTGTGGGGATTAGACAAGTGTAACCCCACCAATTTCAATGCTTCCGCTATTCTGCTAGGCATCTTCTTTCTTGGTACACCGAGGTTCTCTAGTACAAACGCTAACTCTTCATCCACATACGGCATACAAAACTGTGCATCCGGGTCTTGAAAAACATAGCCCCAAGATTCCGGAAAAGTGTGTTCCTCTACAAGCATCGGCACTTCCACCACATTCGGAATCAGCCCTGCCAAAACTTGAATAAGCGTGGATTTACCGCTTCCGGAGGGACCTAGGATTAATACCTTTTCCCCTTTTTGGATTTCAATGGACAAGTCATCAAATAACCGTTCTCCACCTGGATATTTCAGCCTTAAATGGTTTAATTGTATGATTGGTTCCATTTCTGCCTCCTTATTGCCTTAAGGAATCATATTCATCCTTGTTCACTGGTCTTAGAAGACTTGTTACTCCCGTTGCTTCCAGCGCTTTTACCAATACATAAGCAAGTACTCCTGCTAAAAGCACCGCTCCGATCAAGCGGAAAGAAATCAGCAATGCCACATTCCACCATACATAATCAAACAGGTATCCTCTGAAAAGGTCTAATAGAAGCGAGCCGACACCTGCTGCTGCACCTGCAAGAGATGCGACAAGCAAATCAAACCGTCTATACCTAAAAGCCATGAAAACCATTTCTGCAAACAGGCCTTGAATCACGCCATATATCAGAACCATCAAACCATATTCCGAACCTACCAAAAATTCACCGGATGCAGCTGCCACTTCCGCAAGAAAAGCGACACCCGCTTTCCTGATCAAAAGATAAGCAACAGTGGCGGCAATAAACCACATACCGTACGTTAACTCTTGAAGCTGCAATCCAAATGGCGCCAACACGTTATAAACCGGAGCCCAGATTTTATATACAATCCCAAATACCAATGCAATGATGACTGTCACCAATATATCTGTAAGTTTTAATCCTTTGTTCATATGCTTATCCCTCCTATGCCTTGATTGTTGTATCTGTTACAGGCCACTGCTCAAGAGTGTAGGCCATTTCCCAAAATGAATATTCATACTGGCTGCTAATGATGAAATATTCAAGCATTCTAGCCTTCTCTTCTTCTGTCGCCTTGTCTGCCAACTCATCCAATCTATTGATTTGCTCTTCCACTAGCTCCCTGAACCATTCACCACCATATGCTGCAATCCATTCCTGATAGATTGGTTCAGCTGGAGAACAATCTTTTAATCTTTCACCAATTTCATAATATAACCAGTAGCAAGGAAGAAGAGCTGCAATCACTTCTCCCAAACCGCCGGTCAACACGGCACGATACATATGGGAAGTATAAGCGTGTGCTGTAGGAGCTGCCTGGAAAGCGGCCTTTTCCGCCTCTGTCACGCCAAGACGTTTTGAAAAGTTTTCATGTAAGGATAATTCTGCCTCGTATGTACCTTGTGCATGTGCTGCCATCCTTGCCGTCGTATGTAGGTCATATGCTTTTGCACCTGCGTAAGCTTGCACTTTTGCAAAGTGGCTCAAATAATAGGCATCCTGCAATACATAATACTTAAACGACTCTAAAGATAAGTTTCCATCTGCTATCCCTTGTACAAATGGATGATGAAAGCTTGCCTCCCAAATATGACCTGCTTTTTCTCTTACAAGCTGTGAAAATTTCATTCTCGATTCCTCCCAAAATTGTTTGTAAATGCAAAAAACCACCTTCCTCGCTTGCGCAAAGAAGGTGGTGAATTCACTAATATAGCTGAAGATAAAAAATTTAGTGTTTCGACCCCACTTCCCTACGCTGGTGTTAACCAGATCAGGTTCTAAGAGTCTTGAAGTCACACTTCAATCTCAGCCTTATAAAGGCACCCCTAGTGGTAAATTCGTATAAAGTTGTTGGAAAGCAATTTCTGATATCTATGTTAATTTGCTTTTTCTAATTTGTCAAAGATTAATTTTACACAGAAGCGGAATTTTCCAATCTCTCCGTCGTCTCTTCCTCTTCTGTAGCATGTTTAGGCAAAGTAAACATATAGAACAACCCAACAAACATTAAACAGCCACCAACAAGAAGATGAAGCCCTTCCACTGTAAGGATTTTTTGAAAAGTCAACGCAATCACTCCGAGAGTAACAGATTGAGACAACATCATCAAAGGAGTAATCCAGCCCTGTACCCGGCCCATCATTTTAGGATCTACAATCCTTGGTAACCATCCACCAATTCCAATGTTGACAAAAGGCAGACCAATGCCAATCAAAGCAGTAAATGCCAAATAATAATACATATCTGGGCTATATCCACTTGCCACGACAAATGCACCAGAAACACTTAATCCTATGATGACCATTTGATATAGTTTCAGCTTTTTCGCCAACATAGAGGCAACAATGCTTCCAACCATAACCGAGATGCCAAATACTACCCCCATTACCATCATAAGCTGCTCATAGTCTGTTGGAGCAAGTTTGTATTTAAGTATATACGCTGGCATAACAGAGAGACCACCGTTCACAATTCCGAATACAAAGAAGCCGATAATAAGAAAGACCAACAAAGGATTTTTTAAAATATACAGCATCCCATCTTTAAAATCATTTGCCACAAACTTAACATTTAGTTGAGTCAATTTGTGACGTCCATTGGGGAGGACAACATGGTCTTCCAATTTACACGCATGGATTAGTATCGCACTGACCATATAAGTGACAAAGCATACAAAGATCGCTCCCTGAAGCCCAACCGTCCAGTAAATGAAGATTCCAAGTGCATTACCAAACAACATGAACAAGCTGCTTGTCATCTGATTCAACCCTGCTGCAACGGTGTACTCATCTTTTGTCAGTATCCCTTGAATAATTGCTGCTTGAGCCGGGTGGAAGAATTTAGATACCGCACTTCTTAAAAACAACAGTGCAAAAACCAACGGCATCCAATCAATGTAAATAGCACCCATAAGAGCAAGTGACAACACAGCACAAATTACATCACTGTAAACAGCTATCTTTTGACGATCCATTCTATCTGCAAGTACCCCTACTAGGAAGAATACTGCGAGTGTCGGCAAGGAATACATTAATTCCGTCAAAGCGGCATAGAATGGCTGATCGGTATACCGGTCCAACAAATACAGCATCAAAGCGGCAATACCAACAATGCTCCCCATGGTTGATGTAAAAGAAGACCAGAACAACAAACTGTAATTTGGTTTTTTGAATATCTCCATCATATTTCTCATCTTTTCCCCCATCAATCATAATTTAAGGTTATCTTACCTTAATTAGTAATGATTGGTAACAGACTTTTGGGTCTTTTTCTCTCCGTCTGGAGGTGGAGGTGGTTTTGGTTACTGGAAAAAACACATGTTAGGGAATCAACACAATTTTTCCGGTACTTTTCCTGCTCTCTAACAGTTCATGGGCTTTTGCTCCGTCCTCTAATGCAAACAATGTAGGTGTTTCAATACGCAGTTTGTCCTCCTGTAACCATTGAAATAGTTGAGCAGCTCTTTCCATTCGTATTTCTCTAGTCTTTAGCACATTCCATAAATCCCCGCCTGTCAACGTTTTGGAAGTATCCATAAGCATACGGGGATCAATATGTACTGGGTCTCCTCCAGCCATTCCATAAAAGACAACCGTCCCTCCAATTCTTGTGGCTTGGAAACTATCCATAAGTGTAGACCCTACCGATTCGTACACGACATCTACACCTTCTCCAGCTGTTAATTCTTTTACTTTTTCTGACCATGATGTTTCATAAAGCAATACCTCTTTTGCTCCTGCCCTTTTTGCAACGTCGGATTTCTCTTTTGAGGAAGTAAGCCCAATGGAACTACCTCCAAGAATTGTCACTAGCTGTGTCAGTAATTGTCCTACACCCCCTGCAGCAGCGTGAATAAGAACTGTATCACCATTTTTCACTTGGTAGCTGTCATGAACAAGATAATGTGCCGTAAGTCCTTGCAGCAAAAGAGAGGCAGCATGTTCATACGTCACTCCATCCGGAATTGGAATTGCTTTGTCATGTGGAACAGAAACCAGTTCTGCATTGGCATGCGGGACATCTGCAAAAGCTATTCTGTCACCTACTTTAATATCTTTTATGGAAGTACCAACTTTAACAACCATTCCTGCCCCTTCATATCCAAGAATATATGGAGGCTCTCCCACTAGATGATAGTTACCTTTTCTTCTGTATATATCAGCAAAATTGAGGCCTATCGCCTTTGTTTGTACAAGTACATCGTTTTCACAGATTGATGGCTGTGGGATTTCGCTATACTGTAATACATCCGGATCACCGAATTTATTAAAAGTTAAAGCTTTCATTGGGACACCTCTTTGTTTTATGTATTGGTAAATTCATTATATTACCATACTATACACAAAGGTTTTATGTTGCAAAAAAAAACACCCTTCTCTATACACGAGAAAGGTGTTCGTTATTAATCGTCGTCATCATCTTCTTCGTCATCGTCATCATCTCGATCTTTCTTTTTGCGTTCTTTCTTGTCTCTCTTTTTTTCTTCTTTTTTGGATACTTCTTCTCGTTTTCTATCTTGTTCCTTCTTAGCTTGTTCTTTCTTCTTCTGAAGGGATCCAGGCAAATTGAAGGTTTCCACCGGCTCCCCTTCAAGGGCTTCACTTACAACCTGTTGGAAGACTTTGGCAGAAGGACTACCCGCTCCAGAGATGATTGGAAGGACGTTTTCAGCGGATTCTTTATCAAACCCAATCCAGAATGCCCCAACAATCTGTGGAGTGAAACCAACAAACCATTGATTAGAAGTGGCGCTGTGATTATTATCAGCGGTTTGAGTAGAACCTGTTTTCCCCGCAACTTCCCGTCCATCAATGATAGCGTTTTTCCCGCTTCCTTCTTCTACAACACCTTTAAGCATGAAATTCATCTTTTGCACAGCTTCTTCAGAGAATACTCGTTCTTTTTCCTCTTCAAAAGAAGCCACTTCTTTTCCTGTTACTGTTTCAATTTTAACAATTCCATGAGATTCAATAATTTCCCCGTTATTGGCATAGACAGAATACGCTTCGGCCATATGTTTCGGGGAAACACCATGAAATCCGCCCAAAGCGATATTTCCAAGTGTACGGTCTTCTTTTTCATCTACTGGCAAGTATAGCTTTTTCGCTGCGTCCATTCCTTTTTGGATTCCCATATCATACAGCAGGGAAACCGCAGGAATATTATAAGAATTTAACACCGCATCATACATAGAAACCTCTCCACGGAAATCCAAGGTATGATTTTGTGGGGTATAGTTTCCAAAATTCGTTGGTGAGTCGTTTAACATGTCATACACATCATAGCCCTCTTCAAGAGCCGGTGTATAAACGAGTAACGGTTTTGCTGTTGATCCAGGCGGTTTCTTGAGCTTGGATGCGCGGTTAAAATCGCGGAATTGATAATCCCGGCCACCAATCATTCCTAGAATTCCGCCTGTTTTAGGATCAAGTAGTACCCCGCTGCTTTGCGCCACTTCTCCTGATTTACCGGTAGGAAAATTTGCTGGATCTGCATACACTTTTTCCAGTGCTTCTTGCACCTTAGGTTCGAGTGTCGTATAAATTCGGTATCCACCAGCTAGAAGTTCACTTTCACTGATGCCATACATTCTTTCTGCTTCCTCAATAATGTAATCCGTAAAACTTGGGTATTTCCCTTTATGTGGATCTACATGTCTTGTTTCTAGCTTTAATTCCTCTTCTTTTGCCACTTCCACTTCTTCTGCTGTGATGAATCCTTGTTGATGCATGAGTGAAAGCACCAAGTTTCTTCGTTGAATGGAGCGTTCCTCATTATTTAATGGAGAAAGCGCAGATGGAGCTTTAATTAATCCAGCTAACGTTGCAGATTCTGCAAGTGTCAGATCTTTCGGGTCTTTTGCAAAATAAACCGCTGCAGCACGCTTAATGCCCCAAGCTCCTTCACCAAAGTAAATCTGATTGAGATATAAACTGATGATTTGGTCCTTCGAATAGGATTTTTCCACCTTTTTTGCTAAGAAGAATTCATCAGCTTTTCGTTTTAATGTCTTATCATGAGATAAAAAGACGTTTTTTGCCAATTGTTGGGTAATCGTACTTCCACCCTGTACATAGCCTCCAGCTTTAACATTTGTTGTAAGGGCACGGAGAGTCCCTACAAAGTCAAACCCATCATGTTCGTAAAAGCGCTGATCTTCAACGGCTACAACAGCCTGCTTCATCACTTCAGGAATTTCATCAGATGGAACTCCTTCAATCTGATTGGATGTAATTCTGCTTGCTACTTCCCCATATCGGTCATAAAGCACAGATGATTGGGGAAGTGGGTCTGTCAGGGCACTTACGTCCCGTGTATTTATATATAATTGCATTCCCAGCAATATAATGAGAGCCATCAATCCCGTAATAAGAAGTAGCGCTCTAAAACTAACTTTTCGTTTATGCTTACTTGCTCTTTCAGCCATAAGAACCCCCTATATGCAACAAAACTAATTATAGTTATTCGAATGCCGCCCCCTCTTTTTTAGGGTGACATGCATATTCAAAGAATGGCCATATTAGAATATGTATGAGCCATTCATCATTGTAGATCATACCATTCCTCCAACTTAAACACTATTACATACCCTTTTTCAACAAAAGTGAACCCCTATTCTCATATTCGAAATTTTCCGGCTATAACTAGAGACTTGACGTTAATTCCTCCACCCCACTATAATGGGAAAAATACTCATTTAGAACTACTCGTATAATCTTGGAGATATGGTCCATAAGTTTCTACCAAACTACCGTAAAGAGTTTGACTACGAGAATTCCCACCCTCTTATTGTAACACCAATAAGAGTGCTAAAAGATTAAGGGGTATTCTCCATGGTCGAACTCCAAGTTATTGCTTGGAGTTTTATCTATTTTGGAGGGAAAAAAATGACATTAAACTTAGAATCTATGATAAAAGCAGCAGCAAAAAAGAAGAAAGCAGACCTTGTTATTAAAAACGGGAGAATAATAGATGTATTTAATTTAGAGATAATAGAAGCAGACATTGCCATTAATGACGGCATGATTATCGGCTTAGGCCAATATGAGGGGATTGAAGAGGTAGATGCTAACGGCGCATTCATTTGTCCTGGCCTTATTGATGGTCATGTACATATGGAATCTTCTATGATACATCCATACCATTTCACCCAGACAATATTAGAACATGGAGTCACAACCATTGTGACTGATCCTCATGAAATTGCAAATGTAAGTGGTACTGCCGGGATACAATTTATGCTAGATGCCACTGAGAAGGCCCCAGTTGATGTATTCTTCATGCTACCTTCTTGTGTCCCCGCTACATCCTTTGAGCATAATGGAGCCTCCATTCAAGCAGAAGACCTTGCTCCATTATACGAACATGACAGAGTTATAGGTTTGGCCGAAGTGATGGATTTCCCTGCAGTCCGTGACGGTAACGCAGCCATGATAGCAAAATTGACACAAGCATCTAGGATTAACAAAAAAATCGATGGACATGGCGCAGGACTTGCTCCTGAAGACATAAATATTTACGCATCCGCCAACATAAAAACTGATCATGAATGCGTCACAGCACAAGAAGCAAAGGAAAGACTTAAGCGGGGAATGTATGTCATGATGCGGGAAGGAACTGTCGCGAAAGACGTTAGAGCCTTGATCCCTCTTGTAAATGAACGAAATGCAAGACGTTTCCTATTCTGTACAGACGATAAACACCTTGATGACTTAGTAAACGAAGGTAGCATTGACCATAATGTCCGCATCTCCATTCAGGAAGGACTTGACCCTCTGCTAGCCATTCAAATCGCTACTTTGAATGCTGCAGAATGTTTTTCATTAACGGATCGAGGCGCGGTTGCACCAGGGTATCGTGCAGATTTATTATTCATCGATAACCTTGAGAACTTCACTATCAAAGATGTCTATAAGAACGGCATAATAACAAAAGGAAAAGGCCCATTCTCACCTATTCCTGTTCCAAATCTCCTACAGGACTCTGTAAATATGAAACCTATTAATAAGGATGACCTAAAAATAAGTGTGAGAACCGATCAACCATGCAACATGATAGAAATCATCCCCAACAGCCTTGTTACCAAGCACATAAAAGAAACTGTCACAACCTATAAAGGGGAATTTATTTCAAGCATTGATAATGATCAATTAAAACTTGCAGTAATTGAAAGACATAAATGTCTTGGGCATGTTGGTCTTGGTATCGTTAAAGGGTTTCAGATAAAGAATGGAGCAATAGCATCTACCGTAGCACATGACTCTCATAATATTGTTACAGTTGGCACCAGTGATGAAGATATGTTAGTTGCAGTCAAGGCAATGGAACAGATTAATGGAGGCTTGGTGGTTGTTTGTGAGGAAAAAGTAGTAGCCTCATTGCCCTTAGAGATTTCGGGTTTGATGGCCAATTTGACTACAGAAAATACTCTTTCTTCTCTAAAAGAGCTTCACGAAGCCCTTCACCTCATTGGAAGTCAAAAAAGCTTTAACCCTTTTGTAGCACTATCTTTTTTAAGTCTTCCTGTTATCCCGGAATTGAAGTTGACTGATACAGGACTTTTTGATGTAAGAAAGTTTGAGCATATTCCCATTCAAGCTAAGTAGAATAAGTTTGGCATGTTTTCCATCACTTCTTTCTAGTTTTAAAAGTTGTTGCTTAGGGTACTTAATTTACAACAATAAACTTACTTAAAATAATGGAAAAGGAGACGATGGAGAATGGAAACTTTCACTAATATCCTAATTGCTTATGACGGTTCCAAGAGCAGCTTGAAAGCAGTGCAAATGGGGATAGATATGAAAAAAAAGCTACACTCACACCTTACCATCTTACATGTCTTAGAAGAAACATCTGTAAATGTCCCAATACCAGCTACAAGACCTGACACACTACCTGCAGGAGGAATGGGCAATGTGGATGGATTGAATATTTATACAAATAATGTGAAAGAAACGGTACCGAGTCAGCAGCGTGTTGCTACTGCCGATGAAGATTACATCTCGCAATCACTTAGCGAAGTGCATTCCTTATTAGCCCAAGAAAGAGTGGAGGCACCAGTCGAAGTGATGCAAGGAGATCCTGCAAAAACTATTTGCAACTATGCCGACACAAATGAAAATGACCTAATTATTATAGGAAGTAGAGGGCTTGGAGGATTAAAGAAATTGATACTTGGGAGTGTAAGTGATAAAGTTACGAATACTGCTAATTGTCCAGTACTGATTGCAAAATAGGCATAAATATATATGTTGCTTTCTATCTATCAGGTTCCGCTTTGGAATCTGATATTTTTTATGGTAATAAAAAATTCACCAACCTCTGGGCGCCTGCATACCGTATAGAGAATTTATTAGAAGGGAGCAATCCTATGTATCCTTATCGTCAACTTAGTTTTCCGCCATTCGGACCGCCTCCCGGTGGCGGTCAAGGACCTGGTTTTGGGCCGCCTTCTGGTGGACCTCCTGGATTTGGACCACCGGGTGGACCTGGTGGAGGCCCTGGATTTGGACCGCCTGGCGGAGCACCTGGTGGAGGTCCCGGAAGTGGCCCACCACCAGGACCACCACCATCTACTCCACCACCCCAAACCGCTAGTTTCGGCGCACCAGGTGGACCAACAGCATTGGCAGTGGATCCAGGTGCATTCTATGGATGTTTATACCGCTATACATGGGTTCGGTTAAATAATGGGGAGCAATTCTGGTTTTATCCTACCTTTATTGGAAGAAGGTCTGTCGCTGGTTATCGCTGGTTCTTCTTTACTTGGATGTATTTCGGAATAGACTCTAATCGAATTCGTTCTTTCCAATGCGTGTGATACATTAAAGAGATAGACTATTTAAAAAGCAACACACCACAGTTAACTGCGGTGTGTTTTTGTTATTGTGATTCTCTGGTTGTGAGTCGATGTGTATTGCTTTTAGCTCCTTGTCGTGAGGCTGCTAAACGCTCTGTTTTCCCAATGGCTCTATGCTCTGTCTGGGATTTAAATAGCGCCTGCCTCTTCTCCAACTTGGCCTTCAACCTCTTATTCACATCAATTCCTCCCTCATCTCTTACCTAATAAGTACCCATTTTGTCCAAAATAAAACACATTGATTTTTTGGGTTAGCTATCATATAATATGTGTCATGACCAACCTAACGAACGGTAGGTAGTTAAGACTTAGGAGGGAAAACAATAATGTCTAGTTCCACAGCCGATCGCATAAAGCAGCACGCACTTCAGCTTTTTGCTCAAAAAGGATATTTTGGTACATCTTTAAATGAGGTAGCATCACTAGTTGGTATAAAAAAGCCTTCTCTGTATGCTCATTTCAAAAATAAAGATGATCTGTATATAACCATTCTGCAAGACCTGATGGACCATTTTGTCAAACGTGTCACAATTGATTCCGCCGAGTTGGAGTCGAATACGACAAGAGCATTGTTGTATCGTTTTCTAATTAATATGGTAGATTTCTGGAAAGATGAAACATTGGGTCTATTGTATAAACGGACTCTTCTTTTCCCAGAAGAAAAATTTCGTTCATCCATCCATGAACAATTTCTTCAAACAGAAATCTATACAACTGATATTTTGTCTAAAATCTTTACAAAAGGACAACACATTGGTGAAGTGCCGCCACAACCATTGGAACCTCTAATTGATGCATATTATTGCTTAATTGATGGATTGTTTGTTCAACGTTTCTTATATTCAAGTTCTGAATTCGACAAGAAAGTCGAGCATGCTTTTGAACATTTTTGGAAAGCAACTGAGATAGGAGGAAGGTAGCCATGCAATGGATACTTATTTTTATCGCAGGTCTACTAGAAATTATTTGGGTAATAGGACTAAGGTATTCCGAAGGATTCACTGTTCTAACACCAAGTATAATAACCCTGATTACATTAGCAATTAGTTTCTACTTGTTTTCTAAGTCATTAAAATATTTGCCTATAGGGACTGCATATGCCATTTTCACAGGACTAGGTGCAGCAGGGACCGCAATTGTAGGGATATTATATTTTGGAGAGTCAGCAAGTCCCTTCAAATTGTTTTTTCTTAGTCTTATGTTAATTGGAATTATTGGATTGAAAATGACTACTTCTGATGAAACAACCGAAACAGAAGTGTTAGAGGAGGGGAAATAGATTGGCATGGATTTTTCTTACTATAGCTGGCATTTGTGAAATTGGGGCAGTTGCATCACTAAAATTAGCAGAAGGTTTCAAAAGACTTATTCCTTCTATTTGTTTTGTTGTAATTGGCTTGTCTAGCTTTTATTTTCTTTCCCTTGCCTTAAAAGAAATACCAATGGGAACTGCTTATGCTGTCTGGACGGGAATAGGTTCGGCGGGCAGTGTACTTCTTGGAATGATTTTCTTTCATGAATCTAAAGATAGAATTCGCATTTTTTTGCTTTCATTGATCATAATCGGTGTTGTTGGTCTGAAGTTAGCACAATAAAAAAAAGCCATTCCAAATTTTCTATCTGGAATGGCTTTTGATTTATATTCTTTGTTCTTTAGGTATTTTAACTTCTCCATCTTCAGATCTTGCCACAATATAAGCACAAGCGGCATCTCCAGTAATATTGACAGCTGTTCTAGTCATATCTAGTAAACGGTCTATACCTAATATTAAGGCAATTCCTTCAACCGGAAGGCCGACCTGTCCTAGTACCATGGCAAGAAGGATGAACCCTACCCCTGGAACACCAGCTGTACCGATACTCGCCACAACAGCTAAGCCAACGACCGTCAGAAGCTGTGTCAAAGTTAAATCAATACCGTACACTTGAGCAATAAACACGGTGGCAACACCTTGCATGATTGCCGTGCCATCCATATTAATAGTTGCACCCAATGGTTGTACGAAGCTACTGATCCTTTTTGGCACACCCAGGTTTTCTTGAGCGACATCCATGGACATCGGTAATGTTGCGTTACTACTTGATGTACTAAAAGCGACACTCATAGCAGGAATAAATCGTTTAAAGAAAATAATTGGATTGATTTTTCCGAGTAAGAATAATGCAATTCCATATGTGACGAAGAAATGTATAAATAAGGCTAAAATGACGACTAAAAAGTATGCTCCCATTGCTTTGATAGCATCTAACCCCAGTCCGCCAACTGCTGAGGCAATTAAACCGAATGCCCCATAAGGAGCTGTTTTAATTACGATATTTACTAGCAGCATTACGATATCATTCGCTTGTTCAAGCAAAGTTTTTACCTTACCCGCTTTTTCACCTAAAGCATTGATGGCAAATCCAAGTAAGACGGAAAATGAAATAATTTGCAGCATTTCCCCTTCTGCCATTGCTTTAATTGGATTTGTTGGAATAATGTTTAATAATGTTTCCATAACCGGGGGAGCTTTTTCAGGTGTATCCTCTTCAGCCAATTCATCAACTAACATACTTTCAAAGTCACCGGCAAGGCCTGGTTGAATAACGGAAGCAAGTGTAAGTCCGATGGTAATGGCAATACAAGTTGTGATAAGGAAGAAAAGAATGGTTTTCAGACCGATACTACCAAGCTTTTTCGTATCCCCAAGTCCTACCACTCCTAGAGTAATAGAGATTAGTACGATTGGAACAACCAGCATTGTAATGAGGTTTAAAAAGATTTTCCCTAGTGGTTGGAACAAATATGTATCTAATGGTTCAAATAAAGATGGTGCATAAACATTTAATGCAAGACCAACTAGAATACCTAAGATAAGACCAATAATTATTTTCTTCGTCAATGTCATTTTCACATCGAAATCCTCCCTTTTGTTATACTAATAAAATTTCTCTCTTCAAACATTGGAGACTTCCCCTTTGAATCGACAAAAGGCGACTTTTTTCATTCTACGGCGTATTTTTATTTATGTAAAGTGATTTATGATAGACCATTTTCCTTACACCTGTTATAATACACAATAAAAAGACCGAAAGTCGGGTTGTTTTACTTTTAAAAATTTGATATATTTAACAACTGATTTCTATTTTTAATTACCCATTATTTTAACTTTTATAGCATTTACAAATAGAAAATTTTTCATGCAATTAATGGAGGGGTTTAAATGAAACTACTATGGAGGGTAATCGTAGCAATATTTGTTCTTATTGTTGCAAAACTGGCTTTGGACTCTTATCAAATAATTAAGGTTGCTGCCGGTGGCGATCATATTAGAATTGATCCAGCATTGTATTTTAATTTATCCTATTTGATTTTTGGTTTTATAGGAATGATGTTTTTTTCGGATATCTATAAAAAACATATGAAAAAACGAAACAACCAGTTAAAATTTTAGTGGAATAAAAGCCAAATTATGGTTATTACCTACATAAAAAACCAGGACAATCGTCCTGGTTTTTTATTATTAAAATATAATGAAAGTTAATCTACTTCTTTTCCTTTAGACGCTTCTAAAATTTCAAACCACTGCTGTTTAGAAAGTTCGATATTCAATGATGAAACCGCCGACTTCACTCTTTCTATCTTTCCTGAGCCAACTATCGGAATAATTTTAGCAGGGTGCGTTAATAACCAAGCATATAGAACCTGGTCCATGGATGTTGCACCAGTTTCACCTTGTATTTTCTCTAACACATTTCTCACTCGACTAACATTGTCATCTGTACTAGTGAAGATACTTCCTCCGCCTAGAGGCGACCATGCCATTGGAGAAATTCGATCCATTTGACACTGTTCGATAGTACCTTTTTCAAAGTGTTCCAAATGAGTAGCCGCAATTTCAATTTGATTTGTCACCAACGGTTCGTCTAAGTAGGAGTTGAGCAGCTTAAATTGTGAAGGAGCAAAGTTGGATACGCCAAAACGTTTTACCTTTCCTTCTCTTTTTAACTGAGTGAATGCCTCAGCCACTTCACTTGGATCCATCATTGGGTCTGGTCTATGTATTAATAAGACATCAATATAGTCTGTTTGGAAATTTATTAATGATCGTTCTGCAGATTGAATGATGTGCTCTTTGCCTGTATCATAATATTTGATTTTATGCTCCGGTCTATTGGAGGAAATCAACTTGATTCCACACTTTGTCACTATTTCAATCTTTTCTCTTAAGGATGGCTTTAACGTTAGTGCTTCGCCAAATTTCTCTTCCACTGTGTAATTACCGTAGATATCTGCATGATCAAAGCTCGTAACGCCTAGATCCAAACAGTCTTCTATAAAATCCACAACCTCTGCATTGCTGTAACCCCAATCATTCAAACGCCACATTCCATGAACAATTCTAGACAGGGAAACATCTTCTGCTAACTGAACTCTTTCCATATTAACACTCCTATAAATTCAATATTAAAAAATTATACCTCTTTTTAGGACAATTAGCCAAAAATACTGCTTATTTCCTATTCTTACCTAGTAAAAGATATACATCTTTTGGACTTTAAATTAAAATAGATAATAAAGTACAACTGGAATTAAGAAAGGATCTTACCATGACTAAGACGTCCCACTACCTTATAGGTCAAAAATTAATAGATTCGCAGAATGAAGTCGCTGCCAGCATGCTATTGGAAATTCAAAATGCTTATCCTAATGTACCGCATTATCGAGAGGAATCCATTGAGTTTCAGATAAAGGAAATCTTTGGAATATTAGTAGTATTTTTGGGCGAATATGTCCAAGACCCTGAAAATAAAGTCTTAGACCGTGCCAAAGAATGGGGAGAATCTGTAGGATTCATATCTGTGAAGTCTGGCGGATCACTTGAAGAAACACTTTCTAATATGACGTTATATAAAAAATGTCTATGGGCCTTTATTCAAAGGGAAGGTCTCCAAGATGGGCTTAACATGAACCAGATTACAGATATTTTTATTCTAATAGATGAAATCTTCAATATTATTGTCTATGGATTCAGTCATGCCTTCTCTATTGCTACTGAACAGAAATTGATAGAAACAAAGGCTTCCTACATTCGACTATCCATTCCAATAGTCCCTTTACAAAAAGGGTTAGGGGTACTGCCACTTGTGGGAGAAATTGATGAGGTTCGCGCTGGAATATTGATAGAAGAAACACTGGAAAAAAGCAAGAACCTTGCAATATCCAACCTTATCATTGATTTTTCAGGTGTTTATCGGTTAGACGAAACAGTTCTGCACACCATGGATCTACTGATTCGATCTCTCAAACTAATCGGCATTACACCAATCATAACAGGCCTGCGACCAGAACTCAGCCTACAATTCATCACCTCCGGCCTCAACCTAAAAGACATTCAAATCTGCGGTTCTATTGCGCAAATATTACAGGAACAATAAAAAAATCCTGCCGGGGTCAGACCCCGGCAGGATTTTCCGCCTTCACGTCGAACCCTCCATAAAATGTCTTGCCATTTGTTTGTGATTCCTTTATGATAGTACTATCGTTCTTATTCATACCATATATAGACGATTTCTGATAACTTAACAACTACATATAGTATTTCGACATTCTACGTTAAAGGTGTCTTTTTATAGACTTAATAGGGAATCCGGTGAGAATCCGGAACTGTCCCCGCAACTGTAAGTGCAGACGATTTTGAGAAACCACTGTACATGAACGCTTAACGGCTCTTGTATGGGAAGGCTCAGAATAGGAAGAAGCACGAGTCAGGAGACCTGCCTTTACCGATTTAGTTTCTTTTCTTCGGGAGTTGAGAAGATGAAACGATACATAGAACATGGTAAAAGCAGAACAGGGTTTTCTTTGATTTTTGGTGATACCCTTCACCTATTTCTTTACGAACCCCTCCCTGCATTCTTTCCTTCTATCTATGATCGTTTGATCCACTCAACCATTGAGTGGATTTTTTTATTTTGGCTCTGTATAACCCTACTCTTGATTTTTGCAGCTACCTAGCTGTTGATTGGAGCAATAGGCGAAGACTCCTCGAAAATGCTACGCATTTTCTTCGTGCGATGTTTCGCTGTCGAAGCCTTCCTTGTCCTGAGGGAGATGGCGTTTAGGGGAGACCCCGGCAGGCGCTTTTCCGAGGAGGCTCCCCAAACGCCCCTAGGAAAGCGAAGCCTAGTGCGTACATCAACAGCGGTGTTTAACAGAGCCTTTATTTTAAACGAAGTGGAGCGTGGAAGAGATGACCTTACATACCAAGACTGAACCTACAGAAAATGCACCTAACTTTCAAGATTACCAGAAACTTATAGAAACTGTTTTATCAGAGTTTCCAATGCTAGATACGAACGCTTTTTTACAAAAAGCTAAAAAGATTATGGACAAACTGCTCCTTCAATCCAATCAACATGAACTTACAAACCAACTAATTCTAGAAGCTCTCAATCATGTGGACGAACTTGAACCAGACTGGACCTATGTCGCATCACGGCTACTATCAAAAAAGCTACAGCTAGAAGTGTGTCAAAACAGGAAGATCACTAAACCCTATACCGATTTTTATTCATTGATCAAAAGCTTAACAGAACAAAAAATCTATCAAACTCAAATTCTTCAAGCATACACACCTGATGACATTAAAGAATTAGAGGCTTTCATTGAACCTGAAAAAGATTATCTATTTACCTATATCGGACTTAAAACGTTAGCCGACCGCTATTTAACACGGGATCATCATAAACGTTTACTCGAATTGCCTCAAGAACGATTCATGATTATTGCCATGACCCTTATGCAAAAAGAAGAGCACAACAGATTACATTATGTGAAAGAAACTTATTGGGCATTAAGCAATTTGTATATGACTGTTGCCACGCCGACGTTTGCCAATGCTGGAAAAACTTACGGACAGCTCTCAAGCTGCTTTATTGATACAGTTGATGACAGCTTGCAAGGGATTTACGACAGTAATACAGACATTGCTAATCTTTCAAAATCCGGTGGTGGCCTTGGTGTCTATCTTGGAAAAATACGGAGTCGGGGCAGTGATATTCGTGGCTTCAAAGGCGTTTCAAGTGGAGTGATTCCATGGATGAAACAATTGAACAATACGGCCGTAAGTGTCGATCAACTAGGTCAGCGAAAAGGGGCCATTTCAGTCTATCTAGATGTGTGGCATAAAGACATCTTTTCTTTTCTAGACAGTAAGCTCAACAATGGGGATGAACGTATGCGTACACATGACCTCTTCACTGGGGTGTGTATTCCTGACATTTTTATGGAGCAGGTAGAAAACAGAGGAGACTGGTATTTATTTGATCCACATGAAGTCAGGCAATTAATGGGTTATTCACTAGAGGACTATTTTGATGAGAATACAGGTAGCGGCAGCTTCCGAGAAAAATATAAGGAATGTGTCAATCACCCTGCGCTCCCAAAAGAAAAAGTGCCGGCCATTGAAATTATGAAAGCAATCATGAAGGGGCAACTGGAAACTGGCAGTCCATTCATGTTTTATCGTGATGAAGTGAACAGAATGAATCCAAACCATCATAAAGGAATGATCTATTGCACGAATTTATGTACGGAAATTACACAAAATCAAAGTGCCACCACAACGAAAACGCAATATGTAGAGAATGGCTCTATCATAACTGTTAAAACCCCCGGTGACTTTGTCGTATGTAATTTATCTTCCATTAACCTTGCTCGGATTGTGAAAGAAGGCCAACTGGAACGCCTTATTCCCATTCAAGTTCGGATGCTTGATAATGTTATTGATTTGAACATCATACCTGTACTACAGGCAAAGATGACCAATGAAAAATATCGTGCCGTTGGATTGGGGACATTCGGTTGGCATCATTTGCTAGCCCTAGAAGGGATTAAATGGGAATCCACCGAGGCAGTGCACTATGCAAACGAGCTTTACGAAAAAATTGCCTATTACACGATCCAAGCAAGCTCACTTCTCGCAAAAGAAAAAGGATCATATCCTGCGTTTGAAGGTTCTGATTGGCAAACCGGTGAGTACTTCCATAAACGGAATTATGGGTCAGACTCAAATCTAGATTGGAAAAAACTTCAAGAACAAGTGACCAATTACGGGGTCCGAAACGGTTATCTTATGGCGGTTGCCCCCAATGCGACCACATCCATCATTGCCGGTAGCACGGCTAGCATTGATCCTATTTTCCTTAAAGTGTATTCAGAAGAGAAAAAAGATTACAAGATTCCAGTTACGGCACCTGACCTTAATGCAGAGACAACCTGGTTTTATAAATCGGCTTATCATATTGATCAGCACTGGAGCATTGCCCAGAATGCAGCAAGGCAAAAGCATATCGACCAAGCCATTTCCTTTAATCTCTATGTAACGAACACTGTGAAGGCCAAAGCTCTACTTGAACTTCACCTTGATGCATGGAAGCAAAAATTGAAAACAACTTACTACGTGCGATCCACCTCTTCAGATTTAGAGGAATGTGAATCATGTTCAAGTTAGTCAGATATCAGTCATGAACTCAGCAAACTAAAAAGGAGAATGAAATATGAGTGCTCACCTAAACACACGCATCTTAATGGATGTGGATGCACCAAATAGATCGACCAAAATCATAAACGGAAAAAGCTCCAATGTCTTAAATTGGGACGATGTCGCATTTTCATGGGCTTATCCAAAATATAAAAAAATGCTCGCCAACTTTTGGTCGCCATTTGAAATAAATATGTCCCAAGATATCAAGCAGTTTCCTCACCTGTCTCCACAGGAACAGGAGGCATTCTTAAAAATTATCGGACTCCTTGCACTTCTTGACAGCATTCAGACAGACTATGCGGGAAAAGTGGCGGACTATTTGACCGATTCCAGTCTAAACGCCTTAATGATTATGTTAGCTCAGCAAGAGGTAATCCATAACCATTCCTACTCCTACGTCCTATCAAGCCTTGTGCCGAGAAAGAAACAAGAAGAAGTGTTTGATTACTGGCGAACAGAACCCATCCTTAGAAAAAGAAATGACTTTATTACCGATGGATACAAAGCATTCTCTGAAGCACCCTCGGTAGAAAATTTGCTAAAGTCCATTGTGTATGATGTGATCTTGGAAGGCCTCTTCTTCTACTCAGGCTTTGCATTCTTTTATCACCTGGCGAGAAATCAAAAAATGGTCTCTTCCAGTACGATGATCAATTACATTAACAGGGATGAACAAATTCACGTGGATTTGTTTGTGAAAATCTTCAAAGAGGTGCTTCAAGAATATCCAGAACACAACACAGATAGACTGGAACTATTTGTGGAGGAGACTTTTCAAGAGGCGGCACAACTGGAGATTGAGTGGGCAAGACATATTATCGGTGATCAATTTGCAGGGATTGAACTGGAAGATGTGGAAGCATATATTAAATTTTATGCCAACGTCCGTGCCCATCAACTTGGTTTCAAGCGCCCTTTTGAAGGCTACCGCACCAATCCTTTGAAATGGATTAAAGCATACGAAGACGTTGACCTAGGAAAGTCCGACTTCTTCGAACAAAAGTCCAGACAATACACGAAAGTAAACGTAGTAGACAACGGATTTGATGAATTATAAATAATAGTAGCTATTCGTGGATGGGATATCTAAGTTGATTGGAGTGGAAGGCGCGCAGACGCCCGCGGGAGGAAGGGACAGGTGAGACCCCGCAGCGTAGCGAGGAGGCTCACGGACCGCCCGCAGGCAAGCGAAGCGCCTGAAACGGAAATCAACCGTAATATATACTTTCTGACTTTCCTAAAATAGGCCGTGTACCTCTTACGCACACGGCCTATCCTGATTAAAACAACCCAAAATATTGAAGCCCTAAAATCACTACTCCCAAAACCCACACATACACCGCAAACATACGAAGAGAATGCTTTTTCAAATAGTTAATCATCCACTTCACAGCAATATACCCAAAGAAACAAGATGCTAGAATTCCGATAATCAACGAGGATAAAGAAATGTCCTCCCTGCCGACCTGAGCCACTTCCACAGTTTGTAAAAACACAGCCCCTGCTATCGCCGGTGTTGAAAGCAAGAATGAAAAATATGCCGCTGTTTCCCTATCCAACTTCCGAAACAAACCTGCTACAATCGTCAACCCTGATCTTGAAATGGCCGGAAATATCGCAGCAGCCTGGAAAGATCCAATAAATAATGCGTCCTTCCAGGTAATATCCTCCATCTTTTTTGCACCCTTTTTAATGGAACCCGCAAACCAAAGAAAAGCGCCTGTAATCAGAAACTCCCAGCCAATTGTCACGCCTGTTTTGGAAATCTCCTCAAAATAATCTTTAAAAGCAAGTCCAATAATAACTGCCGGAATGGTCCCGATAACCAACAAAAATGATAATTTATGAAAAGGATTGCGTATGATTTTATAAAATTCTTCTCGATAAAAATAAAGAACAGCTATCAACGTTCCAAAGTGAAGCATCGTATCAAGCAATAACCCTGCTTCTTGCAAACCAAATAGGTTTCTTCCTAAATATAGGTGACCTGTACTTGAAATTGGCAGGAATTCCGTTAATCCTTGAATAACCCCCAATATAAAGGCTTCAATTTTGGACATACCCTCTCCCCCTTCCTATTCCGTTCTTTTTCTATCAAATACAAAATAAGTGATGGCGCCAAGTATGATTAATATCATTAATGGAATGATTAGCGGTTGTGCAGCATGTTTAATGTCCCGCCAATTTTCCCCTAGTTGAAGGCCGATATATAAAAATAAAAAGGTCCACGGAATAACCGCCGCCACTGTATAGAGCAAAAAAATAAAAAATTTCATTTTGGCTATCCCAGCTGGAATGGAAATAGCGTGCCTAACCACCGGGATAAAACGTGCTGTGAAAATGACAATCGGTCCGTAATTTTGAAACCACTTTTCCGAAATGTCCAAATGCTTTGGCTTAATCAATATGTACTTTCCATACTTATCAAGAAATGGCCTACCGCCAATACTTCCTGCCCAGTATAAAAACAGCTGAGCCAGTGTACCCCCTACCACGCCTGCTAGCATCGCTCCCATAAATCCTATCTCCCCAATAGAAATTAAATAACCACCATATCCAAGGACGATTTCGCTAGGAATGACCTCCACCATTAAACCGAGAGCGATCCCCCAAACTCCCAATGTGGTGAAAAATTCAAAAACAGATAAAAAAAATTGTTCCATATCCTCACCTCATTTGTAAGAGAGTTGTCCCTAACAATGTATGAGAGCACGTCCACGAAAAGCACTAAAATCAGAAAAGGGTTTTTACTAATTATGTCGAATATTAAAAGAATGGAGGTGCTGATAAATGAAGAAAATCTTTATTCTATCCTTATTCCTCCTTTTTCTAACAGCCTGTGGTATGCCTACACACATTCCTGATCGTTTTTCTTATATTGAAGTGGTCGAACAAAAAGAAGAGGAATCACTATCAGAGATCGAGGGTATCGAAAGCATCCTCAGGGGTAGTGACCTAGTCATCGGGTTAGATGAGGCAGCGGAGAAGTATCCAGATTACAACATAGAGAATACTCCCGCTTATATAGTGTTTGAATATACAGGGTATCTTACCGACGACATGATTTTATTCACCTACGACAAGGAAGAGGCTGTCACGTTATTGAAAGAAAAAATTCAAGACGAAAAAGAAAAAGTGGAATAAACAAAAAGTCGAACAAAGGCATCTGCTTCCGTTCGACTTCGATTTATATACAACTTCCTGTAACCGCTTACCACTGCATAAACTTACCTTCTTTTTCATATAGTTAAAAAATTGTAATTGGGAGGATTTTTATGGGAGAACTATGTCTACAATCTTCATGTGTCGGTTATGATTTAATCTTAATTACCTTGGGCTGCCTTCTGATTTTATACATCGGATATCGGTTTCTAGGACACGAAGACTAAAGTATCTCATGATTTCACTTCTTTTGCTTCATACTACAAGAGAGGTGATATTGATGAAGAAGATATTTTTGCTTCTATTGCTCTTCTGTGGTGCTTTTCCCATGACCTTTACTGCTCAGCCGCTTCCAATAGAAGTCTTTGATGTTACTCAAGGAAAAGTTATTAAATCCGTCCCTCTGAATGAGAAAAACAAGGAAGAAACACTAAAGCTTGTAAAAAGTGCAGATTCCCTGTATCCAAACCTTAACCCTACCCCTAAAACTGGGTTTATGATTAAAGTTATTTTTGATCCTGCTGAAGAAATTGAAACGAAAGTATTTAAACAGCCTGTCAATCAAGTTATTTTTATTTTTCCGGATGCAGTAAAGCCCTATATGCTAATCTTCAACGAGAAAGATCAACCTATGTTTTACTACTTTAGTGAAGATTCCGAACCGTTTTTAGAAATGCTGGGAATAGATTAACTAAAAAATGGGATAATGGGTACACTATCTTCAACTTTAACCTTTCAAGGAGGAGTTGAATTGAGAAATGTACTTATTATTCTTTTCATTGCGCTTTGTACCATACTTCCGGCTGGGTGCGGGACAGAAAGCGAAGGAAGCCAAACAAAGGCAAAAGATCCAGCTCCAATATTACCAACTTCAGGGGATTATTCTTTCCGACGCTATATAGAGGAAAAAGGGCATACAGATTATAGAGTAGTATACAGTCGAGTTCCAAATAGTGAAATAGTTGAAGTTAGAACTGTCATTGACCTGGAGTCTGCCGAATCTTCATCTGATATTAAGGAAACAAGCAACTTTTATGAAGAAACAAAAGATGGAATATATGGATATATCGTATTGTCTGAAGAATTCCCCTCTGAGTGGGATGCTACAGATATTAAGAAATTCCCAAAAACAAAAATTATAGCCTATCCCTTGGAAGCAAGCAATTCGTGGACTGAGGAAATGAAAGATTTTGATCTTAAGATAACGTATCACATTCGGGAAGTCGATGCGGAAATAAAAACCCCTGCCAAGACTTTTAAAGATTGTATAGTTATTGATTTCGAAGAGAAAGACAAGGATGGAAACACTTTACGCAAGGGCAATTCAGCTTTTGCACCAAA
Organism: Sutcliffiella horikoshii; assembly: GCF_008180725.1. GTDB lineage: Bacteria > Bacillota > Bacilli > Bacillales > Bacillaceae_I > Sutcliffiella_A > Sutcliffiella_A horikoshii_B. The sequence continues at coordinate 114,230 of NZ_VTEV01000008.1, read as the reverse complement.
TGTAGGGTGGATCCGACATGAAGTGGAAGCGGAAGTATTAAAAGATGTTCATAAGTTAATAAAAATTAATGAAAGATAATAATTTTATCTTTCATTTTTAGATTCCTATTCCATTTTTGAAGAACCTTTTCCTTTTATTTATCGTCCATTTTATTGAATACTTCGTTTTGCGAATTTTTTACATAACTGTAATGATGAAATTACCAATTTTATTGTATAATTACAAACATACCTTTCCCTAATCATGGGTATAAAGGTACCGAATACTTTTTACTATGTTATACTTCTATAGTTAAGGAGGAGATGTAGCTTTGGGTCTGAGTAAAATAGTCTTTGTAATTAGTATTATGGCAAGCTTTCTTATGCTAGTGGCATCCGTTATTGCATTCGTCATTCAAGACATAGGTTATTTTTGGATGATGTTCGTTCTTATGGTTGTCAGTATTCTTCAAAACATCTCCGTGTACAAACATATTTCCACAAGCGATGAACCCATTAAAAGTTAGGCCGCTTCCTGCGAGAGAAACATTAAGCGGTCTTGTCTAAAATAATACTCAATGTTCTCCCCTTTATATGTAAATCCCCTCTAATTCACCAATCACCAACACAATTCCTACATAAGAATAAATGATAAATAAAAGCCAGCGATTCAGCCAGCTTTTAATTCTGTTCGTATATACTTTCCTTCTTTATTATAAAAATGAAATTTCTTTATGACCTTTGCATCCGCTTCTAGAAGCTCTGGTGTAGATATATGCAGGAGAAATTGGTTGGCGACGACATCGCTTGAAATTTGGTAAACTACTTCCTCTTTCCTTTGTACTTCAAGCACCACTTTTTGTACATCTTCATGTTGTGGTACCAACCCATGAATATATGTATGCTCAATCTTGTCTACGTTCACTTTTTTTTCTTCAAAGCAGAAGTCTTTTTCTTCTTTCATCGTATAGAAGTTGGGTTTCTCCAAACCAGTTACTTCAAAGCCATGATCATTATAATCATAAACACCTAGAACCGTTTTTAATACAGAATCCTCTTCAGAATAAATCAGAAAGGATTGATGCTCTTCGTCCACAAACATCAACTCCATCCCCTCCATATTATCAGCGGCACCTGAAATAGCTTCTTTCAGTGTTCGGTAAATGTAGTTAGGTTCAGTATCAATTTTTATGATATCTTCCATTTTCTTAATCTGGGAAAAATATTTTTGTGGGGGTACAGCTAACTTTACTCTTTCCCCACTGCTAACGATATCCGTTACGATGGTCTGTATGGCAGTTTGTTTATTTTCTCCAATGAACAGGATACATGTTCCTTTCTTCGTATCTATAATTTCCGAATAAAAGGAACGATCGAGCATTATTTTTTCAGGTTTCAATTTCCCATAAAAACCTTTTTGAAAAATGACTGCTCCTAATTTATTTTCATTATGTTCAAATGTAGCAACCACTTTTTTTGTATGTTTAATCGGATACGTTTCCAATAGCAAGGGTGTTTTATCCGGCTCCCCCAAATGTACTTGGATAAAATCAGTGATGCCTCTTTCAGAATTTAATATGGTAAAACGGGTATATTCATAGATCGAATAAGCAATGATCACTACCATACTTGCCAATGAAATGAGCAAGAGAATTCTCTTCAAAATCTTTACCTCCTGTTCCATTACTGCAAACAAAATATAGTTCCAAAGCCCTAATTCCATTTTAAGGTAAACGGTGATGAAAGACTATTGGGAAAGTAAATTTGGTTTTTGTTCAATCATTCCTAATTTCAGTTGACCACTTTCATAATCATCTATAATGGAATATTTTTCTTTTTTGGGGAGAAATTAAAATAAACATATATAAAGGAGGAAAAAAGATGCAAAGACTATTTAGTTTATCTATCTTATCCTTGTTGCTATTTTCAGCATCCACAATTTTTGTTCCAAATGTAATCGCTTCTCCTGAGGAAACGCACGGACATCATAATGAATACAGAAATGATCACTATCGACATTGGAAAAAATATAATGAATACTTAGAACAAAACAAGGATAAAGTGATTCCTTACCTTTCTGACTATTTAAACAAAGAACAGCCGGAAATTGAAAAGCTTCTTCAAAACGGAGCGGAATTGCACACATTGGTAAAAGCATCCATCCTTTCCAAACTAGGTAAAGTGGATCTAAAAGAAATTTTGACAAAGAAAGAAAATGGCCAATCCTTCAAGGACATTGCGAAAGAGTTAAATGTAAAGAAAGAAGATATCTACACGGAAATGAAAAAGATGAAAGAGACAATTAAAAAATCATAGCTAGTTCACTAAAATAACCGGGTATATAAACCTGGTTATTTTACTATTGCCGAATTTACATTTACTTTTTTTTATTTTCATTCGTGTTTTTCTACAAAAAACCTTTTCAAAGCGAACTTTTTCCTTTATAATCACTTCATAAACCAAACAATATAATAAATAACTCGTATAATAGTGGGAATATGGCCTACAAGTTTCTACCAAGCTACCGTAAATGGCTTGACTATGAGTGATACTTTAATTTTCCAATACTTAGGTTTAACCTGAGTCAATTATTTGCATTCCTGAAAGTTAAAAGTGGTCACTTGTAGATCTTGTGACGCTTACAACTTTCGGGATTTTTTATTTTCAAGGAGGAACTTACATGAAACTTCTACAACAAACCATTCTTGAAAAAGGGACGGTTTTACCTAACGGCGTGTTAAAAGTTAATACTTTCTTAAATCATCAAATCGACACTGATTTAATGATTGAGATAGGAAAGGAATTTGCAGAACGATTTTCTGATTCAAACATTAATAAAGTGATAACCATTGAGTCTTCAGGAATTGCACCAAGTTTTTTCGCTGCTCATACACTTGGAGTTCCCCTAATTTTTGCAAGAAAAAAGAAATCACTGACCTTGAAAGATAATGTTTATACTAGCGAAGTTTTCTCTTTTACCAAACAAGAAACAAGTGAAATCACAGTGGCAAAGGAATTCTTAGCTGAAAACGATAGAGTACTAATTATTGATGACTTCCTGGCAAATGGGCAGGCAGCACAAGGATTGATTGATGTTGTAAAACAAGCAGGTGCGTCTGTAGCAGGTATCGGTATTGTCATTGAAAAAACTTTCCAACCAGGACGACAGATTCTAGAGGACAAAGGATATCGTGTAGAATCACTAGCTAGAATCAAATCGCTACAAGACGAACAAATAACATTTGTAGAAGAACCTATTAGCGTCACCAACTAACCTTATGGAGGTCATCCTATGAAAACTACTACAATACATTATCCATGGTATAAAAAAGAAGATACAGATGCATTCTTCGCCCTTTTTCAAAACAACTTGGCAAATTTCGTCATCATTGCCGTAACCATGCTTGGTATGGGTTTTCCTACAAGCATCGTATTTGGTAAAGTTATCCCTGGTGCGGCAGTTGCTGTTATGGTCGGGAATCTATACTATGCATTCATGGCTAAGCGCCTTGCACAAAAAGAGGGAAGGACAGATGTGACCGCCCTCTCTTATGGGATAAGTACCCCGGTTATGTTCGTTTTTCTATTTGGAGTATTAGCTCCTGCTAATGCCCTAACAGGTAACCCCGAACTTGCGTGGAAAATTGCTGTAGCTGCTGCGTTTTTAAGCGGGTTAATCGAGACTCTAGTAAGCTTTACAGGAAACTGGGTAAGAAATCATTTGCCACGTGCTGCTATGCTTGGAGCTTTAGCTGGTGTTGCCCTTACCTTTATTGCAGGGGAGATGCTTTTCAATACTTTCTCCATCCCGGTTGTAGGGTTAGTTGCTTTAGTAATTATTATTGCTGGGGTTGTAGGAAAAATGGTCATGCCTTTCAGAATCCCTGCTTCCCTGTTTGCTGTTATTATAGGTACTGTTCTAGCTTTCACATTAGGCTATCAATCTCCATCTCAAATAGCAGATGGATTAAATAACATTGGATTTTATCCAATATTGCCATCTTTTGCGGCTTTTGAGGGGATGACCTATCTGTTTGGGGCACTTATTGGTCTATTAGCAATCATCCTCCCTATTACGTTATACAATGCCATTGAAACGATGAATAACGTGGATGCTATGGCAGCAGAGGGAGATTCTTATGATGTTCGTGAATGTCAAGCTGTGGATGGAGTTGGAACAATGCTTGGGGCTATTTTTGGCGGACTCTTCCCTACTACTGTTTACATTGCAACAGTAGGTTCTAAATGGATGGGTGCAGGTAGAGGATATAGCATACTGAATGCAATTGTCTTCGGCCTTGCTGCCATGACAGGAGTTATTGCCGCCCTTGCAGCGATTATACCGCTTGCTGCAGTAGCACCAATACTAGTATTTGTCGGAATTTCCATGGTGGCAACAGCTTTTGGATCCAATGACAAAAAATATTTTCCAGCAGTTGCAATAGCCATGCTTCCTTATTTCGCTAATTATGTAATGACACGTTTTAATAACAGTGCAGGTGAAGTTGTTTCCGGTATTTCAGAAGGTATTGTTCCTCTTGGCCAAGGAGCCATGTTTACTGCGATTGTGCTCGGTGCTATTACCGTCTATATTATTGATCAAAATTACCGTCGCGCCTCCTATTTCGCTTTGATTGGTGCCTTCTTATCTTTCGTCGGGTTCATGCATGCACCAAAGCTTGCTTTGAACGCAGCACCGGATTTTGCTATAGGTTATGTGTTAATTGCAGTATTTCTTGTTTATTGTTCGTACCAACGTTCTTCAAGCATGGTAACAAATGCTCAGAACAAAATTTCCGTTAATCAGAAAGTAGCGTCATAAGTGAAAGTGTAACAAGAACCGGGAACTATTCCCGGTTCTTGTTCATTTTAGTACTTCGTGTATCATTTTTATTTAAATAGAAAAACTATCTTTATCCTTTACTTTGAGAGTAGGCTTATTTATGTCTATCAAGCAACAGTACATAGAAATCTTTAATAAAAATCAATCTTCAGTCCAAGCCCATGTGAATTTCTGGCTTGAACATGTAGTGTTCTCTTGGCGATGGTGGACGATGGTTGCTATCTTTATTATTTTATGGACATTATTCTGGAAACTAAAAAAATCTAAGCATCTCCCCAGAATCACCATATATGGACTGTTTTGGATTATTGTAGCCTCTAACCTGGATGGCTTGGGTTATGAGCTTGGGTTATGGGGATACACATACAATCTAAGTCCCTTTTTACCTAAGTCGTATATATTTGATTATTGTCTCATCCCCATTACGTATATGCTCCTTTATCAATACTTTCAAAATGGGAAGGGATTTTTATATGCAAACATCGCTTTGGCAGTTGGAGCATCTTTCATAGCAGAACCAGTCGCTGAAAAACTGGGACTATACATCCCTTTTCACTGGAGTTTTTATATTTCCGTTCCGTTATATATCTTGATTGCTTACATTTTAAAAGTAATTACCGAAGAAATTTGTCGATCCATTTTAAATATAGACTAAATAAAAACTAGGATAACCATTAGGCTATCCTAGTTTTTAAACGGTTTCTTTTACTTCTTCTTTTTCGCTTAACTCTTCCTTCTCTGCATCTGTTTCGACTGCTTTCTTCTTTTTGAGGAAATCTTCTAAAGCAAGTTTACTTTGTCTAGCTGTAAGAATATACATGAAATCCTTATCTCTAATAACCGTATCACCTGATGGGGTCACAAGGTTTCCCGCTCTAATGATGGCATTGATAAGCGTTTTATCTGGAAATTCCAGTTCAGCAAGTGTCTTTCCGACCAAATCGAGATCCTTTTCCACTTGGAACTCAATAATCTCCGCATTTGCTTTACCGATGGAAACCAACTCTAAAGAATGAATAGGTGCAATTTTCTTAGGTCCTGTTAAATCTAGTTTTTTTGCAAGCATCGTAATGGTTGATCCTTGAACTAGAGTAGAGGTTAAGACGACGAAGAATACGACATTAAAAAATAGTTGAGCATTTGGAATGCCAGCAATCATCGGAAAGGTAGCGAGAACGATTGGTACGGCACCACGCAGACCCGCCCATGATAGAAACACTTTTTCTTTGATACTGAAATTCATTCCTATTGTTGAAAGGAATACCGCTATAGGTCTGGCTACTACTATTAAAATTACCGATAATAACAAGCCTTTAAGCATAATGTCCCACTGGAACAATTGCCCAGGGAAGACCAATAGTCCCAATATGATAAACATTAGAATTTGCATCATCCATGCAAACCCTTCATTGAAGCGGAAAATCGACTGTCGATAGGTTAGTTCATTGTTCCCTATGATCAATGCTGCCACATACACCGCTAATAGTCCACTCGCTCCTATCAGCGCTGCGATACTATAAGTTAAAAGCGCGAATGCCATGGCAAAGACAGGATATAATCCAGAAGAATCGAGATTTATCTTATTAATGGAATAAGAAGCGAGCTTGCCAAGTCCTAACCCCAATAATAAACCAATTCCCATCTGCCAAAAGAAGCTTCCGATAAAACCTATGTAGCTAGGATTTGAGGCAGTAAGCAATTCAATAAAGGATAATGTCAAAAACACTGCCATCGGATCATTCGTACCGGACTCAGCTTCAAGAGTTGCTCCCATACGTGCTTTAATGTTTTGCCCTTTTAGAACTGCAAATACCGCAGCTGCATCTGTAGATCCAACGATAGCTCCAAATAGGAATGCTTCTAACCAAGACACATCGAGGATAAGCTTAGCAGATGCTGCCACAAGTGCAGAAGTCAAAATCACTCCAAAAGTGGCTAATGATAAGGATGGCTTAATCACTTTCCGTACCGTCCCCCATTTTGTTTGCAAACCACCTTCAAATAGGATAATGACGAGCGCAAAGATACCAATTAATTGCGCATATTTTACATTATCAAAATAGATAAAACCAAGTCCATCACTCCCTGCCATCATCCCAACAATGATGAACAATACAAGGGCTGGAACACCCAGTTTTGAAGAGAATTTGGTTGTTATAACTCCGACAATTAGAAGAAATGCTGTAAGCAAAATAAAATAATCTACATTAAATGCACCTTGTCCCATCTAATTCCCCCTTTATAAGTTGACATCAATTCTTACAGATAATTTCTCACGCTTATCTATTCCCAGATAACGGAGTGTTTCAGAAGGTGAAGTGTGGTTAAAATGTTTTTGGAGAAGAGAAACAGCAACACCGCTTCTATATGCATGGTAGCCGAAGGTTTTGCGCAAAGTATGTGTACCCACTTTACCAGGAACACCTACTTCTTTCGCTGCTTTATTAATGATGCGATATGCTTGTTGCCTTGTAATTGGTGAGCTACACTTTTGGGATTTAAATAGGTAATCCTCTGGCTCAAGGTTTCTTTTGTGTAGATAATCCCCTATCGCTTGTTTAACATGTTTATTTAAATAAATTATGTGCCCATTTTCCAATAGATAATAGTCATTAACTTTTCCATCCTGTATCACATTTTCTACTTTAACATGTAGAAGTTCACTGATTCTTAGACCCATATTAATGCCCATTACAAAAAACAAGTAATCTCTTAAGGAGTAGTTTTTTAAATATGCTTTAATTTCAAGGATGAATTTGCGATCTTTTAAAGCCTCAACATATTCCATATGATTCTCCTCCTTAATGTTACATAACTCCATTATAACATATATATATGTAACATTTTAATAATATGCAATAAGAAAAATCAAAACCGGGCAAAAACGCCCGGCCTTTCTTTGGGTTAAAAGAAGTTTTGAAACATTGGCAGGACTTGCCTTAGTGCTTCCTCCTTGACCATTTTGATAAAATTTTCATGGTCAAAAGGGTCTGCTGCATATTAACGATAAGGACCTCTCTACAACCTTTTCCTCATCACTGAGGTCTTCATATCGGCGATGAGGACTTCTCTCCAACCTTTTCCTCGTCATTGAGGTCTTCATATCGGCGATGAGGACCTCTCTTCAACCTTTTCCTCGTCATTGAGGTCTTCATATCGGCAATGAGGACTTCTCTTCAACCTTTTCCTCGTCACGCAGGTCTTCATATCGACGATGAGGACCTCTCTTCAACTTTATCCTCGTCACGCAGGTCTTCATATCGGCGTTGAGGACCTCTCTTCAACCTTTTCCTCGTCATTGAGGTCTTCATATCGGTGATGAGGACCTCTCTACAACCTTTTCCTCGTCACTGAGGTCTTCATATCGGCGATGAGGGCCTCTCTTCAACTTTATCCTCGTCACACAGGTCTTCATATCGGCGTTGAGGACCTCTCTTCAACTTTTTTCTCGTCACACAGGTCTTCATATTGACGATGAGGACCTCTCTTCAACCTTTTCCTCGTCACACAGGTCTTCATATTGACGATGGGGACCTCTCTTCAACTTTATCCTCGTCACGCAGGTCTTCATATCGGCGATGAGGACTTCTCTCCAACCTTTTCCTCGTCACTGAGGTCTTCATATCGGCGATGAGGACCTCTCTACAACCTTTTCCTCGTCACACAGGTCTTCATGATGACCATGATATCCTTCCTCTTCCTTTTTCTTCGTCACTCACAACCTCATCCAGACGATTAAGAATTACCTTTGACGACTAGTCCACCATTCAATTTAATTTTCCTAAACATAAAAAAACACCACTCGAAAGTGATGTTTTGTAAAAAGCATTATAAAAAGAGCACTACTAACGTTCCGACAATAAAACAATAGATCGAGAAATAAATTAAATTACCTCTGGCCATTATTCCCATAAACCATTTTAAAGAGAAATATGAAGCTATAAGAGAAGCAATAAATGCCAAGGAGTAAGGTAAAAGAATTTCATTAACATTATCCATTCCCAAAATATCTTTTATTGCTAACAGGATACTCCCCACACTAACAGGGATAAAAAGCAAGAAAGAAAATTTCAATGCTGTCTCCTGTTTCATTCCACGAGCCATTGCAGCAACAATTGTTGCTCCCGAACGACTTATACCAGGTATCAAGGCAACTGCCTGTGCAAAACCAACAATGGTAGCGTCCTTGAAGGAAAGTTCCGCATCATTCTTCCTGCCTCGGAGGTTACGAATTAGCCAAAGTGCAATCCCTGTCAAAATCAACGTAATACCGATGACTTTAATATTTTCTAATGCATCTGATATGACATCACCAAAAACAACACCAATCACTCCTGCTGGGATAGTAGCTATGATCAGGTAGATGACAAACATAAAGTCAGCTTTATCTTCTTTGTCTTTTTTGGCCACGAATCTCAACGCACCAAAGAAGAGCCTTGCTATTGATTCACGATAAATAATTAGAATAGCAATCAAGGATGCTGCATTAACAACAATTTCAAATGTTAAGCCTTCCAATTCCATCCCCATAAGATTTTGTAAAATCATTACATGGCCACTTGAAGAGACGGGAATAGGCTCAGTAATTCCTTGAAAGATTCCAAGGAATATGTACTTCAATAAAACCAAAAATTCTTCCATACCATTTAAACCTCAATTTCTTATAATAATAAACACTAAATATATGACGTAAGCTATAGCCAAAAAGGTTCCTTCTATTTTCCCAATCCGGAAATTTGTTCTTGAAAATACCAAGAGAATCACCGTTAACACTACTAAAAGACCGATATCAACAAATATTTTGCTGTTAACGGGAAGCGGAGTTATTAGTGAAGAAGTTCCCAATACGAATAATATATTAAAAATATTACTTCCTACGATATTCCCAAGGGCAATTTCACTTTGTTTCTTGATCGCTGCCATAATCGATGTAACAAGTTCTGGCAGAGAAGTTCCGATTGCTACGATAGTCAATCCTACAAGCGTTTCACTCATACCTAATGATACAGCAATTTCCGTACTATTTCTTACAACTAATTCTCCACCGAATATGATGGCAGCAAGTCCAATGACAGTTCGGAAGATATTCTTACCCCAGGTCGGCTTCTCAGAAGTTTCTTCCACAGGAATTTTATCACGATTGTTTCTTGCAACTTCAAAAATATAATACATAAACACAGTGAAAATCAATAGAAATATCAATCCATCACTTCTAGTAAGCAAGTTTTCTGAAAATCCTTGAAGGGCAATATCACTGATTAATACAAGTAGCACAGCACTTCCTAATAAGGTAAATGGTATTTCCTTTCTAATTGTCTCACTCTCTACTTTTAATGGATTCAATAATGCTGTTAGTCCTACTACAAGAGTAATATTGAAGATATTACTTCCAATAACATTTCCCAGTGAAACTTCTGCACTCCCCTCTAACGCTGCGAGAATACTTACTGTCGCTTCTGGGGAACTTGTTCCAAATGCTACAATGGTCAACCCAATCAATAACGGGGAAATACGGAGGATCTTGGCAATGCTAGAAGCACCATCCACAAACCAATCCGCTCCTTTGATTAACAATGCGAAACCGACAATTAACAATAAATAGGTCATAACTTAACTTTCCTTTCTTGGAAAATATATGATTAATACTATTCTGCTTTATCTAACTGCTCTACTAATTGATGATACCAATCTTTTGTTTTTTCTGCATCTTTTGAGTTAAGGAAGATAGTATCATCAGCTGTTTTTATTAATAAATAGGGAGAATGATCTTTATTAATGAACAGCAAGCTGCTACCAAAGCCTTTGACCTTAAAATGTCCTTTAGAGATGGATTGCATTCCATATCCATTTGTGCGAATTAGTACCTCAGGCATTTCTTCCAATAACTCGACCTTGGTGATCTCCTCATATTCCCACTGATCTCCATAAACACCGCTAATTTCAAATGAATTTTCTTTTAAAGTCATCTCAGCCTCTTGAAACCCTAAGTAGAAAACACCAAATAAAATGCCGAACGTTACGACAGCAACAGAAATACTAATGATGTAACTTTTTTTTCGCTTTTGAGAAACCTCAAATTTGGAAAGGTAAATGAATCCTCCCAACAACATAATAACCATTACCCCTATTTGAATTTCTAAAGCGTAGGAGAAAGGAGTGAAGATTAACGGAAGTAAAATTAGTAAGACGAATGCAGTTAAAATTAGCAGCATTCCTGTTTTTTGAGGGTAGCCATTATGAAGCAATTCTTCTTGCTCTTCTTTAGGACGTGAATGAAAACTTGATATCAATCCATATGCTTCTTTTTTTACAATAGCCCATCCAATTAATAAAAAAACCAGCACCACCATCAGTTGTATAAAAAATAATATAAACATTTATTTTACCTCCAAACCCTTCATTAATTACTATTCTTACGTATTTTACATTCTATATGTTTCATTTTTGAAATATCTTATTAGTAGCTCTAGTTCATGATGAGTCACCTAGGAAGGTCTTAAATTATTGAAAAGAAAGGAGCATTGGTATGATAAGAGTAGTCTATTACTATGTAATCTTGTTCATGACTTTAATGATGACCATCGGAGGAAGCGTTGCAGCATTCATGGCAATTGCAGATATTGTTTCCCCGTCTAGCTATTATCAAACTTATAGCGAATATAAGGAGATGAAAATTGTCAACAAAACAAAATATGATGAGTCAGGCAAACCCATTTCGGAACCAAATATTGATGATGACGAACTGCTTGCCGAATATAACACAGTAGTCGCTCAAGAAAAAGAGCGAAGCAAGGAAATGGCCTGGAATACATTGATAAAGAGTTTTGGTTGGATCATCATCCCTCTACCCATCTTTATTTTCTATCAACGAAAGGTTAGGCGGAACGAATAATTTAAATAAGGATACAACAAGAACCGGGCGAATAGTTACATTCGCCCGGTTCTTGTTTAACCGCCTCTTACCTTTTTTTTCTGATTTTCAACTATACCAATTTTCTTTTTAAGATATCGGTACAAGTAAATGCTCGGCAGTATTGCAACAACTAATGCAACAAACACATAGCTCTCCATTTCTGCTGATAACAATCCGTTGGCAATAAAACTTAATAATAATAAATAAAGTGCATTTCCTATAAAAGTAGCTATCAGAAAGGGCATTAATCTGATGGAACTTACTCCACCTGTAATATTAATTAAACTTGAAGGAACAAATGGGATCAATCGCAATAATAAAACAAACAGAACTCCATTCTGTTCCAGCTTTTCTAAGTACGATTTTTTTACTTTGTTAATGAGGAGTGATTGAAACCAATAACGAAAGACGATGAACGCGACCAACGCCCCAATTAAACTAGTAGCAAGACTCCATATATATCCGCAAACAAGTCCAAACAAAGCGATATTAATGACAATTATCCCCACAATTGGTATAAGCGTAAAGAGGTTTTGAATGAGCATTAATGAGAAGGTTAATAAAAGCAAGAAATATATTTCCTCTTCCAGCATCAATTGAATTTGATCCATATCTCCACTTCTAAAAATGGAAAACCATTCTGTTTGAACAACCCATATTAAAGAACATACTACTACTATGAAGGTTACTACCCTCCAGATCTTATGAGTGTGTATAGATGCTCCCTCCCCTGCCTGATCTTAGTCAAAGATAGCTACTGATTTCTACCATATACAAATTTTATGAGAATATGAACACAAAATGAGTAATTTTTTAATAGTTTCGACTTTCCTAGAGTACTTTACATAATTATAGCAATTTTATCGTAATAAAGTACCATCTCACTCTCAGCCTACTAATTTATTTTTTATTTAGGTCATTTTTCCGCCACAGTTTTTAGATTGAAAACGCTTTACATAATTTTTACAAATACCCTATTGACGAATCGAAAAAAGGGGAGTAAATTTAGTATCATCATTTCATACATTTTAACCTATTGCTTAATCTTTACAGAGCGGGGGAACCATATTGATATCCTGATAAATATCGGTATATCTAGGGGTGAATCGTACATATACGAAGAGGACTCTCATCCTCTAACCCGACAGCTAACCTCGTAAGCGTATTGAGAGAAGGGTCTGATTGTTATAAAAGAGACCATTCTTTGAGTTGCAAAGATTGGTCTTTTTCTGATGTTTCTAGAACGGGAATATGTAACTTAGAGTTGTAGGTAAACCCCATGTTGACTGAAGTGAAGGGTGTGAGACTCCTGAGGGAGATAGCGGTAGCTTGAGACCCCGCAACGTAGTAAGGAGGCTCAAGCACCGCCCAAAGGATAACCGAACACCCGGAACGAAAGGAAACATGGAGTTTAAACCCGCCCCCATTTTTCAAGAGAGAAGGAATAATAATGAAAAAGCAATTTGTTGTCATTGGATTAGGTCGTTTTGGAGGCAGCATCGTGGAAGAATTCTCCACACTTGGAGTAGAAGTCCTCGCTATAGACAAAAACGAAGACAACATCAACAAAATTAGCGAATATGCAACACATGCCGTTCAGGCAAATGCAACAGACGAAGCAACACTTAATTCTCTGGGAATCCGGAATTTCGATCATGCCATTGTATCCATGGGGGATGACATTGAATCAAGCATACTTACAAGCTTGCTTCTAAAGGAGATGGGCATTAAACAAGTGTGGGTAAAGGCAACCAATAAATATCACCAAAAGGTTTTAGAGAAGATTGGCGTGGATCGGATCATCCAGCCTGAACGGGATATGGCCAAAAGAGTTGCCCACCACGTTGTATCGGATAAAATCTTCGACTACATCGAGCTGTCTGATAACCATTGCATCGCCGAGCTTTTCGCGACGAAAAAAGTAAGTAATAAAAGCCTGACAGATTTAGATCTGCGTGCTAGGTTCGGATGTACGCTTATCGGTATACAAAGAGACGGAGATATCATTATCTCTCCTCCCGCAGATGAAATTATCCGAGAAGGGGATTTACTGATCATCCTTGGACGGAATGAAGACATTCATCGTTTTGAGGATGTAGGGATCTAACAATGTGGCGCCGTCCTTTTATTAATCTCAGTCCACCGCAGCTATTAATTGTAGTCTTTATCTTTTTTGGACTTTTAGGCACGTTACTATTAATGTTACCGGTTTCCACCACGGAATCCATTACACTAGTGGATGCCTTTTTTACTGCCACATCTGCAATGACGGTTACAGGGCTTGCTGTTGTGGATACCGGCACTGCATACACCTTATTTGGCCAAATTGTCATCTTGTCTCTTATTCAAGTTGGCGGAATTGGTATTATGACGTTTGCAGTCCTGATTTTTATCATGCTCGGGAAAAAAATCGGTTTTCAAGAAAGATTAATTTTGCAACAGGCACTGAATCAAACCTCTGTCGGAGGGATTATCTTACTGGTCCGAAGAATTATTATCTTCTCTTTCCTTATTGAAGGAATAGCAGTATTACTGTTGTCCTATCGATGGATTCCTGAGTACGGGTGGTGGGACGGCTTTTACTATAGTGTCTTCCATGCTATTTCCGCATTCAACAACGCTGGTTTTTCCATTTGGTCTGATAGCTTAATGCAATATGTTGGAGACCCTGTTGTGAACATTGTGATTTCTTTTCTCTTCATCATTGGTGGAATTGGATTCACTGTACTAACCGATCTCTGGTACACAAAGGAGTTTCGTAAGCTTGCCCTGCATACAAAGATTATGCTGTTTGGAACATTAGGTATTAATATACTTGCTATGTTTGTATTCTTTGTGTTGGAATACTTCAACCCTAGTACTCTAGGAAATTTCACCTTAATGGAAAAAATATGGGCTTCTTATTTTCAGGCGGTTACAACCCGAACCGCAGGCTTTAACACAATAGACATCGGAGCAATGGAAACTGCCTCTGTTATGTGGACGCTTCTGCTTATGTTCATCGGAGCAGGGAGTACTTCAACAGGTGGAGGAATTAAACTAACAACATTTGTTATTATCATTTTAGCTGTGAACACTTTTATAAAAGGCAAGCATGAAATTGTCATTTTCAAACGATCTATTCACCAAAATTATGTGATAAAAGCTCTTGCGATTTCAACCATCAGTATATTATTCATTTTCTTCTCTTTGTTCATCCTGACGATAACGGAACAAGCAGAATTTCTTTTATTATTATTTGAAGTCATTTCAGCTTTTGGTACTGTGGGATTATCGATGGGAATTACGGGAGATTTAACGGATATAGGCAAATGCGTAATTGTTTTCATTATGCTGCTGGGAAAACTCGGACCATTGACTTTGGCCTATTCCCTAGCCAAACCAAAACCTGCAAAAGTAAGATATCCAAACGAGGACTTGCTAACAGGATAAAGTAAAAAAGCTCCCATCAACAAACGTTGGGAGCTTTATTTTTTGTAAAGAAAAACCATAGCTGTTGATTGGAGCACATGGCGAAGACTCCTAAGGGAGATAGCGGTAGCTTGAGACCC
The DNA here is from genome assembly GCF_008180725.1 of Sutcliffiella horikoshii. Classification (GTDB taxonomy): domain Bacteria; phylum Bacillota; class Bacilli; order Bacillales; family Bacillaceae_I; genus Sutcliffiella_A; species Sutcliffiella_A horikoshii_B. The sequence goes on along the minus strand of NZ_VTEV01000008.1, from coordinate 98,944 downwards.
CGCAACGGAGTGAGGAGGCTCAAGCACCGCCCCTAAGAAAGCGAAGCCATTTGCCGAAATCAACAGCGGTGACTGAACCACATCTATAATCAATGACTTTTTTAAATCAAATATTAATAGTATCTCTTACGGAATCCTTCCTCCATTAAATACTGCTTTGCTTCATTATAAGAAGGAAATGTTCCGTCTAAATTTTTTCCTGCATACACATTCCACATATCGTCTTCCAATACCAAATTTAAAGAATGTCCTTCATCGTTTGCCCAACGCTCTTCTTCAAATTCCTCTGTATTTACTTCTACTTCATACTCTCTTCCCAAGAGCTCAATGGATTTATTAATAAGTTCGCTCAGTTCATCCGCACTAAACTCACGAATATTCACCATTCCTTTATCGTCAGTCTTATAGCCTTTGATTCCCTTAGCATAAACAAATCCGTTGCCATTTGGGTGTAAGTGATAGACTACGTTTTTCTTATCGCTTTGACTTTCTTCATATTGGAAGTTTACCCGTTTAAGAGATACGTCTTTTCTTGTTAATTGGGGAAAAGATTGTATTAGTTCAAGTTTTTGTTCAAAAGTTAGCATAATGCCTCCATGTTATGTAAGATTCTTTCGGTACATTATAGCACTTGACTTGATTGAAGGAAAGGAACGGAGTTACATGGGGATATCTTAAAGTTGGTTGATATATTACCGGGCAGCCTTGCAACTGCCCGGTTCATCAAATACTTAAAATGTTTGTGCTTTATCTTTCGCACGCGCAATGGCGTCCGCTTTAATCTCGTCAGCTTTATCAGGCATTGCTGCATGACCTTCCACAAAGATACCTTCAAAAGACGGAACGCCGAAAAATTGCATAAGTACTGTTAAATAACGATGCCCCATTTCCATGCCTGCAGCAGGACCTTCTGAATAAATACCTCCACGAGCCTGGATATGGATTGCTTTCTTATCCGTCAACAAACCAACAGGACCTTCTGCTGTGTATTTAAACGTTTTACCTGCCACAGCAACGGAGTCAAGATAAGCCTTCATTACTGGTGGAAAGGAGAAGTTCCAAAGTGGTGTTACAAACACATATTTATCTGCTCCTATAAACTGTTCCGTTAACTCGGACAATCGGCTCACTTTTCCTTTTTCTTCTTCAGAAAGCTCTTCAAATCCTTTACCTGTTTGCAATTTTCCCCAACCGCTGAATACATCTGCATCAATATGCGGGATATGTTCTTTGTATAGATCTACATGGACTATTTCATCCCCTGGGTTCGCTTCTTTATAAGTGTCAATAAATGCTTTCCCTACTGACATGCTGTAAGATTGTGTGTCATCATGTGGATGTGCCGTGATGTATAAAACTTTTGCCATTTTGTATCTTTCCTCTCTTTGTTTGAAGTAGTTTATTTTAGTTTGCTACCAAAAGGCATAACTTACCAACTATCTTGAATTAAATTATTATTAATTCGAGATAATAATATAGGAAATAATTCTTTTTTGCAAGTAACTTGCTCTTAACTAAAGTCTCTGTTAAACACCGCTGTTGATTTCCGCACTAGGCTTCGCTTTCCTAGGGGCGTTTGGGGAGCCTCCTCGGAAAAGCACCTGCGGGGTCTCCCCTAAACGCTATCTCCCTCAGGAGTCTTCGCCTATTGCTCCATCAACAGCTAGGTTGCTGCAAAAATCAACAGTATGCTTTAACAGAGCCAAACAAAAAAATAGACCCATCATCAATACATGATAGGTCTTAAAGAAAGTTCTTATTCTTCGTTATGTAGGATATATGGATTACCGCCGATATGTTTTCTCATATCGTCAGTCAGTACAAATGACTCATTCAAAGCATCGGCTACATTTTCTTTCAAATCAGACTGGACACTGCCATCATAATGGTTTGGCTTTCCTTCCATCAACAACACCCCCTACAATTGTATGGTTAGTTTATACTACTATTGTACTATTTTATACTGCGTTTAGATAGATGTTTTTGGGACAAAAAGAAAATTCCTCCAGTTATGATATGAAGTTTCCACTTTTCTTAGCTTTTTTATATTAAAGAACAACTGCCCTAGACAGTTGCTCTTTGATACTACATTATTCCCCTAGTAAATATTCACTTATATCTAATTTTTGCCCGGATTCGAGTGCTGCATCATAATCCAATTGAACAAACTCATATGTTTCATCTATTAGTGGAACAAATTGAAATTCAAATATTAAAACATCCCCAGGTTCGTATTCAGTCGTGAGATCCCCGTCAAAAACCATACTATACGATTGCTGTGGAGCAAAGCTAAGGGTCGATTGATTGGTTGTATCATCATATGCGATAGTTTGGAGTTCTCCGCTAACTTTAATGGTTTCCCACATGTTAAAGCTTCTGGCAACATGCACCTGTTCCCCCCACCCTTTATCGTAAAACTCATAAAGCATTTCGCTAAATGAATAAATATTCTCTTTCACTTCTCCCTTAACAGGGGGAGAGTGCATATCAGATGGGACAAGATAACTTTTACCATCCACTTCTACATACTTTTTAGAAGTAGTTACCATATCTTTAGGTTCTCTCGATCCTGTATTGGCAACCCTAATTCTCTCCATAAAATCTTGTACCTTATTTTCGTTTTGAAGTGTCTTTTCAATAACTTCCTCATCCCATAATTCCTGATTATCTACAAAATCTTTTACGTCACGTTCATATAAGTCTTCAATATGCTGTCTAGTTAAAGTATATTTTCTATTTTCACCATAATAATCAATATCAAAGGTAACATAGTCTCCATTTTTGAAAAATGTAAAGTAAGCTGTTGCATTAAAGGTGATGGTCCACGGAAGATTGGACACATGAAATACTTCTTTTTCGAAGCCTGTAGCAGAAGTGTCTTCCGTCACCTTATAGTACATGTGAATTCCCATCGGTTCTTCTGTTGTCTGTAATTCCATTCCATTTGCATAATAACTGCCAGGCAAAACTTGACCGTGATACTTGCCAAGTGCACCGTTGTTGCCAATATATGCTCGGTCAGCATCTATTTGATCATGGACCTTAATAGATTTTAGATAAGCGATATAATTCTCGTAACTCTTTTCTTCCTCCGGCGCAGAAGATCTTGGAGGTTCCCCTTCGCTACCCGTGAAGAGGATAAATGAAAATAATGCTAAAGCTACGACACTGACGGTCAACAATACGGCAGACCTTACTTTGGGCAACCATCCTACACGCGTCGTATTCTGCTTATGTTTCATAATGGCATGATGTAACTGATCTTTTGTTTCTTCATTTAGTTTTGGCTTGGGCAATGTTTGAAGCTTTTTATCCAATTCTTTACTCAACTACATTCCCTCCCAACTTTTTTTGCAGGGCCGATTTTGCACGATGAAGGGTGGAGCGTACTTTATTCTCAGTCCATCCCATAGCTGCAGCGGTTTCTTGTACAGATAACTCTTTAATACTCCTCATAATCAGTACTTCCTGATAGGATTCTTTTAGACTCCTAATCGCGTTTAATAATTCCCTCTGCTCTTCTGTGACAAAGTATAAGTGTTCCGGTGTAGCTTTTTCGGTGTTCTCAGGTACTGTTCCGCTTTCAAACTGTAACAACCATTTCCATTTATCGCGCTTATTTTTTCGATGGGCATCAATTGCAATGTTTCTTGCAATACTATAAAGCCATGTTTTAGGGGCAGCTTCCCCCTTATAACGATCCAGACTGTTCAGTGCACGTATAAACACTTCCTGTACTAAATCCTCAACATCATGATGTTTGGAATGCAATCGGTACAATAGAAATTGATAAATATCATCACTATATAAATAAAACCATTCCGAAATGACTTGTTTATTGGACATCCTTTTCCCCCGTTTGTTGCAGACTCTATTTGTTTAGACGAATCATTTTTCATTTTATCGCAGTTTAAACGAAAAAAAGAGCCCTTCCTATTTCACCATAACCCGTTCGGTTGAGAGGGAGAAAAAGCATATATGTAGTTCTTTTTGTAGCTAAAAACATACAACCTTTTGCAAGCGGTTTTGAAGGGTAAAATGAATGAAAAAATGCAAAAAAAGAGGAGCTGCAAACGACATTACAGCTCCTCTTTTATATTATGCGTTATTCAATTAAAGCCCTAGATTATTGAAGAAGAAATTATACTCATTTTTATATATATATTATTAAATCATTGTTATCTATATAATTGGTAAATAATTTGTTTATATGTTCTTCAATCTCTTTTCCCCATTTTTCACCGTCTTCAATGGATGCTGGTTCATCAAATTTAGTTTTAATATACTCTTGTATATATTCATTTCTTTCAAGATATGTTAAAGACCACATCTCATAGTATTCCTTAGGTGTGATACCTAAAATTTCTGCTTGTTCCTTATGAAAATCTTCTATCTGAATACCTTCGCCACTGGGGTAATAGGTTTGTTTTAGTTCTTCCAACTTTTGTTGAGATACTGTAATTCCTATAGTCTTAGCTTCATTTATAACGATTTCTTCTTTCAAGAAAATTTCTATATACTCGTCTTCAATTGGATACTGTGTAAGGATATCATTTACTTTTATATCCACACCTTTAAAGGTTGCTATTAACTCATTTTTATCGTAAGTCTCTTCAGAACAAGCCACTAAAAAGACTAAACTGATAAAGCTGAACAAACATAATTTTAATTTCATAATAACCCCCAATTAATTTCTACATAAGATACAATTTAATTTTTGTAGTTTCCTCAACAATCCTGCCCGTTTGTTGAATAACCATATGTAAATATCATACCATAAAAAGTAAATTTTTCCTTGTTATTTTAAATACAACAACCTTTACAAAAAGAGCAAAAATAAATGATATAATTTACCTTAGATAAAAATGGTAAGAGAAAAATATATGTTGTTTGACAGGACAAGGGGGTTGGATTAATGAAAAAAATTAATCTTATATTATGTGCAATTGGAATTATTGTTTTAGGGTTAGTTTCAGGATGTAGTAAGGAGAATACAACACAAAACCCAATAGTTTCATTAGAAAGTGTTGATGTGCGGAACGTTGCGGACGGAGTGGAAGTATCACGGTTAGAATATCTAAGTGATGAACATACAGTAGTTGGGTATATGCTTAAACCCAAAATGGATACCGATGCAAGTTTGCCTGTTCTAATCTTCAATCGCGGTGGTAACCAGAATGATGGCATGGTTACTGCTGATACGTTGGGTTACTTGTCTAATTGGGCTAATCAAGGATATGTTGTTTTGGCTTCCCAATATAGAGGTAGTAATGGCAGTGAGGGCACGGATGAGTTTGGAGGAAGTGATGTAAATGACATATTAAATCTTTTACATGTTGCTGAAGAACTTGAATACACGGATGCTTCGAAAGTAGCTATGTTAGGAGTATCACGAGGTGGAATGATGGCTTATTTGAGCAATAAAAATAATGCAAATATAAAAGCAATTGCGGTTATAGGTGGTATAACAGATTTGTTTGACTTTTACGAGTTTAGAAATGATGGAATTAAACCTATGTTGAATAAGTTAGTGGGAAATCCAGAAACAAACGAAGAAGAATTTAAAAAAAGGTCGGCTATTTTTTGGGCAGAAAAATTAAATGTACCTACTTTAATACTTCACGGAGAAAATGATACGAAAGTTCCTGTTTCTCAGGCGAGAGAATTAGCGAATAGATTAGAAGAAGAAAATAAAGAGTTCAAATTTGTTGAGTATGAAGAAGGAGACCATTTATTAAATACACATTTTGAAGAGTCTCATAAAGAAATTTTTGCTTGGTTTGATCATCACTTACATTAATCTATAAAAAAGCAACCATGATGGTTGCTTTTTTAGATGCTGAAAATTGATATTTGCACTATTTTTTTTTCAGATATTGATGATTTTTTCTCAGAAAAGAGAACCGGGTCTGTTGTGTGGAAAGAAGGTCATCTAAGGTAAATGATATCTTTTAAATCAAACTGCTTATCAGTTATACCCAACCTTTGTGCAGGTGTCTTTTTACCACTCTTTGTTTTTATCGGAAAACAAAAATTATAGTAGGTACGTAATATCGTTACTGCCATTTGAGCATATTCAGGGTTGCTGTTTGAATACATATAATTCTTCTTATCAGCTTTGGCAGAGTGAATTGGCCTTTCTAAAGGAGATAACCGTCTTCGAATAAGCTGAATGAAAGCATCTGTAGACTGATCCGAAACATTTACCGCTAATTTGGCAATGTTCAAGGGTTCTAATGATGAAAGGTCTGTAGTGCAATCTATCCAACGGTACCCCCGGTCTGGAGAGGCTAAAGGGTGTTCTATTGGATTGTCGGCATAAGTGTTAAAGGAGCCTTTAGAAGTATGTTTTACTTCATGAAACTTATGTGTTCTAAAAAGTTCTTCTAGTTGCAATATCGCTAACTGTTTTGCACTTTCCTGCTCGTATCCTTTCTCGATTCCCCAATTTTGCAAATCTGCTAGTGCTTGTTGATATTCTCTTGTAGATTGTGTCCTAGATTTGGCTTTGTCTGTTTGGCACAGAAAATGATGAGCATCACTTAATCGTATCTCTTTCCCAAACACCCGATAAATCGCGGACATAAGTGATTTATCTTGATCTGTAACAAATCGCCATTCAGAAACATTTAAAAGGTGCTTAATAAGCCAGAAATGAGCAATAGCAGTATAAGTTGGACTAACATGTAATCCGTGTTTGTATTTTTCTCTTTGTTTTACCTTCCGTAAGAGGGAATTGTACTCAGATTTTGATTGTGTATCATTTTGTGTTGGAGGTTGCGGGAAGTGCTTAAATTTAATAATTCTAGCGTATCTTTTCATCAAATCGTTTAAATGGTCAGATTTAAAAAATTTGGTATCCTCTTCGATATCAGAAAAGTTAATATCCCAGTCATAAGCGATATCACTTCTGAATACATATCTGGAGTTTGCATCAGAGGTGATGATGATCCTTGTTTGGAAGTTCAATTCATCTAAATCATCGAAGTTTTTACTTCCCATCCCTTTTTTTCGTTCATTACTTAAATAATAAAGCATCTGATCTGTACTCAACCAAATTTCACTAAATTTCGTCTTTGAAAGTTTATTGGTTTCATGCCTCTCTAAAAACTCTAAACATCTCCTATAAAGGAATTTCAATTTCTCATAATAGGTTCCTTTTCCAATATCCAGAATGTCACAAGCCCTAGAAATAGGAGTTTTATTCAATAATAGCTTTGCGAAAAGGTGCAACACATCATGCCTTTTTTGATTGTATGTTATGGACTCTTCTCTTTTAGGGGTTAATGATGTCTTTTTCTTACAAGATTTGCACTGATACCTTTGGGAGCCAGTGCTGCTGAGACCTTGTTTATAAAAAGTATTGGGATGAACAAATGGATCATTCTTTTGAAATGGGCATTCTTCCTTATGAAATATGTATTGTGGCTTATTGTCTAGAGGTGTATTAATTCTGACGAGTCTACTAATTTCATCTGCAATAGACCAATTGGAAAGGGCTAAGGATTTACAATTTAAAGACATTCCTACCTCGGTACTGTCAGGCACAGTATTACAATAGATTTGTTTAACACTCCAGTCACCATTAGACGGAGTACCTAATTTATAACGGCTGGGCTTACCTTTTGTTTCGTATCTTTTTTGAGGCAGGAAATACGACTTGCAAAAGGGGTTAATACAGTGATTAAGTTGAATCTCAAATGTTCTTTCCTTCCACCGGATAGTTACAGGTCGATGGAGATGCCCCCTATATTCAAATGCGAATTTCTTCGGGGGGATTAAGTGGTAGTTATTATGACGTTCTTTGAGTTCCTCTTCTGAAACAGGAGGGATAATTTCAACAATTACATCGTCTTTACTTGATAATCGTTTTTGAAGGGCCAATGTTATTCATCTCCAATTTTGTCTTCTATTTCAAGATGTTGAGCAATTCTCTTGTTACTACGTTTACTTTTAATCCACTCAAGAAACTTTTCATCTTCAAGCAAATTCAATAAAAAAGTATCTACAATTTCACCTTCGGTCCGTTCGGTGTATTCGGAATAATAATGGATTAAATGTCTTACTCGCTCAGAAATACGCCAGTCCACTTCTTCAGCATTTTTGTATAATGGTTCGATGAATTTCACAATCTCTCACACCCTTGATTTATTTGCATAGTAAACAGCATACCAAATTGCAACACAAAATAAACCCCTAAATACACCACCGCATAAATTTATGCGATAGTGCAATTAGGGGTGCAATTTACTGTGCAAAAACCATACAAAAGTTAATAAAAATAGTCTTAAATTCATATATACTAACAAAAATTTAAAATACAAAATGGTGTTCAATTTGTATTGCAAATCATGTTGTAATTAGCTGTTTTCTCCCTCTCAACCGAACGAGTTATATTTCACCAGGAACGGCCCTACTTACGTTACAAACCTTACTTACGTTACAAACCTATTTAAAAGGTCTCTTTTATAAAAATAGGCAATCAACAATAATAACCTAGAAGGTAATTTTTTTGGAAATATCCTCTTTTTATAATATTTATAATACCCTCTCTTTAAATCATTCCATTGAGTACAATGTTTATCCTGTTCAAAACGCACCACATCAATAAGCTTTACCTTTCCATCCGGGTTAATAAGTATGTTATGGAGATGGATGTCGGATGGATTTAGCCCTCTGTTTTTTGCTAACAAAATGGCATGATCTACTTCCTTCAACACATTCTCCTCGATATGCTTTCCCATTACCAAGCATTCAAACAGAGTAGATCCTTCTATAAAGTCAATGACTATATAATTCTCCCCTGAGGCATGCATCACAGGAAAGAAAGGGATTCCCTTTAGCTTATCGTATATTTTCGCTTCTCTTTTAGCTAAATGTTCAAAAGGAGGGTAGAACACTTTTAGCACTTTTTCTGCATTCTTAAGCTTAAAAACATATGCACTTCTACCAGAACCGGCTATAGTCAGCTGCTGATCGTTGAAAGAATCAACTACAACATTTTTAGGAGTTCGCTTAAAAACAACAGAATCTGCAAGTTGCTGATAAGAAATGTCAATTTCTGTAGTTCCCCTCATCTGGCATCCCCTACTCTCCTAGATACATTAAGACCCTAATTCCTCCAAGAGGTTCATCATTGTTGTCACTTCATTAATTAAGGTGTAAAGCTCGGAATCTTGCAGTTTCTCAAGTGCCACTTCCCCATCTACCATAGCGTTTTCGATTACATTTTTAAGTTCTTGATTTTTATCTACAATCTGTTGATGAACACTTTCTGCGATAGCTGGAGCCTCGGTGTTATTAAATTCATCTATTTCAACAAGCATTTCATTTAGTCTCGTTTCCAATTCTTCCTTTGCATTGACATCTGTAGCTGCATCTTGGATCATTTGAGGTGCTTCCTCTCCAAAGTCCTTCCAAGTATTAATATGCTCCGTTGCTTCGTTGACATATTCCAATGAACTATTAACTTCTTCCAAAACAGAACAACCGCTTAATAGAATAGATGATAACAATGCAAATGTAATGATAACTTTACGCATATAAATCCCTCCTATTTCTTCATTCGTTTTTTTACTTCTTTCATTACCACTGGCAAGACCTTCTTTTTCGCAATCTTTGCGCCTTCTTTCAAAATAAATGCTTTAAAGAGTTTTTTAATCATTGTTGTGACCTCCCAAATTTTATCCCAATGAAAAAGACCCTTCACCATAATGGCGAAAGGTCCCTCTATACAACAGACCTTTGCCAGATTAATGAAGCTGACAAAGGTCTCGCTAACAACGCATTGTTGCCAACAAAGCCGAGGACATCATGTCCCGTAATGACGACTTTGCTGAAAAAGCTACTCCCCTTTGGGATAAACGTGATTATATTATGTTTATTCTAGCCGATTAGGCTGAAAACGTCAACTTTACATAGAGTTTGTAAATGGTTTGTAAAATTTCACATTAAATATTGGGGCATAATAAAAAGTGTGATATATTAATATCGAAAATCGATATCGTGTTTCGTAAACTAAATCCATCTTTTCATAAAGGAGGACGTCATTTGGAAGAAAGAGTACTTAGAAAATTGTTCCTCGGTTTTATTCAAATCCATATTCTTCATCACGCAAAAGAACATCCAGTATATGGTGCCTGGATGCTAGAAGAGTTAAGGGAACATGGATACTCCATAAGTGCTGGAACATTGTATCCTATCTTGCACACAATGGAAAAGGACGGCCTTTTACATAGGGAGGACCTAAATGTAGAGGGAAAAATCCGAAAAAACTATACCACTACAGAAAAAGGAAATCTGATTCTAAAGGAAGCAAGAAACAAAGCTTATGAGCTTTTTAAAGAAATTAAAGAAGGTGATCAACATGAAGAAACCTAACAAATTAATATCATTATTAGAAATCTTAATTGTATCAACAAGACTAGGTCTTACTTCTTTCGGTGGACCAGTAGCCCATCTCGGTTACTTCCATAATGAATATGTACGCCGTAGAAAATGGTTAGATGAAAAAAGTTATGCTGACCTTGTAGCCTTATGTCAATTCTTGCCTGGTCCTGCGAGCAGTCAGGTTGGAATAGGAATTGGCGTGATGCGTGCAGGAGTATTTGGTGGCATTGTTTCCTTTTTAGGATTCACGTTACCATCAGTCTTAGCATTAATTATATTCGCTATCATCCTGCAGGGGTTTGACGTAGGTAATGCCGGATGGATTCATGGATTGAAGATTGTCGCGGTAGCTGTTGTCGCTCATGCCATTTTAGGGATGGCAAACAATTTGACGCCAGATTTAAAAAGAAAAGCAATTGCATTATTTGCACTAGTAATTACTTTATTGTGGCAAACCGCATTCTCCCAAGTTGGAGTAATACTTGTTGCAGCTGTCATTGGTTTTTTCTTATTTAAACAACATATCACTGCGGACGACTCTCGTATGGAGTTTCCAATCTCCAAGCGTTTAGCAGTAATTTGTTTAACTCTATTCTTCGGTCTCCTAATTTTGTTACCTATTTTAAGAGAACCTACTTCTTTGAATTGGGTGGCACTGTTTGATAGCTTCTACCGATCTGGATCCTTAGTATTCGGTGGAGGGCATGTTGTTCTTCCTTTACTAGAGCGCGAATTTGTTCCAACTGGTTGGATTAGTGAAGAAGCATTTCTTGCTGGGTATGGTGCTGCGCAGGCAGTCCCTGGTCCGTTATTTACATTCGCCGCTTATATCGGTGCAGTCATTGATGGCTGGAAGGGTGGACTGTTAGCAACATTCGCTATCTTCCTTCCTGCCTTCCTATTGATTCTTGGTACATTGCCATTTTGGGATTCCTTGCGTCGTAATTCCAAAGTGAAAGCTGCATTAATGGGAGTAAATGCTGCAGTTGTTGGAATTTTGATTTCTGCTTTCTACTTTCCCATTTGGACTAGCTCGATTTTAGCTCCCATTGATTTTGCTTTTGCAGCTATTTTGTTCAGCATGCTTGTCTATTGGAAGCTTCCACCTTGGATGATTGTATTAACAGGTGCCATTGGAGGAACATTGATGGGATTGTTGCTTTGATTAATGGAATGTGAGATGCATGGAGTTTTGCCTATGAGCACAATGTTTGGGGGATTTCACTACTAGCGGGCTTCTTTGCTCTCGTATGAGGACAATGTTTACGGAATTTTACTTACTCTGGGCGTCATTGCTTCCCTATGAGGACAATGTTCTCGAGTTTTCACCTTCTCCGGGCGTCATTGCTTCCCTATGAGGACAATGTTCTCGAGTTTTCACCTTCTCCGGGCGTCATTGCTTCCCTATGAGGACAATGTTCTCGAGTTTTCACCTCCTCCGGGCGTCATTGCTTCCCTATGAGGACAATGTTCACGGGTTTTCACCTCTTCCGGGCGTCATTGCTTCCCTATGAGGACAATGTTCTCGAGTTTTCACCTTCTCCGGGCGTCATTGCTTCCCTATGAGGACAATGTTCTCGAGTTTTCACCTTCTCCGGGCGTCATTGCTTCCCTATGAGGACAATGTTCACGGGTTTTCACCTCTTCCGGTAGTCATTACAACTCTACCAAGACACTGGTTGAAATTTTTTGTTGCCATAGAAAGTCATTACACAAATAGTGAAGAATAACAACCGGCTTCTCACACGAGAAGTCGGTTGTTTTGTTAGTGCATAATTTATACACTATGGTGCAAAGTTTTTAATCAAACCTGTTAATGTCCATACTAATGGAATAAAACTCTAAGCCTTTCGCTAAGGAGATGAATTCATGCCCGAACACTTCGAAGTTGTCTTACGCTCCATTCTCGCCTTTAGTACCCTTCTGATAGGAACAAGAATATTAGGAAAGCAAACCATCTCACAAATGACATTATTTGATTTTATTGCAGGAATTTCCTTAGGGGCGATTACAGCGAACTTAGCTTTTAATCTCACGATTGATATTCACCATTTCCTTATTTCACTCTTTATGTTCATTTTTATTCTATTTGTTACTGCATATATCTCGATGAAAAGCAGAAAAGCTCGAAAGTTTCTTGCTGGTGACCCAACCGTTATCATCCAAGACGGCAAAATCCTGGAAGAAAACATGAGAAAGATGAGATATACTCTTGATTATTTAAACCAGCAACTAAGGGAAAAGGATGTTTTTGAAATAGGAGAAGTATTATATGCAATGGTTGAACCGAATGGAACCTTGACAGTATTAAAAAAGCCATTGTACAGGGATGTAACCCCCAAGGATCTTCAACTTCAGCCCACAAGTGAAAGTGGATTGCCCATTGAACTAATTATGGATGGAAAGATTATTAATAAAAATTTGGAGGAACATGCCCTTTCCATCGAATGGCTGAAAGGAGAGGTAAGAAAACGGAGTATCAAATTAGATAATATTTTTTATGCGGTACGTTCCTCTAACGGATACCTTTATTTCGACTATTATGACGATAACATCCCTTCTCCAGTAGATAAGGAATAACTACTAAAGTAAAGCACCCGGAAGGCAAAATCACATGCCGTAACTAGGGTGCTTTCCTTTTATTGCATCAGCCACCATCCAGCCGCTCAAGCTACTTCCTAATGAACCTGCTCCTGGAAAAACGGTATCTCCACAAAACCATAGCCCATCCACACGAGAGTTTGGAGAGTAATTTTTCAATAAACTATACTTACCCGAAGGAATATAACCGCCTACCTTTCCATCTGCTCGTTGGGTATAGCGCTTAAAAGTAACGGGAGTTCCCGCCATCTTTATATCAATTTTAGAAGAGAAACTCGGGAACCTCTTATCAATAGAATCAATTATTCTTTCCATGTATTCTTCTTTTCTACTGTCATACTTTTCCCTATCCCACCATTTGTCCACATTTGTATGGGTAGAGATAGTAATGGATCTTTTTCCTATTGGTGCGAACTTTGTATCTCCTTCTTGTGACATTGAAAACAAGAATTGATTCCCTTCTGATAAAGGGGATTCATAGGATGAGATAAATTGGTGAAAAGGAATGGAACTTGATTCAGGTATCAAGAATGAGGGATCTGCTCCAATATAAAGCGTAAAAGCTCCCCAAGCATATTTTTGTTTTTCTTTCTCCTCTTTTAAAGGTAAATCAATATGCAACTCAGGCTCCAACAACGAAAATATATTATGAACCGGGGCATTCATAATCACCTGCTTTGTTCTGAATACCTGTCCACGTTTCGTCATAACCGTCCAGACATCCCCCTGTTTGGCTATACTGACCACTTTATGTCGCAGGCGCATTTCCCCGCCAGAAGTATGATAGTTTTCCGCTAAGGCATGGATGATAGAAGCAAGGCCACCCTCCACGTAAAATGCTCCTTTATGAAAAATACTTAATGCCATATAACCTAACAAAGAAGGACTGGAAGCAGCTGTCGTTTGAACACTATCCATCAGCTGACCATTGATAAACGTCATAAACGGCTTGTTTTTAGTTAAACCGTATTTGGATAGTCGGTCTTGTAATGATTGAGTTAAATATGGGGCCAACCCTAGAAGTTTTACATCCAAACTTCTTAATAACACAAAGAATTCTGAAACAGTGGCTGGTGGAAAGATAGCCCGTTTCTCTACAAATTTCTGCAATATCTCGGCTACCTTAAATACTTCTTCAAAAAATGCATGGATACGGTCTTGATCACACTCAAATTTATCCATGACTTCTTTATACCATCTCTCTTTATCTGAGAAATAAGTAACCGTCCGGTCAGGAAGGTACACATTCATTATTTCATCAAGTTTTCTCATTGGGGGAATTGGGGCATCCAGCTCTTCAAAAAGTCTTTTTAGCATCCCACCTTCTTCAAAACCCATGCCAACTGTTGCACCTGCACTGAACCGGTAACCTGAACGCTCAAATTTGCTCGCACACCCACCAAGCTCGCTTGCAGCTTCAAGTGTCAGAACATCGTACCCTGCTTTTGCAAGAAGAGCTGCTGCTGTAATTCCACCAAAGCCAGTTCCGATAACTATTGCATCTTTAAGCATGCTGTTTCCTTCTTTCCTTCATGTATTACTTTTATTATATAGAATGGTTATGAAGTCGCTAACCATGAATGTGTTTGAAAGTTTAATGGAAAAAAGTGATGGGATATCCCACCACTTTCTTTTCAGAACTACACAGTGACTTTTCTTTTTAGCAACCCCACCATGACAGCTGTCACAATAGCTCCTACCAAGATTGCTAACACATACATGAAGATTCCACCGGTTACAATCGGAATAACAAAGATTCCACCATGAGGCGCAGGAAGGCCAATTCCAAATAACATGGCCAGCGCACCGGCTACAGCAGAACCTACCACCGCAGAAGGGATGACACGTAATGGATCGGCAGCTGCAAATGGAATAGCTCCTTCTGTGATAAAGGAAGCCCCCATGACATAACATGTTTTTCCTACTTCCTTCTCTTGTTTATTGAATTTATTTCTAAAGATGGTTGTAGCAAGGGCCAAACCCAATGGAGGCACCATTCCCCCTGCCATGATAGCTGCATGCGGTGCGTAGTTTCCTGCATCAATCATCGCGATACCGAATGTGAAGGCCGCTTTGTTTATAGGTCCACCCATATCAATGGCCATCATGGCACCTAATATAATTCCTAACACAACTAAATTTCCAGAGCCTAAATCACCTAACCAAGATGTCAACCCTTGATTAAACGCTTTCAAAGGAGTCACCAATTGCAGCATGATTATTCCTGTAAAAAAGATACCGAATAATGGGTAAAGGAGAACAGGCTTAATCCCTTCGAGAGATGCTGGTAACCCACTGAAAGCTTTCTTTAAACCCAGAACGAGATAACCTGCAAGGAAACCCGCAATTAGGCCACCCAAGAAACCAGCTTCACCCGTGTATGCAATCAAACCCCCTACCATTCCTGCAGCAAATCCAGGACGGTCCGCAATACTCATGGCAATAAAGCCAGCAAGTACAGGAATCATTAAGTAAAAGGCATTCCCGCCCCCAATTGTCATAAGAGCTTCAGCAAACCAGTGATAGCTAGGATCATTAGGATCTGATGCATTGATTCCAAACATGAAGGAAATAGCAATAAGAATACCGCCTCCTACAACAAACGGTAACATATTGGAAACTCCGCTCATCAAATGCTTATAGAAACCAGATCGACCCTTTTTCCCTTCTGTACTTGAGCTACCAGATCCCTTGTATGTTTCCCCTTCGCCACGGCTTGCTTTTGATAAAAGTTCCTCAGGCTTCCGGATTGCTTGAGCGACAGGTACCTGAATAATCTTTTTGCCATTAAACCGTTCCATTTCTACTTGCTTATCGGCAGCGACGATAATTCCGGAAGCGTTGTCAATCTCTTCTTGGGTCAGTTGATTTTTCACACCACTTGATCCATTCGTTTCCACCTTTAATTCTATACCCAGTTCTTTCGCTTTCTGCTTTAACGCATCTGCCGCCATGTAAGTATGTGCGATTCCAGTGGGACAGGCGGTTACTGCAAGTATCAGCCCTTTGTCAGTAGAAGAAGCTGCTTCTACTTTTTCCTCTTCAAACAATTCCTTTTCCTTGTTATCTATTAATCTGATAACTTCCTCCTTAGATGATGCTGCTAATAATGCATTCCGGAATTCAATATCCATAAGCATTGAAGACAAACGAGATAAAGTTTCTAAGTGTTCGTTGTTGGCCCCTTCACTTGCTGCTATCATAAAAAACAGCCGACTTGGTAGGCCGTCCAGTGACTCGTAATCCACTCCAGCCTTTGCCACACCAAATGCAATTGCCGGAGTCCTCACAGCATCCGTTTTCGCGTGCGGGATCGCTATTCCCTCACCGATTCCAGTTGTACTTTGTGCCTCTCTGGCAAGGATTGCTTCTTCATACTTCCCTTTGTCTGCTAGCTTTCCTGCACCATCCAAGGAGTCAATTAATTCCTTAATAACATCAGGTTTCTTACTTGATCTTAACTCAAGGGTAACTGTTTCTTTTGTTAGTAAATCTGTAATTTTCATGATCCTTTCCCCCTTTATAACTTTTCTATTTTCACTAGATTTATCAGTCTATTAACATCTGTTTTTTCGCAAAGGTCATGAGAAAATGCTGTGGCACTTCCGGAGGCAATTCCGTAACGCAACGCTTCTTCACTTTTCCTTGAGTTTACATACCCCACAAGGAAACCGGCGACAAGCGAGTCCCCTGCACCTACGGAATTTTTCACTTTCCCATCAGGCGCTTTTGCGGAATAAACACCATCCCTTGTGTACAGAATTGCTCCTTCTCCAGCCATGGACACAACCACATTCTCGACACCCTGTTTATGAATCTTGCCTGCGTAATGGATGACATCACCTTGAGATTGAATGGTGACGTCAAACAGATCACCAAGTTCATGATGGTTTGGTTTAATAAGGAAGGGTTTGTATGAAAGGAGTGATTTTAATGTTTGCCCTCCAGTATCCATTACTACTTTTGCTCCATGCTGCTGACATTTTTGAATGAGCGTTTCATAAATATTAGATGGAACTGTGCTTGGAATGCTCCCGGCAAGTACAACGATATCTTCACTTGAAAGCTGGTTCAGCTGTTGAAGCAATCTCTTCACCGCATCATCATCTACTAAAGGACCAGTTCCATTGATTTCTGTTTCCTTATACGCTTTCAGTTTTACATTGATACGGGAATGTCCATCCACTTCTAAAAGCCTGACCGCCACTTGTTCCTCTATTAGCTTCTCTTTTATAAAATTACCGGTAAACCCTGCCGCAAAGCCTAGCGCCTTCGTATCTGCACCGAGCCTTTTTAAGACTCTGGAAACATTGATACCTTTACCACCGGGATAATAATGTGTTTTGTTGGCTCTATTTATGGTACCTTCTTCAAACCCTTCCACCTCTATTACATAATCAATGGAAGGATTCAATGTAATGGTATATATCATTAATTCACACCTCTATCACAGTTGTTTTATCTCTGAAAGTTGGGGCAAGCACCTCTTCAAATTGATTGGTTATGAGCGTTCCTGATTGAAGTGGCGCAATTTTTGCAAACGCAACTTCATTGATCTTAGAAGAATCCGCTAGAATGAAAGCTTCATTAGCAAGTTTAATGGCCAAACTCTTTATACTGGCCTCTTCAGGATCAGGAGTGGTATAACCAGTTTTGGGATGGATTCCGTTTGCCCCAATGAAAGCTTTATCAAAATTGTACTCTAGCAAGGATTGACTAGCTTTGCTTCCGATAATCGCACCCGTTTTATTTTTCATGAAACCTCCGACAATGTAAGTTTCCAGCCCTTTTTCCATTAAAGATTGAATATGTGCAAACCCATTAGTAACAACCGTTATCTGCTTGCTTTCTAGATAGGGAATCATTTGAAATGTAGTGGTCCCGGCATCAAGGAAGATACAATCGCCATCATTGACAAGATCAGCTGCCCTTTTAGCAACCTTCTTCTTTTCATACAAGTTAATGGACGCCTTCTCCAGTATGCTTGGTTCCTCCCCCTTTTGAAGTATTCTCGCAGCCCCACCGTGAACTCTTTTCAGTTTATTCTGTTCCTCTAGCTGACTGAGATCCCGGCGGATTGTTGATTCTGATGCTCCTGTTGCGTCTACAAAATTCTGGAGTTTCACTACTTCATGCTTTTGAACTAATTCAAGTATTACTTGCTGGCGCTCTGGTGTTAACATGGAAATCACCTTTTCCTTTATTCGTTTGTATGTAGTTATATTGTAATGTAAGCTCTTTCAAAAATCAATCATAATCAATCAAAATGAATCAAAAGCGTTTAATATCATCCAAAACCTTTCACGCACTTCCATAACCTTTAGGTTAATTTTTCTAGTATTCCCATTACTAATACCGCTTTCCAGTCAACGTAGGAGCTATTACATCCCACTGTCAATGAAATATATAGAATTAATGTTATACTTGATAGGATATCCTCTAGAAAAAACATATGATGTTCATGACACGATGCTTTTGATTATCATCTGAGTTATTGCCATAATGTTTATTTTGGTTGAAATCAAATCTATTTTAGAGGTGAGACCAATTACTGTTTCTACACTCCAAAGTCTAGAGAGTTTAAATATAGGTCACGTCTATTATCTCTTTCAGGATAAAGACGTCTATCTGGAAAACTTAATATCTTTTGTAAAAGCAGGAATTAAGACCAGGGAAAATGTTCTTATCATTGAGAGCATGAAAAACATTGCCAAAATAAACAATGAACTAAATAACCATTTTAATGAGGAAGAGAAATCAAATATCAGAGTAGTGAGTAATTTTGATTACTATTTTGCAAGCGGGGACTTTAATACAAAGGCAATGCTAGATCACTTTGCTAAAGATGTAATTTTATTTAATCGGGAAAACAACTCAATTAGGACATGGGCCAATGTGGAATGGGCTTCAGATGACCCTGATGCGGAAAAGTTAAAGCTTTATGAAGCAACCATCGACGATTTTGTACTTGATGAACGAATGGTTTCAGTGTGTGCTTACTCCAGCAACTCCATCACTCCAAATTTAGATAAGATATTGAAAAAATTGCATTATTATCAAATGACTGATGACAGTTTTGAAATATCCAACCTATATAAAAAACCTTGAGGGGTCAATTCCCTCAAGGTTTTTGTTATATATACTTTCGCTGCACACTCTTCCCGTCATACGTAAACAATACATTCTTCGTCTCAATCACCGATTCCATATGGACTGGCCTACCCCAAATCTGGAAAATATACGGCATTACTTTTTCTAGATATTTTAGGTCGAGTTCAATTCCCTCAAACCAATGCTTTAAATAAAGTTCCCCTGCTCTTAGGTAGTCTCCGTCATTAACGGTAATATATGGGAACCCACCGTTTACACGCATATTCACGAGTTGATCGCGTACTTGTTCCCATGCCTTATCGACAATTTTATAATCTTTTCCCTGTTTTTGGAAAAGATACATATCCTCACGCATGACTAAATCCTTATTTAGATAGTTGCGCAGGAAGGAAATATCCGACTCTACTTCCCTTACCTCAAACATCTTCTCACGCCCAGATCCTGGTTTTACTCCATCACGGAGCATTGATTCCGTCGGGTTGTTGTAACGTTCCTCGATATCCTCAAAAATTTTAATGCCAAGATAGTATGGATTGATACTTGTTTTTGAAGGTTGCACGACCCCCGCATTCAATTTTGCATATTCCAATGCCTCATCACTTGTAAGATCCATTTCGCGGAGAATTCGTTGATGCCAGTAGGAGGCCCAGCCTTCATTCATGATTTTCGTTTCCATTTGCGGCCAGAAATAAAGCATCTCCTCACGCATCATTGTGAGGATATCACGTTGCCAGTCTTCAAGCTCACTACTGTATTGTTCAATAAAGAGAAGAATGTCTTTTTCCGGTTGAGGAGGAAATTTCTTTTTTCTTTTCTTTGGAACTGCTTTCGGTTTACTACGATTATCCAAATTCCACAAGTCATCATATTGACTCGCCTTCTTTGGTGCTTCTTCCTCTTCCTCCATATCCTCCATGCTCCAGGCAAGCTTGGATCGAATAAGAGAAGGATCGATGTGTTCCTGTATGGCTAGGACCGCATTCAAGAAGTCCTCTACTTCTTTTTTTCCATAATCTTGTTCATATTGCTTAATTCTCTCAGCAGTTGCCGCCATACTCTCCACCATGTCCCTGTTCGTATTCTGGAACCGGCAGTTATTCTTAAAAAAGTCACAGTGGGCAAGAACATGCGCAACAATTAGTTTGTTTTGAATAAGTGAGTTAGTATCTAAAAGAAAGGCATAACATGGATTCGAGTTAATAACCAATTCATATATCTTACTGAGTCCCAAATCATAGTGCAGTTTCATCTTGTGAAATTGCTTCCCAAAGCTCCAGTGGGAAAAGCGTGTCGGCATGCCGTATGCTCCAAAAGTATAGATGATATCAGCAGGACAAATTTCATAACGCATTGGATAAAAGTCCAGTCCAAACCCTTTGGCAATCTCGGTAATTTCATCAATGGCGTGAAATAAGGCCTTTTCATCATTTGCTCTCATCAAAACTACCTCCCTTTTCCTCTTATCACAATGTATGAACAAGGTGACAATATCATGAGAAGGGATTGTTCGATTGCGACATTTTTCTGTTACCAACCACCAAACTTTAGCTCAATGTTATACTATAGATAAGCGGTTTCGAAGGAGAATACATATATGGAATTTATATTATTTATACTACTAGGATTTTCAATCAGCATGCTTTCCGGTTTTTTTGGAATAGGAGGCGGTCTCGTACTGACGCCGGTCTTGCTTCTTATTGGCAACACACCCATTGAAGCAATTTCTACAAGTCTTCTTTATACCATCGGGACCTCTGTGGCAGGTGTATATGCCCATTTCAAAATGAAAAACATTCAATGGAAGGCAGCACTCATAATTGGGGCAAGTGGAGTCGTTGCCACACAAATTGCTTACCCTGTTGTAAGCTGGCTAGAGTCCAATGGGTATGATACCACTGTTGTACCAATTCTTTATCTTCTCTTACTTACCTATTTTGCATATAAAATGTTGAAGAATGAAAACGGGGAGAATCCAGTTGCTTATGATGCCACTTCGAACAAGCAGAGCTTCTGGAAGTTTATTTTCATAGGAGTCATTGCAGGATTTCTTTCTACTACCCTAGGTGTGGGTGGTGGATTTATCATTGTCCCATTATTGATTGCATACTACGGTTTTTCTTCAAAACAAGCGGTAGCAACAAGCCTTGCAGGAGTCATTTTAATTGTGAGTGCAGGATTCATTACATATGCAGTAAACAATCCAATAAATTTAAAGGTAGGATTATTTTTGATTGCCGGGGCCATCGTTGGTTCTCAATTAGGCGCAAAAGCTACATCTTTCTTTAAAAGCAGAAGTATACAAAAATTGTTGGGGTTTCTATATATTGTTACCATGCTTAGTCTTATTTTAGAGATGATAGAACTGTCTACAGTTGGCTTGGTGGTCTTAGGATGTTACACCGTATTTATTAATATCTTCTTGCTGACAAGACTTTTAAAGAAGAAAGTACAGCCATCTCATTTGTAAAAAAGAAAAGACCTTCCTTTTAACATTGAACTGTTAACAAGGAAGGTCTTTTTTGTTGAATCATTAAGCCAAGTATGATAAAAATGCTGTTGCAATTCCAAAATAAATCAATAAAGATAGGATATCGTTCACGGTTGTGATAAGGGGACCGGATGCAATGGCCGGGTCTATGTTCAGTTTATAGAGAATTAAAGGAATGATAGTACCCGCGAGTGTACCGATGATAAGAGTGAAAAATAAAGAAACCCCTACAACCATTCCCAAAATCAAATCGCCTCGCCATACAAAAGCAATGATGGCAATTAAGATAGCACATGTAATTCCAATTGTTATTCCCACTCCAAGTTCACGGAGAACAACTTTTGTAACCAGCTTTTTATCCAAATCACGAGATATTAGTCCACGAACAATCACTGCAAGGGACTGTGTACCCGTGTTACCTGTCATCCCAGCTATCATCGGCATAAAAAATGCCAGCGCCACAACTGTACCTAATGTGTCTTCAAATCCGCTTATGATACTGCCTGAAATAAGTCCAATAAACAATAATAAGATCAACCACGGCAAACGTCTTGCAGAAGCCACTAGGGCAGGTGTATCAAAGTCAATATCTTTACCAGATGCAGATAGTTTTTCAATATCTTCATTTGCTTCTTGAATGACGACGTCGATGACATCATCGACTGTAATGATTCCAATTAAAGTTTTTTCATCGTCCACAACAGGGACCGCTAAGAAGTCATATCGCTCGATGACATTTGCCACTTCTTCTTGGTCTGTGTCAACATGGACGGAGATTACCCTTGAAAACATAATTTCCTGAATCTTTTCATGCGCGTCTGCCAATATAAGATCACGGTAAGAGACAACGCCTACAAGCCTTTTTTCTTCATCAATGACATACAAGTAGTTGATGGTCTCCGCCAGTTCCGCAAAAGATTTAAGTTTATCGACCACTTCCCGGACTTTGTATTCCTGAGGTATCCACACGTACCGGTTTGTCATCAATCGGCCAGCAGTTTCCGCTTCATACTTCATTAAGTCCTGAACGGCGGTAGATTCTTCTTTGTTCATTTTTGCTAAAAATCGGCTCTTAACTTCCGGATCCATTTCATCGAATAATGTGGCTAAGTCATCATTGTCCATTCGGTCCATTACTTTTGCCGATTTTTCCACACCGATTTTTTGTAATATTTCCAGTTGCAATTCCTGATTTAGTTCTTGAATTAGTGCTGTTAGTTGTTCGATTGAAAGGTATGTTAAAAATCTCACTTTATGTTTTTCAGGAAGCTGTTGATAAATGACTCCTGTGTCATAAGGTTGAAGTTCTTCAATGATATCTTGAAAAGCTTTTCGCTTTCCATCTTTTAAGAAGTTGATGATGTTTAGAATGATTTGATCCTCTGTCATGTTTTTCACCATGAGCTTTGCCTCCCCTGCATGCTAAGGAGTACCAGGAATTACAATCTTTATTTTACCATGTGGGTGGTAACGAATAATGATATGTATGTTCCAGTACTTCTTATTAAATTCGTCCTCGGACTTGGACTACTATCCATTTTCGTTACCACCACCTTGAAATTTGTATATTAATGTAACTCCCTGTTTCCTTTCGTTCCAGGTGGGAATGAGGTTTCATTCATTAAAAAAGCACCTGTCATTTTGGTCGAATGAAGGTGCATGAAGCCCCCTAACGAAGGTTTTATGAGTTGATTTTGTTTTTCATATTTACTACTCTACAAGGGAAAAACGGACGGTGTCAACCTTTTTTACATACTCTTAAATAAATCACTTATCAAATTAAATACCCCTTTTTTCTTTTGAAAAACCAATACGATTATTCTGCCTCATTAATTTTAAATTCATTACGGTCTAGAAACAGAATTTTTGCTTGAGCCGCAAGGTATATACCCACCTTTTTATTCCGCTTCCATTCTTCCTGAAAAACCGATATCGGGGGATTGGTATCTTCCACAAAATAAGAGATCTCCGGTGTGAAGGAAGGCCTATTGAATTCTAAAACAAACCAATCGGAAAACCCACCACCAACGGCATGCTCCTCGGGTTGGTCTAGTTCATACCCTGTTAACTTCGATAAGTGATCTGCAATTTTCTTATCCCGTTTTACCACTGCTTGATTATTTTTGAAGTACCAATACAGAACTCTCCCAGAGGAGTGATAGGTAACCGCCATTAACGGCTCTAATTCCTTTGTAAAATGTACAACTGCCTGAACCTCTTTAGCTTGCAGCGGATTTTTCCCCTTATAATATTGATAGGATGGAACTGCCGTTTTTTCTTTAATGTGTTTCCAGCCTGCGGGGTATTGCCTGTTCAAATCAATTCCCATCCCATTTGCTTTCCAGCGATCAAAATCCGTACTATTCTCATTCATGTGGATTAATCGAGTTTGATGATGTTTAGGCAAAAAACCTATACCTTCTTGTTGAATTCGTATTCCATCAGGATTGACCATCGGGACAAACCAAATGGAAACATCATCTAATAGCTGTGAATTGTAACCAAATATATCTTGACCGCTATTATACGCTTCTAGGTAATATTCCAACTTTGTCATGACAAGACTTGTCGTAAGCCATTCTCTTCCATGGTGACCACCGAGAATAATGATGTTTTCTTTACCTTTACCTATTTTTGCAGCCCAGATATTTTGACCAAACTCTGATTTTCCAATTAACTTGATTTGTATCTCTTCCTTATACTTTCTATTCAAAAGTCTCAAATCTTCCCGCATTCTGTCATATGTATACCATTCTTGAGCATTCACTATTTGCTCTGCAGCTGATATGACTGGGTTAATTTGCACAAAAATAAACAGTAAAACAATCAGTTTCCATCGCTTCATTTATACACCTCAACATTGCATTTCAGTTATTTTGTGTAAATTTTCGTTTGGAGATACGACCAACATTTTCAACGGTGGAAACATCACTTTTTGACACAAAATAATAACACTCCTTAACAAGAGGAGGCGAGGATTCCAGATGAACACCGTTGATTATGACCGCGCCTTATATTACACGCACCGATCTGAATGGGACAACTTGCTTATCCTGATGGTGCGGACTAAAGATGACTTCCTCTCCAAGAATATCGAGCATTTCCTTCACTCCTACAATTTCTCTAAGGATTATAAGGAAATCGAGAACAATCTCTATCAGTTGCTTCGATATATTGATCACGCTGTAACAAGGAGCACAGAAGATCAATTGGATGAAATCAGTCACGGATATATGGTGTAAATCATTTCTTAAACAAACAGTGATCCGAGGTGTTAAGAGCCTTGGGTTGCTGTTTTTATATCTAAAATTTCCATTGTGCAATATTATTTTGTGCTAATGAGGCTTTACACGTACGGAATTCCAAGAGGTTAATGAATATTGACGAAGTAACAAAAAAAGTATCTCCCCTAGATGAAAAGAGACGACCATGATAACCTCTCTCGTCCTATTTTCTTGCCACTCAGGTCTTCATACCGACCATGAAGACCTCTCTCGTCCTATTTTTTTGCCACTCAGGTCTTCATACCAGCTATGAAGACCTCTCTCGTCCTATTTCCTTGCCACTCAGGTCTTCATACCGACCATGATGACCTCTCTCGTCCTATTTTCTTGCCACTCAGGTCTTCATACCGACCATGAAGACCTCTCTCGTCCTATTTTCTTGCCACTCAGGTCTTCATACCAATCATGAAGACCTCTCTCGTCCTATTTTCTGCTACTCAAGTCTTCATACCGACCGCAATTCGTTTTATCGTTTCCTAAACAAAAAAAAGACCTCTAATTAGGCCTCTTTACTCTGCATCATATATTCACGCATTTTTACATACATCACTAACTCTTTAAATAGTGCATCAACCAACTCTGCACTCTCTTCATTCACAGAATCATTTTCATAATCAAAACAATGTGGATCCAAAACCAATTGTCTTGGTATCACATTCGCATAGACCCCACGGCCAACCACACGCATGTTGTTCAAGGCATTAATTCCGCCTTTTCCACCACCAGCTACTGCCAACAATCCAACAGGCTTGCTATGGAACTGCTCGCTCCCAAGGAAATCTAACGCGTTCTTCAACGCACCGCTCATCCCACTATGGTACTCAGGAGACAAAAGCACAACTCCGTCAGCTTCTTTAACCTTCGCCCTCAAGGCCGCTACGTTTTCCAACTCCGCCTGATAAGACTCTCCATTATATAACGGAATGTCACCATCACTTAAATCAATAACTTCCACACCATATTTATTTTGAAGAAATCGTGCGGCTATTCCAGTACGACCTTTTTTCCTTGGACTACCGTTTATCGCTAAAATTTTCATAACTATTTACTCCCTCCAACTGTCTTTATACATTTAGTATATTCCACATTGTTCATTGGCAAATCGGAAGAAATAGCTAACTTCCCCTACGAAAAACGAATCATTTTTTCTACAACTAAAGTCGTAGATCAAGCAATGCCATGTTTCACTGCATATAATGCTGCTTGGGTCCGATCTGCCACTTCTAGCTTCGCTAAAATGTTTGAAACATGGGTTTTCACAGTCTTTTCGGTAATAAACAATGATGAAGCAATTTCTTTGTTGCTCTTTCCTTTTGCTATCTCCGCTAATACTTCCAGCTCTCGTTTGGTCAGTTCTTCATGTAAGTTTCTACTTTCAAATCCTTTAGCAAAATGGGACATGACATGTGATGTGATTTTAGGATGCAGTTGACTTTCCCCTCGATGAACCGCTCGAATGGATTCAATTAGTTGGTCAGGTTCGACATCCTTCAGTTGATAGCCAGTCGCACCAGCACGAATAGCAGGAATGACATGATCTTGGTCAGCGAAACTGGTCAATATTAACACCTTGGATGGTATCTTTCTTTCCATGATCTGCTTCGTTGCTTCAATTCCATCCATTTCCGGCATTATCAAATCCATTAGAATAACATCAGGTTTCAAAACCTCAGCAAGCTCTACTGCTTCCTTCCCGTTTTTAGCCTCCCCGACAATTTCTATATCCTTTTGAGTTTTCAAGAAAAAAAGCAAGCCCCTTCTCACCACATGATGATCATCTGCGATTACAATCCTGATCATTTTCTCTCCCCCTTTGTGACTGGCATTTCCACACGTACCATTGTGCCTTTTCCTAACTGACTTAAAAGAATAAACTTTCCTCCAAGCGCTTCGGTTCTCTCTTTCATACTTCTTAATCCTAAAGAAGGAATCTCTTCACTTTGTGTAAAAGAAAAGCCTGTCCCTGTATCTTTTATCTCCATGGAAACTTGTTTATTTTTCACTTCAATTAACAAGCATGCCTCTTTTTTTCCTGCATGCTTTTTACAATTGTTAAGCGCTTCTTGTCCTATCCTCCATAAGCATTCTTCCATATGATTTGGCAAATCGATGACTCCTTTCACCTCGGAATGAATGCTTAACCCAAGCACTTTTCCATAATTGAGCAGTGCACTCACTACCCCATTTTCCAAACCTTCTGGCCTCAGTTGCCAAATGAGCGCTCTCATTTCACTTAATGCTTCTTGAGAAAGTTCTTGCATATACGTTAGCATTTCTAAAATTTGTGCGTCTTTTGTCAGCTCTTTTGTCCCTCTTGCCGTTAGCATAAGAGAGAAAAGAAGTTGGTTGACCGAATCATGCAAATCCCTGGCTAAGCGGTTTCTTTCTGCCAAAATGGAAAGGTGCTGCTCGTTTTCAGAAAGCCTGATACGCTTGATTGCCGTTCCAATTTGATAGGCAACAGACTCTAATAGCGCAAGTTCTGTATCGGAAAAATGGGTTTTGGAAGGAGCAGCAACATTTAGAAGGCCAAACTTTTCCTCGCCTGCACGTAATGGAACTGTTGCATGGTGGGTAATATCGTTGGTATCCCCCCATTCAAACTTTATTGCATCCTCTAGCCTTTTGCAGGCAATGATATTGGATGCGCGCTTCAGACGACCGTCTTGATAACGATCAAGGCACCAACACCCGCCCTCGCACATCGGTTTTTTATTGTGGCTTTTTAGTGCATCTGGAAGCTCGTGTTCTGCCGCCAATTCGTAATTCCCTTTTTCATCTATTAAATATATCCAGCCTGTTTGGAGGCTTGTAACTTGAAGAAGTTCTTTTAACACACTGTCTAGCATTTTTGGTAAATCATTCGCTTGATTAAGCGATTCCGCAATGATCTTCAGTGCGCGCAGTTCTTGAATTCTTTGATTTTCCTGGACCACGTTTCATGTCCCCCTGTCATATGATGGTTGACGCCACCTATTATCTTTCTATTGTAACAATGGGAATACCTTTTGGCTTTCGCATAAAGTCTGGAGTTTTTTTACGACTTTGGTCGTAGATGTGTTGTATCTCAACATAAAACCGTTTCAAGCCAAAAGCACCTAATAAAGAAACCTTTTAGTATGTAATTTTCCCTTCTCAGTTAGAGTTCGTGCCAAAATGAGGTGAGTTGATGCCAAAAGTAGACGAGTTCGTGCCAAACTACCTTATCCCCCTAAAATTCCACCTTAAAATTGTCTCCAATAAAAAAATGGAAAGGCGACTAACCTCGCCTTTCCATCTCCGCTACAATCTTTAAGCTTTTCCTACAGAATTCATGCTATTTAAAAACTGATCCACTTTCTCCATCAAGGAAGTAGAGATAGTTTCTAATTTCTTCTTGCTGTCTTCCATTGTCTCAGACTGCGTTCCAAAGTAAAACTTAATCTTCGGCTCTGTGCCAGATGGTCTTACACATACCCATGTACCGTCTTCTAGGAAATACTTTAGCACGTTTGATTTTGGAAGTTCCATTTTCTCCACAGCTTTTGTTTTTACAACCACTCTTTCTTGTGTGGAGTAATCTTCAATTGCTGTAACTGCGTATCCTCCCACTTTAACTGGAGGCGTGTTCCGGAAAGCCGTCAGAAGGTTTGCAATCTGCTCTGCTCCTTCTTTTCCTTTTAAAGTTAGGGACTTCATGCCTTCTAAGTAGTAACCGTACTCTTTATACAACTCCATTAACCCTTCATACATCGTCTTGCCAAGTCTCTTGTAGAATGCGCATATTTCCACTGCCATGATGCATGCTTGAACCGCGTCTTTATCGCGGGCGAAATCAGCAATCAAGGAACCATAGCTCTCTTCATAACCAAATAAGAAGGTGTATTCCCCGCTCTCTTCATACTGCTTGATTTTCTCCCCGATGAACTTAAACCCTGTTAACGTGTCTACAGTTTTCACACCATAACTATCTGCAATGACACGGCCAAACTCTGACGTTACAATCGTTTTCAACATGACACCATTCTCAGGAAGGGTACCTGTTGCCTTCTTCTCAGACAATAAATAGTGTAAGAACAGGGCGCCTGTTTGGTTACCAGTCAACACTACATACTCCCCGTCAGCATCTTTCACGGCTACTCCAAGACGGTCTGCATCCGGATCTGTTGCTATTAGGATATCGGCATCTATTGCCTTGCCGTCACGAATAGCCAATTCAAATGCAGCATGCTCCTCTGGGTTTGGAGAGGAAACAGTAGAGAAGTTAGGGTCTGGCTGTTCCTGCTCTGCCACCACTTTCACATTTTTATATCCGAGGGCATCTAGACCTTCGCGTACTGGTAGGTTAGCTGTCCCATGTAATGGGGTAAATACCACCTTTACATCCTCGCCCATCTCTTCCCCTAACTCAGGGTGTACACTAATGGTAGTAAGTTGCTTTAAGTACTCCTTGTCCAACTCTTCGCCGATGATCTTAATCAGGCCTTTATTTTTCAGTTCATCTTCGGAAGCAACTTGGATTTCCAGCTCGTTTTCTACTTCATTAACTTTGGAGATAACCTGATCCGCTTCAAACAACGGTAATTGTCCTCCGTCTGGACCATACACTTTATAACCGTTATATTCAGGAGGGTTATGGCTTGCCGTTACTACAATTCCGGAGAATGCTCCTAAGTATCGAACAGCAAAAGAAAGCACCGGCGTCGGACGCAGGCTTTCAAATACATACGTTTGAATGCCATGGCTTGCCAATGTTTTGGCTGCTTCCATTGCAAACTCTGGAGATTTATGACGGCAATCATAAGCGATCGCCACTCCGCCTTTTTTCGCATCCTCACCGAAGGATTCTATGTATCGTGCCAATCCTTCGGACGCTTTACGAACAGTATATATATTCATTCGGTTTGTACCTGCGCCGATTTCCCCGCGCATTCCACCTGTACCAAATTCTAATTCTTTATAAAAGCTTTCTTCTTTGGCCTTTTCATCATGCTTCATTTCTTGAATCAGCTTAACCATTTCTTCATCAAGGTTCGTGTGTGACTCCCAAAGGTCAAATTTCTCCATCCATTTCATCTGTCTTTTCCTCCTTGCGTTTATCAGGATATAGTATAACTTCTACTTACCTACTAATGCTTCCTGCAAAAAAAATACGTCGAATTATGACAAATTACGCGTTCGTGAACGTTTTCACTCATTATTATACTAAAAAAGAAAAGGAATTGCCCTATGCAATTCCTTTTCAATTAGAATCTTAACTGATTCTATTGGAAACCTTTTGATCAAAACCCTGTTCTTCGTCCACCGCTCTTACTGCATCATGTAAATGACGCTCTAACAAGGTTCGATTTTGCTCTTTTTGCTCTCTGCTCCAAACTAATTCCTTGGCCATCAAATCCAATACTTTTGTTTTCCAATTCTTAACCCAGTCCATGTCGAAAAACAAGGCGCCCGTTCTGCGGATGAAAAAGTCAGCAGGAGTTGCCGTCATTTCTTCACTTAATGCATATACAACCTGTGCATACACTTCTAATGGCAATCCTGCTTTTTTTGCTTGGCCCGCACCTGTTGCAGCAATGGAGTAAAGTTTATCCACATTAGAACCATACATAGAAGAAAGCTTCGTTGCTGTTTCTTCCGTAAACCCTAGTTCCATTCCTTCTTTCACTTTCTTTTTTAAAAATGAAGGGAAGTTATGAGACCCTCCAACATCTCCACCTGAAATCGGCATATTCTTTGTTTTGGATTTGCCAAAGTTTTTATCCGTTTCTTTTACAAACTGTTTATTGATTAGGTCCACAACCATTTCAGCCATTTTTCGATAACCTGTCAGCTTTCCTCCTGCGATGGTTATCAACCCAGAGTCTGAGATCCACACTTCGTCTTTTCTGGAAATTTCAGAAGCGGATTTTCCTTCTTCGTGAATTAACGGGCGTAATCCAGTCCAACTGGATTCAATGTCAGACTCCTTCAACTTTAAGGAAGGAAACATGTAAGCTATTGCTTCCAGTACATACGTTTTATCCTCTTTGGTCATTCGTGGATGGACCATATCTTCTTTGTAAACCGTATCCGTTGTTCCAACATAAGTTTTTCCATCACGCGGAATGGCAAAAATCATTCGCTTGTCTTGTGTGTCAAAATAGATCGCCTGCTTTAACGGGAATTTCTTTTGGTCAAATACTAAATGAATCCCTTTTGTCAGTTGCAGATGCTTTCCTTTTTTCGAACCGTCTATTTCACGCAGTGTATCTACCCATGGCCCTGCAGCATTGACGATTTTTTTCGCGCGAATAGTGTAAGCCTTGTTTGATAATTGATCAACCACTTTTGCCCCTACTACTTTGCCGTTTTCATAAAGGAGTTCTTCTACTTTTGCATAGTTAACTGCTTCTGCACCTCTTTTGACCGCTTCTTTCATTACTTCAATGGTAAGGCGTGCGTCATCCGTGCGGTATTCCACATATACGCCTCCACCTTTTAAGCCGTTGCTGTTTAATAGAGGCTCAAGAGTTAACGTTTCTTGTGCATTCAACATTTTGCGGCGTTCTGATTTTTTTACATTTGCCAAGAAGTCATACACCCTTAAACCTAAGGAAGTAGAGAACTTTCCAAATGTTCCTCCTTGTTGGATCGGCAACAGCATCCATTCAGGTGTCGTTACATGTGGGCCATTCTCATATACGACGGCACGTTCCTTCCCTACTTCCGCCACCATTTTCACTTCTAATTGTTTTAAGTATCGAAGTCCACCGTGAACAAGCTTAGTGGAACGGCTGGATGTACCGGCAGCAAAGTCCTGCATTTCAACAACAGCCGTTTTTACTCCACGTGTTGCAGCATCCAAGGCGATACCACTACCTGTTATACCACCGCCGATTACTAATACGTCATAAGTCTCTTCTGTCATTTTTTCTAAAATAAGGCTTCTGTTAAAGCTCGCAAAATTCAATTTTCTCATATTAGTTGCCTCCATCCTCTTAGTAGGTATATATACAAAAAGAGACCACAGAAAACATAGACAAAGCTTTTGCTCTGAATACGTTCTGTGGTCTCTCCTAATCTCCAACCGAAATATTAACTTATCTTTAGTATATCATATGCAACGCTTACTTGAAAGCAATAGTTGCTTTCACTGCTTTTTTCCAACCACTGTACAATTCTTCTTGTACTTGTGTCTCCATCTCTACTTCAAAGGTTGATTCAACCTGCCACTGTGAGGCGATTTCCTCTTTATTTTTCCAATAGCCAACAGCCAGACCAGCTAAATACGCTGCTCCAAGTGCTGTCGTTTCATTGACAGACGGTCGCTCCACTCCAACCCTGAGCATATCACTTTGGAATTGCATTAAGAAATTATTCTTCACTGCTCCCCCATCAACACGGAGCGTTTTTAATGAGATACCTGAATCATGTTCCATCGCCGTCAACACATCTTTTGTTTGATAGGCCAACGATTCCAAAGTTGCGCGGATAAAATGCTCTTTAGATGTACCCCTCGTTAAACCAAACGCCGCTCCGCGCACATCGCTATCCCAATAAGGTGTGCCTAATCCGACAAATGCAGGCACTACATAAACACCTTCAGTAGAGTCTACTTTTGTCGCATACTCTTCACTTTGACTGGCGTCCTTGAACATGCGGAGTCCATCACGTAGCCACTGAATAGCGGAACCTGCTACAAAAATACTGCCTTCCAATGCGTAAGTTACTTTCCCATCAATTCCCCATGCAATGGTAGTAAGCAGACCGCTCTCTGATTTGATCGGGTTGTCTCCTGTATTCATAAGCATAAAACAACCTGTCCCGTAAGTGTTCTTGGCCATCCCTTCTTCATAGCAAGCCTGTCCAAATAGCGCTGCTTGCTGATCACCCGCTGCACCTGCAATCGGAATTTCCTGACCGAAGAAGTGATAGTCCACAGTATGTGCGTAAATTTCCGATGATGGCTTCACTTCAGGAAGCATACTTGAAGGAACATCTAAAATTTCCAGTAATTCTTGATCCCATTTCAATTCATGAATATTGTAAAGAAGCGTTCTTGAAGCATTGGAATAATCCGTCACATGTGCCTTTCCGCCTGATAGCTTCCAGATCAACCACGTATCAATGGTTCCAAAAAGCAACTCACCCTTTTCCGCCCGCTCTCGTGCACCATCGACATGATCAAGCAGCCACTTCACTTTTGTGCCGGAGAAATAAGCATCGATTAACAATCCCGTTTTGTCTCGAAAGGTCTGTTCATGACCCGCTTCTTTTAATGCGTCACAAATAGCGGATGTCTGCCTGGACTGCCAAACAATCGCATTATGTATCGGTTGCCCCGTCTCTTTATCCCACACAACAGTCGTTTCACGTTGATTGGTGATACCAATACCAGCTATCTGGTTAGGCTTTACCCCTGACTCAGACAAGCAAGATGCAATTACAGACAAGATGGAACTCCATATTTCGTTCGCATTATGTTCCACCCAGCCAGACTTTGGAAAGTACTGTTGAAATTCTTTTTGCGCCGTATATACCGGCTCCCCATTTTTATTAAAAAGAATCGCTCGTGAACTTGTGGTTCCCTGGTCTAATGATAAAATATAAGTTTCCATTTCTAGCACTCTCCCTAACATCTATTTTGAATAATGCTCCCAAAGATCCTGTTTGGATGTGGTAACTGCTGTCGCTCCTGCTTCAATCGCACAATCCACATCTTCCACGGAACGGATCAAACCTCCAGCAAATACAGGAATGCCTGTTTTCTCTTTTACTTCCCTTATCATATGAGGCACAACCCCAGGTAATACTTCTATAAAGTCGGGCTGGACCTTTTCGATTACTTGATAACTCTTTTCCACTGCATTGGAATCAAGTAAGAAAAGACGCTGTATAGCATAGATACCCCTTTGTTTGGCTTTTGCAATCACTGCCGCTCTCGTGGAGACGAGCCCTGCAGGTTTTAAGGTTTGACAAAGGAATTCTGCCGCATGTTCATCATTTTTTATTCCTTGGATAAGGTCCACATGGACAAACAGCTTTTTCTTTTCTTTTTTAGCTGCTTTTATATAATTTGGAATTTGTGAGAGTTGACTGTCTAATATCACACCATATTCGTAGTTGCTTTGCAAAAATCTTTCTAGTGTTTTGCCGTTTTTTATAGCTGGTAGTATGGTTTGGTTTTGGAATGTCATAGATATCCTCCACTTTTAAAAAAATTATAATATCATTCAGTCAAAAGTAAAAGCCGAACCTTTACAAATTGAAAACTAGGCAAGTTTTAAAGTACCAACCAAAACATCAATGGCAAAGTAAAAAGAGTTAATAACGTACTAACTAATGTTGCACTTGAGACGAATTCAGGCTCTGTATTGAACTCCAGTGCATACATAGTCGTGTTCGCCGCGGCCGGCATTGCCGCCATGATGATCATCAACTGTTTGATCATCGGATCTACCGGAAGAACCAGGGTAAATAGAAATGCAATGAATGGCGACACTATCAGTTTTATAGAAAGAGCGTATAACAATTTCTCCTTAGCTGTCGTACGGATAGTTATTTTCGCAAGCTGCATGCCAAGAATGACCATGATAACAGGAATGGTTGCATCTGCCACCAAGTGCACCGCCTGCATAATTGGTCTTGAAACTGGTACCGATAGCCATTGGAAAAAGAGTCCTGTAACTGCTCCATACATAATTGGCATTTTCACTACCGACATCAGTGCAGAACGGATACCATCGTTGGCTGGACTCCCCTTTGCTGCATAGTATACTCCAACTGTTGCCATCAGCAGGGACTGAATGACCATAAGCACGATTGCATATTCAAATCCTACTGTACCAAAGAGTAGCAAGGCAACTGGTGTCCCGTAATTTCCATTGTTCATAAAACTAGAAGATAGAATCAGTCCGCATGTTTCCGATTTAGAATACTTCCTTACCCAAGCAATAAAGTAAGTAAAAATAATTAATGAAAAACAAAGTAAACAGCAATATATGATTATATAAAAATGGTCACTGGAAAATTCGTTCACGTAAAAAGTCCTAAATACAAGAACAGGCGACAAAAGGTACATCGCCATCTTCGACAATGCTTTTACATCAAACCCAATGGTTTTTTGTCCAATAAATCCAATGGCAAATATCATAAAAACCGGTAATATCACCTCAAAAAATATCAAACTGCTCTCCTCAAATCTTTAAGTTAGTTGAAATTGTGTCTGTTTTGCTTCTACTATACTATCAAATATTTAGACATTTATCTTCTTACCAGTTTTTATTCATTGCACTTCTCACACTTTTTCGAGTATGATGTTGATAACAAATATCCGATAATACAGGTGGGATTAATTGCATATGAAAAATAGTACTATACCTAAACCCTTGGTCACTTTTAATCAATGGTTTATATTGACGACTGTCCTTCTTTCTCTTGCTACAGGGTTATACTTTCTGATGGCTTTTCCACTCCTTGCTGGGCTGATGGGATTGTTGTTTAAATCGAATCCAGTGCTTATTGTTGCAAGGAAATTTCTATCTAAACCTGCAGGATCTTATCCTCAGGAAGACGTTGCCCAGCTGCAATTCAATCAGAGCATTGCGGTAATCTGCTTGGCACTGGCGCTTTTTGGTTTTTATTCCGGATTTGTTGTAATTGGTTTTGTGTTTGCCATCATGGTAGCTGTTGCGTCAGGAGTTGCTTTGATGGGCTTTTGCGTAGGTTGTTTTCTCAGGTTTCAATGGCAACAGTATAGATATCGTAGGGCAAGCTAAACAATGCTATGAATATTTTTGATATGAACTCCATTATGGGGTTCATTTTTTTATTGAATTCATTCTTGAGAACGTATGGTAATATTGTTTGGTTTTGTTTAGGGCGATGAGGACCTCTCTTCTCCTTTTTCCTCGTCACGGAGGTCTTCATAACGGTGATGAGGACCTCTCTTCTCCTTTTTCCTCGTCACCGAGGTCTTCATAACGGTGATGAGGACCTCTCTTCTCCTTTTTCCGCGTCACCGAGGTCTTCATAACGGTGATGAGGACCTCTCTTCTCCTTTTTCCTCGTCACGGAGGTCTTCATAACGGTGATGAGGACCTCTCTTCTCCTTTTTCCTCGTCACCAAGGTCTTCATAATGGTGATGAGGACCTCTCTTCTCCTTTTTCCTCGTCACCGAGGTCTTCATAACGGTGATGAGGACCTCTCTTCTCCTTTTTCCTCGTCACCGAGGTCTTCATAACGGTGATGAGGACCTCTCTTCTCCTTTTTCCTCGTCACCGAGGTCTTCATAACGGTGATGAGGACCTCTCTTCTCCTTTTTCCTCGTCACGGAGGTCTTCATCACAACGAACAAAAAAGCGACCCCACAAAAGGATCGCTTTTACACACAGATTATTTTTTATACTTAATCTCATAAACATCTCTACGTCGGTCTTTCAATTGACGAACCGTACCAGATTGACGTTGGCGACGGAGGATTTCTAAGTCTACATCCCCGATAATAACCATTTCAATATTCGGATTACATTCTCCTACAATCCCGTCCCTTGCAAATTCAAAGTCCGATGGAGCGAAGATAGCCGACTGGGAGTACTGAATATCCATGTTCTCCACCTGAGGTAGGTTTCCACATGTTCCTGCGATAACCGTGTAAATTTGGTTTTCCACAGCTCGTGCTTGCGCACAATAACGAACACGTAAGTAGCCCTGGCGATCTTCTGTATTAAATGGACAGAAGATGATGTTTGCTCCTTTTTCTGTTGCTATGCGGGCAAGCTCAGGGAACTCGATATCATAGCAGATTTGGATTGCAATTTTTCCACAATCCGTATCAAAGACACGGACACTGTCACCGCGGCTAATTCCCCACCATTTTCGTTCATTCGGTGTAATATGCAATTTGTATTGTTTTTCAATCGTTCCATCACGACGGAAGAGGTAAGCGATGTTAAACACCTTTTCATCTTCCTCAACGAAATGAGATCCACCAATGATATTCACGTTATATTTTACTGCAAGATCTGTGAACAGTTGGATGTACTGTTCTGTAAACTCCGTTAGGCGCTGAACGGCTTTGCTAGGTACCTTCTCATGAAGGAAGCTCATCAATTGAGTTGTAAATATTTCTGGGAACACAGCAAAATCAGAACCAGCATCTGAAGCGACATCCGTGTAATACTCCACTTGTGTGGCAAACTCTTCAAAGGAGCTGATGGATTTCATCATGTACTGAACGACACAAATCCTTACAGGGAAAGAAGTTTTGAAATGACGCTTAGTTTGCGGGATGTATTCTACATTGTTCCATTCCATTAGTGTCGCATATTTGTTCGATGCTACATCATCAGGTAAATACCCCGGGTTAATACGCATTAAAGTAAACTCGTTCAATAATTGGAAGGAAAGCACGGGATCATAAATTTTATGACGCATTACTTGTCTAACATATTCCCTAGGAGTCATCTCATCCGCATATTTGTGATAGTTAGGAATTCGACCGCCAATAATGATACTTTTCAAATTAAGCCTGCGTGCAAGATCTTTTCTAGCTTCGTACAGCCTGTGCCCCACCTTCATCCGCCGGAAGCCTGGATGCACCATTACTTCAATTCCATAAAGGTTATAACCATCTGGATTATGGTTGGTGATGTACCCTTCATCTGTTATGTCATCCCAAGTATGACGGTCATCATATTCATCAAAGTTTATTAACAAGCTTGAGCACGACCCGATTATTTCCCCATCATACTCCGCGCAAAGCTGTCCTTCTGGGAACATGTTCAAATGGCTTTCGAGATGTTCCGGCTTCCATGGCTGCATGCCTGGAAAGCACAAGTGCTGAAGGGCAATAATATCATCTATGTCTTTCATTTCTATGTTTCTGATAATCATTTTTTTCTCAAATTTAGATAAATCGATTTTTGACAATGCCATCATCTCCTATCCTTATGTACAAACAAATAAAAATGGGGCCAGTTCTAATGTAAAACGGAGAATTGCCCAATATTACTTATTCCCCAATTTTATCATAATGAAACAAAAAACAATAAAGGACAGGCTCCCTGCCCACCTTAGTGGGTCAAGGAACCTGTCCCTGCTATATCAAATCTTGTACACCCTAGCTTCCCAAGGGCGCAACTCAAAAGAATTTGCTTTTTTTTCAGCTGTTTCATAGTTACAAATAAGTAGTTCTGCATTGTTTAGGTCTTTAGAACTGTCGAATTGATGATTATTTCCCGAGAAATTTGTCACAACAAGTAAAGTTTCGTCTCCAAGCGTACGAGTATAGGCAAAGATTTCAGCATGGTCATCGTACAACATTTCAAATGAACCGTACACAATAATCTCGTGTTGCTTACGAAGTTGGATCAATTTACGGTAATAATGGAAGATAGAATCTTCCTCTGCCATCGCTCTTACTGCATTGATTTCTTTATAATTTTCATTCACCCTGATCCAAGGAGTACCGGATGTGAACCCGGCGTTTTCCGATTCATTCCACTGAACTGGAGTTCTAGCGTTATCGCGGCCTTTTGTATAAATGGATTGCATGATTTCTTGTGGATTTTCTCCATTTTCAACTACACGCTCATTGTACATATTCAAGGTTTCAATATCCTTATAATCCTCAATCGAGTCGAACTTGATATTGGTCATCCCAAGCTCTTCCCCTTGGTAAATGTATGGCGTCCCTTTCATCATATGCAGACATGTTGCCAACATTTTAGCAGAAGTGACGCGGTATTGCTTGTCATTTCCCCATCTTGATACGATACGTGGCTGGTCATGGTTGTTCCAATATAAGCTGTTCCATCCACCGTCTTCAAGTTCTGACTGCCATTTGCCAAGTGATCTTTTTAAGTCACGCAAGTCCAATGGCTTTAAGTGCCACTTATGCTTTCCTGGTTGTGTATCAAGATCCATATGTTCAAATTGGAAAACCATGTTTAATTCCTTGCGCTCTTCTCCTGTATAAAGTTTTCCTTCTTCAGGAGATACCCCTGGCATTTCTCCAACCGTCATGACATTATAATCCGACAGTACCTTCTCATTCATCTCTTGTAGAAATTCATGGATACGAGGTCCATTCATGAAATACTGATGACCGGAGACGTATTTCTTCCCTTCAACCTTTTCACCATCTGGCAAACCGTCCACTTTGGAGATAAAGTTAATGACATCCATTCTGAATCCGTCAATTCCTTTATCCAGCCAGAACTTCATCATGTCGTATACTTCTTGTCGAAGCTTTGGATTCTCCCAGTTCAAATCTGGTTGTTTTTTTGAAAAAAGATGCAGGAAGTATTCATCTGTCTGCTCATCATATTCCCAAACCGAACCGCCAAATGTTGCTTCCCAGTTATTTGGCTCAGCACCCTCTTTCCCCGGTCTCCAAATGTAATAGTCACGATAAGGATTATCTTTTGACTTACGTGACTCCTTAAACCATTCATGTTCATCTGAACTATGGTTTACCACAAGATCCATAATCAATTTGATGCCCCTCTTATGCATTTGTGCAAGCATCTCTTCCCAATCATCCATAGTCCCGAACTCATCCATAATATTGCGATAGTCACTTATGTCATAGCCATTATCGTCGTTGGGAGATTTATATACAGGGGAAAGCCAGATTACATCTACGCCTAGTTCTTTTAAGTAGTCAAGTTTCTCAATGATCCCTTGAATATCCCCTACTCCATCTCCATTTGAATCATTAAAGCTTCGTGGGTAAATTTGATAAACTACTGCTTCTTTCCACCATTGTCGAGTTGGCATTAAAAATTTCTCTCCTTACCTAAGTTTATCTATTGTTAATTTTCTTGTTCACAAAATGAAATCGATTCCATAATTATTGTACAAGATATAACTTCTGTTGGAAACCGCTTTCTTTCTTAAAGTCAAAAAAAGTTCACAATAAAAGGATAGGATTAGTTTTGCAATAATGAAAAGTAACGACTATAATTTTAGGAAAAGTATCTTGAATTCAAAAGAGGAGAGTTACCGTGGATTATTCCAAAAAAATAGAGAATCTATTGCTTGCCTCAGCAATCATTGCCCTTGTTGCTTCCCTTGGTAGCTTATATTTTTCCGAAGTATTGTTATACATACCTTGTGAGCTATGTTGGTATCAACGGATATTAATGTATCCGTTAGTCATACTGCTTGGAATTGCTGCGGTTAAAAAAGATGCTGGTATTGCAACTTACGTCCTTCCCTTATCCATAATAGGAGGAACCATTTCCATTTATCATTACTTGGTTCAAAAAGTTGCATTTTTCAGCGAGAACTCCGTTTCTTGTGGAGTTGTACCGTGTACTGGTCAATATATCAATTGGCTAGGTTTTATCACTATCCCATTTTTAGCACTTATCGGTTTTACATCCATTACGGCAATATTGTTTTATGTAAAAAAACTTTCAAAGAAAGCAGGTAATTAATTTTGAAAAAACTCATCATCATTATGGCGGTCATCATGGCCATCTTTATAGCACTTGTTGTGGTAACTAATATTCAGCAAAAGCAAAACGTGGAAGGGAATCCTTTTGGTAAAGACAAGCTTCATACAGAAACACAAAAGCAGCTGGATGATCCACTTTACCAAAACATTATCACTCCTGATCAATTAAAAGAAAATCTCGATGCTGGTGAAACGAAAACTATTTACTTCTACAGCTCAACTTGCCCTGCGTGTAAGCAAACAAGCCCTGTTGTTGTACCGATGGCTGAAGAGATGGGAATAGATATGGAGCTCTACAATCTACAGGAATTCGAACAAGGCTGGGACGATTACCGCATTAATTCTACTCCTACCTTCATCCATTTCGTAGATGGCCAAGAAGTAGAACGCTTAGAGAACTACCACCAAGACAGCAACGTCTACACCGAATGGTTCGAAAAAGTAAAAGAAACTCCTAGCGAATAATCGCCAGGAGTTTCTTCTGTTTTGCATGTGCATATGAAGTTTACTAGCTGTTGATTGGAGCAAAAGCTTAGACTCCAGCGGGGGAGCAACGGTATATTGAGACCCCTGAAGCGTTGTGAGGAGGCTCAAGCACCCTCCCGCGGAAAGCGAAGCCATTTGCGGAATGAAACAGCGGTTTTACCAATTTTTTAAATCAAAAAATGATTGGAAGGCTGAATGAACTTACTGAAAATGTTCGGCTTGCTAGGTTTTTGGACAAACTGATCAATCGAAAATGGAAATGAAAATCCATACTCCCTTAACATATTGACATTCCGCTTAAATATTTCACGATGCTTGGTAAGTAAGTCCTCTTCTTGGATTGTTTCAATAACTGCAATAATTGCTTGAAGACATGATATGATATGAAATGCTTCTTTCAATGTTCCATTATAATCGGAAAAAGTATCATGGACTTCTCCAGTGTGAAGGGATAATTGCTGTGCAAGGTTTTCTATCTCTTTATCTGTGAAATAATAAGGAAGAATGTTCGTTAAGAGGTGTTGGACCAATTCCCCAATATGGTCCTCCTGCTCTGGAGTTGAAGCGTATACTACTTTCACGAATTAAAACCACCCTTGTAACTTCTCTATAACAAAAGAGTAACATAAATGTATCTTTATTTGG
The DNA here is from genome assembly GCF_008180725.1 of Sutcliffiella horikoshii. Taxonomy (GTDB): domain Bacteria; phylum Bacillota; class Bacilli; order Bacillales; family Bacillaceae_I; genus Sutcliffiella_A; species Sutcliffiella_A horikoshii_B. The sequence goes on along the minus strand of NZ_VTEV01000008.1, from coordinate 57,515 downwards.
GTAGGTAGTTAATGGAATCCATAGACTCATTACGACAATATAATTTGACATTCCAAGGAACATCCACATAGAAGTAAATCATGAAAGGAGCTAATAATGAACAGACAGATGCTAACATTTTCCGTAACCAATAATCAGTCCCTCCCATTACAAAATTATCTAAAAGATGTGATTGGCATCCCCAAAGGACTTCTTCATGAACTTAGGATGTCCAAACAAGTTTTGGTGAATCGAGATACTCCTAATTGGACAAAGCCACTTCAAGAAGGCGACCAAATTTTTATCCCTATTTTACCAGAAGAGATTTCACCAATTGCTACCGAAATGGATATTGATATTATTTACGAGACGGAACACTTATTGGTAGTGAATAAGGTAGCTGGAAAGGACACTCATCCCTCCTCAGATCAAGACTTACGCTCTCTTTCTAATGGAGTGGCACATTATTTCAAGAAGAACGGAATTTCTTCTAAAGTTCGTCATGTACATCGGTTGGATAAAGACACTAGCGGAGCAATTCTGTTCGCAAAGCATGCCATTAGCGGGGCTATCTTAGACAGGATGCTAGAAGAACGCAAAGTTAAACGAACTTATTTGGCACTTGTTGAAGGAGTAATGAGCAGATCAAAAGGAATGGTGGACAAGCCTATTGGAAAAGACCGCCATCACGCTACCAGGAGAAGAGTCTCTCCAAATGGACAAAAAGCAATCACCTATTTTCAAGTAGTTAAATCCTTTCCAAAAGAACAATTAACACTTGTAGAGCTGTCACTAGATACAGGAAGAACGCATCAGATCAGAGTACATATGAGCAGCATTGGCCATCCCATTTTTGGAGATAAACTTTATGGTTCGCAAAATCACCATCATCGTCATAGCCTGCATGCATGGAAATTAACTGTCCCTCACCCGTTTATGGAAGAAAGTGTGACAGTCCATGCTCCCGTTCCGACAGGATTTGGACCTTCCTTATTGAAGTTAGAAGAGCTATAGCATCTATGCTACAGCTCTTTTCTAAATACATAACTAGTTTTATCGTAATCCATTTTCTTTTCATAAAATCTATGAGCATCTATCCTTGGTAAGCCTGAGGACAACGTTATTTTCTCGCAGCCTCTTTCTTTTGCTAATTCTTCTATGTAGGAAAGCAATTTCTCCCCGTAGCCTTTTGATCTGCCTGTGCTTTTAGTTACTAGGTCATACACATAAATATGACGCCCATCATAAAAATTAGTTAACATGATTATTCCTGTAACAGCGACTACCTCTTCTTTTACAACATACGCATATAATTCGTAGCCTTCTTTTTGCATGGTTTCATATATTTCTATAAAAGTATCTTCTGTTAGATGTGGCCTTAACTCCTTTAAAACTTGAAACCCTTCAAGCAATTCTTCTTTTGTTTGTAAATGCTTTATCAACTTCAACCACTCCCTATGTATAGATCCATGCATTTATGGTCATTACCTATATCATACTATTTTTGTTCACAAGATTGATCTTTTTGATGATATTTTCCGTTAGGTTACTAGTTATAATAAAAACATTGAACGAGAGGAGTGTTCTTTTTGAAAAAATTAATTCTATTTATCAGCTTGCTATCATTAACGATGCTAGCAGCTTGCGGATCAACTAATAACAATGAAAATACAAACGGAAATAAAGATGAAGTGCCTAGTATGGTGGAAGTGGAGATCAAGCTGCCTGAAGCAGTGGAGCCGAATGAAGAAGTGAAAATTGAAGCCCTTGTCACTCAAGGTGAGGAGAATGTGGATGATGCCAGAGAAGTGAAGTTTGAGGTATGGAAGCAAGGGCAGGAAGCGGATCATGAAATGGAGGAAGCTTCTAATGATGGGTCTGGAATTTACTCCATCACGAAAACTTTCGAAGAGGAAGGCTTTTACTATGTAGTAGCTCACACTACTGCCAGAGACATGCATGTAATGCCACGTGTTGAGTTAACGGTTGGAAATCCGGAACCTTCTGATAAAGAAGAAGCGCATAAAGAAGATGGGCACAGTCACGACCATGAGACACATGAAGAAACAGACCATAATGATCATCATGGCCATGAGAGCAGCTTAAATATGACATTAAAATCCACAGACGCTGTAAAAGCGAATCAAGAAACTACATTATCAACAGAAATCAAGCAAGAAGATGCTGCTTTAACAGATGCGACTGTTCGCTTTGAAATTTGGCATGAAGATTCAGAGAAACATGAATTCGTAGATGCAAAAGAAGTCAGTGATGGTGTCTATGAAGCAAAAGCGACTATGAAAGAAAGTGGTCTCCATTATGTTCAAATACACGTAGAAAAAGATGAATTACACGAACACCAACAAGAAGAATTAGTAGTTGAATAAAAGTTAAGGTGCAGGGCGACTTAAGCCCTGCACCTTTATTTTATCTAGGATTAAAAATCAAAATTATCGGGATCCGGACCTACACGTTTGTCTTCATTCAATGCATGAATCTTCTGCATCTCATCTTGTGACAAGTCGAAGTCGAAAATATCCGCATTTTCTTTAATACGGTGCTCTTTGACTGACTTTGGAATAGTTACCACACCATTTTGAAGGTCCCAACGAAGAATGACTTGTGCAACAGACTTATTATGAGCTGTTGCAATTTCTTTTAATACGTCATTATCCAATAGCTGACCTTGCATCAGTGGTGACCATGCTTCCATTTGAATACCATTTTCTTTACAGAAATTTAATAGCTTCACTTGAGAAAGCTTTGGATGGTATTCTACCTGATTAACCATTGGTTTTACCTCAGCCACATCCAGTATATCCTGCAGATGGTGAATTTGGAAGTTGCTCACCCCAATGGCACGTACTCTTCCGTCTTTATAAAGCTTTTCTAATGCTTTCCACGTTTCTACATACTTTCCTTTAACAGGCCAGTGTACAAGATATAAGTCCAGATATTCTAGTCCTAGCTTTTCCATACTTTCATCAAAAGCCTTTAAAGTAGATTCATAACCCTGATCTGCATTCCATACTTTTGTCGTGATGAAAAGTTCTTCACGAGGTACATCGGATTCTCTAATTCCTTTTCCTACACCTTCTTCATTTTTGTAGATGGCTGCTGTATCAATGCTTTTGTAACCTGCATGAATGGCCATCTTAACAGAAGATTCTACTTCCTGCCCTTCTTCCACTTTAAATACACCAAGGCCAAACCAAGGCATCTCTACTCCATTATGTAGGGTTGTTGTAGACGCTAAACTTTTCATTTTTTCACCTTCCTATTTTCAAATATATATTAATTATGTCCTATTGCAGCGATTATGCAAATATTTTGCCTAGGTACTCACCCATTAGTTTGTCCCGCTATATATATAGAAAAAAGGAGTTTGATGATGGAGATGTATGACTATATTATGCTCATGAATTTATTGGCAATCGTTTCCACTACACTTGTCAGTTATATGTATGTCTCTCAAATGGTGATGCGTAAAGGGGCATTTTTTTTCCATACTGCCATTAGTCTTTCCTTTATCATCCTCACATGGTTTACCACTACGACTATTTGGTACTTCCTTACCCTTAAGGGTGATGGACTCCTTTATATCGGGGGAATGCTATTTAATATGATGGTAGCGATATTCTGTTCCACCGTCTTCCTTGCATACTTGTTTGTTCAAAGGGCCTATTTCATTAGAAAATATAAAAGAAATAAACAAACCATTCAAAAAGATTAGTGTTGTATGAAAAACCGGGCAAAACCGCTCGGTTCTTTTAACGTTTACAAACCTGAGTAGTCTTGTAGACCACCGCTGTTCCTTTCCGCAAATGGCTGCGCTTTCCGCGGGACGGCTTTTGAGCCTCACTTCGTTGCGGGGTCTCAACCTCCCGTTACTCCCCCGCTGGAGTCTCCGCCATTTGCTCCATTCCACAGCTAGAAAGTAAGAAAATACCCACCACAATAGTGATGGGTATATGTTATTAATCTATTGCATGCCGTTTTTGATGGCACTTGCTACCTGAAGGGTCCGTTTTGTCTGATGTTTGACTGCTGCAGCGACATCCTCTTTCCAGTTACCCTCTTGATCGGCTGTCACACTTGTTCCATATGGATTTCCGCCAGCTTCAAAAATGGAGTTGTCTGTATATCCTGGCGCGGCGATAATAACCCCCCAATGATACATAGTGGTATAAAGGTTTAAGATAGTTTGTTCTTGTCCTCCGTGAGGATTGCTTGCAGATGTCATGGCACTAGCAACTTTATTTGCGAGTTTCCCCTCTGCCCAAAGTCCTCCTGTTGTATCAAGGAATTGCTTCATTTGTGCAGGAACTGTTCCATATCTAGTTGGGACACTGAATATATAGGCATCCGCCCATGTAAGGTCATCTAAACTTACTTCCGGTACGTCCTTTGTTTCTTCTACATGTTGCTTCCAAGCTGGATTAGAGTCAATTGCCTGTTGCGGAGCAAGTTCTGGAACCTTTACCAACTTTACCTCTGCACCGCTTGCCTTTGCTTCCTCTTCTGCCGTTTTTGCCAGCTTATAGTTCGTACCTGTTGAACTGTAATAGATAATCGCCAATTTTACATTCGTAGTCATTGTAAACACTCCTTTTACTCGTTTTGAAAGGCTTCTTCATGTTTGCAGTTCTAGAATACTATTACCTTCTAACTTATCTTGTACCCCAATATCTCGAATTAAAACTATTAAATATGGTTTTTTTGAAAAAAAAAGGCTCTGTTAAACACCGCTGTTGATTTACGCACTAGGCTTCGCTTTCCTAGGGGCGTTTGGAGAGCCTCCTCGGAAAAGCGCCTGCGGGGTCTCCCCTAAACGCTATCTCCCTCAGGACAAGGAAGGCTTCGACAGCGAAACATCGCACGAAGAAAATCCGTAGCATTTTCGAGGAGTCTTCGCCTATTGCTCCAATCAACAGCTAGGTTTCTGCAAAAATCAACAGTATGCTTTAACAGAGCCAAAAAAAAAGACCCCACTCTATTGAGTAAGGTCAATCAAATAAAATCATCCTTCCGGAATAGGGTCCGGATGCTGATCCTTTGTAGCTAATAAAACTTCCTGCGTTGGATCCACACCTGCCTCCTGAAATACCGTAGCACCACCGAATAGTAAGAAAAACGCCAACCCCATCAGAACCAATCGTTTTTTCATATGCTCCATCTCCTTCTTATAGAAAAATTTGTTTCTTTAGTTCCTTATATCCTAAAGAATAGTAATAACTTGCTTTTTTATATTTATAACTGGCTTCAAAATATTGAGCCAGGCGTTCAGCATAAATGATGAGTGGTTCCTTAAGATCTTTCTCTTGAAAATAAGGTAAGGCTTGTTCCAAAAATAGTTGATCAAATTTCACATAATCCCCTTCAAGAATACATTCGTGGATGGAAAAGTAATAATGATATTCAATGGCATCTTCTGGATCCGATAATAATTCCTGGCCAAGTGTCAGCCATTTTCTGCACTCGGTGTAATCACCGAGTTTATCATATTCAAGTAATATACAATAAATAGAAGTTAGCTTGCTTTCCGGTCGATCTTGCTGTTTTAGAAAATAGCTTTTTTCATATTCATTGATTGCTTCTACATGCTGGCCTTGAATAGAGTATAGCTTTCCAAGATTATGATAGATGAGGGATTGAAGGTACATATTATTAAGTGACTCTGATAGTTTTTGAGCTAGAAGGTAACTTTTTTCCGAGCGGTCGTATTCTCCAATTCTACGATAGCAGATGCCTAGTAACACTTGGCACTCTGCGCTTCTTTTGAAATCATAGATGGCTTGGAATTCTTGGAGTGCTTTAGTGGTGTAGGTGATGCTCAGTGGTTCCTTCATCGTTTGACTATAAGTAAGACCAAAGAGATAGTAGAGGTCGGCCTCTTCTGATTTTTCAAGATTAGAATTCCTTTGCAGTAATTGCTCGGCTACCTTTAAGTGTTCAAGTGCCTGAACAAAATTGTTCAATCTATATTCGTAAATAGAATAGAATTTTTGGAAATAGTAATGCATGTGAATATCAAAAATATCCAGAAACTGTTGTAACTTCTCAATAAGCGTCCTCGATTGTTCCATGTTTTTAAGGTAAAGGTGATAGCGCAATTCGAACAGTACAAAATACATATATGTCTTTGTATTGACGGATTGAATTCTTTTTACCAGGCCTTCATACCTTCGCTTTATTTCCTGGCTTTCACTTGTAGTCATTAACTTGTACCATGACATAAGTTCTTGAAAAATCGTATCGTCCTGCTGTTCAATAAGACTTACTTCAAGCCGCTCACATAATAGCCTCAACACTTCTTCACTAGGTGAGGTTAGATTGTTTTCAATTTTTGATAGGTACGATACGGAAATAATTCCCCTTGCAAGATCGTCTTGTTTTAACCCTTTTTGGATGCGAAAAAATTTAATCTTACTCCCAATATCCATTTTTGTTGTCTTAACAGTTGGTTGTTCGAGATTTATCATATGGATCATTCCTTCGCTTTGTTTTCTATTTTAAATATTCAGATTACTATAAGTAAACCACTTCGTCAAAGCGCCTGAACCCTGTCTTCCTATTATAAAAGGATATCCATTTTTTCGTAACCTCTTTTTATAGTTATCTAGGCATATTTCAATAGGAAATTTTTCCTTTATTTGCAGACAAAAGATAAATCATTGCTAGATTTCAACTATTTTTGCCGAACAATCACTACTTTTGTCTACCATGGAGGAAGTTGCTTTTGAATGAAGAAATACAATTAGTAAAGGGAGGGAGTTTGAATGGAATTAAAGACACATGAAGTGGCAAAAGAATTAGGTATGGCACCAAGAACGGTTCGTAAGTGGGTCCAAAAATACGAAATCCCTTGTCGCAAAAATGATTATGGCCATTATGTTTACGATGAAGAAGCATTGGCACGCCTTGAAACACTAAAAGCGAACTCTGAGGTGGCAGGTGCATTGGACGTCGATTTCGAAACAGATAGCAAAGAAGTACACTTAGAAAACATGAATGTTCGAAGTGAAAAGAGCAAAGCATTTGACCATCAGCTGGTAACTTTGGCTGAGAGAGTGAGCAGAACAGAGCAAATGATTCAGCAAAAGGCTGATGAGGTGGTATCCTATCAACTGCTGCAACAGAGGAAAGAGATAGAAGAACTTACAAAGAAAGTGGACAGACTAGAGAGTATGTTAGATCAATTGCAAGCCCCCGCAAAAAAAATGGAACCCCCACTTATCTTTGACCAACCTCCACAACAAAAGCGCCGCAATGTATTTCGTTCCATATTTGGATTATAGAAGAAGCTGCCATGATGCTTGAATGGTCAGCTTTTTTTTTTTATCTCATCCAAGGCAATCGTAAATTCTTTAATGAGCAATAATTGTTTAGATTCGTTTAATTTCGACTCAATTATTCGTTTAACCGCTAAATAATATTTTTCTATCGGTTGTTTTCTCGTTCTTGGGTGTGTCAATTCATCCCTTAATTCCCTTCTAATCGCCTGTTGCACTAGTTCCTTTTCATTACAACCATCTATGCTCTCCAAGGAGCGGTTATTCCATAGGAGCCTATATGATTCTAGTAATTCACCTTTTTCCTGCATAATCTTTCCTCCTTATTTCTACATTTTTCTTTATAATTGTATAGAATTTTCTTTCAATTTATGGTACTTTGTAAATGAATAAAAGTACATATAGCATCCGGGTAAGGGGTCTCGTCATGAACTTTTTGAAAGATATTTTATTGCAACTGTTTTTTTTGTTCGTTCCTCTTCTTTTATACTATTCATTGGTACATAAGCGTTATAGGAAGCCTTCAGAATTTAGAAGGCAGCTCGCAGCCTTTTTTTATTGTACCATTTCAGCCCTTCTGTGTTCGACATTTCCTATACTTGTCGCAAGTGACACCACTTTTTACTTAAGTGGTATTCCCGTTATCATGTCCATTTTATATGGTGGGTATCTGGCTGGAATATTGACGGTCATTGCTTTATTTATCTATCCTTTATTTTTTCCATCGCCCATTAACTACTTACACGCTTATTTCCTAATCCCTTTTCTATCTGTTTTACCATTATTGATTCAAGCAAAGTGGGGGGAGTATTCAAACTCTCTCAAATACTTATTGATTTCAACCATTGCCGGGATTGGAGCGATATTACATGGCATTACTTTTGTGATTTTAGACAAAGAATGGATGAGTATCGTAAGCACAGATATCGTGTTTATTGGCTCTACTTTGCTTTTATTTTACGTAGTTGAGTATTTTTGTGGATTAGATCAATTACAGAATCAATATAAAAAACTGAAAAAGCTCTACCATATCAACACCATTGCTGACGAAGTATCCAAAGAGTTTCAACAACCCTTAACCATGGTGAAAGGATTTATTCAATTGCTTGGAGCAGAACACAATAGGGCCAATAAGGAGTATGTCCCCATTATTTTGACAGAGCTCAACCGTGCCGAAAAAATAATTGATTCCTATATTAAACTCGCGAAGACAGAAACATTCTCTTCAAGGCCACTATCGTCAAAGGAATTACTTGATCTTGTCGCATCAGACATCCAAATATATGCAAACAGTCATAACATTCATTTTCAAATTAACAGCGAGCGGAACCTAAGGTTAAATGGAAACTTGAATTTACTTGCAGAATCAATCTCAACTATCATTAAATTTTGTATCCCTACAAATGACGAAGCAAATAAACGCCTTCTACTTAACCACTATCTTCAGTACCCAGAAGTAATATTCGAGTTAGTCATAAAAGACGGGAACGCTGAAAAAGATCCAATAAAAACATTGCTTCAATTGCAAGATTTACGTCCAAATGAAGAAGATACCGCTCTCTATTCTGCCTATACGATCTTACTCGCTCATGGCGGGGATCTTCAATATCGAAATCAGTGGTTTAGAAAGTCCATCATTCTCACGTTACCCGCCCAAGTAAAAAAAAGTGACCTCGTCACCAGCAACGTTATTCGTACTAACTAAGAATATTAAAAGATATATAGCTGTGGATTGGAGCAAAAGGCGAAGACTCCTGAGGGAGTTAGCGCTAGGTGGAGACCCCGCAGGCAAAGCCGAGGAGGCTCCACCAGTGCCCCTAGGAAAGCGAAGCCATTTGCGGAGATCAACAGCGGTGTTTCACAAAATTTTAATTAAATGACCAAATAGAAATCCTGTAATAGAACCAAAAATGCTAAAGCTTAGATAAACAAGGGCATTTTGATACTTTTTATCCATGACTAACTGTACAGCTTCCACACTAAAAGTGGAAAAAGTCGTAAATGCACCAAAGAAACCAAAACCAAGAACAACAAACAAAGCGTCGTTAGAAAGATTCTTTGAATCTAGATTCCCAGTTAGCAAGCCTAATCCAAAAGAACCTAAGATATTTACAATGAGCATTGCTATCGGGATCCGCGGGGAGGGAAACTTTTTCATAAGCGCCAATCCAAGCAAAAATCTCAACATGGCCCCAGCACCACCCCCAACGGCAAGTAAAAAATTCAAGGCCGTTTGACTCATACTAACCTCCTAGCGGAATGTCCTAGTAGAAGGCCAAGGAAAGCAAATAATAGTCCACCTGCAATGGAAGAGAACAGATAAATAGAAACAGTGAACATGGTAGATTGTTCCTCAAGTAAAAATACATCTGCAGCTAAAGTAGACATCGTTGTAAAACCGCCACACAATCCAGTACCAAACCCAACTTTCATATATTCTTTTACTTTTCTTTGGATAATCCATCCTGTAAAGGTACCCAATAAGAAGCTTCCGACGAAATTCACAAGAAGTGTTCCTACTGGAAAAACAAAGTCAGCAGTACCTAAAGTAACCCAATACCTTAACAGGGTACCGATTGCACCGCCTAAAAAAACTGCCAGTATATTTTTCATCGTCATACTATCACCTGCTCTTTCACCCTCCAAAAAGGGGGAATTTGTATGTAGGTTATCCCATTTATTATAAACAAAAAAAGAGTGAAAACCTATGCAAGGGTCATCACTCTTTCGTTAAACTTATTTAAATTTCCACTTTTTCCTTTTCTGGTTCAAAATAAGCACGGATAATAATTTCCAATATTTCTTTTGTCATGTTCAAGTGAGAAATAGGACTACCTTTTAGTAGTTTTTGAGTATTTCGATCTGCAAATGAAATACTGCGATCAAGATATGGACCAAATACATCAATCATACTATTCAACTGTAATTCCACTGGTGTTAAGGAGAACTTAGTATCTTTCTCATAGATCCCCAGTGAATGGAAATGCAGGTGCTCTTTTATTGTCTCAAGTATTTCCCTGTTGGTTGGCGGCGTGGGATTGGTAATATTGTAGATGGTGTTCTTCTCCGCTTTTTGAGCTGCAATTGTTAAAATATCGGCTACATAATCAACGGGAACCAGATTGGATGTACCATCTTTGGAACCAACCAGGTGGACTTTTTCCTCGTAATTTTTGCGCTCAAGTTTTCGTTTGAATAGCTCGAGACCTCTCATGAATCCGTAAAGGGTAAAGTTTGAGTCCGCTTCACCAGTCTTAGAATCTCCTACAATGATAGCAGGCCTAAAGATGGAAACGTCCAATTTGCCCTGATATCTCATTACTTCATGTTCTGCAAGGGCCTTGCTCTCCTCGTATGGATTATTGAAGTTCTGTTGTAAGTTATAAAGTTCTTCCTTACCTGCATTAGATACTCCCACCGTGTAAGCGGTGCTAACGTGAATAAATTTTTTCACCCCAATGGAAGCAGCAACCTCTAAAGCATGTTTCGTTCCCTGATAATTCATTTCCATAAGTGTGTCCCGTAAATGATGATCGAATTTTACCAATGCTGCAAGATGGTAGAAAATATCGATTTTGTTGGTAAGTGCAGCAAGTTGATCAGCTAATAAACCAAATTCCGGCTTCACAATATCTCCATTTAGAATGGTAACCCGCTCTTGTAAAGAAACAGGCAAGTCTTCTTTTAATGCCGTTGCTTTTTTCATGTTTCTAGCTAATATATAGACCGTGTGCTCTCCTTCCAAGAGGTTGCGAATCAGCCTTCCCCCTAAAAATCCAGTAGCACCAGTTAAGAATATGTTCATTGAAGTCCTCCATTGTTGAAGATGATTTTTCAATCAAATCTATTACAATAGTAATATAGATTGTACACGAAATCAAAACATGGAAAAATTTGAAGAAGCATATCATTAGTAGAGGTCTGTGAAACGCTTACGTTATAATAGGAATAACGACATAAAAAAGGAGTCTGTGATGAGTAAAAAATTCTGGGGTCTACTTCTTGTAATCGCTTGTCTTGCCGCCTACTTCTTTATACCCAATATGTATGCCACAGTAACACAAAAATCTGTTGGGAGTTTACCTTATGAGCTGGAGGAAAGCGAAAACATTGCCTATGCCACATTTGCAGGTGGCTGCTTCTGGTGTATGGAACCGCCATTTGAAAAGCTTCCCGGTGTATACGAAGTGGTTTCAGGATATACCGGTGGAAGTGTGAAAAACCCTGCCTACAATGAGGTCACAACGGGAGAGACAGGTCATGTGGAGGCTGTCATTGTTTCCTATAATCCTAATGTCATAAATTATGAAACTTTGTTAGACGTTTTCTGGAGACAAGTCGATCCAACTGATGACAAGGGACAATTCGTCGATAAAGGGACTCCTTATCGGTCTGAAATCTTCTATCATAGCGAAGAGCAGCAGCAACTCGCCGAGAAATCAAAAGAAGAGATTATCGCCTCTGGGCGTTTTGATCAACCAATCGTGACGGAGATCAGGGCAGCAGAAACCTTTTATATAGCAGAAGACTATCATCAAGATTATTATCTTATAAACCCTGTCCGCTATGACTTTTACCGAGACAACTCGGGACGTGACGAGTTTCTTGATAAAGTGTGGGGAGAAGACCGCAATGTCACTCCGGAAATAGAGGATGATGGCACAACCCTTCTCCATCTATCTAAAGATGAATTACGTTCCGTTTTAACTGCTGAACAGTATTACGTCACGCAGGAGGATGGAACGGAAGAACCTTTCAATAATGAATATTGGGACTTTGAAGGAGAAGGCATTTATGTGGATTTAATTTCAGGGGAGGCATTGTTCAGTTCTACCGACAAATATGATTCTGGGACAGGTTGGCCAAGTTTTACCAAACCGTTAGTAGCAGAAAATATAGTGGAGCTTGAAGACCGCAGTCTTTTCTCTGTACGAACCGAAATCCGCAGTAAATTAGGCAACGCGCACTTGGGACATGTTTTTGATGACGGACCCGAGCCAACAGGCTTAAGATATTGTATGAACTCTGCTGCGCTCCGATTTGTACCGAAAGAACAACTTGAAGCAGAAGGATACGGGGAATTTCTGGAGTTGTTTGAATAAGCAAGAAACCCACTCTACCTTATGGTGAGTGGGCTTCTTTTATTTAATATCTTTCAGTTTTTTAGACTTTTCCGTACAGGCTTCCATTGCAGAGACTACCGCAGCTCGGAAGCCTTTCTTTTCCAATGTTGTGACAGCCTCAATCGTAGCTCCACCCGGGGTACACACATTGTCCTTTAGCTCCCCGGGATGATTGCCTGTTTCAAGGACCATTTTCGCGGCACCAAGGACGGCCTGGGCTGCCATTGTATAAGCTTGGCTTCTTGCAATTCCCTGCTGGACCGCCCCATCCCCCAACGCTTCAATAAACATATACACATAGGCCGGCGAGGATCCGCTTACAGCAGGAACAGCATCCATCAGCTTTTCAGGTAGTACCTCTGCTTTGCCAAAGCTTTCAAAAAGGCTGATGACGTTTTGTAGTTCATCATCATTCACTGACTCATTTGCACAAATCGCACTCATGCCCTCCCCTACCAAGGAAGGTGTATTCGGCATTACACGAACCGCTTTAATAGTTTTCCCGAAAGTCGACTCAAGAAAATCCAATGAGATCCCAGCAGCAATGGTAATGATGACAGCGTCACTTTTCACTACGTCAGAAATTTCTTCTATTACCTCTTTGTGCAGATCTGGTTTCACAGCCAAAATTAGCATATCTGCTTTTTTAGCTACTTCCCTGTTTTGAATAGTTGTTTTAATAGCATACTTAATTGCCATCTTCTCTATCGTTTCTCTTGTTTTGGCACTGGCAAATATTTGATTGGCAGGAACAAGCTCTGACTTTATGAGTCCACCGATAATAGCCTCAGCCATCTTTCCACTACCGATAAACCCAATTTCTTTATTCAACATTATGTATCACTTCCTAAACGTTCTGCTTTGAATTATATAAAAATCATATAAAGAAAGCTACCCATGGATAGCTTTTGATTAAGGAAAAAACGCTTAGATGTTTTGCCACAGAATCACTTATGACTCCCGGTATATACAAAAACTCCTAAACTTTGTCCTCACTGACCCCCTATGACTCCCGGGCATCACCAAAACTCCTGAACATTGTCCTCATTGACTCCCTTGAATTGCCGTATTCATCAAAAATTTTCATGGACTTATCACATAAAAAGCCCTGGCATATACCAGGGCTATAAAAAATATTAAGCAGAGAAAACAATATCTACATTTTTCTCTACAACTACTTTTTGTATTCGATGCTTTTTCACTTCTTCTATGTGAATGACGAAGCTTTCACACTCCACTCGTTCTCCTTTTTTTGGAAGATATCCGAGCATATCTGAAATCCAACCACCTAATGTGTTAGCGGTGGATTCTACTACTTCAAGTTGTAGTAGCTCCGAAAATTCTTCCACAGGAAGACGTCCATCCATACGGAATTTCAATTCATCGAGGACTTCTACCAAGTTTTCATTTTCGTCATGCTCATCCCAAATTTCCCCAACAATCTCTTCTATAATATCTTCAATTGAGATGATACCCGCAGTTCCACCATACTCATCGAGAACAATGGCCAGATGATTTTGTGAAGTCTGCAGCTCTTTAAGAAGGTTAGATATTTTGGCAGAACCGATGACAAAAAACGGACTGCGTGCAATTTCTCTTAATGAAAAGTTCGGGTTCTGCACATATTGGGCAAAGAAATCTCTATGTGAAATCACTCCAATTATATTATCTATGGACCCTTGATATAAAGGTAAGCGTGAATATTGCTCTTTTATAAAAATGTCTTTGATTTCTTCAATAGACGTATCCTCCGAGATGGCTACTACATCAGGTCTTGGCGTAAGGATATCCTTCACGACAATATCATCAAACGCTATTGCATTGTGCAGCAGTTCTCGTTCTTGTGTGAGAAAAGTCCCTTCTTCTTCTCCAATTTCTACCATTGCTATTACGTCTTCTTCTGTTACAGTAGGCTCCTCCTTATCTGCACCAAGAAGTTTTTTGATGCCTACTTTTAATTGGACGAACAACCATGTAATTGGATAAAAGAGTTTCATGACTGTCATTAAAGAAGCAGATATTACAAGTAAATATTTTTCTGCATATTGTTTTGCTAAAGATTTCGGCAAAATCTCCCCAAAAACAAGGACTACTATCGTAATAATTGCTGTCGTGATTGCTAATGTACTGCCATCAGGGCCGTATAGTTGCGTAGCAATGTTTGTAGCTATAGCTGCCATTGCTATATTGACAATATTATTACCTATTAGGATTGTAGAAACACTTTGATCAAAGTTTTCTGCCATGTTTAATGAGCGTTTTGCTCTTGCATTGTTGTCTGCCTGATTACGTAGTCGCACTTTGTTCACGCTCGTAATAGCCGTTTCAGATGCCGAAAAATATCCTGATAATATTAACAATGCCCCTAATAAAATTATCGAGTCATAGGGTATACTATCCAAGTTCTCATCACTCTCCTACATATATATATAATAAATATATTTTGAAACGGGAAATTTAGCAATAAAAAAGCAGAAAAACACATAAAAATTTTGTATTTTTCTAATAATTTGTTTCTATTGAGAATGTGAAAAAGCCATGTTATAATTATCTTGAATTCAAGATATTTTAAGTAAAACCATATTTATAAAAGGAGTGATAACCTATGGAACTGTTAGGTTTACACCACGTTTCTTTATTAACTGCCAAAGCAGAAAAGAATTATCATTTTTTTACAGAGGTTCTTGGAATGCGACTTGTTAAAAAGACCGTCAATCAAGATAACACCTCCTCTTATCATCTGTTTTATGGTGATGCAGAAGGAAATCCGGGAACAGAGATTACCTTTTTCGATATACCTGGTCTAGGCAGAACGCATGAGGGAGTTTCAAGCATTTCTTCAACCTCCTTGCGGGTGGCAACAACTGAATCACTTCGCTTTTGGCAACAGAGATTTCAAACATTCAACATAAAACAAGAAGAAATAAAACAGCGTGCAGACAGGGACTCTTTAGCGTTTGAAGATTATGAAGGAACCAAACTATTATTAGTGGCTGATAACGGGGAAAAGGGTGTTCCAGCAGGAGTTCCATGGGAAAAGAAAGACATTCCGAAAGAACATGCCATTATTGGACTTGGACCAGTAACGTTGACGGTTAAATCTGCTCTGCCAACCACAAGCATCTTAACGAATGTGCTTGGCTTTCAGCATAAAGGGTCATATCCCTCTCTTAAAGGGGAGTTTCCTGCCATTGAAGTATATACAACAGGGGCAGGCGGGCCAGGAGCAGAAGTGCATATTGAGACAAGGCCTGATCTTCCACCTGAAAAAATTGGACGTGGTGGCGTACATCATGTAGCATTCCGCGTTCCAAACAAAGAGGAGTTCCAAGAATGGGTACAAAGGGTGAGAGAAACCCGCCTTCCGAACTCAGGAGAAGTTGAGAGATATTATTTTAAGGCACTCTACTTTAGAGAGCCTAATGGGATTCTTTTTGAACTATCCACAGACACTCCCGGGTTCAGTGCAGACGAGCCTTTAGAAACAATGGGAGAAAAGCTTGCACTTCCTCCATTTTTAGAACCAAAAAGAGAAGAAATTGAGGCAAGTTTACGACCACTGGAAATAATCTAAATAGAAAATGGAGCTGAAATCAACCAGTCGATTTCAGCTCCATTTATTTATGACACGCACTTTTTTTAAGCCTTCTCTTCCAATTCCTTTTTATAAAGAATACCTAACACAAGAACAGAAATAATGGGAGCAAGTGCTACAAGTGCAATCATTCCAAACCCATCAGTCAAAGGGTCACTTCCCTCTGTAACAGATGCAACTCCTACCGCCATGGAAAGAATAAAGGTAACCGTCATAGGTCCAGTTGCAACTCCCCCGGAATCAAAGGCTATACTGACGAAGATTTTTTTGGTGAAAAATAGAAGGATAAATGCGATAAGGTAGCCTGGTATGATGTAATACCATATAGAAAAATTGAACTGGATACGGAGCATGGATAAAGCGATAGCTACCCCTACTCCAACAGACAGAGTTAAAAGCATCGCTTTCTTTGATATATATCCATCCGTGACATCAGATACCTCTTTATTCAACACCCTTACAGCAGGTTCTGCTATCGTGGCAACAAAACCAAGAACAAAACCAATCGGAATCAAGATCCAAGAATAATTCATATCTCCAAGGTTCTCCCCCATCTTTTCTCCTATTGGCATAAAACCTATATGAACTCCTTGAAGGAATAACGCCAGTCCTATGTAAGAAAACGCAAAACCAAACAAAATTTTCTTTAGTTTATCCCAGTTTAGTTTTAAAAAAATGAATTGAAAAACGAGGAAAAATATTAATAACGGCACTAATGCAAAGGTTACCTCAAGAAGCAGCGCACCAAAACCCTTAAAGATGTCGTGAATCATTGATAAATCACCCCTAATAATAGAACTGCAAGGATTGGCCCGATGGAAGCTAATGCAACTAATCCAAAGCCTTCGCTTGATGATTCATTTTTTCTCATTACAGATGCAACACCGACTCCCAAAGCAAGGATAAACGGTACGGTAAGCGGACCTGTCGTTACCCCGCCAGCATCAAATGAAATCGGAACAAATGTATCCGGAGTAACGAATGCAAGTAGAAAAACAAGCAAATAAGCAGGCATCATAAGATAAGGCAGTTTTATTTTATAGATGGTTCTTACCATCGCCAGTGCCACGAATATCCCTACTCCCAGTGCAACGGAAAGGATTAAGACAGTCGAGGTAATCTTCCCCTCAGATACTTCATCCACCTGTGTTGCCAACACCCTCACATCAGGTTCTGCCACAGTGACTGCGATACCTAACAATAGCCCGACAACAATGATCAGCCACTTTTTCTTTGGTTTTGGGAGAGCCTTTCCAATCATCTCTCCAACAGGTAAAAGTCCTATATTGACCCCCATCAGAAAGAACATTAATCCTAAGGTGACCATCAAAAGCCCTATTAAAAATAAAAGGAACTTCTCAAAAGGAAGTCCTATTAAAAAGATTTGAAGTAAAATGATTACCGCTGATACTGGTAATATTGCCAGAAAAGATTCCTTCACTGAATCTATTATATCCTCCATATCCTCACTCCCGCTCTTCTATCTCTTTTTATTTTTTTACCCAATTGTTCCTATTACATAACTGAACAATGTTCCAAGAAAAAGAATTTTTTTGAAAGCGCTGACAAGTTTAAGCCTATACACATATAGTGTTAGCAAAGAAAAAGGAGGGTGTTATATGGAAAGAATCATTCTGTTTTTCGCTGCCATGCTAGCAGGTTTTGCGCTTCTTAGAGTACCAATGACAGGAACGTTTGCTGCTCTTGAGCCGATCACTAGTATTTTAGGCGTCATTACCGTTCTAGTATTCTCACTTGCCTTAATCTATAGAGGGGTACGAAACCTCATAAATCGATAATTATTTGTGTTATAATTTTTAATAGTCTAACAAGTCCCGGAGCCGTGCACACTCCGGGATTTTTTATTAGGGAGTGGAATCAAATGGATGAAATAATCATGGCCTTTCCTTCTAGAGATACCATAGATACAGTGGCAGCTTTTATTGCAAGGCTTAATAGACAAGCTCACAGCCACATCGGATATTGCGGCCGACAACCTGAAGAGATAGCCTCCACTTTAAGGAATGATTTTACAGATATACCATTCGAAAAAGCTTTCATATTAGCCTATGAGGAAGAAACATTGATTGGGGTGATTGGATTTGATGCTGATATTGAGCAGAAATCTGCAGAAGTCTGGGGCCCCTTTTTAGAAGCTAATCAGCAAGAACCAGTTTACCTTTTATTTCAGCAAATGATGCAACTCATCCCATCAGCAATAGAGAAACTTTGCATGTTTCCCAACAAAGAGAATAATTTAGCAGCTTCAGTCACAACTGCGTTTAACTTCTCGAAACAAAGCGAACAGGCTATTTTGATATTGAGACAAAACGATTTCATAACAACTCAAAATTCTATGCTACCCATACTTCCGGAGCATCACTACAGCGAGATGATCAACCTGCACAACTTGGTTTTTCCTTATACATATTATAACGGAGAACAGATTCTTAACCGCATTGGTGAAAATAGGCAAGTATTTCATGTGGAAAAAGAAGGAAGGTTAGCCGGGTACATTTATGTGGAGGTTGAACCTGAGTTTTCTGAAGCAAGTATTGAGTTCTTTGCAGTCGACAAACGTTATCGTGGACAAAGCATAGGTACAGAACTTTTAAGAATTGCAGTTTCTTGGATTTTTTCATTTAATGAAATAAAAGAACTACAATTGTGTGTGAATACCACCAATAGTTCAGCAATACATCTATATCAAAAAGCAGGTTTCCAGCTTGTTGATGAACTATATTTTTTTCAGAAAGAGCTGAAGGATCATGTTTGACCTTCAGCTCATTTATAAAAATGCCCTCTTCATTGCTTGCAATCTTTTTAAACAAGTTTAATTTTATTGCCTGAAGGGTCCTGTACAAAGTGTTGGCCATCCAACATCTCTACTTTATAACCTAATGATATCAATCTATCAACTGTAGCCAACTTCTTTTCTTCACTTGAAAACACCAAAGAAAACCAAACAAGTCCTACCGAATTCCTCTCAGGTGCCGGTGCTCCAATTCCATTCCATGTATTCAGACCAATATGGTGATGATATCGTTCCGTTGAGATGAACAAAGCCTGGCCTCCATAGCGAGTGACCACTTCAAACCCGAGCCCTTTTGTATAAAACTTCTCGGTATCTTTAAGTTCAGAAACGTGAAGGTGAATATGCCCCATGACTGTTTTTTTAGGAAGACCATCCCATTTGGTCTCTTGACCTTCTTTTAACAAGCCTTCCACATCAAGTGCTATTGATGCCATCTCCACTTCTGTTCCATTCCAATTCCAATCCTCAGCTGGACGATCCCTGTAAATTTCAATCCCATTTCCATCCGGATCCGCCAAATACAATGCCTCACTGACAAGGTGATCTGAAGCCCCTTGGAGGCGGACACCATTGGCGATAAAATGGTGGATGATGCTTCCTAGGTCAGCTCTTGATGGTAATAGAAGCGCAAAATGATAAAGGCCGGTAGTACGTTGCTCCTTTGGTTTAATATCATTTGGTTGTACTATAGTCAACAAGGGAGTCTGGCCATTTGCCGAAAATACAGCTTGGGAATCTGTTTGTTCTAATAGTTTAAAACCTATTATTTTTGTATAAAAGTCAACAGAGCGTTGAAGATTTTCTACATTTATCATGACGTCCTGCACATAAGTGGTAGGACTTTGATGGAAGTGTTTCATATATAAGTACCTCCTTGCAGTTAATTTTACTTTGAAATTAAATATCTCTAATTAAAGATATTTTACCACATTTGTTTCTAGATAGATACACTGACTTCTAATTATTGAGAAAATAGGGTATGACTACATAAGCCACACCCTACTTCACTTTCTTTTATACGAGCTGATTTTCCTCTTTCACTTTACTCCAAAGGTCCTCTGTCCCAGCTGCCCGCTTGATTGTATTAATTGCACCTTGATGCAAACCCTCATGCCATATCGCAAAGCTCAGCAGCTCCCCAAGCGTTATAAGCTCATGGTCCCCCAGTTTGAATGGCTGTTGAATCGGTTCTTCCAGTTTCCCAGCGAAGTCTTCTTGAATACGACTAGGCTGTTCAACTAAATAGTCCCTAATCTCTTGCAAGGTAGGACCCTCTTCCTTCCATTGATGAGGGCTTGAACCCATTGCAAACAATTCAAGATAATTCTTTGGTGCATGGTGTTCCTCTCCAATGAACGAATAGAGCAATGTATCTTGGGAAACAAAAATATGTCCCAAATTCCACCTGATTGAGTTTTTCACATTTCCCGGCATCTCATCTGCTAAATGCTCTGTTGTGGCATCAAGGGCCGCAATGGTTCTCTTGCGTACAAACTGCAATTGCTTAAATAACATTTCTTCCATCTTTTCATCTCCACTTCAATATTTTTTCATGACCATGTTCCAAGTATCCAACCCATTAGTGTAAAAGTAACAATATGATATCCTGCATCAATAAAAAACAGTTTCAACGGTTTACGCTCAAATAGATACGTGATACCCAAAGCTGCCGATACATAGAATGCACCTGCCATAAAACCGGCAAACAAACCAAAACTCCCCGTACTTTCAGGGCCAATAAACATTGCTAATGAAAAAGAAATTATTATAGCCAAAATAAAAGCTCCACCAAATACTCTACCTGCTGACTTTCTCAATTTGTCTTCTGTAAAGTTATGTATCACCATCCAAGCCTTCCCGAAAAGAACCGTATACCAAAGCCCGCCAACGAAAAAAGCTGATAGAGCCGAAACCAGCACAGCCCAGTAGTTGATGTCAACCAAAATATTTTGCATCTCCACATTTCTCACCTCCTACCAACTTATGATAGAAGATTGTCATATGTAAGGATTGTAAAAAACGGACATTTTATAAAAAATTGTTAGACTCTACTGCCCTCTTCTTATATTCTTCTGGAGTCATTCCCGAAAACCTTTTAAATTCCTTAATAAAATGTGATTGATCATAGAATCCGAGGTCAATTAACGCCTTGAAAACCTCTTCATCTTTTTGTGAATACAAATAGCTGAACGACTTTTCAAATCGGAATATCCTTGCCAGTAACTTCGGAGTGACTCCCATATGATCATGACAAACCCTACCCAAATGACGTTGCGAAACACCCAATCTGTCCGCAAGTTTAGAGATCGGTTGTTCTGGCCGGACATTCAGCTGTCGGGTTATCTCTCTCATCAGTGTAAGCTGTTTTACTTTATCATGATCCATACTCCTTCTTAAAAAAAGGTCTATAATAGAGAATGCTTCTACCGTGGAGGCTGCTTGAGAGATACGTTCATACAGCTGTTCATACAATTTTCCTGTAACATCTATTAATGGCTCCACCGAGTTTACCGTCTCGTTAACAGGGAGGCGTAAAAAAGGAAAAAGACCGTATGGATGAAACCTTATTCCTATCAAGTTTGATTTTCCCTTATATGAAATGTGCAAAGGTTCATGCTGAATACCAGATAACCATGCCTGGTGGACTTTATTGGTTTGTCGGTTCACCACCGTGTAGTTTCCATCTAAAGCAAATATCATTTCTATGTTTCCATTAGGAAGAATGGTTTCATTTTTAGGAGTTGGTCCTGCATCCAATTGAACACGCCAATAACACTCCACCCACGGGGCTAAAACTGGGTTAGGTTTACTAGATTGATAGAGCATTTGCGTTCACCTTCTTATGAAATAAATCTGATAACTTTCAATTAATATTAGTATATCATGAGTTATAAGATCGCTTGCTCGGTAAGTGAAGGAATGAAGGCTTCTCTTGGTTTACTTACTTGTCACAAAGGTCTTCATCTTGGCAATGAGGACCTACCTACTCCTTTTTCCTTGTCACGGAGGTCTTGATTACAGCGATGAGGACTTCTCTCCTCCTCGTTCCTCTTCACGGAGGTCTTCATTACAGCGATGAGGACTTCTCTTCTCCTTTTTCCTCGTCACGGAGGTCTTCATTACAGCGATGAGGACTTCTCTTCTCCTTTTTCCTTGTCACGGAGGTCTTCATTACAGCAATGAGAACTTCTCTCCCCTTTTTTCCTCGCCACGGAGGTCTTCATTACAGCAATGAGAACTTCTCTCCTCCTTGTTCCTCGTCAAAGAGGTCTTCATTACAGCAATGAGAACTTCTCTCCTCCTTGTTCCTTGTCACGGAGGTCTTCATAACGGCAATGAGGACTTCTCTCCTCCTTTTTCCTCGTCACGGAGGTCTTGATAACAGCGATGAGGACCTCTCTTCCCCTTTTTCCTTGTCACTGAGGTCTTGATAACAGCGATGAGGGCCTCTCTACTCCTTGTTCCTCTTCACGGAGGTCTTCATTACAGCAATGAGGACTTCTCTCCTCTTTTTTCCTCGTCACGGAGGTCTTCATTACGACGATGAAGAATTAGCATGAAGATTACCTAAACACTAAAAAAAGCCACAGGATCACATAGATCCCGCAGCTACATCTAACATTTATGCACCTTTTTCCTCAGCACTTGCCGACTCATCTTCCCAGCATTCCGTATTTTCTAACCCTTTAATATTACTCGCATAGAATACAGGATCTTTTCCTTCTTTACGTTGCTTTAGATAATCCTTCAGAACAGCAAGAGCAATTTTCCCGATAAAGGCCAATGCTATAAGGTTGGTAATAGCCATCAATGCCATGAATAAATCTGCGAGATTCCACACCATGCTCAGACTAGCTACTGAACCAAAGACTGTCATACCAAGAACTGCAAAGCGGAAAATCATTATCGCTGTTTTGCTTTCTTTAATAAATTCTATATTGGATTCTCCATAATAATAGTTTCCGATAATGGAACTAAAGCAGAATAATAGAATTGCAATCGCTATGAAGATGCTCGCCCAAGGGCCAACATGTTCAGCTAGCGCCACCTGTGTCAACTCAATTCCTTCCATTTCTTCTCCGCCAGGAATTCCTGCCAGCAGTATAATGAAGGCTGTTGCACTACAAATTAAGATAGTATCCACAAATACTCCGAGTGTCTGAATGAAACCTTGTTTGGCAGGATGACTTACGTCAGCAGTTGCCGCTGCAACCGGAGCACTACCCATACCAGCTTCATTCGAGAACAGTCCACGTTTTACACCATTCATAATGGCAGCACCGATACCACCGGCTACCGCTTCGTTAAAGCCAAAGGCACTTGAGATAATCACGCCGATTAATCCTGGAATTTCTCCAATATTGATTGCAATGACATATAGCGCCAACAACAGGTAAGAAACAGCCATAACTGGTACGACGACTTGTGAAACTTTGGCAATTCTCTTTACTCCTCCGAAGATTACCATAGCTACAATTGCCGTAAGTACTAATCCAAGCACTAAGCGATTCACGCCAAAGGCTTCGTTAAACGCGACGGTAATCGTGTTCGCCTGAACCGACGTAAATGCCAGCCCAAAACAGAACGTGATCAAGACAGCGAATAAAACACCCATCCAACGTGCTCCCATTGCCTTTTGCATATAGTAGGCTGGTCCACCTTTGAATCCGCTCTTATCCTTTACCTTGTATACCTGCGCAAGCGTACTTTCAATAAAACTTAAGGACGCACCAAACAGCGCAACCACCCACATCCAAAATACAGCACCAGGACCTCCAAGAGAGATGGCAATTGCCACACCTGCAAGGTTACCTGTTCCTATTCGAGTTGCCGCACTGATACAGAAGGCACCAAAGGACGACACTCTCTTTTTCGCTTCATTTGAGGTCGGGCTCTCTTTTAATAACCGAAACATCTCACCAATCTGTCTAAACTGAACAAACTTTGATTTCAAAGAAAAGTAAATCCCTAAGCCAACCAATAAAGCAATAAGAACATAAGACCAAAGAATTTTATTACTCCATTCAATAATTATGTCTATCATGATGTTCACACCTTTTCTGTAAGATTCCACACTTGCAATATTGGTAGCGCTCCCAATATTTGTTTCTCCATAAAAATATTTAATAGAAAAGCTTTAAAGTTTTCCTATTAAATACTTTTATCACTGAGGCTGTTGTTATTACAGACCAGTTAGCGAACTCTACAAGTGTTATATAATACTTTTATAACTTTATCACTATGCTAAAATAGTTTCAACAATTATTATTGAATTGAATACTTTCTCTATTTTCAAAATTTCACCCTTTCTAATTAAACCCAATAAATTCTTATTACCTTTCTTTACTGAAATGGTTTATACTAAATCTACTAACATGGACCATTAGGAGGAAGCTATATGACAGAAAGTAATGAACCTAAGAAAATCAGTCTGCAAGAAGCGATGAAAAAGCAATTGGAAAATAAAAAGAAGCAGGCAGCAGGCGGCAAAGGGAACTTTAATAGTGCACAAGGATCACAAAAAATGAAAAGCCAACAAACAAAAAAACCTAGCAACACCAGAAGAAAGATGGGCGTCTAAAGCAATTTAATAGGCAGTAAGTGGATATATAACTCCACTTACTGCCTTTTTTTCATATGGAAGGTTTTTTCGCCAAATACAGTCAGCTTTGTTCCTTGCCTCCCCCTTTTTTTCTCAATTAACCCCATCTTTTCTAGAGTTTCAAGCCTTGTCCTTACTTGCTGTTCAGTTAAGAATCTCCTACCGCTTCTTGTTGCTTCCGATATTTTCATCCGGCTGACTGTTTCCCCAGAAGACTGCAATTGATAGATGATTTCTACTAAGTAGCTCAATTCTTCATTCAATTCATTTGGAATGTACGGAAGTTCGGCTGGCTCCATAGTAGCAGCTACTTCCTTTATGCTCTTTTTGGCCTGCTGAAAAAAACCTTCATTCGGTATATCTTCCACCTTTATCGTATTTTCTTCGCACACAGCAAGCATATAATCTAGAGTGTTTTTTAGTTCACGGATATTCCCGTACCAGTTATATTCCTTAAGTTTCTCTAATACTTCGAATTCCAGTGTTATGGATGGTTGATCACTTTGCTGAATGAAGTGATGTATAAGGTGTACGATGT
This sequence comes from Sutcliffiella horikoshii, assembly GCF_008180725.1. Lineage (GTDB taxonomy): Bacteria > Bacillota > Bacilli > Bacillales > Bacillaceae_I > Sutcliffiella_A > Sutcliffiella_A horikoshii_B. Next base: position 32,571 of record NZ_VTEV01000008.1, on the reverse strand, counting down.
CTTCCTTTCGTTTACGAAGTGCAGGAAGCTGTAAGAACAAGACTTTTAAACGGTGATATAAATCTTCTCTGAATTTCCCCTCTTCCATTAAAGAGAGCAAGTCCTTGTTCGTGGCTGCTACAACTCGAACATCCACCGGAATAATTTTATTCCCTCCTATGCGAAGCAGTTCTTTTTCTTGCAGCACGCGAAGTAATCTTGCTTGAACCTTCAAGCTGATATCTCCTATTTCATCTAAGAAGATGGTACCCCCGTTCGCTTGCTCAAACAGCCCTTTTCTTCCTCCCTTTTTTGCACCTGAGAATGCACCTTCTTCATAACCGAAAAGTTCACTTTCCACAAGATCTTCTGGAAGGGCACTGAAATTAACTGCCAGGAATGGACCGTTGCTACGTGGAGAAGCATTGTGGATAGAGCTTGCAAACAACTCTTTCCCTGTACCACTTTCCCCTTGTATGAGGATAGTTAGTTCGGTTTTAGCTAGCTTACGGGCTATTTTCTTTGTACGAAGTAATTCTGGATGACTACCCACTATATCCTCGAAATGATATTTTCCATAGAAGCCTTTTTTCACTAATTCTCTTTTTAATTGCTTTTCCATTTCAATCGTTTCACTTGCATCTTTAAACGTAACAACTATCGTACCTTGTGGATCTATCATGAAACGATGGACCATAAAGCTCAATGCATTGATGGTAAAATAACCGTCCGCTTCTTCCTGCCGTTTGTTCATAATGAAATCATAAAGATTTCGTTCGGTAATCACATCGCGAACATGTCTGTCGACCGCTTTCCTCATTGGAATTCGAAGAAACCGTTCCATTATTTCATTAAAGACTGTAATCCTTCCCAGCTGATTAATGGCCAAAATCCCATCATTCACTCCGTTTACCACCTTTTTCAGGTGATCACTGATCTTATTCGCTTCCTGGTTTGCGTCCCCTAACCTTTTACTCAATCTTGTAATGGTACTTATGTATTTACTAGAAACCTGATCCTGTTTTTCTTCTAAAAGGCCCAGCCTGTTTAATATTGTAATAATGGTCGTAATGTCGATAAGCCTTGGACCTATATTGATCACTTCTTCCACATATGGAGGTACGAGGTCAAGTTCACCCGGAGTAATAGCAATTTTTATTTGTTCTTCGTCCTTTTTGCCAGGGAAATAGGGGATCAATTGAAGATGATTAATTCCAAGAATTTCGAAGGAAGAGATCGCTTCCTGGACCGTTTCTGGAAAGTCGTTCACATATAGTACTTTTTCGCCACTTGCAACGCTGTATATTTTATCAATATTAAGGAAGTTAACAATTCGCCTCGCTACTAGTACTGTACAATTGTCTCCAATATATTCTTTGGCTTCCTCTTCTATTAAATGGGAGGATAAAATAATCAGTTGATTGTGTACCTTTGTGACTTTGTGGGCATCAACGGAATAACTGCGAATTCGGATAAAATCGCCGACGATTTCGTTCAATTGGTTATCAAGTGTTCTTCTCGTTTCTTCTGACCCGGCTAACAGCGTCAGTTCTCTTACTTTTATCCCCATCCCCACATACCTCCATCTATAGAAAAACACTGTCCTTTTAGGAAACAGTGTTTTTCTACTATTATAACTTACTCGAATGTTCCTTTTACAAGCAGTTTTTTATTCCACATCATTTTTTGTCCAAGTGCAATAACTGACTCCACCTCAAATGACGAATCATTTAAGATAACAAGATCGGCATCCTTACCTACTTCAAGTGTTCCTTTGGATGCTAAGCGCAATACTTTAGCAGGGTTCTCTGTAATAACTTTCAATGCATCAGCAGGTTGGACCCCTTCCTCTAAGATAGCGTCTTTCACTTCTTTATATAGGGATGTGACCCTTCCTAATTGCAAGCCTATGAATTCTCCATTTTCATCAAACTCCGGCAAGCTTGCCTGACCATCTGAAGAAAATGTAATCTGCCCGATTGGCACTCCTTTATTGAGCATCTCTTTCAAACCTACACTGCATTTCGTTTCACCTTGTTCAAGGAATTTCGCGATACTTGAAGTGGTAAAGTCTACATAGCCGCCTCTTTTGGCATGTTCTATTCCCGCTTCAAATAACTCTCGATTACGATTGATATGTGTAGGCAAGAATTGACGGACTGGGATATCCGTTTTTTCAATAACCTCTTTTAAAATCGATAGTTTGCTAACACTGTCTCCTAAATGCATATTAACGATTCCTGCTTTGCCAGAAAGCATGCCGCCGACCCGTGCAGCTGCTGCGATTTTTGCGATTTCCTCGTAACTAGGCTGAGAAGAACGGTGATCGGCAATCGCTATCTCCCCAACTCCGATAATCTCTTCGATTAAAATGAGGTCATCTTCAACCATTCCCGTCAGTGTTTTGACGGGAACTTGATAGGACCCTGTGTGAACATAGCAACTAATTCCTTCTTCTTTTAACGCTTTTGCTTTTGCAATAAGGCTTGTCATTGTCCGTGTAGTTCCATCTGTCCCAATAACCCCAACAAGGGTGGTGATTCCACCTTTAATCGCATCCGACAACACAAGTTCAGGGGTGCGGGTACGATAACTGCCTTCTCCGCCGCCCCCCATGATGTGGACATGGTTATCTATGAAGCCTGGCACCACTAACTGGCCTGTGATATCGAGTACTTCTATATGGGCTGATTCTTCAAATTGTATGCTGTCCTCTATGGCCGCAATTCTTTTATCGACAATTAATATGTCTTTTTTCCCTAGATAATCAGGGCTGTAAACGGTCCCGTTTTTCAATAACTTAATCATGTAAGAAGTCTCCTTCAGTTTTTCATCCTATTCCACCCAAAGTGATAATCTAATATTTGTGACCGTTCCTTTTTTATAAGATGCTAAGGCTTTAGGCTCATAGTCTACATCACTTTGGTAGTATTTAGAAATATCTCCCTTTTCCCATTGTAACGCAAAAACCGGATCAGATGCATCACCTTTTACAGTGGTGACCTGTTCTGTTTCTGTACTTTTAGCAAAAGAGAGCAGGGATTTCGTAGATTCATATTCTCCGCTGAATAGGTTAGGGCTTTGATAAGGAGTGGCGTCACTTCGATCCACTTCTTTTTTATTTCCAGCAGGGATGACTTCTTTTGTAACCATGTTGAAGATATCTCCTTCCGTCAAGTAATGCACAATGACATTATCTACTTCAAATCCTGGGGATGTACCTTGTTCATTGAAGGTTGCACCACTCGCATCAAGAATCCATACACCATTCTCTCCTACCACTTTACCAATATCACCTTTTACCTCAAGTGCAGTTCCCTCATCCAAGCCCACACCGATTTCATGGCCTGTATCTCGCATTGCGACAAGCAAACGCCCGAGTCTGCCACGCATATCAAAGTGCGTGTCGGTTAGGATGTTTTCAACAAGGCCAAGCCCTGGAATCTGAAAATTATTGTCTTTAAGAGTTGGATCAAGAAAGCCTGTTAACGGTACATCAGCGACGGTTTTCAATTCCGTATCATTGATCACTAACGCTTCAAAACTCCTCCCCACACCAAACATTGGGTTACTCATGACATGTGCACCTGCACTTGTTCCTGCTACCACGCCGCCATTGTTATACACAAATCGAATGGCATCCATAAGCGGAGTCGCCGTTCCCTCATCTTCAAGCAACGACCTTGCATGCTTCATTTGATCTCCACCCTGAAGCATCACTACATGACTGCTTTTCACAAGATTAACGAAATACTCGTTATTAGCGACAAAATCGAAGGTGTCTACTGCCAAAGGAATATATACCGGTTCAAAGCCCCTGTTTCTAAACTCGGTTTCAAGAGCCAAATAAGGTCCATCATCAAGGTGAAAATGGTCGTACGCAACGTCTACAGAATCTCTTGAACTATTAAAAATGGCGATTCTCGGACGCTCCACACCCGCAGCTTCTCGTATTGCGTTGAAATATGCATCCGTATCCCCTGTGGAACCTCCAGCAGGAAGCACCGTGCCTACACCGTCCCCGATTGTTTCCAAAGGTACAGGCATAGAGTTGGTGTTTATCATCTTAATAGATTTACTAGATCCAAGCACTTTTTCTTCGCTCACTGCAGTCACATAGGCATAATACAGCCCATTGCTTAATGTGTCTCCCTCGATTGTCTTTTGATTAGGAGCAAAGGAAACTGGTTCATTTCCAGTCTCATTTAGAGAAAGTAATTTCCCTCTATTATCTCTTTCTAGCTTTTCAAGAGATTCCACATTCTCTCCGCTAATAATGGGCTCCACCAGTTTTGTCAGTCCTTTTGAAGAGTAAAATAAAAAATAGTGAGTGACTTTTTCATCATCAGCTTGTTTAAAAGTCACGGAATAATTTTCAATCTTCCCTCCGCTACCCAGCAGTTCAACATTAGTAGGGTAAGGATTAATGCTGATGGTTCGGTCTGCCTCTGTCATTCCCAATACTCCATCCTCTCCAAGTGTTGCTGCATATGCGTGATAATCGCCTACATTCAAAGGCTTTCCTGTGATTACATCTACCTGCCCTGATCGAAAGGTATTTCCCACTCCATCTGCGTAGCTCAGATTAGAAATTTTATAAATTTTGTCTTTATTCTCCCCCTCTTCCCGGGAGGTCAGATGCTGTTCTATTTGTTCTGGCGTCAACCTATTCATATAATCCCAAACTTCATAAAAGTCTTTTTTGGAATAAAACATTAAATACGCCTTTACACCTTCCATCACTTCTGCCTTTTGAAAGCCCAGCTGATAATCTTCAATAACGGAGCCATCTCCATTTTGAAAAAGCGTAACATCTTTCAAATCATAATCTGGACCTTTTTCAACAAATAGCGTGTACGTATCTTTTATTCCCTTAGGAGTCGCAACATCGATTTTTACTCTTACCTTACTTGACGGCACCTCCACTTTCACTACTTTGCGATGATTTACTCTTTTTCCATTTACCGCCACCTTAGCATTTACAGCCACTGGGGTAATCGACAACAACAGTTTTTCATCGTTAGTTTTTACAGTGTATTCTTTTACCTCCGTGCTAAACTCACCCTCCAAATGTCCGTTAAGCACGATCAATTCTTTCAAATCGGTATTATGGACATGGGAAGGCTTTGCATAACCGCTTGTTGCAGGAAATAATAAAGCACCACATAGCAAAACAGCAAGCATCTTCGTTAAACGTTTCCACTGCTTTCTCAGCATGAGGATACCTCCATTGTTTTATTTTCCAGAGAATACAAGTGACAGGCGACCTGGTGACCAGCGGAGTGTTCTAACAACTCAGGACGTTCGGTATGACATTGTGCCATTACTTTCGGACATCTCCCTACAAACGCACAGCCTTTGGGCGGGTCCACCGGAGAAGGGACATCACCTTGAAGAATGTTTCTTTCCTTTCGCTCTCTCGGGTTGGAAATAGGGATGGCATCAATCAATGATTCCGTATAGGGATGAAGCCTCTTTTCAAAGATTTTATCCGCTTCACCTATCTCTACGATTCTACCTAAATACATCACCGCCACCCGATTACATAAATGCTGAACAACACTTAAATCGTGGGAGATAAATAGATAGGTCAGCCCAAATCCTTCTTGCAAATCTTTTAATAAATTTAAGATTTGTGCTTGGATAGAAACATCTAGAGCCGCGACTGGTTCATCGGCGATAATTAATTTCGGCTTTAAAATAAGTGCCCGGGCAATTCCTATACGTTGCCTTTGACCTCCTGAGAATTCATGGGCATATCGGTGAAGATAATTCTTATTTAATCCACATACCTCCATGATATCTTCCATTAATTTTCGTCGTTTGTTTCTTTCTACTCCGTGTGCCTTTAAAGGCTCAGCTAAGATTTGCTCTACTGTTAGTCGAGGATTAAGTGATGCATAAGGATCCTGAAATACCAATTGCATGTCTTTGCGCCTGCTTCTCATTTCTTTAACCGAGAAATCTCGCAAATTCTCCCCCTGGAATTGTATCTTACCTTCTGTCACCTTTAGCAGCTGAGCAACTCCTCGTCCAGTTGTTGATTTCCCACAGCCGGACTCCCCCACCAAACCTAGCGTCTCTCCTTCATTTATCGTAAAAGAAACACCGTCTACTGCTTTTACATAAGATGCAACCTTTTGTCTTATCCCTTTTTTGATCGGAAAATAAATTTTAAGGTCTTTTACTTCTAACAACGGTTTATTCATACAGTTACTCTCCTATCCGCATGAAGCCAGCACCTGCAGGAATGACCCTTGTTTACTTCTAGCAGTTCTGGATCCTCTTCTCTGCACAATGGAATTGTCTTACTGCAACGATCAGCAAAACGGCAACCTTTTGTAATTGTCCCAGCCAACGGAACCTGTCCTGGGATGGAACGAAGTCTGTCTCTTTTCTCCCCAAGCTTTGGAATCGACTCTAACAGTCCAATTGTATATGGATGCTTAGGGTTATTGAACAATGTATCGACATCCGTTTCCTCCACGATTTCTCCTGCGTACATAACTATCACTCTGTCACACATTTCTGCAATCACTCCAAGATCATGAGTGATCAGCATGATGGCGGTATCGGTTTTCTCTTTCAAATCTTTCATTAAGTGGAGAATTTGCGCCTGGATGGTTACGTCCAACGCTGTTGTCGGCTCATCTGCAATTAATAGCTTTGGTTGACAAGCAAGCCCCATGGCAATCATCACACGCTGGCGCATTCCACCGGAGAGCTCAAAGGGATACGCTACGTAAATTTGTTCTGCACGCGGAATTCCTACTAGTTTCAACATATCTATCGATCTCTCTCGTGCCGCTTTTTTTGTCATGTCATTATGTAAAAGCAACACTTCGTCCAATTGCTTTCCGATGGTAAATACAGGATTAAGGGATGTCATCGGTTCTTGGAAAATCATAGAAATCTCGTTACCTCTAATTTTCCGCATATCCTTTTCTTTTTTAATCAGCAGATTTTCTCCTTGGTAATGGATGGATCCACCTGTTATTTTTCCTGGTGGCGAGGGTAAAAGCCTCATGATAGATAAGGACGTGACACTCTTTCCACAACCAGATTCTCCTACAATGCCAAGCGTTTCTCCCTTATGAACGTCAAAGGATATCCCATTTACCACTTTCAACTGCTTTCCATCACTTTTAAAGCTAACCTCTAAATCTTTAATTTCAAGCACTTTTTCCATCTATGTTGCCACCTCCTACTCTTTTAACTTCGGATCAAGCGCATCACGCAATCCATCTCCCAAAATATTAAAACTTAGAACGGTAATAACAATTGCAAGTCCAGGGAAAAACGTCGGATGAAACACATTTCCACTATTGTCCTTTGCTGCACTTAACATAGAACCCCATTCTGGAGCAGTAATGTCTCCTCCGAGTCCAAGAAAACTTAGTGCTGCACCGATCAAGATCGCCACTCCAATCCGCATCGTTAAGTAAACCATTACCACCGACAAAGTTCCCGGGAAAATATGTCTCATGATAATCACGCTATCCTTAACTCCGATTGATTGGGCGGCTTCCACATAAGTCATTTCTTTTAACGCAAGCGTACTTCCCCTTACAATCCTTATAAAAATAGGAATGGTGAAGACCGCCACCGCAAAAATAATATTTGTAAGTCCTGCACCGAGGAAGGCAATTACAGCAATTGCGAGTAAAATCCCCGGAAATGCGAGAAGAATGTCAGTAAACCTGGTAATCAAACTATCTGTTTTGCCTCCATAATAGCCAGCTATCAAACCCAGCGCCGTTCCAATCACAGCACCGATGGCAACAGAAACAAAGCCGATAATAAGCGTTTCTCTTGTCCCCATGACCACTCTGCTGAAGATATCTCGGTTCTGGTGATCTGTCCCAAAGAAATGAAGGGAAGAAGGTGGTTGATGCTTGTAGATGTCTACTAAACTCACTTCTGCTGTTTCCGGTATAATAGAAACCAGCCTAGGTGTAATCTCATCCACCCCTACCGGAAGATGCACAACCGAGGAGACTGTACCAGCTACAACTTGTATTAGCGCGTCCCCCTGCCCTTTTAAAGTGACAAGCCCTTCTTTGGAAACAGTTGCGAGCTCCTCATCAAGGGACAGGAACTCGATTCCCCCGTCACTTTCCTCAGAACTTCCCGCAGACACAAAGCCACTTCCTTGATTGGTACTTTCCTTTTCATCCTTTCCATCCAATAGGAAAGCATTTATTTCATCTAACCCATTGATGGAGCTTCCATCTGAAAAAATCGCCTTTAGGTTAATGGAGTATCTATCGCCTCTACTCATTATTTCATTCGGTTGCTCGGCTTCTATCCGAATAATGCTTGGCTCTATTTTTTCCGAATCATCCGATACGCTGACTCCTACCAGAGACCGAACTCCTTCACTTTCAATGGTTGTGCTGGTAGTTCCAGAAGTATTGGCTGTTATTGTCACACCATCTGTCATTTTTCTGATGGAGGCAATTCTTCTATCTTCACTTTCAACGTTGACCCTTTCTAAATCGGAGCCAGCAATAGTACTTCCATCACTTAAAACCCCTTTAAATTCTACTTGTTGACTTGTTAAATTCTCTGAATCGATGCCTTTTTCTTCATATTGAAGTGTGACAGGGCGATACGGATCAAACGGGGCAATAAACGAACCAAAAACGCCAACAAGCACAATGAAAGCAACAATGATAAACGCGACAAAAGCAAATCGCTGTTTGATAAATTTATGAAGGAACACCTTGAAAGGAGAATACGAGGTGTGCATTTTTTTGCCCATAGTTTTGTCTCCTTTACTATTAATCGTATCTAATCTGAGGGTTCAGAAACCCGTAACTTATATCCACTAATAGATTGACTACTAAAAACTGAAAAGAGAACAGTAAGATTAGTGCCTGGATGACCGGATAATCCCTTGCGAGAATGGAGTCGACAAGGTATGACCCTAGTCCTGGCCAAGCAAATACTTGTTCCACTACTACAGCTCCCCCAATGAGGAATCCAAACTGAAGTCCTGTCATAGTTACAACAGGGATGAGTGCATTTCTTAACACGTGACTCCACACAACAACCGATTCTTTCTGACCTTTTGCTCTGGCAGTCCTTACATAGTCCTCCCGCATTACCTCCAGAACACTTGACCTAGTAAACCTTACGATGGTGGCAGCTACCCCAAATCCCAGCGTGATGGACGGGAGGAATATATGAGCAAATGTTCCGCTTCCACTTGTCGGAAACCACCCAAGCTGCACAGCAAATATCTGCATGACCATCAGACCGAACCAGAACTCAGGTACACTTAGCGCTGTAATAGCAGATACCATTCCAAGCCGGTCCCACACCGTATTTCTTTTCGTAGCGGAAATGATTCCAACAAAAATCCCAATAAGGATTGCCCAGAACATGGCAAGCATCGTTAAGGTAAATGTAAAGCCAAACCGCCTTACGATTTCTGAGGACACTTCCGTTTTTGTCCGGTAGGAAGACCCAAAATCCCCGTTTACCAACATGTTATACATATAGGTACCGTACTGGACGATCAGCGGTTGATCGAATCCTTCCTTCGCTCTCAAAGTCTGGTACGTTTCTTGATCCAACTCCGCTCCGTACATGATTCGTATCGGATCTCCAGGAGTTAAGTGCACAAATAAAAAAGCAATAATCGTAATGATAAGTAAAATAGGAATTATGCCAATAATTCTTCTAATTGCAAATTGAATCATGCAGTCCACCTCTTCTTATAAAGAGTAGACTCATAGGTTTCTCAGTTCCTATGAGTCCATTTTATATTATTGTTTTTCTACTAAATTAAGATGTACTCCCCCTGAAGGAAGAACATAAATACCATTCACATCTTTCCCTTTTGCAATGATAGTGTCCGGAATATGCAAGAATACCCACGGAGCGTCCTCATAAATTTTCATTTGAATATCCCCATAAATGGATAATGCTTGTTCCTGGTCAGGCGTACGAAGGGCATCGTCAAACAGGCCGTCCAATTCTTCATTAATATAAAAGCCTGAGTTATTGAAGTTTGGCGGTACACGATCAGATGCAAAGTTTGGTCGCAATCCATAATCAGCCTCACCTGTTCCCGGTGACCAGCGTCCAATCCAAAGATCTGTCTTTTCCCCTGCATCTAACATTTCAAAAAGGGTACCACTTTCAAATGCCTGTACTTCCACATCAATGCCAATCTCTTTCAATTGAATGGCAACGTACTCTGCAACAGAAACGAATTCCGTTGTATTTCTTGTCCATAATGTTGCTTTGAATCCTTCTTCCATTCCTGCTTCTTTCAGTAATTCTTTTGCAAGTTCCTTGTCATGTTCATATACATTTTGCCCTGCATATCCATAAACAGCAGGAGCGATAGCGGAATCCGCCACTTGTGCATATCCGTCTGCAATTTGCGCAATAAGCCCATCTTTATCCACGGCATGGTTCATCGCTTGACGAACTTTTAGATCTTGGTATTTCTCCTCTTGAAAATTCATTCCGATATAGAAAACGTTTGTAGATGATCCAACATATAAATCAACGTTCTCTTCCTGTTCAAGTTCTTTTGCATTAAGCGTAGGGATTGGGAAGATTACATCCACCTCTCCTGTTTTCAGCTTATTGACACGAGTGCTCGCTTCAACAATTGGAAGGAAAGTGATGCTTTCAACTTTTGGCTCTTCTTGTGCATTCCAATAGTTTTCATTTTTTGTGACAACAATCTGCTCGCTGTCCTTCCACTCTTGGAATTTGAATGGTCCGGTGCCTACTGGATTACGGTCTAAGTTATAATCAGGGTCTTCTTTCTTCTTTTTCAATTCTTCCGGTGATTTGAAAGATGCAGAAGAGTGTGCCATGTAAGATGCCATTGCAGAGTTAGGCTCTTCCGACTTAATCGTGATGCTGTATTCATCATTTACTGTCACTTCACTGATAAAAGAGAAAAAGGATGCACGAGCTAAGCCATTTTCCTCATCACGGACAAAGTCGAGATTCTCTTTTGCCACTTCAGCATTGAAATCTGTCCCATCATGAAACTTAACACCTTGCTGAAGAGTGAATGTAATTTCCGTTGCATCTTCATTAAAGTTGTATTCTGTGGCTAGGACAGGGATAAGATTCATCTTTTCATCAAAACGAAGGAATCCTTCAAACATCGTACTCTGAACAGTCGCAGAGTTTCCATCAGTTGAGTTGAACGGATCTAAGGACGTTGGTTCTGCTTCAATACCGACTGTTAACTCGCCACTAGCTTCTGTTGTTTCTTCTGGTGTATTGTTTTCATTCGTGCTTTGGTCAGGTTGCGCATTGCTACTGTTATTAGTGGTTGTGTTCGAACTACACGCTGCAAGAAAAAGTAGACAGATTATTAATAAATACTGCATCATCCATTTTGCTTTACTCTGTTTTGGTAATTGCCTTTGCATACAGTTGATTCTCCCCTTTTTGAATTATGTTTTTATTCTCATTAGTGATAGATGCAAAAAGCGTGCCAAGAATAGAATATTCAAAAAATTTATACGAAAGGTGCAGTATGGGGGGGGTGGGGTGGGGAAATTCTTTTGGTTGCTTTAATTGGGTGTTTTTTGGGTGACATTGTGTGTTTGGGTTGTTTTTTGGTGGTTTTTGGTGAAATTGAATTGGGACTGGAGATATGAAAAGCATGTCAAAGGACTTTGAATAGCTTCTATGACGACTGGACCACTGCTTTTTCACTCTCACCGGTCGTCATACACTCCCTATGACGACCACTCCTCTGCTTTTTCCCTCTCACCGGTCGTCATACACCTCCTATGACGACCGCTCCTCTGCTTTTTCCCCCTCACCGGGCGTCATACACCTCCTATGACGACCGCTCCTCTGCTTTTTCCCCCTCACCGGGCGTCATACACCTCCTATGACGACCGCTCCTCTGCTTTTTCCCCCTCACCGGGCGTCATACACCTCCTATGACGACCGCTCCTCTGCTTTTTCCCCCTTACCGGTCGTCATACACTCCCTATGACGACCACTCCTCTGCTTTTTCCCTCTCACCGGTCGTCATACATCTCCTATGACTACCGCTCCTCTGCTTTTTCACTCTAACCGGGCGTCATACAAAATCTCAAACACAAAAAACCACCCCCAACAACTTCTGAGAGTGGCCTTTCCAAAAAACTATTAATAATTTGCCTTCAATTGAGAGAAATCAACTGCTCCGTCTTCCACCAAGTGGCAGGCAGATTGTTGGCTTACACCAGGAATTCCATGAAGCTTTGGTTCTTCCGTTCTGCAACGATCGAATGCATAAGGACAACGCGTATGGAAGCGACATCCTGCAGGCGGATCAATTGGAGAAGGAACATCTCCTTTTAAAATGATGCGCTCTTTCTTCTTGCCAAGATCGGTACTTGGAATTGCAGATAGTAACGCTTTTGTATAAGGATGCTGTGGATTTGCAAAAAGGGCATCCTTATCAGCGACTTCTACAATTTTACCTAAATACATAACAATGATTCTATCGGAAATATGACGTACAACCCCAAGGTCGTGGGAGATAAACAGATACGTCAAGTTATACTCACGTTGTAATCTTTTCAACAGGTTCAACACCTGCGCCTGGATCGATACATCCAATGCAGATACAGCTTCATCACATACAATCAACTTCGGGTCCACCGATAATGCCCGCGCTATCCCAATACGCTGACGTTGCCCTCCACTGAATTCATGTGGGTGACGGTCAACCTGGTGAGCACCAATTCCAACCGTTTCAAGCAATTCGACGATTTTTTTGCGACGGTCTTTTCGAGGCACAACATTTTGAATTTCTAATGCTTCCTCTAAAATCTGGCTTACTGTTTGACGAGGGTTTAATGAAGCATACGGATCTTGGAAAATAATTTGCAGATCCTTACGTTTTTTTCTCATCTGAGATTTGTTTAAAGCAAGTAAATCTTCCCCTTGGAAACTTACTTCTCCGGAATAAGGATTATCCAGACGTAGGATTGCGCGACCTGTTGTGGATTTTCCACAACCGGACTCTCCAACGATACTTACTGTTTCCCCTTCCTTCACGGAAAAACTGATGTCATCTACTGCTTTGACATGGTTAACCGTTCTTCCGAAGATTCCACCTTTAATAGGAAAGTATTGTTTAAGGTTTCTTACTTCTAATAATGTTTGATTACTCATGGCTAGCAGCAACCTCCTCATCTTCCCACTTCTCTGTATAGATCCAGCAACGAACCTGATCGCCGTCTTCTGTTTCCTTCAGCTCCGGCAAACTGCTGTGACAAATGTCTTTCGCATGCGGACAACGAGGGGCAAAGCGGCATCCTTGTGGCAGATTGAAAGGACTTGGTACAGACCCATCAATAACTGATAGATCTCCTTCTACATCCTGATCATGCTTTGGAACAGAGTTTAATAGACCAACAGTATACGGATGTTTCGGGCTTGAAAAGATGGTTTGAACATCCGCATATTCTACCACTTTACCGCAATACATTACCGCTACCTTGTCACACATTTCAGCTACAACACCAAGGTCATGGGTAATCAGCATAAGCGACGTCCCAAGCTCATCTTGCAATTTTTTCATCAAATCAAGAATTTGGGCTTGAATGGTTACATCCAAAGCAGTCGTCGGTTCATCGGCAATCAATAGTTCCGGGTTACAGGCAAGCGCAATCGCAATCATGACACGTTGACGCATACCACCTGATAGTTCAAATGGATATTGTTTTGCACGTTTTTCAGGAGATGGGATGCCAACTAAGCGGAGCATATCCACTGCTTTCACCCATGCAGCCTTCCGCCCAAGTTTTTGGTGAATGCGAACCGATTCCGCAATTTGCTCTCCACAGGTTAATGTCGGGTTAAGTGACGTCATTGGTTCTTGGAAAATCATTGAGATATTATTTCCTCGAAGATTCATCATCTCTTTTTTCGATTTATCCAAAAGGTTTTCACCTTTAAATACAATTTCACCACCGATAATTTTCCCAGCACCAAGACGCATGATAGAAAGAGAGGTAATACTTTTACCAGATCCTGACTCTCCTACAACTCCTAGTGTTTTCCCTTTTTCAATAGAAAAATCTACACCATCAACTGCTTTGACTTCTCCTTCATCAGTGAAAAAAGAAGTTCTTAAATCTTTTACTTCTAATATGTGCTCGCTTTTAGCTGTTGTCATTTTTTTCACCGTCCTTTAGTTAAGGTCTATACGCTTGTTAATCATTCGGTAGGTAATATCTACAAGGAAGTTCACCAACACGAATAACAATGTACAAACAAGAATGGTTCCTTGTACCATTGGAAAATCTCTCATTGTAATGGAACTGATGATTAAACGACCTATTCCATTGATTGCAAATACCGTCTCTGTTATTACAGCTCCACCAAGTAATGTACCAAACTGTAGACCTACTACTGTAACTACAGGTATTAATGCATTTCTTAAAGCATGTTTATATATGACATATTTATCACTTACACCTTTTGCATAAGCTGTCCGAATATAATCTTGATCTATAACATCAAGCATACTAGAACGAGTCATCCTGGCTATGATGGCCGCACCACCAGTACCTAAAGTAATCACCGGTAGTACCATCTGTTTCCAGTCATTACCCCACCCTGCAACAGGTAACCAGCCAAGGTTTACAGAGAATAAATAGATTAACATTATTCCAAGCCAAAAGTTTGGCATGGATACTCCAAACAAGGCAACAATCATTATAGAAGTATCTGCAAAGGAATATTTTCTTGTTGCAGAAATAATACCAGCAATTAGGCCAAGAAACACAGAAAGAATAGTTCCCCAAATTGCAAGTTCAACAGTTATCCATATTCTATTTGTAAATATCTCTGAAGTAACATCACGGTTTGTTCGAACAGATGTACCAAGATCCCCTTGCACTGCATTACTTATATAGTTTAGATATTGAACATGATAAGGGTCGTTTAAGCCAAGCTTGTCCCTCATTGCTTCAATTTGTTCCGGACTTGCTTGTTCCCCTGCCATAATTTGTGCAGCATCTCCGGGAATTAAGTGCACCATCATGAAAACTGCTAATGTCACACCAAACAATACCGGGATTGTTTGTAAAAGTCTTCGTATGATAAAAATTAACATGTTAATTCACCTTCTTCTCCATTATTTTCTCGATTTTGGATCTAACGCATCTCGCAGTCCGTCACCCATCATGTTAAATCCAATAACAACGAGCAAGATGACAAGTCCAGGAAACAACGTAATATGCGGAGCTTGCGTTAAATAAGCACGTCCTTGGCTTAGCATAGCTCCCCATTCAGGAGTAGGTGGTTTTGTTCCCATTCCGAGGAAGGAAAGAGCACTTGCAGTAATAATGGCTGACGCGATATAAAGAGTTGCTTGTACAATAATTGGCGACATAATATTTGGAAGGATATGACGGAAAATAATTCTTCCATCTTTTGCTCCCATCGCTTTAATTGCATCCACGTATTCAAGTTTTTTCACACTTAATGTAGATCCCCGTACAATTCTTGCGAAAGACGGTACCGCATAGAAAGCTACTGCAATAATTACATTTCTAGTACTAGCTCCTAGTACACTAACAATAGCTAATGCCAGTAGGATACCTGGAAAAGCAAGTAATACATCACAAATTCTCATTATCAGACTATCAACCCATCTGCCATAATAGCCTGCTACAATTCCTAAAGTTACTCCTGCTATCGCCCCCAAAATCGTCGAGACGAATCCAATTCCTAAGGAAATCTTTGTTCCATACAGTAAACGACTGAAAATATCCCTACCTAATTCATCTGTACCTAAATAGTGCTCAGAAGATGGCCCTTGAAGCTTGTCCATTACATTGGTTGTATTTGGTTCATGGGTAGCTAGTACTGGGGCAAGCGCTCCGAGTATTACAACAGCTAATATAATAATAACCCCTGCCATGGCGGCTTTATTTTTAGCCATTCTTTTGTAGAAAGTCTTCCATCTTAGTGACTTTGCACTTTCCACTTTAACCGGAACACCCGTTGTCGTTTGAGGTTGTGGTTGACTCATGGTTCTTCTCATCCCTTCATCTGTTTGTAACATTCTTAACAATTCTAAATTTTCAACACAGCTAGCTACTATAATAACGATTATTTTGTAATATTACAATAGTTTTAAAGAGTCTCATGATACATAATTTTAAGAATCATTGAAAAAGAACTTAATAATATTCTTCATTATATGTATGAAAAAATTAACAAAAACGTAATATTAATAGAAAACTAGCCCCACATTATTACAAAAATAATAAAATTGTTAAAATTTCTTGTAAAAGAACTCTTGTGAATTTTCAGTTTTTAGATTATTATAAAAATCAATCATGGCTTATCCATTGATTACAAACTTGTATCAACAAAATATTTAGGGGGTAATTTTAATGAAAGCAAAAAAGAATGTGTTTTTCTTGCTTCTGCTTTCACTTATGCTAGTTCTTTCGGCATGTAGTGGCGGAAACAACAGTAGCGGATCCACAAACAACAGTGGTTCTGGTGACGGTGGAGAAGTGGAAGGTCAAGAAGGTGGCGAATTATCATTCGTAGTTGGTGCCGATGCTCCAACACTTGACCCTCATGGAATGAATGATACTTCTACAACAAACGTAACAACGCAAATTTTTGACCGTTTAACTGCATATGAAGCAGACGGAACTGTAGTACCTTCACTAGCTGAGTCTTTTGAAGCTATTGATGACACTACTTGGGAATTCAAATTACGCACAGATGTTAAATTCCACGATGGAACTGACTTTACTGCAGAAGCTGTTAAGTTAACACTTGACCGCATTTTAGATCCTGAAACTGCATCTCCACGTGCAGTAGTAGTTAACATGATTAAAGAAGTTGTTGTAAAAGACGACCACACAGTTCATATTATTACGGATAAGCCTTTTGCTCCACTTCCAGCTCACTTAGCACATAACGCTGGTTCTATCATCGCTCCATCTGCGATTGAAGAAGAAAAAAGCGGCGGTAAAACAGTTGACGAAAACCCAGTTGGTACAGGTCCTTTCGTATTTGACAACTGGAACCGTGGTTCTGAAATCGTTCTAAAGAAAAACGCTGACTACTGGAATGGTGCTCCTGCACTTGATTCCATTAAATTTGTTGTAGTACCTGAACAATCTACTCGTGTTGCAATGCTTGAAACTGGTGAAGCAAATGTTACACAAGTTGGAGCTTCTGACGTTGCTCGTGTAGAAGGTATGGCTAGCGCTGGTATTGAATTAACTAACGTTCGCGGTACTCGTATGGACTACTTAGGTTTCAATATGGATAAAGAGCCTTACAATATCAAAGAAGTACGTCAAGCAATTTCTATGGCAATCAACAAAACAGATATCGTTGACGGTATCTTAGACGGTCAAGGTGTACCTGCTGTTGGACCTCTTGCTCCTACAGTTGTAGGTAACTACCAAGATCTTGAGCCACTTGGATATGATGTAGAAGCTGCTAAGCAACTACTTGCAGATGCTGGCTTTGAAGATGGTTTTGAAACAACACTTTATGTAAACTCTGCAAACGCTGAGCGTGAGCAAATTGCAACACTTGTACAAGATCAATTAAGCCAAATTGGAATCAAAGTAAACATTGAAATCATTGAGTGGGGTGCATTCCTTGATGCAACTGCTAATGGTGAGCACGAACTATTCATCCTTGGATGGACTACAGTAACAGCTGATGCTGACTATGGTCTATATGCTCTATTCCATTCTTCAGCTTTCGGTGCTCCTGGTAACCGTTCTTTCTATAAGAACGAACGTGTAGATGAGTTACTTGACCTTGCTCGTTCTGAGACTGACCAAGAAAAACGTAACGAAGCTTACAAAGAGATCTCTGAAATTCTTGTAGACGAAGCTCCAATGGTTTACTTGCAACATCCTGACTTCAACTATGGAACAAACGGTGCAAACGGTCTATTCGTAGACTTCAGTGGTACTCCTTACTTCCACGGTGTGAAGCTTAACTAATTAAACATGACCCCCGACTAGCGATTGTCGGGGGTTTTAATGTTTCAGTACTAATCAAAAAAAAAAGAAACTAGCTGCTAACACTAGTTTCTGACGGTAGCTTAATAGTAAATGTAGTTCCCTTTCCAACCTCACTCTCCACTTCTATTTTCCCTTGCAATAACTCAATAATTTGAAAAGAGATGGTTAAACCAATGCCAGTTCCCTTATCCTTAGTCGAATAAAATGGTGTTCCCAATCTATCCACTTGTTGTAGTGTCATCCCCACACCGTCATCGATAATCTCTATTAATATTGTTCCTCGATTGCTAGAAGCCTTAACGGTCACCGTTCCATCCTTATCGATGGCTTCAATTGCATTTTTTATCAAGTTGATTAAGACTTGTTTCATTTCATCCTTATTTGCCTTTATGTACAATTCTGCTTCAATCTCATGACGAATTGTCGTGTTGTTAATAGCCGTATAAGTGGTCATGAGCTGTACTACGTTTTCTAATTCTTGAGATACATTTACCCTGTCCATCCCTTGTTTATTAGGTTTGGCAAGTGATAGATAATCTTGAATAATCGTTTGGGCCCGATCTAACTCTTCAATAGAGATATCAATATACCTTTTTTGAGAACTGTTTAGATTGTCATCTTGACTCATCAACTGCAGGAACCCTCTTGTTGATGTCATTGGATTTCTGACTTCATGCGCAACTGACGCTGCAAGCTCACTTACCACTTTAAGCTTCTCTGAACGTTGCAATTCATGCTGCAATTGCATTTGCATATTCAAATTTTCAATAATCATAATAGCTGTTACTAAAGAGACCCAAGTAATAAAAGAAACCAATACATTTAGAAGAACCTCTTTCTCTTCATTCAGGTAAAATAACCTGATTGCTCTGGTTGCTGTAATGAGTAAAAATAAGAAGGATATGATTGAAATCTTCTTTTTTAAGCTTAAACTTGTATACCTATTTCGAAATGCTATCAGTAGCCCAGCTAGAATTAAGTAATTTATCAGCATAACAACAAGATTGTTGTCCCCGATTATATACAGATAATAAAGCATGGACACCATTACTGCAGCCCCTGTAAACAAACCACCATATAAAAATGATAAAATGATAGGTATCAACTTTTGATCATAATAAGACCCCTCGGTTACCTCAATCGGAAAAGACATCGTACAAATGACCATAAAAATTCCTAGATTTTCAACCATATCAACGCCCCTACCAACATTAGCTATCGTTTTTCCTTGTTAATACTTCGCTTTTCTTATCATTTATTCCTCCTTTTATCCCATAAGAAAAACCAGCCCCTCGGCTGGTTTTATTTAAGCAAATTTTTTATTTTGCTCTTTCTTAAAGAACTCTTTCATCGCATGGAAAACATCGGGCTTTTGCTTCAAAATGTAGTGTCTGAACTTCTCGTCATTTACATTCTTATAAGCTGACATCAATGTAGAATGCCTATTATACTGGTTGAACAACACACCATATACACGGATTTAAAAATAGAAAAACCCTATAGGTATAGTAATACTTATATGTAATACATACTATATATAATATAAATAATATAATATATAAATAATATAATATATAAATAATATAATATATATAGTATATATTTTATAGAGGGGGTGCTTTTCCTTTTCATTTACTGTTAGGTATTTGATGAAGGAAGCACCCCCTCCTTAATTTTTTCTTTTTATATATTTTTTTCTTCTAGCTGTTTTTTAGTTTCCACTGGAGCAGGTAACTTCGTAATAAATTTCCCATAACCGTCCTTCATTTTGATTAAATTTAATGAGTGGAATCGTTTTAACTGCATCAGATCTTCCAGTTCGAATGGCTTCAATTCGTCTTGCAGCTCTTTAAAGTTTTCCTTGTCACACCCTGCAATTAACATGTAACTGGCATTCGCACTTCGTAACTCTGTACGTATATGCTTAATTTGATTCAGGTAATGACAGCTGATAATTGGCTTGATATTGAACTTCGGTAACCGGCTCAACTTGGTTGTCAGGAATTTCTCTGTATTCTCCACCTGGTAAAGCTCATCGATTACCAGATTTACCTTCTTCATCTCACCTCGATTCCCTTTGAACTTCATTTTCCTCATCTGCAAGGCCATCCATATTTTTGTGATCCAGTAAGTAGTGTACACGTCTTTCTCATTGTCTGTTGTAAACATGTGCTCCGGCATCTTGATACAAATTAGTTGGCTCTTTTGCATTTCTTCTACCAAATTAATATTGTTCGTTGTGGA
Organism: Sutcliffiella horikoshii; assembly: GCF_008180725.1. GTDB lineage: Bacteria > Bacillota > Bacilli > Bacillales > Bacillaceae_I > Sutcliffiella_A > Sutcliffiella_A horikoshii_B. The sequence continues at coordinate 12,343 of NZ_VTEV01000008.1, read as the reverse complement.
CTTCTTGAGCATTAATTCCATGTAGGTGTTCGCCTTCAATTTGTTTAAGCGGTCAATGATCCCCACAATGAGATTCAATTTTGTACCTACTAGGGCACCGTCCTTTACTTCATCTAGTTCTTTTAAACTGGTCATGTACTCCATCATGTTCTCTTCTTGGTTCTTTGGTACCTTTACGAGAAACGAATGTCGGGCTTCATGGTTTTGTAGCACATGGAACACATCTCGAATGCTTCCTCCAGTAATAAAAACAACCAAGGCTGCGCTAACTAAGTAACGCTCCATCTTCGGTGACAAATGCGTATCAGACGTATTAATGGAATTGACAAGGGTCATCAGCTGCGTCGTTTGTTTCTTGGCATTATCATATTGGATGAATGGATCCGCGCTAATTCCTACCTCGTTGTACCCAAGACCCTGGAGTTTCTCAAAGTCGTTACACTCAATGTTCAGGACTCTTTCTTTACCGAACAATTCCGCTACTTCTTCACTCAGTTCACAGTTTCCGATGTAGTCAAAAATGATGGTACACTCATCCGCCTTCAAGGAGTCGTAAGCTAGATTTCCAATCAAGGTGGATTTACCTGCACGGTTCGGTCCGATAAGCACTAGGCATAAATGCTGGAATTCCTTATCAGTAGACAGAAATGCAGGTAGCTCCTTTCCCCTGTAGGTAGAAAATCCGATACCTAATTTACCTTTTCTTAACTCTTCTGGAACCTTCACTTCTTGTGTATCCACCCTCTCGATAAAATTATACTTTGAAAGTATTTCCCTTCCAGCTAGTGACAGAAAGTTTTGAGATTCTTGATCGCTCATTCTGTTCCGCTCCCCTCCAGAAATGGTGTAATCCGTAAATCGAAAATGCTTCTTTAATGGTTTTGCTAAAAGCCGATTGTCATCTGTAATGGTCTCAAAACTCTGGGAAAGACTCTTGGCATTGTTCAACTGCCGTAGTCTATTTTGGCTTTCACTTAGTACAACGATCTGGGTATTTAATACGGTAGCCGTCGCTTTTTTCCTGGTACACTCACTAATCTTTTCCTTTGCGTTCAACCTTTCCAGTAACCCTTCAAACATAGAGGTTTGTTGGTCTTCTTTCTTTTTGTCGCCAGTTCCTGCAGCTGTGCTTAAAACGTCATCCACTAGTTTGAAAACACCGTTCAAGCCTAATTTTGTCATGTAACTGACTGACCATTTATTTCGTTCTGTCGGTAAGTTGTTTTTCACTTTTTCCATGGTATTACGGTACTTACTGATCCACGTATATTGAGACACGGGTATAAAGTTGTAGAACACTCCTACCCGGTCCCCTTCTTCCAGTACATCCACCACATTCAATTTTGAATTCAGCAAATCATTGTTGCTGCGGTTCGTTGCTAGACTTAAAGCATCTTCCTTTTGATATGCTAACTGTAATCGTGTTGCAGCATCACTAAATTCCGGTATTTCCTTCACCTCTTCCACAGTTAAACTGCTCCAAACATCAGTCATTTTTTCCTTTACAATGGAGTAATGTTGTTTTGGTACAATAATATAAAACTCCATTTTCTGTTTTTCCATGTACACATAATAAGCAACTTTTGCAGCGGTCTCTATTGTGTATTTTGTGCCAAATACCACTTCCTTTCTAAAGAACTTAATAATCTTGGCGTCTTCCTTTTTAATGGTATGGGTGATGTTTTTATAAAGACTGGAGATTGTTCGGGCAAGTTTGTGAGTGGATTGATTGCGGATAGAATTATTAGGTTTCAATCTCAAATACATGTATTCCGGTTTGATCATCTGTAGGTAGTTTGACAGTTTTATAGATTTCATTTCCCTTCCCACTTTTTTACCGTTTTAATTTTTAGGCTTTCCTCCTGGTGCATAAGGGCCCCCATGTTCATGGCCCAAACGATTACTAAACTTCCAATGACTATTGCCAACTTAAACTCCCCCTAAAGTCATTAATATCAGTATTCTTGCCACTGTAAGGATACCCATCCAACGGATACCGCCTTTCCAGCCTCCTACATGCAGCAGTAAACATATTCCACCGCCCACCAGGGCAATGGCTCCTGAAAGCTCCACCAAGACCTCGCAGAGACCTTCCAGGATACCGTATGCTGTTTCCTTGGTTGTTTTTGTTACCGTCTTACCAAATAACCATTGTGTAATAGCGCCTGTAGGTTCAAAGATAGATAGTGCTTTTGGTGCTAGACTGCCGCTTAGATCCGCTACCTGTTCCGCTATTGGAGTAGGGTCGATGTACTCCCCGTCTTTCCAAAGTCCGAAATGCAAGTGGGCTCCAGAGCTGTGACCCGTATTCCCGCTAGCTCCAAGTAAATCACCAGCTTTTATCACTGCTCCTTCTTTTACGGAAATAGAATCCATATGCCCATATATTGCTCTGGTACCGTCTTCCAGTTTTAAGATGACCCCTTTCCCGATATTCTCACTGCCATAGTTCACAACACGTTCCACTACTGCATCTCCGATAGCTCGTAGATCGGTACCTTCTGGCATCGCAAAATCAATACCGGTGTGAGGCTTTCCATCCCTGATTTCTTCCATTATTCCAAACTTGGATGATATTCTGAACTTCAACACGATCACCCTTTACTATTTCTTTTGCTGCCCTTGCATTCCAGTTACTGCTAACACCTTTTTCAATTCCTCTGGCAATTGACCTTCTGATACTTTCTTTTGACCTTCCATAGATAAATAGACTTTGAAATTTTTCATCCTAATTTCCTCCTTTAATTTAAACGATCAAATAATTGTTCAATACGATCCATGGCATATGGATAGGAAAGCAATAACAGGAAAATCATGACATGAGACAGGAAACTCTTTTTAGCATGCTCGTAATCTCCGTCACTTGCACTCTTAAAAGTGGAGATTGCTCCCTTACAAATGATGATCCATTTTCCTACAGATAAAAGTTCTCTATAAATTGGTTCGGCCAGTTCATCTATCCCAGCACCCACTGGAGCTGCTAGTGACACATCCACAAATCCTGTCGTAAGAAACACGACTGTCAATCCTGTTACCTGATACACTTTCGAATACTTACTAAAGTGGTCATTCAACTTAATGGCAAGTGGTTCGCTTTCTACAGGGCCATTCCGTAAAAAAGTGGTAATGGACCCTACTGTCTTAACTTTTTTCATAAAAATCCTCCTGTACGTGCATTTTTTACGGAATGGCTGCATAAGCTGTCGTAAGAGCGCGACTGCGTCCGTGGCCCCTTTCTACCCTCAGCTTTTAGAAGAAATTATCGAGTGTCCGATCCAGAGCTTCGTCAAGGTTGACGGGGTTTTTTTCTTTGTCCTTTTCCAATAAATCAATCTTGATCTGCGGAACATTCCTTGTTTCTTGTAATACATGTAATACACTCTGTTGAGGCTTCCCAGTAAAATACTGTGTTAGTGCATTTCGGTATTCACTGGACCGAAACTGTTTGGGGATCTGCTCAATCCTAGATATGATTGTGTCATCGTTTAACCGAAAGCTGACCATTATTCCCACGACCCCAGGCCCTCCTTCCTAACTTGTAATAGCCTTTTACGTTTGCCAATGAAGGATTGAGTGAAATTCGAGACTCTCCAGGTAACTTAAGGTACCGAAACAACTCATGCCCGCCTCCTCCAGTTATGATGATAAGGTCTAATTGCGGCCAATACGTTTCTACTTCCCCTTGAATTTGTTGTGCCAGTGCTTGAAATGCTTGCTCCGATGCACTTCTGTATTGCCCTCTACGGACCATTTTCTCTAGGTCGTAAATAGGTACATCAATTCCCGCATCATTCATCGCACGATATGCCACAGACATCCCCGAACGTAGCGACCTGGAGTAATCCTGTGCTACTTCCAACCCATCCAAGACAAGTAAGTCATTGGTATAGAAACCAATGTCCAGAACTCCAATCCTTCCTTTGGCATACTTCTTCATGTCTTCCTTAATGTTCCCTTCCCTGTCTAAAAGAAAATCGATGGCAGAGCCTAGTGGCTGCGGTACCAGTTTCACTTCATCAACAGAAATGGTTCTTTCTATCCACTGCCCACCTACTTGAATGTTGATGTCATGATCTCGCTTAAATACCTTTGAAAGTTCCTCTTTTTGCTGAAAATAAAAGGTTACTGGGAGCCCTGTCACTACATTTACATTTCTTCCTTTTGCGAGTAACCCCAGCGCCACTTCCAGTAGAGGTTTGGTACTCTCATGTCCTGCCTTATTTTCTTTTAGTGAAAACATCTTGGTGGCGGATTGCCTAAGTGCTAAGTCCCCGATAAATAAGCTGCGTTTATTGTCAATGATTCTATTTAATGGTTCTGTATCTGCTTGAACAGTGGACTCAATTAAATTTCGGGAAGGCCCAACCACACTGGGAAACATGATTTCTTGAAACAAGTTCTTTCCTTTTACATTTCCAAACCCTAAATCTAAGCCGATAATTTCCGTCATACTTTCTTCCCCTTTCGGTATTACATGTATTACAATAACAAGATATGGAGGAGAGCTTGTCGAGTTTCCAACTATTTTTGTATTTTTACAATTATTTTTATAAAAGAGTTTGTTCATGCTTGTCGAATATAAACAATGGGTGATAAAAATGAAATGTAGGTTAAAGGAATGGATCGCAAAAAGCAAGCGTACACAAGCAGATATCGCAAAAGAAATGGGTTTAACAGATCAACAGTTATCCAACTGGGTAACAGGACGTAGCGTACCCCCATTAAAAAAAGCGATGCAAATAGCCAAAATACTCGGATGTGATATAAGCGATATCTGGGAATGGGAAGAAGATTGATAGCTTAGTCGAATTCAGTCAAGTTCGATGAAATAAACGAATTTAGGAGTTTGAGAGAAATGAAGAAACAAAGATTAGAAGTAGGAGATGAAGTCATAAGTGAAGATAATCTCGTCGGTACATTAAAAAGACTGGAGAATGAAGGACTTTATTATGTAGAAGGTGTTCATGATCTGGCAGGAAAGTGGACCACAGGTTACGACCACCTCTGGAAGTTTGAACAGAGCTGGAGATTATACAGAAGAAAAAGGAGCTTTGAAGGAGGATCAGCTCAGAATGACAGTCATAAATAACAAATATTTAAAAGATTTGAAAGCAGCCGTTGAAGAATATGGGGAATGGAATGAAGTTATCGGATATCTGAAAGCAAATGACTTGGACCCAGAAACAACAAAACGATGGATAGATTGTATATTAGAGATCCAAGTCATTTTAGATGATATAAAGACAAAAAAGAACACCTCCAGCTGAATTAAGCTGAGGTGCTTTTTTGTTGGGCATTCATGTATTTTTGTGATTCCTGATTTTCGATAATCGTTGCCAGGGAAAGAAGTACCAAACCAAAAAATGTTCCAGATAGAATAGAAAAACCTGCAAAAACAAACCGCAAAGGATGAGGCTCATCAATAATAACTGTATTAATCTTCAAACCGAATACACAATAAGCTGCCACTAAAACTCCTACCACAATAAAAACTGTACCAAAAATTCTTCCTGCATCACTCATAAATTCATCCAACCTTTCCAGTATTAGTTATTAGCCTAATTATACTAGATGTTATGCAGAAAAACGTAAAACTTTCCAAAAAATTAAAAAAATCGTTCTAAACTTCTGAGGTGAGAAGTTTAGAACGATTGCGATTAATACAATTTAGAATTAGTAATGGTACTGTCATTATCCCTTGGAGCGTAGATGTTCACTTTTCCGAAATGGGAAGTCTGGATCGTATACACATCTTTTTGTGGGTTGCCTAGAATTTCATAAGATAACCCACCGAATTTTTTCGGATTAAGTTTTCCTTTTTCATAACCTATCTTTGTTACCACCGTTAATGGATACACTCTCCAGCTGTTCATATGAGGCTTCAAGTTTAAGAACCGCTTGGAAGACTTGACCACTTTTTTCACATACTTGTTGTCCACATTAGATATCCATTGTCCATTTCCGATGTTAAGCCATTGATTCTTTACTTCATAAACTTTTACTTCTTCTCCTCTGTGAAGTTGCTTCACAGATGGGAACTCGGTAGAAGGTCCTTTACGGATATTAAGAGTCGCGACATTAACTTCTCCAGTCCACAGGACTTTAACTGGAGTTGTTTTTACAGGTTCTTTCGTAATACTCTGCTGTTTAAAATGGATTCGTTGGCCTACCTTTACCTTAGATGGATCTTTAATGTTGTTCCAAGCCTGAAGATCCTCCACTGTAAAACGAGCGTCATTGTTGGCAATTCCCCAAAGCGTATCACCTTGCTGCAGGTCGTAGAATTCAGGAAGTTCTTGCACCGGTGTATGATTCAGGAATTTGAATACTTCCTTATAATCAAAGACGCAGCACGCTTTCCAGCCGTAACCCGGGAACTCATGATGAGATAAATCCCCGTTTCCGATTCCGTCTTGATTAAGAACATCCTGCAATTCATCGATTGTCGCCTTTGTAGCCTCGTCCATCTCCTCAAAACGATAGTCTCCAGCGACACAGATACCAAGTCCCCAGTCATTACTATTACCCACATTATAGGTCAGTAGCGAAAAGTCATGACAGTAAACGATACGAGCTCTTGGGCCTTTAGGAGTTTGAATAATGTTCTGTGGTTCAATAACGAATGTATATCCTATTCCAGGCCAACCAAGGTTTTGAACATGATACTTGGCAAAACCAAGGGCATTAGAACCGGATAATGCCTTTGCGGTAATACTGTGGTGCCAGGCACGTTTACAGTCTTTCAAGGCCGTTTTTCTTTTCTTATAGCTACCCTTTTTAGGAAGGGTTTCCCGGTGATCGACCAGCTGGGGAAGAGTTTCAAATTTATAGTTACTCATTGTCCTTTTCCTCCTCTTCTTTATTGATCACATGCAATTTTTCTGTAATGACAGTTGGGACTTTTACACCAATTTGTGCAAGGTTCTCCAGTATAGAGAGGCCTTCATTTGCGATATAAAAAAGGACCGTAGCATATGCCACCGCCCCATTTAACCCCAGTATATTGTCAATTACGTTTGCAATAATAATAACCCCGAACACTAGCATCTTCCTTGCGTATCCAAAAAGCGCGTTACGACTTCTGAGCCTTTTTAACTTAATCGCTTTAAAGATTCCTGTTATGATATCCACAAACATCAAGAGTGCCAAGAAATCAAGAAACTTTACGCCACCGAACAAGTAAGCTTGTACAACCTGCAAACTTTCAATGTTAATCCACATATATTAATCCTCCTGGGGTGTTGCTAGAATTTGGTCTTTCTCTTCTTCTGTTATTAGTCCCTTGGCATAGTAACTTTCAACCTTTACTTCATCAATCTTTTTTCTTTGCCACATACTCAGAATGAATGGGTACAAATCGCTCATAGCCTCACTCCTTTCTTCTCTAAACTAGGTCCAACAACGCAATGATTGCGGTTTCTGTATTTTCAAGTCTTGCAAGAAGATCCGCGTTTTCTTTTTCTAAATCTCGCTTCTTAAAATTATTCTTAACGTCTTGATTAATAATAATTTCTGTTACTGTTTCACCGACTTCTACCTCATCCGGCAATACGATGAAGTTTGTTTTGATCCCTTTGATTGCTCCGTGCTGCCATGATATTTCATCTTCTCCGGTGACTACTTGCTGTATGTCTTCCTGGATATCCAACACTCGATTTTCGTCATTGTATAAAACGAGTTTCAAGTTTCATCACCTCCTCTTATTCGTAAGTAATTTCAAGTTTTGCATCTACGTAAAACTTAGCGTAATTAGATGTACTAGTACTGTTCACCCAAATCCCAATTCCCTTGAAGGAGCCACTTTGAAAGCCAGAATAGAAACTACTTGGTATCGTAATCCACTTTCCTTCTCCCCATTTGAATGAAGCAGTTGTGGAAGGTGACTGATAAGATGGTTCGCTTCCTGGTCTTCCAGTATAGGTGTGTGGCCTGAATGTACAAGACACCGCACCACTGTTTCCACCTTGATCTTTCCTTTGGACATAAAGACGCATGGATTTAATGGTTTTCCCTGTAACAGCATTAGACGGTGAGCTTCCAAAGAACCATAAGCCTTTATACGCACCAAATCCGCCCCAATACCCTTGAACAACAGCATCCTCACCATAGCCGTCCGTAAACCATTGCCCTCCGTACTGTGGTCTCCAAGAGTCTCCCTTGTATGTTCCTGTGCTGTTCCAAGTACTTGTTGTTTCGGGAGCTGGTGGTGGAGCTGGCGGCGGCGTGTATGGGTATGTGAAGGTAGCAAATATTTCTCCACCCATCGTTTTGTGTTCGTTGGATACTCCTCCTTCTGGAGCTGACCCTCCGCCCACAAAATATCCTCCATAAGCATAGATACCACGTATAGCGCCCATTCCAGTATTATCTCTAGCCCAACATGTTGCTCCATATCTAGCATTTATACAAGCATCCACACTTTGTATATCACTCTCTGAAACTTGTGCATATCCACTCTGCAAGATATCAAAACCGCGTTCAGAGTTGTTGCCATGTAAGTTGATTTGCCTAAAATCAGCATAAGCATTTTGGTAAGAGGAAACTACAGCGTAACTGTTTGCTCTTCCATTAATAGTAAACTGTTCAAAATATAAGTTTAATAGGTTACTCCCCGCGGAAATATTTCCAACAATCTTTGTTTGAGTCTTACTTTGACCACGAAAGTATATACTCCCTCTTCCAACAAATCCACGGACAGTAATGTCTCCTCGGTGGGTGCCCCCATGACTTAGGTAAATATTAGCTACTCCATCATAGTATCTAGGAATTCTTCTAAGGGCTTCATTTACTGTTGCTAAAGGGGCATTCCATGAAGTCCCGTGATTCCCATCATTAGGGGTTTCGCCGTCTCCTATAGCTACATCCGCCACGTAGAAAGTCAGATTCTCTTCACCATAACTAACAACGTTAGGAGCTTCTAAATGCGCGACATATAGGTTACTGAACCCTCCACGTTCTGCGTCTAAGTCAGCAATAATTTCACCCTGGTCATTTAAAACAATCATTTTACCGTTACCATTTTCAGGACCACCAAGTGTTAACGTACCGCCCTTAATCCTGTCAAATAACATGGTACCCACAGTTATAAGATCTGCTACAATCCCTGAAGCTGTAAGAGCTGTTCTGAAGGTTTGTCCACCATCGGTACTAACTCCAATACCAGCAGAATTCAACACCACTAGATGATTTGGATTAACCTTACTTCGAAGTATGAACCCATTAATAAATTCCACTTCCGTTTGGGCGCTATGAAGATCCGCTGTTGCTCTTTGTACAGCAGCATCCAAAAATCCTAATCGAACTTTTCCGTCTTCGTCCGTAATTTTATCCAAGAATTTTTGTGTGTTACCAAGATTGGCATTACGATGTATTGGATTTTTACGGATGTTGCTAAGGGTAACAGCACATTTAATAATGTTCCCCTTGCTGTCTTCCTCCTCTTCAATCCGTAGGATCCTTGTCTCAATGTTGATTCCCATAGGTTCGTAGATTAAAAGAACGTTATCCCCTTCAATTGGAACGTCATAAGGGTATCCAGCTGCCCTCATATCTGCGAAATCCACAGTTATGGCGACAGGTATTGTATCTGGTATCTCTCTTTTTATACGAGCTAGGAGGCTTGTAGATGAAGTGTATTTTTCATCTCTTATCGGAGGGGCGTGTTTTCTTTTAAACGGACCGCCTTCGGCTTCATCTAAAGGACTCACGTATTCTACCTCTAATCCGTCCTTACCAAAGCCTTTGATATAGGTAGAGAAGTTAGCGCTGTTTATTGTTTCGTCTAGCATTTTTATGTTGTGTTTGTACCTAAACTGGAAGTCAGAATTGTTCCCAATTTTCTCCCTAAACGTAAAATGAGTCCCCTGAATAGAGAACTCCACTTTAAACTTGTTGAGAGCTTCTTGTATTAAAGCAAGGGCATTGTCATCGCCAAACTTATCGAACTCTTGGTTCGGGAAAGTACCGATAATGGTGTACGTGTATTCAGTACCTACAAATAGAAAGCTTAAGCACGTATCCAATGATTTAGATCCTGAAATAAAGGAGTATACATAGTGATCCACAAGATCTGTATTAAATTTCTGCAATGCTTTTATTGTTTTTTTAGACTTCTTACCTGCTGATTTCGCACTATACAGCTTAACAACATAATCTATTCCTTTATATTCAACAAAACTCTCCGATCGTATAAGAGGAAATGCATACATATTCTCCACCGTGTTTAGTACAGAAAAACTAATGCTTCGTTCCCCATTAACTTCCCTGATCCTTTTGATGGACCCGACATCATATAAAGGTTCTGACTGACCTAGTACATCTGTAATAACTGGAGTTGCAGGTTTCGGTTTTTGATAGACAGTCACCATAAGAACCTCCTTTCTAAAAAAGAAAAAGAGCCCCAATTGGGACTCTCTACTGAACTAAAAATCTTTTATGTTGTTGTCTTTTTCTTTCTTCCGTAATCTGCGCATACCTAATGGTCGTTTCTGGAGAGCTATGACCAAGGAGCTCTTGTACAGCTGCTATCTCAGCGCCGTTATTTAGCGTAAGTGTAGCAAAGGTATGTCTCATCGTATGAGGACTTACCTTCTTCTCAATACCAGCTGCGCGAGCAATTTTCCTTATTTCATCCTGTATTCCGCGTTTGGAAAGCCTTCTAATGGGTCTTCTTACAGTCACCATTAAAGCCTCGCATTCATCATCACGGCTTTCTAAGTATAAATTAAGATGGATAAAGGCCCGTTCCGAAAGGTAAACTTCTCTTTCTTTGTTCCCTTTACCAATCACTCGGAAGCTCATTGTCTGGTGATTTATATCTTTGATGTTAAGTGCTTGTACTTCAGACAAACGGCACCCGGTAGCATAAAGAACTTCTAAGAAAGCACGTTGCCTTACGGTCTTGCATGCAATTCTCATACGCTCCAATTCTACAACTGTAAGAGCTTTAGACATTCGTTTTTCCACTTTGGGAGTTTTAAGTTTAATAGTCGGGTCTCGTTGTATGAGTTCCTCCCCAGCTAACCAACTAAAGAAACTTTTTAAGGTAGTCAACTTTTTACCTACAGTGCTCATTTTCAGATGACTGTAGCCGCCTAAAAACACTCTTATGTCTGCTGCAGTTATGTTTTCCGCTCTTTTCTTAACTCTCTCCGAGAATATCCTTAGTTCTAAGGCATACCCTTCTAATGTACTGGAGGCTAGGCCTTCCAACTTCTTTGTAGCTAAGAACAATTGAATCTTTTCGGTTAAGTCTGGGTGAACCTCATCTTGTTCGACTTTGGTTATGTGGTAGTTAGTGATAATGGAGGACAATTCGTTCTTCGTCTTGTCCACATTGATTGGAAGCAGCTCCGAGATATAAGCAGTGATTTGAGAAATCATCAATTCCCCTGCGGTTTTTATGGTAATCCTCTCCTTTAATATTTCGTTGTGACTCTTTTAAAGTGTCGGTTCTATTTTAAAAATAACATGTCACTTTTTGCGTGTCAAATGATTATTGACACTTTTAAAGAGCCATACTTATAATAAAGGAGGAGGGGGACGTTTATTTTATGATTAAAACTAATTTACAAACCATACTGGATGATAAAGACATTTCTATTCGTCAGGTTTCAAGAGACATCGATTATAGGTTAGAGACTGTGAGGCTGCTATACCATAATCAATTAGAAAGAATTCCAAAAGATCTTCTTGATAAGTTATGCAGTTACCTAAGTGTGTCTCCTGGAGACCTTCTCATTTATGAGGACAATGAAAATGACAACAATTAAAGATGTGGCTTCCGTTCTAACAGATATTTTTAATGAGGACCAAGACCCTTTAGCAGAGATATGGTTGAAAAACGACCTCATAAAAAAGCGACTGGCAACTAGTTATGATGACTGGATATTAGACCATGAAGATCAACCTGACATGCAGTTTTCTTTACGTGTTCATGTAGATTATTACTTAGATATGGCGGATAGATTCCCTAAAATAATGAACCCCGGACGTAAGTAATCCGGGGTGTTTTTGTGACCAAAATCTGTTGTTTTTCACAAACTTTCTATCCGCACCGTTTCCATCCAAAAGTTCATTAGTAGTTAAAGTAATCTTTTAAATGCGTAGCGATTTGCTTATCTGTATTGTCAGTAGCGATTACCTTACCAAACTTATTTACAACAATGTAAGGTTGGTCAAGAAACCATCCTTCACGATAAATAGTGCCGCCTTCCGGATCGCCTAACTCATACACGTTACCGAAATGCTTCATGGCTTCTGTTCGTGTTGTGATTTTGATGCCTTTTTCAATAGCTTTACTAATCAGGTATTCCAATTTTGACGAAGTAAAGGCAGTTTGCCA
>NZ_VTEV01000007.1 GCF_008180725.1 Sutcliffiella horikoshii | reverse complement strand
AGCCCCATATAACTACCGCCTGTATCAAGAGAAAACACAACAGCATCTTGAGAAACCCTTTTACTCAACTCCAAACTACGTGACTGCCATCTCTCTTCTGTTAGAACTATCCGTGCATTACTCTCCTCTAAGATTGTACATATACGATCATCCGGATGTGCAGAATCTAGAGGTGCATAAGCTCCACCTGATTTTAATACCGCTAATATACCAATCACCATTTCAATACCCCGCTCAGCAAGTATAGCTGCAAGGTCTTCACGTCCAAATCCTTGACTTCGAAGCCAGTGTGCTAGACGGTTAGCTTGTTCATTTAATTCTCTATAAGTGATTGATTCCATACCACATACCACCGCAATAGCATCTGGTCTCTTTCTTGCCTGGTCTTCAACCACTTGATGCGCTAGACGATTTAAAGATGGAATAGCCAAATTTGTCTTGTTGAAATCCTCGAATTGTAACTTTTTTTCCTCATTTGAGAGGGCACTAATTTCCATGACCTTTTGCTTAGGTTTTGTTAAAATATTTTCCAACATTGCAAGCATAGAACTAATGAAGCTTTTAATCTCTTGGTTTGAAAACAATTGTGTACGATAATCTACTAATAAAACTAAATCCCCTGTATGCAATCGATCTTCAATATGTATATTAAAATCGTAAACTTCATGTTTATTTGGAATCCAAATTACCTCTTCACAAAAATTTATAGAACGGTAATCAATGGAAATCCCGAAAAATCTATCGAAACAATCACTATTTTTTCTTATCTTCTCAGTCAATAAATTAAAAGGATATTTTTGATGGCGTAGAATTTTCATTTGTTTTTTTGCAACTTGATTTAAAAAATTTAATATTCCCTCTTCATCATCAATATTCATTCTAAAAGGTACTGTACTGACCATCATGCCCATAAGTTCTTTTTCATTCTTACCACCACGATTACCATATGCCATTCCAATAGTAACATCATCAGATGATACCCACCTGTGTATACTTAATTGTAGACATGCTACAAAAATAGTATAAATACTAAAATCATAATTACGAGAAAATTTTTTAAGCATGGAATGTAAGTTTTCTTCCACAACAAATGTCTCCCGTAACGACTCTGTACTAGTTATCAAAGGATTATATGACTTAATCCCAGTAATTAATGGGATGCTCCGGAATTCCTCTTCCCAGAAATCACCATCAGCAATAAAACGTTGACTATTTAGATAACGGTCTTCGTTTTTTATAAATATTTCATAATCACTTTTTAAATTATTGCTATATTCTATACCTTCGGAAAGACATCTATATTTATAAGCGAGTTGTTTTTCCATATTCGCAAAAGATAACCCATCAAAAATTATGTGATGAAATTTGGAATAAATAATAGTTTCACTTTCTCCTGTTTTAATCAAGCAAAAATAATATAAATCTGAGTTAAATAATTCAAAAGGCTCTTGTGACTTGTAGTTTAACCATTCATCTAATTTCAATGAATCAATATCAGAGCTAAAATCTAAATAATCAAAACTTCTTTCTTTATGTTCCGTAAAATATTGAACTGGTTCATCTTGACCATTTTGCTTTTTCAGTTTGATACAAAAATTATTATTTTCATTAATCATCTCATTAATTGCTTTATTTAATAAATTATAATTTACTTCATGGTGTATTTTTATTAATGCACACACATTATTTACACTACTGCCGTAATTTAATAGTTCAGTAAAATAAATCCTTTTTTGAGGATGTGTTAAAGGATAAGTATTTTTCCCCTTATTCATTGTTTTATCCCTCTCTAAATTTAAGATTAAATACAACTCAGCATAATATATATATATAATATTAAACTTCTAAATTATAAAAATAGACCTAATTTTTCCTTTCAAAAATATTGATAATATTAGTTTTTTCTAATTAGAAGCATGATTTTTAAAGTTCTTTTAAAAAATTGTACAGGAATAATAATTAAAATAATTATAATATTCACTCAACTAGTTGCGATGTAAACCCTCTTTACTAGCTTCTTTAATAAATTATCTACCTCATCATATTTTTTACCACTTATAATTATATAACCTAAACGATGAGAAAAATTTCGAGGTTTCTCAACAAATGAACCTATTTCAGAATTTATTTTTATTTCTTCAACATTAGATAATTTACTTATCTCTTCCATACCTATAATTCGGGATAAATTCCCAGATTTATTAGAAGTAAGAAAATGGATTCCTGCATGTTTTTTGTACACAATCTGATTAATTTCTGGAGAGATCCCTATTGAACTAAGCACTTGTTGTTCAAGTAGATCAATTCCAGTGGAATAGCGAATTAGTTCTGGTATCATACCACCAGCGAGCCGAGGATTAATTTCAATAATAATACATCCTTTTGGTGTCCATTTAACCTCTGAATGTGACGCACCATACCGAAAGTTAACAAGTTTAAGCGCTGTTTTAACAGTTTGTTCGATCTCTATTTGTGCTTCTTTCGAGAGTGAGCATGGAAAAACGTGAGAGGATTCTACAAAATATGGATATCCAGTTAATCTTTTTTCTGTTATACCAATACATGAAGATTTCCCTTCCCATGAAAACATCTCCACACTGAATTCCGGCCCTTCTATATACTCTTCTATTAGAACCTCATTTTTTTTCTCTTGTCCCCTTGATGTATATTTATCATCAAGAATTTTTTTGGTCATCTCTATTACATTTTCCCTATTAAAACAAAGTCGAACATTATTTGAGCCACTATCTTCAGTTGGTTTTACCACACATGGAAACTGAATTGCAGAAAAAATGTCATTTAAAGAATCTATTGATTCAACAATGTGAAACTTAGGTTGATATAAGTTATTTGAATGGGAAAGCGAACGAAAAATCCCTTTATTCCGACAACTCTTAATAGCAAGATATGAATTCCCAACAAATCCAAAAAACTCATTTAATCTTGCTACAGATTCAAGATAGTAATCGCTAGTTGTCATAACCCCCACGGTTTCTTCTAACATATTATTAATATAATTCTTTATATCGTTAAAAGAATTAGTATTAATCACTATTACATTACACCCTATTTCATAAAGACCACTATATATATGAGGAGTTTTAGTTAGAAACAGTACCTCATAACCTTGGTTCATGGCCTTTTTTATTGCCATCATTCCAGTACCTGTTGTATTAGCTTCGACAAATACAATTCTATTTTTCATGTGGATTCACTCCTGATAATCTTGAATATGACCATGTTGTTACAACACTATCCAGATTTACCATTTTTGGTTCTC
Source organism: Sutcliffiella horikoshii (assembly GCF_008180725.1). GTDB lineage: Bacteria > Bacillota > Bacilli > Bacillales > Bacillaceae_I > Sutcliffiella_A > Sutcliffiella_A horikoshii_B. The sequence continues at coordinate 243,985 of NZ_VTEV01000007.1, read as the reverse complement.
TTGTAATTTTAGTAAGCCTATGATCTCTCTGTTCTATAAAATTACTACTATATATTGACTCAGTATAACGATCACCTCGATCAGGGAAGATAGAAACTATATTACACCCTGATTTAACTTGATTAGCAAGCCATTTAGAGACTATATATACTGATCCTGAACTATTCCCCGCAAAAATATGTTCATTTTGTGAGAGCTCTAAAGTAGCTGAAAATGCCTCTTCATCATTAAGCCAATGGATATAATCAATAACACTAAAATCCACATTTGGAGCAACTAAACTATTACCCAGTCCACCTTGGAGACGATCAGGACGGTCCGGTTGTCCAAATATTACGCTCCCAACTGCATCTACTGCCACTACTTTTAGATTTGGATTATATTGCTTTAATGCACGTGCAGTTCCTGACAAGGAGCCCCCACTTCCGACTGAACCTACTAGATAATCAATGTTACCTAAATCTGTTATTAATTCTTTAGCTAGTTCTTCATAAGCCAATGGATTGTCTGGATTTTCATACTGATGTGGCCAAAACGCGTTTGGGTATTTAACTAGCAATTCGTATAAAAGATCTAACCTCGCACTCTGCCATCCTTTTTTTCCCATCCTATCTACTATATGAACTTGACATCCTAAAGATTTTAATTTGGCATAAGTAATAGAGTCTATACGTGGATCGGTAACAATATGTACATCATGTCCAAAATGCCTTCCAACTAACGCTACTCCACAAGCCATTGTACCTGAAGAACTTTCAATAATAGGCATGTTTTTCTTTAGTTGTCCAGATAACTTGGCAGAAAGAATAATATGTTTTGCCACTCTATCTTTCATGCCAAATGGGTTCAAAAGTTCGAGTTTTGCATAGACAGATCCTTTACACTGGTTATTTAATTTCATCTTAACCAATGGAGTATCACCTATTACATCAACAATATTTTTATACAACAAATCATTTTCTCTCCCAAACTTAAATATTATTTAAAAGATTTACCCTTAATTCTTCTGCATCTTGTAATTCGTCTTCACGCTTTTCAATTTCCTCAGTAAGTCTCTTTATTTCTTCTTTTTGTCTCAACAATAACTTATTTACTTGGACAGGATTGGTAGAACCAACTGATTTTTTAGAATTTAAATTTTCACGTGCATTAAAAACTACTTTAAGCAAATCGCTTATATCACCTACCATAAACCCTTCCTCTGAACACTTTTCCTCCAAAAGTTGAGCATTTACTTCTCTGGGCAGTAATTTCTGTTCATAAGCACTCTTTATAAATCGACCGACTATCACTTGAGCTTTTCTATAAGGAATACCCTTTTTAATAGTTAGCAAATTAGCCAAGGTAAACCCTCCAAAAAAGTCACGTTCACATATTCTCAGCATTTGTTCTTTATTAAAAGTGAGATGCTCAACCACTGTTCTTAACAACCTTATTAAAGACTTTGTGGTTACAAACAATGTAAACAAATGTGTACCAGCTTCCTTAGATGTTTCCACTAAATTTGTAAAAGGAGTATTACGCTGACCTAGTACCATATCAAAATGGAATGATGCCAAATGAGCACTTTTTCCCCGAATCCTTTCTAATATTGGAAAATTTTTCTTTTGAGGCATTGCAGAAGATATACCTGACAGATTATCAGGTAAATCAATAAAATTCATTTCTATACTTCCCCATTGAATTAAATCAGTTACAAACCTGGAAATAAGAACTGAAAATATCGATAATTCAGACGACATTTGCAAGGCCCATTCACGTGACGCAACAGCTCCCAGTGCACTTTTCCTTGGCTTATTAAACCCCAAAAGACGTGCAAGATTATCACGGTCCCAATCAAGTTCTACACCTGCCATAGCTCCCGACCCAAGTGGACACTGATTAATATCGTCGTATACTCTAATCCAGCGACTTAATGATTGAATAAACTCTTCATTTATTGTTGATAAGTAAAATCCAGGTGTGATAACTTGTGCAGTTTGATAATGTGTATAACCTGGCATCAACATTTCCTTATATTGAATTGCAACAGAATGCATTGAATTAATTAATTCAATAAAATCTTTCATTATAAGTAACCATTCCTGGCGACCAAAAATCAATTGAGCACAAGCCTGAAAATCATTACGACTTCTATCGAGGTGCCAGCATGGTACTGGATTAGAAAGAGAAGAATCTACCGTTCTTTCAATTGCAAAAGCAATATCTGACATATTTTTTTGTGGATTTGCTACTAATGTAGCTGGAGAAATTAACTGAAGTTGCTTTATTATATCCTTCCCCTCTTTTTCAGAAATCCAGCCCATCCTTATATACTCCAAAAGCATTACATGTTCTATTTGTATGTATCCCTGAAAAAGATGATCAAGCTCATATCGAAATTGTGGTTCCAATATTTCTTCGTGTAATAAACGATCTGGTACAGATGAAATACGTCCTGTTATTTGTTCTTCCATTTTATTAATATAGATCTACCCCTTCCTGCATATTATTTATATACCATGCACATTAGATAACACATCCTCAAATTTAAAGAGGAGACTTTGTGATTCAAAAATGCAACTCATTCCAAAAATTCCTAAATAACAACTTATTTTACACAATAGTTTATATTGTCTAATATTTCAATAAATTTCTTGTTACAAAATTCGACATTTATTGTTATTTTCTAACTATAGATTGAAATCGTAGAGGATTTTATGGGTTAAGTTTAATTAACCACACGAAGGTCAATCGTCACTAAAATTCAAAAAAGGATTCTTTATAGGGGAAAATAAAAGAATGTATTCTTAAAAGTATTTTATTCGTAACAATAAATCAGTTGATAATTAGAAGATACTGAACCCACGCTCTACTAATGGAGAAAATAGCTCAATTATCTGGAAACCTCATTTCTGGAGTTTGAGAGGGTGAAGCTGAAAATTGATAAAGAAAGGGGTATACCCAAGTACAAATCGAATCATTGAGTGATGTTTGTTTAAATCCAAACAATCGTTAAATAAATCAATCAAAGTAGTTAAGTCAAGGGCTTAAAAGGACGAGATACACGTTAGAATAAAAGATAATAAAAAAGAGAAGGTGTTAGCAGAAGCTGCAGAGTTATCACATTTAAGAAAAATGGTTTAAGCGATCTGGGGAAGCGTGATTAGTTATTAGATCTAGCACTTTCAGTAGAACTTATCCAAGAATTAGATCAGAGTGGTGCCCAATATAATATGATTCAAGCATGTAAGGAGTTAAATACTGAAGTACGAACTGTGAGCTCTTATGAAAGATGGTAGAATTTAAGGGGATCAACACCTTCACGCTACCCGTACCAAAAACATACTACCATTAGAAGAAACGAGAAATAATAGAGATAGTAGAAAGAAAGATTTTTTGATTTACCCCCCTCTCAGATTGCACCAAAGCTAGCGATTTAACTCATTTACAATACCTTGGTTATCTAAATTTTCCGAGTTTTTCATGAATACCCCCCTTCGTGGATGGAATGAAGTAAAAGACATAGCTCGCCGGAAAGCTAGCTATCGAAAGCCAAATCAAGTGTGGAAATGGGATGTTACATGGATAAAAGCTTCTGTGAAAGGTATGTATTATCATCTATATATGTTTATCTACTTGTTTTAGTAGATAGATAGTTCGATTGGTGGGGAGAGGGTTCGGGAGCAGAAATGATTAAGTCTATATAATTGTTTAAAAAGAAAGGCCATTATCAATGTCCGTGTAACAGTGTGTTCGATGAAAAACAATCACACACGGAGGCAATGATAATGACCAACATTAATATTACAATAAATTTAGAACAACTTAAAGCTGAGGTAGAAAAAACTCTTTAGGATCGCCGGTAAAAGCATCTTTAGCCCTTGTCTTGAATTCGCTTATGGAGAAAGAAAAGGATGAATATATTAATGCTCTCTCTCATTAGAGAACGGATGACCACAGAGGGTATCGGAATGGCTACTATGAACGTGAATTAATTACTGGCACTGGCTAACTCACATTAAAGGTTCCCCGAACTCTTGATGGTAAATTTTAAACTTCTGTATTTCAAAAGTATGAACGATGCGAACAAGCTCAAATTCTTTCTATGATTAGATGGTTGTAAATGGATTCTCATCTCATAAAGTTACCAAGATTGTAGAAGAACTGTGCGGAAAAAGTGTATCTAAATTACTAGTGTCTAATCTCACTAAATCATTGGATCTCATAGATAATGAGTAGTGAAACCGCCCATTGAACACCCCTTTATTATCCATACATATATGTAGGCAATGTATATTAAATTAAAGTTCGTGAGAATTATAGGCTTGATTCAAAAGGGGTACTTATAGCTTGCGGTGTATACGAAGAAGGACATAGAGAGATTATTGGATTAAGGGGTACCCACGGGGAATCAGAAGATAGTTGGTCTAATTTCTTTGATCACTTAAAGTCTAGAGGGATTCAATCTCCTAAGATGGTGTTTTCTAATGCACATGCAGAGTTAGTGTCTGCTATAAAAGAATTTTTTTAGGGTCCTCTTGGCAAAGGTATTTTGTTCATTTTCTTAGGAATATAATGGACACCTTTCATAAAAAAAACTCTTCCCAAGCAAAAACAAAACTCAAGGAAATCTTTAGAACATCCTACATTAATAAGTATTATGATCTCAAAGGGTTTACTAAGGAAATTGAAACGTTAGATGCTGGGTTTGAAGATGCAATGCAATTTCATTTTCAAAAAGCTGAGCTTGACACACATTTACGTACGACCAATATGCTAGAAAGAGTAAATAGGGAAATAAGGAGAAGAGAAAAGGTAATCCAAATTTTCCCGAACGATCAATCTGCAATACGTATTATATTTGTTCTGATGAAAATTGATGGAGAATGGAGTAGGTCAAAGTATCTAAACCATCTCAAAGTTATAAAGTCGTTATAGGCTATACTGGCCTAATCTACACTCGAAATTATGGTGAACTGTCACGAAAATTATTTACTCCCCAAACAAAAAAGCGCTTTCATTAAAAGATTCATAAAAGGATTTATTCATTATCCCCTAGGTGGTAATGAATAAACCCTAAACCCATAAGATTAAGACCGTAAAACATACCCCTCTAACACATCTTATATTAAAACTCATTGTAACAAATTTTACACATAAATATGGACTTGACTAAGAAGCTACTACGACGAAGAGTTGGTAAAGTAAGCCTTATTTAACGAGAAAATTCAGGGAAACCCTCTGAATCTTGATTCGGACAATAGAAGCGAAATGAAAAAAGTTACATTCCAAATATTACTTAAGAAACTGGGTATTCAAGCTTTATATTCTATGCCGTGAGTAAGCAAGGATAACCCAACAATTTATTCCTTAGCCTATCAGGCTATTAACACATGCATTAAATTCCTTTCTTTTTTAAAAGCTCTATACCTCTCAGGTTCTTCCTCACCGTTATAGTTCTCTGTTTCAACGCATATGATTTTATATTCAACGACCTTTCAACACAGATATATTTGCTCATAGTGCTCTACTCTTAACCATCATCGGTATTAACTTGATGGTATGGGCAAAGCCCCGTGCTTTTAAAATTACTGAATAACTATGTGAAAAATAGCCAATACTTATTTTTATTTTTTTCGATCCATACTATAAATTGTCAAACTACATCAAGTTCAGTCTGTTTATCATGAGCACCTCTATTTTGAACAAAAAACAAACCTATTGTAGTAAATAAAACGAAAAAAAAGCCAACTGATAAAAACACATAGCCAATACCAATTAAATTAATTAACCAAGCTCCTAGTAAAGGAGCAATAAACATAGGAATATTAGTAATCGATTCAGATGCACTGTAAACCCTTCCCATAAGATGAGAAGGTGTTTGTGTTTGAAGTACTACCGCAAATGATATTGGGACTGCTGATCCTACTAATGCAATTATACTCCAAATACACAACCAAAATACAAAATGTAGTTCAAACAATTCCCCACTCAATCCTATAATAGAAAAAAGCAAACCGACAACTAAAATACTGAATAGGTTCAATTTTATTGGTGAAATTCTTTCTCCAAATTTCCCAACAACTATAGCACCTATTAAGCTACCTACACCAATTGCACTAATTAGAAGAGGAAATAAAGATGAAGGGATGCCAACACCCTTTGACCAAAGTGCAATAAAACTATCTATTATAAAAATAAAAAATGTGATAAAAAACATTGAAATTACAGATAATAAAAGTTTACTTCTTGAGACTATAAATTTAAATCCAGATAATAGTCCATGTATATTTACTTTTACTTCTTTTTTTGGTTGTTCTTGAATTTTTAAATGAGGTAATTTTAAAAGAAGAGATGCAGATAAAAGAAAGCAAATAAAATTTAAAATAAAAGCAATGGAGGTATTACCAAAAAATAAAACCAGCCCCCCTATCGAAGGTGCCACAATTTTAGATAGTTCACTAGAAAGTTGACTTAATGAGTTTGCTTTTATTAATCCTTGTTCTGGTACTAACTCTTTGATAGCAGACTGCTTACTTGGTTCAAAAAAGACCGCAGTACTGTGAATCAGAGTAATTATAAGTAGAATAGCCCAATAGGACTGAAAAAAGATTGGCAATATGACTAGTAAAGCTCTTAAAAAATCACAAACGACCATTATTTTTTTCCTATCGAACATATCTGAAAATATACCCGAAAAAGGGCTTAATACTATCCAAGGAATTGATATAAAAATTGTTAATAAAGCTAATTTTGAAGGAGGTAAATTCCATTGATACGTAAAAATTGATATTATTATTATGTACGTCAACCAGTTTCCTATGTCAGAGAGAACCTGACCTACAAAAAGATTTCGATAGCTATTTATTTTTAATAGCTCTTTATAGCCCATTATAATTCACTCCAGTCATTAATTTCTAGTGAACCTTGTTTCCTTTTACTGGATTTCCGGATTAAATTATTTGGGTCCTTTGCTTTTAAATTTTCTCCAATTTTAATTGATGTCAATGTTTTCTCTATCCACTTCAGTTCTGTTTCCAGTTTACTTTTAACATAATCCATTGAAAAAAATGCAACACGTCCAATCGTAGAAACTTCATTATTCTCCCATTGCAAAAAGTGATTAAGTAAATTTTGTGTTTCATTCTTCCTTTCCTCCAATTTAGAAATCAAAATAGTATCATCATCACTTGACCTAACGTGATCCCAAAAACTCATTTTAATTAATAAATCGTCTTTTGTAATAGGGTAAGCAGAGGGTTCTTCTATCCAACTTTCAAGTTCTAACCATCCCTTACTTGTTATGTCGTATACCTTTGTAATACGATTTGTAGTGTTAGATTCTTGAACTGTAATTAACCCCTCTTGTTGTAGCTCTTTTAGTGTAGGGTATATAGAGCCATAGCTCATCTTTCCCCATCCTAATTGTCGCCCACTATATTCAACTTCATTCTTAATTTCATACCCTGTAGATGCTTTCCAGCTTAGTATACCTAAAATAATTTGTTTAACAGACAACCAAATCACTCCTTTAAATGTATCGTTACGATATATTATAACGATACATTTAAAGGATGTCAAATGTAGTACCCAAAAATAGTTTAATATAAATTAAATTACAGAGTGAATATTACGGACAGAATGAGCCACTAGTGCAAACTATTAAGCCTGCGGATGAAAAAGCGCCACCAATTGCGGAGTAAGCCAGCCGCATAAGCTATATAAATAAAAACCTCCTTGTATAATTGAGAGGCATGCCCAACTGCATGGCATTTATATTATAAAAGGAGGTTTTCTATGTGATTAGTTGTCGAAGATTCTAGCTCTTCATTTGGAGGTTATGATTCAATGCACAATTAGCGCGAGCACAGGTCACTCAAGGAATACAGCGGCAAGAATAATCCATACGGTAAAAGCAAGGAGTATTCGATTATTGCACGACACCAAGACGGATTCTGTTTCAGAAAAGCGCCAGATTCTTGATTAAACTATTTTTTAAATTCCAAAGTGTATCAATATTTCTTTTCTTCTTTTGATTTGGTAATTATTGCTGCTAAGTCTGTAAGTTTACTTTATTCTTTGAGGCTTGGAAAGGATACAATAACTTCATAAAATAATGATAAAGATTCTGGTGGAATAATCGAAACTCCATAATATGCTAGTCCAAACCCTAGTCTTTCATACAAATGAAAATAGCTCACCATTTTTCTTTTGCTCTCTGAAAAGTTTTGAATGAGATCATCATCCACTGAAATACAACTATATTCTTCTGGAGAGTAGTAACTATAATCTTTTCGAATATTAAAATCATGGATAATTCCAAACTCATGAAACGGCATAAAAATATATCCCCTTTCACATTTATTAGTTACTCGCTGTAGAAAGAAAACAAGTTCTCGCTCTTGTTAAACTTTTGCGCTCGATAATGGAATATTAAACCTCATATTACTTGAACTTTCATTAGGGGTAATTTTCTATCTGGAAAAACTGTTGATGGAGAATAACCTGTTTTTATTGCTCCCATTTTTAAAAAAACCTCTGCTTTTGGCTCGCTATCAAGCGTAAACTCATTCATTTCTAATTCTTTAGCTTTGTTAATTAAATGAGTCCACATTATTTTCCCTATGCCTTTTCCGATGTAATCTGGATCAATAAACAATGCCTCGAGTTTATAGTTTGTTATGGAGAAGCTATAGAATGCTATAATCTTATTATTGTACTAAAAAGACAGGTTGTTCTTCTATATAATCCTCTGTTATATTTAGGTCCTTTTTACATTGTTTCATAAATGATTCTAAATATCCCCAATATGCCTTTGATTTATAAGCTAATTTACTGAGTGATTCACTATCTTCTTTTATTGCTTTTCTAAATTTCATAAGCAATTACCTCTACTATTTATAACTAAGAAATTGAAATCAAGTATTCTGTCCTGTCCATAGCTTAATACCAATTATTCCATAAGCTCAAAATTCCAACAATGTTTCATATTCACGCTGGTCAAGTAAAATAAGCGCTGTTCCTTATAACAGGAAAGCGCCCGATCGTTGAATAACTGAGGTACTTTTATTAGATTTAATTCAGCAAGATGAATAACTTTGTATCATTCAAACCTTGACTAAGATTTAAAGCTGTGTATAATACAAAGTAATTGCATAAGTTGAATGTTTTCTAGGGTTCCGCAGCAGTCAATGTTGGTCTGGTCCGAGAGAAAACTCACAGCTTTGCTGTGTCACGGAAGGATAAAAGCCTGGGAGAAACTGTTTTTACAGTTGTCTCTCAGGCTTTTTTCGTTTTTTTGGCAAGAATATATTTGGAGGTGTCTTTTAGATGAATACAGACTGGATTAAAGTAATTGTTGCTGCTTTCTTTGAAGTATTTTGGGTTATTGGTTTAAAACATGCTGATGAATTTTGGACTTGGACTGGAACTATCATTGCTATATTCGTTAGCTTTTACTTAATGATTATGGCCGGACGTAAACTTCCTGTAGGAACTGTATATGCAGTTTTTGTTGGGTTAGGTACAGCTGGTACTGTCTTTTCAGAAATCCTATTCTTTGGAGAACCATTTAAAGTAGAAAAAATAATATTAATATTACTGTTATTAGCAGGAGTAATTGGCTTGAAATTAGTAACAAAAGACAAATATCAGGAAGGTGATGAATCCTAATGGCTTGGATTTCTTTAATCTTAGCAGGTCTGTGTGAAATGTTTGGTGTGGCCATGATTAACAAATTACACAAAGACCGCAATTGGCAATCATTAGTTCTTTTAGTTCTTGGATTTGGGGCAAGTTTTATATTTCTTGCTTATTCAATGGAAACACTTCCTATGGGGACAGCTTATGCTATCTGGACTGGGATTGGTGCTTCTGGCGGAGCAATTTTAGGCATGATATTTTATGATGAGTCAAAAGACTGGAGAAGACTGGTTTTTATAGGAATGGTATTAGGTGCTGCAGTAGGTTTAAAAATTGTCTCATAAATGAGTTATGGATTGTAGTATAAAGAAGATGATCCTAGTATTTTAAACGGATTATCTTCTTTAACTTTATTCAACAATCTGGCCCTTTAATTGAATAACAATGAACCTGTTGCTGAAAATTCACAACGTATTATCTATCTTACTAACGATTTAACTTTGATTTAGACATTCATTAATAACTAATCTTCAACAAGCGAACAATATTATAAAATAATGCCCCAATTGTACACCCAACCGTTCCATCATTTGTTCTTTAAATAAAATCCATTAGGTATTCTCTTCTACAAAAACTGAACTTATTTTTTATACCTATTAAAAAAAGCAGTTTTAACTAATTTACTTTTTGACGAAACTGGATGCTAAAAATATATAATATAAAAGGAGTATCCAAGTGAATATAAAAAAAGATAAAAAAACAGGTAAATGGTACTTTCGATTGGATGTGGGTTCTGACCCTAAAACCGGTAAAAGGAGACAAAAATATAGGGGGGGCTTTTTAACCAAGAAAGCTGCACAAGAAGAATTAACCCTTATCCAATCCAAGGTAGTTGATGGTTCATATTTTGAACCATCTATTGAAGAATTCGATGTCTTTTTTAATCGTTGGTTTGAAAGAACGTATAGAAGAAATGTAGAGGTAACTACTGCCGAATCAAGAAGAACTGTTGCAGATAAACATATACTATCTTACTTTAAGCAAATGAAACTTTCAAATATTGATACTCTCTCAATTGACGAGTTTTATGAAGCAAAAGTAGAAGAAGGATTATCTCCAGCCTATATTAAAATAATGCACTCTATATTAAATCAAGCATTTAAAAAAGCTGTAACCTGGAAATTATTAAAAACCAATCCTGTCTCAGATGCATCTCCTCCAAGCGTAAAAACAACAAAAATAAAAGCACTTTGGACTAAAATTGAAACAAAAACTTTTTTGGATTTAGTTACAGAAAGAAATTTAGAGATTCCTTATGTGTTAGGAATTTTTACTGGCATGAGAAGAGGAGAAACTTTAGGTCTGAAATGGAATGATATAGATTTTGAAAGTGGAAAAGTACATGTTCAACGGAGTTTAACACGCACGAAAAATGATGGGATTGTTTTCAAAAACGTAAAAACTGACTCTTCAAATCGAATTGTAATGATTTCTGAATATGTTTCTACTCTTCTAAAGGGACATAAGAAAAAACAGGATCTAATTAGAAACAAACTAGGATTTAGTTACACAGATAATGACTTGGTTAACTGTACTTTTGATGGTAAACCAATTGAACCTAGAAACTTACTTCGACAGTTTCATACGCTTATTAGGCAAGCCAATTTACCTAAAATCACTTTTCATGATCTACGCCATCTTCATGCAACAACATTAATGGCACTTGGTGAAAACCCAAAGATTGTAGCAGATAGACTAGGTCACAGCCGGGTACAGGTTACATTAGATTACTATTCACATGTTAGTTCTGAGCTACAAAAACTTACAGCTCAAAAATTTGAAGAAGATTTTTTTAATGTAAATGTGCAGTAAATGTGCAATTCAGGAAAATTAGTGTATAACTCCATCTATATAATGAAGTGCAGATAAAGCTGCAATCCCTTTATTTCCAGGGGATTGCAGCTTCTTCATTAAGTGATCTGAGAGGGATTCGAACCCCCGACCCCTACCCTGTCAAGGTAGTGTTCTCCCACTGAACTATCAGATCACGTATGCAACTGTAAATATTATTATAGATAGTCCCACCTTGTTTGTAAAGAGATTTTTACAAGACTATAATGGTATTAGTCAATTTAAAAATCAGAGGGATTTATAGCTGTGGATTGGAGCAATAGGCGGAGACCTCTGAGGGAGATAGCGCTAGATGGAGACCCCGGAGGCATAGCCGAGGAGGCTCCAGCAGAGCCCCTAGGAAAGCAAAGCCTTTTGCGGAGATCAAACAGCGGAATTCAACCAATAAACTAAAAACCGCCCCAAACTCGGAACGGTCATACTTGCACACCTTTCTCTTTCCTACCAGAAGCAAAAGCATCAATCATAAGAATTATTGCCGTTACAGTATGAAGGACCCAACCAAGCAAAAAGACCCAACCTAAGCAAGACGTAACAATTCCCCAGATACTCCCGTGAAACTTCTGCCCTTCTTTTACACTAAACACTAATGTAATGATATGTAAAATCAACATAAGGCCTAATGGAGAATAACCAAAACCCATCACAGTTAGACCGCCAAGAAATGGTATTGCCAAAAAAGCCTCCATTCCTCCAGTTACCCATTTTAATGTGGTAGATGGTTTCACAAAATCACCTTCCTTTCTTATTTCAAGTATATTCCTTACCGCCCAAAAAACAACTAGAATATACGTTCGTATTTTTATTGAATATAAAACGTATGTTCGCATATAATGAAGGTAAGGAGATGATAATATGAAACGATTACTCGAAACTTTTAGAGTTTCCAGAACTCCAATAGAAATGATTTATATGGCAAAGGACGGATCCATCACCCAAAGGAACATTATGGTATTGGAGGTCAAAGAAAAATCCGTTACCGCTTTTTGTTATTTACGCCAAACAAAAAGGACTTTTCTATTACAGAGTATACTGTCATTTCGCCCTATGAGAAAAAAATATGAAAATGAAGTCATTTAATCACGCTCATTACTTGCACACAACACTCCAATTATGATATTCTATAAAGAAACACATTTTTACAGGAGGGAGATATTAATGAGAGAAGTAACACTTACCGATATCTTTACACACCCTATTACACAGAAGTATTTAAAGCGCTCCGGTGTTGCACATGCCCTAGAAGTGGCCAACCATGCCTTTCATTTGGCATTCAAATATAATGTTAGTGTTGATCTGGCTACCAAAGCAGCTCTTCTTCATGATATCGGACATTATGAATGGTACCGACAAGGAAAATGGGACTATGAGCTTTACAGAGAGAATGATATACATGCAATCAAAGGTGCAGAGCGCGCTCACAAATTATTGATACGCTTAGGAGAAAATCCACAGAACGCTAAAAAAATTTCTGTAGCTATCCTTTTGCATACTGATTCCTATCTGCCTGAAATCGACGTTAAAAGAAGTCCATTACAAAAAGTAGTGAAGCTAGCGGATGAAATGGACGAAGAAAAAGGCGGAAACCACCACTATAAACAAATAGATAAAAACCTTGCGCTTGAAAAAATCAACTACCTTGATCAACTCGTCGAACATTACCTTCCAAAACAACAACTTTCATCACCTTCACATGAACAATCAATGTAACAAACAAGAGGTAGCCGTTGCTGCCACCTCTTCCATTACAAATATGAAAACCCTTACTTGGCTAGATAATAATCAAACCCATCTACTATTCTGAACCCAATATTCTCATATAGCCTTATTGCCCCTTCATTTTTCACATCCACATCCAACCTTATAGATTTTTTCGGGTATCTAACAATAATGTCGTTTATAATCCTCTCCAATATGATACGACCATAACCTTTTCCTCTTTGGGCTGGAGTAACTGTAAATGCGCTTAAATACACTGATTGTTCTTCATCACTTATGGTTATTGTTGCAATAGGATTCTTATCTAAACGCACAAGAAACAGCTCATATCCCAGCTTAGTCAAATTACTCTCAATAAGTCTTTTTATATTTTCATCAGAAGAAGCAACCTCAAACCCTTCCGAAAAAAGCTTCATAATCATTCCTGAATCTGACAAATCTGCTTTGTTAATGGACATGTTTACCGGCCAATCGTCTTTTTTTCGAGAAATCATATTATATTCCATGGTAAATTCGGTATACATGTACGTTGCATCCATCTTTGATGAGAGATGAATCGCAGCGTCAGACTTTAAAGGACAAACGAAAATTACTTCATTTGCATCCCGTGCCCTCGTTATTTGCTTAGCATGTTCTAGCAACCTACTAAACTTCCCTTGATTTCGATAGGCAGGATGAATCATTCCTGCAAGCTCCACCTTCTTTGGATCAACAAATGAATACAATCCCAAAAAGCCAACTAAATCTTCTTTCTCGCGCGCCAAAATAAAATCAAGATGCTTGTCGTCCCCTTTTTGTATCATAGATAAATTTAGACAAGCACCTATTTCGAACGAATCATGCCTTTCGCATGTTTTTAACAGCGCAACCACTTCTTGATATTCCTCTTTAGACAGGCAGTTTGTTTTGTTAATCTCCATCGTTTTCCCCCATATTTTTCATGCTTTCCTAAACACAAAACACCCATATGACATCTTATGAGTGTTCAAGGCAAAACGTAATTCTTATGTTAATCAGTTACTTTCTCTAAATCTTCCATGATTTCTTCTAAAGGAACATCCAATCCACTGTACGACTCCCTTACAAACCCTTCTTTATCCACCAAAAATATACTAGTGCTATGCATATACTGATCCGAACCTTCTTCTTTGGAAGCCGGTACCATAAACGATACATTTGCAAATCGCTCTATCGTTTCCTGGTCATATCCGGTTACAAAATCCCAAGCTTGATAATCTGCTTGATATAAATCACCATATTCCTTTAACGCTTCCGGAGTATCATTCTCAGGGTCGATGCTAAAAGATACAATTGGAACTTCAACACCTGTTTCCTTCATTTCTCTCTGTACCCTTGCCATATTGGCTGTCATCGGGGGACAAACTGTATCACAATTGGTGAAGATAAAATTCGCCAGCCAGAATTCTCCTTCATGCTCCGAACTCGAAAAGGCCTGTTTGTCCTGATTTACACCTTCTAATTCTTCTACATCAAGCTTCATGGAAAATTCTTCATCTAAATTAACTTCATTGCTTCCGCAACCAGCCAAAGCAAGCAAAATTACAAGTGACAATAATGGCCAGATTCTTTTCAAGTTTATTCCTCCAAACTCATAAAAAAGTGTCGAGACCATTATAGCCCGACACTCTTATGAAATGCTAGTTAACAAATTGTGAATCAATGAAATCTTTGAAATCAGGCTTTTCTTTCAAGAATTTAAGTTCAAAGGAAGAGTTTGCAAATTCCTGCACCACTTCCGCATCCACTTCATGAGTGAAGCGAATTCTTTCCCAAGCAGAATCAATTACTTCTTTTGAAAGTTCTTGGTTTGTTAATTCCTTAATAGAAGTAATCGCAATTTCTTTTGCCTCATTCGGATTTTCCGATATAAAGTCTATTGACTCTTGGTGTGCATCCACTAATTTTTGTACCAAGTCTTTATTTTCGTCAATCAGCTTACCGCTTGTAACAAAGATGGTGTTAGGTAGAGTAGTACCAAACGAAATCTCTTTACTGTCAACAAGAATGTTCGCACCGTGCTCGATGGATAACAAGGAAGCCCATGGCTCCGGAACTGCCGCAGCATCTACACTTTCTGCTTCAAACATCCCCGCGTATTGTGCAGGGTTACCTGTAACATGCTTCATGCTTCCACCAATACGAGCGGAGGAAAGACCATAGTCTTGTAAGAATGTTTCCATTTGAACATCATGCGTACAACCAACTCCAGGAGTGATAAACGTGGCACCATCAAGCCCCTCTACAGAAGTAATGCCACTTTCCTTACTAGCGATAATGACCGTTCCGCCAGAAGATGCTCCAGCCACCACTTTCACATCTGCTCCGCTTACATAGTTGTTCATTGCCGGACCAGGTCCAACTAATCCACCATGAATGTCCCCTGTTTTCAATGCCGTCATGAATGCGCCACCATCAGGAAATGTCTTGTATTCCACTTCATACTTGTCACCCAAGGCAGCCTCGTACAAAGCTTTCTCACGAGCAACCATTGCTGGCACGTGATCGATGTTAGGAAAATACCCGATAACTATTTTCTCTTTTCCGTTTGAACCACTTGTGCTTGAACCACAACCAGTAAGGACTCCCATTGCCAATAAAAATAGTGCACTGATAATCAACCAACCTTTTTTCATCTCTTTTCCTCCCATACTCTCTATTTATGAATCCAAGCCCCAACGTTTGATGACATTTTTCTCAAAGCGCTGGAAGATAACTAGATCTACCACTGAACCAATCACGCAAATTATTATGATGACGCCAAAAACTAAACTCATCTGGCCGAAATCAGCCGCATATTTCAACGTATAGCCTAAACCAGGTCCCATACTCAATAATTCAGCTGCCATCAGCGCTCTCCATGCAAACGCCCATGCAAGCCTTGCACCTGTCACCGCGTACGGAACAGATGCTGGTAAAATAATCTTCCAAAACATCTCCACACCACTTGCTCCCATTGTGGAAGCAGCTTTGATATATAAAGGGGGGACACTTTTTATACCCATCCTCATATTAATTGTCATCACGAGCGTACCACCAAGCGTTACAATAAAGATGATAGCCGTCTCGTTAAAACCGAACCAGATAATCGCTAAAGGCAACCACACAATACTAGGTACACTTTGCAGAGCAAGGACAAGCGTCCCCACTGTTTCATCTGCCGTTTTCGACTTCGCAAGCCAAATCCCGAGCAGGGTTCCGATGATAAGTGCCAAAAAAAGCCCCACTCCAAGGCGCTTAAAACTCGCCCCTAAATCATAAAGCAATGTTTTATCCATAAATCCTTGGTATAACGCCACAGCTACATTCGATGGTTTCGGCATCACAGCCGGTGACCAACCGATTAAGAGCACCACCACTTCCCAAATGATAAATAAGGAGGCAAAGAATATGAGGCGTTTTACTCCAGGTTTCATCGTCTCAACTCCTCCTCTACAACCTTATCAATCTCTTTTTCCAGCATGCCGCTGATTTGCGATTCCAAATGTGCAACCTCTTCATTCGTCCGTAAACGCGGACGGGCAGCATCTACTTTAATGTCTGCAATAATAGTTCCAGGCCTTGTTCCCATCACAAGGATCCGGTCAGAGAGTTTAATTGACTCATGAATGCTATGTGTGACAAACAAAACAGTCTTCTTTGTCTGCAACCAGATTGTTTCCAGTTCCTGCTGAAGACGCAAACGTGTTTGTTCATCTAATGCGCCGAATGGTTCATCCATTAATAGAACCGTCGGATCCATGGCAAGTGCTCGTGCAATAGATACTCTTTGCTGCATTCCACCTGATAATTCATGCGGATATTGCTTGAGGTTACTGCCAAGCTGCACCATTTTTAAGTAATGAAGGGCCCTCTTTTCTCTTTCTTTCTTGTCTTTCATATCACGGATGGCAAAAAGGACATTTTCTTCCACGGTCATCCACGGAAACAAGGCAGCTTGCTGAAACACCATCCCTCTATCTTTTCCCGGCTTTGTAATAACCGATCCCTTCAGTCGGATTTCTCCTTCTGTCGGTTTAAGTAATCCTGCCACCATCGAAAGCAAGGTAGACTTCCCACAGCCAGATGGCCCAAGAATGGAAACGAACTCTCCTTCTTGTATGTCAACATTTATGGATGAAAGTACTTTATTTTCAACGTTTTGTTGTGTATAAACTTTTGTAATATCAGAGATCTGTAAAAACAACATATGCACCTACTTTACACTTTTCGCATAATCCATATTAGTTTAATCGGATTAATTGGATAAAATATATTATATAACGTATGTGAAAAAGGTCAATATATTGACAGAAAATAATTAAAATAATTTTTATTCGTTTGACAGGAGTGTAATTTGTCGCAACAAAGCTTACCATTCAACAAAATGGATACAAATGTGCTATAGTATACGGTAAAGCGCTTACCACAATAGATAAAGGCATCACAGGAGGTAATGGACAATGGGTAAAAACGTTGGGCGTATTGATGAATTCACCCTATACAGCAAAGAACTTAATGAAGAAATGACACTAATGGTCTATACACCAGCTAACTATTCACCACTATATAAATACAACATCCTTATCGCACAGGATGGAAAAGATTATTTCACACTGGGCCGCATCGGCAGTACCACCGACAAACTGCTTGCAGCAAACGAAATGCAAAATACCATTATCGTCGGTATCCCATACAAAGACGTTAAAGATCGTTGGGAAAAGTACCATCCAGACGGAAGCAAAAACAGTGCCTACATTCGCTTTCTTGCACATGAATTGACACCATATATTGATGAAAAATATCCATCCTATCAAATGGGAATGGGACGAGCTTTAATTGGCGATTCCCTGGCAGCAACTGTGTCTTTGATGACAGCTCTGTCATACCCGCATACATTCGGCAAAGTCATTATGCAATCTCCTTATGTGGATGAAAAGGTCATGAAGAGAGTGGAAGAATTCAGCCAACCTTCCTTCCTATCCCTTTACCATGTAATCGGCACAAAGGAAACGGAAGTACCGACTACTAACGGAGAGAAGAAAAATTTCATTGAACCAAACCGTGCTCTCCATACACTAATGAAAGAAAAAGGATTCTCCGTCTATTACGAAGAATTCGAAGGCACACACACCTGGACCTACTGGCAACCCGACCTAAAACAAGCCCTACCAAAAATGCTTTCATAATTTAAATAAGATTTCCCTGTAGTTTGGGAGTGCAGGATATGAGACTCCAGCGGAGGTAGCGGTAGACTTGAGACCCCACAGCGCAGCGAGGAGGCTCAAGCACCGCCCTCTGGATAAGCGAATATCCGGAACGGAAAACTACAGGAGTTATCCAATAACAATAGTTATTTAAGAATGAAAGGGAAACTTTTCTATTCTTTTGAAAAAAATTAAGATAAAATAAGAAGATAAGTTACTATATTGCAAACGCTAATAGGAGGGATATTGGATGAAATATGGAATAGCTATTTTTCCGACCAAAAAATTACAAGATCTCGCAAATTCATTTAGAAAGCGTTATGATGCTCACTACGCATTGATTCCGCCACACGTGACATTAAAAACTGCATTCGAAATTGATGAAAATGATATGAAATCAGTAACCGATGAGCTTGCAGCAATCGCAAAAGACACTACACCAATCCCTTTGAACATTTATAAAGTGAGCTCTTTTGCTCCAGTAAACAATGTCATTTACCTTAAAGTAGATCCAACAGACGAACTGTTATCCTTACACGAAAAGCTTCATTCCGGAAAAGGATATTTTCAAGATAACCGTGAATTTTCCTATGTGCCTCATATAACAATCGGCCAAAATTTATCTGATGATGAGCACTCTGATGTTCTGGGTCAATTAAAAATGACCAATATTGAGCATGAAGAGGTGGTCGACCGCTTCCACCTTCTCTATCAATTAGAAGATGGCATGTGGACGGTTTATGAAACATTCCGCTTTGGAAAGGATTGCTGAACCTTGTATGTACAAGTTGTAGACTCAGATATAGAACTGCAGGATGCCTATTCTGTCAGAAAAACAGTTTTTGTGGAGGAACAAAATGTGCCTCTGGAAGAAGAAATAGATCAATACGAAGAAGATTCCGCGCATTTTGTACTGTATGATGAGGACCAAGCAGTAGGTGCTGGTCGCTTTCGAATTGTTGAAGGCATCGGTAAAGTGGAGCGAATTTGCGTCCTTCCTTCTCATCGAACTTCCAAAGGTGCAGGACGGCTTATCATGAATACCATTGAAGAATATGCAAAAACAAAAGAGATGCATGTCCTAAAGCTTAATGCGCAAACACATGCAGAACCCTTTTATGCGAAAATTGGATACGAGACGGTTTCCGACATTTTTATGGATGCAGGAATCCCCCATGTGACCATGACGAAAAACATCTAAAAAGATATCTCTCTAAGGGAAACCTTTCGAGAGATATCTTTTTTGTTTTCATACTTTCCCCGCTCCTTACTAATACTACTGTCAAGGACCCAACATAAAGGATGACATAATCATGATGATGGACTACGGTCGTATTGCAGTAGAATTGGTAATTGGTTTCTTTGCACTATTTTCAATTACCCAGTTGCTCGGAAAAACACAAATCACGCAAATAACACCCTTTGACTTCATTTCAGCACTTGTATTAGGAGAACTTGTAGGAAACGCATTATATGATAATGATATTGGTGTTGTAAAAATCCTTTTTACGTTGGGATTGTGGGGAATATTGATCTTTTTACTTGAAACAATCACACAGAAGGTACGAAAAACAAGAGGATTGTTAGAAGGCAGGCCGTCTATAGTCATACATAAAGGCATCATAAATAAAAAAGAATTGAAGAAGTCCAAATTAGATATTGACCAACTGCGACACCTTCTACGTTCAAAAGGTGCTTTCTCCATTCAAGAAGTAGAGTATGCCATCCTTGAAACAGATGGTACAGTTAGCGTTTTAAAGAAGCACCCTTATGCTCAGCCTCTGAACGAAGATTTGAACATACCTTTTAAAGCAGTCACACTTCCTATTCCGGTAATTTCTGATGGAGAGATTTTAAAGGACAATTTAGATGAATTCAACCTGTCTGAGCAATGGCTTTTAAACGAAATTAAAAAAATCGGCTACCACAACCCAAAAGACATCGTGTTTGCCGAGTGGGAAGAAGGAAAGCCAATTTATGTCATGCCTTATTCAGAAGAAGATGCAACGACCAATTGATTGTTGCAAACAATTAACTCCACACGTCCTTCTTGAATCAATTTGGTTAGGTATGCAGTGACGGCTGTTCGGAACAACATAAATGACGGCACATTGCGGATGGTGATCCCTTTTTCCATGCAACTTTTTGTCACTAACTGTTCGATGGTTATGCCGTCTACCTCTTGATTAACAAGCGTGTATAGTAAGTTTTCAATCTCTTGGTGAACCTGTAAGTTTTCCTCTATGGTTGCAAGGAAGTTTACTTCATAGCTCCCGTGTCCGGGTATTGCACCTGCACACGGGAGATTTTTTATTTTTTCAAGACTTTCGATAGTTTGTTTTGCGTCAACAATATAAGGAATTCCATGTTTATGTATAATTTCCACACCAAAATAGGCGTCAGCGGCAAAAAGGACATCCTCGACGATCACGCCGAATTGATGGTAACTGTGTCCAGGCAAGTCCACTGTTTGAAAATGGCTCTCCCCCACTTTCACCTCTCCTGTATCTTCAAGAATTAAATCCACCTTTATCGGCTTCCCCTCCAAAAACTTGTTCCGCCATTCTTGGATAGGATTGACACCATGAAACAAGTACAATGGTTCTAGTATCGGTTCTTGAAGGATGGCGGCTTCCAATTTAGGTGCCATGGTGTAAACCTTTTGGTGCCTTTGCAAATAGGCCGCTCCCCCATAATGATCCGCATGAGCATGCGTGATGAATAGATGGGTCAATGGAAGTTCTTTTATTTTTAACGTTTTCAACACTTTTTTCATCGCCTGTTCTTCAAGTCCCGCATCAATAAGCATTCCTTCTCCAGAAGAAAAACGGACATACCCAATATTAACGGACCCTTGAAAATAATAAACGTTATCTGTTATCGAATGAAACTCCACGTAACATACACTCCCTAAAAATTTTGGACTTTTATATGGTTTCGTGAAAGAAGCGTCCTTTTCCTGTTATGTCCGCCAATAATTTATCGGAAATGTCAGAAGCCTGCTTTTCTTTTTTTCGATTAACCTGATTGTGTTGCAAATTTCTATGGATTTCTTCCCATGATTGCTGCGGATCTACCTTATAGAAAGCTGGTCTGAATACTGGATCAAGTTTAATCCGTTGTTTTTCGGAAACAGTTCGGTTCGCATATTGTGTGTAGGCATCCATTTGCACTGGTAAAACATATCCCATCACTTTTCTCCCCTTCCCTATTCTACGTATAATTTTCCCTGTTTTTGCATAACACAAACTTCCTTTGACTCGTGTTCTCTCTATATAATATGTGGTACTATGGATAAGATTGACGGTTATAAAGGAGTATACACGTATGAAATCTGCTGTTTGGAAAGAACGAAACATACATATAAAAACAATGGCTAGAGAAATGTATCAAGAGGTGTACGACGCCGGTGTAAAGGGCGATCTCATATGCAAATTCTGTGGTGAGAGTGTCAAGCTCTATTTAGGCCTTAGAAAAGAACCTCATTTTTATCACATAGATGCTTCTATTGCTCATGAAGAAAACATATCGAAGACAGAAACAGCGGTTACACCAAAACAAGAATATGTGGAGCGCGATGGATTTCGCTATCCTAAATCCAGAACTGTTATGGCGGAAAAAGAAAAGCCAGCAGAATCTTGGAAAGCTCCAAAGCCGCTTACACATCTTCCCATCTTTATTAAAGAACATACGAAAAGCCATTCAAATATAAGTGGGTTTTTCCATGGATTACAAGAAAAAAATATATTTTTAGATCCCGCCCAGCAAGAAGCTGTTTCAACAGTAGATGGGCCGCTGCTAGTACTAGCAGGTGCCGGTAGCGGAAAAACACGGGTATTAATTACTCGTGTCGCCTATATGGTCCAGGAGGAAAAGATCGACCCAAAATCCATCATGCTGATTACCTTTACAGCCAAGGCAGCAAATGAAATGAAGGAACGACTGCGATTATACGAGTCACCGGGTTCAAGAATGTTCGCTAACCTTCTAACTGGTACGTTTCACAGTATTTTCTATCGAATGCTTCAACACCATCACCCTGAGAGATGGAACGGCGACAACTTATTGAAATGGGATTGGCAAAAAGAGCAATTTTTAAAACAGGCCGGGCGCAAGCTTGGTTTGGATGAAAAGGACTTCCCATTTGATCAGGCCATACAGCAAATCGGCTACTGGAAAAATAATATGCAGACACCTAAGGGGATAAAACCAACCAGTAAGCTAGAAGAGCAGTTTCAGAGTTTGTATCAGGACTTTGAGGACTGGAAGCGCGAGAAGTATGTATTTGATTTTGATGATATGTTGCTTGGATGCTATGAGCTGTTGATGGAAAACCCAGCTCTTCTCGCGAAGTATCAGGAAAGATTTCAATATTTTTTAATTGATGAGTTCCAGGATATTAATAAGGTGCAATATGAAACAATGAAACTACTGGCCAAAAGCGGGAATATCTGTGCAGTAGGGGATGATGATCAGTCTATTTATGCGTTTCGTGGCAGCAGTCCCGATTATATATTGAACTTTCATCGAGATTTTCCTTCTACACAAGTCGTCACGCTTTCCGAGAACTACCGATCAACGCACACCGTCGTTGCGGCAGCCAATCAGGTAATTGATAAAAACAAGAACCGCCGCGTGAAAAAAATGATCGCTCAACGTGACAATAAGCACTTTCCTGTACTTTTTTATCCTTACGACGAGGAAGAAGAAGCCACCATTATCGTGCAAGATATGAAGGAACAAATTGAACAAGGGGCCACTCCGAATGATTTTGCTGTCCTATACCGGACACATAGTGCCGCACGCGCAATCTTTGAGAGGCTCTCACAATCCGGCCTTCCATTCAAGCTTGATCAAGATTACGAAAGCTTTTATAAACGAAGGATTGTGAAAGGCATCCTCGGTTTTCTGCGATTAAGTCGTGATTCCAATGATGTTCAGGCTCTATCAGATATTCTCCCGACTCTCTTCCTCAAGCAATCAAACCTCCAAGATGCAAAAGCCATTAGTATTTTGGAAGATTGCAGTTTAGTAATATCATTGAGTAAATTGACCAATGTCCAGCCGTTTCAAGTAAAAAAAATCAAACGGATCATCCCATTATTTAAAACACTTGCCAACGTCTCTCCTTCCGTTGCACTGGAGATGATTGAAAAAGACATGGGCTTTGATGAATACATTAAGAAACGCGGCAATGAGGGGAACGCACTCGAAAAAGGATCCGATGACATTCGTGATTTGAAGGTGGTTGCCCGCAAGTTCAAGACCATCGCTGAATTTTTAGATCATGTTGAAGATATGATTGCCAAAACGGATGAGATGAAGAGGCTCAGCAAGCAATATTCAAATGCCATTCACCTCTCCACTATCCATCGCTCTAAGGGACTTGAGTATACAAATGTTTATGTCCTTAGCGCTGTCGATGGCAGTCTACCACATGATTTTGCACTAGAATCTTACCGAAATGGTGAGATCCAGGCACTAGAAGAAGAACGCAGGCTTTTGTATGTGGCAATGACTAGAGCCAAGGAAACCTTGCAGCTCTCCATAACTATGAATCGTCGCGGAAAAAAGGCATATATGACTAGATTTATAAAAGATATTCTCTAACGTAAAGCGCAAATCCTTCCTCATTTTTAGGATGGCGCTTTTTCGTTTTGTCAACAAAAATTCATCAAAAAAACTTTATTTTTAGAATAGTGAAAAAGTGCGTTTCAACTGCTCCTATCTGGGTATGTACCCTATAGATAAGTGGAAAGGGGTATAATCTTTTGAAAGCATTGGATTCTCACCATAACTGTTCCATCACAAAACTGTCCGATGAATCTCTCCAGTTTGCATATGAAAATGCCAAAGCAGAGAATCTTGATCACTATTTTATTCAGCTACTTGAGGCAGAGCTACTGAAACGAAAAGAAGGTTGCGTATATTAATTATGCTCCATTTTCTTGCTGAAAAATGATACTATTTAGAGTATATAGATAATTTTTTTGAAAAGGGGATATCCAATGGCCAACGTCACACAGGAAGAGCAAGATTTACAATATACCTTTCACAGAAAAACAGCGATTAACCTATTCAATGAAGTATGGGATTTGATGGAGAAAGCGGAACGTACTCCAGAAGAAGATTTTCAAATGATACATAAAGCACATGCCTCCCGCTTTCACTGGGGCGAAATTGGTGAACCTGTTAACTTCTCCCGGGGCGAGTGGCAAATATCAAGGGTATATGCCGTTTTACGACGCCCAGAACCATGCCTTGCGCATGCAAAAAGAAACCTTGATATTGTTTTGGAACATGAGATTAAGGACTTTGACCTCGCATTCGCATACGAAGCCCTAGCCCGAGCTTACAGCTTAAGCGGAGATAGTGCGGCAAAAGAAAAGTACCTTAACCTGACAAAAGAAGCATCCACACTAATCGCAAAAGACGCCGACCGTAATATAGTGTTGCAGGATTTGGAGACGATAGAATAGGATTTTCAAATTCAGTTGAGTTATTAAAAAACCATAGCTGATGATTGGAGCGAAAGGCTGAGACTCCAACGGGAGGTAGCGGTAGACTTGAGACCCCGCAGCGCAGCGAGGAGGCTCAAGCACCGCCCCGTGGAAAGCGAAGCCTGGCGCGGAGATCATCAGCGGTGTTCAACGCAACAAAAAACATCTGCCCCATCCACAAACGTGGAAGGCAGATGTTTTTTTACTTCTTCTTCTCATTCAACATCTTTGAAATAGTCCCCATATCAACAGGCTTATTACCATTAATCAATGTATTTACAATCTTATCTTCCAATTCCTTAGGTACCTTCTTATTCGCCAACGTCGCTACACGAGAAACCAAATTACGTACCGTCTGCTCGTCTTTGAAATTTGCATTCTGCATCGAATTAGCAAGCTCAAATACGTCCTTCATGCTTACGCCCGTTTTCTTCTCAATGCCTTTAAAAATATTATTATCCACCAAACATCCTCCTCTCGGATATATCACATTGTATGTGAGAGAGCCTATCGGTGTGCCACTAATAATTCATCACTCACTACTGTAGAGGTTGACAAAACAGAAAAGCACGGGGACATGTCCCGTACTTTCCATATTCCCACTAATTAATTATTAATAGAATTTAGATGCACCAACGATGATCAAAAGAATGAATAGAACAACGATTAGCACGAATGTGCCGCCTTGGTTGCCACAACCGTAACCGTAACCAGCGCCACCTACACCATAAGGATAGCCTCCATAGTAACCCATAATCTCGCACCTCCTTAATGAAGATTCCCTATTACTATATGTACTTTTCGAAAAACGGTATGGGCGCTTTGACGGGCAATGTGCAGTTTTGCGGATTTTTTTTAGAGAGTATGCTCTTGAACTATCGTGTAAGTTTATAATGCTGGGTAACTCTCAAAGGTGGATAGGTGGATTTTGTTTGGTTGGACATTTCCCAAGTGACCTTCTACATTTCCCGGCATACCTTCTACCACTTTAACCTGCTGCTTCTACTATTAACACTCCACCTTCTACCGTTAAAAGAAAACCTTCTACAACTTTCCCCAAAAAAACCAAAAACGAAGGGGGCCTTTGACTCTCTCCCCCTTCGCAAAATTAAGATTCACTCTTCTTCATCCTCAAAATCCACATCAACAGTACTTGCTTTTCCTTCCATCCACCGCTCCAAATTTCCAATGTATTTGTTCATCTTGGCTTCTAGCTGCTGAACATACATGAATCCTTCATCTGCAGTACTAATATTTATTTTCGCCTGTTTGCCAGCCTCAGTAATTCCTTCATCAACCTTCCACCGTTCAAAAAGAAACTTTAAATGTTCATCTCCAAAATCAAATTCACTCATGACACTTCACCTCAAACTATTATATGAACAAAAAAAGAGCCGGTAGCTTAACCCTTTAATAATGGGCGCAGCTTGCGGCTAAGCTCTTCCAGACTCGTCATGGCACTTTGATAAAATGCGCGGTTTTCAACTGAATTAGCAGTGACACTTAGAAACGAAAGGTCAGAAATACATTTTTCAAGCGTCACAATTGTCAGCACCCTTTCTTTTAACGGCGCTGCTTTTATATGATCATTATATAAATCTACGCACATTTCTCCCCAAGCATTCACTTGAGCGAGAAACACATTATCTAAAAGGACATTCCGTTTCTCCAGCTCTGCATCCAACCAAGCCCGGTTTAATCCAATTTGAGCAAGAGGTTCATCTAAGATTTCCCCGTCCATAATCACCGTTTGAGGCTCTATCTGCTCTGGAGCGTCAGCATGGAGATCTCCGTAAGTAGCAGGTTGCTTTTCTTTTTTCAAAAGCACACTTAAATCACCATTTGACTCAAGTGTCGCAAATTCGATGTCATCCACACAAAAAATATCTTTCTTACGCAACTGCTCGAGAAACTCATCAATCGTGTACTTTTCTTTCTTCAAATTATGCTCTAGGATCTTGCCATCCCGAACAAACACCGTTGCATTTCCTTCCACAAAATCTCGAAACTTTTTATTCCGAAGAGAGATTTGTGAGGTGACTAGTGGGAAAAGGGACCAAACCAATATGCTTGTCACACCGTTCGTTAAATTCAGATCCCTATCCATCGACAATGTCCCCGCAATATCTCCCACCGTAATCCCAACAATATACTCAAAAAAAGACAGCTTTGACAGCTGCTTCTTCCCCAAAAGCTTCGTAATCAAAAACAGACCAATAATAATAGCAAAAGATCTTACAACAATCTCTATCCACTGCGGCACCACACACACCTCCTCACTCTTAACTCTGAATAGATTATATTTCCTTAAGTTTCAAGTCAATGTTAGCAAGAAGGTTGTCGATTTTCATCATCGATTCGTGATAGGTGTTTTGAGCGACTGGATCACTTGCTTCCATCGCATAGACGTGAAGATTGTTTCGTATCATCTTCAAGCTTGCCCGGTTATAGGAAAGCATCATTTTTTCATCCACCGCAAACAATCCCTCCTTACCCTTTCGGTTTAAATAACAGTGCACCAATGAAACCGAACACAATGGCTGCAGAAATACCGGAGCTCGTCACTTGAAACATCCCTGTCAACACACCGACTAGACCGTGATTTTTTGCCTCTTCTAAAGCACCATGCACCAAAGCATTTCCAAAACTTGTGATCGGTACGGTCGCACCAGCTCCGGCAAAGGCTATCAAAGGTTCATATAACCCCACTCCATCCAATACAGCACCTGCAACCACCAATGCACTCAACGTATGCGCAGGAGTTAGTTTAAACACATCAAACATAATTTGACCAATCACACAGATAAGCCCTCCCACAACAAACGCCCAAAAGAACGATAACAACATCAGCTGACACCCCCCATCCCCATCTCAATGGACACTGCATGAGCAATACATGGGATCGATTCCTTTTGCTGAAAAGAAACAGGAGATAACAATGCACCTGTAGCCACAAGCAAAATTCGCTTGTATGTTCCCTTTTTCATTTCATTCAATAAATGTCCATATAAAACCACAGCCGAACAGCCTGCACCACTGCCACCTGCAAGTATCGGCTGGCTTTTATCATAAATCATCAAACCACAATCTTGATATTGCTCGTCACTTATCTGCAACCCTCTTTCCCTTAACAGTTCAAGAGAAACCTCCCGGCCAATCTCTCCAAGGTCACCTGTTGCAATCAGATCATAATAGGATGGATCTCTCCCAGTATCTTTAAAATGCGCTTCAATAGTATCCACCGCAGCAGGAGCCATTGCCCCTCCCATATTAAACGGATCGGTAAGTCCCATATTAATTACTTTGCCAATCGTAGCGGAAGTAACCTGGGGCCCTACGCCAACATTGCTGACAAGTCCTACCCCTGCACCTGTTACGGTCCACTGTGCTGTCGGCGGTTTTTGACCACCATATTCTGTTGGATAACGAAATTGCTTCTCCACAGCCGCATTATGGCTGGAAGCACCAGTTAAACAGTACTTGGCTCCACCATAGTTCACCAAGAAGCCAGCTAACGCCAACCCTTCCATCGATGTAGAGCACGCTCCGAACACTCCAAGATACGGTACTTCCAAAGCCTCAGCCGCAAAATTGGAAGGGGTCATCTGATTAATTAAATCCCCTGCAAGCAAAAATTGAACATCGGACAGTTCCAAACCTGCCTTCTTAAGGGCAGTCTCACATGCTTCCTCGAGCAAAACCCGGTGTGCTTTTTCATAGCTATCCTGTTCTAGCCATAAGTCTTTATGCAGCAAATCAAAATCATTAGCAAGCAAACCATTCGCTTCAAAGGGGCCGCCAATGGCAGCACTGGAGGTGATGACAGGCTTATTCGCAAAAATCCATGATTGTTTTCCCTGTAGCATTAAAATCCTCCTAACGAGACCACAATTGTCTTCACTAACGCCACTACAAAGGCCGAGAATACGCCGAATAAAATAACGGATCCTGCAAGTTTAAACATATTAGATCCCACTCCAAGCACGTATCCCTCCGTCTTATGTTCAATGCATGCCGAAATTACGGCATTCCCGAATCCTGTTACAGGAACCGCGCTTCCCGCCCCTGCAAATTGCGCAATACGGTCATATACACCAAACCCTGTGAGCAACATCGCAATAAATATCATCGTCGCAACGGTCGGGTTCCCTGCGGTTACTTCTGTAAAATTAAAAAAGTATATGTACATCAATTGAATGGCCTGTCCAACAATACAAAAGAGGCCACCCACTAAAAAAGCGATGATACAGTTCTTCCATACCGGACGCTTTAACTCCAGGGTTTGTTCGAATTTTTGATAGGTCTTTTGTTCCGGTGTGAGTTGCTTATCTTTATTACTCATTTAACGACACCTCCTATGCTTTTTCTTCACGTAAAGTCTTCATTTTTTCGATGCGCTTCTCCAGTTCCTTTTCTGAGATCTGCTTCTGCTCGACATCTCTTCTAAGCCTTTCAATTTCAAGGCGGATCTTTAAATCATGGGATACGACCACATTTTCATCAGGAAATTCTTTTTCCAATGCCTTTTTCACTTTCTTCTCAATCTTTTCCGTGAAAAATTTCTGGTACTGTGTCACATGGAAAGCAACCACCAACTCATCTTCCGTGTCGTAAGCTACAGCACCTTTAACTTCTTTAAAATCCTTGGCAATCTCTTCTGCCCGTTGTTCCTTGTCTGATTTCTCCTTTTGTTCGTTAGAAGTCCTCATGACAGTGTCCTCGATTCTTTCTTTGACCTCACCTTGCCCGCAGGCACCCAACAGTCCAACTGACATACTCACTAAAATCACAATCGCCATCGTTTTCATTTCTACACCTCATTCTGCATCCATACTCTATCTCTTAATATTTATATCTGTCTTCGAAATTATGTATAGAAAACTTCACTTTAAAAGGCCCTCCCATAAGGAGAGCCACATTTAATCAATAATTCTTGCCACCATACTTTCTAGAATCCCTGCCACACCAGCTGCACCAAAAATAATCAGGACAGGCTCCCCTAGGAAAGGATAAAACGTGACCAAAAGAAATAAACCCGTTGTAACCCAAACACCGGTACACCAGTAACAGCTTAGCAGCTCTCCCATCCAGCGTCTTAGCCCTTTTCCTTTAAGGATGATATATTCCTCTAATTCTCCTTTATCATTCTTCTCCTCGATTTCTTCCATAAAAGGTTTTCGGATAAAACCTGCAATCTTATCCAGTACAAGGAGCCTTGTCATTCTGAAACTGGCAAGTCCAAGTAAAAGAAACCAAAACCAGCTTTCAAGCAAAAAAATTCCCCCTTTCATATTGATGATATGTATGAAAAAGGGAATTAGTAGTATGAAGTTAATCTTCTTGGATAACTTTTGCTTTTTTACCGCAGCCACAACCGGAGGATTTCTTTTTCTTGTTTGATGACGAGGAATTATTACTTGAAGAAATCACTTTCATCTGACCAGATGTAGGTTTTGGTTGGCCTGAATAATGATAGTAGTTCATATGCAACCTCCATTTTGTTCGTAGTATAAGATACTTTATCTTATGCGTTTTCGACAAAAAGGTTTTCCGCATCTATCATCACTCGTATAGGCTTATGTGTTTTTTTTCACATTATTATAGAACCAAGATTGAATTCGCGGATCATTCCCAGGAGTTTGTTGCGCTGGTTTCTTCTTTTCTAGACTGGAAACCTTCGTGGATTCGTGAATTACCTGATCCCCTTTCTTCTCCAACTCTTTTACACACTCATTAAGTTTTTTCAAGTCATCTGTTAAAAGAGAGTTCTCATCATGGAGCGTTTTGACTTCCTCCTCTAACTCTTCCACCATTTTGCGGTAGGATTGATTTTCCGCTTCTAACTGATCATTGATATCAGCAATCTTTTCATAGCCCTCGTGTGCCTGATTGGAGCTCTCAATCTTGACGAGCAGACTTTTGACGGTTTCCTTTACCATTTCGTATTCTTTTTCAAGATCCATATTAATCGTGGTTTGTTTCTCCAGCTTCCTCTTTAAGTCATCAAGCTCTTCAGTAAGCGACTCCTTTTCCTCAATTGCTTTTAAGTGTGCTGTACGTTCTACTTCACACTGTTGCTTTAATTGAGAGACCTCATTGCTGATGGTCATCAATTTTCCTTGGTGATCCTCCTTTTGTTTAACAAGCTCACCTTTATATTGTACTATTTCCTTCTGTAGCTTCGTAACTTTTTCTATTTCTTCTTCCTCCAATTTGGCGAGTTTTTCCTTTAACTGTAGGATATTTTCTTCATATTCGCTTTTTTGCTTTTCTATATTTTTCAAGAGAGACTTACTATTAAGCCTTTCTACATATGCAGTAAGGCGCTTTACTTCTGCACCTAAATGAATGATTTTCTGCTGTAAGATAATTTTATCGTCGTTCTTAAAGCTTTCCATGCTTATCCCTCCCAAAAACTCTCCCTTTTAAAAGTAATTCCATTAGCCTGGGAAATATGACTATCTGATG
Organism: Sutcliffiella horikoshii; assembly: GCF_008180725.1. Taxonomy (GTDB): domain Bacteria; phylum Bacillota; class Bacilli; order Bacillales; family Bacillaceae_I; genus Sutcliffiella_A; species Sutcliffiella_A horikoshii_B. Next base: position 212,559 of record NZ_VTEV01000007.1, on the reverse strand, counting down.
CAAAAATAAAATTTGGGTTATTGTCTCGGCACACTTACCCACCAAATTCATACTATACAGTAGTCCCGTAACCCAAATGGGTATTAAATGAATAGGAGGAGTTTTTAGTGAGTCATAAAGAAACTGAAAGAGTCTGCATTAAGGCTCGTAAAGTTTACGACTGGGTAACTCGTCAAGTGCAGGTTTCCCCTAAAAGTATATGTAACTCTGATTTAGAAGGAATCTTTGCATGCGATTGGGAACACGATGAGGATGCAAACATTGCAGACCTTTTATGTGAAATAGATCCAAAAATTGGTCCCTTAGCAGTAGAATGTTACCTATCCGACGACCACGGTCGTAAAATTGATGTAATGGCAGCACACCACCACCGCCATCACAAAGGCTTTATCTGCAAAGAAATCGAGCAACCAGGTGGACGTCAAACAGTTGACGTAGAACTACCAGACGGCACAGAAATCGAATTACAACGCGTTAAAGTTCTAATCAAAGGTTTTGTTACAGTTCAACTAGTAGACGCTCAAGGCCGCGTAAGATGCTGCTCCAAAGCACTACCTTTCGCGACAGTTCAAACATTCCTGCTATGTGCTCCAGAAGGCACAGAGCTAGACTGCCATGTAACATACTTTGAGTGCGATTCCAACCTAATCGCAACAGACGAATTCTCACAACTAGACGTAACACTTGCACTTTGCTTAGACATCCAAATGGAAGCAGACGTTAAATTAGAAGTGGAAGCAAGAATCTGCCGCCCACGTGAGGAAATTATCGAAGGCCTAATCTGCCCTCCAAAACAATTTCCAGAACAGTGCCCAGAAATCTTCCCAGCACATAGACGCCCAAGATAACTTCCACATACAAATAAAACACTTTCTAGAACAGCCAAAAGGATCGGAACACCATCCGATGCTCTTTGGCTGTTTCTATTGTGTTCATAAGGAAGATTGTCCGGTTCATAGGATGGTGTAAACATACTTGTGAGGAGTGTTGAATGGTGGATCCAAACAGTGAGTTGTTTCGAGCAAAACAACAGGTAATCTATTATAGAGCGGAAATTGCGCAGTATAAAAATAAGATAGGTGAGCTGGAGAGACTTGTGGAGAAGGAAGTTGTGAGGAATAAGTATTTACAGGGGAAGATACGGGAGTTGAATGGGGAGAAAATTGCGGGGTTACAAGAAGAGATACAGAGGTTGCGTAAGAGAGTGATGGAGTTGGAGGTGGAGTTGGAGGAAGAAAGAAATAGTCAGACCGTTAGTGTACAAGAACCTCAAATGCCAATGAAGTTAGACAAAGTAGACATCTATAGTTACTTTAATTACTCAATTATCTTACCTCCTGAAGGCGAAGATATAATAAGTATTTATGGAGACTTCACCATAGTAAGTACAAGGGATCTGCCCTTGGAGGACGTGGTGGTTTGTATTAAAGTGAAGCCTGTGGGTTTAGTTACATTTTCCGGAAAGATTTCAGATCCTAGGCTGTTGAATGGCCCAGGTAGAGGACGTGAAGATATTGAATGGGTATGGGCTGTGGAAGACTGGAGGGATAGGATTCAACAAAACGGAGAATATTGGGTGAAATCCATTCGTTCACCCATAGCTAATAGGATTACATTAAAGGCGTTTGAAATATTATTTAGTGAAACTAATAGTAATGGCAAAGTTATAGTTGAATCATTTATTTATCTGGATAGTAATTCTCCTCCACATGCCTCCATCAATAAAATAAATTTTCATATCCCGTAGGCTAATCTACTAGATTCATAGAAAAAAAGGCACTTGTACTAAGGTAAATGCCCTCCCATAATAGACCAACTAGAATACATTAATGTAGGAAGTAAAAATTCCTAATAACTTAAAATTTAGAGGGAGGCAAAATAATGAGTTTTTATTATGAGTATAAGGGTTGTTGTGGCAGTAAGAAAAAGGTAGCTGTTGAGGAGACTGCAAGAGAGTGTTTCTGCAGCAAGTTTATTAAAAATTTTATCGGCCAAGAGGTAAACATCTTCTTAAAAGGTGACAGTACTACTCCAGTAACAGGACGCATTGCATGTTTCGATAAAGAAACTGGTATTGTAACAGTTGCAGGATTACTTGACACTACTGATGTTGTCTTAGATTACATCTGCTGTGAAGCAATCACAAGAATCCAGCCAGTAGTAGCTTAATATATTCCAATACAGCTCAAAAGAACTCATGGTTGTTGTCATGAGTTCTTTTTCTGATATTTAATTTACCTTAAATTGATGATATATTTCGTTATTTATTGGTGTACCAAAAGTATTATAGTTAGCGGCTGATAAGTCCATGGTTAATTTCCCCTTTATTGTTAAGTTGTTGTCACCATAGCCATATACTCTGAAAATAAAGGGTAGATCAATCAGCTTATATTTTACTTTATACATTTTTAGATTCTGAATGATTTTTGGATGACTAGTAAGAGTTAATACATGGAAAATGCCGCCGGTAGTTTCTATGGCGTTCGGTAGCTCATTATTTTCAAAATAAAAAACCGAGCAACTCCCACAATGTTTATAAAAATTGCTGATAAGCCAAATCTCATTCCTTTTTAAATTAGACATTATTCCCTTATTAAATATATAAGCTTTAGATAAAGGGCTTTTATTTAAATATTCCACAAACCTAAAGTGCACCCAGTCATCTGCGTCTAACGGCATAAAATAACCACTGTAACCTTCCTTTGATAAATATTGGGCTATTACTTTTCTCTTTTTCATTTTGTCATTTGACATGCCTACATTAGACCTTGAAATAGGGAAGTTAACACTAATCCAAGTCACTTTACTATTACTCAATTCATTAATAGTTGGTTTTTCATGACCAGCTACCATTATACGAAAGTTCTGCTCCGTATTATTGAGAATAGATTTTAAGGTTTTAGCAAGTTGTAGTTGTACTACATCCCAATTTCTTGAAACCTTTTTACTTTTTAATGAAATAGCAAATACAATAGTTGATTTCTTATTATTGTTAGGTTGAATGGAAGAATCTAGTTGAGTATTAATTTTATTTAAATAGTTAGTTATATAATCCGGGTTTATATTCATCATGCACCCCCTATCTTAGCAAAAATATTATTCGTTTCTATCCACTATATGCATCGATCAGTTTTTATCTACTTACGAGGAAGTGATTTTATTTTGAAAAAAAAACCTAAAATCCTAGTATTAATAAAGCCATTTAATAAAACTATGCCTAAACATAAAGCTAAGTATGACATGATAACGGCAATGGAAAAGTATGCAGAAGTAAAATATTGGCATAAAAACGGACATATTAGAGCTATTCTAAAAGCTTTAAACTTTAAACCTGATTTCATCTTACATTACGATATTGCCTGGAACTACGCCCTTGCACCAATGATAAATGGATTAGGGGATATTACAATCCCAAAAGGATGTGTGGTTATAGACATCCATTTCAATCGGAAAGTTAGAAAAGATTATTTTAAAAACAATAAAATAGATGTTATTTTTTCACTTACTAAATCTTCTTTTTTAAAAGCTTTTCCTACATTCAAGAAGAAGTTTAAATGGTGGCCGTTTGCCATTAACCCCGCTATCTTTAAAGATTATAAAGTAAAAAAGAGTTATGATTTCTTATTGATGGGTCAAGTTTACGATCAACAAAAAAATGCCAGAACAAAAACCATTACACCAAGTGGAAAATATCCCTTTAGAGATGAAGTATTGCTAAAAATGAGGAAGGTTCCTGGCTTTGTCCACAGACCACACCCAGGGCATCATGCCAAAATGAATGCACTTGTTAATGCTAATTACGCAAAGGAAATTAGTAAAGCCCACATTTTTTACACTTGTGGATCAAGATATAAATACCCTGTCTTAAAGTTTTTTGAGATACCAGCCTGCCGAACTCTTATGCTTGCTGAACCTGTGCCTGATATTCTCGAATTAGGATTTAAAGATGGAGTAAACTTTGTCGCTTGTAACATTAATAATTTTTATGAAAAAGGGATGTACTATCTAGAGAATGAGGAGGAGAGAGAGTTAATAAGGGATAATGGATATAAATTTATTCATGAAAATCACACCATTTCTGTAAGAGCCTTAGAAATAACAAGTTATATACAGGAATTGCTAAAAACCAAATAAATAACCAAACGATAGAAAAAAGGAGGAACTATTCTGAAAGTTGAATTATTTGTTAAAGAAGGGTTATTGACAATGAAATTCATAACACAAGAGGATGGTAAAAACAAAGTTCCTAAGTTTAACAGTAGTTTTAAAGAGACAAAGGAAAATACTTTTAACATGCCGGTTTGCACTATAAAACTGCCTCAAGATTGGAATTTATATTCACTACATCCTGATCTACTCGCACTTGCTGTAGCATCAATAATTCTACCATTTTGTGGTTCTAAAATAGAAATGCCTATCGGAGTTAGTGATGCATTTCATCCAGAATTCTTCAAAAATACGAATAAACACTTCTACCCTATTGATGCTTCGCTAAAGCCAAGGAAAGCCAACAACACCGCTGTTCCTGCATTGTGTTATAGTGGAGGGCCAGATTCAACAGCCGCTGTTATTGTTACCTCCTGAAAGTAAACTTTTTTAATAAAAAGAATGACTCCCAAAGAATTTTTAAATAAATCACTATTAAATCAAACAGCTGCTCTTCACGCTTGTTCCATACTGAAGAAAAAGGGAAAGATGTTTACATTTGTGAATCAAACTTAGAGTTTATTAAATATCCAGCGGGTTATTCTACATTCCTTACAGAGGCAGCACCTGCATTATTATTAGCTGACTACTGTAATCTAGACAGCATTGCCAATGGTCACACAATAGAGGAAGGCTATCAGATTGGCTATTCAGGTTATCAAGATTTCTCTCATTCTCCTTTTGGTATGTGGAGCAGTCTATTGGAAGTCGTCGACATGCCTTATACTTTACCCACTTTAGGTTTGAGCGAAGTTGCAGCCCTGAAGTTGTTACTTTCATCAGATTTTAAGAATGATGTTCAATCTTGTAGTCGTGGAAGCACTAATAAACCATGTATGAATTGCATTAAATGTTTTAGGAAACTTCTGCTGAAGAAAATCATTCTAAAAGAAAAACTAACCGATAATTTACTAGATCAGTTTTTTAATATGAATAGCGTACAAAAAATACTCAGCCCATTTTATCCTCACTTTGGTAATGTTTATTGCTATATTACCTCTAAATATATGGGAAATCATAAAAATATGGTAGCACTAAAAGTAAAAACTAGAGGACATCAACTTAATACAGATTGGATGGAAAAATGGTTTCCAGAAGCTGAAAAGCATATCTCAAACAAATACACCCCCTTCGTTCTCCAACAAATACGAAAAAATGTGAAGGTGATGAACCAAAGTGAAATAGATGAATGGAAAAATTCTTATAGTGTCGAATACTGCAGCAGGAAAAAACAACAAAAAAATTCAAGCGCCGGGGTGAATGAATTGAAAATTGTAACCATTGTTGGTGCTAGACCACAATTTATTAAAGCTGCACCTCTATCTATGAAATTAAAAGGGATCGGCACTGAAATAATTGTAAACACTAATCAGCATTACGATTACAACATGTCTGACATTTTTATAAATGAACTTCAATTGCCTAACCCTGACTACAATCTAAAAGTTGGATCAAAGTCTCATGGACACCAAACCGCTCACATGCTAATGGGAATTGAGGATATATTATTAAAAGAAAAGCCCGACATCGTATTGGTATATGGTGATACTAATTCCACTTTAGCAGGCAGCTTAGCAGCAGCTAAGCTACAAATACCTGTCGCACATGTAGAATCTGGTCTAAGAAGTTTTAATAAGGCGATGCCAGAGGAAATAAACCGAATTATTACAGACCATACCTCAAGCTATCTGTTTTGTCCTACAAGAGAATCTGTGAATAATTTAAAGAATGAGAACCTTACAGAAAATATATTTCTTGTCGGCGATATTATGTATGATGCAACCTTACTTTACAAAGACTTGGCACTAAAAAATTTAGATGTTTTTGACAAACTTCAACTTACCAATGATTTAAATAACTATTATTTACTGACCATTCACCGGGCTGAAAACACCGATAACCCTGATAGATTATCAAGAATCCTAAAGGTTTTAAATAGACTAGACAAAAAGATAATCTTTCCCATCCATCCTCGTACAATGAAAATGATTATGCACTTCAACTTAAAACACTTACTAGAGAATAAAAATATTATACTCATAGACCCTGTCAGTTACTTAGATATGCTAAATTTAGAAATGCATGCCTCATTGATTTTAACAGATTCAGGTGGGGTACAAAAAGAAGCATACATGCTGAAAGTCCCTTGTCTTACACTCCGTAATGAAACAGAATGGGTGGAAACAACTGAGAATGGATGGAATGAAATTTGTGGAGCAGACACGGATTTCATTTTGCGAAAAATCAGCGAATATAAAACACCAAATAAATATGAATATATTTTCGGTGACGGTGATTCGGCTGGAAAAATAGTAAATATATTAACAGGTTTTAAAAACTAAAACAAAGTTCAGAGGGCAAGCATGGCTCCTCTGAACTTTGTTTTTTAGTAAATGTACTTTATCTTACTGGAGAGCAGGAATTCATAAATATAATATAATATATCCTCCATCTTTTCCCAACAATATACTTTCTCCATCACTTTGAGGGCATTATCACTCATTTCATTTAATTTCTCAGGTTTATTAATAAAATATGCAATAGCTTCCGCATATTCCCTACCAGTAACATTAAATTTATCAATGACGATACCACACTTATATGTCTTTATAAATTTTTCCATTTCGTAACATTTATTAACGAGTACAGGCACTCCATTGTTTAGATAACTAAAAAATTTATTCGGTAAAGCAAATGTACGGTTAAGAGATAATTCTTGAAGATCGTTATCAACCCATCCTAAATCAACATCTTCCATAAATGAGGGTATCTCTTCGTATTTAACCCAACCTGTTTGTATTATGTTTTCTTCTATTTCTTGCGGTATAGGTAATGGACTGCCTGCTCTTGTTCCACCGATTATCTTAAATTTGAAATCCACTTTATTTATACTTGCTTTTGTCATGTCGATAATTTTATCAATATTTCCTCGTTCTTTTGAAATACTTCCTTCATGACAAAGGATAAAGCCGCTCTTATTTGGCATTGATTGTTTTTTGGTTTTATTTGAGAAAGGCGGAGTATTGTATATGACTTCTACTCTTAGAGTGGGATTCATTGCGAGGAACCAAGATTTTATTGCTTCAGATACTGTGATAGTAAAATCTACATGTTTGATAAGTGTTACTAACATCTTTTTATATACCAAGTGCCTATCGGCTGGTAATTTAATAAAAGGATCTGGGTATACTTCATGACTGTCATAAATTAATTTTACGTTTTTATTACCTTTTTTCAACAGTTTCTCTTTAACACACACACCAGAGTATAAAGAAAAAAGTTCATGACAGTGATATATATCAGCATTTTGTTCTATTCCAAGTATAGCAAGTGGATCTGTGGTATTTACATATTGTTTTTTAGTTATATTTTGTGTAATTTCTTTTAGCGTATCGCTTGTTTTTTTCCTATTATACGTAACAATTTTGATTCCTTCATGGGTAAAGCTTTTTTTAAGGAACTTTTTTGTAAAAGGTGTCCCATCCACATCATATAAAAAACCATCTCGTCTCGGGACTATTAATGTAACATCGTAACCCACCCTGTATAGGCTCTTTGCTTGTTTCTTAAAAATTCTTGCGTCTAGAAATGAATGACTGTCCACCATTATACAGACTTTTTTTTTCATGTATTCCCTCCTTAACCTTGGAGTATTATTTAATCCAGACTTGTTTTAAGCAATCAATTATATAACTTTGTTGCCTATTATCAAGTTCCGGAAACAAAGGCAGAGCTAAAGTATGGCTTGCTAACTTTTCTGACACCGGTAGATCACCTGTTTTATACGCCAAGTTAAGGAAGGCTCTTTGTAGATGCAAAGGACTTGGGTAATATACACCTGTACTTATCCCCTTTTGTTCTAAATGATGCTTTATTTCATTTACATACTTACTTGTTATGACATATAAATGATACACGTGTTTTACACCTTCAATTGCTTTAGGACATGTTACATTTGTGTTCTTGAGCTCTCGATCGTACTTACTTGCTAATAATCTTCTTTTTTCATTCCATTCGAATAGATGACTTATCTTGACATTTAATATAGCAGCTTGAATTTCATCTAAGCGACTATTGTACCCAACCATTTCATTGAAATATTTTACTTTACTTCCATGCGCTGCTAGCATTCTGATTCTTTCAGCAACTTGCTGATTATCTGTTACAACTATTCCCCCATCCCCATAGCAACCTAAATTCTTTGTTGGAAAAAAAGAAAAACACCCAATATCCCCAAGGCTACCCACTGGATTGCCTTTATAAGATGCACCAAGTGCCTGACATGCATCCTCAATAATGATCAATTGATGTTTCCTACCCAGTTCGATGATTGCATCCATTTCTGCTGGTTGACCAAACAAATGAACCGGAATGATAGCCTTTGTCTTTTTTGTGATTTTCTCTTCAATCAATTCAGGTGAAATATTGAAGGTATCTTCCTTAACATCAACAAATATCGGAACTGCTCCTACACGCGCTATTGCCTCTCCTGTCGCAAAGAAAGTGTATGGAGATGTAATAACTTCATCTCCCTGACCTATTCCAAACGCATCCAGAGCCAAAACAAGACCATCTGTACCATTCGCTACTGGTACTGCGTATTTTGAACCAGTAATTTCTTTTATTTTTTCTTCCAATTTTCTCACTTCTGGTCCATTTATATATTGACCACTTCTTAAAACTTTTTTTACCGCTGCAAGTATCTTCTCTTCTAACATACTATATTGGGCAGTTAGATCAATTAATGGTATTTGCATGTACTCACTCCCTCTTTAAGACCCTTGCTGGGTTGCCTATTACAGTAGTGCTGTTTTGGACGTTTTTAGTTACTACCGCTCCAGCTCCAACTACGGCATTTTCCCCAATGGTTATACCTGGCAATAAGGTTGCGTTGTTACCTATTCTTACTCCTTTCTTAATATACGGACCTTTTAACTTGCGTGTCCCTGTTCCCATTTGTTTATCATTTGAAGTAGAAACCTCTGGCCCCATAAATACGTCATCTTCCATCACCATATCTGCTGTAACATAGCACCCTGTCTGTATCATACATCTTTTTCCAATTTTGGTTCTACATTCTACTATTACATTTCTTCCTATAACACTTAAATTCCCAACATTAGTATTCTCCCGAATACTTGCCAAGTCCCCTACCATTACCTCTTCTTCTAAAATGCTGCCCGCATAAAGAACTGTATTATTGCCTATTTTGCAGTTATTACTTATGATTAATGGTTTTTGTGCTCTCACTTTATGCTTTACACGTGAATTTTGAAAAGGCTGACAACCAAGCACAGCATTTGATCCAATTTGTACATTATCTCCAATTATTGTCCCTGAATGGATGACTGTATGATGACCTATACTTACATTTTTTCCTATTGAAACACCATCTTCTATAATGACATATTTTCCACCATGCATACTATTTTCAGGTGAATTCACATGTGCACCCCATTTCTGCCTATATTCTAGCTGTAAACACCTACCCCTTTACATGATATGATTTTGATTATTAGTTATGTTCATTTTTCATGCCCCCCGTTTCAACATAAAATGAAAATAAAGTACTCCTTTCACAATACTTCTAGTGTAAAGGAGTACTTTATTTAGCTGTCCACATTATCTTTCGTGGAAAATCTATCTAATGGCAAGTTCACCGTGGAACCTGTTTGAATGGACTTATAAATAGCAAAAATTATTTCATGTGTCTTAAGCGTGCTTTCGATACTAACATATGGTTTAGATCCACTTCTTATTGCTGAAACAATATCTTTATACATCTTAGTATGGGAAATTTCCTCTATCTTAGTTCGAATTTCTAAGTCGTTTTCATTTTCGTCTTTAAATCTCCAATATTTGAAGTCATTTAATCTTTCACCTTCTAAAGATACATACCCATTTTCTCCAAATAGACTTAATGAGGTTTGCAAGTTTTTATCATAAACTGTAGTAGTACCCTCAATAATTCCTACTGAGCCATTAGCAAACTTTAATAGTGCCGTACCTAAATCTTCTGCTTCGATTGGATGTCGAAACGTTCCTCCCACTCCATATACAGATACTACATCGCCAAAGAAGAGCTGTAACAAATCAATGTAATGTATACATTGATTTAATAATACCCCCCCATCTTTTTCCCAAGTTCCTCTCCATAGACTCTTGGCATAATATTCATTACTTCTGTTCCATCTTACTGTAACTGTCCCGTAATAAAGCTTTCCAAATCTTCCTTCTTGTTTTGCTTTAACAATAGCTTGAATTTGAGATAAATACCGGGTCTGCAAGGAAACTGCTACAATATTATTTGTTTCCTCTGCCATCTGATGAAGCTCTCTTGCTTCATCAATAGAAAGAGAGAGTGGCTTTTCAACTACTACATGCTTGTTTTTTTCAAGTGCCAGCTTTGTGATACTAAAGTGTGAATCAGTACTTGTTGCAATTACCACAAGATCAACATCCGACTTCAAAAACAAATTCACCTCTGTAAATAATTTAATATCACTAGGTGAATGCCAATGCATCAAGATATTTCTCATATTCTCTATATTGATATCACATAATGCTACTAGTTGAATATCCTCCGCTAATTCCCCAATAGCTTTCATATGTTTCATTGCTATCATCCCACAGCCGATAATCCCAATTTTTATTTTGTCTATTTTAATTCATTCCTCTCTTTAAAGGGCAATTACATTAGGGTTTTTACCTTTAATTTGATTTCTGGTATCAAATATTATGTTTGAGTTTTTCACTAAATACTGATAATCAATATTACTGTGGTTAGTCAATATAACAACACAGTCATAATCTTGAAGGTTTTCATTTATTGTAGAAATAGAGGAATAACTTCTACCATCTATATATATTTCTGGAATAAAGGGATCGTAGTAATCAACGCTTGCAACCTCTTTTAATAATTTTTTGAATATTGTTAATGCCGTGGATTCCCTAACATCATTCACATCTTTTTTATACGTAAGGCCTATTACAAGTAATTTTCCATTATTAAATTGAAGTTGTTTGTTCACTTCCAGCAATTCTCTTATACGTTTGATTATATAGTGGGGCATTTCATCATTAATTTTCTTTGAAACATCAATAAACTTTGAGCCCATACCTTGTTGGGCCGCTCTCCAGGACAAATACAATGGATCCACAGGGATACAATGACCACCAATTCCAGGCCCCGGTGAATATTTAGTAAAACCAAATGGTTTAGTATCAGCTGCTTCTAGTACCTCCCATATATTTATCTTCAAACCGTTGCAAAGAATAGCCATTTCATTAATAAACGAAATGTTAATAAATCTCTGGGTATTTTCAAGTAATTTTGTCATTTCAGCTACTACAGGGCTGGACACTAAAACGGTACGGTCAAAGACTTGACTGTATAACATTTCAATTTTTTGTTTACATTCCTCCGTAACACCACTGATTAGTTTAGGTATACTTTTAAGTTCATAAGAAGAATTGCCCGGATCTATTCTCTCGGGAGAATATCCAAGGAGAAAATCAGTTTTGATCTTTAAGCCCTTTTCAATTAACTTTGGTAGTACGAATTGTTCCGTGGTTCCTGGATAAGTAGAACTTTCTAGTATAATCAGCTGTCCATTTCCTAGAAAAGGAGAAATTGAATCGATAGCTGACTCTATATATTGCATGTCAGGTTCAAATTGTTTATTCAATGGTGTTGGGACGCAAAGAATACAAACATTTACACTACGAATTCCTTCATATGTTGTGCTTGTATTAAAATTAATGGACTCTGACAAACGCTTAAATTCATCGTCTGTAAAATCCGATAAGTAACTCTTTCCTGATTTAATACATTCTAACTTTTCCATACTGTTATCTATACCTAGTACATCAAACCCTTTACTCTGGAACAAAATTGCCAGAGGTAATCCTACATAACCAAGCCCAATAATAGCTAGCCGAAGTTTATCTGTTTGATTTTTTCTCATCCTCTACTTCCTTCCAAATCTGCTGTTTATATAGTGTATGGAGTATAAACTTAATTGTTATCGACAAGCATTAAAATGGTTATTTAACCTTATTACCAAATGCATGAAGAGAAGAAAATAAGATTATTAATTAAAGGAACAAAATCTAGCATATTTTAATAAGATATAGGAAGAGCTTGTTCCATTTAATGTTGTGTTTCAAAAGAGTTAAGCTCATTAGTAGGGGGAGAGAAATGGAAAAGAAACAAGAATTCTATGACGAAGTTTATTTAAAAGGGGGAAGTGGAGGCAATTATCATAAACACTATTCTGAAAGTATCTACTTTCCAATCTGGAAAAAAGCTGTAGAGCAGTTGAGATCCAGAGTTTCCACACCGAATATTTTAGATCTAGGTTGTGGAGTGGGTCAGTTTGCCAACTATCTTTTTGATGAAGGGTTTTACCTTTATCGTGGAATTGATTTTAGTAAAGAAGGCATCTTATTAGCTCAAAAAGTAAACGATAAGTACAGGAATTATTTTAGATGTGAAAACTTATATGATACTAATTACTTAAGAACCGGCAACTACAATGTGGTGTTCATGCTAGAAGTATTAGAACATTTAGACAAAGATATAGAAATCATCCATAAGATTAAAAGGAACGCAAAGGTGTATTTTTCTGTCCCTAACTTTAATTCACAGGGTCATGTACGTGTATTCAAAAACGAAAAAGCTATTTTAGATCGTTATAAGGACTATTTTATTTTTGATAACATCTTTACTTTTAATTTAGGGAAAAGTAACAAAATATTTTTATGTGAGTCTACGAGACGCTAATATTTCCTCTTTGCATTTATGCGACTAAACTCATTTATTAATTTTACGTAGTCTCCATGTAAACCAATATCAAACCTTCTACTATTTACAACTTTCCCATAACATTCTTCTCGAAATAACAATTCTTTTATGGCATCAGTAAGTTGCAATTCCCCTTCTGCTGGTGCTTTTTTCAAATCCAGTAATGAAAGTATCTCTGGGGTGAAAATATATCTGCCTGTTACAGCTAAATTAGATGGTGCATGTTCACTCGGCTTTTCTACAATATTATCTATTTTAAAAATCCCTTTACTAACCTCCTCACCACTAATAACTCCATAATATTTTAATTTTGATTTTTCCACTTCTTTTACTCCGATGATTGTTTTTTTATATGTGTTAAATTGGTCTATTAACTGTTTTAGTGCTGGCTCCTTCTCTGAAAGCATAATATCATCGGGCAATAAAACAGCAAAGGGTTCATCTCCAATAAAAGCTTTACCGAGCCTTATAGCATCTCCGAGTCCTTTTGCATAAGATTGTCGGATATAATGAATTGGGAAAGTAGGAACTGGAACAATTTCTATGAGGTGTTGCTTATTTTCTCTTTTTAGAAATGCTTCCAGCTCTAAAGACTCATCAAAGTAGTCCACAATTATGTTCTTTCTTTTTGATACAATCATTAATATTTGTTCAATCCCGGATTCGATGGCTTCCTCCACTACATAGTGAATAGCGGGCTTTAATCCAATCGGGAACATCTCTTTTGGTATTACTTTAGTGATAGGTAATCCCCTAGTTCCATAGCCTGCTGCTGGTATAATCGCTTTTTTCACCATAGTAAACCCCTCAATTCCAGCCGTTTTTTTATCGTATTCCATTTTTTATATGTAGAAAGTTGTCTTGATGAAAAAAGGACACAAAAATAGTACCCCACCTAAAGATAGAGGTACCAAGAATAAGAATCTCCATTGTTAAAAATAACATTTCCACGTTTTCTTTTTCTTATCTTGTTTTTTGTTTCTTTTTTTGATTAATTCTTCTGATACCAGTTTCTTTTGACCCATCACACGTACAGCTTTGATCATCCTGCTCACTCCTTTCTTCTTGTCTATTTACAAATTATTCAACTTAGTGTTTAAATGTTTGTACTTGTTCTTCTTTATAGAAAAAAGGGCGTGGACACTTTGATATACTATTAACTACTTAAGCATGCATATGCTATGTCAACCAACAATATTGTAATGGTATATTAAACAAATAAAGGAGAGGATGACATAGAATTTGAAAATAGCTGTCATTGTTGGTACAAGGCCAGAGTTGATTAAAATGGCCCTCTTAATCAAAGAGCTAAAAAAAAGAGACCCGAACCACCTCTTCATTCATTCTGGCCAGCACTACGATTATTTTATGGATGGCATGGTGATGGAATTATTTAATCTTCCTATACCAGACCATCATTCAGGAATCGGATCTGGTTCACATAGCGAAACTACAGCTAAAATCATGACAAAGATGGAGAAATTGATTTTAAACGAAAAGATTAATCTTTTAGTTGTTCACGGGGATACCAACACAACACTCGCTGCAAGCCTCGCCGCCTGTAAAACAAATGCGAAAATTGCTCATGTTGAAGCTGGCTTAAGAAGTTTTGATCGAACGATGCCTGAGGAGCATAATAGGATTCTGGTTGACCATCTTTCCAACTACCTTTTCTGTCCTACCGAAGGAGCAGTAAACAATTTAAAAACAGAAGGAATAACCAAAGGCGTCCATCTTGTTGGTCAGTCTATTGTGGATGCGGTCGACTATATTTCAAATAGTGTCCCACCAAGCATCTTAGATAAACTTTCTTTAAATCCAAAATCCTATTTATTTGTTACGTTTCACCGCCAAGAAAACACAGATAATCTTTTTCGTTTAAATGGGATTGTGGATGCCATTCATTACTTAACCACTCTATCACCCTATAAAGTGGTTTTAGCCCTTCACCCTAGAACTAAAAAGATACTAATTGAAAATAACCTATTGAAGCTTTTGATTAATCATCCACATATTCGGGTTTTAGATCCCCCACCAAACTTTCATGAATCCATCCATCTACAACAACATGCCAAAATCGTATTAACAGATAGCGGCGGATTACAAGAAGAAGCCTGCATTCTAGGAACACCTTGTATTACGCTTAGAGAAAATACCGAACGACCGGAAACAGTGAATTGTGGAGCAAATACACTTGCAGGATTTAATACGGTAAAAATAATTGATGCAGTAAAAAATGTATTAACACAACAAACAGTTTGGTACCATCCTTATGGGCCCCCTGGGGTTAGCGACAAGATTTTAAACATCCTCTCACAAAAGACTAAGTGACAGCTTCATTCAAAAAGCAAAGAAGGGTCCTTAACAGACTTGCTACTGTTAAGGACCACTTTTCTATTTTAAAATGTTAATAGCTTTCTATTCTTCCTCTTCCTCTGAATCTGAAAAGTCATCTTCATCGCTATATTCCACTGCTATGTTTACTTCTTTGGCTTCACCATTTTTGACTGCTTGCAACACAGCCTTCAATGCCTCTTCCGCACTAAGCTCCGGTGATAGCGTGAATCCTCTTTTAAAGGCAACTTTCAAATTGGCATGCTGCACTTCAATGGACATATCTTATTCACTCCCTTAAAGAATTAGCATCGTATATTCATCATATGCTTAGCGGCCAATGCTCATGAGCGAATTTTAAGTGTAGTTTCTGAGTTCTACTAAAACATCCCTCATCTTCTCCAGCTCTTCCTGTTTTACTGTAATCGTTTCTTCGAGCATATTTTCATATATTTTCAAGATTAACTGTCCGTACTGAGTTCCTGGTACGGCCCAACGCCCGTTTAAATCAATCCATCCAGGGGCAATGCCTCTTGTCACAAGGTCAAAACGTGGATCTACATTAGGGAAGTTTGTTGGTAGCGGCTTACGATTTGCATATGCGTAAAGATGTTGGATATGAGCAAGGACACCTTCTTCAGGCGTAGCGAACGCAGCCCCTCTCACTTCTCCACCTGTCGCTCCGATTCCGGCGTAGTTGTTCTGGTCCGGTTTAACAATTCCCGTGAAACGGAAGTAATTCGTTTCATGAATTGCCTGTGCAAAGGCCACATCGCCTCTGATGTTATAAGCCTCTCCTAGCTCGATATAATACTCTCCAAGCAAAGGGGCATTGGGATTGATTCCTTTAACGAAAGTATCAAGTTCTTCTGCTTTTAATACGGATTTACCTTCAATGGATAGTCCAGTTGGTTGTGGAACATTTGGTGGAGCTGGCGGAGTTGGTGGTGTTGGATCTGCTGGAGGGATCGGTGCTGGTGACATAGTGGTTTCGACTAGTATGAATGCTTCGACTCCTAATTTTTTTATTTGAGCGACAAGATTTTCCGCGTTTTCCCTGTCTTTAAATGCACCCGCTTGCACACGAAAATATGGTGCGCCGTTTAATGTTGTGGTGGCAATGAATGCTGTAATACCCTTTGTCTGAAGAAATTCCAGCCTGGCTTCCGCGTTTTTCCTATCCTTAAAAGAACCCGCAATTACTTTATACAAATTGGTTGTCACCTTCCTTGGCAGGGCCAAAGCTTTGGCAAGACCTTCCCCGATAGCTGCCGACACATCCTCCTTAAAAGTTTCATGCTGGATGAGCGCTCTATCCTCGGTACTATCTAGAAACAGAATTTCCAACAGAACAGATGGCATCGACGTCTCTCTTAACACATGGAAGTTCGCCGCTTTGACTCCTCTATCTCTCCTATTGTATTTACTTGTCACCACATTAATGACTTCCCTATGAACAATTTCCTGAAAAGTCTTTGATTTACTAGAGACTGCATTGCTACCATTAAATCGATAGCTTTCAAAGCCTGTCCCTCCACCGGCGTTGTGGTGAATAGAACAAAAACAATCTGCCTTAACAGAGTTAGCAAGATTGGTTCTCGCTTCCAAGCTGACCGTCGAATCCCCCTCTCTTGTCATCATCACTTTAACCTCATATTCTTTTTCCAAATATACTCTCACTCGTTTGGCAATATCTATATTCACTACTTTTTCTTGGAGCCTCTGAAACACGGCCCCCGGATCCTGTCCACCATGACCAGGGTCTAAAACTACCAATTTCATCTGGTGATTCCCTCCTTTTACTATAGAATATGCTAGAGTTCGGAGGGAGGTATGGGTGAATGTAATTGGTTAATCATATTTTAATGAAAATTGATAGAAATAGTATTTTTGAAGTAGGTTTTTAATTAGGGGGACAAGTGCCTTTCCGGAGTATTTTTAGTTGAGTACTATAAAGTATCTATATATTTAGGGGGTGAATGTTATGGGATTATATTATGACAAAGGTTTTGACAGCGGTTGCTGTTCATGGAAGAAGAACGATAAAGGTGATCAAAGCTGTTTTTGTGGGCATTACACCGAGAAATTCCTTAATCAATTTATCACTGTTACTTTGGCTGGGGCACCAGGTGGAAGTGGTCAGAGAACTGGAACGCTGATAGATTTTAAGAAGAAAGCTGGCATCCTTGTATTATCTGTTCCTGCAGAAGGAGAAGATCCAGCTCAGATTTTGCATATTTGCTGTAAGGCAATAGTTAGCATTAGTCTAGCAACACCAGAATAAATGGAAAAAGCCGCAAAATTCATTGCGGCTTTTGTTTTATAAGACGTGATACCCGGAATCCACGTGAATATTTTCCCCAGTGATCCCGCGGGACAGGTTACTGAACAAGAACAACGCCGTGTCTCCAACCTCTTCTTGTGTTGTCACTCTGCGCAGTGGAGCAGTTTCTTCAATTTCTTTCAAAATGGAGTTGAAGTCACTTACACCTTTTGCAGAAAGCGTACGGATTGGACCAGCGGAAATGGAGTTGACGCGGATACCCACTTTGCCTAGATCATTGGCAAGGTATTTCACGCTTGCATCAAGACTTGCTTTAGCCACACCCATGACATTGTAGTTTGGAACCACTTTTTCACCGCCAAGGTAAGTAAGTGTTACGATGCTTCCGCCATCTGTCATGATTTCTTTTGCTTCTTTAGCCACAGCAGTTAAAGAGTAGGAACTGATATTGTGAGCAAGCAGGAATCCGTCTCTAGTTGTGTTCATGTAATCGCCCTGAAGCTCTTCTTTGTTCGCGAATGCGATACAATGCGCAACACCGTGGATCGTGCCAACTTCTTCTTTAATCTGCTGGAAGCAAGTGTGCACTTCGTCGTCTTTTGTTACGTCACATGGAAGAACGATCGAGTCGTTTCTTTCAAGTGAACCTGCAAGCTCTCTTACGCTTTTTTCTAAGCGTTCACCAGCGTAGGTGAACACTAGACGTGCACCCGCGTCATGCAGGGAACGTGCGATACCCCATGCGATACTTCTTTTATTTGCTACTCCCATTACTACATATGTACGACCATCTAAGGATAAGTTCATTGGATATATATCCTCCTATTTATATAAGTTATTAGTACCTAGTCATAATTATAGCATATAGTTGTCGAAATGCGAACTTATTCTTTTGGGAAATTGGTGATTAGAGGTCACACTTGGATAAATATGGGTGATCTCTTGCCGTTTTTTCTTTTCCAATCAAGTTTCGGGTGCAGAGACGGCTTCTCTCTTACCGTTTTCGTTTTTCCAACCGAGTTTCGGGCGGAGAGGGCGCCTCTCTCATCCCGTTTTCAATTTTCTATCGCGTTTTCGGGCGGAGAGACCTCCTCTCTCATACCTTTTTTGCTTTTTCAACAGTTTTTCGGGCGGAGAGACCACCATTCTCTTACCGTTTAATCTATTCTAATGAATTTCAGGTCCTGAAATTCACAAAAAAGCAGTACAGGTATCCTCCCCCCTGCACTGCTCTCTATCGTATCAAGTCAAATCAATCATAATCCCTGCCAAGCAGAACTTCTTTCGGTATCTCCGTTCCGCGCGTCCCACGGAGATCCTCTTTTTCCTCGCGTGGATAGAAGATGATAAAGCTTTCGGGATTAATTTTTGCAAGTTTACCTGGTATTTTCTCAAGTTGTGGGTGCCAGGCTGTCGTTCCTCTTCTGGCACTAATCACAACTACTAGGTCATCCGCTTGAAGTGTCGGTAGCTTGTTTTCATAAAGCGCCGTCCAACCTTCCACCCACTCCACAACTGTCGGTGGATTTGGTTTGATTTCGCGCATATGCGCTTTGTATACGTCTGGGAATCCCTTGATGACATAGCATTGGATCGTTGCACCAAGGTTGCTGGCGATTAGTTTAATCGTTGCAAGTGCGTCCCAGTATCCTGGTTTATGGTCAATCCCTTTTGGAAGGATTAGCACAATCCGTTTTGTTGTATTCAGTGGATGGCCAAGCTTAGAAATCAACACAGACACATTTGTCTGATCTAGCACCTGGTCGATGACACCGCCGAAAATTTTCTGAGGAGCGGTACGTTCTCCGTTCCAGCCTGCCACAAGGGTGGTGATACGTTCCTCGGCAATCGCACGGTTAATTCCAATCGCGATGTTCCGGTCTACCCTTGTCGTCACGCGGATTGGAACATCTGCGCCACTGGAATAGGAAACTGCCTGCCCAAGCATTTTCTCTGCTTTTGCAACATCTCCATCTGCTCCCCACATGTCCCGCTGTACCACACTCAGCGCATATAACGGATGCTCGACAGAATTAGATTGTCTGATGACAAAAGCAAGGTCCATCAACGACTCCATCGTATTCGGGTTGGCGATTGGAATCAAGATTCTCTCTGGTGCGTCCCCTTTTTGAACTGGCATCATTTCTTCCTCGAGTGCAAGTTTTCGTCCATATTTTTCAACTAAATAAGGACCCACAATACACGTAATCAAAATCATGATGATAACGCCATTGACCGTCGCCTGGTCCAACAGCCCGACATTAAATCCGACAAGTGTGGCAGCAAGGGTCGCAGCGGCTTGCGGCGTCGTAAGGCCGAATATCACCATTTTTTCGTCTTTGGTGTACTTATAAAATTTACTTGTCATTACCGCGGCAATATACTTACTCACCAATAGCCCGAGCACGATCGCAATTGTTAGAATCCAAGCTTTCGCATTGCCGACAAGTACACTTAAATCCATCAGCATCCCGACAGATAACAAGAAAAATGGAATGAAAATGCTGTTGGCCGTAAAGCGAATTCTGTTCATCAGCGGTCCTTGATCAAAGATAAAACGGTTCAAGGCAAGCCCTACTAAAAACGCCCCGATAATCGGCTGCAGACCTGCAATAAGTGCCAATGACCCAGCTGTGAACAGCATGACCATGACATAAATGAACTCCCCTGTTCCTTCTGTCGCCACGTTCCGGAAAAACCATCTAGAGAGAAAAGGCGTCCCCAAGAATATAATCGCAACAAAGACAATCAAGGAAAAGGTCAATTTCACTCCAAAATATATATCCAGTTCTCCTGCTGCCGCGCCTGTAATGACAGCAAGCACCAATAAAGCAAATGTATCCGTTAAAATACTGCCGCCAACAGCTGTGGTAATGGCTTTGCTTTTCCCGATTCCAAGTCGACTTGCAATCGGATAACCTAAGAGTGTATGCGATCCAAGTATTGATCCGATTAGGATGGCTGCTGCCACACTGTAGCCAAGCAGCAAGCTGATGGCTGTCCCGACCAGCAGCGGTATCCAGAATGACATCAAACCAAAGACAATACTGCGGTTCCGATATTTCTTAAATCCGTCCAGATCCATTTCCAGTCCGGCTATAAACATAATAAACAGCAGTCCGACTGTGCCAAGCAGCTCAATGGTGGAACTTCTTTCAAGCACCGCCAAACCATTGGGGCCAATGATTACCCCTGCTAAAATCGGTCCTATCAACCCCGGTATACG
The DNA here is from genome assembly GCF_008180725.1 of Sutcliffiella horikoshii. GTDB lineage: Bacteria > Bacillota > Bacilli > Bacillales > Bacillaceae_I > Sutcliffiella_A > Sutcliffiella_A horikoshii_B. Next base: position 191,703 of record NZ_VTEV01000007.1, on the reverse strand, counting down.
CAACAATTTCATGAAATAGGGAAAAATGAAAAAGATGATCATGGCAATTGTAAAAACTAATACCGGTTCTTTTATTGGTAATTCAAACATGCTATCTTCCCCGATCAGTTCTTTTTTTGTATGTAATAAGCAAGAATTATATCACGTTTTTACTACGCTAATACAGCAATCCGATAAATTCTTCATGTAAAATTTACAATAATGGTAAAATGAAGATATTAACAATAGTATGAACTTTTTCCTTTTTTCTCACTCATTTGTATGGGGAAACTGGGATAGATATGTATAAAAAGGAGTGTTCTAGCTTTATGAAAATAGATGTCATCGGTGATATTCATGGGTGCATAGAGGAATTTAAATCTCTTCTAATAGACTTGGGTTACTCAGAGGTCAAGGGTCTGTATAAACATCCTGAGGGGAGAAAACTTGCTTTTGTTGGCGATCTTACTGACCGAGGGCCTGACTCAATCGGTGTGGTGAAGATTGTTTATGCTTTGGTCGATGCTGGACTTGGTTATTACGTACCGGGAAATCACTGCAACAAGTTGTATCGCTTTCTTTTAGGCAACAAAGTACAGCATACACATGGACTTGAAACGACTGTCGCGGAGTTTGAAGCATTGTCGGGTGCTGCACAGGAAGAGTTCCGGAAAATGTTCATCAAGCTTTATGAAGAGTCGCCCCTTTATCAGGTAGTGGATGATGGCAAGCTAGTTGTAGCGCATGCCGGAATTAAGAAGGAATACATAGGAAAAGAGGGCAAAAAGGTGAAAACTTTTGTCCTTTACGGCGATATCACCGGAGAGTTCCATGAAAACGGCATGCCTGTTCGCCGTGATTGGGCGCAAGAATATGACGGCGATGCTTGGGTTGTCTATGGTCATACGCCAGTCCGGGAAGTAAGGATCGTCAATAACACCGCTAATATTGATACAGGTGCGGTTTTTGGGGGTAAACTTTCCGCTTTGCGCTATCCTGAAATGGAGACGGTTTCTGTTGACTCTGGGATGCCGTTTGTGAAGGAGAAGTTTCGGGAGTTGTGGGATTGAGGGGACGTCGGGTGGCGGTTGAGCTTGTTGGAGTGGGCTTGGCTGGGACAGCGACGGCTTGGCGGCGGAAATGTGACAGCAATAACGGGAATCCGCCACCGGGGTTCACTCTCAAAAGCAGTGTTTACTGAATCGGGCGATAATTAGAATTTACGGGCGACTTTTTGGAAATACGGGCGATAATTGAAATTTACGGGCGATTTTTTCTAGTTTACGGGCGAAAATCAGAAATTACGGGCTATTCCCATTTACTTCTATAACGAACCCACTCCCGCCGTAAGCGAGCGAGCTAGTCCCCAAAAATAGAAAGCTGACATCCCCATGGATCGTCAGCTCTCCCCCAATACTCTTTTCATATCCTCCGGCAACTCACATCGAAACGTCATCTCCCGCTCTTCCACTGGATGAAAGAAGCTCAACTCACAGCTATGCAACGCTTGGCGCAACATACCATCCTCCATAGAACCTCCGTATAAACTGTCTCCAAGAAGCGGATGCCCTAGATATGCCATATGCACGCGAATCTGGTGGGTCCGCCCTGTCTCCAAGCGCAGTGACAGATGACTCCAACCTTCTCCAACACGAATCACTTCGTAATGGGTGATTGCACGTTGTCCATCTTCCCGGACTTCGCGCTCGATAATACTCGAATCCTTCCGCCCAATCGGTGCATCCACAGTCCCACTAGCCTCAGCCTCATCAACATTCATCTCCCCATGAACCAACGCTTCATAGCGCCGCTTAACGCCAAACTCCTTCTGCTGCAACGAAAAAAGATGATGGGCGTGGCGGTGCTTGGCAATAAGCATCAATCCCGAAGTATCTAGGTCCAAACGAGTTACAATGTGAATGGTTGAACAAATCCCCTTGGACTGATAGTAACCAAGCAATGCATTAGCAAGTGTTCCATGACGATGCTCCCTAGATGGTATAGATGCCATCCCTGCAGGCTTGTTCACCACAAGGACATATTCATCCTCGTATACGATATCAAGGGGGACTTCTTCAGCTACCAGATCTTCACTAGGCTCTTCTTTTGGAAAAAACACTTCAACCGTATCGCCTTTTTGGAGAACGTATCGCACAGTAACGGCGCTGCCATTCACATGCAGCGCCCCACCGTTGAATTTTATATCGATCAAGGCAGCTTTTGATATCTGCCTTTCTTTTAGGAATTCACGAAGCAGTTTCCCTTCGTCATGCTCCCCAGCTTTAAAGACTAGAAAAAATCTTTCCATAACAACCAGTCCTCTTATTTATCCGTAATAAATGAATCGCTAACCCGTTTCCAGAATGGGAAAGGACGGAAGCGTGCAAAGCGGATTTTCTCTTTTGCCACACGGCTTTGAATAGATTTCACATCTTTATGCAGCAAGGTCAAATGGTCAATGGTGATTTGATAGTCAACATCATTGACAGGCTTTAATAGACAGGTATGGTGCTGCGGCAACACAAGTGGTGACCCAATGGTACGGAATACCCTGTTATTAATGGATGCCATCTCTGCCAGTTGAATAGCCGGTAAAGATGGGTGCAAGATTGCCCCGCCTAACGCTTTATTATAGGCGGTACTTCCAGAAGGAGTGGAGATGCACAGGCCGTCACCGCGAAATGTTTCAAATAACTGCCCTTTGATTTCTACATCCATCACCAACGTACCTTCCACACTTTTAACCGTACATTCATTTAGTGCCAAGTAACGGGCTTCCCTTCCCCCATCATTGTAGCGGATAATCACTTCCAATAAAGGATATTCCACAATTTGATAGGGAGTCTTGGCAATCGCAATGACCAATTTTTCAATTTCCTCTGGCACCCAATCGGCATAAAATCCAAGATGGCCGGTGTGGACACCGATGAAAGCAGTCTTGTCCAGGCGGCTGCGGTAGCGATGGAACGCGTATAGAAGTGTCCCATCTCCCCCGACAGAAACAACCAAATCAGGTTGATCTTCATCATAAGTCAAATCAAAGTCCTGCAAGTAGGTCCTCATTTTGTGCATCAAAGTGTTTGAAACCGAGTCCCCTTTGGAGGTTATGGCAAATTTCATACTCCCACCCCTTTTGTTAGTTCGAATCCAGCTCTTTTTTTCGTGAAAAGATGGCTTGTGCTTCTTGGATTTCTCCTCGGATTTGCGACATTTCCGCATCAAGTAGATATGCCGCTTCCGCTGCACGAACCAGTCTCTCTTTTATATCCTGAGGAAATTGGCCGCTATATTTATAATTCAGTGAGTGTTCGATAGTTGCCCAGAAGTTCATCGCAAGTGTCCTGATCTGAATCTCTACGAGGATTTTCTTTTCTCCTTCAATTGTTTGTACGGGGTAACGGACAACCACATGATAGGAACGATAGCCGCTGTTTTTTCGGGAGGAAATATAATCTCGTTCTTCGACAATTTCAAAATCATTTCGAATACGGAGAATTTCCACCACTCTATGTATATCATCCACAAACTGGCACATCATGCGGACACCGGCAATGTCCTGCATTTCATCTTCCAGCTTTTCAAGAGAAATTCCTTTGCGGGTCGCTTTATCCAAAATACTTGCTATCGGCTTGACCCTTCCCGTGACAAACTCAATTGGAGAATGCTCCGATTGCATCTTGAATTGCCCGCGCATCCCCTTTAATTTCACTTTCATTTCATCTATTGCCTGTTTATAAGGCGCTAAAAACAAATCCCAGTGTTGTATCATAATTGGCCAAACCCCTTAAAAAATCTCGTTTACTCTTCTCTCCATCTCTTCCCCATAATTGGCGTTGTCTCTAATATTTTCTATTAAATACCCTAGTTCTTCTTCTATGTTTGTCAGCAATAATGCCGTATTATCCACCACTAGTACAATTGCCTTTTTATCCTCTAATGCCTGTTTTACATCATTCCAAAAATCATCCTTAATGCTTACATAGATAAATTCAGTCGCTGTCTCCAATTTATAGATAAATGCGAGATTGTCTGAATCCACCAGCATTTGATTGCTCGCAGACACTTGATCAAGCGGAAAAGATACAGAATCCGCCTCCAGCAAAAGTTGTTGTTCATTCCATGATGTTTTCTTGATTTTAATTCTTTTTTGCATAATAATCTCCTTCCAACCTAAATCCTACTCATATATTATCATAATTCCCTACCTGCAACGAAATGGAAACCTAACTTTTTTACCAAATAATTGTGTTTAATGATTCCTAAAAGAATGGCAGTTAAACATTGCCTTCCCTCGAAAAGCAAGTAATAATAGAAGTATATCAATTAGGAGAGGTAAAACTATGACTAACCAAGAAATCGAAATCGAATTTAAGAATTTATTGACTTTTGATGAATTTACATCTCTCTGTTCGGCATTTAAAGTGAATTCAGATGATTTTTTCACTCAGGAAAATCATTATTTTGACACGCCTGGGTTTGCATTAAAGGAAAAAGGCTGTGCTCTCCGCGTTCGAAAAAAAGGCGACACATTCACTCTTACCTTAAAACAACCTGCTGCAGAAGGACTTCTTGAAACACATCAGATTGTGTCTGAGGATGAATTTGTAGCTATGAAAAGCGAAAAGAACGGATTGATCAGCGGAAATATCTCCAGTATTTTAATGGACGAGCTTAGTATCTCCCCATCTGAAGTGATCTACTTTGGTTCATTAAAAACAAACCGCGCCGAGCTTTCATACAAAAATGGATTATTAGTATTGGATGAAAGTAATTATATAGACACTAGCGACTTTGAGCTGGAGTATGAGGTAAACAATTATGCAGAAGGCGAGAAGTTATTCCATGAACTACTCGAAGCATATGGAATCCCGCTCCGTGAAACGAAAAATAAAATTGTAAGATTTTACGAGGCAAAAGCCTGTTCACTTACAGGAGAAGAGGGTCAAAAATGAACGTAGAACAGTTACGATCCATGATGCAACTTCAAGCGTTGCAAGGATTACAAGGAAACAAGCAAACCAATAACTCAAGTTCATTCTCTAATGTATTGGCGGGAATGATGACTACTGACACTGTTAATTCTTCGCTCCCTGGTCAGCATTCCTTTTCTCATCCATTGAATTCCGCAATGCTTTCCATGAATGCGGGCCTGTTGGAAGCGGAGATTAGTAAGAGCATTGCTCCTCAAACTGCTACTGGCGCAGTTAAGGAAAAGGTGAGCGTTGCAAGACGGTCAGATTTTGAAGATATTATTGAGGAAGCTTCTATAAAATATGGAGTCGACCCAAAACTAATCAAAGCAATCATCCAACAAGAATCAAGCTTTAATCCAACTGCAGTGAGCCATGCGGGGGCAACCGGTTTAATGCAACTCATGCCTCTAACAGCAAAAGGACTCGGCGTCACGAATGCGATGGACCCTCGTCAAAATATTATGGGCGGCACTAAATACATTCGTCAGATGCTCGATAAGTACGATGGCAACCTAACCCTCGCCCTTGCCGCCTACAATGCAGGACCTGGAAACGTAGACAAATACAACGGAGTCCCTCCCTTCAAAGAAACCATGAACTACGTCCGCAAGGTAACCGGGAACTACCAGGCTTAAACTTTCACAAAAAACACCGCGCATGTTTTTGAAAATCTCATGCCGGTGTTTTTTATTTGTCCTGATGAGGATGAGATAACCCGTTGATTGGAGTGGAAGGCGCGTAGACGCCCGCGGGAGGAAGGGACAGGTGAGACCCCGCAGCGTAGCGAGGAGGCTCACGGACCGCCCGCAGGCAAGCGAAGCGCCTGGAACGGAAATCAACAGTTACCCCTATCCTCCTTCCTCCTCTCTCCCTTTTTTCCCTATTTTTTGCAAGGGTGGAATCGAATTGTTTGAGATATAATAACCACATTGCTAAAATATACATACAATCGTTACTTTAGATATAAGGAGTTAAAAATGATGGATAACATACAATCACCTTTTGAAACTGTTGGCGGAGAGCAAGTCATCAATGAACTTGTAGACGCATTTTACGATCGTGTAGGTCGCCATCCCAGTTTAGCTCCTATTTTCCCGAATGACCTGACGGAAACAGCAAGGAAGCAAAAGCAATTTCTTACCCAATACTTAGGAGGACCACCTCTTTATACAAGTGAGCATGGGCATCCAATGCTGCGTGCGCGCCATCTGCCTTTTGAAATTACACCGAAGCGTGCGAAAGCATGGCTTGCATGCATGGAAGAGGCAATGGATGAAGTGGGACTTGAGGGTTCATATCGAAAAGAATTTTTTCAGCGTTTAGTACTAACGGCTCAACATATGATCAATACCCCAGACAAACCTGAAGAAAAGGAAGATTCATGTGACCTGTAATGATAAGAAATTATTTTATTTAAAAAACATTCAGCATACTACCAATAAACCAATAGAGATTTACTTCTTCATCGACCCTCTCTGCCCGGAGTGCTGGGCATTGGAGCCGATGCTTAAGAAGTTATACGTGCAGTACGGTCAGTATTTTACCATCAAGCATATTGTCACAGGCCAATTAACATCCCTTAATCTGGCCAAAAAACATTATGCTGCTTCGATGGCCCAAGTTTGGGAACGCACGGCAACCCGTTCTGGCATGTCCTGTGATGGGTCCTTGTGGCTTGAGAATCCGATTGAATCGCCATATGTTGCATCCATTGCAATTAAGGCTGCAGAACTTCAAGGACGTAAGGCAGGAATCAAGTACTTGCGGAAGTTACAAGAGGTACTATTCCTCGAGAAACAGAATATCTCCGAACTCCCAGTATTAATGGAATGTGCGGAGTCAGTCGGACTCGATATGGAAGAGTTCAAGAAAGATATGAGCGGAGATTGTGCTTCCAAGGCATTAAATTGTGATTTCAAAATCACCAATGAAATGGACGTATCTGAGATCCCCACGCTCGTATTCTTTAACGAAAATATTGAAGAAGAAGGCATTAAAGTTTCAGGCTATCACTCCTATGAAGTGTATGTGCATATTTTGCAAGACATGCTGGGGGAACAACCATTTCCTAAGATGCTGCCGCCTTTAGAGGACTTCTTGTCTCAGTTTTCTTTTGTAGCAACAAAGGAAATATCCGTAGTCTATAACCTGCCGATTGTAGAAGTGGAGCATGAATTGAAAAAGCTACAGCTCGCCCAGCGCGTAGAAAAGGTTCCCGTAAAGCATGGGACGTTCTGGAGATATATTGCGAATTAACTTAGTAAGAATAAATAAACCGGAGCGACAAACTCAGGATGTTTGCCTCTCCGGTTTTTAGATTTTGAAACAACTTCTTTTGGTTTTTTTAAGACCGACGAAGTTGTTTTTTATTTTTAGATTTTAGCGAATCGCCCGTATTTTTTTATTTTCGCCTGAAAGCTATTAAAAATCGCCCGTATTTTTTTATTTTCGCCTGAAAGCTATTAAAAATCGCCCGTTTTGCAATTTGGGGGCTACTTAATGCTGGCTGCGCGGCTCGACTAAATTATTTCAATACAAACAGGAAAAGCCCTGGTCAACGGGACCAGGGCTAATCTATTGTCATTAAAGACAACAAAGGGGATGGGAGAAATTTTTCACGGTCAAACAAAGGGGTATATGTTTGTTTGTGAATCGTTTCACAGTTATTAATATATCAGATGATGTCGACTTTTGACAAGAGGTTAGACCTCTATTTCACAACTTTGTCACAAAGGTATTTTTTTGTAATGGAATCTGCCCCTTTTACGTACATATAATTAGTAGAGGTACAAGTCTTATGGAAAGGAGCCGCATCATGTCAAAAATCCCATTCATATTCTGCATCGCGTTTATTCTGTTCAGCCTCTTCATTAACGTCCTTGGACTTATGAAGCTGTACCCGATCTATTTAACGTCTCCCGTACTATTCTTTTCTATCTTCCTGCTTATCGCTCTTTTGAACAATCAGCGGAGATTTAAAGGGTTCAAATAGCCCCCTTTCCCCATAAAGAAAACCACCTCTTTACAAGGTGGTCCCCGTTTGCATTATTAGGAAAGCAACTCTTCCATTTCTTTTAACTTCTCTTCAAATACCTTACAAGCCTCTTCAATCGGGTTGGATTGAGTCATGTCCACTCCAGCCTTTTTCAAGACTTCGATTGGATAATCGGAGCTTCCCGCTTTTAAGAATTCAAGGTAACGGTCGACAGCAGGCTGACCTTCCTCCAAGATCTGCTTGCTTAGTGCTGTTGCTGCACTGTAGCCTGTCGCATATTGATATACATAGTAGTTATAGTAGAAGTGAGGGATTCTTGCCCACTCTAATCCAATTTCCTCATTAATCGTGATGTTCTCACCAAAGTATTTCTTGTTTAACTCATAGTATGTTTCTGTTAGAAGGTCAGCAGTCAACGCTTCACCATTTTGCGCAAGTTCATGGATTTTGTGCTCAAATTCAGCAAACATTGTTTGGCGGAATACTGTACCGCGGAAGCCTTCTAAATAGTGGTTTAACAAGTAAAGACGTTTTTTATCGTCATCCACTGTTTTTAACAAGTAATCATTTAATAGTGCTTCGTTGCATGTAGATGCTACTTCTGCCACGAAGATGGAGTAGTTTCCATACGGATACGGCTGTGTTTTTCTTGTGTAGTAGCTGTGTACGGAATGGCCGAACTCATGTGCAAGCGTGAACAGGTTATTCACATTATCCTGCCAGTTCATTAGAATATAAGGGTTGGTTCCATATGTTCCAGAAGAATAAGCACCAGATCGCTTCCCTTTGTTCTCTTGAACGTCTACCCATCTGTTATCGAATCCTTCTTTTACAATGTCAAGATACTCCTGACCTAATGGTGCAAGACCTTTAAGTAAGTAATCCTTTGCTTCCTCGTAAGAAACCTTCATGTTCGCTTCTTTGATCAGTGGCGTATACAGGTCATACATATGCAGCTCTTCTACACCAAGAACTTTTTTACGAAGATCCACATAACGGTGCAATAGGTGCAAGTTTTTATTGATGGTGTTCACAAGGTTGTCGTATACCGTTTCCGGGATATTGTTGTTGCTTAAGGCAGATTGACGGGCTGAATCATAGTTACGGACCTTCGCTTGGAAGTTGTCCTTTTTCACCGCTCCGCCTAATGTACTGGAAAATGTGTTGCGATATTTTCCGTACGTTTCATAAACCGCTTTAAATGCATTTTTTCTCACTTCTTGATCTTCACTTTCTAGGAAGCGGATGTAACGGCCATGCGTGATTTCAATTTCTTCCCCGTTTTCATCTTTTACAGATGGGAAAGTAATGTCGGCATTGTTCAGCATTCCAAATGTGTTGGAAGATGCGGATAACACTTCAGAAGCTTCTGCTAATAATGCTTCTTCTTTCGCGGATAACACATGCGGTCGTTGGCGATTAATTTCGTCTAAAGAGTGCTCGTATAAAGCAAGTTCTTTATTTTCTTGCAGAAATTTGGCGATGTCTTCTTCTTTCATCGTTAAAATTTCAGGCACCACAAAAGAAAGCGCGCTTGCCACTTGTGTATAAAGATTGGTTGCACGATCGTTCAGTCCTTGGTAGAAGGAATTGGTTGTATCTTGATCGTAGCGCATATGTGCATATGTATAAAGTTTTCCTAATCGACTGGAGATGGAATCCTGGTATTGCAACGCTTCAAACAACGCATCAGCAGACTCGGACAGTTTCCCCTCATAATCCTTTATCTTTCCGATCATACCTTTTACATCTTGAAACTCCTTTTCCCATGCTTCATCACTTGAGAAAATATCCTCTAATCTCCATGTATCCTCCACAGAGATGTCTTTACGCTCTTGTAATTTCTTAACAGCAGTTTGTTCCGCCATCATTAAACCCCCTTTAAAAATAAAAAATGCATCCTTTTAACTATTCGACACGTCCTTATTATTCCCTTTTTTGTTTTATTAATCTTAAGATTGTTTTAGATGCAACAAGTATTCCAATACAATGCGATCTTGTTTATACACGTCTTCCATGGACGGAAAAGGCAGCTCCTTTTTGATTTTCCGATAAATTACAGGGGTTTCCCGCTTTAAGGCCCCAATCGAGACAAGAGTGTCCAAGTATTCCACCACCGCATCCTCATAGGACCCGACCTTTACAAGTGGCAACTCTCTTACAGCAATTTGAGAACCTTTTATACGGCGCTTAAAATTTCGCAATACAGTAGGGACATGAATAATGGAATGTAAAGGGGTATGGTAGATAGAATCAAAGTAGAGCCATGCCTGCCATTCAATAACAGGAGTATGCAATCTGTAAAAAGAAGGAACAGGGAGACCGATTTCAGCCGGAAACAACGAAAGAGGAATGTTCATTTTAGCATAGCAATATTTTCTCAAAAGATTATGGGGTTTATAAAGGGAATAGACATACCTCCATTTCTTTTTATAGTGGAGAAAATGTTCTTTCCAAGATGCATTTTGAATATTCTGCATGATTGGATGCTCGGTCCAACTCTTGCTTGTCATAGACGAAATATAGGTGGAAGAAGTATTAAAGGAAAATGAAGGGTAGAGATAATAATAGAGTGTCGATTTGGGGCAAAATGCTAGGATATACGGAGGACTGTGCGCGTTATGTCTCTGTAGAAATTGCCATTGAAAAGGTGAAAGCTTCATTTGTGGTTCTATGTTTCCTAGTTTTTCTTTTCCAAGTATCCATATTGGCTTGATGTGCGAGCTTTCATAAAGCTTTGTCCTCAGATTGAACTCTGATTTAGAAATGGTAGAGCATTGAAATTCAAATGCATACTTTCGATTTTCTGTTTCCAAATAAACATCTGCTCTTTGATTGGTGCTCGGGATATAATGTTCAAGTGTTGTTGTATGATGGGAGTGGAGAAGGCTTTCGTATAACTTTTCCTTACCTTCAAGATGGTAAAGAGTTTCTGATTCTGAGGAGGCATTACAGGAATCGTTCATGTGGGCAAAATGTACTTTTCTTACCTGTCCATGTTTTAATTGGAGAGCTCGATGACAAGCTGGACAGAAAAACAACTCCCCTTTTGTAAGGCGCTCAACATCTTCTCGGTTCTTCCAATCTAATAAAGAAAAGAAAGATCCGTCCTTTCTTTTTGCGACAAACATTCCAACACACCTTTCGGTAGATATTTTTACACCACTATACCATTCGACTCTTAAAGACAATTCCCTTCAAAAAATTACAAAAAACTTAATTTTATTGTTTAATCGCCGCTGTTCCTTTCCGCAAATGGCTGCGCTTTCCGCGGGGCGACCTTGAGCCTCCTCACAACGCTTCAGGGGTCTCAACATTGCCGCTACTCCCCCGCAGGAGTCTCCGCCATTTGCTCCAATCCACAGCTGAAAATTAATCGTATTAAAAATATCATTTTTTCAGTTAACTCGGTTAAATCCTTTACATTAATTTTTGGGTAAATGAAGTCACCTTGTTGATTGGAGTGGAAGGCGCGCAGACGCCCGCGGGAGGAAGGGACAGGTGAGACCCCGTAGGCGCAAGCCGAGCAGGATCACGGACCGCCCGCAGGCAAGCGAAGCGCTGGAACGGAAATCAACCGTATAATAAATCATACAGACGAAAAAGCCGGAAAGGATATCTCCGGCTTTTACAGTAGTGGAGAGGCCAGTCTTGCCAACGATTCAAACACCTTTTGATAAAAAGGACGGTTGGCAAATACCTCTTTTGCTATTGGTTTCGCATCATGTAAATCTTGCTCGTAATCTTCAACAAGTGTCTTCACACTATCCGTATTGTATAAAAAAGCATTCACTTCAAAATTTAGATGGAAACTTCGCATGTCCATATTCGCGGTTCCAATCGATGCAACCTGTTCATCGACAACCACCACTTTGCTATGGAGAAAGCCTTTTTCATATTGGTAAATCTTCACCCCTGCTTCCATCATTTCTGGAAAATAAGATCTTGAAGCGTAGTAAACGATTCGCTTATCTGGCCGTTTTGGCACCAATAACCGGACATCCAAACCGCTTAGTGCTGCAACCTTCAGCGCAGTGAAGATATCATCATCAGGAACAAAGTATGGAGAGGCAATCCATATGGAGCTGCGAGCGGAAGTGATCATGGAGAAGTATAAACTTTTGATTACTTCCCATTCTTGATCGGGGCCTCCTGCAATCATTTGAACTCCACCATATTTCTTCCCTCCTCCGTTTGCCAAGGCGGGAGTCAAATAGCTTGGAGTAAGAAGAGATTCGTCTGTTGCATAATACCAGTCCTGGAGAAATATTAACTGTAGCGTCCTAACAGCTTCTCCTCTTACATATAGGTGTGTATCCCTCCAGAAACCAAAATATTCATCACGACCGAGATACTCATCCCCGATATTCAGGCCACCAACAAAACCTACATCCCCATCCACGACAATGATTTTCCGATGGTTACGGAAGTTAATTTTATTATTAAATACCGGCACCCTTACAGGTGAGAACGATACAATTTCAACTCCTGCGGCACGGAGCTCCTTTATGTATTTACCGCCCAATTGAAAGCTTCCCACTGCATCGAACAGAAATCGTACCTGTACCCCGCTCTTAGCCTTTTCAATTAATAGATTTTTAATTTGCTTACCAATTTCATCATCTCTAACAATGTAATATTCAAAATGGATATGATGTTTCGCTTTGCTGATTTCTTCCAGAATCCTGGTGAAGGTCTGATTACCGTTAGTCAAAACGACAGTTTCTGTATCGAAGGAGATGGGACTCCTTCCAATATTTTGTGATAGTTGAAAAATGCCTTTTTTACTTTCATCCAGTAGTCGCATATCCTGTTCGGTGTATTCTCTCGTTCCTTCGACCTCCTCCAGTACCTCCTTGTCTAGAAGTGCTTTCCTTTGAAAAAGCCTCCTCTTCCTGACATTTCGCCCAAATATCAAATAAAAGAAAAACCCGAGTACTGGAAAACTCCCTAAGACAACAAGCCAAGTGAGGGTTCTGGTCGGATGTCTATTTTCTAGGGAAATTAAAAAAGCGATAAAGACGACAGAAATAGTAAAAAATATAGAAATGGATCCTAGTAACCATCCTTCCCAAAGGCCTTGGGTTGCAAATAAAACGGCACCGATTACTAAAATAAATACGATAACTCGAATGGTATTTTTCAACTGACTCACTTCTCCTCTATCCTAGAGCGCACACGCCAAATCTTTCTGTAATTAATCGAATTTAAATCTGAAAAAACCGATTTCAACTTGTGAAATCGGCCTTCCATTATTTTAGAGGAAAATGTTTCGTCATTTCCTTCATTGCATCGTCCTTGGCAACTTCCGAACCATATTCTTGAAGACGGTGAATGGAGATGGCTGATTCTTCCCCGTATTCTAGTAACACACTTAGTACATTATCAATTTCTTCGTCTGTATAATGCTCACTCGAAAAATCAACATATAAATAGTAGCTTTTCTCGTAAAAGTAAAGATTGTTGCTTAAGTTTTCCAAGTGCTGCAATCGATGACTGGCAGAAATAATATACTCTAGATCTCTGAACCGGACCATAAATTGCAGAAGGTCTTTTTCCTCTTCCAGCTTGTCGTCTTTTGCTTCATCTGTTTTCGTTGAAGAATTAAAGTGCTGATCAAGCAACGCTTCTATGCGTTCATCAACTGGGATGTCGATTCGCTTGTCCTCTGACACAGGAACCTCGAAGTTCTTTCCATCTTTGGATAACTGAGCTCGGGTCACGATAACTTCCAATCCCTTATCAAGGGCCTGAACTTGTATCCATAGCGGTCCTTCCACCATGAAATCTTCTTCATCATGCGCTTCATCCATCATTTCCCAGAATAATTCTTCACTACGCTCGCGGTTATACCAGATTTCTTCGCGGTCAAATCCACGTTCCTCTATATCACCATATGAAATGTAAAACTTTACCGTATGATCATTAATACGTTCAATTTCCATTCTTAACAACTCCCTTCTGATTCGGTAAATGATAAGCGTGCTCTCTTGCAAACAATTCTCATGTGAGAAATGCCAGTCTCTTATTGTCCGCTTCTCATTTTCCTCCGTCTTTCCTTGGAAGGGACCCTCCACAAATTTCTTATACCTTATTGTTTCAATTTATCCATTTAGCATAGCGAGTAAACCTAAAATCTATGCAAAGATTAGCAAATGCGGTTGGTTCCGGTCCATTTAAGCAAAACATAGTTTGTGGTACATCCCCGTTAAGAGATGAGTAGTGACCTCAAGTACCTAGCCTTAAAGCTAGACCATGACCGCAGCATATAAAAAGAACATTGTACTATCAAGAGTGATACTTGTACTTTTATTTTATGATAAAAAAAGGAAGAATGGAAACAAAAATGCTCACATTTTTAAAAATCGTTAAAATGCCTACCTTACAATTTGGAAAACCCCCTGGCCAAGATCGCACCCAACTTTTATGGCATAATCTCTCTCCTTGACCACTATATTTATATAGGACTGGGACAAGAAGGGGCGATAAAGTGGAGCTGGAATTGATAACTTCCATACTAATCATCATTGGTATTGATATTGTGCTCGGCGGAGACAATGCTATTGTAATAGCGCTGGCATGCCGCAATCTTCCAGAGCGTCACCGCAACAAAGCAATCATCATTGGTACACTTCTGGCCATTGTTTGTAGAATATTTCTTACCATATGTGCCGTCTACCTCTTAGCTATTCCATTCCTTCAATTTGTAGGTGGAGTGTTACTGGTTTACATAGCAGCACAATTAATCCTTGATCAAGGAAACGAATCAATTGTTGAGGGCAAGCATTCCCTCGGCGCTGCTATTAAAACTATAGTGATTGCCGATATCGTTATGGGAATAGATAATGTAATGGCTGTTGCAGGTGCTGCACATGGTAATTTTTATTTGGTGGTCATTGGTCTGATTTTTTCTATACCAATAATTATATGGGGGAGTAAGATTATATTAGTGGCAATGGAGAAATATCCTATAATTATCTATTTTGGAGCAAGCATATTGTGTTATACGGCCGGAAAGATGATTATTTTTGAACCTAAGGTTGCTGGTATGCTCCCTCCTGGCGATTGGCAGGCATTTTTTCCGTATGTGCTGATTTTAAGTATGTTAGTTTTTACTGGGCTGTATAAAAAACAATTTTTTAAAATACGCTGAGTCGAGTTGCTCCATTAACGCTTTTTGATTTCCGTTTGAGGTGTTCGCTTATCCAGAGGACGGTGCGTGAGCCTTCTTACAACGCTTCAGGTTCTCAACCAACCGTCCCCCCCCACAGGAGTCTCACACCTTGCACTCCAATCAATAAGGAACCTATAGGGATAAAAAAACTTCTACATGCGATGATGCATGTAGAAGTTTTTGTTTTTATTAGCCGTTAACTAATCTTTGTGCTTCTCTTAATTGGAAGGTTCTTACTTTCCTTGGTAAGAAGCGGCGAATCTCATCTTCGTTGTACCCTACTTGTAGTCGTTTTTCGTCTATAATGATAGGTCTTCTTAACAGACCAGGATGTTCTTTAATCACGGAATATAATTCTTGAAGCGGCATTGCTTCTACATTTATATTCAGTTTTTGGAAGATTTTTGATCTGGTTGAGATGATTTCATCTGTTCCGTCTTCCGTCATTCGTAAAATCTCTTTGATCTCATCAATAGATAAAGACTCTGAGAAAATATTTCTTTCTGTATATGGAATGTTATGTTCTTCTAACCAATGTTTTGCTTTACGACAAGAAGTACAACTTGGAGATGTATATAGGGTTACCATGAACTTTCCTCTCCTTTTTATCTAGTATTATTCGAAAGAACATGCTGAACGTTTCTAATTGTGAATCGCTCTCAATTTGAAATTACTCTAAAGAAGTAATATCTATTAATTATTATACACGATTTCCGACTAAAAAGGTATAGTATTTTAAAAGTCGGACAAGTTGTCACAACATGTTCAAATTTTTTTGCTTTAACTGCACTAACTCCCAGAAGATTTACGTTCTGTGTGTTCGCTTTCCGCGGGACGGTGTTTGAGCCTCCTCACTTCGTTGCGGGGTCTCAACCAACAGTTACTCCCCCGCTGGAGTCTCACACCCTCACTCCAATCTTCTGGGGGTAATTACAAAACCAATCATTTTTTCCACTAATCTCTTGGCTTACATCTATTCAGACGTTTGGATGTCCTAGAAGGTTTCATTTATACGAAATTAGTTCTCATTATTTTTTTATGTGTTCACAAAGTAGTAACAATTATATTGTTTCATTAGCCCTACGATAGTTAGGATTTGTAAGGGTTTGTAATACATGATAGTTTTATAATTAGACAAGATAAGTATGAGGTGATATATGTTGAAAAAATATTGGCTGCTTCCTGCCATGTTCGTACTCTTATTTTCAACCGCTTGCAGTCAAAAAGAGATTACAAGTCAGAATACAGAGTCCAATAAGATCCCAGTTACGATTGCTGAAGTTACAGAGAAAAATATCAGCAATACGATTGAATTGGTCGGACTGGCTGTACCTGAAACACAAGTACCACTCCTAACTACCTCCCCCCTAACCGTTGAATCTGTTCATGTAAAAATTGGTGATATAGTGAAAAAGGGCGATTTAATTGTTTCTTTGGATTCTGAAGCTGCAACCGAGCAGGTAGTTCAAGCTCAGAGTGCAGTGACAGAGCTAGAAAATGCCCTCTCAAAAATGAAAGAAATGCAAGAGGCAGCTGAAAGTCAGGCCTCTCTTTCTGATATACCCAAGTTGCAGGCAGAATTAAACCAAAGTTTAGAAAAATCTCAAGCTCTTTTGGATGGTGTAGACACAGGGGCTGTTACTTCGCTTGATTTGGTACAAAGCACAGTGGATGTCATGGTTAAACAGGCCCAGCTTGCTACAGCTGCCAGCCAAGTCCAACAGATGCCGACCTTTAACACCATGGAAATGGAAGCTCAATTAAATCAGGCTAGACAAGGGCTGAAGCAAGCACAGCAAATGGCTGATGCCACTTCGATTACAAGCCCGATTGACGGAATTGTTTCTGAATTGAATGTTGTAAATGATGGAATTGCGTCTCCTAATGTTCCAATCGGAACGATCATTCAGTTAGATAACATCGCAGCAACTTTCCAAGTGAATAGTTATCAAGTAAGTAAATTAAAAGCTGGGCAAGAAGCTACAATTTCATTTGAAGGATTGACAGATTCATTTGAATCAAAAATTGAAACCGTCTCCCCTACAGTCAATCAGCAGACCAATATGTTTTCTGTCACCATTCCAGTAAGCAATTCAGAGTTAGTCATTAAAGGCGGTATGAGAGCAACTGCATATGTCGCTGTTGATAACCTGGAAGCTCAAACTGTTTTACCTATGGACGCAATATTATATGAAGAAGAAAATCCTTATGTTTATGTCATTGAAGAGAATAAAGCGGTAAGACAGGATGTTGAAACCGGGTTCCGTGACAATGAATTTATTCAGATTCTTAAAGGAGTTACTAAAGGCCAGAAAGTAGCCGTAAACGGAAAAGAAAGATTAAAAGACGGTGCAGAAATAACAGAACAAAGTGAGTGAACCTATTAGATGAAAATTGCGAAGCTTTCTGTATTACGTCCCATTGCCATGTCAATGGTGATCATACTTATGTTAATACTAGGTGCCGTCAGTATGCGCGGAATGCCGGTGGATTTGTTTCCTGAATTAACTTTTCCAATCGTAGCGGTAACCACCACCTATGAGGGGGCAGGTCCTGAAGAGATAGAGAACTTGATATCATCTCCCCTTGAGGATGCAATGAGCACCTTGCCGAATGTGGAATCTGTGACCTCCATTTCCCGAACAGGAGGCTCACTGGTTCTCGTGTCTTTCACCTGGGGGACAAATATGGATTTTGCCTCCTTGGATATGAGGGAACGTATTGATTCGGTACGAGACTTTCTTCCTTCTGGTGCTAACTTACCGCGGGTTCTCCGCTTTAACCCAAGTGATCTTCCAATTGTACAGCTTGCCATTACAGATCCTTCAGGAGAAATGACCAAGGCAAAGCAGTTGGCGGAACAAGATATTGAACCTCAATTAAGCAGTGTGGATGGAATTGCGTCCATTTCAGTGGAGGGCGGAGCAGAAAATGAAGTAAGAATAACGTTGGATCCTAACGCGCTTTCTTCCTTTGATGTATCTATTGATCAATTACAGCAAATAATCGCCGCCGAAAATTTAAACCTTCCCGGCGGCTCTCTGACAGATCAAAATCAAAATCTTCCAATTAGAATTACCGGAGAATATGCATCCATTTATGATATACAAACGCTTCCCATTCCTACCTCAAAAGGTGTGATACAGCTAGATCAGCTCGGTGAAGTGAAGGAAACCCTTCAGCCGACTACTCAGCTCAGCTATTTGAATGGAGAGCCCGCTGTCGGGATGTCCATTTTAAAACAATCCGGGAGCAACACCGTGACTGTGGCAAATGATATCGAAAAAAAGTTAGAGGAAATTAGAAGCAACTTACCAGAAGGTGTCGAAATAAAACCGATATTCGACCAAAGTCAATTTATTGAACAATCTATTCGAGCTGTTACCACCAATATGATTGCTGGTAGTTTGCTCGCTGCATTGGTTCTGTTCTTCTTTTTACGAAACATACGGAGTACGTTAATTATCTTATTTTCTATACCTGTTTCTATTGTTGCGACCTTTATTTTTATGTACTTTAGCGGTCAAACGTTAAATCTACTAACATTAGGGGGGCTTGCGCTGGGAATCGGGATGATGGTGGATAACGCCATTGTCATATTAGAAAATATCTATCGATTACGCCAAAAAGGTTATTCCATGAAAGATGCGGCCATAGAAGGAACAAGCGAGGTTGGGCCTGCCATCATCGCTTCCACTTTGACCACAGTAATTGTTTTCTTACCCATCGTATTTGTGGACGGGCTGGCTGCGCAATTATTCAAGCCACTCGCACTTGTCGTATCTTTCTCTTTACTCGCATCTTTGTTTACGGCGTTGATAATTGTTCCGTTATTCTCGTCTCTTCTATTAAAAGTCAATACAAACACATCTCGCTTTGAAGAGAGATTTATTGGATTCACTAATTGGTACCGTTCTATCTTGGAAAAAGTGCTGAGAAACCCAAAAAAGACCGTTACCTCCATCGTTATCCTGTTTTTAATTTCTTTAATCGGAATCCCTTTTATTGGGAAGGAGTTTTTACCTCAGCAAGATCAAAGTTTCATTTCCATGACGGTTCGCTTACCTGACGGGAGCTCACTGGACGCTACATATGACGTGATGGAAGACATCGATGCACGATTGGCGGATGTTGAAGAAATTGATCTGGCGTTTGTTACAGTCGGAGGAACAGACAACTTTTCAGTTTCAGCTGGTACCCAGACCAACCGTGCAAACTACAGCATCCTTTTGACACCAGTTACGGAACGGAGCCGTTCGGACAAGCTCGTTGGGGACGAAATAAGGCAAAAACTTGAGAATATTCCTGGTGCTGAGATTTCCCTTTCTTCAGGAGATTCAGGGTTTTCCCAAAATCCTGTATCCTTAAGTATCACAGGGCCTGACTTGACCACGCTGAAATCAATGGCGGATGAGACAGTAGACCTTCTTTCTGAAATAGACGGAATTAGAGAACCCTCCTCCAACTATACAGAAGGAAATCCGGAGATTGTGGTTGATATTGATAGAGTGAAAGCAAGTCAGTTTGGAATTGGCAGCGCTCAAATTGCTTCTGCTGTTTCAAATGCCACTAAAGGACTTGTCGCATCAAGAATGGCGCGTGACGGTGCAGAGCTTGATATCCGTTTAACTATTGAGGATACGTACACCGCTTCCATTCAAGACTTGGAGAAATTGCTGATCAATACACCTACAGGTGAAAATATACCTCTTCAAGCAGTCGCGACTGTTGAGAGAGGTCAAGGTCCAAGCCAGATTACCCGTACTAACAGAAACCGTGAAATTACCGTTAATGCAGATATTGTGAACCGCGATCTTGGAAGCGTCATTGATGATGTGGAACAAACATTAAAAGAAAACATCTACATTCCAAACAACCAATATAAAATAACGATTGGTGGACAGGACGAGCAGATGAATGATGCCTTTTTCAAGCTCGGTGGAGCCTTGGCACTTGCTGTTGTTCTCGTCTATATGGTAATGGCCGGACAGTTTGAGTCTTACTTTTATCCATTTATCATTATGTTCAGTGTGCCACTGACGATTATAGGAATTATTTTCGGCCTATTGGTCACCGGGCAACCGCTCGGGGTTGGCTCTCTTGTAGGAATGTTAATTCTGACCGGGATAGTAGTCAATAACGCCATTGTTTTTGTGGACTATGTCAACATGATGAAACGCGAAGGCAAAACAACTTGGGAAGCTATTCTTATAGCAGGGCCAACTCGTTTGCGTCCTATTTTCATGACAGCTCTTACGACCATTCTCGGCTTGATTCCATTAACCTTGGGCTTTGGAGAAGGGATGGAAATCCAGCAGCCGATGGCAATCGTCATTGTATTCGGGTTAAGTTTTGCAACCATCATTACGCTAATTTTAATACCGGTTGTTTACTTTTTGTTTGATGAATTTAAGGAAAAAAGAAAGCTGAAAAAGTTAGAGAAGCTGGATGTTTAAAAATTTTTGCGGGAGGATGATTAACTTGCTGAAAAAATGGGTTTTCGTTGTAATACTAGTTGTTTCAAGTTTTGTTATCTATCCTCCCGCAACTGCTGAATCTCCAGGTGACATTACCTATATCGCCATTGGAGATTCATTAACTGCAGGCCTTGGATCATCGGAAGAAAACTATTTACGCATTCACGGTTTTGTTCCTCAATTTACGAAGTATTTACGTGGGGAAAACAATGTTTCGGTAGAGAATTATGGTATCCCAGGCCTTTCCTCCACTGGCTTGTTGGCATTGCTGACTGCTGATGAGGCTTTGCAAAATCGCCTAAAGACAGCTGGAATTATTTCAGTTTCCATTGGGGGCAATGACTTTTTGCAAACTATTCGTTCTGTACCAGAGGACGAGGATGAGGCAGCCCTTAATGTTCGTTTGGAGATTCTGAAGAGGACATATCAGGAGACCTATAAGTTGTTGCGTCAACTGAATCCAGATGCTACTATCATTCTTTTAGGACTTTATAATCCCTATCCAGAAAGTCATGAATGGACGGACCTTGGAGCGAAGTATGCCCCATTGTTTAATGGTTTTATTGAGGAGTATGGAGATGAGCCTAAAACACTGGTAATTGACCCGTACGAAGCGTTTAAAGGCAAAGCATTGGAATGGACGCACATCGCAGAGGATGATATACATCCTAATGACAAGGGATATTCAGAGATTGTCAACTTGATAAAGATTGCTTATGAAAAAAGTATAGAATGAATTTAAAAATCCCCCGGAAATAAAGCATGCAGCTTATTATTTCCGGGGGATTTCTTATTCATTATAATTTCGACAAAATATCCTCATTATCATCATCTTCATCATAGGTAAGTACGTTGTCAACTTTATCATAAGATTGACCGTACAGTTCTTTATCTTTATACGTATGAATTTGCTCGTATGTAGCTTTCATACCTTCATAGATGGCTTCTTCGCTTGCATCCGTTGGTGACCAATAAAGGATTTCCATCGCATTCACTTCATTTGTTGCAAGAGAACGACGTCTATAGCCGATAGATGAAGCATGTTCAAAGCCTTCTCTTTTATAGAACCGAAGCCTTTTCTCTGTATCTGTATCTTCGTAATCAACAGGCTCCACTTCTAAAATAATTGGCTTCCCTTTTTCCTTCATTTTATCTAAAAGCTTATGTCCAAGACCCATTCCTCTGGCATCTTTTGAAACAAACAAGTAGTCAATGAAGAGGAAGTTATCAAGCTCCACATACATCAGTACATGGTGCTCTCCTTCATCTTTATGATATATGTCCCCTCTCTCTTTTAAAAGAAGCTCCATATGTTCCCTCGACTTCATTTCTTCTACTGGAAAATACTGATTTAATTTCTCATACCAATTCATTCTGTAAAATGACTCCCCTTTCGTATTTTCTCTATGTACACTTTAAGTATAACAAACTTGAACAGACTTCAGTGTTAATATACCCTCTTCCTTTTCACTTAAACATACCATACAATAGGAGTATGATTGTTTTTTGTATACGATTACATAAGACAAAGGGGATGTGTGGTTTTGATCGAATATTTTATGGATTTTACCATCGTGGCTATATTGGTGATAGGTATTACCGCTGTTATGGGCGTTCTCACAAATGGTATCGGGGAAAAGCTTTTTGGTGGAAAGAAGGGCTCTGAAAGCTTTGATAAGTCTGCGAGTATGCAGGCTGGATGGAAGAGTATTGGAGGGAAAAAGAAGTAAATTAAAAAAGCTGCCGAGTTGGCAGCTTTTTTTATTAATCATTTAATGGTGTAAAATCTAGTCCCTCTGTATAGCTGTTACCAGCATTCCAAATTAAATATTCATCTATTCCATTTTCGTTTAAAGCACGGATCTGGTCCTCTACTTCTTTCGGTCCATATGGAATATAATTTCCCGCCCCAAGCCAAGTTGCTGTGAAGTCCTGTATCCACGGTCTTGATACCGGTCTATTTTCCAGCTCATCCAGCTTTGCATTTTCAAGCTTAGAATATTCGTCAATTAGCTTATATGGTTCCGTATCAGGCTTTGCTATTCCAAAATAAGATGTCCAGTGGCTTGGATAGATCATGGATGAAATGACATCCACGTGTTCTGAAATTCGACTGAAATTCTGACCGATTCCAGGTGCTTCCGGCAACGTTGCCGTATAACCAAAGATATCTACTGATACTTGAACATTGTAAGGTTCTAATCTTTCACGTGCATACGCAACGAAATCTGTCACCGCTTCAACTCGCTTTTGTACATTGTCCAAATCTAAGTCCTTGTACTCACCATAGGTATATTCAAGAGTTGTATCTCTTCTTTCAAAACCTTCCGGGAACCTAACATAGTCAAACTGTATTTCCTGAAATCCCATTTTTGCCGCTTCAATGGCTATATCAATATTGTAATCCCATACCTCTTTTAGGAAAGGACTAACGAACGCCTCTTCACGGCCGTTCACCCATACTTTGCCGTTTTCCTGAAAAGATAAGTCTGGACGTTTCTTCGCTAACACAGTATCCTTGAAAACTACGATTCTACCAATTGGATAAACTTCATTTTCCTCCAAAGTTTCCATCATTTTTTTCGGATCCTTAATATAAGGTTGCGCAATATCCATGAATGGAGAATCTTCTTCCTCCGGTATGTAAGTGAGGTACCCATGATCATCTTTAATATCAATGACCATTGCGTTTAGATCTGTCTTGTTTAAAAGATCAAGTAAACGCGGAAATCTTTCTCCACCCGCAGAGTGACCTGTTACATAAATCCCTCTAACTGCATCTGGATAAGTGAATGTATAACCAGAGTCAAAAGCAAATCTAGCAATTGAAATAGGTAGCTCGCGAGTCTGCATTTCGACCTTTTTTGTTGCATGTTGCGCAGCTTGTAGTGCCTCTTCTCCTTCTGCTTGAACAAGTGTTCCACCAAACACGAAAATTCCGACTGCAGCCACCAGACCACCAATCATTTTTTTCATCATTTCATTTCAAAATCCCTTCTCTTATATGCTATCTCTATTATACTGGAAAATCGTTGTTTTTTTACCTTTTTCAACAATTTCCTTCAAAATAATTCGAGAGAACTAGTGTGGTGGGGAGATAGGGTTACTGTGAGATCACAACTATGGAAGTCTGTAACCGCTTTGGGTTTTGGGGTGGAGTTTCGGGGGGGAGAGATAGAGGCTCTCCTACCGTTTAGCTTTTGTGGAGTGATTTCGGATGATGAGAACCCCTCTATTAGACTTTTCCTCCTCTTTTTCCGGAGCTTCGGTCACTTAGAAGCCCTCTATTGGACTTTTCCTCCTCTTTTTCCGGAGCTTCGGTCATATAGAACCCTTCTATTAGACATTCCAACCATGTTTGCCCAAGCTTCGGTCATTTAGAAGCGCTCTATTAGACTTTTCCTCCTCTTTTTCCGGGGCTTCGGTCATATAGATCCCTTCTATTAGACATTCCGACCATGTTTGCCCAAGCTTAGGTCATTTAGAAGCGCTCTATTAGACTTTTCCTCCTCTTTTTCCGGGGCTTCGGTCACTTAGAACCGTTCTATTAGACATTCCAACCATGTTTGCCCAAGCTTCGGTCATTTAGAAGCGCTCTATTAGACTTTTCCTCCTCTTTTTCCGGAGCTTCGGTCATTTAGAAGCGCTCTATTAGACTTTTCCTCCTCTTTTTCCGGGGCTTCGGTCATTTAGAACCGTTCTATTAGACATTCCAACCATGTTTGCCCAAGCTTCGGTCATATAGAACCCTTCTAACATACATTCCCACCCCCTCTAAAGTCCTACGGTCATTTAGAATCCCCCGTCTTCCCCGTCCTCACCAACCAACACAAAAAACCGACCCCCACAATAGAGGATCGGTCCTAACAAACTTACGAGATCTTATTTACCAGCAAATTCAGCTTGATATTTCTTAAACTCAGCTTCTGAACACAAGACAAAGTGCCCTGGTCTTACTTCGCGTAACTCAAGCTCCTCATCCTTGGCATAGCCATGAGATGCTGGGTCGTAAGCGAAACGTTTACGGCTGCGCTCGGAATCCGGGTCCGGTTGAGGGATCGCGGATAGCAAGGATTTGGTATATGGATGAATTGGATTGTTATACAGCTCTTCACTATCTGCAAGCTCCACAATTTTCCCAAAATACATTACTCCGATACGGTCGGAGATATATTTTACCATCGAAAGGTCATGGGCAATGAACAAATATGTTAACCCTTTTTCCTTTTGTAGCTTTTTCATCAGGTTAACAACCTGTGCTTGAATGGAAACGTCCAACGCCGAAATTGGCTCATCGGCAATGATGAAATCTGGTTCCACCGCTAGTGCACGGGCTATACCAATACGTTGACGCTGTCCGCCACTGAATTCGTGCGGATAGCGGTTGGCGTGCTCTTTATTTAAACCAACTGTCTCAAGAAGTTCATGAACCCGAGCTAGTCGCTCTTTTTTTGACTTAGCCAATCCATGAATATCAATGCCTTCAGCGATACAATCAGCTACCGTCATACGAGGGTTCAAAGATGCAGAAGGATCTTGGAAAATCATTTGCATCTTACGGTTAAACTTCAGCAAGTCTTTCTTAGACTTCTTACCGTGTACGTTTTCGCCTTCGAAGAGTACTTCGCCGTCTGTTGCATCATATAGGCGGATGATAGTACGCCCGGTGGTAGATTTTCCACAACCAGATTCTCCAACTAGTCCAAGCGTTTCTCCGCGGTAAATGTCAAAATTCAAGCCGTCTACTGCTTTAACCATATTCGGCTTTCCTTCGTTAAAATATTGCTTCAGGTTACGAATTTCCACTAACTTTTCATTAGTTGCCATTGTTTCCACCGTCCTTTACCAAAACAGGCTTTTCGAAGTTTTGTGGCATGTGACGACGACGCTTCTGAACAGCCAATGGTGGTTCCACTGCTGGAGCATCTTCATGTAATAGCCACGTTTTCGCAAAGTGCGTTTTGGAAATTTGGAACATTGGTGGCTCCATTTCCAAATCAATTTGCATCGCATATTCATTACGTGGAGCAAATGCATCTCCCTTTGGAGGATCTGATAAATCCGGTGGAGAACCAGGAATTGCGTAAAGCTCATCCTCATCACCAAGATCAAGGTCAGGCATGGAGCTTAATAATCCCCAAGTATATGGGTGGCGTGGATCATAGAAAATCTCATCCACTGTGCCTGTTTCGATGATCTGTCCACCATACATAACTGCTACTCGATCAGCGACATTTGCCACTACTCCGAGATCGTGTGTAATAAAAATGATGGAAGTATCAATTTTTTTCTGAAGGTCTTTCATCAAATCTAGAATTTGCGCTTGAATGGTAACGTCTAATGCAGTAGTAGGTTCATCTGCAATTAAGACTTTAGGGTTACATGCAAGAGAAATCGCAATAACAACCCTTTGTCTCATCCCTCCAGAAAATTGGTGAGGGTACTGCTTAAAGCGTTCTTCTGGCATTGGAATGCCTACAAGACGAAGCAAGTCGATTGCTTTTTCTGCAGCTGCGCTTTTGCTCAATTTCTGGTGTTTGATGATTCCCTCCATAATTTGTTTTCCAACTGTCATTGTTGGATTAAGGGAAGTCATCGGATCCTGGAAAATCATTGCGATGTCTTTTCCACGGATGTCCTGCATTTCTTTTTCAGAGAGTTTCGCCAAGTCTTTTCCGTCAAATAAGATTTCGCCATTTTTGATGTTGGAATTATTCTTAGGCAATAAACGCATTACGGTTTTTGTAGTTACGGATTTCCCGGATCCAGATTCTCCTACAATCGCCAGTGTTTCACCTTTTTTCAGATCAAAGTCCACACCGCGGATGGCCTTAACTTCTCCTCCGAATGTATCAAAAGAAACATGTAAGTTTTTCACTTCAAGTATTTTTTCCATTGTCATTCACCTGCCTTTATAACTAATCTTTCATTTTAGGATCTAATGCATCACGGAATCCATCCGCAACAAGGTTAAATGCGATCATCAACAAACTGATGATAATTGCAGGGAACACCATGATATGCGGGAAGATTTGCAACGATTTAAATCCATCGTCTATTAGCGTACCAAGTGATGCCATAGGAGGCTTCAAACCTAATCCGATAAAGCTTAGGAACGCCTCGAAGAATATAGCACTTGGGATTGTGAACATCGTATTAATGATGACTACTCCTACCACGTTTGGCAGTAAGTGTTTCGTAATGATTCGGTTATTGGTTGAACCAAGCGTCTTGGATGCAAGGACATATTCTTGGCTCTTAAGCTTCAGAACCTGCCCACGGACGACCCTGGCCATCCCGACCCAACCGGTTATGGTGAGGGCAATCGTAATCGCAATAATCCCCGGTTCAAGTACAAGAATCATTAAAATAACGATGACAAGGTTTGGAATACCAACTAAAACTTCGATGATACGTTGCATGATGTTATCTGTACGTCCACCGTAAAAGCCTGAAACTCCACCATAAGCAACACCAATTACCATATCAATGAATGCTGCCAATAAAGCAATGTACAAGGAAATACGTGTACCTGTCCAAACACGTGTCCATAAGTCACGTCCAAGACTGTCTGTACCAAACCAATAATAATCAGTGATACCACGTTGTTCGTATACATCGACTCCATTTCTTGTTCCGTCAAGAATTCCAAGATTCTCAATTCCAGGTACCTTTGGAGGCAGATTTCCTTGAGTGACATTTTGAGTGTTAAATCCATGGTCATTCATGAATGGTCCAAAAATTGCAAGGAATGCAATAACAATCAACACAACGGAACCTGCTATAGCAGCTTTATTTTTCTTAATACGCAACCAAGCTGTTTGCCAATAAGTCAAACTCGGCTTAGCAATTTTTTCACTTTTATTAGGGTCTAGAACTGCCGGTTGGAATGATTCCTTTGGCAATTTATCATAATTGTTGTTATTCATTATTTCTTACCTCCTGCCAAGCGAATACGCGGGTCGATAATTCCATAAAGAATATCAACTACAAGAACGATGACAATGAATAAAGCCGCAAAGAACAATGTCGTTCCCATGATTACTGGATAGTCGTTTGTTGTAATGGAACGCACAAACTGTTCTCCAAGGCCTGGGATCGAGAAGATTTTCTCGATTACAAGTGTTCCTGTCATCAAACTTACAGCCAACGGTCCAAGAACCGTGACTACTGGAATTAGGGCATTTCTTAATGCGTGTTTTACTGCAATATCATAGTTTGAAGCACCTTTTGCACGTGCCAAGGTAATATAGTCTGAGCCTAATACCTCAATCATTTCAGTACGCATGAAACGTGCAGCAATAGCGATTGGGAACATGGCAAGTGCAATCGTTGGCAATACTGTAAATTCCCATCCTGACCAGAAGGCAACTGGGAACCATCCAAGTTTTACACCAATCCAATATTGTAATAATCCTGCGAATACAAAGGAAGGAATGGACTTACCAAGTACTGCAAGAATCGTGGAACCATAGTCCACCCATGTATTTTGTCTTAAAGCGGCAATGACACCTAAGAAGATCCCAATAATTGTCCCGAAGAACATAGCTTGGAAACCTAATTGAGCAGATGGACCAATACGCTGCATAATTAAACTGGTAACACTTCGGTTATCATACTGGAAAGATATACCAAGATCACCTTGTGCAAGGCTTAATATATATTTCCCGTATTGCACTGGAACTGGATCGTTAAGTCCATACTTTTCATTTAAAATTAACTTCTGTGCTTCTGACAGTTTGTCTTGCATCGTAAATGGGGAACCTGGCATCATCTTCATCAGGAAGAATGTAAATGAGGCAATTAAGAATAAGGTGATAAACATGTATATGATACGTTGCAACAAATACTTTGTCATCTTTGCACCTCCTAAAAAAATAATGCGTCGAATTGTTTGTAATTTTCCCTAAAATTCGACAATTTCCTTACAGGGAAAAAGAGAGTATATGTTTCAAATATACTCTCTTTCTCTCTATTTTAAAAGAATTTTCTATATCAGTATAACATTATTTACCGCTAATGTAAGCCCATTTATAACTAAAGTCAGGACCAAAGTTGTGACGGTAAACATTTTGTACGTAAGGTTTCCAAAGTCTTGTTGTACCACGTTGGTAGATTGGAGCAATCGCAGCATCTTCTTCAAGAAGAATTCTTTCTGCTTCTTGCATCGCTTCAAAACGTTTTGCAGGATCATTTGCATACGTAGTCATGACGTCGTTTAACAACTTATCGTACTCTGCGTTAGAGTAACCCATCTTGTTGTTTCCACCATCTGTAATCCAAAGGTTAGCGAAAGAAATTGCATCAAGATAATCAGGACCCCATCCAGCAAGCTGCATGTCGTAATCCATTGCAGCGTCTAAATCAAGACGTTGAGCAAATGGTACTTCTTTCAACTTGATTGTTAAACCAGGAAGATTTTCTTGCAATTGGTTTTGAAGGTATTCTTGCATAGTTTTAGCTGTCTCAGTGTCTCCACCAAGAATTTCAATTGTTACAGCCTCTGTTCCTAATTCTTCTAGACCTTTTTCCCAATGCTCTTTTGCTTTTTCTGCATCAAATGCATTCATGTCGCCATTCTTTTCACGGAAGTCTTCTCCCGTTTCAGGATGTTGAACGAATTCAACCGGTACAGAGTAGTTTGCAGGAATAGAACCGTTGTTTAATACATAATCAGCCATGTCTTGCTTATTAAAGCCCATAGCGATCGCTTTACGGATGTTAACGTTTGCTAAAGCTTCGTTTTTCGTTTGGTTAAATTTAAACCAGAAAATTGTTGGCTCCAAGTAAGAAATCAAGTCTGGATCTTCTTTGTATTGAGTTACGAAGTCAGAAGTTAAACCAGGAGAGATATCGATTTGTTGTGCAGTGTATAAGTTTACACCAGTTGAAACCTCTTTAACAACTTTAACGTTTACTTCATCAAGTTTTACTGTTTCAGCATCCCAATAGTCAGCATTTTTCTTCATTGTCCAGCCAACTTCATGCTCCCAGCTGTCTAAAGTAAATGGACCGTTGTAAATTAGAGTATCAGCTTCTAATGCATATTTGTCACCTTGTTCTTCCAAGAACTTTTGGTTTTGTGGGAAGAACGTAGGGAATGTCATTAAAGATTCGAAATAAGCAACTGGTTGCTCTAGTGTTACCTCAAGAGTGTACTCATCAACTGCTTTTACACCAAGCTCTTCAAGTGGTAATTCACCAGCAGAAACTTGTGTAGCGTTTTTAATTTTCCCATTCATCATATATGGACCATACTCAGAACCTGTATTAGGATCTACAGCACGCTGCCAAGCAAAAACGAAGTCGTTTGCTGTTACAGGCTCGCCATTGGACCATACGGAATCTTCACGTAATGTGAAAGTATAAGTTAGACCGTCTTCGGATACTTCATGACTTTTCGCAACACCTTCTACTACTTCATCATTTTCTCCAAGTCTGTAAAGACCTTCAAACACGTTGTTCATTACGTTAAATGCTACAGCGTCAGTACCTTGTACTGTATCCATAGTTGGAATTTCTGCAGAATCAACGACGTTAAGTACTTGTGGACCTGTTGGTTCTCCTTCACCAGATGGTGGAGTGTCTCCTTGTCCTCCATTGTTTTGCGCTGAGTTTCCGCCGCCACATGCAGCTAAGAAAGCACTAAGTACAAGTGTAAGCGCTAAAAGAAGTAAATATTTTGACTTTTTCATTTACTTAACCCCCTAAGAAAATTATGTCGAAATTTGTTGCGTTTCGAGGTAACGATTCCTATTATACAAGTTTTCTAAACATTGTGCATTCATAAATTTAACGTCAACTTTACAAAATACTGATATTTCAAGCATATTCATTACAAAAATAGTACTAAAGACCTATAAACATTCCGACAGGAACATTCCAATTATTACAATTCATTTACAAATGTTACACTTATCTTTCTCATTACCTTTACAAGTAATTCCTTTTATAGTTTCTTTAAATTTGTCTTATTCTATACATTTCATTACAATACAATTTAGATAACTAACTTTAAACTTCTTTTAGGAGGAAGCATGAAAATTTTAATTAGATCTTCACTAGTTTTTTTCTTCATCTTGCTTTTAGCTACATTCGCTACAAGTTGGATTTATTATGGAGAGATTACCTTGCTCTCGTTTATCAATACATCTTTTATTATATCTAGTGTGATTATTTTTATTTCATTATTCACATTAGTGGTCCAGAAAGGTTTCTTTGATGGAATTACCTATAGTTTCAGACGAATCTTTGCATCTTCACAACCTGACAAAGAATTGGAACAAGATATTAGAAATGAAATGAGACCACCATCGGAACTTTTACAACCTGTATCGACACAACAACTATTATTAGCTTCTTTATTGTTGTTAATTTGCATGTTTATTTCACTTTTTATGTATTACAATAGTTGATATTTACCATTTAAATAGTTATAATAAAAGAATATTTATTTAAAATAAGCAATGAGGAAGAGTAGTACTAAACAGCTTAGTTTTTAGAGAGTTTGTGGTTGGTGTAAACAAACAGCTAACGTTTAGGAATGGACTTCTGAGCTTCATGGCTGAACCATTTAGTAGGCTATGACGTATCCTTACGTTACAAGGCAAGTGATTTCTACAATTTTTTGTGTGAAATAATAAGGGTGGTACCACGGTCCATTCGTCCCTTTTTTTAGGGATGAATGGGCCTTTTTGTATTTTTTTCAAAGCTAATTTTATTCTAGCTTTGGTACCACCTGGTAGTTTGGAGTGCAAGGTGTGAGACTCCTGAGGGAGATAGCGGTAGCTTGAGACCCCGCAACGAAATGAAGAGGCTCAAGCACCCCCCCTAGTAAAGCGAACACCAGGAACGGAAAACTACCAGTAGGTTATCCAAGTACAATTAATAAAGAAGGAGAACTAAAATGAAAACAATTTTCTCAGGAATTCAACCAAGTGGAAATGTAACCCTTGGAAATTACATCGGAGCAATGAAGCAATTTGTAGAATTGCAAAACGACTACAACAGTTACTTCTGTATCGTCGATCAACACGCAATCACCGTTCAACAAGATCCACAGGAGCTTCGCAAAAATATTCGAAAGCTTGCAGCTCTATACTTAGCAATTGGTCTAGATCCAGAAAAGGCAACACTCTTCATCCAATCAGAAGTACCAGCACACGCTCAACTCGGATGGATGATGCAGTGCGTAGCATATATCGGAGAATTGGAAAGAATGACTCAGTTCAAAGATAAGTCAACAGGAAAGGAAGCCGTAACGGCAGGATTACTTACTTACCCACCATTAATGGCAGCGGATATCCTTCTTTACAATACAGATGTGGTTCCTGTTGGGGAAGATCAGAAGCAACATCTTGAATTGACAAGAGATCTTGCAGAGCGTTTTAATAAAAAATACCGTGAGATTTTAACCGTTCCAGAAGTGAAGATTGCCAAAGTCGGCGCAAGAATCATGTCACTGACAGAGCCAACGAAGAAAATGAGTAAATCTGATCCAAATCTAAAGTCCTTTATTTCCTTATTGGATACACCAAAGCAACTAGAGAAGAAAATTAAAAGTGCAGTAACAGACTCTGAAGGAATTGTCCGTTACGATAAAGAAAATAAACCTGGAGTTTCCAACCTCCTTTCTATTTATTCCATCTTGGCCAACAAAACGATTGAAGAATTGGAAGTACAATATGAAGGAAAAGGGTATGGCGACTTCAAAGGAGATCTTGCGCAAGTTGTGGTCGAAGCACTTGAACCTATTCAGACAAAGTACAACGATCTTATTGAATCAGACAAACTCGATGCCATTCTTGATGAAGGCGCAGAGCGAGCAAATCGTGTTGCAATGAAAACACTTAAAAAAATCGAAAATGCCATGGGCTTAGGACGCAAACGCCGTTAATTAAAAAAAGCTGTCAGAGCAAAATGTCTCTGACAGCTTTTTTCTTTCCTCGGAAATATTCGACACTTAATTAACTTTAGGATGCTGTTCCAACTCCCACAACTTTTCAAAAAACGGCTGGCCTTTTACCAAATGCTCGCAAAAAGTCTGATGTTTTTCAGACCAACCTTCTCTTGTTTCCTCAAGTAACTGTGACCACACTTCCTCAAAACTCATCGATTGAATTTCTCTGTAATGAATGGGGTTCCATTCTGTATACCAATACCTAATTTCAGCAACATTGCAAGTTGACCTTAATTGATCCAAAGCCATGAAAAGAAGTTGTTTTAACTGTCTTTCTTTTCTAGTCAAACCGTTCATGATTTCTGGTGATGGGGATAAAATATGATAATCCTTTGGTGACTTACTAGTTGGCGAAAAAGTATATTTTTCATAATCATGGTTATCCACCATATCGTATACTAATTGTTCTTGTCTTGGAATCAACCTACTTTTACGAATTGGTATATTGTAACCAATCGTGTCTACAGCTAATATCCCTTGTCCATCTGTAACGACAAAGCAGTAGTCCAACTGAATTCTTTCATGGTTTTTGCGAATATAACTTTTTTGGAAAATATCTTCTAGCAAAGATGAAGGCAGCTCTTGGAGGTCGTTTTCAATATAATGGAACAATACAGAGTCTACTTTTAATAGAGGAACTTGATCCAATAATTCTACACTATCGTCCTTCCTCCACTCATGAAAATGACAAACATTATAACCGTTTTCTTCTCCTTCAAACCAATTTACCCATACGTCATGAAGATACAACATATCATACCCCTCACTTCACATCTATCTTTTATTTATCCAACAGTATGAACAGTGAAGTGCATAATTATTCCAAAATACCCAATTAATTTTCATATGTCTATTCTTTGTCTCGAAAAGACGGTTTAGAGTTGCCAGATAAATAAATGCTTATTGCAATCAGGATGATACCAATTGGTAAAAGGTAAAATTCTGGTCTAGTAAAGAGAAACAATAAAAACTCCCATAAACTTAATCCGGTTGCAAAAAGATTCAAATAGGCAATTGTACTAATCCCGCCAGCAACAGAGATGCCAAACCCTGTCAAAAAAAGAATTCCCCTGAACATTAGCCATCTCTCACAGAATATTTCCTATTTATAATCATAATAATGTCTCCTTGTCCAATCTATCTATTATTATCATTTTATGACATGCCAACAAAATAATGACAAGTTCTATGAAAAATAGGCAAAAAGAAAAGCCGAGATCGGCTCTCAGCTTTTCTAGTCAAGTGTTTTCGGATCAAGTGCATCACGTAATCCATCTCCAACAAAGTTGAAACTTAACACTGTTATTAAAATCATAATTCCAGGAAATAGCGGATACCACCAGTGTTTTAACATGATAGTAAAGTTTTGCGCATCCTGCAGCATGTTCCCCCAACTTGGTGTAGGTGGTTGAATACCTAAACCTAGGTAACTTAATGCTGATTCTGCCAAGATAACTCCCCCTACACCTAATGTTGCAGATACGATGATTGGACCCATCGCATTTGGAAGGATGTGAGAGAAAATGATAGTGTGGCTTCTTGTTCCAATAGTTTTAGAAGCAAGTACGAATTCACGTGTACGAAGTGATAAAAACTCTCCACGCACAAGACGTGCTGTAAATGTCCAACCTGTTAAAGCGAAAATCAAGATTAGCTTGTCCACACCTGGTTGGAAGATAGTAACCAATGTGATTAGCAAGAAGATAGTTGGAATGGAAATGATAACGTCTACTATTCGCATTAGAATCGCATCAATTTTCCCTCCAAAATATCCTGCTACCGCACCAATAACTGTTCCAATTGTTATGGAACCTGCTACAGAAGCAAATCCAACTAGCAGGGACACCCTCGCTCCAAACAGTATACGTGCAAATACATCGCGTCCATATCGGTCAGTACCTAACCAATGTTCTCCGCCTGGAGATTGTAGCTTATTCAACAAACTTTGCTTTTGTGGTTCAAATTGAGCAATAAGTGGTGCAAGTATCGCTAAAGAAATGATGATGAAAAGTAAAACCGCTCCAATGACAGCCAGTTTATTTTTCATAAATTTATTGATCGTAATTTTCGTTAATGTGTCTGGCTTTTTCTTAATATTGGGGTTTAACGATTGGTTAGTTGGTTGAGTTGATGGTTGAGTTTGCATCGATGTTCCCCCTTCTAGTACTCAATTCTCGGGTCAAAGATTGCATATAGTATATCGGCAACCAAGTTTCCGATAACTACAAAGACCGCTGAGATAACTGTTAGTGCCATGATTACCGGATAGTCCCGCTGGAATGCGGAGTCAAAGAATAACAATCCAATACCAGGCCAAGCAAAAATCTTTTCGACAATAACCGATCCCCCAATGAAACCGGGTAGCATCAAACCAAAAATTGTAATTACTGGAATTAATCCATTACGTAAACCATGTTTATAGGTTACTTTGTTTTCTCTTAAGCCTTTGGCTCTTGCTGTACGCATATAATCTTGCTTTAACACTTCAAGCATACTAGAACGTGTATATCTAGTTAAACCAGCCATATCAGCTGTCGCAAGTACAAATGCCGGCAAGATTAAGTGATGAATTCTATCAAGGATACTAAATTCAGCATTCAATGTTGCTACACCACCAGTGGGCAGCCATTGCAGCTGAACAGCAAATACCATGATTAGGACTAAACCTATCCAAAAGTTAGGTGTTGCTAATCCAAGAAATGAAGTAACTGTAACCGTATAATCTGTTAAACTGTACTGCTTTCTAGCAGAAATGACTCCAAATGGAATTGCTACTATTACTGCCAAAACAGTTGAAACAATCATAAGTAATAATGTATTTGGCAGACGGTTCATAATCATTTCACTAACTGGAACTCCACGACGGATTAATGACTCGCCAAAATCTCCTTTAGCCATATTTGATACCCATGTGAAATATTGCTCGTGTATAGGATCATTTAACCCATATCGCTCTTCAAACTTTTTCATATCTTCACTACTAATATTCGGATCCATCATAAGGGAAGTAGGACCACCTGGTGCCATTTGGATAATGGCAAAGGATAATACTGTAATACCGAATAATAGGGGAATCGCCATTAAAGAACGGCGGATGATATATGAGATCATAGCTGATTCTCCTTTTCTGTCTTTACTTTAGGAAGGTAGAAGTAAACGTGATTTTTTTTATTTTAATACTGTACATTTTGCGACGTTGCACAGTAAAGTGTTCAAGTCCAATGAAAGACGACTTGTCTATGACAAATGCGATCTTTCTAATCATATAGCTCCAAGTGTCTTTAGGAACCCATTTCAGTAAAAAAGAAGGGAAGGGAATTTCCCCTCCCCTCTTTCTGACTTTAAACGGGGGTTAATTAGTTGGTCTCTGCTAACCACCATTTGTTGATGTTGTAGAATTCCGATCTTGCATGGAACTCAAAGCCTTCTAGGTTAGTAGGCATTGCACGGTGTGCATTTGGATAGTACAAGAAAGTATATGGTTGCTCTTCAGCAATGATTTTGTTGATTGCTTGGATCTTAGCAGCACGCTCGTCACGATCCATTGTTAGGTTAGCTTCGTCCATTAGCTTATCAGCTTCTGCGTTAGACCAACCAACGAAGTTCAAACCTTCTTCGATTTCTTTAGAGTGGAAGATTCCACTTGGATCTGGATCTGTAGATAGAGCCCATCCTAGGATGATTGCATCGAAGTTCCATTTTGGAGGATCGATGTCAGCTAAGAATGCAGACCATTCCATGATATCTGGAGTAACTTTGATTCCAAGCTCAGCGAACTGCTCTTGAACTACTACAGCGATATCTTCACGAACTTTGTTACCTTGGTTCGTTTTCAAAGTGAATTCAAATTTCTGACCGTCTTTTTCAAGAGTTCCGTCAGCACCTGGAGTCCATCCAGCTTCTTCAAGCATTGCTTTTGCTTTTTCTACATCGTATTCAAAGCGAGGTACATCTTCGTCATAAGCCCAGCTAAGTGGAGACTCAGGAACATCAGCAACTTCACCGTCACCATTCATTACAGACTCAACGATTAGTTCACGGTCAAGAGCGTGAGTTAAAGCTTGACGAACTTTTACATCTTGGAATAATGGGTTACGTAGGTTGTATCCTAAGTAAGTGTAAGATAATGCTAATCCAGATTCTACTTTTAATTGACCATTAGCTTCCCACTCTTTAACAGTTGCAATGTCAGTTGCAGGAACAGTGTAGTAATGGATATCACCAGCTGCTAATGCAGTCATTAATGCATCTGCATCAGGAATAATACGGTAAGTTAAAGAATCTAAGTATGGACGACCATCCCAATAATCATCATTTGCTACAACTTTAACAAATTGTCCATCTTCCCAAGTTTCGAATTTGAATGGACCTGCTCCAATTGGGTTTTTCGTGTTGAACTCTGTGTACTCACCAAGCTCAGCGATTGGAACCTCACCTAAGATGTGCTCAGGAAGGATTGGGTAACCTAAAGCGATGTGGATCGTTGGATCTACAGCGTTAAGAGTTACTTGTACAGTTAAATCGTCGATTTTTTCAACTTTTTCGATTTTCTCGAAGTAACCAGCACGAGGACCATCATAGTCTTCGCTTAAAGGGATGCTAAGTGTGAAAACAACGTCATCAGCATTTAAAGTTTCACCATCGTGGAACTTGATGCCGTCTTTAATTTTTAGCGTGTGAACTAGGTCATCTTCAGAGATCTCCCAGCTTTCAGCCATGTTTAATTGTGTTTCGAAAGCAGTATCGCTTGTTAATAATCCGTCAAAAATGAAACCTTCAATTGCAGAACTTGCAGTATCTGCAGAATAAAGTGGGTTGAACATTGTCGGGCTACCAGTAGAACCGATAATTAGGTCTCCACCTTGTACAGGTTCATTTGTAGCTTCTTCTTCTTCTTCCGTTTCTTCGTTGTTGCCAGTTGTTTCGTTGTTCGTAGTGTTTGTGTTGTTAGTATTTGTACCCGCATTGTTCGATCCGCTACAAGCAGCAAGGAACAAGGACAGAACTAACGTTAAAACGATAAGTAGTAATGATTTTTGTTTCACGTTTACTCCCCCTAAAAATTTTTTAATGTTCTGAAAATGAAAGGTAAAGAAAGTTAACTGTTTGATTATCTCCCCCTTTCAAAGGGTATATATTTTATTTACTTGCCACCTATTCGTATAGGTGACAAGCAACAAAATGATCTGGTTTAACCTCTTTGAATTGAGGAACAATTTGCTTACAAACATCCATTGCAGCTGGACATCTTGTATGGAACACACATCCTGTTGGCGGATTAGCCGGGCTTGGCAATTCACCTTTCAGAACGATACGTTCTCTCTTCACTTGGCCTTTACGGCGAGTAGAAGGTACAGCTGATAGTAATGCTTGCGTATAAGGATGAAGTGGTTCACTATATAAATCTTGTTTGGTAGCTAGTTCCATCATCCGCCCTAAATACATTACGCCGACCCTGTCACTAATATGACGAACTACACTTAAATCATGGGAGATAAAGATATAGGACAGGCCCATTTCTTTCTGAAGGTCTTGCATAAGGTTAATGATTTGAGCTTGTATAGATACATCCAGTGCAGATACTGCTTCATCGGCAATGATCAATTCTGGGTTTAGCGCAAGTGCTCTAGCAATTCCAATACGTTGACGTTGTCCACCGGAAAACTCATGTGGATAACGATTGATAAAGCTTGGGTCTAATCCTACTTTAGCAAGTAATTCCTGTACTTTTTCTTCACGTTCTTTTTTAGTGAACAAGTTGTGTGTGTTATATGGTTCCTTTAGGATTGATCTTAATGTTTTTCTTGGGTTAAGCGTAGCGAATGGATCTTGGAAAACCATTTGAATGTCTTTACGAACCGTCTTTCTAAGTTCGCTTTCACTCATTGTTGCAATATCTCTTCCCTTGAAAATGATATTTCCTTCTGTAGGCTCATATAGGCGGATGATCGTTCGTCCAGTTGTGGATTTCCCACACCCAGATTCTCCAACAAGTCCTAACGTCTCACCTTTTTTAATATAAAAGTTTAAGTCATCTACCGCTTTTACATCGCCTACATGCTTTTGTAATAGTCCCGCTTTAATTGGAAAGTATTTTTTCAATCCTCTAACTTCAAGGATATTATCAGAACTTGTATCCGTTAAAGTCTTTTCTGATTTAATCTCGGTTGCAGTCATTATTTAGCCTCCTCGCCTTCGTATAAGAAGCATCGAACGGAGCGATTTCCGCTTTTCTTAAGCAATTCCGGAACTTCGCTATGACAACGATCAAATGCTTTTGGACAGCGCGGGGCAAAACGACAGCCCTGTGGTAAATTGGTTGGAGGCGGCACATTACCCTCAATAGATTGAAGGCGAGAAATATCTCCCTCAATATCAGGTATGGACCCCATCAAACCATTTGTGTAAGGATGCAGAGGCTCTTCGAACAAATCGTCCACGGAAGCCTCTTCTACGACTTGACCACAATACATAACTACTACTCTATCAGCAACTTCTGATACAACCCCTAAGTCATGTGTAATTAACAAGATGGAAGTGTCAAATTTATGGCTAAGGTCTTTCATTAAATCTAGTATTTGAGCTTGAATGGTAACGTCTAGCGCTGTTGTTGGCTCATCCGCAATTAATAGCTTTGGATTACAGCTCATCGCCATCGCGATCATTACCCTTTGTCTCATACCGCCAGATAGACGGTGAGGATAATCATTGACAATTTCAGCAGCTCTTGAAAATCCTACAACTTCTAACATTTCAATTGCTTTTTTCATTGCCGCTGTTTTGGTCATTTTTTGATGTAGTATTAGAACTTCGGTAATTTGCTCACCAATTGTTAAAACCGGATTCAAAGATGTCATCGGTTCTTGAAAGATCATGGAAATATCATTTCCACGTACTTTACATAACTGGTTTTCTGTTAGTTTCACAAGATCCTGTCCGTCGAATAGAATTTCTCCATCTACGATTTTCCCACCCGGGCTAGGAACAAGACCCATAATAGAAAGGGAAGTAATAGATTTACCAGATCCTGATTCTCCAACAAGTGCTACAGTCTCTCCTTTTTTAATGGAGATATCTACACCATCTACAGCTGGAATAGCTTGCTTTTTTCTAAAAAAGTGAGTTTTTAGGTTTCTCACTTCCAATAAAGCTGACATTTAGCCTTCACCATCCTTTTTTCTTTCGATGCATGGTCTGTATGATGTCTAAATATGTAATGTAAAGACTTTAGAAAAATTTAACTAATTCTTAATCTTTATATTACAAATTTACGAAACTACTAGCTATTAATCTATTCAAAGATTGCTTTTATAGATTTTCCATGCTGTTTATTACGAAATCTTCAGTCTTTTCACTCCGAATTTACTGTAAAAACTAAATTATCGGAAAATAATTATCGTCTGTTTGTATATTATTACAATTTCGTTACAAGTTCAAGCTTATTTTGAAAATAAACTAAAAATTTTTTTAATTGAAACTTGTGGCAATCTTCTACAAAAACTGATTATATACAAAAAAAAACAAAAAAACTAGCCTTTTTTGCTAGATTTTTTGTTTTTTGTTATTTTTCTCCTATTCCTCAAAGAATTATCCAATTGATAGCTTTGTTATCTCAGAAAGGCTCTTTGTCATCAAAGAACGGTAGTTAATATTTTCCTCCTTCAATATTTTCTGAATGAGATAATAACCAACACAATAACCAAGCATTTTTGGATAAAACCCTTTGCCATAAAGCAGTTTCATATGATCCTTATCACTCTTTTTTACATCTTTATTTGGTATGATGATTTTATTTAAGAAGTTTTCTAGTTCCTTATCTGTGTAATAAGATGTCCAGCTAGAGGTATATTCTTTTCCAACTAGGCTTTTTACGGCACTTTCCGCTAGTCCTTCAATTAGTACAGAATCTAGAAGGGTATATTGGTCATCTTTTCTATAATTTTTTGAAAGTACACATATATGATTATACTCGTGAGTCAACAAAGCCTTCATTTCATTAATTTCAATATCCTCGGGTAGAAATAAAAAAAGTTTGTCTTTGAAAGCCACACCGGCTTTTCCTTTGAAATCCCTCTTAATTTGATTGTTGTATTTGTCTGAAGGAAAGATAAAGATCGGTATGTCTGGGCCGTTCCAAAGTTTCTTTAGGCGTTTCCATTCTGCCAAGACAATATTCCAGCAATCCAATGTCTTTAATTTTTCTACAGTACCTTTCCCATCCCTAACAGGTCGGTACATCCCATGCATGATTAGATAATCGTAAAGTTCTGCTGCAGTTACGTCCTCAAAGTACTTCAGCAATTTCTTGGAAATGTTCAATGGCTGGTGATAATCCTCTTCCAACCATCTATCCGTATGAATAATACTCATGTTCTACAGCCCTTTTCTTTGCTTTTTGATGTCATTGTATGATGGGGACGGGAGATTGGTGATGTGCTAGTAATGAGTAGGCATGAAGACACATTCATGCAGTTTTATTGCTCCAAAATGTCTTCATAGTTTGGATGAAGACATTTACTTCTCTGTTTTTAGCTTCAAATGGTCTTCATACACCTTATGAAGACATTCCCAACCACTTTTCGAGCTCAAGAATGTCTTCATGACCCAAACATCTTAAAAACACACTAAAAAAGCAGCAGAAAGTTTAAATAACTTTCTACTGCCTTTAACTAAATTCGCTTATTCGTATTTTTTAAACACAATCGTTGCGTTGTGACCGCCGAAACCAAGAGAGTTGCTCATTGCAGCTTTGACTTCTTTATGCCTCGCTTCGTTTGGTACATAATCAAGGTCACATTCAGGATCAGGTGTTTCTAAATTAATGGTTGGTGGAATAATGGCGTTTTCGATGGCCTTTATAGTAAAAATCGCTTCTACACCACCGGCTGCTCCTAGCAAGTGGCCTGTCATAGACTTTGTAGAGCTAATTGCTACATCTTTTGCATGTCCACCAAGTACTTCTTTAATAGCCAGTGTTTCAAACTTGTCATTATATTCTGTGCTTGTTCCATGCGCATTAATATAATCAATATCCCCGGGTTGCAAGCCGGCATCTTCAATTGCCATTTTCATCGCACGTACTCCGCCTTCTCCGCCTGGAGCCGGTGCTGTAATATGATGGGCATCGCCAGTCGCGCCATATCCAACGATTTCAGCATAAATGCGAGCACCGCGTGCCAAGGCATGTTCAAGCTCTTCCAACACGACAATACCAGCGCCTTCACCCATCACAAAACCGTCGCGATTTGCATCAAATGGTCGACTTGCCGTCTTAGGATCAGGATTCATGGATAAAGCTTTTGCTGAACTGAAGCCTGCAAAGGACATCTCTGTTAATGGAGCTTCCGTTCCCCCGGAAATCATGACATCGGCATCACCTCGCTGGATAACTTTAAATGCATCTCCAATGGAGTTTGTACCTGTTGCACAAGCAGTTACTGTACAAGAGTTCACACCTTTTGCTCCAAGTGCGATACTGATTTGACCTGTGGCCATATCAGGAATCATCATTGGTACAAAAAACGGGCTTACACGACGCGCACCTTTTTCCAGGAAGGTTTTGTATTGTTGTTCAAAGGTTTCCATTCCGCCAATTCCGGAACCTACCCAAACACCAACTCTAGGAGCTATTTCATCTGTAATGTCTAGATTAGCATCTTTAACAGCCATAAAAGAAGCTGCGATTGCGTATTGAGTGAATCGATCCATTCTTCTCGCTTCTTTTTTATCCATAAAATCTTCTGCATTGAAATTTGTGATTTCTGCAGCGACTTTTGCCGGGAATTTTTCACTGTCCACTCTAGTTAGCGGGCCTACACCAGAAACTCCGTTAATAGCATTTTCCCACGCCTCATTTACATTTAAACCTATCGGAGTCACCGCTCCAAGACCAGTTACTACTACTCTTTTTTTAGGCATTTGCATGATTTTCTTGCTCCTTCCACCGTTGTATCCGATTAATATTTATTATCTTCCCCATCTAATGGCGATTGCTCCCCACGTTAATCCTCCACCAAATCCTACCATAACTACTAAATCATCGTCATGTATATTTCCGTTTTCTATTTCCTCGACTATAGAAATTGGAATAGATGCAGCCGATGTGTTTCCGTATTTCTGAACGGTCATCGACATCTTTTCTAGAGGAAGGCCCAGCCTTTCCCTTGCCGCTTCCATAATTCGAATGTTGGCCTGATGAGGAATAAGGAAATCTACATCCTCTTTTGATAAGCCAGCTTTTTCTAATACATTCACAGCTGATTCACCCATTTGGCGAACCGCAAATTTAAATACTTCGCGGCCATTCATTATAATCGTTTCATCCTGATATAGATGTTTCGCTCCTGTGCCGTCTGCTCCAAGTTCGAAGGATAGAATACCTCTACCTTCTGAAACCGGACCAATTATAGTAGCACCAGCTCCGTCACCAAAAAGGACTGCTGTGTTGCGGTCTTCCCAGTCCACAATCTTGGACAGTTTCTCTACACCTACTACTAGAACATGCTTATATGTTCCTGCTTCAACAAATTGTTTTGCTGTGATGATTCCATACATAAATCCAGCACATGCTGCACTCATATCGAATGCGCATGCCTTTTTGGCACCAAGACGCTCTTGAATCATGCAAGCAACACTCGGAAATGGATTATCAGGCGTTACGGTAGCAACGATGATCATATCCAGCTCTTCTGCGGTAATTCCTGCATCCTTTAAAGCTTTTTCTGCTGCGAAATATGCCATATGTGATGTATCTACGTCGTCTGATGCAATTCTTCGTTCTTCTATGCCTGTTCTTGTTTTTATCCATTCATCTGTTGTGTCAACCATTTGCTCCAATTCTGCATTGGTTAATATTTTTTCAGGTACATATCTTCCGATTCCTAGTATCCCTGCATTCACCGATATAACACCTAACTCTCTTATTGGACTTTTAAAAATACGGTTCTTTCAATATCGCTGTTGCTCTGCGCGGGGCGAACTTGAGCCTGCTTCAGCTATGCCTTGTGTTCACCTAGCGCTATCTCCCCCGGAAGTCTTCGCCTTTTG
Organism: Sutcliffiella horikoshii; assembly: GCF_008180725.1. GTDB lineage: Bacteria > Bacillota > Bacilli > Bacillales > Bacillaceae_I > Sutcliffiella_A > Sutcliffiella_A horikoshii_B. The sequence continues at coordinate 148,100 of NZ_VTEV01000007.1, read as the reverse complement.
CTCCAACAACAGCTAGAGACTTTTTTAATATCAATTATTATGACTTGGTACTAATTTTAACTCATTATATCGTGATTGACAACATATAAATGCCCATTTTCATCCTGTTTAAAGCTTTTGGACAAATGCCTATCCCAATTAAAGTAGACGGCATACTATAGTTTCAGAGGGGGATAAATGCTGATTAGGTGAGGTGAAAATCATGAGTGATGAACAGAAGAAGGTGGAAACCGAAATGGATGTAGATCCTTTTACGAGAATGATGTTTGGTGGTCCTCCTAGAAGTCAAAACACGGAAGATAATACCGTTACTACTTCTGATAAAAAGGTTGGGGAAGATTATTATGCACTTATCGAGCAGGTTGACTCTATTATGGAATCCGTCAATAAACTGAAGCCGATGATAAAGGAGTTTTCTCCAATTTTAAAATACTTCAAGAAATAGTTAGCCAAAAAAGGACTATCCAGCAATATCTCTGGATAGTCCTTTTTCTTATTCTACATCTAACGCATTTTGTTTTCCAAGCTCGTATGCTTCATCCATCACTTTTGTCAGTAAAGACACAAGTGGTTGGATATGTTGAGGCTCTAACTCCAATCCTGTTTCGTCAAGCATTTGTTTCGCTTCTGGTAAATATTTCATGGCAATGGCCATATATTGCATCGTTCTATCTTGTTCCATTTTTGTACCTACTTTCTATTTTTCGTTTGGCAATAAGCCGGAAGTTTTATAATCCTCTATTTGTTGATTAATATTAGCCTGGTATTCCTTGCTAACTAGTGGACTGAATGTCCCAAGGGAAATAACATCATCTTTAAAGTCAAAGGATAGGTTGCCAGACTCTAATTCACCTGCAAAGAAACGGCTTGCCACCAATTCATACAAGGCAGGGACATGCTGAATGGTACTGGTCAGAACGGTATTCTCCCCTAAGTCTGATTGATCTGATACGAAACCTACCGCATATAGCCCCTGTTCCTTAAGACTATTGATGACAGGCACGTTAAATCCATCACCCGCAGGATACACAACATCCACCTTTTGCTCGATCATGTTATCAAGCATCTCCAATGCTTTATCGGGATCATTCCAGTCTTGCGTGTACTTTATCAAAACCCTAGCATCAGGGTTTTCATGTAAAACGCCTTCAAAGAAACCATCTACTTCAGGTTGCCATTCAAATGCCGCAATAATCCCAATCGTATTAGTTTCCGTCATATGACCGGCAACCATACCACCAAAAAAGCCCATTGCATTTGCTTCAAAATTTAAGCTAGTGACATTGTCACTTTGGACTTGGGAATTGAAACATACAAAATGTATTTCTGGATAATCAGAAGAAATAGCATCAAATGTTTGTGCATATTCACTGCCATGCCCAAATACCAAGGTAACACCATCTTTATGAAACTCTTTTACCGCTTCTTTAATAGCTATATCAGTATGTATGCCTTCTTTATAATAAACATCTAGGTCATATTCCGATTGAATCCGCAAAAGCCCTTTATAGCCTTTTGTTCCCCATACTTGATCACTTATCGTATCAGGGACCAACAAGCCAACTTTCTGATCTCCACTTTCAGGAGTAGTTTGTCCACATGCAGTTAATAAAAGAATGAATAGTATGACTACCATTAATGATTTTTTCATGTAAGTACCACCCCCTAGTGCCTTAAAGGATTGCCCCTCTGTTTCTGTTTCTTGGTCTTCCTTTTATATTGTACATGCTTTGTCGATAAAGGAAAAGTTAATATTCTGTTAAAATGCTTGGAATAGAGGGGCAGCTCTTTACTAGTCTATCTTCAACTTATTATACATCTGATCTTTTTGTGCTTGAAGACCTTCTTTTATTGTACGGCTCTGTGTCACTTTGTATTTTTTCAGCTTTTTTGTTTCTTCCGGTTCAAGGGAAGTTAGGAAGGTTAAGTTTAACTCTTTTATTAATTCTTCCATTGCTTTTGGATTATCATTCTGGAAAAGAACCTCGGTCACTTCTTCATGGCGGTGTAGGAAAGTATAGATTGCTTCTGCGACATCATCCACAAACAAAACATCATTTTCTTTGATTGCTATCGGTTCCGATTCTTTTTGTTCTATTTTCTCTAATAACCTTTTATGAACCGGTTCCTCTTCTTGCTGCCATGGGCCATACACCATTGGCAAATATATCACGTAACACAATGAATTGGAGCTGGCTGATAACTTTTTCATTATTTGTTCTCTATATTCACCATTCCATGACATCCTGCGATAGGAAGAGATAAATACAAGCTTATTCGCATTTTCTGCTAATTTACCATAGAAAACTTGTTCTTTATCTTCCACTTTATCTACTTCGTCTAAACAATAAAATACAGCATCTATGCTTTCTGGAAAAGAACGTTTGGATTGAAAACGAAAGAAAGCGTTTCGTCCAATTTCCATTAGCATTTCTTCTGATTTCTCATCCAGTTTCTCTGACCATAACAGCCCCGTCACTTCTACTTCTTTATTAATCAGGTTTTGACAAAGTGCGAAACCAACTTGTGTGGTGGCTCCAATGACCACTGCATTTTTCATCATTTTTTATATACCACCCATCTTTATTGATACTGTATCCATATGCATAAAAACAAAATTATAGTCCCAATTCCAAGAGTGAGGAAAGGGACTTTTTATAATTCTTGTTCATATTTTTTAAAGAACTGGCATATGGATGGACCGTATGAATAGCGTTTTTCCACCAGGTGATAGGTGACTGTGACCGGTGATTGATTCTTTGACCGCAATTCCTCATATCTCTTACAATGAAGATTTGGATCAAACGTAAAATTGGTAGTGGTCTGCCATATCTTCACTGGAATTAAACACTGTTGAAACTGACAGAGGTCTGGAAGGTCCTGATATTCTTCTAGTTCCTTAACCGGTACTTTATATGCTTTAGCAATTTCATTTTTCACTTTTTTATAAAAGAACTTTCGGTCCTTTTCTTGTGCAAGTTGTGCTTTTATGTCCATGCAAGGATTAATGAATGCAACAGAACGAATCTTTTCTTTTAACTCTTCCATTAATTGCATGGCTGTCAATGCACCCATCCCTTCTGCTATGATATGAATTTTATCATTCAAGATTTCCTGTTTCATGATGATATGATAAAGTTGTTTTGCCATTAGAACAGATTGGGCGCTGCCCCAGTGAGCCCCATAAAGGTTGGAATAAAACAATGTATATCCACATTTCAATATTTCTTCAACAATTTTATTTCGCCCGATATGCTGTAACCACAGGCTATTATGTTCGTCGACGAAATGGTTGGTATCTCCAATGATTAGACAGCCGAAACCATTCGGTTTTTCAGGCACATGTACAGCATTCCATTGACCGCCCATTTGAAAAAAGCGTTGATTTAAGCTCATCTGACTCATCTCCCCCCATTTCACAAACTCATATATCGTATGCTATGTAGAAAAGTTCTGTAATGACAGAGTCAAAAGGCCACTTTTCCATATAATTCATCACAAAAATACTTATAAAATAAGAAAAAGGAAGGCGTTAAAACCTACTCCCTTCCCACTTCATCATATTGAAGCTCTTCTTTCAAACTCTCCAAAGTTCGTTGACCAAGCTCTGTCAAATTACTTCCCTCTTGATCTAATAACAATTTCAATTCAATTAATTTTTCATGACTATTCACCATTTAACAACCCCTTTTTCGACTAAGTTAAACATATTTACATTTATTATATGTCGTGTTTGTGGTAAAATATCCTCTGAATGAGCTTTTGAAATAATGAATGGAGGGGGAGTCACAATGCGCGCATTTTGGACTATTTTCTGGTCACTTCTTCTTATAAACATGGTTTCTTATGTTGTAGCTAACATGCAGGGTGATACATATAACTACGTATTAGCTTCAATCATTGCAATCGTTTTCTCTGTATTAGTTATGCTAATCGGTGAAGCGTTACCAAACGAACCAGCAGAAAAGCACTAATTTTGTAAAAAAAGAACTTGCTCCCAGAGACAAGTTCTTTTTTTGTTGGCTAAAAGTATCGCAGTTAATTTCCGCAAACGGCTTCGCTTTCCGCGGGGCGACCTTGAGCCTCGTCGGTTCCCTACAAGGTCTCAACATTGTCGCTACTCCCTCGCTTAAGTCTTCGCTATTTGCTCTAATAAACTGCTCGAAAACCTCAGATCACTAAACTTATCTAATTAATATTATTTGTCACGGATGATGAGTTTTCCTTCTTCTACATCAATAATAATTTCTTGAAAATCTTGGATACTTCCTTTAATTATCTCTTTTGCAATAAGGGTTTCGATGTGTTTTTGGATAAACCTTTTTAACGGTCGTGCACCAAAAACGGGATCATAGGCACTGTCGGCAATAAAGCGTTTCGCCTCATCTGAAAGGGTTAATGTCAAATGTTTATCCTCCAGACGCTTTTGTAAATCCTTTATTAACTTTTCTACAATTAATCCAATTTCATTTTTGGACAATGGAGAAAAGATGACGGTATCATCTATCCGATTTAACAATTCCGGTCTGAAATGGCTTCTTAATTGCTGAATAACTTTTTCCTTCGTATCCTCTGTTAGCTCATCCCCTGCATGTTCCAATAAAATAGGAGAGCCGATATTGGAGGTCATGATAATAACCGTATTCTTAAAATCGACGGTTTTACCTTGTGAGTCTGTAATCCTTCCGTCATCGAGCATTTGCAATAAGATATTGAAAACTTCAGGGTGAGCTTTCTCTACTTCATCCAAGAGTATGACAGAATAAGGTTTCCTTCTGACTGCTTCGGTCAATTGCCCTCCTTCTTCATAGCCAACATATCCTGGAGGTGCGCCGATCAACCTTGACACCGCATGTTTTTCCATATACTCAGACATATCAATGCGAATAATCTGTTCCTCACTATCAAATAGCGATTGCGCAAGAGCTTTGGCAAGTTCCGTCTTCCCAACCCCTGTAGGGCCAAGAAAAATAAATGAGCCGATTGGACGATTTGGATCCTTGATTCCAGCTCTTGCACGAATCACAGCCTCAGACACAAGTTGAACCGCTTCTTCCTGACCTACAACCCGTTCATGTAGGATTTCCTCCAATTTTAATAGCTTCTCTCTTTCTCCTTCCACAAGCTTCGTTACAGGAATGCCTGTCCATTTTGCCACAATGCCAGCTATCTCTTCTTCTGTTACTTCTTCTCTTAAAAGTTGGTTCGATTCTTTCTTCTGTCTGGCTTTCTCTTCAAGTTGCATAAGTTCTTTTTCTAAGCTAGGTATCTTTCCGTGTCTAAGTTCTGCAGCCTTGTTCAAATCATAATTATTTTCTGCCGTTTCCAAATCACGTTTTAACTTTTCCAATTCTTCCCGTTTGACTCTTACTAATTGAATATCATCCTTTTCCAGCTGCCATTGGGCTTTCATAGCAGAAGCCTTCTCTTTTAAGTTGGCTAGTTCCTGTTGAAGTTGGGTGAGCCTCTCCATGCTTGCCTGATCCTTTTCTTTCTTTAGTGCTGCCTCTTCGATTTCAAGTTGCATGACCCTTCTCGTCACTTCATCAAGTTCAGATGGCATCGAATCTATTTCTGTCCGGATCATGGCACATGCTTCATCCACAAGGTCTATTGCCTTGTCTGGTAAAAAGCGTTCAGAAATATATCGATTGGATAAAACTGCCGCAGAAACAATAGCCCGGTCGTGTATGTTAACACCATGATGGATTTCAAAACGTTCCTTGAGTCCACGTAAGATGGAAATAGTGTCCTCGACTGTTGGTTCTTGGACAAGCACCTGTTGAAAGCGACGTTCTAATGCCGGGTCTTTTTCAATATATTGTCTATGTTCATTTAATGTGGTTGCACCTATACAGTGCAATTCACCCCTTGCGAGCATCGGTTTGAGCATATTTCCCGCATCCATAGAACCTTCCGTTTTACCGGCTCCGACTATCGTATGCAGTTCATCGATGAAAAGCAGAATCTGTCCGTCGCTCTTTTTAATCTCCTGAAGAACAGCTTTCAACCTCTCTTCAAATTCGCCTCTGTATTTAGCACCCGCTACGAGCGAGCTAAGGTCCAAGGAGAATATAGTTTTATCCTTCAAGCCATCTGGAACGTCCTTTCTTACGATACGCTGAGCCAAACCTTCGACTATTGCGGTTTTTCCTACCCCAGGCTCTCCAATAAGGACTGGGTTATTTTTTGTTTTTCTTGAGAGGATTCTGATAACTCTCCGAATTTCCTGGTCCCTGCCAATAACAGGGTCTAGCTTTCCGCTTTTTACCTCTTCGATTAAATCTCTTCCGTATTTTCTCAGCGCTTCATATGTAGATTCTGGCTCTTTTGATGTTACTCGTTGGTTCCCCCTTATTTCTTGAATGGCTTGTTCTAAGCGTGCTTCATCGAGATTGTAGGTATTGCTTAACATTTTCAATGGATGGGTTGTGCTGTTCCGATGAAATAGAGCAAGAAGAATATGTTCGATGGAAAGATAATCATCTTCCCATTCTGTTTTCCATTCATCGGCTTTTTTGAATGTTTGGTTCAGTTGATTGCTTATATAGGCGTCGCTTGTTGAACCACTTACTTCAGGTTTTGATTTAAGCAGGTCATTAAGGTTTGTTTGGAGCGATTGAGTGTCTACTTTCAGCTTTAGCAGGGCTCTTTCTGTAAGCCCCTCATATTGTTGAAGCAATGCAAGAAGAAGATGCTCATGTTCAATTTGCTGATGATTCATCTTTTCTGCAAGACTCTTGGCCATTACAATGGCCTCCTGGAGCTTGGTGGTCATTTGATTAAGGCTCATATTAACATCAATCCTTTTTATCAAAATTTTTTTTGTAAAAGTTACAATAAAGACGAAAATAGTTACTATACTCTCTTTAAAAGTTACAATCCCAGCAAAAATAGTTACAATAACCTCTTCAAAAGTTACAATCCTGCTTTAATTACGTACGTTCCTCGTAAAAGTTTCCACGTAAGTGAAGAGAATATATCCAAAAAAGCCACCCTCTCAATAAAGAGGATGACTTAATAGTTACGGACGGCGCTTTTTCGCCCATAGGCGATTATGATTGGAAGTTTCGGGAAAAGTGTCCCCGGCTTTTAAGTTGACCTTTTGAGGATTTTTAACTCCGCTTCCGGTCTCCCCAATTTCAAGGTAAATCCCGTTATTCGGCGCTTTTTGACCCGGTCTGAATTGTTGATTCTGTCCCATACGATTACCTCCTATAGTCAGATCATGAAAATTCTAAGACTGTCCCTAAAAATGAGATGAAACTATCTCCTTTTTATCGTACCCAAGTTGTTCTGTTTCATGACTCAAACCATAGAAGGGGATGTCATCCATTTTTAAGCTATCGTTAAAACTTCATGCTTGGAAGCAAGGTCGATAAAATGGGACATGCCACTGATCTCCCCGCTAATGAGCTTTTGTTCCACCTCATAATGGTCAACACAAGTTTTACAAGCATAAACCGGAACTCCAGCTTCATGTATTTCTTTTAAGTGAACAGAAACCAGAGAATCTTCCGTTAATGTATAGACCCCTGTATTCATCAAAAAGATTGCCTCTGGCTTATCCTCACGCTGCTTTAGAATCGTAAAGAATGTTTCTAAAACACCTTCTCCTAGAGCTTCATCGCCTTTTCCCAACTGATTAGAACTGACAAGTATCACTTTGTTTTTCATTCTCATTTCTCCCCTTGCATTCTAATTTATCTTCTAGTCTGTAACGTTCAATGCTATCTTGGCCAGACGGGACATACGACCTTTGCTCCAAGGCGGATTAAATGTAATGTTTACGTCCACCTCATTAATTTCTTCCACTGGTGCCAGCTTCTTTTTCACATCCTCCACAATCTCCCCTGCAAGCGGGCAGCCGATCGATGTCAATGTCATCGTTATATCCACATTATTAGATGCATCTATGTCCACATCATAAACCAGTCCAAGATTAACAATGTCAACACCTAGTTCCGGGTCTTCTACTTCCTCCAATATTTCCATTACTTTATCTTTCAATGCTTCCTGCATGATATCGCTCCTTTACATTTTGAGTTAGATGTTCAGCAAACCAATCCACTGTTGCCAACACACCTTCTCTGCTCACTTTGTGATCTGCATATTCATCCACAATGACCTTCATATTGTTTGGCTTATTTTTATAATAACCTTTATTGTTTTTTACAAACGTTAATAGCGGATCAATCGGAACCTCTGGGTCTCGTTTTCCATGCCAACATAACAAAGGCCGCGCGTTAAGGGATGATGGGTCGCTTGCTAGGTCATATGGTGTTAATTTCGCGTAGTAAGATTCTAATTGCTCTTCTGTAAATGGTAAAGCAAAACCTGCTTCAAGGAATTTGTCCACTTTGTAGCGTGCAAAATCTTGATAACTAGGGCAGCCCATTAAACTGACTGCTGCTTTGATCCAAGGGTATTTTTTTAAGGCACCGAATGTTACAATTCCACCCATTGATGTGCCGGCAACCCCAATTTCAGCTTCATCTGATAATCTTGATTCTGTAAGGTGTTTTTTAAGAATATCTATTTCATGAACAGTCTGGATGACAATTTCCCAGAATGCCTGCATCATTTCTTGACTCTTTAAACCGCTGTCTCTGTCTCCATGATGGATGCAATCAGGAAGTATCACCCGAAATCCTTTTTCTGCTAAAAGGTAGGCATAATGCAAATTATTTTCCTTCACACTTTGAAACCCATGTACAAAGATAACAGTAGGCTTAGAATTTGAAAAGGAATCTGCCTCACACACATGAAGAAACGAAACAGCACCTGTCTTCTGCTTGACGACATTGATCATCTTACTTCCCCCTGTCCAAATTTACCGCATTTTTCCTATTTTATATACTCTTGTCTAGTTTAACATGTAGACAATCAAATTTGAAAAAGGTTACACTTGAATCAGAAATATTTTTTTATGTACAAAAAAGGAGTTTGATACGGTGGAAAAACATCTAATTGCAGTTGACCTAGACGGAACATTATTGACAGATGACAAAAAAATTTCCAAACGAAATAAAACCGCCCTTCAAAAAGCGATGGAGCAAGGACACGAAGTAGTAATCGCAACAGGACGTCCATACAGAGCAAGCATCATGTATTATGAGGAAATGAATCTAACTTCACCTATCGTGAACTTCAACGGTGCGTTTGTGCATTATCCTGGGAACGATGAATGGGGAGTTTATCATGAGCCACTTTCCATTGATACAGTAAAAGAAATAGTCGAAGTAAGCGAGAAATATAACATACATAATATATTGGCAGAAGTAATGGATGACGTTTATTTTCACTTTCATGATGAAAAGCTTTTAGATATTTTCGGGTTTGGCAATCCGAAAATAGAAACGGGTGACCTGAGAAAAGTGCTGAAAAAGGACCCTACATGTATTCTCATTCATGCAAGTGAAGATGAAGTGCCTAAAATTAGAAAATATTTATCGGAAGTTCATGCAGAGGTCATTGATCACAGACGATGGGCTGCACCATGGCACGTCATCGAGCTTGTACGTACTGGGATGAACAAAGCAGTCGGATTACAAAGAGTTGCTGCTCATTACAATATACCTAAAGAAAACATTATTGCATTTGGCGATGAAGATAATGATTATGAAATGATTGAATATGCAGGCACTGGGGTAGCAATGGGTAATGCTATTGATGGACTGAAAGCAAAAGCTAACGAAATCACTTTAAGTAATGAAGATGATGGGATTGCTGTCTTCCTAGAGAAAAAACTGCAGCTTTAAGACCAATATTTGCCCTCATAGAAAGCACCGTTTTTACTTAGACTAGATAGTGGACAAGTGATTGTCCGATATGAAAAGGGGGGCTTTCATAATGGGTAGAAGCAGCAAATCAAAACGTTTTGTTCAGCAGGGTAAAAATTCTGTACAGCTTCATGACCAGCAAATCCCTTATCACCTTACGATGGAACAAGCAGAAGAGCGTAAAGCACATCAGGCCGAGCGCAATTCTCTTGGAGGGATATAATAATGGGAAACCAATTATTCCAATCCGCTCGTGAAGCAGTGATGAATGTTGTAAAGGGAAAGCAGGATTCTGCATCTGAGCATAACCATAAACATGATTATTCATCTGAAGTCGAATCGAATTCGATGAGTGTTGCCAAAAACGCATTATCCTCCGCTTATGCAAATTCAAACGAAGCTGAAAAAGCACAGCTTCGCGAATTGCAGGAAGAACTTTTCAACAGCCAACAAGATAAGTAACACAAAACAGCGCACAAGACTGATGAGAGCTTGTGCGCTGTTTTTTTTTCGAGCTGGTGATTGGAGCAAACGGCGAAGACTCCTGAGGGAAGTAGCGCTAGGTGGAGACCCTACAGGCTAAGCCGAGGCGGCTCCAGCAGGGCTCCTAGGAAAGCGAAGCCATTTGCGGAAATTACCAGCGGTGTTTAACGGTACTTAATCTTTCCGGAAGAACCCGAAGATACCAGCGGTCTGTACGATATTAGTGAAAGCATTAGGATCTGCTTCCTTCAAAATCCGCTCCAAATCATACATCTCATAACGAGTAATAACAATCATCAGCATTTCCTTATCCTCTCCAGTAAATGCCCCTCGTGCAGGAACAGACGTAATTCCTCGCACCATTTTCGCATGAATGGCTTCTTTTACTGCCTGCCCCTTCTTCGTCACAATCATGGCTGTCAACTTCTCATGTCTTGTATGTATTGCGTCAATAACACGAGTAGAAGCATAAAGTGTAACAAGCGTGTATAACGCTTTTTCCCACCCAAATACAAGACCAGCCGTAACAATAATCACTGCATTCAGTGCAAAAAAGTAAGTTCCGACAGGTTTGTCCTTCATTCGGGATAAAATCATGGCGATGATATCAAGACCACCTGTGGAAGCCCCCCACTTAAGTGTCAAACCGACACCTACCGCAGCGATGACACCACCAAAAACAGCATTAAGCAAAATATCGTCATTAAAACTGTAAATCGGTACAACCTCTAGAAAAAATGACATGAGGAAAACACTTAGAAAACTATAAATAGTAAAAGAGCGTCCTACCTTCTTCCACGCTAAAATTGTAACCGGTATATTCAGGAGCAATAACGTAATACCTGTAGAAATAGTGAAAGGAAGAAAATCTTCTGAGATACGGAATATCAACTGTGATACACCAGTAAATCCGCTTGCGTAAACATCCGCGGGTATCAGGAAGAAGTTCATTGCGATTGCATTTAGAAAAGCTCCGATTAGTACAATTAGCACCTTTTTTACATGTTGCTGGACATTCATATGGCCCAAAACCTCCTAACAGCCTGCTGCCTTATTTTATGTATTTTGCCTCTTTTTACCCTTCCGAAACGAAAATCTCCATTTTCTTTTCTTGAAGAGTCATTCATTAATGGGTAAACTTGAAAAAAGGAGTATTATTCCTCGTATGGAAGTAATAAAAATTTTTCTAATACAGCTTAACCCATGCTTGTAAGTATAGTAAAGAAGGTGACCTTATGACAATAAGAATTATTGCAGATAGTGCCAGCGACTTACCAAAAGATTTTTTTGAAAGTGAAATGATAGACCTTATTCCGTTAAAAGTACTGTTTGGAGACACTGAATATGAGGACATGGTCACTATTAATTCTTCCCAAGTGTATGATGCAATGCGCAGTGGCGAAGTGGTGAAAACCTCCCAAGCATCCCCAGTCTTTATGAAAGATTTATTTACTAAGGTAGCAAAGAATGGTGAAACAGCTATTTATGTAGCATTTTCTTCAGAATTATCAGGTACATATCAAACGGCAGTACTTATGCAAAACGAAGTATTGGAAGAGTATCCTGAGCTCGACTTGACTATTATTGATTCGAAATGTGCTTCATTGGGATATGGACTTGTTGTAAAAAGAGCTGCTGAAATGGCTAGTGGCGGTGCTTCCAAAGAAGAACTTTTGTCAGTTGTGAATGATGATATTCACCATATGGAACATGTTTTCACCGTGGACAATTTGGATTATTTGGCACGAGGCGGCCGCGTCAGTAAAGCATCCGCATTTGTTGGAGGCCTCCTGAATATCAAGCCTTTACTCCACATGGAAGACGGAAAGTTGATACCATTGGAAAAGATTCGTGGCCGTAAAAAAGTCTTGCGCCGTATGGTGGAAGTAATGCGGGATAGGAACGGTTTCAACACATCTGGTCAACGAATCGGAATCAGCCACGGAGATGATCTTGCTACTGCAGAAGCGTTAAAAGAGATGATTAAAGAATCTTGTGGTTGTGATGACTTTACGATTACTTCAATCGGATCAGCAGTAGGCGCCCATGCGGGTCCAGGAACCATCGCCTTATTCTTCCTCAATGGGAAAAAAGCGTAACACATAACTTCATGCAGGCAGGACAACCTATTCCTATCTTTTTGAGAAAGGGGTAGGTTTTTCTATGCCACATACAAGCGATAACGATAAAAAAGCGAAAGACAATAACGCCAAGCTCCACGAAAAGAATATGCAACGTGCGAAGAATGCACAAAAAGGTGAGCGTCAGTATTCTAAAAAGACGGATCATTTGTAGGATGTATTGGAGAGTCGCTTCTTTTATGGGGGCGGCTCTTTTTGTGTGTTGGGGAGGTTCTATTAGAGAACTATAGGGTGGTATGGAGGGTTGGTCGGGCGTATAGAGGGGATCTATTAGACATTTTGCTTGGGATTTTCGACTGGTCGGGCGTATAGAGCCCCTCTATTAGACATTTTGCTTGGGATTTTGCACTGGTCGGGCGTTTAGAGCCCCTCTATTAGACATTTCGCTTGAGATTGTGCACTGTTCGGGCGTATAGAGCCCTTCTATTAGACAATTCCCTTGGGATTTTCTACTGTTCGGGCGAATAGAGCCCTTCTATTAGACATTTCGCTTGGGATTTTCTACTGTTCGGGCGTATAGAGCCCTTCTATTAGACATTTCGCTTGGGATTTTGCACTGTTCGGGCGTATAGAGCCCTTCTATTAGACATTTCGCTTGGGATTTTCTACTGGTCGGGCGTTTAGAGCCCCTCTATTAGACATTTTGCTTGAGATGTGGACTGTTCGGGCGTATAGAGCCCCTCTTTTGCTTGAGATGTGGACTGTTCGGGCGTATAGAGCCCCTCTTTTGCTTGAGATTGTGCACTGGTCAAGCGTTTAGAGCCCCTCTATTAGACATTTCGCTTGGGATTTTGCACTGTTCGGGCGTATAGAGCCCTTCTATTAGACATTTCGCTTGGGATTTTCTACTGGTCGGGCGTTTAGAGCCCCTCTATTAGACATTTCGCTTGGGATTTTGCACTGGTCGGGCGTTTAGAGCCCCTCTATTAGACAATTCCCTTGGGATTTTCGACTGTTCGGGCGTTTAGAGCACCTCTATTAGACATTTCGCTTGGGATTTTGCACTGGTCGGGCGTTTAGAGCCCTTCTATTAGACATATCGCTTGTGATTTTCGACTGGTCGGGTTTAGAGACGCTAGAGACGCCAACACTTTTCAACCAACTCTAAATGCCACTTCACGCCAAACAAAAACAGCCCACTAGTCATCTAATGAGCTGCACTTCCGGCGTAGCCGAACACACTTTTATTCTTCTTCCTTTTTATACGTCCAGCCCTCAGACTGACGAATCAACCCTTGTTTCATGAGCTTGCCCATTGCACGCTTAAATGCGGCTTTGCTGATATTGAACTGTTCTTTAATATCATCAGGAGCACTTTTATCACTATACGGCATCGCTCCGCCCCTTAGTTCCAAATAGTCCAAGATAACCTGGGCATCCTCATCCATTGCTTCTTGTTTACGAGGCAACAGAGACACATTGATAGTTCCGTCATCTTTTACATCAATGACTCTTCCTTCAACCACTTGTCCTAATTTTGGTTCTTCCTTGCGTTCTGAATTATGAATGAACCCAATATAGCCTTCGTTGGAAATGATATAGCTTCCCACTTTTAATAGTCGATAGATGGTCCCTTGAATATTTTGATTAAGGATATCAGATGGAGCTTTAATTGATCTATCTAACATCACGTCTTGTGTGGCAAGTTTCCCGATCAGTTTTCCACGGCGGTCCGTTTTTACACGGCAAAGCAAATGTGCTCCAACTTGCGGCCATATTTCTTCATATACCGGTAGGTCATCTGCCGGAATAAGGGCATCTTTTGCAATTCCGATGTTAATGAAAGCGCCAAGTCCTGGAAGAACCTCCACTACTTCCATCCATTCATGCCCATTAAGGCCTTTTGGGATGGTCATGGTAGCTGTTATTCGGCTTTTCTGGTCTGAGTATAGGAAAACCTCTACCGTCTCGTCTTCTCCTAATTCTCTTGTTGCTTCATTTTTATGAAGAAGGATTGTCTCTTCTCCATCTGTAAGCATGTATCCAATAGGTGTCTCCCTGTCAACCGTCAATTCTAATACCGTTCCTGTTTGCATCATTTCTTAATACCTTCCTTTTTGCCCATTATTATTATCAACATTCGCCTAGCATACGAAAGTTGGATTAGATATGTAAAAGTGTACATGACTTTGATTAAGTTGTCCAAATCGCTTTATTCTACTATAATTAGGAACAGAAAGCGATATTTTTCTTACCATTACCTTTTGGTAAAATTTTTAAAACCTATGATGGAGGGATTTCCATGGCAAAAGAGAGCTCTTTTGATATTGTTTCAAAAGTAGATTTAGCAGAAGTGACAAACGCTATTAATATTGCGTTAAAAGAAATTCAGAATCGATTTGACTTTAAAGGCTCTGTCAGTGACATCAAACTAGAAAAAGAAGAAATTGTTCTTTTATCGGACAGTGAATTTAAACTGGATCAACTAAAAGATGTAATGGTCAGCAAAATGATCAAGCGAAATGTTCCAACGAAAAATATTCAATATGGCAAGATTGAAGATGCTTCTAAAGGAGCAGTTCGTCAACGAGGTAAGCTTGTGCAAGGCATTGATAAGGACAATACGAAAAAAATTAACACAATCATCAAGAACTCAGGTTTGAAAGTGAAAACTCAAATCCAGGATGACCAAGTGCGCGTTACAGGTAAAAATCGTGATGATCTCCAACAGGTGATTGCTGCTCTTCGTGAGGCTGACTTGGATATTGACCTGCAGTTTGTAAACTATCGTTAAGTTGTGACCATACCATACATATATCCCCCCGTTCCAAAATGACGGGGGGAATTTTATTTCCTTAAACAAATTGTCCCATAATCAGTTCATCCGAATACGTTCCGTCCTCAAATTTCACATGCCTCTCTTTTCTTCCTTCTACTTTAAATCCAAGCTTTTCATAAACATGTATCGCACGCTCGTTGTGGGCGAATACTTCTAGACACACTTTTTCTATATCTTTATCTTCTTTTGCCCAATCAAGCAGTCTATGTATCATCATACTTCCTAATCCATTGTTGCAGTATTCTTCTTGAATGCTGATGCCAAACATACAGATATGTTTTACTCTTTTTCTTGATCCTTTTGTGGCATTTAGCATCCCTACGATAGTCGAATCTTGTTCTGCCACCAGGGTAAAGTGTTCTTTTTGCCTATTATCTTGTAACCACTGTACTTCCTGCTCTAGGGTGACGTTAAATTCCTCTGGTGCTGTTAAAAGGTTACGCCCTTCTCCATATACTTTTTTAGCGTGCTTTAAAAGTCCCTCTGCATCTTCCATTCTTGCTTCTCTAATAATCATCTTGTCTCTCCCCTTTTTATCTCATTGGATAAATTATAGGCGCTTTTCTCATAATAGGAAAGATTATTGGAGGTGCTTATTATGACAAATCAGCAGAAACAAACGCTTCCCCCACAGCATCAAAACAAGCAGCCAGGAATTGAGTCCGAGATGACACCAAAACCTAAGTCAGAGGACTCCACTTATAAGGGCAGCGGTAAGTTAAAGGATAAGGTGGCCATCATCACTGGTGGAGACAGTGGGATTGGCAGAGCTGTCGCTATTTATTATGCAAAAGAAGGGGCCGACGTTGTAGTCGTCTATTTAAATGAACATGAGGATGCTAAGGAAACAAAAAGGCAAGTGGAAGCAGAAGGTCGGAAATGTCACCTCATTGCAGGAGATATTGGTGAAGAGACATTTTGCAAGCAAATCGTGGATGAGACTATTGCTAACTTTAATAAAATTGACATACTTGTCAACAATGCAGCAGAACAGCATCCACAGGAAAGCATTGAAGATATAACAGCTGCTCAATTGGAGAAAACATTTAGAACGAATATTTTTTCCTTTTTCTATTTGACTAAGGCTGCGCTCCCTTTTCTGGCAAGCGGAAGTTGCATTATCAATACTGCATCTGTCACAGCTTACGCGGGGAATGAACTGCTGGTCGATTATTCGGCTACTAAAGGTGCCATAGTGGCATTTACTCGCTCTTTGGCTCTGCAATTGGTTGGAAAAGGGATACGAGTAAACGGAGTAGCTCCAGGACCGATTTGGACACCACTGATTCCATCAACGTTTTCAAGCGGAAAGGTTGCGAGTTTTGGAGCAAATACTCCAATGAAACGTCCCGGGCAGCCAGAAGAGGTCGCACCAAGCTATGTGTTTTTGGCAAGTGATGATGCTTCGTATATGACCGGACAGATGCTGCATGTGAATGGCGGTAAGATTGTGAACGGGTAATGGGTAAATTTGGATGATGCATGGCGCTCTTTGAATCATAAAAGAGCGCTTTTTGAGGTGTTTTTTCTGCGGGAAGGGGTGCATACTGTGTAAATGTCCGAAGTTTTTCGAAAGTTGGCCGAAGATTCCCCGTTTTTGACCGAAGATTTTGAAAAGTTGACCGAAGTTATTGGATAATTGACCGAACCAAAATAGAATGTCCAAACCATATGTAAAAATTGACCGAACCCCGAAAACAATTGGCCGAAGGTACCCATTTATTAGTCTTTCATTGTCCAAACAACTAATATATTTGGCCGAACCCTTTTTAGCACCAATAAAAATGCAAGAAATCACCAAAGATACAGCAAGTTTTAATGAAAAAAGCCAACCCCATCATCAGAGGCCGGCTTCCGTCACAAATTCAATATAAGTCTATTTAAATAATTTACTTCACTTCACCATTTCCTTACACGTCTGTCGCTTCACCATAGTATGCGGAATGATAATCCGCTTTGTTGGCTCAGAAGGATCTTTCACTTTTTGAATCAATGTTTTCGCAGCCTGAAATCCCAGTTGAAAAATGTTGATGTCAACAGAAGTCAATGGAGGCCTAGCCACTTCCGCCAGCAACACATTATTAAAGCTTACAATGGACATTTGATCTGGTACGGAAATACCCATGTCATGCAAGGTATTAAGGATACCTAGGGACATTAGATCGTCGGAAACAACTAACGCTGTTGGTGGCTCATCAAGGGAAAGGAGCTCGGAAATCGCTTCTTGTCCCCCTTCTTTAAGGAACTCTTCATGAATGATGTATTCGTCCTTGTATGGAATTTCGGCGTCCCTTATGGCTTTTTCATATCCTAACAAGCGGTCAATGGTTACCACGAGTTGAATACTACCTCCAACGAATGCTACTCTATCATGTCCGAGACTAATAAGGTGCTGTGTCGCTTCTTTCGCGGCACGGTAATTGTCATTATCCACATGGGTAATTTCTTCTACCTGTTCAAATGGTTTACCGATAACGACAAATGGGAAGCACTCTTTTTGCAGATACTTGATAATTTTATCTTCTACTGCCGAATATAGAAGGATGATCCCATCAACACGACGTCCTTGAACCATCTGCATAACACCTTCTAGAATCTCGTTGCCTGTTACACCTGTTGACATATGCAGGGCATATTGTTTTTCATGAGCGGCAGTGCTAATTCCCCTTAGCACCTCCGGGAAAAATGGGTTTTGAAATGTTTTATCTGCCGATGCAGGCATCACAAGTCCGATTACTTGAGTGGACTGATTAGCCAGGCTTCTGGCTATAAAGTTTGGATGGTATCCAAGCTCTTCCATTGCTTCTCTCACGCGTTTTTTTGTTTTTTCACTTATGCGTGGATTGTTCGCGATAACGCGAGAAACTGTGGAAGGTGCCACATTGGCAATTTTTGCGACATCTTTTATGGTAACTGCCATGCACCTATCCCTCCCCCTTGATTAATTGGAAACGCATACAATATTAATAGTACCTTCCCCCTTAATGGAGGAGATGGGCACATTTATTTATTGTTCTTTTTCTTTCTTCTCATTACAGCAGCTGCAATAAAAGCAATAAAACCACCGTAAATCAATGCCATTGCACTGACAAACCCAACATTAATACCAGAATCTTCTTTAACGGTATAAATTTCTGCCGTTTCTCTATCTAGCCCGATCGTGTATTTGCCGTCAGAATTTCGAACCAATTCGTCTCCCAATGAACCACGTAGTTCACGATCTTCACCAACAACTTCAGCATCGATTGGAGCTACTTGCGTTTTACTGGAATTATTGATTGCGATAAAAGTGGTTTCCCCTTCATACTCGCGTTTTATTACAGCCATCGCATCATCGTCATAAACCATTTCATACGTACCATGTGTTAGGCTTGGCATAGTTTTACGCAGTTCTGCCAGCTTTGTAATATAATTGATCAGTTCCTCGTCTACTCTAAAGTTCATATCTCTGCGGTTATCTGGGTCTTCTCCCCCATCAAGCGCTATTTCGGTCCCATAATACATAATAGGTATACCTGGTGTTGTGTACATATAGGTCAATGCCAGCTTCAAGCGTGTAGGAGGATGTTGCTTCTTTTTGAGAGCAGCTCTTGTGAAACGCTCTACATCATGATTGTCCAAGAAGGTTCCAAGGACATAAGGGTTGTCGTATAGGTTTTGCTTGTTTTTGAACAGTGAATCTAAACGAGTCAACGATTCATCAGGCCCAGAAAATACACGGGTAAGTTCGTTGTATGTTGGAAAATCCACAAACGAATCTATCCCTGTTTCTTGATAACCTGCCACATATTTAGGGTCATCATGCCATACTTCCCCGATTAGGAAAAAATCTTCTTTCACCGATTTTACTTCCTCAGTGAATTCTTTCCAGAAATCTTTCGGGACATGTTTGACGGTATCTAATCTGTAGCCGTCAATGTCGGTCTCTTCAATCCACCATTTGGCCATATCAATCAGGTACTCTCTGGTTTCGGGATTTTCTTGATTTAAATCAGGAAGACCGTATATCCAACCATTTTCCACTTGTTCTTGGTCATCCCAGTTTCGGATAGGTTCGTTTGGGTGGAACCAATCCTTTTTCTCTTCTTCGTTTAGCCATGCATGCTGATAACCAGTGTGGTTGACGACGAGATCCACAATGATTTTCATGTCTCTTTTATGAGCTTCATTCACTAGATCCTTAAATTCTTCTATGGTACCGAAATGTTCTTCTGTATTATAGAAATCTTCCGTCCAATAACCGTGATACCCTTTTTCTTCATTTTGAACGATAGGGGTCAGCCACAGGGCTGTAAATCCCATATCCTTTAAGTAATCCAGCTTTTCTGTAATCCCGCGGAAATCTCCGCCGTGGTATGCTTTTGGATCATCTCGGTTCACCTCAAAGTCGTTTGAGGTATCACCATTATTAAATCGGTCAATCATAATAAAATAGATAATCTCATCTTGCCATGCGTGTTCTTCTTTTTCAGCGTTAACAGGTTGAACGGATGGAACGAACCATGCAGAAAAAAGAAGAAACGGAACGAGAATGAGCCCCTTCACTCTTTTCATCAATTCCGCTTCCCTCCCTTAAATCGTTTTAGTAGTACAGCTTACGGTTAAATAAACCCTTGCTTTCCATAAACGATTATATACTATTCTTATCCTTTTGTTCCACCTGCAGTTAGTCCTGCGATTAAATAGCGTTGTAGGAACAAGAATAACAATGCTATTGGAATGGCAATTAAGATAGAACCTGCCGCAAAACGGGTGAAGTTGTTAGCAAATTGATCATTGATAAAGTTAAATAATCCTAGTGCTAACGTAAAGTTTTCAGGACTTCTTAATACAATTCGTGGCAAAATAAAATCTGTAAATGGCGCCATGAAGTTAAATAGTGCTACTACCGCTAAGATCGGTTTCGCAAGCGGAAGCATGATTTTAAAGAAAACTCCAAAATGTCCTGCTCCGTCCATTCTAGCCGCTTCATCCAACTCTTTTGGAATCGTATCAAAATACCCTTTTACAAGCCATGCATTAAATGGAATTTGTCCACCAATATATACGATCGTCAAACCTACAAGAGTATCTAACATACCGACCATATTCAATAAAATATAGATTGCTACCATCGCCATTAATGCCGGGAACATTTGCAATAGTAAGAATGCGTATAATCCATACGTTCTTCCTCTAAAGCGGTACCTAGAAAAGGCATAAGCGACAAATGCAGTTACTAATACAGAGAAAAATGAATTGGCTACTGCAACCAGAATACTATTTTTATACCAGATCAAGTAGTCACTCTGAGGATCTGTAAATAACCAAACATAGTGCTCAAGTGACCAGTTTTCCGGAATCATGGATGCGGAATAAAGACTTGTTCCAGGATTCAAGGATAGTCCGATAGTCCATAAAAGCGGGTAGGCAATAATGATGAACATGAAGCCTAGGAATAAGTAGATCAATGATACTTCGATCTTGGATTTCGTTTTTAGGTTCATTAAATATTACCCTCCTCTTTAAACGAACGAGTACGACGGAATTGGAAGAAGGCAAAACCGGCTACAATTAGTCCGAGTATGATCGATATTGCTGCTGCCATGTTGTAGTTACTCGTATCGAATGTCAGTTTATAAACCCATGAAATCAAGATATCCGATCCTCCGGCATTTTGACCACGCACAGCAGGACCACCCTGATTAAACAGATAGATGATGTTAAAGTTATTAAAGTTTCCTGCATATTGCATAATTAAAAGTGGTGCAGTTGCGAATAAAAGATGTGGCATGGTGATGAAACGGAATTTCTGGAAACGTGTTCCTCCATCAACATCTGCCGCTTCGTACCAGTCTTTAGATATACTTTGAAGTACACCAGTGAACAATGCGAATACGAATGGGAACCCTAACCAAGTTTGAATCATGATGATTGCGATCTTTGTATAGAACGGATCGGTCAACCATGGAAGCGCAACACCAATTGTACTTAGGATGTCACGGTTAATGGCACCAAAACGGTCATTAAACATCGCAGCGAAAATCAAGATTGTAACAAACGCAGGCACAGCCCACGGTAAAATCAAAATTGTACGGATAAAGCGTTTATATTTAATACGGGGGTCATTAACTAGCAATGCTAAAAATAGTCCTAATGCAATTTGGCCGGTTGTTGCACAGACAGTCCAAACAATCGTCCAGGCAAATACACTTACAAATGTGGATTTCCAAAGTGGAATCGATACCAGACTTGTAAAGTTCTCAAAACCTACCCAACTCAATAAAGCTCTTGGAGGCGTATTATATAAGTTGTAATCCGTAAATGCCAACGAAACCATGAACATCAAAGGAAGAACAACGATGAATAAAAGCAGGATTAATCCTGGAATGACCATAAAATAAGGAAATCCATTGTCATAGAAGCTCTTAAGCGCTTCTTTTACAGTTGGCTTTTCTTTTCCCAACTTTAAGTCGATTGCATTATTTCTCGCATCCACTACATTCACGTAGTATAAGGCCACTGCAAACACAGTGATAATAACAGAAATTAGTCCTTGTATTAATAAAAAGATGGAGTGGTCTACTCGAGGAATTTCTCCAAGTGTGAATAGTCCCCAATAACCAATGTTAAGAAACTCGAAAAACGTAATCAAAAATGCAGCTTCAATGATGATGAATGTAATCCCTTTCGCATATCTGCGGTTATAAAGTTGACCTAACCCTGCAAAAATAATGGAAAGGACCATCGCTAAGGTTGGATTGTGTGAGCGCATTTTTTCAGTTGCTGTGCCGGACATAGCAGATCCTCCTCTTAAAGAAATATAGTGGGTAGACTAGCGTTGCAAATTAGTCTACCCACCAGGTTTAATCGTTAGTAATTATTCAGCTCCACTAGCTGCGATATTATCTTCGATTGTTTTAACTGCTTCTTCTAATACTTCACCAACATCGTCACCGTTAGCGATGAATTGAAGAGCGCTACCCATAGGATCCCAAACTTGTTGCATTTGTGGAATGTTTGGCATTGGCTCACCATATTGAGTTTGCTCTGCGAATGCACCGATGATTTCATCGTTTGCAATTTCTTCGCTATCTAATGCTTCTTGTAGTGCAGGCATTTCACCAGCAGCTTGATAGTATTTCATTGCATTGTCATAGTTAGTGATGAACTTCATTAAGTCGATTGCCCACTCTGGATTTTCAGAGTAAGAACTTAACATCCAAGCTTTTACACCAACGAATGATTTTGGAACGTCACCATTTTCAAGCTTAGGTAGTGTAGCTGTACCTAATTTGTCACCTAAAGCATCTCTGTAAGTAGCGATGTTCCAAGGACCTGTAAGAACAGTTGCAACTTTACCTTCTGTGAAAAGACCACTCATGATGTCGCCATTGATTTCTTTTGGAATGTATCCATTTTCGAACCAAGATTGTACAAGTTCTCCACCTTCTACAGCGCCTTCGTTAGCAAGACCGATGTCTTTAGCGTCGAAACCAGATCCATCGTTATTAAATACATAACCGCCATTACCAGCGAAGAAAGGATAGATGAAATAGAAGTTAGTTGCTTCCATTAAGAATCCATATTTGTCTTGACCAGCGTCAGTTTGCTCTTTCGCAACTGTCATAAGGCCTTCCATTGTTTCAATTTCTTCTGCAGAAACAAGATCTTTATTGTAGAACATACCGTAAGTTTCAATTACTTGAGGTACTCCATAAGTTTCCCCATCAACTGTTACAGCATTAATAGCAGTTTCACTGTAAAGAGAAGCATCTTCTCCTAAGTCGATTGGGTCTGCTAGACCACGAAGAACGATGTCACCAAGACGATCATGTGGACCAAAGAAAACGTCTGGACCGTTACCAGCTGGACCGTCAAGAGCAAGTGCTTCTACTTGATCCAACATAGAGATACCAGTAGCTTCTACTTCGATACCAGTTTCTTCTGTATAAGCTGCAAAGATTTCATCTAATGCCGCTCTTTGTTTCTCATCATCGTTAACCCATACTGTTAACTTTTCAGGCTTGTCTGCACCCTCAGTTGTAGTACCTTCGCCTTCTGCTGAACCACCGTTGTTACCTGTTTCACGTTGTGGACCACAAGCTGCAAGTACGCCTAGTGTAAGGACAGCAACCATAAGCATTGCTAAAAACTTTTTCATTTTGACCCCTCCGTCATTTTGAATGTTCTTTCTACTAAGATGCACAAACGATTGCATAACATGTAAGCGAAAACATATAACGCTTACATTTTTCATGAAAACGATTGCACAACTTTCACTTTTTATTATACATGTAATCGCCCAATTGACAACCTGTTTTTTTAAAAAAACTTTAATATGTTGCTAGATTAGGAAACTACTTAAATTATTTCAAAGACTTAAACCCTTGGTATATATGAATTTATGGAATTGATTCCGGGACTTTTGCAGTGTAAGTTTTTTATCCTTCCCTTCCCAACTCCATTGAGCTTTCTCTTTTCATTGACATTGTTTCATTTTTGACATACCCTTATGTTGAATAAAATGGCAATGAAACCATTTCAACCATTTTTTTTCGCAATAAATGCAAGCGATTGCATGAAGGAGAGGTTGAATGCTATATGCTAAAGGAAGCAATATTTCATCGTCCAAAGAACAATTTTGCCTACGCCTATAATGAAACAACTTTACACATCCGTCTGCAAACAAAGAAAGATGATGTGGAAACGGTTGAATTGATTCATGGTGATCCATATATATGGGAAGACGGCGAATGGATATCTGTAAAGAAACCAATGAAGAAAACGGGATCAGATGAGCTTTATGATTATTGGCTCGCAGAAGTTTCCCCAGAGTTTAGACGGTTGCGCTACGGCTTTGCCCTGAAATCTGGTGAAGAAACGTTCGTTTATAATGAAAAAGGTTTTTATGAGGAAGAACCGAAAGACTGCGGACTTTACTTCTGTTTTCCATTTCTTAATAAAATTGATGTGTTTCAAGCTCCAACATGGGTAAAAGATACAGTTTGGTATCAAATATTCCCTGAACGCTTTGGAAACGGCAATAAAGAAAACGATCCAAAAGGTGCTCTTCCATGGGGAAGCACAGATCCTTCTACTACCAACTTCTTCGGAGGGGATTTTGAGGGAGTTATAGAACATATCGATCATCTAGTGGAATTAGGCATCACAGGCATTTATTTCACTCCAATTTTTAAAGCAAGATCCAACCATAAATATGACACAATCGACTATATGGAAATCGATCCGCAATTCGGCACCAAAGAAACTTTCAAGAAACTTGTGCAAGTTTGTCATGCGAACGGAATCAAAATTATGCTTGATGCTGTGTTCAACCATAGTGGCTACTTTTGGGAACCGTTTCAGGATGTCTTGAAGAATGGAGAAAAGTCGAAGTATAAAGATTGGTTCCACATTTGGGACTTCCCTGTTGTGACGAAACCTAAACCAAATTATGATGCATTCGCTTTTGTTTCGGACATGCCTAAGCTTAATACGGAACATCCAGAAGTAAAGAAATATTTATTAGAAGTGGGCCGCTATTGGGTAAGGGAGTTTGACATTGACGGATGGAGATTGGACGTTGCAAACGAAGTGGACCATCAATTCTGGAGAGACTTCCGTCAGGCTGTGAAGGCTGAGAAAGAGGATGTCTATATTCTCGGTGAGATTTGGCATGATTCTATGCCTTGGTTACAAGGTGACCAGTTTGATGCTGTCATGAATTATCCATTCACCACCGCTACCCTTGATTATCTTGCGAAAAACAAAACCAAGGCAGTTGAGTTTGCAAATTCCATATCTAAGGTGATGCACTCTTATCCTATTAATGTAAATGAAGTTGCATTCAACTTGTTAGGCAGTCATGACACTCCTCGTATTTTAACAATTTGTGAAGAAAATAAAGATAAATTGAAGCTATTATTCTTATTCCAATTATCCTTTATCGGCGCTCCCTGCATCTATTATGGAGATGAATTCAGCATGACAGGTGACCAAGATCCTGGTTGCCGCAAGTGCATGGTGTGGGAAGAAGAAAAACAGGATCGTGATATGTTTGAATTTGTGAAAAAATTAATTGCGCTTCGCAAAGAATTACCTGTATTCGGAAACCATGGGGACATCCGTTTTATTGAAGCAAATAATGAGACCAATCATGTCATGTATGAGAAGGTCTCTGATACCTCCGGGGAAAGAATACTATTTGTGATCAATAATAGCGACAAGGATTTAATTGTCACATTACCAGATGGTGTAGAAGGAAAGGTATTACGTGACCTTTGGAACGGAGAAGAGTTTGCATTTGCAGCTGACGCTAATGCGTTGCAACTGAAACTTCCGGCTTATGGGTTTCAGATTTTGGCTTATTGATTTTACAGAGTAAAAGTTGAGGTGTCCGCTAAGGAAATTAGCGGACATCTTTTTCTATATTAGCGGCATTACTGGCTTAGTAAATTCTATTAGACATTTTGTTTTGTTGTTTAGGGCGTTTAGGCTTATAGAACCCTTCTATTAGACAATAGACAGCGTTTCTTCCGGTGATCGGGCTTATAGAACGCTTCTATTAGACTTTTGACGGGGGTTCTTCCAGCGTTCCGGCATATAGAACCCTTCTATTAGACAATTGACAGTGTTTCTTTCGGCGTTTGGGCTTATAGAACGCTTCTATTAGACTTTTGACGGGGGTTCTTCCAGCGTTCCGGCATATAGAACCCTTCTATTAGACAATAGACAGCGTTTCTTCCGGTGATCGGGCTTATAGAACGCTTCTATTAGACTTTTGACGGGGGTTCTTCCAGCGTTCCGGCATATAGAACCCTTCTATTAGACAATAGACAGTGCTTCTTCCAGCGTTCCGGCATATAGAACCCTTCTATTAGACAATAGACAGCGTTTCTTCCGGTGATCGTGCTTATAGAACGCTTCTATTAGACTTTTGACGGGGGTTCTTCCAGCGTTCCGGCATATAGAACCCTTCTATTAGACAATTGACAGTGTTTCTTTCGGCGATCGGGCTTATAGAACGCTTCTATTAGACTTTTGACGGGGGTTCTTCCAGCGTTCCGGCATATAGAACCCTTCTATTAGACAATAGACAGCGTTTCTTCCGGTGATCGGGCTTATAGAACGCTTCTATTAGACTTTTGACCGTGCTTCTTCCAGCGTTCCGGCATATAGAACCCTTCTATTAGACAATAGACAGTGTTTCTTTCGGTGATCGGGCTTATAGAACGCTTCTATTAGACTTTTGACGGGGGTTCTTCCAGCGTTCCGGCTTATAGCACGCTTCTTTTCCAAAAACTAAGATAAAGATAATTCAGTCCACTTCCAATTTCACTTCCGATGCACCAATCTCCGGTATTCCATCGGCGTAGTGCCCTCCATCTTCTTAAACAACTTAGAAAAATACGTGACATCATCAATGCCCACATCACGAGATATGGCAGAGACTTTATATTCCGTTTCCGCCAAAAGCTTTTTGGCATGATGCATCCGGTAATGCGTTAAATACTGCATGGGGCTGATTCCGATTGTTTTTTGCATGCAACGAGTCAAATAATCGGGGTGAAAATTCAACTCTTCTTTTAAAACACTCATATTAACAGGCTCTTTATAATTTTTTTGAATGTACTTCATTGCACTCTCACATACCTTTTCGGTCGCACTCGGAATCGAGAATGCCTCCTTTTGCAACTGCACAATGAACTCAGAGAATTGAATTTGCTGCTTCAAATAATCATCTGGAACATGAGCATCCCCGTCTCTTGTAGTAAGAAGCGTTTCCAACTGCTGTTCCACAATCTCTCTTCTTTTCACTTCACCCCACTGCGGAATATGAAACTGATAATAACCTACTTCTGTAAATGTTGGTTCTTTCCTATAAACAAAGGACCAATCCAGCTCCTTATCCTCAACCATCTGATACTCATTTCCCGGGATAACAAAATGCAACCAGAAATAATCGGTTTGTTCTGTGCAATCCGCATATCCTTCGTGTCTTTCACCAGGAACCAATATGACATATTGTCCTTCTTTCACAACGAATCGTTCGTCACCTTCTTGCATAAACAAGGTACCTTTTTTCACATATAAAAGATCAAAAACGGTAAACACTCTGGAAAAGTGTCGTTCTCCTTTATTAAATGTATATTCCCCACCCCTTATAAAAGTTGGAAAAGGCGGGATGGACATAGCTATCATTGACATTCCTTACACCTCAAGTCGTAAAAATCCAATAAGTATCGAAATCATCTCTTTCTATTATAATAAAATGCGGTTAAACTAGGAATGGTTTTATGTCGGATTCATCAAAAGGAGTAAATGAATGAAAGAAACAAACACAAAGAAACTCACCCTTTTTGCCTTAACATGGCCGATCTTTATTGAAGTCCTACTTCACATGCTAATGGGAAATGCAGATATATTAATGTTGAGTCAGTACTCAGATGACTCCGTTGCAGCCGTTGGGGTTGCCAATCAAATCTTGTTTATGTTGATTGTTATGTTTGGTTTCATCGCAACAGGTACCACCATCCTGGTCGCACAGTATCTTGGATCAAAAAACAGAGAAATTGCTGCAGAAGTTACGGTTGTCTCCATCGGAGCAAATCTAATTTTCAGTGTAGCCATCAGTATTTTGGTATTCCTTTTCAGTTCTAAGCTTTTATTATTGATGGATCTCCCTCCTGAACTCTTAACCGAGGCAGATTCTTATCTGAAAATGGTCGGGATCTTCTCCTTTGTTCAGGCTCTCGTCATCACGATGGGTGCTACCATTAGAAGCTATGGTTTCACTAGGGATGCCATGTATGTAACCATTGGAATGAATATCATTAATGTTATAGGTAACTATTTATTTATATTTGGTCCGTTCGGAATCCCCGTTCTAGGTGTGGAAGGGGTAGCTATTTCTACCGTAACAAGCCGGGCTTTAGGATTAATCGTCATTACTTTTCTTCTTTTCAAAAGAATTGAAGAACCTTTGCCATTTAAGAAAATGTTCCGCCTGCCTGTAAGCCATCTGAAAAATTTATTGAAAATAGGCATTCCATCAGCCGGAGAGCATTTGTCTTACAATACATCTCAAATTGTGATTACCTATTTCATCGTCATGATTGGTACAGAAGCATTGACTACAAAGGTGTACGCACAAAGTTTAATGATGTTTATTTTTTTATTCAGTGTAGCCATCAGTCAGGGAACGCAAATAATGATTGGTCATCAGATCGGGGCCGGAAAAATAGAAGAGGCATACAAGCGCTGTATAAAAAGTTTGCGCCTCGCCATTTTAATCTCTATTTTGACCGCCATACCAATCGCATTTTTCTCTGATACTCTTTTAGGATTCTTTACAGATAACCCAGACATCATTGCACTTGGAGGTACGCTGATTTTATTTACCTTGATATTGGAACCGGGGCGTTCATTCAACTTGGTTGTAATCAATGCTTTGCGTGCAGCAGGTGATGTAAGATTCCCTGTTTATATTGGGATTCTATCAATGTGGGGTGTTAGTGTTACTGTTTCCTATGTGCTGGGCATTCATTTTGGATTTGGTTTGGTCGGTGTGTGGATTGCGATGATTTTAGATGAGTGGTTGCGTGGCATCATCATGCTATATCGCTGGAAGTCCCGCATTTGGGTAACCAAATCCTTCGTCCACGAAAAAGCTTCATAGAGATTTATTTACAAAAATCTTTGTTACCGGTTATCACCGCTGTTCCTTTCCGCAAATGGCTTCGCTTCCCGCGGGACGGTGCTTGAGCCTCCTCGGCTTCGCCTGTGGGGTCTCAATCTACCTTTACTCCCCCGCTGGAGTCTCCGCCATTTGCTCCAATCCACAGCTGAAAATTACGTAAACTATACGTAAATATCATTCAGTTAGTTTAGATGCCTTTTGATAAACCCTTCAATGAATGAGGTCACCTTGTTGATTGGAGTGGAAGGCCCGCAGACGCCCGCGGGAGGAAGGGACAGGTGAGACCCCACAGGCTGCAAGCGAAGCCACTGAAAATTTGAAATCTTATGTACCTAAATGATTTCTAGCTGGTGATTGGAGAAAAAGGCGTAGACTCCTGAGGGAGATAGCGCGAGGTGGAGACCCCGCAGGCGTAGCCGAGGAGGCTCCAGCAGCGCCCCTAGGAAAGCGAAGCCTTTTTCGGAAATCAACAGCGGGGTCTATACTACATCTAAATTTATAGACTTTTTCAGTGGCGTCGATGCAAACCGAGGAGGCTCACGGACCGCCTGCAGGCAAGCGAAGCGCCTGGAACGGAAATCAACAGAGTTATCTACTGTCTAAATTTATTAAAAGTCCTTCTCTTGAAGGGCTTTTTTGTTTTCTTCTTCATCTATGTAAGGATTCCTTACAAACTAGTAAGCGCTTTCGACTGAATTTTTTGATAATTCCTATTGCACCCTGCATAATTATAGAATATGATATAAAACATAACTACAGATGTTAGGAAACATAACATTAACTTAAAGGAGAGATAACCATGAAAAAAGTGGAAGCCATTGTTAGACCCGAAACCTTTCGTGCTCTTCGCGAAAAGCTGGAAGAAGTCGGTATCAACGGTTTAACCGTCTCAGAAGTTGCAGGTTGCGGACAGCAAAAAGGCCAACAGGGTCTTTTCAGAGGAAATACTTTTGAAATTAAGCTTTTGCCTAAGGTCAAGGTGGAAATGGTTGTGGAATCAGAGTACGTAGATGAAATTGTCCAAATCATTCAAGAAGTATGCTCGACCAACACAGTCGGCGACGGAAAGATTTTTATCTATCCAGTGGAAGATGCCATTCGGATCCGCACAGGAGAAAACGGAAAGCTTGCCATCATTTAATTTCAATAAGAAAGGATGATAATTATGAAAAAGAAAATAGGATTACTCGTTACGGGCGGATTACTAATCAGTTCTACAGCACATGCGCAAGCACCTACGGTTGAAGGTTTAAGCGTCTCCCTTGATATGGTTTGGATTATGGTAGCAGCACTATTAGTGTTTTTTATGCACGCAGGGTTTGCAATGGTAGAATCAGGATTTACCCGTTCCAAAAATGCACTAAATATCTTAATGAAAAACTTCCTCACTATCTCGATTGCATCTGTACTCTATCTGGCCATTGGCTATGCCCTTATGTTCGGTAGTTCCGTTGGTGGTTTTACAGGACTCGACGGATTTTTCCTTACTGGTCACGAAGATCAAATAGGATTCTTCGTCTTCCAAGCAATGTTCGCGGCAACTTGTGCAACTATCATCTCTGGTGCTGTTGCAGAACGCATGAAGCTATCTAGTTATATTCTATTGACTGTCGCTATGACAGCACTTATCTATCCAATTGTCGGCCATTGGGTATGGGGTGGCGGTTGGTTATCAGAGCTAGGATTTACTGATTTCGCTGGCTCTACAGTCGTCCATCTTACTGGAGCACTTGGCGCTATTGTTGCGGTTAAGTTTTTAGGAGCACGTCTTGGAAAATATACAAACGGTAAAGTTAATGTCATCTCCGGGCACAACATCCCACTTGGGGCACTTGGTGTTTTCATCCTATGGTTTGGCTGGTTTGGATTTAATGGCGGTAGCACGTTAGCTGCTGATCCATCCCTGATACCACATGTTATAACTACCACTTTACTATCTGCATCTGCCGGCGTGCTGGCTTCTGCATTCTATACGCAATTCCGTTATCAGCGCATTGATGCTTCCTTAACATTGAACGCCGCATTAGCTGGGTTAGTTGGTATCACAGCAGGAACAGGAGATGTATCTCCAATTGGAGCCATCATTATTGGTTTAGTTGCAGGGGTTCTTCTAGTAGAAGCAGTTACATTCATCGATCGTAAAGCAAAAATCGATGACCCGGTTGGTGCCATTGCGGTTCATGGCGTTTGCGGTATTTGGGGAACACTTGCTGTAGGTTTATTCTCCACTTCAACAGGGTTATTTTACGGTGGCGGAGTTTCCCAATTAGGCATCCAAGCGATCGGCATATTAGCTGTTTCTGCATGGACCATTGGTTCTGTTGGCTTATTCCTATTCATTGTTACCCGCTTTACTAGCATTCGTGTTACGAAGGAAGAAGAGATTTCCGGGCTTGATTTTGCCGAACACGGTTCTTCTGCTTATGAGCTTAGAGAGTCGGTCTTTTCCGATAATAGTTCAGCACCAGAATTCGGTACTGGTTTAGTTCATCGCCTGAACAATTTAGGCGGAACTACACAAAAACGTAAAGCGAAGGAAGTTTAAACTTCTCGCTCTTCGCCTATCATGATTAATAGCTAGAAAAAAGCGATTCATGGCTAAGCCCATTGGATCGCTTTTTCATGTATACAAAACCTATACAGTCATTAAACTATAATGCTATAATTCCTCCTAGAGGTGATATTGTTGAAGATTAACATGTGGGAAAAGCTGATTGTTCGTTTTTTTATCGTATGGTACATATGTGGTGTCGTGTTGTTGACTTTTGATCTCTTGCCCCCTTGGTTGGAATGGGCGAATGTCGTTTTTCTCGTTACCGCAGGAACACTCGGTGCCATATATTTTATTAAAAATTACCGTGCTACAGGAGTTTTCTTTACTTTAATGGTCTTTTTTGCAGCAATGGCTGCGGAGCATTTTGGGGTGAAATATGGTTTTCTTTTTGGCGATTATTATTATAATTCCTATTTCGGACCGAAGTTATTTGATGTACCTATCACGATCGGTTTTGCATGGGTATTGGTCATTTCCACGTCACATGTGCTGGCAAACAGGGTAAGCCCACATGCATCTATCCTTACTAAGGCAATCCTCGCTTCATTTGCTACTGTGGTACTGGATCTTATCATTGATCCTGTTGCGTTTATAGCTAAGGAGTATTGGATTTGGGAAGGAACAAGCTTTTACTACGACATTCCCATGTTTAACTTTTACAGTTGGTTCGGTCTTTCTTTCCTGTTTCACCTAGTCATTTTATTACTTTCGAAAAATATTTCTTCAAAGGAAAATCGCTACTGGGAGAGGAATATGTATGTATTGTACGGTTTAATGATTGGGATGTTCTGTATGATTGCACTAACTGCAGAACTTTACCTCGCGTTAACTGTAACGATTATTCCCACCGTTTTATTATATTTGGCTACACTGAAATCAAAGGAGTTCCTACATGATTCCAGCAAAAAAAAGCAAACAGTTTGATTATTTCTTTCACCAGTTCAACAAACGATTTCTCCGATTTCATTTTAGAGAAATCTATTATGCCATGGGAGAGCAGTCAAGCCTCCCCCCGTCCCCTTCCTTGTATATCGTCAATCACAGTACATGGTGGGACGCTTTGGTTGTCTTCCATTTGAATCAGGTGGTCACCAAGCAGGAGAGCTATGTGATGATGCATGAAAAAGGAATTCGTGAGTTCCCCTTCTTTCGTAGAATAGGTGCATTTTCGGTGAACAGAGAAAATCCAAAGGACATTGTCCGGTCTATGAATTATGCAAAAGAAAGATTAAAAGACGGAAAAACTTTGTGGCTCTTTCCACAAGGAGATGAGCGACACCTCGAGATTCGTCCACTTGGTTTCCTGCCAGGAGCGGTGCACATCACCAAGAACACAGATATTCCGATAGTTTCTGTATGCCTTTACTATACTTTCACCGGTGAACGGAAACCTGAAGTATATATTAAACTAGAAGAACCGATCTATTACTCAGAACTAAAAGGCAATTCGTCAAAAGAGAAAAATCAATCTTTAGAAGACCACTATACCCTTTTGCTAGATAGAGTAAAGCAAGATGTAATACAACAAACAACAGGACATTATCAATCTATACTTTAATGATGGAATTTGAAGGAGGAAAACTGTTATGGAAACATTCGCTATCTTGCTTTCTGCCGGATTATTATTGTCTTTCCTCTGGATTATCATCAATGGATTGTTTTATCCTGCTTATCCAAAACCAATGAAATCCACGATACCACCCCTTGTATCGATATTGGTACCAATGCGTGATGAAGAACGGAACGTCTTCGAATTAATCGAAAACTTTAAGAAACTCACATACTCAAATATAGAATTTATCTTATTGGATGATCATTCTTCAGACTCCACCTATTCCTTGGCGGTTAATTCCACTATAAAAGATAGCCGCTTCTCTATCCTGCAAGGGGCTCCTTTGAAAAAAGGCTGGGCAGGAAAAGTGCATGCCTGCTATCAGCTTTCCCATGCTGCTAACGGCGATTATTTGTTATTTTTAGATGCGGACGCACGGTTGAAAGAGAATACCATCGAGAAAATGCTTCCTTTTTTCCAAAATGAGAAAGTCGGATTGGTAACGGGATTTCCGCGGTTTCCAGTTACAAGCTGGCTAAGCAAGCTAGTGGTTCCAATGCAACATTTTGTTATCTGGCTTCATCTTCCCCTTGGCTTGGCTAATTATAGCTCCTATAAGCCTGCTAGTGCCGCTCACGGAGCATTCATGTTGTTTGAAAGAAGCGCCTATGATTTTGTAGAAGGACATTTCTCTGTGAAATCTAGCATTGTCGAAGATGTTCATCTCGCCAGGGTGATGAAAGAACACGGATTTCAAGTGAAATTAATAAATGCCACTCCATATGTAACCTGTCATATGTATGAAACAAATCAAGAGGTCTGGAATGGCTTTTTGAAAAATATTTATATCGGCATTGGAAAGTCTCCTCTAATGGCAATGGGATTAACCTTGTTTTACAGCTTGTTTTATATTGCTCCTTTATTCTTGGCACTTCTTTCTCCTCTATATGGAGTTTGGTTTTTGGTGCCTCTGCTACTTGTATGGATGCAAAAGCTATATATCGACCTTCGGACAGGACAGCTAGCATACTTATTTCTTTTCATGCCTTTAAGCGCATTGGCCTTCTTGGTCATTCTGCACGCTTCCATGTGGAAATCTTGGAGGAAACAACATTATATTTGGAAGGGGCGTGCCTATAAATGAAGAATGTCGTTGTCATAGGTGGAGGCCTTGGTGGTTTATCTTCTGCAATCAGCCTCGCTAACAAGGGATTCACTGTTACATTATTGGAAAAAAACAACCACTTAGGTGGAAAGCTGATGCCTGTTCAGTTAGGAGAGGCATCTTTTGATTTTGGACCAAATACGATTACGATGCCAGATGTATTCAGGGAAGTTATTTCTCAAACAGGGGAAAATCCCGATTCATATTTTGAATTTATTAAACTAAAATCACATACTCGTAATTTTTCACCAGATGGAACTGTTTTTGACTTCAGTTCTGATCAAGAGAAAATGATAGACCAGCTTGCAACGCTCGACCCGGTTGGAGCCAAAAATTACCCATCATATTTGGAGGAAGTCACACGTTTGTATCAGATGGGAAAGAGCCAGTTTTTCCGGAGGACCTTTACATCAACTGTAGATTATCTCTCTCCAAGTTTAGGATATTCCTTTAGCAAGGTGCGACCGTTACAGTCCTTGCATCATTTTCACAGCAAGTATTTCACCAACCCTTTTGTGATCCAAGCCCTTGACCGCTATGCCACCTATATCGGCTCCTCGCCGTATGTCTCTCCTGCAACATTTGGCCTCATCGCTTATTTGGAGCTTGTGGAAGGGGTCTACTATACAAAAGGCGGTAACACAAAAATTGCAGAAGGGTTCGAAAAACTAGCAAGAAAACTTGGAGTTTCGATCCATACTAATTGCAAGGTTACCAGTATGGAAGTAAAGAACAAACAAGTTGTTTCTCTATCAACAGAAGGTGGTGAACAGTATTCTGCAGATACGGTTGTGATGAATGCAGATCTACTTGTCGCCTATCCAGAACTTGTAAAAGAAGTAGATAGGCCGCATTTTTCAGATAAGAAGGCGGCAAAATTCGAACCTTCCATCTCTGCCTTTGTTGTCCTTGCAGAAATGAAGAAGAGGCATTCTGAACTATTACATCATACTGTCTATTTTTCTAGTGATTACAAGCAAGAGTTTAACAGTTTATTTCAGGACAAAGCATATGCAAATGATCCCACCATCTATTTGAGTAATTCTTCTTTTACTGAAAAGGAGAAAAGCCCAATTGGGGACAACCTTTTCATATTGGTGAATGCACCGGCAACATCTCCTCATAATGAGAATGCTTACGACTATAAGGAACTTATTTATGAAACATTAGCTAAAAGAGGGTTATCACTGAAGGAGAATATGCTCTCTGAAAAGGTGATTACGCCTAAAGATATCGAAACTTCCTTTGGTGCTTTTAGAGGAGCTTTATATGGAATGGCATCCAACCGTAAAACAGATGCGTTTTTCCGACCAAGGAACAAATCTGCTGATATTGCTAATCTGTACTTTGTTGGCGGTTCTACCCACCCGGGCGGAGGCTCACCCATGGTCACCCTATCAGGGCTAAACGTTGCAAATGCGATAAGTATAGCGAAAAAATAAACCTGATAAAAAGTGTTCTTTTAGTATAAGACATTCGTTTTTGGTTTATCACCGCTGTTCCTTTCCGCAAATGGCTTCGCTTTCCGCGGGACGGTGCTTGAGCCTCCTCACAACGCTTCAGGGGTCTCAAGCTACCGTTACTCCCCCGCTGGAGTCTCCGCCATTTGCTCCAATGCACAGCTGAAAATTGCGTTTAACCCGGTTAGAGGGATTTTTATTAACCCTTAAATGAATGAAGCCACCTTGTTGATTGGAGTGGAAGGCGCGCAGACGCCCGCGGGAGGAAGGGACAGGTGAGACCCCGGAGGCGCAGAGAAGCTACTGAAAAACTGAAATCTCATGTACTTAAATGATTTCTAGCTGGTGATTGGAGAAAAAGGCGGAGACTCCTGAGGGAGATAGCGCTAGGTGGAGACCCCGCAGGCTTGCCGAGGAGGCTCCAGCAGCGCCCCTAGGAAAGCGAAGCCTTTTTCGGAAATCAACAGCGGTGGCAAAATAATCTCTATAATCAATGACTTTTTCAGTGGCTTCGGCGAAAGTCAAGAAGGCTTCCGGGCCGCCCGCAGGCAAGCGAAGCACCTGGAACGGAAATCACCGAACTTTATACTTTTTAATCCCTTAATTAAAACCACAGCCCCATCGGACTGTGGTTTTTACATTTGCGATATGATTTGCTGTTTTTCTTCACTTGTAACATAATGCTTCGTCTTGAATACGGAATATCCTTTTTTGCGTATGGAACCTAGTATTGCCCGATATAAATAGGCAGCTCCTTTAACAGGGGTTCGCGAATGCATTGGATAGAGATGAATCGTATTCAACGCTTGTTCGTAAAGACTTTCCGCTTTGCTCGCCATCTCTTCCCACACCGATATGAATTTGTTATTCACGATGTGCTTATTCAAGTCATCCAATGAATAGCCGGCTTTTTCCAACTTTTCAATCGGGATATAAATTCTGTCACGCTCAAGGTCTTCTCCGATATCCCGAAGAATATTAGTAATCTGCATCGCCTGTCCAAGCGCAATAGCATCCTCTCGCAATGCATTTTTTTTCTTAGGAGCAAGGATTGGCAATAGCATCAAACCAACTGTACTTGCTACATGGTAGGAATAGTGCAAAACCTCTTCCTCTGTAAAGTACAACTTTTTGTATAAGTCCATTTCTTGGCCAACTATCATATCATGGAAGGATTGGACATCCATCTCGTATCTATTGAACACATCCTGAAGAGCTAACCACATTGGATCTTCTGAAGGTAATTCGCCCGCTAGAAAGTCAGCAAACATTCTTTTGAATGTAAAAAGCTCTTCTTTTGGATTCACTCCTTCATCCACTATATCGTCCACCTGTCGACAAAACGCATAAACAGCCCAGACTGCCTGTTTCTTCTCTTTCGGCAGGAGCATAAATGCTTTATAGAATGTTTTGGAATGTTCTTTAATTATAGATTCACAATGATGATATGCTTTCATTAAGTCGTTCATTGAGATTCACATCCTTTGCAGATGAATGATGGGCAAAATCATGGATAATTTGGTTTGCTGCAAGTTTAGCGCTTTGCATAACAATTGGAATACCACCACCTGGGTGTATAGATGCACCCGTTGCATAAACATTGTCTAGAGTAGAAGACGGTTTAGCCTGAGGGCGGAATACACCAGATTGAAATAAATTGGGAGCGATACCGAAGCTGCCACCTTGAAACAGTCCGTCGCGCTCGGCATCATTAGGTGTTCTTACTTCCATCCATTCCATTCTTTTTGTCAATTCAGGAAAAGCCCTTTGTTCAATACTCTTGATCATTCTGTCTATAAAAGACTTTTCTTTACTCCAATCTATGTGACTGCCAGAAGGAACTGGAATCAGGACGTAAAGAACGCTTTTTCCATCTGGTGCCAATGTGGAATCGATTACGCTTGGATTAAATGTGTAAAATGAAGGATCTGATGGAACCTTCTTGCCTTGAAACACTTCTTTCATATGCTGCTCGAAGTTTCCACCCATGAAAAATTGGTGAACATCCGAATCCTGATACTTTCCATCCAATCCGAAATATAGTAATACACAACCTGAGGAAGGTTCATAGTTTTTCTGGACGTCGAAGTGTTCAGCCGAGGCAGGAAAGTCACCATTCCAAACGAGTCCATCCACTATGATAGTCTCACCATTAACTTTAATGGATGTAACGCGGCCATTTTTCTTTTGAATTTTTTCCACCTTACTGGATAAATGCAACGGTATTCCGTTGGTTTTCAAGGTTTCCACTAGGACATCAACAAGAGAAGCATAGCCTCCCTTTACATAATGGATGCCATGTTCATGCTCACTGTAAGGAATTAAACTATACATCGCAGGTGCCGTTTGAGGATTTCCACCAATATATAATGCTTGGAGGGAATACGCTTCTCGGAGACGTTCATCGTTGAAATAGGATCCTGCGAATTTTTTGGTTGAATGATAAGCTTTTAACCTAAGTAAGGTTTTAAGATTTTTCCCCGTCCAGAAATCTCGTTTTCGCGTAAACGATTTCTCTAGAAAGGAAGCCTTCCCGACTTCAAAGCTCTTCTTCATATCTGTCATATATCGCTTGAAGCCTTCTTCTTCTCCGGGAAATTGCTTTGATAACTCCTGCAGTTGTGTATTTTTATCTTTATACTTTGTGTATTTCTTTCCATCTTTGAAATGAATGCTATAAAGCGTGTCAAGGCCAAGTAGTTCCCAAGAATCCTCAGACACCCCTGCTTCTGCTAAAATTTCTTTGAGCATATCGGGCAGCAGGACGATAGTTGGACCTTGATCGATCCGGTACCCTTCCCTTTCGACAAAAGCAAGCCTACCTCCTGCTTGTTTTTCTTTTTCATATAAGCTAACTTGAAATCCTTGCTTCTTTAGTAGAAGCGCTGTAATCATACCACCAATACCTGCGCCTGCAATTGCTATATGCGTGCTCATTGAGCCTTCTCCAATCTTTGCGCTTGAAAGCTTTTTTGAGCATGTGTTTCATGCTTTTCACGCAATAGTCTGGTCGTAATTCTCGCTGATTCGAGAATGGTCGGCAATCCACTTCCTGGATGCGTACCTCCCCCAACAAGCCAACAGTTTTCAAGTTCTTCAAATTTATTATGCGGGCGCAATACCATCATTTGAGTCAGTTGGTGACCAAGGTTGAAAGTGGCACCTTTATAGACGAGTACTTCTTTTTCCCAATCAGAGGGAGTAATGATTTTTTCCACTTGTATGTGATCCCTCAACCCTTTAAATCCGCTCTTCTTCTCAAGTGTCTCAAAGACTAATTCTCTGAACTTATCTTTATTCTCCTGCCAATCTATCTCACTAAAGTTGTTAGGAACAGGTGCAAGAATATAAAGAGCAGATTTTCCTTTTGGAGCCAAAGTAGGATCTGTAACAGAAGCATTCTGTACATAGATGGATGGGTCACTTGAAAGTTTTTTTGTTTTGGTTATCTCTTCTACATTTTTTTTGTAGTCTTCCGCAAAAATAATGCTATGGTGTGGAAGATCATAAATGGTGTCCAGTCCAAGATAAATCATGAAAGTGGAGCAAGAATACTTTTTCTTTTCAAGCTTCCGTTTGCTGTATTTTTGCAATACGTTGTCATCCACTAAATTGGTCATCACATGGGCGAAATCACCGTTAACCACCACTTCATCCGCTTCCACTTTTGAACCATTTTCCAAAATGACACCTTTCACTTTTCGACCTTCTAACCAAAGCTTTTTAACCCCTGTACCAAGGTTGATTTTCCCACCATATTCTTTCACCACTTTAGCCATGCTTTCAGAGAGTTGATTGACCCCTCCGATTGGGTGATAGATTCCATATGCATGTTCCATCCAAGAGAGAATGGAGAAAGCACCAGGACATTCCCACGGGGACATCCCTAAATATTTTGATTGAAAAGTGAATGCAAGTTTAAGTTGTTCTTGTTGAAAATATTTACTTAATTGATCGTACAAACTGCTGCCAAGGCTGAGCTGGGGCAACGCTTTGATGACTTTCCATTGAAAATAATGATAGAAACGATCCATTTTCCCCTGAAGAATCGGAGTAAGGGCGTCCATACGCTTTTCCGTTTCAGACATAAATCGTTCATATCCCTCTCCATCCCCAGGAAAATATCGTTCAATGGTTTCTTTCATTTTCTCCTTATCACGAGTCACCATAAATGATTTATCTGGAAAAACAAGTTCATACATTTCTTTCAATTCTTTCATTTCCATGTAATCATGCATGTTTCGTCTTGATTCTTCAAAAATCTCCTCTGCTATATGAGGCATACTTAAAAATGTTGGCCCCATATCGAAAGTGAAATCCCCTAACTTTATCGAAGAATTTCTTCCTCCAACATAAGGTTGTTTTTCCATAACGGTTACTTCATAGCCATTTGCAGAGAGCATCATGGCAGCTGCCAAACCACCAGGCCCTGCACCAACCACTACTATTTTTTTACTCATTTCAAGTACGCCTCCTCATTCCAAACAAACCGTTCCATAATTAAACAAATATTATACAAACATTATACATATTTTTAAATACCCTTACAATCAATAACACTCTCTCTATGTAAAAACGGGCTGAAACGGCATTTGGATGATGGTTTTTTCAAATACTGCACAAGAAATAAGAGGCTTGTACACACTTACTTGGAAATAAAAACTCCTGTCCAGGAGCTTTTATCTCTTTAATACGATAAAGAGTTTCTACACTTTAATCAAAACACATTTAATCATACTTAGCAATTTATTCCTTTATTGTTACACCGTAATGAGTAAACCATACATGAATTTGTGCAAGGTGAGCTAACAGTTGAGGACCAGTCATCAGCTGTCCAAACCAAGGTACCTCAAATGCTTTACCTTCTGATGATACGATTTCTTTCAGTTTCTTTTTATCCATAAATTCAAGTAATGGACTGTTAGAATCTTCCAGTATTTCTTCTAGCCAACCTCTAACCATTTTCGTATAAACCGGGTGATGGGTTTTAGGGTAGGGACTTTTCTTCCTGTAAAGCACTTCATCAGGTAGTATGCCTTCCAAAGCCTTCCTTAAGATTCCCTTTTCCCTGTTGCCGTGCATCTTCATTTCCCACGGGATATTCCAGACATACTCCACCAAACGGTGATCAGCAAAGGGAACACGAACTTCTAAGCTTGCACCCATGCTCATTCTATCCTTGCGGTCAAGAAGTGTTGTCATGAACCAAATCATATTTAAATAGAACAACTCGCGTCTACGCGCTTCTATCAGACTCTCACCTTCAAGTCTAGGCGTTTCCGTTACCGTTTCTTCAAATTTAGAAGTAATATATTCATCTAGT
Source organism: Sutcliffiella horikoshii (assembly GCF_008180725.1). Taxonomy (GTDB): domain Bacteria; phylum Bacillota; class Bacilli; order Bacillales; family Bacillaceae_I; genus Sutcliffiella_A; species Sutcliffiella_A horikoshii_B. The sequence goes on along the minus strand of NZ_VTEV01000007.1, from coordinate 107,180 downwards.
TTCAGTTTCCTTCTCCATTCCGGTCGAAGCAGCTCCATTCTGGCTTGAGTGGATCGCATCCAAGGGAAGTTACTTGATGCAAGATCTTCTGGTCTGTGGAACCATGGGTATCCCCCAAAGATTTCATCTGCACATTCCCCAGAGAGACTCACTACATAATTTTGTTTGATTTCCCTGCAGAACCATAGTAAGGAAGAGTCTATATCCGCCATTCCAGGTTGATCTCTTACTAGCACCGCTTCTTTTAAATACGCTGCAAGGTTGGTTTGTGAGATAATGGAACGGTGATGAACGGTACCAAAGGTTTCCGTCATTTTCCTGATCCATTTCTCATCGGAATTTGGTTGAAATTCGTTTGCTTTAAAGTACTTTTCATTTTCCTCATAATCGATGGAATAAGTATTTAATGGCGGCTTGCCTTCACTCTTAAAAGCATTTGCTGCAATTGCTGTTATGGCACTAGAATCCAAGCCTCCAGATAAAAATGTACAGACCGGCACATCTGATACTAGTTGTCTTGTAACAGCATCTGTGAACAAATAGCGCACTTTATCCACGGTTTCCTCGAAACTATCCGTATGCGGCCTGCTTTTCACATTCCAGTACCGCTTGATTTTTAGACCTTCCTTTTTACTCATAATCATTAAATGCGCAGGGCGGAGCTCCTTGATTTGATGAAAAAGTCCATGGCCGGGAGAACGAGAAGGACCAAGTCCGAAGATTTCTGCCAATCCATCGTACCCAACTTCACTTGAGACTTCCGGATGGGCCAGAAGTGCTTTCAGTTCAGAACCAAAAAGCAACGTCCCCTCCCCTTGATGAAAAAATAATGGTTTCACACCAAGTCTGTCTCGTGCAATGAACAATTTTTCTTCTTTTTCATCCCAAATAGCAAATGCAAAAATTCCATTTAAATGATGGACACACTCTTCTTTCCATTCCATATAGGCTGTCAGTAAAACTTCTGTGTCAGAATGTCCTCTAAAACCATAGCCTCTCTTCATCAATTCTTTTCTAATATCTTCAGTGTTATAAAGCTCACCGTTATAGCAGATGGTATAGTTATTCTCCGCTTTATTCCTTGTCATTGGCTGCTTACCGCCTTCAAGGTCAACAACAGCTAAACGTTTATGGCCAAATCCCACATGACGGTCCATCCAAATATTTGTATCATCTGGCCCACGTAAAGATAATGTTTCCGCCATCTTTTTTACTATATCTTTCTGATCTTTGATATCTTTCTTCCAATCTATCCATCCAGCGATACCACACATATTGTCCATCCACTCCTTTTGCTTTAAGCAAACTACGGGTGTTCTATACTATGCCGGGAGTGCTTATACCATGAATTCCAGAAACACTTTCACTTTTTTTCCTTGTCAGTCCTCCTTTCAATATTCCTTTGAAAAGTGGGTAAAGTAATAAAAAAGCATCTAGTTTAAAGGCACCCCAACTAGGGAAGAATGGCAGACACAAAGGTTTACACCTACAAAACTTGTTGACTAATGGAGGATACGACTGTGAATCTTCAAAAACGGAAAAACATCATTTACGAACAGAAACGCTCCTATACATGCGGTACAATTGAAAATATAAACGAACAATGGATATTTTTTGAAGCCGAAGACGATGAAGCATTTCTTTTAGAAGAGATATCAGAAGAAGGCATAGAGATACTTTTTTCAAACGAATGGGTACCTGGCGTGTTATTAGAAAACGGTCAGGTTGTATTACATACCAAACATTTATATGAATTAAACAATGGAGATGCCGTGCGTGTGCGTAAAAGACTTCCTCAGCCCTATATGGAATGGCTAGAAGAACTGTCCGAGGATGCCTTTACAAAGTTCACCACTTTGTTGAACAACTCCAATATCTCCATCTATGATTGTATCTATTGCTACAACACCATGCAGTTCATGGATAATATTAAGGAGCCATCAGGAGTAAATTTTCTTGTTTATGATAATGAAACATTTATATGTTCCGTTCAACATCACTTTTCAAGAGGAAAATCAGTTACCGACCGATTTGAATACACCCTGCAAACCGGCAAAAGATACATGTTCACTAATATGGAACGCAGAAAAGCTGAATAAAATAAAAAAGCTTGAATCCCTTATTTAAAAAGGATTCAAGCTTTTAATTTGCAAATTATACACTCATTGGCAGGCTGAAGCCTAAGTGGAGAATGTATGCCAATACAACCACAAAAAGAACCCAAACCACAACGGTGGATTTCCCTTTTCTAGTACGAACTGAAATCATTTCCATCAAACCGATTACGATAATACCAAGTACCATTTTCAAGACATATTGGCCATTTGTAATCCAACCCCAACCAAGTTGCAAGCCTGTCACAACGATCAAGATGTAGAACACTCTGAGTACCATCGCTGTTATCTTAGCACCTTTTTCTTTCCCTGCTTTTGTTAAAAAAAGTACTACGACAAATAGAATAAGTGCGATTGCCCAAGTTGAAATATGCGCGTGTGTCATCTCTACTAACCTCCTTTATTTCACTCAAAACTACTAGTATCATACCATAGAGACAGAAAAAAACTAAGTAAATTACCTTAATATAAGATTTTGAATATTATCAATGATATAATACCTTTGTAAACCATTACATTCAATAATGGAGGTACTTCATTTATGACAACTAAAACACACGATATCATCAGCATGACAGAAAAATTTGGCGCCAATAATTATCACCCACTTCCAATTGTGATTTCCAAGGCACAAGGAGTATGGGTGGAAGACCCGGAAGGCAATAAATACATGGACATGTTAAGTGCCTATTCCGCAGTCAACCAAGGGCACCGTCACCCCAAAATTATTCAAGCGTTAAAAGATCAAGCAGATAAAATTACCTTAACATCCCGCGCTTTCCATAACGACCAACTTGGTCCTTGGTATGAGAAAATGGCAGAGGTAACAAAGAAAAACATGGTGTTACCAATGAATACAGGAGCCGAAGCTGTAGAAACTGCAGTAAAGGCTGTTCGTCGCTGGGCTTATGATGTGAAAGGTGTGCCAGCTAACCAAGCAGAAATCATCGTTTGTGAAGATAATTTCCATGGTCGTACCATGACAGCTGTATCCATGTCTTCTAGTGAAGAGTATCAACAAGGTTTCGGTCCGATGCTCCCTGGTATTAAGGTGATTCCTTATGGCAGTATCGAAGCACTTAAAGGTGCGATCACACCGAACACTGCTGCTTTCATCTTTGAACCAATCCAAGGTGAAGCCGGAATCAATATACCAGCTGAAGGGTTCCTCTCAGAAGCTTATGAGGTTTGTAAGGCTAATAATGTTTTATATGTGGCAGATGAAATCCAAGCTGGTCTTGGTCGCTCTGGGAAACTATTCGCTTGTGACTGGGAGAATGTAGAGCCTGATATGTACATATTAGGTAAAGCGCTTGGCGGAGGAGTATTCCCTATTTCCTGCGTGGCAGCAAACAAAGATATCCTTGGTGTGTTCAATCCAGGATCGCACGGCTCCACTTTTGGAGGAAATCCGTTAGCTTGTGCAGTTTCCATGGCAGCATTAGAAGTATTAGAAGAAGAAAAATTGGTAGAACGTTCTTATGACTTAGGTAACTATATGATGGAAGAGTTACGTACCATTAAAAACCCTATTATCAAAGAAGTTCGCGGCCGTGGCCTCTTTATAGGAGTAGAATTGACGGAAGCAGCTCGTCCTTACTGCGAAAAGCTGAAAGAAGAAGGATTGCTTTGCAAGGAAACGCATGAGACGGTAATCCGTTTTGCACCGCCACTAGTTATCTCAAAAGAAGATTTAGATTGGGCTATAGAAAAAGTGAAGCAAGTACTATCATAATGAAAAAGCTTTCTGCTAGGATGCACTAAATCTAGCAGGAAGCTTTTTTCCTTATATCATAGATATGTTACTTGACTGTATTTCTTAAAATACCAATTTTCTCAATGCAGACTTCTATCACATCTTCCCCTGTTAAAAAACGGGGTGGATCAAACCCTTTCCCAACCCCAGCAGGAGTTCCGGTCGCTATAATATCTCCCGGCTCTAACGTCATCCCTTTAGAAATAGTTGCTATTATTTCAGGTATGGAAAAAATCATTTGTTCTGTGGAAGCAAATTGACGGACTTCCCCGTTCACCATGGTTTTCATCTTCAAGCATTGTGGTTCATCTATCGCCGATTTATGCACAATGACTGGTCCCATTGGGCAAGTTCCATCCAGACTTTTACCTAGAAAGAATTGTTTATGACGCTTTTGCAAGTCTCTAGCCGTTACATCATTCACAATTGTGTAGCCAAAGATATAATCCATTGCATCATCTTTAGGTATACCTCTTCCACCTTTTCCCATTACTATTGCCAATTCCCCCTCATAGTCCAATTGGCCGGTTACATCTTCGTGTAAAGGAATGATGTCTTCGTGGCCAATTACGGTAGTGGGAACTTTCGTAAATATCATTATATGTTCAGGAATATCCTCTTCACTACCCATCTCCAATACATGTTCACGGTAATTTTTTCCTACACAAAAAATGTTCTTTTTAGGCCTTTGAATTGGCGCAATCAGCCTGACCTCTTTGATAGGGATAAAGTAATCCTTGGAATTACGTTGTGTGAATACCCAGTCTCGCAGACTAGCAACAGTACGGACAAATTCTTCTCCAGCCTCTATTCCTTCCAATAGAGTTGAAGGCCAAATACTTTCCTCTCTTTTATCTGAATGCGCCTTTTGAAGATCTATAATATATAGTTGTGCTTCGTCGGTTAGTCCAATTCTAACTTCTCCGTTAACTTCCATAGATAATAAATGCACTCGTCTACTCACCCTTCCCTCTACAAATACAGTAATTATGTAGTAATTTGTTATATTATGACTTGTTTTATCGAAGTGCTTTTTTTCTCGTAAAAGCCGTGCCATAATAAGGACAACCGCTTGCGTTAGTTAATCTTATTATAATGGAGTAGAAGCAAATGTTAGCCTTAAAAATTGAATTAAAACGACAGCAAATGATTCATTGCGCAAAAGAATTCGGATTTACTGCATCCCAAACGGTGAAATGCAGCCAAGAACTCGATGTTCTATTAAATAAACAGTCGCAACAACAATTACGGTTATTGAAAAACCAAAATAAATATTCCTTTGCACAATGAAAAAGATGTGAAGCATATGCTCACATCTTTTTAAATTTCGGATTATTACCATAGGTACCTGCTCTCCATAACCACTCCATCGGACCATAATGGAAGTTAGCCACCCAGACTCTGCTAATAATGATTTGGAAGATATAAATACCAAGAACAAGCCATAGACCATAAAACGGAGTAAAGGATCCATACAACCCCAGCCCATAACTGTAGAAGATAAGCGAGCAAACAACCGATTGAAATAAATAGTTTGTTAAACTCATTTTTCCAACGTACTGAAACGGGGACAATAATCTTAAACCCAACCCAGTTCTAGTTGCCAAAACGATAGATAAAAAGTAGAAAACTGCACTTGCAGGCCCACCTATCCCGTCCTGTAAGTATTCTGTTGTGTAATTTTGAACCGTGTAATATGGTAGTAATTTAAATATAATTGCCAATACAAAAGTTGAGATCCAAAGCTTTTTCATCCAGGAGATGTTTTCCTCCACATTTTCCAGCCACTTGGATTTTGCTGCTGCAGCTCCAAACAGGAACATTGGCAGAACCGACAAGACAATAAAGAAAAAGTTCGCGATATTGACGAAAGACCAATCCGAAATTCGCTGTTTCGTAATCTCCATAAATGTTCCATTCGCATATACTTGTAAAGATTGAGCAGCATTTGCCTCAAATGGGGAATAAAGGTCTGTTTCCCCCATCGTTAAAGTCACGACAAGCATTAATAATGACAACAGTGCTGTCGGAATGACAATAAGAAACAGCCCCGTCCAAACCATCGCTTTAGATGACATCTTCCTCATAAACAATAAGAGAAAACCACATAATGCGTAGGTAATGAGAATGTCCCCATGCCAAATCAAAAAGGCATGTATGACGCCTATCACCAACAATACGACTAGTCTTCTTGAGAAATATTTCGGTACGGAGAGGTTTTTCTCTGCTACTCTCGTTGTGAAAATAATAAAGCCATACCCAAACAAAAATGAAAAGAGGGTATAAAAGCTTGCTTGGGCAATGATATCCACTCCATTCATCACTAATATGTCCCTTGTATCAGTCCAATACGTTTTTATATTTACATAAAGCATTGGGGCAAAAAATGAAGGCATGTTCACTAGAAAAATACCTAATATTGCAATCCCCCTTATTATATCTAATGCTACTATTCTCTCTTTTTCTTGTATGGGTGCCGCTTGCATCCAGATTCCTCCCTTTTCGTTCTTTCATAAAGAATATTATAGCTCTTTTTCCTTTATATTCCTATCACCAAATCCTCTTTTCCTTTTTCAGTTTCCACTCACCATACAGGGCTAATATCATAGGATATACCATAAGCGCACAGTAAAGGAGTTAACGTTATGCCAGCAATCGTCGGAGCTGTAAATGTTAACAGCATCGGTAACTCCGGGGTCTTTCATATAGGGGATGTTTTTCAAATGTCTCCAGTCAGTTCCGCCAAAACATTCGCAGGAGCCGGAAGTTTTAACACCGGAGACAATATATCTGTAAGCAACACCAATAGCCAGACCAACACCTATGATCAAGACGTCAATGATCAGCCGGTGGCATTGAATATGTAAATTGAAAAGTGGAGGGACGCACATGGCTTCCAATTTTTTTATTAATCAAAGTATTGTCATCCACCATTTAAAAATAGGAGGTATATCAAACTCCTCCGTTTTCCAAATCGGCAGCGCAGGAGTAATTAAATCTTTATCCAACTTGTATAATACTGGTGATTTTACCGGACCAGCACCAGTCAGCAGTGCCGAGATAGCGCAAGGCATACAAAGCGAAACACCTCCAAGTGCATCTGAAATATTTGTACCTTTAACTGGTTCAAACTAAATTGACATTCTGGGCATTCACCCATTTTCCATGTTTGCATAAAGTATTAGAGATGATTCTAATAGCACTTCAACAGCAACCAATGAAAGGGGTGGTCGAATGTATAATAATTATCAGTATTTTTATCAATCTCAGCAACAGATCCAGCAACTACAACAAGTAGTGGAAAATCAAACGAAGCAGATCTCCACCCTCGAGGAACTGGTGAAACTTATGCAACAGGAAATCGCCCAATTAAAAGAAAAGCCAAGTATGAATATTGAACGGATTGAGTATAAATTTGATCAGCTAAAGGTGGAAACATTAGAAGGCACACTGAATATCGGCTTGACACCTGGGTCACCTGGAGAAATTGAAGACTTTGTCGTAACCCAAAACAACTTGGAGGTTCCTGTTCCACAACGAAATCAAAATATAGCCAAAGGGATAGAAGCAGATCTGCGGGAATATCTGAATAAGAACGGAAAAGCAAAAATTGATCAGATAGCCAAACAGCAAGGCAGAACGCTTGAAAAACACTATCATGATTTCATGATCCAAGATGTAAACAATCAACTAGCTTCACGTGTGAATCACACATTAAATGCGATTACGGCAGAAGCTGTTCAAAAGGGTTACAATGATGAAAAGATTAAGGAAATAGCCATTCAACAGCTTCAAGCTGATATGGATAAAGCTTTTGCTGCCTTTATCCAAACTCTTCCTCAAAAAAAATAAATGCGTGGTGTTCATAGATGAATTTCCAAGTTTCAAATCATAATTTGCAAGTAGACAAAATCGATATTCTTGGAGTATCTTCCTCTTCTATCTTCCTAGTGGGGGATACTCAGAATATTTGCTTGACCTCTTATTTCGATACGCCCCCTGAAGCATTGATAATAGGACCATTTGTACCGCTTTCAACGGAATAAGCCATGCGAATTTCTAGAGTGAACGATATTAATTTGCACTCCTTGTCTTTCAGCTCCTATTTTCATATTGGGGATTCGTATTATATCAATGCCAAATCAAGAGCTCTTGCTGTGAAAAGAGAGTTTCCTCGGTTTTATGGTAATGAGGGGAATTTCTCTGAGTATCCGATATTCTCCATGCAATCCCCGACTCCTGTTTTAACGGAGCGGGTAAACATGTCGGTAAATAATGTGAACCCAAATATTTGTGTCAATACCATAAAGATAAAAGGGGTTTCATCCTCCTCTGTCTTACAGATTGGTTCATCCCAGACGATTTGTGCGGAGTCAAGGGTTAAGCATATTAGGCAGCTTTTAGGACCAGATGTACACAAATCCAAGGGATTACCAGACACTTCTATCAAAAGTGAGGATGAATAAGCGTATCTTCACCTTTTAGGTCATACATCATATAGTATAAGTATCATAAAAACATGGGTGGGTTCATTGTTTAAGCTGTATAATTAGATGAGTGTGCGCACCCAAAAAACAAAAAGGATGTTCTACATGCCAGCTATCGTAGGTCCGGTTGCCATTAACAGCGTAGGTGGAGGCGTCATCAACTTTGGAGATTCCTTCTACATCTCCCCTAAATCAGCCTCCAAGACTGCAGGGGGATCCGGTGGATTTAACACCGGTAACTTCATCATCACCAACAACGGTCTATCTGCCACCAACAACATCGACCCTGACTTCAATGACCAGGATATTGTGGCGAATAACTAAAGGAAAAAAAGAAAGAAAAGGGGTCAGACCCCTCTAGGACTTTACCCTTCGACCCCGAAATACCACAAAATCCGTGCCAACGCAAGTGGCACGGATTTTGGTTTTTAACGTTTTTGTTTTCGTTCGTTTGATTTTTTGGTTAGTGGTATTTTGGATGATGGCTGTTTTTGGATCCATTTGATGAAGGATGCTATCTTTGGGTCATCTTTTAAAAGAAGAACGGTATTCATTCGGATAGCAAGCTCTTCGTTCGTATAAAGGGCATGTATTTGTTTATGACATGGAATACAAAGATTAGCCGTTGGCAGGAAGGTCCCTCCCATTTCTTTAGGGGTGAGATGATGGACCGTTATTTCCACCCCTTCTCTTTCACAAAGCTCACAAGTACCAATGTCCCATTTTTTCTTTTTACCCATTACAGCTTGCACCTCCTCCAATCAAAGTCAATACCCGTGCACACTTTCACCTTACCCCAATACCCATTCAACCATCATAAATTTTCTAACGTCACAACAGAACCGCTACCAGAAACCTTTGCAGGGGTGACCACCAGTCGTCTAGGCAAACGTGCTCGTAGCTCTTGTACGTGGGAGATAACCCCAACTGCAAGATGGTCGGACTGAAGTTTTTCCAATGCTGTGACTACCGCATCCAAAAGCTCTGAATCAAGCGTCCCAAAGCCCTCATCAAGGAAGAAGAACTGCAGTGGATATTCTCCTCTTAACTGAATTTGAGCGGAAAGGGACAATGCAAGTGCCAGGGATGTAAGGAATGTTTCACCACCAGACAGAGTGGAGACAGGTCTCCTTACACCACCATTAGCATCGTCACGAATAATAAAGCCTCCATTTGAATCCATTTCCAGGGCATACCGCTGACGTGTAAGTTGTCCTAACCTTTCAGAAGCATCCCTGCTTATTTGAAGCAACTGCTCTTCTGCCAAGTATTCAACAAAACTGTTTCCTTTAAAGACACTCTGAAGCTTTTGATATGCTTGAGTCTCTTCCGTTAGCTTTGTCTTCTTTTCCTCGAGAACCCTAAACCTTTCATTCCGTTCTTTTAGAGAAAGGAGATTTTGTTGAAGCGCACTCTTTCTTTCAATTTCATCACGCAATTCCTTGCGAGCAAACTGAAGTTGATCTCGGAATTTCTCCCATACCTCTTCTTCTAAAATTTCTGTACCAATCAATGCATTTAAACGGAAAAGGTCCTTCTCAACGCCCTTTCTTTCCTCCCAGTACTGTTCTATTTGCTCTTTCCAAACCGCTTTAGATTTTATATGAACAATCGCTCTTTCTACATCATCAGTAGCTGTAAACACGGACTTGTCAAGTTCAAGTTTCCATTTTTCTGTAATGAGAGAAAGGCGGGACTCCGATTCCCTTACCATCTGTTCACTATGTGAAGCAGCTTTTTCTCTTTCTTGAGCATGCTGCTGGGATTCTACCCATTGTTGGTAGTTTTCCCTTTCCTTCTTATTTAAGCACTCCACTTCATACTCAACACGCTTCCGTTCATCCTGAATATAATTCTCTCCAGCAATGGACTTTATTTCTTCTTGCGTATCTTTTATTAAATTAAGAACCTGTTCTAACTGCAGTTCCTCTTGGTAAATGTTTTTTTCAATCTCTCGCTTCTTTTCTTGTGTTACTTTTAATTCTTTCTCTTTTGATTCAATAAAATCCACACTTGTATTTATTCTTTCCTGCAGGTCCACTCGGTGTTTTTCATTTTCTTTGGCAGCTTGGTAGGTGATTTCGATTTCTTCAAAAGCTTCTTCTTCGAAATCTCTCTCCCACTTGTTGTTCTTTTCTAACAACTCCTGTTTCGTACTTTCAAGCCGCTTCCTCCATTCTTCAAGCTGTTCCATATAGCTAGAAGCAAGCTTTACTGTTTCCTTGAAAGTCCCTTTCCACGTTTGGAGGTAATTGTCCACCTTCTCTTTCTTCTCTTGCAACTGTATGAGGTCTTGAATTAACGCCTTTTGTTCTGTTGAAATTCTATGGTATTTTTCAGCAAGCAGACCTGCTGTGTCCTTTGACTCGTTCCATTCCTTGTCCCACAGGTCCCATTTTTCAACCGATTCATTTGGAGACGGCAAATCTTTTTCCCCTTCAAGTTCTCGATGAAGCTCAGAAGCTATTTGCTCTAATTTAAGCTTAATTTTCAGGTTTTCCTGTTTTTGAAAAGAAATCGCAGAAGGAAGTTTTCCTAACCCGTTTTCCTCTTTGCTGCTTGCAACTTCCCTATGAGCTTGATGAGAAGCTAGACCGGGATGATCTGTAGAACCACAAACAGGGCATGCGTCTCCGTCTTCAAGAGATTTGGCCAACTCCAATGCCAATTGATGAATCTTTGCATTATCTGCAAGCTTTTGTTCCGCCTTTAAAAACTGTTCAAGCTGTCGTTCAAGCCAATCAAGCTGTTGTGCCATTTTGGATGCTTGATCATAGTGTTTCTCTGTACTTTGGAAAATTTCTAAAAGATTTTCTTTTCCCTTATTTAGATTCGCTTCTGCTTTTTGGTTGTCAGCCTGGAAGGAAGAGATTTTGTTTTGTAACGAGTCTACTTCTGCTCCATTTTCCTTCATTTTTTTCTCAATGAGCAGTATCTCTTGTTTCTTGTCAAATGCTTTCTGAAGTAATTCTAAACGGGCAGGTGCAAACGCAAGAGAGGCAAGCTCATCTTTTATTGTCTTTTGCTTGTTTACTGCCTTGGTATACAATTCCTTTGCCTTTTCTTCCTGGCTGTGTAGTTTAGAAAATACTTCTTTATTAGAAACCAAAGAACGTTTGAGTTCTTCCATTTTGGGCTTATGGGAAGTCAATCCCTCTTCAAGGTTTCTCGCACGCTCTAATTTTTCTTTCTTTGCGAGCAGCACAGGTAATTCTGTTTCTTTCTTCACTCTAGTTGCTTCATACGTTCTCAAGGCTTTATCCAACGCTTCTTTTGCAGATTCATTGGCCGTTTGGTTGAGATTATTTCTGTGTTTCCACTGAAACAAGGCTTTTTCTACCTCTTTCAGATCTTCCAACAGAGGCTTTAAGCTCTCCGCCTGTTCCGCCAATGTAAAGGAAGTTTCCAGCTCCTTTATCGAAGCCTCTTGCAATAAAAATGAATGAAGCTTTTTTTCTACCTGTGCCTTTTCAAGCTGCCTCTCCCACTGTTTCTTTTTCTGCTCAAAAGCATGCTCCATCTCTTGAAGGGCTTTTTCTGAACTTTTAACGAGTGTCTCTACTTCCTTGAACGCTTTTTCTGCTTCTTTTACCGCCTCATCAGTTGCTTCGCCCAACCCTAACTGCTCAGCATGTATTTCTCCTAACAGCCTTGTTTTTTCTTGCAGCTCTTCCTTTATTTTTCTGGAAAGCTGATCGCCGTATTTTTCTAACTGGAAAAGGCGTTGGAGCATTTGTCTTCTGTCTGCACCTTTAAGCGACAGAAATTCGGCAAATTTACCTTGTGGCAACACAACCGCTCTGGTGAAGTCGTCAATGGTCAGTCCAAGTATCTCTTGAATGGCCTGATTCACTTCACTTGCTTTATCCGCTAATACGATATGCTCGTCTTCCATTACTTCCGTCAATCTTGATATCCCTGATTTAACACGGATGTCATCCGTCCTTTTAAACGTCCTTTCCACTTTAAAACGCTGCTTCCCCTTTGCATTTTCTAGTTCAAATAAAAAGGAAACCTCTAACTGATTTTCAGCATGATTCATAATTCCCTGTGTATTATTGGAGGCACGTTCTACTTTTCCATACAGAGCAAGCGTCATCCCGTCCAGTATGGAAGATTTTCCGCTTCCGGTTGGTCCAAAAATTCCAAATACGCCACCCTCACAAAGCGATTCAAAGTCAATTATTTGTTTTTCACGGAAGCTGTGAAGCCCTGCGATCGTCAATGTGATTGGTTTCATACTTGTTCCTCCTTCAACGTTTCATCTTGCAATAAGGAGAGAAATAACCGGACTAAATCTTCCTCGGGTTTGGCTCCTCCTGATTGTTTTTCATAAAACCTAACAAACAGCTCTTCAATGGGAACGCTGTCCATCTTCATTGCTTTCCTCTCTTCGACCATTTCTGGAAAAATGGGACGTATATGGAGGATGCCATCGTGATGTTTTCTGATTCGGTGAATTTCTTCCATGGATAATGCATTGGTGACATGTATTTCAAGATCTACCCATGCATTGCTATCCTTCTTATTTTCGAGCCACTCATACACTTGTTGAACTCCCTCTGTTGCCTTCCATTTCACAAGCGGCTTTCCGCTAGAAAGATAGATTTCTTTCGTTTCCACTGCTTCACCAGGCTTTGCATCTATAATGGTTACACTTTTCGTGTATCCAGCCTCTGAAAAACTATAAGCAAGCGGTGAGCCAGAGTATCTGGCTGCCGTTTTGGCACGCTTAATGGTTTGAGGGCGATGCAAGTGGCCTAGTGCAACATATTGAGCTTGGTGTGGCAAGCTTTCTGCTGCAACCGTAAATGCTCCCCCTACTTCAATTGGACGTTCCGAATCAGAAGAATTTCCGCCGGCAACAAAAAGATGGCTCATGGCAATATTGACAGAGGACTCGGTAAACTGTTCACACATCTTATCAAAAAACTGACGAATTCTAGCATCATAATGGTCCCTGATAGCCTTTTCCTCAAATTCTTCGGAAAGCACTTCGTTTAACCTGGACTCTGATGGGTATGGCAAAGAAGCGAGTTTCAACGTTTCTTCCGTCGTGGGGACATAGATTGTCTGAACGTCCATTGTGGGGTAGCCTAGCAAGGAGATATTTTGCGAGCTTGCAAGAGGTCTTGATGCAGAAAGACGGTCTGGATTATCATGGTTCCCTGCAATGACAGCAACTGGCCTCTTACCACTGTTGGATAACTGTTGAAGCGATTCATAGAAAAGTACTTCCGCCTGGGCCGGGGGATTGACCGTGTCATAGACATCTCCTGCCATCAGTACCACGTCTACTTTTTCTGCTTCTACAATTTGCAGAAGTTCTTCTAAAAACTGTGCCTGCTCTGGCAAACGACTTCTTCCTTCTAACGTTTTTCCCAAGTGCCAGTCGGCAGTATGAAGTATGCGCATCTTTATTCTTCCCTTCCAAGAAAGTGGCTCAAGCAACAACATTTGCCACCTGAGCCACTCTTTATTTTAATCCATTTTCACTAATCGATTTCCATCAAAGAAATATAAATATTTCTCTTTTAATTCTTTCTTCCAAATTTCTTCAACGGCTTTCCCGTACAAGGCTACTTGGTCTTTATAACGTTTTCGAAGAACTGGTTCCGCTTCCTCAAAGCCGTTACCAAATCTACCAGTGATGGTATCCGTTTTGTAGTCGATTAGAACAAGCCCCGCCTCATCTTCTAAAAGGCAATCAATGACACCCTGCACCAGAATGGTCTCTCCTTTTAGTTCTTTTTGCTCGAAAAACTCATTTTCTTGCAACGCAAAACTGAATGGGACCTCCCTGTGAACATATTGCGCCTCTAGCATGCGCTTCCCGACAGGAGTAGAAAAGAAAGATACGATTGCGTCAAAATCAATGACGTTTGCCTGTTCTGCTGTGATAAGCTCATTTTGAACCATACCCATGACCTGTGCCTGTACATAATCCCGATCGATAACTTCAGCCACAAGGTTTATATTTTGCATCACAGCGTGCATCGCTGTTCCAATTTCTGAAGGAGTCAGTTTTTTCTTTTGTAAGAAGGCTGGGCGATCAAGGAAATACCTTTTTTGTGTTTGAACAAGCGTATTGTCTGCGTATGGATCCTGCTGTTCTCTCATTCTTTTTATCTCTGAGACAGATTGCTTCGAGCGATGAATGCTTGCCTCTTTATATGGATAGGTCCAATTCAGTTGTTCCACTACTTTCGCCTTATAAGGACTTTCGATATCAACCTGTTTCCCTTGCTTCACGTAATTTAGAAGTAGGTTTTCTTCTTCTTTTTCAGCTTCTATCTCCTGTATCAACTGTTCTACGTTGGTGACGGATATCTTCCATGAAGTCGGATGATTGGCGATCTCCTCTTGGATAACAACGGACGCACCTTCTTCTCTCAATCCTTGTGCATCCTTGTGTCGCACAAGGGCAGGGCCAACCCAGTCCATATACGATTTCGCACCTGCTCTTACATAGTCAGGTAACAGCCAATTTTCATGTGAGACATGTTCCCCCCACTGCAATTGAGATTTTTCAAAGTCCTTTACCGTTCCGACTAGGTATAATTTTTCCTTTGCCCTCGTGAGAGCTACGTATAATACACGCATTTCCTCTGCTATCAGCTGGGCCTTGGCTTTTCGCTTCAAGGCCAACTGTAGTATCGTTGGATAGGTGATTCGAAGTTTTGCATTTACATATTTTGAACCAAACCCAAGCTCTTTATCTAGCAAATAACTGTTGTTAAGATCCATCATATTGAACTGTCTGGACAGGCCTGCAACAAACACAATCGGAAACTCAAGTCCCTTACTGGAGTGAATAGTCATCAGCCTGACAACATCCTCTTGCTCCCCAAGCGCTCTTGCAGCACCAAGGTCTTCTCCCCGTTCTTGCATTCTTTCAATAAAACGTAAGAAACGGAACAAACCGCGGAAAGAGGTGGATTCATATTGTCTGGCACGGTCATACAGTGCTCGCAAGTTTGCTTGACGCTGTTTACCACCTGGCATTCCTCCAACAAAATCAAAGAAGTGAGTGTCCTGATAAATCTGCCAAATTAACTCGGACAATGCTCCTTCACGGGCAGCTGTACGCCATGATTGAAGCATTTGATAGAATAAGCGGATCCTTTTAGCTAATTCTTGTTCCTCCATAGTATCAGGGGACTTGTCCATAAATGCCATTAACGCTTCGTAATAGGAGCCTTTTTTTTGTTGAATACGAATGGTTGCCAAATCGTTGGAATCAAGACCGACAATCGGTGACCTCAATACAGAAGCCAACGGAACATCTTGATATGGGTTATCAATAATCTTCAATAACGATAAAAGGATGGCCACTTCTGTTGCTTCGAAATATCCCGTGCTCAAGTTTGCATATAACGGCAAACCTTCCTGCTTAAACTCCTCCATAAATTGAGGAGCCCAGGGCATGGACCGCATAAGAATCACAAAATCTCGGTAAGTGACAGGGCGCATCATTTTTCTGTCTTTATCATAAATTTCATACCCAGACTGAATTAGATGCTTTATTTTCTGAGCAATCATTTTCGCTTCCACTTGAGCCGTTTCAAGTTCCACTTTATCAAATCCAGCGGAATTATTTTCAGTTTCAGACTCGGAAAGTTCTTCCTCATCTCCTGACACAGAAGCGCTTCGATTTATTATCAATAGTTCCGATTCTCGGTCCGAAGCTTCTGGATAATAGGCTGCCCCAAACTTTAATTCCGCATCGTCGTCATAGTCAATTTCTCCAACTGTCTCTCCCATGATTTGTTTAAAGATAAAGTTAGTGGCATCAAGGACTTCCGGACGCGAGCGAAAGTTTTTATTCAAATCAATCCGAAGGCCAGAAACTCTTCCTTCCGTATCAAACCGTTTGTATTTGCTTAAGAACAGGAAAGGTTCCGCTAATCGGAATCTGTAAATGGATTGCTTCACGTCCCCTACCATAAACATATTTCCAGCATCTTCACTTTCCTTCGTAACAAGCTTCAGAATCGCTTCTTGAACCATATTTGTATCCTGATATTCATCCACCATTACCTCTTTAAAAGTGGATTGATAACGGAGGGCCGCTTCAGAACGAGTTAATTTTCCTTCGTTAAAAGTGGTGAGCACATCTAAACAAAGGTGCTCTAAGTCGGAAAAGTCTACCAATCCTTTATCTTGTTTTAAGAGGCTAAATTCTTTCCCATATTTCTTAACTAAATCAACAAGTGTACCCATCACAGGTGCTAGCTCTTCGAGATCTTTCAGAAAAGAATCGGGACGTCGGGAAAACAATTCATCTTTAATTCCTTGTACCATTGCTTTTGCATCATTACGTACCTTGGTCCATCTTTCTATCAACTCTTTATCATATTCATCTCCACGGCAGGTTTTAGCCCTGGAGAAATCAAGTTCCTGCATAACTGCATACAAGTCTTCCCATGATATGTCGAGGGCAGCTTGAAGTCTGTGAAGTTGAGTCAAATCTTGTTCGATATTCTCAGCACGCGGAGCAGGCCCACCAGGCTTTAGCGTAATTTCCATCGCTTTTTCCAACAAGCTTTCCGCGCCTAGAAACTGCAGCTTCATTTCACGTTTCAATGTATGGATGAAAGGCAAGTCATCAATAGAATACTTGCTGGTAGACTGATAGAAAGAAACAATCTCATCCAGCCATTTATCAGGGCTGGGATTGGCCCTCGAAAACTCATGAAGATCCAGTACAAGGTTTTGCAAAGCTCCATCAGAACGATCATTTGTGTAGCGGTCGACCAATTCAAAAAATAAGTCGTTGTCTTCCTTTCCGTACTCTTCTTCAAAGACGCCCTCAAGAACCTCCTCCTGCATCAATTGAATTTCCGTTGTATCGGCAATACGGAAACTTGGGTCAATGTCGATCAAGTAATAGTATTTTCTTACTACCTCAAGACAAAAAGAGTGAATCGTAGATATGGATGCTCGGTTCAATAAACTTAGCTGTCGGCGCAAATGAAGCGATGCCGGCTTATTCTCTAACTGTTTTTCCAATGCTTCGCCAATTCTGTGGCGCATTTCTGCAGCTGACGCATTGGTAAACGTTACGACAAGCAGCCTGTCCACGTCTACATGTTCCTCAACAATCTTATGAATCATCCGTTCAACAAGAACAGCGGTTTTACCTGACCCAGCAGCTGCTGCTACGAGTATATCTCTCCCAGAGGCGACAATGGCTTTCCACTGATCATCTGTCCACTGGGCATCTGTTGGTTTTGGAAGAAGCTCCATGCTCATGATTCCTCTCCCCCTTCTATCTTCGTTTTCATCGAGGAAATGACCTCATTTTTAGGTATCGTTGACAGCACTCTATATTCATTTTCATCAAGCGATGTATCAAATTGACAAAACGATTTATAGGAACAAAACGTACATGGTGTTTGATTCTTTAATTTGTAAGGAGCTATGCTTGTCTCGCCTTCAGATATTTTCATGCCAATCTCTTCAAACGTTTTTCTAACATACGTTCTCAGCTGAGTGAATTCCTCCTCACTTGCAATCGAAGAGTTAGCTTGAAATCCACCATTCTTTTTTAATGCAGCAGACACTATTTTGGAGTGCCCGGTCTCTAGCGTCTGATCCATCAGCTTAACAGATTCCTCATCACCTAAAAGAAGGCCTTTCATTTTGAAGCTCTTAAAAATTTCCTCTTCTATGATGTCCTCCTGTTTCATTCCATTTGTTTTAATCATGGGATTATGAACATGGAAATACAGAACGCCTGCAGGAGTAGCTTCATTTCCTAGCCAGCCTTTGGAATGAGAAATGACAATATCCAAATAGGTCAGCATCTGTAATGCCAAGCCATAATAAACCTCTGTCAGGTCAAGCGCTTTGTTGCTGGATTTATAATCAATGATACGAAGCAATAAGCCGTTGCTTCCCTCTGCTTTATCAACGCGATCTATTCGGCCTATAAGCTCCATTGTCACACCATTTGGCAAGTTGATTTGAATCGGCGGCAACTCTTCCTGTTTGCCAAAACCAAGTTCCAAGCCAACAGGGGTAAATTTGCTCGCTCTAGAATGATCGCTTAGAATTTGCGATGCTCTGGTGATGATGGTTTCAAGCTTGCGTTTAATGTAGTGAAAACGATTAGAGCTTAGTAGGATTTCTCCTTGCAGCTTTGGTGCAAGAATATGAACAGCTTTTTTTGCCAGCACCTCACACTCCTGTTTCGTGAGGTTTTTCCAATCGTTTCCGCTTTGCCTTAACTTATCCGAAATATGCTTAAGTGCTGCATGAAAGAGCTGACCGATATCCGGTGCTTCCAATCGGTAAATTTTTCTTTCCTTCAGCTTTAAACCATGTGAAGCGAAATGGGAAAAAGCACACGCACTGAATTTCTCCATCCTCGACACACTGGCTTCCATGAAATTTCCGTATAACTCACGACTAACCTTTTGCTTTAATTTCTTGGCTTCATTTTTATAAAATAAACTTCGTAAGACATGTTCCGTTTTATCCTGCCATTCTTCATTTTCTAACAGTGTATTGTACACATCCCACCAGATTGGTTCGACGGGGTATTTCTTCATCCACGCTTGAAGCTGTACTGCCAAGTTGGATAGCGTGGTCGATGGGGTGTGGATATACTGTAGCTGTTCCTCGTTTGACAGCTCTGCAGGTTCATTAAGCAACAACTTCTCCTCAAGCAAAGGAAACATTTCCTTGATTCGCTTGATATAAGAAGAGGGCAACAACGTTTTCCCTTCTTCGTCTGCCAGTGCATAGCTTATATACAAGCGTTGAGAAGGGCTTAAGAATGACGTATAAACAAGGAAATGTTCATCAAGCAGCCGCTCTAAACTTGTCGGTGCAAGCTCCATTCCGTAGTTTGACAGAAGTTCTCTTTCCTCTTCAGATATAAACCCTTCATCCTTGATCTTGGCAGGGATCACCCCATCATTTACACCAATCACAAAACTGTGCTTAATATCGGTCAGGCGCGAGAGATTAAAGTTCGCAACGATAACCTGATCAATGGCTGGTGGCACCAGGCTAAATCGCAGGCTTTCCAATCCACTTTCGACCATTTTCATAAACATGGATAACGAAATTGGATGGCCTCCTATCAGTTCGACCATCTGATCAAGCATTTGAATAATCGACTTCCACACTTGCTCGTTTTCTTTTGCAGCAGAAAGATTGCCTTCTTCCTCGGCCTTTTTCATTCTTGCTTCCAGTTTTTGCGGAATCTTCAAATCTTCCATATATTCATAGAGCGCCTTGCAATAGCCATCAATGGACTTTGCTTTTTTCCAGCGTTTTTCAAGCATATGAATCGGCTCAACGATCATCGCTCTTAATTCATTGATTTCCTTTTCATAGGCAATCTCTTCATCTGTTTGTACGTATGGACCTTCTGTATCCACACTAAAGAAGCGACGATATTTCCACGGCTCAGTCGCAGTCCATCTATTCCCTTGTATCCCATAGGACAGGCAATAGTTTTCCAACTTATCCGTCTTTTCGCGCATCACATTAATATCATGATCTAATGAGTAAAAGAAATCCGTCTTTACACAACGAAAAACAGATTCATAGCGCCAGTTTCTTGAAATTACCTCAAGACTAGACCGGAGCAATTCCACCAACGGGTGATGGAGCATTGTTCGCTTTTGATCGACGAAAAACGGGATGTCATAATCTTTAAAAACGGTATTGATCAAATCAATGTAAGATTCGGCATTTCTAACTATCACCGCTATATCTTTATAACGGTTACCCTTATCTCTGACAAGCGAGACTATCTCCCTTGCGATGCCTTCCATTTCTGCTCTGCGATTGACTGCTTGTAAAATAGATACGTCGGCATTTTCTTGATAGACGACTGTTGGACGAACATCAAAATACTGTTCCATATGACGCAAGGAATCAGCGTGTTTGAAGCGTGGTGTGCCTTTTAAAAGCACTGGCTCTTCTAGTTTGCAACCCTCTTCTAATGCGATATCTTTAAGCTTTTGATAGGTCGTTCCGGTCTCCCTGAAAAGATGAAGATCATATGGTGCTTCTTCGTCATATTGCTTATCTGCTGTCAAAGCAATCGTGACCGAGTTTGCATGTTTCATTAAAGCCTTCAAGACTTCTAATTCCTGAGGGGTAAAACTATGAAAGCCATCAATGAAAATATCTGCTTTTTGGATATAGTTTGAAGCCGGTATTTTTTCCGCCAATAGCTGTAAGTAATCTTCGCCATCCAGATATTTTCCTTCCAGCGTTTCTTCTAGCTGACGATAGACTACAAGTATGTCTGTCAGCTTTTTAGCCAGCATTTTTTCATGCTCAGAAATCGAGACATCTTCTCCAATCCGGACGATTTTTTCATGTAAAAGTTCTGGAGTGACGCAATAACGTTTAAACTCTGTAATCATGCTTTCCATTTGTTCAATGAATCCGAACTGCTCTGCAGACTTCCCAAATACATGGAACTTACTTTTATGTTCTTCAATCACCTTCCGAAGCAACATATGGATACCTGTCTGATCAATATGAAAACGGCTGATACCGCCAACTTCCTGTAAAATTCTCCATGCAAGACGAGTAAAGCTGAATACTTGTGCCCGAATCATTCCCTTCACATCAGGTGATTGCACGATTCGATATTCTGATTGAAAAGTCATCTGTTCCGGCACAAGGTAGACAACAGGCGGACCTTGTGGATCTTCTTTAAGCATTTGAAGAATTTGTTCATTGCACCAGGTTGTTTTCCCGCTGCCTGTTCTTCCTATTAAAAATCGTATAGACACAAGCTATCCCCCATTTTCTCCATTCCAAAAAATAATACGTACTTATGTTCTTCTTATTCTATTGTACTGAAAAACTACTATTATTGCCAACGTGTTACTTTCAAGAATGGAACCGGTCAAACACCCATCGCATAAGGTAACATGGGCAGGTGAACGGAAATGGAACAAAGAAAAAACCATTATTTTTCAGCAACATTATTAATTGTCATGGGTTTTTTAGTGGTCTGCAGCCTTTACGCATTAATCCCTCTGTATGATCCAATTAGCTTAGAGTGGAGTATCTCCAAACAAAAAGTAATATTGGCCAGCAGCTTTTTTAGCATTTTCTATGCGATAGGACTACTGATGTTCGGTCCATTATCCGATCGATTCGGCAGAAAAAATATTATTAGCTATGGCTTTCTTTTTTCGGCTATCGCTACCATACTCATTGCGCAATCTACGGATATATCTCACTTGTACGTTGCCCGATCCATTCAAGGATTCACCCTCGGTTGCTTTGCACCAGTTGCTTTTGCCTATTGCTTTGATCACTTCTCTCCATCTCTTCGAAACTTTACTATTTCTCTTATTAATGCAGGTTTTCTGTTATCCGGTATTTTTGGACCAATGATTAGCGAAACTATAGCCACTTCTTTTCAATGGGAAGGCGTATTTACTTTCTTTTCACTTTTTTACTTTCTGTTGTTTTTGTTTGCCCGTCTCATTTTAAGCCCATCTAATTCATTGATCCGTACAACGGACAAACCTTGGAAACATTTTTCCACCCTCTTGGCTGACCGTGATTTAAGGACTTTATATTTGATTGTTTTTTCCTTGCTGCTCTCCTTTGTGACTTTTTACGATAGCCTGTTTCAGTTCCTATCTTTGAAGTCTCCTGATCAATCTTTTATGTTGGTCCGTTCTGTCGGGTTGGTGGGTACTGTTTCTTGTCTCTTTTCTGATATATTGATGCGGACAGTTGGCTCCAAACGGTTACTACTTATTTGTTCGTTGAGCATTTCCTTTTCGTTCTTCTTTATGATGATTTTTTATGAGAGCCTTCTTGTGATAGGGGCATTGTCTGTGATTTATGTGGCTGCCATTTCCTTTTTTCTGCCGGCAATCATTACATATATCGGGATACTAGGCAGTAATCACCGGGGAAGTGCCATCTCCTTGTATTCTTTCACATTGTTGATTGGTACTGCGGTAAGTCCTATCATAAGCCATAATTTTTCCTTTCTATCTGTCTTGGGCTTTTTAGGAATATGGTTCTTATTGAATGCTATTTTTATATTGAGAATTAGAAGAGATGCGTAAAATAAGCCGGGAAAACCGACGGGTCTTTGAGCCTCCTCTGTGCAAATCGCGGCTGCTCCTTTATGAAGACCTCCTCTTGTTTTTTCCTGCTTCACTTAGGTCTTTATAGACTCAATGAAGACTTCCCTTTCTTCTTTCTCGCTCCTCTGAGGTCTTCATACGCTCTATGAAGACTTCTCTTACTCCTTTCCCGCTCCACTGAGGTCCTCATACGCTCCATGAAGACTTCCCTTTCTCCTTTCCCGCTCCTCTGAGGTCTTCATACGCTCTATGAAGACTTCTCTTACTCCTTTCCCGCTCCACGGAGGTCTTCATACGCTCTATGAAGACTTCTCCCGCTCCTTTCCCGCTCCACGGAGGTCTTCATACGCTCCATGAAGACTTCCCTTTCTACTTTCCCGCTCCACGGAGGTCTTCATACGCTCTATGAAGACTTCCCTTACTCCTTTCCCGCTCCACGGAGGTCTTCATACTCTCTATGAAGACTTCCCTTTCTACTTTCCTGCTCCACTGAGGTCTTCATACGCTCCATAATACGTGGATGGAATATAAAAAAACCTCCAACTTCCATGTTTAAAGGAGGTTAGAGGTTTCATCCGATTATGTGCTCGGAACAACTGTTGCTTCTTCCATCTGCTTCAACGTTTTCATTCGCTTTTTCAAATAAAGCCCTTGCCCAATACCGAAAATATTTCCTATCACCCAGTAAAGTGCCAATGCAGAAGGTAACGTTAATCCGGCGATTAATATAAACACGGGGATGATGTTCATGACCATCTTCATCTGTGGCTGTACGTCATCTGTAAGCGTAACTCTTGTTTGAATGAATGTCGTGATAGCTGCCACTACCGGTAGAATATATAATGGATCCGGCTGACCAAGACTTACCCAAAAGAAAGAGTGCTCGGCTATTTCCGTCGTTCTTCCAATTGCATAATAGAATGCCATGATCACAGGCATCTGAATCAACATGGGAAAACAACCAGCAGCAGGGTTCACTTTATGAGTCTGGTATAGTCCCATTAATTCCTTTTGCATCTCTTTTTGATCGTCTGGGTTCTTTTTGTCTTTATATTTCTTTTGCAGTGCTTCCATTTCCGGCTTAAGTTTTTGCATGGCAAGCATGTTTTTCTGCTGCTTCAATGCCAGTGGCAAAATAAGAGTACGAATAGCAATTGTAACGATAATGATGGATATACCATAGCTTCCACCCGTCCATTCTGCCACGCTTGTCAGCGCGAGAGATAACGGATAGACAAAATAATGGTTCCAAACTCCTAAACTATCTGCCGTAATGGGCTCACTCATGTTACAACCTGTTAATAGGGCCAATAAAAATATAACTAAACTTACTGTCCAAAACTTTCTCATGTAAATTCCTCCTACTTTTCACAAAATTATCAACTCATGTTTGCAAAGTAGAAAAAGGAATCTTCTTCATCTAAGGTTGCTTCTTTTGTAGGCCGTTTTCTATATATGAATGTAATAAGCCTTCTCCGCTTACCAATAATAGACTGCAATTTATTCGTTTCAAGGTCCAAGGATGTTGTATAACCACTGTGTTGGTAGACCACATACTTGGAGTCCACAAAAAAGCAGAATGTCAAAAGGCAAAGAACCGCGGCTGTTACATATGGTGCGTATAGTAGAATATCAAGATAAAATTCCATATTATTTGCATTCACCTTTTTAACTGAATATAGTAGATACTACTTGTACGATTGGATAACTATAACGTTTCATTTAAAGTATATCCCTACAATAAAAAGATACACCTAGTGTGCAATAATTGCTAGGTGTATCTTTTTGTAAATTTTCAACTATACATGTTCTTCTTTATTTTGATTAGTGGTATATAGCTTCTTAAAAGAATCCTGTAGATTTTTTTTATCCAATTTCCCTACAGCCGTTTTGGGTATTTCCGGAACAAAAACTATTTTCTTAGGTATTTTATAGACTCCGATTCTGGTTTTGCAGAAGGTCAGCAACTCCTTTTCAGAAGTTTGCCTTTTATTAGAAACAATGGCTATAACCGCCTCTCCCCATATAGGATGTGGTACACCAATTACACATGCCTCCTTGACCGCTTCATGCTGACAGAGTATTTGCTCCACTTCCAATGGATAAATATTTTCTCCACCTGAAATGATCATGTCTTTTGTTCTACCGACTATATAGAAATAACCGTCTTCATCTCTTCGACCCAAATCACCTGTTTTCAGCCATCCATCACGTTTTGCTTTCTTGGTTTCTTCTTCTTTCCCCCAATATTCAGAGAAGACATGCGAGCCTCTAATATATATTTCCCCTACCTCATCTTCCATCGCTTCTAAGCTATCATTTACCATCAACTTTACTTCATTGAATAGCATTGCTTTGCCGACTGACCCCTTTTTCCCATATGCCTCATGAGGATCAATGTAGAAATTATTTGGACCTGCTTCTGTTAGTCCGTATCCTTCCTTAAACAATTTCCCCTTCTGGTAGAATGCTTCGTAAATTTCCAATGGACAGGGGGCACCACCTGAAAGAAATGTTTTCATAGTTGGAAAGTCTGTACCATGAAAATGAGGATGCTCTATCAGTATGCTGTACATGGTGGGGACCATTAGGGCGATTGTACACTTATACAAATCTAATAGTTTGATGGCTTTTTCCGCTTCAAAACTTCTCATCAGGACAACGGTCCCACCTGCCATGAGCAATGGAGTCGACAAAGCATTAAGGCCCCCTGTATGAAACATAGGCAGGCAAGTGAGGGTGGTATCCTCTCCATGAAGTCCCCAGCTTACAATAGTATTGATAGCATTACATGTAATGTTTTCTTTAGTAAGAATTACTCCTTTGGGGTGCCCTGTTGTGCCCCCCGTATAGATGATGGCCGCCGCGTCATGGAATCGTGTGGGGTGTGAACCATTCTTTTGCATTTCTTTTGTCGCTAATTCATCGAGAGAGAACACTTGGCATTCCAACTGATTTGATTCCTCTAAATAGTCATCATGCACTATCACACATTTAGCCTGGCAATCTCTTATTATATAGTTCCATTCATTTTCCGCCAGTCTCCAATTGAGCGGCACAAAAATTGCCCCTATATTTCCACATGCAAAAAGCAGATCAAAGTATACTATATGATTCGGTGACAACAGAGCCACCCGATCTCCTGGTTCAATTCCTGCAGATAACAGTCTGCCTGCCATATCTCTTGAACGATCGTATAATTGCTTATAACTCCATCTTTCTCCCGTTTCGCCGTCGATCACTGCGATTTTATATGGAGAATGTTGTGAACGCTTCTGTAACCAAGAACCATTCATTTCCACTTCCATCTCTCCCCTACACTTTACAAGATACCCATACTATAGGAGATGGGAGTTACAGAAGGGTTACAATGGAAACGGGCATCCATATAATGATGGATACCCGTCCACTACTTAAGCTTCTTTCACTTTCTTACGTTTAATCACAATATAAAATGCAGGTACAAACAACAATGTAAAGAAGGTGGAAAAGAATATTCCTGAAATAATTGATATTGCTAGCGGGGTAAATAATACATCCCCGCTAAACGCTATCGGAAGTAAAGCGGCAATAGATGTAAAGGCAGTCAGTACGACCGGTCGCAATCTGGCTTTACCTGAATCAATGACTGCTTCACTAAGGGTTGCACCCTCTTGTAAACGTGATTCCATAAATTCAATGAAGACCGTCGCATTCCTTACCACAATTCCCGCAAGTGATACTATTCCCATCATCGCCATGAAACCAAGGCCGGTTTGTGTGATGAACAAGCCTATCATCGCACCAGAAATAGCCAAGTAAACGGAACTCATGATCAACAACGGCAATCTTAATGAATTAAACTGAACAACCATTAAAATATAAATCAGGAAAATGACGATCAAGAACAGTTTTCCTACTTCAATAAAGAAATCGCTTCTTGCAGAAGATTCTCCTCCAACTGAAACGGAAATACTATCAGTTTCATAGGATGCCGCGATGTCTTTTACTTCCGCTTCTAATTTTTGTTTGTCATCTTCCCCTGGATACACACGCACCGTTATGGTTCTATCCCCATCTTTATGAGGAATCAACGGCAACACTTCTGTTTCTTCAACAGTCACTAGCTCTGATAGCGGGATGAGAACTGGTGCCCCAAATTCAGTCGTTTCTGTTTTACTTGGAAGCTCCAATGCTTCAAGGTTTATCTTTTCTCCATCCTCTACAAGATCTTGAACGATGGTAAGTGTTTCCCTCTCCAGTCCCGCTTCATAAGAACCAACTGGGATTCCTTCTGTCACAAGCCTGATTTGATTGCTTATCTCTTGAGCAGTAATTCCATGCTCTTCCATTGCTTCTCTGTTTGGGACATAACTAATAGTAGGTTGAGCGGACCCTACGTCATCAATAACTGCTCCGCTTCCTTCCAAGCTTTTAATCTCTTCTTTCATTCCATTGACAGATTTCATTAGTTCTTCAATGTCTTCCCCAACAACCGTCAGGGCGATGGGAGCTCCTACAGGGGGACCTGCTTCGATTGTAGAAAGCATCACTACCGCGTCTGGATTTTCATCCCGCAGTTCAGGCTGCCATTTGGTAATCGTATCTGCAGCAGACTGCTGCTCCCGGTCCACTCTCAAGACAATCTGCCCTGTGTTCTCACCTGAGTTGGATAATGTGCTGCCGAATATTCCAGGTTCTCCGCTCCCTGCAAAGATGGTCGTTTCGTAAACAGCTTTATCTGTTTTTAGGCTTTCTTCCATTTGTTGGAGCCTTGATTCTGTTTCCTCCAGTGGTGTCCCTGCCGGATATGTGACGGACACAGTCACCTCTTCACGATCTGCACTCGGGAAAAATACGACCGGAATAAATGGAACGAGTGCATAACTTGCTGTACAGAATGTAAGAACAGCAAGCCCTGTGAGTAGCGGTTTTTTCACTACTTTTGTTAAAATTTTTGAACTATACCAGTTCCCTGCTTTATCAAATTGAGACCCTAGAAGACCATTTTTTCCTTGCTTACGCGCTTTCTTCTTTTGGCGCCATGCCATGAAAATCGGCACAATGGTCAAAGCAACAATCGTGGAACCGATGATGGTAGCAATAAGAACGGTCGGTAGTGCAGAAATGAAAGCACCGTTTGGGCCACCTAAGAAAGTCAATGGCAGAAAAGTAAAGACGATAGCCAACGTTGAAGTAATGATGGATACCCTGACTTCTTTCGTTCCGGTTATGGCACCTTTCAACGGGCCATCACCAAGTTGGTAACGTCTCTGGATGTTATCATTTACTACGATGGCATCATCTACCAGTATCCCTAAGGCAATGATGATTCCGATAATGGAGATCTGGTTTAAATCCACATTTGCATATGGCAAGGGAATTAATCCAAGCGCAATCGATATTGGAATAGAGATTGCCACCAGGATAGCAGAGACGGTATTTAATCCGAAAAACGTAATCAATACCACTGCTAAAATAGAGATCAGGAAGGAAATTCCCAAGTCCTTAAAGATTTTGGACACAATATCATTTTGAGTATAGTAAAGGTCCATCTCCACTTCTTCTGGCAGGTCTTTAGCGAGACGTTCCATTTCTTCATCTACAGTGGTATGCAGTGTCGGAATGTCTACTCCTTTTTCTTGCATAATGGTCAAAGAAATTGCTGGCGACCCATTGTAAGTAATTAAATCCTCTTGCTCTGTCGGTATCTGCGTTAAACTTGCAACATCCCCGACATAAAGCGAATTTCCTTCTTCATCCTTTTTCAAAAATACATTTTCTACTTCTTCAATATTTTCAATATGTTCAAATGTCAGCTGGGAAATCTGGTTACCTTCCTGCTGACTGCCAAGAGGGGTGATTTCCAATTCATTTTGGATGGCTGTTATGACATCAGGAAGTAGCACTCTCTCTTCTTGCATGGTTTCTGAATCCAAGTTAAGCGTGTAGCCCGATTCTTCCAACCCTTTTATTGTAACTTTTCGAACACCATCAATATCCTCCAATTGAGGAACCCATCCTTCAATAATGTCCTTTTGCTCTAATAACAGTGCACGGTCTTCATGTAAAATGTTGTAAGAAGCAATGGCTCCCATTTGGATATCCGTGTTGATTGTCGGTTCAAAAGCGTCTTCTGGAAACTCGCGGCTTACATCAGAAACTTTTTGCTGCACTTGGGAGAATACTTTATCCCTATCCGCATCATCAGTCAGTTCCATCACAATATTAGAAACGCCTAATCCAGAAACAGATGTGACACTATCCATCCCGTCTATATCCAATAGTTCTTTTTCAAGCGGGGTGGTAATATCACGTTCTACAACGTTTGGGGCAGCTCCTGGATACACTGTGGTGATGGTTCCTACATTTAATGAGATTTCAGGGATCTCTCGTTTTGGTATTTGAAAATAGGTCAAGGAACCGATGACCACCAATAATAGTAAAAATATTAACGTTACTTTAGGCTTCTTAATAAGCGCATTAAACACCTGGATGTCCTCCTATACTCAATTATTCAAATTTGACTATTTATCCTGTGTTCATCATAAGGTGTGGTTGTTAGTCTTGGCAAGAATGAATATGCTTTGGCGTGATTTGTTACTTTTTTCGTCAAAACTTCTGAATTGTATACGAAAAAAACTAGATGCCTATTTAGCACCTAGTTTAAAAGTGAAATTTTTACTATTACATCATAATTCCGCCATCTACATGGAGAACCGTACCATTCACATAATCCGACTCATCTGAAGCAAGGTACAAGTAAGCACTTGCGATATCACTCGGCTTGCCAAGTCGCTGCAGGGGAATGACTTGTAACAAACTCTGAATTACTTTCTCTGGGACGGTTGCTACCATATTAGTGTCCACAAATCCAGGTGCCACAGCATTCACATTAATATTTTTCCGGCCAAATTCCTTTGCCCATGATTTTGTCATTCCCACAACGGCTGCTTTAGATGCCGCATAATTGGTCTGTCCAACATTTCCATAAACCCCGCTCACAGATGACGTATTGATGATTTTCCCTTTGCCATTTTCGAGCATATGAGGCACCACTGCTTGCGTACAGTTAAATACGCCATTTACATTAACATCCATAACTTTTTGGAAGTCTTCTCCACTCATTTTTAGCAACATGTTATCTTTTGTGATACCTGCATTGTTAATGAGAATATTAATCTTTCCGAACCTCTCTTTAACCATGGATACCATCTCTACTACCTTGGCCTGATTTGAAACATCCACTTGGTAGAATGCGGCATCCCCTTCTGCTTGAAGCTCTGCAGTTCTTTGTTCCCCTAATGCTGCATCATAATCAACAAGAGCAACCTTTGCCCCCTCTTTTAAAAATACACGTGCAGCCTCCAAACCTAAACCATTGGCTGCACCGGTTATGATGGCAACTTTACCTTCTAATCTCATTTATACTGTTCCTCCTGTTTCGCCACGAAAGTTGTAATCGCTTGCAATAATTGTGATAAATCATCCACTTGTGCGGAATGTCCACATCCCTTGAGGGATAAAAACGTCGCCACTCCTCCTAGATCATCCACCACTTCTCTGGACATCTGTTCTGAAATGACAAGATCATTTTCACCAGCCAACACAAGAACCGGTATGTTGATTTTCTCCACTTCCCCGGTCCCTTGTTTCAGTCCATTATGGTGATTGCTGATGTTAAACATGTTAAGGGCATGCAGAATTTCTGGATAATTGCGCTGTGTAAGCATATCTTCCAGATACTCCTCATACTGATTTGCTTCCGGTTGATTGTCATGGTAGATTGCATAATCCCATATCATTCTTAATACTTCTTTATTACGGTTTTTATATGCATGGGAAATGGTAATAGTCCTGGTCTTGTCCTGCATTACCTGTTCATAAGTTGTTAGTCTTTTTGATTGATCCGGTTGACCGTTTTCATCTGTTTCATACATTGGATATCCTCTTGTAGATGCTGAAGCAAGTAAAATGAGTTTTTTTGCAAAGTTAGAGTTATCAGCTACAAATTGCATGGCCACTGCTCCGCCTGTGGACCAACCAAGTATTGTAAAGTCGGTTAGATTCAATTCGTTCACAAATAGTTTTATGTCATCTGCTAGGTCTTTAATAGAATAGATTTTTTCGTGATATGATGAATCACCGAACCCCCTCATATCAACCGCTACAAGATGAAAAGAATCATCTATGTTCTCCATTAGCAAATCCCAATGCTTAGATGAAGTCATATTACCATGTATGAGCAGGATGGTTTCACCGTTACCAGCTCGTTCTCTATATCCATATGTCTCCCCGTTTGGCAGTTTAACTTGTTTTTGAACGATCATTTTTTAACCTCCCTATTTGACTTTCCCCAATGAATAGTCGTTGCACCCCAAGCATAGCCAATCCCCGCACTCACCAGCACTACATTGTCTCCCTCATTGATTCGGCCTTGCTGTAAAGCAAGCTCCAAGGAAAGAATTTGATCGATTTGACCGACGTGCCCGTAGTTTTCTAGATAAATAGATTGTTGTTCGGACAAACCTAGTTCCTTTAAAACATAATGGTGGGCAGATTTTTTCATATGAAGAATACCGAGATAATCCAACTCTTCTTCCGTTAGACCGCTTTTGAATAAAGACTTTCGAATCACTTCCAAGAAATTCTTCATGGATTTCTGTTCTAATCTTGCTTTCATTCCTACCGGATCAAGCACATCCAGCTTATTCAGACCTTTTTCCAATGCTTCCGGAGAAATGGGATGTTTCGTTCCGCCCGCAACTACCACCACGTCCTCGGAAAAAGAACCATCCGTTATAAGATGAGAAGCCAACAAAGAATTTTCACCATGATTCTTTCTTAGCACCATGGCTCCTCCACCCGCTGCAAGGTTATACATGAATCTGGTCCTTGGATTGGTGTAATCAATGAAATCTTCGTTACGGTATCCACCTGCAAGCAGAACTGTCTGAATAGATTCATCTGCTATCATCATATCTTTTGCAATTTTCAATCCCATGATGGTGGTTCCGCATCGCAATCCCATATCAAAGCCTATCGCATTTACCGCTCCAAGCTGTTTCTGCATGTATAAGGCTGCCGTCCATAGTGGATATTCTTTATGCTCTTCCCCAATATAGAGAATCAGGTCTATATCCTCTGGAGCAATATTCCCCTTTTCCATGGCAATTCGTGCAGCTTTAATCCCCATTTCACACGTATGATCCTCATGACCAGCGACTGGTTTCGACCGAATACCCAGTTTTTCTTCCACCACCTCTATAGGTATTCCAGATTTCTTTGCAATTTCCTTGCTCGTCATGAAATTTTCTGGAATAAATGTACCGACACTCACAATTCCAATCTGTGTCATAACCTCACCCACTAAGTTTTTCTTTCATAAATTTACAGACTTCTTCAAAGCAAGTAACCGTTATTTCCTCTTCCCCTTGCACGTGGCTGACTGTAATTCTCCATATTGGTGACTGCTGCCCTGCATCCGAAAAACCGGCACACCTTACTACAAAAGATGCAACTTGTGGCTGACTGCTCATCCATTCCCCTCCCATTAACCTGAAATGTTTTTCTCTTTTCTTACTTTAAGTTGTACTCCTTTTCTTCTAGACCACCATAATCTGACGGTCCCTACGATACCTTGAGGGAAAAACATCACCACTACGATATAAAGGATTCCGAAGAAAATAATCCATCGTTCAAAAATCCAATGAACTTTTGCAAGATCTGTTAACCAATGGTGGGCAAACTCTATCAACCCTGCTCCAATAATCGCGCCTATTAAAGTACCGACACCTCCAATGATGGTCATCAGTAGGGCATCCAACGTGACATCTACTGCAAAAACAGACGTATTGACGAACCTGAGTGTCAATACATAGAGACTTCCGGCAAAGCTAGCAAACACACCAGCTACCACACTTGCTATGACTTTATAATGCAGCACATGGTAACCAAGTGATTCGGTTCGATCCTCATTCTCTCTTATTGCCTGCAGAACTCGACCTAGAGGAGAATGTGTAAATCTCTTTAGTAAAAGAAAGATTAGGACCATCATGATTAAAGACAACAGATATAAATTTAATCTATCACGCAAAGGATCGGGGATACTGAAGGTAAAGCCATCATTCCCCTGTGTAAGTGTTCGCCACTTTTCCGCCAATACCAAGAACAGTCCGGAGAAGGCGAGGGTTAACATAGCATAGAAGTGACTTTTCAATCGGAGGGAAAGCATCCCGACAATATAACTTACAATGCCTGCTATAACGGCACCGACGAGAATCGCTAATATAAGCATAGGTATGGTACTGTCATATTCTTTCAACATGATACCCGTTGAATAGGCTCCTATTCCAAAAAACATGGCATGACCAAACGAAACAATTCCCGTATAACCAAGCAAGATATCATAACTCATTGCAAAGATGGCAAAAAGGAAGATTTGAGTAAACATGATTAATAGAGTACGAGAATCTGTAACAAACGGAAGTGCAAGAAGCATCAAAAATATGATGATATAGACGGAATTTGGTATGGTAATATATCTGTTCATCCTCTCACCCCTTTACCCCGAATAATCCTTGTGGACGGAATATCAATACAATGGTCATCAGCATCATGTTCACTGCCAATGCTAAATCCGGGACGAAATAGGCCATAAAGGAACCACTCAAACCGACCAAAATAGCTGCAAGCACAGAACCTGTAATACTTCCCATCCCCCCAATTACCACGACAATGAATGCCAAGATCCCAAACTCCAGCCCCATCTCTGCATAAATAACACCGGAATAAGGCCCAAGCAGCATGCCACCAAGTGCCGCCATTGCAGCCCCAGCCATAAACACTAGCATAAACACCCGTTTTATGTTGATGCCCAATGCCTGCACCATCTCTTTGTTGATAACACCCGCTCGTACGATTAGGCCTATCTTTGTGTTTCTTAAAATATAGAAGATTGCAGCGAAAACAAGCGTACCTATAATAATGATAAACAAACGGTATTTGATGATGATGATATCCCCAAACTCCCAGCTCCCACTCAAATATGATGGAGTTCTTGCGCTAAGCTGGTTCGGACCGAATACCACTTTAATCATTTCGCTTAAAACTAGCATGACTCCTAACGTAATCAGAATCTGTTGAACATGATTTCCATAAACAGGCTGGATGATATATCGTTCAAGCGCCAGCCCCAATATAAGCCCAGTACCGATTGCAGCAACAATTCCTATCATGAAGCTGCCTGTTGCCGAATACACCCAGATCCCTGAGAAGGCGCCCCATGCAAATAGCCCCCCATGGGCAAAGTTAAGGACATCCATTAAACCAAATATCAAGGTCAGACCAGCAGCAAGTAAGAAAATTAACATTCCTGTTGCTAATCCGTTTACTGTCAGATTCACAAATACATCCACTATATGCCCCTCCTTTATGCAATCCCAAGATATTGCCTTCTGAGCTCCTCATCTTCCTTCAGCTCCTGCATGTGACCATGGTGAACGGTCTTTCCGTCGTCCAATATATAGAAGCAATCCCCAATTGTACTTGCCATATAGAAATTCTGCTCTACTAGAATAATGCTCGTTTCTTTTTTCATCTGCTGGATGGAGTCCATCACCTTTTCCACCATAATTGGAGCTAATCCCTTACTTGGCTCATCAATTAATAGAAGCCTGCTGTTATTAATATAAGCTCGGGAAATCGCCAGCATCTGCTTTTGACCGCCACTTAAATTCCCTCCACGTTTTTTCCAATAGGTCTTTAAATCGGGAAACAAGTCTAAAACCCAATCTAATTTCGCAAGCGTTTCTTCATCTGTTTTTTTCATGGCAACCTTCATATTCTCTTCCACTGTTAATTCTCCGAACACCCCTTGATCTTCTGGAACATAGCCAATTCCTATATTCGCAATATCATACGTTGCCATTCCAGTTATATCCTGTCCATCAAACACAATAGAACCCTGTTGAGGAGGATTAAGTCCCATCACACTTCTGAGAGTTGTTGTTTTCCCTGCCCCGTTTCTCCCTAGCAATACGGTAACTTCTCCTTGTTTCGCTTCAAAATCAACACCTTGTAAAATATGAAACTGTTCAATATATGTTTGAATCTTTTCCACTTTAAGAAGCGTTGTCATCATACAATCCTCCCAAATACGCAGACTGGACTGTTTCATTATTCATGATTTCTTGCGGTGTACCGTCCGCTAACAATTTCCCATTGAAAAGTACCGTAACAGAATCAGACAAGTCTAATATCATGTCCATTTTATGTTCAATTAGTATGATGGTCCGGTCTCCCTTGGCTTTTATTAGTTTAATAACCTCAAGTATTGCCGGTACTTCTTCAATCGACATACCTGCCGTTGGTTCATCCAAAAGAAGCAGTTCTGTTTCAAGGGCTAAAAGCATGGCAATCTCAAGTTTTCTCTTTTCTCCATGTGCCAGGTTTTTTGCAAGTGATGAAGCTTTATCATCCAGGAGGACCGTCTTCAAT
Organism: Sutcliffiella horikoshii; assembly: GCF_008180725.1. Taxonomy (GTDB): domain Bacteria; phylum Bacillota; class Bacilli; order Bacillales; family Bacillaceae_I; genus Sutcliffiella_A; species Sutcliffiella_A horikoshii_B. Next base: position 72,256 of record NZ_VTEV01000007.1, on the reverse strand, counting down.
AAATCCAATGACCTTTCTTCAAACTCCTTGAAATGTTGGAAATGGGAAAGCATGTTATACCTAACTCCGCGTTGAGACTGCACTGCCAGCCGAACATTTTCCAAGACTGTTAGATTTGGAAACACATTAGTAATCTGAAACGACCTCCCGATACCTTTCCTAGTCCGTCTCATGGAGGAAAGTTTTGTTATGTCCTCCCCTTTCCATATCACCTCTCCTTTTGTAGGCTTCAACTGTCCGCTTAAGAGGTTGAAAAATGTAGTCTTCCCTGCTCCATTTGGCCCAATGATGGATTTGAAGTGGAAAGGCTCTACAGTAAAATTCACTTGATCCACTGCCACATGCCCACCAAAAGCAATGGTTAAATCCTTAGTCTGCAAAATGGGATTCAATGTGTGTACCTCCTTTTATTAAATATCTAATAACACGAAGGAACTTTAGAGCATTGCTCCAAAGTTCCACCTCTACTTATTGATTGTTACGGATTGGAGGAGCTGTTTCCTCCGGAGATAGCTCCCTCATTAACACAGGTACTGGATAGTCGAATCCATCCACCTTCTCCAGACGCACAGCATATAAAGTTTGCATCGCTTGATGATCCTCAGGTCGGAACGTCATTTGGCCTTTTGGTGTATCAAAGCTCATTCCTTCCAATGTTTCTATAATTAAATCTGAATCTGTATCTCCTTCTGTTTTCTTTAGTGCTTCCACGATAGCGATGGCAGCCGTCATTCCGCCTGGAGTAAACAGGTCCGGAACTTCTCCGTTGAACTTTTCTTTATGTTTTTCCACCAACCAATCATTGACTGGATTATCAGGCAGGGTATGGTAGTAAACAGAGAACCCTTCCATTCCAATCAACTGTTCCATCGTGTGTAATGCCGCAATATCAGGAGCACCTGTAGAAATCTTGATTCCTCTTTCTTGTACTTTCATATCGGAAATCTGATTCCAAGGAGAATTCGCACCTGCCCATACAACAAAGAGATAGTCAGGATCTGCATCTAAAATCTTTTGGATATTGGATGTAAAATCAGTTGCAGCAGGATCTGCATATTCTTCTAGAACAATTTCAGCACCAAGTTCCACTGCTGCTTCTTTGAATGCCGCCACTCCATCATGACCAAAAGAATAATCTGGTGCCAATGTCGCAATCTTCACTCCATCCCCTGCAATTGCAGCTGCTCCAGCCACTGCATCTTGAGAGGAATTTCGTGCTGTACGGAAAATATATTTGTTCCAATCTGCTCCCGTAATACTATCTGCCACTGCTGGTTCCACCAACATCACCTTTTCATACTCTTCTGCAAGAGGCAGTACCGCTAAAGTGTCTCCAGAGCTTGAAGATCCGACAAGGAAATCCACCTCATCTTCTTCCAATAGTTTAGTAGCTTTTTGAATCGCCACTTCCGGTTTTGTTTCGGTGTCTTCCACTACAAACTCTATCTTGTGCCCGTTTACTTCCATTGTTCCTTCTGTTGCATATTCAAGACCAAGTTCAAATCCCTGAACCGTTTGCTTTCCATACGTTTCAAGCGCACCAGTTAAAGAAGCGAGCACTCCTACCTTAATTACCTTTGGATCTCCATCACCACTTGAATCTGTTTCCGTTCCGGCATTGCTATCGCTACAGCCAGCCAACACCAACATCAGTGCACACACAAGCAGAAATCCTGTCTTCCACTTTCTCATTTACCTTCCCCCTTAACCCATTAATGTGTTTAAGTTGTAGTTTCAGCTTAAGACGAGGTGGTTACAAATGGGTTACAAAGCAAAGCCTGCTACACGAAAAACAACCGCCCGGTTCTTTTTTAGTTGTTGGTTATTCTCCGCTGTTGATCTCCGCAAATGGCTTCGCTTTCCTAGGGGTGGTTGCTTGAGCCTCCTTGCTCCGCTGGAAGCTGCTGAAAAGTCTTTGACTTAAGATGTTGTTTAGTCACCGCTGTTGATTTCCGCAAATGGCTTCGCTTTCCTAGGGGCGGTGCTTGAGCCTCCTCGCTCCGCTGCGGGGTCTCAAGCTACCGCTATCTCCCTCAGGAGTCTTCGCCTTTTGCTCCAATCAACAGCTATAAATTACTAGTACGAAGAGTTTATGTACTTTCAGGTACCCTGGGTAGATACCTTTTTATAACCTCTAAGGTAAATGAAGTTATTTTGTTGATTGGAGTGGAAGGCGCGTAGACGCCCGAGGGAGGAAGGGACAGGTGAGACTCCGCAGGCTTGCCAAGGAGGCTCACGGACCGCCCGCAGGCAAGCGAAGCGGCTGGAACGGAAATCAACCGTTTTTAAACTCTTTCTTATTATTAAAAAAACCCCACCATCAAGGCGGGGTTAGTTGGCTTTTCCAAGCACCATATCGTACATTTTCTTCGTCGAGAACATTGGCTCAACGCCAAGCTCACTTTCTAAATAGTGTTTGCACTTTGCAAACCATTTTATGGCTTGTGAACGATTGTTTTTGTGATAATAACAAAACATCAGCAAGCGATAGGCTTCTTCCCAAGTCGGGTCCTTTTCAATAACTTTCTCACATAACTGTATAGCGGAATCAAATTCCTTACGTGCCACCAAAAGTTGTGCGAGCTTTTCACTACATCGCAGGTAGTAGACCATTAGTCTCTCTCTTTCATTCAAACACCAATCTGCATATTTCTGGTCTGGAAGGAAATCTCCTTTATATAAAGCCAATGCTTTTTCTAAATAAGTTATGGCCCTTGCAGGTTCCTGTTCTTCCAGTCCAGCTGATGCATAGCTTTCAAATTCACCACAATCCAGAACATAGCCGCAGCTTGGGTTCAACCCATATGAATTCCCCTCTCTTTGAATAAAGAAAGGCTCGGTTCTAGCTTTTCTTACGGGTTCCAATGCATTGTTCAGTGCGTTTAGTGCTACTTTAAAGTCTCTCGTTATCGTTTTCTCAGGGACAGACGGCCAAAGGGCTGCAAAAATTTCATCTTTGACTAATTGCTTGTTCCTTTTTGTGACAAAGAACTCCAGCAGCTCTTTAGCTTTTGCACGCTGCCAATCTTTTGCCCCTACTTCCTTCTGACCGAGCCAGACTTTGAAGTTTCCTAGTGTTTGGATTTTCAACGTATACCCTGGATGAGTCTGGATATGAGAAAACCCAAGCTCGTTCAGTAGAGACGTAACATATACACGCTGAATTTCCCTATTTTGCGCTTCCATTAGAAGCGGAGTGAATTGTTGAAGATCGTTTGGCCCAAAGGTCGTTCTGTTGGATAGTATAAATTCATAGTTGCCTGTTTGTAAGAAGTTCAAAAATACATTCATCGATTGTGTAAAACCTTTCCACTCCTGTCGTTCGTAGTAGTAGATGGATTTCCAGAAAGACAGTAACATCTCTGCATACTGATCGCCGCAATTACGTAAAAGCCTGCTCGCGCGGAGCCCGTAATATTCTGCCATATCCCACTTCCTATGGTGAATACAAGCTATTTTCATTGCGAGATAAATAAGACCAGAAAGCCAATTATCTTTCACTTCTTCCGTTTCTTTCAACGCCTCTTCTCCACATAGTATGGCTTTCTCATAGGCACCTTGATTGGTGTGCAATATACATAAGCCCATATTCGCTTCTGCTTTTCCTCTTGACACATTCAGCTCTTCCATAATTTCCAATGCAGTTTGATAACATTCCTTAGCAAGCGCACTATCATAAACCTCCATCAACTGAACAGCATGACCTAAGCGAATCCAGCCACAAGCCTCTACAAAAGGAGCTTGAAGTTTAATGCCTTGTTTAATTCCTGCATCAGCCAGTTTTTTTGCCTGGTCTGCATTTCCCATGAATGCTTCCACCAACGATAATAGGAGATCTGTTTCACGGTGTGATTGCTGCAGTGTCCCTTCTGTGTGGTCTTTTTTCTTATGGAGAAGGAGTTTTTTTGCTCTATGCAGGTTGCCTGAACGCAAGAGAATTCGTGCTTCTAGGTTTCCTGCCTCATCCTGTTTATAAACAATATCAAGCTTGTCGAACCATTCCAGCGCTTTTGGTGCATGCCCTGCATTCAAGAAATTCTCTGCCATGATGGCATACAATTGATTTTCCTCCTTCTTTTCAATGGGGCATGCTTCTATTAGCATAATTGCTTCAGACAGGACTCTTTCGGCTTTAATGGGTTGGATGGTATCCAAATATATTTTTGCAATTCCTTTTAAGGACCTTATGATTACGAGTATATCCCCGGACTTTCTGGCAGCATCTAGCCCATTTCTATATGCGGTTTCTGCTTCCTCATAAAGACATCGGTAACGAAGAATCTCCCCTTGTATATACCAAAGCATATAATATCGAACTTTTATTTCATCAGAAATTTTGAGCAGTATTTCCAAGACGTAGGAAAGTTGTCCTTGTTCCATCAATTGAATTCCATGTTCATGAATGAGAACGCCGATAGAGGAGTAATCGCCTATCTTTTCAAAATGTGAGATTGCAGGGAGAATGTCCCGCTGTTTCATATACCATTTTGCACACCGTTTATGCAAAAGCAAGAATTGTTCTTCTTGTCCTATGAATCTTCTTTCGAGAAATTCTTTAAAAAGGGCATGATAGCGATATTGGTTTTTCCCTGTTACCGTAATGAACAGATGACGCTCTGTCAAGGACTGCAGGATATAGTTGGACCCATTTATCCCCAAGACCTCATCACACATTTCCCCGTTCAGCACATTCATTATCGATGTTTGTTCCAAGAACTGCTGAATCATCGGTGTTTGCTTTATGAACACTTCAGTTGCCAAGTACTTGAATAGGTCTTCCAATTTACCTTGCGTTGTGAGCAAACCAGCTGGGGATGTTTCTTCTGCAAGCCTTTGACTCAATAGACCTAACGCCATGACCCAGCCTTCTGATAAGGAGTAGATATGTTCAATATCGTCATCTTTAACTTCCAACATATAAATATCTTCGAGAAGTACTTCCACCTCTTCCCTGGAAAACTTGAGATCTTCCTCCGTTATTTCCAAGAGTTCATTCTTTACCTTCATTGCCGTAATAACTTCCCAATCTGGCCTTTCCCTTGTGATGAGAATTACATGAAGATTACTTGGGAAATGCTGTAGCAACCAGTGGAACCATGTAACGATGTCAGGGTTTTTCTGTACAAAATGAAAATCATCTATAATTAGAACGAGAGGCCCATCTATATGCGCTATTTCATTGATAAAAAGTGAGCATAGGTCTTGAATTTCCTCCTCACGAATATAACGATCCATCTTGTTCAAATAACTTAATATACCTTCTCCAAATTGATTTTTCCTGGTTCTGATTGAGTGGACAACATATCGTAGAAAGGGGATTAATTCATCATCAAAATCCGTTGCGGTGTACCAACAGGAGATGGCATCAAAAGTAGGTGCAAAGGAGGCAACAATTGTGCTCTTTCCATAACCCGGACCGGAGTGAACAACGGTGACACCGAAGTTAGTAACCGCTTTCATTTTTCTTGCAATTTTTACCCTTCTAAGAACATGTTCTTTGACTGTAGGTGTCGTGATCTTAGTCTGCAATACGGTTTCTTGAGAAAGCATCTAGCTGTCCTCCTTTTTTCTGAATTTTAAATCTATTACTTTCTATTATAATGATTTGAGCGAATAAAAACATTAAAAAGAACAGCTAATCATAACAAAAGCTGTTCTTTACTTGAAAGTCGTATTAAATTCATTAAATGGCCAGTAGCGGACATGGACTTTTCCTACAATGTCTTCTATTTTTACAAAACCAAAATGCCTGCTGTCCAAGCTGTTTAATCTGTTATCTCCTATTACAAATACATGCCCTTTCGGTACTTCTTCTTCGCCCGTTAACTCTTCTAGCGAAAAATCTCCTGTAAAGTTACCGCCAAATATTTTCAAGTTTTCAGGAGAGATGAATGGCTCTGTCACGAGCTCTCCATTTACATAAAGCATGTCTTGTTTGTATTCAATTTGGTCGCCAGGCAACCCAATTACTCTTTTTACATAATGGATATCTTCATCCTCTTGTTGAAAAACAACGACATCAAATCGTTCTGGCTTCGTAAAGGAGTAAACCATTTTGTTGACCATTAGGAAATTCCCTTGCTCCAATGTAGGATTCATAGAATGCCCTTCTACAATATAATTAGAAAAGAAAAGCGCACGAATCATAAGCACCAAAAGGAATGTGACAACCAACCATTTCATTGCTGATTTACGTTTTGTGATCTTTTCTTTCAATTCATAACCCCCGAAAGTCTATCTAGGTCTTTTGTACTTTAATATTATCATAATATACTGAATTTTTACAAACAATTGTTTATTTTTCTCCTGATAGCTGTAGACGAAGTTCTACTTTTTTACCGATAAACCATAAAACTAACATGATAGTAATGGCAATGGCCGTTTTTATCGGCGCGCGAATAAAGGAAATGATGTCATAGCCAATATAACTTATGGTAAAAATCATCACCATTTTACCAGCTACCAGCGCCAGAAAAAATTGATAAAATTTTATTTTTGAGAGTCCGGCAACCACGTTGATTAAGAAAGATGGGGTAAAAGGAAAACATAGCAAAAGGAATATAGGGCCAAAACCATGTCTCTCAATCCAAGACATCATTTTCCGAATCTTTTCTTTTCTAAGCAAAGCTTGTATTCTTCGGCTTCTTTTCAATTTATGTACAAAATAGTAAACAAGCACAGCTCCGACTACAGACCCTGTCCATGATATTAAAAAGCCGAACCAAAGACCAAAAGCAGCAGCGTTTGCCATGACAATTACAATCAATGGGAGAAAAGGAAGGAAAGCTTCGAGCACCACAAACAGGAAACCCGGCAGCGGACCAAACGATTGATACTCCTCCAATATTTCCAGTAAATTCTCCATTGTCAGTAATTCTTTTATATATTCAATAATTTCCATTACACTATCTCCACTTCTCTGCTAGTCATCTTTCTCTATTGTACTAATTATTCCTTTAATGTCCCATTAAATAACCTTTATCTCCAAAGATTTTTTTGCTATGAACTTTATTTTATTTGAAAACATGCGAAAAAAGTATATTATTCGCCTTTGTTAGGCTACCGGGAAATGAAAGCAGGAAGGAAAAACAAATCGTTTTCCTTCCTGCCAGGCTGTTGACAAACCTTAAAGTATTTAATGCTTACATGCAGCTGTTGATTTTCGTTCCAGGCGCTCCGCTTATCCTAAGCCCGGTCCGGAGTAAATGCGATAGCATTTTCGAGGAGTTTGTACGCCTTCTACTACGACCAACTAGGCTTTTAAAAAAGGCTGTATACGCAAGGTTTATTTCTTTATCCTATTTGTTCTGGGTCATTCAGAATACGTGAATTCTGCCAATACCTCAAAACTATCAATTTCAAAATCCATCAAATTTTCTACAAGGAGTGTTTCTTCGTCTAGATAAAGAGTGGTGAGAAAGGTTTTACCAGGTTCAAGTGTTCCAAAATCGGATAAATCGTAAACCGCCTCCCCTATCTCCAGCTCCACCAACTGGCCGGTTTCATCCCAATACTTGACAAGGATGGTTATGTCCCCTAATAATCCATTTACCGGATGCTCGAAGCCGTTGCGGATGAAACTGCCGAACATGAACACTCCGTTTTGCAGCTCCTCCTGATAGAAATTCAGCTCCTCGAGCGTGATGCTGTCCTTCGGTGGAGGTCCGAACCCATTCAAAACGCCCTGTATTTGGGCCAAGAGCTTGGGATTTATCGAATCTCGCTCTTCTTGTGTCATTTGTAGTGGCTGGTCGGGGAGGGAAACCGCCTCTTTAACTTTGGCATCTAATACTTTGTGGAACCATTCGGAGGGAATCAGGCCCTCTTTGATTAACCTTTTACTCTCAGCCCACCACCCTATCTTATCGTCGTAGTTCATATAGTCAAAGATAGGATCAGGTTGTCCATTGGCGTCAAGAATCGTCAACGAAATGGAATGATCGATAATGAACTTCCATTTTCCATCCACCAAATGCAAAATGACATAGGCTGATGCGTCTCTATTGAAATTCTTATCTGGATTATAGACTTCTGTCATCAGAGTCGCGTCATAAGTAGCCAACACCTCGTTATCCTTTTGATAGAGCACTTCAATGTTATCCACATTGCTTATCATATCTGCATCAATCATATCCCGAATTTGGGAGAGGAAATCATCGTTTTTGTCTCCATCAAAAGTTTGAAGATACTCCTCAAACTTCCCTTCATTCAACAGCTGAAACTTGGTGTGGATGGCATCTTCCACTTGCTGAACAATGCGCATGTCCACTCCATTCTCATTCGTCTCTATCTCTATTTTCCCGTTCACTTCGGCTTCCGCTGTTCGTTCCTCCTTCCCACTTTTTGATTCATTCTCGCCTGCGCAAGCTGCAAGCATGACTCCTAGCATCATAAATGCAAACGGAGCTAAGATGTTTTTCCATTTACTACTCATGGGTATGGGTCATCTCCGCCCGAATTTCCAACTCCCCGTATTCTATAAAGTCCTCAATATGTTCGACTAAAAGGGAATCAGGACCAAAATAGAGAGTTGCGAGTCCTGTAGATCCAGGCTCAATAACTCCCACTTCTGTCAAATCCATTACTTGACTTGCAATCTGTAAGTCAACCGTTTCATCATTTTCATTCACCGCCGGGGAAAAGATAGACACCGTCCCTTGTATGTTGCTAATTGGATATTCAAAACCATTTCGAATGAAAGCATTGAAAACGATGTATCCGCTTTCCAAATGTTCTTCATAAAGCAGAAAATTGTTAATGGTAACTATATCCTTTGGGGCATCACCAAGTTGATTTAGTACTTTTTGTAGTGGTACCAATTCCTCCGATGAAAAATGTTCCAGTATTGCCTCCGTATATTGTAACGGTTGGTCAGGGATGGAATCCTCCATTAGCTTGATTTCTGCAAGCAGAGATGCGGACCATTCAGACGGAAGCAGCTTTTCCCTTTTCAATTTTGCGAGTTCCTTGGACCAAAAGAATAGATGATCAACATCCATAATAGTTTCCGGTTCGTCGTCATGATTGTAGTGATAAAGCGTAATATAGTCCAACTGATTAATTTTCCATACCTCTTCCACTTTCTCTAGGACGATAAAGCCGGTCCCAAGGCGGTTGAAATTATGGATAGGGTGATATTCTTCGGCCACTTGTTTCAAGTCAAATGTAGCCAGCACTTCATTATCCTTTTGGTAGATGACTTCGCTCTCATTTATGATGGTAGTTATCTTTGAATCCATCATTTTCTGGACGGTTTCAGTTGATTCTTCATCCGCCGGCTTTTCAAATAGCTCCCAATATCCAGCTGAATCTCCTTTTTCCAATAACTTAAAATACAATGGGAGAATCTCTTCTACTGCTGCCGTTGCAGTAGCTTTATCTATTTCAGGTGGTTTCTTTTCCTCTACCTCTGAACTCGCCGCGGCAGGATTACCCAATTTTCCTTTTGTGACTTCTTCATTGCCGCTACAGGCAACCAACACGCTCCCAATAATAAGCAATGCACAAGGAACCAGTCTCCTTTTCATCCCTCAACCCCCTATTATGTAGAAATACTGTTAAATTATACTACAAAATAGGTTAAAGGTATCAGAAAATAAAGAAAATTTAGCTAATTATTTCTAATTATGCCAGAGTTCACCTTTGATCAACCTACTCCTAATAGTCCATACTTTTGATTATGCAGATTCTCAAAGACAAAAATACTTTTAAAGAAAGCACTACTATAATCTTCCCCTTCCTCAAGCGACCAGCACGTGGAAAGGACACCATGTGCAAACCCCCAGGCAAGTATCCTTCTTTCATCCAGCTTCAATTTTCCGACTAAAACGGCAATCCTTTTTAATAGGATTGGTTCTATATTTGCATCCGGTAATTTATTTAATAGAAATTGTATCGTATCGTATTCACGTTCACCCACCAAGCCTTTAGGGTCAATAGCTACCCATGATAATTCCGCCTTTAAAATATTGTAATGGTGTAGGTCTCCATGCAGGATGTATCTTTCATTTTTTTCATCCAGCAATCTACGGAAGGTCTGAACAGCTTTTTGAAGGAGTTCCCGAGTAATAGGACCCTTCCCAAAAGGAAATTGTTGCTGGAAATCTAGTAGACTTTTCTCTCTCTCTTCGATTTCAGGCAGACAGGAACCTGGAGTTTCCCTTACCCATAAAGATTCCATGATATCAGCAGCAATCTGGGTTGCTTTTATGTCATCTTCCAGAGTCGCAAGCGTATCACCTGGAGTAAGTCGTTCTAAAATCAATATTCCACGATCTACTTCTATATCTATGATGCTCACCATTCCGTCTCCAGCAAAATACCTTAACGCATCCACTTCCGAATAGAATTCCTTGCTTGGAACAGAGAGTTTTAAGACAACCTGGCCCCCATCCCTTTTCTTGGCAGGAGCCACAAAATTATACGAAAGTTCAAAGGGAGGGAGAACCTTCAGACTCCAATTTTTCTCGCAGTAATGGATTAAGGAGTCAAAGTTCTGTAACCACTCTTCCCCCTTTTCTTGATGGATGTCCCTGATTGTCTGAACAAATTTTGGTGGGAGATTCACCATGTTCCTATTCCCCACGCTGTGTAAATGCCCATCGATGCCCATCTGGATCGGCCAACTCAAACTGGATGTCTCCCCATGGACGAGTTACTGGCTCCGTTAGAGGTTTATTGTCGTTCTGATGGTCTATTGGTGTGAGTCCGTTTTGTTGAACAAAGCGGAATAGGTCCTTAACATTTTGGACTGCTGCATGTACCTCCGTAATGCCCGGATTTGTTTCGTTTGCTGGATGAAGCATGACCAGACCGCTTCCCAGGTGGAACCAATGCATCCCTTCATAGCCGTGTGAGTATTGGAACCCTGCATTTGTGTACCATTCCTTGGAGTTTTCCGTATCTTTGCAAAATAAAACAACGTGATCGAGACCTTTTATCATGTGTTATTTCCTCCTTATTTTTCCTTTCAGTAAAACGAAGCTCCCCCAAAAGGAAGAGCCTCGCTTGTTTCTACTTTTTTACTTAGCACCTTCCAAATACTCTACAAACCAGTTCTTAATATGCTCCAGTCTGTGAATACGCAGTGCTGGATCTCCGCTTCTGGAGAGCTCATGATTGGCACCTGGGAAACGAACAAACTTAGTTGTTTTACCCTGCTGTTTCAATGCAATGAAAAGTTGCTCTGCTTGCTCAACAGGACAACGGTAATCTCTTTCTCCGTGCAGAATTAAAAGTGGCGTATTTACATTGCTAACATATTTGATTGGGGAATGCTCCCAAAGCTTCTCCACTTTTTCACCCATATCTCCTTTTACTTCCCATTCAGAGAAATAGTAACCAATGTCGCTGACACCATAAAAGCTCAGCCAGTTTGAAATAGAGCGTTGTGTGACTGCTGCTTTGAAGCGGTCGGTATGACTGACCACCCAGTTTGTCATGAAGCCCCCATAACTCCCACCGGTAATTCCCAAATTATTTTCATCAATAAAATCGAATGTTTCAAGCGCATAATCCATTGCAGCCATGACATCGAGATAATCCTTGCCTCCATAATCACCACGCACAGCATCGACAAAATCCTGCCCATAACCATGACTTCCACGAGGATTTGTGAATAACACGACAAATCCTTGTGCCGTCAATGTTTGGAACTCATGGAAGTATGTGTTGGCATACATAGCATGTGGGCCGCCATGGACCTCCAAGATGGTCGGATATTTTTTCCCTACTTCAAACCCTGCAGGTTTCATAATCCATCCATGCAAATCCCAGCCATCCGGTGCTTTATAGCGGATAGGCTCGGCGACACTTAACTCTACTTCATTTTTCCAAACTTCATTGACATTAGTCAATTGGGTACGTGTCTGAGAACGGAAGTCAAGGTAGTAAAGCTCGCCTGGATCTGTAGAGTTACTTACCCCTACAATCGCCTCATGGGTATCGGTAAGCATGCTTACTGCATATACGTGCTCATCCGGTAGATGGATCGGATACATAGAACCATCCAACGAACCAAAGTAGATTCCTGTAGCACCTTGGTCACTCATTAAGAAATAAAAGCCTTCACTTTCTTCTGTCCACATTAGCCCAGGATTCACATTACCGTAATGGAAATCACCAATTGCAACGTCCCCTACCTCCACATCCAGGTTCTCTGAGAGACAATGAGTTTCACCTGTTGCAAGCTGCGTCACCCATACACGAGTCAACGTTGCACTTTGAAACTCTTTTTCATGCCCTAAAAAACCCAGGTACTGACCATCTGGTGAGAAGGAGATCGTAGAGAAGAAACCGTTGCTACGAGTAATTTTTTTCTTTTCTTTGGTCTGAACATCCATTACATAAACATCCGAGACCAATGAAACATCTGGATCTTCTTCAAGATTTGCTACAAAAGCAATTTTTGTTCCATCAGGCGACCAGGCAGGGCTGCCATAATCCCGATCTCCTTCTGTGAGGAGGCTCACTTCCTTTGTTTTCAAATCCAGTAGTGCCAGATGGTCGTTTTTTTTGTCCAAAAACCCCTTGGCATCAGACTTGTAACGCATTTTTTCCACTACGAGGGGCTCAGGCTTTTTCTTTTCTTCTTTCTCACAGGAAACAGCATGCAAATCATCCGCACTCTCTACAGAAGTACTGTACAAAAGCTTCGTGCCACATGGTGACCAGACTGGACCTCTGGCACCATTTTTGCAGAAGGTAACCTGCTCTGCTTCTCCCCCGTTAACCGGCATTACATATAGTTGGCTTTTCTCGTTTCGGTTGGAGACAAAAGCAAGCTTGCTTCCATCCGGAGACCACCTAGGGCTTGTTGCTCTTCCTTTTCCAGATGTAAATGGTACCGCGTTCCCCTCTAAATCCCCAACAAAGATGGAAGAGCGATATTCATTATCTTCCTCGTGGACTGTAGTCTGCACAAACGCATACTTGCGGGAATGTTTATCCCATTGCGGATCTGTGATCGATGTTAGACGAAACAGATCTTTAGACTCTATTTTTCTCTTTGTCATTGAAATCTCTCCCTTATGTAAAATTCTCCTTTCTACTTATTTCGACAAATGAAATAATTCCCCTTTAAGAAATATGAAAAAACTTTATTTTACAGTTTTAAAAAGGTACTTGCATATTTTTTAGTTTTTGGTATAAAATAAATACGAACAAACGTTCTAAATTTTTAGGAGGAAGATGAAATGACAAGATTATCAAAAGAGCAAATAAACCTGTTTGAACAGGCGATATATCTTCCTTTGTTATTGATTGTTCTAGAAAGAGATACAAGCGTTATTAAGGACAGCGGGATTAAACTAAAAGAACCCTATCTTACTCTTATTGATCAAGTCATGCGTAAAATTCAGCTTCAACTCAAGCAAATAAAAGCAGACATGAAGCAGCAACACATGAAGCTCCACAAATTAAAGCAGGATGAATCCTTCACCATGTATGCTTTTCTGTTTAATGGATATGAAGAGCACCATAATTATTTCAACCCGCGAATTAGGAATAAGGTAAATGAACTTTTGATGCAATTTATTTTAAAAACGGAAGATAACCCAACTAATGAAAAATAGGAATGAATGGTTCTTGTAAAGGATTGCGTAAAGTAACATTCAAATCATTATGTTCATTTACAGAAGCATAAAAAACATCTTCAACACTAGTTACTTTCTGTTTTAACAGTTCTTCTCGAAGCCAGGCCTCGTTTAATCCTTTGTATGTCAAGGTTTCCTTATAAATTCGACCGTCCATTATGACTGGAAAATCCAAGGAGTTTTCGTATCCACCCGAGCGAACATCTTCCACCTTTGCCGCCTCTTTTTGGGGCTTCATTTTAACAGATATGTTTCCATTCGCTTCAATTAAGGCAAAGTGAACATCTTCCACCTTAAATACATCCTTTTCCCTCAACATTTGCAAGACATTATCAATGGAGTAACTGATCTTACGCATATTCTTAATATGAAATTGTCCTTCATATATGACTAATGTCGGTTCAAAGGTTAAAAGTCTGCCAAGCTTATGATTTTTTATCTTTAACCACGCTATTACCTTTTGTAAAAGACCGATCGCGATAATGGCACCTGCAGTAGGAAAATGATGGATGCTGGGATCAGCAATATCTGCTCCAACTACTGCTCCGAGTGTGATAATAACAATGAAATCAAAGACAGGAAGCTCTCCAATGGACCGCTTTCCCATATATAAAGTTACAATCAACATGAGTGGCAGAATCGTGATAATTCTTCCCAGCACCTTTAAGAAGTCTATGAATAGTTCCACTTTATTTGCCCTCCTAGTTGTCCTTAATGAAAAATTGGTACACTTTGTGTGTAACCGGGGGTTTTTAAGGTAACATGCAGGCTTCTATCTTCATTTAGTGCCGCATAAAATACATCTTGGATTTTAACAATATTTTTTTCCAGAAGCTCCTTCTGTAACCATTCTTCATCTAATTCCAGATATTCCAATGCTTTATGCTGTACTCTACCATCCATGATAACGGTGTATTCAACGGAGGGTTTTGCCAGAGCAACCTGCACATCTTTCATTTTCACAGGTTCTTTTTCCGGTTTTAATTTCACTGATAGCTCTCCGTTCGCTTCAATTAAAGCAAAATGGACATCCTTCATTTGGAAAACATTCTTTTCCCGTAACATTTGCAGGATATTATCAATAGAGTAACTGATCTTGCGCATATTCTTAATATGAAATTGTCCTTCATATATGACAAGAGTCGGCTCAAAAGAAAGAAGCCTTCCGACTTTATGGTTCTTCATTTTTAACCAAGCAATCAACTTTTGTAAAAGTGCAATCGCAATAATAGCTCCCACAGTAGGAAGATGATGGATATTAGGCTCCGCAATATCTGCACCGACCACCGAACCCAGTGTTAAGATGACAAGAAAATCAAAAACCGGAAGTTCACCAACAGAACGCTTTCCCATGAATAAGGTTACAATGAGCATCAATGGCAAAATGGTAACAATCCGAAAAATCACCTTTGATAAATCTAGTATTAGTTCCATAAAGTGAATCGTCCCTCCATCCTTTTTCTTAGCCTTATTCAAAAAGAGAAGGTTATGCATTTTTACTCCAAAAAAAGAAGCCTTTCTTTTTCGAAAGGCTGTAAATGATGCTTATGAAATTCTTTCTGTTACCCCTGTATTAACTTTGTAAGTCCTTACTGTTTCTCAATCTGTACATAATCCCGGGGTTAGCGACAAGGCTGCGGTTTGAGTTACTCCTCTTCCTGTTGACACGTTGCTGAAGCTTTGCCCGGAAAAGAGATGTGCGATGGACTTGTGCTTCATAAGAAGTTTTGGATATAGGAAATTCCACCATGATGTTGTTTGGGAACATGACTTTTGTATTCCCAGTTGAACTTTGTTTATATTCATATGCGTAATGTAGTGAAATCCAGATGCAGTTATCATTTGTAGGTGATGCAGTGGGGAAAAAGAAAATGTCATTCATCGGATCGATGACAATCGGGGGTTTGTGAGTATAACCAGAGATGCCTTTGGTACCTTGTTTTCGTCCTTCAAAGCTGGATCCATAAAAATTGCAGCTGTCTTCAATAATTTTTATTGGAGGCAATGAAACATAGATTTCTCCTTCTTCTTCTAGTACTTTTGAATAAAGGTTACCCTCCATTTCAAAGGGAATGATTGCCATAGTAAAGCCATTAATTTCATAATCACACGACATATCGACATTATTCTTCATTATGTTCATCCTTTCCATCCGTGTCCTTTGTCATCTCATGACAAAAGGACTAGTTATTTGACTATTTATGTATATTTTCCCAGAAAACCCAATCAGTGTAAAGGTTTTTAAAATATTTTAAATATTTTAAAAATTTGTTGATTTTTATAGCGTTCCTCAATATACTATTAAAAAGGCTCGAGGTGAGGAACTCATGAAGAATGAGAAGTCTTATACGGAATTAATGAAAGCGAAAAAGATGAACAAGAAAGTGTCCGTTGAAGCCTATATGATGAATGTGTATGTTCAGATGATTATTGATGAGTCTTTATTCCACTACCACAAAAACCTTCTGCAAGAGAAAATTGACAGTGCCCTGGATGCCAATGACCCTTCCCTGTTCCACCTACTTTCCACTAGATATAAAAAATTCCTGAATGATTGGGGCGTTTCCGCTTAAAAGGATAATTCCCAAAAATAAGAGAAGAGCTCCTAGCGCTCTTCTCTATTTCTTTTACTTATTTTTTCCTTGATAAAACTGCGCTTCTTCTGTTGATCCGCTCAGTGCCGTGGTAGAGGATGTTCCGCCGGAAACGAGCTTCGCCACTTCATCAAAATATCCAGTACCTACTTCGCGTTGATGGCGAGTTGCTGTATAACCATACTGCTCACTTTCAAACTCCGCTTGCTGCAACTCGGAATATGCTCCCATTCCACGGTCACGATATCCTCTCGCAAGCTCGAACATACCGTGATTCAAGGCATGGAATCCAGCCAAGGTCACAAACTGGAACTTGTAGCCGAACTGGGCAATCTGCTGCTGGAATGTCTCAATGGTAGCATCATCCAACTTCGCTTTCCAATTGAAAGATGGGGAACAGTTATATGCCAACAGTTTTCCAGGAAACTTTTCGTGTATGGCTTCCGCAAATGCTCTTGCCTGCTCCAAGTTAGGCTCAGAAGTCTCACACCAAATCAAATCAGCGTATGGTGCATATGCAAGACCGCGAGCTATCGCCTGATCAATTCCGGCTTTTGTGCGATAAAATCCTTCAGCCGTTCGCTCACCAGTTAAAAATGCTTGATCGTTCTCATCGATATCACTTGTAATAAGATCTGCAGCGTCCGCATCAGTTCTTGCAATCAATACTGTCGGCACACCCATTACATCAGCTGCGAGACGTGCTGATATAAGATTTTTCACAGCCGTTTGAGTTGGCAATAATACTTTCCCGCCAAGATGCCCGCACTTTTTCTCAGAAGATAATTGATCCTCAAAGTGAACGCCAGACGCACCTGACTCGATCATGCCTTTCATTAACTCAAACACATTCAACTGACCACCAAATCCAGCCTCCGCATCTGCTACGATTGGTGCAAAGTAGTCCACCTCTTCGCTTCCTTCTAGGTATTGAATTTGATCTGCACGCTGCAGTGCTTGATTGATTCGTTTAACTACGTGTGGCACACTGTTTGCTGGATAGAGACTTTGGTCAGGGTACATATGACCGGATAGGTTGGCATCTGCCGCAACTTGCCAGCCGCTTAAATAAATTGCTTTCAAACCCGCTTTTACTTGCTGAATAGCCTGATTTCCTGTTAAAGCTCCAAGTGCATGCACATAGTCCTGTGTGTGAAGAAGATCCCAAAGTTTTTGTGCCCCTCTTTTAGCCAATGTATGTTCGATATCTATGGAACCTCTAAGACGCAAAACTTCTTCTGCAGAATATGGTCTTTCAATGCCATTCCATCGTTGTTCTAGTTCCCAGCTTTCTTCTAACTGTGCAATTCTTTCTTCTCTTCTCATTACTATTTCCTCCTTTAATTTAGGTATCTATTAATCTTCCAATAACTTGTAAGCTGGAAGTGTTAAAAACTCAGCAAATTCATCTTCTTTAATTAGGTTTTCAAAAAGACTGGCGGCCTTATCAAGTTTACCTTTTGAAAAGCGATTAGGGCCTACTTTTTCAATGATGGCTTGCTTTTCTTCCTCAACTAGTTGTTTGACCAATTCTAAGGTAATCTGAGTTCCATCTTCTAGTTCTGCTTTTGGATGTCTAACCCATTGCCATACTTGAGATCTGGAGATTTCTGCTGTAGCTGCATCTTCCATCAGGTGAAAGATTGGTACCGCACCGTTTCCATCCAACCATGCAGCAATATACTCCATTCCAACATGAATATTTTTCCGCAAACCATCTGCCGTTATCGTACCCTCTGGAATTTGAACAAGTGCACCCGGGTCTGCTTTGACATCTTCCCTTTTTATGTGCAACTGATTCTGACCTTCCATGTGCTCATTAAACACTTCCAATGCCACAGGAACCAATGAAGGATGTGCCACCCACGTTCCATCATGGCCATCTTTTACTTCACGAAGTTTATCTTCTCTTACTTTTGCGAATGCTTGTGCGTTCGCTTCTTCATCATTTTTCACTGGAATTTGTGCTGCCATCCCACCGATTGCGAAGGCACCTCGTTTATGGCAAGTCTGAATCACCAATTGTGTGTAAGCTCTCATGAAAGGAACTGCCATTGTAACTTGGCTCCTGTCAGGCAACAGGAAGGATGGATCATTTCTAAATTTCTTTATGAAACTGAAAATGTAATCCCATCTCCCACAATTCAGTCCTGCAGCATGCTCTTTCAGCTCATATAATATTTCATCCATTTCAAAGGCTGCCGTAATGGTTTCTATTAATACGGTTGCTTTGATCGTCCCTTGATCAATGCCCAATTCATTCTGAGCAAAGACAAACACATCATTCCACAGTCTCGCCTCTTGATGACTTTCAAGCTTTGGAAGATAAAAATATGGAGCGCTTCCATTTTCCTGCAGCACCTTGACGTTATGGAAGAAATACAATCCAAAGTCCAAAAGGCTTCCAGAAACAGATTCGTTATTGATTTGAATATGTTTTTCTTCTAAGTGCCATCCTCTTGGTCTTACAAGAAGGGTGGCAATTTCTTTATTCAATTTGTACTCTTTTCCGTTTGAAGCTGTGAAGTCAATTTTGCGCAAGTTTGCGTCTCGTAGATTGATCTGTCCCTCTATCATGTTGCTCCAAGTTGGAGATGAAGCATCCTCAAAGTCTGCCATGAACACTTTTGCGCCTGAATTTAAGGCATGAATAATCATCTTACGATCAACCGGACCTGTTATTTCCACCCGTCTGTCTTGAAGGTCTTTTGGGATGTCTTTCACTTTCCAGTCACTTGTTCGGATAGCTTTCGTGCTATTAAGAAAGTTTAATGGTTCTCCCTGATCAATCCTTGCTTGCCTTTCTTTTCTTACTGCTAACAGTTCTCTTCTGCGCTCATTGAAAGTGTGATGGAGCTTCTCGATGAAAGATAATGCTTCCTGTGTTAGTACAGTTTCAAAGCCTTTTTTCATTGGACCTGTAACGCTGATGCCTGTTGTACCGGTATTCACGATATACTTGCTCCTCTCTTGTTATGAAACAGTTAGTATATTTGTATTGTATTATATAACAGAGTGTTCGTAATAAAAAGACTTTTTTGAAAATTTATTGGTAAATATTTTTCGACACAGATAAAAATGAAAAAAATAATCCTATAGGATTTGATTGATTGGTTAAACGCAGCTGTTCCTTTCCGAAAACAGCTGCGCTTTCCACGGGGCGGCCTTGAGCCTCCTCGCTTCGCTTCTGGGTCTCAACATTGCCGCTACTTCCCCGTAGGAGTCTCCGCCATTTGCTCCAATACACAGCTAGAAATAAAAAGAACAAAAGAATAATGTTTTTTTGAGGCTTTTTTAACCTTAGTTTAAGGGAGTCACCTTGTTGGATGAAGTGGAAGGCGCGCAGGCAAGATATGCCCCTAAAAAACTGATAACGCAAAGTTTTTAATGATTCCTAGCTGGTGATTGGAGCAAAAGGCGAAGACTCCTGAGGGAGATAGCGCTAGGTGGAGACCCCGCAGGCGTAGCCGAGGAGGCTCCAGCAGTGCCCCTAGGAAAGCGAAGCCATTTGCGCAAATCACCAGCGGTGTCTAAACAATACCTAAAATCAAGGACTTATTAAATGGCTTCCAAAGGAGTGAGAAGGCTCACGGACCGCCCGCAGGCAAGCGAAGCGCCTGGAACGGAAATCAACTGTATTATACAATTTCTTCATCATAAAAAAAGCAAGCAACGCACTCTTTCACGTTGCTCACTCTTCCTTTACATACCGCTGTAAATAAGCGATTCTGTCCACCATTGGAGGGTGGGTATATCGAAAAAATTTCACTAAGGCCGGAGGATTCACTTCACTTAAACTAGATTTAGTAATTTCTTGAAAAGCCTCTATAGCCGGTTCTGTATTTCCGGTCAGTTCAATGGCATACACGTCAGCCCTGTGCTCCTGATATCTTGATACTGCATTTGTTACTGGGCTTGCAAGGAAAAGCAGCAAAGACACTAGCACTAGCAATAGCGGTAGAGAGGCAAGTTGGTTTAAGCTATTGATTTTCCATCTCTTACCGAAGCTGTTTATAAGCTTACTTGCTGTCCAATAGATCAAGTAAAAAGCAAAGAAAGAAAATACGATGTATCCAGAAATGCCGATTACAATATGATTCATATCAAAGTGTCCCATTTCATGCGCCATGATAAAAAGAATTTCTTCTTCCTGAAGTCGATTCAAGAGCGTATCCCACAGCACAATACGGGAGTTACCGCCAACACCGGTAACATATGCATTCATGCTATTCGTTTTTTCAGCCATATTCACTTCATAGACTCTGTCGGCAGGAATATCCGCTTCAGCAGCCAGTTCCAGGATTTTATCTTCTAATTCTTTATCTTGAAGCTCGGTAAAATCATTATATAAAGGGTCTATGACAACCGGTTGAATATACATCATAAAAAATACGAGTGGAATGAAGCATCCCCAAGCAATCGCCCACCACCACTTCGGAAATTTACGGATAAGCACGTAGAGAAGAAAAACCACTACCCACATAATGAGAATTCCTTCCCAAAATCCGACAACCTGATCACGCATCCAGCCGGAATAAGGCTGAACTGTAATGCCATAATGTTTAGAAAGAGAGTAACGAAGATAGCTTAGTGGATAATGAATAACCGTGCTGAATAAAGTTAGCCAAAAAAGATAAATTCCTGTCTGTAGCGTTTTATATTTAGTGACTTTTTCCGCCCATCCTTGAATGGCACTTGCCCCACCTAAAACAAGAAGAAGGAAATAGAATATCCATTCCACAGGAAGCGTCAGAAAGTAGATGGTATTTCGTATTTTAGAATACTCTTCGGTGAGTAACAGTTCCTTGCTACTTAGAAAGGTTGCTGGGTCAGCTTTTGTTCCCACTAATTCAGTTGGAAGGGAAGTATCCGCGCCGATCCATATGTAGAAGGTCACCGCTAAAGAATAGAGTAAGTAGCTAGTTAATGTCAGCGAGACTGTTTTTTTCACATTTGCACACCCCCTTGTCCTAAATATCCCTGTTATATTCTATGCCACAAAATAAAAAATAAGCAGGCTATTAGAAAGAAAAGCCTACTCGTTTCATTATTAACTGACAAGCCAGGAATACACACTCAAAGCTGCAATAGCGCTAATTACAACCAGAATGACGTTTGCACCTAGGTAAGCGACAAGTAATGCCACTGCTGCGCCGATGATTCCATACATGATATCTTCATTTATTAAGAAAATCCCAGGAACAATTAGTGCCCCAAGTGTAGCGTAGGGAACATTTTTCAATACTGCCTGTACGAATGGCGGTAGCTCCTTGCCTTGGAACATCACAAACGGTATCAGGCGTGGAAGGTAGGTGACTACGGCCATGCCGACAATCATTATGATAATCATACTATTCATCCACATTCCCCCCCTCCTTAGACCATTTGGCGAATAAGATTTCTATCCCGACAGCACTAGTGATAGTCGCAAGGACAATGGACCATCCAGCGGCAATACCGATTACCAACGAAAACACAGAATTAAGGATAGCTGCAGTCCCAGCGAGCACAACCACTTTTCGGTGTTTCTTTAAGGAAGGCATCAACAAGCCGACAAACATGGCATAAAGGGCAACTGCCATGCTTTCTTGAAGAGATGAGGGTAAACTGCTGCCGATGACATGCCCGATCCCTGAGCTTACCACCCAACTGGAATAAGCGATTAAGATTACTCCGAACATATATCCCGTTTGAATGGTTCCTTCTTTGGTAGCAGTGACGGAAAACGTTTCATCCGTTATGCCAAATGAGAAGAGTGATTTCTTCCAGAGACTATTCTCTTCTACTTTTTCATTCAGGGAAGCGCTCATCAAGAAGTGACGTATGTTCAGAATAAAAGTCGTCATGACAATTTCAAATACACCAGATCCAAGGACAATCATATTAAGAGACATATATTGTGCTGCTCCGGCAAAGACGAGCAAGCTCATCAGCACCGTTTCAGAGACCGTTAAGCCCGCTGATTTTGCCAAAAGTCCAAATGTAATAGCGATTGGTATGTAGCCGATTGCGATGCTGACTCCAGCTTGCAAGCCGTTTCTAAAAGAGGAAGGTTTTCTTGCTGCGATGGTAGTTGCCACTGTTCATTTCTCCTATACTAGAAAATTGAATTATTTTATTAATATACTAGTAGTTTACTGGATATGTAAAGAGTATTTCGAAAAGCGAGATACTTTACTTTAACAAAAAAACTCCCCCTTCCTAAAGAAGAGAGAGTTCCATATAATTTTTATTTCCCCTTAAACTCCGGTGCCCGCTTTTCGCCAAACGCAACAAGCGCCTCTACGCGGTCTTCCGTCGGGATAATCACTTCATATGCCTTACGCTCAATCTGCAAGCCTGTCTGCATATCCACTCCCATACCCTGACGAATGGCAAACTTGGCCTGTTGGACCGCTACCGGACCGTTTTTGAGCATTTCACGGGCAAGCTCCATCGCACCGTCAAGTACTTGAGAGGCTTCATCTACCAATCTTGTAATCAAGCCGAACCCACTTGCCTCTTCTCCGGTAAATCGGCGAGCTGTTAGAATCAATTCCATCGCTTTTGCTTCACCAATAATACGAGGCAGGCGCTGGGTGCCCCCTGCTCCCGGAATAATTGCCAAGCTTGTTTCCGTCAGGCCCATTTTCACATCTTTGCACGTCACCCGGAAATCACAAGCAAGAAGGAGCTCCATCCCGCCTCCGAATGCATACCCATTTATAGCTGCGATAGTAGGCTGCGGCAAATCAGCGATACGGTTGAACACATCCCCTATCTTGTAAACATTGCGTCTTACTTGCTGCTCGGTAAGGCCTCTTCTTTCCTTGAGGTCCGCTCCAACACTAAATGCCTTCTCCCCTGCCGCCGTAATCACTACCACACGGACGTCAGCATTCGTGCGAAGCTCCTCCGCTACATTTCCCAATTCTACTAACATATCATAATTAAACGCGTTCATCGCATCAGGGCGATTAAGCGTTACAGTTGCAACATAATCTTTTATCTCTACTACAATATAACTCAAATCTCTCCGTCTCCCTCCAAGATTGTTAGCGGTTACAAATTTCGCTAATTTATACATTCTCTATTGAGAGCGTAAATCCTTTAAACACCCAGCTTTTCTTTTAATGCTCTTCTTAAGATTTTTCCAGTTGTGTTCTTTGGAAGCTCTTCTAAGAACTCAATGGAAGTAGGCATCTTATATTTCGCCAAGCGTTCCGCGCAATAGCCAAGTAAATCCTTCTCATTTGCTGGAGCATTCGTTACGACAAAACATTTTATCGCTTCACCGAACTGAGGGTCAGGCACCCCGACAACTGCTACTTCTACCACATTTTCATGACTGTACAGAACTTCTTCTACTTCACGAGGGTATACATTGTAGCCTCCTACGATGATCATGTCTTTTTTGCGGTCGACGATATAGAAGTATCCTTCATCGTCCATTTTTGCAAGATCGCCTGTATATAGCCAGCCATCACGAATTGCAACGGACGTTTCTTCTGGCATCTTATAATAGCCTGCCATGACATTCGGCCCTCTGACAACAAGTTCCCCAACTTCCCCAGGTGCCACTTCTTCTCCTAGTTCATTCACGACTTTGTTTTCCACATTTACAATCGTCGTCCCAATCGAACCAGCTTTTCGAGGCTTATCTAGTGGATTAAAACAGGTAACAGGGGATGCCTCTGATAATCCATAACCTTCCGAAATAATAACATTGTATTTCTTTTCAAAATTCTTCAATAGAGCTACAGGCATGGAAGCTCCACCAGAAATGCAAAGTCTCAATGATTTCAAATCTTCTACATCGCCTTGTGATTGCAAAAGGAAATTGTACATGGTTGGAACACCTGCAAATACAGTTGCCTCGTATTCTTTTACCACATCAAAAATCACCTGTGGGCTGAACCTTGGAACAATGATGACCGTCGCGCCATTCATCAATGGAGCATTTAAAGCTACTGTCAAACAGAATACGTGAAACATTGGCAGAGTTGCCACAACCTTGTCCGTTTCGTTCATCTTAAGGAAATCGGCAGAATCCTTTGCATTGCGATACAAGTTCTTATGCGTCAGCATTGCCCCTTTCGGCTTACCTGTAGTCCCAGAAGTGTAAAGGATTACAGCTACATCGTCATCCTTCAGTTCCGGACCATCATATGTAAAGCTTCCAGATGCCATAATCGATGTAAACGATTTCAATTTCGGATAAACCGTCAGTTGCTCTAGTGGAAAATCTTTCGCTTTTTCTTTTCCGTCAGGTGTTTCGCAAATAATGTAATGCTCTGTTAAAGGCAGGTGACCATGAAGCTTTTCAAAAAGTGGAACAAGAAGGTCTAAGGTGATGATGGCTTTAACATCGCCATCTCTAAGGATGTAAGAAAGTTCTTCAGGAGTGTAGATTGGATTAATAGGAATAACGGTTGCCCCAATGCGTGCGGCACCATAAAGCCCAATGACGAAATATGGCGAGTTTCCGACAACAAGGCCGATATGATCTCCCTGTGTGATTCCCATCTTTTCTAGGCCTGTTGCAAAAGCGTTTATTGCAGCATTCAACTCTGCGTAAGTTTTGGAATCCCCTTCAAAAATATACGCTTCTTTCATTGGATTTGTCTTTGCGGTTAATGCCAACTGCGATGAAATATTCAAGTGTTTCATCTCCCCTTCGAGTAAATTGAATGAATGACCATTCATAAATCTCCCATTATCCATTATAGTAGATTGCTAGATATCTGTCATTAAATTATGTCGATAAAATTAAAATTTTCAGATAAAATATTTTACTATAAAAAAAGAGCAGGGAATCCCTGCCCCATGCTCTTGAAATTAATATATTAGATCAATCAATTCATCTCTGGAAATATTTCCAAAATAATGTTTCACATCGATTCCTTCTAGAGCTTGTGAAATTTCTGCTTTCTCATACTTCACACCTGATAAAAGGTTTTCCACTTCTGAAACATCTCCAACACCAAAGAAATCACCATAAATTTTGCAGTTTTCTATTTTTCCTTTTGTTACATCTAGACGTACATCAATTTGCCCTACCGGAAAGCGATGTGAATGCTGAAGGTTAAACTTCGGCGACTTTCCGTAATTCCAATCCCAGTTTTGATAACGTTCTTTGGAGAGCTCATGGATATTCTTCCAATCTTCCTCTGTTAGGTCGTACTTAGGGATGTCTTTTGATTTAAAGATTGCCTCTAATAAAAGCTGACGGAACTGTTCAATCGTAAGATCTTCATGTAGGAATTCTTTAATATTTGCTACCCGGCTGCGGATTGATTTGATGCCTTTAGATTCAATTTTATCCTTCTTGACGTTAAGTGCGGAAACTACATGCTCAATCTCAGAATCGAACAGAAGCGTACCATGACTGAACATACGGCCCTTTGTAGAGAACTGCGCGTTTCCGGAGATCTTTCGTCCTTCGGCAAGAATATCATTGCGCCCGCTCATTTCTGCTTCCACTCCAAGGCTTTTCAATGCTTCCACAACTGGTGCCGTGAACTTTTTGAAGTTGTGGAAGCTCTCACCATCATCTTTTGTGATAAAACTAAAATTCAAATTTCCATGATCATGATAGACCGCTCCACCGCCGGATAACCTACGTACCACATGAATGCCATTATCCTCAACATACTTTGTATTTATTTCTTCTACACTGTTCTGGTTTTTCCCGATGATAATGGAAGGCTCATTGATGTAAAAGAGCAAGTAGGTATCTTCAATATCCAAATTTTTAAGCGCATATTCTTCTATTGCCAAGTTGATTCTTGGATCCGTAATTCCTTTATTATCAATAAAAAGCATCATCTCTTGCCACTCTCCCAACTATATCCTTTATGTGCTAAATCAATTTTTCCATTGTAGATCGTTGCAGCCTCTTCCACCAACTGCTCCACTTTACCAAAATGAGGTAGATGCGTGAGCAGCAATTGTGGCACTTCTGCACCTTTCGCAACCTTTGCAGCATCATGGCTGTTCATATGTCCTGCCCCTTTACCATCTTGGTGAGCGTACAGATTACATTCACAAATCAATAAGTCAGTACCTTTTGTAAAAGGAATAAATGATTCCTGATAGCTTGTATCTGCCGTGTATACAAACGAACCTTCATCTGTGGATACCTTCATGGCATAACACGGAACTGGATGAGTGGTTTTCAAGAACTCAATGGTGAATGGCCCTACCTGTAATGGTGTAGATGGATTATAGGCAATACCTTTTGTATATTCTTTATGATGCAGTGAGGAAAATCCTTGCAAGTCCTCCTGGTGTCCATAAATAGGAAGCTGCGGTACAGATTTGCCCATATAAAATGAGATAAGTCTCGCATATTGCAAAGGACCAATATCCGCGACATGATCATGATGGTAATGTGACAAAACTACTGCATCAAGCTCTGTTACATCTATGTAATTCTGAAGCTGTGCTAATACACCGCTTCCACAATCAATCAATAATTTAAAATTTTTATGCTCGACTAAATACCCAGATGTTGCACTGTTAACAGCTGGATAGCCTCCCCAAAACCCTACCACGGTAAGCTTCATGCCTATACATCACCCTTCTGTTGGTTTCCAAAATCAAGTCTACCATATCCCTGCCCATTTTCCTATTTAGAGGAGTTGTTTTAAAACAGTTGTTGACAGGACAAGTTCTGTTATAATACAATAACAACAAATAACAAAACGGAGGGTGATAACATGTTGATTAAAAGTACAGAATTTTTCAAAACCTTACCACCTAAAAAATGCGTTGAATGCAAAAAAACAATGGATGAGCAGCACGAGTGCTACGGCAACCATTGTGATGAGTGTATGTCCAGTCAGTTAAAATAATATAGAATATAAACCAAACCAGGGAATCTGCTAGATTAATAGCGGGTTCCCTGGTTTTTTGATTTATACCGCTTTTGAATTCCGCAAAAGGCTTCGCTTTCCGCGGGGCGAACTTGAGCCCCCTCACAACGCTTCAGGGGTCTCAACATTGTCGCTACTCCCCCGCTGGAGTCTTCGCCATTTGCTCCAATCACCAGCTAGAAAACCTCATACTCTATTAGAAATAACAAAAAGAGCACTCATCCCCATAAGTGCTCTTTTTTCTATTCTATACGTAAACCCCTTGTTTGACCGTTGATTCCCGAACGATAAGCTCGAGATCATATTCATAGATTTCCTTGTGACGATAGCGTTTGGAACGCACCTTTTCCATCATGACCTGGAAGGCTTTGCGGGCCATTTCATCAATAGGCTGATAAACGGTTGTGATGGTCGGTTCCACTAGCTCCGTAATAGCCTGATTGTCAAAGCCCACAACTGCAAGATCTTCTGGGATCTTCCAGCCCGAGCGCTTTGCCTCTGAAATAATGCCGGCTGCCACTTCATCTCCGCCAGTAAAAATGGCACTTGGTTTTTCCTTCAAAGCCAAAATTTCCTGAAACACCCTTCTTCCGTCTTCAATAGTAAAGGCATCGCGGAAAGAAAAATCTTCACGAAATTCCACATTGAACTCTGCAAGTGCTTTTTTAAAACCTGCCTCCCTGCTTATGGCGACATTGCTTTTATAGCCACCAGTACAATAGGCAACCTTGCGATGACCAAGTTCCAACAAGTGCTTGGTCGAAATGTAACCGCCATATGTCTGGTCAAGCCTTACAGACGGTACATCCGCATCTTCTTCAAACTCATTGCACAAAACGATTGGTCCATATTCTAAAAACGGTTCTATTACATTCCAGTCATTTTGTATGGAGGAAAGGATAATTCCGTCCACTTGTTTCGTTTTTAACAAGTTCAAATAATCAAGTTCCTTTTTCTTTGAATATTTTGTCTGACAGATGATGAGCTGGTAACCGTTTTCGGCTGCAGCCATTTCCATCCGTTCGATCAGTTCACTGAAAAATGGATTCATCACACGAGGTATCAGTAATGCAACCATCTCCGTCTTCTGGCTTCTCAGACTTCTTGCAGATGAATTTGGAACATAACCAAGTTCACTCATTGCATTAGATACAAGTACACGCTTCTTTTCCGATACATACGGGTGGTTATTTATGACACGAGAAACAGTGGTCCTTGATAACCCTGCCAATCTTGCTACATCTTCTATTGTTGCCACGAGTCTCGCCACCTTAGCTGAAATAATAGGTTAGTAGAATGGTTGAAATCGTTTTCATAACTACTAGTATAAAAGGAAATGTAAGTGTTTTCAATAAAAATTTTACAATTAGTTATATTAAAGAGCAAAATCGCTAAAGCGAGCTAAAACCACGTCCCAAGATCATAATCTCTTGGAACGTTTTCTCGGTTTTCGTATAGCTTTGAAATATTGACCTTGGCCGGATCTTCCCTTTGCGCTCATCTTTAACTATTTCAATAAAATCCCTTGTCACCAAAGGGTTTATAATGGCGATGAGGACCTCTCTCCTCCTGATTTCTCGTCACTGAGGTTTTAATAACGCC
Organism: Sutcliffiella horikoshii; assembly: GCF_008180725.1. Classification (GTDB taxonomy): domain Bacteria; phylum Bacillota; class Bacilli; order Bacillales; family Bacillaceae_I; genus Sutcliffiella_A; species Sutcliffiella_A horikoshii_B. Next base: position 43,612 of record NZ_VTEV01000007.1, on the reverse strand, counting down.
GATGAAGACCTCTCTTCTCATGATTTCTCGTCACTGAGGTCTTCATACAGGCGATGAGGACTTCTCTCCTCCTGATTTTTCGTCACTGAGGTCTTCATACGGGCGATGAGGACCTCTCTCCTCCTGATTTCTCGTCACTGAGGTCTTCATACAGGCGATGAGGACTTCTCTCCTCCTGATTTTTCGTCACTGAGGTCTTCATACGGGCGATGAGGACTTCTCTCCTCCTGATTTTACGTCACTGAGGTCATAACACCGATGAGGACCTCTTTCTTGTCACCACCGAGGTCTTCATCCCGGTGACAAGAATTACTCTGAAGCTATCCAAAATTCAATTATGCTATAATTTCCTAAAGAACAAGAAAGACCGCAAATTAATGCGGCCCCTAAGCTTAATAAACTATTAACTTAATGATGATTATTCGACTGGGGTATTATATTGCTTTTTAAACTTGTAAACAAAATATGCCCATGTACCAGCAAGCATACTGAACATGAATCCAACTAATATCCATACATTTTGCCACATGTACCCAAGATCACCACTTGAAATGACTGCTTTGAAGCCGGACACTGAGTAGGTCATCGGCAACAGTAAATTGAACGGTTGAAGGGCATTAGGAATTAGTTCTAACGGGAATGTTCCCGCACTTGTTGTTAACTGTAAAATTAAAATAAGAATGGCAACAAATCGACCTGGATCTCCTAGTGTCGTGACTAAAAATTGTACAAGTGCAATAAAAGTAAAAGAGGTAACTATGCTAAACAAAATAAATAACCACATGCTCTTCACTTCCACACCTAATCCTAAAATTAATACGGCATCTGCAAGCAATGCCTGTAGAATGCCGACTACAGCAAGAACCGCCACTTTCCCCGTAAACCATGCTGTCCCTGTCTGAGGAATGCCTGCTGGCTCACGCATTGGAAACACAATGGAAAGCAAAAGTGCACCTACAAAAAGACCTAGAGATAAGAAGTAAGGCGCAAAACCTGTTCCATAGTTAGGAACTCCGTTCTCTACTTCTGATTTTACCTTTACCGGCTCAGAAATCATATTAAAGGTTTTGTCCGTCCCCTTAACGTCCCCGGATTTCTCAGAAGCATCTTTCAATTTCTCCTCAAGTTCATCTGTTCCTTCACCGACTTCAGATAGACCGGAGGAGATTTTATTTGAACCTTCTGCAAGCTCTTGTGTACCTTGTTGAAATTGTTTAGAACCTCCGTCTAACTGTTCCATACCTCCTAAAAGCTGACCTGACCCTTCTGCAAGCTTATTACTGCCCTCATTTGCGTCCCCTAATTTTTCACCAAACTGTGTTAGTCCTTGGTTGAATTCAGTTTGACCTTTAAGAAGTTCCGATGAACCTTCTGAGAGTTGGTTAGATCCATTTGCCAGTTCTGTCAAACCCGTCTGAAAGTTTAAATGGCCATCTGCAAGCTTTCTGCTATTTTCCGCTAAGGAAGAAGCGCCTGTATTTAATTTGAAAGCTCCCTGTTGAAGAGCCATCAGCCCTTTAGAAAACTCACCACTGCCATTAATCAACTGTTCAAAAGAGGCATTGATTTCTGCCTGCTGTTCATCGCTTGCCTGCTCTATCATTGGCTCAAGTGCTTTTTTCAATTGAATCATTCCTTGATTCAATTTTTCTGCCTTTTCTTGTGCTTGTGTAGCCCCTTCTTCAAGCTTTTCGGTCCCAGCATTTAATTCCGCGGCACCTTCTGCCAAGCTTCCCACTCCATTTGTAAGTTCTCTTTGAGCATCTTGCAACTGTGACATACCTTCATTGCTTTTAGCTAAACCGTCATTAAGCGTTGCTACTCCAGTTTGGAGTTGCTCGGATGCTGTGGCCAATTGGCCTTGACCTTCAAGCAATTGGCCCAAACCTTTTGACAGATCCTCATTTCCCTTATGGATATCTTTTACGGCAACAAAGGCCTTTCCCACTCCATCTTGGAATACGATCGATTTTTCTGCAGCCTGTTCTAATCCTTTTTTCAAAGCAACAGAACCATCTTGTAACTCATGAACGCCATTGTTTAGTTTACTAGTACCATCAGCTGCATCTTTGTACCCGTTGGCCATCTTTTCCAGATTAGCAAACATCGCTTCTGCATAAGTTCTGGTAAGTTCTTTAGATACTTCTTCTTTAATTTTCTCTACAGCTGTCGATCCAATTTGAGCAGATAAAAAATTATAGCTCTCATTTGGAACGAATTTCATTTCCAATGAAGATGGATTTTCATCCAAGAGCGTCGTTGCTCTATCTGAAAAATCATTAGGAATTTCAATAATCATATAGTACTGCTGTTTATCCATTCCTTCGTATGCTTCTTCCTTAGAAACAAACTCCCATTTAAAACCATTATTCTTTTTCAAATTTTCTTGGAGGTCTTTTCCTATCGTTAAGGCCTCGCCCTCCTACTCGGCACCTTCATCCATATTGACCACAGCAACCGGTAGTTCATCCAGTTTCTCGTATGGATCCCAAAAGGCCCACAGAAACATTCCACTATACAATAACGGAATTAATAATACCGCTATTACTGGAATCAGAAACTTTTTATTTGTAAGCAATTCCTTCCACTCAAATACTACGCTTCTCATCTTTTATTACCTCCATATTACATTATGACCATTTTTGTCATTCAGTCATTTTTACTCAAAATTTTAAGGATCATCAAGTTGATAATCCTTTGATAAAATATAATTCAAATAGATTGGCAATCTCCTCTTTGGATAATGGGGTATGATGCTCTTCCCAGTCCACTACAAGCGCCACATAAAGTTTAAGCATTAGAAATGCTGTAACTTCCGGGTCACATTTTCTTAGTTCCCCTTTTTCTATCGCCTTTTCAATTCTTTCTTTAATAAAAGTAATGATCATTTGCTCTAGGCGGTTAAGTTCTTGGTTAACTATTTTTGTTCCTAGTTCCTTTTCTTCTTGAATCAATTTGACGGTCAGTTGATGTTCATTTCGAAAATCAAGCAAGCTGATAAGGGCCCTGTGTGCATTTTCGAAAAAGGATTGCTCTGAATTAATGGATCGGTCAGCTACTTCCTGCATTTCTCTTAATATTCCTGCTACAATTTCACTAAAGAGCTCTTCTTTATTAGAGTAGAAGGTGTAAATAGTCCCTTTTCCAACGTTTGCGAGCTTGGCGACCTGATCCATCGTAGTCGCTTTATATCCAAATAAAGAGAACGATTTTAAAGCTGCCTCAAGGATACTTTGTTTACGATCCATTTGATAGCTCCTCTCCTATAAAAATGACTAAATGTCTATATCGGTCAATTGGTTTTATTATAGAGGCTCTTTTATAAAAAAGCAACATCTAGGTTTAATTTTTGCATTGTCGCCGCTGTTCCTTTCCTCAAATGGCTTCGCTTTCCGCGGGACGATGCTTGAGCCTCCTCGCAACGCTTGAGGGGTCTCAAGCTACCGTTACTCCCCCGCTGGAGTCTCCTCCATTTGCTCCAATACACAGCTAGAAATTAAGTGAAACGATATGTTAGTGCTTTTACAGAAAACTCAGTTAGATGAATTCCCCAAGCCCTTAAGTAAATGAAGTCACCTTGTTGATTGGAGTGGAAGGCGCGTAGACGCCCGCGGGAGGAAGGGACAGGGGAGACCCCGCAGGCCCAAGCCGAGGAGGCTCCCGGACTGCCCGCAGGCAAGCGAAGCGCCTGGAACGGAAATCAACTGTATTATTTACTTTCAAAAAAAACGATTCAGCCGCTTTATGATACGACTGAATCGTTTATTTATACCTGAGCAACAGGTTTGTTTTTAATGGTAGATAACACCGCTTTGACTGCTGCTTCACCTGAATCGATGCAGTCAGGCAGCCCAACCCCTTCAAAAGAACTTCCGGCGAGATAGACTCCTGGCATGTCTTCTGATAGACGAGCGTTCATCTTCTGCAGCATCTTTTTATGACCGACAGCGTATTGAGGCATTGCTTCTCTCCATCGAGTGACAATTGTAAATTCAGGTTCGGAACCGACCTCCATAATTTTGTTAAGGTCATCGAGTACCACTTTTTTTATTTCTTCATCACTCTGATCGACGATTGCTTCCTCTCCCACTCTGCCAACATAACAGCGTAAGATTACTTTCCCTTTTGGTGTTGTATGCGGCCATTTTTTGTGGGTCCACGTGCAAGCTGTTATCGTATAATCATTGTTTCTGGACACAACAAAACCTGTCCCGTCGATGTCTTGTTTAAGAGCTGACTCATCAAATGCCATTGCAATGGTCGCAACAGATGTAGAGGACATCTGTTGTAATGGAGCAAGAAAATCTGCCCCAGGAATCAGGCTTGCTGTAGCATGATGAGGAGTCGAGATAATGACATTATCACATTGGACCTCTTTGCCATTACTTAAAGATAGGGAATATTGCTCCTCTATTTTCTTAATGGTGTCCACTTTAACTGCTTTTAAGATGGTCACCTGATCTAGCTTTTCTTCAAGGGCATCCACAAGCGTTTGAAGGCCCCCGCGCAAAGTTTGAAACATTCCTTTTTTCTTTTTGGCAGGTGCAGGCTTTTGTTTAGGGGTTGTTTGTTTCATCCCGATTATTAAGCTGCGGTACTTCTCTTCCACCTGTTGAAATTGCGGGAAAGTAGCTTGAAGGCTTAATTTATCAATGTCACCCGCATAAATTCCAGATAGTAACGGTTCAATCAGGTTCTCTACGACTTCATCCCCGAGTCGTCTGCGGAAGAAAGATCCAAGTGATTGGTCTTCACCGCCATTGTTTGAAGCAGGAAGGAAAAGATCCGCTGCTGCACGCATTTTTCCAATTGGAGAGAATAATCCCGTTGTAACAAAAGGTGACAGTTTTGTAGGAATTCCCATTACAGACCCTTCTGGCATTGGATGGAGTTGTCCCTTTAGCAGAATGTAGGCTTGTCCTGTTGAATTGTGCACTAATTGATCTTCAAGACCCACTTCTTTTACCAATCTTCCAGCACTTAATTTTCTAGCAAGGAAGCTATCTGGTCCACGTTCAATAGTAAATCCATCACGCTTTACAGTTTGGATTTTCCCTCCCAGTCGGTTGCTTGCTTCTATTAGGGTAATATCTATATCAAGGTTTTTCTCTTTTTTTTCCTTTTGAAGATAGTAGGCAGCGGCTAGGCCAGTAATGCCTCCACCGATGATGACAACCCTTTTTTTCTCCTCGTTCATGGTTTCATCGCCTTCTTTTCTAGATTTACTGAGATACTTTCTTTAATTCTTCCAATACGACGGTAGCCATCGCATCAATAAATTCTGGTTGTGTATTGGGCATTTCCGGGCGATAGTACTTTGCACCGATTTCATCTGTTACAATCTTACACTCGTAGTCATTGTCATATAGCACTTCCAAGTGATCCGAAACAAATCCTACCGGAGTGTAGACAAATGATGTATAGCCTTTGTCTTTATGAAGGTCACGGGTGATGTCTTGAACATCTGGGCCTAACCATGGATCTGGTGTGTTCCCTTCACTTTGCCATGCAATTTCATAGTTTTTAATTCCTGCACCCTTTGCGATAAGGTCTGCAGTTTCTTGAAGTTGGTTTGGATATGGGTCGCCCATTTGAATGATTTTTTCCGGAAGGCTATGTGCTGAAACAATTAATACTGCCTTTTCACGTTCAGCTTCATCCATGGATCCAAACGTTTCTTTCACTCTATCTACCCAGTACTGGATAAACTTTGGCTCATCATACCAGCTTTCAACAGAAACGATGGATGGGCCGCCGATTTTTTCTGCTTCTTCTTGTGCACGTCCGTTGTAGGATTTCACGCTGAAAGTAGAGAAGTGAGGGGCAAGTACGATGCTTACCGCTTCTTCGATTCCATCTTCTTTCATGTGTTGAACTGCATCTTCTACAAATGGTTCGATATGCTTTAAGCCTAAATAGACTTTAAATTCAATATCGTCTTGGATGTTGTTTAAGTGTGCACCTAGTGCATTTGCTTGTTCTTCTGTGATACGCGCAAGTGGAGAGATTCCTCCGATGGCATCATATCTTTCACGCAGGTCCTGCAGCATTTCGTCGGATGGTTTTCTGCCGCGGCGGATGTGTGTGTAGTATCTTTCTAGGTCTTCTTCTCTATATGGTGTACCGTATGCCATTACCAACAAGCCCATTGTTTTTTTGGACATATAGTTTACCTCTTTTCTTTTCTGGTCTATTAGAATATTTCATGTACTCCTGTAGATTTCCGTTACGGTTGGTCGCTTTCCGCGGGGCGGTGCTTGAGCCTCCTCGCTGCGCTGTGGGTTCTCAAGTCTACCGCTACCTCCCGCCGGAGTCGACCACCCTGCACTGCAATCTACAGGTGAATCAGAACTTACTTATTAGAAGAATAGTCATGTACGAATGTTGCTAAACGTTTTAATGTGTCTGGTTTGACTTGTGGGAATACTCCGTGGCCAAGATTGAAGATGTAGCCAGGTTGTTGCATACCTTGGTCAAGGATTGCTTTTGCTTTTTCTTCAATAACTTCCCATGGTGCTAAAAGAATAGCAGGGTCCAAGTTCCCTTGAACAGGTTTCGTAATTCCACGTTCTCTAGCTTCTGTAATCGGTAAGCGCCAGTCTAGGCCGACCACGTCAAGTGGAAGGTCGTGCCATTCATTTGCTAAATGGCTTGCACCTACTCCAAACATAATTAAAGGTACATTTTCTTCTTTTAAAGTGGAAAAGATGCGATTCATTATCGGTTTAATGAAATAACGGTAGTCTTCTACGTTCAATGCTCCAACCCAACTATCAAAAATTTGTATTGCTTTTGCACCGGCATGGATTTGGGAGCGAACATAGGTAATCGTCATATCTGCCAGTTTATCCATTAATGCAAACCAAGCTTTAGGTTCTGCATACATGAATGCTTTGGTTTTATTATAGTTTTTAGATGGACCGCCTTCGATCATATAGGAAGCAAGCGTAAATGGTGCCCCCGCGAAACCGATTAACGGAACATTCAATTGCTCTTTTGTTAATAGTTTAATGGTATCCAGTACATATGGAACATCCTCTTCAGGATGTATTTCTCCAAGCTTTTCAACATCTTGAATGGATCGGATCGGGTTATCAATAACTGGGCCAATTCCGGATTTAATCTCCACATCCACACCAATTGCAGGAAGGGGACTCATGATGTCTTTATAAAGTATTGCTGCATCCACGTTATATTGATCAACAGGAAGCTTTGTCACATAGGCACAAAGCTCAGGTTGATGAGTAATTTCAAATAAAGAATACTTTTCTTTAATTTTTCTGTATTCCGGTTGAGAACGTCCAGCTTGTCTCATATACCATAATGGGACATGCTCTGTTTTCTCTCCTCTACATGCTCGTAAAAATGTATCGTTAAAAGTTGTTTGACTCAAAATGATGACCCCTTCCAAATGACTTATTTCTGCTTTTATTTCGTTTCACTTCTGTCATGTTACACTATACCTATAAATGTAAGGAATGTATAGAATGAGTGCTTATTGTTCATAAAATAGACGATTATTCCCCCGCCTTTATATGAAGCCAATGAAAAAGACCTTGATTTTGAAATTTCACTAAACACCGCTGTTGATTTCCGCCAATGGCTTCGCTTTCCTAGGGGCACTGCTGGAGCCTCCTCAGCTCCGCATGCGGGGTCTCCACCTAGCGCTATCTCCCTCAGGACAAGGAAGGCTTCGGCAGCGATTCATCGCACGAAGAAAATGCGTAGCATTTTCGAGGAGTCTTCGCCTTTTTGCTCCAATCACCAGCTAGGAATCATAAAAAACTTTACGTCATCAGTTTTTCAGCGGCTTCCCTTATATGAGGCAGTGAGATTTCTACTGTTGATCCGACTTTCTCTTCACTAGAAATGGTAAATTGGCCACCATGGTTTTCAATAATTTTCATGGAAACCATCAGACCCAGCCCTGTACCCTGTTCTTTAGTGGTAAAGAAAGGTTGTCCCACTTTGCTGATCACCTCTGCAGGTATTCCATATCCTTCGTCCTTAATCAAGAGGTTGACAAAACCGTCCACCACTTGAGTATGAATAGTTAACTTCCCGCCTTCAGGCATTGCTTCCATTCCATTTTTCATAATATTTATTAATACTTGTTTGATTTGATTTGGTTCACATTCGAGCCATATGTACTCTTCAAAATGAACCACTTCGATAACAACTTGATTAATAAATGCCTCACTTTCCAGGAAAATACAGACCTCTTGTATAAGTTCTTTTAGATTCTGTCTTTTTATTCTTATAGCCTGTGGTTTTGCTAGCGCCATAAATTCATTTGTAATCTGGTTGATTCGTTCCAATTCCTTATCCATGATGGTAAAGAATTCTTTTTCTCTGCTTTCCTGGGAAAGGAGATGAACGAACCCTTTTAAAACGGTGACAGGATTTCTAATTTCATGTGCCACTCCTGCAGCGAGTTCTCCGATGACAGAAAGCTTTTCCGACTGCATGAGTGCTTCTTCCGTTCTCTTTTTATCGGTAATATCCTTCATGAGAAAAACAAGCGCTATGATTCCTCCCTGTCCGTCCTTAACTGGTGTAACCGTGATATTGAGGTCAATATGCATTCCTTCCTTTGTTGCTGTAAGTAGTTCAAATGAGAGTTGCTTCTGTTTTTTCAGTTTACTTAAAAAAACACGTAAAGAATTTGCAGATGTAAAAGAAAGAAAGCTTGTTTCCGAACCAATGATATCCTTTTCTACCACTTTAAACATTTTTTCAAAGGAAGCATTTACTTTTAAAATGGCACCGTTCAGGTCATAGACTCCAATAGAGTCTGTTGTATTATTGAAATATGCTTCTAAATATTCTTTCGTAGAAAGTAACTCTAAGGAAGTTTGCTTCTCTTTCTTTTCTGCCCTTTCTAAGAGGCTCCCTGTCAGCCTGCTAGAAAAGAGGAGAAAGATGGTGACGAATACGGAAAAAAGAATAAAATATATTACATCCACTTTAATATGATTGGAAAACACGATGTTGCTATAGTCGATGTAGAAAAATGATAGAGTGATGCAAGTCAAAAAACTAGCTATTAAAATGGGCAAGATACGATTATATAAAGAAGACATAATTAAAGGCATGGATAGAAAATAAAAATTGATTACATCTTTATCTTGATAGGCTACCACCCAAAATGGGATAAAGGATGTACATACGATTACATACATCCCCACCTTGGCAAGCTTAGGGCGTAATACAAAGAAAGCAACCAAAGCACATACCGATCCTGCTGTGAGCAAGATCGCAGGAAGTATCTCTGGGAAAATAAAAATGTTTGTTAAAATGTCTAAAATTAGCAATGTAACAAATACGACCAACATCAGCTTATTTTTCTGATGAATGATGTGCATTTGCTCTTGGTTCAACCTTTTTTCATTTAACCATGCTTCTTTAATAGTCGATCCAAATCGTGCAAATAATGCTCCTACTTGTAGATTCATCTCCCGCTTCTCCTCAAACAGTACATTTCATTCATATTTTCTAACTTTTTTTAAACATTGCTGCTGATTTCTGCCTTATCTAAATGAGGGCTTAAGTGTTTTTGATGGATTTCCTTCTTTTTCGGTTTGGGTATTGTAAGGAATAACGTAATATTCAGGCACATTAAAGATGTTGATGTTTTTCACTGAGTATTGATGGTCTCCTGATACTTCTCCAATCAAATTCTCCTTATCCCCAGAAACAGAATAGACTCTATAGACAATTCGCTCATCTTCCGCTTCATTCCACTCTAAGTTGACTGTGAACAAGCTCAGAGGATGAAAGGTCATCGATCCATTCAATTGAATACTTTCAGGCATGGTGATTGGTTTTTCTAGGTCCGTTACACCGACAGGAACGGAAAAAGCTCCATTATCAAGTCCAGCTTCTCGCAATATATCTTTCAACAGTCTTGTAGGATAAGCTCCTCCTGCAGTCAAATGCTGTTCGGGAGTCGTAGTATCATAGCCCATCCAAACTGTCCCGATCACATCTTGGGTATACCCGACAAACCAAGTATCCTTAATGGCATTGTCTACTCCTGGATAGTTGGTAGTACCAGTCTTACCGGCAAGTTCCCCTTGAAGATCTCCTGCTTGTGCCGACCCGTCCTGAACTACTCCTTCAAGCATCCTTGTCATATTCCACGCTGTTTGAGGGCTAAATACTTTCTTTTCGGTCTTTTTCACCTTTGCTACAACTTCGCCTTTCCTCGTTCTGATCTCCTGAATAAAATAAGGTTCTACAATCTTGCCATTATTGCCAAAGGATCGATAAGCTTTTGTCAATTCTAAAGGGGTCACCCCTTCCTTCAATCCTCCCAGTGCAATAGCCAGCCCGCTATCGGGAATAGCCAGGTCCAACTTTTCAAGGTAGCTTTTGCTTTTTTTGATTCCCAATTCATTTAATGCCCAAACTGCAGGTGCATTTAAGGAATCCTTTATAGCCTCATACATGGTCACTTCGTTTTTATATTGATGATGATAGTTTCTTGGTTTATAAACTTCCTGACCATCTTTATATGAGAGTAACTCATCTTTTAAAAGGCTGTATGGCTCATATTTGCCTTCCTCAAGTGCAGGGGCATAGACAGCCAAAGGTTTAAAGGTGGAACCAGGTTGCCTTTTGATTTTGACCCGGTTGATTCCCTTTGTAACATAGTTTCGGCCACCGATAACGGCCATTACGCCTCCATTATGCTGATTCATTATGACAAACGCACCTTCCACGTTATCATTGGTACCGGGAAAATATTGATTATCCTGAAAGCGTTGATATGCAGCATCTTGGGCCGCAACATTCATCGGCACCAAAATTTTGTACCCGCCTCTATGCAATTCTTCTGGAGTAAAGCCATATTTCTCTTCTGCTTCTTCCATCACCATATCGATATACGTTAAGTAAGCCTGTTTTTCTGGAGATTCAATCACATCCACGCCTAGCGTTTTTCCCATTAACCCGACCGCTTCTTCGGCCTCAAGATAGCCTTGGTTTTCCATAAGATGCAAGACAAGATCTCGTCTTTTTTTCGCTTCCTCTGGATGATTAATGGGAGAATAACCATTAGGCGCTTTAGGTAGAGCAGCCAACAAGGCACCTTGCTCTACCGTCAAGTCTTCTACGTTTTTATTAAAATAAAGCTCTGATGCTGCTTGGACGCCATATGCACCATGTCCAAAATATATCTGATTTAAATACATTTCCAAAATTTCATTTTTTGTGTATCTTCTTTCAAGGTTTATCGCTATTACAGCTTCTTTAGTTTTTCTAAGCCATGATTTTTCATTGGTCAAGAAAATGTTTTTAGCGAGCTGTTGAGTAAGGGTGCTTCCCCCCTCCACCTTGCTTCTTGCTAAAATATCACGATAGACCGCTCTTCCAATCGCTCGAACATCAATCCCTCTATGTTCATAAAAGCGGTTGTCTTCCACCGCCACAAATGCCTCTCTGACATGGGTAGGGATTTTATTTATCTCTACAATTTCCCTATTCTCAAAAAAAAGCGAGGCTATTTCATTTCCGCTTTCATCTACCATGGTTGTAGTGGAATCCATGATCAATTTCTTTTCATCAATGACATAGTCTCCTAAAAAAATGATAAAGATATAACCTATTAGTCCTATTACAGCAATACATGCTAAAATAAATGGAAAAAGGAAGTACTTTTTTGACAAGATTGCTTTGATGTTTGGTAATTTCATTTGGGATAATTTATTTCTCTTAAATCTTTCCAAAGTGGTTTACCTCCTCCTATGTACCGGGAATAATCATCTAGTAAGGTAAAATTGAAAGGTTGTCCACCCTTTATTCTACCTTATTCTACATATTTTTTCTCGGGTTTCCCTTATTTTGTAATTATAATGTCGATATTAAACATAAAGGAGAGAATAGAAGATGAATTTTTACATGACTTTCGGTACCACCGAGTTTTTAAGCGATTTAAAAAACACGTTAGAAAGTGGAGAAAACTTATTGATGTTTGGAGAGGATAATGCCGTTCTGATGCACGAAACGGTAGAGCAGTCCAGCTTCAAATCAGGAAAGAATTTTGAAGTGCTTGATTCTAATGGAGATCTATCGAAGGGAAAATTTGCTGTATTGAATAACATACCAGTAACAGATGAAGGTAGACCTGTCTTTGAATATCGTTTTAGCCAAAGAGCTGGATTAATTGAAAAGGAACCTGGATTTGCAGCAATTCGCGTACTCCGTCCAGTAGATTCTGATACTTATGTCATATTAACACTATGGGAAGATGTAAAATACTTTAAGCAATGGCAGGAATCCAAAGCTTATGATAAAGCACATGAAAAACGCGGCACTTCAGATGGCGTCGATCAAAAGCAACAGATTTTCCCTCGTCCTTCTTACGTAACCACCTACTACGCAGAAATTCCTGAGCAGGATTAGAAAAAGGGAATCCCCCGTCCTTCAATGACGGCCACTGAAAAACTGATACTAGATAGTACTTGGGAATTCCAGCTGTTGATTGGAGCAAAAGACAGAGACTCCTGAGGGAGATAGCGCTAGGTGGAGACTTCACAGGTGAAGCCGAAGGAGGCTCACGTCAGCCCCTAGGAAAGCGCAGCCATTTGCGGAGATCAACAGCGGCGTTTACCTAAGCCTTAAATAAAATACTATTTCAGTGGCCTCCATTAATAAACGGGGGTTTTCATTTGCTTCATTTTTTCTCACGGAGCACTCCATGCCTATTAGCATAAATCGCCGCTTGCGTTCTATCCGCAACCTGCAGCTTACCTAAAATATTGCTCACATGTGTTTTTACTGTCTTAATCCCAATATATAATTCCTCACTGATTTCCTGATTCGTCAATCCATCCCCAAGGCACATAAGGACTTCCAGTTCCCGTTCTGTTAGATCATCATGAGGCAATTTGGATGGTGAACGAAATCGATTCATCATCTTACTGGCCACCTTTGGTTCTATAACAGGCTCATTTTGCACTGCTTTTTCAATTGCTTTTATGATATCTTCCGCCCTTGCCGTTTTCAACAGGTAACTATACGCTCCAGCTTCGATGGCTGGAAAGACCTGCTCATCATCGAAATAGCTAGTGATGATAATGATTTTACAAGTGGGATGAAATTTAATAATTTCCCTGGTAGCTTCAATTCCTGTACCATTCTCCATCAGTAAATCCATCAAGATAACATCAGGTTTTTCTTGTTTAGCAAGTTCAATTGCTGCCTGTCCGCTTGAACCTTCTCCCACAATCTCTATTCCAGGTTCCGTAATTAAGTAAGCTAATAATCCTTTTCGAACCATATCATGATCATCGACTACCGCCACTTTAATCCTATTCATCTAGTTTTCCCCCTCTCGTATTGGAATGTTAATTTCAATATGTGTTCCTTCCCCTTTTTTGGAACGGATGTGAAACTGCCCACCTATTTCTTCACAGCGTTCTCGCATCGTATGAAGACCAAAGGAAGCTTGTTTTTGTTGATTTATTTCGAACCCTTTACCATTGTCACTAATAAATATGTATACATACTGATTTCCTTTTTGATGCATGTCCAACTTAACGATTGTGGCATCAGCATGTCTCAAGATATTGGATATCGCCTCTTGGATAATTCTAAACAGGTGATCTTCTGTGGCACTGGATAACACCGAAATTTCTTGAATATCTTTTTGAAAAGTGATCGGAGTTCGTTCCTCTAGCTCTGTCAATAATTTGTTGATCCCAACGCACAACGAATCATTGGTTAACGACACAGGTCTCAAATGAAGGAGCAAGGCTCTCATTTCTCCTTGAGCTTGAGCTGCTATGGCAGCAATATCAGTTAGCTGCTTTTTTGCCTCTTGTGGATGGGAGTCAAACATTCGGATAGAAGCGGATGACATAATGCTTAAAGCAAACAGCTGCTGACTGACAGAATCGTGGAGCTCCCTTGCCAGCCGCTGTCTTTCTTCAATTGTTGCAGCATTATGTGCTTTGAGTGCTAAATCATTCTTTTCTTCAGCTAGCTTTTGTAATGATTTCACTTGATTTTGAATTTTAATGGCAAGCTGATTGATATCTTCTGCTAATCTACCAAGTTCATCAGTTTGTCCAACTGCAATTCTTTCAGAGAACTTCCCTCTTCCCAACGTTGCAATAAATGTGGAAATATCTTCGACTCTCTTTTTCATGTTTCCGCTTTGCTTATAGCCAAAATATAAACTTGTAATGGCCAAAATTACGAAAGCCACCACCGTCAACAACATACTCCATTGAACATTGACGACTAAACCATCTGGATAAAAAAGCAGAACAACCTGGAGAAACAGGAAAAAAAGGAACGCTGATACAACCGATACAACCATGAAGGAACGGATATACCAAAATCGTAAACTCTCAATTTTTTTCCCCTTATTAGACCCGATCAATGCGAACATCCCCTATTTTCATATCCAGCACAATGTTAAGCTTTCTAGTCGCCTCATTATAATTCTCGGACTCATAGTAAAGATTGTTCCCTTTCCCTTCTGAGGAATTGCCCAATATATTCAAATGCCCGATTTTCACTTTAGCCGACACTTTAATTGGAAGATCTTCCGGAACAAGCATCTTTAAATCCGCCACGACGCCCTTTATTTGAATATTTGTTTCTTTGTCTGGTATATAAGCCTTACTAAAGTCAAAATAATAATCACCAACGACATTCCAGACAGACAATGGCTCCACTGCCCAATTTTGCTTATTCATTTTCATATCGCCAATCGTTATCACTCGTTTTGTACTATTTCCCTTCCAATTATCCTCTTCATCGGATTCATTATATGTGTCAAACAAATCGCTGTATTCATCATTTTCTTTAGTAAATCGAATCTTAACTGGGCGCTTGTTCACAAACAATTTCAACCCAAAATAAACAATTAAGAGCGGCCACAACTTCCAGAACATATGAAACTGAAATTCAATATAGCCGACACGATCCACTAACAATAAACTTCCAAAAGCTAAAAGAAACAAACTAATGAAAAGTGCTCGTTTATGAAAAAATAATGTTTCAATGAATAATTTCAACCCAAAAAGCACGATTAACACTGGATAGTAGGTGACAAAATACTCTTTTATTTCCAAGGAAATGACACCAATATTGACAAGTAACAACATGATTCCAATAAAAACAAAAATAATAGCCATGATTTTTTGATTAAATGTTTTCATTCGATCTCTATAAGCCCCCCTTCTTCTATATTTGACACGGTTACGTTTAAAACCTTTAGTATAATTCTATTTTACGTATTCTCTTTGTAAAAAGCCCCTATCCGCAGCCAGTTTCTTTGTCCGTCTAGAGACTGAAATGAAGCAAAAAAGCAATGAGCCATAGCTACATTGCTTTCTTATTTTTACGAATTGTTTGTAACCATTCATACAACAATACTCCAAGGACCAGACATATGTACCCTGCTGCATAACCAGCAAAAACATCTGATGGGTAATGGTAATTTAAAAACACTCTGCTAGTGCCAAGAAGCACGATGAACACTGTTCCAAATAGTGCGATAAGCAAACGCATTCCACTTTGTTTTGTATAAGTTAATGCAAAATATAATAATAATCCATAAAAGAATAAGCCAACCATGGCGTGTCCACTCGGAAAGCTGAGACTTTCCGCACCTGGTCCTGTCATCGGTCTTTCACGACCCGTGAAGTCTTTGAGCCATTTGTTAAGTTCATTGACGAGAATGACCCCTCCAACGATTACGGCCATCGCTTTGTAATCCCTTCTTTTCCACCAAATCAGCAGAATGGATAGTAACATAATAATAATGACTCCCGTTTTATCTCCAAGCATTGTAAACAAGTGAAAAAAACTAACCAGCACTTCAGCTTCCAATCCATTTACGAAATTGCGAATTGTTTCATCAAAACCAATAGTTTGTTCATTCATAATTTGTTGAAAGGACCAAATGAAAAAGGCACCACATAATAAAAATAAGATTAACCTTTTCCATTTACTAGTTTGTTTTTCTTTGACCTTTTTTTTTCCTAATTCTGTTTCCATTAACGACATCTCCTCTTATACCTACATCCATTTACTATTTTACTAAATTTATGAAAGTTATGACTATTAATTTTTCGAATAGTCATATAGAATACTATATTAAATAAAAGCATTGATAATAATTTTTGAAATGGGGAGAGCCACTTGTTAGATAAGCTGAATGAACTTTTAGAAAGTCGTTACGATGAGATGGTTGAAATCAGACGCTATTTGCACCAATTCCCTGAATTATCTTTTAAAGAATTCCATACGGCTGCTTACATAGCCGAGTACTATGAAAATCTAGGAATAGCACACCAAACAAATGTTGGCGGCAATGGAGTAGTTGCCAAGATTGCCGGTGCGCGACCTGGAAAAACAGTTGCCTTACGTGCAGATTTTGACGCACTCCCAATACAGGATGAAAAAGAAGTGGCATATAAATCAAAAGTTCCAGGGGTTATGCATGCTTGTGGACATGATGGCCACACCGCTACATTACTAGTACTGGCAAAGTGTTTAAATGAACTAAAAGAGGATCTTGAAGGAAATGTAGTATTGATTCATCAACACGCAGAGGAATATGCACCAGGTGGAGCAGTCGCGATGATTAACGACGGTTGTTTAGAAGGGGTGGATGTCATATTTGGTACCCACTTATGGTCTGGTAATGAAGCGGGTAAAATACTGTACCGAGTAGGTCCTGTAATGGCTGCTGCTGATCGCTTCTCCATCAAAGTCCAAGGTTCAGGTGGACACGGTGCACAACCTCATAAAACAAAAGATGCCGTTGTCACTGCTTCTCAATTGGTCCTTAACCTTCAACAGATAGTAAGCAGACGCGTGAACCCTGTCGACCCTGCAGTAATATCAGTTGGAACGTTTGTTGCAGAAAATGCCTTTAACATCATTGCAGACTCCGCTTATCTAGAAGGAACTGTGCGAACATTTAATGATGAGGTACGCGATTTGATTGAAGCAGAAATAGACATTGTTGCATCTTCTACATGTGCACTTAACGGTTCCACATATGAATATAATTTCCACCGTGGGTACCCAGCTGTCGTCAACCATAAAGACGAGACAGATTATCTAGTAAGTGTAGCTTCTGGCATTAAAGAGGTCGAAGCTTTGGAAGAAACACCACCACATATGGGCGGAGAAGACTTTTCCTACTATTTGAGACATGTAAAGGGGACTTTCTTTTTTACAGGAGCAAAACCGGAAGGCGTGGAAGTAGCCTATCCTCACCACCATCCCAAGTTTGACATAAATGAAAAATCACTATTAATTGCCGCTAAAACGCTTGGTGCAGCAACTGTACTTTATCACCAACACGAAAAAGAAAAGCTCATCCCTTCTCATCAATAACTTGATAAATAAATGCCAGGCTCCTATTAATGAAGCCTGGCATTTTTATATCGTAATTCCCTTTTCCTTGAACATTCTTAAACGATAGCAATTTTTCGCGGTCGTCCCCAACTGGTCAAGGAAATGATAGTTTGCATATGCCCCCACAACCGCTCCAACCCCCGGAATCATTTGCAGCATTTTTATTAAATCAATGTGATCTCTGTATTCCTGTTGAAATGCCTTCCAATCAAGTTCTTTTGCTTCCTCTTTGTGCTCTTCCCAATTTTCCACATACCTTAACACTTCTTTTCTCCTGGAATCACTTGAGAAGGCCAATTGAAATATATATAAAATAAATACTCTTTCTTCATAATTTTTTGTATTATATCCATAGATGGCAGCGACTTCGAATAGAAATTTCATTTTTATCGACAGAAGCAAGGGAAAATCCGCAAGGCCAAGGAGAATTCCTCCAGCTCCTGTACCTGCCCCCTCCACTGCGGCTGTCCTTTTATATACATTCAATTTTTCATGGGTCCACTTTTCTTTTTCCTCTAAGGTCATGACTACATGGCCTTCCTTCATCTTTGTTGTCATATTGCTCCCAACGAGTGTCCCTTGCACCATTTTTTTTATGCTCTCAGTCATGATGGTATGGACTTTCTCAGGTATGATGGCATTCACCTTATTTTGCGCACCTTTGGAAAATCGTTGAAACATGGTAGATTTCTTTGCCACTTGCATTTTCCACCTTCTAGTTTCTTCCATTACCTTCTCTTCGTACAATGAAAACACTCCTCATCATTATCTATCTTTACTTCCTATACGAACTCTAGAGGGAATATGTTTCAAAAAAACCGTCCAGTTTATGAAGAAAAAATTTTAGTTTATGTTTTCTCAACGCTGTTCCTTTCCGCAAATGACTTCGCTTTCCTAGGGGCGGTGCTTGAGCCTCCTCGCTTTGCTGCGGGGGTCTCAAGCTACCGCTATCTCCCTCAGGAGTCTTCGCCTTTTGCTCCAATCCACAGCTAGAAATCACGTTAAAGATACGTAAATGGTTTATAAGGTAAATTTTGATGGTTCTTCATTCTTCATTAACCCAAGCTGAATGAAGTCACCTTGTTGATTGAAGTCACCTTGTTGATTGAAGTGGAAGGCGTGTAGACGCCCTCGGGAGGAAGGGACAGGCGGGACCCCGCAGGCAAGCGATGCTCCTGGAACGGAAATCAACAGTACCAAAATGCAACTAATATTTAAATAAAAACACCCAAGCAATCTTGAGTGTTTTCTAGAAATTATAACGATGCAATCTTGCGTTTCACCACACCTTGTACATATAAGAACGCAAATATGATCCCGCCAACCAACACAACCACTACTTCCATCCAAGTTGCAACAAAAATTAATAAAACGGCAAGGATTATGGTTTGTGAAATTAGGATAACCGTAATCATCTTAGTAAAAGCAAGGATACGGTGCTTTTCTTGAACAGGATAAATCGATAACCAAAGTTTATTGTAGTGATGGCGCCACATCGGGATAAGCTGAAAGCCCGTCAAATATAGCACCAAGACCGGCACTAGATATGTCGCGTACCCAACAGGAAGTGTCAATAGCAATACAGCCCCAATAATCAATAACCTCAGATAAAGTCCAAAATAATCTCCTGAACGCAAAAATGTGCGAAGGTATAGATAATCAAATGCTTTGTCTTTCCCATAAGAAGTCCAGGAAAGGACAATATCCAACCATTTTCTTCTTGATACTTTTTCTTTAAGCCCTGGTACATCAACAAAAAGATTGGCTACGCGATAAAATAGCTGCATCCGTTTAGTTTCATTTTCTATCAACAAGTCCCATTTCCAATTCATTTTCTTGGTCGCGTTTTGAAAATAGGCAAGCAAAAGCAGCATAATGACCATAACTACACCGATATACAGCAGATTTGCTTCGGAAAATACAAGATATAGCATACCCAAATTCAAGGTAAGCCTAATCCCCCAATCCACAAGCCTTACTTTTTTATCTGTATAGAAATTGATGAGCCATGTCATCCATAGGTTCCAGGATTTCATTCCCAGCAATAAGAGAAGCACGAAGATCAACGTTTGAAACGTTGCATCTGTCAGTGTGAAGAAAAGCGGAACAGAAACACCAAACACAAGTAAAAGAAAATAACTCTCTAATACAATGGAATAAATGAATGATTTTTTGATATATGGTTTCAACTTCTCTTCAAGTGGAAGCAAAAAGACAAGGTCAGGGTCCTTAAGAAATGTATGGATGCTTCCTCTTGTCATTAGAAGCGCCAAAATTGCCCCCATAAGCAACGCATAAGGAAAATCAGGAGGTACCACCTCTAACCAATTTTGATATGCAAGGGCGAGACCGCTAAGTAAAAAGATCATGACGATTACGAGATGGTCATTGAACATATAGCGTAAATATCTTCTCGTATCTTTTATATATTGACTGAATCTGGCTTGCCAGAGCTGATCGACATTAAACATTGCTCTCTTCCTTTGTCAATTGGATATAGAGGTCATCAAGTGAAGCCAATGGCATATTAAATTGCACCCTCAGCTCTTCTAACGTTCCTTTTGCACGCACTTCTCCTTCGTGCAAAATGACAAATGAATCACAATATCTTTCGGCAGTGGCCAGGATGTGTGTGGACATCAGAATGCCTGCACCGCTCTTTTTCACCTTATCCATCATTTCAAGCAATGAATGAATGGCAAGGGGATCCAAACCGACAAAAGGCTCATCCACAATGTAGAGCTTCGGTTCAATCAGAAAAGCAGCTAAGATCATAACTTTCTGCTTCATACCTTTTGAAAAATGGGCAGGAAACCATTTAAGACGTTTTTCCATTCGGAATTCTTTTAATAACGGATGCAAACGTTCTTCAAATGTTTCTTTTGATAATCCATATGCCATCGCAGTTAGTTCAAGATGTTCATACAACGTTAATTCATCATATAAAATCGGAGTCTCTGGAATAAATGTAAACGTTGAGCGATACTTCGTCGTATCCTCTTGAATGGAAATATCATTAATCTTAATGGACCCTTTCTTCGGCTCCATTGTCCCGATCACATGCTTAATCGTCGTACTCTTACCGGCACCATTAAGACCGATCAGCCCCACCAACTCACCAGCCTTCACACCAAACGAAACATCCTTTAGCACAGCCTGATTTGTATAACCGCCAGTTAACCCATTAATCTCCAATAAACTCACATCAACCTACCCTTTCTGCCTGAAATAAAACTTTATTATTAAATTTTACCATAACATAATTTTTACGAAAGTGCGCATCATATGTAGGGAAGGGGACAGAGGGGCACATAAACAAGCCTTTGGTTTACTTCTTTGTAGATGAGGTGACTGTCAAAGACAGTGTTGCTTTGTTCTAGATAAGGTTAAACTATTTCTCTCGTCGTTGCGGGACTTAACCGACTGCAACTACACGATCATCTGTAACGTAACTCCGATTGATGAAGAAATGAGGTGCTTACGGGCGACACTTTACTCTAAAGTCGTAACCTGTGATTGATTCATTCTGAAAATGAGGTGTTCGTTAAAGAGACTTTACGTCGATAGCCGGGTTACTAAAGTTGTAAAACTCAGTAACAAGGGGATGGTTGTTTTGAACAGGAAAGCTGACCATTAGACACATTTTTATTATCAAATGAGGTGTTTATCAAGCACAGTTATTTGAAAGCTAAAATGTTGTTTGTAGGCTTCTCCTTACTCAGATAGAGAAGCTTGTTGCCTCTCTTCCCTTTCTTCACAAGCAGGAGCTTTTGCTCTTGCTTGTTTAATTTGCCCGATTGATCAAATTAGGATACTTGTCCTAAACATGGTAAAATAGATAAAAATAACGTTCAGAGGTGATACGGGTGAGTGATTGCATTTTCTGTAAGATTATCGACGGGGACATCCCTGCTGCAAAAGTTTACGAAGACGAGCACGTTTTGGCGTTTCTTGATATTAGCCAGGTAACAAAAGGACATACATTGGTTATTCCGAAAGTACATAAAGAAAACATTTACGAACTTACTCCTGAAATTGCAGAGAATCTTTTTAAAGTGGTGCCTAAGATTGCTAATTCTATTAAAGAGCAGTTTGAACCTATTGGTCTTAACCTCTTGAATAATAATGGAGAAGCTGCCGGTCAATCGGTATTTCATTATCATCTTCACATTATCCCTCGCTACGGCAAAGGTGACGGATTTGGAGCAGTGTGGAAATCGAACCAAAGCGATTACACAGCTCAAGAATTGCAAGAGATCGCAACTAAAATTAATATTAAGTAAAATTTTTGACGTGGTCCCTTTATGGCTCCACGTCATTTTAATTTTCAAAATGATCTTTTCATCTCTCCGATAGAAAGGATAGTCTCTGCAGCTTTCCAGTCAGGATGATCAAAAATATAGGTGCATTTGTCCTTTAAAAATCCTTCTACATAATCACGGTAACTTCTGTCCCATCTTAACAAGTGAATAAATTCTTCACGCGTTCCTTTATGGTCAACAGCCAGCTTTAACTCGTTTAGCATCTCACTTTGCCAAACGGACTTAAGCGGACTTTGACCGGAAATGTCCTTGAATCTACACATCTTACCTTTCCATAACAGGGCACGGGGCTCATAGTAAGCATAGACATTCTCAAAGACTTCTCCAGTATCCAAACGAACTTTTTTCCCAGTATGTACTCTTAGTTCATATCCTTTTTCAGTTGCATTAATTAATTCCAACTGCTTTTTGTCTATAAACGTCAACCATACCTCACATACCGCATCTTCCACTGGAGCAATGACAGCAGGCAGAGACCCATAAGGTGCCAAAAATGGCGCGTAAACAATATCGGAATCCGTCACTGTACCTTTTAAGCAAAGCATAAAATCTTTTTCTTCTGGACGTAAACGAAATTTGTATTGCAATTGAGCTAAACACACATTCGACCCATAAGCAACGACGGGAACCTTGGAATGGAACCCTTCCTCTCCCAAAAACTCATCCACTTTTTTTACATGCGTACTTTGAAATGCCAAGCTGCCCAGCACATGGTTCACATTGGAAAAATGGATAGAATGCTGCTCAACCGGGACTCCTTTGTCCGCCTCCATTCTATGAGCCTTACCTTGCCAAAATAAAAAAGAAGACGCTGGCCTTGGACCGGGATATATATCGGGATGATCATATGGACTAATATCAAAAGGTTTTTGTTCATGATACATGATCGTTACTCCTAACTTTTTTCGAAATCTTTTATGTATTCTAACACAATTCATGATAGGATATATATTAATATTTTCAGATTACTTTAGGGGGTTAATAGGATGAAGCGTGTTTATAATTTTAATGCTGGGCCGGCAGCACTCCCAAAACAAGTGCTACAACGTGCCCAAGAGGAATTGTTAGATTTTCAAGAGACAGGTATGTCTGTTATGGAATTAAGTCATCGAAGCAAAGAATACGATAAGGTTCACCAGAAAGCAGCAACCCTGTTAAAAGAACTTTTGCAAATTCCAGACAACTATGACATTCTCTTCATGCAAGGTGGTGCTAGTCTGCAGTTCTCAGCCGTCCCGATGAACTTTCTCCCTATAGGTAAGACAGCTAACTATAGCTTGTCCGGTTCTTGGTCCGAAAAAGCATTAAAAGAGGCACAAAAAATCGGCTCAACTCATATTGCTTCAACCTCCAAGGAATCTGGTTACACTAGCATCCCTTATCAATTAAAACTTTCTACAGATGCAGCTTATTTGCATATAACGAGCAACAATACCATTTTCGGAACACAATGGACGGAATTCCCCACCATTCCCTCCCACATTCCAATGATTGCAGATATGTCGAGTGATATTTTAAGCAGATCAATTAATGTGGAAGATTTTTCTCTTATCTATGCTGGTGCCCAGAAAAATCTTGGGCCATCTGGTGTAACAGTTGTGATTATAAAGAGGGGACTGCTAGAGCAATGCCCAAACGATATACCGACCATGCTAAATTATCAGACACACGCCAAAAACAGCTCCTTATATAATACCCCTCCAACCTTCTCCATTTATATGCTTTCGCTTGTATTGGAGTGGGTGGCAGAGCAAGGTGGCGTCGAAGCAATAGAAAAAATCAACCAAAAGAAGGCAGAGCTCCTTTATGATACGATTGATCGAAGTGAAGGATTTTACAATGGTCATGCCGAAAAAGGATCCAGATCTCTCATGAATGTTACATTCAATCTTCCTTCCGAGGAGCTCACATCTGTTTTTCTAACTCAAGCAAAAGAGGAAGGCTTTGTCGGACTTGGAGGTCACAGAATGGTCGGAGGCTGCAGAGCGTCTATTTACAATGCCGTACCTTTGGAATCCTGTGAGGCATTAGCGGAATATATGAAAAGCTTCCAAGCCAAATATAGGTAATAAGGAGCTTTCCCCTTTTCAAAAAGGAGAATCTTTTATATACTAGTATCTATTAATTCGCATTAGACAATGAGTGTACTAATGGGGTTAAAAAAGACAAGATCAGTTGAGGAGAGATGAGAAATGAATACAAAGACTTTAGTGTCACTAGCTTTATTAGTAGGAATCGGTGCAGTTCTGCACACGGTTGTACCGGGGGTCATTCTCGGTATGAAGCCAGACTTGGCTTTAACGATGATGTTTTTAGGTATCATGCTGTTTCCTGAAAAGAAAAATGTATTATTATTAGGAGTTGTGACAGGATTAATTTCCGCCATGACGACCACTTTTCCAGCAGGACAAATCCCGAACATTATTGATAAGCCAATTACAGCATTCTTGTTTTTCTTTATGCTTCTTGCATTGAAGAAATTGGACAAGCCACTTATTAAAGCAGGTGTATTAACTGCTATTGGAACCATAATTTCAGGTGTGATTTTTCTTTTTACCGCTCTAACATTGGTAGGTTTACCTGGTGGAGAATCCTTTGCATTCTTCTTCGTTACAGCCGTACTACCTGCTGTTGCACTGAATGTAATAGTCATGCTTATTATCTATCCGATTGTTACGAGCATTGCCAAACGTTCAAATTTAATAGCTACAACATAATTCAGAGGGCAAATTCCTACAAAAGGATTTGCCCTCTTCTTATTTTAAAAATGGGTTTAAACAGCCCATGTCACCAATATCGCAAGCAAAAACATGACCCCACCAGCACCTCCAATAGCTACAGCCCTTTGCTGCAACACTCTCCTTGGCGGATATACCCCTGCCCTTTGGGAAGCCAAAAAATAGTTTCCACCACCAAACAGCATCACAATACTTATGATAAATAACAAAGATGTTATAACTGCCACAAAGCCCGCCCCCTTTTTATCATAATTATGCCGCTCTCTCTTTTCTTATGAAACAAGTAATGTTGCCTAGTGGATAATTAAATAAATACCCATTATTTTGGAAACAATGAAGATGATAAAGGTGCAAATACGTTTGTGCATTGATTCAATCAGAAAAGTATCAACAAAAAGAGGATTTTTTTTATAAATGTTGAATTATATAATAATCTTAGGGTATTGAACTATATTTACATAACTTTATAGAGGAGTGATTACTATGAATGGGAAATCATTCATTTACGGAGTTTTAATAGGTGGAACAATAGCTGGAATTTCTGCATTGCTTACAACCTCTGAATCTGGAGCTTCTAGAAGAGCGAAAATAAAATCTACTGCACATTCTGTTCAATTGACGATGGAAGAGTTGAAACAAGAGGCTATTCATATTAAGGATCAAGTAACACAAGCGATGGAAGAGGGAAAAGCAACTGTCGGAAATATTGCAGAAGAGATCAAAGTTTCAGTAGACCTTTGGCAAAATTCGATTAAACCTCATCAAGAATCCATTCAACAAAACATTGCAAACCTACAGGAAGAGTTAGAAAATCTAGAAAAAAAACTGGCGAAAAACACCGCTGAATAAAAAATTTTAATTTTTTGTAAATTTAGACCTTTATTAATTTTTATTTTATTGTCATAATAGATAGTAATATATTAGAAAAAAGTAGGTGAGTTTGTGAATACACAGAACGGACAGTATTCATTAAAAGAAGCTATGCTCTTCAGCCAACGTGTTGCCCAGCTGAGTAAAGCACTTTGGAAGACCATCGAGAAAGATTGGCAACAGTGGATTAAACCATATGATTTGAATATCAACGAACACCATATTCTTTGGATTGCCTATCACTTAAAGGGAGCAAGTATTTCAGAGATTGCTAAATTTGGAGTGATGCATGTCTCTACTGCTTTTAACTTCTCCAAGAAATTAGAAGAAAGAGAATTGCTTCGCTTTTCTAAAAAAGAAAATGATAAGCGAAACACATATATTGAACTAACCGACAAAGGAGAAAAAATCCTTTTAGAATTAATGGAAACCTATGATCCTAGTAAAAATTCGGTATTTAGCGGTGCTTTGCCGATGCATGATTTATATGGAAAATTCCCAGAGCTGCTCGACATCATGTGCGTGATTCGCAATGTTTATGGGGAAGACTTTATGCAAATCTTTGAACGATCCTTTAATAATATTGAAGAGGATTTTGTTGAGGTTGATGGAAGACTTTCCAAAAAAGAGGAAGTGCTTGAAGAGAAAAATGAAAGCGTTACTTCTTCTTGATATCTCTTTGAAACGCGTCCATCAGCGGGACATAATAGCCTTGTGTTCGTAAAGCAGAAATTGTGTTCTCCAATGGCAGGTCTTTAGGCAAGGCTTGCCTGAATTGGTTAAGAAGCGGAGAAAATGTTACAAACCCTTCCGCTTTTTGTTTCTCCATTTCTTTGCTCAATTCTTCACATAGATTATACAGATTCTGCACGTCCTTCTTGCTCAATTTTTTAAGCATGATTAGATTATCCCAAGGATATCTTGTCCGATCCATTTGCTTTATTAAAAGTTCCACGTAAAACTCCAGGTTTTCAAGTCTTTCTTCCACTTTAATCAGTCCTTACTGTTGCATATCCAAATAACAATTCTCAAAGGATTGCTGTACTTTTCTACTTATTTTACATCAATTCCGTTCACTTACCAATATTTAGATGGATAGAACGAAAAATAAATTACATTCACCTATTGATTTTTCCCATAAAAAAGCTTACATTAATTTAGTAATTTTGATTACGACTAGCAATTACGGTAGGTGACTCAACTATGAACTGCTGGAAATCCATTGATATTTCTAGACAATATGGACTCCATCGCATAACACTTATTTCGTTTATCATCACTTTACTTTCGTTTATTGTATTCTTTCTGTCTTTTAGCCTTATTTACCATGACACAACTGTCTCATCTGCCAACTTCGGATGGTTCGTCCTTGGCCTATTGGGTATGTTCACGATGCACAAGCTATGTCATGTTCTTCCGCTAATCGCGACAAAAAACCAAGTAAAACTTAAATGGAAATTCAAGTGCTATATGCCATATATGAAAATAAAAACAAAAAAGCCTTTTACAAAAATTCAATCCTATGCTGTGTTACTGGCTCCTTTTGCCATTATTACTTCAGCATGCATTTTACTTGCACATATTTTCCCAAGCTATTATCACTATTTTTCCATGCTTGCGGCAGTAAATCTTGGTCTAAGTATTCCAGATTTCCTTTATATTAAACTTATCCAACGTGCTCCTAACAAATGCCAAATTGAAGAATTGGAAAACGGTTATGATATCTTAATAGTTAATGAGAATGAAATAGCGTCCTAAAAAATCTAGGATGCTTTTTCATTTTTTGTAAAAGTTTCGGACTATCACAGTATCTTTTTCTCATAAACTTTGGTAAGGTAGAAATCATAAGTATATATTCCGTATTTAGTTTAAAGCAAGCCACAAAGGAGGGATCTTATGGCTATCGCATTTCTATTTGTTTGGGTGGCTGTATTTATACTCTTCTACATAAACAAATTAACGAATGCTTTATGCGTTCAAAAGGAAATACCGGAGGATCGTCAGCCGAAAGTTTTCCGAACCATAAATGTACTTATTACCATTCTATTAATTTCCTCTTATGTAGATATCCTGCTAAGCTCCAAATAATAAATCGCACAAAAAACACCTTCCATGTAAACATGGAAGGTGTTTTTGTGGAGTTTAAGGCATTGCCCGTTCTCCAAGGTCTAGCTTAGTATAACCAAGCTGCACCTACGATTACTAACAGGATAAATAATACTACGATTAACGCAAATCCGCCGGAATGTCCACCTGACATTTTAGTTCCTCCTTTTTTATTAAAAATGTATTTAGTACAACCAAGCTGCACCTACGATTACCAACAAGATAAACAATACTACGATTAACGCGAAGCCACCTGCATACGCATTACCCATCTTAGTAACACCTCCTTCATGAGTTGTTACGATATCTTATGCAACAATTTCTTAGGAGGCATAGGCGTTTATCCTGCCTCTAAGGTTTTTTACATGAAATCCTGGGACAACAAAGTGTGTTGATGTTTTCATGATTCCATTTATCATATGTAAAAGTGGAGAAATTGGAATGGACGATTACCCATTTTTTCGAAAATGCTACTAGCTTTTAAGAAAACGCAGGGAAAACCGTTCGGGTCTTTTTTAGTTGTTTCGTTATGCTCCGCTGTTGATTTCCGCAAATGGCTTCGATTCCGCGGGACGATGCTTGAGCCTCCTCACAACGCTTCAGGGGTCTCAATCTACCGTTTCTCCCCCGCTGGAGTCTCCGCCATTTGCTCCAATCCACAGCTATAAATACATTAATGATAAGTTAATGCTTATTCAGCTAACTCAGTTATATAGCTTTTTTCATAAACCCTTCTAATGAATGAAGTCACCTTGTTGATTGGAGTGGAAGGCGCGCAGACGCCCGCAGGCAAGCGAAGCGCCTGGAACGGAAATCAACCGTTCCTTATAGTTTCTTACCTCTTTAAATTGCTTACAACGCAAAAATTCTTGCTTTAAAGTATTGTCAAATAATTTCATTAAATATGTAAGATATGCTATAGTATTGTTTGGAACGTTTTACTACATATGGGAGTGACTTAAATGAAAAAATGGATAATTGCCTTAGGTGCAACT
Source organism: Sutcliffiella horikoshii (assembly GCF_008180725.1). Classification (GTDB taxonomy): domain Bacteria; phylum Bacillota; class Bacilli; order Bacillales; family Bacillaceae_I; genus Sutcliffiella_A; species Sutcliffiella_A horikoshii_B. Next base: position 15,196 of record NZ_VTEV01000007.1, on the reverse strand, counting down.
GCTACAATTGTTGCACTGTCTGCCTGTAACAACGATAAAGCCGATAATACGGAAGTAATTGCTGAAACCTCTGCTGGAAACATTACACAGGCCGAGCTTTATGAAGCCATGAAGGATCGTTTTGGTGAAGAGGTTCTTCGGGAATTAGTATATGAAAAAGTATTAAGTGAGAAGTATGAGGTTACCGATGAGGAACTGCAAGAACGCTTAGATGAGTTGAAACAGCAACTTGGACCACAATTTGATTCAGCAATGGCACAGAGCGGCTTCAAAAGTGAAGAGCAATTAAGCCAAACTTTACGCATCTCCATGCTTCAGGAAAAAGCAGCGATGGAAAATGCAGAAGTTACCGATGAAGAAATTCAAGAATATTATGATCAGATGAAACCGGAGATACGTGCAAGCCACATTCTTGTAGCAGATGAAGAAACTGCGAAAGAAGTCAAGAAAAAGCTTGATGAGGGCGCTGACTTTGCCGAACTAGCAACAGAATATTCAACAGACCCTGGTTCTGCCCAAAATGGCGGAGACCTTGACTGGTTTGGTGCTGGAGCCATGCTCCCTGAATTTGAAGAGGCAGCTTATAGCCTTGAAGTAAATCAGATCAGTGAGCCTGTAGAAAGCATGTACGGGTTCCACATTATTAAAGTAACAGATAAGAAGGAAAAAGAACCGTTAGAAGACATCAAAGCGGAGTTAAAAGAAGAAGTTCTTTTATCAAAGGTGCAACAAGAAGCCGTTGACACAGCTGTTCAAAAAGAACTTGACAATGCTAATATAAAAGTGAAAGACTCCAATCTTAAAAATACATTCGAAAAAGAAAAAGAAACCGAAGAACAAAGCTAAAAAGGAAGCGGCTACCCGCTTCCTTTTTACTATACGTTTACTACCTGCTTCTTCTCTCTTTCCTCTTGAATCCTATCCATATATACTTGTCCTTCTTTTTCAATAATCGCTTCCTCTACTTCCTTTTCTTCCTTTGCGGACCTTAACGTCATATATGCACTAAAAACAATACCGATAACAATTAACAGCATCCACCATGGCATAGAAAAGCCCCCCTTCTCTTTCATATGTGCTACTAATTTATACATATGATAGAGTATGGGAGGCTATTACTTAATTATGAAAAGTAGGTTTATAGAAGTTTCTGTTGTCCATGGCAAAAATTCTTTCCGTGTACTCTCCTGGTTTAACACGTTCTAGTGCACGATCTAGCATATTCATTTTGGCATCGATATTATCAATATAATGGAGAATTTCTGCTTCTTTGATAAGTGGCAGTTTTGGACTGCCCCACTCCAATTTTCCATGATGACTTAACACCAAGTGTTGCAGAACCATAATCTCTTCCCCATCAATACCTAGCTCTTCTGCTGCTTTACCTATTTCATTAACCATAATCGAAATATGGCCAATTAAGTTCCCTTCAATTGTATAACTAGTGGACACAGGGCCGGATAGTTCCGTTACCTTTCCTAAGTCATGAAGAATAACCCCTGCATACAGAAGATCTTTGTCTAATGAAGGATATAAGCTAGCTATGGCTTTTGCAAGGTCTAGCATGGAAACAACATGATAGGCCAAACCAGATACAAATTCGTGGTGATTTTTTGTAGCTGCTGGGTATTGCAAGAATTCATTTTGATGCTTTTTCAACAGGTGTCTTGTAATCCTTTGGATATTCGGATTCTTCATTTCAAAAATCGCCTGTGTTATTTTATCCATCATCTGTTCTTGGCTTAGTGGTGCTGTTTCTATCAGGTCAGAGACATTAACATTCTCATGCTCTTCCTTTGGCTTGATTTTTCGTATTTTCAATTGATTACGGCCACGATAATGGTGGATGTCCCCTAGTACTCTTACTATGCTTTGTGGCGTGTAGAGCTCTTCATCGTCTGCTGAAGCATCCCAAAGTTTAGCTTCTATTTCGCCGCTTTTGTCTTGAAATATTAGTGTTAAGAAGGGTTTTCCATTGCTTGCAATTCCTTTTGTTGCTGTTTTAATTAATAAGTGAACGTCTACTTGTTCTCCCACTTCAAAGTGGAGGATACCTTTTTTCATCTATTTCTTCCCCCTGTCTTTTTTATCCTAGACGACGCAGTTGATTTACGCAAATGGCTTCGCTTTCCTAGGGGCTGACGAGAGCCTCCTCGGCTACGCCTGCGGGGTCTCCACCTAGCGCTATCTCCCTCAGGAGTCTTCGCCGTTTGCTCCAATCAACTGCTATGAAAAACAATAACTGAATGTATTTTTTCTATGAAGATACTTGTATTTTATGGGCTCTTTTAGATAGCCATAGTTTGGTGACGATTAATCCGAATAGCATGATACATGCTCCGAATAAATATGGAATGTGGATATTTATCTCAAAGAAAATACCTGCCAATATTGGACCTGCCACATTTCCCAAACTTAAGAAGGAATTATTGAGCCCCATGACGAGCCCCTGTCTGTTTCCAGCAAGTTTAGAAATGAATGAATTCAATGATGGTCTTAACAGAGAATTCCCCAAGAAGAATATGCAGGTAGTTAATAGTACAGTTGTAAAGCTCGTTGCTAGGGTCATTAGCACAAACCCTAAAGAACTGATCAATAGAGCCATTGTAACTACTCTTTCTTCCCCGTATTTCTTTGTCATTCTCCCTACTAGAACACCTTGGACTATTGTTCCCACCAAACCGACTATCAAGATGATTAACCCCACTTCACTTGGGTTATATTTATATCGTTCCATCGTATAGTAGCCAAAAATGGATTGAAAATTAGCCAATCCAAAACTCATGATGAAAACAAGAATTAGTAGGAATCCTACAGGGCTTTTAAGAGCTTTATACATCGTTACAAATTGATTGTCTCTTTTTTCACCTTCAGAAGCTTGAGCATCCATTTCTCTTTTATTCTTTGGATAGGATTCAGGTAAAATAATGACGGAAAGTATTCCCGCTATGGTTGCTGCTACACCTGCCACTAAAAATGGTAGTGATAGGTCGTATTCAGCAAGCCAGCCACCAAGCCCAGGCCCAACAACAATACCAAGCCCCATCGCAGCACCCATTATCCCCATGCCTTGGCCTCTTTTTTCAGAAGATGTGACATCCGAAACATAGGCCATTGCTGTTGGCATAAGTGCTGAGCCAAAGGTTCCCGCTAGAATTCTTGAAAGAAAGAGCATCCATAAGCCGCTTGCATATGCAAAAATAAACTCAGCGATTGCAAATCCGAAAAGACCGATTGTTATCAATGGCTTTCTTCCAATTTTATCAGACAGCCTTCCCCATACAGGTGCAAAAAGAAATTGCATAAACGCAAACACGGCAACAAGCAAACCTAATGTTCTTGCGTCCGCTCCAAACTTATCGATATAAAACGGAAGAATTGGGATGACCAAACCAATCCCTACCATGACGATAAATAGATTAAAGCTCAATAGTATCAATGGTGCTCTATTATTTTTCAATACACTTTCACTCATTTTTGTTATCCTTTCAACTTGCTTCTCTTTACCTCTCTAAGCATAGCACTTGTCTATTCCTTTCGGCAATGGATGAACCACATTCATCGTTTGAGGATTGCTTCTCTTACCTTAATAGGATCAAAAGTAAATACCCAATTATTTGGATTATCTGCTAATTTTTCTTTAATATGGTGATGACAAGTGAAGAAAAGGAATTGATAACCTTGGAGTGCAAGTCTGTTTATCAATTTAATTGCTAGATTTGTTCTTTGTTCATCGAAATTAACAAAACTGTCATCCATCAGAAATGGAAGTTTTTGTTCATCACTCCATACCTGGGCAACAGCGACACGTAAGGATAAATAAAGCTGCTCCACCGTCGCCTGACTTAATTCTTTTGGTTCAAAATTCGTCCCATCTGCATGTTGTACCTTAAGCATTCGTTCATTTTGCGCATCAAGTATGCTAAGATAGTTCCCTTTTGTGAGGAAGCGGAAGTTATCAGAAGCATATTGAAGTACTTTTGGAAGCTTGACTGTACGGTAAAAATCCATCGTTTTCCCTAAAAGATGGGATGCAGTAGCATGGATTGCCCACTTTCTCGCATGCTCCTGTAATTTGCTTTTAGATAATTCAAATTGTTGCACAGATTCCGAGTAAATACCTGCTTCTTCCAAAAGACGAATGGTTTCCTTTGTTGCCGTTCTATTCTCAACAAGCTGACTCTGTCTTTCTTTAATAGTCTTAAGGGTTTCTTCTAGTTCAGCCTTCTCTGCTTTCCAAATATCCATTGGTTTATTTTCCTTAAGGGTTAGTTGATAGGAATTTTCCATTTGTACCAACTGACTTTTAAGGAGGGCTAATTCCTTCTCATACTCTTTTTTTACAATATTTTGTTGGTTTTTTTGACGAAATGCTTCCTCATCCTTAACTTTTGCTTGTTCGTAAAGACGTTGAATCTGCTTACTTGCCTCATATCTATGTTGATACAATTCTTCTAATTCTTCTGTTAAGACGTCAATCTGTTCCTGAATCTGTTGTTTCTTTTTCTGTTTTTCAACGTTTTCTTCCAAATCAACACGCAATTGTGTGAACACTTCTTCTGGGTTTAATCTTGAATATGTTTCATTGTTTTCATTCAACAGAGCATTTAGCTCCTTTTGAAATTTATCCATTACTAGTTGATAGTGGCTTTGTCTTTCCTCTAGCTCTCTTTTATCAGAAAGCGCACCTTTCAATTGGAGAACTTTGTCGTAGGCCTCCTCCATAAAGGTAGGAGAGATTTGTGCAAGCGATAGGGAAGAGGTCCATTTATGCCAATGATCCTGAAATGAAAAATTCTTTTCTTCCCACTCTTCAAATTGCTGAATGATTCTATTATATGTCCGATCGCACTGAGAAAGGAGAAGCCTCTCCTTTTGTAGAAGCTGCATTACTTGCTCGTTCTTTGCTAAAGCTCTCTGATACTCTTCCACTTTCCCGTGTGTATCATTGGAATAAAGCTTATCTCTTAATAATTCCAGCTTACTATGCAGCTCATCCTTCTCTCTTATCAGCTCATTTTGATTATCTTGATTTTTAGTTTTTCTGCCAAATGTAATAGAAAGCAAGGAGAAGAGGATTAAACAAAGCAGTGAAGGGATAAGTTGGTCTTGCATAAAGAAGTAAAGGGCACCGGCAATCCCGAGGATGAAACTAATAACTGCGATTTGTTTACTTTTTCTATCCTCATTATGGTCATTCATTTTTTGAACATCAAGCTGCTTTTTTAACTGGTTTAGGAGTTGCTCTGTGAGGTGGATTTCTTTATGCAAAGTGTCCTTGTCTTCTAGTTCAACCATTTCCTTCATTCTTATGACCTCGTGGTTTGGAAGCTGGTCTTGTTCAAGGTCTTTCACCCGTTCTTCCTGCGTCTCAAGTTCCTCTTTTGCTAATTGGAACTGTTCGTCCAACCGTTGTTTCTGGATGTGAATCTCATGATGACTCTTTAAAAGTTCCCGCAAAGCCCCCTTGGATGCTAGACTGGTGTGAATTGAATCTAATTCATAATCTGTTTTGTCAGTCCATTCAAGATCCTGTTTCCACCCTTCCATGCGCTTTTCTAACTGCGCTATTTCTGTTGCTAGCAGAGACAATTGATCTTTCGCCTTTTGATAACTCGGCAGTAAAGTTACTAGACTTTTTATCGCTTCCTCTTTCTCAAAAACTTCTTCATTTACCCATATCTGTTCTATTTCTTGCTCTTTCTCCTCTAATACCTTTTTCATTTTTTCTATTTTTGATTGATAGAAAACTACTTCCGTCTGCCATTTGTCCAATCTTGCCAAACCATCATGAGGAAATGACTCAACGTTTCCTACTTCCGCTGTTTGCAATTGAAGAATCTCTAATCTATTAACTAATGGCTGAATAGTGAGCATTGCTTCTGTCTCTTTTATCTTTTGCTCTATAACCTCTTTATTTATTTGTGATTCCTTCAAGGCTTTATCATATTGATTCATTTCCTTTTGCAACCGGTCATACTGGCCCATTTTTTCTTTCCATTGATGGACAACTCGTTCTTCTTCTTTTAAGGAAGTTAACAACTTATTAATTACTGGTTTTCTGCCGCTTGGTTTGAAACGCTCTTCCTGTTCTTTTGCTAACTCTCGAGATAATTTATGTAGCTGTTCACTTCCCATTAGACCTGAAGAGAACAAATAACTGCCAAGTTGCTCAGAATCTATCAGCTGTAGATTTTGGATGTCCATCATATTAAAGGAGAAGATGCCCTTATACATCGATTTATCAAGGCCGCCGAGCACATCGTTCAGATTACAGGGGTTGCCATGCTCATCTTGAACCGTGACATCACCAGAGGATCTCCCTGCAACTCTTTCAATAGTTATTACTCTCTCGTCATTCGTTTCAATGACCAACTTACCACCATATTTAAAGCCTTTTTTAGGAACATAGCGCAAGTCTTGTTGATTTTTTGCGGGGAAACCAAAAAGAATGGCTTGAATAAAGGCCATCACAGTAGATTTTCCAGCTTCATTTTCCCCGTATATTACTTGAATATTTGGTGATAGATTTTCCATTACCACGTTCTCTAGTTTTCCAAATCCATAGATATGTAAGCTCGTAATTTTCAACCTGATCACCTCTTTTCATTTTCTAAGAATTTACTGATTAGCCATTGTTCCGCTTCTTCCACTATCGCTTGTACTTCTTCTTCATCCCAGGTTTCTAAATAGCGACTTGCTTCAGAGTGACGTAACAAAGGAGCCAATGCTTCTTTCATGTCGACTTGTTCTACCATCGTGTAAAAATCCTTGTAAAACGGTTTATCCTGCAAGTCCTCTTTTGAATAGGATAGTGCTGTATGCACACGCAACGTATAGATGTATACAAATGATGAATTATTTTCTTCACTCTCATTTAAAAGAAGTTGAAGTTCTTCCTGATGATTCTCTTCTTGGAGAAAACCATGCAGGTCACCATTTCCTGTATAAGTAAGTCGAAGTAATTTCCCCTTCCCTTCCAACCTTATGGAATCTACAGCTTGTTTTGTTTTATCCATCAGTTGGTCCACTGTATGTAATTCGTTAATGTGAATTTCAAGTTCTTCCCATTGTATAGAGGACGTTTCTAAATATGTTAGCTCAGGGATACCATCTTCCAAAAGGTCAACCAGATAGCACCCTTTGTCACCCTGTTCCTTTTTATGGCGACCTTGGATATTTCCCGGATAGACGATTGGTGGATGATGATGCAGTATTTCACGTTTATGTATATGGCCAAGCGCCCAGTAATGAAACTCTTTATCAAGAAGATCCGGCAAGGTAAACGGGGCATATGGATCATGCTCTTCCCTTCCAGAAAGATTCCCATGTAGCATTCCGATGTGAAAAGGTACCGTTTTGTCTTCTTTCTCGTAGTAATTTGTCATATTCTCCGTCAAATGTCTTTGGTTATAGCTGAATCCGTATATACACGCTAACTCTTCTTCGTCTTTTAAATATGTTTTTCGTTCTACTTCTTCCGTAAAAATATGTACATTATCCGGGTATTTAAAAAGTTTGTGTTCTTCTGTAAGGTAATCATGATTACCATGAATAATATACACATGGATTCCTGCTTCGTTTAACCGCAAGAATTCTTTTCTAAGTGTGGATTGAGCGATTAGGCTTCTTTGTTCTAGATCAAAGAGATCTCCGGCTAATAAAACAAAATCCACATGATGATGGATAGCAGCATTTATGAGCGTGGTTAATGATTGGAAGGTGCTTTTTCTAATCTGATCAAATATCTGTTGGGGAAGATGGCTAAGTCCCTTGAATGGACTGTCCAAATGTAAATCTGCAGCATGTAGGAATCGAATTTTTTTCATTCTAGATTTAACCTCTTCTCTAAACGTCTTTTCCTTATTTTATCACGAAAGAAATACGAATGCACGTTCGGTATAAGGATATAAAATAAAAAAACATGCGGGACTTTGATGTAAGGTCCCACATGTTAAGAAATTATTTGTCTTTTGTAAGTTGCAATGCTTTCTTTATATCCTTCAAAGAAGAGGATTTCCCGTACATTAAGACTCCTCCACGGTACACTTTTGCTCCAAACACAGCCAGTAGCACAATCGTTGCTACCAAAAGGCCAATGGAAAGACTGATTTCCCAAATAGGAACATTTAACATCCCTACTCGTAAAAACATAATCATAGGTGCAAAGAATGGGATAAATGACGTTACTTGAATGAATGAATTATCCGGATTACCCAGCCCGAACATAGAAATCATAAACCCAGCCACTATCAATAATGTCATTGGCATAATCATTTGCTGAATTTCTTCAATTCTACTTACAAGGGACCCCAAGAATGCCGCAAACGTTGCATAAAGGAAGTAGCCGAGCAAGAAGAAGACGATGGCGTACACAAACGTGCCTACAGGCATATCGCCTACACCGAAAAATTCAAATACTCCCCCTGCTTCTGTCATTCCTTCAAGATTTCTACTTAAAGATGAATACCCGACTATGATCCAGAATGCTAGTTGCGTTAAACTCAACAGCGCTATTCCAAGGATTTTACCGAACATATGCATAATTGGGGAGGCAGAAGAAATTAGTATTTCCATGACGCGGGAGGACTTCTCTACTGCGACTTCCGTTGCAATCATACTTGCATATAGAATGACTGAAAAATAGATCACAAACAGTAAGACGTATACTAATCCACGAGCCTGGTTCAACTCTTCTGCAGACTTGGCGGATTCTTCTAAAGCTACAACATCAAAATTAATGGGCGTGTAAAGTTGAGCAATTTGTTCTTGTGATAATCCCAGTTGACTTGTTGCCAGCTCATTTTTCACTTGCTGAAGCATCGCCTCCACTTGGGCCATCGTCTCAGAATCAGTGATAGAAGCTGCTTTATACACCCCTGAAGGTAAACCGTTCTGTTCCGTTGATAGGACAAGAAGCCCGTCATAATCCCCTTCTGTCACTTTACTTTCAGCATCAGCCTCATCTGATACCATTTCAAGTGCTAAATTGCTATTGGGATTCATGGCGAGTTGCTGTTCTAACAATGGTGCGATAGTGCCTTCTTCATCTATTACGGCCACGACTTTGTCTTCCTGTTTATCAAAAATATCAATAATAGACTGGATGTTTGTAACACCGACAATAAGCAGAGTTGTCACCAAAGTGGAGATTATAAAGGATTTAGATTTTAATTTACTCATATAGGTGTGCATCAAGATAATTGAAAATTTATTCATGATAAGAAGCACCTACCTTTTCTATGAAAATATCATTCAAGGACGGCTCTTCCAAGATAAACTTACGGATATAGCCTTTACCTGTAATTTGTTGCAGCAAAGTCTGGGAGACATCTTCATCCTCCACTTGAAGAATCATGCCTTCCGCTGTCGGCTTAGTTTTGGTAACTCCCGCTACATTGGATAAATATCCTAAATCAAAATCAGCATGAATGACAACATTCTTTTTCCCAAATGAACGCTTAATGTCCCTGAGTGACCCATGAACAACTGGTTGCCCGTGATGCATAATACATAAATGCTCACAAAGCTCTTCGACATGCTCCATCCGGTGACTAGAAAAGACAATAGATGTACCTTGCTTTTTCAGGTCGACTACCGCTTCTTTTAGTAGTTCCACATTTAGGGGATCTAAGCCACTGAAAGGTTCATCCAGGATGAGCAATTTGGGATTATGGATAGTGGACGCAATAAACTGGATTTTTTGTTGATTTCCTTTGGAGAGCTCTTCTACTTTTTTGTTTAGATATTGAGGTACCTTGAAGCGCTCTAGCCAATAATCCAGCTGCTTTAAAATTTCCGCCTTCTCCATTCCGCGTAATCTGCCCAAATAAATCATCTGGTCCTTAACGGTCAATTTCGGATAGAGTCCTCGTTCTTCCGGTAAATATCCTACCAGATGACTCTCTTTATATGTTATAGGTTTCCCTGCCCAAGAAACCTTACCTTCTGTAGGCTCTAATAATCCTAGGACCATTCGGAAAGTGGTCGTTTTCCCTGCTCCATTGGCACCTAAGAACCCAAACATTTCACTTTCCGGTATTTCTAGGGTCAAATTATTGACTGCCACATGCTTACCAAACCTTTTGGTTACACCATCTATCTGTAATGCCATGACGTTATCCCTCCTATGTTTTACAGTAACCTATACGGTTGATAAAGGAAATAGTTTCATAGTACTTTTACATTTCAAGAAACTTTTAGTAAAATGAAAGCAATGAATGGATATTCATTTTATTGACACGGAGGGGACAAATATGGGGAAATATACATTAACAGTTTTTAGTAAAAGCGGGGAAACATTACTGGATGAAAGTTTTGAAGCCGCAACTGAAAAAGAAGCAAAAACATTAGGAGAAAAGAGATTAGAAGAATTGAACTTTCTCGACACGACACACCGTTGCACAAACGCAAGCGGAAAACTAGTACTATTTCACAGATAACGAATTAACGCATGGAGATAAAGGATTACATCTCCATGCGTTTTTTGTTCCAATATCGATTAAAAGCAACCGCAGTAAAAAAGACAATTCCCATAATAACTGAGCACGATAATATAAGCTGTGAAGAAGTTAAGTCCAAATATTTCGCCAAGGAAACTGAATATGCCAAAACAAAAGTAGTCAAAAATTTTGACAAGGACGCTATTGCGAGAAACTTTCTAAATGAGACAGCTCCTATTCCCGCTCCTACGCAAATGATTTCATCAGGAAGAACAGGAATAATGAATAGAAGTGCCAAAATGACCGTCTCATTTCTCCTTACATATTCCTGATATCTTTTGAGATGTTTTTCTTTCACCAGTTTTGAAGCGACTTTCATTCCGCCAAATCTAGCAATAAAGAACATAATAATTATTCCTGTCAATGTTCCGGATAAACCAAGATAGAAAGAAGCAGATGCTCCAAATGCCATGCTACCTGCAGGTATGGTTAATGCTTCGGGGAGCGGCAAAATAATCGGTTGAGCCAAGCACAGGAAGAAAAAAAGAAATTGAGCCATGGAACCATACTCTAATAGTAAGCTCTCCAATCCCTTATTTTCTACAATTACCATGAACTCAGTTATAAAATAGACTAGCAAAATAATAATTATGATTCCTAGCCCTAGCCCTGTCCTTGGTATTTTTCCCGTTTCCATTATCTGCACGCAAACCACTCCGTTTTTCTTTTATGAACTTAGTATAAGTGGAGTGCTGTTTGTTGGTAATGTACCGGAGTATTATTTGACTATACGACTGTAGGCTTAGTATAGAGGAAGGGCTAAAGAAGCAATACGAAGAAAAAGCTGCCCCATTGGAGCAGCTATTCCGGTTCACTTTCCAGAGAATTGTGGTTTTCTTTTTTCCACAAAAGCTTTGATTCCCTCCTTATGGTCTTCTGATTGTCTCATTCTACGCTGTGCATTCTTTTCCAACTCTAGTACTTGTTCTAGGCGTGGTAAGGATTGCTTCGCATATATCATCTTCGTTTCTAACATCGCTTGTAATGGTGCCTGAAGAAGGGCTGCAACCCTTTTGGAAATTTCCTCTTCCATCCGATCATCTGCCAAGCTATCTACCAGACCTAATTCATGAGCTTCTTCAGCGGAAAGCGTTCTACCTTCCCAAATCATCTGTTTAGCTTTCGCTTCTCCAAGACGTTTTTCCATGAAGAAATGACCACCGCCATCCGGGATTAAGCCAATCTTAATGAAATTCATAGCAAGTTTTGTAGACGTGTGAGCAACCACAAAGTCGCTGGCAAGGGCAAAGCTAAGACCAAGCCCTGCAGCAGCACCATGAATGGCACTTATGGTCACTTTCGGCATCGTGTAAAGTTTAGTGACAATGGAGCCAATAGTATCCATCACCTGATCAAAGTCACCTCCAACATTGTCCTGGAGCATCATTTTTATATCTCCACCGGCACTGAAAGCATTCCCATTTCCTCTGACAATCAGGACTTTGGCCTTCTCATTTTTCGATACCTCGTCCAGAACTCGTTCTAATTCCCCTAACATCTCCACGTTCATTGCATTCAATGCTTCTGGTCTATTAAGCTCTAAAACCACAACCGAACCTTGATCCAATACATTAACCGTACTCATGCAAGCACACCCTTTCATTGAATAAATATTAAGTTTTAATTTTCTGAAATATTAAAGTTCTGTGCGGGGGTCAGACCCCCGCAGGAATTTCTCTCTCAATCTCGAATAATACCTTTACTGTTGCCGATGAGGACTTGTTTGCCATTTTGGTTGGTGTAGATGGATGTTACGTTGACTTGTTTGTAGCCTTCTTGTTGTTGGACATTGGTGAGGGTGGCTTCACAGGTGATGGTGTCGCCTGTAAAGACGGGACGGAGGAATTCCATGTTCATTTCTCTTGCGATATAATTTAGATCTCCCCCTATTTTGGTACCGATACTTGCAGTCAATAGGCCATGCACCATTAAGCGACCATGCTCATCCTTTTCCACATGATGTCTTCCTTGGTCTCCTGAAACTTCTCCAAATTGAAGTATTTCCTCGACAGTGAATGTTCTGGAATAAGTCAGAACTTCACCAGTTTCAACCTTCATCATCTATTCCCTCCCCTAAGTTATATAACTAGTATAATATGAAAGCGCTTAAAAATGAATGATTATTCACTCATCAACCTAAAAAATAAAAAGCGAGGATTTTAATCCCCGCTTTGTAATTAGTTTCTTGATGAAAAGAGCTCTTCCAAAATCCGAATTTTTTCATCCGTATAATGTTCAAAGCCATCATTATAAGATTTAGGATCTTTCGGGTTGGCAAAGCGGGTTATCTTCCCTGTTTCAGGGTGAACAAATTTACTTGATGCCCCACACCCAAGTCCGATGATCGTTTGTTTCTCTTCCATGATCATGATGTTATAGATACTGTCCTGGCCTGGCAATGCATATCCTACATTCTCCAAATTACCAAGTATATTTTTCTGGCGGTACAGATAATATGGGACATAATTATGGGCTGTCGTCCACTCCGTTGCCATATCCATCATCTTCCCGATTTCATAACGATCTGCCACTTTGTAGCGGTTCTTATTTTGTGTCATTTCAGAAGCTCGTTTGAAAGACAATGTATGGACCGTCAATGATTCCGGCATAAGTTTTTCCGTCTCTTCTAGTGTATGGGCGAACTCTCCCACCCCTTCACCAGGCAAGCCGATGATTAGATCCATATTAATATTATTCATACCCAACTCACGGGCAAGGTGAAATTTATCAATGGTTTCCTCCACGGTATGATGGCGACCAATCGCTTTCAACGTTTCTTGCGTATAAGACTGCGGGTTAATACTAATGCGGTCAATATTCCACTTTTTCAATACTTCCAGCTTCTCCGGCGTAATCGTATCAGGACGTCCGGCTTCCACTGTTACTTCGCGGACCTTTTCCATGTCAGGGAACGAAGCATACATCTGCTCGTAAAGCATGTCCATCTCTTCTGCCGTAATACTTGTCGGTGTGCCTCCACCATAATAAACAGTGGTGATCTTGATATCTTTTTCCTTCAACCAGGCGCCGATAGCATCGATTTCATGATGCAGACCGCCAAGGAAAGAATCCACTTTTCCTTGCTTTCCATTAATCGCATAAGCAGGGAATGTACAGTACGCACATTTAGTCGGGCAGAATGGGATACCGATGTAAATGCTGACTTCATTGCCTAAATCATGTAAATCTGGTACCACTTCAAGCTGGCGATCTACAATCTGCTGCATCAACTCTATCTTTTCATCTGTAATCAAGTAATCTTCTCGCAGCTGTTGATGAACTTTTTCTCGCGGCTCCCCTTTTTTAAGCTTTGAGTGAAGAAGTTTTGTAGGACGAATCCCGGTTAAGATCCCCCACTTCTGAATAATTCCCGTATGCTCTTGCAAAAGAGTCAAATAAACATAGGACACTGCTTGTTTTTTACGGCGAAAGCTCTCTTTTTCGTCTAATTCGCCTAATTCTTTCTCATGGGAACAAGAAAAATTGCCAAGTTGTCCGCTTACAATAAACGTGGTGTTTTTTTCTTCAACCTGGAATGTTACCTCTAGCTCAGAGGAAGCATCTTCCCCAAGCACCACTTCTGTTTCTTCAAAAAATAAATCCGCAATCAATGATAACGGACGCTGGTATCTATCATCATGTAATCCTTTTATAGCAATCTTCAAGTTAATCACCTTTCACACCTGCTTTGTTTTCAGCAAGATTTTTCACTCCCACTAGTGTAACGGATGAAGTGGATGCATATCAAGATAATACCGTTGGAAAAGAGGGAGTCATGACAAGAACAAAAGATTTTAATCTCTTGGTACTTATCTCGCTTTTCACATAGCTTTTAAATATTGGCCTTAGTCGGATTTCCTTTGCCCTTCATCTTGTACCATTTCAATAAATTTCATTTTTACCAAGGTCTTCTTATTAATGAGGGCCTCTCTCCTCCTTTTTCTTCTTCACTGAGGTCTTCATTACGGCAATGAGGACCTCTCTCCTCGTTTTTTCTCGTCACTGAGGTCTTCATTATGATATGCTCCCTTTTAAGTAGACAGATAAAAAAACAAAAATCTGTTTCCGCTAAGGGGAGTATTTATTATGTCAAAAAATGCCAGCTCTTTCTCTGTCAAGATCAATGTCATAAAGGCTTGGGAAAAACGAACGCACACTATTACAGATTTAGCCCATATAAATAATGTTAGTCCCTCCACTATATATAATTGGATAGATAGGTATGAGAGTCTGGGGGAGAAAGGTTTATACCCTACCTCGAAGGAGTATACGAAGGAATATAAGCTGAGGGTAGTCCGTGAATACCTTAACGGGGGGTACTCTCAAAAAGAACTTGTTAGGAAGTATGAAATATCAAGTAAATCTGTCCTCCAAAAATGGATTAAGAATTATAATAGTCATAGAGAGTTAAAGGATACTTCAAAAGGAAGGAAATTCACTATGACTAACAAACGAAAAACTACCTTAAATGAACGAATAGAGATAGTGCACTATTATCTAGAGAACGGCATGGATTTTCATAAGGCAGCGGAGACCTTCAAGGTCTCTTACCAACAAGTATATCAATGGGTGAAAAAGTATGAGAATGGTGGCGAAGAAGCCCTCCAGGATAAACGTGGGAGGAAAAAGGAAGAAGTGGAACTTTCTCCTGAACAGAAGATAAAACGTGAGATGCAGAGGCTGGAAAGGGAAAA
>NZ_VTEV01000006.1 GCF_008180725.1 Sutcliffiella horikoshii | reverse complement strand
GGGCCCATCTGTAAGTGATAGCCGAAACCATCTTTCAATAAAGAACCAGGAGGTTCCTTATATTATCCGGTATTAGCTCCGGTTTCCCGAAGTTATCCCAGTCTTACAGGCAGGTTGCCCACGTGTTACTCACCCGTCCGCCGCTGACCTTTCAAAAGCAAGCTTTTAAAAGGTCCGCTCGACTTGCATGTATTAGGCACGCCGCCAGCGTTCGTCCTGAGCCAGGATCAAACTCTCCAATAAAGAGTCTGAGCTTTTGCTCAAAATTTGCTAGCTTGTATTACTTAAATCATTTTGTCGTGTTCCGTAGAACCGACGTTATGACGCTGTTGTTTTGTTTAGTTTTCAAAGATCATTTTCTTACAAGATTCGCTCAAAAGCGACTTCCTAATCATAACAACTTGTCGTTTTAAAGTCAAGCTGTTTTTTTGTTTTTTTGATGTAGCATTTTCACATCTCGTCTCTGCCCTCGCAGCGACGAAATTAAATATACCACCTCTACAACTATATTGCAATACTTTTTCTAAATATTTTTGATTAACTTTCTACTAATGGAATTTACTCAACATAGCTCTACTATTATTGCTAACTAAGGAAGAAACTTGTCGTTTTCTTGTGGTTTGTGTATGATGAAGGGAGACAATTTAATTCTTTTCCACGAGGGGAGCCATAATGGCTGAGAGTGAACATGATGTTCTGACCCTTTGAACCTGTTAGTTAGTACTATCGTAGGGATGTGGCAGATTTATTACTTATTTCATTTAAGCAATAAAGGAGCCTCCTTTATTGCTTTTTTTATTTTAAGGGGGATTTATATGAAGAAGAATAACACATTGTTTCTCGTTGAAATTGCTATATTTGGAGCTCTAGGGTATTTACTTGATTTATTGGCAGGAGTTTTGTCACTCAAAATTTGGGCTCAAGGGGGGTCAATATCTATTTCAATGGTCCCGGTATTTATCATGGCGTTTCGCTGGGGGTTAAAAGGTGGAATATTATCTGGATTCATACTCGGTCTACTTCAGATAGTAACAGGTACCTTTTGGGGGATTGATCCTGTTCAAATTTTTCTAGATTATATAGTAGCATTTACCTCTCTTGGTTTTGCTGGAGTATTTGCGGGCAAAGTCTCGAAGTCTGCTAAGAAAGATGACCTGAAAAAACTTATACTATATGTAAGCATAGCCGCATTTTTAGGTTGCCTTTTACGATTTTTGGCTCATTACTCTGCCGGAGTCATTTACTTCGACTATTTAGCACCAGAAGGGCAACCGGTATGGCTATATTCCTTACTTTATAACGGGTCCTATATGGTACCAAGTTTTGTGATTGCAACTATTATAACGGTACTATTGATTAAAACAGTCCCTCGTATATTCACCACTAATAATTCTATCTCTTAAGCTGGCCGCATCGGTCAGCTTTTTTGTGTGAAAATTAATAGAATTTTCTACTATAATCTCTCATACAATCTACTAATGAATGAAACAGGGGGAAAAGATATGGATCTTGTAAAATACGCAGCATTTTTAGTAGCATTACTCACTTCCATAGGCCTTTTACTTTTTGCATACTTTGAAGGTTTGCGTATAAGTGATAAGGAAGGAAAGGTACGCGGGGAGGGATTTATAGTGAGCCTTTCACTTGGCATTTTTTTTGCAATGATGGCCACGAGACTCCAATGAATGGTACATATAATAGATAAAAGCCGACAAATTGTCGGCTTTTATCTATTATTACTTATAGGTAATTTTCAGGGATAGCCCTTCGTACCCGATTGTCTCATCCTTATATACACTTCTGATTCTCTTCTTCTTCCGTAACCATCCATTCTACTTGTTTGCTCTTACGGTTATCTTTTAAAAAATACCCCACACTAAGCATCACAAGCAGACCTCCTGTAAATTGGGTCCAAGTTACCATCTCATGTAAGACAAAATAAGCGAGAACTGCTGCACCGATTGGTTCAAATAGAATACTCATCGAGATAACATTGGTGCTGATGTATTTAACAGCCCAATTGAAGAAAGAATGGCCCAGTAAAGTTGGAATAATTGCAAGCAGGATGAACCAAAACCAATCAGTAGAGGAATAACCTGTAAGTGGTTCTCCCGAAACTAGTACATACAAGAGCAAGGTAACACAGCTGAAACCATAAACGATAAAGGTATAGGTAATCAATGATAGTCTTTTTCTGACCTCCTGTCCGAACAATAAATAAGCCGTTACAAGCGCACAAGCCACCAAAGCGAGTATATCCCCAAATAAAGCCATCCCACTAATCCGGAAATCACCCCAGCTGATAATGACACTCCCTACTATTGCCATCAATCCACTTACAATAGCTTTAATACTTAGCCTCTCTTTGAAAAACAAATAAGTTCCAATGAATGCAAACAAAGGTTGGAGGGTTACGAGCACTGTTGAACTTGCTACACTGGTATAATTTAAAGATTCAAACCATAGAATAAAATGAAACGCTAGGAACACACCTGCCAACCCCGAGAAGAGCCAATCCCTCTTCGAAATATCCTTTAATTCTCCAACATATTTATATAAAAATATGGGTAGTAGTATTATCACGGAGAATAGTAACCGGTAGAAGGCCACCACTCCAGCAGGGGCATCCGCTAATTTGACAAATATGGCAGATGTAGAAACAGAAACTACTCCCACCGCGAGAGCCACGTATGGATTAAACCACTTATTCATTTGCCTTCACCCACACTGTTAGTATTTTTAAATAACCTTTCTAATTTTACAGAACATTGTTATAATTTTCTACAAATATTTTTTTTAGAATATCATATTTTTACTTTTTACAGGAGGGGCCTTATGGAATTTTCAATGGAATATATCAATGAATACGATTTTATTATTAAACTTATTTTTGCTTCAATTGCTGGAATAATTATAGGGTTAGAACGTGAATTGAAGGGCAAACCTCTTGGACTAAAAACCTGTGTCATCGTCTCAGTAATGGCGTGCTTATTGACTATCGTTTCCTATGAATCTGCCTTTCTTTATTCAAAGGAATACTCAAGACCTATGGATCCAGGGCGAATTCCTTCCTATGTTATTAGCGGTATTGGATTTCTTGGTGCAGGGGTAATCCTAAGGAGAAGCAACGAGGCTATTTCAGGGCTGACAACAGCTGCATTGGTATTAGCATCCGCTGCACTTGGAATTACTATCGGAGCAGGATTTTTTATAGAAGGGGCATTCGGTGTCATTTTCATCATTTTGGGTGTGAAGATTATCCCCTCCCTCTTCGATAAAATTGGACCCAAGAAATTGAAGGAAAAAGAAATAAAAGTAAAAATCTTTATTGAGAAAGATATTGACCTGACCATGGTTATGAAGGAGATTCACCACAAGAATCTTGCTATTAAGCGCGTTAAAGTAAAAGAGGAAAAAGATGATATAGTGCTTAATTGTATCATCACCACGAAGAAAAGCGTCTATACAACAGATGTATATTATGACCTAAAATCACTTACTGGTGTCATTCAAGCAGAAGTTGAAAACTTGGACTAAATATTTTAAAAAAACGTTTGCAAAAGAAAGAATTTTTGATAAAATAAATTCATTCTCACCGGGGCGGTAGTTCAGTGGGAGAATACTTCGCTGGCAGCGAAGGGGTCGTGGGTTCGAATCCCATCCGCTCCATACTTCCAAAACCCTTGCTCAGCAAGGGTTTTTGTCATTTTCCTCTAATTTAATTCTTCTCTATATCCACTTCATCACCAAAGGTTCAAAATCAATATGCTATAAATTTTTTCGAAAATTCCTCTTTCTTCTGTTGGAAATGTAGATTCTAATAGAATACAGTACTTGGTTTCTTAAAAGTCTACTACACAACTACTTTATGTTACTTTTCACAAAGTAATCTGCCATATCCAACGCAATATCGTACCGTTCTGTACTTCTATAATACTCGAACAATTCTCTTTTGGATCGTCGGACTAAATAAATGAAACCATATTTTTCAAACATAGGTAATGCCTTTTCCTGCAAGTATTGATAATATCTTTGTTCATTCGATTTTATCAAGTATGAGAGAAGTTTAAATAGATGAATATATAACTTGAGCTTTTTCTGATTGGCAATAGTTACTCCTTCCGTAACAAGATCTAATAATATTGGTCTGGAAAGAAGGCCCCCCTCATAACAGCTTCGGATGTATCCCTCAAGGGAAAGTAGATAAGAGCTGGATTCTTTCTCCTTTAGTATCATAGACTCTTTATAATAATTTCTCGCTTGCTCCATATCCCCTAATCTATAGTATTCATAAGCTAAATTATGAGTAACTTTCGCCTTCCTTTCTAAAGATCCACATAACTCAGAACTATGAATTAAGCTTTTAAAGCGATTTATTACATCAAGATTATAGACATTGTCTTGTGCTTGAACAATCATGATTATTTCTGCATCTATGACCCTTAAAAAGAATTTTTTTTCTTCAAAAAATTGACGGGACTTTTGTGCATAAAAATAAGCTAAAACAGGAAGTCGAACGGAGTGATAGGCGATAGCCAAATGGTAATAAAATTCTGGATTGTTATAAATATCATTTCGGATTGTTTTTAATGTATTAATTGCATTATGATAATCATTTATCGATAAATAGTAAATACCTAATACATGCTTAAGAAGATTTCTCTCATAGCCTGTTAATTGTTTCTCTTTTTTTTGTATTTCTTTAATAAACAAATTAGCAGCTTCGGGCTTGTTTTTAGAAAGCAAATATCTTGCGTAAAGCAATTTGTATATATAACAATATTCAGAAATGTGGACTAGCTCTTCTTGTTTAAGCTCACAATGGATAGTATCGATTTCTTCTTTTAATTCCATAACAATCACGTTATGCCAATCCGATATTCGACTTTTCAATTGATCAAGCTTTTGGATTTTTTCACTCATATTTATTCCTAAGCGATTTGACAATAATTTGATAATATCAGGTGCATATTCGGTTTGTGATCTTTCTATTTTACTTATATGAGTATCTGAACAAATCCCTTTTCCCAATTGTTCTTGAGTGAGTTGATATTTTTCACGGAAATATTTTATGATTTTTCCTTCGTACATGTTTGATTTCCCCTTTTCGTGAGTTTTTTATGATAAGGGAGTTAAGAAGTTTATCAAGTTCTTCACTGATATTTATTTCCTTTTTTGAGTTAGAAAATTGCTATTTAATCGAATTGTAAACCATTTAACAATAGTAGTATAATGAATAATTATGAATACGCATTAAGCTTTACTTAATATTAACCAACCCATATAAATACACTTGCAATGAGGGGTATATATGAATTTAGAACAAATGAAATATATGATAGAGATTGTAAAAGAAGGTTCTATTACGAAGGCAGCTGAAAAATTACATTTATCAGCTTCTGCCATTAGCCAATCTATTTCCCAATTAGAAGAGGAATTGGGACTTTCTCTTTTTCTACGCTCCAAAAAAGGAATGAAACCAACTAAGGAAGGGACGCTATTTATATCTAAATCCTACGATATTGTACAAAAAATTCACGAATTGCACGTAGACTTAGAATCAAAAAAAAAGGGAGCTGCGAAAGAGTTACGAATTGCTTGCACCCCAACAATGACCTATGTGGTATTTGATGCTTTCTTGTCACTCAATAACTTATATAAAGATGTTACGTTCATTATAGAGGAATTGGATCAAGAACAAATTTTACATAAAATAAAAAATGAAGAGGTCGATTTAGCTTTTGCATCTTATCCTCAGAATGAATTAGATTCTTCGACATATGAAAATGGTATAGGTTATAAATTTATTTTTACTGATTTTTTATGTGTATGCATGAATAAGAATTCATCCAATTCAAAGTTACAGACTATCACACCAAAAGAATTAGAAAACGAAAAGGTAGTTGTTTATAACTCTGGTTATGTGCAAAATATTAATGAAAAACATTTAATTAATAAAGAATTTTTCATTACTTCCAACAATGTTGAAGTTCTAAAAAACGCTATGATTTATGGACCTGCTGTTTCTCTTGTATTGAATTCTTTCTTAAAAAACACTATTAATGTAAATAGTAAAGAACTAGTAACTGTTCCATTTAAAAATCCTAATTTTATCTTTCTAGACTTTTGGTGTCTCTATCCATTGGCAAAAGGAATTTCTAATGTAGCTGAAGCTTTTGAAAGTAAGGTATCAGAACTTGCCACTAAATGATCTGGAAGTTCAGAAGGAATTGTTTAAGTTAATAAAACGCTCGTATAAATAAAGGCAGTGCTTCTTAGTTAAAAGCACTGCCTTTCAGTTATCAGTGATATTGAAGGAAAGGACTACAATCTTTTTCCATGGAGAGATGTAATTCATCTGCAACAAGGATAAGTTTTTCCTACTAATTCCCCTACCTCACAATACCCACTCTCATAGTTGTGTAAAATTTCATATTGTTTTTCCACCAATTTTTCTTACTTCTACTTAATCAATAAATTTTTGTAATTCCTTCACAACGTCATGATTTACAGCTGCATTCCCACCAAATATTGTGATTTGTTCCATTCTATTGTTTTCTAGGTAGGAAAGGGTAGAAGCTGGTACATTGATTCCTACTAATATGATGGAGCTATTATTTTTGGCTGCTAATACGGATCCAGTTAACGCATCCGCAAAGTTGTTGCCTGTAGCTACATAAATATGTTTCGCCTCGCTGGTAAATACCTTCGCCAATTCAATATTCGTTTCATAACGATTCTGGCCACTAATGCGTTCTGCGTTTGGTAATTGGTCATGTACAGCCTCACTGATAACAGCCTTTCCACCAACTGCAATACTAGTTGATACACCTAGTTCATCCAGAGCTGCTTGAGTAGCCGTTGGTAGATCATTTGTCTTAGTCAGTAAGATTGGTAGTCCTTCTCTGGCTGCATGAGATGCTACAGAAATTGCATCAGGGAAGTTACCTCCATATACAACAACAGCTTTATCGGTTCCTTCAGGTGCTACTTGCTTTGCAATCTTAGAAGCCGTTTCATATCGGTCTTTACCAGCTATTCTTGTAACTTTCAGTTTCTTATTTTTTAGAGTTGAAACTACCTTATCACTTATCGCACTAGTACCACCTAGGACAATTACCTCAGTCGCCTTTAGACGGTGTAGTTCTTCTAAGACCTCATTTGAAAGCTCATTAGATTTTGTTAATAGGATCGGCGCTTTATGTTTGTGCGCTAATGGTGTGCCTGCTAAGGCATCCGCATAATTGTCGGAACGCGCTAACACGACGACATTGGATGAAGACCAACCTTTTTTACTTATTTCTACTGCAGTATGGTATCTTGTCTCCCCAAAAATTCGATCCATATTTTCTGTGTTAATAAACAGCTTACCACTTGCTTCTTCAACAGCTTTATTGCCTGCGGCATCCGTCATTTCTACTTCGATCATGGCACCTTGTAGATTGATATTCGCCGGCACTTCCCACGTACCCTTATAGACTCCTGGCTCAATCTCTTCCATCTTTTTGCTTGAAGCCGATTGAGTCGAGAATTGTAGAGGTAGTTTAATAGAGAACGATGCATCTCCGCCTTCTGCTTCACTTCGGAAGGAGACTTCAATCTTATCACCTGGCTGTACATACATGTCAGAAGATGGTTGTACATCACTTATCATTTTCGTCCACTTCGCATATAACGTGATATCTTCCGCCACTTTATCTCCAGCAAAATCCCATGCAAGTGTACATTCTGCATCCTTGTACCAGCCATCAAAGATGTAACCCAATCTTTTTGGAGCTACTGGAGCTTTAATGGTTGTGTTATACGCTGCTGTCTTACTCTCTACTGTTCCTCCACCTTGTGTATCAAACTCTACGTTGAACGTTTGAAGAGCCCATTTGCCGTAAAGTGTTTTGGATGAATAGATAGAGTTCGTAAATTCCCAAGGAATGGTACGTGCTTCATCTGCGAACCAAGTTAACTCATAGCCATAAACAGTTGGTTCTGTTATTCTGCGTACGACAATTTGATCTTTTACTCCTTCTTTTACTTCTTCTGGAGCATCACTTGGAAGGACAAATTGTACATTAATACCTTTTACCACTTTTTGGGAAATAAGTACGTCTGCGTAGTCAGTTGCTCTAATATTGATTGTGAATTCCCCTGTTTTTGTGAAGAGACTCTTATCCAATGTTATCGTCTGTGCAGCCGTATCTACTTTGTATTTCGATTCATCTACAGAAGAACCGTTAATTTTAATGCCTGTAATGACTTTTGCCCAGTCAACATCACTGAATTCAAGTGTCATATCGTTACCAAGAGCATTATCTTTCGAATCTGGTGATACAAGAGATGTTGCTAAAGCATATTTTGCATAAAGTGTGATTGGTTGCGTCACAACGCTTGTAAAATCATAAGGTTTTGTTAAAACTTGATCTGTATACCAGCCGGCAAACTTATAACCAATCAACGCTGGATCTGCCGGTTTACTTACACGTGAATCTACGATTTGAGATGGAACTCCATCGCCTCCATTTGATTCAAAGGTTACCAAATAACCGATCACTTGATCTGTAACGACTACATCCAAATACCCTTCAGAAATAATCACTACATTTACCTTTTGTCCGAATGTAAATAATGAACGATCTAGTGTGATTTCATTGTCCTTGATCGTGTAATCCGTATCGAGAACTAGCTCTTTTGATCCAATTAAAACTTGTTTGATATTATTTTTCCAAATTCCATCATCTGTGAAGGATAATGTAATATCACTACCCACCGTGTTTGCTAGTGTATCTTTTGAAACGGTAGGTGGAGTTTTTATCCAATTTAAATAGAATGTCGTGTTTTCTTTAATTAAAACTGCTATGTTACTAGCAATTTCTGAAGCCTTTCCACTTGTTCCTTCACTATCAAGATAAAGTGTTGGACTAACAGAAAGCTCTCCATTTTTTACGTAGTTTAAAGCTATTAACATATTTGGAGATGTTGCTCTCCCGGCTTGTGCAAATCTATCCTCAAAGAAAGTGTTTTCTGGATCAATTAACGTACCGCCATTTAAGTCAAAGTGAGTTCTATACCCAAGTTTAACATTTGGGATTTCTAACGATTCTCCTCCAATTGAAGTCATCGTTAATTTATATCCAATATAAGGATATTTTGGGTATGGAGCTTCACTAAAGGCAAACTTTTCAATCGGATGTGCATCTGCATAGCTTTCTGTAGCTGTTGTAAAGGAAAGTGTTCCACTTCCATCAGCGTTAGCTACTAGATTATACGTGCTTGGATCCAATGTATAAGTTGTGGTTACGGAATCAGATGTTCCATCACTTTTTACTTTGTAATACGTTGCCTCAATACTTGCAATACTACTCTTATCCTTTAACCAACTAACGTTTGTTTGATAATCTGGAATGGTGATTTCAAGGTCCCCTTCACCAAGCACCCAGCCTTGGCTAAACTTCTTACCATCAGGATTGTTTTTGTCAACTGGCGAATAATTTTGTACATACTCCATTTCCCATTTCGCATAAACGGTCTTGTCAGCAGTCAAGGTCCCATGTTGATTGAAAGAAGTCGTACATTCAGGTTCGTTAAACCATCCTCTGAAGATATATCCAGGTCTAGTAGGTACAGGTGATGTTTGAGATATAGACCAATCGCTTGATTTCGTTCCATACTTCGATCTACCCGGTCTGTATCCAACCGCTATAGGATCAAGAGCATGGCCTCCTTGCGTATCAAAAGTAAGTCTAAATCCAATCGCTTGTGCAGCTGATAAACCATTGTCACCTGTATACGTACCAGCGGTAACCACTGGGTAAATAGTGCCATCAGTACCTGTGGAGCGAATTTCGAATTTATACAGCTGTGGAAGATCGTTTTCTCCCCCAGGTACGATAGGTGAAGTATTTAAAACAGGTGATGCATTTGTCTTAAATAATTCTTTCTTAAATGTGATTTGGCCTGGCTGGCTGATATCGTAATATTTATTACCATTGCCGTCTGTCATATTCGTGATGTCTACACCGTCTTTGAAGTCTCTTGTTTGTACAACGATTTTATTGATTCCATTTCGCCAATTTGCATCATCTGTAAATGTGTAAGTTAAGTCTTTTCCTAAATGTGCTTTTGTTGGGTCTATGACTAATGGAATTTCAGGCGTTGGAATAGGTTCCTCTGCAACAGTTAACTGAAGTGATACATCTTGATATCCTGCTGCTTTAATGATAACCGTGTAATTACCAGCATCCTTGAACAATGACCCATCCAACGTAATTTCTGAAGGTACAAATACATGACCTTCCATTACACTAAAATAATAATGTGCAGCTGAGATGGTAACTGCTTTATTTGAAGTACCTGTAATCAATTCATTGATTACATTTTTATCATTAAGATGAATTTCAGTAATCGCATTTCTCCATGTGACATCATCTAAAAACACTCTATCAGTTGGAATCAGCGTAATCTTTGAGCCATTTTGCAATTCTTCTAGCTTTGGAATCGTTGAAGTCGTTTTTTGTGGTGGGCCTGCAAAATTTAGTGCTGTTCTTACCTCATCTACTCCATCACCGGCTTTTAATTGTACACCATTGACTATGGTGTCAGCTGTCAGTGTAAGTTGTGGAGTCGGAACAGGTACACCTGTCTTTAATGCACTTTGATTCTGTTGACCGAAATTTTTGAAAATGTAATAGAAATCATAATAATCAATGCCATAACCAAACCAACCTGATGGGTCAACCCAACGGATATCATACTTTCTGTTTTCCGGGTTCGTCAGGAATGCCTTTTTATCCGCTGTCGTCGTGAGTTCTTTATAAGTCTCATATCCTTTCACTTCTTCAAGAAGGTCATTCATGTCAATTACGTCGTCACCATTGACGTCTCCAGCTGGTAACAGAGGCGTAATATGGGAGGGCATATCATAATAAGCTCCTGTTTGATATCCGTGTCTGTTATCACCTATAACAGGTGTGGTTTTATAGCCCTTAAAGTGTCCTGGCATGAAAATTTCTACGTTATATGGCTTATCGCTCGCATCCATCGTAACCGCATAAGTGCCGGCTGTATTTCCAAGCCATTCGACAGTGTTCATGTCAGTCGTAGGATTATCGGTTATATAGGATTTACCATTTGCATCTGTTACCGTAACTTTTGCACCTGATTCCACTGTAACGTTCATGTAAGAACCGCTAAGCGTATTAACTTTGAATCCTTCTGCAAATATACCACCAGAAAGATTAGAAATTGGTTGTTTCACATATGGCCAATTTGCCATGAAGGCAGGAACCATCGTATCTTTACCTGATAATATAAAACTTGATTCTAACACTTCATATTCCCAAGGTCCTGTAAGAGCTTCAGGATTGGTATAGGTCACATCTGCTTCTATTATGTTCATATCCTGATCAAGTGCACCAGCAGCATCAATTCCAGATATCGTAATATCTATGGAATAGCTAGAAAATCTATCTTTATATGGATCACTCACTGTTAATGTAGCGGTTATTCCTTTGCTGTCTAAATATTGTTTATATTCATCTGAAATTCTAACATTACTGAATTCGTACGCTTTAGCATTATTAAGTGTAAACTTACCACCTGTCATGCCAATACCATTTTTCGTTGCGATTGTTGCTTTAAATTCTTTACTCGGTTCCACTACAACCTTACCTTGACTTTCAAGTTCTGAGTCTACACCACCTGAAGATGTAAGCGTTACATATGGTGAGCCTTTTTTGATAAAGTAAAAGCGTTGCTGTGAATAGATATCTCCAGCACCAGAATAGTCAGCTGCATACATCCGAACCAAACTACCATGACGGGTAATGTCCTCAGGGGCAAGTCCAAAATGGAAACGACCATTCGCATCTGGTGTGAAAGAATGAGTTGGGCGAACATCATCTTGGTAAGCCCAAACCGTATTCAGACTTTGGTTTGCAGGCACAAGTTTAGTACTATCATTAAGATCTGGTACCGAAGTATCACCATTATTTTTCATGACGTCGATATTTGAATCATAGACAGTACCATAAAATCTTTTAATCTCTTGACCTGGTTGATAGCCTGTAGGGTCGATTTCATAAATTCCCGGTTTTGAATCCGGATCCATTGTAAGAGTTGGCACAAGATAGTCAACATAAACTGTATCTTCATCTCTGTATTGGTTACCAGCCTTGTCGATTGCAACCATCTCGACTGAATAGGCACCATGTTTGGCTACAACTGGCTCTGTTGCAAGTCCGGATTGATCCAGTGATCCGTTATACGGCTTTGTAAATGGAAGATATCGTCCGCTTATAAGCATTGGGTTTCTAGTGTAAATAACACCTGGGTTCTTATGACTGATTCCAGATTCATTTTGAACGATTCCTAAATAATTTCCTTCATTGTCTTTTAACAACAGATACATACTTTCCATTTGACTATTGACAGTGTATCGATAGCCTAATCCAGGTGCACCAGCATTTGGATTAAAGTAACCTGAATCTCTAAATGAAACTGTCGTTGACTTGATGTCTGCAGCAAAATCAATCCCTTTTTCTGCGATTGAAATGGTGAAAGGAATGCGATATGACTCGGTTGAGTCGGAAGCATTTACAAGATAAATATACCCTTCATAAGTGCCTTCCATAGCATTTGATGGAATCGTAATGGTTGCTGTTGCTTTAACAGTACTAGCTCCGTCTACCTGAATGCTTGTCCTATTGTCATTATTAACGGAAACATCAACTTTCACATCATTTCCTGTTCCAGGACCTACTTCATTTGATTCAGCAAATTTTGTTGAAATAAATGTTGTACTCACATTAAAGGTCTTACTGCTAGTTCCTTGATTGATTACGTTAAAGTCTTTAGATGATACTACATCATCAGATCCATCGTTTGCGCCTTCTCCCCTACCTTTAAACCCGAAGAAAATGCTTCCTCTAATGTCATCTATTTGTCTCATTATAGGATCATTCTCATAAATATATCTTGGGTCATCATAATGATTTGCTTTGTCTAATACTTGGATTTTCACATCCGCATTTATTGCCCGGCCAGGGTCAACACGTCCAGCTCCAACTTGGTATACACTATACGTCGTTGATTCTGTGTTAACATCCTTCGCTGTGTTCGTTAAAGCTGTTTTAATATCTGCCGGTTTATAATCCGGATTAGCAGCTAAAACCAAAGCGGCAACCCCTGTGACATGTGGTGCTGCCATGGATGTACCGGACATTGATTGATAAGCATACGTATAATCATGTGGTTGACCTTCTTGAGGTTCCCATGTATCAAATGGCATGGTGGAAATAATGTCAACACCTGGTGCAATGACGTCTGGCTTTATATCATAGTTATTAACCGGACCTGTAGAACTGAAGCCAGCCAATTCATCCGCATTTTTCATGATTGGTGTATCTAGTTTAGATGGGAAAGTAATGGTTGTTTCTTTACTTGGGTCATTGGCAATCACATCAACAAGAGCCTGGCCTTGTGATTGTGTCAATGAAACGGAATATACATTATCCATGCTTGTGCCTAAGAAAGCGGAGATATAGCCTTGGTTGTCTTCATCCGCGGCATTGTTCCAAATAATCATTCCTATTGCGCCAGCAGCCTTGGCATTACCCATTTTTTCTGTTAATGTGAACCCTCCACGTTTCACGAGGGCAATTTTCCCTGACAAATCCTTTCCATTGTAATTTGTTGGTTTACCTAAACCAACATCTACAATAGAAAATGTTTTTCCGGCAAATGCATCATCACTGTCTGTAAAGCTTTTACCAAATAAACGAGCTTGGTAAGGAGTTTTACCATTTATAATCGTCATTACCGGAATCTCAACTGGAATCGTACTGGCACCAATTGTTATAGCTAGCGCTGCAGTTCCCGGAGAACCTACAGTGGCCGGACTTGGCCCTGCATTTCCTGCTGATACAACACATGTAACCCCAGCTAATGTAGCATTGTTAATGGCGATACTTGTTGGGTATAATGGGTCATTATTAAGTGAACCAAGAGAAAGATTGATGACTTGCATCCCATCTTTCACTGCTTGATCAATACCATTCAAGATAGCGTCCGCAAAACCTATTCCACCTGGACCAAGCACACGATAGCCATGAAGCTCCACATCTGGTGCAACACCATTAGCTGAATAGATTAGGTTGTTATCTGTAGTATTTGCAGCAACTGTCCCTGAAACGTGTGTTCCATGCGCTGTAATATAATTTTTATAATCCGGTGTCGCCGGATATAGTACTGATGATGGATTTTCCTTCGCATGCAGCCAGTCTGAGTAAATCGTTTCCATCGGGTCATTGTCATCACTGAATACGACAGTACCATCTGAATTGACCACTGCATTAATAAAGTCATGTCCACCATATCGTTTTCCGTTTTCATCGTGTGTTACTTTGTATAAATCAGGGTGATTGTAGTCAATACCAGTATCTAATACACCGACCTTCACTTTCTCCCCTGCATTAGGACCTGATTTAATAATTCCTGTATGTCCTTCTGCTTGAAGCTTATCAAGACCCAATAATTTAAGCCCTGACGTAGGTTTACCTGCCATACCACTTGTCTGTGCAGCATCTGCTGTGTTAGTTAGTTGTGGAACTTCAAATGTTTCTGAAGTCCAAATCGATGCAACATTTTCAAACTCTGCAATACTTGTAACGAGGTTTGCAGGTAGTGATAACGCAACACCATTGAATGCTTCGGAGAATTCTCTCGTAATACTCATACTATTATTAATAGTTTGTCCGCCAATGATTTGCGTTTTGGGCTGCGAATTTACAAAGCTTTTAAATTGTTTGTGAGATTCTTCCACCCTTTTTTCTGCTTCAGCATAATCTGTAGCAAACTCTTGGTTATTGACAGTAGCTCCACCATTTGCTAATGCTTGTTTAATCATTTGGATTTTAGCTGGATCCACTGTAAATTGAACGATTACATTCAAATTTTTTGAACTACGCAGATCACTAGGATCCACATGGATTTTTTTCGCATTTTCTGCTCCAGTGAGCTTATTGATGTTTGCTTTTTGTTCAGAAGTAAGACCGGCAAGAATACGGTTTACTTCTTCTGCATTAAAAGTTTCGTCTGATGTTTGATTCTGATTATCAGATGCTGTATTGGCTAGTGTTAAATTTGGCAACGCAATGTTAATAAGCATTGCAATCAATAATAATATAGATAACACTCTCCTGGTTTGTCTCTTTCTCTTACTCATTTTTCCCCTCCTATGAAAATATAATATTAAGTTGCTGGCAAAATCCTAAAACCTTTGGTTCAAGATTTAACCTGCTATATCATAAGGATTTTCCTCTCATATAATTGTGAGGAGACCTTAATGAACAAAATTCCAAACTCCTATTTATTAGCTGAAAAGTATCACCAAAAAGTTTTGATAAAGAATAGAATTGGAAATTACATACACTTAATGAATTTATTTTTTTGCGTTTGGAGATACTTGTCTAAAAAAGAAGAATTGATTAACTTTAAATAATATTCTGTATTTTCTCTGTTTTTTATTGTACTGGTAATCTATTTCGAAGTGTATTGTGGGAATTCAATGTATAGTAATCAAAAAACGAGAATTTTTTAAGCTATATAAATCTAGAAAACTCTATATTTTCTTCAATTTCATTTTGTTTTTTAGGAAATATAAATTGGGGGAATTAGATAAACTGAATAAAAAAAAGCCTAGTTAGATAGGGGTATATAGTTTTGTAAAAAATTCCATTGGGGATTTCCCATAGTTTTCAGGAAGAATAGTGAAAAATCTGTCGTTTATATTAAACAAAACCAACGATTGCGAACAGAATAGAAAAACGAATAATGGAAAAATTATGGGAAACCTTCCTTATAGGAGAAAAGAGGGGCCTGTAATGAAAGCTGACCGTTCTTTGGACAGCAATGAGAATTCACTGAAGGAATTATTATTCCACAGCTCAGATTGACAGAACCTATAGACTTTTTTATCTAACTACCATGGTTGAATTTGATGCTGTCCAAGAATTTATCTTTGCTGCGAGAAAGGGATGTAAGGAACTGTCTTGACAAAAGAACAATCACTTAACCTACCTGTGAACGAACGGGTTCTTCGGGGTTCCAGTCAGGCATTGATTGAAAACCTAGACACTAGTCTAATATTTGCTTCGAAAAAAAATCACACCCCCTGACCTTGTGATAACTTCCTACAGCTTGGTAAAAGGTCGAATACAAAGGTCGCCGTACTTTACCTGCAATCTCTTGTCAACAAAGAAGTCTTAAAGACATTCACTCGGAGAATCGATAGCATAGATATTGATTATGTTGAATTTCCAGGTTTCGTCCAAGAATTGATTCAAGATAAAAAATTTTCCTTGTTTCCGAGAATGCTCGTAACCGAAAGAGTGGACCGAATTAGAGCCAATTTGATGGACTATTGCTCACATTTACTCCGAGCAATAATGCCTGGATCTTACTTTCGAATTCGTCCCTATCTCTTTTAATAGGTTGCACTCATAACTTTCAATAGTGTAATTGGCATCCACTAAGTCAAACCCTTGATTTAATGATTAACTTCATTTTCTTCTACATTAATTCCTTTTACAAAGTCTTTATTCTCTTTTAATTCTGGATACCTTTCCCATAGGATGTTTATATCGTTATTCAACACCGCTTGAGTTCGATGGTGCATATATTCTCTTACAGGTTTTATAAATTCTATCCAATCTGATGGTTCGGGTTCTTCAAAACCTTCTACGTCTTTTGTTGGTTCAATGTCCTCTGATATTGCCGAATACTGCTGACAGCCTACCAATGTTAATAATAAAATAAGAGTTAAACCAATCGAATTCTTAAATATGGAAATAGCGATTACCTATGCCGTAATCGCTCCTAGATTGCTGAAGATCGTTAATGAACAAAACCCCCGTATAACAGAATAACAACTGAGCATCCATTAGCTGGTTCGTTGATTAAGGTTAAGGCTTCCAGGTCTTCCAGAAAAGCTTCTAGATTGTTGAAAATAGATAAACCACACAGAATAACTGTTTTATTTCAGGCCACTTCATGAATAAAACCTTCAATATTTTAGCAAAATATACAAAAACAGATTGAGGACTTAAATTATGCAAATGAATGATACTAAGTCAAAAGAACACATACCTTTTGATAAACATAACACCTGGCATCAAGCCTTGGAGAAATCAAATGATTATATTGACTATCATACTTCTCTTAATACATCCGACCCATTTTGGATCTCATACTTTCGGACATTAATTAAGTCTGAAATATTACAAAGGGATGTTCTTCCTTATTTAGATTCGACATTGCCTCTCGATCAATTAGCCTCTAGAATACCCATCCAGAATGTTTTATTAACAGAAGATGACCAACTCATTGTAGATAGCATTCTAGCAGGTCACGTTGCCATCCGCCAACAAAAACAAGATAGACAATGTCTTTTGGTTAGCATTCCTGAAACGGCGTTCCGACCAGTTGGTCCTCCACTCAAAGAGTCATCTATACTTGGTCCACAAGTAGGGTTTATTGAAGAGTTGGATACCAATGTGAATCTCATAAGAAAACGTCTTCCTATTCAAGAACTAGTAGTTAAGGAGTTAAATATTGGGGCATATACAAAAACAAAGGTAGCCGTTTTATATATGGAAGGTGTTGCAAACGGTGAATTGGTCAACGACATTTTGGAAAGGTTATCCATAATTGAATACAACCAAATATTGGATAGTTCATACATAACTGCAATGATTGACGACAATTCAAATTCCCTATTTCCACAATCTATTGTTACAGAAAGATTTGACAGAGTGGTTGGAGCACTAACAGAAGGGAAGATTTCTATTGTTGTTGATGGATCTCCTGATGTAATCATATTACCGATAACATTATTGGAGTCATTTAACTCTATTGAAGATTACAGTTATCCATGGATGGTATCTAGTTTTTTCAGACTACTGAGATTTTTTTCCTTTTTCTTTTCTATTTTACTTTCACCCTTGTATGTCGCGGTGTTGACCTATCATTACGAATTAATACCTTCGGGATTATTTGCTTCCTTGGCTTCCTCCCGATATATGGTACCATTCAGTCCTTTTGTCGAAGCTTTAATTCTGGAACTATTGATTGAATCAATAAGAGAGGCAGGGGTTCATTTACCTTTAAAAGTAGCGCAAACTCTTGGGATTATTGGAGCAATCGTAATTGGTCAGGCAGTTGTGGAAGCTAATCTAACAAGTAATATTCTGTTGATACTTGTAAGTCTTGGTACGATTGCTAACTTTGTCACACCTATTTATAAAACAGGGAACAGCATTCGACTTATTAAATTCCCACTTATTTTTCTGGCTCAGTTACTTGGATTACTAGGAGTAGCGGCTGGGTTCTTCTTTACTGTAATTCATGTTGTTCGCCTTTCTTCTGTCGGAAGTCCGTATAGTGGGTTATATCCATTTCGCAAATCAAATATTCAGGATATGTGGATACGTCTGCCTTTTTCTAAACAAAAAAAAATTGCTGATTTAACGAAGTCGGAGAAAAAGAAAAAAACAACCAGATATGTCTCTCAGCACAAACGAACAACTGATTTTGACGAATAGAAAGTAGGGTGATTATGTGTCCATTCCTAAGAACTATCAAGTATCACCGTATTTTGTATTTTTCATTATTATCTCTTCTCAAGTGGGCGTCGGTATTTTAAGTTTCCAACGTGATCTAGCAAATTACGCAGGTTACGATAGTTGGATATGTGTTCTTCTAGCGGGAGTTATCGTTCAATCTATTATGTTTCTCATGTATAAAATTATGAATGCGCTTGACGGTGACCTCCTCTATATTAACCGTACCATTTTCGGTAATTTAATTGGAAATGGAATCAATTTTCTATTTGTCGTATATTTGGGGGCACTGGGTTTTTCTGTCTTACAATCCTATGTTGAAATTTTACAGGTTTGGATGTATCCAAGTGTTCCTGCTGGGATTTTATCATTTATAATCGTGGTCATTGTCTATTACATCGTGTCTGGTGGATTTAGGGCAGTTGTTGGGATTTGTTTTTTCTCTTCCATCTTCCCTTTATTGTCTCAAGTGACTGCCTTAGTGACTCCTAACAAATACTATCATCTGGACAATTTACTTCCTTTAATGGATCACTCGTTTCTTGAGATCCTTAAGGGGATAAATGGAACAATCTACACGATGTCAGGATTTGAGGTGATTTTATTGATTTATCCGTTTATTAAAAAAAATAAACAATCTCAAAAGTATGCTCATTACGCTATTATTGTCACTACTTTACTTTATACGTTATCAGCAATAGCATGCTTTTTATTTTTCAGTGAAGCACAGTTGAAAATCCAGAAATGGCCAGTACTTACAATTGTTAAATTTATGTATGTTCCGTTTTTTGAACGTTTTGAGTATGTCTTTATTTGTATATACATGCTTGTAATTTTATCATTTCTGTCTCTCATACTCTGGTGCTCAAGTAGAGGATGCAAACTGTTGTTTGGAGTCAAACAAAAATATCCCCTGCTAGTATCGTTGATTCTTTTTGTTATAGGAAGTCAACTTATATACGGAAGTGAAATACTCGAATCTTTCAAAAAATATGTAATTTACCTTCATGTTGCTCTAGTTTACGTGTACATTCCTTTCTTATCGGTCATTGTAATGATATGGAAAAGGAGGAAAATGGCATGAAGCAATCTAGGTATTTTTTTCTTTTTCTCCTGGTTATCTTAACCGGCTGTGAGGCTAGACTTTCTCCAAAGGAGATTAATAAGATAGATGTGATCCAAGGAGCTGGATTTGACCTTACGGAAGAACAACAGATTAAAGGCTACTTTTTGTTTCCTATTTATAAAGATAGTAACGATCAACAGACTACCAAAACTATTTCGGCAATAGGTGATTCAATTAAAGAAATCACGAATGAAGCCAACTATAAAACAAAATTCCCATTAGAGTATGGGCAAATCCGTGTCATTCTTTTCAGTAAAACATTGTCAGAAAAAGGAATAGTACCACTACTTAACACCTATAACCGTGATCCTTCTATCGGGAGAATCGTTCAATTGGCAATAGTAGATGGAGATACGAGTGAGGTACTTGATAAAAAATTTGAAGAAGTTGACAATATGGCTCTTCAAATACAGGGAATGATAGAACAAAATATAAAAAATGGAACAATTCCAATGACTGATATGAATACATTTATGTATCAATATCATCAGGAAGGAATCGATCCATATTTACCTATTCTAAAAGTTAAAGAAGATGAAGTCGTCATCATGCATAGCATTGGTATTCTAAAAGGTGACAAATTAATTCTTCAAGTTGCAAAGCAACATACCTTCATATTCGGCCTTTTGGTAGAAAAACGGCAAAAAGGGGGTCATTATACAGCGCTTGAAAATAAGGGTAAACTGGCATTTGAAATTATCCGTTCCCGTCCAATCTATCATGTAGAAATGATCAATGAAGAACCATCCATTACAATCCAATTAAACATTAAAGCAAGGATCATCGAAAATTTTTCTTCCAATGGCGAAGCCTTGCCAAGCGACAAAAAAGAAATAGAAAAAAACATCGAAAAACAATTGAAAGATGAAGGTACAGCTCTAATTAATCAGTTTCGTGAATTGCATGTTGATCCGTTAGGCATTGGTGCTAAATATGAAGCACAAGTAAGAAGTTTCGATGCTAAAAAATGGAAAGATCAGTATCCGAACGCTCAAATAGATTTGAATGTGGATGTTACCATTGTTGGAACAGGTATCACTGAATAAGATTCACCACTAACAAATAGCAGTGCGCTTCTACACTGCTATTTGTGCCACACTTATTCCTAACCGACCTATTAAGTGAATTTCTTTTAAAAAATCTCAAACATGTATAAAGTGCAGTAATAGTCTACTACGAAATATGAGTTACTAAACAATCCTTTATTGGAAGAAGAAACAATATCACATCTATATAACAATACCACAAATTTTCCAATTATCTTTTAACTTACAATTAGTATGACAATTAAAGGTGGAATTTCAATGAAAAAAGTAGTCCATTTTGGACTACTTATTATTACAGGATAGAGTCCTAAAATGAAATAGGCATTGTACCATGTTTTGGGATAAATCTCCTTTGTTGGAAATAACACATTTATTCTCATTTGTGAATTATAATTAAGGAAGATTTTTCAATTCCTTAGTCCTGTTATAATTCTCCAGCGAAAAAAAACTGTATTGATTTGGATATAAAATTAGAAATGGAAATAATTTCTGGTAAGCAAGAAGAAAACATTTATGTATAGTACACAGTAAATGTTTTCTTCCTTTTATCATATTGTTAAATATCAAAAATTCACATTACATTCAATTACGGGTTACATTTGTAAATTTAAATACATTATATCTATCTAATATTAGCCAAATTAACGTATTTAAGATACTAAAGTTCACTGGAAGCGAAGGGGTCGTGGGTTCGAATCCCATCCGCTCCATACTTAAGGCACCACTAATATATGTGGTGCCTTTTTCTTTGCCATTATACCAAATATTGACCTTCAACTTTTCTCTAAGCCCCCTTTAACTTTTGGGTTGCCACATTCTCCTTTTTCCTCACTCTCTTTCCAATCATAATTCTTTTTAGATAGGTATTCAGCGGCTTCTCAATCCAGACATAGACTAAGCAGCTAGACGCAATGCTTAAGACTATAATGATTACCATTGAAACAGTGTACCCTAAAATACTTAAAAGAAGAGTTTCCCGAAACAATAGCATATATAGGATAAGGAACGGACCATGAGCAATATAAATGGAATAAGAGGCGTCCCCCAGAAAAACAAGGCTAGAAGGAATTTGTCGTTCAGTACGGTCTTTTATGGAAATCCCTAATACAATTAATAAAGCAAAGAAACAGTAGAAGACAGGCGCATAATAGACAGGAATCAAAAAGTAAACATTATTCACCCATATAAAGCAATATCCTATTAACCCTACTACAAGAAAAGTAGTAGCAAACTGTTTCAAATTGAAAGACATATATATATAGGCGATAAAGCTACCTGAAACAATTTCCAATGTAGAAAAACTGAACAAGAATGTGTCCCATTGTGTAAATAATCCTGATTTAAGTAGAATCGTGACCATTACCCAAAATATCATTATCGGCTTGAAGATTTTGGGTTGAAGAATGACGAGACTGAACATTATATAAAAAAAGATTACGTGACTTAGTGACCAGGCCGAGGTCAGAATAGGTTGAGTTGGGAACAGCAGAAACGATTTCCAAATTTGTTCTAGGTTGTATGGGTCATGGAGAACAGGAAAGAGTGCGGCTATTCCTAAAAGTAAAAATGTGAATAACCAGTACAAAGGATAGATCCGAATAAATCTCTTAATTAGGAACTCTCTTGTTTTTCCTTTAACACCAAAATGGCGATGGTAAATGTAATAAATCATAAATCCAGTTACTACAAAAAAGAAATCCACCCCCCCAATCCTTTCCCAGCTTCCCAGTCCGAACCAATCGAAGTTGAAATTTCGATAAAATAACGTATTTACGTGACCAATCACAACAAGCAAAATGGCAAAGACTTTAGCAACTTGTAAAATGGAAAGTTTGCGACCTTTGATTGGCATTTCCATTTCTTATTATCCTCCTCTGGAAAGTGAACCTAGATTGTTCTGGAATGCTTTCTGACTGCATGAAAGGTGTAGTTTACCAAATACCAGATGGATGCTATCACATTCTTCTTTTCAATTTTACGATAGGTGTTCCATGTCTTTTTAGCAGATTTTATTTTGTTGCTTGATAAAGAATCTACACATTTCCGATAGATAGCAAGTTCCTCATTTAATCCATAAGCAATGATTCCTTTGTTCAAAATTTGTAACCAAAGACCATAATCCTCGGAACAATCTCTAAACAATTGCATCTGAAAGTGGCCTAGCTTCCTTTTATTAAGTACCACCGTTAACGTACCAATAGCAGTATTCATCAACAATGTTTTGTATGTTATCGAAGCTGGGGCTTGAAATACAACCCCTGTCTTCTCCCCGCTTTCCTTCATAATTTGGTACGCTGTATAAGAAAATGCACAATCGTGCTTTAACATGAAATTCAGCTGACGTTCAAGTTTACTTGGGTGCCATAAATCATCACTATCTAAAAATGCTATGAACTCTCCTTTGGCTGCATTAATAGCAACATTTCGAGCATTGGCAGGACCACCATTTTCACTTAATTCAATTAACTTAATCCTAGAATCCGTCTTTATTTCTTTATGAACAATTTCTCTAGTAGAATCGCTGGAACAATCATCTACAATAATCATTTCCCAGTATGGATAGGTCTGGTCTTTGACAGAACGAATGGTATCGAGTATATACTTAGCTGCATTGTAGGTTGGGGTAATAACTGAAACTAAATCCATAGAATTTGTTTTCATTTCTAATCCCTCTCCTCCGTAAATGTGTTTCTCATCATTCAAATCAATTGTGTTTTGCAATTGTAATACCACGGTAATTCGTTTTACGTTCTGCTGCAGGCTTAATGATTACACCCTTCGCTTGATCTCTTAGTAAGACTACGCGAATTGTTTGCATCAATATTTTAATATCAAGAGTAAAGGAACCACTTCTTACATACATAAGGTCATATCGAAGTTTTTCTTCAACTGAGGTAGTGTAATTGGCATAAACCTGTGCAAGGCCAGTGATTCCAGGTTTGACATCAAAACGTTTCATGTAATCAGGAACTTCCTTTTTGAATTGCTTTATAAAGAAAGATCTTTCTGGCCTCGGTCCAATCAGACTCATTTCACCTTTAATAACATTTAACAATTGTGGTAGTTCATCTAATCTGATAGCCCGTAAGACCCTTCCTATTGTTGTAATACGTGGATCTTTTTCCAATGCCAATACTGGTCCAGTATTTTTTTCGGCATCTTCTACCATGCTTCTAAATTTCATTATTTGAAATGGCTTCTCATTTAAACCAACTCTCTCCTGTTTAAAAAAAGCTGGTCCTTTTGAAGTGAGTGGGATGAGAAAATATAGCACCATCATCAATGGACTTAAAACGATAAGCAATACCATGGAAATAACTATATCCATAGTCCGTTTCACTATTTGATGCGTTCCGTTGAAGTTGTTGGAGGGTATAGAAAATACCATCATGTCATCTACCTGTTGAATTTCTGCCTCTTTTAATGCAAAATCAAACATCCTGGGCACTATCAGCACTTCTTTTCCATATTTTATACACAGGTTCGTGACACTAGATTGCATACTTCTTTCCACTTCTGAGCTTAGAATTACTACATCTGCTTGTTTTAAATACTTTTTGATAGAGCCCCTATGTTGGGTTGTGACAATGTCCATAACTTGGAACCAACCTTTATGATGCCGGTGAAATTTTTCCGCTATTGTTTGACCATCCATATTGGACTTTGAAACTACTAATACATTTTTCATTCCATGTCTAAATCTTGCTAAATGCCACATTGCCAACCTTGCTGAAACAATAAAAATAAACTGAAAAATAGAAGCAAATAATACTAGGTGGACGGTTGTTGTCAAAGACGTTAAAAACCCAATAATTGTAGATATTAATGTGAAGAACATCATTGCGAGAAAAGTACTACATACTAAGTTAGTTGAACTTTTTCTCTTCCAGCTTCCATAGAGGTCAAACATATAGAAGGTGAGAAGGCCTATCAACGTTATCGTTAGAAAAGCACTTGAGTTTGCCAATCGGGCAATTGGGTATTGGAAAAACCAAGCCGTAAGATAATATCCCGTTAATATAAAGGATAAATCCATCCCAATCATGAAGGATTTCTCTAATCGTTTACTGAAATGGTTACTCATTTCACTAAACTCCTTTCTTTACTTCCATTAGTATCTGTAAAGTTAATATTCATACACATTATAAAAGACAAATCGTGCTTAATTAAGAACGAAAGAACCTAAAAATTCCCTATCATAAGCCCTTTACCGGCATAAATTTGTAAAGCTTCCTAAAAAAATGAAACAAGCTATAGTCAAATCTTTTTCCATCAAAAATGGTCATGTCTCCTATAGTTGAAATGGTATGGACACCATCTGGATACAAACTATCTTCACGCGGCTCAATCGGGGATATGGCAACTTCCTCAAACTTATCTTTAGTCAAGGTAGTAACTTCATTCAGTATGATGCGGCCCCCATAAGTTTCAGAGCAATCCTGTGCTGGCCTGATCAACACATTCTCAAATAGAAATGGTGTGCCTGCAGGTCTACTTGAACGAACATCCACTTTGACTGGGTTCGCCAAATGAGGATTCCATTCCCCAAAAAGCTCTTTGGCAAAAAAGATATGAAGTTCGCTATTATCACTTTGTGGACCAGAATCTGCCCTTGTACAAAAGAGCCACCAAAAACCATTGTGCTTGACTATAGTTGAATCCACAGCGGCAAAGTCCTTTATAATGGTTTTTTCTTTTTTCAGTTTCCCGTTTGTTACCTTATAAACTGCTACCTCTTTCGCTTCAGAGGTTTCAGGTATACAATAGTTCACCCCCTCAAACTCGATTAGATAAGGGTAAGACATATGACTTTCAAGTTTAAATAAAGAATGGTCCCAATCCATTTTTTCCTTACTTTGTAAATCGTCTTTCATTCTGAGCCCTGTTATAAAACCCTTGACCACTCGATGATCTACTTCCTCCATTAGAATATGAATTCCATTTTCGTCTATTAAACCAAATGGATCAGCATAATAACAATCATTCCTTTGGACAATCCAGTCTATAGATGGGTTTTTATCCTTTAGAAAAGTTTGGATTGGCTTATTAACAATTCCGATATTCCAGTATTCATAACAGAATAGCTTTCTATATAATTTCTTAATCTTTCGTTTCCATGAAGCAAAAATGAATGCTGCTGTTTTTGTGGTAGACGTAAGCATAACATGGTTAGCATTCACAGAGAAGGATTCCATTTTAGCAGGACTGTGACATGGATTTCTAAGAATCTCTTTGCAAATTAGGGCTGGCCAATCAAGAGTAGACTGACAAAGTATCTCTTTGGTTTTTTGATAGGATTCCTTGACAGTCCCGAAGTATCCTTTCCTCCAAACAGTCCCTTCATTGGATCCATTGATTAATCCACATAATGCTACTTCCGTAACAGGGAGGTTGTTCCACACTTCCCACCACCCACCAGGTATATGCGAACTTAAGTTTGGATTTCCGTGAATAAATGTCCAAACCCCATATTCTGCTGTATCAAGAACCCCCCCTTCCATGGATTCTTCTTCAAGATGTAGAATGAAGTCCAAATTATACTCTTTGATTAATGACACTTCCTCTTTACTAAATGAACTTTTCATATCCCAAAGATTCTCACAACGAACTTTTGGAATAGAGTTGAAGTGATCTGGAATAGGAACCTTCTTTAAGGTTTTACTCCTCTTTGTTACTACGGATTGGTATGCACGGAAAAGAGCAGAGTGACTTTGATTTCCAGGCTGTACTTGATATTCAATAATCAATGCCATCTCCACTTCGGACATATTCTTTAGACGTTCCACACATTCTAGCTTCCATTGTTCTAGAGAACTACCTTTCACAGTAATAGCAAAGCGCATCTTCCTTCTTTTAACATGCACTACTCTGCACCTCCCTTTCAATAGTGTTTAAAAGATTTGCGCATTTTCTTATCATTGCTGGAGTTTACTTTCTTCTCATTTAAAACTAATGAATATTCATCCAATGTATATTGAATCATTTTCTGTAATGAAAAAGCTGTTTCCACTTTCTTTCTCGCCTCTTTAATAAATTGTAGTCTTTTTAAATCATTGGATAGTAAATCCTCTATTTTATGACAGAACTCTTGTTTTGAATGCTCATGAAGTAAGTAGCCGTTTTTACCATTTTCTATTGCTTCATTTATCCCGCCTCTATTTATTGAAATGATAGGGGTTCCAACAGCCATTGATTCAAGCACTACCATAGGGAAAACCTCTCTATGGGAAGTAACTAATAGTACATCCATCTTTCTTAGGAATTTTTCAGGTGTATGAACGGCACCAATCATTCGAACTTTGTCCTGTATCCCTAGATTAATTATTTGTTGGTGTATTGATTGATAGTCAGGACCATCACCAGCGATGTAAAAAATCAGGTCAGGGTGATGGCGGCAAGCGTCTGCCACTTCTAGAAAAAAACCTTGATTTTTTTCCTTTGAGATCCGAGCCAGAATACCAATTTTTTGGGGAATTTGATTTTTCTTCCGCTGATAAGCAAACTGTTGAAGATCTACCCCATTGTAAATCGTCTTTATTTTTCTGCTTTCTATCCCCAGATCAATTAACTGAAATTTTTCAAATTCACTTACAGCAATAATTCTTTTTATGAACCTGTTCAATATCTTTCTAAAAACTAATGGAAGATACTTTTCTAACATCGTTACATTGTGTTTCGTGTAGAAAATATGGAGCTTTTCTTTCATAAACCACTTTAGTACCAATCCATAAAAGACCATCCTTAAACTGTTGGCATGAAAGATTCCAATATAGTTTTCCTTTATAATTCTTCTTAAAATCCATAGGTTGTGTAGATGGTTTTTTCTAGAAAGATTACTAAATTTCTTTTTGTTTTGGAGGTTAACGCATAGTTCACCCTCAGCCGCAGCGTAGTAGAAATCAATTTCTGGATGAGAGAGTTTATTTTCCAACTTGCAAAAATAATTCTCTGCACCTCCCATATCAAGCTTATCTGTTACAACTAAGACATTCATAATTTCACACCTCCCTTAAACTATGGAAACTGCTAACTGATTTGTTTACGAATATTTGAATATGGATTATTCCTTAATCTTATTATCCTTCTCTCTTTTTCTTGTTGAATGGAGTTAAGGAAAGTTGAAAGGATCGCAATATACATAAAAAACATATCGTTGATAATAACAGACAAAAACATCATCTGCAGCACAAAACCAATATACGTTAAGAATAAATATTGTCGTACACGGTGGACATTGAATTTGCATAGCTGTATAAACACCAAATAGATAAATATTAGATAAAAAGTAATACCGACGAGACCGGATTCAGAAAGAATATCTAAAAAAGTATTATGGACTGTCAGTGTGTCGTTATGGTAGAAAAAGTTATAATCTGAGAAATTGAATGCTCCGATTCCAAATATCATATTATCAGAGAAAAACGTCCAGGCACGATCCCACAATTCAAACCTGCCGCTTCCCCCATCATTTGAAAAGTCTTCAAATCTAGAATTTATGATCTCTAACAAACCGAACTTCAATTGTACTGTTACAACATATATCAATAAACACAACGATAATATGGTACCGACAGCTATTTTTATCTGTTTAAGAGGTTTATTTAACAAGAGGTAAACGAAGAACATAATAACTAGTGCAACTATTCCGCCCCTTGAAAATGTTAATAAATTGGCTGCGATACAAAGTAAAAGACCTACCCTGTTTTTCCATGAGTTAGGATGACATAAGTAATAGGCAAAGAATAGCGTGTTATAAAACACAAAAAAGTTAGGGTCTTCTAATAAGCCAATCAATCTTGGATAACTCCTATCTAACAGGACACCGAATACCGTCACCCTTTCCCCTTCAAATTGAAAATCTGTACTTCTAATACCTAACACATATAAGATAAGGCTGGCAGTATTGAAGAAAATCCCTGTATTAGCTATTCCTTTTTCCACCACACTAATATTGGAATAGCTTAGAATCGATTTCATAATGAAATAACACGTCAAATATAAAGTAATACCAAGCAAAATTCTCAAACTTGAATCAGGATGAAGCGCAAATACCCCAGAATAACAATAAGTGAAATAAAATAAAAGCATGGCCACTTCAAAAGATTGCAGTCGTTGAAAATAAAAGGAGGAGAGATGGAAAAAGATAAATAAAAGCAAAAAGATCATGTATGGCTTCAAAGAAAACCCTAAAGATATGCCGTAATTAGCCAATGTTACAAGTAATATCATAAAAAATATGGAGAGTTGATACCTCTGCGGTTTCTGCAATACATTATCCATTTCCCACCCCCCTTTCTTTCTCATTTCCATTGAACCATTTATTTTGTAATGTTCTTTTTACAAGAGATAGAAACTTTTCCTTCAATTCCCTATCAAATAAGATAAATAAAAGTAAACTGCTTAAATGCATAGTCATGGCAAGGATTGGATATGGTTGTAAGAAATATTCCAACAGAATGAAAGTTGTGACAAAAACAGTCAGGTAAGGAACAAGAACACTTTTCGCCACCAACCATTTTCCAGATAGAAAAATCCAGAACCCGGTAAGGGCGATAACTTCTATCGTTAAACCCGCCACGGCTGCACCAATCAAGCCATAATTATTGCTATTAATTGTATAGAGGAAAATACCAATGATCACGGCAACCAACTGGACAGAGGTGC
Source organism: Sutcliffiella horikoshii (assembly GCF_008180725.1). Lineage (GTDB taxonomy): Bacteria > Bacillota > Bacilli > Bacillales > Bacillaceae_I > Sutcliffiella_A > Sutcliffiella_A horikoshii_B. The sequence goes on along the minus strand of NZ_VTEV01000006.1, from coordinate 273,410 downwards.
GAAATATTTGGCGTGAGCTAGTAGTCAGACCATCAGCTAACGAAATATTAATAGCTTGTAGGGTCAATAAGATGGATAGAACTTTTAATAGAATGGCTGCCTCCAGCCAACTCTCTCCAAATAATAGGGAAATGATGGATGAAGATAGGTAATAAAACGGAATGGTCATGGTTATTCCAATCAGTGCCATAATTTTTGTTTGGGTTATTAGCAAAGCTAAATGCTCTTTCAGTTGTTTATGGTTAAAATACCGGAATAATACTGGATAGTAAGCTCCAGCCACAATAAAGGGAATCTGTTGCAAGGCTTGGGGAATGCGATATGCCACAGCAAACAGCCCTACTTCCTGAAGGGTAAGCGTTCTCTCTAATACTAGTGGGCCTAAATGGGGCAATAGGACAAACAATAGACCTCCCAGTGTGAACGAACCAAGTTTATGAAGCAATCCCTTATGAAACTTCCCTCTCCAAACTATTTTCATATTTTTGCAAAGCAACGATATTCCTATCACTCCCGCAGTCAGATAGGAGCAACCATACAAAAAAGAGACGGTGATAGGACTTATTGAAAAAAGCATTCCTATCATTATGGAGGTTACGAGACAGGTAGATGAAGTTATTCGAATTATTCCACAGTACTGCATTTTCTCCTTTAGTTGGAAATAAGTGATGCCAATACTTTGCATAGCAACTCCAGTTACCATGGGGATTACAAGAAAATATGCTGTTCTAACCAATTCAGTATTATCGGAATGCAAAATCTCTATTATTAGAAAACCAATTATAAAAGTTACCAATAACAAAAGTGCACGCATTTTTATATACGAGGATATAACAGAGGGAATATCCACTCCCTTCCTAGATCCCTCCCTCAAAACGATGTCACTTAATCCCGCATCCGTGAAGTATGCCATGATCATCGCGAACGCCAATACTACGCTGAATAATCCATAACTATAGGATTGAAGGTAATAGGCAAGTAAAATAAGTGAGCCTGCATTCAGAGCACTGGTGAGGGCTGTGCTGTATAATAAATGAAAGATATTGGTCGAAATGGAGTTTCCTTTGCTTGATTTCATTTATATGTGCCCCTTATAGTCATAGCTTCTCATATTTACGCTGTTTGATAGATCACACCAACAATCTTCTTGTTTGCTCTCTCTAGATAATGCTTCGTTTGAAGTGCGTCATCCTTTTTAGTACTGTGTTCTTTCATTACAAGTATAACTCCGTCACATTTCCTAGATAGAATATGTGCATCCGACGACTTAAGGAAAGATGGAGTTTCCAACAGAATTACATCAAAAAATTGACTCCATTCTGTCATCAGTTCTTCTGCTTTATTCAGCAACCCTGTATGAGAAATACTATCTCTAGAGGTACCTGCAGGTAGAAGAAACAAATCAGGGGTAGAAGTGATTTTGGCGTATAGGTTGATACTTCCTTTTTCATTGATGACGTCTACTAACCCGCTTGAATTGTAAATATTGAAATATTTATGAAGGGAAGGTCTCCTTAAGTTAGCATCTACCAATAGTACTTTCTTTCCAAGTTCCGCAAAAGAGATTGCCAGTTTTGCAGATATCAAAGCCTTTTGCTCTTCCAAATTGGGAGACGTTATAGTCAAAAAGATACTTTCCTGTTGCAATTCATCCTCTATGTTTGTGCGAATGATCCGGATCTGGTCGGTACTAATTAAGTTTTCCTTCAATGACAGCTTTTTTCCCCATCTATTTTTAAACACGTACTTCCCTCCTGTTCTTCGATTTCACGGTTTTTCTCGTACGCCCACTTTCATCCAATACTATTGGTATTCGCATCTTTTGCTTTAAATTGATGGTTCCAAGAACAGGTAAGCCAATCATTTCTTCTACTTCCTTAGAGTTTTTAATGGCATCGTCAAGATCTTCACGAAGAATTGCCATTCCGACTCCGAAGAAGATACTTATGACAAAGCCTATTCCAAAGTTCAAAGCAATGCTACCAACTTCTTCAGGTTCTATATCCGTTGCATTCAACACTTGAATATCTGCTACATTGAAGGAATCTACCATGAACGTCACAGCTGTTGAAGAGATGTTATGCGCAACTTCCTTTGCCATTTCCGGATCGTTATCTCTTACTAACACATTGATAATTTGGGAGTTTTTATTATTTTGTAAAGATACCTCTTTCTCAAGGTCTGTTGTAATGTTCATATTATTTTTCACTTCATTTAATACAATGGGACTTTTTAACAGGTCCATTGTCGATGCCAAAAGCATATTAATTTCTCCTTGTGCTCCTCCTTCTCTCTCCAGTTTTCCCACAAGAATGGTAGAGGTTGCTTCATAGGTCGGTTTAATAATGAATAGAGAAGCTATCGCTGTGAGTAAAAAAAAGCAAAGGAACGTTACCAAAATGGTTTTGAGTCTGCGTTTTAAAACTTGGATAAATTTTTTTATATTCATTCTCTCGTCCATAGTTTCCTCCTTTAAGCATGATATACGATTTAGATAAACCATATTTAGTGTGTGAATATTTGTTACTAACAACTATGCTTTTATTCGCTATAAAGAACGAAATGTCTAAAAAAAATAAAACGTTTAAAATAAACTTACAATTTATCCCTTTTCATATCACTTCCGTTCTTTATAAAGAATAATATATTTGATTATACTACACTTAATTAGAAATAACATCTATCCATGTTAAATTTACTAAAAATTTACGACTTTCTACTTTATTTACATAAGTATATCTTTCAACAGGACAAGCATACGATGATAGTGATAGTCCGTTGAAAGAAGGTTGATAGATAATGATCCCCTTTGGAAAAACTTTTACTGCCTCCCTTTATGCCACCATGGCCATCAGTTTTTGGGGTATTTCATTTGTATCCACTAAAGCTGTCCTATACAAGCTTGATCCTTTTACATTATTGGTGATGCGATTTGGCATAGGGGCCTTGTTTTTGTTTCTTTTATTACTATTAACACGCGAAAAATTCTATATTTCCATTAAATACGTACCTCATCTAATTGTACTAGGTATTTTAGGAGTTTTCGTCCATCAGGTATTGCAGGCAACAGCCTTATTGACCATAGATGCTTCTTCTGCAGGGTGGCTTATATCCTTTTCGCCAATTTTCACCGTACTCCTATCTATGATATTTTTGCATGAAAAAATGACACCTTCAAAGGTTATAGGGATGATTCTCTCCGTATTGGGTGTATTGCTTATCACTTCTGCAAGAAACGGGCAGCCCCTTTCATTAACTATTAATTTAGGCTTTCTATTAATGATTTTAAGTACCTTGAATTGGGCTATCTACTCCATTTTACTAAAAGGTCTTCGAATTCCATATCCAGCACTTGTTGTGACATTTTATATGAGTTTAGTAGGATTCATTCTTACTTCACCATTTCTTGTGCGAAATAAAGGGTGGGAGTCTTTAAAGTTATTATCTCTTAGCGAGTGGGCTCATCTTGTTTTTCTTGGAATTTTTGTGTCAGGAATTGCATATTGGTACTGGGGAAAAGCACATGAAGTAATGGCGGCATCAAAAGTTTCTATGTTTCTATATTTAGAGCCGCTTTCTACTTTAATAGCAGCAATTGTTATTTTACATGAAAAGATTCTTGTACATGGTGTTTTAGGTGGAATCATCATCATATTTGGAGTAATAATTGTTAATGGACAATGGCTGCCAAAATTAATAGAAGGATTTCCACTTTTCAAAAAGAATTATTATAAGTAAAGTATTTATATAGAGGAAAAATCATGAGAAAAACTACCTATCTATTTTTTACTATTTTCTTATTAATTGGGTGCACCAAGCCGACTGTTCATACGGAAAAACAATTGGATAGAATAAACCCAATTACAGCGCCCATGAGTGTACCGTCAGAACCCTCTAACCTGGAAATGGAGGAATGGCTCCTCCCAAAGAAAAATTCAAGAGTCAGAGGTGCCCCTATTACACACGTCATGCTCCACTTTACAAATAACGCTCTTCGCTCCCCTGAAGACCCTTATGATATGGAAAAAGTCTATGCACTTTTTGAAGAGTATGAGGTTTCTGCGCATTATATGATAGACCGTGATGGAGTAATCTACTTTATGGTACCGGAAGAACGCGCAGCTTTTCATGCCGGAAAAGGACATCTATTGAACTACCAAGAGTATGAGAGTGGTTTGAACGACTATTCGATCGGAATAGAATTGCTAGCGATAGGAACGAAGGAAGAGATGCTTTCGATCATGCCAGCGGATATTTATGATTCCATTTCTCCTACCGATATTGGATACACGGATGCTCAGTATGCTTCCTTGAAGATATTATTGGAGGATATTTTAAAACGCAACCCATTGATCAAGAACGACCGAGAGCATATCATTGGCCATCACGAATACGCTCCTGTCCGGAAAAGTGACCCCGGAGAGTTGTTTGATTGGTCTAGAATAGGTTATTAAACTTACGAAAAAAGAGACCAGCCTAAAGGTCTCTTTTCCACTTTTATTCACATACTAAAATCTCTCTTGTAAAATAACCCTTTTGCGTCTGACAACGATCAACAATGCTAAACCCAGCTTCCTCCACCATTGCATCCATCGTTTCGATGGTAATGACGACAACTTTCTTTGTGAAACGGCGTGCATGCTTCAAGATCGATAATTGATCTTCCGGGGTAGCATGGGTATAAAGATTGTATGGCATATCAATTACCGCCACATCATAATTATCCGCTACTTCCGAGATTGGTCCAAGCGTGACTTTTCCTGTGAGACCGAAATGTTCAATATTTTCCCTTGAACCGTTTACCACTAACGGGTTTATGTCTCTTCCATCCATATCAATCCCCATAGATAAAGCCTCAACAAGTACCGTTCCAATCCCACAGCAAGGATCGATGGATTTTATTCCCTCAGGATCTGGGACAGCAATATTTGCAACAGCCCTAGCCACACGAGTGCTTAAAGCAGTTGAATATTCCCTTGGCTTCTTTGTGTGCAGAAGCCATACCGCTTCACTTTTCAAATAATGACCAAAATACCAGCAGGTGCCGACAATGGCCATGCCAAAAATATGATCAGGTTGATGGACATCGGCCTCTCCTTCAATCACCCAACCAATGGCGCGTTCAATATCACGACGTTCTTGATATTCAATCGTATGTGGAGCTTTCCTATCATTTATTTTGGAGAAAATAACTTTGAAAGTTTGATCGCCCATCGCTATTTCCTTCACTTGATCGACGATTTCCTGCAATGATGCTCCTTCATATATCACTTCTATTCTTTCACGGATAAAGGGGCTTCTGCTCGGATCAATCCTTGTAGTACTTTTAATAATGTTATCATCTGTTGCCTTGCCAAAAAAAGATCGCATCTCCAAATGGCACAGGGAGCGCTCTTCCTTGCTATATGCGTAAGTATATATAAACGTCGGTTCCTTTTGCTCTGCCAATCATTTTACTCCTCTGTTTGCCCCGACCTTCACTTTACAAGATCTATCAGCCTATTTAGTTCCCCTGGGTTAAATCCTTTTACCGCCTGGTCACCTACGGCCGTAACCGGAATTCCCATAAATCCGAATTTCTCTACTTCCTCTTGATATTCCCTGTTTGCCAGTAAATCTCTGACTTCAAAAGATACTTGATTTTCTTTTAGAAATTCCTTTACCAATTCACAATCCCTGCAGCCTGGTGCTGAGTAGACGATAAGCTGTTTGTTCATTTAAGAAGCCTCCCAAGATGAATTTTGTCTCTATAATGAATAGTATCATAAAAAAACACCTCGTAAAAACAGATCTGTCCTTTTATTGCAGAAAACCTTAGTTAGTGGAAATAGCCGCTGTTCCTTTCCACAAATGGCTTCGCTTTCCGCGGGACGGTGCTTGAGCCTCCTCACTTCGTTGCGGAAATCAACAGCGGTGTTCAAAAAAAATTTCTTAATCCAAAGACTATTTCAGCGGCTTCTGCGCAAGCCTATTCCTTCTTGTTAAAAAAACACCCATTAGTTCACTAATGAGTGCTTAAATGCATAGATGACTGCCTGTGTTCTGTCCTGCACCTGAAGTTTAGCGAGGATATTGCTTACATGTACCTTCACAGTTTTAAGTGCGATAAACAGCTCATCCGCTATTTCTTGATTTGTTTTTCCTTGTGTCATGAGAAGGAGGATTTCCATTTCTCTGTTGGTCAACTCCTCATGAGGAAGGATTTCGGTTTTCCTGCGCATCTTCTGCATCATTTTCCCTGCCACTTCCGGCTCCAAGATGGATTGCCCTTTATATGTAGACCGAACTGCATTGGCAATTTCACTTGCTTTGGAGGTTTTTAGCATATAGCTGGTAGCTCCCGCTTCAAGGGCTGGATAGACCTTTTCATCATCCAGAAAGCTCGTAACGATGATAATTTTCGCTTCCGGCCATTGTTCCATAATTCTTCTGGTCGCTTCGATTCCATCCATTTCTTTCATTACAAGATCCATTAAAATGATATCAGGTTTGTGTTCAATAGCGAGATCTACTGCAACAGATCCATCATCTGCTTCTGCCACAACTTCTATATCTGGTTGCGCAGAAAGATATGCTGTAACACCAATCCTTACCATTTCATGATCATCTACAAATAATACTCTTATCATTATAGGTCAAGCCTCCTCTACGTTCAGTTTGGGTACTTTCACTTCCAGTCTTGTTCCTTCATTTTCCACACTTACTATTTTTAAAGTACCACCTAGTTCAACGGCACGTTCATGCATGTTTTGCAAGCCATAAGAACCTGCCCTAGCCTGCTCGACATCAAAGCCGATTCCATCATCTACCACTCGTAGTATGATGAAGTTTTCTCTTTGAATGAGTAATACCTCGACCGCATTTGCTTTGGAGTGCCGTAATGTGTTGGATAAAGTCTCTTGAAGGATTCTAAATAGATGATCCTCCACACCTTTATCTATAGAAAAACGTTCAATTTTCCAAGTAATGCTCATCGGAACTTTTTGGATAAGCTCTACTAATAACTCCTCTGCACCTTCTTGCAATGTTTTTCCTTTCAATGCCACTGGGCGTAAATGAAGGAGCAATGCCCGCATCTCCAGTTGAGACTGGTGAATCATCTCTTCCACTAATTTTAGTTGCTTTGTTTCACTGTTATCAGTACCAGATTCTCCCCTCGTTTCCGTTAATGCAGACATTAGCATTGAGGCTGCAAAAAGCTGCTGACTGACTGAGTCATGAAGCTCTCTTGCCAGCCTGTTTCGTTCTTGTGAAACGATTTCCTGTATCCTAATCTCTAGGTCTTCCGCCTTTTCGTTTGCGATCTTTTGGGAGATTTTTGCTTGTTCCTGTATCTGACTGTGCAATTTCCATATGACTTCTTCCATTAAAGCTAATTCCTGAACATTGCTTCCTGGTACTTCCCTCAAGGTTCTGCCTTGTTCCACTGCTTTTAACTCCTCATAAACAGTGTTTATTTGCTTCTTCCAATACAACCCTGAAAATAAGCCGAAGAGTATTCCCAAACCAAGACTGACAATAAATAAAAACAAGATGAACGGAAGATCCATTACCTTTAGCATCCAAAGAGCTTTCAGACTGATTACCGGAAAAAAGAAATAGGTTACCGCGCCTATAACTATAAAGCTTATTAGAGATATACAAGATGCCCACAAAACTTGTCTTTGCAATGTACTCATACTCTCTTCACCTCTATGCTGCCGACGAAAATCGAGGTGACAATTTTCACTTTATGGGTGGCTTCTCTATAATTAGCTGTTTGGTAATGAACAGTCTGGTTAAGAATGCTTTTCTCTTCTTGCTCTAGGATATTGATGGAGCCTACCATGCCAGAGTGGACGATATTAAGTTCCAATTCGTAGGGAACCATTATCTGAATATTTCCTATTACATTTCGAATAAAAATAATGGATTCCCCTTTAGGCAGTACCGTATAGCTCAAATCTATCTGAGTATCACTAATTCCACATTGGATGTTTACATCATCCCATGTATAAGAATGATCAGGTGTCTTTTGTCCTCCAAAAAGCTTGTTAGTGAACCACTTTTGCTCGTTTCTAACAACCTGTTCTTCCTGTTTGGGCATTATAGATGGCTGCATTTCTACAGGGTGTTTTTTGGCTTGCAGAAATTTGTACAAGAAATACAACACTGTTGCCAAAATTAGAAAGTTGAAGGTCATCATATTGAATACGGTAAAAGTAATGGATAAAACCCCGATGACAAATAGAGCCTTTCCTATTAACCAATGCCATTTCTTCTTTCCTATATACATTAGGAATCCTGAAAACAAAAAAGAAAAAATAAGGCCCGTATTGAAAAAGAGAATTTCCAGCAGAAAAATCAAGCTAGCCACTACGATAATAAAACTAAGATAATCAGATTTCATTTTGTTCAACATGCGCCTTATCCCTCCTTTTATTTAAGCTTTTGGCTTTGTTAAAGCATATTGTTGATTTTTTCAGCTACCTAGCTGTTGATTGGAGCAATATGCGTAGACTCCTCGAAAATGCTACGCATTTTCTTGGTGCGATGTTTCGCTGTCGAAGCCTTCCTTGTCCTGAGGGAGATAGCGTTTTAGGGGAGACCCCGCAGGCGCTTTTCCGAGGAGGCTCCCCAAACGCCCCTAGGAAGGCGAAGCCTAGTGCGGAAATCAACAGCGGTGTTTAACAGATCCAAGCTTTTTATACTTCTACACCCTAAAAAGGCGCAAATGTACGCCTTTTTAGAATAGCAGTTTTCATTGTGAAAGAGAATGAGTTTTCTCTTCAGTTTGGGGAATTTCTTTTTCTAGCTGGGCAATACGCGCATCGATAGTATTGCGGTGATAGTCGGAATTTACTTGGTGCTCCAAACGATCTAAGTAGGTTTCCATTTCATTAAATTTTGTGTAGGAATACTCTGCTTTGCTAGAACCCACCACCTGATTCATTCGATGTGTGGCACGGGCAACATTCTCCCTTCCCATTAATTCCATCCGCTTGATATACATATCCTTAAGTCGGTGCTTCATTTCTTCATATTTTTGCTCTAGAGATGTCAGGTCCGCCGAAACCTTTTCTAAAGAAAGCTTCAAATTGTTGGCGCGCTCTTCATATTGTTGATGCTCCCGTTTTGCAAATGCCTCCAGTTCCGTTTCACCAGCCTTTTCAGCAATGCATGCTTGCGAATTTCGCTTTTCCGCTAAACTTCTTGCCTCTTGATATTCTCTATTAAATTCTTCTTTAAGTAAATTCTGGCGTTCTACAAGCTTGCGAACTTTTTCTACTTCTCTTTCACAATCACGTAAATACTGATTCAACATAGCGATCGGGTTTTTCTGCTCCTTTTTATCCAAAGCTTCATGGAAATCTGCAGAAATCGTCTGTTTAATTCTTGAAAATAAGTTAGTCATAGTACCATTCCTCTCCTGTAATTTACTTGTTCAATGAATTCCACTGTTTCTCGAAATTAGTGAACGGGTCACCAGCTTCAATGATGGTGTTGTTTTCTTTCTCTTTGTTCCAGTTTTTATAAACAACATATAAGATATATGCTGCTACTACTGCTAATACGGCGGGTACATTTGCAATGGAGAAAGCGATGGCAATAAAAGCAATGATCCCCCACAGAATTTTCGTGCCAGTAGAATCCGTTTTTATGAATTCTTTTACTGCATAATAAGTGACTACCAAACTAACGGCCAACCCTAAAAGTGGACCAATGTTTGCAAGCAAAACAAAGAATGCAATGACACCTACTAGAAACAATCCAAATTTTTTCATTCGTTGTTCCTCCCTTCTATGTCTTTATCTTACCTTCGTTAAAGGTTTCTTATAATGAGCTTCAGCCATATTTTGAGTTAAGACTTGGGGCTTAGTGGAAATAGGACCGAAAAGCAATTATTAGGAGGTTAAGCACTTGTAAAATAGTAGTTTTATTGATAGAATCTTCAGAAAGTAATACTGCAACACGCAACACCTTCTTTCTTTTTCACATTTGTTTGAAAATAATGATTAGGAGGCGTTTTGTATGCAAAAAGAAAAATTAGTTCATTTAATTCCTTACAAGTTGGAAAACCAGTTATTTGAGACCCAACAAATCCCAGAAGGCGTGGAATTAATTCAAGCACCGGCTATTTGGCAAAATGGTTATAAAGGTGAAGGTATCGTCGTTGCGGTTATTGATACCGGATGTGATGTACTGCACCCTGACCTTGAAGGACGGATTATAGGAGGGAAAAACTTCACAGAGGACGATAATGGAGATCCAGAGAACTTTAAAGATTATAACGGTCATGGCACACATGTTTCAGGGACCATTGCTGCGATCAACCCTGGTTCTGGTGTAGTTGGAGTAGCTCCTGAAGCTAAACTACTGATTCTTAAAGCTCTTGGCGGTAAAAATGGCTCTGGAGAATATGAATGGATTATTAACGCAATAAATTACGCCGTTACCCAGAATGTAGATGTTATATCTATGTCACTTGGTGGTCCAATTGATGTCCCAGAACTTCACGATATTATTAAAGCAGCAATCGACCAAAACATCCTCGTCGTTTGCGCTGCAGGTAATGAAGGGGATGGGAATCAATATACAGAAGAATTCTCTTATCCAGCTGCTTACCAGGAAGTGATTTCTGTCGGTTCTATTAATCTTCAACGTAAATCCTCTTATTTTACTAACTCGAATAACGAAATTGATCTTGTAGCACCTGGCGAGAAAATTATTTCAACAATACCAGGAGGAAGATATGCCGTATTCAGTGGTACTTCCATGTCAGCCCCACATGTCGCGGGAGCGCTCGCGTTAATTAAAAAGCTTTCGGAAAATGAATTCAGCCGAACACTCACCGAGGCGGAACTTTATGCTCAACTAATTAAAAGGACCATCCCTCTCGGCTATCCTAAAAGCTTAGAAGGTAATGGGCTTGTCTATTTAACAACTCCTCAACTTCTGGCAGATTATTTAAGGCAGTCAAACATAGCCGAAAGCATCGGCGTTTAATCATGATCTAATCCCCTGATATAGAAAATATCGGGGGATTATTCTATCTGTTCATATGTCAACCCAAGTGCAAGTATGATGGTACCAATTGCTTGCAGCCAGCTTCCAAGTGCAATGACAGATTCATTACTTTGCTCATTTTGCTTAGATTTATTTCTTTCTTCTCTTAACTCTCGACTGCCCCCTACCGCTTGTATAGAGTTCCCAATCGCTTGAAGGAAATTACCAACTACCATGTATGGGTGGCTGGCACTGCCTAATGCAGTTATCGCTCCCAATGCTTGTATTAAGTCTCCACTAATGACAAGCCTTTCTTCTGTATCTCCGGTAAAATCAATGACCAAACCTGTGCTGACGGACAAATTACCTGTTGCTTGTATGATATTTCCTAATTTTCCGTATGTCAGTTCTTCTTGTGAGTCCGCTTCAAGACCATTTCCCCCTGCTTGAAGGACATTCCCGACCAAACTTAACCCCGTTCTCCCTTGCTCATGGATGGGGACGGACGGGGTACTGCCAATCGCTGTAATTACTGTACCTAATGCCTGAGTCCAGACACCAATAAATTGTTTCGTATTTTCTCCCATCAAATATTCCGCCTATCTTCTCGGTTACCTTATCACTATATACGGCCGCATCATTTCATAATCTTCATGTTCTAGCATATGACAGTGCCATACATAAAGTCCTGAATAAGGACCAAATTGCATGATTAACCTTGTAACCTCATTGGGATTTGCCCTTACGGTGTCCTTTCTCCCCCTTTCCTGTGGCTCTGGTAAGATACTAGGCCCTAGGTATTCAATCACTTTTTCATTGTTGTATTTCTCAACATTAAACTCACGCCGGTCAAGTATCTGAAAATCTATTAAATGAATATGGATCGGGTGCGTATCTGGTGTAAGGTTAATAAGATACCAGATTTCAGTTGTCCCAAGTCTAGGGTTTTCAGATATTGGTGCATCCCAACCTTTATTATCTAGTAACATGAGCTCTCTTGCATACTTATCCATCAAATGATCAAGCGTTAAAAACCTTTTTCTTACAACGCTCTTTTCAGACAAAACAGGTAGTTGTTCCAATTCTGAAGGAATACTGCTGGTATCAATATACATAGCTTTGGAGATTACCCTGAACTGCATGACATCCCTTACTTCATTTTTAGCCTCTCCACTTGGAAAAGGAGCAGGTGCTTCATTAATTAATGAAACTTTCCTACCTTCCAAATTAGAAAAATCGATGATGATATCTGCCCTTTCAGCAGGCGCTAGAATAATCTCCTTTATTCCAATCGGTTGAGGCAATAGCCCTCTATCTGTACTTATCTGAAACATAAGTTGATTTCTATCAAGCTTTAATTTATAGAATCTACTGTTTGAGCCGTTCAGCATCCGAAATCGATATTTTCTTGGTTCCACCTCCAAATATGGCCATACTTTTCCATTAACCAATATGGTTTCCCCAAAGAACTCAGGCACAATGGACGTTACTAGGCCCGGAACTGGTTCTTCTGGCTGTTTGGGATAATAAAGCGATCCATCTTGATTAAATGTCCGGTCCTGTATCAATAGTGGAATATCATATTCCCCTGCAGGCAAATTCAATGATTGTTCTCGTTTACTTCTTACTAAAAAGAAACCTGCGAGGCCTGCATATATGTTTAATCTGGTAATACCAAGTGCATGGTCATGGTACCAAAGGGTACAAGCATTCATATAGTTGTCATATTGATAGACTTGTTTTACAAACTTCTCCCCCACTTGTTGATATCCATTTGTAAACCAGGCATCAGGGTACCCATCACTCTCCGGTTCTACTACCGCCCCGTGTACATGAACTACTGTCCTTACCTCAGGGACGTCACGATGAGCACCATGGACGGTAAAATCTATTGGTAAAAGATGCACAGGTGGCAATTGATTCTTCCACTTGATATACACCCTTTCTCCACTCTCCACTTGAATGGTCGGTCCTGGAAATATTCCTTCATATCCCCACATAGTTGTCTCGGGCAATTCACTATGCACTGACACCTTGCATTCCTTCATACATACCTCGTAATACGTATAGCCTTCCCCTTTATATAGGTGCTTTAAAACTGGCGGAACAGGGAGCGCGTCCTTATATTTGGTCAAGTTATAAACTGTTTGCTTCTGGTTTCTAGACACCATGCAATCCCTCCTTTCACTCACCTTCGCTTTAACATATTCGACGAAAGCGATGAATATCCGAAAAGAGAACCTATTTGAAAAGATAAGGTTGTATAATTATACGCAAAGTGTTATTTTTATTGATATCCTATTCTATTATTATAACATTCAAAAAAGGAGACAAAACCGTATGAGTACTCAATCTGCCAAACAAACCACCTACTCCAAACAAACAGATGCCCCAACTTATTCAACTTTACAAATTTTAAAATTCGCCATTCCTTCTTTATTTGGTATTCTACTTTTCTTGATACCAGTATCATTCAACGGAAATGTCACCATTGGTCTTGGAATCATGGCTGACTTGGTATTGACTACATTTGGTGGGGTTATTCCTTCCTTCATGGCAGTCGTATTAGTTGTTTCTGCTATTAGCAGTTTGGTAGTGAGGTTCATTTCCTTACCATTCTTAAAAAAAGATAGCTTCTTAGACACCCTATTGAACGTAGGTAGTATATGGCTTGCAATGCGCGTATTAGGTGCGGCATTCGCTGTTATGACCTTAACGAAATATGGACCTGAAATGATTACATCCGAATTTACAGGAGGCATTGTCTTATTTGACCTTATCCCAGTTCTAACTGTTTGGTTTCTATTTGCAAGTCTCTTCATGCCACTTCTATTAGAGTTCGGTTTAATGGACTTCATCGGTACGCTGGTTAGAAAAGTAATGCATCCTCTTTTCAAGCTACCAGGTAGATCGTCTATTGATGCAATGGCTTCTTGGATGGGGAGCGGGACAGTAGGGGTGTTGTTAACCACACAGCAATACGAATCTGGCTATTATACAAAAAGGGAAGCAGCTGTCGTAGCGACCAACTTTTCCATTGCTTCCATTGCTTTTAGTCTTGTTATAGCCAAATTTATTGGAATTGATCATATGTTTGTCCCTTTCTACTTTACAGTAGTGGTTACTGGAATCATTGCAGCAGTTATATGCCCAAGAATCCCTCCACTTTCCCGTAAAAAAGATACATATTACGAACCTGTTGGCCAAAAAATCGATGAAAATGTTCCAAAAGGTGTGTCGAGTTTTCAATGGGGACTACAGCAGGCCGTAGATAAAGCGGGGCAAGTGAAGAGTATAAAGCAAATTGTAAAAAAAGGGATTTATAATGTAGTGGATATTTGGATGGCACTCATTCCACTTGTGATGGCTTTAGGAACAATTGCCTTGATGGTGGCAGAATTTACGGAAGTCTTCAACATTCTATCTTTTCCATTCATACCGTTTCTTCAACTGTTGCAAATTCCAGAAGCCCAGGCTGCTGCACCAGCCATGATTGTAGGGTTTGCGGATATGTTTCTTCCAGCAGTTATTGGAAGTGGGATAGAATCTGAGCTTACGAGATTTGTTATTGCCGTCATGTCATTGACTCAGTTAATTTACATGTCAGAGATTGGCATTCTTTTGATAAAATCAAAAATCCCTCTATCGATATGGGAACTGTTCATCATATTCTTGCAAAGAACCATCATTACATTGCCTGTTGCAGCACTAATGGCTCATTTGTTCTTTTTCTAAAAATAAAAATAAAAGCTCGCCAAATCCACAATCGGGATTGGCGAGCTTTATTAGTTTCGTGCCTCATGCACTTTCAACTGTTTGCCTTTGACGGGACGGTTTTTCATTTCTTTTAAAACTAAAGGGCCTTTTCCATTTAAGATATCCACATACGTCTGATTCTCCTGAATAGAAATAATCCCTATATCTTCTGGTGTCATGCCAGCTATTTGGCAAATGGTCCCTACGAAATCCACCGCTCTAATTTTCTTTTTCTTACCGCCATTAAAGTAGAGTTTCATAATATTCTTCTCTAATTTGGCGCCTTTTTCTTCTTTCTTTGTAGGTTTATTTTTCATCTTCTCTAAAAAAGAATTTTCAGCTCGGGCTACAGTTTCTCTGTTAGGAACTTCACCTTTAAAAATCTTTAAGCCAATATACTTCTCTATTTCTTCTAATTGATGACTTTCGTTATTTGAAATAAGCGTAATCGCTTTACCAGATTTTCCAGCTCTTGCTGTTCGTCCGATACGATGTACATATCGTTCCTTGTCAGAAGGAATATCATAATTGATGACTAAGCTTATATCTTCAATATCAATACCCCTTGAGGCTACGTCCGTTGCAATCAGATATCGGAATTCCCCCCGTTTGAAAGCATTCATGACAGAAAATCGATCTTCCTGTACCATGCCGCCATGCAACTTTCCGCAAGGATACCCGCTGCGATGAAGTTTACGGTGAACCCTCTCCACTTCTTCTTGCGTAGCGCAGAAAACAATACAGCTATCTGGGTTTTCCACTACTGTAATGTCTTTCAGCAGAAGATATTTCTCCTCTTCCTCCACCTCATACCAGACATGCTCTATTCGATTTGTCGTCAAACCACTTCTTTTTATTTCAACCAATGCAGGTTCTGTCATATATTGATTCGCTAGTTGTTTAATATCTTCCGGCAAGGTGGCTGAAAACAACATCGTTACCCTATTTTTGGGTAGCTTTTGGATGATTGCTTCTACTTGATCGATAAAGCCCATGTTTAACATTTCGTCCGCTTCATCAATCACAAGATACTTGAGTCTATTCACTTCAAGCGTACCTTTTTCAAGATGGTCCAGCACCCGTCCAGGTGTACCAACCACTATATGAGACTTTTGCTTCAATTCTATTTTTTGCCTTTGAAAAGATTGTTTTCCGTATATAGCGGTTGCCTTAACTCGCTTAAAGCGTCCAATGTTTGTTATATCGTCCTTTACCTGGGCTGCAAGTTCCCTGGTTGGAGTCAATACTAAGGCCTGGGGCTTATTTTCTTCCCAGTAGACAAGCTCACAAAGAGGGACGGCAAAAGCAACTGTTTTCCCGCTTCCTGTTTGTGATTGTACAATGATATCCATCTTCCCTAGAGCTTTTGGAATCACTTCTTCTTGGACACTTGTCGGTTTTATATAGTTCAGACTACTTAATGCCTTGACTATGTCTTCTCCTAGATTAAATTGCTGAAAAGTTTTATTCATCCGTTAATAACCTTCTCTATCTTCAAATTGTACGACAATTTCCAATACTTCCGACCTGCTGCCGATTCTAAGTGGCGGCCCCCAGAAACCGAAGCCAGAGGAAACAAATGCATGCAACTGGCCTTTTTTCAAGTAACCCCAATCCAACTCAAACAGCCTTTTGGTAATAAGGTGGTTTGGTGCCATTTGACCTCTATGGGTATGACCCGATACGATGAGATCTACCCCACTTTCTTGTGCTTCTTTCAGCTCTGCAGGTTGATGATCCATTGCTAGTAAGGGCAAAGAAACATCTATATTATTATCGTTTACCAGTTGTTGGAACGACTTTCTTCTTGAGTCTGTTTTATCTTTTCGGCCTAGCAAATAAAAACTGTCTCCAACTAGAATAACCTCGTCCATTAAAATACGGATATCAACCTTTTCCATCTCTTTTAGAAACTGAGGGATCTCTCTTCCATAGTATTCATGGTTACCTAGAACCCCGAAAATACCGAGTGGTGCATCGAGTTGTTTCATGATAGCCCCCATATTTTTTTTTTGAAAATGTTCGGGCTCGTCATCAATAATATCACCAGGAAGCAGTATGATATCCGGCTTGATGCGATCTATCATTTTCACAAGCCTTTTGGCATGGGCGACACCTGATAACTTACCGAAATGCATGTCAGAGGCAACCGCTACATGAATTTTTTTCATTTCGGTTTTTTTCGGTATGGTCACCTCATACTTTCTGATTACTGGGCTGTAAGCATTGTAGAGGCCGGTGATGAAAATTATTGCAATCATGATAGCTGTTACGGTCCCCACCACAACAACGGAAGTCTGACCTGGAACTCCTGTTAGGTGAAGTACCCAAGCAACAAGGTTAGCTATCGGAAATAAAAGAAGTCCGTACTGAATATATCCAAACCATATTGAACCGACAATCGATAACCAGGAGAGCGGTTTTACCAACCTCCCAAGAATATAGGCATAAGAAAAAATGGTGATGACTAACCAATATACAGTTTCTTGTTGGAACGAGAATATCGCTTTTAACCAGACTAAGCCGTTCCAACCAAGATAAAACATTAAAATATTATATAATGAGAAAAATGCGACGAACGATAATATCCGACCAACGTTCACGAAAGCAACTACTCCTTTAGTACAGTAAATCTATACCACTCATTATAGCGAAGAATGATGGAAGAAGGGAAATGACAAGTATTTTGAATATGAAAATGAAGCCTTCCTATTAGACAGTTCTATGGGTTTCCCTTTCGCTTCGGGCGTTTAGAGTGCTTCTATTAGACAGTTCCACCTCTTTTCCTTTCGCTTAGGGCGTTTAGAGTGCTTCTATTAGACAATTCCACCTCTTTCCCTTTCGCTTCGGGCGTTTAGAGTGCTTCTATTAGACAATTCCATCTCTTTTCCTTTCGCTTCGGGCATTTAGAGTGCTTCTATTAGACAGTTCCACCTCTTTTCCTTTCGCTTCRGGCTAATAGAACCCTTCTATTAGACASTTCCACCTCTYTYCCTTTCGCTTCGGGCGTTTAGAGTGCTTCTATTAGACARTTCCACCTCTTTTCCTTTCGCTTCGGGCTAATAGAAYCCTTCTATTAGACAGCTTCTATTAGACACTTCCACCTCTTTTCCTTTCGCTTCGGGCTAATAGAACCCTTCTATTAGACACTTCCACCTCTTTTCCTTTCGCTTCGGGCTAATAGAACCCTTCTATTAGACACTTCCACCTCTTTTCCTTTCGCTTCGGGCTAATAGAACCCTTCTATTAGACAGTTCCACCTCTTTTCCTTTCGCTTCGGGCGTTTAGAACCCTTCTATTAGACAGTTCCATCTTTTCCACTTTGCTTCGGGCTATTTGTAACCAAAAATCACTAACCTATACCATAATTAGCTCCTAACAAAAAACTGACCCCATTGAGAGGAGTCAGTTCACAAAAGAAGATTTCTTTAAATAATTATCAAATACGATATTTCCAAATGGAATGAAAGCAACAGCTATAGCACCTGCCGCCCATTTAAGCGACCATCTTATCTTTAACGTGATATATGCAATAAAAAGGACATAAGTGATGAACAAAAAGCCGTGTAAAGCTCCAACGACACTTACTGCCTGGGGAATGTCAAACCCATACTTCAGAGGCATTGCTATAAAAAGAAGAACAAGCAATGATCCGCCTTCTATTAACCCCATCATTCGGAATCTTCCCATAGTAGTGTTTGTCATTAACTATCAGCCTTCCTTTATCTAACATGATTTCTTCTATTATAAAACACTTCTTACGTGCCTCTTCCACATACTCATGACAATCCTGTGAAATTATTAAAAAGACAGTGCCCATCCACACTGTCTTCCTCAGCCTTATTCGCTTTCTTGCTTATATTCCTTAAGCGCCTGAATGCCATCATCTAGATAGGATACAAAGCTTTCTTCTACTTTCTTATCTAACATACCTGTCATATTTTCTTGTATTTTTTCAAAATTATAGATGATCATATCTGTCTTCAATCCTCTACTTACGAGTACACTATTAAGCCACATTACATAGTCCACGAAAGTTTGAGTGTCATTTAGCTTGTAAGCAGTGTTGAGATACAGAAAGTGATAAAAGTTGTCTTCTATGGTTCTTTCTTTTCCTTTTTCCCCAAACTTTTCTTCAAGGAAAGGAAAATCATTGTACATGGTTACAACCACTTTCTCTACAATCGGCTCTACGTCCAAGTTACCTATATCTGCTTTAATTTTCTGGACGGTTGAAGACTTTGTGGGAATGTTCATGTTGCCACCACCTTAAATTTTGTAATGGTTGGTATAATAGTGGCTAGCTCTTGGTCAGGGTATTTCTTTTCTAGTTCGTGTATCCTTTTATAATCTTCACTGGTAACCCAGGAGATAAATTCTTCCTTTGAATCCCATTCCATAAAAACGGTAAGCTCCCCTGCTTTATTTTCATTTTGTAGAAGAAGGAAGCGCTGAAATCCTTTCGCCTGTTCTACTATTCTAGATCTGTTATGATAGATCGAAATAACTTCATCTGCTTTTTCAGGTGGCACTATAAAAGTGGAATGAACAATGTACATACTAAGTGTCTCCTTTTAATATATTAATAAAGAAAAAAGATGCTGACTACGATCATCACATCTCTTTCTGTGTTCTTCTATTGTTTCTATCGGTTCATCGTTATATATTGGACACTGAAATATCTATTTTTCTCCGCTTCATTTCATCAAGAATCAGCTTCAAGAACTCTTCGTTCAAGTCATTCGTTATCGCTGCTTCATATACTTCTATTAATGATTCATCACTTAATAAATCCATTAAAACCCCTCCCATATAACGGTTATTTTAAGTATTGGATGTTTGCCACTTATTTAATTATCAAAACGATTCGATTAACCCTAGCAAGGTATGTTTGTGTCTATTTCAAATAAGATAGCTCTTCATCATCTTTTTAAAATTCCCATCATTATATGTGAAGTAAAAGGATTCGTCATTTAGATTCATGTATAAGATATCTTTATCTAGCATTCTAACGAAACATATTCCCTTTTGTCCAATTCCTCTTATACTTTTGAGCATTTTATTAATGCTTTTCAGTGCACTACTTTGCCATTTCAACCGCAAAGATTCTACATTTAAGAACCCTTATTGGAATTATTATGAAAAATGAAGTATTTTAAAAAAGAAAACTCAAACCAGGAAATTCTCAATGTTAAGATTTCGTGATTTGAGCCAATAGCTCTTGTACTTCATTGATTTTCAATTTGGAAATGTGAGCATACTTCTCATGATTACTAAAGTAGGCAAAATACGTTTCATTTTTAGGAGTAATGTGTGATAGCATCCTTAGATTCACAATATAGGATCGATGTGTCCGGTAAAAATTTTGATCCAATTGTTTATAGATGTCACTGATATTTTCATAGGTTTCAATGGCTTGGTTGGTTGTATATATGATGCATTTCTTTCCTGATTTCTCAATGAAAATGATATCACCGAATGGTATATAGTAGAACGAACTATTGGAACGAACAGATAACCTTTTGTTATGTTTTTTCTGTTCTGTCTCCGCTACCTCAGTAAGCAATTGGGCTTTTGCGCGTTCTAAAGCCTTGTATAATCTTATTTTCTCAATCGGTTTTACAATATAGTCAACTGCAGAAATAGCAAATGCCTCTACCGCAAATTCATTATAACCTGTTACAAAAATAAATTTTAAATCAGGAGAAAACTCAAGGCATTCTTTTATTGCATCCAAACCGTTTTTTTCAGGCATGTTTATGTCCGCAATAACAAGATCCACCTTGTTTTTCATGACACTATCAATCAATTGTTCTCCACTTTGACATGTATCTATAATTTGAAATTCCTTTAGTTCTCCAATAAAAAAATTCAGTATTTCAAGAGAATCTTGATTGTCATCAACAATTACTACATTTATTGGTTTCAATCGAAGAAAACCCCTTTCTTTCGATGTATTATATCGGTACCTTTACCCAGAAGGTACTCCCTGTTCCCTCTATACTTGAAACGCCAACGGTCCCTTTCATTTCTAGAACATTCTGCTTTACGAGAGTTAAACCAATGCCTGTCCCCTCAATCCCTGGTATAGCGTGGTTCACTCTGTAAAATGGTTCAAAGATATTCTCTTGGTGTCTTTGAGGGATACCAATCCCCGTATCTTTAACAAAGATAGCTAAATATCTGCCGTCCACCCTCCAATAAAGGGTTACAGCACCATTCTTTTTGTTGTATTTAATGGCATTATTTAATAAATTGACCATGACCTGTTGAAAACGTATGGGATCAATTTCAATGGAAATATCCTCTACATCTTTCTCAATGTGAAGAGAAATCCCTTTTTCTTTTGCATTGTTGCTTACGGAGTGCAAACTTTCCCAAACAGCATCTTTTATAGGAACTGATTTTACATTTGTTTTAATTGTTTCTGGTTTTGTATCAATTCTAATTAGCTCTAAAATGTTGTTGATTAGTTGCAGTAGGTGTCTGCTGGAATTTAATATTTTGGCAAGTCTAGATTTTTGCTTTTCTGTGAGGGGATCTTTTTGATCATTCTCTAAAACTTGACTGTATCCAATAATAGAGTTCAATGGCGTCCTCAACTCATGACTGATCATTGCCAGGAAATTCGTTTTGGTTTTACTTTCTCTCTTTGCTTCATTTCTTTCAATAATAAGCCGTAACTTTCTCTCATTTTCTTTAAGGTGTAGATTTGCCACTTCCAATGTTTCTGTGTTTTGAGTCAACTCGTCCACTTTTGTCATTCGATCTAAAACGATGGTTACCTGATGACAAATAGAATGAATCAAATCAAGTTCTTCTGATGTAAAAGTAGGACGTTTCTTGGAACCGAAGGAAATGGTACCCACAAGCTCTCCGAACGACAATAAAGGTTCACATACATAAGCTTTGACTCCGAGAGGACGTATAAGGTCTAGTATTTTATCCTCTCTGCCGTCTATATGCTCAAAAACCAACCTCTTTTTATTTTGTGCAACAGTACCACACACAGCAGCTCCCTTTTTAAGATACCTAAAGGTCTCCAGCTCTTCTGTGCAGAGCCCATGATGGTTTGTTAACACTAGTCGATTGTGCTCTTTTTCCCAACTATAATTGACATAGATATCAAGGTCCAACACTTGTGAAAGTTTATGGAATAAGGAATCTAGGAGTTCTTTTGGATTTTTAATAGAGGTCAACATAGCAGCAGATTCATTTAGTATGTTAAGCTTTTCTGTCTGTCTTAAAAGTGCAATTTCCAACTCTTTTTGCTTATTAATATCAAAGAATAGCATTGAAAAGCAGTTTGTCTCAATAGGATAGATGACCACTTTTATCCATTGATTTGGATTTTCAGAAAGTTTCATTTCATGTTGTACAAAAGTGCCTTCTTGTATTACACTGTATGTATATTTAAGTAATATATTAAATGCATCTTTTTTTAAAAAGTCTGAGAGTAGTTTCCCCGTCACCGATGAATTGGTGTGTCCAAGTATATCCATTGCCCCAACATCAATGGCACTGACTGTGAGGTCAGAATGAAACAGGATAAATCCTTTAGATACACGAATAGATTCACTTTCACGTTGTATTAAACTATTAACCCCGATTATTTCCAACCTCCATTTTGCAAGGAAATAGCACATTAAAGCTTGTACTATATGCATTATATCTTTTATAATCGATTATTTGAACCTTAATGTTTCTTATATTCATTATGTATGCTTAGCTATTTTACATCTAAACACTATTGAACAACCACTCAAATCAGCACTTTTCATGTAGCTTTTCCACTCCTTTCAAACCAAAATACCCTTATTTCATAAGCTTTTTTCTACTTTTTGATAAATTTCATAAAAATAATATACCTTTTATTAAAATAATGTATCTCCCATGAAAACTTAACAATATTTACCTAGCTTTACACTCATTTTGGAATAAAAAAGAGAGAAGCAAAAAGCTTCCCTACTAACTTTCTTTTAGACCTATAAGAAATTGAATAAAAACCGTTGCTCCAATTCCCATGTATTCTATATAGGGGTTCATGTCCCATTTTACATTCTCATCTAAGACATTCATTTGTTTATCCCTCCCATTTTATGAACTTAGCGGTTTTGACCGCTCATGCAACCAACTATCCAGATATTCTGGGAGTCTACCATTTCTAACAGAAGTCCCTGTGTGCCCGCCTTTTAATATGTGTGCTGTTTTATCAACACTTGTTACCTCATCCATAATTGGAAAAATGTGATCGAGCGGCACAAGCCGATCTCCTTCTGTCCCTACTACAAGTAGACTTGCTTTAATATTTGAAAGCTTGGCTTGTTGGCCATTTATTTTACTCTCCTTATTAATAAACTTGTTTCCCTTTGTAAAATCCTCAATGATTTGCTTAGCAACGCCACTTGTTAAAGGAATATGTCCTTTAGTCCATGTATTAAAACGAACCCATTTCTTAACATAGGCTTCATCCCCTCTATTCAGCAAAAGAGATAAATAAGGAGTAAAATAAATAGGCGATGTCACCAAACGTATACCTGCCTCAACATGAGAGGGTGGAATAATTCCGAGCTCATCGATATAACGAGTGCTGTCCATATTTTCTTCCCTCAATGCTTTTACCCATTTATCAAAATAACCAGGATTGCTAAAATCAACTGGAGTCACAAACAATACAAGATTTTTTATTGGTTCCTTTGCTATAGATGCATACATAGCTGCAAGTGTGCCACCAAGACAATACCCCATTATGGTCACCTCTTTTGCGGAGGAATGTTTAATCGCACCTCTTACTCCAGCTTGAATATACTCTGTAATATAGTCATCTATTGTCATGTTCCTATCCTCAAATCCCGGCTTGCCAAAATCAATCATATACACATCAAACCCTTTATTAACAAGTGCTTCAATGGTGCTTCCTCCGGGTATCATATCTAAGATAAAGGGCTGATTAATCAGAGAATAAATGATAAAAATAGGCACATTGTATCTTTTAGAAGGTGTTTTGTAATACCAAAGAGTGGCTTTGTTCTTTCTCCAAATCGCTTGTCTGTCCGTTACTCCATCCTTAAATGGGGTTTCATTGTAACGTATCATTTCCTTTTTCCAAGCATCCAACTGAAAATCATTCATCGTGATCACTGACTGTAGAACGGCCAATCTTTTCATCATATCCAAGTAAAGAAGATACTATCGCTTGACGTTCAACCATATCTTCCAAAATTACTTTCACTAATTTCTTTTCTTGATTATGTCCCGAGGGGATTGTCTCTTCCTGTAACTGTCCCTCGAGGCGATCAATTTTTTCTTCTATTTGGATAAGCAGCCTTGCAATATTGGCAACATCGTTTTTAGTAGGAAAATTATATTTCAACGAAAGCACTTCTACCTGTTCCCTCATCTTACGTAATTTTTCTGCTTCTAACTCACTTTCTAGGCCAACAATGCGAAACACCGACTCTTTGTTCAGCCCTGCCTTTATCGCTTCATTCCATTTGTTTTCCATCATTACTGCTTTAACTTTTACCTTTTTGTTCCTTTCATCTTTTTTATTGCTTGAATGCAACATGGTTGATTCACCCTTTCATTTCAATTCAACCTCATATTAAGGAAGTCATCCCTCCATCTACCACTAAAATGTGGCCCACACAGTAATCCGATGCATGAGAGGATAAAAAAACAACTGGCCCTTTTAAATCGTGTTCGCCACCAAAACGTTTTGCAGGTATCTGTTCTTTTAACATTGGAGCGGAATGTTCTATTATTTTTTCGGTAATTTTAGTAGGAAACATGCCCGGTGCGATGGCATTGACTTGTATGTTGTAAGGAGCAAGTTTTACAGCAAGGTCTTTTGTAAATGTAATGACTCCTCCTTTGCTTGTGTTGTAAGCAATGGTGTCCATTAGTTTTGGATCTGTCCCACCCATTCCGGTTACGGATGCGATATTAATTATTTTTCCGTTACCTTGCTTTTGCATGACTCTTGCCGCTTTTTGACTAAATAAAAATAATCCTCTTAAATTTACATTCATCACTTTATCCCATTTGTCTGCTGGCAGGTCTAATGTTGGCGCCATCCAAGATGTTCCACTGTTGTTTACAAGGATGTCTAACGTTCCAAAGTGTCTTACCGTTTCCTCGATTACATGTTGAATTTCTTCCTCTTTTGTTACATCACACGCATATGCTAGTGATTTCACACCTTTTTGTTTCAAGTCCTCGCTTACTTTTCGGCAGGTTGCCAGATCACGTGAACATACAACAACGTTCGCCCCCGCCTCAGCAAGGGCATTTGCCATTTGTTCCCCTAGTCCCTTTCCTCCACCAGTTACAATCGCTGTCTTGTTCTTAAGTTTGAACAAATCATTTACATCCATAATGTGTCCCCCTCTTTATGCTAGTTTCCTATTCCAATCTAGTATCGATTAATAGATTCCATATAG
The DNA here is from genome assembly GCF_008180725.1 of Sutcliffiella horikoshii. Taxonomy (GTDB): domain Bacteria; phylum Bacillota; class Bacilli; order Bacillales; family Bacillaceae_I; genus Sutcliffiella_A; species Sutcliffiella_A horikoshii_B. Next base: position 248,226 of record NZ_VTEV01000006.1, on the reverse strand, counting down.
TATAGTAGAGAACTATTCAAGATGTGTGTAAAATGATGAAATGGTGGAGGCGGAAAATACGATTACTATTAGCGTTAAAAAATAACATCCTCTAAGACTTCTTTAGTTGCTTGGTTTTGCTCCGCTGTTGATTTCCGCAAATGGCTTCGCTTTCCGCGGGACAATGTTTGAACATCCTCGCTGCGCTGTGGGGTCTCAAACTACCGTTTCTCCCCCGCTGGAGTCTTCGCCTTTTGCTCCAATCAACAGCTATAGATTACAAGACCGGAGTATTAGTGCTTTTTCAGTTAAAACGGTAAAACTCTTCATAAACCCTTAGGTAAATAAAGCCACCTTGTTGATTGCAGTGGAAGGCGCGCAGACGCCCGCGGGAGGAAGGGACAGGCGTTACCACTCAGCCGAAGTGAGGAGGCACAGGGACCGCTCGCAGGCAAGCGAAGCCCCTGAAACGGAAATCAACCGTTTTTTACTCTCTTATATTTCAAAAAGCACAAAAAAAAAGACCCTCCAGATGGAGAGCCTTTTTCTCAACTTATGTCAAAATTACTTTTGAACGTTAGTTGCTTGAGGTCCACGAGCGCCTTGCTCGATTTCGAAAGTTACTGTTTGACCTTCTTCTAAAGATTTGAAACCTTCGCCTTGGATAGCAGAGAAGTGTACGAATACATCGTCTTGTCCTTCAACTTCGATGAATCCGAAACCTTTTTCAGCGTTGAACCATTTTACTTTACCTTCTAACATTATGTTTCCTCCTACAGTGGAACAGTCCACAATTGTATTACCATTCTTGCTCTGCATAATCTTTCAAGACGAAAAACATTGAAGTAAATTCCTTCTATCAGCCTTACCGAACAAAAACAATTAACTTAATCATAGAGGTTATGTATCAAAAAATCAAGTTTTATTTGGTTTTGCTAGTAACTTCCATTAGAAAAGTGTACTTTGTTACGGGTGAAGACATACAAGATTTGCTGCATCAATGGTGATTTTCTGTAGTAGTGTACCCATTATTCAACTTTTTATAAACCTGTTTTCTTGAAAATTTTTCTTTCTTTCACCCATACTTATTTGAAGTAAGCAATCACTGGAAAATACTTTTTAAAAAATATATCATTTAGGACTTTTCTTTTTTAAATTGTTTTTGTAAGATAATACAATATTCAAAAACAATAGACAAATGTATTTACAGGGAGGACACTGGCATCATGAGGAAATTCGGACTTTTACCTAGAATTATTCTTGCCATTATACTGGGTGTGACTATTGGTAGTATTGCACCAGAATGGTTCGTTAAGATTTTTGTTACGTTTAACGAGATATTCGGAAACTTTTTAGGATTTGCAATTCCATTAATTATCATTGCATTTATTGCTCCAGGCATTGGAGAAATTGGAAAAGGAGCAGGTAAGTTTCTTGGTTTGACTGCTTCCATTGCTTATCTATCTACCATAGCAGCAGGCGTCTTGGCCTATTTTGCTGCCAGCACGTTATATCCTACTATATTAAAGAACGCAAGTCTGACAGGAACAATGGAAAATCCAGAGGAAGCATTATTAAAACCATTCCTAGAACTGGAAATTCCAGCACCATTTGAAGTGATGACTGCACTAATAATTGCATTTACACTAGGTTTAGGTATGTCAGCAATCAAAGGGGAAGCGTTAAAAACTGTCATGATAGAGTTCAGAAGTGTTATTGAACTAGTCATTTCTAAAGTGATCATTCCGCTTTTACCGATTCATATTTTAGGTATTTTTGCAAACATGACTTACGGCGGACAAGTTCAAACGATTATCAATGTGTTTGCAAAAGTATTTGTATTGATTATCTTATTGCATCTAACTATGTTAATCCTTCAATACTCCGCAAGTGGTGCCATGACACGAAAAAATCCATTTTCAATGCTTAAATCCATGATGGCTGCTTATTTTACCGCACTCGGAACACAGTCATCTGCATCAACAATTCCAGTTACTCTCGAACGAACCAAAAAGATGGGAGTAAAAGAAAAGACAGCAGATTTTACTGTTCCATTGCTTGCAAATATACATCTTTCAGGTAGTACCATCACAATTGTTTCATGCGCGATGGCAATTATGTTTATCAATGGAATGGATTACTCTCTATTCATTGTACTCCCTTTTATCATGATGCTTGGTGTAACCATGATTGCTGCTCCTGGTGTACCTGGTGGTGCTGTGATGGCAGCTATAGGGCTATTACAGTCAATGCTTGGGTTTGACGCCACAATGGTATCCTTGATGATTGCTCTTTACCTTGCCCAAGATAGTTTTGGTACAGCATGTAATGTAACTGGTGACGGAGCCATTGCAAATGCCGTTGATAGACTTACAGCATCTAAATAAACTCATAAAAAAGGTGGTACCCAAGTTTCCTCTATTGGGCGCCACCTTTTTTGTGTATTATTTAAGCGCACAAGCGACTCTATCGTAGCCAAATTGCTCTAAGAATTCGTTATACGCTTCTATTTTACCAAGGATTATGTCATGTTGAATCTCTCCTGGAGTAGTGGTCTCCATTTCCTTGCAATATTCCTCAATCCTCGATTTTACATAAGAAATAATAGCTGTTTCATTAAAAGAAGTCATTTCCTATCACCTCACATATTAATAGTTGATAAATACCCTTCTTCTAAATACAACAAACAAAAGCAAGCACATTCATTTATAAAAACAAGTAGGTAGTGGTTAATTGCCGCTGTTCCTTTCCGCAAATGGCTTCGCTTTCCTAGGGGCGTTGCTGGAGCCTCCTCGGCTGCGCCTGCGGGGTCTCCAGCTAACGCTATCTCCCTCAGGAGTCTTCGCCTTTTGCTCCAATCACCAGCTAGAAATCATTTAAAACTTTCCGTTATCAGTTTTTCAGCGACGTCCTTCGTTGCGGGGTCTCAATCAACCGTTCTTCCCCCTCTGGAGTCTTCGCCATTTGCTCCAATACACAGCTGAAAATCACATAAACGTTACGTTATTTCACAATTAGATTGCTTTTCATAAACTGTATTATATGCTTTCATTTAATTAAAAAAGAGACTCGAAATTGAGTCCCATTTTGGTCATTCTCCTAATTCTACTAGATCAGAAACAGCAACTTGTGTACGCTCTTCTCCCGGCCCGCGAAGATGAACTGTTGCAGTTTTTCCATCCTCACTTACTGAATCAATCCATACCTTTGTCCCTTCAAAGGTCACCTCTATTGTTGCGGAAGAGGATAGTATTTGTCTTGCACGTGCTTCATCCATTCTCGTCACTCCCTATACATTATTCATTCATCATATCATTCACACTTATTTTTCCAAAAATAAGCCATTTTATCCCTTTTAAGTTTAAGTTTGAAGGTAATTTGTCAACAATGAAATAAGAGGTGAGGGAGATGAAGTTAAGGAAGGAAGAAAAAGATCAATTGAGCGAAGCCATTGATCAGATGAATGAAAGTCTAGACAGATTTATTGAATTCTATAATGAGTCTGAAGACGACAAACCTATTATTTCTTTCAATGATGAGGTCATACAATTGATAGAAGCAGGAAAACAAAAGTACGGGGAAGATGCCTTGAACCAAAAAATCAACTCCATTGTTAAAGAAGTGCTCTCTTTTATATCCTCAGGGGATGAGGAATAGATGGATAGAATCAAGGAGCAGACTTCCCTCATTTTTAGGTTTGTACATTGGCCATTAATAGCAAGGATACTAGTCTTCATTTTTGTCATTAATATTACGTTCGGTTTTCTTATTCATTTCATTGAACCAGAAGAGTTCCCTTCCATTTTCGATGGAATCTGGTGGGCGATTGTCACTACTGCTACTTTAGGTTACGGAGATTATGTTCCGGTTACTGTCACAGGGAGATCATTAGCTATTATTCTCATATTATTTGGTACAGGTTTTGTCACTACCTATTTTGTATCACTGGCTGCAAGTGCCATCGCAACACAAAATGATTACTTGGAGGGCAAAGTGGATTATCGAGGATCTGAACATATTATCGTTATTGGTTGGAATGAGCGGGTAAGAGAAACGTTAAGGCAGATTAATTCCATGAGCAATAAACCTTTATCAATTGTACTCATTGATTCATCGCTAGAGAAAAACCCTCTTCATGATCAAAATGTACATTTTATTAAAGGAAACCCCTGTAATGATCAAACATTACTTTCTGCCAATGTAAAAAGTGCAGGTTTTGTTGTTATCTCTGCCGATCAAAGTAAGGATGAAGTTCAAGCGGATATGAGCTCAGTGTTAACATTATTGGCTGTTAAAGGATTAAATCCAGAAGTGTACACAATCGTGGAGATCTTGACTTCTACTCAAGTGAAGAATGCTCAAAGGGCTGGAGCTGACGAAGTGATACAAACAAATATGTTTACAAGTTATGTCATGACAAACAGTATGATGTCTAATGGTATGTCTAATACTTTGTTAAATATGTTGAATCAGCTGAAGGGAAGCAAATTGAAGTATTTAGAAGTGGAGAAAGATATGGTAGGAACAACATTTGAAAAACTTAGCAATCAAATGCTTCAGAAGAAAATTCTCATTATAGGCATAAAAAGAAGAGGAGACACCATGGTCAATCCTCCTCTTTACACGTTAATTCAAGCCGATGACTGTTTGCTTGTCATTAAAGACTAATCTCTGCCAAGCACTGCTTCTAATTCGTGAACAAGTGTATGACCAAGTTCAATGAATTCTTTTGGGAAAGTGGCATCGGGATCTTCCGGTTCTGAAAACTGGTCAAACGATGCTGTTCTGTTCCAAACATGAACGTTGTCATCTATTCCAATCTGGTATTTGTGGGAGAGCAGGAACGGTCTTCCGAGCTCCACTGTTGTCCCTTGTGAATCCAATTGCCCGTCCACAGACTGAAATGGGACTCTCAAAAATTGATAGCCGACCTCATCGTCTATTTTATAGTCAAAGTAGCCGTGGTCGTAGTCCCAGTTTCCCCCGATGGAATATCCAATGGCTTTTAGTTCCTGTTCTAGTTTATACAACTGAAACTCCGCACCTTCGATTTTTGAAGGAATAGGAATCATAGCAATCCCTCCTTTTATATGGGTAGGTTTCCCCATGGAGGGGTTTTCATGCATATGGAAAAAGGGATAGTCCTTACAACCTGATGGTCATAGGGACTATCCCTTTTTAAAGTTGGGTTAAACACCGCTGTGGATTTCCGCAAATGGCTTCGCTTTCCTAGGGGCGCTGCTGGAGCCTCCTCGGCTAACGCCTGCGGGGTCTCCACCTAGCGCTATCTCCCTCAGGAGTCTTCGCCTTTTGCTCCAATCCACAGCTATGGTATCCATAAACTAACATATAAACTTTTTAACTTATTTTAAGCGTTTTTCTAGTTCTGCTTTTACTTCTTCGAAACCAGGTTTGCCTAGAAGGGCGAACATGTTTACTTTGTATGCTTCCACTCCAGGTTGGTCAAATGGGTTTACTCCAAGAAGGTATCCGCTCATAGCGCATGCTTTTTCAAAGAAGTAGACAAGGTATCCAAAAGTATATGCGTCCATTGCAGGAATGTTAACGACAAGGTTCGGTACTCCACCATCTGTGTGCGCAAGAAGGGTTCCTTCGTAAGCTTTTGTGTTTACAAAATCCACTGTTTCTCCTGCAAGATAGTTCAGCCCATCCAAATCAGCCGCTTCCTCTTCTACTGTCAACTCATGGCGTGGGTTGTCCACTTTAATAATTGTTTCAAAAAGATCACGACGTCCTTCTTGAACATATTGTCCCATGGAATGAAGGTCTGTAGAGAAGTTTGCAGACGCTGGGAAGATTCCCTTTTGGTCTTTCCCTTCACTTTCACCGAATAATTGCTTCCACCATTCGGAGAAGTATTGAAGTCCTGGTTCATAGTTGATCAGCATTTCAATCGTTTTTCCTTTGTTGTAAAGGACATTACGAACAGCTGCATATTGATAAGCTGGGTTTTCATCCAACTCCGATGTCGAGAAGTCACGGCTTGCATCTGCAGCACCTTTCATCATTGCTTCGATATCTGCTCCTGATACCGCAATAGGCAATAATCCTACTGCTGTAAGGACAGAATAGCGTCCACCTACATCATCTGGAATGATAAAGGACTCATATCCTTCTTCAGTAGCAAGTGTTTTTAAAGCTCCACGTGCTTTGTCTGTGGTAGCATAGATACGTTTTCGAGCTTCTTCTTTTCCGTATTTTTCTTCTAAGATTTTACGGAAGATACGGAATGCCAATGCTGGTTCAGTTGTCGTACCAGATTTGGATATCACATTAATAGAGAAATCTTTTCCTTCTAGCAGGTCCATTAGATCTCGCATATAAGTAGAACTAATGTTATTCCCGACAAACACAACCTGTGGAGTTTTACGTTGCTCCTTTGTTAATGCGTTATAGAAAGAATGATTTAGCATTTCAAGAGCTGCTCGTGCACCAAGGTATGAACCGCCGATACCTACTACTAACAAAATGTCTGAGTCATTTTTGATTTTTTCTGCACTTTTTACAATTCGTGCGAACTCTTCTTTGTCATAATCTGTCGGCAGGTCAATCCAACCTAGGTAGTCATTTCCCGCTCCTGTTTTTTCATGTAATGAATGATGGGCAACCTTTACCGCATCACGTAAGTATGTAATTTCATGTTCGCCAAAAAAAGATAACGCCTTTTTATAATCAAAGCGAATATGTGTCATATATAATAACCTCCAAAAAACATATTTGCATGCCAATTTTCACTTTACATAATACTGTCCGATATTTCAAGGATTCCTCCGCCCTGTAAGCGAATACAACAAAAAATATTATTTCCTTTTGCTTACTCTCACAAGAAAACGGCTATACATAGTGTATAACCGCTCTCCATTTTCACTTTGTCTTTACCATCAAGTCGGTTCGACTTCCACTTCTTCTTTTTCCTTTTTTGCCACGACAATGCGTATATATTCCCGTGGTTTAAATGGTTGGATGACATTCGAGCTTTCCTGTTGATTAGACCCAATGAGCACTATGGAAGAATTCCCATTGTAATAATGGTCCACATAATCTCTTTTTTGCTCAACACTCAACCACCATGCACCAGCAAATAAAGTAGAAAATATGGATAATGCAACAGCTGCTTTTCTTTTCACCATATCTACCACCACCTACGACTAGGATGGCTAAAATATCGACATTTTATGCAATAAAAAAAATTTTTTTTAAGGGCGTTTTGACTAGTTTCTATCATATTTAATATGCAGGACAAAATCGGTCCATACTAACAAACAGTAAGGATGCAAGCGGTTATGATTTAGTATATAATTTGATTTAGTAATTTTTCTTTACAAATAATTATTCCTTTTTACATGCAACAAGGCAGGTACCAAACCGTTAAGGTGACATTACCTTAGAAAAAATGGTATTTGGCGTTGTTTTCTTATGTTTAGAAGGGAATACTATTATTTATAGAAGAAACAGAGGAGGTTTGTGTCTTGTCACTGATTCATTTAGTGATTCTATCGCCTTTTTTGTTGGCGATTCTTGTGCCTTTTGCGCATAAGTACTTTAAAAGCATACATACTGGGTGGTTTGTACTCGTCTTGCCACTCGTTTTGTTCATTTACTTTCTCCAATTCTTAAGCACCACCATGAACGGGGAAACGTACACAAGCACCATGAAATGGATTCCTTCCATTGGGATAGATTTTATTGTTTATTTAGATGGACTAGGTTTGCTTTTTGCTCTGTTAATCACAGGTATTGGCGCCATGGTCGTTTTATATTCAATTTATTATCTTTCCAAAGAAAAAGAAGCGCTAAATACGTTTTATGTTTATTTACTCATGTTTATGGGTGCGATGCTAGGTGTTGTTCTCTCTGACAACCTACTTGTTATGTATTCTTTCTGGGAATTGACTAGTATTTCTTCCTTCCTGCTGATCAGTTATTGGTACCATCGTGAGAAATCTCGCTATGGTGCACAGAAGTCGATGTTGATCACAGTGTTTGGTGGACTAGCAATGCTTGCTGGAATCATCCTCTTATACTTAATTACTGGCACGTTCAGCATTCGAGAAAACATCGCGAATGTGGATCTTATCACTAGTCATGAATTATTTGTACCGGCTCTTCTTTTGTTCTTGCTTGGTGCCTTCACGAAATCAGCACAATTTCCATTCCATATTTGGTTACCGGACGCAATGGAAGCACCAACACCTGTCAGTGCATATCTTCATTCTGCTACCATGGTTAAGGCAGGTATTTATCTTGTAGCACGTATGAGTCCTGTCTTTGCAGGTGCACCAGAATGGTTCTGGCTTGTATCTGGATTCGGGATAGCCACATTATTCTGGGGTTCATTCTCAGCAGTTAAACAGACGGATTTAAAATCAATATTGGCATTCTCTACTGTCAGTCAGCTAGGATTGATTATGTCCTTGCTTGGAGTAGGAAGTGCAGCAGCATATTATGACTACATTGGGGAAAATGCTTATACAATTGCAACCCTTGCAGCAGTGTTCCACCTAATTAACCATGCAACCTTTAAAGGAAGCCTTTTCATGGTTGTGGGAATTGTCGATCACGAAACAGGCACCAGGGATATTAGAAAGCTCGGCGGTCTGATGAATCTGATGCCGATTACTTTTACCCTGGCTATAATTGGAGCATTCTCTATGGCTGGTTTACCCCCTTTTAACGGATTTCTGAGTAAAGAGATGTTCTTTACAGGCATGTTGCAGGCATCGGAAATCAGTGCTTGGAATATGGAAACGCTCGGTTTGGTTTTTCCGGTACTAGCTTGGATTGCAAGTGTATTCACATTTATTTATAGCATGATTTTAGTTTTCAAAACTTTTACAGGAAAGTACCAGCCTGAAAAGCTAGACATAAAACCGCATGAAGCACCGATTGGCATGCTTATTCCACCAATCATCTTGGCTTCTTTAGTTGTTATCTTCGGTTTCTTCCCTATGTTACTAAAAGGGGTAATCGAACCTGCATTATATTCCATCCTTCCATCAAATGTTTTATCGGTGGAAGTAAAAATTTATCATTGGCATGGCTTTAATACAGAACTGTTTATGACGATCGGAGTCATTCTTGTAGGGGTTCTTCTCTACCTTACCGTTGCGAAGTGGGGGAAAATCTACGAGTGGTTTCCACAGAGACTTACACTTAACAAATTGTATGACGGTGGGTTAGTAGCATTAGATAGGGGTGCTTCAGCATTTACTAAATCGCACATGACCGGTTTTATCCGTGACTACCTTGTGATGATTTTCGGTTTCATGATTGTATTGTTGGGAGTTCTTCTATTTACCACCGATGCATTTAATGTGAATCTAACTAATGTAGCCCCTGCTGGAATTTATGAAGTGATCTTAGCTCTTGTGATGGTCATTTCAGCAGTTACCATCCTGTTTGTTAAATCAAGACTAGCGGCTATCATTGCGCTCGGTGCAGTTGGCTATTCCATATCTCTGTTTTTCGTTTTGTTTAGAGCACCTGATTTGGCATTAACGCAGTTAATTGTCGAAACAGTTTCGGTAGCACTGTTCTTATTATGTTTTTATCACCTTCCAGAGCTATCAAAGAAAATGGACAGACTTCGCTTTAAAGTGACAAATTTCATTATATCTCTAGGTGTTGGTCTTGTTGTCATCTTTATCGGTCTTTCCGTTAATAGCTCAAAGCTGTTTGAGTCCATTTCTAGTTATTTTGAGGCGGCTTCCTATAAAGAGGCTGGTGGAAAGAACATGGTAAACGTAATACTGGTTGATTTCCGTGGCTTTGATACTTTATTTGAAATTGCAGTACTTACCATAGCTGCTTTTGGTATTTACGCCATGATAAAGCTAAGACTGACAGATAAGAAGGGAGGAGTAAAAGGTGAAAGTAAATGATTTGATTTTACAAACCACTACTACCCTTTTAACGTTTATCATCGTAATCTTCTCTGTCTATCTATTTTTTGCCGGACATTACACTCCGGGTGGAGGGTTTATTGGAGGGCTGATGACATCAGCTGCTCTAGTGCTGCTTTTACTAGCTTTTGATAAAAAAACAGTACAAAATGCACTCCCTTTCAACTATCTTTCTATTGCAGCAGCGGGATTGATGATATCCATCATCACAGGGGTCATTGCTCTTTTCTTTGATGTACCTTTTTTAACACATACCTTTGGATATGTAGAGTTGCCTTTGCTAGGGGAAACTGCATTAACTTCTACTTTACCATTTGATTTGGGTGTTTATTTAGTAGTAGTAGGTGTTGCAATGACCATTATTCAAACGATAGGAGAGAGTGAATAATGGAGATTATTATGACAATTGTAGCGGGTGTACTAATTGCAACCGCTACTTACCTAATGTTATCCCGAAGTATTTTAAGAATTATTATTGGAACAGCACTATTATCCCACGGAGCCCATTTGTTGTTATTGACCATGGGGGGATTAAAAAGAGGGGCTGCACCTTTACTTGGCCAAGAAGCAGATGCTTATACAGATCCGTTACCACAAGCGCTAATTTTGACGGCAATCGTTATTGCATTTGGTGTCACTTCCTTCTTATTAGTTCTTGCTTATAGAGCTTACCAGGAACTAAAAACCGATGATATGGATCAATTAAGGGGAAATGAAAATCATGAATAACTTAGTTATATTACCGATACTGATCCCTTTAATAACAGCAACACTATTATTGCTTATACCTAAAAACATTAAGCTTCAAAAAGTGATCAGTGTCATTTCGTTAACGGCTACAACCATTGCATCAATGATTCTTGTCCATAATGTATATATAAACGGCATTCAAACTTTGGAAATAGGAAGTTGGAGGCCGCCCTTTGGAATCGTGTTAGTAGCCGACATGTTTGCCGCCCTGCTTGTGTTAACTGGTGTAATTGTGAGTTTCACTTGTGTCCTGTTCTCTTTTCGTAACATTGGGAAGGACAGAGAAAACTTCTTCTACTATGCTTTTACACAATTCTTAATTACAGGGGTTATGGGAGCATTCCTTACAGGCGACCTGTTCAACCTGTTCGTATTTTTTGAGGTAATGCTAATGTCCTCCTATGCATTGATTGTACTTGGAGGAACTAAAATTCAGTTAAGAGAGTCTATCAAGTATCTGTTGGTTAACATTATATCCTCAGCTTTATTCGTTATAGCTTTAGCGTATTTGTACGGATTAGTAGGTACGCTGAATATGGCAGATGTTTCGAGTAAGATCGCTCAATCTGGTCAAACGGACATTGTTACAATAGTGGCCATTCTTTTCTTAATCGTATTCGGGTTAAAAGGTGGGATTTTCCCGTTATATTTCTGGTTGCCTGGTTCCTATCAAGCTCCACCGTACGCGATTACTGCCATTTTTGGTGCACTATTAACAAAAGTCGGTGTGTATTCTATCTATAGAATATTCACATTGATTTTTTATCACGAACCACAAATCACTCATCAAATTATAGGCGCATTGGCCATCATCACCATTCTTATCGGTGCTATCGGCGCAATCGCCTACTGGGACGTTAAGAAGATACTGATTTACAATATTGTAACAGCGGTTGGGGTAATCATGTATGGGATCTCCATCGCTACAGAAACAGGTTATGCAGGTGGAATTTATTACCTTGTTCACGATATGGTGATTAAAGGTGCTCTATTTCTACTAGCGGGAGCAATGTTCACCATCACAGGAACAGATAATATTAAAAAAATGGGTGGCTTAATCAAGCGTCATCCCCTGTTAGGATGGATGTTCTTTACAGCATGCCTAGCACTTGCCGGCATTCCGCCACTAAGTGGATTCGTCGGAAAGATCTTACTAGCTCAAGGCGGTTTAGAACAGGAACATTATATTTTCGTAGGAGTCATGCTTTTCAGTAGTTTGCTGGTGTTGTATTCCGTTATGAAAATATTTATGAATTGTTTCTTTAGGGAAGAAGTGTTAAGTCAAAAAGAAGAAAAAGGTACAACCAAGGGCCTTGTTTATCCTTCGGTTATTTTAATCGCACTCTCTGCTTTCCTTGGTTTAGGAGCAGAATTCGTATACCCATACGTTTTTGAGGCGGCAGAAACATTGATGGATCCATCCATCTATATCCAAGCAGTTTTAAAGGAGTAGTTTCTCATGGCTTTTCAAATTTTGATAAATGTAGTAATTGCATTCAGTTGGATGTTTCTTAAAAACCAATGGGCCTTCCCCGACTTCATCATTGGATACTTTTGGGGGCTTGTTATCTTATTTTTAATGAGAAAGTTTCTTCCCGGCCGGTTTTATTTTGAACGGGTGCTTGCAGCCGGAAGACTATTTTTCCTATTTTTACGTGAGCTCGTTCTTGCAAACGTACAAGTAATTCGCGATATTCTGCGCCCTAAACTAAAAATTGAACCTGGCATTTTTGCCATGCCGACAGAACTTAAAAGTGATTGGGAAATTACATTACTTTCCCTTTTAATTACTTTAACTCCAGGTACATTGGTAATGGATATTTCTGATGACAATAAAATTCTTTATATCCATGCAATGAATATTCCAGATGTAGACCAAGCAATAGCAGAGATAAAAAACACCTTTGAAAAAGCTATTATGGAGGTGACCCGATAAATGATTGAAAGTACGTTTGACTTATTACTATCTATCAGCTTAATAATCCTTTCCATCGCAACTTTAGGACTTGTATATCGGGTTATTAAAGGTCCTTCCGTGCCGGACCGTGTAATGGCATTAGATTCTATTGGAATCAATCTGATTGCCATTACAGCCATTACGTCTATCATGTTAAGGACAGATGCCTTCTTAGAAGTCATACTATTAATCGGGGTCATTGCTTTTGTAGGTACGGTCGCATTTTCTAAATTTCTGCAAAAAGGAGAGATAATTGAGTATGACAGAGACAATTAACATATTTATTGGCCTTGTCGTACTGCTAGGTTCTCTTCTTAGCTTAGTAACGACCATTGGCTTAATTAGACTCCCGGATGTATATACACGCAGTCACGCAGCATCCAAGAGCGCTACACTTGGTGTCTTGTTAATTCTAATTGGGGCTTTACTATATTTCTGGTTTGCAGACAATTATTTCAGTGCACGCTTGGTACTTGGAATAGTGTTTGTTTTTATTACAGCACCTGTTGCAGGACATCTCATATCAAGAGCAGCCTATTATACTAGAGTTCCACTCTGGGAAAAGACAGTTCAGGATGATTTAGAAACAAAAGAACGGCCTAAAACAAAGAAAGAAGTAGAAAAAAGACAAAAAGTCCATACTGAAGCATAAGCAAAAAAACTGGCAAAACCGTATCGGTTCTGCCAGTTTTTTTATAGGGATGCTTTCAAGATAGAAGTGACATCTTCATGTGAAAGTGATTTAAAGTTCCCCACTGCACCTCGTGACATAACATGCTCAGCCATTTTGTCAATGTTCTTACCATCAATATCATAATCGGCTAATCTTGTAGGAGCTCCAAGGCTTGACCAGAATTCGCGTAGTCTGCGAATACCCTCTAAAGCTATTTCCTTGTCAGATGAGCCATTGTCTTGCACGCCAAACACTCTAACAGCCAACTGCTTAAATCGGCCAAGATTTGCATCCATTACATGCTCCATCCAATTTGGAAACAGAATCGCCAATCCACCTGCATGCGGAATATCATAGATGGCAGAAACAGCATGCTCAATGCCATGAGTTGCCCAATCTCCACGATAGCCCATCTGTAGCATACCATTAAGCGCGATGGTTCCATTGAACAGTATCGTTTCGCGGTGTTCATAGCTTTCCAGATCTTCTAAAAGCTTGGGAGCCGTTTCCATCACGGTAGTTAGAACCGCCTCACACATACGATCTTGCAGTGGTGTATTGGTTGTCTGATGAAAATACTGCTCTAACACATGTGACATCATGTCAACAATACCATAAACAGTGTGATCTTTTGGAACAGTAAATGTATTAACTGGGTCTAGAATAGAAAACTTCGGGAATGTCACAGGACTGCCCCAACCATATTTCTCATTCGTTTCCCAATTTGTAATAACAGAGCCTGCATTCATCTCAGAGCCTGTTGCAGCAAGAGTCAATACTGTTCCAAAAGGCAGAGCTTCTGTAGCAATATGTTTTCTAAGTACAATATCCCACACATCTCCATCATACTTGGCACCTGCAGCGATTGCTTTCGTACAATCAATTACACTTCCTCCGCCGACTGCTAAAAGGAAATCAATTTGATTTTCTTTACAAAGCTCGATACCTTTTCTGACTGTGGATAATCTAGGGTTAGGTTCCACACCCGCAAGCTCCGTTATTGTTGCACCTGCTTTATGTAACGTATTTATCACATTATCGTAAAGCCCGCTTCTTTTAATGCTTCCTCCACCATAAACAAGGAGAACATTCTTGCCGTATGCCTCCATTTCTTGCGGCAATGTTTCAAGTTGCCCTTTCCCAAATAGTAGCTTTGTCGGATTATAAAAAGTAAAATTTTCCATTACTATTACCTCCCTTTTGTCATGATTATGGATGATTTTTTCATTGCTTGCAATGATTTAGCTTCAAGCCCGTGATTGCCCACTGTTATCATGCTACAACAAAAAAATTTTATAAATGAATAATTTTCGTTCAGTTACAAAATATATGAGGGAAAGCACTTATATTCTCAAGGAGGGAATGTTATGAGTACTATTCAACGTATTGCACTAGTATTGACTATTGTCGGAGCTATTAACTGGGGATTGATCGGATTCTTCCAATTCGATCTAGTAGCAGCAATCTTTGGTGGCCAAAGCGCAGCCTTATCCCGTATTATATACGGTCTAGTTGGAATTGCCGGACTAATCAACCTAGGGCTTCTTTTTGTGCCATCTGAGCAGCATGAAAGTGAAGTTGAACCAAGACCAACTCGATAAACCCACAAAAACCGCCTCTTAAGCAGTGGCGGTTTTCATTTTTGTGGCTTAGATAAGGAGGATTGTTACTTTTATGAGGCTGATTGTAACTAATTTGCTGGGTATTGTAACTAATTCGGCTTTGATTGTGACTTTTTTATGGGTTATTGTGATATTTCGGAAATCGTAGTAATTGGACATCACAAAAATAACCGATAGTTGATTGGTTAAACACCGCTGTTACTTTCCGCAAATGGCTTCGCTTTCCGCGGGACGGTGCTTGAGCCTCCTCGCTGCGCTGTGGGGTCTCAAGCTACCGTTACTCCCCCGCTGGAGTCTCCACCATTTGCTCCAATCCACAGCTAAAAATTCCTTAAATCATATGTTAATGCTATTTCATTTAACTCGGTCAGATTTCTTTTCCAATACCCTTCATTGAATGAAGCCACTTTGTTGATTGGAGTGGAAGGCGCGCAGACGCCCGCGGGAGGAAGGGACAGGTGAGACCCCGGAGGCGCAGCCGAGGAGGCTCACGGACCGCCCGCAGGCAAGCGAAGCGCCTGGAACGGAAATCAACCGTATTACCTCCATTTAATCAGCATTAAAAAAAGACACCCCTCACAGGATGTCTCTCTCACTTAACCAAGATTACTTCTTGATTAGGTCGTTACGGTTAGATTGCTCGATCCACTCTTCTAATTTGTCTTTTAATGTGTTGAAACCGCCAGGAGCCGCTTCTGTGTGGTTTTTCACTACAGTAGCTTGACGCTTCTTAGGTTTTTTTGGTGCAGCTGCTGGAGCTTCAGCAGGAGCTTCTTGAGTAGCTTTGATAGACAAGCTGATTTTGTTAGACTTTTCGTCAACAGAAAGAACCTTTACTTGAACCTCATCGCCCATTTTCAAATGTTCGTTTACATCTTTCACATAACCGTGCGTAATTTCAGAAATATGAACAAGACCTTGAGTTTCTTCGTCAAGCGCAACGAACGCTCCGTAAGGTTGAATACCTGTTACTTTACCAGTTAATACACTTCCAATTTCGAATTTATCAGACATGAAAACACTCCTAAATAATTTAATTTTTATACACATTGAACGCAATAAAAGATTATACCACAAATTCGATACTTAATCAAAAATACTTTTCTTGATAGTTGGAGTCCTCAGTATTATTTGTGCATTTGGTCACTAATATCCTTTGAATGTAGAAAATAACCTTTTGTTCATGAATTACGCAGAATAATTATAAACTAATGTTGAAAGAGTAAAAATATGTTCAAACTTTCTCTAGATTAAACATGGTATGATAAAAGTAAGAAATTGCTTACATTGGAGGTAATCGGAATGAGAAATATTGGGGAAAACATCCGTTTTTATCGGGAACGAGCAAAAATGTCCGCTGCCGAACTTGCTCTCAAGATTCGTGTCGGAACCGGCACCATTGAAAAGTATGAAGCTGGCTTACAAACACCCGACATGCAAACCATCTTAAAAATTTCTACGGTTTTAGATGTACCTGCTTCTGAACTACTAGAATCCTTTACTTCCAAAAATCCAACAGGTCTAGATCCAGAACTAGAAGAACTAATTAAAGAGGTAGGGGTTAAAAGAGCTAAGTTAATTCTCAGAAAAGCCAAAGATTTTTCAGATGAAGACTTCTTAAATGTAATGCAAGTATTGTATGAAAAAAAATATAGCACTCAATAAAGAATTTTCTAAAAATCAGGTTTTAAAAATAATCTAGATGGGAATACTTATACCATCAAGGCTTTCTAGTATTCCCCCTTTTGTTAGGACCAAGTCCACGTTGGACTTGGTCCCTTTTTTTGTACTAGCGATACTCTTTTACAAATCGCTCCATCCTTTTAATCGCTTCTTGTAGCTGTTCCAAAGACGATGCGTAAGAGCACCTAACATATCCTTCCCCGCTTTTTCCAAAGACATTTCCAGGTACCACTGCCACTTTTTCCTCTAACAGCAGTCTTTCTGCGAATTCCTGTGAGCTAAGTCCAGTATGCTTGACAGATGGAAAAGCATAAAATGCACCCCCAGGATTGTGACAATCGAGTCCTATCTCATTTAGAGAAGACACAAAATAATTGCGCCGTCTACGATAACTCTTTTTCATTGCTTCAATATCCTGACGACCATTTCTTAACGCTTCAATGGCGCCATATTGTGCCATAGTAGAAGCACACATCATCGCATACTGATGAATTTTCAACATGGCTTCAATAATGTCGGTGGGACCCGCTACAAAACCTAATCGCCAACCCGTCATTGCAAAGCCTTTGGAGAAACCTGATATTAAAATGGTACGTTCCTTCATTCGGGGAAGAGTGGCAAAGCTGGTAAACTTCTCATCAAAGCTTAACTCGGCATAAATTTCATCTGATATAACGAGCAAATCATGTTTTTCAACAAGTTGACTTACTTTCATGAGTTCGTCTTTTGAAAGCATTGTACCAGTCGGGTTGTTAGGGAAACAAAGAAGTATTGCCTTCGTTCTGTCTGTAATGGACTGTTCTAATTCATGAAAGTCAATACTGAACCCTTTCTCTGCATCTGCACCTACTCTAACGGCAGTGCCACCAACCAATTCAATGAGGGGAGCATAGGAAACGAAACACGGTTCAATCACCATCACTTCATCACCAGGGTCAACAATTGCGCGTATCGCTAGATCCAACGCCTGACTTGCTCCCACTGTGACAATTACGTCCGTTTCAGCTCTATACTCTACTTCAAATTGCTCGACTAAATAACGGCTGATTTCTTTTCTTAATTCCAGCAATCCTGCATTTGCTGTATAGGATGTATGTCCATTATGTAAAGAAGCAATGCAGGCTTCCCTCACTCCCCACGATGTTACGAAATCTGGTTCGCCCACTCCTAAGGAGATAACACCTTCCATATTCGCAGCTAAATCGAAAAATCGACGAATCCCAGAAGGCTGAAGGTTTTGAACATGTTTTGCGACTCTGGTTTTCATGGGGACACCACAATTCGACGATCATCTTCTCCCTGATCAAAGATCGTTCCATCATGTTTATATTTTTTTAAGATGAAGTGGGTAGTCGTTGAGATAACCGAATCTAAGGTAGAAAGTTTTTCAGAAACAAAATTCGCAACCTGAGAAAGTGACTTCCCTTCTATTACGACTGATAAATCATATGCCCCTGACATTAAATAAACTGATTTAACTTCTGGAAACCGATAAATATTTTTTGCTATTTCATCGAAACCGACCTCACGCTTTGGTGTCACTTTCACGTCAATCATCGCCGTCACGCCTTCAAAATTGTCGACTTTGCGCCAATCAATCACTGCTCCGTACTCCACGATGACTCGTTTTTCTTCCAACCTTTTCAACATACTATCTGTTTCTTCTTCTGTTAGTTCCACCATTTTCGAAAGTACATCTATATTGATCCTTCCGTTTTCTTCAATGATTTGAAGCAAATCCAATTCTTTTTCTGTTAATTGCATACGCTTTGGCCATCTCCTTCATATAAACATTGACTCATTATAGCAAATATTCCGCCTAAATGTATTACGATTATTTTACAGAACATATTCAAGAAAATACAAAGGTTTGAAATAGCAATGAGAGGATAAAATACCTATAACAATTCAAACCAGGAGTGACAGAGATGAAGACCAATCAATTTACGACCAATATTGGGGGGATCAATGTGTTTTATGAGTTTCACCATGACTCTAAATCTCCCTTTACCAATAAACCAACACTTGTCCTTATCCACGGGTTTCTTTCTTCTTCTTTCAGCTTTCGCCGCTTAATACCATTGCTAACAAAAGAATACACGGTTCTCGCTATTGATTTACCGCCATTTGGGAAAAGTGGAAAATCCAAAACATTCGTGTATTCCTATGAAAACATGGCAAAAGTCGTAATCTCCCTTCTTGATAAGTTAGGGATCAAACGCACTGTTTTAATTGGACATTCAATGGGTGGACAGATATCCTTGAACATTAGTAATCAGAAACCTGAACTCGTTGAAAAAGTGGTCCTGTTGTGTAGCTCAGGTTATTTAAAAAGAATGCGCAGGTCCATCATTTACTCATCACGCATTCCATACTTCTATGTATGGTTAAAATATTGGCTGGCAAGACAGGGCCCTATCCAAAATTTATTGAACGTGGTTTATGATCATTCATTAATTGATGACGAGATGATCGCGGGATATACAGAACCTTTTTATGATGACCAAATTTTTGTGGCATTAACGAGAATGATCCGCGATCGGGAAGGCGATCTTGCTGCCGAGATATTAAGAAAGATCGAAACACCAAGCCTATTGATTTGGGGGGAAGAGGATAAAGTGGTTCCTCTTGAGGTCGGAAAGAGGCTTCATAAAGACTTGCCGAACTCCCGGTTAATCACTTATAAAAAAACAGGTCACCTACTTCCAGAGGAAAAGCCGCAAGATGTGCATGATAACATTTTAGACTTTCTGCAAACCTCTCCATAATAAAAAGAGAAAAGCTCTCACCAGCTTTTCTCCTTTTTATGAGGAAGCTTATTTTCATGACAATTAAGAATCAAAGGCTTATTATAAAGAACAAGAATCCTCTTCGTTTTTTATGACCATGAGCTCTAGCGCCTTTGCTTTGCATTTGGATAGGGGGATAAACTCCTCAAAAGAAAATTCATAAATATCTTGGATTTTTTTTGCTAATATTTCTGTATCGTCAAGTTCATGCACTGCTTGAACAACATCCACACATTCCGTTTCATAGGCATCAACACCATAGCCTAGTGGATCCCATTGCAATAAGTTTTCCATTAATCGAACATTCACACTTGCTTTTAACATGATACTTCCACCTTGCTTTCAACAACATTTACTGCATATTATACCTTGTTTTTTGGAAATTGTTTAGTAGACTCAGATCGAATTGATTGGAGGCGATGAACATCTATGAAAACCTATGATTTCAACGAACACATCAGCAGAAAAAATACTTCGAGTATCAAATGGGATGAAACAGCTCGCGTTTTTGGAAGTAGTGATGTATTGCCCATGTGGGTGGCTGACATGGACTTTCAGGCACCAAAAGAGGTAACCCAAGCAATTATGGATAAGGCACAACATGGAATTTACGGGTACACTTCCATTTCCCCATCTGTCCACGATGCCGTTGTAAGCTGGTTTCAAAAACAACACAACTGGAAGCTTAAACAAGAATGGCTCACCTATATTTCAGGTGTGGTTCCAGCATTGAGCGCGACCATCCAAACCTTTTCAAACCCAGGGGACAAGGTTATCGTTTTTTCTCCTGTCTATTATCCTTTTTATGACATGGTTACAAATAATGATCGGAAATTAATAACTAGTCCTATGGAATATAGAGATGGCCGGTATCATATGGACCTTCAACATTTCGAAGAACAACTAGATAGCGATGTAAAGCTTCTTTTATTATGCAATCCTCATAACCCAGGTGGCACAGTCTGGTCTCGGATGGAATTAGAGAAGCTTGGCAAGATTTGTGTTAAGCACCAAGTGATCATCGTTTCCGATGACATACATGCTGATCTAGCATTCAATAATCACACGTATTATCCCATTGCATCTATTTCTGAGGACATTGCTACGCAGACCGTTACTTGTATTTCACCGACCAAGACTTTCAACATAGCTGGATTACAGGCTGCTGCAATGGTCACTGCAAACCAATCGCTCCGTGAAGAATTGGAATTTTTCTTAAAAAGGCAGGGCCATTTCTTGTTGAACATGCTAGGTGTCTCTGCAATGGAAGCAGCTTACAGGCATGGGAAGCCGTGGCTTGACGAAGTGTTGCATTATATAGAAGCCAACATGGATTACGCAGTGGACTATATTCATAAAGAGATTCCTAATGTATCCGCAAGCAAGCCGGACGGGACCTACTTGCTCTGGATTGATTGCAGCAACCTAAGATTAGGAGAGGAAGAACTCAAGCGCCGTCTCCTTCATAAAGGAAAGCTTGCCCTTGAGTCCGGAAGCAAGTTCGGCAAAGAAGGAAACGGCTTTCTTCGCATGAATGTAGCCTGCACAAGAGCAACCTTACAAGAAGGCCTTCTAAGACTAAAAACTGCCCTGAGTTAAGAGGATAAAAATAAGAAGAAAACCTAGGTGGTGATTGTGGCAAAAGGCGAAGACTCCTGAGGGAGATAGCGGTAGCTTGATACCCCACAGCGCAGCGAGGCCACTGAAAAACTGATAACGTAACGTTTTAAATATTTCCTAGCTGATGATTGGAGCAAAAGGCGAAGACTCCTGAGGGAGATAGCGGTAGCTTGAGACCCCGCAGCGCAGCGAGGAGGCTCAAGCACCGCCCCTAGGAAAGCGAAGCCATTTGCGGAAATCATCAGCGGTGTTTAATCATCAAACTCCAATCAAGATACTTTTTTAGTGGCTTCAGGCGCAGCGAGGAGGCTTTTCTCAGCCCCTAGGAAAGCGAAGCCATTTACGGAAATCATCAGCGGAGTTATATAGAACAAAAAATAAGGGTTATGCAGCACAACGCTTGCATAACCCGATTACATATTATATAAGTGCTCTGAATTATTCAATGAAACAACAGATAAACCTTCATCATTTTTCCTGATAATGTGCATTCCTGTATCTCCTGTCGGGAACTTAATGTTCGTATGAACGGGTAACTGCAGCAGTGCTTTCAATAAATTAGATGTAGTTCCCCCATGTGACACAATCGCAATTCTGACAACAGCAGAACTCTCAGTTAAGATTTTTGATAACGTCATTTCGGCCCTCATGCGAAATTCAATTTCAGATTCTCCATTCTGAATCCTCTCATGTGGTTTTCTTCCTCCCGGCGGCAATGGATACTTAGTAGCTGCCACTTCTCTAGGTAAACCTGCAAGGACCCCGTTGTTAAATTCCATCAGACCTGGTTCCTTGATTACCATGCAGCCCACTTCTTCAGCCAATATAGCGGCGGTTTCTGACGCTCTTTTTAATGTACTGGTCCATATGATATCCGGAGGACAATGCTCGTTTAATCGGCAAGCCAGCCTTTTTGCCTGCATCTTTCCAAGTTCTGTCAAAGGGTAGTCTGCTCTCCCCTCATGAACTTGAAGAATATCTGCTTCTGATTGTCCATGCCTTATTAATAGTATCTCCAAAGATGCACCCCCTTTTATCTATAAATTTAAAATTATCTTAAAACTATGAACTGTGTCAATATGATTACGAATATTTCTTTAATAATACAAAGGAATTCGAACAAAAAAGTTAGTTACCCTCAGCTAATGCTGCCAAAAATAAATGATGGTCCCAGGTGCTTTGAATATTGGCCGGACCTTCCCTTTGCGCTTCGTTCTGTAACGAATGAAGGCTTCTTTTGTTTTATTTCCTTGTCACTCAAGTCTTCATATCGACGATGAGCACTTCCCTACTCCTCCTATCTCGTCTTCAAGGTCTTCATAGCGGCCATGAGGACTCCTCTACTCCTTTTTCCTTGTCACCATGGTCTTCATACTGGCCATGAGGACTCCTCTACTCCTTTTTCCTCGTCATCAAGGTCTTCATACTGGCCATGAGAACATCTCTACTCCTTTTTCCTTGTCACTCAGGTCTTCATCACGACGATGAAGAGTAGCATGAAGACTATTCTACAATTCAATTATTTTATTAATTCATTAACAACAAAAAAACACACCCCATTGAGTGTGTCTTTTTTTGTTGTTATTTTTTCTCGGCTTCATCTACCGGTTCTTCCACAGCTTCATTTTTTTCTGCGACCTCTTTGGTAATAACGCCGCATGCAATTCTCTCTCCTGAATCACCAGCGGGTTGGGTCATGCCATCATCAATATTTTCTGTAATGATAATAGCCGTCCCATCTTTGCCGATTAAGGAGGTTTTCCCCTCCTCTAATGTTGCTTGTGGTGCCATCAATTCTGCAATGACCGTCCCGTCATCTTCCACAATAATATTCGGCAAGTCTCCTACATGCGCTCCTTCAGGGTGCATTAAGCCATGCTGCTTGTCATCAGGATTAAAGTGATTGCCTGCCGTTTTAAAATCTGGTGCATCGCATAATCCTTTTTCATGAATATGTACTGCATGCTCTCCGGGAGGAAGTCCCTCTAGATTCAATTCAATCTTCACGCCATTTGGATCTTCCGAAACCTTTGCAACTCCTAGAGAGTCACCCGTTGCATTAAATATCTCCACATCAAGTGCCGTTATTTTGCTTTCCATACACCCTGTTAAAACTAAGCAAAGCAGAAAAGGCAGGATAAACATTTTTGCCCGCATAAACTAGTCGACCTCCCATTACTCGTTTTACCAAAGTTTCCCCGAAAATGACGGGGAATATGTTTTTGTACAATAAAAAAAGGCTCACTCACCATAATTGGTGAATGAGCCCCTAAACATTTCAATCCTTAATAACTTTTTCCCTTCGCAACTGTTCCTCTAATGCCTTCGCCTTCTGGCTTTCTCTTTTGGATACTTTAATAATATATCGAAAAACAAAAATGGCAGCTATAAAGAAAATGGCAAAGGTAATCCCTGCAGGAATGTATTCAGATTTATCTTCTGGAAAATATAAGAATAGTTGTAACATAAAAAAATTAAGCATCGTTACCACACGACCTTTCAAAGGTTATGAACGTATTCATTATATCAAAAGTTTCTGCAAGGAACCAATCTAGCACACACTTCCTTATTTTACTACGGTCATTTTCTCTATCACGACATCTTCTACTGGCTTGTCCGCTTCACCAGTCTCCACTGTTGCAATGGCATCAAGCACTTCCATACCTTCCACCACTTGTCCAAATACGGTATGTCTGAAATCTAATCCAGGTGTCCCGCCATTCTCCTCATACAATTCAATAACTTCTTCAGGATATCCCGCTTTGATCATTGATTCCATAGTTGCCTCATCTACCTCTTTAGCATGAACAATGAAAAATTGACTTCCGTTAGTATTCGCTCCAGAATTCGCCATAGAAAGAGCACCTCTGAAGTGCAGCATCTCACGACTGAACTCGTCTTCAAACGGTTGACCATAGATACTTTCTCCACCTCTACCTGTACCTTCTGGATCTCCGCCTTGAATCATGAAATCTTCTATGACACGATGAAAGATCAATCCATCATAGTAGCCATTTTCTGCATGTGTAACAAAGTTCTCTACTGCTTTAGGTGCTGCATCCGGATAAAGGTTTACAACCATTTTCCCTTTTGTTGTTTCTATTTCTACAGTACGAATTGTCTCACTAGTGTTCGTAAATTGTTGAAACTCACCAACTTCAACTTCCTCACCGGCCCCTTCATCTTCTGTGTCTTGTCCAGCATTTTCTTCAGTCTGTTGTTCATTTGTTGCATTATTGCCAGTTGCATTTTCTTCATTTGTACTTGTCCCACAACCTGTTACAATAAGAAGTAGCGCAAGCATCATAATCATCAATTTTTTCACGTGTGTCACACCCCATATTTTATTTACTTAACAAGATATTACTAAATATAACAAAAAAAATCACTATCTTAATACGAAAGGGGACTTATGATGGAGAAAATAGAGATCGGCAGCATCGTAACCGGGATTTACAAAACTGGAAAATATATTGGGGAAGTAACAGCTATTCGCCCTATGCATTATTTAGTGAAAGTAAAAGCAGTAGTGAAGCATCCACAGCAAGGGGATTTGCACGCACCAAAAGAAACGGACGTTCCGCTCTTTCATGAGCGTCGGGCTTTGGCTTTTCATGAACAGACCAACATACCTAAAAACATGGTGAAGCCCTATGATGGGGAAGTTCTTGATTACAAAGAATCATTGAAAATTGCACTAAACTCAGCAACGCAAGCACTCGAGAATGACGATAGCCTTTGGGCAAAAAGAAGCATAGAAAACTTTTCCATTCTAATCAAGGATTATAAGCTTTGATACTAGCAAACTAAAAGCCAAATCTCCTGTTTAAGGGATTTGGCTTTTTATAAGGCATATTTATTTATTATCTTGGAAAGGTCAATTCGGTCTCCAATGGTAGTAGGTTCTGGTTTGGCAAGATAACTTTTGTCCTTTTCAACGAGTCGAAAGATATTAAATGTCGTAAGCGCATCATCAAGTGCCCGATGGTGCTTACCTGTTCCTTCCTTTCCGTATTCTTGCACAGCTTTCCATAGCCCGGTTTGATTTTGGTCACCAAAGAATTTCTTGTATTCCATCGAAAGATCAACATGCTTGCACGTCAACGGAAAAGGTACTCCGTGATAATCACAGTTGTTTCTTAGCACCTTCATGTCCATATTCCCCCACGTTACAACTGTTCCCCTCTCTTGCACGTTATAGGAATTCAAAACATCTATCAACTTTTCAAAACTTGCCCCCTCAAGGACATCCCTTTGACTGATATTTAAGAAAGACTTACAACGGTTAGTCAAAGTTGGAAATGCGGTTGGGCGGATATAGTTTGAATATTGGTCCATTATTTTATCTTTTTCCACTGCAACAATTCCAGCTTCAATGATTTCGGGGAAAAAATTTTTTGGATAGTTTCTATTTTCGGGCATCGTAAATTCAAAATCAATAAACAAATGTATCGGTGTTGATTTCATGGTTCCCCTCCCTCTTTAATTTTCAGAATTTTATTACTATATTATATCACGGTGAATAACGTTTTTAGCACGAAATTCACTCATTTTTCCAAAAATAAAGCTTGTTTTGTTGATTTTCCTGGAGAATGCGTTATTATTTAGTTATACGAAATATTTAAAATCCGAAATTTATGAAGAGAAGGTGACGATCATCTCCATATCAGGACGAAACTTGTTCATCATGTGGATTGCGAACTTTTTCGTTGCTGCTAGTGCTACTATGATTCTCCCTTTCTTATCCTTATTCATTGAGACGTTTGGGAATTACTCCGATTCCTATGTACAGCGTTGGTCGGGGTTTATTTTTGGCATTACCTTTCTCACAGCGTTTTTCGTTTCACCGATTTGGGGGAGAATTGGGGATAAGTACGGGTTTAAGCCGATCTTGTTGTTAACAGGAACAGGGATTGCAACCAGCATCCTGTTGATGAGTGTTGTGGATTCTGTTCATGGACTGTTCATTCTCCGGATGTTCATGGGATTGGCAACCGGATTCATCCCGACTTCAATGGCTTTAATCTCCTCTCAAGCACCAAAAGAGATTGCAGGAAAAACACTCGGAACCTTACAGACAGGTACGGTTTCCGGCGGACTCCTCGGCCCATTGATTGGCGGCATGCTTGCGGATTCCTTCGGCTTTGCCTACACGTTTTTCCTTACATCAGCCCTAATTTATTTAGCTGTGATTCTAGTGGCATTCGGCATTAAAGAGAAGAAAAAAAGTTCTGCAAATCAAAAAGAAAAGAAATATTCACGGAAAGAAGTACTGCAATATATCCTACAAAAACCGCTATTGCTTAAGATTATGTTCTTATCCATGTTCATCCAGGCAGCTAATTTTAGCATTCAGCCCTTACTTGCACTTTATGTGAATGAATTAACAGGTGGAGTCGCAACAAATATCGCCTTGCTTGCAGGGTTTGCATTCTCTGCCACAGGCTTTGGTAATTTGTTAGCGTCACGGAACTGGGGAAAACTTGGGGATAACATTGGCCATGACAAAGTCATCGTGATTCTTATGCTTGCAAGCTCGATACTCTTTATTCCTCAAGCGCTTGCCACGTCGCTTTGGCAACTTGTTCTGTTCCGTTTCTTGTTTGGCATGGTGGTAGGTGGTTTGATTCCATGTATGACCGCATATATCCGTAATGTAGCTCCGTTATCCATGCAGGGAGAAGTGCTCGGCTACAATGTCAGTTTCAGATTCCTAGGGAATGTTATTGGACCTGTAATGGGTGGAATGATTGCTGGCTTTTACGGGATTACTACTGTGTTCTATATCACTAGTTTTATCTTTTTATGCTCAGGAGTGATGTTACTCTATAGCATTCTTCATTCAGAAAGTGCGAAGAAAACGGCAGAATCTTAAAATGTTTGGTTTAACCGCCTCCCAATATCCTGTATTCTACTAGTAAAAGGACAGGATATGGGGGGTTTTTTTATGGCGAGCATTCCATTGGAAAGGTATCAAAATGAGTTAATCGATTTGTTTCGGACAAATCGGAATGAATGGAATAGAGAGCCTATGGAAAATTATATGCGCAATCACTTCTCGTTCTTAGGGATTAAGTCGCCTGAGCGAAAAGAGTTCTTAAAAAGATTTTTTGTGGAATATGGCAAGCCAGAACGAGATTGGATTAAGCCGCTTGTAACTTTTTTATATACTCAGCCTGAAAGGGAGTTCCATTATGCGGCCCTCGCGATGATAGATGTTCATATTATGAAGCTGGACGCTGAGTGGCTTCCCTTTTTGGAAGAATTGATTAGTACAAATTCCTGGTGGGACACAGTGGATCATATTGCACCACATCATGTCGGGGCAATTTTGCTGAGGGAGAAGGCAAGTATAGAGGATTTTCCAGATAGGTGGGTTGAGTCCGAAAATTTCTGGCTGCAAAGATCGGCTATTCTTTTTCAATTGAAGTACAAAAGTAAGACAGATGCTGAGAAGCTGTTTTCCTATATTGAGGCTACAAAGGGGTCTAGGGAGTTTTTTATTCAAAAGGCGATTGGCTGGGCATTAAGGGAGTATTCCAAAACTGCTCCAGCTAAAGTGCGGAGTTTCATTAACTCTACGGAGGATTTGGCGCCACTTAGTCGACGTGAAGGGCTGAAGCATTTGGCGAGGAGGGGAATGGAGGTTTAAAACCCCCACTCCTCTTCTCTTTTTCTTTCTTTACCTTTTCTTCAAAATAGCCATGGTACAACGGGAAATACAAATCAACGCGTCTTCCTCATCAACGATTTTAATATCCCAAACCATTGTAGATTTCCCGCGGTGTAATGGAGTTCCGATTGCCTTCACTACCCCATCCTTTTTCCCTTTTAGGTGATTTGCATTTATCTCCAAACCGACACAGATTTCGATTTCCTTGTCAATCAGATTAAAAGTCCCGATACTTGCAATCGTCTCAGCCAAGGCTACTGACGCTCCTCCATGCAACAATCCGAATGGTTGATGTGTGCGTTTATCTACTGGCATAGTGGCCACTGCTCTTTCTTCCGACAGTTCTACAATTTCGATTCCAAGTAAGTCTATTAGTGTATTTTCTAGTTCCAATTCTGTTTCCTCCTTTATTTCTGCTTATCTCTTAATAATACTACTGCAAAAAGAAAATACACAGAGAATAATACAAAAATAGGAATAAGTGCCGTCCAATCCAGCATGGATCTCCCCCCTTTTTGCATAAAAAATTAATGTTTGTGTTAAAAACAGACCGCCACCTTCCAAACTGGAAGACGAAACGGTCTGTTTTTTTAATATATATATTCAAGATTAACAGAGGCTCTAATAGTAATTTCTTGTGGCTCAATTGGTGTGCTTGCTTTTTCTTGAACAGACAAAGAGGCATAACGTGGCCCTGCAAATACCTGTTGTGTAACCTCCTCCACCTTCATTGGTACGGGAGAAAGGCAAACTTGTAGAGTTACAGCCATTGCATGTGCCTTTTTCGCCCCATCCACAACTGCCAGCTGCAAGACATGACGATAGATTTCGTTATAATTAGAAACTTCAAAGGATACACTCTCAGAAATATTTGCACCATTTTCAAATGCCAAATCGACGATGGTGCCAGCTTTTGTAATATCTCTGACTGCTATGCGGAATATGTGGCGGACTTCATAGCCTGATAGGACAGAATTACCTGATGGATCTGTTTCATAACGCGGAAATGAAGTATAAGAGGATGTTTCAATGTCTTCTCGAGGAATGCCGGCTGCTATTAGGGCTTGAATCATTCGATTAGCTATCAATCTATTTTCTTCTTGCGCTCGTTGTACATCAGGATTGGTGGTGACCACTCCTAATTGCAGGTACGCAATATCCGGTTGGACTTCTTTTTTTGCCGTTCCTTGAACAAGCATCGTTCGTTGCAACATGACCACCATCCTCTTAACCTTTTATTCTTAGTCTATGAGAGGACGGCCTAACATATACGTTAACGATACTTTTGGAAAATAAAGCTGGGGTCGTTTTGTTTTTTGTACCTGTCATAAGCAAAGTACAACAAGACAAAAACAAATGCGGCAATCAGCAACTCCAATCTAAACACCACGAAAAGCTGTGCATAGTTCCACACTAGCCTCCCCATGAAGAAGAATGTCGTCACCCAAAGAATTGCAGATGTATAAGCTGCTATGGCAAACTGATAGTATGGCAGTTTCATAAATCCAGCCAAAAAAGGAACGACATTTCTCACTCCGGGCAGGAAATAGGAAATACATAATGCATAGGCATGATATTTATTTAAAAGTTCTTCCCCCTTTTCAAAGGAAGCTTCCATTTTCTCGTGTTTCTCAAGCTTTGAATACACGCCTTTCCCTAAGAACCGTCCTAGAAAGTAACAGGTGGTTAAACTTGCTATCACTCCTAGATAAATTGTAATTAATGCAGGCGATGTTTCAAGGAGTCCCTTTTGTGCGACAATCCCTACTGAGCTCACAAAAACTTCATTAGGGACCGGGATACCAAACATCCCTAACCAAAGCCATAAAAATAATCCTATATATCCAAATTCCTTTATTATTTCTAAGATAATGGTGAAATCCATGTGACCCCTTCTTTCTGCCTGAAGCAAAGTTTGTTATGCTTCCAAACGCCATTGTCACTGTATAGTATTTATTCCTTTTATATTTTATAAATAAACTATCAAACTCTTTACCAATTAATGCTAGGGAGGTTATTTCCATGAAAAATAAGACAGTCATCATTACAGGTGCTTCCGGAGGCTTTGGAAAAACATTTACAAAAGCTTTTCTAAAAGTGGGATATCATGTAGTTGCAACGATCAGGGATGAAGCGAAGAAATCCACCTTATTGGAAGGATTGACTCCAATGGATACGGACAATCTGACTTTTGTTTTATTGGATGTAACAGATGAAGAATCTGTTAATAATTTCGGTAGCTTTGTTCAAGGTCTAGACCGTGTGGATGTGCTAATCAATAATGCAGGTTTTGCTGTTGCTGGTTTTGCTGAAGAGTTGAGTATGGAGGAGTATCAGTTCCAATTGGAAACCAACCTTTTGGGAGTAATGAGGGTAACAAATCATGTGCTTCCGATGATGCGAAAGAAAGGCAATGGCAGAATTATCAATATTAGCTCCATCAGCGGCTTAATTGGCTTCCCCGGCCTTTCCCCTTACGTTTCCTCTAAATACGCTTTAGAAGGGTACAGTGAGAGTCTCAGACTGGAGGTAAAGAAGTTCGGCATAGACGTGGTCCTTGTGGAACCAGGCTCGTTTCAAACGAATATTTGGTCTTCTGGCACCCATATGTCATCCAAAGCTGGAAACTCCGATTCCCCATACCTTGAATTGTTTACAGGAATGAATAACAGACTTCAAAAAGATCGAGAAAAGTATGGGGACCCTGTTGAAGTTGCTAACCTGGTGTTGAAGATAGCCGATATGAAGAAAACTCCCACACTCCGCTATACCGTCGGAAAGGGTGTAAGACTCTCTCTACTTGCCAAGCGTCTATTGCCATGGGGAGTATGGGAAAAGATTGTATTAAGCCAATTAAGAATTAAAGACTAAATAGAAGGGTGACAACTCTCCATTCCTTTTTACATTACATATAGTACTGTACCGATGAAAAAATGGAGGATACGTCATGCATTTTTATCAAACTCCTTTACACCGCCCTGTATATTATCCAAGAAATGTTTATTTTCCTGTTTACACGCATGCAATGCCAAGACCATATTTCCGGGTCTACCCCGAAGTGGATCCTACTGTTTTTACTGAATCGGCAGAATCCATGCAGCAATTGATGAAAGAGGCCAGCATCATTTTGCAGAAGCTGTCGGATTCCAAAGAGTTTGCATCGGAAGTGATGGCAGCTGCACAGGCAGGGAACAAAGAAAAAGTGTCTCAGTTATTACTTTCAACGGGTGTGCATTCCGGTGTGAAAGTGGACTTTAACCCGGATGGCATTAACTTGAATATGACATCTGAAATTGAAGGAAAAGATTGCTGCCACTTGACCATCTCTTTAAGATGGGGATGACAAAAAGGATTACAGGGTCGCCTGTAATCCTTTTTGTTGTTATGGATTATTCCGTTGCGTCATCTGTTCCTTCAAGTTGTTCTAGGTAGGCTCTCGCGCCTTTTGCTTCAAGCTTCACTTCTCGGAAGTCGATGTGATGCTTTTTCTTAGAAACACCATCCATGTTACCTAACAAGAATTTAAGACCTAGCTGGGCACCTTCTGGTTGTTCCCATTCAAATTGATAGTTTTGCGGTTTTGGACCGATTTTCACTACATCTTCAAAAAATCTGTGATAGTAAGGGGCGCCATTATCCACTACAACTTCAATTGTTCTAGGGTGATTTGATCTTGTTTCCACTTGAAGTTCATATGTTCTGCCACCTGAAAGCTCAAGATCCTCTTGGAAGAACATGATATCCCAAGGGTTAGTACCTAGGTTTTCTACAGTAACAGTGGCATGTTCGTCCTTCGCTTTTACTTGCGCTTTAGAAGTACCCTCATACTCTCCTTGCACATGCAGATTCCAGTTTTCGATGCTATTAATAAGATCGCTATTCTTAAGTGGGAACAGCTTCTCTCTTTCTCCTGCTACTTCCACTTTTACATTATCGATGACTACCTGGTGCTCTTCATCTGTAATTTCGTTACCTGCTACGTTTCCTAGCAAATATTTAAGATCAAGTTGCTTATCCTCGTTAAGTGTTACTTCAAAAGTGTAAGTAGTAAACTCTGGAACAAGTGAAATCAACTCTGACAAAGAACGGTTATACGAACTGTCCTCTAATACCACTTCCATATTACGCGCTAAAGTCGAAGAAGCATCAAAGGAAATAAGATACGTATTTCCGCCTTTCATCTGCAGGCCTTCTTGCATGAAGATGACATCCCATGGGTTCCAACCTACATTTTCAATTGTTGTTACCGCTTTTCCATCTACCACCTCAAAGTTAGCGTCAGAAGGTCCATCATAAATCCCTTGGACATGGTTGTTCCAATGCTCAAGACCGAAATTGAACTTACCGTTTGTTAGTGGGAAAATATCTTCAAAAGACAGAACATCTGCACGCAGTTTCTTTGCAAACATGGATACATTATCCAATGTTATGGATCCTGTATTTCCACCTAATAAAAATACTAGTTTTGCTTCTGAGTCATCTGCATTTTCCGGTCGGAAGCTAAACGTTTTGTTCTCTCCCGCTGTAGAAAGGGAAATTGTTTCCCATCCGGAATAATTTTCAATTCCATCTTTACTTACAACAGCAACCTGGATGTCTCTTCCTTCTACAGCACTAGCATCAAAGGAAAGTGTATACTCATTGTTACTCTTTATGGAAATACCTTTTTGAACAAGTTGAACAGAATCAGGTACTCCGTCTTCTTTTACATCCACCTTTAATGCTCTTGTATCTTCTTCAACATATCCTTGTGCGTCTGCTCCATCTAAGATAAGATTCCAATATGTCATTCGATCCATTCGACCCTGATCAAAGGTCCCATTATAAATATGGTTGCCATTACGTAGCGGTGGCTTCGCTGCGTCTTCGTTGTATGGATCGATGGCTTCTATTTCTTCTACTTTCACATTTCCAATCCAAACAGAATTTGTATTTAAACCCATATTGAATTCCAGACGTGCTTTTGCATCTGACTCTGCTTGCATTTGATACGTATATTCATAGCTTTGTAGTTCAGGAGTTAAGGCTACCTCATAATTTGGGGAATAGAGTGACCAACCTCGAGCTTCTCCGCCACTTACTTTAAGATTCATATTTCTATTTGAAGCAGCTTTTGCATTAAAGCTAATTTTGTATGTTCTCCCTACTCCTGCAGGTACATTTTGAATCAACTGAATGGCATGCGATTGTGATCCCGCTTGACCTATATCAATCTTTGCAAAACCACCTTCTACTGAAGCGCTTCCATTTCCTCCAAAATCATTTAAATGAACAAAGTTCCAGCCTTCTTCATCGAAAGTTTCCGTTCCATTCTTGATTTCGGTGAATCCATTTTCAAAAGCAGTATCATAGATGTAATTACCATCCACCGGTTCCTTGGATCCCTCTGGTAAATCCTCTTTTTCAAAAACAGGTTCCACAGGCTCACGATATTGATCTTCGTCCAATTCATACACCTTTACATAGTCCACTTCCATTTGACCTGGGAATTCGGTGGAATCATTTGGCCCTCCACCATACCAGCCTCCAATTGCCAGGTTAAGAATTAAATAAAATTCCTGATCAAAAGGTGCAGGGTAGGCGTATTTTGTGCCATTTTCAGTGTTGAAGCTTGTCCAGTTATTCAGCGTTTGAAAAAGTTCTCCATTAACATACCATCTGATTTCTCCAGGCTCCCACTCTACAGAATAGACATTGTAATCTGTGATGTCCGAGCCCTCACCAAAGTGATAGTCATCTGCAGTATACGTATTATTCGGCCATTGGCTGCCATAATGGATAGCGCCGCCTACTTTATTTAAGTCGCCTCCAGCTGCCTCCATAATATCAATCTCACCCGATGCAGCCCAGCCACCGTACTTGTCTTCTTCTGGCATCATCCAGAAAGCAGGCCAGTATCCTTGTCCGGCAGGCAATTTGATTTTCGCTTCAAACTTTCCATACTTTTGGTTGAACTTCCCCTTTGTATGAATTTTTCCGGAAGTGAAGCCGTATGTTCCATGTTCATCTGAAGCAGCTTCTTTTTTCCCAGTAAGGACCAGCTTACCATCCTCAATTGTTACATTATCTTCAGAATAATATTGAAGTTCTTGATTCCCCCATCCAGGAACATAATTGCCGTCTGGCTGAACAAAGCCATTTCCTATATCATACGACCATTTGTCTTGATTCAATTCAGGATCTGTGAAATTATCCTCCCATACTAACTGCCAATCTTTTTCTCCATCTGCCATTGTTTGATTGCCCTCACCTTTCCCTACAGCATCATTGGAATATGCTGGAGAGTACCCCGTTGTCAGCAAGCATGCTGCCAACATGACCGTGAAACCTTTTTTCAACACATTTCTTCCTCCTCATCCTTTTGTGATCTTCTTCCTTAGAGTTAGCCCATCACCTCCCTAAAGTAATCAGGTAAATACTACGGTTGTAATAGATCTTGCAGGAATAGCTAGGTCCATTACTTCCCCTTCAAGTTCTATCGACATTTCTTTTTTCGCTTCTGTTTCATTTAAAAGAACAACGGCAATGCTCTCATCTTCATTTCTGAAAGCGACAAGTGAAACATCTGCAAGTTCTGTTTCATGAGCAATTCTCTTCGCACCCGGCTTGATGAACTTACTAAAGTGTCCAATATAATAGTAAGAACTGTTAAAATGGACCTCGTCTTTTTCTGTATCAGCTATGATTGGAGCATCACAATAGTTGCCTACATGGTTTGGTCCACCTTGAATATCAAGCACAAGGTTCCAATCAATGAATCCTTCCAGCCAGTTGTTCATATCCCCGATGATGTTTCTAGCATAGCGTTCTCCTGTATGCCATGCACCAAGCTTCACTCCACCTTCAATACAGCCTTCTGTAAACAATAAGTGTTTGTCGGGAAATGCATCATGTACTTTTGATAGATTCTCAAACTCCTCTGATACATACCAGTGGTTGCCTGTTCCCCATACATATTTAGCCGCTTCGGGATCGGATAACACGGCAGTCGCCCGCTCCACGATTACATCACGGTTGTGATCCCAAATGATGATTTTTTTATCGCCAAGACCGTTCTCTTCCATAATCGGACCTAAGAAGTTCTTCACAAAGTCTCGTTCTTCCTCTGCTGTATAAATACAAGAATCCCAGACCTGAGTCGCTTCCGGTTCGTTTTGCACCGAAATCCCCCAAATTGGAACACCTTCCGCTTCCATCGCCTTGATATATTTCACATAATAATTAGCCCATGCTTCTCTGTACTTATCTATTAACTTGCCACCGTGATTCATTTCGCCATTTGTTTTCATCCATGCTGGTGGACTCCAAGGCGATGCTAGTATTGTTATTGTTTCTTGCACTTCTGACTCTGCTGCTTTGATAAATGGAAGAACGTACTTTTGTTCCCGCTCTATGTTGAAGGACTCCAGGTTTACATCTCCTTCTTCGACGTATGTATAGTTGCCCAGCGCAAAATCACTGCTGTGGATTGCTGTCCGACCAAGGTTATATCCAAGGCCTGTTTCTTTATTAAAATAGGCGTTAATAATGGCATCTTTGTTGGCTTCTGATAGCTGCGACCAGTTATATGCAGCCGCTTCCGTAAATGCTCCGCCGAAACCCAGCCATTCTTGATGTTGTTTTTCAGGAAAAAGCTTTAACAAGACAGCTTTGTCACTCTTTTGTTTCCATTCGATGTTGTTTACTTGTTCCCAAGGTCTTCCCGTCTCTTTTCTCGTTTGAATAACCGTAATATTCTTCATAAAATGACCTCCTTTTATTGAGTTCGTGCCAAAACCAATTTACCTTTTCAAAAAAACCACTCAATCCTGAGTGGTTATATACTTCTTAAACTAATAATCTCCTGATATCTCTTCGCACTATCTTTCAAAATTCTTTCCTGCGTTTCAAAATCCACATACACCATGCCGAAACGCTTGTCATAACCAAACGCCCATTCAAAATTATCAAATAAAGACCACAAGAAATATCCTGCGATATTCATTCCTTCTTCATTCAACTCAGCAACAGCTGTAATATGCTTCTCAACATAGTCTTTACGTTCATGGTCATGTACACAACCATCCACAACTACATCGTCATAAGCCGCACCATTTTCTGTGATATAGATTGGTAGATCCGTATAGTTCTCTCGAAGTCCTCTAATTAATTCCTTGAACTCTTGTGGAGAGATATCCCAGCCCATTCCCGTTTTCGGGTAATCAGAGTATGCACCTTTATTTAGCATTGGTGAACTTGGATCAAACTCAACCAATGATCTTGCGTAATAGTTGATTCCAAAGAAATCACATGGAGTTGAAATCGATTCCAAATCTCCTTCTTGAATAAAGTCAAAGTTATGAATCAACTTGGAAAACAGATTAATCATATCCATTGGATAAGAACCTTTGAAGATTGGATCAAGGAACCAACGGTTAGCATAGCCATCCGAATTGTTTCTTGCAATCTGGTCATTGATGGTATCTGTTGGAGCATAAGACGGAGCTAGGTTCAATGTAATTCCAATCGGTGTAGAAGATCCGAATTTACCTTTTAACAATTTAACCGCTTCTCCATGAGAAAGTAGGATATGGTGGGCTGCCTTTACTCCTTCTTCAAGGTTTGTATGTCCAGGAGCATGATGTCCAAGGTGATAGCTCAAGAAACTCGCACACCACGGTTCGTTGTGAGTAATCCAAGAGTAAACTAGGTCATCTAACTCTTCATAACACTTCTCGGCAAACTCCATGAACCAAGAAACAGATTCACGGTTAACCCATCCGCCTTGCTCATGTGCCCACATTGGAAGGTCCCAGTGGTATAACGTAACCATTGGCTTGATACCTGCTTCCAATAAGCCGTTAATTAACTTCTTATAAAAGTCCATACCTTCTTGATTATAGACACCTTGTTGTGGGAAAATTCTTGGCCAAGCGATAGATAAGCGATAAGAATCTACCCCCAGACTTTTGATAATGTTGATGTCATCTTCATAACGGTGGTAATGGTCACAAGCCACATCTCCTGTGTCTCCGTTCCACACCTTCCCCGGTGTTCTTGAAAAAGTATCCCAGATGGATGGAGTACGACCTCCTTCATCGTGTGCTCCTTCTATTTGGTAGGAGGATGTTGCTGTTCCAAAAATGAAATCCTTTGAAAAATTTAACATGCCGTTCACCTCTTCTATTTATCTAGTTGTACATTGTCTGAACTATTCTTTAACTGAACCTGCTGAAATACTGCTAATGATATATTTTGATAGGAACAAGAAGATAATCATGATTGGTACAACAGATATCGCGATTCCTAAGTACATAGAGCCTAAATTCTCTGCTACCTTTGATCCTCTTAAGAAGCCCATCATGACCGGTAACGTGTACTTTTCCGGACTGAATAGAACTACTAATGGAACAATGTAGTTGTTCCAAGATCCGATAAAGGTAAAGATACCCATTGTAGCTACTGCCGGCATCATGATAGGTAAACCTATCGTATGGAAAATTCTTATTTCACTTGCTCCATCCATTCTAGCTGCCTCTAAAAGAGTAGGATGCAGGGTGGAGACAAGAAATTGTCGTAGGAAGAAAACAACGAATGGACTTGCAATAGCTGGAATAATTAATGCAATATAACTATCCAATGTTCCTAAGGTTTTGTTTAAATCATAGAATCCAATTAGACCTAATTGGCCCGGTACCATCATCAAAATTAATACAGATACGAAAAGAAAATTTTTGCCTTTGAAGTTATAAATGGCAAACCCATACGCCGTCAATGCGGAGAAATAGGAGCTTAATATAGTTACACAAATTGCAATAAATACACTATTACCGAATCCTTGCCAAATATTAACGAAACTTATCAATCTTTCATAGTTTTCCATGATTGCGCTACCTGGTAAGAGGGTAAACCCTTTTTGCAGAATCTCCGAATTGGATCTCGTAGCGTTGATAATCATCATATAAAATGGGATAAAGCTAATAATCGCAAGCAATATTAAAAGCCCGTAGAGGATGCTCTTTACAAAAATCCTTTTATTCACACTTACTCACTCCTAATCCATGCTTTTGCGGTACATAGCTTTAAATGTTGCAAACGAGAAGATTAACGTAATTAAGAATAATCCGTATGCGACCGCTGCGGCGTATCCATAGTTGTTAAATTTAAATGCCTGGTTGTACATATATAAAACCATTGTGTTTAGTGATCCTTGCGGTGCACCCATACCATCCGTTAATAACATCGGCAATTCGAAAATCTGTAAGCCGCCAATCAAAGAAGTGATCATGATATATAACATAATCGGCTTTAACAATGGCAATGTAATATGGAATAACGTTTTCCAACGATTCGCTCCATCAATAAGTGCCGCTTCATAGTAATCCTTTGAAATACCTGAAATACCTGCCATCAATACGATAAATGTGTGGCCAAACCACATCCAAGCCCCAATAAGAGCAACAGACCATTTTGCTGTAGTTGGATCGTTAAGCCAGTTGATAGGCTGAGAGATAATTCCTAAATCCATCAATAAATGATTCAATGTACCATGGTGCCATCCTAGTAAAATACCAAACAATAAAGCTACCGATGCAATAGTAATCAAGTTGGGAAGATAAAGTACCGCTCGGAAGAAACCAAGCCCTTTCATCTTCAAGCGAATATCGGAGAACAAAATGGCAAGCCCCAATGCTATAAGCATTTGAAAGAAGAAATTGACTCCCCATATGTACCAAGTATTGAAAAATGCCTGTAAAAAGTAGCTATCAGTAAGTAGTCTTGTATAGTTAGCCAATCCAACAACCTCAGGTACTCCCATACCGGAGTAGTTCGTGAAACTATAATAGAAGGTTAGTACAATTGGATAGATACTAAAAATCGCAAAGACGATAAAAAATGGGAGGATGAACAGATATCCATAATGATCTTTTTTCTTCAAATCAATCGCCTTCTTTCTTATAACTCTGTTAATAAAAGAGATGATGTGTTATATGAATAACCTAGCTGTGGATTGGAGCACATGGCGCAGACTCCGGCGGGAGATAGCGGTAGGTTGAGACCCCGCAATGAAGTGAGGAGGCTCAAACACACGCCCCGCGGAAAGCGAAGCCAAGTGCGTAAATTCACAGCGGCAGTTAACAGAGCTTACTTTAAATGATGGGTGGGAGCTAAGTTTCAGCTCCCACCACATCCCTTGTTGCATTATTCAGGTGTCTTAATATCCGGGTATGCATTTTTCACTAAACGATAGAACTCTTCTATTGCTTCTTCTTTTGTTTTCGTTCCTTCCACATACTCCCCAACCATAGATCCAAAGAATCCATCAATCTGTTGGTCATATTTTGTTACAGTACCTGGGTTGATGTTTGCAGCTTCCTCTAAGAAGAACGTATAGTTGTTTTGTCCGCCTAAGAATGGCTCTTGGAACTCACCCTTGATTTTCTCTGTTACTGGTAAGTAGGATAGAACATCCCCAGTTTCTGTTGCCCAATCAGTTAAGAACTCTTCGTCATGTGTCATCATTTGAACGAATTTCCATGCAAGATCTTTATTTTCAGACCCTTTGTAGATTCCTAACCAAGTTCCGCCCCAAAAGTATGGGTTCGGACCGTTTGTTACTGCCCAGTCTCCAACCGTTTCTTCTGTATTTGTTTTTAGAACACTGTGAAGACCCCAAGTTGGTAATGCATAAGCGAACACTTCTGTTTGATTAGAACTGTCTTCTTTCACTTCTTCCCAACCTGCATTGTAGTTGATGGGCTCATCCATTGCTGCAAACCATGCAGGAGACCATTCTGGTGCAAATGCAGTTAAATCTTTATCACGTAATTCTTTCGCATAGTCGAAATAGTTGATTCTTCCTTCTGTAAGAACAAGCTCGTTGTTTTCATTTACCCAAGGTTGTGGATCTTGACCTTGTGCAAACCAACGAACAGCTCCTTCATCAGGGAATAGACGGTAACCAGCGGATTTTAATTCTTCTCCAACTTCAAACAAACCGTCCATTGTGCTCATTCTTTCGCCAATCTCAGTAGGATCATCAGTACCTAGTACTTCTTTAGCGATACTTCTTCTATAGAAGATACCACCTGGAGTTGTTTGCCAAGATACAGCTTTGATTTTACCTTCTGAATCTTTTCCTAGATCAAATACATAAGGGATATAGTCATCTTCCCACTCTTGTACATTGTAAGGCTCTTGAGAAAGGTCTTCCCAATAATCTTGTTCTACCCAGTCTTTAATAAATGCAAGTTCTCCTGTAAATACATCCGGAGCTCCTTGACCGCTTTCCAATACTGGACGTAAACGCGTAGGATAATCTTCAATTGGAATAATGGTTAAATCAACCGTTACTCCGTTTTCTTCTTTAAATACATTGATTGGTTCTTGTAGCTCATCCGTGAAGGACCAGACAGTTAAATCTGCCTTCTTAGAAGAAGAAGAGTTACTACAAGCTGACAATAAACTTAGCGTCATTACTGCAGTAATAAGAATTAATAACTTCTTTTTCACAAAAATACCCCCCTGTTTAGTTGTAAAAAATACTAAAGCGCTTTCGAAAATGGATATTTTTTAACTAAAGCGCTTTCGTTTTATGGATAAAAAGAGAACTTGTTAGTCCCCTCTTCACTCATCAATTTTAATTACCTTACACGTTTCCCTGATAATAAGCTCTACTGGAATGGTAACGGCTTTGTTGAGCTTTGTTTTGTCATTGATCTGATCTAATAACAGATCGGCAGCTGTGGAACCAAGTTGACTCATATCCTGTTTGACCGTGGTTAATGGAGGTGCAATATGTTTAGCAATTTCAATATCATCATAACCGATTACTGATATGTCATCTGGTACGGACAACCCAAATTCTCGTATTGCTTTCATCGCACCAATTGCCATATTATCTCCTGCAGCATAGACTGCCGTTGGACGATCATCAAGTGATAACAATTCTTTCATTGCCTGTTCTCCACTTTCCAAGGAGAAAAATCCACCATTTACAATGTAAGATTTAGGGATATCTAAGTTATGTTTTTTAACTGCTTTTATAAAACCCTTTAATCTCTCCGTTCCCGCATACGTTTCCTGATGTCCGTAAATGTGAGCAATCTTTCTGTGCCCAAGCGAGTAAAGATAGTCAACTGCCAACACACTTCCATAACTATTATCACTATAAACAACACTTGATTTAGAGCTATGCATATCAATAATAACCGTAGGCAATGGTGACTCCATCAGTTTTTTTACTTCTGGATCATCAGATACAGAACAAACTACCACTACTCCGTCCACTCCTCTATGCCGGAAGTGGTCTAGATAGCTTTTTTTCTCATTAATGATGTTTCTTGAAACAAATAACATGTCATAGCCAAACTGCTCTGCTCTTTGCTTAAAACTTTCAATCACGGCATTGAAAAAGGGATGTTTAATACCAACACCTAAGTTTTCCATAAACACCACACCGATTGTCCAAGATTTCTTGGTCATCAATGAGCGTGCGTGGGAATTGGGGTAGTACCCCATTTCTTCTACAGCTTCAAGTATCTTCTTTTTGGTTTTCTCACTTACATCTGTATAATTATTTAATACTTTTGATACAGTTGTAATAGAAAAGCCAGTCTTTTTCGCAATATCATAAATAGTTGTCATTGTTTTCCCTCTCTCGAACCGAAAGCGCTTTCGAAAGTAATTATAAAATATAATGAAAACGTCGTCAATATCTTTTCCGAAGAAAATTCAGAAAGATATCCGTAATGTTACTGGTAATTCTCCCCTTCTCCAAATTTCCTCCTGCACTTTAAACCTTTTCCCATCTATTTCGTTATAATTAGTGAAGGATTCAATAATGAATGGAACGAAAATCTCAAGTAGTTGAACAGACTATTTCAGGAGTTAAACAGAAAGTAGGATTCACCATGATCGAAATACGCAATCTATCAAAAACATATAAACAACAAAAAGTGCTATCTTCCATCAACCTGCGCATCTCAACAGGAATATTCGGTCTATTAGGTCCCAACGGTGCAGGAAAATCAACACTGATGCGAATCATGGCCACTTTAATGAAACCATCTTCAGGAGACATTCACATTGACTCCATTTCCATCCTCTCGCATCCAGAAAAGGTTAGGAGAATGATTGGATACCTGCCCCAGCACTTCCATGTCTACCCCCAAATGTCGCCAGTGGAGATATTAGATTATGTAGGGGTGATGAAGGGTTTAACGAACAAGAAAGAACGCAGGGAACAGGTAGATCACTGGTTACACGAGGTAAACTTAACATCGAGAGCCTATGAAAAGATCAAAACATTTTCCCATGGGATGAAGCAGCGTGTCGGCATTGCCCAAGCGTTTATGGGAAACCCGAAACTAGTTATTTTAGATGAACCGACTGTCGGGTTAGATCCAGAAGAAAGGCTGCGCTTTCGCAATCTCTTATCTAAAGAAGGGCTAAACAAAAGTATCCTTCTCTCTACCCATGTTGTAACAGATATTGAAAGCAGTTGCTATGAAATAGCGGTAATGAGAAGAGGCGAACTGTTATTGGATGCTACAGTCGATGAATTGAAAGAGTTAGCTTGTGGAAAAGTGTGGGAAGGGGTTGTTCCATCAGGATATCTAGAAAACTTGTCAGAGGATACTGTACTTTGCTCTGAACATCGTGGCAGCTCTGTGTATGCACGAGTTCTGGCAGATGAAAAGCCGTTTTACGGAGCAATGATGCAAGAGCCTAGTTTAGAGGATGGTTATCTTGCCTTATTAGGAGGCCCATCCTCATGAGATTCATAAAACAATTACAACTAGAGAGCCGGTTTCTTTTAAAGAATTGGTTCTTCCTTTTAGCACCACTTGTGTACGGGATAAGCATGTCGTTATGGATGATTAATAGAAATGAAGCGACTACAAATGTTATGGGGCAATATGCAGCCGGTTTTTTTAAAGCAAATAATGAATTCCTTGCAATTGGCCATACCCTTTCACTCGGAGTACTATTTTTAGCAAGTGTCCTTTCCATTAGGAGAGAGAAACAGACAGTGTTACTAGATTGGACGAATTCCTTGCCAAATTCTTTTTTGTCCATTATTCTAGCAAAATTTTTATCGCTTGTTATTTACAGCGGTCTGTTTACTTTATTTTATTTCTTGGTGTTTTTGTGGCAAGGTTTTTCCTTTGGCAAAGATCTATCCTATTTACTGGAGCATGGCGTATCATTTTCTATTCAAAGTCAATTTTCTTATGCTGTCACCATCTCACTAGGGATGGTATTGGCTGTTCTTATAAATAACAGGATAGTTTATATCATTGTATTTTGCGCTTGGATGTTTGGGACATTCTTTATGGAAGGATATATTATTCAACGCTATCAATTATATTTTTTAAAGACGTTTCATCTTAACCAGTTCTTCATGGATATTTCTCATTCTGATGATTGGGGTTACCGTTTATCTAGAAAAGAAACCTTGTATTCGCAGTTATTTGTCTTGTTTTTCAGTCTGTTTTTGTTGGCAATTACGATTATGAAGTCATCCACTAATCGAATTTCTTCTTTTGAAAAGAGGAAATGGACTTTCTTTGGACTCGTTACCGCCCTTACCATTGCATCATTTTTTCCCTACGGTTCATTATGGACGGAACGTATAGGTCATTATAATGAGTTGAAAGCAGGTGCTGTTGAACAACAGTGGGAAAATGGAAATCTACTCGACACAGTAGGGGAGTTTTACACCGTTGATAGCTACACTATAACAATGGAACATGTAGGAAATGATAGGTTTCATGTACGAGCAGAGATGATTATTCCAAACACGGAAGTAAACTCCTCTCTAAACTTTAGTCTATATCCCTCTTTTGAAGTGGAAACTGTATCTTGGAACGGGGTAAAAGCTGATTTTAAGAAGGATCATCACCTCATCACCGTTCAGGACCTAGGACAACAGCCAATGAACAGGTTAGAAGTAGAGTATAGCGGAAGTCTTAATGAATGGGGACATGTATACGGAAAAGAAAGAAATTTTGCTTTCTTGAAAGGAGAGGATATGTATCTCCCTTCTTATATAGGTTGGTACCCTCTCCCAGGGAATTATCCAATTTATACTTTGTTTAATATGGATACAGAAAATTATATTCATACCATCCAGTATAATCGGCATTTAGAACTGAACCAGGAGCTTCCCGCTTCCGACTTTCAAGTGGAATTGATGAACTTTGACTCTCATGTTTTTAGTACTGGTC
The DNA here is from genome assembly GCF_008180725.1 of Sutcliffiella horikoshii. Classification (GTDB taxonomy): domain Bacteria; phylum Bacillota; class Bacilli; order Bacillales; family Bacillaceae_I; genus Sutcliffiella_A; species Sutcliffiella_A horikoshii_B. The sequence goes on along the minus strand of NZ_VTEV01000006.1, from coordinate 204,346 downwards.
ATTCCAGCAAAACAACAACAGATGGGGTGCAGGTATTTACTAGTGAAAATGCAAAAGGTATTACACTTTTTTCAAATAAAGGACTTATAGAAAATACGGAAGACATCCCTATATCTATTATTGCTCATAAGGAAAACAACCAATTATTACAGCAAAAGCTTGCAGACATGAAAGATGTTGAAGAGTATTTCCAGAGGTGGCTTGGTGAAGCATTCCAACAAGACATGAAGTTAATTTACATTCCATCCCTAGATTTTGTAGGTGCGGAATATTATAACACCAATCTTTTTGATGAAGCCCTCTTCTTTGATGATAGCATCCAGACATACGTACAGGTTGATAATGGAAAAATGATAAATAATACGATGACAGATTTGAAAACCAGGTTAATGACGTTTTTACTGTTCAAGCACAAATCGCTAAACCATTACTACTACGAAGTCCCTGGGGACTCTGTATTAAAGGGGCTCGTTGAAACATACCTGCTTGTTTTTTATAAAGATTATTATGATTTTAAGTGGAATGATTTTGAGCAATTTAACGGTACAGAATTCTATTACCTTTCCACTGTCTCTCATATTAACTGGATGACCTCATCCGAAGATATGACTACCTTAGAAAAGTTTAATGAGCTGATAGACTCTTACAAACTTCAATATAATGAACAAGTCGTATTGATGGTGGCAAAGGAATGGGAGAAAGGAAATAAAGAAGAAGTAAAACAGATACTAAAGGATATTTTTCAAGACATAAAGAACAATAACAAAGATTCCTTCACCTATGAAGAATGGATGACCTATTGGAATCGTACGTTTGAAAGCGGGGGAATGCGGTGATAAGCGATGAAAGGCTTCTCGAACAGATGGCTGAGGGTGACCAGGCGGCATTTGAAGCATTTGTTCACAGGTACCATGTACCGATACATCAATATACAGAAAGGCTGTTGAAGGACTCTAAAAAAGCAGAGGATGTTGTCCAAGAAACATTCATCCGCCTTCTGAAGCAGCTAAAAACCAAACAAATACCAACATATCCGAAGGCCTGGCTGTACCGAGTGGCTTCTAACATCTGCAAGGATTATTGGCGTAGTGCTCAATATCGTTCAGAAGATACGGCAAAAGAGGAATTGCCGGTTACAGTGGACCAACAGGCATCGGTTGTTGAAATTTATGAGCGTCAAGAAACGAGGAAAGAGATGTTAACTTCTTTGAAAAGTTTGTCAGAGTCACAACAGCAAATTGTGACATTAAGATTTTACCAAGACATGAAGTTAAAAGAAATTGCAGACATTCTCGATCTACCTCTCGGAACGGTTAAATCCAATTTATTTCATGCTTTAAAGAAACTTAAAGGGGTATTATCAAAAGAAGCGGAAAAGGAGGCGGAAAAAAATGAAGGAACAACACAACCAGGACCAAGAGCTGTATCAACTAGAAGATGAGATGAAAGAAATGTTTTCTTCATATGTCGTCAAGTCGCCATCCAGTCAGGATACAAAAACATTGCTGGCAGCCCTGCAACCTACATTTAATGAAATTGGAACTTCACCCGTAGAAGAGTTTAGACAAGAAGCTATACAACCGCCAAGCTTTCTTTCTCAGTTAAAAGCACAAATCTCTTTTTATCAATGGCACTTCTGGGTGATGAGTACGCTCATTTTTGTCATGCTGACGTTATTCTCATCCAACGTTTATGTTACAGAAGCAACACAATTTTATCAGTTTGCTATTCCTTTATCGATGTTAGTCGGTGTGTTTTATACGTACCAAACATGGAATAAACAAATGAGGACCATTGAGAGCATTACACCTTTTCCACCTGCCTTGTTATTGCTAACTCGGATGGTCATCATATTAGCCTTGAATATTATGTTGGGTATCTTGGGATCCTTGTACCTTAGCTTTAAGGTACAACATTTTCAACTGCTACCCTTTTTGTTAGATTGGATTGCACCTGCCATGCTAATCTATGGAATGATTGCCTATGTGATGATGCGAAAAGGAGTAAAGTTCGGTCTTGCCTTTGGGATAGCAGCATGGATAGCCCTTATGGTTGCAGGCGCACTTTATCAGGCACAAGGTTATGCATATATTCCGTTTTCACATAGCCAAGTAGCAGGCATTCAAAGCTTCTTTGTTACTCTTGGTCTATTTCTTCTATTCTTGGCTTATAAAAAAAGCCTGAAACTGCAAACGATGTTTCGTTAATTGAGGCGATATTACATGATAAAGTTAGACAATATATACTGGAAATACAAACACTTTTCCTTAGAAATAGATGATTTGACACTGCAAACAGGAATCACCATTTTAGTAGGAAATAATGGGTCTGGAAAGTCCACTCTTTTGCATCTTTTGGCAACCGCTGCACGGGCGCCCCGTGGGACAATTCATTACCATGATGACACGATGGACTCAGCACTTGCTTTAGTCAGAAGTAGAATTGGTTTTGTGCCGACAGGAGTGGAACTATATCCTGATTTCACTCCACTTAAATTATTGATGTATATGGCACAGCTTAAAGGCCTCGGAAAAGACTTTTCTATACGCCAAATTGACGAATTGCTGAAAGTTTTTCACCTGGAGGATGTTAAAAAAAAGAAAGTGAAAAAACTTTCCCAAGGAATGCAACAGCGTTTAGCAATGGCTCAGGCATTTCTAGGGAAGCCTAAATACATTTTTCTGGATGAACCTCTTAACTTCCTAGATATTCATGAGAGAAAAAGTTTATTAAACTATGTAGCAAAACTTGCCCCACATTGCGTCATTCTTGTTGCCACCCATGAATTAAATGAGTGGGAACCAGTTTGTAACAGAGTTATATGGATGTATCAAGGAAAAGTCGTTTATTCAGGTAGCAAACTAATGTGGAAGCATCAACTCCCCTTAAAAGTTTGGACCGGTGAACTGCAGGATAGCTTATACGATCACTTCTCAAACCAACACCTTATCGTTTATGCAGGGCGTGTTAAAGATAAACTGTCAATCAGGTGTGCAAGTAACATAAAGCCTGTACTTGGTTTTATAGAATCACAACCTACCATGGAAGATGCTTTCTTTATTAGAAAATATACAAAAGAAGCTAAAAGATAGATAGCTTCTTTTTTCTTTCCATGCAGTTCTCTATTGCTGTTACATAAGTTTCACATATTCCCAATATCTTTGTAACAGTGTGGTATTGTATAATAATATTGGGGGAATATTTTTTCTTTGTGAAACCAGCCTTTTTTAAAGGAGTATTAGAGAATGATAAATTTTTTCAAAAAACTAGATTGGTTACTGTTAACAGCTATCGTGTTGTTATGTATATACGGTTTAATTATGATTTACAGTGCCGGGATGTTGCTAGGTTATGAGCTTCATGAGGACTACGCTTATTTCTTCAATCGCCAGAAAACTTGGCTGTATTTAGGAATACCAGTTTTCATTGCTGCTATCATCACACCTTACAAACTATATGACAGATTGACTCCCTTACTTGTGGGAGGAACTTTACTTGCTTTAATACTTGTACTTGTCCCGTTTATCGGAAATGAAGTGAATGGAGCACGCAGCTGGTTCCAATTAGGTAGTATTAGTGTGCAACCTTCTGAAATTGCCAAACTAGTTATGATCATTTATTTTGCGAGGGTTTATGCAAGAAAACAGCCTTACATCCATCAATTTGGTAAAGGCGTTGCCCCTCCATTGGCTGTAGTAGTATTAGTATTTTTCCTGATTATCCTTCAACCTGACGTAGGTACGGGCTCAATGATTATCATTGCATGCGGGGCTATCCTCATATGTTCAGGAGCGAGGCTAAAACATATTCTTTTACTTGGCTCTGTAGCAGCCTTGGCGATCTTCATTCTTGCAAAAACCGCTAGTTACCGCTGGGCAAGGATCACTTCTTTCATTGACCCTTTCGGAGATGCATCAGATACAGGTTTCCAACTAGTAGAATCGTTTATTGCCATTGGCAATGGCGGATTATTGGGAAGAGGACTGGCGCAAGGGGTACATAAACTGGGCTATCTTCCAGAGGCCCATACCGATTTTATCCTCGCAGTTATTTCGGAGGAGCTTGGGATTTTTGGTATATTGACATTGTTTTTACTGTATGGAATCGTACTAGTAAGAGGTGTTCGAGTTGGGGTTTCCCTAAAAGATCCCTTTGGCAAGTTATTAGCATTCGGAATCACCTTCCAAATCAGCAGTCAGGTGTTCTTTAATGCTGGGGCAGTAAGCGGATTATTGCCTATCACAGGTATCACACTTCCTTTCATCAGTTATGGAGGGTCTTCCCTGCTTATCACCATTTTTGCAGCAGGCATTCTAGTTCACCTATCGATACATGCCACCATCGCGAGAGAAGCTAGAGAGGAGACAGATTCAACATGGGGACAGAAAATAACAAGCTAGAGTATAGTCGGATAGATTATACTTTGTTATTTCTGCTGTTTTTGCTATTTATTATCAGTTTAGTAGCTGTTTATAGTGCATCGGGTCAATACTTCGTCAATGACCCGTATTATTTCGTAAAACGGCAGATTATTTGGTACATACTCGGGGTAGGAATTATGTTTTCCATTATGTTCTTTGACTATGAACTTTTGGAAAATCTAGCCTTACCCTTTTATTTTTTGGGAATCAGTCTTTTGATCGCTGTTCATTTATTCGGGACTGTCAGAAATGGATCCCAACGGTGGATCAACCTTGGAGGATTTCTGTTACAACCTTCTGAGTTCATGAAAATTTTCCTCCTAATTGTGCTTGCAGGAGTAATCTACAAATGGGCCAAAGAGAAACATGAATTAGATAATAAGACCCCTCTTAGTGTTGTTATTAAGATCATGGTCTATTCTCTTCCTCCCTTTGGCTTGATTCTCTTACAGCCAGATTTAGGCACAGCACTTGTTATTGGAGCCATCATGGTAACGATGATATTTATCAGCGGAACTTCCTGGAGGGTACTTACCTTACTTGCAGGAACCATTATGGCTGGATTGACGACACTAGTTTATTTGCATAACAATCATATTGAGTTGTTCTCAAAGTTTATCAAGCCTCACCAGCTTGAGCGTATTTACGGATGGTTGAGTAGAGAGGAATATTCCTCTTCCTATGGTTTTCAGCTAACGGAAGCTCTGAAGGGAATAGGTTCTGGTCAAGTATCCGGAAGAGGCTTATTAGAAGGTGTTCAGTCTCAGAGCGGACGGATACCAGAGGTTCAGACAGACTTTATATTCGCCCTTATTGGAGAGGAGTTTGGGTTTATCGGCGCAACTCTTGTAATCTCTATTTACTTCATATTGATCTATCGCTTAATCATTATTGCCATAAGCTGTGATAACCCTTACGGCACTTACTTGGTGACAGGGGTCATTGGACTCTTGGCGTTTCAGATATTCCAGAACATTGCCATGACCATTGGCTTAATGCCAATCACAGGCCTTGCTCTTCCATTTATGAGTTACGGAGGAAGTGCCTTGTTAACAAATATGATAGCCATGGGAATTGTCATGAGTGTAAAATACAGAACGAAGAGATTTATGTTTAACTAGTTAAACATCTCATCTTTAGTTAGATGAGGTGTTTTATATTAAGTTAATGAAAGAGTTTTTTAGCTGTTGATTGGAGCAAAAGGCGAAGTCTCCTGAGGGAGATAGCGGTAGCTTGAGACCCCACAGGCGAAGCTGAGGAGGCTCAAGCACCGCCCCTAGGAAAGCGAAGCCTTTTGCGGAAATCAACAGCGGTGTTTAACAGATTTTGATTAAGCTATGAGAATGTTTAGATGAAAGAGTTTTTTAGCTGTGGATTGGAGCTAAAGGCGAAGTCTCCTGAGGGAGATAGCGGTAGCTTGAGACCCCACAGGCGAAACCGAGGAGGCTCAAGCACCGCCCCTAGGAAAGCGAAGCCTTTTGCGGAAATCAACAGCGGTGTTTAACAGATTTTTATTAACCTATGAGAATGTTTACATGAAAGAGTTTTTAGCTGTTGATTGGAGCAAAAGGCGAAGACTCCTGAGGGAGATAGCGGTAGCTTGAGACCCCACAGGCGAAGCCGAGGAGGCTCAAGCACCGCCCCTAGGAAAGCGAAGCCTTTTGCGGAAATCAACAGCGGTGTTTAACAAATATTGATTGAAATAGAAAAAAACAGTGCTTCTCTTTTAAAACACTGTCCAACTGATTTATGAAAATATAATAGCTTATTCCTTCGGTGCTTCCGACCGCTTCTCCAACTGTTCAATCCGCTCCAACAACTTCTGATTCTGCTCCTGTAACTCTTGATTCACACCCCTTGAAGAAAAATAAGGATCCGTTTCCCACCAATCCATCCCAATCTCCTTCGCCTTATCAACAGAAGCAACAAGCAATCGAATCTTTATAGTTAATAATTCCACATCTGCAAGGCCAATCTTGATATCTCCAGCAATAACAACACCTTTGTCGAGAATCTTTTCTAGTACTTCCACCAAGTTACTGGAATTTGACGGTGTTTGCATTGACATACATAACAGCTCCTTCATACTCTAAAAAAATTATAGAAGATTCCCTAGCGGCCCCAAATTAATATTTAGATCTTCATCATCTAAGTCGAAAATCTCCTTAAGGTCTTCCATTTTTAATTCCAGGTTCATTAATGCTGTCCCAAGTTTTTCGATTTCCTCATCTGTTAAATTCCCACTATCCACTCTTCTTAGTGCATGCCGCTCTATCAGTTGACGCAATAATTCTATTACCGTCAGAACAAGTTGGGATAACCCTTGCTCCACATTATCCGGATCTAACTGGATCCTGCCGCTCTTTTCTGGTCTATGCTCCATTTCGTATCCTCCTCACCGATTATTTTTCGTTCATTAGATTCCATCAGTTTATCTACTGATGTGATAAGCAATCGCAAATCCAGATAAATTAAATCAATGTCCGCGATGGAGATGATAAGCTCCCCTCTTAGCACGACACCTTTATCCAAAATGACATCTAAAATGTCCAGCAAAGAAACATCCTGATTAGGGTTTACTCCATATTGCGTTGGCATTTTGTTCCCTACCTTCTGCCTATAAGTTTGCGAAATGATAACATGGCCACGGGCCGGTATACTCTATTGTGAAACCAAGGTCCACGTACTCTTCCTGAAGCTGTTTCACTTGTTGCAGAAAGCTATCTCTATTATTTTTATTTAATAGATATATACCGTTCCAGTTCATATCTTGCTTTCTACCGGACATCTCTTGGCTCCAGTTCTTTTTCACATCTGACTGGGCACACAATTCGCTCAATTTTTCATGAATTTCATCACACTTTCTTCTTTTAACATTTACGACGGCTTCTTCTATTTTTTGCTTCAGTTTTTTTCGTTCAAAAAACTGTCTTCCTGGACTTAGTGATTCAATTTCTTTTTCATGTTGTTTGATGTCAGCGGAATGCTCTGCTACTTCTTCTTTGATTTTATTATCATCACAATAGATTTTTAAATTCCATTCTTCTTTTTGTGCAATATTCTCGAAGAGCTGGTGGAATTTCAAACTCTCTGTTTCTATTGTTCTCTCCAAATTCTGTTCGTTTTTGTAAATGGTACAGAACTTCAGCGGGATAAGTGTATAGTTGTTATGAAGCTTTTCAAGTGTTTCATGATGATGCAATGCTTTCGCTTGTAACCATTCCATATCATGATTGACCTTATCTTCAATAACCTCTTCTGAAAATTCCTCTTCATCAATTTCACATAAGATTGCTGTCACTTCTCCTATCTGCCGTTCATATAAGTGATGTCGCCCGTCAATTCCTGCAAATGGCGTCAGCGGGTTTTCTTTTAATTCTTCTGTAGGCACTAATCCGTATAGATAGAACAATGACTTGTCTGTTTTTGTTTCAGTCATGTTCAGCCACCCCCATCTCTTCTTTTCAAGTCTTCAAACATTCTCTGCTCCCGGAGCTTTGCCACTTCGTAACGCTGCAACAGCTCGGCTTCTTGTGCATGATATTCTTCTTCTGTGATTTCATCTGTTTCCATCAACATTTCCAATTGAACCAATTGCTTCTGAATATGATCAATATCATACATTTCCCGGTCCACTTCTTCTTTTATCTTTTCCCCGAGTTTCACCAAAGCTCCCATCGGGCCAGTAAGAAGCTTATGAATCATTAGGCTTCCTTCGCCTTGAGTTTAATATCAATGAAGTTGTAAGCAGGCCATGGACCGGTATATTTGAATTCTACTCTGTCCTGCCACTTTTCATAGATTTTGTTAACCAGTTCATCAAACTCTTCTTCATGGTCTCGATCTATTAAAAAACTTGCATTGATTAGCATCTTGCCTCCAATTGTTTCGTTTTGTTTTGCAGAAACGGCTTTTTCCGCTAATGGCAAGAAAACTTCCTGCATGCAGATTTGCATCTTTTCCTTCATGAACTTCTGAGCCATATCCCCAAGTTCTATTCGTTCATAATAAGAAGCAGCTTCCGATTTCCCGCTAATCTTTTCTTTCAGCTTCATTGCTTTTTGATTCTTATTTATTTCAGCTTTCAGCCATTCTTCCTTGCCGATTATTTTCAGGCCTACTTCAATTTTGTTTTCTATCTTTTTATAAATGTCCTGAAGCTCTGAATATAATGATTTCATGAGAAATTCTACGTCAGCCTCTGTTTCAAACACATTGCCAAAGCTCATTGGGATGACAGTCGTCTTCTCCATAAGGGAAGAAACAATATTCTGATGCGTTAATAAGTTTTCTTTTTTAGGATGATAGATTTTGATAGGAGCTTTTGTGACCACCATAGAGAACTCTTTATGTTCAATTATCTCTAGTGTGCTGGTCTTTCCTTCCAGTTCCACTTCCCCTAAATCTATTTTTTTCTGTTCATTTGGTATGACACAAAACGTATAATAGCCAAGATTATTTTCCATTTGAATTCCCTCCAAAAGCTTTCTTGAATTCCTGTGTAATAAGAGATAACGACCTTGATTGTTTTTCATATTCCATCCCTTTATGGACGGAATGCAAGAGCACATCCACGCAAAGTTGTTTGAAATCCTCATTATCTGTACTCCGTTCCATTTCCTTCTGCTTCGAAATGGTAGCAATCATGATGGCTGCACGGATACCTGGTGCATGCTTGCCTTTATTCAAGCATTTGTCTCTAAGAGCTGAAATGAAATTTGTGATAAGAATGGCATCCTCTTCTGAAACATCTACTTTTTGTTTAAGGATTTCGGTTTCTGCATTTTTTTCCATATATCCAAGTTCCATCGTAATCATCCGGTCCAGCAGTGCATCCTGTGTCTTATGCACTCCTGCATATTCCGCAGGGTTACTCGTAAAAATAATGGAAAATTCCTCATGAACTTTCACCCATTTCTCTTTATGCTTGGAACCATACAAGGGTAGAACACCTTCTTCAATAACCGATAGGAAAAGATTGTTTGTTTCTGGTTTGGAACGTGTAAATTCATCATAAATAAGTGTATATCCGTTTTTTACTGCTTCCAACAAAAGCCCTTCTTGGAAAGACTCTTTCATTGTTTCTTCTTTTTTCATGACGGAGCGGACATAATTATCCACTAATAACTTTTTGGTATATCCGTTAAAGTCTCCAAGCAGGTCTGCATTGGTCATTTCTTCATGCCCTTGAAGTACCACCACTGGCCTTTCAAGTTGTCTGGCTACGTGGAGCGCCATGGAGGTTTTCCCCACACCGGTCGGTCCTGTAAAATGAACAGGAAATCCATTCTTCAAGTAGTCTACCGTTCTGGCAGAGATCTCCTCCACCTTAGCATGTGTAACAATCTCCCTCTCCAGCTGTTTGTTCATGTCTCACTACCTCCATCGCCAACGGCCCTTACTCATTGTTCAAATCTATGGAACTTCTAGAACGTAAACTCCTTCGATTATATGATTCTACTTCCATGTCTTTATTAAGTTTGGCATGATAAACACCCACCATTTGGTCTTTGGCGTATGCTTTCATATATTCTTTTTCTTCAATTACTTCTACCACGACGTCCCAGCCCTGATCTGTAGGCTGAACTGCTGTAATCTTATATGGTGGTTTTACGAACTCTGTAAAAAAATCCGTTACCTCCTTCAAGACCTTCTTCATGCTCACTGCCATCCCCGCCTTTTTGAAAAATGGAACAAAGGCACATGTAATATGTGCCTTGATTCCTTAGTATTTAATTTTCAAATCTTATGCGTTTTGACGTTCTGTTGATTGTCCAGATAAATGAAATTCTCCATCCATTAGGTCATCTCTTAAAAGCCCAACCGCTTCTGCATAGCGCAACCATGTATCCACACTGGCGATTACTACGCGCGCTTCCACTGTGATTAGTTCGATTCCGACAAGGGATACACGTGCATAGACGTCAATGACGACACCCTTATCTAGAATTCTATCGATTACTTCTGCAAGACTGGATCCATCCGTACTTTTTTGAATAGCTGCCATTTTACTTCACTCCTTTAATATCACTCACATTTGGGATTTGATCGCTTCGTTTCACGGAATTCATTCCATTTAAATCATCTGCCCGTTTCACATTTGAATAGGATTTAATTCCACTGGAACGACTTCCCTTTCCGATTTTATCTTGAAAGCTTTCGCCTGCATCTTTTACTTTCTTCAATCGATCTTTCACCTTTAATAGCGAGTCTTGCACTTTTTCCTGGATGTCCTCTGCCTTGCTATGAACCTTGTCTGCAAACTGGTCAGTCGAATCATTTAGATTATCTGATACATTTTCGACTTTCTTTTGCATCTTGTTCTTCGTTTTTTCCTTTTTATAATCGACATATTGCTCCGTCGCTTCTTTTCTAGCTTTCTTTAATAGCTTCTTCTTCAGTTCCTTCAGGTTGCTGGTCCCCTTCATCTCGCCGAAAAAATTTCATCACCTTGTTGCGACGTTCTTTTTTAAATAGTAAAGCCGAGCTTGCTGCGACACCTCCGACAACTGCCCCTGTCACCCACTTGTTTTTACTAAGTTGCATGGCACTATCTTTCACACTCATTTACATCCACTCCTTTAAGTGATTTTATTCTGTTTCAAGTTATATTCACTCTCTGCCTCATCTTTAAACAAAAATCAGGAAAAAGGGTACTATTCCCTACAGATTTAGTAATTGATTCCTTGAGTGGGGAACTTTTCTTCTGTAAAACAAAAAAAGAGACACACCCGCAATTGGCAGGTATGCCTCTCTCCAAATTTATTATTGACCTTTCAACAGTATAACAGCTTGTTGGGTGGCAATCGGAATTCTTCTTATACGAAGCCAAAGCGATGAAGACTTCTCTCTACCTGTTTCCTTCTTACTGAGGTCTTCATAACCTTGATGAAGACTTCTCTCCACCTGTTTCCTTCTTACTGAGGTCTTCATAACCTTGATGAAGACTTCTCTCTACCTGTTTCCTACTAACTAAGGTCTTCATAACCTTGATGAAGACTTCTCTCTACCTGTTTCCTTCTTACTGAGGTCTTCATAACCTTGATGAAGACTTCTCTCCACCTGTTTCCTTCTTATTGAGGTCTTCATAACCTTGATGAAGACTTCTCTCTACCTGTTTCCTACTAACTAAGGTCTTCATAACCTTGATGAAGACTTCTCTCTACCTGTTTCCTTCTTACTGAGGTCTTCATATCCTTGATGAAGACTTCTCCCCACCTGTTTTCTTCTTACTGAGGTCTTCATAACCTTGATGAAGACTTCTCTCTACCTGTTTCCTTCTTATTGAGGTCTTCATAACCTTGATGAAGACTTCTCTCTACCTGTTTCCTACTAACTAAGGTCTTCATAACCTTGATGAAGACTTCTCTTTACCTGTTTCCTTCTTACTGAGGTCTTCATATCCTTGATGAAGACTTCTCTCCACCTGTTTTCTTCTTACTGAGGTCTTCATAACCTTGATGAAGACTTCTCTCTACCTGTTTCCTACTAACTAAGGTCTTCATAACCTTGATGAAGACTTCTCTCCACCTGTTTCCTACTAACTAAGGTCTTCATAACCTTGATGAAGACTTCTCTCCACCTGTTTCCTTTCTACTTTGGTTTTACATCTCACGGACCCATTGGACAAGCTTTAAGGATAAGTGGGTCGCATCCTCAGAATTCAACGCAGACCTAAACTCATCCTCTAACCTCTTCGTCAAACTCGTATTATCTTCCTCATACGGTATGATAGTAGACCATTTAATAGAGGGAATCGCAATCAATGTCTGCTCCTCTTTTTTATTCTCATGAATATAGACACTAACCGTATCAACCTCTAAATTTGCTTTTCTAATCTTCATATAGAAACGTCCTCCTAAACTTTATAGTTCATATTTTAGCGAGGCTAACTAAAATATTCAACCACGTCATTTGTTAACCAAACAAATAATGGTGTTGACAACTATCAAACTTTTAGATTATCATTTTATTGTTAACTACATACAACAAAGGGGTTTACATTATGAAACGTTCACTGTCAACATTGGATATTACTTATGCAGCCATGTTTGTTGCCTTGATGGCAATTGGCGCCAACATCGTATCTTGGATGCCATTTCTTCAAGTAGGTGGTGTTCCACTATCTATGCAACCATTTTTCTGTGTTTTAGCTGGAATTTTACTAGGATCAAGGCTTGGAGCCATTTCCATGATTGTGTATTTATTAGTAGGTATTGCAGGTGCACCAGTTTTTGCTCAGTTTAGTTCAGGATTTGCAACAATCGTTGGGCCGACTGGAGGATTTCTATTATCCTACGTGGTTACCGCTTTTGTAGCAGGACTAATTATTGAAAAGAAAGCTCAACCGAATCTTGGCACTTTTATGATTGCATCTTTCGTTGGAATTATCCTTATCTACGTTATCGGAACAAACTACATGTTTGTCATCCTAAATTATGTACTTGAAATTAGCACGCCTTACGTAGCAGCATGGGCTACTATGACCTTATTTGCGGTTAAAGATGTCGTGTTTACCATCCTATGCGCAATGCTTGCATCTAGACTATTCTATGTCGTCAATAAAACAAGTAAAGCATCACACACACATAAGGCTGCATAATGAACAAAGCCAGGCCGCAAACGCGCAGCCTGGCTTTGTTGTGTATAAGTGTATTTCTAGTTAATTGTAATTAAAGGCGCGCAGACGCCCGCGGGAGGAGGGGACAGGTGAGACCCCGCAATAGAGTTGGCCGTTGAAAAACTAATAACGTAAAGTTTTTTTGATTCCTAGCTGGTGATTGGAGCAAATGGCGAAGACTCCTGAGGGAGATAGCGCTAGGTGGAGACCCCGCAGGCTTAGCCGAGGAGGCTCCACCAGTGCCCCTAGGAAAGCGAAGTCATTTGCGGAAATCAACAGCGGTGTCTAAACAACATCTAAAATCAAAGACTTTTTAAGTGGCCTCCAACCAAGTGAGGACGAGGCTTACGGACCGCCCGCAGGCAAGCGAAGCGCCTGGAACGGAAATCAACAGTACACGAATCATAAAAAATATTATAAAATAACCGCAGCAATACATCCAAAAATAATCAGCGGGATATTGTAGTGTAGAAAAGTAGGTACACACGTATCCCAAATGTGATTATGCTGACCGTCCGCATTCAAACCTGAAGTCGGCCCAAGCGTACTATCAGAGGCAGGAGACCCTGCATCACCTAGAGCAGCAGCAGTACCAACGATAGCAATCGTAGCCATTGCGCTGAAACCAAGCTCCGCACATAACGGTACAAATATCGCTGCAATAATAGGTATCGTGGAAAAAGAAGATCCAATCCCCATTGTGATGAGAAGTCCGACTATCAGCATCGCTAATGCTGCAAGCAACTGATTAGATCCAATCCACCCTGCAGAAGAAGCAACCAATGTCTCAATATGGCCAGTCTCTCTTAATACACTAGCAAACCCAGAAGCCGCAATCATGACAAATCCGATGAATGCCATCATACGCATACCAGACGTGAGGATAACATCGGTTTCATTAGATTTCATTACTCCGCCCGCATACAGGATGATAATACCTACAAGGGAACCATAAATCATTCCATCTACACCAAGCACATCACTTAGATAGACTTGCGTGGCAAGCGATATAATAACCGCCAATAAAGCAATGATGATGGATTTTTTGGAATATGTCTCAGTTTCTTGATCTGCAATTGCTTTTTGTTTGTATGTTCTCGGCTTTCTATAGCTGAAGAAAACCGCGATAAGAAGACCTACTATCATTCCTAAAACAGGAATTAACATGGCAGTCGGAATAGAGGATAAGTTGATATCCAAACCGCTTTCTTTCATATTGGTTTTTAGGATACCGTGAAAAATACCACCAAAACCGACTGGCAACAGAATATATGGTGCTGTTAGTCCGAATGTGATAATGGCCGCAGTTAGCCTTCTGTCAATGTTCAGTTCATTCAATATTTTAAGTAATGGTGGAATTAGAATTGGAATGAACGCAATATGAACGGGAACCACGTTTTGGGACATAATTGAGATTGCTAAAATAATTAGTAGTATGAGTACTTTAGATAACTTCTTTTTTCGTGTATCTTCTTTTGTTCCCACAAGCTTGATTGCACCTTCCACAAGTGCATCCGGAAGACCAGTCTTCGATAGTGACACTGCAAAAGCACCCAAGAGTGCGTAACTAAGTGCTACCGCTGCATTCCCTCCCAGACCATCTGTAAAAGTATTAATAGTGGTTTCCAGGCCCAAACCTCCAACCATGCCACCAATAAAAGCACCTGAAACCAGGGCAAGGACAACATTTATTCTAAGTAAACTTAAAGTAAGCATAACCAAAACGGCTATGATAACTGCATTCATACTAAAAACTTCCTTTCTTTCTGTGTATCTTGTTGTTTTTTTGCTTTAGTTAATTAAATCATTAGAGAATTAGAGTAAAAAAGCATAGAAATAAATTAACATAGATTTTTAATGACTGTCAACGGAAGAGTTTGGAAGATAACTTGATGGAAATGCGCAAAAAATAATGCGCACCCTAAAATAGGATGCGCATTACATACACTCTGTATAAATGATTAGTTTTCTTCTGTTTGTCCAAAACGCTCTACTAGCGTCACTAGCGTTCGAACCATTGCTCCAGTTCCACCGCTTGGTCCAAGGTCATGTGCAGACTTTGCAGTTGCTGTGCCCGCAATATCCAAGTGTACCCACGGTGTACCTTCTGCGAATTCTCCAATGAATGCTCCTGCAAAAATAGCGTGTCCGTCGCGACCTGGTGAGTTGTTCAAGTCGGCTACCTTACTGCTGCGAACTCTTTCTTTTGCATGATCAAAAATTGGAAGTCTCCACATTTCTTCCCCCGCTTCATGGGATGCTTCAAGCACTTGTTCAAACCATGCTTCGTCATTGGTCATAGCCCCAGTAGTGTGGTTACCTAACGCGATAATGACCCCACCTGTGAGGGTAGCAACGTCAACAAGGTAGTTAGCACCGTGTTGCTTAGCATAGGTTACCGCATCTGCTAATACAAGACGCCCTTCCGCATCGGTGTTTAAGATCTCGATTGTTTTTCCGCTCATGGATGTGATTACATCATCCGGTTTAAAGGCTTCTCCGCTAATCATATTGTCTGTTGATGCAATAACTGCTAGGACATTTTGCTCTGGCTTCAGTTCTCCAATCGCTTCCATAGCACCTAGAACAGTTGCCGCTCCACCCATATCTGTTTTCATTCCAACAATGCCGTCTTTCGGTTTGATTGAATATCCTCCAGTATCAAAAGTGATTCCTTTTCCAACTAAACCAATCACATCTGTCCAGTCTTCTTTTCCTTGATATTTCAACACGATCATCTTAGGAGGTTCAACGGACCCTTTGTTAACAGCTAACAAAGCACCCATTCCAAGCTTCTCCATCTCTTCTTTTTCAAGGATTTCTAGTTCAAACCCATACTTCTCTGCTAGGACTGCAGCATGGTTTGCCAGATCTGTAGCAGTCAGCATATTTCCTGGCAGGTTAACAAGCGTACGAGCAGTATTTGTACCTTTTGCAAATACATACCCTACATGTGCACTTGCTCCCACTTCTTCTTTATCATGATCTGTCAGGAGAGTAACCTGATCTAGTGTCACTTCTGGTTCATTAGATTTTTGCTTATATCCATCAAACTTATAAGTGGATAATGGAATGGACTCCCCTAGCGCATGAGCAGCGTCTAACACATCCACATCTTCCGTTACAAATGTATCAATGGCCACTACAACATGGTTAAGTCTGGATTCTTGAATCGTTTTACCCACCTTGCCAAAAACTTTGCGCAATTCAACAAAAGTTAGTTTTTCTTCGCGACCTGTCCCCACTACAAAAATTCTTTTGTATGACGTTTTGCCGAATGTATGTATTCTTGCTAACTTTCCTTTTTTGGCAGATATGTCTCCATCCTTTAATAGCTGTGTCAGATGCCCTTCCAATTGAGAATCTAGTTCTCCCAATAAACCATCTAACTTGCTATGTTTCTCGGAAAGGCCTACTACTAGTGCCTCCTGTTGATTTGAAAAATCAGCTTCATTATGTACGACAAACATATTTATACACCTCCATTTTATTATACGTTTATTATATCGAACTTAGGGAAATATTTCGAGTTTCTAATCATATTCAAAAGTATTCCAGATTTGATAAGTTTGTGCTCTAATCATCATTTTGTCCTATATTCACCTTAACAAATTCGTTATAATAATTCATAATAATAAGAACATTAACTATACATAATACTCTACTTAACGTGCTACAACCCGTAAGAAAGGGTATAGTAATAGATACAACAGCAGAGAAAGGGCGATTCTATCAGATGGAGTTATTTTCTAATTTTCCTTTGTGGGCTGCTTTGGCAGCAATTGGATTTGCACAATTTGTAAAGGTACCTATTCAATATATTGCCTCAAGAAGGATTGATTGGTCCTTGATCACAAGTACAGGTGGAATGCCAAGTTCCCACTCCGCTGCTGTAACGGCATTGGCTACAGGCGTTGCATTTGAAACTGGTCTGGATTCTCCCATTTTTGCAGTAGCCACTGTATTTGCCATTATTGTCATGTTTGATGCAACCGGAGTTAGAAGACATGCCGGCGAACAAGCCACTGTATTAAACAAACTTGTTGGAGATTTCAATCGCTTTGTGGAAGAAACCAAGAAGTGGCCAAAAATGAATGAGCAAGAAAAAGTAAAAGACCTAAAAGAGCTGTTAGGACATAAACCAATTGAAGTATTTTTCGGTGCAATAACCGGAATTTTACTGACCATTGTATTACATTACATCGTTCATGTCTTGTAAAGGAGGATAAAATTTTGAGACTCATATCCATTTGTCCAAGCAACACAGAGTTGCTCCACTATCTAGGTTTGACAAGTTCACTAGTTGGAGTGGATGATTTTTCTGATTGGCCTAAAGAAGTTGCAAATCTCCCGAAGCTTGGACCAGATTTGAATATCAATATGGAAAAACTGGAAGCCTTGGAGCCTGACTTAGTTTTGGCCAGCTTAAGTGTCCCTGGAATGGAGCGGAACATTCAAGAACTAGAAGTGCGCTCCATCCCCCACGTGGTTCTAAATCCGCAATCACTCGAGGATATTGCCAGTGACTTGCTGTTGGTGGGAGAACTTACAAATTCTTCTTCCAAGGCAAACGAGGTTGTTTCCTCTATGCGTGAAATAATCCATACATACAGACAATTAGCTACAGCCTCGAAAGACAGACCTACTTTATATTGGGAATGGTGGCCGAAACCAATTTTCACCCCAGGCAAGGTCAATTGGTTGACTGAAGTAAGTGATTTGGCTGGCGCGGTAAATATCTTTTCCGATAAAGATGTGGCAAGTTATCAGACAGAGTGGATAGAAATCGTGGACAAGAATCCAGATGCAATTTGTATGATTTGGGTTGGTGTAAAAGAGTCAAAAATGAATCCTAATCATGTGATGAAACGGGAAAATGCCGAGACGATCAACGCTGTTCAAAACTCCCGTATCTTTGTACTAGAGGAAAGCCTCTATTGCAGACCTTCGCCAAGGCTTATCTTAGGATTACAAAAACTCGCTTTCCTTCTTCATCCGACTAGCTTTCCTGCCTATACAGGAAAAGACCCTTTACTTACATAACAAAAAGCCGTATCCTCAGAAATCATTCTGAAAGATACGGCTTTTGTCATGCTATTCTCCGCTTCCTCTGTATTGCTGGCGGAACACCTGCATGCTTTCGTCTTCGTTTAATCTTGTCAACTCTTCCTCGGTCAATGTACCATCGCCTTTTTTGATAATGTAAACTTCGATGGTCTGTTTGCCCCAATCATTAAATACTTCATCTACTGTGTCGTAATAGAGATCTATCTTATTTCCTTTGATTGCTCCACCAATATCAGCCACTACTCCGTAACCATAGCCGGGTATAAAAAGTATCGTACCTATCGGAAAGACATTGATATCTGCCGCAATGGTAGAATATAGGTCCCTTTTAACTTTAAGTCCTGAGTATGTAATTCCATAGCTTGGATCGCCAGGATTTTTGCCAGTTGATTCAAAGCCTGCTGTATATCCAGTTGCGTGGACCGTATGTGTCTCGTATTGGTTCCAGTCCAGATCCTCTAGTTTCTTGGGCTTTTCTATCGCCTCTTCTGCTGAGACCATGGTAGGTGTCGCAGAAAGGAAATTCAATTGTTTAAAGTCTAGAGCAATTTTCTTGAAGAAACCTTCTTTTTCTTCTTCTTGTTTACCTTGTCCATTAGTGGCATATATGTTATTTTCTTTTAGCCAGTTGTGAATGGTTGATGCCTCAACACCAGATATGGATTGGAAGGTTACAGACAAGGCCAGTACAAATAGTAACCCGATAACCGTCCTTCGAAAAATCATTTTCACTATTTTCATGTGACACACTCACACTCCTCTCACAAGATATTCCTTCCCTGTTTTTAAGAAAAGTATTCCTTTTTTGTGAGAAAAGCTAGTAAACACCTATTTTTTCCAATAAAAAATGCTAGATTAGTGGAGTATTTTGAAGCATTAAGCAATTAACAAAAACGTGCAAAAACGCCCGGTCCTCCTTTTCTTTTCCGCAAATAGCTGCGCTTTCCACGAGGCAACCTTGAGCTTCCTCATTTCGTTTCGGGGTCTCAACATTGCCACTACTCCACCGCTGGAGTCTCCGCCATTTGCTCATAAAATGTTAGGTTAATGCTTATTCAAAAAACACAATTAGATTTCTTTTCATATTCCTTGGATAAAGTTAGCCACCTTGTTGATTGGAGTGGAAGGCGCGCAGATGCCAGCGGGAGGAAGGGACAGGCTTATATCCCAAAACGGAAGGCAGTCACTGAAAAACTGTTAACGTAAAGGAAAGGTTAAACTGTCTAATAGAAGCGTTCTATACGCCCTAAATACTTAAAATAAGGTTGAACTGTCTAATAGAAGCGCTCTATACGACCGATGACCTTCAAAAATGGGTTAAACTGTCTAATAGAGGCGCTCTATACGACCGATGACCTTCAAAAAAAGGCTGAACTGTCTAATAGAAGCGCTCTATACGACCTAAATGCTTAAAATAAGGCTGAACTGTCTAATAGAAGCGCTCTATACGACCGAAGACCTTCAAAATAAGGCTGAACTGTCTAATAGAAGCGCTCTATACGACCGATGACCATCAAAAAAAGGTTGAACTGTCTAATAGAAGCGCTCTATACAACCGAAGACCTTCAAAAAAAGGCTGAACTGTCTAATAGAAGCGCTCTATACGACCGAAGACCTTCAAGATAAGGCTGAACTGTCTAATAGAAGCGCTCTATACGACCGAAGACCTTCAAAATAAGGCTGAACTGTCTAATAGAAGCGCTCTATACGACCGAAGACCTTCAAAAAAAGGTTGAACTGTCTAATAGAAGCGCTCTATACAACCGAAGACCTTCAAAAATTGCTAGCTGTTGATTGGAGCATAAGGCGAAGACTTCTGAGGGAAATAGCGCTAGCTGGAGACCCCGCAGGCGTAACCAAGGAGGCTCTCGTCAGCCTCTTATCCAAAAAAAGAACCGGCTAACTGCACCGATTCTTAACATGACGTTAAAACATTTGATATCCATTTTTGCGAAGCATTTTAATAACGATACCAGAAGTGATCGCCCCAGCTAAGCCACTCACCAAAATAGTAATATCTGCTACCTGTAAGGAAGTAACTTCAGCTCCAAGCTTAGAAAAAGCACTGCCAGGCTCCCTGAAATAATCGATTAATCTCACATCATCCTGAGCGATGATCCACACGCATACTAAAGGATATATAATGGCCATAATCCAAGACATGCGCAATAACATATTTAAAAGGAATCCAATCCCAAAGAAAAGCACGAAAAATAAGACAACAGATATAAGTAAAATTGGTATATTCAATACCAAGCACCTCCATTACACATCTTTCCTTAGTGTACTGAAAGCGTTGATACGAGTCAATTACTTTTGGCATTCAAACAAAAACACAATCGCAATTGTCCTAAATACGTCATAAATGACCTATCATAGAACGAACGCGATTGTGTGGAAAACATATTACTATTTATTTTCTTCCGCTTCCTCCACAACAGGAACAAGTTTCTGATCCACCAAGCAATAACTGAAAATACCCTTTACCTGAGCAATACGGGCAATCCTTCTTCTCTGTTTGCAGTTGATTTTTCATTCCATATCCCTCCAGATGATTTTCTCAAAACAGAATTTAATTTAATTTTCTGATAATATATCATCCTTTTAAGGTAAAAGGAAAGGGACAAAAACGGCTGAAAAATACGATGTAAGCGAATACATCTTATCCAATCTATCTGTTTCTTTCTTTTTCTTAAATTTACAGAATTATTAGAAAAATAACTTGTACGAACTATAGTTAAAAACCTGCCCGGGATTCATAGCATCCGTTTCTTTTAATATAGAAAGGTTTGTAAGCTTGGAGCAATAGTGGATGAGTAAAGAAGAATCCGGATCTCTCTCCAATTCCTCAAGCGTTTTGAATGCTGCGTCAGATAGTTCGCTATCCTGATAGACTACGTCGCGGTTTAGAGGAGTACATAAGAATAGGAGCATATTATCGCTGATTTTATCCTCTATGACTCCAGATCTAACTCCAATTAGCCCCTCTACCTTTACGTTGATGCCAGTTTCCTCTAATATTTCTCGAACTACCGCCTCATCTACGGTTTCATTTGCTTCCACAAATCCTGCAGGAAAGGACCACTTCCCCTTCAGTCCTCCGTAGCGCTTTTTTACGACAAGCCATTTGCCGTCGTCATCTACCACTATACCCGCAACAGCGAGCCAGACATTTTCTCTTTTCCCCATGTTTTCGTCCCCCTGTTTGTATCTGATAAAGTAATGGTATCAGGAAAAATGGCAAAAAGAAAAGCTGCACGTAATAAAATGTGCAGCTCCTCAAAATTTATCTTATAATACGTTGAATTTACCTTTTTTCATAACTAGGCCAGCTCCACCGATCATATATAGTGCACGGTTGTCGACCATTTTCTTCATGAAGGATGCTTTAGATCCCCAGATTTTGCGACCGAATACTACGCCGATTGCATCGTCTTCACCTAAAGAACATACCGTTCCTTTTAGGTCTGGAGTGAAGGTTTGTAGTTCACCTTGGCCACGAACCAATACTGCCAAGTTTTTCGCACATACTTCACCTTGCTGCATTGCAATTTGAGCAGTTGGAGGGTATGGACGGTTGATTTCTTCGTTGATGATTAGAGAACAGTCTCCTACGATGAATACATCTTCATGTCCAGGAGCGCGCAAGTAAGGATCTACTTTCACACGGCCACGCATGTTTTCGAATCCGGAATCTTCCACTAAGTGGTTTCCACGTACACCAGCAGCCCAAACAACTGTACCAGCTTTGATTTCTTCCACTTCTTCGTCTTTAGCAACGATAATTCCTTCTTCCGTCGCTTCTTTGATTGCCGTACCGATTTTGAATTCTACGCCTTTACGCTCAAGCGTGTTTACAGCGTATTCTACTAGTTCCGGATCAAATCCAGGAAGTACAGTCGGTGCTGCTTCTACACAAACGATGCGTACTTTTTCTTTAGGGATATCAAACTCTTGGCAAAGTTCAGGAACACGGTTAACTAGTTCTCCTAGGAACTCAATACCAGTAAATCCAGCACCACCAACTACGATAGTTAGACGATCGTCACGACGGTGTGCTTCTGTATTGTAAGTAGCAAATTGATATTCGATGTGCTCACGGATCTTACGAGCAACATTTAAGTTTGCAATCGTGAAGGCATGCTCTTTTAAGCCCTTGATACCGAAAGTCTCTGCTTCATAACCAAGACCAACCACTAGGTAGTCATAAGAGATTTCTCCGCCTTTAGTCAAAGCAACAGTTTTCGCTTCACGGTTGATGCCTGTAACTGTATCGTGTAAGAAGTGAATCTTGCTGCGATCAATTACATCAGAAATTTTGTAACGCGTACGATCAGCTGGCAATGTTCCTGCTGATGCTTCGTGTAACCATGTAGACTCATAATGGTAATCGTTTTTGTTTACTAACGTAATATCAGCTTCATTGACACCGATCATTTTTTGAAGACGAACAGCCGTTACAAGTCCACCGTAACCAGCACCTAGTATAACTATACTTGGCTTTTTCAAATGAATCACACCTTTTATATTAAATTTTTTATAAAATAAATATGAAGACATGAAACAAATCTCACTTTACCTTTTCTTACTATCCACTATTAAGATAAAATTTATTAGAAATAAATGATTGTGAAATACTTCACGAATATGAACGGCAAAAAAGTGCGAAATTTGTCACAAAGAAACTTAACCTACCTAACATCATATTCTTTTTCCGTCTTTTTTTCAAGACAAAATCATAGTTTAAAAAGCTTTAAAATATTCGGAAAAAATAAGTAATTCCGTTCCAAAATTCCTAAATTTCAATCTATTTTCAGTATATGTTCCCCTTTTTCCAAGGTTGAAAACAGAATTTGTGAGAAAATTATGCTATGATAAAGAAAGAAAGTAAACAAATGTTTAGGGGGATAGATTCAGATGAGCGAAGAACAAAAAGTATTTGACATCACCATCATCGGTGGAGGGCCAACCGGCTTATTCACTGCTTTCTACGGAGGTATGAGGCAGGCTAGCGTCAAAATCATTGAAAGTCTACCACAATTGGGTGGACAGTTATCCGCGTTATACCCCGAAAAGTACATATATGATATTGCCGGATTCCCAAAGATCCGTGCACAAGAATTGATCAACAACCTTAAAGAACAGATGGCCAAGTTTGAGCCAACGGTTGCACTTGAGCAATCCGTACAAACCCTTGAAAAAATGGGTGACGGAACGTTCAAGATTGTAACGGATAAAGAAACGCACTATTCCAAAGCAGTCATCATCACAGCTGGTAATGGCGCATTCCAACCACGCCGCCTCGAGCTTGAGAACGCTAAAGATTATGAGAACAAGAACATCCACTACTTTGTGGACGATATGAATAAATTTGCTGGCAAAAAAGTGGTTGTATTCGGTGGCGGGGACTCTGCTGTTGACTGGGCACTTATGCTTGAGCCGATTGCCGAGAAGGTGACACTGGTTCACCGTCGTGACAAGTTCCGCGCACACGAGCACAGTGTGGAAACATTAATGAATTCCAAAGTTGAAATTAAAACGCCATACGTACCGGCAGAACTAATCGGTGACGATAACGCAATCAATCAGGTTGTCCTCGAAAAAGTGAAATCCGAAGACCGTGAAGTGTTGGATGTTGATGATGTTATTGTTAACTACGGATTCGTTTCCTCCCTTGGGCCTATCAAAGATTGGGGACTTGAAATTGAAAAGAATTCCATCGTAGTCAATTCCAAAATGGAAACAAATATATCCGGAATTTATGCTGCCGGTGATATTTGTACATACGAAGGAAAAGTGAAACTAATCGCTTGCGGTTTTGGCGAGGCACCTACTGCTGTAAATAACGCCAAATCTTACATCGATCCAAAAGCAAAAGTTCAACCGCTTCATAGTACTAGTTTATTCTAAGCCGGCTATGAAGGTGCAGCCAACCGTTGTGGGAACAGGGGTTGGTTTTTTGTATTTGATAATCCAAATAAATGAACCTGTAACCTTCTCACACCATTCAACGTCTAACCTAGTAACAAACTTAACGAGGTGATTAGCATAATGAAACTCTTCAAAGCTGCTGTGCTTTCCATTCTCCTCTCTATCTTATCCCTATCTTTCTATTCACCAACAGGCTATGCGTGCTCCTGCCTTCCACCAGGCACACCGCAAGAGGAACTGGCAAAAATGGATGCCGTATTCACAGGAAAAGTGTTAGAGGTTAAGGAGAAATTCAACAGTACAACAGAAGTAAAATTGAGTGTGACAGAAACGTGGAAAGGTGTAGACACGAAGGAAGTAGTCATTTACACTGCCATGGACTCCGCAGCATGTGGGGTTTATTTTGAAAAAGACAAAGAATACTTGGTCTATGCCCATATGGAAGATGGAGAATATACGACATACCTTTGTTCAAGAACAGCAGAGCTACCACAGGCACAGTCCGATTTGAAGGAGCTTGGAGAGGGTACTGTGCCCACAGATGATAAAGAGCCATTCGCGAACTTCTCCACACAAAATGCCGTGATCGGGACCCTTGGATTGGCACTTATTTTAGGGGCTTGTTTCTTCTATCGCTGGAAAAGTACAAAATAAGAGAACATGGAAAAGCACCTCTCTTTTGGAAAGGTGCTTTTCTTGTAGTATAAGTTTACCAAAAGACAACAATACTGCCATTATCAAGGCTAATGAAATATCCTACATAGTCCCCAAGATCTACATTAACCTCTTCCCCTGTATCAAGTACGTGATTGATTCCTTCCACTATCCCTTCATACTCCGACCAACCTTCTGTTGAAAAATAATCAATTAATACTTCTGCATGTTCAACCTCTGCCACTGCGGCACCAGTACTCATGGAAAGTAAAATGCCTTCTGTCTCATGGTAGATCATAAAACCGTCGGATTCCGGAATTCCATATAGGTGGGCATCATGCTTTTCTGCAATGGCTATGTGACTTTTAAATCTATCGTCAAGGATTTTATGGTAGGTATAGTCACCAATAGTAACTGTTTCCACCTGATTTTCAACCTCATCTTCTTTATGGTCAACTGTTTCAGGTGCAGGGGGATTTTCTTGAGGAGTTTCAGTTGAATTTTCTACTGACTGCGCACTAACTTCCGTAATTTCTTCTACTTTATTGCTATCTATGGAAAATGTATTAGATGGTATTGACATGCGTACATATTGATTGGAAGGTTTTGTTGAATGAAATTGGTATGACTCACTAGTGTGTGTTTCGACTCCTTGACAGGCTGTTCCGATACTTGCAAATCCTAGTGCTGACAATAGCACAATTGAAATGCTCCTTTTACCTTTCACTACGACCACTCCTTCTTTTTCACCTACCTATATAGACGGTTTGGAGTGGTAATTGGTTTCATATTTTTTGGAAAATAATCACAAAAAAACTTGGATAACCTGACAGGTTACCCAAGCTTTTGACTATTTTTAGCACTCTTCCGGTGTACCAGTATTCGTCGCAGTACGGAAAGAAGACCCACACCCACAATTTGCAATCGCGTTCGGATTATCGATGGTGAACCCGCCGCCCATCATGGATTGTTTAAAATCAATTTTTACATCTTGAAGAATTGGCTTGCTTTCAGCATCGATTAAGATTCTGATACCGTGCTGTTCCAATTCAATGTCCTTTTCGCCTTTTTCTTCTTCAAAGCCCATACCGTAAGAAAGACCGCTACATCCTCCACCTTTCACGCCTACACGTAAAAAGACGGATTCATCGCCGTGTTCTTTCATCATATCTTTTATTTGAAAAGCTGCTGCTTCCGTAATTGTAATCACATCACTCATATGTTACACCTCCCAATGTATTTCCAATTCCATTACCCTCATTATATCGTGAAATGGAAGTCTGCTCAAACTTACTGCTTTAATAGTATATGCAAAAGGAACAAGCCTTTGTGATTAATAATAGAAAGTTCCGGTACAGATAACTTCCGCTGGCCCACGCATTTTGACAGACCCTTCGTTCGTCCATGTGATATAGAGGTCTCCTCCTGCAAGATGTACAACCGTTTCTTTGTCACGGGACGTTTTGTTGTTAAGGACAGAGGCTACTACTGCTGCACATGCACCGGTACCGCATGCCTGCGTGATACCAGACCCTCTTTCCCAAACGCGGAAATGCAGCTCATCTTTTGCGACAACCTCGACAAACTCAACATTTACTCCCTCAGGAAAACGAGGGTCCTTTTCCACAACAGGTCCAAGAGTTGTTAGTGGCGCTTCTTTTATATCATCTACATAAAAAATGACGTGTGGATTGCCCATGGAAACTGTGGTTATTTCATAAGTTTCTCGGGCTACTGTAAATGGTTCAGCAACTAAGGCTTCCTTTTCCTCAACAAGTATCGGGATTTCCTTTGTAGAGAATTTTGGATTTCCCATATCGACCGTTACAGAGGTAACCTGGCCGTCTTCTAGTTCAACTTCAGCTTCCACTAGTCCAGAAAGTGTTTCAATTTTAAACGTTTCTGTTTGTACAATCCCCTGCTCATAAGCATATTTCGCTACACAACGAAGACCATTTCCACAATTTTTTCCTTCCGATCCGTCATTATTGAAGATTCGCATCATTACTGGTGCTTTTTCAGATGGGCAGATCAAAATCATGCCATCAGAACCGATGCCGGTATGGATGTTTGCTACTTTAACTGCAAGATTGGATAATTCATCTTCATTTAACTTTTCCTCAAACATATTTACATATATATAATTGTTCCCGAGTCCGTGCATCTTGGTGAATTGAAAGGAGCGCATGTTTACTTTTCCTCCAAAAATAATTTATTTCTTCAAGTATAAATACATAAAAGTCTGAACACAATAGAAATATCCCCCGTTTTATATGAAAAACCCATGTATCGCTTGCTTCTGTGGAAGCACGATAACATGGGTTTTTCTAGTTATGGGTTGAAGGATTGTTCTGAGGGTGCTTTCCCAAGGCTTCATCCAGCTTATGAAGACCTCTCCCAACCGGAAAACTTCTCGCGGAGGTCTTCATCCGGCTTATGAGGACCTCTCCCAACCGGAAAACTTCTCTCAGAGGTGCTTATGAAGACCTCTTCCAAGCTGAAAACTTCTCTCAGAGGTCTTCATCCAGCTTATGAGGACCTCTTCCAATCGGAAAGCTTCCCTCGGAGGTCTTCATCCAGCTTATGAGGACCTCTCCCAACTGGAAAACTTCTCTCGGAGGTCTTCATCCAGCTTATGAAGACCTCTCCCCACCGGAAAACTTCTCTCGGAGGTCTTCATCCGGCTTATGAAGACCTCTCCCAACTCGAAAACTTCTCTCAGAGGTCTTCATCCACCTTATGAAGACCTCTCCCCACTCAAAAAGCTTCTCGGAAAGGTCTTTACCCACTTTTCTGTTTCTGCACATAAAAAAATCCACCCATCCAAGAAGGATGAGTGGAATTTCTATCTTTTTAGAACAAGAACATTCCTGCAATTGCTGCACTCAACAAGTTAGAAAGAGTACCTGCAATAATTGCACGGAAGCCTAAACGTGCGATATCAGGACGACGGCTTGGAGCTAGGTTTCCAAGTCCACCTAATAGGATTGCTAAGGAAGAAAGATTCGCAAATCCACATAGTGCGAATGCGATCACAGCTACAGATTTTTCGCTGAACATATCAAGTTGTGCAGAGAAAGTAGAGTAAGCTACGAACTCATTTAATACAAGCTTTTGACCAATCAAGTTACCTGCCGCAACGGCTTCACTCCAAGGAATACCGATAACGAAGGCAAGTGGTGCAAATAGATATCCAAGAATGTAGTCAAGGGAGAAGTTTTCAGCACCGAACCAACCACCGATTCCACCTAAGATTCCATTGATTAGAGCAATCAAAGCGATGAATGCTAGTAGCATCGCACCAACGTTTAGTGCAAGTTTTAAACCGTCAGAAGCCCCGCGAGCTGCAGCATCAATTACGTTCGTTGCTTTGTCTTCTTCTGATTCACCAATTTGAGCATTGGAATCATTTTTTGGCTCTTCCGTTTCAGGGATGAGCATTTTTGCCATGATCAATCCACCAGGCGCTGCCATGAAACTTGCTGCCAATAGGTACTCAAGAGGAATTCCAAGTGCCGCATAACCGAACAATACAGAACCTGCTACAGATGCAAGTCCACCTGTCATAACAGCAAACAACTCAGATTTAGTCATTCCTGCAATATAAGGACGAATTACTAATGGTGCTTCTGTTTGTCCAACGAAAATGTTAGCGGAAGCAGACAATGATTCTGTTCTGCTTGTTCCTAAAAGCTTCGCAAGACCGCCACCAAGGAAGCGAATAACCACCTGCATGATACCAAGATAGTAAAGGACGGATATTAACGCAGAGAAGAAAATGATAATCGTTAATACATGGAATGCGAATACAAATCCTGTTGCTTCAGAACCAGGATTACCTAGTACCGGTCCGAACAGGAAACCAATACCCTCATTCGCGTAATTGATAATATTTTGAACAATTTCAGTCAAGCCAAGAAAAGCTGTTCGACCTAACTCCCACTTCAATACGATAAATGCGAATAGCAATTGAATAGCTAATCCGCCTAATATTGTACGAATCTTGATCTTTCGTTTGTTTTCCGAAAGTAGGAATGCGATTGCAAAGATAACTGCGATTCCCATTAAACCCCAAAGGATATTATTCATAATATTCACCTCTATTAGAAATTTCTGCAAGTTGTTTGTCGTCAGACATCTAACTATCACAGTACCACTTTACTACGAAATGAAAGCGTTTGAAAGAACTTTTTTTTGTCAATATGTTACAACCAATCAGAAACCGTTCTCATATCTGTGTGTTCTTAAATAAATTACCCAAGATTAGCAAAATAATGTATAGACAAGAAAAAAAACACACTTCACTTTATGGGTATTTTGATTCATTTATGTTGTATGAGTTTTTCTCTTGTGGTACTTTTGTATTATATTGTCAAGAAGGTTAAGAGAGGGTGACAAAAATGGAACAATACTTAAGCCGAAACATTTCATGTGAAAATTGTAAACATGCATATAGCACGTTTAAAATAAAATCCCGTTATATACGTCCTTTAACCCATGATTCGGATTTTTGTTCCACTTACCAGTCATTAGAGACCAACCCTCTACTCTATTACGTTTCTGTTTGTCCATATTGTGGATATGCAGTTTCAGACGAATTTAACCCTAAATTAACAAAAGAAGCACATTTCGCCATCCAAACAAAGATACAAAAGCATTGGAACTATAAAAATTACGGGCAGAAGCGATCTGTTGAAACTGCCATTAACTCATATAAATTAGGTATCTATTCAGGGATTATTAAAAAAGAAACACCAATTGTCATGGCAGGTCTCTATCTTCGACTTGCTTGGATATATCGCACCATTGAACATAGTAATACACAGGAGCAGAGATTTTTAAAGCTTGCGGTAGAGCAGTTTGAACTTTCCTATACACTGGGGGATTATGAAGAAAAGGGGATGTCTGAAATAAAATTGCTTTACTTAATAGGGGACCTAAATTGCCGTTTAAACTTGGAGCGTCAAGCCACTCGATATTTCCAGATGGTCATAGGACACAAGCATAAAGAAAAGGAACAACGCCTTGTCGAAAAAGCAAGGGACCGTTGGTATGAGATACGAAAATCCACAAAATTGAAAGTAAGCAGCTAGGTGATAAAGTACCAGAACAATATAAAAAGAGCATGGCTCCCCAATGAGGGGTCCATGATCTTTTTTTGATTAGAACATTGGGTTCTCTTCCAGATAAATATATATGTTGTCTACCAGTTGTTCTGGAGACTCTCCTGCCACAACATCTCCGTTAACGAGAGCAAAAAGTGTGTCAAAACATTTGCCACAATATCCTAAACAGCCGTATTCCACAATATCCAGGTTTGGATCTTTTTCCAACACTTCTCTCGCTCTTTGCGAACCACTGGCTAAATTACTTATACAAAATTCGATGATTGGCTTCACTAATTTCACCCCTCTATTGCACTTCCATGCTACCTTTTTTTCCTTAAAACGTCAATTATGAAGGTTCCCTATAAAGTGTTGATATTAATCGACTTAACTCAACATTTTTCCGAAAGAATGTTGTTATTTTGTCATAATTTCGATATACTTTTAATGTTATTTTATTTAAACGTGTTATACATTTTCAAAATGAAAGCGCAATTGTATTACAATATGTGTTTTCTTTCACATAAAAAGCTTTCCTAGAATACTAGTTTTATCTATCTTCTTCCTATTACCTTCAAAGGGTCTACTTTATTATACTTTTGATTCTATTCGCTTAAAAAGGGGTTTAGCTGCTATGAAAAAACTTGTTGTGCTTGGCGCAGGCTACGGCGGTATGCGCGTTTTACATCGACTTCTTCCTAATCAATTACCATCAGATATTGAAATTGTATTGGTGGACAGAGCTCCATATCATAGTTTGAAAACAGAATTCTATGCGCTGGCTGCGGGAACGATTTCAGACCATCATGTCCGTGTAACTTTTCCAGAACACGAAAGACTCTCTGTTAAATATGGGGAAGTTTCTAAAGTCGAAATGGATGAGAAAGTTGTACACTTCGAAGATGGAAGCACACTTTCCTTTGATGATCTCATTATCGGCCTTGGCTGCGAGGACAAGTACCATGATATTCCTGGTGCAGAAGAATACACGTACAGTATTCAGACTATTAATAAGTCCAGAAAAGCTTACCAAGCTTTAAACGATTTACCGGCTAATAAAGTGGTTGCTATAGTCGGTGGTGGATTGAGTGGGGTTGAGATTGCGAGTGAGCTTCGTGAAAGCCGACCGGACTTGACAATTAAACTATTCGACCGCGGTAATATCATTCTTTCGAGCTTTCCTGAAAGACTTAGTAAATATGTACAAAACTGGTTTGAGACACATGGAGTGGAAGTAGTGAATGGCTCAAACATCACTCGTGTAGAGGAAAACACCCTTTACAACCATGACGAACCGGTACATTGTGATGTGATCGTTTGGACTGCAGGAATTCAGCCAAACAAAGTAGTTCGTGAGCTTGATGTCGAAAAAGATGGACAAGGTCGCGTAGTCCTGACAAAACAGCACAACATACCAGGACATGAAAATATTTATGTAGTTGGTGATTGTGCCAGCCTCCCTCACGCACCAAGTGCTCAATTAGCAGAAGGACAAGCTGAACAGATTGTCCAAGTGTTATTGAAACGCTGGAATGGCGAAGCTCCACCAGAAGAATTCCCGGCCATCAAGCTAAAAGGAGTATTAGGATCTCTTGGCAGGAAGCATGGATTCGGCTTAGTAAATGAAAGACCGTTAACTGGACGAGTAGCGCGTTTATTAAAATCCGGTATTCTTTGGATGTATAAATATCATAATGGATGACAGATTAAATCGTTTCAAATAATATAAGAAACGTTGATATATCAAGGTTTATAATAAGTGATGTTTTCAAAAACAATCAAACAACTTCAAATATCGGGCGGGGAAATGGCGGGTTTTTTGCACGCCATTTTTATTTTATTCCCTACCTCAGATCAATACGCCGTCTACATTTTGTACACTCAAATAAATTCCTCTCGATCTCTCTGTGCCTCTTTAACTTCCTGCAGGTCTGACACGATAGTTCTACAAGACGTCCAGTAGACTCCATGGTTCCCGTCAATTTGACGTCTTCCTCTAACTCCTGGACATCAGGTTGACTACTGAATAAGCAATAAGCATATAATCCTGTTAGTACAACCGTACCGACGTCTACTAGCCCCATGGATACGTCTCACCTTTTAACAGGTATGTGACGTCAGCTGCATCATGTCTCTTAAATGGCAGCACTCTGTACGTCTCATAGACACCCAACTCATTTTGTAGTTGTTCCACCACCGCGGCGTCATCCAGGCACCTCTCCAAGATCATTCCCGCAAGTGTGGTCGGCTTCGTGTTACAGGCTATGGACAACCTATTAAGCTTCTTCAAGTAACTATTACTTAACGAGACTCCAACCCTATTAACCTTCTTTCCTCCTAGTCCCTTCCCCTCAATCACTCTCATAACCTCCTGAATTTGTCATTACCAATTGACAATGTCAACTGTGTTACAGTGTAAATGTCTCACCCGGGGAGGGAGAGACTAATGCCACCCCTATTTTTCACCTCTATCTTCCTCCCCTCCCCTTGAGACTCTAAGGCGGGAGTAGGGACGTCTTTTACTGCATTCTGGCCGTATATATCCGCATTTTGCTCCAACCAATACTTTGCCTCCCTCAAGGACCATTTAGGCTGTGGAAGAGGGACGTCAAGCCCCTCCTCTTGATCATAAAAATAGGGTTTCATGAGCTGTTGAAACTGTGGAGAAAAGGCAGCCGTGAATAATGCAGCTCTAATAATTTGGTTACGATCTAAGGACGTCACCTTATTTAAATCATCCACGTACTTCCTGAAGACGTCATGATACCTTACTGTTGGACGGTACACCATTAGAAGACGTCACCTCCTCCACAATCTCTAAAAGCAAAGCTTGCCCCTCAGACGTCAAAAACACGTCTCTACGGGTCAATAAGACTTCTGCCAATTCTTTAGTCATGAACTTCATCTAAACTCCTCCTTGGGGTCAATTTGGCGTCCTGTGGATGCCATTAATATATTCTATGTAAGCAGACTTACATTATTACTCCTTGGATTATATT
The DNA here is from genome assembly GCF_008180725.1 of Sutcliffiella horikoshii. Classification (GTDB taxonomy): domain Bacteria; phylum Bacillota; class Bacilli; order Bacillales; family Bacillaceae_I; genus Sutcliffiella_A; species Sutcliffiella_A horikoshii_B. The sequence goes on along the minus strand of NZ_VTEV01000006.1, from coordinate 171,549 downwards.
TTTTATTTTTGGACTTCACTTTTATAAAAGGAATTGCTTTTGTGGATGTTGAATGGAATATGTGGAGGTGTTACGATGCCGATAAAAGGATTTACATGTAATTTGAGATTGATGTTTGCTGAGGAGAAAATGAAAAGTCCTAATTTTACACAGGGGAAGTTTGCAAAACGTATTGGATTAAGTACCACTGCATTAAGTGCATTGGTAACCGAGAGAAGTTTACCTAGTTTCGAGGTTGCTTACTCCATTGCGAAAGAGCTAAATCGACCAATTGAACGAATTTGGGTAAAGTTTGATGATAGAGTCGAAGTCAAAGAGAGTGATAGGGTATGAGAATCAAAATTGAAGTTGGGGATACAATCAGAAATCCTGAAAACGGCCTTGTAGGTATTCTGAAGAAAGTAGAAGGGAGTGAAAACTACTATGTTGAGGGCCATCATGAATATGCGGGAAAGTGGCAAACAGCAGGCGGATCTTTAAGGGATTATCAGAAATGGGATCTTATGAAGAAAGGGGATAAAGAGAGTGTCAATTAATAAAACAAGAGGATTCTTATATTTCTTGGCCAAGATTTTAGGAGATGTAAATGCGGTTAAAAAGGGAAAGGTAGGAAAAAGAGTTGCAAGGCGGACAGCTGGCAAGGCTACAGGTAGAGCTTTAGGGAAATTATTTAAATAGAAAAAAAGCCCCTCCATCAGGAAGGGCTTTTTTTAGTTATCCTATATATTTTTTCACATTAGCTACTGTTTCAAAGAAATCTTTACCGGATAAATCGGTGAACTTGTTTGCTTTCAATTTACCTCTCCCTCCGCCAACTATGAAGATCTCTTTCGCTAACTGCTTTTCTTCTGCTAAGATTCGTTCTACGATGACTGCTCCAATACGTCTTGATAATCTACGAGCTGCCGGAATATCGGCTTCGGAATTGATAACAATTGCTTTCTCGTTCATAAATGGTTCCTCCTTTTTTGGTGGTGCTGGTGTTGGGGCTGGTTTAACTGGTGCAGGATTAATAGGAATTACACCGTGCGTCATGTCCAGTAATTGTTTGTACCTAGAAGCTTTCGTTACCATAGGAGCCGGACAATTCTTACCTGTGACATCATAGTGTCGAACAAAACGATTGTAAGTGTCTTTCAGTTGTGGGAAACGCTTCTGCAACATCTGATGAACCAGCGCAGTACGTTTTAAGGTGTCTGGATGTATGGACCCATCCCTCTCCTGGCACATTTCAATTCCAATAGTGAGCAGGTTTGCGTTACCACCTGGATAATCACGACTGGTTGCTCTTAGAGTAGAAAGTAAAGGACCTGCCTTTCGTTCATTCCCATGAAATGCAACTTCATCTAAAGGGATTAATTCTAATGCTTCAAATCTGTCTACGAAGATATGAGCACTAGCATAACGAGTCTTATGCCCTTTTGGCGGATTATCATTTAAATCCGGCAATGAACTATCAAAGTAGGTAAAGTGGTTGGCAGCTGTCGCACCATGATTTGCAGTAGCATGGTCAATCCCTGCCTGAACTCTTAGCAGTTTAATACCTGGCCTGGTAGTTGGATGTTTCCGGATGTGTCTTTTTTTATAATTCAAAGTAACCATGTAAATCCTCTCCTTTCAAAATAAAAAGCCACCAAAATAGGTAGCTTTACTTCTTCATTAATCCTTGCGCTTTTAATGCATTCTCTTTCAGTTGTTGAGCCTGTTTGCTGACATAGGTATTTTTCCAAATCCCCCACAGATTCCACGCTAAAAATGCGGACATCATGACAGCTGCTACAAATGGACCAACATACTTCTCTAGGTCCCATCCAAATACTGCAGTTAAGAAGATTGCAACCGCAGAACCCCAAGCGCTTAATAAAATACCCCAGTCTTTCCAAGTTTGTGGTTTTGTGTACATATTATTGTCCTCCCATTCCTAATCCATTTCGAAAAACCATCCAACAAAATACACCTAACCCTGCAGCAAACGGTGTGGCGAAAAGAAAAAAGACTTTCCAGGCGAAAGTCTTCATTCCTTTATAGTTTTGCTCATGCATTTTATTGGAGTTTTCAACCAGTTCTTTAAATTCATCGAACTGCTTCTTTATGTCAACCTCCACTTTGTCGAGGCGTTTGTGGGCAGATTTTGCACTCTCAGATGTGCGTTCTGTTTGCTCCTTTATGTTCTTCAGGTTCTCGAATTTTTCCGTATGACTGAAGACTATTTTATCCACTCCGTGAAGGGTTTTCTGTATTTCTTTAATGCCATCCTTCAGCTCTTTTACATCTTGCTCTCTCATATCTTGCTCCGCCTCCAATGACAACAACATGACGCCCCCTAACCTAATAGGGACATTTCTGTCCCTATTTTTCTCTGTTTGTTACACTACGGCTAATTGGTCAGCTAAGTTTTGCCTTACCATGCCTGTCAGCGCAGCAAGTCCTTCGTTACCTGTGTACTCTTCAGCTGTCAATGGAATATAACCATTAATGTGGATGGTACGGGAATCATTATGACCGGAAAAGTGTACTTGGACAGTGTTTACTTCCCCCTGATCGTTATACTGGACGTTTGTTGATTTGATTTGGATCTTCATCACTCTGCACTCTCCTTTTCTTCTTTTGCATTATCAAATGCCTCGTAAAGATGATTAAATACAAAGGCAGTCCTTCCACTTACTTCTTCGTCATAGTTAAAAACTATGGATTTCATGGTTTTAAGCATGCCATGGTTATCACCACCTTCAAGAACAAATTCCTCTGCAAATAGATCCTCTTGCTGTTTCTTGAACCCTTTAACATCGTGGACATCAAATGCATCGTTATCTTTCCGTTTAGGTAGTCCTTCGTCATCCACACCTGCATACTCTTTAATGAGTTCCATTTCTTCCTCTGCGATTTGCTTATATCTATCCTGCAAAGCGTTGACAAAACGGATGCGGTGCCTATTCTGTTTTCCTTTCACATTTAAAGCGACTAAAAAGTTGATAATCTCACCGATAAATTCATGTTTGATTTTGATTTGCATAATAAGTTCCTCCAATTTTTAAGAATAAAAAACAGACAAAGATTGCTCCTTGTCTGCTTAAGATGCTATTTGGTTTTCAAGCGTGACTATACGTTGCTGTTGCATTGCCACTTGCTTCTTTAATGCTTCAATCTCTTCATGTTGCTCATTATCACGCTTGTCTAAATCTTGGATAGCCATGGTGTTAACGTGTAAGAGCCGGAGTGTATCTATCCCATCCCCAGTAGCATCATGAAAGTATAAGTCTGTTTCATCCAGAATTAATCCTAAATGCCTCCTTACACTGTCTGATTGCTCCTTATAATGGAACTCCTTGAAGTTCAACTCATTCAAAAGTGAAATAGGATTGATATAAACATCCGATATGTTCTTCTTGTATTCTCTTCTGGAAAATTGACTAAGTTCTTGATACTGCAATGTTCCTAATTGTAATAGACTATAAACCGTATCTGCAGCATTACGGATTTGGAATCTTTCTGATGATCCATTAAGTCCTTTTAGAAGTACTGTACCCATTCTAAGAACAGCATGTTGCTCGGCCTCCTTGGACTCAAAAGTGACCACACCTGTAGTTCCGATATGAACCGTGTTTGCAGAAGACAACCCACGAATACGATTAGTTACTAAAGTGCCATCGTTTTCAAAGTATGCCTTTGTTGATCCGTCTCCAGCACCAGACCTAAATTCTGCGATTCTACCAGAGTTCTGGTTGGTAAAGTATGCTGCTGAGTTAACACTATTTCTTCTGACCCAAAGATAATCAGAAGTATTGATTTGATCAGTGGTCAAACTACCATCTATTGCTACAATGCTCGAATTAATTCGCAAGGAATTCAAGCTATAGCGCATGGTTGCAAGTACGCTTGAACCTGTGTTATTCAGCCAGGCTACGCTGTTACCTTGCAAGCTTACTTGCTCCACGGTAGTAGCAGAACTGTTAATATATTGTACGAAAATACCGTTCTCATTAATGATAGTTCGGTTTCCAGCTGATGTAGAAGTTCTCTCAAAACTTCCTCCAACTACAGCTCCTGAAAAAGTACCGGTTGCTCCGTCTAAATGGCCACGCATTGTAACAAGACCGTTTGAAGCTACTACAAACTGATTGTTAATGTTTAGGCCGTTTAGGGATTTGATGTGATACGCTTCAATTTCGTTTGCTTTTATTTGGATGGCGGTGATGGTATCTGTTTCGATTTGACCGCCGTTTATGGTGGTTTTACCTGACATTTGCCAAAGGTCTACTCTCTCCTTAGCAAAGTTTGCACCATTTGAACTACCGCCCGGCCAATTAATATTCCCACTACTTTGTTCACTTGGCATATAATGATTACTTAAAGTGGATACATTACTTAAGGATGACGTGCTTAAAGCGACCATTGCGTGCGAGCCAGCTGTACTGTTGTACTCTCCATCAAAATAAGCACCGTTGTTCCAGATTTGATACATACTCCCGCCTATATACCTTAATCCAACATAACTAGATCCATTGTAATCACATGTAATTAGCTCATATTTGTCAGCACTTTGTACTCCTACACTACGAAAAGAGGCAGAAGGTAAGCTTGTACTTGTATGGTTAACGACAACATCAATAACAGCCGCATTAGCATGTCCACTCACACGCTTTCCGTATAGTCTTCCTAAGACATAGTTGCTAGAGCCAGAACCAATCCCACATAGTAGTATCACCCAATCATTTACATCACCTGTTTCCCAACTTATTGATGTTTGTTTAACTTTGGTCGTAGGGTCATACCCATTTGCAAACGTAACACTCCCATCAATGTGTATCTTACTCGCCGAAATTCTAATGGTTTCAGCCGATTGATTGATAGATGAAATTACTCCATCTTTTTCGACTCGCAAATCAATCTCATCCGACAAGAGATTGATATTGGCTTCTGCAGTAGTCACTCTCCCTGACAATGTATCTAGAGATGTCTGAGAAGCTTTAAGAGCAATCTGGTTAGCTTGTTGTAGAATGCTAGTCTCTGCAGTTGTGATTCTTCCTGCATGTCCGTCAATTTGACCTTGGACGTCCTCGGGGGCTGGTGTCCAGTCTGTGGCGCGGTTTCCTTCAACAAAAACTAAATCAAATATATCCACTACTGCAGAAGTCTCTACACCCCTGTTTGGTTGAATATAAATCAAGTGAGTAGGGGTCACACTGGCACCTGTTTGTATATGCACCTCTACCTTATGAATTTCAGTATCATCCGACGTAAATACAGATGACCCTTGACTGTAGCTCATACCACGTTTAATTCCGTTTACAATTACAAAGTTGTTTGAGAAACTCCCATCAGTATGACCACCAAAAGCAACTAGCGAACCACTTATTTTTCTGTAAGAATACGAGAGAACATATTTACTATTTGGTTTAATGTTCGGTATAGAAACCCTCGCACCGTCAGAAGTTCCAACTGCAGATATTTTTATATAACCGTTTATGATGTATGTTGATTTATCAATAGTCCCTATAGAACTAAGATTTTTGTCAACTATTAGATTCCGCCCACCAATACTAAGCGCATCAAACTCCGTCTTCGTCACCCTTTGCGTAATCTGATCAGACAGTTGAGAGATATTACTGTTTGCACTTGTAATCTGATTGCCCTGATTGGTGACAGTTTGAGTTAAACTGCTAACATCTGAAATGATGCTATCAGCTTTAATGTCTAAGCTGGCCACATCACTTTTAGTTGAAATTATTTCTCCACTTAGATCTTCTATGGACGTTTCTGTGCTTGAAACTCGACTGGAGATGCCTGAAATGCTTACATCTAGTTGTGACATCTTGTTATTATAGATAGTAGTGTCGACTTTTTTACCAAGTTCTGTGTTCACTTGAGCCTTAGTATAAACGTCTGCAGAGTTAGCTTTTAATGACACTTGGTCATTTAACACGGTAATACTAGCCTCAGTATCGGTCACTCGCCCGGTTAAGGTTTCTACGGTTGTTTGATTAGCCTTGAGTGCTATCTCGTCCGTGTGTTGCTGTATGATTGTCTCATGTTGACTCACTACCCCGTCCAAGCTTGTCAGCTGGTTAATGGTGGTGGTCACCCTACCATCAACCGTATTGATATCCTGCTCTACAGTGACGATCCTTCCATTTGCCAATTCCAAGCCTGCTTGATTCGCCTCTGCAAGGGCTAATACTTCATCTGCTCTTGTTTGTAGTGCGAGAATATCGTTAGTGGCTTGCTGCTCTACTAGCAAAAGATCGTTTCGAATGATATCCATACTTGCTTCTAGCGCTAACCGTTTAGCTTCCAGTTCGGCATTGGTATAGCCTTTACTCTCACCAATCGCTTGCTGTTTTTTTTCTTCGGCTACAATGTCGGTGTAATGGGTTAATTCATCATGTAAAGCTTGTTCCTTCTGGTCAGACGTTTCCTTATCGTAAGCCCCAACCTCATCTGCAAAGGTAGGAGTAGCCTTGTCCCAGTCCTTGATTGCAGCATTCCAAGTGTAGATGACATCACGTTCGCCACTTGTATCTACCCACACCATGCCAGCTTTCGGATTAGGTGGAGGCGTGTTGCTTCGGATAATTTTGGCGCCGTATAGTTGTTGCAGTTGGAGGAAGGTCTTCATCAAATCTTCTTCTGCGTATTCAATAAAATCCCCCAGTACGTATTTTCGTTTTGTCTTGCCTGAAATAGATCGGTGGATTTCTATGACTCTCGCTTCCAGATATAAAGGTGGTTCATAAGAAGTGTCTTTAATCCGGTTGGTATCACCTAAACGAACCTTTTCATGTGTGTAGCCGAATATCTCTTCCATTGAAACTACGTCAGCTGTAAATTGGACAGTGGTGTTTATCCTCTTTGCCAACTGCACTTCACCAAGTTCCGTGAGACGTTCGGAAGTTACGTTGTCTTCATTAAAAACTGGTTCATAATCCTCCCAAAGATGTTCCCCATCCCTTGCCCAACGTTGTTTCGCTTCCTCGCTTTTCACTTCTACGACTAACCTAGTCCCATCTTCTTGTTCCGGCCCAAGCACCCTAAGAGCAGTAACAATATCAGAGTTTTCAATCCGTTCCACACCAATGAGGTCTTTGCCGAGCCTTGTCTCTTTCTTGGTGTCTTCACCCCTGCGCTTAATCAAGTCAACGTATCTACCTATAATGCGGTTGCCATCTACTTCGATTCGAAAACGAAGCTCTAATTCAAACAAACTAGCAAGTTGTTTAAGCACCTGGTATGGATCCTTGTATCCGTCTATTGTTACCTTACGGATGCCTGCATATTCTGTGATACCACGTTGCCAACCAGTACCACCCAGCGTCCAATCTACAGCCATATTGACTGTTTGGGAATCGAGGATCGATGGAGATATGCGTTTGCCTTTCTTTAGCTCAATATAGGAGGCAATAGTCTTGATTTTTTTCTTTTTGTCCCTTTGAGCCGTTTCTAGGATAATAAATTCACGTAAGTTTCCATCATCATCCGGAATGATTACTCGATTTCTTTTGGATGCATGTGTTGCAGCTGGTATCGTTGCTAACATGGTAAAATCATAGGTTTCCAAGTTCTTAATACTTAACACATGTGTGTCTTCAAAGAAAGATGGGTTATTTACCTTGTTCACCAACGTACAACGAATCTCATCTGTTTGGTGATCCAGAATATGAATCTGACTAATGGTAAGCCCCCCTTACTCTTCCTTCAATATCCACTGCATCACCTGGTGAGATGACTAAAGCCGTATCCCCACTTTGAATCGAGAAAAAGGATGCCATAAAGTCACCTTTAAGCTTCTGCATTTCCTCACCGTTAACTATGATGGAATCATTTCTGTGATCGATAATAATTTCATCGCCCTCGTGAGCGATATACGGGACTATATCTTCTGTGATGATATTACGCTTAAATACCTTCACGTTGTGAATTTGCATTTTGGATGGCTGTCTATCTTTGCTAACTCCAATATGAACCTGTATGGCTGCAAGCTTTTTCAAATCGCCAGACTCCAAGTATGAACCATGCAAAGGCCCTATATGTCGGCTTCCGATGTTGGCTATATATACATTCCATTTACCTTCTATACGAGTAATTCGAATAATCCCCTTAAAGGGAATCCAGTCACTAGGTCTAGGTGGAGTTCCGGTAGCAATATAGGTACCACTAACTAAAGGTCCTACTCTTGCCTCTACCTGATTAAGATAATCACCAGTTAAGATATCTTTCATTGCTACTTTTCCGATGTGTTGGCCATTTTCATCAAGAAGATAAAGCTCCACACGCCCCACTTCTGTATTTCTTAAGGATTGTAACGTTAGATTTATTTCCACTTCGAAATTATCAAGCTGCTGTGATAAAGATTTTTGAAGGGACGGTCCGTGCCACGAGGTTCCTTCTCCAAAGTCACTAGCAGAGAAGCCGTTTCCGTCCGCTTGAAAACTACCTGTACGAACGCCTCCATCAATGGTGTGTGCATCTGTCCAACCCACTAATGTAGACATAGTGTCGTTCAAAATAGACTCTCGAGGATTAATTACAGTCTCTTCTACAGATACCGGGCGCCCTATCCTCATATATCCATCCGGTCCGATAATATCCAAATGTGTTATAGGTTTCTTAGTAATCATAGTGAACACTGGGTAGGTTTCTCTCGTCCCAGGGTTGTTCATTACTAATGTATTAACTTCTTCTGTGGATGCTTGTGTGGTAAAAGTTAGTTCAGAACCGTATTTATAAGGGTCAGGGCAAATGAAAGTGATAACTCCCTTGCCAAACCTTGCAATATCTTCAATATTTAACGAACCGTCAATAACAGCAAAATATACACGGTTTGGTTCATCGTCAAAAATAAGTTTGACCGGATCTTTGGTTATTAACCAGTCCGCAAGGTCTTCCTCAAGATTTCGCACATCAAATCTATCTTTGCCGTTTATCACAATTGGCTGTTGAATAATTCTCACTTCTGTATCGGTACTCTCTAAATGCGCACCAGGTAATCCTGCTAGGGTGACAAAGTTCCTTCTAATTGGTGCAAATGCAGACCGTCTTTTGCCTGTTTCACAGATTACATAAGATTTTTTAATAGAGTTAAATGAAAAAGAGTAAAGCATCGCTTCACCCCCTTTTAAAATTTGCTTGTTCTGTATTCTTCAAAATCCATAATTTCTTTCATTGGTTCATATATCCTGTTTGCCAATTCTGTAAAATCAATACCGGATGATGAACTCTCTTTTTGAAGGATTCCCATTAATATTTTGTTCTGTTGCAATGTAGCTTGCAGAATTTCATTTAAAGTAGAGTTATCATGTCCACCCACATTAGGAAGTTGAGACGGGCGTTTATTTCCACTTATATCTCTGCCAGCCAATGCTAGTAACTTCATAGCGTCAGTTCTGCGACTTGGATCAGTAGGTATCACCCATTCTGGCCAACCATCCTCCGCAATAGGGTAGAGTCCCATTGTATTGATACGGCCACCAGTAGCAAATCCTTTTTCGGCAACAGGGATATCCCATTTTTTCAGAAGAGACATACTGTCTTCATTTGGAATCACTTTAGAGCCTCGTGGTAAGTGCAGTAGCTCAGGTCCTTCTTCCCCTACCCAGGAGAGACCCCCTCGCCAATTACGAGTTCCTTTCGCGTTTTTTCCAATGCCAAGGAGGTTTACACCAACACTAACTGTGCTGGAAATTAAACTTCTGAGAGTGTTTAATAACGTGAGTCTGATGCCTTTGGTCGCACTTTTTTGAGCATCCCTATGGATTCGAGTGTTGTCTCCATGATCAGAAATACTAACACTTTTCCTAGCGTCCTTCTCGGCTGCTCTTTGAAGTTTAGAGGTACCCCCCTTGTCATCTATATCAACTTGTTTGGTTACACCCTTTCCAGCTTCCTTCGTCAACTCTCTTGCCTTCCCGGTTCCTTCATCAATTCTTTTGTTGACTTCGGCCTGTTCACCCTGCATGTCACGAATTTCGCCTTTTGCACTTTGGTAACTATTCAAAGCCTCTCTTAAATTATTTAGTTCTTCCTGCTGCTGTTCGTTCAACCCGCCCTGGGCATCTCGAATGTTATTAAGTTCTTGGATTTTCCCTTGTGTCTTTTTAATAGATTCGTCCAACTGTGAGAGCCCTTTGGAACCTTCTTCATTGATGCCAACTTGAGCTAGTTGCAAGTTTATCATTTGATTATATAACTCAATAGTCTTGTTAATTTCTTTGTCGGCCTCTTTGACTGCTTTTTGCTTTTCGATCACGCGATCAGCTGCATCTATAATGGCCTGCCCATCCAAGTCGCGCTGAATCTCTAACTGACGTATGTGTTCCTCAGTAGCCCAAACTGCCCCTTCATCTTCTAAACGTTTGTTTTCGGCCAAAAGCACTCTTGCCTCTTCAATCTGCTTTTCTGTTTCCGCTGCAGCTAATTCAGCATCATTTCTCTCTTTTATTGTCTTGTTTAGTTCTTTCTGGGCGTCGATTCGCTTTTGGATATCATCATCCATCGTTTCTTCTGCTTTTATCCTTTGATTTTCAAGTTCAAGCTTGATGCTTTCTCTCAAGGAATTATTGACTTCTTCAATAGCACCTTTGCTTTCTATAATCGCATTTCCTCGGTCTGAATAGGACTGTTTAATTTCCGGTGTAGTTTCAATGATTTTGTCATTCAATCTAAGCATTTCTACTAGCTCATCATTGCTCATACCGGATTTCTTCCGAAGTTCTTCAGCCTCATCTTTTAATTTGGCAATTTCCTCAGCTGATTTCGCCAAATCCATTTCGCTCTGAATATCCCGGAAACGCAATAGCTCATCGTTAGAAAGTTTGTTTTTCTCCTGAAGAGCAGTATATTTCGTTGTTAAATCATCTAGTTTGTTCTTCTGGTCAATAAGGGTATCCGCATGTTCAAGGTTCACTTCTTTCGACTTTTCAATGGCATTATTCAGTAGTGCAACTCCACCTGTTAGAACGGTGGCACTAGTGACCACCAACCCTATTGGACCCGGTATTTTTCCTAAGATGCCAGTTAACCCTTTACCAGCTCCAAGAAGTCCTAATAATGGACTAACAACCTTCGTGATTGCACCTAAGCCAGTAGCCATGAATCCTAATGTGGTTAAAGTGGGGCCAGCTGCTAAAGCTATTCCTCCAACCATTAGAGCTGCATCTTTTCCGGCAGGTGACAGATCATTAAACGCATCTGTTACGTCGCTAATGGTGTCTGCTACTTTAGGGAGAATGTCTTCTGCAATATCTAAAAGCTCTTCTCCAACCGGTTCCATGTCCGTTAAGAAGTCACGCCATACTTTCGATGCTCTTGTGCCGAAATTATCACGTAAAGCATCACTCGCCTTTTTCGTAGATCCTTCCACATTACTTAACCCGTTACTGGCTTTTAACATGGCATCAAAAGCCTTTTCTCCAAGGTCCTCATACTGTGTCCCGAAAAGGTCCGTTGATACTGTATTCTGAACTGTTTCATCATCAGTTTCTTGGAGAGCTTTAAGAACTTTCTCAAATGCTTTTTTAGCAGTGTCTCCGCCTTTATTAAATTCCTTAGTCATCTTATCTGCATTTAGACCAAGTGCTTGAAAGGCTTCTGTACTAGTTTTAGAGCCGTCCTTTGCTCTTACAGAAAACTCCTTCATGGAATCTCCGACTTTATCTAGCTGGAACGCCCCTGTTTCAGCACCACTTTTCAACTTCGCAAACATATCATCGCTTGTAAAACCGAGTTCGGCAAAGTACGTGGAGTATTCAGAGACAGTGTCGAGGAATTCATCACTATAATTCAGGTTCTCCTGGAACCCTTTAGTTAAATAGTCCATCGCTTCTTGAGAAGACATACCGAACTGTTCCATAAGGACCTTCATTGCTCTTAATGTCTCACGCTGGTCTCCCCATCCCCGTGATTCAAATAGTTCTAGACCTTTAGTTACATAGGAGAGATCGACTCTACTTAAGTCTCCAAGCGCTTTGGTAACTCCGGCTACCTTATTCGAAACGGACCCAATGCTATCTCCAAATCCATCTTCCCACAAATCTTTTGCCGTTTCGTGAAGTGCTTTCGCTTCTTTTTCAGAAAGACCAAGTTCAGCTTGAATCTCACCAGAAGCCTTATCGAAATCAAGCGCAGTTTTACCGGCAGCAACGCCAAAACCTATCAGAGGGGCAGTCAGCTGCATCGACAAGGACTGACCAGCGTTCTTTGTCTTATCTCCAATATCAATAAGTGCATCACCTGTTTGATTTAGAGACTTTCGAAGAGAAACAAGCCTGGATTCGCTGAGCTCCTGTTCTTTACGGAATTGCTTCATTTCTTCAGTTGTCCGATCAATGGAACGGGATAAATTGTTTAGGTACGTTCTCTGATTGTTATATTCTTTGGCAGCCTTCTCTGCTTCCTTAGATCCTTCTCCATGTTCCTTGACCATCTTCTGGTAAGACTTCATTGCACTCTCAGTAATTGTCTTTTGGACTTCAAGCTTCTTATTAAGTCCATTTAAGGTGGTTTGGTACTTATCCAGAGACCTGTCTCCTTTGTCAAAGGCAGAAAGATTTGCTTTCATTTCACTGCTGACCAGGGCCATTTTGGAGCGAAGGTCAGTGAGCCCGCTCTCCATTTTCAAGGTATCTAATGATAAGCCTATAGAGAGACCTTCAATACGTTCTGTCATGGGTTAACCTCCCTTCTTATTTTGAGTGAATGACTAGCCGCCAAAAGCAGCAATAAGAGATTTTTCTTTTCGAGGCTTGTTTTTCTCGTGGAGAATTTCTACTAGGAAATGAAACGGCATCGCTAAAATTTCGTTAATATCTTTGCCGTCTTTAACTAAATCAAGAATTAGTTTATCCAAGTATTCCTTTTGTTTTTGAGGAGTATAATCGGCATCACTCAATTCTTCTTCGCCAGGTACTTTTTTGTCTCTTCACTTTGTTGCCCTCGAGCGATGAAAAGGATTTGCTCATATAAAGTTTGAACCGCATCCGGTGCATGTAGGCCCTTTGTTAGCTCTTCTTTTGTGAATTGCCCCTTGTAAATATCATTGGCAACGAAGTCGAGTAGTTTTTCAATGAGTTCCTTTTCATTGAGCCCCGTGTTTTTCTCTAAATCGTTAGACAGGTCAATTGCTTGATATACTGTTGCTAGAGGAATAAACACAGGGGTCAGATATTTTTCTGTAACGATTTCCCCCTCTTTAACTTCTTTCACAATTTCAATCATATTACGTTTCAATTTAGCCACATGAATCTCTCCTTCACATAATAAAAAAGCAGGCCGAAGCCCGCTTTAATAGATTCCATCTCAATTATTAGACTTCAGGTGTTGCATCCGGATGTGGTACACCAAATACAGCCATAAATAAAGCATCCCGTTGAGTGTTCAACCCGGACTCGTCAAACCCGAATATGACGGATTTATCTTTATCGAATCCTTCTACTTCACGATCCATAAACTCAGCTGTGATTTGTTCCCCTTGAAACTGTGTTTCGCCTTGCTTGGTTTGCCCATTGATTGCTGGACGTAAGAATATTCCTTTTGTTAGGCCAACCCATTCCTTACTACCGTCTTCTGCGGTTTTTGCAAATACACACGCAACATAAGGAGGCGTATCTTCACTACCGAAAGAATGCAACCCCTCAGTCGTAGATTCCAGTCCAAACAATACTTTTTTGTCTTCGATAGGTAGTTTGTGAAACGCCCCATTCACAGTGATGTTGCCTGAAGCTACGGCAATCTCAGCAGTGGTATTGTCTCCATAAGCTCGAACCGCCGTTTGAGGCATCTCTACCGTGATGTTTTGTAAAAACTTCACTCTTTCAACGGTCCCTGAGATAATTGCTGGATCTGTTCCACCCAAGACAGCATAATAAAACTCGTCTACTCCAGTGGTAGCTTTATAATTCTTCTCTGCAAAAAACTGTAGATCAAACTTTAAATCTGTATCATTATTCATTTATAAACCTCCTATTAATCGATATAAATTTTGCCACGGTATCTTCTTGCATCTCGATATACACCTGTATCAGGGTCCCATTCATCGACCCCTGTACCTGTTTGTGAAAAGCCAAGCACCTTCCACATCACACTCCGAATTTGTTTAGCAATAGACCCCGTGTCTTCCAGACTTTTCGACCACACTTCAATCTGAAATAGGTAATCATCTGTTAGCCACTGATTATCTGCATAATCCCCGGGAACTGGTGAGGCAATTGGATCAATGACGATGCAGGGCCCACTGACATCACCTGCAGCAGGGTACTCGTAAAACTTTATTCTTCCGTTCACTTTAGACTGTATAAAAGAATCTGCAAGAAATGCGTCATGAATTTTATAAATCAACGCATTCCCTCCTTCAGTATCCGTTTGATTACTTGGCGATATGGTTTCTCAGCATTTCTCATTGCGCGGGCAATAGCACCTTTACCAGCTGGGTTCGGATTTGTTATAGTACCAAATTCATTGAGATGAATAATACGGTAACGGTTTTTAGGACCTCTCCAACGTATTCTGATTGTCCTTACACCATTCTCAGTAGAAGGAGGGAAGAAGGTCATCTCTTCTATTGATCCTCCGGTGTCCTTAAACTGCTCAAATTCTTGCTTGAGCTCTTTGATGAAAACCTCTGCACCTTCTTGAAGTGCCTGGTCCGTAATTCGTTGAATTTTCTCTTTGCCTAAACGGATTTCTAAGTCCTTCAAAAGTTTACCCATGCCTTTGATGTTCACGCTCATTCTACCAACCTCGCAATCACATTGATGAATGCATGATTCTGTAGGTCCGGCTGTACATGTTTTACGTTATATCGTTTGTCCATATACTCAGGGGCATCAATAGAAATATAGTGTTTATTGGTAGGAATAAACTCCGCTTGTGGGTCTCGGATGGTCAATGTGATATCGGAAAGAGTACCGTTTGACTTGGCCATTTCCATGTCTTTCAGCCAAACGTTGTCCACTTTCGCCCAGGCGTCATATAAAACTTGTTTTTCTGTTTCTCCTGGTAAAGGTCCTGAATTGGCTTCATATTCGTAAAAAACAACAGGGGTCCTAAGGTCCCCTGTTTTCACACGGGGTGGCTTATACTTAAATGGTTGTATCGAAATCACCTGCTTTAAAGGCTATGTCCAGTCCCAAGCTAGTTAACTCACTTAAAAAGTTATCTTCAAAATATTCGAGAGCGTCGTTATATACGTACCTGGTACGTTCAAACACCAATTCCCTTGCCCGAAAATCGATATCAGTAGTACCTTCCACCTCGAAATCTCCACAGGTCCCCCGAATGGCCACAATAGAAAAGGACAACAATTCTTTTAAATTGTCGTCCTCACTTGAATGTGTGATATGCATCTTGTCCTTAAACTTTTTAAGAAGCTCCGTTGATATTTCCAACTAGATCACTCCTTGCCTTCTTGCTCCGATTTAGCATCTTCTAGCTTGCTTTTCAACTTTTCAAGACCTGTATTCGGGTGAAAAGAAACACCTAGAGACTCCAGTTCCTTTTTAATGGCTTCCTTTTCAGTTTCAGTATCTTGCTCATTGGAAACAGAGACCTGTTCCGCTTCAACATCTTTTTCTTTGGAGACAGGAACCTGTTCCAACTCTTCAATGAAAATACGCTTATGTTTTGGATGAATAGAGGACAATTCCTTGATACGACTATCAGTAGGTTTATAGCTACCTTTAGGGTAGGCATCACCAATTTTATATCTTCTATTCTTATCCTTAGTGTCGGTAAATCCATTTACTACTTTATAAGTTTTCATAGACTATCATTCTCCTTTCCTGTTTTAAACTGCTGGTTCTTCAACCGGATCAAGGTTCAAGTCATATATTTGGACGGCGTAGTTATCTTTCGGCTTACCTGTTGCAAATTGCTTCGCGATATAAAGTGTCGCATCCTCAAGTGCTAGTGTCTGATCAAACTTCTTCACTTCCATTGCTCCGCCTATAGCTGCAAGATACTCGCCACGGACAAAGAAAACGACTTTTCCTTTAGGTACAAACATAGATTCTGTGATTTTCGGGTTAAAAGGTAGACTTGTTACATAGACACCTGCCGCGTTTTGAACTGTTGCATTAGCTTGGACACCGAAGTTGTCAAACGGATTTACTACCATAACTACTTTACCTGCAACATTTCTTACTTTCTCTTTGGCATTTTCACCAGTTCCAACGACTCGAATAGAAAGCTTCTCTACTACACCTTTCAATTCATTGATAGTCGTTCTACCCGGCTCAAATGTTAGCGTTCCAACAGAAGCTTTGTCAGGGTATACTCCATCTACCACAGCACCTTGCAGATCCTTCAAAAGACCAATAGGCATGTCTTTCCCTGTACCTGTAACATATCCTTTTTCAAGACCCACTGCCATTGCTTCTGAAATCATAGTACGGACATAACGCTCAATCCAAACTGGTCCAAGCTTCAACATATCATTGGATAACGGGATGAAAGCTGTTAACTTGAGTTGTTCAATTTTCTCTTTACGGAATGTAGCATTTAGCTGACCTTTAATATCGCCAAACAATGGGCCCCAAATAGCCATACCCTCAGGATCGCCATAAATGAATTCTGTCACGGCTCCAAGGTTTTGAATGCCGATTTCTTGGAGTAATGGATGAGCTTCAACCAGGTCGTCAAAGATTCGTTCCTGAGTAGTTTTCGGAAGTACTTCGTTATCTGTAAATCCGCCTTGTTCAATGACAGCGTTGAAGAATTTTGTTTCATCACTAGTAAGTACATTGGCACCACGAGCTTGCATAATTGCGCTATCTGCCATTTGTGTATTGACCTGGGCCATAATATCACCTTGTACATCTTGTGCAAGGGCTTCGAGCATAGCGTTTAACGCTGCTGCTTGTTCCTCTGGAGTTCCATTCTGTGTTGCTTGTGCAAAAGCTAGTTTCTTCTCTTCAAAATTATTAAATCTAATTGGTGGCATGTTTTATTCTCCCTTCAAATGTAAAAAGAGCGAGCTCATATTCTGCTTAGGTTCAGCAGGTTTAGGAGCTGGCTCTTCTTTTGGTTTAAAATCATTTTTTATTTCATTTTTAAATTCGGTAAACATCTGTTTTAATGTTTCCGCATCGATGCTTGCAGATGCAACAGCTGGTTGGGACAAGGCAGGCTTTGAAATTTGATTGTTAAATTCCTTCGCTTTGTTTTCAAAGATAGATGATTCAACTTCTTCAGGTTTAGAATCAACAATTTCGTCAATCAAGCCCTTTTCCAGCGCTTTTTTCGCCGATAAGTATGTTTCATCATCAAGAAGCTTTTTCGCCTCATCCTCGTCAATTCTATGCGTATAGCAAGCCAATACAGATTCGCCTATACTATCCAAGTCATCTGCAACCTTCCTAAGCTCTTTTGCATTTCCCACAGCATAAGTCCATGCATTGTGGAGCATCAATTGGGTGTTGCTATATGCCCTAATGACATCAGCACCCATCACAATTACTGATGCAGCACTTGCTGCAATTCCGGTTATTGTGACTGTCACCTTACCCTTATGACCTCGTAATGTGTTCATAAGGTCTATACCTAAGAAAACATCTCCGCCATAAGAATTGATTTCAAGGTCAATGTCATCATCTTCCTTAATCGTTTTCATCTTATTGTTAAAATCCCAAATACTTGAGTTCCAGCTGATAATATCCCCTTTTATCTTATGCTTCATTCTTTCTCACCTCCTTTAAGTGCTTCTCCGCTTTCCTGGTAGTTCTTAGTAATAACAAACTTGTCCAGCATCGGATCATCCTCTCTCTCTTTACCTAACTCTTCTCGAAGTTCATTACCACTCATAACCCCTGAAGACCTAAGCTTGTCAACGGCTGTAGCCACGTCAAACATGTTGCTGTAAGAAACTCGCTTGCTTTCCAACTTCCTGCCTGCCAGATAATCTTTTTTGTCTATTACCTTTGCATTCATTTCATCCTTGATAGTTTTCAAGAAAGGATCGATACAGAAAGTCATATAGTTACGGGTTACCTTTTCGACATCAGCCATGTCCCCATGAATAAGTGGTATAGGAATCCCCAATGATTTAGCTACTTGATTGAGGAAACCATCAGTCACTTTATTTACTTCATCCACACTTTGTGTTTGGGAAGAGTTGTTGATTTCCTCATAACTGAATCCCTTTTGTTCCGGAACAAGAGCAACTGATTTTGTGGAAAATGCTTCATAGACTTTATTGATGTAGTTTTGTAGCTTTACTTTAAAGGCCTCTCCTTTTTCGTTAACTCCATCAATTTTAACCTTCCCGCGAATCTGATTTTTCCGTTTCTGGAACTCTATGATTCTGCCAAATAGTTCACCGTAATCCGTGTAAAGACTATCCAATAACTTTGTCAGGTTCGTATTACTGTATGGAATATAAATGACATCACTCATTTGAAATGTACGTGAAAACTCATAATTCCTTACTTTCACTTCTTTGAATGTATCGTCAATCATTGCGTATTCCGTTCGCTTGAAAGATTCAGCTATTAGTAAATCTCCGCTGTCTGACTGAACAATAAGGCACTCATTATTATGAATCATTCTATGGACCACAGTTTGCCAAAACTCACTTGAGGACATATTCCTGTTAGGTCGAACATTCAACTTGTAATACATTTCATCCTTCAAGATTTTTTTGTCTTTCTTCACATAAAATTCCGTCTGACTGATTGTACGAGCAATCATATTGACACATATTTGTATGGCCAGCTTTTTCATGTGAATTCTGGTTGAGGTCTCTCCGATCAGTTCAAAATCATAAAGGTGTTCCAACTCACTATTTTTTTTAATTATATCCAGCAGTCCCAATGTCTCACCTCCTTCTAGCTAAAATGTAATATCATCCAGGACAAACTCCTCTTCTCCATCAGGAAGCTCGTCCACCCGATATAATCCATGTACAAAACATTGAAACCCATCTGTCTTTCTGCGGACAGGCTCTTTTTTTTCATATTCCTTGTTACCATCTTTCTTGATTTTAACTAGAACATTATTAGTGAACCATCGCATCAAAGGATGATCTCCAAAGATAAATAATCGATTGGCGAAACCTAACTCCACGCGCGGCGCCAGTAAACTATGAATTGCTTTTGGATTCCGAATCACTTCCACTTCGAATCCGGCCTTCTCAAACAACGGCTTTAACACTTCCATTCGAAAGTTATCTCCTATTATTTTTTTTATGTGATAGTATTCACGCTTCTCAACAAACCAGTCGACAATTGTTTGTGGGTTAATTGTTTCCTCATCAACCACAGATAGCAGGCCCTCTTCTTCCCACTCACGAATAGGAGCAAATGTCCTCTTACCCGCCATTTCGGCATCTTGCTTTTTAGAGTAGCTGTAATATTTATCAGCAAACTCTTTTCTTACATAAGAATGCGTAATGAATGGGTACTTTCCTTCATACCTAAACACTAGACCACATGACGCAAAGTCACGAATGCTCGCGAAGTCTATGCAGCCCATACATTCCTTATGCAACAAATCCGGAAGTGGTTGATTAGTAGCTTCAATCTCTTCCCATTTCGCAACAGATCTTTCCAAGTCAGTGACCGGCAAGTTCATACGCTTAGTCATGAACTCTTCCCGGTTGCTCGGATCATCTTCCAGATCTTCGTACTCTTCCATAATTGTATCGAAGAGCCCTTGGGCGTATTGGCTTCGAGGATGACTTAACATAGGGTTTGATTTTTCCCAATTGTCCTGATCGTTTATTTCACTTTCTTCGTCTAGCTTACAAATGAAAGGGAATAAAGCGTTTGGTCTTGCTTCTCCCTTTAACACCTTCATTGCCTTTTCTTTCATTTTGTCGAGAAAGCCATCACGAACATATCCATCTGTACCAATATAAAATTCCCTCGGTGGCTGCTTCTTACCAAGACCACTTATATGGACACGGACATCTTTGTTTGATTCGTATTGGTGAATTTCATCAAACACAACAGCCCCATCACGCAAGCCGTCCTTTGTCTCACCGTTAGAAGTTCGGAACTTTAATACTGCATCAGTTTTCTTAGAGGTTATTTGCGTCTTAGTTCTTCTGAACATGGACTTTAAGGGTCCTGACCGACCAATAACATTGTATGATTCATCAAAGGATGTTTTTGCTTGGTCTTCTGAGTTTGCAACAATGGATATGTGATATTCTCTTATTCCGTGTAATGAGCTAATTAGAAAGTGAGTCACAACAGAAATTAAACCATTCTTACCTGCCCCTCTCCCTTTCATCCAAAAATGTTTCCGATAAAACACTCGGTTGTTTTGCTTGAAAAACAAAAAGACGAAAGCAATTAAAAACCGCTGAAATGGCTGCAATGGAAAATACCACTTCTCACCAAAACGAATACAGTTTTCAATCATTTCGTCATTAAAATATAAATCTTCTCGACTTAAAACATGCTCTTCCAGATACTCAATAAGTAAGATGCGTTCTTTATTTAGTTTTATTTTTCCTGATTTCCAGAGTTCTATATATTCATCAACATACTTATTCGATATCAAATTAGATCAGCCTCTGAATAATCATCACTTTCTGATGAAGGGGGTGCTCCATCGCTAATGAAGTTAAATGATTTTTCAATGGCCAACAACTGTGCATTGACTTTCATTTTGTCATTGACTGCCGGATGGCTTTTAACAAAGCGTTGATTGCCGTTCTCCGTAACCACGGTGGCCCCTTCTCGCTTGATATCTTTGTCCAACTCTTTATTTAATTTGACCAAGCTTATATATCTTTCTACTTTTTCTACTTCTACAAGATCATCGTTATCAATTCGACTCATCAATTGTTTTAGTAGTTTAGATATAGCAACAGCCATTCACACCCCCCCTTACGTAAGAATTTTTCTCTGGAAATCTCGACAGTTGCAATACCCTTACACCGGTGTCCCTTTCGAATAATAACGCAAAGTTTTTAAGGGGGGGTACCTACCATCGTTCGTCTTGTGCCCATTTGTTTTCTTTCCACACAAACTTTCGAAAGTATCGACCATGCTTTTTATTATGACAATTCACACAAAGTGTCTGAAGGTTCTCTTCATCAAGCGCTAAATCAGGACGGTCCTCAAGTTCTTCGATGTGATCCACAACCAACTGTATCTTCTTTCGCTTTGCCTTCTCGCTATACTCATTCGTATCTAGGAATACCTTACCCTGTCTCTTACACTCCTGGCATTCATAGTTGTCTCGCTTCTTTATTGTTTCTCGAATAAGTTTCCAGGCTTTGCTATCGTAGAACTTTCGTTTCTGTAGCTTGGATTGGTATTCAGGCAATTGATCACCTCATAAAAAAAGACAACTCAGATGAGATGTCTTAATAAATTATTCTATTCCCATAAATTGTTTTAGTTGAAATGCGGCATAGTCCTTCAAGACTTGGAATGGTACTCCACTTAATTCAAACCCTTTTTCTTTCAATCCTGCTTTGGTTCTGCTCCAAACTGATTCATTAGCTACTGTATCTAAGTAATCATTACCAAACCAAGTTAAGGTTGGGATATCTAACAAGACCATTCCACCTTTATAACCACTTTCTTTATAATCTATTAATCCAGCTTCTCTCATTATTTTTAAGTGGTAAATATACACTTTATCTTCTTCAATAACAGTATTAAAGCTCGTACGACCTTCCCCACTTGCAAATTCTAATAGCATTCCCCTTACAATTTCCATATCTCTTTTCATTTTTATACCTCCTTTCGTATAACATACATTCGACAAAAGGCAATTTACTTCCTTCTTACAACTCCTCCCACCCTTTTGTAAATATCCCGGTTCCTACCCATTACTTCTTCCCGCTCTCTCCTAAACAGCTGCTCATTTAGTTTCACTGGTTTAATTGTTCGCTTCTCCCTCCTCATTTGAATAGTTTTATTTGCTCTCTAGACAAATGATCAGCAAGTTTCAATAAATTCACCTTCTTTTAGACAATATAAAAAGCACCCATTAGATGGATGCTTATTAGATGGATGCTTTTTGATTTAAACTTGTTAAGTGTCTACTTGATTCCCGAGAATAATCAGCCATATCATGAAGTCTGGTTAATGCTTCACTAATCGCAAATAAAATTAAGGCATAAAATATTCCTGTTCCCAAGAAAATAACTGCAAATAACCATCTCTGTGGATGAGGAATTTCATCACCCTCTATGACTCCACCTGTTAAGGTTAACTCGATATCAGGTTCTGTTGTGGTTAGAGTATTACCTAACATAAGAAAACCTAATATGCCTATCACCAGAATGCTGTAGGCGGCGAATTTTATGGACCTATTCGTAAGTGAGTATCCTTCCATTTTCATCTCTCCTTTAATCTTCTGCAATCTATAATTCGACAAAAGGATAAGATTTCCTGCAAGAAAAAATCACCCTTTCAAGGGTGATTAATAATCATCGGCTGATAATCTTAAGTAAAATAAGAACGTGACAATTACTACTGAAACCGAGTAGATAGCTACTATAAAGAAAAATATCCACAAATAAAGAAATAAACTTGTAATGGTGCTTACCGTTTCCAAATCAAAAAATAATCCTACCAGGGAAATTAGACAAAGTATGAAGAGCAATGCAATAGCAAGTAACAAAGCATTAAGTATCTTCTTATAGCCACCAAGCTGCTTCAACTTACTTAAAAACTTATTCCCCTCTAGAGAAGGCATAAGAGTGATAGCAGCTGCTAAAAAACCAACTGCTATAGATCCCATTGAAATTGTCGCCGAAAGTAAGTCCTTGAATAGTGGAATATCTGTTATTTCTAATCTGAAATAAAGAACAATTACTTCAATAAAAAGACCTATTATTATAGCAATAGAGATAGTTCTTTTCATTTAACCGCCTCCATCAAAGTACTTATTTCGTATAATCAATAATTATTTTCTCCCTGGATCGATATGCATTTTCAATGGTATCCATAATGTGTACATAGGATACCTTTTTTCCTCTACCAGGGTTTATTCTTTCTTTATATTGTATTCTTTTATTTATCAAGTCTAAAATTTCTTCTTCACCATCTTTAGTACCGTTCACTTTCATAACTGACACTTTTTGACTTGTTTTTAAAATCATTTTCACCTTTTCAATGGCTTTTTTTGTTTCTAGGTATTCATTCTTATCTGCACCAATTACTAATTTTAAATTACTACCTCCTAGTAGTTTGGCGAGTTTAATATCACCAAAAATCCCTCTTTGATCATCTTTATATTCCCCGAGTTGGGTAGGAGTCGCTATTGAATATTCAATGGATTTAACCATAGGTATTTTATCCAATTTATCTAACACTTTGGGATCTATCATTACTTCTAATTCTACTTCATCAACTTTACACAACTTAGAAATATAGTTAATCATACCAGATTGATTTACACCGCCTCTGGCTCTTTGAACTATTATCACTGCAGTTTTTGGATCATATAAAAATACAGTATCACTTAATGGTCCTTCATCAGGATTTGCTGCGTAAGTTGCTCTTCCTGCTTTACCTTTTTTACCAACATATGCTTCATCAGTAAGATTAATTCTTTCAACAGAAACTACCCAGAGGTAGTTATCTACTAAATCTGGTAAAGAAATATTTCTTTTTAACTTTCGCATAGAGCCTATCCTTAATGTGTATCCAAATACATCAACTTCTGTTTTATTTATCAATTGATTTTCATTGATTAAATTCTGGTCAAACACATCGTGAGTTTGACCAGGTGTTTTTACTAAAAAATAATCAAATTTAACCTCTTTAGTTGCCATTTTACTCCACCTCCGCCCTATAAGTATGAGACAGAGGAACTAGACAGACAACCTTTATCGTTCGTCATTATTTGACACGATTAGACAATTTATTGGGTATTCAACTTTCGTTGGGAATTGTAGAGAAAAGGGACTATAATTCCCCTTCCTCCATTGCTTGTAATAAGTCATCAATATTCACCCTATACGAATAATTTTCTGCATATTCACTATTAGGATCAGTCCAGATAACCTTACCTGACTTGCGTGCTAATTCATTGAATATACGATTGAAATTCATATCCTTTAGTTTCTTAACCTCTGTTGCTTTCGTTCCGAAGAGTATCTTTGCTCTTAGAACATCGTAGCTATAACCAACACCAAGCCTTACAATTCGTTTGATTACATTGTTAAATGACTCTGTATAAGCATTGGTGATTCTACCGTCAAAATATGCGAATACCTCTTGCTTAATCTTTTCAATCATCTTCTGGACTTTCCTCATTTCATTAGCACCTTTCGGCGGAAATGATTGCTCCCATTTAAAATACTGTTGGAAAGCGTCATACTTCGTTTTCTGCTTGTAGACATCTCGTAAGCCTTCTTTAAGCCAATAGGCAGTATGAAGTCTTTCATACTTTTCTAACTCACTATCAAGGCGGAATATGGCTTCCTCGTCTAAATTCTCACGATTAGAAGTGATTAGCCACTTTACTTTGTATAGTTCTTTCTTCTCGCCTTTATTAAGTTTGTTTTGTATCTTGGCTCTTATCTCATTCAGTCGCATATTAGCTTTCTGTATAACGTGGAAGTGATCCACTACACAGTAAGCATCAGGTATGGTTTCTTTGACTGCACTACGATAACCAGAGTTCATATCCATAGCGACTATCTCGATGTTCTCATAGCCTTTCATTTGCTTAATAACATCTATCACAAGTTCTTTACTATTACCTGCAAGAAACTCAATGATTTCGTTGTTCTCAATGTCAGTGAATACTGCATAAGGTTGTTTACGGTGAACACCTTCCTCATGAAGATAAACCTCGTCAATTCCAAGCACTCTTGGAGCTATTAAGACACGACCTCTATATAGTTCATCAACGTGTTGCCAGAAGGCTCTCTTAACCGTTGTGTCGGTCACTCCATGCTGTTCAGCTATACTCTTGAAAGTATTCTTACCTTTAATTGAATCCTCGCCCATACGCTTAAATAATCGCTGTGTAACTCTGTCGTTTCTTTCGATAGACTTGAAGTATTCAGTGAAGTTATCTCCGCAGTTAGGACACTTGTAACGCTTCTGAATAATATCTATTACAACCTTCTTACCTCTTAGGTCTACATCAGCAACGGTACGAGGTCGCTTGTCGTGTACCTTGAAATGCTGACCTTCCTCTATGAATGAACCGCATAGCGTACAGAATACTGGCGGTTCTTTAGCCTCTACAACGAATTTGTAATACTCCTCACTGTCCCATCCTTCTATTACGTTAAATTCCTCTAAATCAAGTACATTCATGTTGTTATACCTCCTGTTTTCTTATGATGCCATATTATAGTTATCGGCAAACAGAGGTATAACTGCAATAACTACATTGCTATGAGTGTATTGGTTTTAGCTTGGTTCCCAAAAACTATTACAGCACTTGGAAAAGGGGCTGTACCTTTCCCATCATTGAATTTCAATCTGCCTTCAACAAGACGGACTTCACCTTTCATGGCGTATCTATGCCACCATGTATTATCTGTTCTCGCAGGAACTAAGCAGACTACAGTGTTGCCCCACTTTTGACTTTCCTCATAAGCCTTCTGCATCCAGTCAATAATTCCAGGTACATAGTGTTTAATGTGATGCCCACGTTCAACGCATTTCTTTTTCTTACAGTTCTTTTTGCATGGGTGTTCAGGATTACCGTATGGTGGATTCATCCAGACAAAAGGCTCATTCCAATCTTGCAGTAGTCCATCCTGTTCAGGAGAGAAATACTTATTACACTTAGCATTATCAGGAACAGCACACACATCTAATGTAAAGCTGAACTCCTCCTTTAATTGATTAAAAAAATATTGTGGTGTAGCCCACATATCAGTATTACTCGACATCATTCCTTGGTTAATTGTCATTTGACTCCTCCTAATATTTATAAGTTTATTTGTATAATTATTTATTTAATATTTATTCATAAAGCTGTATGTTCTACTAATCTTCTATACTGTTAATTATTGTAAGTTTTATCCCCAAGAAAGTTGTTTACCCAATTTATTTAAGTATTCATATGTTTAAAATATTTTTGTCTGCACAAGATATTAAAGTATTACATAGGAACGGTGGTGAGCCACTTGAATATAATTTCACTTAAAGTTGAGTTAACAATTCATTATGAGATTTTATTGTTAATTGCTATTGTTTTTGTTTAAAACATACAATAGCAGTTAGTAGCTACTTGGATGATAAATCCTTTAGTTACTAACTCCGTTATAAGTAAATTATACAATAGTGGCTCACATCTGCTTTGTCTAAAAATCACCCCATTACGCTAATAGCTAAATAAATTGTAAAACGGAGTGCTCTTACCTCCTTGCCTCTTCATCAACCTACGCAAACAAATGCTGCTAAGGTGTCACAACCATCAGCTGATCGAGTACACCATTGATAAGGGAAAGATGCGTCTCCCATCAGGAAATAACCTGATAAGAAAATCTTACCTTTGATGGAAAAATAATTAGTCCCCAGTTTTATCCCCAGTTTTCTCGGTTTTTTCTCGGTTTTTTGTCGATAAAAAACAGCACTCAGATTATTCCAAGTGCTGTTGCTATACGGTTGATAGCTCTATTTTTGACCTCATAATATGTGTCTTTTTTGAAACCTAGTTCCAGGTATATTTCAATATCCTTGGTTTTAATGGAAGTTAGGTATTTTTTCTTAATGATCAGCAGCTCTTCTTCGTCCAAGCTATCATTTAATGCCCTTTCAATCTGTTTTACCTTTAGTTCATTTATTACATGGGAATTTCGCAAAGATGGAAATAAGTTTACTCCAGCTGAAACCCTTTCATTTTTATTCTCTATTTGAACTTTAAGGGCACGATAATCTTTTAATTCTCTAATCACAAGTTTCCTAACTTCTCTTTCATTCACATTGGATAGAAAAGAAAGTTGTTCTGCAAGCATCAAGATTCCCCCTATGGTAAAATATTCTTAGGCTTAGTCGGGAGAAATCTCGGCTTTTTTTATTTAGGCTCTATTTCATCCAGCCTCTTAATGACTGCTTCAACCTTATCTCCTAAACGTTGAGGATCCCGTTGGCACTCCCCTGACTGGATATCCAAGACAACGCTTATAAGCATCTGTTTTACTTCCACGATTTCACTTTTTAGTATTAAGTCCATTCATTATCACCTCGAATGTAGTATGACCGGACAAGCGAGGATGATTACTTTTTCTTGCTTCGACTCCCATAAGTATGGATGTTTGAAAATGCTTCAGCTTTTTTCTTGAGGTTCTTTTGATCCGTTTTTGGTGGATACTTCTTTCTGTATGCCTCTAACTCTTCCGGAGTCATTTTCCACTCAGTTACTTTGCCAATCACTTTTTCCTCCTCTCAAAATTCCTGACTTTATGAATATGTTCCTCCAAGCCCTGGCCACACTCTGCTTATGACGGCGGGCAAGTGCTTTGCCCAGCCGCCTCTTTTGTTTTTTTACTGTATCTCATTAGTGAACATTCTCCGGGTCCGTCTTTTCGTCTTCCTCCTGGTACTCTTCAAGTGTCAGCTGGCCGTCCTCCACCTTCACAGAGCCGTCTTTTTCCACTTTGTACTCAATACCTTCGTGTGTTTCATTAAACTCATCGATGCTCATCTGAGACTCGACAATGCTTAGAGTCACATCAGATCCTGCCTTCTTATAAAAATTGAAAGATTGTTCTGCAGAAGTATCACCTTTGACGATAAACTCTAGAGTGGTTTTTTTGCCGTCTTTGGTGGTCTTACTAAACTCACAAGTTAGCTTTTCCTCCACACCTTCAATCTGCAGCTCCACTACTTCCCGGGTCATCTGAGACAATTCCTGTTTCTTCTCATCCTCACCCTTTACATAAAATTGAATGAGCTCTTTCTTACTATCCTTAGTTTGTTTATTGAAGTTGGCTTTTACAGTCACTTGCATTTTCAGCACGCTCCTTTTAGGATTTTTCGAATTACTTCCGTTTGATAATTTGATAGTAAGGAAGAATTGGTTTCTTGAACAAAGAAGCATTCCATGGCTATCCTTGCCATGATATAAGCATCCACCACGTTGTCACTGGAATGAGTAAAATCAAAGTGCTCTTCTACTGCTTTCATGACTGCTTTCTTTTTCTGAGGGCCGGTAAGCCGTTTCTTGCTACCAACTTCTCCAGTCCAACCTGTAACATTTACAAACTTCTTTACTGCATTTGGTGCTGCCTCGTAGTAGCTCAATTTTCGCTTGTAGAGCTCGTTTCTAATGCCGTGGTGTAATCCCCCAGCAAACATGGCTTTCTGCGTGTCAAAAGGGAATCCCTCAATGCAGATGACGTCTCCTGGTCTAAGGTGGTCCACAACCTCGTTGATCAGTGTGACCATTCTCTTCGGGTCAACACCACCTACGCCTGTTAGTTCTTTCGCTCTGAGCACTTCCCCATGTTCATCCAGTGCCACGAATCCTGTTTTGGATGCTGGATCTATTCCTAAAAATCTCACATGTTCTCCTCCTCTTGTGCTCTACTAAACTCTGTTTCTAGTTCATCAACGGTGAGATCCCTTAGAAGTCTCCCGTCCCTGGCCTCGTGTATCCCCTTCAAGGAGAGTTCATGAAGCATTACTTGTCTCCTTAGTTCCACTGGCTTCCTCCTCTAATTTGGCTTTGTATTGGGCAAGATGCCTGTTCATTTTCCCTCGAAATTTATCTTGGAAGTAGAAGTGCAACTTTTCTTCCGGATCATCGAAGATTAGAACCTTTTTTTCGTAGATGAGGAAATCAAGAAGTAATAAAAGAGGCTCCTGGTTGTAATCAACAGCATCCAGATACCAATCTCTAATTTGCGTTTGCGTGTCGGTCATGTAAATCCCGCATTCTTTGTGTCTTTTTGTTATAGAAAATGTCCACTTTTCCTGTTGGACCATTACGTTGTTTGGCAATATCAATTTCTAAAATGCTCTTCTTTTCGGAATCAGCATTGTAATATTCATCCCGATAAAGGAATCCAATTACGTCCGCATCCTGTTCAATGCTTCCACTTTCTCGTAAGTCGGACATTACCGGTCTTTTGTTAGCTCTTTGCTCTACCCCTCGAGACAATTGAGCCAGCGTAAGGACAGGACACTTAAACTCTTTGGCCATCCCTTTTAATGCAGCACTTATTTCTGATACCTGAAGGTGAGCGTTCCCATTGTGGCTTTCTTCCGGCTTGATTAAGGTGAGATAGTCAATCATCACCAGAACCTTTTTATCCGGATTCTCCCGTTTAAAGTCTCGTATTTGAGCACGCATTTCATTCACCGTCTGACCAGGCTTATCAAATATCTGCATGTTGATCCGTTCCAACAACCCAATGGCAGCAACCCAATTCTCATGATCCTTGTCATCAAAATAGTGGTATGGGTTCCTGGCTTTGATTCCTTCTATTCCACCTAAGAGGCATAACATGCGCTTAATCAGGCTTTCCGCGCTCATTTCTAGGGAGAAGATGACTGGTATGGCTCCTTTAAATCCTGCATTGGCTGCGATGTTCAATATGAGGGCTGTCTTACCCATGGAAGGTCTTGCTCCGATGATAATACTGTCTTCATCCTGAAAGCCGTCTGTCATGTCATCGAGGTCTTGGAAACCACTCGGGATTCCGGAATAGCCTTTTTCCTTCTTGATGAGTGGCAGTTCATACATTTGAACAAGGTGCTCTTTAAGGTCGAATTTTTCCTTAGTGCCTGTTTTATCAATGTCGTTCAGCTGTTTAATCATCTTCTGAATGTCATTTGAGTCAAATTCCTGTTTATCCACAATCGGCTTTAAGATGTTGTGGATATTTTGTTTCTTCCAGGCATCAATGACAGCTGCTTCATAATTCCGGAAGGCATGGATAGAAGGGACACTTTCTTTTAAGAGGGAAAGATGACCCGTTCCACCTAATCGAGAAAGGTTGTTCCGTCCAATCAATTCGATGATTGTTATGGCATTAATCGGTTCATCCTTTTCTGCTATCTTCCTCATGGCAGTAAACAATTCTTTATTTTGATAGTGCTGGAAGTGTTCAGGTTTCGTTACTAATTCGTTCAATATGCTGTTATCAATGAGTATGCAGCCTAGTAGGGCACATTCTGCTTCGTAGTTATTAATCACGCGATCCACTCCGTAACTTTCTCATATATTCCAAGTGTTCATGATTTACTTTGGAATCGGAGGGTTCTTCATATATGTCAGCAATAGTAGGTGGGAACTTGCTAGTGAAAATATGTTTTTTAACTTTTGCTCGTACTTGGTTAAAGTCTTGGTTTTCAAGGAATTCATGCCAGGCTTCGACAATGGTCTTAATCTTATTATTTTGTTCGGACGGTATAACATTTTTTGTGAAAGGATTGTTATACATCTTTTCAATAAGTTGAATAATATCTAAGACTTCTTTCTTATTCATTCTCAAACTCCTTTGCTAAGGAATCATAATCCACGTTACTAGCTTTATGTTGCACTTTCTTATTTTCTTGAAGGTGATCTAAGTCAGCTAGAGTTTTTACTCCACTCTTCCTCCAGGTGTTTAATTTGTTATATACAAACTTCCATGTTTCCCCGTTTCCTCTTGCGGCGTCTTTAATGGCTTCCTCAATAACTTCTATTGGTGTTTCAAAACCAAAGTTTTCTATAACATCTTCAATATCTTCCCTTAGAAACCTATTTATTTTTCTGGGAGGTACTATTCCACTAATTTGAAGTAAATCAATTATTTTTTCCAAGATGCTTACCTCCTCCTCTTTATTATTTTTCTTTATATTTTTCTTTAAGTTCTTTCTTTCTTCTTTGGTAGAACTACCAATAGTGCCTTTGGTAACTTTACCAATAGTACCTTTGGTAGAATTACCAATGGTAGAACTACCAATAGTTTCATTATCGAGCCATTCATCATGATTTTTGTTGAAGCTTATAATCCTGGGTTTTCCTCTTTTAACTTTTTGAACGATTATCTTTCTTTGCTCTAGCTTTACTAATTCTCTTTGCAATTGTCTTTGATCATACTCTGTTGCAGTTCCTATAAAGCTTAATGAAAATTCATGCTCTTTTCTGTTAAATCCATATGTGTATCTCCAGATGACAAAAAGTATTCTATACTGTATTGGGCTTAGCTTTGTTTTTGCCATCTGCTCGAATATATCGTTTGCTATTCTTGTAAATCCGTTTTCTAGTTGCACATTCGCCAAGCCCAACACCTCCTTACTTTTTGATGCAAACTACAATGTCTGACAAGTTACTACCTCTAGGTATGATTTTCATTGGGTACAGCCTGGGGTGATAGAGATTCATGTAGCCCTTTATGTATCTGACATAAAGATTCTTGTCCCCGGCTGCTAACCATTTGTAGGTGTATGGAATCTGCACCTGCTTGTCCATCTTATTCCAGCGTCATTCCCTCAAAATCGTCAAAGCTCATAGCTTCTGCATCCTGCTTTTCTTCTTGTTTAGGAAAACTAAAATCTATCAACTTATTAAGGGCAACTGTTTCCTGCAGTGTTAGTTCCTTGCCTTTCTTTTCAAACTTCTCCTGGACGAATTTGTTCAAATCGGTCTTGGAAACACCACGTTCTTTGGTCTTTTTCTGAATTTCAGCCCAAACTTTCGCAAGCTCCTCTTCCGGATCAATCACATTGTCACCAGTGTCAACACCCTTTGTCTCAGGTGTAATATCAACCCTTTGACGCGGTTCGTATGGATCATAAGACTCTTGCTGAGTCTGATCGTCATCTACTTCAATCCCGAACTGTAGTTTAAGAGCTCGTTTCAGTGCATGCTTTTTGAACATGTCATTGTAGTATGTTTTCCACTGGCTACCTTGCTTGTTCCGTAAGTGTTCCACCTCTTCGGATTCAATGATAATTACTTTATCCGGATAACCTTCTCTGCGGGCAATGGCGTAGGCTGCAGCTACTTTCCCTCGAGGAAATTTAATAGAGTGCTTGGTGATTTTAAGTTCTTGCGTTTCAGAATCAATCTCCACTTCAAACTCATCGTTCTCATGGACCAGTTGAGTAGTAACACCTTTATAATCATCACGCTGCTGTGCCAGATATTGAATTCCTTCCACGGACACCTGAATGCTCATTTGATTTCCGTATTTGATAAAGTAAATATGATTCTTAAATGGATCCAGACCGTTGTGTTTGCAGATTTGAATGAAGAGAGCAAGCTCCTCGTTGGTGGCGTTCTTAGCAATACTGTTGACTACTACCTCCAATTCTTTCTGGGTAAAGTAGTTTTCAAATTCCTTTGTGTTGATGGCTGCCAATTGGTTACTCATTAATAGTTACCTCCTCAATTAGTTCAGTTGTTAATTCATGAATCGTGTGTTTTATGATGGTCCCCTTTAGTTCCTTTGCAAATTCCTTTGCATCTTTCTCATCGTAGAATTTATGAGCCCTTTCTCTTTCAGGATTTGAAGAGAGAAAGAAATCTCCTCTTTTTCTATCCCCACCGGTCAGAAAGAACTTACCAACATGTACTGAGTAATACACCTTCACACGATTAATCAAAACCTTCGTCTCTTTCCCCATTACAACTTGCCACCTCCATAGTTATCCGAAATCATCATGGCGAAGTTAGCCATATTTGCACATCTTAGTGTGATTTCATACTTGTCATGATCTTCTTTTTTAAGCTCTTTTTCTAACTGCACAGCGTTCTTCCCGAGCTCTCTAAGAAGATACTCTTGATGTTCTCTACGCCAGTGTCCTTTATGTTCGTTCGAAGCAAGCATCAATTCCATTGCTTGAGCAAACTCTCTTACTTCTTTTCTGGGCCCAGGTTGCGGATCCATTTGTTGAACAAAGTTAGCAACCTCGTTACCTAGTTCAAAAACATGAACACAATCCCTGTCAGCTCCCATTCGAAGGGCAATCATTTCACTTGTCGGATGATCTCTGTACGTTTCCAATACTGGGTTATTTTGAAATGCATCTTTTGCTTTTTCTACAAATTGCAAGTGCTGATTAGTTATGTGAGTCAACTGAAGATTCTCCCTTCAAAGAAACTGTATTTATACTAAACTCTTCATCTACCACTCTCGCAACGATCAGCTGGCCAGGAGGAGAGGTGAAGTGGAGAATAGACTCAGCATTATCCACAAAGCACGGTGCAATTACTTGCGACTGGCTGGATAGGACCTCTATAAGTTCCAACCCTGCTATTATCTTCTCTGCGGTAGAGAGCTTGCTGTATGGTTTGCTGTCCATTTCGATTTCAAATGTTGCCTTTTCCTCACCATTCTTAAGTTGTTCATAAAGCTTCACAGAAATCTTGGTAAAGAGTGCATCTACTTTGTTCACCATCAGCTCCGAACGGACAGACCGGAATGATTTAATGGCATCCAGAATGCTGATAGATGTGTTTCGATCCTTACGAAGTTTTTCTTTATGGGATTCAGCAGCCAATACATCCTGTTTAAGTTGCTCCACTCTGCCAACAACATTCAGCTTTACTTGTAAACTCACAATCTTCTCGTCTATTTCGTTAAGTTCTGTACGGTCTATATCTTCTGGGGCCGGCATAGCTCCGAGTGATTCTTTCAATACATTTAATTTTTCTATTAACTCTTTTCCGGTTGAAACTTCTTTATCAAATCGAGCCTGTCTATTTTCTTTCACTTGGCTGATGGACTTTTCATCAAGGGCTTGGCCGCATGTTTGGCATGCTTCCTGAATTTCTTCACTTTTAATACCTTGTACAACAGATTTTTGTCTTTCAATACGTTCTTCCAAGGATTCTATTTGATGTTCAATGCGCCCACGGGCACTTTTTCTTTGATAAATAGTGTCGATTTCCTCTTCTATCTCAGTTCTTTTAGAATTTAAAGGAGCCAATTCTTTTTGAATGGCTGCCACATCTACGTTTTCAGCAGATACTTGTTCTAATTGCTCTTTCAAGGTGAGGTAACGTTCAGCTGCTCGCTCATAGGTAACATCTAGTTGACGCTTTTTATCTTTATTCAGCTTTTCCAAGTCATCTAATGAATGCTTTTTTAAACTTTCCTCAAGCGTTTCTCTCTCGACCTCCGTCATCCCGGCTAATACTTCTTTGTTCAATGGTTCGCTGATGTATTGGAGCAACTGTTCGCGTTGCTCTGTCCACTTTTGGGAAGGAAAGAAGCTTGGTGTGAATAAAGAGAAGAGCACTTTCTCATCCAATATAGAATCCATAAACTCTTTAAAAACAGTCGCTTTCTCTGGAACTTCGTTAATGTAATACTTGGCCGTTTTCTTTTGGCTACGACCTAAGAGGTATTGCTTACCATCTACTTGCAGGAGCAATTCCACTTTCGTTTCTAAATCCGTTCCAATTGGCTGCGGCTCTAATTTAGAGCCCATTACATCCTTCCCATACAGGCACCAGGTAATGGCATCACCTATAGAAGATTTACCTGCTCCATTCTTTCCACGAATGTTTGTGATGTCGCTGAATTTCACCTTTAATGAGGCATGGTTTTTAAAATTAGTTAATTCTAATTTGATAAATGTTACTTGTTTCATACTTACCTCCCATTGATTTTTAGGCATAAACTCGATATCATGGGGTTAACCTACTAGGTTCAACCCCCTTTAGTGGATCCGTGTTCCAGCACGGATCTTTTATTTTCCCGCCGTCTTTCTTTCTGCTCCTAGAATGTCCACTAGGTAATCCAACGCATTGCACTCTAGGATTATTTCGCCCTCATGCTCTAGGATGTAATCTCCTTCAAATACTTCATCCCCACAAGCATCGGTACCATAAATCTTGCTTTCTGGAAGTCCTTCTTTCTGCAATTTTGTTACTGTCGGATGTTCCATCCTTAACCTCCTTCCTATGCGATTGGTGCTTCTGGTGCACCGGGCCAAGTACAAGGAAGGCTTTGAAAAGGGGGGAACAAAGACCTCATACTCAGCCCGGCACATCAGAAATTGCCGGAGCATAAATTTTATGCTAGGATAAACACATTCCTTTATTCCCGAGCAGCTGTTAAAGTGTTGGACGCACTAGCTGCTCATTTTTTAATCCTCTTTTTTATAGTGGTCCACCATATACCCGACTGTTACTATCTCCCGTAGATTCGTAGAATGCTTGACTGCCTCCAATTTGATATGAGCATCCCCATCGGCTACATAATTCAAAAGCTCTTTACTAATTTGCATATTCACTTCTCCCTTTCCATACTTGGATTTCAACCTTATAACCTTGTTCTTGCATATCCTTAACCAATTTCTCCATACGGTCTTTCAAATTCTTTTTTTCCATCAGTTGATCCAGTTCTTTTTTACATCGCTGGAATTCAATCATCCATCGTTCACTTTCGTCCAGGTTCTCTCGATACATTTCCATTCGAGCTCTGTTCAAGCAGCTGAAACAACATTCATATAAATTGATAGCCTGTCTTAAATCGTTTGGGTGCACCTTTGTATGTAAGTTCATGTTGTTGGCACCTTCGCTTTCGTTAGGAACCCGGCAAGGATCTGATTGAATTTGTCCAGCCAGGACATGCGGACCATAACGTCTATACCATTCACCTTTTGCTTGAGAGTTGATTCTGCATAAAGCTTTCCGGTCCGTTGATAGTATTCAGCGTTAAGCTTGCGTCTTTCGTTCTCCACTCTCGCTTTTACATCGATGCCGTGCTGAGCTTTTAAGATGGAGTAAATGCTGTTGTATACTTCGTTATGACCAACCCTTGTCCACCTGGCATATTCATTCACATTGTCTATCACTTTCCGATGGTCAGGCACCGCGGTTAAATTTTGTGCTAGGGTTTCAACGCCTGTTTCTAGCTGTCGGATTTTCTGATCTCGTTCTGCGTTCTCTCGTTCATTTCTCACCATTTGCTCTGCATACTGCAGGAGCATTTCTGCTTGTGTCTTAGGTTGAGATTCTTTAAAACGTTTTTCTACTTCGATAAAATACTTCCTGATGGCTCGACCCATTTCGTTGTTCTGGACCATGGCTAATTCTTTGGCCGTATCTAGCCTTATCCAATACTCATGTTTGAGAACATTTTTACGCTCGCCAGTTTTGATGACCGTTAGAAAATAGTCTTCTTTATCAACAAAGCCATATTTCTCAATTCTGCCTTTAATCCAATTTGTAAAATCCTTCCCTACTACTAGCTGAGTGTGAAGATCTCTAGCATTTACTAATCGCGCACCAGTATCACTCTCATACACCGGAAAAAACTCGTTAACAATCACTTTCAAGTTATCCATAATCCCTCTCCTCTCGACATTCTCTTTTCGTAAAGCGACAAGATTAATTGTTTCTTATAAATTCCGACTCTGTTCTCCACTAAGAACTTACAATTTTCGCCACGAAGGGTAAAAAAAGTAGGGTGGTTAGCCCTGTCTATCAACCTTATATATGAGATAAGTAAGTCCCAGTGTCCCTGTGGATGCAACCAGTAAAAGCATAATAAGCACTTTGACGCTCATTCTTCAAAATCATATGCAGGGTTATTGCGATCAATCGATAGAATCATTGTTTCTAGTTCTAGCTTTACTTGTTCCAAATCGCTGTCCCCAGAATTAATTCCGGAGTAGAGGTCCACTAGTTGGTTCTGCAGCTGTCGGATCATTAAAACTAAATGATTGTTCATAATCGATTCCTCTTAGAGTGAGCAATTGCTTTTTCAAACCAATGATGTAAATTTTCCTTTGATATGCTTTTCTCTCCTCGATAATCGAACATGCTTTCCATTACACCAATGATGTAAGCAGCAACAGAGCTTTGTTCTTCGGTGGAGAGTGATTGAAACTCATTTCTAAATAATTGATTAAAACTAACTTCTTCCACTTCTTTAGGTTTCACTGGCATCGTTATTCCCTCCTTTGGATATCCAATTTCTAAAATGATAAAATCCAGTATCTTGAAAACATTTCCCTCCTTGTCTCCCCCTTTTGGTATAATTTTCTTGGGGAGGAGGTGATAGAAATGAATCTATCAATACAACAACTGCAATCAATAGACTTTATATTGAAACGTATAACATTAAATAGTGATTACCCATTGTTATACAAAAAGAACTTGAAACTCGTGGTAGAAATTAATGATTCTTACTGGTATGGCGATTTTGTAAGAATGGAAGGTTCAAAAGTCTTTCAGTATTACATTGACAACGCTGGTGACGTTGAAGTTAATAATTTTTCGGTCACAGGATCTAATGCTGTACCTACACTCTCTAAGATATGGAAAGCTTATACTGAGGCTACAAAAGGAAGTGAAGGTTATCATTATTTTAGTAATCCTTTTAAGTCAATAAGCGATTTACCATTACTTTTTGATACCTTGCTTTGGCTACTTAGTTCGTCAGAGGTGGATAATGAAGATTCCTCAATTTTCCCGTATCTTCATAACGCAAGGAAAATTGATAATACTCTAGAACTACCTTTTATTTATTTGAAAGATGAGTTGATTAAATTAATTTCAATAGTTGAAATCAACGATTAGTAATCTTGTAATACAACTTGATACTTTCATAAACTTTTGTTTCTTTTTGTTGTTCTGTGGATAAAGTATCCTCTAAAGTTCGAACAATTTGTTTTTGCAAATGGAGTAACGGATTTCTTGAAATTTCTCTTTCAGGAATCTTGAGAATAGCAATGTCAACCCATTCTTCAAATTGAGAAAGGTTCATGTTCTCCATTTCTTGTGATGTAGGTAAAAATTTTTCTAGTTTATTTTCGTAAGATGCCTCGGCTGCCACCGTGGCGTCTTTTTGTTTATGAGTCATATTAATCCTCCTAATTTGGTTGGTTAGTTATTCCACACCAACTGCAATAATTATCTGTTTTAACAATTAACTTCAGGCACGCTTTACAAGGAATATGATTGTTTAATGCCTCGGCTGCCACCGGGGCATCTTTTTGTTTATCAGTCATATACATCCTCCTAATTGGTTGGTTGTTCGGAAAGCCAGGTTAGTAAGAAGTCCCTTGTTTGTTTCGCAGGGAACATCCATTTCTGGCCAACTTTATGTTTTGGGAAGCGAGGATCATAAAAGAATTTTTCTTGTATGTTATTCCAAGACAAGCAGGTTCTTCTCATGAGTTCTTTGCTATCCCAGAAAATAAGTTCTGCATCGATTTCCATCATTTTTTCTTCTAGCTTCTGAAAATATAGTTGTCTTACTTCTTGTTCATTTATCTGAACATTAATCAACTGTTCCCCCCTCCTTAGATAGATAAAATCTTACGAATATGCTTTACATGTTCCTGAGCCTTTGGGCCATCCTTACGACCATTAATAATGTCTGATAGGTATGCATTTGAAATCCCAAGTAAATCCGCTAATTGCTTTTGTCTCATTTTTCGTTTGAATAGTTCAGAACGAACTTTTGCTCCTAATTCTTCTGTCATGTTGTAGTTCTCCTTTCTTCTCACTCCCATCTTTTTCTAGTAAACTTAGAATTGATGAAAGGAGGTGATCGAGTATGTCTATAAAGATTAAAATGAATAAAAATCTTGAAAAAGAAATAATGCAAAAGGCTAAGAAAATTGCAGAAGATAAACTCCGTAATTCAGGGGTTAACCGTGAATGCCCTCACTGTAAAAAAGTCATTACTATGAAAACTGGTCTTAATGTTTGTCCTTACTGTAAAAACAAAATTGATCTTCAAGTTAATCATTAATTGATATTGATATCGAAATATCTTTTGCTGCCAATTCATCCGCCAATGAATTGGCTTTTTCTAAATGAGAAACCAGTTCTTCAACTTTTTCTTTCACTTCGTCTATAGCTGAATAATCGACGTTAATTTTTATATCTTTCAAGTTTCTTACCTCCATTCATCTTGTTGTGTACCGTCATCGGCTCGGTACCACAGCGCATTAATTGGCAAATATAGCTATTTAATTAGCTAAAAGTATTGACATATATTAAAACTAGTTTTAATATAAAAGCATAGCTAAATAAGACTTTTAAAAGCCCGTTAATATACAGTTTATCTGCTCCCCAGCGTCAAATTGTATTTATATAGGTTATGCTTTTTTGTTGTCTTTTTCGCTAACTAAATAGCTTACCTGTAGTATATTAAAGCTAGTTTTAAAAGTCAAACGTTTTTTAAAACTAGTTTTTATGTAGGATAGGGAGAAGTGGAAGGAAGCTTTGATATGACTGCGTTTGATCGTTTAAAAAAACTTTGTGATGAACAAGGGATATCCGTGAATGTGTTAGAAGAAAGGATTGGTCTAGGGAAAAATACTTTGTATTCTTGGAAGAAAAATACTCCAAAGGGAAGTAACCTTATAAAAGTAGCTGATTATTTACAAGTCTCCACCGACTACCTTTTAGGCCGTACTGACAAGAAGCACATTGTAGATATAGAAACCGTAGCAGCCCACCATGTGGGTGAAGAGTGGACAGAAGAAGAACTAGAGGAAATTGAACGTTTCAAAGAATTTGTCAGAATGAAGAGAAAAGACCATCCACAAAAGGGGCAATGACATGCAGTATGAGACGTTACTTGAGGAAGCCCAGGGGCAAGTGTACATATATGAGAAGGTTTTGAATCGAAACATTAAAGGATTGCAAGCGGACAACGTGATTTGGATTAATAAGGGCATTCCTACCAAGAGAGAGAAGCTCACCATCCTAGCAGAGGAGCTGGGGCATTATCACACGAGTTACGGGAATATCCTAGATCAATCATGTGTTCAGAATAAAAAGCAAGAGCTACGAGCAAGGCAATGGGCATATAAAAAGCTGTTTCCATTATCCAAAATTGTACAGGCACATAAAAAAGGGATAAGAAACAAATACGAGTTGGCTGAATATATCGGTGTGACAGAGGAGTTCGTGGAGGCTGCACTAAAACGGTACCAGGACAAATATGGCGATGTAATTGATTTTGAAGGTGTTACCATATGTTTTAATCCATTGGGCGTTGTGGAGTGGTTTGACATATAAGGAGTGATTATTTATGTACTGTCGAAAGGTAGACACAAAGAAGGGAAAAGCCTGGGAGTGTTTTGAGGAACTTCCAAAGGATCCTGTGACAGGAAAACGGAAAAGGCTATCAGCTCGTGGGAAGACTCGACCTGAAGCAAAGCACAAACTAGAAATAAAGATTAGAGATGTCACAGAATTTGGATTGACTACAGATCCTACCCAAAGTTCCATTACCTTTGAACAACTAGCTAAAGAGTGGCTAAAAGCCAACCAAAAGAATTCAAAACAAAGCGCCCATAGGTCAAGAGAGTTTCATGTGAAGAGGTTCGGGAAGTACATTTCTAAAATACCTGTTCGGGATATTACTAAGAAGATGTATCAAAATGTGATCGATAAACTCGCAAGTGACGGTTACTCTTATAACACCATTTATGCAGCACACAACATTGCTAAAAAAATCTTTAAGCAGGCGATGATATGGGACATTATTAAAGCTTCACCCGCTGAAATGGTTATTTTACCGAAACAACAAGCAACTATTGAAGAAATTGAAAAGGAAGAGATTCTGGAAAATTACCTTGAAAAGAATGAACTCAAACTCTTTTTAAGCACTGTTAAGAATAAAGGATTGCCAAGTGATGAAGTGATATTCACCTTACTAGCTTTTACTGGAATGAGGGTAGGAGAACTACTAGCGTTAAAATGGACGGATATTTCTTACGAGAAGAAAGAAATTAGCGTAACCAAAACCATATTTAATATCGATGGTAAAAAAGATGAATACAAACTACTAACACCCAAAACGAAGAAATCCATAAGAAAAATATCTGTTGATGAAAAGATAATACAACTCTTAAAGCAGCACAGAATTGAACAAAGTGAGCAAAAAATGAAAGTACGCTCGATTTGGCATGATCAAGATTTTGTACTAACTAGATCTGATGGCTATCCCTTTAGTCCAAGGTTCGTACATTACAGGATCAAAAGAATTGAAAAACTTCTTCTTGAACAATGCAGCTTCGATAAAAAACTACACCCGCACATATTACGTCACACTCACACTTCTTTGCTTACCGAAGCTGGAGTAGATATCAGGTCCATTATGCAGCGTTTAGGTCATAGTGATGCAAAAACAACTCTTTCTGTTTATACTCATGTTACCAACCAGATGAAAACGAACGCGGCGGATAAACTATCACAAACATTCGGAAACTTAATTAATTCTTAATTAGGGCAGGGAAATGGCGGGGAAAAACTCCTCAACCACTTAAAACCCTTGATATATCAGTAATCTCGATAACATCAACCGTTGTAAATATCATAATGGCTAAAAAATATCCCCAAAAGTCGATTTGACTCTTGGGGATTATTTTTTATGATGCCGCGTATCCATACTTCTCCATCTCAGAATAAATGGTTTTCAACTTCGGATTGCCTTCTCCCACAATCTCCCCTTCGATGACCACTACTGGATAAAACATATCTTCCTCCACGACTCTAGCGGCAAATTCTCGCTTTTCACCGTCACAATCTTCCGTTTTATAAATATCTATATAAGAGATGGTGAATGCTTGATTTGGATATTTTCTTGCTACAGCAGCTCCTAACCATTCGTAAGTTTCTTTAGATGATGGAAGGTTAACACAGCTAGGACATAGCACCTCTGCACCATATACACAAATTTCTACCTTTTTCTTCATAAGCCGACATCCCCCAATATTCATAACTTTTTCTTTATTTTATCGTAAAACGCTTACTTTTTCATGGAATTAATTTCGATTTCCTAAAAAGACCCAGTGCAGAGCAATAGATTTTTTGAAAGGTTTTCTTTATAATAGAATTATGTAAGGAAAGGAGCGATAACTATGTCTAACCCGGAAATCAATGCGCAAGTTCAGGAAGTACTAGATAAATTACGTCCATTTCTTCTTCGTGACGGAGGGGACTGTGAATTAGTAGATGTGGAAGACGGCATCGTAAAGTTGCGTCTATTAGGTGCATGCGGTTCTTGCCCAAGTTCCACTATCACGTTGAAAGCTGGTATTGAGCGTGCATTACTGGAAGAAGTACCAGGCATCATTGAAGTAGAGCAAGTATTCTAAAGTTAAGGGATTTGTAGCTGTTGATTGGAGCATACGGCGCAGACTCCTACGGGAGGTAGTGCTTAGAGGAGACCCCGCAGGCATAGCCGAGGAGGCTCCTCAAGCACCCGTGGAAAGCGAAGCCCGGTGCGGAAATTAACAGCGGTGTATTACAGTCCTGACATTTAAACAAAACCGGCAAGCGGACATTTCCAGTCAGCTTGCCGGTTTTTTATATAGCTCTTTCCTCATAGATTGTTGATATTCATTTGTAAAAAGTCGGCTATTGGACTTTTTACTGCTCACATATTTAGAAATTACAATTAGGGTCCTTACTATAACAGGGGAAAGAGCACGACAGTAAGTATTATAAGGGTTGATTTGAGTGTACGAAACAGCAACAATGCTTACGAAAACAGCTTTTATATGGATGACACGTTACATAAATGATTAGAATGCACCTCGCTGCCTGATTTACTTACTTGCAAAAGCTCCACTTTATGGTGTGAGAACTCCGAAGACAGCGTGCTAACGACTTTTTTCCCTTTTCCTTTTTCGCAAAAGCAGATAACAGTAGGGCCGGCACCGCTGATTGTCACACCAAACGCACCTGCCTCCCCTGCTCTCTCTTTTAGTTGTTGGAAATTAGGAAACAACTTTTGGCGATATGGCTCGTGGAAAATATCATTTTCCATCATCTGGCCGACAAGATCCCATTTTTTGAGCATAAATGCCCCAAGCATGACATTGGCATGGCTACTACCGGTCACTGCCTCAACAAATGAAAGTCTGTCTGGCAATAAAGCTCTTGATTCCTTTGTTTTCGCTTCAAATTCTGGAATAACCGCAACCAATTCCAACTCTTCCACTGGAAGTTTGACATATTCCCATTTTTTATTTTGATAGGTAGAGACGACAAGCCCTCCATAGAGAGAGGCCGCTACATTATCCGCATGTCCTTCAAATCTTGCTGCAAGTTGCAGTTTTTCATCAGGACTAAGATTTTTCTCACATAGTACATTCATGATTTCAATGGCTCCTACGATGGCTGCTGCACTGCTGCCAAGACCTCTTGCTAGCGGAATATCACTCATGGTCAAAACGTGTACAGGAGGAGCCTCAACGTTCCAAAGCTTCTGCAATTCTTGACAGACGGTGTAGAGAATGTTTTCCTCCTTTTTTATGGAGAGAGGTGGAACACTTGTAAACCTCCATTCATCAGAATGATTGACAAAAAGGGTAACGTATTTGTTTACAGCCATTCCGATAGAGTCAAATCCAGGTCCAAGATTGGCAGAGCTTCCGGGTACTTTGATCACAATTCCATCTCTATATCCGTTCATACTGTTACACCTTCGAACGATTTGACGAGTTGGGAATAGTCATTGGGAATCTTTTTTACGTTTACATCTGCGTAACTCGTAGCCGCCACCGGATCCTTCAAACCATTTCCAGTCAGTACTGCAACGACCTGCTTACCTTTTGCCAGTTCGCCTGTTTTTAGCTGTTTGATAACTCCTGCTATGGATGCACTAGATGCTGGTTCTGCAAACACCCCTTCTGTTTGAGCAAGTAGCTTATAGGCATATAGCATTTCTTCATCTGTGACAAAATCTATTTTTCCTTTTGAATCCTCCGCTGCCCGAACCGCATACTCCCAACTGGCAGGATTTCCGATCCGAATGGCTGTCGCGATTGTTTCCGGGTTAGGAATGACCCTATTTTGTACGATGGCCGCAGCTCCCTCCGCTTCAAAACCTCGCATTTCAGGTAGTCCAGTCCCACGGTCTCTATGGTATTCTTGAAACCCCCGCCAATATGCGGTGATGTTCCCTGCATTTCCGACAGGCAGAGCGAGGACCTCTGGTGCTTTTCCAAGCTGATCGCAGACTTCAAATGCAGCTGTCTTTTGTCCTTCAATTCTGTAGGGATTTAGAGAGTTTACGAGCGTAATAGGAAGCTCCTCTGATAATTGCCGAACCATTTGCAAAGCTTCATCAAAGTTTCCGTCCAAGGAATAAATCTCTGCGCCATACATGACGGCCTGTGCAAGCTTTCCTTGCGCTATTTTACCGTCCGGAATAACGACAATACACTTCATTCCCGCTCTTGCTGCATAAGCGGCCGCAGATGCTGATGTGTTACCTGTAGACGCACAGACAACTGTTGTACTTCCTTCTTCTTTTGCTTTTGCAACTGCCAGAGCCATTCCTCTGTCCTTGAAGGAGCCCGTTGGATTGGCCCCTTCCACTTTTACATGCAACTCTA
This sequence comes from Sutcliffiella horikoshii, assembly GCF_008180725.1. Classification (GTDB taxonomy): domain Bacteria; phylum Bacillota; class Bacilli; order Bacillales; family Bacillaceae_I; genus Sutcliffiella_A; species Sutcliffiella_A horikoshii_B. The sequence goes on along the minus strand of NZ_VTEV01000006.1, from coordinate 127,372 downwards.
CTCCAAGTTGTTCTGACAGGTTTTCGAGAAACAAGAGTGGCGTGCTTCCTTCCTGAAGGGAGACGTTTGGCGTTTGCTCACTAACTGGTAGAAATCTGCTATATTCCTTGACTAGTCCTCTCCACATCATACTGCGACTTCCCCTTCCACCCGATAACTGCTTTTTATTTCTTTCACATACTTCATATCTGCCAGCTCTTGAAGTAGATTGTCATAGCGCTCTAGAGATGCGTGATGCGTCACGACCACCACTTCTGCCAACGCCTCTTCTTTTAGTGGGAGCTGCAAGATTTTTTCAAAGCTGACTCCCTTTTGCGAAAACAGATTGGTAATGTGTGAGAGTACTCCTACTTCATCTTGAACATGTACTCGGAGGAAGTGTTTTGCTTGAATTTCTTCTTTTTCTTTAAGTGTCTTTTGGAACTGAGGGGATACCATGCTTTTGCCATTCACGCCGAGACGCATGTTTTTCATCACTCCGACAAGGTCGGACACCACTGCTGTCGCAGTAGGCAAGCTTCCTGCGCCTGGTCCGTAAAACATCGTTTCACCTACTGCTTCCCCGTATACATAGACCGCATTGTATTCGTTTTGGACACTCGCTAATGGATGTGCATGCGGGAGAAGAGTCGGCTGAACGCTGACCTCAACTTTTTCCTTTTCACGATGCGCGATGCCGATCAGTTTCATTGTGTACCCAAGTTTTTTGCTATAGTTCAGATCCTCTTCAGAGACAGAACTGATTCCTCTCACCTGGACATCTTTGAGTTCGATATTCATCGAAAACCCTAACGTGGAAAGGATGGCCATTTTCCTTGCCGCATCAATTCCTTCCACATCCGCTGTCGGATCGGCTTCCGCAAATCCAAGTTCCTGTGCTTCTTTCAGTACTTCTTCATAGGAAGAGCCTTCATTGTTCATTTTTGTAAGGATGAAATTGGTTGTTCCGTTCACAATTCCCATCATCTTCGTAATTCTATCTGAGGCAAGCCCATCAACCAAACCTCTTAGGATCGGAATGCCACCTGCCACGCTGGCCTCGTAAAATAGGTCACAATTGTTCTGGGCAGCTGCCGCTAGCAGTTCCGATCCATACACGGCCATTAAATCTTTATTTGCAGTAACAACATGTTTCTTGTTATGCAGCGCTCTTAAAATATGATGACGAGTCTCTTCTACTCCTCCCATGACCTCAATTACCACGTCAATCTCTGGATCATCAAGCACCTCTTCTGCATGCAAAGTCAACAAGTCCGGATTCAAATCCACCAACCGCTCCTTATGCAAATCCTTCACCAGAGCCTTCTTCACACGCACCGGACAACCAACCTGATGCATCAACTTATCCTGATGCCCCTCCACAATCTTCACCACACCACAACCAACCGTACCCAACCCCAACAAACCAACCGAAATAACCTTCACTGCGCTCCACTCCCCTTTAAAGGGGTCTGACCCTCAGTGCGTTAAAGGATTAAAGAGGGGTCTGACCCTCACTCCTCTAAAGCACTAAAGAGACTCCCCTTTTTTCGCTTTTGTCTTTTCTGTGTGTACATTTGTTTTTGTATAATGGACATTATAGAGGGGTTTTGTTTGCTTGACAAGGGGATATTTTTGCGTTTTTTCCTTGTAAGCGCTTAACTTGTTGGGGGAGTAACGAGAAAAAAATAGGGACCGGATCCCTTCTCCACATTTCTTTTTGGAGAAGGGATCCGGTCCTCACTATACCTTTGTCTTCACTTGATTTCCTTGTAGCACTGCGACAATATTATCTCTGCATAGCTTTATCATCGTTGTCCTGGTTTCTACACTTGCGCTTCCGATATGAGGAATGGCCACTACTTGAGGAAAACGAAGCAATGGATGGTCGGAACCTATAGGTTCCTCATAGAAAACGTCCAAACCGGCTCCTGCAATTTCATTTTGCTTTAACGCAGCGATAAGCGCTTCCTCATCCACCACCTGCCCTCTGCCTACATTAATGAAGAAGGCAGAATTCTTCATACGCCTGAATGTTCCTTGATTAAAAAGATGCCTCGTATCATCTGTTAACGGTGTTAAGCAGACAACAAAATCTGATTCCTCTAACAACTGTTCAAAGCTGCGGTATGCCGCCCCGAGTTCCTGTTCAGCTTCCACATGGCGATTTCTATTATGATAGAGAATCTCCATTCCAAAGCCACTAGCTCTTCTAGCAACAGCTTGTCCTATTTTACCCATGCCTACAATACCAATTGTTTTATGATGGACATCGGCACCTGCAAGCAGGAAGGGACTCCAGCTTTGCCAGTGCCCCTCTTTTACAAATTCTTGAGCTTCCGTAATTCTTCTTGCAGTTGCTAACATCAACGCAAAAGTAAGGTCTGCAGTCGTTTCTGTCAGCACATCAGGTGTGTTGCAAACAGTCACACCTCTCTTTATTGCTGCCTCTATGTCAATATTGTCATATCCGACTGCTAGGTTAGCCACAACCTTAAGGTTTGGCGCTTGCTCTAACAGTTCTTCATCTACTTTATCTGAAAGCATCGTCAATAGAGCCGTTGCTTTTTTAGCTTCCTTCATCAACAACTCCCTTGGAACAGGCTCGCTTTCACTGTCCCACATCTCCACATCTGCAATCTCCATAAGAGGGGTGAATACTTCTTCGTTAAGTTTTCTTGTTATAAACACATACGGCCTTTTCATCTCTGTTTCTCTCCCTACATCTTGTTGTCTGGAATAGTTACTCAAGCTATCTGTTATTTTATCACTCATAGCTTTTCCAAAACATACAAATATAGGGCAAGCGCTTATTTTTTCACCCAATCTAATACGGGGATTCCATAGTTTTTAGCAGGCACGCCTGCGAGATCATAGAAACTTCCGAGAAGCTGTTCATAGTGAGTGGAAGAATGCAGTATTGCTTTCATCCGGTCCTCATGCCATTTTTTATCCGCAACAGGTCCGCTCGTATAATAGTCCTCTACACATTCAAAATAGTGAACGGGAAATGTCAATCTTGCATACAAGAGTCGCCATGAAAAGCTTGATAGCGGCGATACCCTTTCATAGTCTTGTAAAAAAGTTTGGATCTTCGTTGGGTTCATGTCTTTTCCTTTGCGACATTCTACCCGTATCCATTCCGAAAGGTCTCTGCTTGCATGATCAAAAATCCAATCTGTCGGGAGTTTCATCCATTGCGCCTGCTGCCAGGTGAGATCTGTGAAGCGGTGGTGGCAGAGCGTAGCGGCATCATTCATCATCGGACTATCATCAAGCTCTGTGTCCACTAGATACTGAATGGCATTTTCGGTCAATCCTAAATAGTAAGGAAAGGACTCAACAAACTGGGTATCAAAAACATCAACTGGATTGCTTCTTACTTTTTCTCTGAAAAAACTCTCCATTTGGTCAATCCTTTTTACCCATAAGCTTTTCCATTGACCGATTCGATTAATAGCTGTCACTTTAGAAGGATAGCTTCTAGCATGCGTATGAAAGGCAGCCAGTTCTTTTCCAACAACTAATTTCCTTGAACTGTAATCATACGGCATCCGGAAGAGGGCGATTTGCCGGCCATCTATCTCCGTCGTATAGGTATCATTCTTATTTTTCACAAAAGAACTAACATATATATCTTTATGCGTGCGTATCATATAGTCACTTATCTTTTGAAGCTCATCAATTTCTTCTGCTTCCAAGTGAGCAACAGGTACCATGATATAAAGTACGCGATTAGACCAAAAAGCATCAAACTGTCGTACCCTTTGCTTCCTTTCCACCCTTAACTCATATTGATCATAAATAATCTGCTTCAACTCTGTTCCCTCCTTCTCCCTAGTACCAACTATATGAAGAAAACAGAGAAAACTTGTTACAAATAGCCATCTTCCTAAACATAATGACCAAAACACCACCACACAGATAAATCACACCAAAAAGCTATTAATTCCACCAAATTAGGGCATAAAGGGAAGATAAAGAAACAAAAACAATAAAAGGGGTCTGACCCTCACTGTTCTAATGCATTAGAGAGATAAAGAATTAAAGAGGGGTCTGACCCTCACCGCTCTAAAGTACTAAAGAGGGACCTAAATCCCCCTCGACTATATTATAAAAGATGGGTGAGTTGTATGAAGAATTTTGAGAGTATGGATGATGTGGAGAAGAAGGCACGGGCGTTATTGGGGGAGCGCGGGGTGACAATGGATGATATTGCGGATTTAGTGTATTTTTTGCAGTCGAAGTATCACCCTTCCCTTGAGCGTTCCGAGTGTCTGGAGAATGTAGACCGCGTTCTTTCTAAGCGTGAAGTTCAAAATACCGTCCTAACAGCAATTGAATTAGACATATTGGCTGAGCAAGGAAAAATTCAAGAGCCTCTCTTAAGAATATTGCGTGATGATGAAGGATTGTATGGAGTGGATGAGGTTTTGGCATTATCCATTGTAAACGTGTACGGCTCCATCGGCTTCACGAACTACGGATATATTGATAAATTGAAACCAGGCATACTCGAACACCTAAATGACAAGAGCTCTGGGAAAGTTCATACCTTCCTAGATGATATCGTCGGAGCAATTGCTGCTGCAGCTTCAAGCCGTTTGGCACATAGAGCAGCAAATACCGAATGATCAATGACCAATTAAAAGGAAAACCAGGCAGCTACCCTTCCCCCAGCTGCCTGGTTTCTTTATGTTTATCCATCAAAAATTAAATTCTTTCTATCCACTCTTCCAACGAATCCACCGTATAGGTCGGCTGCTCCTCATACGTTTCTAAATGCGCCTTTGTCGTCACACCCGTATGCACAAGCAACGTATCCATCCCTGCATTCATTCCAGCCTTAATATCTGTATGGTAATTATCTCCCACCATCAGCGTTTCTTCACGAGGCACCCCCAACACTTTCAGGGCCTGCTCCATGATGACCTTTTCCGGCTTACCGATAAACGTTGGTTGAGTTTCCGTTGATACCGTCAATACAGAAGTCAGCGACCCGTTTCCAGGAAGTAGCCCTCTTTCCGTCGGAATCGCAATATCACCGTTAGTAGAAATAAAACGCGCACCATTACGAATATTAATTGCACCAAGAGCCAACTTTTCATAACTGATCGATCGGTCGATTCCGCTTACTACCACATCTGCACCCTCATCAACCAATTCGAACCCCTTCTCCAGCAATGCCGTTTTAATTCCTTCCTCGCCGATAACATAGATTTTCGCCTCAGGCTTGTAATCATAAATATAATTGGCCGTGGCATTGCTTGTTGTAAAAACTTGTTCATCTAAAGTCGGTATGCCAAAGTCTCTTAATTTTTGAGCAACCTGTTGTGGTGTTCTAGAGGAATTATTCGTTACAAAAAGATATGGAATCTTTTTATCATATAAAGCTTTTACAAAATGGCTTGCCTCTTCAATCTTTTCTTTTCCACGATACATCGTGCCGTCAAGGTCAATTAAATATCCTTGGTACTTTTTCATCTATCTTCACACTCCACTATAGTCATTTCATTAGTTTAGGTTTCTTTCAACCTGTTCATGTTAGCACAATTTACTAGCCCGATAAAAGCAAGAAAGAACGCTCTCATAAAAGAAAGCGTTCTCACTCTGCATTAATTTCTAAAAGCCGAAACAGGCCCTAATTCATTTTCCAAATAAACGCGGACAGCACCACAGAAACCAACCACTGTCTCTTGTACATCCGCTAAGCACGTTTCCACCTCTTCGTGAGAAATCAGAAGATATTCTTGTACTAGTGTTTTTCGGAGTCGAACAAGTCTCTTTAACTGCTGTGCCATGTCACCAGTCACTACTTTTTCATCTTCAAGGATGTCGATGATGTCCTCATAACTGCCAGGGTCCCGCATGATAAAGCCGTCAATCATCGCATTACCCACATCCAGTATACCTTCAATGATTGCTACCGCAACACGTTCAAGCGCCTTTTTTTCAATGGAGGTATTCCATGAGGCATGCTCTTGATACAATGCGATATTCTCTTCAATATAGATTAACGTTTGCTCAATTTTTTCTCGATCCACAAAGTACATTCTGTATTCTCCTTTGTATGTCATCTTGGCTGTTGTTATGTTATCGGTTGCAGCAGTTTTGGCCTGGCGTAAAAATAACCTTGCGCCATGTCCACTTTATGTTTGGAAAGAATCTGAACCTCTTCGGGACGCTCGATTCCTTCTGCAACCACGAGAGAGCCTGTCTCATTTGCTATTAACAAAAGTCCCTGCAGCATTTTTTCTTTGACCATATTTTTATCAATATCTTGAATAACAGAACGATCAATTTTTATGATATCAGGCATAATTCTATTGATGGTATGAAAACTCGCATAACCGGCACCCGTATCATCGACGGCAATTTGAAAGCCTAATTCCCTGAGCGCGACAATGTTTCGCTCAAAATTTTTCAAGCCATCGATAGAATCTTGTTCCGTCACTTCAACGGCAATATTCTGCGGTATAATTTCTGGATACTTTTTCAGTAGGGTCAGCATTTTCTCTATTAACTCTACCTCATTTAATGTAGTAGGAGTAAAATTGATAAAAATTGCTTCCTTCATTTTGCACTGATAAATTAGTTGAAATGCCTTTTCTAATATGAGTAATTCCAGCATAAATAACCGGTTAGTTTGTTTGGCGATGGAAAATAACTGCAAAGGATTTTCCATCAATGACCCTTTAGGGCCCCGAGTCAGCAACTCCCACGCCTTGATGCCTCCTTTAGACACATCCATGATTGGTTGGGCCAATAGCGTGATATCTTTAAATGCAATGATTTGATTTATTTGAAACTTTAATTGCTGGTACTGTAATTTATCCTGTTTCTCGGCCATGGCCATTGCCTGTACATGCGCTTTAAGCATGCATTCAGACAACGAATACTCCCCTGACTCCAAGAATACATAACCAGATTGCACACACAAATGCTGGTTATCCAGCTGTTTATACTTGCGTCCTTCTATTATAGTCTTTACTTTAGCAAGCCTATCCTCAAGTTCTGTTGTACTGTGAAACCTTGCATCTACTTTCAATAACAAAGAAATTCCATCACTATATTGTTCATGTAAACACACGATTTCTTCATCTACAAATGTTTGCCCAATGACTTTTCTAAGCTGCGCCTTGATAACTTCACGACACGATAAATATTTACGCCTGCCTATTTTTGAAATGATATTCTCCAAGTCAGGAAAATAAAATGAAATTACCGCTACCTGAAACCCTTTTTTTAAGGTATGCTTCACACGTTGTTCAATTGGATTTCTCAATATAAAGACTGGCGGATAATAACGCAGATATTTGGACGGAAGGATTATTTTTACTAGATGTGAGCCATTCTTTTTATAGAATCTCTTTATGCGATTCCAGCCTCGCCCCATGAAGTGGCTCCCTTCTCTCTAGACAAAAAACAGTAAGTTGTATTTCTTTTATTTTATCACAAAAAATAAGAAAATTGTCCCATTTCTTACATAGCGTAGATATAATTGAAAATATCCGATAACAAGAAAGACGTTGTATTTGTTATACTAGAAAAAGATGCAAGAAGGAGGTTTCAATATGGGAGAAAAATTCTTTTTATATGACGATACAGTCGATACCAAAACCCGTTTTGTGAGCTTTATGGGGGAAAATAATCGCTTTGACTTGGCAATAGTGAAATCCGATCGCTATTATGGAAAAAGTCTTGTACTCGATATCCAAGGCAACCGTTTTGCTATCATCGGCAGTGATGACCTGGATGAGCCAGGCTATCTGGAGCATGCATACCAGCTATCAGAAGAAGATGCAGCAGAATTACGTTCTTTTTTATATGAAGTAATCTAAACACTTGAAATTCATCATAATCCTCTATTGTCTCGGAAAAACTAATCTTACTCTAAGACAAAGGGGATTTTTTCATGTTTACTGATGAAAAGGATAAAGAAGAAGAGCATTATACCGACTTCTCCAATGTAGAAACACAGCGGAACTATATAGTCCCAGAAATTACACCGGAAGGACCTTATGGCGCTCCACGCGGTAAGGATACACCAGTGGAAAATAAAAGTACTCCATGGCGTGAAGGCCAGCGCTATTACAGTGCCTTTAATTATGAAAACAAAAACCTTCACCAGGATATCCCAAGACAGCATCCCGGTGCTCATCCTACCCATGATGACAAGAATATGAACGAAGAGACTCCATATGGGAATGAAAATGACTAATAAAAGGACCCCAGCAATTTTTAATGGGGTCCTTTTTGCTATAATTATTTCACTTCCGTTGCTGGTTTCTTTACTTTCTTCAATACAAAGTAGGCACATCCAAAATTACAATATTCCAAAATGTAGTCAGGAAGGGTGCTGATCTTTGTGTCATGGGTGGATTTATGATTTTGGTCTTCGAAAAATCCTCGCAACCGCAATTGGTTATAACCCCAGTCACCGACAATATAGTCGTATTTATTTAATACATCAATATATCTAGCGCGAAAGGTTTCTTCGTTGAAACCGTTTCGATTTTCTTCCAACAGTTCGTAGCAATGGTTTCCAATACAAATCATTTTCCGCTCCTCCATTTCTGCTCTTATTTACATTATAGACCATTCTCCACTAATTTCTAAGTCAAAATTTTTTTCAACGGGCAATCCTATACGTAAGGAGGTGTTTCCATTGAGGAAAACAATAAAAATTCTTGCAGCATGCAGTTTAGTTACTGCAATCACTTCAGCTTGTGCTTTTGACCCTACACCAGAGGAACGCCAAGCCAGAAGCGCCATATACGGGCGTGATGGGCAACCAATGAATACAAATACAGGACACCGTTACGATATGTATGATGTAAGAGACAGCAATAACCATGATCAAACTCGCTTCGGTTACGTTCGCGACCAAGCTGAGCCAGTGAGAAATTCTCAGCGCTACAATGAAAATATTGCTGCGGTGGATTACGGTGAAATTGCCAATATCATCAACAAAATGGTTGTTCAATTACCTGCAATAGAGGATTCTGCGACACTTGTTACAGATGAAGAAGTACTTATTGCTTATGAAACAAACAGTGAAGACCGCGAGCTAACAGCTGATCAGGTAAGTAAAACAGGATTATCCATCGTACCACGTTATTATCATGTTTACATTTCTGATAATCCAGAAATGATTCATGATATTGAACGTTTTCGTTCCCTTGGTGTAACAAGTCCTAGGGTAGATGAAATTTTAGAAACCACTATAAATGAAATGCTCAAATCTCCGCAAGGCAAACAGCTGAACACTGGCGAAAACGGCAACGGAGAAGCAGATGGTGAGATGAACGAAGAATCAGATAAAAGTGAGTTCAGAAAACAAATGAAAAACGACTAACAAAAAAGGTACAGCCCATTAAGCGGAGCTGTACCTTTTTTTATTACGCCTGTGCTTGTCTTGCTTTAGAAGCTTCGTTTACCTGCTCATCGGCATGATAAGAAGAACGAACAAGCGGACCAGCTTCACAATGACTGAATCCTTTTGTCATCGCGATTTCCTTTAACTCCGCAAACTCATCAGGATGATAATACTTCTGCACCTTAATATGTTTCTTAGACGGCTGCAAATATTGACCAATTGCCATAATATCTACATTGTTGGCACGAAGATCATCCATTGTTTCAATTATCTCTTCTTTCGTTTCTCCTAGGCCAATCATGATGCTTGATTTTGTTGGAATGTCAGGTTGTAATTCTTTTGCACGACGCAATAGTTCAAGAGAACGGTCATAGGTAGCTCTCGCACGAACTCGAGGTGTTAAAGAACGAACAGTTTCAATGTTATGGTTCAGAATGTCTGGTCTTGCTGCCATCAACATTTCAATGTTCTCATACACTCCGCCCATATCAGAAGGTAATACTTCAATCGTGGTAAAAGGGTTTTCACGTCGAACCGCTCTAATTGTTTCTGCAAAGATGGCAGCGCCGCCATCTTTTAGATCATCACGGGCAACGGCTGTAATCACGGCATGCTTTAAGTTCATTAGTCTAACGGACTCTGCTACACGTTCCGGCTCTTGTGTATCAAGTTCTGTTGGTAATCCTGTCTTGACTGCACAGAAACGGCATGCACGCGTACAGACGGCACCAAGAATCATGAATGTAGCTGTACGTCTTACTGCCCAGCATTCATGAATGTTTGGACACTTTGCCTCTTCACAGACTGTGTTAAGATTGTGCTCTCTCATCAATTTCTTTAGTCCAGTATAGTTTTCATTCGTATTCAGCTTGATTTTCAGCCAATCTGGTTTACGTATGTACTCCTCTTTTTTAGCCATATGATCAACTCCAACTTGTCTTATTTTCAAGATGACTTCATCAATGTTTTATCTGTATATTTTCACTATTCTAACTTATCACATAGGGAAAATGACATATTCACACCTGTCACTTTATCAAACATCTGGTAAAGAAACAAGTCCAAAACCTTCCACAAACATACTCCTGACAATCTTCCATGAATTAGTATTTATGAAATGAGGAAAACTTACCAAACTAAAAGTAGGAAATGAAAGAAAAGGAAGGAGTGAGGATTTGATACGGCTACTTTTGTGTGTGATTATCCTATTTAGTATGATTCCTGCAGATGCTTTTGCTGAAGAAACAAAATTAACAGACGAACAGATATATGCCAAAAGGCAGGACCTTTATAACCGAATGCAATCTTTCACCCAGATTCCATGGTACTATTTCGCAGCTGTTGATCAATATGAAAGAAATGTCCGCAGAGTAAGACGAGATATTCCCAAGGCAAAAGGAGTTACAGGTATTTATTACAAACCTGAAGTGTGGGCAGGTCCTTTAAATCCAAATACACAGGACAGCAACCCTATGAGCATCCAATTCTTTGGTGGAATGGGGATGGATGGAAACGGGGATGGAGTTGCTGATTCCACAAATGATGAAGATGTATTGTTTACATTTGCTAATTATCTCCAATCTTATGGTACAGATAAGGAAAATATAAAAATTGCCTTGTGGGAGTATTATCAGCGCGATAAAACGGTCGGGCTTATTATGAACCATATGAAACTTTATAGTACTTATAAAACACTCAAGCTTGATACACATGCTTTTCCTCTACCAATTCGGTCCAATTTCAGCTACAAAAATACGTGGGGAGATGCACGCGGCTGGGGTGGTAGAAGAATGCATGAGGGTACAGATATATTTGCAAGTTACGGTGTCCCAGTTCGTTCCACTTGTTATGGTGTCATAGAGATTAAAGGATGGAACAAGTTCGGCGGATGGCGCCTTGGAATTCGTGATATAAATAATACCTACCATTATTTTGCGCATTTAAACGGCTTTGCTAAAGACTTAGAAGTAGGACAGGTGGTTGAACCAGGGCAAATTATCGGATCAGTAGGCAGCTCTGGTTATGGACCGCCTGGAACGGCAGGGAAATTCCCTCCACATCTTCACTATGGCATGTACAAAGACAACGGCTATTCTGAATGGTCCTTTGACCCGTTCCCACACTTGAAATCCTGGGAACGAGTGGATAGAAGAAAGCGTTAAGGATTTGAGATAAAAACTTTATTAGTTTGGTTAAACGCCGCTGTTCCTTTCCGCAAATGGCTTCGCTTTCCGCGGGGCGACCTTGAGCCTCCTCACTTCGTTGCGGGGTCTCAACAATGTCGCTACTTTCCCCGCAGGAGTCTTCGCCATTTGCTCCAATACACAGCTAGAAATTCAGTTAACTCGTTTAGATACTTTTCCTTTACCCTTTAAATAAATGAAGTTACCTTGTTGATTGGAGTGGAAGGCGCGTAGACGCCCGCGGGAGGAAGGGACAGGTGAGACCCCGGAAGGCGCAAGCCTGAGGAGGCTCACGGACCGCCCGCAGGCAAGCGAAGCGCCTGAAACGGAAATCAACCACACATGATAACATAAAAAAGCTGCTGACCCGAGAATTCACACTCGATCAGCAGCTTAATTATTTTTACGCTTCCTTACTCTTCTTCATAGCCCAAAGGATACTACCAGCAAGGCCACCCCAAATGATGACAATTCCGACAACCATCATGATAATCGCACTTGTTTCCATTATTTATTGACCTCCTTTGACGAGGAAGCTGGAAGCTCCAACGCGTCTTTTTTCCATTTAATAATGGAGAAGGCAATACCTACGAGCAATGCAAGTACTGCGACAACTACACCATATTGAATCGTGAAGATACGTGGATAATCTCCGTATACTTCTGCAATATTTGTACGAATAAGATCAATCATCATATAACCAAGTACAATTGGTGTAATGACCGCTAAGGACCAAGTCCACCAATGACCTAGGAATCCTGTTAATTTAATATCAGAAATTTCATTCGCATGGTCTCGCAATGATTTAAGCTGTCTTGCAAAATATACAACCACGATAACTTGAACAAGACCTGCAAGTGCCACACCGAATTGGTTGATGAAGTAATCTGCAACATCAAGGAAATTCAAACCGCCTTTTGTCGCAAATAGAATGGAGATAACTGCAGATAATCCACCACCGAATGCAACTGCTTTCGTACGGGACACTTTAAATTTGTCTTGCACCCCTGCAACAAAAGTTTCGACAATTGAAATGAGTGATGATAGTCCAGCCAAAACTAGAGATCCAAAGAACAAGAATCCGAACAATTCTTTAAATGCCGGGAATTCATTAATGATCTGCGGGAACACGACGAATGCCAATCCAACACCGCCTGCTACCACTTCATCTACTCCAACGCCTTGCTGCACAGCCATAAATCCTAAAATACTGAATACTCCGATACCTGCTAATAATTCAAATCCAGAGTTACTGAAACCAGTAATAAATGCGTTATTCGTAATATCAGCTTTTTTCGGAAGATAGCTGGAATACGTGATCATGATGGCAAATGCAATGGATAAACTGAAGAAAATCTGTCCATATGCAGCTACCCAAACCTTACCGTCTGCAATTGTGCTCCAGTCCGGTTTGAAGAATGCGTTTAATCCTGTTGCTGCACCTTCTAAAGTCAAAGCGCGAACAACGATGATCAAGAACAATATGACTAGTGCAGGGATGAAAATTTTATTAGCCACCTCTACACCTTTCTTAACGCCTTTAAAGAGAATTCCCAGTGTTACAACCCAAACGATAACTAATGGGAGTAATACGGAAGGGACAAGTCCCCCGATCTCACCCGGCGCAGACACTTGAAGATACTCTCCAATCAGGAATCCTCCAGTATCGTCTCCCCACTTTAAATTCAGCGAGAAAACGGAGTAGGACATGGCCCAAGCGATGATGACGGCATAATAAGTAGAAATTACAAATGCAATACCAACTTGCCACCAGCCAAGCCATTCATACTTTTTGTTCATCCTTGCATAAGAAAGTGGTGCGGATCCGCGGTACTTATGACCCATAGTGAATTCAAGGATCAATAATGGAATCCCTGCTGTCAGAAGAGCGAATAAATATGGTACAAAGAAAGCTCCTCCTCCATTTTCATACGCAGTTGCTGGAAAACGCCAAATGTTTCCTAACCCGATGGCCGATCCAACCGCTGCTAAAATAAATCCTGCTCTTGTCCCCCATTGCGGTCGATTTTCCATTCTCTTTCTCCCCCTACTTAGACTCTTTTTTACCAAAAAATAGATAAAAGAGTCTAAATGTTTTATTTTTTCTGATTATTTAATATAATTTATACATAGTATAACTAGACTTTATGACTATGTCAAAACAAACTTTTCCGTTATATTAATCGACACCATGTGACAATTCTCAACAATGTATTTATATTCTACTTATTGACTATAAAAACCTGCATATACTGATACACTTGAGTTTTGGTGTGAATATTTATTCATTTATTTTTTTCAAAAAAAAATACCTCTCTTTTTATCTCTTACTAAAAAGTAGATAAAAAGGAGGTGTTTTTTACTTTATTTGAAAAGTATTCATTTGGTTATTCTGCTGTTGTTTTCACTGCTCTAAAACTAAAGCCAATGATTACAAATGCCACTAACACTACTAGCAGACCAAGTAATGTGCTTCCTGTCAATCCTAGTACGATATATCCTACAATCGCGACACCTGCACTGATTAACGCATATGGCAGCTGTGTTAGGACATGGTCAATATGGTTACATCCTGCACCAGTGGAAGAAAGGATTGTTGTATCAGAAATTGGTGAACAATGATCACCGAATACTGCTCCAGCCAATACTGCTGCAAGAACAGGTAATAGAATGGTTACATCTGTTGCTGCTGCTATCTGTCCTGCGATAGGAAGTAATAGCGTGAAAGTCCCCCATGAAGTACCTGTTGCAAGAGCTGTAAAACCAGCAATAACGAAAATGATTGCCGGCAAGAAGGCAATATTAATATTTGAGTTTTCTACTTGTTCTGCAATATATGTTCCAGTTCCTAGACCATCAATTAGGCCTGCAATGGTCCATGCAAATAATAGAATGTAGATGGCAGGAAGCATGGATTTTGTTCCTTCTACTAAACCGCGAACCACTACATTGTTTGAAACTCCACCTTTAGAAATTTGACCGAAAAGTAAGATGAAAGAAACTACTAAAGCGAATAATCCACCATAAAATAATGCTGCAGACGGGTCTGTATTTTCAAAAACACCTAAAACCGTGATATCCCCTTCAATTGCAGAAGCACCTGTCCAAATCATCGCTCCAATAACACCAACAAAAAGTGCTACAATCGGCCACACAAGATTACCAATCGTTCCTTTTGTGCTAGTAGGAAGCTCGTCTGATAATTCTCCTGGTACTTCTTTTTCTGGATCATATAATTCACCAGTCTCCATTGCACGTTGCTCATGCTTTCTCATTGGACCAATATTGAAGTTAAAATAACTTACCAAGAATACCATGATTAATGCTGAAAAAACGTATAAGTTCATTGGTATGATTTGCATAAAAGCACTGATTGCTGTTAAATCACTAATATTCTGTCTTACGATTACATCCGTTCCGATAATACCGATAATAACAGCACCCCAACTTGAAACCGGTGAAATGACACAAATCGGTGCAGATGTGGAATCAATCAAGTACGCTAATTTGGCACGTGACACTTTGTAACGATCCGTTACCGGCCTACTTATCTGACCAACTGCCAATGCGTTAAAATAATCATCAATAAAAATAACGATACCTAAAATAGCAGTTAAAAATTTTGATCCTCTTCTTGTCTTAATTTTTGTCTGTGCCCAGTCAGCAAATGCCCTGCTGCCACCAGTAATAGAAATAAATGCAGTAATAATCCCTAGAATGATTAAGAATACAAGGATATATATATTCCATAAGTTCAACTCTTTATCATCTACGGAATAAAAAAGTCCTAAAACCATATCCCAGATTAATACAACCATCGTCACCGGATTGAAATCCGCTAACATTAAGGCTGCCGCCAGAATACCTACTCCTAGTGAAAGCAATACTCTTCTGGTCAAAATAACCATCAAGATTGCAAGCACTGGAGGAATTAAAGAATAAATTGTTCCTTCCACAAAAAAACCCCCATTAAGCTGTAATATGTTTGACTGGAATCAAACGGTTTTACAACAATGGAAGGCGCTGAAAGAAAACAAAATAAAAAGTAATGATAGAAAATAACTATCATTACCTATGTAATGTGTTATCCTCCATCCGATCAGTAGCCCTCCATTATAAAAACCGTCCGTACCGGTCATAATGGCAGTGTTATCCTTATTCAAGATAACCCCAGCAACATGAGTTCGACCGCTCATATTGCTTCGGCACAGCATCCTTTCTTTCTACCATCTTAGGTGTCAACCTCCAGTAGTTTTACTCTTATGCTATGCAGCCTCTACCTCATCGTATGATAAGGGAAGTATATTATTTTATGAATTCACTATACCATATATCCTCCTATAGGACAAAGGAAATATATTTCTTTTTTCTCTACTCTTTCCTTTTAACTGACTGCTGCTATTTTTTCGAGAGAGTCGCAGTCCACAATCGCTAAATTCAGATGGTCTTTTAAGTTAATATCGTAAGGTGTTTCCAGCTCTTCTCCTTCTTCTTCCACCACCCTGATGACAGGTCGTTCTGTAAGATCCTTATTTTGGCCAACAACAAGCCCTTTTCTCCCATCATTCAAGGTAACCATTAAGCCATATGGATAGATGGCCACCGATTTACGGAAGGCTTCAATAATCTCAGGTTCATACAAAGTGCCCGAACCTGCATATAAAATTTCGAGTCCTTCATGCGGTAGCATCGCGCTCCGGTATATGCGGTGGGAGGTCACTGCATCAAAAACATCCGCTACAGCAAGGATTTTACCAAACAGATGGATATCGTCCGATTTAATGCCACGAGGATAGCCACTGCCGTTTAGGCGCTCATGATGCTGGAAAGCACAGTGAGCAACCATTAAAGGAATGGTCTGCATGTTGCGAAGGATATCGTAACCATAGGTCGCATGCCGCTTCATTTCAGCAAACTCATCACTTGTTAGCTTTCCTGGCTTAAAGAGAATTTCATTAGGGATCAACATTTTTCCAATATCATGAAGTATACCGCCAAGCCCTAGTGTCTCTAAATCTTTTTGGGACAATCCTAACTTTAATCCTATGGATAGGGAATAAAGTGTCACATTTAACGAATGGGTAAACACATAATTGTCGTGTACATACACATCCGTTAAAAGCGCGGACACTTCATCATTTGATTTCATGTCTGAAAGAAGGTTTTGAATAAGTGATTTAATGTTTTTCGAAGATTTGTCCATGACAAACCACTTACTTAACTCTTTTTCATGTTCCACAGATTTAAAGGTATCCGTAATAGTTTTTACTGCTTCTTTACGCGTTTTGTCCGAAATAAAAGTCGGGACTTCCATCCCGCTTGTCCGGGCATCTTCTATATATACATACGTTACATTCAATTGTTGCAGACGTGTGATCATCCGTGAAGTAACAGAGATCCCTTCACTTAACAGTACTCTTCCAGAATCATTGTAGATAGACCTGGCCAACACCATTCCCGGTTTCATTGATTTTGTAGGTAATAGTCTCATAACTTCTCCTATCTTCACATTTCGACAAAATCTATATATTTCCTATTATAGTAAAAATTCCGGGATAAAGCTTGATAAAATAAAAAAAAGTTTTGAAAAGTTTGTAGCAACATAAAAATACCACCGTTTAAGCACGATGGTATTATATATTTGGGGTATAGGCTGCAAGCAACAACCAGCGCCACAACCCTCTATAGCATTTTTAACAAAGCCTCTTTCCCAGGCATTCCAACCGTAATGCCCACATTCTCCGCCTCATACGTAATGGATTCCAAAGGGGCCTCTATTAATTGCTCGATAGTACGCACTCCAACTGCCCGCCCTGCAATGATTTTACGGTCCTTTAGCTTGGCATTCAATAAGCCGACATCAAGCGCACCGCACATGATATAACCTTTATCACTAGTCACCGCCAAAAAATTGGTCTTTGGCAATCGTACCGTAATTGCTGTAAACGTATGGCCTTCGATTGTAATTGGTGTCATTTCAATCATAGATAATTGTCACGCTCCCTTCCCATATCAATTTATGGTGTGTGCATGGAAAGGGTGTGAAAAATAGGTCAATTATTAGAAAATGAATGTGCTAACACATCTCGAAGCAGTTCTGGCAGAAAAAACTTCTTTTCTTTTGCACGGATGATGCTTGGATACATTCTACCAAAAGTGAACATATCAATGGTACCGATTGTTACATGGTCTGTTGCATTCAGTCGCTTAGCCCCTATATATATATCAGTCACCTGAACGCTTCCGTCTTTTATGACCTCTGTGTCGAATCTAACGCCACTAAACGCCATACGCCCCATTACCTCACCACGGAACCCAAGGCCTTTCACCCTCAAGTTTACCATATCAGGGTGCAGAGCCTGCTGGACAACTTCCCTTAACTCCTCGCCTGTCAGCGTCACTCTGCAAGGGTTAATTGGGTGAGGACATATACGGTGAAGCATACCAAAGGTTACTTCCCCTTTAGCTAGTCCATCAAGCAATACACCGGCATTGACCATTCCGATATCTGCCTGACACCATTCTCTTAACTTCTCAGCAAGGAAATCTGGAAATATAGAAGGCGCGAACCATTCTACCGGTAGCGATTCTTCAATACTTCCTACTATTTTATTCAAATGCTTTTCCGCTACTGCTTCCATGTCTTTTATGCATTCTGTTAATTGCTGATCTGGCTCATAGAGTTCCAACTTAAAAAGCTTTGCAGTGGATTGAATAAGTGATTTTGAATCTTTATCGTAGGCAATGTCGACCTGACCTATGTATTGCCCATATTTACCTGCTCCACATATTAACGTATTTCCAATTCGTCTCCCTTCAGGCAAAACATGATGAGTATGTCCACCAAGGATGACATCAATATCAGGGAACCTCCTTGCCATCTCCTCATCATCAGAAATACCAAGATGGGAAAGCACCACAATAATATTTGCCTTTTCTTTTAATACAGGAAGGTGTTTTTCCAAAATATTAAAAGGATCATCTATTTTCCAGCCAAGCAGCGAATAGAAATGCTGGTAGAAAACAGTTACTCCGATAAATGCAACCTTAACATTCCCCATGCTTTTCACATCATAAGGTTTTACCCAATCCGGATAATCTCCATTTTCTTCAAATAGATTGGCAGCCAAAACGGGAAATTCCGCATCCTCATATAGCTTTGATAACCCTTGATAGTCCAAAGTTATTCCTTCATTATTACCAAACGTGGCATAGTCATAGTGAAGCATGTTTAATAGTTTCGTGTTAGCCTTTCCACTTGTAGCCTCGGTAATTGGGTGAAAACGGTCCATATTATCACCAATGTCGACAAGAGCCGATGGCTGTGTGGACGCCTGTTCTTTTAAAAAAGTCGCAAGCTTTGGATAGGCATCAAAATGACTATGGATATCGTTTGTATGTAAAATTCTAATTTGCTGCACACCGATTCTCTCCTCTAAAATAAATCTAGTTGCCTTGGTGCCAATCCTGTATACTCGACACCTAATAGGTCAATCATTTGTTTGGCATTTCCAGCTGCATGGCCTCCAGAATTATTGTTGAATAACAAATAAATGTTCCTAGATGAAGGAGCTAACCTCTCGAGATTTCCTTTCCATTCCATTAGTTCGTTAAGGTTATAATCATACAGGTAACGGACCTCTCTCCAGTCCTTCCCTGCTGCAGGTTTCGTCCAGCCATGAACATTCCTCCCATGGAGACGAATAAGGGTATTATCTGGATCTGTGGGATGCAGGACGGTCGGAATTGACCCTCTTCCCGCTTGCGGTTCATCACAGATACTATGAATCCACCCCTCTTCTTCCATAAACTTCAGCGTTCTGTCATGGTAGGCAGGCTGAAACCATGTCTGATTGCGGAACTCAAGCGCTACCTTCGTGTCTCCCATCTGCTCTTTACACCATCTCAAATAATCGACATTTTCCTTCTTGCATTCAAACCATGGTGGAAATTGAAAAAGAACCATCGCCATCTTTCTGGCCTTTTCATAGGGTTCAATAGATTGCTTAAAAGCATTAAACATTAGTTCTTTCGTGTCAAAAGGAATCTCTCCACGCTGATGCCCTGTCATTCCTTGGTAAGCCTTTACAATGAACTTAAAGGTTTCCGGTGTATCCGCCACCCATTTTTCCACGTTCTGCTTTGGCTGCACGGCATAAAAGGAAGCATCCACTTCAACAACAGGAAAATGAGCTCCATATTCTTGCAGTTTGTCTCTCGGCGCTGTGCCAGCAACATATAATGAATCGTGATCTCCCCAGCCTGTCACACCAACATAAATCATCCGTTTCACCTCATTTTTTTCATTTTATCATATATTGAGGGAATTTCTCATGTTTATAGTGCAGAATATGGGAGTAATTGGTATGATAATCGTATCATTTATCTTTTACGGAGGTCCTATGAAAAACAAAATTGTTGTTTTCGACTTGCTATTCTACTTGGCTTTACCTTATTTAATATGGAAATTTGGACAAGAACCACTAGGGGACTATTATGCGATATTACTTTCCACTGCGCCGGGGTTTATCTACACAATTGTTCGTTTCGCCGTAGAGAGGCAGTTCAATGTGACAGGGATGTTTATTATGGCTTCTTTGTTTGTCAGCACGCTTGTTGATATCCTTTCAGGAGATGCCTTTACCATGCTGCAGAACTCTGTTTATGTGTCTGCTGGATTCGGATTATTCCTCCTAGGAACTATGCTTGTAAAAAAACCGTTAGCTCTTTATTTTGGTGTAGATATCTCTTATCTTCAGGGCCACAAGCGTAAAGACAGCTTAAGACTTTACCGTCAAAAAACGATCCTGCCCGCTTTTTACATCCTAACAGGAATATTTGCCTTGCGGGGATTCGTTGCTGCCGGCTTGAAATACTATCTGATTGGTGTTTACGGTGTTCAAGGGTATGATAGAATCTTGTTTTTCATGAAGGTGAACGGCTGGGTGTTTGGTGTGTTAATTGCTGCTGGGTTTATATATTCTAGCTTGAAGGTTAATGAGTATTTGGAAAAGCAGAAAGAAGATAAGACACCGGATTCTGATGATACGGAATTGGTAAGGTGATTGAGTGTTTGATAGTTGAGGCATTCCCATTTTAGGGGGATGCTTTTTATTTTCAATAATTATTTATTGTTTTTCAATAAATTTTATGCTAAATTCAATACAAAGATTGATTGTGAGGTGTTGTTTATGATTCGCGAACCATTGGAATTTGGCTCAGCATTAAAAAAGAAGGAATGGTTCATGGTTGGCGCGTTCATGCAACTTGTTCGTTTTGGTTGGCAACAAGCATTATCCTGTGTGTTTCCTGTCGTCATATTTGCTTCTCTAGCCTTAACCCAAGTGATTCCTCTACCATTCCTGCCAAGGTATGATTGGCTTCTGGTTATCTGCATTCTGATGCAATGGTGGATGCTTAGGTCTGGACTTGAAACACGCGATGAATTAAAAGTCATTACCTTGTTTCACCTTATCGGGCTGGCACTTGAGATCTTCAAGGTGCATATGGGGTCTTGGTCTTATCCAGAGGAAGGCTATTCCAAGATTTTTGGAGTGCCATTATACAGCGGGTTTATGTATGCCAGCGTGGCAAGTTATCTTTGTCAGGCATGGAGAAGGTTGAATGTTGATCTCATTGACTGGCCGCCTTTTTGGGCCGTTGTATCGCTCGCAGCAGCCATTTATCTAAATTTCTTCACCCATCATTATTGGATTGATATTCGTTGGTGGTTATCTGCTTTAGTTATTATTCTGTTTTGGAAGTCTTGGGTCAACTATGAGGTTGGCGGAATTCAATATCGTATGCCAATCGCACTTTCCTTTGTGCTCATCGGTTTTTTTATTTGGGTCGCAGAAAATATCGCAACATTTTTCGGGGCTTGGGAATATCCGAATCAAACAGAGGCCTGGAGCCTTGTCCACTTAGGCAAGGTCAGTTCCTGGCTATTGCTAGTGATTGTCAGCTTTCTTATTGTGGCGACGTTGAAGCGGGTGAAGGGGAATGGCTCTATCAAGCCAAATAACAAAATAGCTATCCATAAATAAAAAACCTTGGCATGCAAGCACGCCAAGGTTTTTTTTATGACTATATGTTACCCAATAGAACCTTCCATCTCGAACTTGATCAGACGGTTCATTTCTACTGCGTATTCCATTGGTAGTTCTTTTGTGAATGGCTCGATGAAGCCCATTACGATCATTTCTGTTGCTTCTTCTTCAGATAGACCACGGCTCATTAGATAGAACAGTTGCTCTTCGGATACTTTGGATACCTTTGCTTCGTGCTCAAGAGAAACGTTGTCGTTGAACACTTCGTTGTAAGGAATTGTATCAGAAGTTGACTGGTTATCCATGATTAACGTGTCACACTCGATGTTGGAGCGTGCGCCGGATGCTTTTTTACCAAAGTGTACGATTCCACGGTATGTTACTTTACCACCTTGCTTGGAGATGGATTTAGAAACGATAGTAGAAGACGTGTTTGGTGCAAGGTGAATCATTTTCGCACCTGCATCCTGGTGCTGCCCTTTACCAGCTAACGCGATGGATAGAGTCATACCACGAGCGCCTTCTCCTTTAAGGATGACCGCTGGGTATTTCATTGTTAACTTGGAACCGATGTTACCATCAATCCATTCCATTGTCGCATTTTCTTCACACACTGCACGCTTCGTTACTAGGTTGTATACGTTGTTCGCCCAGTTTTGAATCGTTGTGTAACGGCAGTATGCATCTTTTTTGATGATGATTTCTACTACCGCACTGTGAAGAGAGTTTGTTGTATAAACAGGTGCTGTACAGCCTTCTACATAGTGTACGTGTGCGCCTTCGTCTACGATGATAAGCGTACGTTCGAATTGACCCATGTTCTCAGAGTTGATTCGGAAGTATGCTTGAAGTGGAGTTTCCACTTTAACACCTTTAGGAACGTAAATGAAAGATCCACCAGACCATACTGCAGAGTTCAATGCAGAGAACTTGTTGTCTGTTGGCGGAATTACTTTCGCCCAGTGCTCACGGAAGATGTCTTCATTTTCTTTTAACGCTGTGTCTGTGTCTTTAAACACTACACCAAGATCTTCTAAGTCTTCTTGCATGTTGTGGTATACAACCTCAGATTCGTACTGAGCAGATACACCTGCAAGATATTTTTGTTCTGCTTCAGGGATACCTAATTTGTCAAACGTCTGCTTGATCTCTTCAGGTACTTCATCCCAAGAACGCTCAGACTTCTCAGATGGTTTTACGTAATACGTAATTTCATCAAAGTTCAAGCTGTTTAAATCGCCGCCCCATTGTGGCATTGGCATGTTATAGAAATGTTCTAATGATTTAAGACGGAAATCCAGCATCCATTGAGGCTCTTCCTTCATACGAGAGATTTCTTCAACGATCTCTTTCGTAAGACCACGGCCGGAACGGAAAATGGAAACGTCTTTGTCCTTAAAACCATACTTGTAATCGCCGATTTCAGGCATTTTTTTCGCCATTTTTATTCCCTCCATTCAAGAGGTGAGCAACAGTGCAGCATTGTTTTGCCGCACTATCACTCCCTATCTTGCCTTGCTTATTCCGATTTGACTCCCTTTTCCATGGCTTTCCATGCAAGAGTGGCACATTTGATACGTGCCGGGAACTTCGCCACACCTTGAAGTGCTTCGAGGTCCCCTAAGTCCATCGCTTCGTCGTCATACTCTTTGCCTAACATAATATCATAAAAAATCTGGGATAGCTCTAAAGCTTTTTCCACTTCTAACCCTTTTACTGCTTGGGTCATCATGGATGCAGATGCCATGGAAATGGAGCATCCTTCGCCGTCAAACTTTGCATCCTTCACTTTTCCATCTTCTACTTGAAGTGTCAAGTGGATGCGGTCACCGCATGTAGGGTTATTCATGTCGACAGTGATGCTGTCAGACTCAATCGACCCTTTGTTACGCGGATTTTTATAATGATCCATAATCACTTGACGATAGAGAGTATCTAAATTGTTAAAAGACATTACTAAAGTACTCCTTTGTTTTCACTAATGATGCTACTAGCTTATCAATTTCTTCCTCTGTGTTGTACAGGTAAAAACTAGCACGTGCAGTCGAAGAAACGTTTAGATACTTCATTAATGGCTGTGCACAGTGATGTCCTGCACGAACAGCAATACCTTCAGCATCCAGCACTGTAGCTACATCATGTGGATGTACGTCTTCTATATTGAATGTAACAAGTCCCGCTCTTTTTTGCGGACCGTAAATCGTGATTCCTTCAATCTCGGACATGCGGTTCATCGCATAATCTGCAAGCTTATGTTCATGGGCAAGGATATTGTCCATTCCCACCTGCTCCAGGAAGTCAATTGCTGCGCCAAGTCCGATGGCACCCGCAATAATCGGGGTACCTCCTTCAAACTTCCAAGGCAGCTCCTTCCAAGTGGATTCCTGCAGTCCGACAAAGTCGATCATTTCCCCACCGAACTCAATTGGTTCCATGTTCTCAAGCAGATGCTTTTTCCCGTAAAGGGCACCAATTCCCGTTGGAGCACCCATTTTATGACCAGACAGTGCGAAGAAGTCGCAGTCTAAATCTTGTACGTCCACTTTCATGTGTGGAGTACTCTGAGCACCGTCAACCACCATGATTGCACCATTGCGGTGGGCAATCTCAGCAATCTCTTTAATCGGGTTGATGGTTCCTAATACGTTGGAAACCTGCATCACAGAAACTATTTTCGTGTTTTCCGTGATGGTAGCTTCCACATCTGTCAAGGACAGGCTTCCGTCTTCGGTTAAAGGGATATATTTTAAAGTAGCGCCAGTGGCTTTTGCCGCCTGTTGCCATGGAATGATATTACTATGATGCTCCATGTAGGTGATAACTATTTCGTCGCCTTCCTTCAGGTTGGCGCGTGCATAGCTGCCAGCTACAAGGTTCAGAGCGGTCGTTGTTCCACGAGTAAAGACTATTTCTTCTCTGTGGGCTGCGTTGATAAAGTTCTTCACCTTATCACGTGCACCTTCGTAACCGTCTGTCGCTCTCGTACCTAAAGTATGAACTCCTCGATGAACATTGGAGTTATACCCTTTATAGTACTTCTCCAACGCCTCAATGACCGCGAGCGGCTTTTGAGATGTAGCAGCACTATCCAGATACACAAGCGGATTTCCATTGACCTCTTGATGCAAAATCGGAAACTGCTGACGTATCTCCTGGATATTCATTACTTCACTTTCCTTTCAATTACATCAATCAACTGGTTCTTAACCTTTTCGATTGGCAATTGATTTACTACAGGTGCCAAGAATCCGTGGATTACTAAGCGCTCCGCTTCTTTCTTGGAAATTCCGCGGCTCATCAGGTAGTAAAGCTGAAGTGGATCGATGCGGCCCGCTGATGCTGCGTGTCCTGCTGTTACATCATCTTCGTCGATTAGAAGAATCGGGTTAGCGTCCCCACGAGCTTTTTCACTAAGCATTAACACGCGAGATTCCTGCTCGGCATTAGACTTAGAAGCACCGTGCTCAATTTTACCGATACCGTTAAATACAGAGCTTGCGCTGTCTTTCATAACGCCATGCTTAAGAATTTGACCGTCAGAGTTTTTGCCAAAATGTACAACCTTCGTTGTAAAGTTTTGCTTTTGCTCTCCACGTCCAACCACTACTGTTTTTGTATCTCCAACAGAGCCGTCACCCATTAGGTTTGTTACGTTCTCAGAAATCGTGTCGCCATCATTCATAAGGCCAAGCGCCCACTCAAGTGTTGCGTCACGTCCAACTACTCCGCGACGGTTAACATAAGTTGTTACACCTTTTCCAAGGTTGTCTACAGCACCGTATTGCACTTTAGAGTTGCCGTTAGCGATAACCTCTGTCACGATATTGAAGATAGATCCTTCTCCATCATTGTTAGAAAGATAGTTCTCTACATAAGTAACCGCACTGTTGTCTTCTGCCACAATTAATACGTGGTTGAACACAGCTTCTGCTTGGTCTTGAAGGTAGATCGCTTGAATCGGTTCTTCAATAACAACATTTTTCGGTACATAAAGGAATGCTCCGCCGTTCATTAATGCAGCGTGTAAAGCCGAAAGCTTATGCTCATCAACTTTAACACCGTCTTGCATAAAGTACTTTTTCACAAGGTCACTGTGCTCTTTTGCAGCAGTGATGATATCTGTGAAGATAACGCCTTGTGCTTTTAATTCTTCTTTAAGTGTAGATACCACTGATGTGTTATCCACTTGAACATATATATTTTCTCCATCTACTAACGCCTTTACCTCTTCAGGCAATTGATCCAAAGAAGTAATGGAAGTTTCTACAGTGTGCTTTTGGAAGTTTGTAAAATTCCAGTTTGTAATCTTCGTCTTATCAGGCTTAGGTAATGGCAGCTCTTCTGCCAAGGAATAAGCTTGTAAGCGAAGATCTAACAGCCACTGAGGCTCCCCTGACTCTTTGGAGTAGTTAGTGAGGTAGTCTTGATCAAACGGTAATTTCGTCTCTAACGTCATGATAATCCTCCTTGCTTACGCTTCTTGACCGACTGTTTCGTCTTCGATACCTAGTTCTTGCTTAATCCAATCGTAACCTTCTGCCTCTAGACGTTGCGCTAATTCCTTGCCACCAGACTTCACAATGCGCCCTTGCATCATAACGTGAACGTGGTCAGGAGTGATGTAGTTCAATAAACGTTGGTAGTGAGTGATGATAAGGCAACCGAAGTCGTCTCCGCGCATTTCGTTGATTCCTTTAGAAACAACTTTCAATGCATCGATATCAAGACCAGAATCAATCTCATCAAGGATTGCGATCTTAGGCTCGATCATCATTAATTGAAGAATCTCGTTACGCTTCTTTTCCCCACCAGAGAACCCTTCGTTTAGGTAACGCTGTGCCATTGCTTGATCCATTTCTAAGAAATCCATGTTTTTATCCATTTTACGGATGAATTTCATTAGGGAAATCTCATCGCCCTCTTCACGGCGAGCGTTGATAGCAGAACGCAAGAAGTCCGCGTTTGTTACACCACTGATCTCACTTGGGTATTGCATTGCAAGGAATAAGCCAACTTGCGCGCGCTCATCCACTTCCATTTCAAGAACATCTTTACCATCAAATGTAATGCTTCCGCTTGTTACTTCATATTTAGGGTGACCCATGATTGCAGAAGAAAGCGTTGACTTTCCTGTTCCGTTAGGACCCATGATTGCGTGAATCTCTCCGCCTTTTACTTCAAGATTTACACCCTTTAAAATCTCTTTATCATTAATGGATACATGTAAATCTTTAATCGTTAACGTTGAACCCATAACTGTAACCTCCAATGTTCTTGTGTTCCTATATGAAAACACATTCTTGTTTTAATTCTCATTTTATTCTCATTACAATCTTATAACAAATAGAAAGTGATAGCAACCTTTTCCGCCTTGTGTAAGATACCCTCAAATTATAACGAATATGAGGGGGGAAAGTCGAATTTTCGGGAGGATTTTTTTATTTGTTTAACTCCCTGTTAATTTTCGTTCCTGTGATTCGCTTTCCACGGGCGATGCTTGGTCCTCCTCACAACGCTTCAGGGTCTCAACCTGCCTCTACCTCCCGCCGGAGTCTCATAACTTGCACTACAATTAACCGGGGATATTTAAAAAACAAAAAAGGGTCTGCATTATTCTCATTTTGTTAGAGAATAACACGAACCCTTTTCTTCTATAATTATATGGTCAACCTGACAGTTTGCTGCTGAGCAGGTTTTATGGGTGGAAATTACGGTCTACTTCTTCGACAATCTCCAAGCTTTTTTGGTAATCCTTTTCTCGCTTTTGTTCAACTTCTATGAGTTTCGAGAGCTTATTTGAGTACTCCTCATAACCAAAACCGTAAGCTTGATACATTGCCTTCTCCATTTCACCTGTGTACTTCACATGTACCTGATGGATAATAAACCATTCCCTTCCTATTTATAAGTGTTTATTTTTCGTACCAGTTTTACTGATACCCTCAAAGTATTTGTAATAAACACTTTATTAATCATAACAGGGGTGGTTAATTTATCCAAATGAGGTATGAGGCG
Organism: Sutcliffiella horikoshii; assembly: GCF_008180725.1. Taxonomy (GTDB): domain Bacteria; phylum Bacillota; class Bacilli; order Bacillales; family Bacillaceae_I; genus Sutcliffiella_A; species Sutcliffiella_A horikoshii_B. Next base: position 99,767 of record NZ_VTEV01000006.1, on the reverse strand, counting down.
ATTACTGGGGATATTGAGGGGTGTAGCGGAGTTAGGAAAGATGGTTGATGGGAAGCTTACTATTTCTCTGAAATGCTGGGGCGTTCTGGTTGTCCTGATGTTCTAAGGCGTTAAGTTGAATAGGATTTGATTCTATTGGACTGTTCAACCTAATATCGAGGGCCTTCGGAAATAGAGAGCGCTTCTATTTGACAGTTCAACCGGTTTTCGTGGGCATTCGGGCGTATAGAGCGCTTCTATTAGACAGTTCAACCGGTTTTCGTAGGCATTCGGGCGTATAGAGCGCTTCTATTAGTCACTTCACCAGTATTCAAAAGAGCTTCGGGCGTATAGAAACAGTCTATGAGAAAATTCATAGGTTTTTCAATAGCCTCCAGGCTAATAGGATCCTGTAAATGGAAAAAGCCCAACCCCAAAAGGTCAGACTCTCCAAAATCAATGCTTCAACTCATTAAAATCACTTATACAAGACTGCACCAATGTCACGGATTGACTCATTGCCGCGCCGCCTCCGAATGCTGCTGTTACGCCGCACACTTCCAAGATCTCCTGCTCTGTTGCACCTTGATCTAAGCAACCTTTTGTGTGATAAACAATGCAATATTCATCTTGGGAATACACACTGACACCAAGTGCAATCAATTGCTTTTGCTTTTTATCGAGTACGCCCTCTTTAAAACAAGCTTCTGTAAACTCGTTATAGTGGTGTGCAAGTTCAGGCATCTTTTCTGTGAAAACTCCTAATCCCGCTTTATAATCATGAAGTGCTGCTTCTGCATAGTTTTTCGGCTCATAATGTTGTTCCATTGAAGACAACTCCCATCCTTATTTTTCACAAAGTTAGTATTTGTTTAGGGGGGAGGTTAGTATTCAAGTATTACAAAAAAAATAACCCCGCACCACAAATATCGTACGGAGTCATTCATGAAAGCCTTATTGTTCGTCAGATGCCTTTGCCGGTAGCACGGATCCTTTGTATTCTTTTTCAATGAATGCTTTAATTTCATCAGATTGAAGTACTTCAACTAATGCTTTGATTTGTTCATTATCTTTATCTTCCTCACGAACAACGATAAGGTTTACGTAAGGATTGTTTTCACCTGATTCTAAAGCGATTGCTTCTTTTTCTGGATCGATGTCAGCGCCAAGTGCATAGTTACCGTTAATCAGTACTGCATCTCCGTCGCCATTCAAATATGCTTGCGGTAGGAAAGCCGCTTCGAATTGAGTGTTGAACTCAAGATTCTTCGGGTTCTCATCGATATCATCAACAGATGCAGATGTAATTTCTACACCCTCTTTTAACGTAATAAGCCCTTTTTCTTCAAGCATTGCAAGGATACGGCCATGGTCGGCAACAGAGTTACTCATTAAGATTTCTGCACCTTCAGGAAGTTCTTCCAAGCTGTCATATTCTTGTGAGTAAACACCGATTGGTTCAATGTGAACGCCGCCTGCACTTACAAATTTGTAATCATTTTCTGCGATTTGACTTTTCAAGTATGGCTCATGCTGGAAGAAGTTTGCGTCAATGTCTTTATCACGTAAAGCTTGGTTCGGAATGATGTAATCCGTATATGTTTGAATATCTAATTCAATGCCTTGTTCCTCTAAAATTGGCTTTGCTTCTTCAAGGATTTCTGCATGAGGAACATTTGATGCACCTATCACTAGCTTGCCTTCCTCAATACCTTTTTCACCGCCGCCACATGCAGCAAGCACTAGTACTAACAATGATACAACAGCTAAACTTAATACTCTTTTCATAATATTCGTCCCCTCTTTCTTAGCGTTTGTCTAGTTTATTTGTTATTAGATCTCCAATAAATTGGATGATAAATACAATGATTAGGATGATGACAGTACATACTAGTGTTACTTCCCAGTTATTACGCTGGAACCCATCTAAGAATGCGAGGTTACCCAATCCACCTGCACCGATGATTCCTGCCATTGCTGTGTAACTTACAATGGCAATGGCTGTTACTGTTATACCGGAAACCAATGCTGGCATCGATTCCGGAAGGAGTACTTTCCAGATGATTTCTGAAGTTTTGGCGCCCATTGATCGTGCTGCTTCAATGACACCTTTATCAATTTCACGTAATGCGATTTCCACCATTCGTGCATAAAAAGGTGCTGCTCCTATGATTAGAGCCGGCAATGCTGCGTTCGCACCGATAATGGTATCCATAATGAACCTTGTAAAAGGGATAAGTAGAAAGATTAAAATGACAAATGGTATGGAACGGAAAATATTTACGAACGCTGCAACTAATCCATTAACGAATCGACTTTCCCATATGTTTCCTTTTGCTGTTAAAAACAATAATAGTCCTAAAACAATTCCTAATATAAACGTAGCGACAACCGATATACTGCTCATATAAAGAGTTTCTAAGGTTGCTTCCCACATCTTATCCCAATTAACTCTCTCAAGCATGTGTCATCACCTCCAACTCCACTTGCTGCTCACGGATAAAACTCAATGCCTCTTGTACTTGCGTTTCTTCCCCATCTAGGTGTACAAAAAGCGTGCCATATGCTCCATTTTGAGTTTGTGAGATTTTCCCTTGAAGAATGTTCACATCAATTGGGAATCTACGAATCAAATTCGTAATTAAAGGTTGTTCTGCCGAAGTTCCTACAAATGTTAATTGAATTACTTTTCCTTGTGGATATTCCGCTAACAAGTGTTCTACGGTTTCTTGCGTGTCTTCTGGTTCTGTCACCTGTTTGACAAAGCGTTTCGTGATAGGTTGCTCAGGCTTACGGAATACATTTAGAACATCTCCCTTTTCCACAACCTTTCCATTTTCCATTACCGCAACTCGATGACAGATTTTACGGATAACGTGCATTTCATGTGTAATCAGAACGATAGTCAGAGAAAGTCGTTTATTGATATCGACTAAGAGGTCCAGGATAGAATCTGTTGTCTGCGGATCCAAAGCTGAAGTCGCTTCATCACATAAAAGCACTTTCGGGTTATTCGCAAGCGCTCTGGCAATTCCGACACGTTGCTTTTGACCTCCGCTTAGTTGAGACGGGTAAGAGTCTCCTCTTCCCTCTAAGCCTACAAGCTTGATAAGTTCTTCAACTCGTTTGTTCCGCTCTGACCTGCTTACTCCTGCAATCTCAAGTGGAAACGCGATATTTTCCTTTACCGTCCTTGACCATAATAAATTGAAGTGCTGAAAGATCATACTTATCTCCTGGCGTGCTTCTCTCAGTTCCTTGCCCTTTACTTTGGCAAGATTTCTTCCTGCAACATCCACCACTCCATCCGTTGGAGTTTCGAGTCCATTTAGCATACGAATCAGTGTACTTTTCCCAGCTCCACTGTATCCGATAACTCCGAAAATCTCCCCTTGGTTAATGGATAAATCTATATTATCAACAGCTGTTACTAATCCATTTTTCGTTTTAAAAACTTTTTTTACACCTTGAAGTGAAATCATGCTCGCACCTACCTTCTTACAATTCCTTGTTTTAGCTTTCCCAATAAAGATTAATCAAACGTTTGTTTACTCTTTGAAAATAAAAAATCCTTTCTGCAAAGATGAGCAGAAAGGATTTAATGAGAAAAGTCCTTTCTCTCATCTATCAAAGCAAATTGCTTTGTGTGAATTGGCACCAATTTCAACAATTCCTTGTTGACGGTTGCCGGGTTTCATCGGGCACGTCCCTCCACCTCTCTCGATAAGAGATAAACATATATAATTAAAATTAAGTATTTGGGCAATTCGAATTAACGAGTGTAATCGTATCACGGTGATAAATAGCCTGTCAATTAAAAACTTTCTTCCTACCTTTAAAAAATTTTTAAAGCTTTCTCTTTTATACTAAAATCTGTGGTGCTATTCTGAACAATTTCTCCGTCACACTGCATGACCATGGATGAATTCTGGCTTATTTTAATGGACGCACCTCTAAGCATTGTGACTTTTCGGTGTTTAATATGTTTTCCTTTAAAAGCAAGTGGAAACACAAATAATAACTCCCATCTTCCGATACCAGAAACCACACAAACATCCAATGCCCCATCATTTCCACTGGCATCAGGGCAAATCATAATCCCCCCACCATAATATGGGAGATTGGCAACCGCTATCAACCAAACATCCTCAAACTTTTTTACCCTTCCATCTACTTCCACTGTAACATCAGATGGTTGATAGGTGAAAAGAACTCTGAAAATATTCAGCACATATGACAAACCGCCTAAGCCTAATTTATTCATGAAGCGTTTGGATCTTGAGCGGTTGGTTACTTCTGCCACCTTACCGTCAAACCCTAGCCCTGCAATCGATATATAATACTCTTTACCTACTTTTGGTACATCTATTAGATGATGAGTTCCCTTTAATATACGAGCCAAAGCCCCTACCACATCAAAAGGGACTCCAAGGCTTCTTGCCAAGTCATTTCCAGAACCGGCAGGAACAATCCCTAGAGCCACTTTACTGTAAACCAATTTATTAACCGCTTCATGAATGGTACCGTCCCCACCAACTACGATGACAGCTTTGACCAAATTCTCTTCTACATTTTCTAATAATTCACTGGCATGACCTGCATACTGAGTAAAAGAGACTTGATAAGGTACACTATTCTCCTGTAAGAGCTTTTCTGTTTCTCTCCACATTCGCAGTCCTTTTCCGTTACCAGCCATCTCGTTGACAATAATATAATACACTACCCCTACACCGCCTATAATTTCTCTCTATCTATATACACTAATTCGTTATAGGCGAGTACAATTCCTTTAAGATACTTCTTTTCTTTCTGAACGATTTACAAGAGTAAACAGGGAATCCATCAGCAAGAAATGTCTAAAGGAGCCTTTAAATGCTAGACCTTTCACATCTCTCATTTTCGTTCCATTTAGAAGCTCCATTATATCGTCTGCAGAACCCTCAATTACAACATCAGCCACTGTTGCACCATGTTCCACTTGTACGTTATTTTTACTTAATGAAAAAAACGACCGCTCCCCTTGGGCCACTAAACAGCAGCGCAGACTGTAGTAAGGCAAAATCTCCATTACATGCGACTTACTTTTGGCTTTAAGAAGAAACATTTCTAGGTTCTCTATTACCATTACAAACCAGCCCCCTTTTCTATTAATTTCCCTGCCTGTCAGCCTAATCCCTGCAATAAAAAAAGAACAATTACCGCGTATTTTTCGATAACTGTTCCTCATTTCCCGAGAAATATGTCAGACTATGATGTCTTTACCATAGCCTTTTGGTAGGTTGCCGTCGTTTTTTCCCTAAACATTAAATAAAAGAAAATAGAACTTGTCAGATAAAGCACAGCCGTGATGGAGAAAACAATCGAATATCCCCAATATTCTCCATATAAAAGAACGATGGTCATAGAAACCGGACCCATGCTTGCCCATCCGAGTGAAAAGACCATTTGATTTATGGAGTTCGCAAAACCCTTCAAAGAGTTATCTACCTTCTCCATCATCATTGAAGAAATAATTGGATTTGCCGCATTCATCAATGCCTGCCTAAATAAAAACCCAAGAGCTGCAAGCCAAAAAATTTGAGTGAATGCGGTTATTAACATGAACGGTAAGGAAAGAAGCTGTAAAATAACAACCGCTCTCATCTCACCTACTCTCCTGACAACCGCTGGTCCGATAATCATCGCAACGGCAGTCACCGCCTGACCTAGTGATAGAACAATTCCAATGGTAGAATTGGAGGTCCCAAAACGATCTGCAAAATACATGTTTAAATAAGGAATGACCAGTCCAGATCCAAACCCTATCAAAATGGATGCAAAAGAAAAAGCAAAAATGAGCTTCCATTGTCCTTTTGGGATAGATGATTGGAAGTTTTTAAAAGTAAATGCTTTGGTCTCTTTTTCCCGTTGTACTTCCGTGGTTTTCCACAAAGGAATGATTCCCAACATGAATATGAAACTTCCTAGTAAAAGCGTTAGTCTAATACTCCAAACTGGGGTAAGTCCTACAACATGTAAAAGTAAATCCGTTAATGATCCTCCCAAAAGATTCCCGACAACGTTTGCTCCCATCATAACCGCAAAGTGATAGCTAAAAAGCTTAACCCTCTGTTCTTTTGTTGAGCTTTCTGCAAGCCATGGTACTGCTGTGACTTGAATGAAGGCCATAGCTATTCCTGCAATAAAAGCACTGATCATTAGCAGTGATTCTAATTCGAATATACTTCTTAAGAACATAAAGATCCCACTAAAAAACACACCAAAAAGCATCATTTTCTTGCGGCCAATGCGATCACTTAGTATCCCCGCTGGAATTAAGATGATAGCTGCTGCTAATGATGAAGCTGCGATGACATTCCCGTTTACCGTCTCCGCAAACCCAAGTTCTCTTATATAAAAGTTATAAACAATCATAAAAATCCCAAGCCCTATTTGAGTAAGGATATTAACAATAAATAACTTCTGGATAGTATGATCATACCGCATAAATGACTGAAACCAGTTTGCATTCTTCAACATAAATATACCCCTCGTTTGTTTGTTGAATAAATATTTCGTCTCCCTAAACAAACTTACTCCTTTTTCAGAAAAATGGCAATAGGTGTTTTTGTAGAATTATAAAAATATTTGCAATTACATTGTTGATTGGAGTGGAAGGAGCAAGGATGCCCGTGGGAGGAAGGGAAAGTGGAGACTCCTCAACGAAGTGGGCCACTGAAAGAATATCACCAAGGGCTTCATTTTGGCGATGAGGACCTCGCTCGTCTTTTTTCCTTGTCACCGAGGTCTTCATACGGGCGATGAGGACATCGCTCCTTCTGATTTCTCGTCACTGAGGTCTTCATACCGGCGATGAGGACCTCACTCCTTCTGATTTCTCGTCACTGAGGTCTTCATACAGGCGATGAGGACCTCACTCCTCCTGATTTCTCGTCACTGAGGTCTTCATACCGGCGATGAGGACCTCACTCCTCCTGATTTCTCGTCACTGAGGTCTTCATACGGGCGATGAAGACCTCCCTCCTTCTTTTTCCTTGTCACCGAGGTCTTCATACAGGCGATGAGGACCTCGCTCCTTCTGATTTCTCGTCACTGAGGTCTTCATACGGGCGATGAAGACCTCACTCATCCTGATTTCTCGTCACTGAGGTCTTCATATGGGCGATGAGGACCTCACTCCTCCTGATTTCTCGTCACCGAGGTCTTCATACGGGCGATGAGGACATCGCTCCTTCTGATTTCTCGTCACTGAGGTCTTCATACCGGCGATGAGGACCTCACTCCTCCTGATTTCTCGTCACTGAGGTCTTCATACGGGCGATGAAGACCTCCCTCCTTCTTTTTCCTTGTAACCGAGGTCTTCATACAGGCGATGAGGACCTCGCTCCTTCTGATTTCTCGTCACTGAGGTCTTCATACGGCCGATGAAGACCTCGCTCCTCTTTTTTCCTTGTCACTGAGGTCTTCATAACGGCCATAAAGAATTACTTTGAAGTCTATCATCAGCTCAATTATTTATAATTTTTAAATAACAAAAAAACACCACAATGGGTGTTTTGAGATTTTTACTTTCCGTCATATTGTTTAATGAGTCCATATAAATATTCCACCGAACGGAAGGCATAAATTTTTTCCTTCATCTCCCCATTTTCGAAAACCATCAAACAAGGGACGCTCTCAATTTCCCACTTTATAGCAAGATCTTGAATATAATTCACATCAAGCATCCCAAAGGTAAGATGAGGGAAAAGCTCTTTCGTCACATCCAGCATACGCTTGGCAACCTGACAGGTCCCACACATAGGCGTGTAAAAATAAACCACACTTAGTTTATTTTCATTAATTTCTTGTAAAAGTTCTCCCTTGGTCCAATCCCTCATGATCTCATCCTCATTAAATCTTATTACAAGTATTCTGCATGAATATCGATATTTGCACTTAGTAACACTGTAGCTATATGGTGATGTGGAGCAGAGGCCACTTCTCGATACATTTTATCAATATAAAGATGCTCTGCCTCTGGAAACTCCCTTTTAAAGAGCTTCCTCAATTTTTCACCAGAACTATCCGCATCCACCAAAATATATACTTCTTTATCCATAATATCTTCCATCAATTCATCAAGCTTTGTGACACTGATCGTGCCATTGGTACATATAATATGAACTGGTTCATTGATGACTTCCTGAACGCGTTTTTTATCTGATTTACCCTCTACAATAATAATTTTTTCCTCATGTATTAAAATCATATCCATCACCTGTTCTAAAAGATGTATAAAGAGAAGTTGCTTTATACTATAACTATTCCGAATAGCGGTAATGTACACATATAATTAGAAATAAGGGCGTCATTTAATAAGAAAAAGGGGCGGAACTAATAAGAGTCCCAACCCCACCGATGGTTAACACCATCCATTTTCGTAGTCGCAATCTACATATTTGGCATCTTTTTCAGAAGGCACTGAAACTTGTTGAAAGATCTTGCTTCCTTCTTGTTCATAGCCATTTTTTAAGGCGTACTGGTTGCCTTGCTCGGTAAACGTTACTTGACCTATGGATTCGTTTTCCACATAAAGCTCAAAGCCTTGGTTTGTCAACTTCCCGTTTACTCTGTCAGTGATATCCAACCTTTTGTTATCCAACGTCATTTACGGTCACCTCTTTAGTAAAAGTTAACTAAAGTTAGGTTGCCCCGCGTCTAGATAATTAGTCTTCTTTTGTCATTTCCTCATATTGCTCAGCAGTCATTAATTTGTCTACTTCACCAGCATCTGCAGGTTCCACAACAATCATCCATGCTTTTTCGTATGGAGATTCATTAACAAATTCAGGGCTGTCATTTAAATCTTCGTTAACTTCAACCACTTTACCACTGATTGGAGCGTATAGTTCTGATACTGTTTTTACAGATTCTACACTTCCAAACGGTTCATCTGCAGAGATTTCATCTCCAACTTCAGGAAGTTCAACAAACACAATATCGCCAAGCTCGGATTGAGCAAAATGCGTAATCCCCACTCGTACTTTTTCTCCTTCAACTTTTACCCATTCATGCTCTTCGGAATAACGTAAATCTTTAGGTGTGCTCATCAATAATTCCCTCCATCAAACTTGTTTATTTTTAGCTCTTCTAATAGGCATGCCTATTTAAAAAGAGAGCCTGTCCTATTTCCATGTTTCTTCGAACTGCTTTTCATTAAATCCAACTGTTACTTTGCTGCCGTCTGTAGTAATCGGGCGCTTAATCAGCATGCCATCCGTTGCAAGAATATCAAGCAATTCCTTTTCGGAGGCTGTTTTCACTTTATCCTTCAATCCAAGCTCGCGATACTTCATGCCGCTTGTATTAAAAAACTTTTTCAGTTCTAGGCCGCTTTTCTTGTAAAGCTCCTCTAACTTTTCACGTGATGGTGGATTTTCGACAATATGTACTTCTTCTACCGCTACACCATTAGCCTCAAGCCACTTTTTAGCATTGCGGCATGTGCCACATTTAGGATACCAATAAAACGATACTGCCATAACCTTTTTGCACCACCTTAGCATACATGATTTTACTCATATATTGTAGCATAACACAAAGCATGCGCCTAATTTTCAACACACTCTATTTTCTATAATTCGACGTATTTTTCTATTTTCCTTTTTGATGAGATAGTATTTCAATAAAAAATAAAAAAACCAGACTTCCTAAAACAGGAGCCTGGCTTTCGATTCTCATACAGTATATTTTTGAGCATCCAATACGACAGCTGCAATTTCACGTTTCTTTGCAACTACGTTGATTGGTGTGTGGCGAGTGAATTTGCGCAGTGCTGAGATCATCATGCGAAGTGTATCCCCAGTTTCAGCAGCTACCAATGTTTCTCTTGCATCTGCTTCAATTTGGTTGAACGCCTCTTGACAGAATACTTGCGTATAAAGGACTTTCAATTTGTTTTTGTCTTCGCCGGATTTTGCGATTGCTTTCTCCGTACGTAATACAGCGGATTCCATGGAATAAACGTTGCTGATGATATCAGCAATGTTAACAAGCAATTCTTGTTCTCTTTCCAATGCTTTTCCGTACTTTTGAGCTACAAGGCCAGTCATTAAGATAGCAATTTTCTTTGCATTTTTCACAAGGTATTTCTCTTGCTCCAATACTCCATCGCCAACTTCTTCAGGCATAAGCATCATTAGTTCTTCTTGTAGGCTTTGCGCTTTTTGGATAAGTGGAAGTTCACCTTTTAATGCTTTACGCAGGTAAGTTCCTGGTACCAATAAACGGTTGATTTCGTTTGTTCCTTCGAAAATACGGTTGATACGGGAGTCGCGGTACATTCTTTCTACTTCGTACTCTGCCATAAAGCCGTATCCACCATGAATTTGAACTGCTTCATCCACTACATAGTCAAGTGTTTCAGAACCGAACACTTTATTTAAAGAACACTCGATCGCATATTCAGCAACAGCTTTTGCCACTGCATTAGGATCTTTCTCTTCTTCTTTCGTCAGGCGGCCCATGCTGTCTTCAAAAAGGCCGACTGTACGGTAAACGGAGCTTTCCGTTGCATATGTTTTAACTGCCATGTTTGCAAGCTTCTCTTGGATAAGAGAGAATTTTGCGATAGGTGTTTTGAACTGCTGGCGCTGGTTTGCATACGTTGCTGCAAGCTCAATTCCACGCTTAGATCCACCAACTGTTCCAACTGCCAATTTGTAACGTCCGATGTTAAGAATGTTAAATGCGATTACGTGACCGCGTCCGATTTCACCAAGAAGGTTTTCTTTTGGTACTAATGCATCTTCCAAGATCAATGTACGTGTAGAAGAGCCTTTGATACCCATTTTCTTTTCTTCCGGTCCAGTGGAAACCCCACCAAAGCCGCGTTCTACGATGAATGAGGAGAAGTGTTCACCATCGACTTTTGCATAAACAACAAATACATCTGCAAAACCTGCATTGGTGATCCACTGTTTTTCCCCATTCAATACATAATGTGTACCTTCGTCATTCAGCTTGGCAGTCGTTTTCGCACCAAGAGCATCAGATCCGGAACCTGGCTCTGTTAATGCGTATGCTGCAAGCATTTCACCAGAAGACAGTTTTGGAAGGTATTTTTGTTTTTGGTCTTCATTACCGAAAAGAACGATAGGAAGGGATCCGATTCCAACGTGTGCTCCGTAGGATAAGGAGAATCCGCCAGCTCTTGAGAATTTTTCTGTGATTAGGGATGAACTGATTTTATCAAGTCCGAATCCGCCGTACTCTTCTTGTACGTCTGCTCCTAATAGGCCCAGTTCTCCTGCTTCTTTTAAAAGTTTTACGGAGATATCGAAGTTATGGTGTTCGATTTCTTCTAGGTTTGGAACTACTTCGTTTACGACGAATTCTTCGGTTGTTTTGGCGATAAGTTTGTGTTCGTCTGAGAAGTCTTCTGGTGTGAAGACTTTTTCTGCGGCGATGTCGTCCAGTAGGAAGCTTCCGCCTTTGATTATGTTTTCTAATGTGTTTGACATTTTGTTTTCCTCCCGTTTGGTTACTATATCAGAATCACTTTTACGCCGCTGTTGATTTCCGCACTGGGCTTCGCTTTCCTAGGGGCGTTGCTGGAGCCTCCTCACTTCGTTGCGGGGTCTCCACCTAACGCTATCTCCCTCAAGAGTCTTCGCCCTGTGCTACAATCAACAGCTAAGTTATTTTATAATAAATAAATTTAAGCCAGTAGTTCGAATACTCCTGCTGCGCCCATTCCGCCGCCGATACACATGCTGACGATACCGAACTGTTCGTTGCGGCGTTGCATTTCGTGTAGAAGGGTCAGGGTCAGTTTGGAACCTGTGCATCCAAGTGGGTGTCCAAGGGCGATTGCTCCGCCGTTTACGTTCACTTTGTCTTCATCTAGGTTTAGTTCGCGCATGACTTGGATTGCTTGGGATGCAAATGCTTCGTTCAATTCAAGTAAGCCGATATCGGAAAGTTCCAAGCCTGCCAGTTTAAGTGCTTTAGGAATGGCTACTACCGGACCGATTCCCATTACTTCTGGTGGCACGCCGCCTACTGCGAAAGATCGGAATTTAGCGATTGGTTTTAGTCCAAGTGCTTCTGCTCTTTCTCTTTCCATGACAAGAACAGATGCTGCTCCGTCACTTGTTTGAGAAGAGTTTCCTGCTGTTACGGAGCCTTTGACATTGAATGCCGGACGCAGTTTGCTTAATACTTCCATGGAAGTACCAGCTCTTACTCCTTCATCTTGGCTGAATGTAAATGTCGATTCTTGCAATTTGTGGTTGGCTCCAACCTTGCGCATTGTTACATCGACAGGTACGATTTCATCCACGAATTTCCCTTCTTGAATTGCTCTTGCAGCACGCTCATGACTGCGTACAGCAAATGCATCCTGGTCTTCACGGCTCACTCCGTATTTCATTGCTACTTGTTCTGCTGTGTGTCCCATTCCCATGTAATACTCTGGTGCAGAGTCAACAAGGCGTGCATTTGGTCTTACTGTATGGCCGACCATTGGCACCATGCTCATGGATTCTGCTCCACCGGCAATGATGGATTCAGAGTGCCCAAGCATAATTCGCTCTGCTGCATAGGCAATGGTTTGTAAACCTGAAGAGCAATATCTATTGATGGTAATTGCAGGTACGCTTGATGGAAGTCCAGCTAATCCTCCTATGTTTCTTGCCATATTCAGTCCTTGTTCTGCTTCTGGCATCGCACATCCGAAAATGAGGTCATCGATTGGACCATCATAGTTGCCTGCTCGTTTAAGTGTTTCTTTTACTACTAATGCCCCTAGATCATCTGGTCGAACTGTAGCTAGTGATCCTTTTCTTGATCTTCCGACTGGTGTTCTTGCACCAGCAACAATAACCGCTTCTTTCAAAATGCTCCCCTCGCTTTTCTAGTAGTTTAGTAGATTCTGTTTGTAACACCGCTGTTGTATTAAATTGGTTTAGTTACGTAATGGCTTTCCTTTTACAAGCATGTGTTGCATGCGTTGTTGGGATTTTGCTTCTCCAACTAGGCTTAGGAATGCTTCGCGTTCAAGGTCTAGTAGGTACTGTTCATCTACTTCTGTTCCGAACGGTACATTTCCGCCAGCGATAACATAGGCAAGCTTCTTAGCAATTTTTAAGTCGTGCTCGGAAATGAATCCAGAGTATTGCATATTGTGTGCACCAAGCATTAAGGTTGCATAGCCTGTTTCCCCAACGACAGGGACTTTTCTGCGAACAGGTGCTGTATAACCTGCATCATATAGGCTTGTAACCGCCTGCTTTGCATCATGAATTAAGTGGTCCCCGTTGAAGCTGATTTGATCTTTGTTGTTCAATAAGTGCAGGTCTCTCGCTTCTGCTGCAGAAGTAGAGACTTTTGCGGTTGCAATTTGTTCAAATACTTTGTTCGCAACTTTTTGCAAATCATACTCAAGTCCTTGTGGCATGCTGTTCAAGTGCTTCATGTAAAGCTCTTTGTTTCCGCCACCACCAGGAATCAATCCAACTCCGACTTCTACAAGGCCCATATACGATTCGCTGGATGCCTGTAATTGGCTTGTTGGTAGGCAAATTTCTGTTCCTCCTCCGAGTGTCATGCCAAATGGCGCTGCCACAACCGGTTTGGAGCTGTATTTTATTTTCATCATGGCTTGTTGGAAATGCTTTACAACCATGTCTATTTCAAAATAATTGTCGTCTTGCGCTTCCATCAGAATCATTGCAAGGTTAGCACCTACACAGAAGTTCTTTCCTTGGTTTCCGATGACAAGCCCTTTGTAGTTTTTATCTACTTCTTCAAGCGCGTAGTTCACCATTTGGATAATATCTAGCCCGATTGCATTATTTGGTGATTGGAATTCAAGTAATGCCACATCGTCCCCAAGGTCGATTAAGCTTGCTCCAGAGTTTTTCTTGATTACACCATTTGTTTCTTTTAATGTTTTCAAGTGAACTACTTTTGGATTTACTTCAAGCGCTTTGTAAGTGCCGTTGTCATAAAATAAGGTTGTTCCACCATCTTTTTTGTAGAAGGAACGATGGCCGTTTGCTAGCATTTCGTCGACCCACTTTGGAACCGGGATTCCGTCTTCTTTCATTTTCAAGACTGACTGTTCTAGACCGATGGCATCCCAAGTTTCAAATGGTCCATGATCCCAGCCGAAGCCCCATTTCATCGCTTGGTCAATTGCCACGATATCATCAGCGATCTCACCTAGTAATTCAGCAGAATAGCTCAATACTGGTGCAAGTATGCTCCAGATCAGGTTTCCAGCGCGGTCGTCAGCATATACAAGCGCTTTCATTTTGTTACTGTAGCCTTTTGCTTGTTTGCTCATTTCAAGAGCTGGAGTTTTCAACTTTTTACGTGGCTCATATTCCAACGTTTCTGGGTTGAGTTCCAAAATTTCTTTTCCTTGTTTTAAGAAGAAGCCTTGACCGGACTTGGAGCCCAACCAGCCTTTTTCCTTCATTTTGTTCATAAAGTCTGGGATCCGGAATACTTCTTGTTCCTTACCCTCGACTTTTTCGTAAACATTGTTGGCTACATGGATGAATGTATCCAACCCTACAACGTCAAGTGTACGGAATGTTGCACTTTTCGGTCTGCCGATAGCTGGACCTGTGACAGAATCCACTTCCCCGACACTATAACCGCCCTCAAGCATTTCATTCACTGTCACAAGTAAGCCATACGTTCCAATGCGGTTTGCGATGAAATTTGGCGTATCCTTTGCAAGAACAATGCCTTTTCCTAATACATCTTCACCAAATGATTTCATGAAGCTGATAACCTCTGGATTTGTGTCCTTTGTCGGAATCACTTCAAGCAACTTTAAATAACGCGGTGGATTAAAGAAGTGCGTTCCTAGAAAATTCTTTTTGAAATCTTCAGATCGTCCTTCCGCCATCGCTTCAATGGAAATACCAGATGTGTTAGAGCTGATAATACTTCCAGGTTTGCGGTGAGCATCTACCTTTTCAAAAAGTTGCTTTTTGATTTCTAGGTTTTCAACGATTACTTCAATTACCCAGTCACAATCCGCAATTTTTGCCAAGTCGTCTTCTAAATTTCCTGCTTCAATTAGAGCAAGATTAGATTTGGATGTAAGTGGAGCTGGTTTTTGTTTTAATAATTTTTGTAAAGCTGTGCTTGTAAATTTGTTTCGGATTGCTTTATCAGAGAGTGTTAAGCCTTTTTGTTCTTCTTCACTCGTTAATTTGTTAGGTACGATATCTAACAAGATTGTAGGAATTCCAATGTTTGCTAAGTGTGCGGCAATGCCGGATCCCATAACTCCTGATCCGATTACAGCAGCCTTTTTAATACTTTGTTTCATTCTTCCTCCCCCTTGATAGTTGGTTTTAAAAGTAAGTAACAGTTTTTTTGAATGAATGCTCATTCATTTTTACCGCAAAAAAATATCTCCTTTGTAAGAGTTCCCTTGGTTTTAACTATAAAGTATTTTGAAAATTTTCGCAATAAATAAATAGCAATTTTCCATATTATTTTCTAATGTATACTGCATGTAGCTGATTGGTGTGGGAAAAATGTAGTTGTGGAGGTGAGACATTATGGCAAAGTTGAAAAAACAACCTTCTCATGCAGCAAAAAGTGCTGCGAGTGTAAAAGGAAACGCAGGTCCAACTGTGGAGATGGACTATAGCGGCAAAAAGACGAGCAACAATCAGCAGTACGGGAAACAGAACATGCAAGACTGATGTTATAAGAAAAAAACGGGCAAAAAACGCCCGTTCCTTCTTTTGCATAAAACATTAGTTAGTGGTTACGAGCCGCTGTTTATTGGAGCAAAAGGCGAAGACTCCTAAGGGAGATAGCGCTAGGTGGAGACCCCGTAGGCTAGCCGAGAAGGGTCACGGACCGCCCACAGGCAAGCAAAGCGCCTAGAACGGAAATCAACCGGATTATATATAATTACTTATTCTATAAACGTAAAGAGCGTGCATATCGCACGCTCTCTTCTTATTTCTTGATGATTCCTTTTAATACGAACGCTACGTTTGCTGGGCGTTCTGCTAGGCGGCGCATGAAATACCCATACCAGTCTGTACCGTATGGAACATATACGCGCATTTTGTAGCCTTCTTTTACAAGTTCTAGTTGGCGTTCCGGGCGGATGCCGTAGAGCATTTGGAATTCAAATTGATCTTTGGAAATGCCATGTTTTTTCACGAGTTCTTTTGTGTATTCAATCATTGCATCGTCATGCGTAGCTACAGCAGTGTAGTTTCCGTTTAACAGATGCATTTCAATGATTTTCTTAAAGTTATCATCTACATCTTTTTTGTCTGGGAAAGCAACTTCTGGTGACTCTTTGTATGCACCTTTTACTAAACGAAGATTTGGGTTGTATTGATTTAGGTCTTCCATGTCTTTTACCGTTCTATACAAATAAGCTTGTATGACAGTGCCGACATTGTCATACTCTTCTCTTAGCTTTTTGAATACATCGATGGTTTTCCCGCAGCGGGAATAGTCTTCCATGTCAATCGTGACAAATACACCGTGTTCCTTTGCTGCATCAAGGATTCTACGCATGTTCTTCATCACAACTTCTTCTGAGATATCAAGTCCCATGGATGTCATTTTCAAAGACAATTGAGAATCAAGGTTTTCGTTACCGATTGCTCGAATGGCTTCAATGGAGTTGTCTGCCATTTCATTCGCTTCTTTTTCCGTATCAATAAACTCACCTAAATAGTCAATGGTGACGCAAAGGTCTTTTTCGTTAAGCTCTTGGATACATTTTACCGCTTGATCAATTCTTTCCCCTGCGACAAAACGTCCAGCTCCAAAACGCAATCCGTACTTTCTTGCCATTTTGGTTAACGATTTGCTTTTGGATAGATACAAAAATGTATTGCGCATTACTTGTTCCATTTGATATTCCTCCCGCTTTATCTTGGTGTCCCTCTCCGATTGCTTTATTCTATTTTCTGAAATTTATAGTAAACGCTTTCATTGAGTGTAAAAATAAAATTACACCCTCATTTTATCATCTTTTCAAATTTTTGAATACAAATTATTTGTCGGGAAATAGTGCTGATTTTTGTCGCTTTATTCTCCATTCTGGGTGTAGTAGATTTTACAAGCGTACATATTTTTTTGCTAAAAGGTTACTCTACATTTGATAGATTATGATAGGAGGTCGTTGTATGCAACAGCAGCAACCACAGCAAAATACTACTCAGCAGCCTGGCTATTACCCACAGCCGCCAAACGTGGTAACGACAAAAGATTCTTTATACTTTGCAGATATGCTTTCCTGGAATTTACTTGCGATGAAGAAAGCGCACTTTTTTGCAAGCCAATGCCAGGACCAGGAAGTCGTCACTGCGATTGAAAAAGCCGGCCAGATGCATCAGAGACATTACCAGAAGATTTTGACGCACATCCAGGGTCAGAACCAAATGCAGCAACAGCAGCCATTACAATAGAAAGGAGAACAACCTATATGAACCAACAAAAAATCCAGAATCCTGAAACACAGGTTGCCAAGACACCACAAATGAATGAGCGCGATTTCATCAACGATATGTTGGCTACAGAAAAATACATGACTGATTCATATTGCACTGCTTTAAATGAAGCAAGCAACCAACAAATCTACACGGACCTGCTTGCGATTTTTAATGAAACTCAAAATTGTCAGCGTGAGCTTTATAATGTCATGTTTCAAAAAGGGTGGTACGGACTAGAGCCGGCTGATCAGACAAAGCTTCAACAGGAATACCAGCAGTTCCAAGGGTACTCCAACCAGTTTCCATATGGAAATAACGGGATGATGCAGTAAGTGATAAAGCGACGAATGAGGCCAAGAAATTCGGTATCTTTCGTTGCTTTTTTGTTCAATTAAGGTCTTTAAAAAAACGTATCTTCCCCTCTACCCTTCAGCATATTCTCCGAAACCCGAAACTTCTTAATTTAGGTAAATTACTCCAATTATTTGTGGTAAAATTAAACAAATTGCTTTTTTAGGGGGGGATTGGGTGAAACGTGTAATCATTCTATTTTTAGTAGGAGTATTGTTTAGCGGTTGCTCTAATACAGATGTTCATCAAGAAAAAGTCACAGAGTTGGAAAATGAAATAGCGGAAGTCTATGCGCAACTAGAAGAGAAAGAAATGGAGATAGAAACACTATCCCAACCACCTGCGGAAAGTGCAACTGGAGAATTTATCACAATTCCTAAAGATCAAGTCCCTCTTCTATGGAGAGATGTGGATGCACAGCTTTGGGATTACGTGATAGATGATTCGCTAGCAAAAGAGAACGGTTGGGAGAAAGGCGTTACAAATTGGCGGGAGTGGGATGGAGAATATGAACAAGCTTTGGGTAACACCAATCAAACTTGGGATGCTCCTGGGTTGCTAATGAATGCATGGATATTGGACGTAGGATTAAGCAGTGGACTTGGTATGGATGTGTGGGAGATAAACACTAGGATTGATCTGTCGGATGAAAATAACGCTGAAGGGTATATCATGAGTTATGGAATGCGCGATGATTCTGTTGGGGGCAGCGATATAAAGCTCACGATGTTGAAAGAAAATGGTTTTTGGTATGTGGAGAAGGCGGAAGTTCGGTATAGATGTTCACGTGGTGTCAGTGAGGATAAAGACGTTTGTTTGTAATCATTTATTTCCCTCGGGTGAATTGCCCAATTTGAATTAGGCCTTCATAATCGGTGCGGAGAAGACCTCTCTACCCCTTTTTTCTCGTCACCTAGGTCTTCATCACACCTATGAGGACCTCTCTACCTCTTTTTTCTCGTCACCTAGGTCTTCCTCACACCTATGAGGACCTCTCTACCTCTTTTTTCTCGTCACCTAGGTCTTCATCACACTAATGAGAACCTCTCTTCCCCTTTTTTCTCGTCACTGAGGTCTTCATCACACCTATGAGGACCTCTCTACCCCTTTTTTCTCGTCAATGAGGTCTTCATCACACCGATAGGGCCTCTCTACCCCTTTTTCCTCGTCACCGAGGTCTTAAACACCCACGATCAAGAAATACCTAACAATTTCCTAAACAAGTAATAGAGCCTTGATTTGCTCAATAGCAATCCAAGGCTCTTCCCTATTTCCCACTTTTCGCACGGTGGGCGTCATTTAATTCTTTGATTTCCTTAATCAATGTCATCATATCTTGCTTTGCGTCTGGATATTGCTCATTCCAATGTTTGACAAGTGGTGGCATTGATTTTGCGATGTATGTATAGAGCACCCATGCTTTTACATTTTCCTTGTGCTCTTCAGTCACTTCCCCTAAAAGAAGTTCCGTGTACTTTTCTAATAAACCGTCCAGTTGCTGGTCGAGTTTTTCGTTCATCTGCAGAACCTCCCCTCAAGCTTTTGTTCCAATATAGTGAAGTCCCTCACACATTACAATTCAATGGGCAGGTTGAGCAACGGGTACCTTCGCTGTTGGTTTTATAATAATAGCAGCAGGTTGTTCGCATTCTAATCTCAGCTTGGTGCTGTTCCACAAAGGTTTTCGGCTTGTAGAACATTGCTGCAGGGTTTCTTTTCATCCCAAATAGCGCCGGGTCCGCTTCCAGCAGGCTAGTAAAATCTTCTTCTTGATACGGTGCATCCAACTGCTGGTTAGGAAGAATGGACTCATACATCCAGTAGATATAGAGCACGACATTTTCCCATAGTGTTTGGCGGGATACCTTTGCCTCTTTGGACATACGTTGAATCAGCGGGGCAAACACTCCGTTGAAAAGCTCATTAAAATGCTGAGTTCTCCATTCCTCACGCGTTTCAAACTTCGTGACTTTAACTGCTTGAACCTCAGTATATCGAAGCTTAGGTAGCCACACATCATTCTCCACATAAGAATCAATCCAAATGTTGGCTGGATCTACTTTTAATGTTTTGTTAAATGCTGTCATGGAAAGTAAACAGTTTACTGCAAGAAACCCAAGTCTTTTCATGAGAAGAGACGCTGCAACGTCCATTTCATTCGTGCCCAACCCAGCCTTTACCTTTGTTAAATAAGATTCTGTTCCGCTATAAATAAGAGAATGTAGTGAGATAGTATCCTCGACTTCTGCTTCGCCTGCTACAAAACGGCAGCTTTCTTCAAGGAAACGAAATTCCTGTTCAGTAAGTGTGCTCATCCTGATCACGCTCTTAGTTTTTCCAGATTGGGTACCAAGCACCTGCCGCGACCATGAGGAATGCATAATGGTGTTCCAAATAGCGGGTCAGTTGTTACCTGGCAATTCATATCAAATACATTTTTGACAAGATCGCAGTTGATTACTTCCTCTGGTTTCCCTTGTGCATAAATCTGTTTATCACGGATTGCAACTAAATGGTGTGCGTAGCGACAGGCAAGGTTAAGATCATGAAGAACCATTATGATAGTACGATTTTCTTTTTCGTTTAATTCAAAAAGTAGGTCAAGAATCTCTATTTGATGTGTAAGATCTAAGTAAGTTGTCGGCTCATCCAATAAGATGACATCTGTTTCTTGTGCAAGCGTCATCGCAATCCATGCACGCTGACGTTGGCCACCGGAAAGTGAGTCGACTGTTCTTTCTGCGAATTCCTCCATTCCTGTTGCACGGAGCGAATCCCACACTAACTTTTCATCATGCTTAGACCATTGTTTTAACCATGATTGATAAGGATAACGGCCTTGTTTGACCAGTTGAAGTACGGATAATCCTTCCGGAGAAGTAGGCCCCTGTGGAAGAATGGCAAGCTTTTTGGCAATGTCTTTTGTGGATTGACCAGAAATTGCTTTTCCTTCGAGGAGTACATTTCCTTGTCTAGGCTTTAACAAACGAGCAAGCGAACGAAGCAAGGTGGATTTCCCACAGCCATTCCCACCGATAAAGACCGTAATTTCCCCTTTAGGGATTTTTAGATCTAATTCCTCTATAATGATGGATTCACCATAGGATAATGTAAGTGACTGGGTTTCTAAAGCGCTCATGTTACTTCCACCTCTCGTTATATATTTCTCGTTTTGTAAAGTAATCAAATTTTTTTACTATATATAAGTTTAGGAGAATTAGCAGGAAGTGTCAATGATTTTGAAAACCATTCTCAATAAAAGGACTATTTATTAATATTGTGGGATCTGTAAAAAAAGCACACCGATAAGTGCGCTTCTTAGAGAAATTCTTTTATATCATATACTTTTCCGTTTTCATTAATTCCTGAAAATATTAATTCAATCATTTTTTCGGCTACGAACAATGGACTTCTTAATTGGCCTTCATCATGGTAGGATTTGAATGTCTCCACATTGGTAAAATCCTCTTTGTCAGAGCTGCGGATGACTCCTTGCATATCTGTATCCATCACTCCTGGTGAAAAAGAGAGAATGTTTGTTGGATGTGCAGCTTGGCTTTGTTCCAGACCTACTGATTTCGTGAACATATCTAGCCCAGCCTTTGTCGTGCAATAAGTATTCCATCCATGAATCGGGCGGTTGGCAGCTCCAGAACTAATATTGACAATCACCTTTTTGCAGTCCCAATCTTCGGTGAGTCTGATAAATTCGTTGGTCATCAGCATTGGAGTTAAAAGGTTAAGGTGAACAGCCTTGGTCATAGTGGACTCGTCCGCTTTCCCAGCCGGCTTAATCGGATCTACCATTCCGGCATTGTTTATTAGATAAATCCCTTCTGCCTGACCGTCTTTCTCAATTTTAGATAAAAGATATTGTACAATCCCGGTCACTCGTTCATGCTTGCTTAAATCCTCTTGTAGAAAAGTAAATTCTGCTCCACTCTCTTTTGCTGCGTGTTCCAACTCCACATTTTCACTTCTGGCAATACAAATAACATGATGGTTTTCTTTTAGCAGTAATTTCACAGCAGCTTCTCCAAGCCCTTTAGAAGAGCCTGTAACGATAAAATAGTTCATTAATTCACTCCCAATCTATCTATTTTTTACTAGTTTGATTAGCGAAGATGCGATCTGCCAGCCGTCAGAACATTTTTCTCCTAGTTTAAAAGGGATAAGATTGACGAAACCAATCCAGAGGCTGAAATAGACGAATAAGGCAGAGAAGGAAAACTGGAATGGTGTCCAAAACGGTAGCACTAATAGGACGGATAGTAAGTTAAATAGAGGTCCACCAAAAGAAATCCAGGCAATCTCTTTATGGGATAACTCCCTTGTCATGTCATTTCTGGAGTAGCCTCCCAAAAACGGGATAATGTTTACCCTTATCTGAGTACCCTTTAAATTTAGATCTACAACCTTGGGTCCGATGCCAATTCCGATCTCCGTTTTTTTCACTTTATGAAATTTTGCCATACTCACATGGCCTGTCTCATGAATCAGGTGGACGAGCGGTACGACCACGTAGAAAAACATCAATGTATCAAGCATACTAAGGCAACCTTCTTTTTACGTTGTTGATTTTATTATACAACAGCAATCTTCTGTATTGGTGGAATTTGGTGTAGAAAAAAACTCCTGTCGGGGTCAGACCCCGACAGGAGTTTTTATTTTCGTCTCGAATAGATTAATGTTACATATTTATTAGATTATATCTAACCATATTTTGATAGTGGTTGCTAAAATTAATAGTGCTAGAATCCACTGTAATACTTTCGTATTCATTTTCTGTCCAAGCTTAGCGCCGATTGGTGCTGCGATAATGCTCGCGATGACCATGACGATAGCTGGTACCAACAGTACTTGTCCAGTCGTGATCTTCCCGACAGTACTTCCGATGGAGGAGATAAAGGTAATTGCAAGTGAAGACGCGATTGTCATACGTGTAGGAATCTTAAGTACCACAAGCATGATTGGTACAAGCAAGAATGCCCCTGCCGCTCCGACAATACCAGACCCGATTCCGACGATAAACGCTAGAATCGCAGCCAGCGTTTTATTGAAAGTAACTTGATCTAACGGTATGTCATCAATGCCTTTTTTAGGAACGAACATCATAATAACAGCTATAAGTGCAAGAATACCGTAAACCATGTTAATACCGTCTGCGCTCATTAGGCGGGATCCATATCCTCCGATAAAACTACCAATCAGGATGCTTACTCCCATATAAATGATTAGATCTTTATTTAGATAACCACCTTTGCGGTAGGCCCATACACCTGAGATGGTGGCGAAAAACACCTGAACTGCACTAACTCCGGACACCTCATGAGCCGTGAGCGCAGTAAGACCGAGCATCGGTGGAATGTACAAAAGCATCGGATACTTGATGATCGAACCACCAATACCAACCATCCCCGACACAAACGAACCAACAAAGCCTATCGCAAACAAAGCAAAAAGCCACAGAATATCAAATTCCACAAAGCATCCCTCCTTCTAGGTTGAGGGGGTTTCGACATGAATGCCAAAACTCCTAGAGGGGTCTGACCCCTCTTCTAACTTTTTTAAATGTTTTTCCGCCCTTCGACACGAAGGGCGGAATTCCTTTGAGGGTCTGACCCCTCTTCGCAATTATTTTTTACCCATGCACCGCGCAACGGTTTGGACCGATTTCCATGTCGCGTTGTTCGTCTTCGGTTGGGTTGATTTTGCCCATGTTTAGTTGGCGGATTTCTTGGTATGCGTTTGGTTGTGGTGGCAGGTTTTCGGAAACGAGTTTGCGGAATTCCGCTTCGTCTTCGATGTTTAGGCCTGCGTTGTTTTTGAACAAGTCGCCTAGACGAGCTGCCACTAGCCCACCTTCACCAACTTCGGACATCGTGCCAAAGTGAGCTGGTAACACAACTAGATCATCAGACAACTCTTTATAGCGAGAGTATAGTGTTTCGCGTAGATCTGCTACCCAGTCCTCTGCTTTTCCAGCAAGGTCCGGACGACCGATAGATTCTACGAACAAGATGTCACCACTTAACAAGAAACGGTTATCCACGACAAATGATGTGCTTCCGATTGTGTGACCCGGAGAGTAAATCGCCTGTACAGCAACCTTTGTTGTACCAACTGTGATTTCCACACCGTCTTCCAATGCTGCATAATCAAATGTTACTTCTTCTGCATCCTTTGGAGGTAACCAGTACGTCGCATTCGTTGCTTCACGAAGCATGCGTCCACCGGAAATGTGATCGGCGTGTAAGTGCGTGTCAGCCACATGTACCACTTTTAAACCTTTCGCTTCCGCAAATGAGATATATTGATCCACCATACGTGTGGAGTCAATGATCATTGCAGAACCATCAGATTCAACAAGGTAGCTTAAGCAGCCTTTTCCGATACGAACGAACTGCCACAACGTACCGCCATCTGTTAAATCTGCTACCTTAACTGGCTCCAAGTACTCACTCCAAGCCTTCATTCCGCCTTGCAAGTAAGAAACATTTTTCACACCAGCTTCCACTAACATCTCACCAACAAAGATAGAAGAACCTTCTTTTGCACATACTACCAAAACATTTTCAGATGGAATTTGGTCTAGGATTTCTTCCACGCCATCCATCAACTCAAAGTAAGGTACATTCTTATGCTCGACAGACGCGCCTTCAATCTTCCAATCAGCAAATGCATCTTCGTTTCGCACATCTAAAATAAATAATGATTCATTAGCCAAAATCTTTTTCGTTACATCTTTTGCAGTCATTGCGTTTAACATGAATAAATACCCCCTATGGTATAATTTATTTTAAAAAAATTTATATAATCGTTAAGCTGTAGGACCTTCCCACTTGCTCATTCCTGGGATAACATTTTTCACATTCGTAAAACCTAAATCAGTCAATTTCTGTGCAGCCATATCACTGCGGCTTCCAGTACGGCAAATTACATATGTTTCTTTTTCTTTGTCTAATTCAGTAATGCCACCTTCTAAGTCACCTAATGGTATGGATACTGCACCAGGAATGTGTCCGAATGCATACTCGGCTGGTTCACGAACATCTAATACCGTAATGCCTGTTTCTAATTTCGCAACCAACTCTTCGTTCGTTGCAACATGAGGATAGTTTTGTTCTTCTTTTTCCTCTTCTGATCTTGCTTTACGGA
Source organism: Sutcliffiella horikoshii (assembly GCF_008180725.1). Lineage (GTDB taxonomy): Bacteria > Bacillota > Bacilli > Bacillales > Bacillaceae_I > Sutcliffiella_A > Sutcliffiella_A horikoshii_B. Next base: position 74,802 of record NZ_VTEV01000006.1, on the reverse strand, counting down.
TATAATGCTTCAGTACATCGCCTTCTTCTAGTGTACCTAAATATTGATGGCCGATTTTATCTGCCCATGCTTTAATATCCGCTTTAGACCCTTTATCTGTTGCAAGTACTTCTAAAACTTCTCCAGATTCAACCTGGTCAATTGCCTTTTTTGTACGCACGATCGGCATTGGACATGCCAAGCCTTTCGCATCTACAGTCATATTTACATTCATCAGTAGATCATCTCCTTTTTTAGAAAAACTATTATTCTACATTACCTTCCCACTCAAGTATTCCGCCAACCATATTGATGACGTCAAAACCTTGGGCTGTCAAAAACATAGAGGCTTTCCCACTTCTTCCACCTGAACGGCAGACCATGAAATGTGTTTTAGACTTATCAATATCTTGCGTGCGGAACTCCAATAAACTTAATGGAATGTTCACGGCTTGAGGAATCTTTCCTGCAGCTACTTCCTCTGCTTCCCGTACATCAATGATAGATATCTGCTCGCCTGCAGCAAGCTTTGCTTCTAATTCTTGTGGTGTAATCTCTTTCATAAATAACAGCTCCTTTTCTATTTAGTATTACCAGGCGTTCATACCGCCTTTGACATTCGTAAGCTTCGTGAATCCTGCTTTCTTCAATTGCTTGACGGCAGCATTACTGCGCATGCCGCTTTGGCAGATGACAATCGTCTCTTTGTCTTTAGAAAGTTTATTCATGCTTTTTCCAATAGTGTTCAATGGGAAATTCTGAAACTGTCGAATGTGATTCCCTTTGTATTCCATCGGTGTACGCACATCAATGAACTGTTTGTTCTTATCGTTTAACTCTTGTTTCAATTCAGCCGTTGTTATCTGACGGACGCCGGCAGTCGGCTTCATTCTGCTGATTAGAAAGACTACTGCCAGCCCCATTAAAATATAAGGAAGAAACTCCATCTAGCCACACTCCTTTTAGATGAATAAGTTCACATTACCTTCAGAAGCATCGCCTAAATATGCGCCAACCCCTGCGTACTCAATTCCGTCGATCATTTCTTCATGCTTCAAGCCAAGTAAGTCTACCGTCATTTGGCAACCGACTAACTTAACATCCTGTTCTTTTGCCATTTCGATCAAGCTTGGTAAAGATTGAACGTTGTGCTTTTTCATGATGCCTTTAATCATTTTCGGACCCATGCCAGCCATGTTCATCGTAGATAATGGCAACTTGTTAGCTCCGCGTGGCATCATTTTACCGAACATTTTTTCAATAAAGTTCTTTTTGACTGGAACAAGCTCCTCTTTACGAAGTGCATTCAAGCCCCAGAAAGTGTGAAAAATTGTTACCTCGTGATCATATGCTGCAGCACCGTTTGCAATAATATAAGCTGCCATCGCTTTGTCATAATCACCGCTGAAAAGTACTATCGTTGTTTTTTTCTTTTCCATGAAAAGATCCTCTCCTTTTGGTTATTGTTATATCTGTCGTTACGCTTTTTTAATATAGAAAGTAAATACGTCGTTTTCTTCTTTCATGTCCAACAACTCGTTTCCGGTTGCTTTGCACCATGCAGCCAAATCCGTTTTCGCACCTTTGTCTGTAGTGATAACTTCTAAAATCTCACCGCTGTTCACTTCATTTAAAGCTTTCTTCGTTTTAACCAATGGCATTGGGCAAGCTAATCCTTTTGCGTCTAATACTTTGTTTACATTCATGTTTTATTCCTCCTATAATTGTTACCCCTAGGGGTATATTGTAAGTTAAAAAAATATGGTTAGTGTTTTTATACCTGGTAGGGTATATTTTTCTTCAAAAAAAATACTGGGTTGTTCTAAATACCCTTAGGGGTATAATAGCATGCAAAAAAATATGATGCAACCCTATGTTTAAATACCCTAGTGGGTATCTATAACACTATAATATACCACTTAGGGTATATTATCAAGTACTTTTTTTACTATCTGCTTTTAATGAGTAGATCAACCGCTTGCTGAACCATTTCACTTGTTTCTTCACCTTTTAGTACATTTTCTCGAACGCATTGTTCCAAGTTTGTACTAACAATGACGCCGATGGCACGTTCAATTGCAGTGGTAGCGGCATTTAACTGAGATACGACATCTCGGCAATCTTCGCCTTGCTCCATCATATGAAGAACTCCTCTGATTTGCCCTTCGGCACGTTTCAATCGATTCTTCATTTGGTTTGTGTATTCCATAACAGACATGCACCTCCTGTTGAAAATAATGTAGTAACAATGTCTATGCTCATATATTATACCCCTAAGGGTATATTGTCAACCCTTTTAATTACAATTCTTTTACTTCCTTATTATGTAGAATGGAGTTGCTTCCTCTCTTCTATACCATTAGTAAAGGAACCATCAGTAAATAAAATCGTTTCAACAATCATCTATTTGTGGTAGGATTATTCTTGTATATTAATTAGCGAAACGTTTCGATTTAAAGTGTTTTGTAAGCGCTTTTCTACTTTACTTTAAGGGGATGGAGAGACATGATTGAAATTAAAAATAAACAGATACTCATAGATGGCAAACCCGTGCTTGTTATGTGCGGAGAGATACATTATTACCGTTTGGAACGGAACGATTGGCAGGATCGCATCAATAAATTAAAAGATGCAGGTTGCAATGCTGTTGCCACATATATCCCATGGCTTTGTCATGAGCCGGTGGAAGGACAGGTAGATCTAGATGGCAGAAATCGACCGGAATTGGACTTGGGTGCATTTATCGACCTTTGTGCCGAAAATGATCTTTACTTTTTTGCCAGACCAGGCCCGTTCATCATGGCGGAAATGAAAAATGAAGGGATACCTCATTGGGTATCTGAAAAGCACCCGGAAGTTGTCCCAGTCGGTTGGGATGGCAATGCAGCAACTACGCCAACACTCGATTACCTGGCTCCAAACTTCTTGAAAGAAACAAAAAAGTGGTATGAGGCAGTAATGGCAGTCATTGCTCCACGTTTGCATACAAACTGCGGGAATATTATTGGGGTACAGCTTGATAATGAGATCGGGATGCTATCTTGGGTCAGCAACTGTCCTGATTTGACGGAGCAGTTGATGGAGGACTTTGTTCGCTGGCTAAACGAGAACTATGAAGAGGCAGAATTAAAAGAACGATATCCGGTTAATTTGCAGGATGCAACCGACAGAATCACTGGCATCCGCTCTCCAAAGGAAGAATATGCAGCGGAACTAATGCGTGACCTGGGACACTATATGAGAGATCGATTTGCACGCTATGTCGCTATTTTGCGTGAATTTGCCGAAGAGTTCGGTGTAAAAGATATTCCTTTCATTGTCAATATTCATGGATCAGGCGGTGGCCGCGGCTTAACTTATCCAATTGGCATCTCCCAACTTTATGAGTCTTATACCCAAAGTGAGGGTTATATGTCCGGTTCTGATATCTACTTTGGAGACTTAGATATGGAATCATTCCAGGATCTTTACTTGATCAATGGTTTTATGGACGCCGTTCATAATCCGGACCAGCCTTTGACTAGCGTCGAGTTCAACTGTGGCGACGGCAATTTCGGGGAAACATATGGCGGCCGTTATGATGTTTCTGCCGCAGATTTTAAAACTAGAATGTGTGTCGCACAGGGAAATCGTCTCATTAACTATTACCTGTTTACCGGCGGCTACAACTATAAAATGGATGAAGCAGCAGGCGACGGAAATGGACGTATTGCTTCCACTGGAGAGCGTCACGGATTTGCAGCGCCGGTCAATCCGGAGGGTAAACTCAACTACACCTTTCCTCGCATGGCCCGTTCCATCAAAACAATGATGTCAGTCGGGGACAAGTTGGCAGCAATGGATGAGGACCGAGACTCTGTGGCTTTCGCGTTTATCCCAGACTATTACATGACGGAATATCGCTATCCTGATAGTAGGAAAATGCGTGAAATTGTCGATAATATTACGATGCATCGCGGCGCAGGTGCATGGGAGATCGTTGCTCGTGCGATGTTGCTTGCAAGCTACCGATTCAGTTCCGTAGATGTACAAAATAAAGAATTGGATCCAAAAGTAACCAAGACACTTGTGCTGCCTTCTGCTCGTTATATGGACAAAGAAGTCCAGCTGAAATTGGTTGAGTATTTGCAGCGTGGTGGAGGAATTCTTCTTTACGGGGAAGTACCGACCTTTGATATGGAAGGGAAACCTTTTACCGCTTTAGCTGATGCCCTAGGTGTGAAGCCCTTAGGAGTGACATTCAATGAGCATGGTCACTTTATGTCTTTAACAGCAGACGGATGGGCAGCAGAGCGTCCTGAAATTCGCACTTATTTTAACCAGACATTTGAACTTGGTTCGAATGCCGAAGCTATCATGCGTGTCACCGAATCGGATGATGTGTGTGGGTTTGATGCGAAGGTTGGCGGAGGTCGGGCTATCGTACTTGCGACTGCATATCGTTGCGATATCGACCTTTTCAAAACAGCCCTGGAGCAACTTGGTGCGGTGGCTGGCTTGACTCATGACTGTGAGTACCATGGGATCTTCTCCACGTCTGTTTCAAACGGGAATGAACGATTTGTACACATTCTAAATCTTGATGGATTTGATAAAGAGATCGAACTTACTTTAGATAATGAGAAAATTTTTGAAGGCCGCAAGTTCACCCTTCAAAGCAAAGACGGCGTGATGTTGCCAATAAACGTTGCTTTGGATCATCCAGAAGTTACAATTGTTTATTCAACAGCAGAAATATTTAATGTCTCGGATAACTTCATCGAATTCCGTTTAACACAGAGCAGCGATACCATTTGCTTAAATACTGATCGAACGGTTATGGACAGCAATGATTACACCATGAATAAAGAAGGTTCTATGGTGACGTTAACTTCCAACAAACATGCAAAAGTGGATGATCAACTAGTGGTTAGATTTGTATAACTATTTTTACTCACTAAAAAGAGGAATCGAATTATGTCAATCGATTCCTCTTTTATTTTTTGTATCATTAAACTTTCACCAATCCTGGGAGCTTCTCCAAATACCCTTTGGCGATTAGCAACCCTTCCTTGGTTTTTTCCAAATTACCGCCCCATATAGGATCCTCATGTTCAATGCTGACTACACCGTCGTATCCTGCTTCTAAAAGCTCGGAAATAAATTTTCTCCAATCCAGTGCACCGTGTCCAGGCAATCGATATCTCCACCAGCTATAATCTGTCAGGAATCCCACTCGCTTCAACCGCTCCTCATCAATCTCCGTATCCTTGGCATGAACATGAAAGATCCGGTTGCCAAACTCTTTAATAGGCGAGTAAGGATCAATAAACTGCCAGATTAGATGGGAAGGATCATAAGTCAATCCAACATTAGGCGAATCCAATCTTTCGAACAACCTGCTCAACAGCTCAGGTGAAATGGCGATATTCCCCATCAATGGACAATTTTCAAAAGCAATCTTCACATTGCATTTTTCCGCCAATGCCACCATTTCTTCAAAAAAACCTTCCACTTTATCTAAACTGTATTCGGGTTTGGGACGGATAGCATCATAGCTATCGTATTTATCCCCCTCTGCAATCATAGAAATACCAGTTGACGTTACCACTGTTGGAATACCCAGCTCGCCTGCTTTTTGGATTCGGCTTATTAATTCCAGACGATGACCCTTCGCAATTTCAGGATTTTCACTTAAGAAGTTGCGGCAATAAGTTAGAGCGGTAATTTTAACCTGCCCTTCTAAAACCACTTTTTCTAAATGTTCAAAGGGAATGTTGGGACCGATTTCCAAGTGTTGAAAACCATGTTTCAAAGACCATTCAACTATTTTATCTATATCTTTCACACCATGGTGAACTAACGAATTCGTAAGATAACCGATATCCATCGTTGCTTCCCCTCTTCCCCCTATTATTTATTTGCCGTAAATACTCCATATAATAACGCAACACTTGCTGCACCAATTACCCCTTGATGTTCCCCGAGGTCGGATGTGACAATTTCTACCTTTCTTTTTTTGGCTAAAAAAGATAGAGTATTGACTTTCTCTCTAATTTCTTGGATGAGAGGTAAATCTGCTTTGGCCAGTTCACCGCCAATAACTATTTTTTGTACGTGAAACATATTAAGGAATGAAGTAAGAACAATTGCAATCCGCTCTCCTGCCTCTATAAGAGCGTGATTCACTTTTGCATCCCCATTCTGACTGGCCTTAATGATACTGCTCACCGATTCTAGATTTACCGCATGTAAAAGAGCCTCTTCAGATGCATATCTCTCCAAGCATCCTTTATTTCCACACCAGCAGTCAATCCCTTCCGGCTGATAGGTCATATGGCCAATTTCCCCGGCCCCGGTCAACTCACTGCGGTAAAGTTGGTCATTAAGGAATAAACCTGCCCCTATTCCCTGCCCGATATAAACACTCATAAAGTCTGAGTGGTTTTTGCACGAACCGAACATCTTCTCACCGAGTGCCATTCCGCGTACATTATGATCAAGGTATACAGGTACATGAAAAATATCCGAAAGCTCGGAAGCCAGGTTGACATTTTCCCACCCTAGATGCTCCGCTTCCAGTATGATCCCATTGTCGAAGTCCACTATGCCAACCGATCCGATTCCAATACAGCTTACAGATAATCTTTGGTTTTTTTGAAGGAAGCTTTGCAGCATATCGATTAGAAGTCGAACAAACTCAACCTGGTTTATTTTTTCAGGAATAGAAAAGCTAGTTGATGTTAATACATTCCCTTTTAACGTGACAATGCCCATTTCAACCCGGTCACTTCTGATGTGTATCGCTGCTACCCTTTTTACCTCTTCATTTAACCCAAGTACCACTGTTTTGCGACCCGCTCTTTTTCTGTCACTTACACCGGTTCCAAGTTCTACCACAAATCCTTCTGCCATCAACTCGCTTATAATGTTGGTTATCGTGGCAGGCGTTAGCTTGGTAAAGGCTGCTATTTCCTGTCTTGTTGGTGCTTCAAAACGCAGTAATGTTTGAAATACTAAGGCTCTATTCAGTTGTTTGGTTCTTAATGTATTCTGGCCAATAAATGACATCTTACGTTCTCCTCTTTATGGAGACGGTCTGAGTTTAACATTTCAGGATGAAAGTCTATTAAACCCTTACCTTACATAAACGAAGTTCATGAGCACCGTCTTCTCTTGTGTATTCATAATAATACCATATCTGATCTTCGTGAATGATGGCATCCACATAACGAACCGCCTTCTTTAAGTTTGTTTCAAGAACAGGGCCGTTTACATTTATTTTCGCAAAGGTTTTTAAATCCACCGTTAATGCCAATGCTAGCTTTTCTTCATAGTTCTGTTCGACGCCGATACTCCCATCCCAAAGTACAGTGTAAGCACCCTCATAAGGGATAATGGAAGTAAGTCGAGATTGATAGCGGTCCCACCCTGATTCACTTACAGGTAAAACCGTATCCTTCCATTCAAAATTCACACCATCCGTACTTACAGCAAGGCCAGTCGGGGCAACAGCCAATCCTGTATTATGGACGTCGCCAGTGTTATGCATGTTGCTTAAGTCCGCATCCTCTATTCCTTTAGCGTACACAAAATACATATAGTATAAATCTTCATGCTTCACTACATATGGATCTTTTACACCTTCTACACCTGGATAGTCGGATGCTGTTAACACTTTTTTTTGATTATTGACATCAAATGAAAACGGAGTCTCCGCTTCAACTACATCAATTCTCCAGCGATTATCTACTGAATCCACATAGCTGACGTAAAGACGATAGAGGTTGTCTTTTACCTTAACCAGTGCAGATCGTTCAATGGAACTTGAATTTAATTGTTTTTTATGCAAACTCCACACATCCGTAAAACTCTCTCCATCTTTACTGCTTGCGATTCTAACCTCAAAACCTCGTTCATTTTCTCCCAGGCCACGAGGATTTCTTAATCGATAATATAAGTAAAAGGTATCATCTTTCTCATCAAAAAGGATGGTAGGTGCTCCTGCCCAATAGCCTGTCTCGTTTCCGAGTGGGGTTATCACTGTCTTTCCTTCCTCTGGATGAAATAATGGTGCAAGTTTTACCTGATTTTCCTGTATGATTGTTCTCTCCATATTAAATCCCCTCACTTCATTTATTTTGATTCAATTAAACGTTCATCAGTTTTCCAAAAGCGGCACTCTTACTCCTTTTTCACTAGACAATACAGCCGCATCAATCACTTTAGCCGCTTTCGCTCCATAAGCAAAAGAAAGCTCATGAGGCTTATCCTGTACGATCGCATCATAAAATTCAGCATATTGCTTCCCGCGAGCCAATCCCGGAAATACATGTCTTTCTTGGAATGTCATATGTATTAATTCATCAGCCCATCCGCCATTCTCTGTTCGAGTTCGAAAATATACCTCTCCATCCTTATTCATGGAAACGGCCCCTTTTGTCCCCACAATTTCTAATCCATCGCCTTCCTGTGGCAGTAACCTGGAATTATTCAGCGTGCAAATAGCCCCATTCTCCATTCGCAAAACTACCGATGCCAAATCATCATTTGTTACAGCTTGTTTCCCTTCATCTGTCTGACGGGAAGTGATGAATGTCCCAAGGGCTGCCTGTACATCTTGAATTTCTCCACAAACATCCGACAAGAAAAATTGAATCAAATCGACTTGGTGAGTGCCGAAATCTGCTACGGAACCAGGGCCAGAATACTCTTTTTTCATACGCCATTCCAAGCCGACATTTGGGTTTCCGATTCTAGACCCACCAAGCTTATGTCGATAGGAGAAAATATCCCCCAGCTCTCCTGATTGAATTAATTCCTTAATTAATTGTGCATAAGGATGATAACGATATTGCATTCCCATGTAATGAATAATCCCTGCACTTTCTGCTTCATCTGCCAAAAGTTTGGATTCGTAATAGTTAATGGAAAGAGGCTTCTCACATAGTACGTGCAATTTGCGCTTTATCGCTTCCCGAGCAATAGCCCCGTGAGACAAATTATCTGTACAAATGGTAATGGCGTCTACCTTATCTAGAAGAGAGTTGAGACTTTGGCAGATAATTCCCGAAGATAAAGCGTTTCGCTCCACCCAGCTTCTGGCGTTTTCTTCATTGATATCAAAAACGGCCGTTAAGTCCCATTGAGGAACTGCCTGTATTCCTTTAAGGTGATCGGTAGCAACTCCTATTGTCTGTCCTGTTCCTACAATGCCAATACGTAATTTCACTTTGATTGCACCTCACTTTAAAAAATAATTAATTAATTCATTAAATTTATTTATATTATAGTTGTTATCTTACCATTTCTCATTAGACTCCTCAACCATAAAATACTCTAAAAAACAAAAAGGACCGTTCTCCACACCCGGAGCCGGTCCCTTTTTATATACTGTCGTTTATTCATTCATGGAGTCTATTAACTTGTGGAGATTTTCTATGCTCACTCTCAGACTATCTAACGGATTTCCTGGACATACATCCTGTTCCACCGCATACCATTCAATTCCATTTCTTTCTCCCCAACGTAAAATAGGTTCAAAATCAATGGTGCCATTCCCTACTTCCGCAAAGGATTGCTCCTCATCTTTTGCCATGTCCTTAAGATGAATTATTGGCATTCTGTTGGAATACGTCTCTAAAAAGCTTACTATTTCTTTGCCACCTTTTTTCACCCAATACACATCTAGTTCAGCTAACAACAGGTTGTCATCAGTTGGATCTAATAGGTACTCCAACGCATTTTTCCCTTCAATCTCTGTCTCAAATTCAAAATCATGATTATGATAACTAATGCGGTACCCATCTTTATGAAGTTTTCTAGCAATTTCGTTCAATTCAGCCTTTAAAGCAATATAGCTCTCTACATTTCTATCTTCTTCTACCAGGTATGGAAGAATTAAGTCTTTCGTTTCAAACAATTCAGCTTGTTCTAGTACTTTCGGAAGATCATTTCGGAAACTATTAATATCAACATGCATCCCAGCTGTTTTAAGTCCCAGTTCTTTCATTAATGAAAAGATTTCCTCTGGGTCATGTCCAAACATACCGGATATTTGTACCCCTGCATACCCCATATCTTTCAACTCTCTTAATACTCCCGGAAAATCTTCTTCCAACAAATCTCGAACCGTATATAGTTGTGCAGCTATCTTATGCTTCATCTCTACTTTCCTCCCTTTAAAGATCATTATTTAATCATTCAAACAAAAGCAACCAAGAGTTATTCACCCTTGGCCACTAATTTTTTACACCCACCACATATCAGCAGGTTGTTCTTTTATCAATACAGATTGAAGGTTTGTCACAGCACGTGCAAAGCCTTCTTCAATTGACATGATTGGGTCTTCGTGCTCGATGCTGACTACATAATCATACCCGTACGTGCGCAATGCACTCATCATGTCGGACCATTCTTGGACACTATGTCCGCAACCAACGGAACGGAAGCTCCATGCACGCGTTTGAACTTCACCATATGGCTGCATGTCCGTCAAGCCGTACATGTTCACATTATCTTGATCAATATACGTGTCTTTTGCATGGAAATGATGGATCGCGCCAGCTTTTCCTAAAATTTTGATTGCTGCAACAGGGTCAATTCCTTGCCACCAAAGATGGCTTGGATCCAGGTTTGCGCCGATTGCAGAGGACGTTAGCTCACGAAGTTTCAGCATCGTATGAGGCGTATGCACCAAGAATCCGCCGTGCAGTTCAAGACCGATTTTGATGTTACGCTCTTCTGCATACTTCCCTACTTCCTTCCAGTAAGGCACAAGCTTTGTCTCCCACTGCCATGTAAGTACGTCGCCATACTCATTTGGCCAAGGTGCAACAGGCCAGTTTGGCGCTTTTGCTGTTTCGCTGTCACCAGGAACGCCGGAGAAACAATTTACCACTTCAACTCCTGTTAAAGCAGCAAGGTCAATTGTTTTTAGCAACGTTTCATGAGATTCTTTTGCAAAACCCTCATCCGGTGAAATTGGATTACCGTGGCAGCTGAATGCACTGATTTGTAAACCGCGGGAATGAATTTCCTCCATATAAGCATTGCGTGCCCCTTCGTCTTCTAAAAGAGTATCCAAAGGACAATGATTGTTGCCAGGGTAGCAGCCTGTACCGATTTCCACTGCATCCAGACCTGCCGCTTTCACATAATCAAGCATTTCCGTAAAAGGTTTATTGGCAAAAAGGACGGTAAATACGCCTAGTTTCATTAGTGTTCACTCTCCTTAATTCAATTCGTTTTGGATGTTGACAATCTTCTTCGTTTCGTTAGATTCAAGCGCTCCCAAAATAACCATTAAGGAGTTCTTTCCTTCATTTCCGTCGACAAGTACTTCTTTGTCTTCTAGGATGCTTGCTACAAAATGATCGATTACATGAGAACCAGTTTGTCCGCCTGCATCATTGCTTTGAATTTTACCTAACTCATAGCGAACTGTTTCGCCTGTTGCGTATTGTACAACTAAAGAGTGAGTCGGATCGTCTTCTAAACGAAGAACTGCTTTTTCCGCATAGATGATCGTGGAGTTATCTTCACGCTTGTAAGACCAGCTTGCAGCAAGTGTTCCAACGATGCCGTTTTCTGTTCTTAGCGCACAAACTGCCGTGTCATCCACATCTGTGTTTTCTTTTGCAGAAGTTTCAATGAACGCTCCAACTTCCACGATCTCTTCTCCTAAAAGATATCGCAATAAATCGGACTTGTGTACGCCAAGGTCTCCCATAGCGCCGATAAATGCTTCTTCTTTACGGAAGAACCAGCTGTCTTTTCCGTCCACACTCCAGCCTTCTGGTCCAGGGTGTCCGAATGCAGTACGGAAGCTGTAAATTTTCCCTACCTCGCCACTTTCGATCAGCTGCTTTGCTTTTTGGTGGGATGGAACAAAACGTTGGTTGTGCGCGATCATCAGTTTTTTGCCGGATGCTTTAGCAGCAGCAATCATTTCGTCCGCTTCTTCTTTGGACGTTGCCATCGGCTTTTCACATAAAACATGCGCTCCAGCTTTCGAAGCATAGATAGATACAGGGGCATGCAGGTAGTTCGGTGTGCATACACTCACCACGTCCAATTCTTCACGGTCAATCATCTCTTGATAGCTTTCATATGCTTTTCCGCCAAATGTTTCTACAGCTTGCTCCGCGCGTGCTAATACGACATCACATAGTGCAACAAGCTCAACATTCTGGTTTGCATGGTACTCCGGTAAATGACGGTGCTTTGCAATACTTCCGCATCCTACTACTCCAACTCGTAATTTCTTCATTTTGTTATCCCCCTTATTTGCTTTTGATTTCTTCTAATGGTTTTGCATTTCCGTAATATACATCGCCGATTGTTGTTGGTTTTGCCCAGTTAACGGCATTCTTGATGACTTTTTGTACCTTTTCATGGTAGTACGTCGGGTAAGTTTCATGACCTGGACGGAAGTAAAATACTTTCCCTCTTCCGCGCTTGTATGTGCAACCGCTGCGGAATACCTCTCCGCCTTCAAACCAGCTCACAAATACTAGCTCGTCCGGATCTGGAATATCGAAGTGCTCGCCATACATTTCTTCACGCTCGATATCGATGTGCTCCCCGATTCCTTCTGCGATTGGATGGCCCGGTGATACTACCCAGATGCGCTCTTTCTCGTCCGCTTCTCTCCATTTCAGGTCACAAGTTGTACCCATCAATGTTTTGAAGATTTTAGAGAAGTGTCCAGAGTGAAGAACGATTAATCCCATTCCGTCTAGTACTCTATTTTTCACGCGAGTAACGATCTCATCGCTCACATCGTCATGCGCGACATGGCCCCACCATAAAAGAACATCCGTGTTGTTTAGTACTTCTTCGGTTAGTCCGTGCTCTGGTTCGTCCAATGTTGCGGTTCTTACTTCGTAGTTTTCTTCTTTCAGGAAGGAAGCGATGGCACCGTGGATACCTTCTGGATATACTTCTCTCACTTTTTCGTTTGTTTGTTCATGTCGGTTTTCATTCCATACAGTTACTTTAATCATTGTTGTTGCTCCTTTCTTTGCTTGCAGTCTATTTTGGTTACACCGCTGTTGATTTCCGCGCCAGGCTTCGCTTTCCGCGGGGCCCTGCTGGAGTCTCCGCCTTTCGCTCCAATCATCAGCTAGGTTACTTACTTTAATATTTGTAAAATCTCTAACTCTATTAATTTGCTATGGTTATGTTTGTGGGAACGTTTCCATATTGGGATATGTGCAACGTTCCTAGAGAACTCTCCTACATTATAAATGGATAATAAAGCGTTTTCAATGTTAAAGTCCGAACTAGATGGTAAAATTCCGACTTCTCGAGTGAAGGTTGGGAGTAAGTTTGGGGACGTGGGAAAATACACTGATGTGTAAGTGATGGAAATGAGGAATAATGGATAAGTTCGTTGTATACATGGATAAATCACTTTTACAATGGATATAAATTTTTTACAATGGATAAATGGCTCTGAACAATGGATATAATCAATTTACAATGGATAAACGCCGATCCTCCCAAAAGACGGGTAGTGGAGATGGCCAAATTTAATCAGCGATGACCAATATACAATAAAAACTACGTTTAAAGCCGGCAAACTCCTCAACAACCAATCAAAAAAGCCCTCCCCGTCACATAAACAGGAAAGGCCACAACCATAACTTCATTATTACCTTACTTCACAGACTTGCGTTCCACAATCTCGGTAGAAAGGTTATAGTAATTTTCTACTGTATCCTCTTTGGCCAAAGCTTGGAATACTACATGCACCGCTAAAGCACCAACCTCATACTTGGGCTGCCTTACCGTCGTGAGCGGCGGGTTCACATATTCAGCCATCTGAATATCATCATACCCGATGATGGAAATATCGTCCGGTACGCTGATTTTGTTTTCTTTGAAAGCTTGCAGACCGCCAATCGCCATTTCATCATTGGCATAGAAAATGGCTTCCGGGAGCTGGCGTTGTGCAATCAACATTTTTGTTGCTCGGTAGCCACCCTCACGAGTAAAATCACCGGATAGCTTCCATTTATTTTGGTACTGAATTCCATGTTCCTTCAGGGCAGCCATGTACCCGTCAAAACGCATTTGGTTATCGTGAGAATTCATCGGACCGCTTACATACCCGACTTCACGATACCCTTTATTAATCAAGTATTCTGTAGCCGCATACCCGCCATGAAAATTGTCTACTTCCACTTGATACACAAACTTATGATTAATCTTTCGATCAAGTACGACGATGGGGAAACCTTCACGGGCTGATTCTAAGATAATATCATTTGTAATATTATGGGCAAGGATGATTGCGCCATCCACCCTTTTTTCTTTTAGAAATTTGGCAGCGGTTGACTGTGCACCACCAACAGAGCTGCATGCTATCAGGTCATAACCATTAGCTGTTGTAACTTCCTGTACCCCTTTAATTAGCTCGGAATAAAATGGACCTGATAAATCTCTTAAAATGAGTGCAATCGTGTTTGTTTTTGTTCTTTTTAAATCAGACGCAAAGCCATTTTTCATATAGTTTAGCTCTCTTGCGGCTTCTTGCACTTTTTTCATCGTAGCAGGACTGACCTTGTTTACATTGTTGAGTGCATAGGACGCCGTCGAAACAGCCACGCCTGCAAGCTTTGCCACATCTTTAATTGTTGCCACCTTGCTTAACCCCCTTATAGAGACAGGACACATATCCAAAAATGGCCTGTGAACTGCTTCTGTTCGAAACGTTTCAATCTCCTATCTCTAGCATAATGTAAACGGTCTTAATATTCAATAGCTGATAGCTTCCAAAGAGGGGCTCATCAAAAGCATATCCTACTTACTTTTCAAATAAATCCTGCCTGTCCTGACTTAATCCAAAAGGCAGGATTTCTGGGCGAGAACAACTAATTTTTATTAAAATATGCTTTCCCTCCACTGAAGATTCGTGGATGGCATGCATTACCTCTAGAACCTGCAGGGCCATATGTCCATTTGCCCTGTGCTGTCTGCCTGCTCTGATAGCATGGGCCATATCAGCCGCTCCAATTCCACGACTATTATCTGAGTAACCATACTCCAGTGGAAATACCTTAAAGTCGTTCGTCCCTATTTCTCGGACTCGTATTGCACCGCCAAAATTATTCGGATCTGGAACACTTAAGGTTCCCTTTGTCCCGTAGATTTCCATGCAAGGAAGCTGAGTTCCACCCATTACATCAAAACTTGTAATCAATGTTCCAACCGCTTCATTTTCAAAGTCTAGCAAGCCGGTGACATGTGTTGGTATTTCCACATCAATTTGGCGTCCGTAATCTTCTGCTCTTGTCACGGTCCGTTTTTCAAAAGCTGATTGGGTGGAGCCTGTCACTCGTTTAATTGGTCCCAATAGGTGAATGAACGCCGTTAAATAGTATGGCCCCATGTCAAACATCGGCCCCCCGCCTTTTTGATAGTAAAAGTCAGGAGCAGGATGCCAGCCTTCAGGACCCGCTCCAAGCATGAAACCTGTTGCAGCTACCGGTTTACCAATAATGGCTTCATCAATAAGTTTGCGGCAGGTTTGCAGCGCACCGCCTAGGAACGTATCTGGTGCACAACCAACACGAAGTCCTTTTTGTTCAGCCAGTTCTAAAAGTTTTTTTCCTTCTTCGACTTCTATCGTCAATGGCTTTTCCACAAATACGTGCTTTCCTGCTTCAAGTGCAGCAAGTGTCACGTCATAGTGTGCTTTAGGAATGGTCAGATTGATGACCATTTCAATTTCCGGATCTGCCAGCATTTGATCGACCGTGTAGACTTTCTCCACGTTATACTGTGCTGCCTTTTCTTTTGCGCGTTCCAAGTTCAAATCCGCTACTGCGACAATGTCCAAAATGGAAAATTTGGTTGGTGCTTCTAAATAAATTCCACTGATCGTACCTGTACCGATGACTCCCACTTTCACTTTTTTCAAGCTATTCTCTCCTCACAAAGAAATACGGCGCACTTAAATCTACGCCGTATTTCATTATTAGATTGGTATTTTCCTATTTTATCCTTTTTGTGGTAAAAAAACTTAGATGAATACCTCGACTATATTTTCCCCTTCAAACAGGAGTTGTGATAACTCTTCCTTGCCGATGATAAATCCTCCGTTACGATAGCGGTTGGAAACTTCTGCTCCCTTCACTGCTTTTCCATTTACACGAACTTCCTTCTGCTCTTGACCTAAATGGTAAACAAACTGAACATCGTGTCCATTTACTTTATAGGTAAAGTGCAATCCGTCAAGTTCTGCTGGCAGTACAGGATCCACTACAAGGTCTCCAGCTTGGAAACGGATGCCAAGGCAGTTGGATATTAGTTGGTTCATGTAGATTCCAGGTCCGCTAGAGTAAATTCTCCATCCGCCTTTTACTTTAACAGAACCATCGCGCAGTTTTCCGAATTGTTCTTGTGCTTCATAACGATTGTTGAACTGACCGTCAGAAGAGCTGAAGTAGGCGTTGCTTTGACGGCGTTCTGCGTTCGGCACTGCCTGTTGGATATTGATTGGGTTGATGGTATTCAAACCTTTCCACACTTCATCCGTCTTCCCAAGCTTGGCCATCGCTTCCACGTAGCGGATATGTGCGTGCACATATTGCAATCCGATCTCACGCCCGAAGTTAGCGGCTTGTTCTGCACGCTTAAAGTGGGTGCTGACACCACCTGCATAGTTCGCCGGTCGGTTCATAAGGCGCACGCCGTCTGGGCAGTACAATTCCTTCTTAATCAGGTCATAGTGTGCTTTCGCTTGTTCTGGTGTTAATAGTTCACTGATCATGCTTCGAGTCATTGGCAGCAAACGATAATGTATGCCTGTTTTTGTATCTTCTGGGTGTACCATCAATTCCGGCTTGTCCTGATCTTCCATATAGACGAAACCAGGAATCACTTCAGATGCAAGCATGTATTTGTTAAAGTCGATTTCAATTCCTTTTGCCAAAGCCTTTAATTCTGCTGCTTCCTCTGTTAATACTTCCTCAAGTGCTTTGGAAAGAGTGTTCAGCACCTGGTATGTCAAGGAAACGGTCCAGCTTGATACCATGTATTGTTTCAACTGCGCATTTGCCGGTTGCAGCGTGTCATCCCAGTCCCCATCACCATAGGAGGATAGGAAGGTATCATGTAAGAAGTGATCCTTAATGTATTGAATTTCTTTTTTGGCATGTTCGAACACAGTCGCTTTTTCTTCTGTGAAATGGAACGCACCACGAACTGTGTAAGGAACCTTTTCTTCTAAAATAGAGTAGTCCTTTGTGATCGTCAGGTAATCACTTAATACTTTTAATGGCCAAACAATGATATCCCCGTGGCTTTCTTCACTTTGAATACGGTTGTATTGATCGAACATGAACCATTGCGGCCAGTTCCCAGTGTCTTCATATTGATGAGTGTACACTTTTTTAATGATTTCCTTCACACTTTCGTAGTTTTGCGTTGCCATGAAATATTCTGTCGGCCCTTGGCAAACATCACGTGTTCCCCATGCCGCTCCACCGTACTGCTCCAAACCATGTGGTACAGAGTAGTGTACAAGCATATTGTGTGTGTACCACCAGGCAGTGGCATTCATTTTTTCTAGCTCTTCCTTGCTTTCGCCACTTAATGACAACTTAAATCCGTTCATCACTTTTTCAAAAAATGTACGGTAACGTTCCATTTCTGTGGTAAAATTCGGAGCTTTACATTCTCTCTCTTCACCGTGCAATAACCCTTGAACCGTCATCGTCCAGCTTGAAGTTGCTTCTGTTTCCAATACCACAAGGGAAGCAGATCCTTGAACGACTCCTTCTGCAAGTTTTGTTTCATCGTTAACCGTAAAGTCTGTGCCTTCAACAGTCAGCTTATAAGCCAGGTCAGGATAAACATGCTTGCTGTCAGACCCTTCCACTGCTGTGAACGTCAGCACCTTGCCTTCCTGTTTCATATCATAGGAAACAACCAGCTCATTGTTGTTCATGGAGATTTGGTTCGTAACAAGGTAACGATAGTTTTTACCGTTTTCAGACGTTACCGCTAATTGAATATCAGGAGAATCTACTACTGTATAGTTTGTGACCACAATCACATCGTCCACTGTTTTGTAAAACCAGCGAGCATAGTTAAAGCCAATTTCGAATAAAGTAGGCATTGTTAATAGCTTGTATTGCCCTTCCACTTCTACATAGATGCGCTGTCCGGAAGTTTTCATAACATTCAATGCATTACGGGCATTTGTCATCATCTTATGAAAGGACGTGTTGCCTACGACAAGCTGTGAGTTGAAGATTCCGTACATATAAGAAGTGGAAGTGATGATGTTTTCCGTCATTTTGTCATTATTGCCTGACATGATGATATGACCGTGCGGACGCTCCACGACAAGTTCTTTTTCTTTTAACACGATATGTTCATACGTATCGGTGAAGAAAGATAGCAACGTATCTCCGTCCCATTCTTCTTGCTGGCGAACAGGGAAATACTTATCTAGTTCCTCTTTTGTAAAAGATGCCCCGGAAAGCACACCGGATAGGTTGGCGTTGACCGTAACTTTCTCTAGCTCTTCAGTAGAGTCAGAAGCTAGCCCTTTTACTTCCTCCCAAGCTTGTGTTACCTCCTCAGAAAACTCAAGCTCTGTTACAGCTTCCTGATGATTATCTTTGAAAAGACCATAAAATACGAAGCTTTCTTGCCCATCAAGCACAACCTTTTCTGATTGCAAGCCTGTAAAAGCAAATTCATATTGGTAGATTTCATTGGCAAGTGTTTCTTTTATCAGCACTTCCGGCTCGTTTGTTTCTTTGTAAGAAAGACCAAAGAATTGGAATCCATCTGTTGAGTAGCCAACTGCTTTTGTAAGAGAGCCTTGCTGCAGGTAAGGAAAACCTCCTGGCTGTGGCTGATTCTGGCGGGAGCAGACTACATAGCCATTTTGCTCGTTTTCAAATACTGTGTGGTCAATGTATTGAGACAGGTAGGATTCGTTCGTTCGCACAAGTCCTTTGCTTCCGATTCCAACGTCTTGACCGTAAACGATATCGACTGTTTGTCCTGCACCATTTACTTTTATATCCCAAAACCAGATCTCTTTTTCAGATAGGCGGAAGTTTACGGAAAAGTCGATGTCAGCAACTGTTCCTTCCCATTTAATTTCATTTTGGGAATGGCTTGTGTTGCTGGTTGATTTTACGCCTAGTAGCGGATAAGCTTTGATGCCGTTTTCGCCGTGAACCCGAAGGTATAGGTTGTTGAGTGCACCGTCGATTGGGTTGGACATCCATTGGTTGATCATGATTTCTTTGTGTGTTGCTTCAAAGAGGTCTCCGCTGTTCAGGAAAGTAAAGCGAACATTACCGGCTTCTATATTAATCTTTTGATTGGCTGTTGTTGTTTGCATGATTAAAGTCCTCCTTTAATGGTTGTTACTTATACGACGCAGATGATTTTGGAAGAAGGGTTCGCTTTGCTCATAGTGTCCTTGAGATTACTCAGCTTTGCCGACGTTACTGGAAAAATCACGGATTTAAGGTCTTGTTTAAACACCGCTGTTGATTTCCGAAAAAGGCTTCGCTTTCCTAGGGGCGCTGTTGGAGCCTCCTCGGCTACGCCTGCGGGGTCTCCACCTAGCACTATCTCCCTCAGGAGTCTTCGCCTTTTTCTCCAATCAACAGCTAGAAATTTTTAAGTACATGAGATTTCAGTTTTCTGTGGCTTAGCTAGGCCTGTGGGGTCTCCACCTAGCGCTATCTCCCTCAGGAGTCTTCGCCTTTTTCTCCAATCAACAGCTAGAAATCATTAAGTACATGAGATTTCAGTTTTTCAGTGACTTAGCTACGCCTTCGGGGGCTCCACCTACCGCTTTCACCCTCGGGAGTCTTCGCCTTCTTCTTCAATCATCTGCTGATATTGCACTTTTGTTACAAACTACTTATTTAAAACGAACTCTTTTATTGTCAGTTCGTTGCTGTTCGGGCCGATCATGGCGTGGAATTTGCCTTTGTCGCTTTGGAAGGTCAGGTCCGAATGGTAGTAACGGAGCTGATCTTCTGTGATAGTGAAGGTTACTTGTTTTGTTTCGCCAGGCTCTAGCCATATTTTTTCATAGCCTTTTAGCTCTTTAAGCGGGCGGACGATTTCGCCTGATAGGTCACGGATATAGAATTGAATCGTTTCTTCACCGGCACGTTCACCTGTGTTCGTTACGTTGACCGTCACATCGATGCTGGAGTCTTCTGTTAAACTATCGGCTGATACGTTCATATCGCTGTAATCAAAGGTTGTATAGCTTAATCCGTATCCAAATGGCAGTAAAGGCTCATTTGGAATATCAAGATAATGTGTAACATATCGTTCCTGCTTGTTTTCACCTTGCGGGCGTCCCGTGTTGAAGCAGTTATAATAAACAGGCACCTGTCCGACAGAGTATGGGAAACTCATCGTAAGTTTTCCAGAAGGATTCGCATCGCCGTATAAAAGTTCTGCAATGGCTGATCCCGCTTCCGTTCCCGGATACCAGGCTTCAAGTAATGCTTCAGATTGATCAATTACTCCATGAAGATCTAACGGACGACCATTGAAAAGAACGGTCACGATAGGTTTTCCAAGCTCCCTTATTTTCCCGACAAGCTTTTTTTGTGCTTCCGGCAGGCGGATGTCTGCTCGGCAGCCGCCTTCTCCGCTCATCTCGGATGCTTCCCCAAGTGCCAAGACGATGATATCCGCTCCCTTAGCGGTCTCTATAGCTTCTGTTAGTTGCCCTTCTGTCATTGTTTCAATATCAGATCCTTGTGCCACTAAAAGATTAGCTTCAGATGTTTTGGTAAGCAGTCCGTCATAAACTTTTACTGCCGCTTCCTTTGAACCTTGCCAGGACCATGGTCCAAGCACGTCTCCATTTTTCGCAAATGGGCCGATCAGTGCGATTTTCTGCTCTTTATTCAACGGTAGAACCTGATCATTTTTTAAAAGAACACTGGATTTGATGGCAAGTTCTTTTGCCACTTGGCGGTGCTCGGGTGACATGATGACTTCTTTTTCTAGTTCCTCGCTTGTACCGCGGTATGGGTTTTCAAAAAGTCCAAGTTTGTTTTTGAGATTTAAAATACGTAAGACCGATTCATCGATAAGTGCTTCCGACAGCTCGCCGCTCTCTACCAGATCTTGAAGGTTCTTCGCATAACAGGCAGTCATCATTTCAATGTCCACCCCGGCTTCCAATCCTTTTAGTGCCGCTTCCCGTTCGTCTTCGGCAACACCATGTGGAATCAGTTCTTTCACAGCTCCCCAGTCGGAGATCATCACACCGTCAAAGCCCCATTCCTTACGTAACAGATCTCTCATCAGCTTTTTGTTTCCGGATGCAGGGATGCCGTCGACCGTGTTGAAAGCGGTCATGACCATCTCACAGCCTTCATCAAGTGCCGCTTTGTACGCTGGCAAGTAAGACTCCCGAAGCTGTCTTTCTGACATGTTGACTGTATTATAATCGCGCCCTCCCTCTGGTGCGCCGTATGCTGCGAAGTGCTTTACGCACGCTGCAACGCGGTGAATGTCATTGGTCAAGTCTTCTCCTTGGAAGCCTCGGACAAAGGCCTTGGCAAAGACACTGTTTAGATAAGGATCTTCCCCGGTTGATTCCATCACTCGTCCCCATCTTGGATCTCTTACTAAGTCGACCATCGGAGCAAACGTGACATGAACACCTGAAACAGAGGCTTCCTTTGCTGCAATTTCTGCACTCTTTTCCGCAAGTTCAGTATCCCATGAGCAACCAATTGCAAGTGGAACAGGAAAGATGGTTTTAAATCCGTGGACAATATCTGCCATCATCAGTAGAGGAATTCCCAACCTGTTTTCTGCAAGGTGCTCTCGTTGAATATTGGCAACTTCCCATGCCCCTGATGCACCAAGGACGGAGCCGCTGTTTAGCACCACTTCATTGGAGATTCCCATATCTTCAAGAGGACCGGTAATTTCTCCATCCCCTGCAGCACCTTTATAGAAGAACGTCGCCAATTGTATAAGCTGGGCTATTTTTTCCTCTAATGTCATTTGTTTTAAAAGATTTTCCATGTTTTTAGCCATCTTTAAATACCTCCCAATCACACTGCATGAATACGAAACGTTTTTACATATAATAATGAATAAATATAAGAGTTTTTGTAATAAAATGAACAGCATTTTTCGAAACGTTTCTATTTATTTCGATAAAGAGCCCTTAATGGCACTCTTTATCCCTTTATTCACCCGCAATACCAGATCGGTCGACACCTTCGACAAACCAGCGTTGCGTAATGGCATATACAACAAGCATCGGCAAAATGGTCATGACCGTACCTGCCATATTGATGCCTTCATTGATTTCAGATGCTTCCCCACCACTTTGCGGGTACATCTGTTGATAAGTTGCTACGAATTTTTGGAGTTCAAGTGGTAAGGTTGTTAACGAGTTACCAAAATAGATCGCTGCCAAATATGTTTCATTCCAGTACCAAACGAAAGAGAACAAGAACGATATGATAATGGCAGGTGCAGCCATTGGAAGCGCAAGCGTCAAGAAAATACGTAAATACCCTGCGCCATCAAGCTGGGCTGCTTCCTCAAGTGCTTTTGGCATCATTTTAAAGAACTGATAGAAAATCAGAATGAAGATTGCGCTGTTAATTCCTTGTCCAAGTAAGGCAGGGAATAAGAAAGCCTGAATGCTTCCCAGAATTCCAATCTCGTTAAAAAATACATAACGAGGGATGACTGTTACTTGAGGTGGAATGATGAACGTCGCCAATACCAGCACGAACATGGTTCGTTTAAATGGAAAGGCAAAGCGTGCAAACCCATACCCAACCACCGCACATACTGCCGTTTGAACGATGGCAGGAATAGCAGTCACATAGAGAGATTCCACTAAAGTAGGCAGGAATTTCAATACTGCATAGGCAGATTGATAGTTATCCAGATAAAGTTGCGTCGGGATCCAGTTTACTAGTGGATTTAAGATGTCATCTAAACTTTTTAAACTATAAGAAATCATATAAAGCAACGGGAATAAGTATACAAAGCCAATTCCGATTAACAAGCCGTAGATGAATAGCTTATATAGAAGGCCGTCGTTCCCTTTCATTCCGAAAGCGAGCTTTTTCAACCTGGTCACGATGCCTGTCCCTTTTGGTTTGCGGTTAGTCAGCGATTCGCTTGCCATGATAACGGCCTCCTTTAAGCATAATTTTTTCTTCCTCTAACGGTTAACAGTGCTACTGAAATACCCAGTGCAACTGCAATCAATAAGAAGTAGATCCAAGATAGGGCTGAGGCATAACCAAAGCCTGTATTAATTTGAAACATATTCGTTTGGATATGCTCGATGACTGGATTTAACGAAAATATCGAGAATGTCACTATCGTATATACTGTGTTAACAACAATCATTGGAAAAATGCTTGGGAGTGTCACTTTCCAAAAGCATTCCCAATTGGACGCGCCATCAATTTTGGCAGCTTCATAGACTTGTGTATCTATTTTCTGCAAGGCTGCCAGGAAAATTAAGAACTGCACTCCGGAAAACCATAAAATAATGATTAGGTTATCCATCAAATACAGGAGAACACTGCTGAATAAGGAATCCGCAGAGAGCATTGTTTCAAACACCGCATAGTCCTTGATGGACGGGATGGATGTCACTCCCTGTGAGATTAATTCATTGATAACCGGTCCGCTCGCAATGATAACCGGCAAGAAGAAGATCATCCGGAAAAAATTACGAAAGCGGATCGGCTGATTCAATAGAATTGCAATGATTAAAGAAAACACAATGATGATTGGCACCGATAACACAAGTTCCTGCACAAACGTCAACAGCTTTTGTGTGAACAATGCGTCGACTGTAAAGGCATCTTTGAAATTATCAAATTTTACAAAGGTTGTTTGAATGCCCTCTGTGGTGATCCGTACTTTTTGAAAGCTTAAGTACAGGGAATAAAAGAGGGGATAAGCTGTGAATAAGAGAAACCCAAGAATCCATGGTGAGATGAACAATAATCCTGTCAGCGTATTCTTCGAGCGCATGGATAGCTGCTTCATGCTTAATTCCCCCCTTCTTTTATGCTAAATGACGTTGCCGCGACCGTGGTTCCGTCAATGGTAACGTCTGAATCTGTATAGTTGACGATAATGGATACTCCATTTTCATAGACAACTTCAGACACCCCTTGTTGATGGACAATTCGATCGACAATCGAGCTGTTCTCTACTTTTCCAAGACTTTCTTTCACTTGAGTGTATTGACTGATCAGTTCCTCTTTCCAACTAGCAAACTCTGACGTATACAAACCTCTTGATGGAGTCTTCATTAATAACTGTGCCGACTCCCTTGTCAGATAAAAGGATGGATAAGCACCAAACTCGATCATTCTCAGCACTTCTTCCGTTGGATTGTGCGAGAAGTTGGAGAAGGTCGCATAATACGGCTTGTATCCCTTTAAGACGATTTGCAAGAAAGGAACAGTGTCTGTTACAAACATATAGTTGGAGGAGTACATCGGCATATCCAAGTACTTGTCCATATAACCCCAAGCGTAGTCATTCGGACGATAAAGGGATAAATTAATACCTTGTTCCTGATAGTGCGCAAACAGTTCTTGATTCAACCCAATCATCTCTGCTCTTGAAGACGACATGCCTTTATTAAAGTCAGAGAATAGTTTACTTGCAGTCGTTTCCACTGCTATATTTTCTACCCCGTGATCCTTGAAATCAGCTGCATCTTTTTTGGCAATTTCAAGCGATTTTGCCGGACTGAGATAATAACTGCTATAGCCAAATTGATTTTGCGTCATCGGCTGGCCGTTAATTTTCTTAGATACATCCTTGCTTCCAGAAAAACCGGATGCTCCGTCAAAAGCTGTCGTGAAGTCTGTGTGCAAATAAAAAGGAATGTCTTTTTTCTCTAAAGTTTGGATTGTTTCCTCCAACTCGCCTTTACTGCCAACCTTCTTCTCTAAAGGAAACTTTTGTGGAAGCGTTCCCGTCAGTCCGCCTTTTGTCCAGCCTCTTAACACCACATGCAGATTATCGACATCGTTTTGCTCCAGCTCTTCTACAAAACGAGGAATGTCTTGAATCTCTGTCATTTGCTCCACGGAATTCCAGATCAAGCCTTTTTTCGTTTCCCCACCCAAAAGCTCCAGACGAAGATCTACCTTATCTTCGTTGTTGTTAGAAAGCGTGCCTTTATCTTCTAAATGCTGCTGATATCTGTTTGCCATTCCGACATAATCTGCTTCTTCGTCAGATAAAAACATGACTTTCTGTTTGATATTGAAGTTATTTTTTTCTTCTTGGTAGACGTTAAATCCACCCATGCTCTTACTTGTCGGTTGAAAATAATTAAAGCGATATTGATAGTCAGATGTTACCCAATAGAAATCAGTAGATGCACCAGACGGGTAAGCAAGAACTCGCCCATAGCTTTGACCTTCCTCAATGGAAGTGATGAAGGCATTCTGCTTTACACCATGAACCGCTCCATAGACAGGAACGGAAATCTTTTGTGCAGGGTAGGTGTAATCATCTTCTGTGCTTTGCGGTCTTGTAAATCCTTCATCTTCACCATAAATGGAACCGATAAATGGCGTATCTGAGCGGAAAGCACTCTTTTCAAAACGCATGAGCGCCCCGCTTCCGTCCGGAATAAACAAATACCCGGTGATATCATCCATATGTGCGGCACCAAGGAAAGGATAGACTTTCATCGCCACTATCTTATTGTAGGTGCCGTCTTGTACACCTTCATTCGGCACATCAATGACAATGTTTTCGTCTTCAAGTGTCACGTTCAGCACTACTTCAATGCTGGAACCACGGAAATCTATTTCTGCAGTAAAGCCGTCGGCGTTCATTTGAATGCTCGGTTGCGTTTCTTCTGTCAGAATGCTTTCTGTTTTGATGTTACCGCGGCGATCCAAGTAATCAATGGTGAGAGCCGATTGCACCATATCTGTCCATGTGTTGTTCAAACGGTAATTCTCCGCATTATCCACACCGGAGTGCCAAATATAGCCTGTTTGTTTGTTTTGAATTTTTATTGCCAGCGACGCTTCTTGCACATATAGCGCAAGCTTGTCATTCTCCGTTACCTTTGTAAAGCCTTCAAGATTTCCTTCTGGCAGAGGTTTGTTTTCTCTCTCTGGCTTGGTGAACTGATTGGAATCAAAGCGGAGTGTCTCTTCTCCGAGCTCTGTTTCCACTTCGATTTCTTCCAACTCTTCCTTTGATGTTAATGATTCAGCGAATACTGAAACCGGAAGAATGGCGATAAGAATGATGAGCAGAATTTTTTTAAACACGGAGAATCACCTCCTGAATGATTGCTGTTACAAAATCAATAACCTGATCCATCAATACGTAGATAATGAAGCATACCAATACGATGATGAGCATACAGAATATTGTCGTAAAGATGTTTCGTACCGTTCCCAAGAATTCAAAGGCATGAATTTCTTTGATCATGATGAATAAGATAATCAACGACCAGCCCATCATCACTTGCATAAAGAATACATACAAGAAGTACTCATTTAGCGTAAGCACATTTGACATAAGTGTAATCGGAACCAAGAGCACAATGATCGGTGACAACGAATAAATGGTTCCAATATAGATATCCGAGAATCTTCCTTCACCATCGTTGATTGTACTAACTAGATAGTTGGATACGATGAAGAGAATGATTGGAAGAAATAATAGAATGAATTCCATTCCGAAATTAATCTGCTCTAAAGTGATACCGCCCCTGAAAATGAATCCTGTGAAATATTTCATGAACAAGAATTCCAAATAAAGAATGATATAAAGAATGGTAGCCGATAAAACGGAAACCCTTCTTTGCCTTTTAATATAATAGAAGCTGTCAATTGGATGACGTAAGAATTTGCCTAAAAAT
Organism: Sutcliffiella horikoshii; assembly: GCF_008180725.1. Classification (GTDB taxonomy): domain Bacteria; phylum Bacillota; class Bacilli; order Bacillales; family Bacillaceae_I; genus Sutcliffiella_A; species Sutcliffiella_A horikoshii_B. The sequence continues at coordinate 47,930 of NZ_VTEV01000006.1, read as the reverse complement.
AATAGCTCACTTAATAGTTTCCTTTTTTTGAATGCCTGCCATCTTTTCCTTGCCGGCGCTAAGATTCCTTTCTTTTTATCTGCAAAAAGCAAGGTCGCCCTGACAACAAATAATCCGATTAAGAAAGCAAAAACAGTACTTAGATTTTCATTCATCCACTGATTCCTGATCTCCCAGAAGGAGTCGGAATAACCTGCTACATTCCCTACCAGTTCAAATGATTTTAACGCTGCTTCATAATCTTGCTGCTTGTAATACGCTTCCCCCATGGCGTTATGAGCAAGGCCAATGGAAGAATTCATGCGCAATACTTCGCTCCAATATTGCTCACTCTCTATGTAAAGTCCTTGAGCATAGAGTGAGATACCGCCATGAAGCATTTCTGCAAAAGCTGTCGGTTCCAGTACTTGCACTGTTCCCCGCTCTCGGTCTGTCACAAAAACTCGCCCAAGATTGTCTGTCGCAATACCGGATGGATCCATGAACAGTCCAAGACGGTTAGTTCCATCGTCTTTTCCGCCAAACAGGAAAAGGATATTTCCAAAGCTATCAAACTCAATTATTCTGCCATTAGCGTCGATAACAAAGAAGTTACCTAATGGACCTAACGTAATGTCTCTTAAGTTAGAAGAATCTAAGATCCCAGTCGGAAGGATGTTGCCTCCTGCAATATTCAGTTTCCTGATAGTTTCAAAGCTAGTACCTGCTGTAATAGTGTAAACAAGTCCTTTTTCATCAATTGATATATTAGTCGGCGCTGGCGGCACTTTTAGAAACATACTGGAGCGCTGCTGATCTGTTGTCAGTGCATCCTGAATTACAGACATTAACGACGGCCTTGTACGGTTTACTCCGAAGAATCCGTGAAATGTACCATCCTGACCAACCTGGATGATGCCATTTGTCGAACCCTCACCGATAATGTAGAGGTTGCCTCGTTTGTCCACGGTAATTTTCTGTGGCTTATACGGTGTTCTTGTTCCAAAAAGAGGAGAATCCGGTCTGCCGTATTCTTGGAGCATTTCCCCTTCTCTTGAAAAGTGGTAGACTTTTTCATTTGTATAATCCGCTACATATATTTGCTGTTCTTCATCCACGAAAACCCCAGTCGGCATTTGCAGGATTCCTTCTCCTACTTCTAACAGCTTTCTACCATTCTCATCAAACTTGGTGATTTTTTTCGTACCAGAATCAGCCACATACACATCGTTGTTTTGATCGATATAGACGTCTTCTGGATTGACTATATCACTCGTACTTCCGAAAAGCCCAACCGGTATATAGGCGGTCTGCGTTTCAATGATATCCCCTTCTGTTGATACCGTCTCTGTATTATATGGAACAGACAGGGCTGCAAAAGATTGCAAAGGAGAAAGGAGGATTAACCATACAGTCAATAAGCCAATGAAAATGCGCTTCATACTCTTTTTCTCCCCCTTCTACTTAATTCCTGAATGTGCCATCGTATTCATTACTTGACTTTGTAAGATGATAAAGATAATTAAATTTGGAATGAACATAATTAGAGATGCTGCTGCCGCCATTCCTTGACCCGCTACAGTGTTACCACTTGTGGCCGAAGTTAATGTCGACATGTAAAAGGCAAAAGTCTTCAAATTTTCATTATCGACAAACAATGTCGAGGTCTCCGTGTTATTCCAAACAAGTTGGAAAGATAAAATTGCAATGGTCGCAATCGCAGGTTTTACTAGCGGTATGATGATTTTTCGAAAAATTTGATAGTCCGTCGCCCCGTCCATCTGGGCAGCTTCTATTAATTCGTTCGGTATTTGATCAATAAACTGTTTTACTAGGAAAAGCCCAATCGGCATTGCGATCAGCGGGAAAATATGAACCAGGAACGTGTCCAACAGTCCCACCTTTTCAATAAGCAAATAACGTGGAATGACTACTGCTGCCGAAACGAACATTAACGCAAGTGTGTTGATTTCAAAGATGGTTTTCTTTAATTTGAATCGTTTTTTCGATAAAGCATACCCTGCCATTGTACTGATTAGGACAGTAACAAATACGACGATGAGGGTAATGGAAATACTATTAAACAAGTAACGCGACATCGGAACGCCCGATGTGCTCGTGTTATTCATTAAATCAATGAAGTTCTGCATCGTCGGCTTTTGCACAAAAAAGCGCGGTGGATAAGCGAATAGCTCATCGATTGGCTTAAAAGCGTGAGAGAAGACAAAGACGATGGGCATAGCCATAAAGATTGCGAGCGGTATTAGAAATGCATAGAACTTTAATTGGCTTTTGTGAAAACGGTCTGGATTGATTTTTGTTCCATGGAATGCCGACACATCATTCACTCCCTACATTAGAAGTTTTATAGCTTTGGTGTTTTCTAAAAGATTGTTAATTTGATTTAAGATGTTGTTTAGACACCGCTGTGGATTTCCGCAAATGGCTTCGCTTTCCTAGGGGCGATGCTTAAGCCTCCTCACTGCGTTGCGGGGTCTCAAGCTACCGCTATCTCCCTCAGGAGTCTTCGCCTTTTGCTCCAATCCCCAGCTAGCTATTACCTAAGCACATGATAATTCAGTTTTTCAGTGGCTTTGAGTCAAGTGACTTCCGCTCCAATCCACTCATTAACTTTCACTTAGAAAACAGCCATCGCCATTTAGTCTTTTTCTCCGAATAAACGCCAGGCAACTTTTGAAAAGATATATACGAATAATAGTAATAGAACGGATATTGCTGCTGCATATCCCATTTCGTAACGGATGAAGCCATAGTCTTCTAAATGGTTAACCATTAACTGACCTGCATATTGAGGCGTCGGGTTGGCACCTGATAAAGCGACGCCGATAGCACCGGCCTGGAACGTCCCGACTACAGCCATTACTGCTCCAAAAAGCATTTGCGGCTTCATCGATGGAATGGTGATAAAAATGATTTCTTGGAATCTATTTTTAATGCCGTCAATATAACCAGCTTCATAGATTTCCTTATTGATGTTCAAGACACCTGACAACATCGCAAGGAACCCAACTCCCATGCTCCCCCAAAGGGTAACCACAATCATGATTGTCATTAAGTGATCTGGTGATTGCAGCCATTGAACTGGCTCCAAGATGACACCCATTGTGATTAAAAGACTGTTTAAATAGCCTGTCTGATCCCCACTGAATATGATGGTCCACACAACCGCCATCGCAATTCCGGCTGTCATGGAAGGGGAATAGATGATAAGCGCCAATACGGTTCTTGGCCCTTTAGAAATTTGTGCTAGCATCCAAGCAAGCAGGAAGGAGAGTATATACCCTCCCGGCCCGACAATGACTGCAAACATTAACGTATTCGGCAATACGCGTTGCATAAAGACTTCATCTTGCGTTAGTACACTCACATAGTTGGCAAGTCCGATGAAGCTTGGCATCTCTATCGCATTGAAGTACGTGAACGATAAGAGAATGGCCACTACCACCGGGATGATGATAAAGGTAAAGAAAAAGATTAAATATGGTGCAAGAAAGATTGATGTACTTGCATGCTTTTGAAGGCTACTCCTCATTTTCTTCCACCCAGCTTTCTACTTGTTCAATCGTCGGAATCGGATAGGTTTTTACGATTTTTCCGTCTTTCATATATCCGAATTCCTCCATCTTCCGTCTCATTTCACGGTCAATGGTAACCACCGCATCATCAACAGCTGAACGGGTATTTTCACCGTCAAAGACCACACGGTTCCATACATTACTAATCTCACGTTCTACCATATAGGTGTATGGTGTTTTCGGCACTTCACGTAAATGTTCCCATTGTTCTAAGATGACTTCTTTATGTTCCTCTGGCCATGGTAATTGCTTAAAGGCGTCAAGATTTGCGGTATTCCACATGTAAGATGGACCATACATGATTTGCAAGGTGGTAGCAAAGTCAGTCTGTGTTTCTGTTGACATCCACCATTTCAGCACTTCCCATGCTTCGTCCTTATTCTTGCTGCCATTAAAGATCATGCCGGCCTGTCCAGAACCCGTTGCCCATCTTTCCACTTCTCCGTCCTCATTTTCGACTCCAGGATGAAGAGAAATGTCCCACCAACCGGAGATTTCCGGTGCTGCAGATGTAAGCTCTACATAAGTCTGGAAGTTAGACACACCAATTGGCAAGGTGGAATAGCGGAAGTGATTATAGAAATTCGGCACCTGAAGCGGCGTGCTGTATATTGTATTCAAATCCGTCATAAGTTGGATACCTCGGACTGTTTCATCACTATCAATTGTCGTTCCCATGCCATCCTCTTTATACAAGTCCCCTTGATGTTGATAAACAAATGGAGACGTTGACTGGAACGGTTTGAACGCAACAGCACCAGCAATAGGCGTGTAGTAATTCAATCCAAAGCGTTGAAGTTCCGGCAAGACATCTACTACATCCTCCCATGTGTCAGGGACAGGAACATCTAAAGCACCTAAAATATCTTTTCTGTAAAACTGAACAAAGAAATCCTGTGTTTCGGGCAATCCATAAACCTCATCCTCAATGATCATTGGCAGTAATGCCCCCGGAGAGAAGTGAGCAAGCGTTTCATTGAAATCGTCAAACTCCCTTAAGTCATAAGCCGCTCCACGAATAGCGAGCTCATATGGCAGCCAGCTACTGATTCCAAGCGCGAGATCCGGCTGACTGTTGGCCGCATTGGCCAAAATCAATTTCTGCTCGGAAGGCATGATAGAAAATCTCACTTTTATTCCTGTTTGAGGGGTAAAGTTCTGATCCACCATATTTTGCATTAATTCTACATAGTGACGTGGTCTGTTTACCCAAACATCCACCACATCATCATCCACTTTTTCCGTTGCTAACGTATTAGACTGGAAGGAATGGAAGAATTTTAAGACGGATTCTTTTGTTTTCGCAAAAAATCCCAGTTCTGGTTTTGGTAACTTTTCGTCACCGTGAATATATATTCGATCCATTATCAATGGCTGTTTTTTCAAATTCAGTGTTGCATTTCCAAGAAGCTGTGCGACAGAACTTGAGCCTTCTGAAAGCTGAGTCAGTCGTGCCGGAATTTTGTCAGGATCTGCTGCTAGCTCCCTTAACCGTTCGACGGCTATGTTGAGCGATACAATTTCCACTGATTCTTTCCCATCACTTAACTCAAGCAGATACTCACTTTCTCCTTCAAGCTTATCCGCCCAGGAGGTGAGTTCCCCTTTTATTTCAGGCAAGTACTCGGAAATCCTCCAGCCGCGAGAGCGATCTTGGTTATTTCCAGTTAATCGTTTAATAGATAAAGAGAGCTGTTCAATGCCCTTCATCACTTCATCCATTTCGAATAACGTGCGATTTACAGGTGACGCATCACCCTTAAGTGTTAGGGTATTTTTCCCCTTTTCTAGATAAAAATAATACGGTTCCCCGTCTTCGTTGCTAAGCGTTTCATTTACCCAATTTTTCTCCTGTTGGAAAGAATAGCTTTCTACTTCTTCAAAAGGTACCTCTCCATTGATCATAACTGACCGGAACACCGGAAAGCCTGATTGTTTCTCTTGTAACACTTTCAGGGAAATTTGGTAGTAGCCTGCTTCCTCTATTTCCATCTCCCATGTAGCCGTTTGACCACTCGTTTGCCATGACTCTCCACCAATTGCATTCAACAGGCGTTTGTCGCGCTCATAAGGGACAACAGATGCATCCTGTCTGTTAACAGGTCTGATAAAAGAACTATTTTTCTTCAGCGGGTGCTCCGCTTCAATCGTGATACTGTTTGTTTCTGTGAGATCCCCGGCTTGGTTCTCTCTATATTGTTCATATGTAGGGATCGTTTCCACACCGCTCACATAGATGTTTCCAAGTAGCATTTCTCCACGGATGTTTTCCAATGTGATGGTGTTTTTGCCTTCTTTTAATCTATACTTCAACGGTCTTGCTTGCAGATGACTAGAATCCTCTGCTTTGATAAAATGCCATTGTTCGATTGGCAACTGCTCTGGGATAATTTCATCTCCAAAGCGGTCCTGCTCAAAATCATTGGTGGCGCTCTTCCAATCCTTCGGGAACGTAATCCTGCGACTCTCAAAATACGGATATTCCCCGTTCACTTTGATAGATCCCTCAATCGGAACAATTCCTTCCCCAAGAGGATAATAGTCAAAGCCCAGTTCATATAAGCCCTCTTCTTCTACATCCACTTCAATCGTGACTGTATCTTTGTTTCTCCAAGCATATACCTGATCGCCATACTCCTTGCTTTCTCCACTAGAAAGCAGGCTATTCTTATCAATGGATAAAAAATCAGTGGGAGTGACAACGCGCTTGAAATCTTGCGCGTTGTCCTGTCCCACTTCATTCCACTGCTTAAGGATTGATAGATAGCGTGGCTCAATGACTTGTTCTGCCACCTGCTCTAGGCTCTTCTCTTCATCAGCAAATGCGAATTGGCCTGGTACTAGCAACAGCAGTATTAATGACCAGAACATCATTTTACGTTTCATATCTAATCCCCATCCCCTTCACAGTTGATACAACTTATTGACCAATCGCTTCTTTGCCTTCTTTGTACTTTTGATTTGCTAATTCATTGATTTGTGCCGCATAATCTTCAATTTTGATTTCGCCTCTGACGCTCGCATCAATCAATGCCGCGATATTCGCATTCGGCTCTTCCCCGATTGCTACCCCAGTTGGTGCTTCCCATCTAGACTGAGCGAATCCTGGTACTGTTTTAACAGGCTCCACAATTCCATTCGCTAGATTGTCATATGCTGTACGTAAACCAGGAATATCCTGAACTTCGAAGAATGCATCCAATACTTCTTCATCTTGTGTCACAGGCAGGTTGTTCAATGCTTTGTCATTTTCTACAGCTAAATCGATACGCTTTAAGAATCCTTCTTTACCAAAGCTCATCCACTTAGCAAAAAGAAATGCTTCTTCTTGATGTTTAGTAGATTTAGAGATACCCATGAAATCATTAACGATTACTGTTCTTCCACCAGGAGTTCCAACGAAATCCCAATCAAAATCTATATTAGTAGAGAAGTTCTCCACTGCCCAAGTACCATCCCAGAAAAGCCCGATGCCGCCACCAGCAAATACTTCACCTGCATGCTCGCCATTAAAGTTAGCTTTTTGCTCATCAGACAAGTTTTCATAAGAATAGCCATTTGTTACGAAGTTGCTTGTAAGGTTAACACCAGAAATGAATTCATTACTGTTTAGGTGATATTCATCTTCACTGAATGTATACCATCCACTCTTTTCGTTTACAGAAGATGGATACCAATCCACAATGGCAAATGGATTATTTAACCCAACCACTCCACTGTTCACGTTTGTTACGGAACGAACAGATTCCGTAAATTCATCAATAGAAAAACCATATTCAGGAACATCCAGGTTTGCCTGATTATATAAATCTTTATTTACAAAATAACCAAGGAAATGCTGTGCACTAGGAATTGCATATAACGCATCATTGTATGTAACAGAATCTGTTACAACTTCAGGAATCTTTGCAAAATCTTCATCTTCTGCAGCCAATTCCGTTACATCTAACAACCAGTCATTCGCAAGGCCAGTCGGTACTTGAGATACCATGAATACGTCAGGCATCGCATTAGCACTTGCTGCAGAGGAAAGGGAGTTATTCCAGTCATCTGTTGCAATAGACTCATCAATTTCTACATCAATGTTTGGATACTTATCTTCGAATTCTGCAATCATCATGCGCTCGATGTTATTATCTTCTTCCGTTCCAAGCGCCCAACTAGCAAACTTAATGGTTACTTGATCTTCGTTGTTGCCTTCCTTCTCCGCGTCACTTGAAGCATTGTTGGAATTACTGCACCCAACTACCAGCATGAACGAAGCGGCAATCGCGATCCAAGGTTTCATCAATTTCATTACCCATACACCCCTTATTTAAAATTTAGTCATTTAATCGAAACGTTTCAATTCGTTCGTAAAAATAAAAAGGGAGATTACTCAACCTTTTTTACCTGTTTATCTGCAATTGATACGTTTCACTAACGTCATTATACTCCGTCTTGTAAACGATTACAATATTATTTTCTAAATATTTTCGGTGATTAATAGAATTGATTGAAAAGTCTTAATACGCAAGGGTTGGTAGGTATTACCTATGTTTCTATGTTTATGAAATATAGAAAAAAGAACCGATTCTGAATGATAGAATCGATTCGATTTAACATTATAGTTTCTGTCGAAACACCGCTGTTGATTTCCGCAAATGGCTTCGCTTTCCTAGGGGAGCTGCTGGAGCCTCCTCGGCTTCGCCTGCGGGGTCTCCACCTAGCAGGAGTCTTCGCCTTTTGCTCCAATCAACAGCTAGAGAGCGTCGTTTATTTATGATTTAACTTTAACAGAATTTACTTTTATTAAATCACTTTTGATAGTTCTTTTCTGCTGTGAAGGTCTAGTTCTTTGATATTTGTGATTTCGCAGCGTTTGCCGTCCATATCGGTGATGATGATTCGATTGGGTGGAAGCAGATCTAGGTGCTCGTGTATGTTTCTCATCATCAGTTTTAATGGTCCTCTGTCTGTGTCAAGTTCAAAAATCCAGAGCCCTGGTTCTTCTTTTACTGATTGTATGCTTTTTACCTCTGGAACCACATAGCGAACATGCAGTTCCCTACGCAGAACAGTTTTACTTTCATCATCCAATTGATCTACATACTTAATGACTCCAAGCTCTGTATCCTCATTCCATATGGATATATACTCGAATGGTTTCGAGAAAGGAAAGGTGCGAAAGATACCTACATTCGAGTAGTCCGTACCCTTATGCCTGAAGTGCATCGTTGTACCCTTCCCGTAGAAGAACTCTACCTCTTGTGGGTCAAAATAGGCGATATCAAATACTTCCCTCATCCAACCTCTACTCCTTTTATTTGTGACAGCTCTCGTTGCGCCTCCACAAGTTTATAATAGATTCCCTCTTTTTCAAGCAGTTCCTCATGTGTACCGACTTCTGCTATAACGCCTTTATCTACAACAACAAGCCTATCTGCATTACGCAGCGTTGATAAGCGATGTGCAATGGCAAAGGTAGTTCGCCCTTTCACTAGCCTTGATATAGCTTCTTGAATCTTCCTCTCCGTTTCTGTATCAACGGAAGCCGTTGCTTCATCCAGAATAAGAATACGAGGGTCATGCAATATCGCCCTAGCGATGGCAATTCGTTGCTTTTGCCCTCCCGATAATCGATGTCCCCGTTCCCCAACCTTCGTATCGTAACCATCCGCCATCTTCACTACAAACTCATGGGCATTCGCAATTTTAGCGGCCCGCATTATTTCCTCCGGTGTCGCATCCTGCTTAGAATAGGCAATATTTTCAGATATGGTTCCGTCAAATAAAAACGTTTCCTGCAAAACCACCCCTATACTCTGGTGAAGCTGTTCCTGTTTTAAATTCTTTAAGTCGACGCCATCTAATAAGATCCTTCCTTCATTCGGATCATAAAAGCGAGTAACTAAATTGATTAATGTAGATTTACCAGCTCCGGAATGACCGACAAGTCCGATCATTTCACCAGGTTTCACCTCAAGATTTATGTTTTTGATAACAGGTTGATGCTTTTCATATCCAAAAGTAACTCCTTCAAGTTGAACATGACCTTCTATTTTTTCTAACACGATAGCATCTTGGTTATCAGGAACCTCTGAAGGTGTATCAATAATTTCAAAAATGCGATTTGCCGACGAAATGGCTCTTGTCACCCAGCTGATCATCTGATTGAACCACTGCAACGGACCAAAAAACATCCCCAGATACGCAACAAATGCAAGCAAGGTACCGAGCGAAATATCGTTACTAATGACAGACAAACCTCCAAAATACCATACCAATAACATCCCCGAACCTGTAATGAAGGAAAACAACGGGAATACCCCTTGCCAAAGACCATCCGTTTTAAAAGTTTGGGTTACAAGAGCACGATTTCCATCCATATATCGCCCCTGCTCTTGTCCTTCCTGACCAAAAGCCTTTACTACTCGTATCCCTTGAAGGGTGTCTCCAACAATCATGTTTAACTTATTAGTAGACTGCCACTGCTTATACCAAAGATGCTGCACACGCGGCCAAATAATCATAGAAAAAAGTAAAACAATCGGGGAGGGCAATAACGCAAATAACGCCAACTTCCAATCTAGACTGAACATCATGACCATAATGGCAAGCAACAGCATCAGTTGACCCACAATATATAAAACCCCATCGGTTAGAAACTGCCTGATTGATTCAGCGTCACTATTCACTCTTGATATAAACTGTGCAGTCTGCCTACGATCAAAATAACTAACAGAAAGACGCATAAGGTTTTCATAGATTTCCTTCCTCATATCGCCCATTATATGGCTACCTACCCAAACTCCCAAAACACCTTGTAGGAATTGCATTAAAGTTAATACTAAACCTGTTACACCAAGAAGGATGACAAGGATAAGCAACGAGCTCCCTAAATCCTTTGGCTCTAACACATCATCCACAATAATTTTTGTCAAATAAGGAGGCGCGAGCTCTAGAAGGGTCGCAACAAGTAAAAACAATGCCACAAGCACCATCTTGCCACGATAAGGCTTAGTAAACTCTAGCACTCTACCAATGACTTTTTTATTGTCGACACAAACTGAACAAACTTCGGTACCGTCCTCAAATGGGCGTTGACACTTCTGACAAATCCTTGGTTGTTCTGTTTTTGACAATTGTGGGATTGGCTCACTTTTCGCTAAACAATTAATAAACTTTTCCGCGATGGAGAATTTCTGCATGTAAGAAGAGGAGCATCTGATAAGAACCTCATTTGTTTGGCCATCTTCACTAGTGATTATTAATGCACCAGCTCCGATAAAGCGCTCCAGTTTAATAGAACGGACATTGTTTACCTCCACCTTTTTTAACAATTCTCCACTGTCAGACAATAGTTGAATTTCCTTTTCAGAATGAGCAAGCCAGCTCTCCCCAAACTGACCATCTTCCTTCATATCTGTCTTTCCTAAAAATAATAACTCCCCATCTATGTGTACCTGAAAGTGACACGATTCAATAAACGACATATAGTCCCCCTTTAAAGCTGTTGTTCAAAAAATGCCAACACATCTTGGATATGCTTGTCCCAATATCCCCAATCATGGCCTCCTGGACCATCGAAAAAGGTAAGATCTAATCCCGCTCGGATGGCATGATCCCTAAAGCGAATATTTGCTTCATAGTTATGATCTTCAGTGCCGCAACATTGATAGAGCTTTGGAGCCTTTTCACCGATTTTTGTTGCAAGATGATAGAGGTCATCCTCACTTCCCAAAATAGGACGATCGCCAAATATGTACTTAAAATCCCTTGGGAATGCAGGTAATCGTTCATTGATATCTACAGAGCCTGACATGCTTGCTCCTGCAGCAAATTTCTCTGGATTCCTCATGGCAACTTTAAAAGCCCCATAACCCCCCATAGAAAGCCCCGCTATAAAATTTTCCTCTCTCTTATCTGACAGCGGGAAAAAGCTTTGAGCAAGTGTTGGAACTTCTTCACTAACAAATGTGTAAAAATCATATCCATGCTCCATGTCCGTATAAAAACTTCTCCCTGCAGCTGGCATCACAATCGCCCAGCCCATGGCAGCAGCATACCGTTCAATGGAAGTAAATCTTGTCCAAATCGTATGGTCATCCGAAAGACCGTGCAGTAAATAAATCGTAGGGTGCTTTTTTTGTTTCACCTTTGTTGAGACGCCGATTTGCGAATTAGGCTGAGGTAATAAGACCGTCATGGATGTTGAACATTGCAAAGCTTCAGAAAAAAAATCGCATGTAATTCTAGCCATGATTCTCACTTCCCTTTTATGAGTTGTTGAAACGTTTCGACTTTTTCCATTATACGAGGTAGTGAATTCGCTTTCAATATTTTTAGAAAATATTATTTTGTCGAACGTATGTTCTTTACTTTTCTCTTAGTACAAAATATAATTAAGTAGTAAGTACATATCCATTCAGAAGGAGTGTTGAAGATGAAGAATCAAGCTGTACCTTATTTAGCTTTTAACGGCAACGCTAGACAGGCACTTGAGTTTTACAAAGAGGTATTTGAAGGAGAAATCACAGGCATCATGACCTTCGGCGAAGCAGATTTCCCGACTCCACCAGAAGCGGACAACCTTGTTATGCACGCCCGTTTTGAAAAAGGCAACCTTACATTGATGGCATCCGATTCATTCCCGGGCCAGACAGTAGATTTTGGCAGCAATGTCTCTCTTATGTTGGAAATGGAAAGTGAAGAACAAATTGACACTCTTTATGCACGCCTTAGTGAGAACGGGAAGGTGTTAATGGAGCTTCAGGACACTTTCTGGGGAGCACGTTATGGAAGTGTTCAGGATTCCTTTGGTGTGAAATGGGATTTAAACTACACGAAACCGCAATAAAAATTAAAAGCGCTGCGAGAACCATATAGGTCTTCGCAGCGCTTTATTACAAGCTATCCCTCGTAAATCATCTTTCTTGTCATGCCGCCATCCACCGTAATGTTTTCACCGTTAACAAAATTATTTTCTGCGTCCGTTAGATACAAGCAAGCCTTTGCAATGTCTTCTGGTTTCCCTACTCGATTGGACAGATGTTGTGCATGGTCCTTATCTCTTAACTCTTCATAGTTTTCATTCTGAATCCATCCAGGAGATATAGCATTCACAGTAATTTTCCGTTCACTTAAGGAAGCTGCCAGCGCATGCGTCAACGCTACAATGCCCCCCTTAGTTGCTGCATATGCTTCTGAATTTGGTTCAGACATAGTCGCCCTAGTTGAGGCGATGTTAACGATAGAGCCGCCATTTTTCATATACTTAGATGCTTCTTTGGAGGCGATGAACACACTGCGTAGATTTGTGTTGATTACATCGTCCCAAGCTTCAACTGTCAGGTCATAAATGGGAGTGAACCTGGATACGCCTGCGTTATTAATAAAGATATCAATTTGGTGGAAGTGTTCCATTGTTTTAGTTATCAGGTGTTGTATGTCCTCTTCTTTGCGGACGTCTGTTTTGACGAAAAGAGCATTTTCTCCTAATTTCTGTTGAAGATCCTGGCCTGCTTTTTCATCCATGTCAGCAAGTACCACGCGTGCTCCTGTAGTTATGTAAGAGGATGCGATTCCTTTACCTATTCCGTTTGCTGCACCAGTAACGATGACGGTTTTGTTTTGGAAATTCATTTATTATATTCCTCCTAAAGCACCTGAATGTTATTCATTAATTTAAATGCAACCTCTTCCTAAAAACATAAATTAAAGGAAAAAGGCTGAGTTAATTTTATATTAGCTTTTTTGTTAATTTAAGTAAAACTTTAATATACAAACAAAAAACCACACAGTATTTTGTGTGGTTTCCAAGAATAATTGGTAAAAAATGGAGACGGTGGGAATCGAACCCACGTCCAGAAACATCGCCACTTAAGCATCTACGAGTGTAGTCAATATATTAGTATTTCGCTGACCGTTCCGCCTATTGACTGGCATCCTGGCAGCTAGTCTGGTTGTGCTCTTCCTTTGACCTCAGACGGCGATCTCCGGCGTAGCCCACTTAGAGTGAGTCCCTGATCCTACCACATGGGCGATGGAGGGAGGAACCGCTATAGTCTGTTATTAAGCAGCTAAAGCGAAGTTGTTGTTTTCTTTGCCAGTTATATTGGCGTTGACGTTGATGACGAGGACGATCCCCCCGACTCGCAACCCAAGCTCGAACTATCCCTGTCGAATCCGTAACGTCCCCTCGATAATAAATGTCTATGTTGAAGTTTAAATCAACAAAGAGCAAAAACACGAGGTTCTACGGGAAAGATAATCAAGCCAATTAGTTGGCTATTCAATTATCAAAGAGTCGCTATTATCTTAGCGACATCCTTATTATAGCACACTCACATAACTTTGCAATTGTAAGTTATTGTAAAATAAACTACACTATTCCTTTTGACGTTCACGGAACGCTCTCTCAATATCTCGTTTCGCTTCTTTCTTTTTCAAGTCATCACGCTTGTCGTATTTCTTTTTCCCTTTACCCAGACCAATTAACAGCTTTGCATAGCCATTTTTCAGATAGATCTTCAAAGGCACTAATGCATACCCTTCCTCTTTTGTAAGACCTATCAGCTGATTGATCTGTTTACGGTGAAGAAGCAGCTTGCGTGTACGAAGTGGATCATGATTGTATCGGTTTCCTTGCTCATACGGACTGATGTGCAGGTTGTGCAAAAACACTTCGCCGTTTTGCACGCGTGCAAAGGAATCCTTCAAGTTTACGCGACCTGCTCGCATGGATTTGATTTCCGTACCTTGTAGGACCATACCCGTTTCATATGTCTGTTCGATAAAATAATCGTGGTTGGCTTTTTTGTTGGTACTGATAACCTTTCCTGTCCCCTTTGGCATGGCTGTGTCCCCCTCTCTCTAATATTTCATAGCGATAGTGAATATTTTACCAAATACACCACCCCTCTACAAGAAAGAAGAGCCTTCTCTTGCAAAAAGGCTCTTCCCACCCCGAATCTTATCACTTCTTCTTTTTACGCTTCTGTTTCGGCGCATTTTCAAAGAACTTCTTGTTTTTCTTTTTCTTTTTACCAGTGCCAGGCTTACTTGTACCTGGCCCCTTAGTCGTCCAGCCAATCTCAAATGTGTAGTCATCTATATTACTTTCATCTTTACGTTTCTGACTGCGACCTTTGGCTGGCTTTTTGCGTTCACTCTGAATGACACGCGGTGCACTCTTCGTATCTGGACGGCGAGTACCCTTCATGCCAACTACCTCAAAATCGATGGAGCGCTCATCTTTGTTTACGTTGATAACACGAACTGTGATCTCGTCACCGATTCGGTACACTTTCCCTGTACGCTCTCCAATCATCGCATAATGACGTTCATCGTAGCGATAATAGTCATCCGTTAGATAGCTCACATGAACAAGTCCTTCAATCGTATTCGGCAGCTCCACGAACATTCCGAAGTTAGTCACAGAGCTGATGATGCCATCGTATTCTTCTCCAATTTTATCAAGCATGTACTCGGATTTTTTCAGTTCATCCGTTTCGCGCTCTGCATCAACTGCCCGGCGTTCCATGTTAGAGGAATGCTCAGCGATTTCTGGCAGCTTATCACTCCATTTTTCCTGAGTTTTCGCATCCAGTTTCTTTTGAATTAGGTAGGTACGAATGAGACGATGAACAATCAAGTCAGGATAACGACGAATTGGTGAGGTGAAATGAGTATAGAACTCTGTAGACAAACCAAAGTGACCTAAACTTTCCTCATCGTATTTTGCCTGTTTCATGGAACGAAGCATGACAGTGGATACAACCATTTCCTCCGGCTTACCTTGAACAGCTTCAATGACTTCTTGAAGCGCACGCGGATGAATTTCGTTCCCTTTTCCTTTTACCACATATCCGAAGTTTGTAATGAATTCGAAGAAACGCTGCAATTTCTCTTCCTTTGGATCCTCATGGACACGGTAGATGAACGGAACATTCATCCAATGGAAATGCTCGGCTACCGTTTCGTTCGCAACAAGCATGAATTCCTCAATCAAGCGCTCGGCTACCGAACGTTCACGAAGAACAACATCCTTAGGGGCACCCTCTTCATCCACAATTACCTTGGACTCTTTGAAGTCGAAATCAATGGCACCACGCGTCATACGCTTTTTGCGAAGGACAGCAGCCAACTCTTCCATTAAATGAAACATTGGAACCAAGGATTCATAGCGAGACGTTACTTCTTCGTCCTTATCAACCAGGATCTTATTCACATCCGTATATGTCATGCGTTCTGTTGTTTTAATAACACTGTGGAAAATCTCGTGTTTCACGACTTCCCCGGCATTGTTCAGCTCCATCTCACAAGAAATAGTAAGACGGTTTACTTTTGGATTTAACGAGCAAATTCCGTTGGACAGGCGATGAGGAATCATCGGGATTACGCGGTCTACCAGATAAATACTAGTTCCACGATCCTGCGCTTCCACATCAATAGGTGAACCTTCTGTCACATAATGAGTGACGTCCGCAATATGGACCCCAAGCTTGTAGTTGCCGTTGTCCAGTTTTGTTACAGTTACCGCGTCATCCAGGTCTTTCGCGTCCGCTCCATCAATCGTAACAATCACTTGGTCGCGAAGGTCACGACGATCCCCAAGATCTTTTTCGTCAATTTCATCCGGTGTTGCGTTCGCCTGGTCTAACACCTCTCTCGGAAACTCCTGAGGCAGGCCATGCTTATGGATAACAGACAAGATATCTACACCAGGATCATTCTTATGACCAAGAATGCGGATGACTTCTCCTTCCGCACTGAGGCGGCCTTCAGGATAAGTAACTAGTTTTACAACTACCTTATGTCCTTCGACTGCACCATTGCTAGCACTTTTTGGGATGAAGATATCATTGGCAATCTTTTTATCGTCGGCAATAACGAAGCCGAAATTTTTGCTTTCCGTATATGTACCAACAATCTCTTTAACTCCACGCTCAACAATCCGGATGACGGTTCCTTCTTGTCGTGAATCACCCGCAGCCTTCCTGCTAACGCGCACAAGAACAATATCTCCATGCATGGCATTGTTCAGTTCGTTCGGTGGAATGAACACATCGTCCATATCCGCCTCTTCGGGCATGACAAATGCAAATCCTTTGGAGTGACCGATTACTTTCCCTTTGATTAGATTCATTTTTTCTGGAAGGCCATAGCGGTTGCTGCGGGTTCTCACAACGAGTCCTTGATCTTCCATAAATACTAACGCTTTGACGAAGTCCTTGAACTCCTCTGAGTCTTTGATACCGAAGGCCTGTTCAAGTTCTTGTGTTGTTAGTGGTTTGTAGGCTTCTTCTTTCATATAGGAAAGTAGTCTATCTACATGTTGTTGAATTGTTTCTTCCATTATATATCCCTCCCCTTTTCGGGTATTTGAGTATCAGTTGTTCACCGCTGTTGCTTTCCGCAAAAGGCTTCGCTTTCCGCGGGGCGACCTTGAGCCTCCTCACTTCGTTGCGGGGTCTCAACAATGTCGCTTCTCCCCCGCTGGAGTCTTCGCCTTTTGCTCCAATCCACAGCTAGGTTACTTCATAAAGTAAATAGCTTCTTCAAATAGTATTACCAATCTAGCGACTCTAAAAACTCGTATACGTCTTGGTGAAGTTGTTCTCGTTCTTTATCGAGGGTGATGACGTGACCGGATTCTTCGTACCATTTAATTTTCTTATCGTCCGATTCCACTTCATTGTAAATAATATTGGCACTGTCCGTGTTAATCATGTTGTCGTGTCTGGCTTGTACAACAAATGTTGGCGAATAGATCATGTCTACATTATTCCGCACGTCTGCAATCAATTCCTGCAACGCCTTCAATGTACCCATTGGTGTCTTCTCAAATTCCTTCATTTCTTGTTCAATCTGCTCTGCACTTTTCCCTTCACGGCGCTTAAATTCGCGCGCGTATTCAAGCACACCTTGGTACATAATTTCTTCACTCTTGATATACATCGGCGCGCACATAGGCACAATACCCTTCACTGGAACTGTGTAACCTAACTTTAAAGAGAAAACCCCGCCCAATGAAAGGCCAACAACCGCAATGCTTTCAAAACCTTTATCTTTTAAAAACTGGTAGGCTTCCATCACGTCCTCCCACCATTCCTCAGGTCCAGTATGAACCAATTCCTCCGGTGGCACCCCATGCCCTTTATATTGAGGCGCATGGCAAGTATAGCCTCTCTTCTCCAAAAAACGGCCCATCATCCGCACATCCGCCGAATTCCCTGTAAATCCGTGTAACATCAATACCGCACGATCTCCGCCTTCAAACGTAAAAGGCTTAGGCAGCTTCACTTTCATCACGTCAGAACATCCTTTCTTTCACATGTATTTATAGTATGCTACTTTTTATTAAATATCAGATATGATTAGTCCGAAAAGAACATTTTACCATAATGGGTAGTGAATAGCTTTAAATGTGGTTTATCTGGCTCTATTCGTACAGTGGTTTACATTTAAGGGGGTAATTTGTAAAGAAGTATGAAAAATGAATGTTTAGTAGGAGAAAATCGACAAAAATAATGTCTAGTCTAAAAATAAACTCCCTTCAATTAAGTAGAAATTATTATACAAGAAATTAAGTTATTATTATAAATTGTAGATATTACAACACATTTGCCCTTCAGATATTTTTTTAAAATAATATAAGACTTTCGACATATATCAGCAACATTTCATAATTAGTTATTTTATAATAAATTTGGGGAATAAAAGGACAATGGTAGTAATACCAAAGTTGTATATCGATATTTTCGAAACAACAGTCAAAGGCAAACTTGTTGAAAGACAAGGACGCAAAGTCAACAGATCTAAGATTGTAAAAGATATAGAATATCCTTTTA
The DNA here is from genome assembly GCF_008180725.1 of Sutcliffiella horikoshii. GTDB lineage: Bacteria > Bacillota > Bacilli > Bacillales > Bacillaceae_I > Sutcliffiella_A > Sutcliffiella_A horikoshii_B. The sequence continues at coordinate 29,521 of NZ_VTEV01000006.1, read as the reverse complement.
CTAATTAAGATGGCTGGGCTGCCTGAAATACCAAAGTATTTTAGGAGGGAAAAAGGATGAGGGAGAACGCGAGAGTTGAAATGACGGAAAATTTGGACAAGGAGTGGATTGATCTCATTACGAACGCACTAGAAATGGGTATTTCATCAGCAGAAATTAGAGATTTCTTACATAATTATCGCAATCATTCATCACATAAACTCTAATTTTGCGAATTTTTACGTATTTTTGTTCTAAATATCTAACAATCCCTTCGTTATATGCTATAATGGGCATGATAGGAAGGTGAAAGCCATGATTGGTGAACGAATTAAAAAATATAGAGAACAACGAAAAATGTCCATGTCAGAGTTAGCCGAACGTGCCGGCGTGGCTAAATCATACCTAAGCTCCATCGAACGTAATCTTCAATCTAATCCATCTGTTCAGTTTTTGGAAAAAGTCTCATCTGTCCTGGGAGTTACTGTTAATACTCTATTACACGATGAAGACGAAACCCAAGCAAAAGAAAACCTTGACCGTGAATGGGCCACTCTTGTCAAAGAAGCGATGGATTCTGGTGTAACAAAGGATCAATTTAGAGAGTTTCTAGAGTTTAATAAATGGAAAATAAATCAAGAAAAGTGATCATCACAAAGCAAAAAAAGCGCCATTGCTACTTTAGCAGAGGCGCTTTTTATATAGTAGAATCTAGAACACTTTTAGTAACATTTATTGTTATCTTTTTATATTTATTAGTTTTCTTTGCATGTTGAAAGTTGCCTTTTACATAGTTTTCTTTGGATAAGGTAATATTCTTCATACAGCATGGACAAAACCATTCATACTCTGAACAGCTACTATAAGAAGTTTGACTACAAGAAGAACAAACTTTCATATACATAAAACCCCTCCTGCGTTCTTTTTAAAGAACCAATAACACCTATTCTAACCTACCTTTAAATAATTATAAAACTTGAAATAGTCCATATTTTCTTAATATCGAACAATTTCACTTCTTTTCCTTCTATTTCCTTTTATTTTCTCACTATTTCGTTTTTTTATAAAGTTCGCATTGTGCTATATAATGAACATACGTCATATGTTATTAAGGGGACGAGTATGCTTGGTGAGCGCTTAAAGAGGTTGAGAAAGAAGAAGGGCTATTCATTGAGTGAACTCTCGGAACTGGCTGGTGTGTCAAAGTCTTATTTGAGTTATTTAGAGAGGAATATTCAGACAAATCCTTCTCTACAATTTTTAAATAAGATAGCCGTTACGCTTGAGACAGACTTGGAATTTTTGTTAGTCGGGGAATCAGAGTCTGATAAACCGGATGTACAGGTACTGGATGAAGAATGGAAACGGTTGGTGCAACGGGCAATCTCAGAGGGAATGAGCAAGGAGGACTTTATTCACTTTAAAGAGTACATGGAGTTTCAAAAATGGCAGGGTTCAAAAAAAGACAAATAGTAAAAAAGGAGGAGAAAGAGGCTTGAACAATGAGATGGATTTGGAGTGGGTAGAGCTGTTGACATTGGCTAGAGCTTATGGAATTTCTATTGAAGAGGTAAAAGCTTTCCTCCAGGAGACAAGGGAACAGAACAAGGAAGTCTTGGTCGTAAAGTGACCAAAGCTTTTTTAGCTGGATGCAAAAAACCACTTTCCAGGTTTGGAAAGTGGTTTTATTTATTATGCGAAGTATGCAATGGACAGTGTCAGGATGAAGAATAATACAGAAAGAACAACTGTCGCACGGTGTAGAACAAGGTCTAGGCCGCGTGCTTTTTGTTTTCCGAAAAGTGTTTCTGCTCCACCGGAGATTGCTCCTGAAAGACCTGCACTTTTACCTGATTGAAGTAGTACTACTGTGATCAAAGAGATTGCTACGATAATAAGTAAAATAGTAAGAAATAACGTCATGTAAACTACACCTCCTGCGGAACGTACATATGTGATTATATTAAATGTACCACAATATGACAAGGTGGACAAGAGGAAATGAGCGGCAGACAATCCCTTTTAGCTACCGCTGTATCTTTCCGCAAATAGCTTCGCTTTCCGCGGGACGGCGTTTGAGCCTCCTCACAACGCTTCAGGGGTCTTAATCTACCGTTACTCCCCCGCTGGAGTCTCCGCCATTTACTTCAATCCACAGCGAGAAAATCATATGAACCGAAAAATACCGCTAACGCGACCTAAAACCACGTCTCAACTTAATCTCTTGAGACGTTTCTCGCTTTTCGCAAAGCTTTGAAATATAGGCCTTAGCCGGATCTCATCTTTGACTATTTCAATAAAATCCCTTGTCACCAAGGTCTTCATAACGGCGATGAGGACCTCTATCCTCCTGATTTCTCGTCACTGAGGTCTTCATAACGGCGATGAGGACCTCTCTCCTCCTGATTTCTCGTCACTGAGGTCTTCATAACGGCGATGAGGACCTCTATCCTCCTGATTTCTCGTCACTGAGGTCTTCATAACGGCGATGAGGACCTCTATCCTCCTGATTTCTCGTTACTGAGGTCTTCATAACGGCGATGAGGACCTTTCTCCTCCTGATTTTTCGTTACTGAGGTCTTCATAACGGCGATGAGGACCTCTCTCCTCCTGATTTCTCGTCACTGAGGTCTTCATAATGGCGATGAGGACCTCTATCCTCCTGATTTCTCGTCACTGAGGTCTTGATAACGGCGATGAGGACATCTCTTCTCCTAATTTTTCGTCACTGAGGTCTTCATAACGGCAATGAGGACCTCTCTCCTCCTGATTTTTCGTCACTGAGGTCTTCATAACGGCGATGAGGACCTCTATCCTCCTAATTTTTCGTCACTGAGGTCTTCATAACGGCAATGAGGACCTCTCTCCTCCTGATTTTTCGTCACTGAGGTCTTCATAACGGCGATGAGGACCTCTATCCTCCTGATTTTTCGTTACTGAGGTCTTCATAACGGCAATGAGGACCTCTCTCCTCCTGATTTTTCGTCACTGAGGTCATCATAACGGCGATCAAGAATTATTCTGAACACTATCCACAATTCGATTATTTTATAATTACTTAAACAACAAAAAGAACCCAACCGAAGTCGGGTCCACACTAGAAGAAATTACTTCTTCAAGTTATAGAAAGAATGTAAGCCGTCGTAGCGAGCTGTGTCACCAAGTTGGTCTTCAATGCGAAGTAGTTGGTTGTATTTCGCTACGCGGTCTGTACGGGATGGTGCACCTGTTTTGATTTGGCCAGCGTTTGTTGCTACTGCGATGTCAGCGATTGTGCTGTCTTCTGTTTCACCAGAACGGTGAGAGATTACTGCAGTGTAGCCTGCGCGTTTAGCCATTTCGATTGCTTCGAAAGTTTCTGTAAGTGTACCGATTTGGTTCACTTTGATTAGGATGGAGTTACCGATTTTGCGCTCGATACCTTCAGCCAATTTCTTTGTGTTTGTTACGAAAAGATCGTCTCCTACTAATTGAACTTTGTTACCGATGCGCTCAGTTAATAGTTTGAATCCTTCCCAGTCGTTCTCGTCTAGGCCGTCTTCGATAGAGATGATTGGGTACTTGTCCGCCATCTTCTCGTAGAAGTCCACCATTTCAGCAGAAGTGTAAACAACGCCTTCACCTTTAAGGTGGTATTTACCGTCTTCTTTGTTGTAGAACTCAGAAGCTGCAGCATCCATAGCAAGCATTACTTGCTCGCCTGGTTTGTAGCCAGCTTTTTCGATTGCTTCGATGATTGTTTGAAGCGCTTCTTCGTTAGATCCTAGGTTTGGAGCGAATCCGCCTTCGTCACCTACAGCAGTGTTTAAGCCTTTTGCGCTTAATACTGATTTAAGAGCGTGGAAGATTTCAGCGCCCATACGTAGAGCTTCTTTGAAGTTTTCAGCTCCAACAGGCATTACCATGAATTCTTGGATGTCAACGTTGTTGTCCGCGTGCTCTCCACCGTTGATGATGTTCATCATTGGTACTGGAAGCGTTTTGGAGTTGAATCCACCAAGGTGTTGGTATAAAGGAATTTGAAGGAAGTCAGCTGCTGCACGCGCTACTGCCATGGAAACACCAAGGATTGCGTTTGCACCTAATTTTCCTTTGTTTTCTGTACCGTCAAGGTCGATTAAAGCTTCGTCGATTGCTACTTGCTCAAGTACGTCGAAAAGACCTACTAGTTCAGGAGCGATGATTTCGTTCACGTTTTCTACTGCTTGTTGAACACCTTTTCCAAGGTAACGGGACTTGTCGCCGTCGCGTAGTTCTACTGCTTCGTATTCACCTGTTGATGCTCCACTTGGTACTAGTGCGCGTCCGAAAGCTCCGGATTCTGTGTATACTTCTACTTCGATTGTTGGGTTACCACGGGAGTCTAGGACTTCGCGTGCGTAAACGTCAGAGATAATTGGCATGTTTGTAACTCTCCTTTTGGATTGAGATATTTTTTATTTTTTACTGCTTTAACACCGCTATAGACTTCCGTTTTAGGTGTTCGCTTTCCGCGGTGCGGGGCTTGAGCCTCCTCGCTTCGCTGTGGGGTCTTAAGCTACCGCTACCTCCCGCTGGAGTCTCACACCTTGCACTTCAATCTATAGCTAGAAATCAGCTATTACTTTTTGATTAAAGAACTACCTGTCATTTCAGATGGTTTGTCCACCCCTAGTAAGTCTAGCACAGTTGGGGCTAGGTCACCAAGGATTCCGCCGTCGCGTAACTCGACACCGTTCTTTGTTACGATCACTGGTACCGGGTTGGTTGTGTGGGCAGTCATTGGGTTGCCTTCTGTAGTAACAACTTCGTCAGCGTTCCCGTGATCTGCAGTGATGATGGCAACACCGTCTTTTTCTAAGATGGCGTTGACAACCTTCCCTAGGCACTCATCTGTCACTTCGACAGCCTTGATTGTTGGCTCAAGCATTCCGGAATGCCCGACCATATCAGGGTTAGCAAAGTTTAAGATGATGGCGTCATGTTTGTCTGCTGCTATTTCTGCTAAAAGTGCATCCGTTACTTCGTACGCACTCATTTCTGGTTGTAAGTCATAGGTTGCTACCTTTGGAGAATCAATTAGAATTCTTTCTTCTCCAGGGTACGCATCCTCACGTCCACCGCTCATGAAGAACGTGACGTGAGGGTATTTTTCCGTCTCCGCGATACGAAGCTGGTTCAATCCATTTTGGGATAACACTTCGCCCAAAGTATTGTCCATTCCTACTGGTTTGAATGCTACATATCCATCCACCGTTTCACTGAAGTGAGTTAAACATACGAACTGAAGGTTGGTCGGATGTTTTACCCCACGATCAAATGCGCGGAAGTCGGAGTTGGTGAATGTGTTAGAAATTTGAATGGCACGATCCGGACGGAAGTTATAGAAAATAACGGCGTCTTCGTCCTGAATGGTTGCAACAGGGCTGCCATCTTCTTTTGTCATAACAGATGGAATCACGAACTCGTCAAAGATTCCGTTGTTATAGCTGTCATTAATACACTCCATTGCGTCGTTATAAGTAGGGCCTTCGCCGTACACCATTGCACGGTAAGATTTCTCTACACGATCCCAACGCTTGTCACGGTCCATGGAATAATAGCGGCCAGAAATGGTTGCTATTTCTCCAACTCCATGGTCTAGAAGCTGCTCGTTCAATTGCTCGATAAATTCAGGAGCAGATTTTGGTGCAACATCCCGACCATCAAGGAATCCGTGAATATACACACGATCCAAGCCTTCTCTTTTCGCAAGTTTTAGAAGAGCGAAAAGATGCTGGATGTGACTATGAACGCCTCCGTCAGAAAGCAGGCCGAACAGGTGAAGGTTGGTTCCTTTTTCTTTTGCATGTTTGATGGCATTCAGGAACGTCTCATTTTCATAAAAGTCCCCTTCGCGGATAGCCACATTTACACGTGTCAAGCTTTGGTACACAATACGGCCGGCTCCTATGTTTAAATGGCCAACCTCAGAGTTACCCATTTGCCCTTCCGGAAGTCCTACCGCTTCCCCGCTTGCAGTCAATTGCGCGTGCGGGTATGTGCTCCAAAATTTATCAAAGTTAGGTTTGTTTGCTTGCGCTACCGCATTACCGGTTGTTTCACCGCGCATCGCAAAACCGTCTAAGATGATGAGTGCTACTGGTTTTTTAGTCATTCTTACCTGCCTCCAAAAGCTGTAAGAAAGATTGGTGCTCAAGGCTTGCGCCACCTACAAGTGCTCCATCGATATCAGATTGAGCCATGTAGTCTGCAATGTTTCCAGGTTTTACAGATCCGCCGTACTGGATACGTACCGCATCAGCTGCCGCTTGATCGAATTCAGAAGCGATGACGCTGCGGATGTGCGCACATACTTCGTTCGCATCTTCCGCTGTGGAAGATTTGCCAGTTCCGATCGCCCAGATTGGCTCGTATGCAACAACAGTTGTTTTAACTTGATCAGCAGTTAAGCCTGTTAAAGCTTTCTTCACTTGGTTACCAACGATGTCGTTTGTTTTACCGGACTCGCGTTCTTCCAGTGTTTCACCACAACATACGATTGGAGTTAATCCGTGTTTAAATGCTGCAAGAGTCTTCTTGTTAACTGTTTCGTCTGTTTCAGCAAACATTTCGCGGCGCTCGGAGTGACCTAGAACAACGTAAGATACACCGATGTCTTTTAGTGCAACAGGGCTGACTTCGCCTGTGAATGCTCCGCTGTCTTCGAAGTGCATGTTTTGGGCACCGATTTTAAGGTCGCGGCCTTCTGTGTTTGAAACAAGTCGCTCTAGAAAAAGAGCTGGTGCACATACTACTGCGTCGATTTTGTCTGCAGCAGGAACTAGTCCTTTTACCTCTTCTACGAAGCTTGTTGCTTCGGAAAGTGTTTTGTGCATTTTCCAGTTACCAGCAATAATTGGTTTACGCATGGTATCCATCCTTTCGGGGTTGGGGTTGTAAAGTTTCTAATATACGCCGCTGTTGATTTCCGCAAATGGCTTCGCTTTCCTAGGGGCGCTGCTGGAGCCTCCTCGGCTTACGCCTGCGGGGTCTCCACCTAGCGCTATCTCCCTCAGGAGTGTTCGCCTTTTGCTCCAATCACCAGCTAGAAACTTTATAATATAGAAAATTACTTATCGTTCAGCGCTACTACTCCTGGAAGTTCTTTACCTTCCATGAATTCTAGGGATGCGCCTCCACCAGTTGAGATATGGCTCATTTTGTCTGCAAGATTGAATTTTTCAACAGCAGCCGCAGAGTCTCCTCCACCGATGACAGAGTATGTATCGGTAGCTTCTGCTAGGGCTTCACCTACTGCTTTTGTTCCGCCAGCAAATGCATCAAGTTCGAATACTCCCATTGGTCCATTCCAAATGACAAGCTTGGAGTTTTTGATTACATCCGCGTAGATTTCACGGGATTTAGGTCCGCAATCAAGGCCTTCCCAGTCGCTTGGAATTTCTTCAACAGGTACGATTTGTGTGTTTGCGTCGTTAGAGAAATCATCTGCTACAACCACATCCACAGGCATGTACATGTTTACGCCTTTTTCTTTTGCTTGCTCCATGAAGGATTTAGCAAGGTCGATTTTGTCTTCTTCCAATAAGGATTTTCCTACATCGTAGCCTTTTGCCTTGATGAACGTGTAAGCAAGTCCACCACCGATGATCAGGTTGTCCACTTTGTTTAGAAGGTTTTCAATTACACCGATTTTATCTTTAACCTTAGCTCCACCGATGATTGCCGTGAATGGGCGCTCAGGGTTGGAAAGGGCTTTTCCTAGTACTTCTAATTCTTTTTCCATTAAGAGGCCTGCTACTGCCGGTAAGTGCTGGGCGATACCTTCTGTGGAAGCATGTGCACGGTGAGCTGCGCCGAATGCATCATTTACATACACATCTGCAAGCTCAGCAAACGCTTTTGCAAGTTCTGGATCGTTTTTCTCTTCACCAGGGTAGAAACGAACGTTTTCTAATAAAAGAACGTCTCCCTCGCTCATGTCGTTAACGATGGCTTTTACGGAATCTCCGTAAGCTTCATCCGCTTTTTTTACATCTTTTCCAAGAAGCTCTTGTAGACGAGCTGCAACCGCGTTTAAGCGAAGCTCTTCGACAACTTGCCCTTTTGGACGTCCTAAGTGGCTTGCAAGCAAGACTTTCGCGCCGTTATCCACCAGGTGCTTGATTGTTGGCAATGCTGCACGGATACGGGTTTCGTCTGTTACTTGTCCGTCCTTCATCGGTACGTTAAAGTCCACACGGCAAAATACGCGTTTGCCTTTGACGTCGATGTCACGAATACTTTTCTTGTTCATCTTGAACGGCCTCCCTTTATAAGGAAATTTGGTTGGTACTGAGTGATTTCCGCTGCAGTCACTTGCTTTCCGCGGGCGGTCCGGGAGCCTCCTCGGCTTCGCCTGCGGGGTCTCCCATGTCCCTTCCTCCCGCAGGCGTCAAGTGACTTCCGCTTCAATCACATTATAAAGTCTCTTGAAAACATGAAAAGAGGGAGGGGTGTGTTCCCCAATCCCCCTCTACTTCACATGTCTTATTATAGAATGCTGATAAGGTTTATCCAAGCAATATCTTTTTGCTATGAAAATTATAGTCCTTTAGCAGCGATGTATTTCGCTAGGTCTACTACACGGTGAGAGTATCCGCTCTCGTTATCGTACCAAGAGATTACTTTAACCATGTTGCCTTCCATTACCATTGTTGATAATGCATCGATTGTAGAAGAATCAGGGTTACCATTGTAGTCACCAGATACTAGTGGCTCTTCAGAGTAACCAAGGATTCCTTTTAGTTCGCCTTCAGCCGCTGCTTTGAACGCTGCGTTTACTTCTTCAGCTGTTACGTCTTTATCAAGCTCAGCTACAAGGTCAACTAGAGAAACGTTTGGAGTTGGAACACGCATAGCTCCACCATTTAATTTACCTTTTAGTTCAGGTAATACTAGAGATACTGCTTTTGCAGCTCCAGTAGTTGTAGGGATGATGTTCTCAGCTGCTGCACGCGCACGACGGTAGTCTTTGTGTGGCAAGTCTAAGATTTGTTGGTCATTTGTGTAAGAGTGAACAGTTGTCATCATTCCACGTTTGATACCGAACTTGTCGTTCAATACTTTCGCGAATGGCGCCAAGCAGTTAGTCGTACAAGATGCGTTAGAGATAACGTTGTGGTTAGCTGCATCGTACTTGTCTTCGTTAACACCCATTACGATTGTGATATCTTCATCAGATGCAGGTGCGGAGATGATTACTTTCTTCGCTCCAGCTTCTAAGTGTTTCGCAGCGTCTGCACGCTTTGTGAAGAAACCAGTAGATTCTACTACTACTTCTACTCCAAGCTCACCCCAAGATAATTTCGCTGGGTCGCGCTCAGCAGTAACTTTGATTGTTTTGCCGTCAACAACTAGGTTGTCGCCGTCTACTTTCACGTCAGCAGCTAATTTGCCGTGTACGCTGTCATATTTTAAAAGGTGTGCAAGCATGTTAGCATCTGTTAAGTCGTTAACTGCTACTACTTCTACCTCAGAGTTTTTAAGTGCTGCGCGAAATACGTTACGTCCAATACGTCCAAATCCGTTAATACCAATCTTTACTGCCATGTTTATTTCCTCCTTAGTTTCTCTAAGAAATTTTTTGGGTGGCTTTTGTTACCCCGCATTTGATCTCCGCAAAAGACTTCGCTTTCCGCGGGCGGTCCGGGAGCCTCCTCGGCTACGCCTGTGGGGTCTCCCATGTCCCTTCCTCCCGCAGGAGTCTACGCCTTTTGTTCCAATCAAATGCTGATAGTCACTTAGCCTTTATAGAAGGGATGTTAGTCCCTAATTAACTCTTTTGCTGCTCCTTCATCCGTGATGAGGATGGTGTGGGGAGCTTTTTTTAGATACGCTTGAATCGCTTTTGCCTTTGAGGCGCCGCCGGCTACTGCAATCACACATTCTATCTTTTCCAAATCTGCGAGTTGCATTCCAACAGTCTGAACTTTATGCACCACTTCTCCGGCTTCGTTGAAATAGTATCCGAAAGCTTCAGCTACCGCATGGCTTTGTTCGATCTTACGCATGTTTTCCGGCGCTGTTTTACGGCGCTCTGCCATTGTTTTAGCGTCTCCAATTCCATGAATAACCATACTAGAATTTTTGATGAGAGAAATGACTTCTTTTATAGAAGGTTCCTCAATCATCGACTGGTAGGATTCATGGCTCAGCGAATCTGGAATATGCAAGAGCCTGTAGTCGCCTGATGCCTTTTCTGCCATAGTGGCACAAATGGTGTTCGACTGGTTTTGCACCTTCTCGCCAAGACCGCCTCGAGCTGGGACAAATAGCAGATTACGGTTTTTCGTGTCGGGCGTCATCATTTCCGCTACGGAGGAAACAGTCGTTCCACCTGCTACGGCAATGACATTTTCGTCATGGAATCGTTCTCGCATTGCGGATACACATGCACGACCGAGTTCCTTTTTCACCCAAGGGGATTGGTCACTGTCACCCGGAACCACGACAACTTTTGTAATCCCTAACTTTTCTTCTATTCCCGCTTCTAGTTGCTTTAAACCGGAAACTTCTTTCATAACCTCTTCCAGGTCTTTAATGAGGTATTCCCCTTCTTTCGTCAATGTCATGCCGGCTACACTGACGTGAATCAGGTTCTGCGCTTTAAGGAAATCAACTTCGCCCCTCAGCACCCGCTCACTCAAACCTAGACTGCCAGATAAACTTCTTCTTCCAATTGGCTGCATTAACCTTATGTATCTCAGGATTTCGTATCGCTTCTGCATAATGGAAAGAAGATCAGGCAACAATTTCTTTTGTACTTCAATAATCTGATTCATATAGCTTCCCCTTCAGAGTGTGTATTTTACCTGATGGACAAAATATCATCTGTCTGCTGGACATCAAATGTCCCACTGTGACATATTATGTCCCAGTAGCGGTAAAAAAAATCACCCTTGCTACAAGTTGATTGTAACAAAGGTGAAACCCTTATGCAACTAGGGTTTAGCGGATTTTTTCAAGTAAACGCTTTCTTACTTCTTCTTTGTTCACTTGACCATATGCCAGCATTTCTCCCTCGTGCTCTACTACCGGAATCATCAATTGATATTTTTCTAGTAGTGCGTCATCTTTATAAATATCAAATTCCTTTATTGTAAAATTTATTTCGGGCTGCAGCTCTTTTAATTTAGCTTTCGCTTTATCGCAAAGTGGGCAATCTACTTTGGTGTAAAAATGTACGTTCATTTTGCATCTGCCTTTCTAATCATACCTTTTTCTCATGGAAGACCCCGGGATGTTCAATATATCTCTATATTTAGCCACGGTTCTTCTGGAGATGGTTATATGATACTGCTTTTGCAGGATGTTTGTCAGCTGTTGATCCGATAGAGGCTTCTGTTTATCTTCTTTTTTAATTAGCTCTTCCACCAACTGCTGCACCTGCTTGGTTGATTTCTCTTCATCATGTTTGCCTGATAGACCCTGACTAAAGAAATATTTCAATTCAAACAATCCATACGGCGTCTGAACATACTTCTCCTTTGTCGCCCGGCTAACCGTGGACTCATGGATTTCAAGCCTTGTGGAGATATCCTTTAATGTTAGCGGTTTCAAAAATGATGGTCCATTGAGAAAGAAAGATTGCTGAGCTTGGAGGATCTCTTCCATCACTTTTACGAGTGTATGTTTGCGATGCTCCATCGATTTAACAATCCACTGACATTGCTGGAGCTTTTCCTGCAAATAAGATTCCAGTTCGTTTTTACTTTTAAGGGCGGACTCATACTGCTTATTTATTTTAATTTGTGGAATGATTTCTTCGTTTAATGACACGATAAAATGATTCTGCTGTCTTTGTACGATTAGATCCGGGGTGATATATTTTGGTTTTTCAACTGTTTCATATCTGTTACCCGGTCGCGGATTCAATTTTACAATTTCGTCGTGAATCGCCTGAATCTCTTTTAGGTTGATCTCATATTTCTTTGCGAGTGTCTTCCACGCTTTTTCTGCAAAAAGGGTAAAATCATTTTCTAAAATAGCTTCTGCCAGTTCGTTTCGGGGTGACTTTCTTTTTAGTTGGAGCAGGAGGCATTCTTGGAGATTGCGTGCTCCTATTCCTGCTGGCTCTAACTGCTTAATGGTAGTTATAATTTTTGTGATCGTTTGTGTTGTTGTTTTTAGTTGTTCCGCAATCGCAACTGGCTCTTCTTGTATATAGCCATTCTCGTCCATGTGTTCGATGATGCGCTTGGCAAGTTGTTTTTCTTCGGTTGTCATGTTCGTGTCGAGCAATTGTTGATCAATATATTGATGTAACGTTTCACCATGTTTACTGAAATTCTCAATGGAAAAGGTCTGTGTGGTGGTCGTTCCGATCTTCTTTGGTTTTAAACGTTGCACACGAGAAGAAGCAAGTTCCCTATGGATGGACGGTTCCTTCAAGTCCATAAGCGGGTTCTCGAGCGATTGCTCCTTCAGGAAATCCACCAGCTCCAATGTCGAATACTGCAACAACGTTATCGCCTGCTTCAACTCCTGCGTCATCGCAAGCCTCAACGACTGCTCCTGATACAAACCAACTGACTGCTTCATACATCCAACCCTCCTCCGGCCAACTTAAAAACTGTCTCTACCTATATTCTACATGACTTTTGGGAACTTGTAAGCTTTTTAAATCTTCCTTTAATTCACCTTTTGGGGTCAGACCCCGGCAGGATTTTCTCCACTTATGTCGAAGGGTGCGCTTTAAGCTGACGGTGCTAGCTGATTATTCTATTTTATTATGATGTTTGGGTTGTCATACTTAGTTTTGAGTGAATTTTTGCTGAAGTTTGGAGTGGGATTTCCTAGCAAAGTGGGAGAGAGGATGTTTATTTTCCGTTAGGTCTAAAATATTTTCCGTTTTGCTATTTTATTTTCCGTTACGGGTCATTTATTTTCCGTTATCCAATTATTTGATCCATAACTGCAAAAATACTTTCCGTTCCCATTAACCTGAAATGAAAAGAACAAAAGGCATCCCTTCATAAAGCTGGGATGCCTTTTAAACAAAATAAAAACCCAGTGTGCCGACACTGGGTGAGTAGATAATATGAGATAACGGCGCTTGTCCGTTACAAGTAATACTATAGCATGTTTCAAGATTACATTTCAAACGTAAGTTTTTCCAATTAATAATGGCGCGCTCGGAGGGATTCGAACCCCCGCATGACGCGGTACCGGAAACCACCGCTCTATCCCCTGAGCTACGAGCGCACGCTGCAAATGGAACTTTACTAATATACCAAATTATACACCAATTGTCGAGAGTCGGGCAATAGGAAGTCGCATCAGCAGAGGAATTAACTTTTAGTATAAACAGTTCGGTATCACAGTTTGAAGTTTAATCCTAACCCATACTGGATATGATTATTACATGGGGAAAAATGGGGGTATTTGCGATGGTTTTTATTTGACCATTCTTGACCTTGTATGTATGATAAAAGTACATAAAGATTTAGTAATACTTACTAATTGGTATAGGTTCGCTGAAGGTTTTCCCATTTTTACATAGGAGCCTATGTCGATAGAAACTTAAATTTTAAGGAGGAAAAGTGAGATGAACTTAATTCCTACAGTTATTGAACAAACAAGTCGTGGGGAGCGCGCGTACGATATTTACTCCCGTCTATTAAAGGACCGTATCATCATGCTTGGAAGTGCGATTGATGACAATGTGGCTAACTCCATTGTGTCTCAGCTTCTATTCTTGGCAGCGGAAGATCCTGATAAAGATATCTCTCTTTATATCAACAGCCCGGGTGGTTCCATCACAGCTGGTATGGCTATCTACGATACTATGAACTTTATTAAGCCGAATGTTAGCACAATGTGTGTAGGTATGGCGGCTTCCATGGGAGCATTCTTGCTTGCAGCTGGTGCGAAAGGCAAGCGTTTCGCGCTGCCTAACAGTGAAGTGATGATTCACCAACCACTTGGTGGAGCACAAGGTCAAGCAACGGAAATCGAGATTGCTGCTAAACGCATCTTGTTCCTACGCGAAAAACTGAACACCATCCTATCCGAGCAAACTGGCCAGCCAATTGAAGTGATTTCCCGCGACACAGACCGCGACAACTTCATGACAGCTGACCGTGCACTTGAGTACGGACTAATCGACAAAGTAATCCGTAACAATAACTAATACATTTAGCTGTTGATTGGAGCAAAACGTAGACTCCTGCGGGAAAGTAGCGGCAATGTTGAGACCCCGCAACGAAGTGAGGAGGCTCAAGGTCGCCCCGCGGAAAGCGAAGCCTTTTGCGGAAAACAACAGCGAGTTGTAACAGACATATAAAAACAAAAACCGGGCTTCCCAACAAGGGAGACCCGGTTTTTTAGCTCTCTTGTTGTACGTACTCTGCTAAAGCAGCAATCGCATCCTCTTCATCATGACCATCAGCAATCAATGTAATCGTAGCACCCGTGCTGATAGCTAAGCTCATCAAGCCCATAATACTTTTCGCATTTACCTTTTTCCCGTCTTTTTCTAAGAAAACCTCACTTGAGAAGCGGTTGGCTTCTTGTACGAAAAGTGCTGCCGGGCGTGCTTGTAATCCAGTTTTCAATCGAACATCCACTTGTTTTTGTACCATTATTATTCCTCCTCTATCTAATGTATAGTTGCTGGTTGGAGTCAGCTCGAAACCAAGTGACTCTCTCCAGTCTTATTTAACAGATTCCCCTGCTCGTAGTTTATCGGCAATCTCATCTATTTTCCGTAGTCGGTGATTGATACCGGATTTGCTGATGGTACCGCTCGATACCATTTCGCCAAGCTCTTTCAACGTTACATCTTGGTAGGTGACGCGCAGTTCCGCGATTTCACGAAGCTTGTCAGGCAAAATACCAAGGCCGACCGTGCTATCAATGAAACGGATATTCTCCACCTGACGGATCGCAGCACCAATCGTTTTATTAAGGTTGGCAGTTTCACAGTTCACAAGGCGATTAACCGAGTTACGCATATCACGCACAATTCGGATGTCCTCGAACTTCAGTAAAGCCTGATGGGCACCGATGATGCTTAAAAATTCTGCAATCTTTTCGGCCTCTTTCAGGTATGTGATATAGCCCTTTTTCCGCTCCAATGTTTTACTGTTTAAGTGAAACATATTCATCAGTTCACATAAAGATTCGTTATGTTCATGATAGAGAGAAAAGATTTCAAGGTGATAGGATGACGTTTCCGGATTATTCACCGAACCTCCTGCCAAAAAGGCCCCTCGCAAATAAGATCGCTTGCAGCATTTTTTGCTGATCAGCTCTTCTGAAATGTCACGAACGAAGGTGAAGCCATCCTTCAAGATTTTCAATTCATCCAAAATATAATGTGCTTGCTCGGCATAACGAACGATATAGACGTTATTCTTCTTTAATCTCATCTTCTTTCGTACAAGCAATTCGACACGCACATCATAAATCCTTTTTGTTAACGTATAGATTCTGCGGGCAATGGCAGCATTTTCAGTTTGAATATCCAAAATCAGTTTGCGATTGGAAAAAGACAATGAACCGTTCATTCGGATCAGTGCCGCAAGTTCCGCCTTGACGCAACAATCTTTTGTTTCTATGGTCGTTAATTCTTTTTTCGTTTCAGAAGCGTAGGACATTGGTTTCACCTCCATTGTGAATTTACTAGGTGTAGCCGAGGTGTTCGAACATTATCCCCTTAGCACCAGCAATGCATCCGTTTGCATTTAATTTTCGTCCAGTTTTATCATGGAGTACAATAATGCCGCTACCTTCTGGGTGTCATGACGGATCACTCCATCTTCGTATCGGATGATTTTATCATGAACTATTTCAAGTCCCAAATTAGATAAAGCAGCAATATCATACACTACAGGTGTAGCGAGTTCTTTTTTATAGCGAATGGCGATATCTTCAGGAATATCTTCTTCATTAACAAGAATGGTATCCATGAAGCGGCAACCTAGATGGTCATAAAGTGCCTTGACATGATCACTTGCCGTGTATTCAAGCGTTTCACCTGCTTGCGTCATAACATTGCATATATACACTTTTTTGGCGTGTGCGTTACACACAGCCTCTCCTATTTTCGGAACAAGCAGATTTGGCAAGATGCTTGTGTAGAGACTTCCAGGTCCGACAATGATTAAATCGGCTTTTTCTATCTCGTCAACTGATTCCTGCAAAGGCTCCACTTTATCGGGGGTAAGAAACACCCGCTTTATTTTCTGTCCGTTGGCCGGGATCTTGGATTCCCCGGTAACAATGGATCCGTCTTCCATTTCCGCATGTAAAATAACACTTTGGTTGGCGGCAGGCAAAACCTTCCCTCGAACGTTCAACACCTTGCTCATCTCACGAATGGCATGGACAAAGTCACCTGTGATGGTGGTCATCGCTGCAAGCAAGAGATTACCGAGTGAGTGGCCTGAAAGTCCGTTGCCAGTTGCAAAACGATGCTGGAAGAGATCCTCAATCAAAGGCTCCACATCCGATAATGCGGCAAGCACGTTTCGGACATCTCCAGGAGGTGGAATGTGCAGTTCATCACGCAATCTCCCAGAGCTTCCTCCATCGTCGGCAACTGTGACCACTGCAGTTATATCCACATCATAGTGCTTCAGGCCCCTTAGTAAAACAGGTAGCCCGGTTCCCCCACCTATGATGACAATCTTAGGTACTTTTTGACGTCTCATCAGTGTTTACCCTTTCGTTTCTCAATATCTCGGTGTGTTAGGAGTGTATCATACTCGTCCTTGAAATGCTTGGCAAAATACTCAGCTAAAGTCACAGAACGATGCTGCCCTCCCGTACACCCAATTGCAAGGACTAGCTGACTCTTCCCTTCTCGCTTATAGTAAGGAAGCATAAAGGTCAACAAATCCGTAAGCTTTTCCACAAATTTCTGTGTTTCCGACCACTTCAACACATAGGACGAAACCTCTTCATCAAGCCCTGTCATCGGTCTCATATGGTCAATATAATGGGGATTTGGTAAGAAGCGAACATCAAACACAAGATCTGCATCAATAGGAAGTCCATATTTAAAGCCGAAGGAAACGACATTCAATTTAAAAGTTTGTTTGGAGTGTGTGGCAAATTGTTTGAGGATTTTCTCTCTAAGTTCACGTGGCTTTAAGTTGGAAGTGTCCAAGATCAGTTGGGCACGGCCCTTTAGCTCTTCTAACAACTCGCGTTCATGTTCGATCCCTTCAAGCGGCAGACCTGATTTCGCCAAAGGATGCGCTCTTCTTGTTTCTTTATAACGTGTAACAAGAACAGAATCCTTCGCATCAAGGAATAAAATTTGCGGAGTTACCCAAGACAATTCAGAAATATCATCCAGCGCTTCAAACAGACTGTCGAAAAATTCACGTCCGCGTAAATCCATTACTAACGCCACTTTATTCATTTTATTGCCCGACTCTTCCATCAGCTCCAAAAATTTTGGAAGCAAAGTCGGCGGCAGATTATCAACACAGAAAAACCCCAGATCCTCTAGACTCTGAATGGCCACTGTTTTTCCTGCTCCACTCATACCAGTGATAATGACTAATTCTACATCACTGCTCGTACCTGTACTCATGTTTCTTCACTCCCTTTTTTTGTCTAATCAGTTTGGATCAAGTCGGTAGGACAACAGTTCAAAGTCCGGCGTATAAGTAAATGTCCCAAAAATCATGCCAGATCCTTTAATAAGGTAATCGAGAATATGGAAATCCCCAGGTGCCATCGGAAGTTTTGCGATGTCTTCCTGCTTATGCCACTCAATTATCCCTTCTTCTGATTCCTTAACATTCTGACCGTCGTACTCCGTTGCAAGGAATGTGAACATCATCCATTCAGATACAATATCCTTGCCTTCTTTTATTACAAATGTAAAAACACCCTTAAGGGCAGGATTTTTTAAGTAAATACCAGTTTCTTCGCGATATTCGCGCACTACGGAATCCTTTACAGATTCACCGTGTTCCATTTTTCCACCAGGTGCAACCCACCATCCACGACGCGGCTTTTGCAATAGTAGCACTTGGTCATCTTTCACTAGCACACAATTTGTTACTCTTTGCATGGTTACAACCCCTTTTGAGCTTGGCTGGTTGTGTTTTTTCTAATAACTCCTATAGATTTCCGTTCCTGGTGTTCGCTTTCCTAGGGGCGGTGCTTGAGCCTCCTCACAACGCTTCAGGGGTCTCAACCTACCGCTGTCTCCCTCAGGAGTCTCACACCATGCACTACAATCTATAGGTAAATTTGTATGAAATTTAAAACTAGCCAAGTGTATCATTTTTATTTTACAGCAAAAGTATTGATTAAGACACAGTAAAGTTCTACAAATTAGCAAACTGTGTGTCAGGATTTCTTACAGGTATCGATTCCAGTTTCCGGTTTAATGCGTGTAAACGCTTTACTTTTTAAGTATATCATAGCTGTATTTGGTATAGTAAACAAGCTGTAATGGGCGTAGGGGTTTGAGGGGGCATTGTAAAAAATTGATTTTAAAGAATTTTTCCGTTTGGAGTTCACTTACTTCAGGCGTATATTGGGCTTCTGACCTTTCCACATGAAAATTACTTGCTTCGAGCTTATAGAACGCTTTTATTCGACCTACCCACTTCAATACAATTCACTTCGCTATATAAAATTAGCCGCCCTCAGATACACGAAAAAAAGACATAAAAAAAGGACACGGGAAAAAGGGAACCCGTGTCATCCACTATATTTATAAAAGGGGGTCAATTACTATTTATATAATAACCGATTATTGTTTCAAAGCTGTTACAGATGCGTTAAGGCGCAATTACGTTTTGGTTAAAGGAAGATTTCGACATGCTTTTTTATAGTTCGACATACCTAGCACTCCAAACCTTTAGCCCATTATTTCGCTGCGTTTGCCTTAAGTTCTTCCACTAGCTCTTCTACATAATGTTGTGCACTTTGAGCCGCGATGCTTCCGTCACCTGTTGCCGTAACAATTTGGCGTAAAGTTTTCTCACGGATATCTCCTGCTGCGAAAATACCAGGGATTTTCGTTTCCATGCGCTCATTTGTTTCAATGTAACCCATGTCATTTGTGATCCCAAGATTCAAGAACGGTTTTGTCAGAGGAAGCATACCCACATAGATGAATACCCCGTCTGTTTGGAATTCTTGCTCTTCTCCATCTTTCGTGCTGACAAGTGTCACACTGCCAACCTTGCCGTCTTTTTCGTTAATTTCTTTGATAGTATGACTCCAGATGAAGTCAATTTTGTCGTTATCGAAAGCACGTTGCTGAAGGATTTTTTGTGCACGAAGTTCATCACGACGGTGAACGATCGTCACTTTGGATGCAAAGCGAGTGAGGTACACACCCTCTTCTACAGCAGAGTCTCCTCCACCTACTACTACTAATTCTTTATTTTTGAAAAACGCTCCGTCACATACTGCACAGTAGGAAACCCCGCGTCCGCCAAGCTCTTTCTCTCCAGGCGCACCGATTTTTTTGTACTCCGCACCACTTGAAATAATGACCGTACGGCCTTTGTAAGACTTGCTTCCAGCGTTCACAGTTTTATATTCTTTTCCATCGATTACTTCTTTTACGTCACCATATGCATATTCAGCACCGAATTTCTTCGCATGCTCAAACATTTTGGTTGATAGCTCAGGTCCAAGGATATGATCGAAACCAGGGTAGTTTTCTACTTCCTCTGTGTTCGCCATCTGCCCGCCAGGCATTCCGCGCTCGATCATCAATGTGCTTAAATTCGCACGTGATGTATAAACCGCAGATGTCATTCCCGCAGGTCCAGCTCCTATAATAATCACATCATAAATTTTTTCTTCTGTCATGTTGCCCACTCCTTTAACTCATTTGCTGCATTTTATGATAACCCTATTTTCATCGATTTTGATATATAATTACAGAATACCTTAAAAAGTATTCCCAGTTACTATCCTATATAACAGGGTGGTTGTCCGTCCAATTTTTTGCTCATGGGGAGTTTGGTGTAGTTTTTTTGACTTTTCGAAAGCTATGAGGACAATGTATTCACTATTTCGTAGGGTCTGGGATCCATTGACACTGTATGAGGACAATGTTTCTCTTTTTAGTCGGCTCAGGGGCTTCATTGGCAACCTATGAAGACAATGTTTCCTCTTTTTCACCTGCTCAGGGCTTCATTGACACCCTATGAGGACAATGTTCCCTCTTTTTCAGCGACTCAAGGCTTCATTGGCAACCTATGAGGACTATGTTCCCTCTCTTTCAGCAGCTCAGGGCTTCATTGACACCCTATGAGGACAATGTTCCTTCTATTTCTACCCGCTCCCTGGTTCACTGCGTTCCGTTTTTCCCCTTACTACCCTTTATGAACATGATTATGCTCAACCCTAAAAAAGCGATACCACATAAGACGATCGAAGTTACCAAAAACCAAGGAGTCGGAGCAGGACCGTTTCCAATCGGACCCACTCGAGGTTTATTTTCAAGATGTATTGCATATAAAGGAAGAGCAATCATAATCAATGAAAGCACCAATAATATGTATTTTCTCATCATTATCACCCCAACACTATTTTACCATTTTTTCCAAAATCGAGGTCTAACAACACAAAAAAACCGAGCACCACCCCTGCCCGGTTTTAAGAAAGTAGATCTTCTACCTTTTTAATATATTTTCTTAGCGTGCTTGCGGAAACCTCATATGTTTCCACTAACTCTTTCTGTGTCACAGCGTAGCCGTTTCCTTTGCTCCAGACGTAAGCGAATGCTGCTGCCCATGCTGGTGCGTTCGTAAAAGTAACAGCTTGTTTTAATGCTCTTGCATATAAATCAAACCATTCTTTTACAATCATATCAGCTTGTTTTGTATTTAATAGTGATGCAATTTCATACCCATTCACGACATTTACCGGCACATCTTTACGTTTCAATAAGGCAAACATGGCAAATTCACGGACTGTTGACGTGACGAAGGATTGTTCAAGTACATTTTTGACTGTAGTCTTGCTAGAAGTACTCGATTGGAAAATATGAAAAAGCTGTTCCGCTTCTTCTTCCTCAACCGTTTTATCCTCCAGTTGATTCCAAGGCTCCGTTCCGGCCTTTTCAGGATTCATTTCAAGCACTTTTGACCACGCCTGTTCCGCAACTGTAAAGCGTTCCGTTTGATATGCTGCACTTGCAAGCCAGAAATAAAACGTCGCATCTCCTTGAAAACCGTTTTTCTGCAAAGAACGCAACCACTTATAGGACAACTCGTGTCGACCAATCAATCCAAAAGTCGCTCCAAGCTTATAACGGTGTTCCACCAATATAGGTGTCACTTTCTCAAGTCGATTTGCTAGCTTGTTCATTTCCTTCACATTATTTTCGTAATGGAAAAAGACAAGCAAGTTACAAAGCGCATGCAAGTTTCCTGGGTTCTTTTCCAGCACTTCCTCCAGGACATCCCGAGCTTCTGCTAAATTCCCTTTGTAGAAGTAAGCTAAAGCCAGATTATTATACGCCGACCAGAATTGTGGATACTCTTGAATAATCTGTTCGAGAAGCTCTAATGCTTCATCAAGTTCCCCTTTTTCAAGCAAGCCTCTTGCATTTTCCTGCATGACAATGAGGTGGTCCTGACCATCCACATATTCTTCCGCTTCATCCACCTCAATTTCCAAAAGGTCGATCAAATCCTCGGTATCCTCGACAAATTCCCCGTCTGGCTCCATCGTTAAATATTCCTCAGCATGCTTTCTTGCCTCTTGGAATAACCCCAAGTAAGCATAGTTGTTAGCCAAAAAATAATGACAATCATGCATGTCCGGTGCCAAATCTTCAATAATATCTTCTAAAAGTTCATTAGAACGCTGATAGTCTCCTAGCTCGGTAAGCACAATCGCCAGCTGACACATGATAGATGCATCACTAGGTTTCATCGCCTCCGCACGTTGGAGCCATTTTCTTGCCTTATATAAATCCCGCTTCCGATAAGCACGGATTCCCTTTTGATAAAAATAATCGCCATTCTGCGCAAATGGGATGATCTTCGCAACTTGTTTCACATTCGGATTTTTTCCCATTATAGCCTCCATACATACTTACTTACCGTTCGTAGTATAACATAAGAGGGGTTGGAAAGAATAGGTGGGAAATTTTGATGTGTGCACTTCTATTAGACAWTTCRTTGGATTCCYCACTATGTTTGGTCGAATAGAACGCTTCTATTAGACATTTCATTGAATTTCCCACCATGTTCGGTCCTATAGTGCACTTCTATTAGACATTTCATTGGATTCCCCACCATGTTCGGTCCTATAGAGCACTTCTATTAGACATTTCATTGGATTCCYCACTMTGTTTGGTCSWATAGAACGCTTCTATTAGACATTTCRTTGRATTTCCCACCATGTTMGGTCCTATAGAACGCTTCTATTAGACATACCGTTAGAAATACCTGCTTTCTTCATGCGAAAAAAGCCTAATCCGAATAAAAAGACACCTTCAAAGTTGCCCGAAAGCAACCAAGAAAGTGCACCTTAAAGGTTCTATTGCTTTTTCGCATGCCGTTCCTCCAACACCGCCAATACTTCCTCCAAGCTCACGTCCTGCTCACGCAACAACACCATCACATGGAAAAAAAGGTCGGCAACCTCCCAAGTAAGCTCACCCCGGTCACGGTTTTTCGCAGCGATGATTACTTCTGCCGCTTCCTCGCCAACCTTCTTCAGAATCTTATCCACACCTTCTTCAAAAAGATAAGTAGTATATGAGCCTTCTGGCTTATCCACAGCACGGGATGCAATGACAGACTCTAAGCGTGATAAAATCGATGTTGTCCCTGAACCCGAGGCACTAATTTTACCTGCCACACCAGATTCCGCTCCAAGCACCACCTCATGAAAACAAGTCTCCTCCCCCTTATGGCATGCGGGACCATTTGGCTCCACCAGCACAAGCACCGCATCCTGATCACAATCGTAGCGCATCTCTACCACACGCTGCGTGTTACCCGAAGTTGCCCCTTTGTGCCAAAGTTCACCGCGTGAACGGCTCCAAAACCAAGTCTCCCTAGTCTCGACTGTTTTCACCAATGACTCACCGTTCATATATGCTAGAGTCAACACCTCTTTAGTAGAAGCATCTTGCACAATAGCCGGGACAAGCCCTTTTTCATCAAACTTGACTGCTTCTAGATTGATCATCGAACCTGCACCCCTTTCTCCTTTAGATAACTCTTCACTTCTTTTACACTCGTTTCTTTGTAGTGGAAAATGGAAGCTGCCAATGCTGCATCTGCCGCTCCTTCTTCAAATGCATCCAAAAAGTGAGACGCTTCACCCGCTCCACCAGAAGCGATAACCGGCACCGAGACAGCCTCGCTCACCGCTTTTGTCAACGCTAAATTAAAGCCTTTTTTCTCCCCGTCACTGTCCATGCTCGTCAATAATATCTCCCCTGCTCCCAACTTCACCGCTTCCTGAGCCCATTTCACCACTTCCCAATCCGTTTCCCTGCGTCCGCCATGTGTAAACACTCTCCAGGAACCGAGGTTCTCGTCATACTTAGCGTCAATTGCGACAACGATGCATTGTGAGCCAAAGTAATCTGCTCCGGCTTGGATCAAGTAAGGATTAAGCAAAGCCGCCGTATTTAATGAAACCTTATCCGCACCTGCACGCAACAGCCGCTTCATGTCATCAATAGAGTTGATGCCACCGCCGACAGTGAACGGAATCGCCAATTTCGCAGCCACCTGTTCGACCACATCCACCATCGTTTCACGACCTTCATGGGAGGCAGAAATATCAAGGAATACCAGTTCATCCGCACCTTCTTCATCGTAAAAAGCCGCAAGCTCCACCGGGTCTCCCGCATCTCGAAGTTCGACAAACTGAACCCCCTTTACCACCCGTCCTTCTTTTACATCCAGACAAGGGATGATACGTTTCGTCAGCATTTACTTCACCTCTTCCAATGCACTGGCGAGATTGATTTTCTCTGTGTATATTGCTTTTCCAACAATGGAACCAGTTACGCCATCGTCCGCAAATTTTCTCAACGCAATTAAATCATCCACTGAACTCACTCCACCAGAAGCAATGACAGATGCACCTGTCACACGCGCAAGCTCTACCGTCGCATCGACATTTGGCCCCGATAGCATGCCATCTGTTGCGATGTCTGTAAAAATAAAAGTTTCCGCTCCGGCATCCGCCAGCTCTTTTCCAAGCACGGTTGCTTTCACAGTAGATGTTTCCACCCAACCTTCTGTTGCCACATACCCATCCTTTGCATCAAGTCCGATCGCAATCTTAGCACCATATTTGACTAGCATCGCCTTCACAAAATCGGGATCATTAATTGCTGCACTTCCTAAAATAACCCGGTCTACACCGTTTTCTAAATAGCGCTCCACGTCCTCAGCAGTACGAATCCCCCCGCCAATCTGCACTTTCGCCGGCAGCTCGTTTGCCACCTGCAACACAAAACGGTCATTGACTGGTGAACCAGCCTTCGCACCGTCAAGGTCCACCATATGAATCCACTCTGCACCCTGCTCCACAAACGTTTTTGCCATATCAAACGGGGAATCACCATAGACCGTTTCCTTACTATAATCTCCTTGCAGCAGACGCACGCATTTTCCACCGCGCATATCAATAGCCGGATAAATGGTAAAACTCATATTATCGCTCCTCTTCCTTTACAAGGTTCACAAAATTTTTCAAGATTGCCAAACCAACACGGCTGCTTTTTTCCGGGTGAAACTGTGTCCCAAACACATTCCCGCGTCCCACCACAGCTGGCACCTGCACATCATAGGTACTGCTTGCCAATAGTTCCGCTTCAGCAAAATCTTTTACATAGTAGGAATGAACAAAATAAACGTAGTCCTCTGGCACACCCTCTAAAAGTGGGGATGCCTGTTGAAATTCAAGCTTATTCCAACCCATATGTGGTACCTTGTATGATGCACCTTCCGCTGTAACTCCAGGAAAGCGTTCCACCTTGCCTTTTAAAAGAGACAATCCCTCTGTTACGCCATTCTCTTCACTTTCCTCAAACAACAGCTGCATGCCAAGACAGATCCCAAGCAACTTTTTCCCCCGTGCTACTTCTTCTTTTATAAAAGAATCAAGACCTGTTTCTTGTAAAATAGACATGGCGTCACGGAACGAGCCTACACCTGGCAGGATAAGGCCTTCCGTTTCAAACAAGACATCCCGGTCATTAGAAATGACATACTTGACATCCATCCGCTCTAAAGCCTTGCTCACGCTATACAAATTCCCCATTCCGTAATCAATGATGCCAATCATCTTCTATAACATTCCCTTCGTCGATGGTACCCCTTTAACTCGCGGATCAATCGTCGTTGCTTCGTCCAGTGCACGACCAAGCGCTTTGAATATTGCCTCAATAATGTGGTGTGTGTTCGTACCATAATGGACAATCACGTGAAGGTTCATGCGAGCCTCTAAAGCAAGCTTCCATAAAAATTCATGCACAAGTTCGGTATCAAATGTGCCGACCTTCTGACTTGGGAATTCCGCTCTCATTTCAAGATGAGGACGGTTGCTTAGATCTACAACAACTTGTGCAAGCGCCTCATCCATTGGCACAAACGCGTTTCCGTATCGTTTTATCCCCACTTTATCCCCAAGAGCGTCTTTTAACGCCTGACCTAGACAAATCCCGATATCCTCCGTGGTGTGGTGATCATCAATATCCACATCCCCATTTGCTTGCAAGTCCAGATTAAACTGGCCATGCTTTGTAAAAAGATCCAGCATATGAGTCATAAAAGGAACAGGCGTTTCAAGCTTTGCCGCACCTTCTCCATCTATTGTAAAAGAAAGCTGTATTTGCGTTTCTTTCGTATTTCTCTCCAAACTAGCTGTTCGTGTCATCAGTATGTCTCCTCACTTTTCCTTGTTAGTAAATCGCGATTCCACCGCACGGGCATGCGCTTCTAAGCCCTCTAATCGCGCAAAAGCCGCAATCTTATCCACATTCTCTTTTAAAGCCTGTTCACTATACATAATCACACTGGATTTTTTCACAAATTCATCCACAGATAATCCACTGGAAAAGCGGGCTGTGCCGTTAGTAGGTAACACATGATTCGGCCCGGCAAAATAATCCCCAACAGGCTCTGAACTGTATCTTCCTAGGAAAATAGCTCCGGCATGTTTGATATACGGTAAAAGATTCATTGCCTCAGCTGTCATCACTTCCAAATGCTCTGGTGCCAGCTCATTGACCACACGAAGAGCTTCTTTCATCGTATCCGTTACAAAAATAGTGCCGTATGCTTCAATTGAAGCTCGTGCTATTGCCTCACGCGGAAGTGTGGATATTTGATGTTCTACTTCTTGGGCAACCTCTTCAGCAAGTGATCTAGAAGTAGTAACTAGTACGCTTGATGCCCGTTCATCATGCTCTGCCTGAGATAATAAGTCCGCCGCAATCTCGTTAGCTCGTGCCGTCTCATCCGCCAGCACCACAATTTCACTAGGTCCGGCAATACTGTCGATATCCACAAGTCCATATACTTCTTTTTTCGCAAGTGCCACAAAGATGTTACCAGGTCCAACGATTTTATCCACAGCCTGAATTGTTTCCGTTCCGTAGGCAAGGGCGGCGACCGCTTGTGCTCCACCCACTTTATAGATTTCATCCACACCTAGAATATCCGCTGCCACGAGCACCCCTGCAGGCAATGTGCCATCTGCAGAAGGAGGACTCACCATCGCAATCCGCTCTACTCCTGCCGCTTGTGCCGGTATGACATTCATCAACACGGACGAAGGATAGGCCGCTTTACCACCGGGTACGTAAACACCAACCGCATCGAGTGCCGTTACTTGTTGTCCCAGAATCGTGCCATCTGGTTTTGTGGATAACCACGACTGTTTTACCTGTTTTTGATGAAAATCGCGGATATTATCAGCTGCATTGTGGATAATGTTGATAACTTGTGGAGAAAGTTGTTGATAAGCTGCTTGGATTTCTTCTTTTGTGACTTTTAATGTGGATAGTGTTGCACCATCCCATTTTTCCGTGTATGAAAACAGAGCTTTATCCCTTTGTTCTTTGACTGTTTGTAGGATTTGTAAGACTGCATCACGTTGTTCTCGTGTTCCCTGATCAATCGAACGGCGCAACGAAACCGATTCGCTCACCTTTTTTATCTTCATCATTTTTACACCTCTCCAACTACCTCTGCTAATCTATCCACAAGTTCATCTATCTGCTTGTCTTTTAACCGGTAACTCACAGGGTTCACAATCAATCGCGACGTGATATCCACAATTCGCTCAAATTCCACTAATCCATTCTCTTTAAGCGTTCGTCCGGTGGATACGATATCCACAATTCGGTCGGATAACCCAATCAACGGTGCCAATTCAATAGAACCGTTCAGCTTTACAATCTCCACTTGCTCCCCTTGTTCACGATAATAGCTTGAAGCAATTCCAGGATATTTCGTTGCAATTTTAGGAGCTACATCTTTCATTTCTGTTCCAGGCAGCCCTGCCACCGCCAAGTAGCACTCACTGATTTTAAGATCGAGCACTTCATATACATCGCGCTCTTCTTCTAACATCACGTCCTTGCCCGCAATTCCGACATCTGCCACTCCATGCTCCACATATGTGGTCACATCCATCGGCTTTGCTAAAATAAAGCGCATGTTTTCATCGGGTACTTCAATGATTAGCTTTCTAGAATTCTCTAGATCGGGAGGGATTTTATAACCCGCTTGAACAAGCAACTGAGCCGCTTCTTCAAAAATTCTCCCTTTTGGCATCGCAATCGTTAATACGCTCATGCTTCGCTCTCCTTTCTAGCTTTTCCAAGAAAAAAGGTTACATCGCTGAAGGACGCCGTGCATGCATCTACATTTTCCACACCTGCAATGTCTTGAAGGATTACTTTTTCCCCTGCTTCTCTTTTGGAAGTGGCAAATGCGATTGCCTCTTCTCTTCTTTCTTGACTGAACAATACTCCGTGTATCTGCACTTCCGCCTTTTTCACACCTTTTGCTTCTAAAAGGCGGTCTAAATGGATTCCGAACCCTGTTGCCGATTTCTCGCGGTTGAATTTTTGGAACAGCTTATCATATCTTCCGCCATTTCCAATCGGAAAGCCTATGTTTCCTGCATACGCTTCAAACACAATCCCTGTGTAATAACTCATATGACTGACAATGTTTAGATCCAGTTTCACAAACTCTGCGACACCATAAGCTTCTAACATCGTCCAAAGCTGCTCAAGCTCTTGTATCGCTTTTTTACCCGCCTCTCCATCCAGCACTTCTTTTGCTAGCTCAATGTTGGACGAATCTCCTCTTAACGTTAATAGATTTAGAAGGCGTTTTTTATCGATGGAGGATAGCGGCAAGTTTTTCACATGCTCGCGATACCCTACGTAATTTTTTTCATATAAGTATCTTCTTAAGGTTGCCGCCCGCTCTTCATTTCCGACAATATCGAGAAATATCTCCTGCAAAAATCCGATATGACCAATCGCGACAGTAAAAGTTGATAACCCTGTGTTTTTGAGAAGTGCTACAAGCAAAGCAATCATCTCGGCATCGGCACTCATAGAACGGTCACCAATGCACTCCACACCTATTTGCTCAAATTCAGCTGGTCGCCCCGCTTCATTTTGTTGAGCGCGGAAAACATTGGCCGAGTATGCAAGACGTTGCGGATAACCTTCATTTAACAGTCTGGAAGCCGCGACCCTAGCAATCGGTGCCGTCATGTCTGGTCTTAACACGAGCGTATGTCCTTGCTGATCTAGTAACTTGAAAAGTTGCTGATCGAGGATAGCGGATGCTTCACCCACCGTCTCGTAGTATTCAAGTGTCGGGGTCTCCATAAACTGATAGCCCCATTGACTAATTTCTGCTGTCATCGTGTTTTTAACGTTCTGTTTTGCTTCATATAAGGAAGGAAGCGTGTCCCGCATTCCTAGTGGTTTTTCAAACATGAATAGTTTTGACATGTGGATACCCACCTTTTATAATAATCTGAAATCCTTTAGTTCGCTAATATGGTAACATACTAACAAAATGAAGCTTTTTGGTCAAGTATTAACGGTTCGGGTTGTGTCTTCCTCTATTTTGGGTAAAAAAAGGCACTTTATCCTTGGAGACAAAGTGCTAGTTATGTTGGACATCTTGATTGAATTAGTGATTGAATAATTGATGAAGACCTCACTGTTGTAAGGGCTTAATAACGGTTATGAAGACTTCTTCGGCTCAAAATTTTGGCTAGGCAGGTCTTCATACAGGGTATGAACTGCCCCCCGTCAAGTAGACACTCGAAATAATAAAACAAGACTAAGCTGTCTTAGCCCTGTATTCTAAAGGGCTAAGGCCGTTTAATCGTTTTTGATAACGGTCATGATTATAAAAATGAATGTACTCATCAATCGCCTCTTTAAGGTCCTCAAACGTTTCATATTTCTCTAAATAATACTTCTCGCATTTCAATGTCCCCCAAAAAGACTCTATTGGTCCATTATCAATACATCGTCCCACTCGGGACATACTATGAGTCATCTTTGCTTTAT
>NZ_VTEV01000005.1 GCF_008180725.1 Sutcliffiella horikoshii | reverse complement strand
GGAAATTTGAGAGGAGCTGTCCTTAGTACGAGAGGACCGGGATGGACGCACCGCTGGTGTACCAGTTGTCTTGCCAAAGGCATAGCTGGGTAGCTACGTGCGGACGGGATAAGTGCTGAAAGCATCTAAGCATGAAGCCCCCCTCAAGATGAGATTTCCTTTTACTTCGGTAAGTAAGATCCCTGAAAGATGATCAGGTAGATAGGTTCGAGGTGGAAGCATGGCGACATGTGGAGCTGACGAATACTAATCGATCGAGGACTTAACCCAAATAAGTATTGAAATAAGTGAACGATATGAATTTCTTGATACGAACACATTATCTAGTTTTGAAGGATCAACCTTCAACTRAATATGTCTGGTAATGAWGGCGAAGAGGTCACACCCGTTCCCATACCGAACACGGAAGTTAAGCTCTTCAGCGCCGATGGTAGTTGGGGGATCTCCCCCTGTGAGAGTAGGACGTTGCCAGGCAAATTCATAGGAAACCAGTGCTTATTAGATTAGGCGCTGGTTTTTTTTGTGTTTTAGAAGTTTGGACAGAGGGGAGTAATGTGGATGAAGACAATTTGAAGGGGATATATTTCTTCAGATTGACTTCATTGGGGGTATGAAGACATTTTTGAATGGGAGATTTGCTCCAAATTATCTTCATTATGGTTATGAAGACAATTTGGCAGAGGAATTCTTCTTGAAAAGGTCTTCATGGATGCTATAATTACCCATCAAAGGCGAGGAAATCAGGATTGAAGTTTTTATAGATGCTATAAAGACCTATCAGAGGCGAGCTATTCGAGCAATGAGGTCTTTATACACAGTATAAAGACCACCTAGAAGAAAGATTTTAACTTTAAAAGTCTTTATCTAGACTCCATCCCCCTAGATTTTCCAACAGATCTCCTCTATACTAAATATCCTAAACATAGAACGTACATAAAAGAGAGGGGAATCAATAATGCAGCGCATAATGGTTATAGGGGTATCGGCAGGAGCTGGGAAATCCACATTTGCCACCAGACTTGGAAAAGCTTTAGATTTAAAAGTCTTTCATCTGGATGCGTACTTTTGGAAACCAGGCTGGATGCAAGCAAGTATGGAGGAATTCACACAATTGCAACAGGAAATGATAAAAAATCATAGCACTTGGATCGTTGAAGGGAACTATACAGCTACTTTTGATTTAAGAGCTGAAAAGGCCGACACCATCATCTATTTGGAGCTTCCATTAAGGGTTTGTTTGTATAGGGTAATAAAGAGATGGCTGACTAACCTTGGGAATAAGCGTCCTGATCTTGGGGGTGAGTGTACGGAGAGGATGGAGTGGGCTTTCCTTAAGTTTATTATCACCACTTATCGGGCAAGGAAGAAAGCGATGAAGAAGAGGCTGGATTTTTATCAAGAAGACAAGTTGGTAATAAGGTTAAAAGGGAAAACGGCCATCGAATATTTTTTACAACAAATAGAAAAACAAAAGAGTAGCTCGGCTTCCTAAATTAGGGCCGATAGCTACTCTTTTTTTAAAACTGTTCAAATCTCTTAAAGTTGAAGGTTGCCAATAGGACGAGCAGTAGGGAAAGGCAAAGTGTAGCTGTAATAACGAGCAGGCCGTTTTCAAGAAGTTCCCCTTGTATAAGAATGGCAGTTGCGTGTTCTCTTAGCTTGGCTGGACTCCATTCCATAAATTTGGTGAAGAGTCCTGTGGAAACAGTTAAAAGTGCAAGGAAAGAGACGCTGACACCGGCAATGCCTCCTGAGGTGCGGATCAAAGTTCCTGCAAAGATGGTAACAGAGATAATCAAAAAAATCCATAAGCTATAGACGCCAAGGCTTGCGAGCATGATGTCCCAGTCTACTTGGTTGAATAGTAGATTAGTATAGTACCACGTTAGCACATAGCTGAGTAGCAGGGATGTTAGAGCAATGACTAGTTGTGCGGTCCATTTACTTAGGATGTACTGATATGGCTGGACAGGACGGGCCATGACGAGAGTGAGGGTGCCAGTCTGTCGTTCAATCGAAATCGCACTCATGCTTGCTAGCACAAATAGAAGCGTGGCAATGGTGCCGTATTGTCCGAGTGTACCTGCAAGAACCTCTTCTCCGGAGGGAGTGGGGATCTCAATGACAGCTCCTTCTGGCAGGTTACCGGCTGATTCGATGATTTGCGGCATATAGTAGCTGGTTAATGGTTGGGAGATGCCGATGATCATGATGACAATGGGTAGCCAAATCCATTTTCCGTTGCGCATGCTTTCTTGCATTTCTTTTATAAAAAGAGTGGAGAAGTTTTTCATCGGTTCATCACCTTCATATATGCGTCTTCAAGGGAATCTTGCACCTTTTCATAGTGTGATAGGGTGAGCTGGTTGTTTAGTATTTTTGATAAAATAGTTTTGCTGCGGAAGGCCCTTTCGTTTACATAGATGGTGGCAGTGTGTGTGTCGATATAGTCAATAGATTCTATGCTTGGAATGCCATCTAATTGTCCAGTGAGTGGCTCTTCTGTTTTTATTTTTATAGCAGAAGTGGTGTGTTCGGACCTTAATGCTTTTAGGCTGCCGTCCCACTTGATTTGGCCTTCTTTTAGCATGATGACGGTGTCGCAAACCTGTTCAGCATCATGTAGGACATGGGTGGAAAACAGGATGGTCATGCGGCTTTTTAATTCAGTGAGAATTTTTAAGACATCGCGTCTTCCGTCAGGGTCAAGCGCCGAAACGGGTTCGTCGAGAATTAGGAGTTCCGGGTCGTGCAATAAGGCTTGCGCAAGGCCCAGGCGTTGTTTCATTCCACCGGAGAAGCCGCCTATCCGTTTGTTTTTTACCTCTGTTAAGCTGACAAATTCAAGTGTTTCTTCAATTCTAGATTTAAGTTTAGCCTTTGGGATGTGTGAAAGGTTTCCCGCAAACTGCATATATTCTTTTGGTGTCATCCAGGAAAAGAAGGAAGGATGTTGGGGCAAGAATCCGATTTGGTGTCGATAGTCCTTCCCGTTGCTTTGAGTAAAACGGATTGTACCAGCTGTTGGTGTAAGAAGCCCCGCAAGCATTTGTAGAGTCGTCGTTTTTCCTGCGCCGTTTGGACCGAGAAGAGCGACACAACTTCCTTTTTCTATGTGAAAAGAAATGCCTTTGACGGCTTGGTGCTGCTTAAATGTTTTTGTTAAGTTATTGATTTCAAGTAACATATTGGTCGCTCCCTAGTCGTTTTTGCGCCCGATAATAAAATAAAGAATAGGGCCGATAGTAGTGATGAAAAGTATGATGAGGGCCCAGGCCCATTTCGGTCCGTTCGTTTGTTCTTGACGGCTAAGGCTGATTAAGGCCGTGATAATCAAAATAAGTTGCAAAACGATTAGTGGTGCAGCAAGTGACCAGTTGATGTTTTCCATTAGAATCCTCTCCTCTTTTGTTTCTTGTTATGTGGGTAGAACACGAATAGCAGATAGAACAGGGTAGGCAGTGGGAATTGAATTAATCCCCAGATTCCCCAAAACCATGCGTAGCTGCCTTTTTTCTTAGCGTCAATGAATAGCAAAATGCTTTGTGTCAACAGAACAGGAATGAGCCATGGCAGAATGGTGTATAGTTGGTCCAGTTTTTCTGGCGTCATGACAATATGCTTCCTTCCTGTTTAGCTTTATTTTTTTGCAGGAAGTAGAGAATGATTGGTGCTAAGACGAATGCAGACACTTGAATGATGATAAATAGCATGGGTGCTTGCAACATGGCTGTTGTAAAGGCTGTTAAAAGGATAAGTGCCGTGATGACAAAAATGCTGAGCTCCTTTTGGAAGGCTTTACGTTTCGCCGATTTTGCCAGATGAAGTTGTTCCTGCATTTGGTGAGCTGTAGGGATGGGAGGTGACCCTAATTCATCTAGTTGCTGCCAGTCTTTGTGAAGTTTTGTTAGAAGTTCCTTTTCTCTCTTATCCTGTTGACTCATCGTCATGGTCCCACTCCTTTCTTAGCGCTTTGATACCATTGTGCACTCTTGATTTTACAGTTCCTGTTCTGATGCCAAGCATGGTGCCGATTTCCTCATAGGTGTAACCGTAATAATGTCTCAGTAAAATCGGTGTTCTTGTTTCTGGAGGCAGCTGATTGAAGTCTGAGAACGTATCGCTCCACTCCATTCCGTTTGACTTTGAGCGGAAGGTGAGCTGTCTGGATAGAACATGTAGGAGCCGGTTGGCTTTTTTCTTCTCTCGCTCTCGCTTCCGGATGGAGTCGATGTAGAGCCTTGAGGCAATCGAGATCATCCAGGTGGAAAACTTCCCTTCTCCTTTGAACGAGGCGAGATTGGTGTAGCATTTCATCATCGTTTCCTGGGCCAGGTCGTTGCTCGTTTCTTCGTTCAGTGTTAGTTTGAGCAAGTATTTATATAGAAAAGAATAGTGCTTCTGAAATAGCTGCGTGAAGGCATCGTCGTCGCCTGTGATTGCCCCTTGTATCAAATAAATATCTTCTTCCTGCTCCAAATCGATGCCTCCTTTCTTAGCGTTTTCGTTTGTTCAACCATAAGACGCTGCGAGTTCATAAACCGTTCATTTTAATTTTAATTTTTTTTCGGGGATACCTATTTCACTTACTAAACTTACCTAAAACCCATATAAAAAACCCCTTCTGGGTGAAGGGGGATAAGGATGGAATGGTTAACTTATATAGTATTCGACGTCGGAAAGGAAATTCCTAGAGGGGTCTGACCCCTTATTCCCTTATTCTTCATTTTTTTTCGCAAACATCTGCAGGCGGTTGTTGCGGAGTTCTGCGACGTAGATGTTTCCCTTTTGGTCGACGGCGATGTCGTGTGGGATGTTGAGTTGGCCGAGTGCGGTGCCATAGGTTCCGAATCGTTGTTTGATTTGGCCATCGTTGTTGAGAATGACGATTTGGTGGGTGCCATCTCCGCTTTTAGGATAAAGGGTATCGCCTCCGTCCGCTACATAGATGGAGCCTTTACTGTCTGCTTCTATGCCAAAGGGTCTTCCTAGTTCGCTTTGGTCCCAATCTTCAATATAATCTCCTTCATGGGTGAAGATTTGTACTCTAGCATTGCTGCGGTCCGCCACATAGATGTGTTGGTCATCACTACTTATTCCATGTGGAAGATTGAATTCTCCAGCACTGGTGCCTAGTTTATTTTTTTCCCATAAGAACTGGCCGTTTTTATCAAATTTTACGATGCGACGGTTTCGGTATCCGTCACTTACCACAAAGGAACCATCCTGCAACACAGTAACATCTGTCGGTCTTGCGAAGGTTGACTTACTCATTCCAGTGGGGAAGTTGGATAGTTTGTTACGTATTCTAAGGACAACTTCCATATAAAAAGGATAGTCGTCCCCAAATTCTTGAACCAATTTTCCGCCTGGTGAAAATTTATATACTTTGTTTAGAGAGATGTCGGTGATCCATATATTGTCTTTATGATCTATTTCTAGACCGTGGGGGGATAGAAATTGATTTTCTCCCCATTTTTCTTTCACTTCTAAGGTCTGTCCATCTAGTACAATGACTGTTGGTTCTTCAATGATTTTTTCTCCGCCATAGTTGGCACTGCCTCTGTGCAGATAGTAAATATCTCCACTTGAGTTAACTGCAACCCCGCTAGCCTCTCCGGCCATTTTTTTGTCATCTACGGTTTTTGGCCAAAGGATTGTTGGCTCAAATTCTTCAGGTATGGGTTGTGCAGGTGCATGATCTTTATAGATAGTATCCACTCCACCACGGTTGAACCATAGTGTGAGAGCGAATATAAGAATGATGCTGATAATAATTAGTTTCTTCATATTAAGCGTATTGGTCTCCTTTTAAAATGTTGTACATCTGGTTTTGGTTTCCTCATTTAAAAGTTTACGTTACTGAGCATATTCTCCACAAAGGGCCACAGATATATTTAAAGTAAGACTCGGGACGTATCTCAACTAAAAAATGGCCAAGCTCCAAGAACAGAAGCTGGCCATCTTGAATATAACTCTAACCTTTAGTTATTCGACGTCGAAGCGGAAATTCCTAGAGGGGTCTGACCCCTTATCACTTATTTTTATCCCTTCTCCTTGTTCACCCCGCCCCTCACATAAATCTGGCGTTTGGTGTCGCTTATGATGTGGCGGTGGAGTTGGATGAGGAGGAGGCCGTTTTCGTAGGTGGCGTCTACTTTGTCGTCGCGGACTGGGAATGGGAGTTCGAAGGTGCGTTGGAATTCGCCTTGTGCAATCCCTTCTTCAATGAGCTCGTAGCCTTGGATGTTGAGGTTGATTTGGCCTTTTACTTCAAGTTGTTGCGGGCGGATAAACAATTGTACTTGTTCTGGGTTTACAAGGCCAGGAAGGCACATAACACAGAGCAGCTCATTTTCTTTTTTGTAAAGATTGGTCTGGGTCTGCATGTTTTCAAAGTATGGCTCAAACCCGTTCCAAAACTCGTCTCCGAAAAACTGATCCCACTGTTTGCGCCAGTCTCCCATATTTTTAAATTGATTAAATGGCATCATCAGCAATCACGCTTCCTTTCTACTTCTCTTTGCCTATATGATATGCAAGGTTAAGTGGGTAAGTGCCTATGAGTCATCTTAAGCCTGTGTCTGGATGTTTCCTGTTTGTCGATTTTCTATTAAACACAGTAAAGGAAATACATGGTATATTTTATAGTGGAGGTGTTTGAACATGTCAAAAAACAATACATGGATTTTTAACAAAAACACAAAGGGAAAAACAACGTAATAGCAAGTGACGACTAACGATTAAAACCGTGTTGTTGCTTGCTGGAAAGTAGGTAACAATGAACACATTGGAAACAAAGCATGTGTATTACACTATGCATTTTATTATTTCGCTTGCGAGCTCTATCATGTTTACCACGTATGCGATCTATTATATTGAAGAACTAGGTTTGAATCCTTTACAGCTAATATTGATTGGAACGGCCATTGAGTTGACAGTTATTATATTCGAAAGTGTAACGGGAGTGGTGGCTGACACCTACAGCAGGAGATTGTCGATTATTATTGCGACATTCATCTTAGGTGCTGCTTTTATTTTTGAAGGAAGTATCCCTTACATGAACGGCGGTATTGTAGTTGCAGGAGTGTTGTCTGCGTTTGTGCTATTACTCATTGGAGAGTTCATTCGCGGAATCGGAGAGACGTTCCTTAGTGGAGCGGATCAGGCATGGCTGACAGATGAAGTAGGGGAAGAGGCAGTTGCCAAAATATTTGTGCGAACAAATCAACTCCGGCTTGTTGCAAGCCTTATCGGGATCATCATCAGTGTAGCATTTGCAAGCATCGCGCTGAATCTTCCTTATCTGGCAGGAGGGGCACTCTACATGTTGCTTGGCATCTTCTTGTGCATTTATATGAAGGAAAAGAATTTCGAGAGAGTGGAACATGCTAATGTGAATCCGTTGAAAGCAATGTTCGGCACGTTTATTTCTGGTGTGTCTTTTATAAAAAACAAGCCGGTACTTATTATGCTGTTAGTGGTGACGGTATTTATCGGTGCAACATCTGAGGGCTTTGACCGCCTTTGGGAGGCACATCTGTTGGAAGCATTCACCTTCCCAAGCATCGGTTCATTTGATACGGTTGTATGGTTTGGAATCATTCATTTCGTCGGTACGTTAATCAGTATTGGTGCGATGGAATGGTACCAACGCAGATTTGATGTGAATCAACCAAAGGTGATCAGATACAGCCTGTTCTATTTAACAATTGCACAGATTCTTTTCATGATTTTCTTTGCGGTAACACCGTATTTCTACCTATCTATCTTTTGTTTCTGGATGCTCGGCATCATCGGCTCCATCACTGCACCAATGTATCAGGCGTGGCTGAACCAACAGCTAGAAAGAAAATCCCGAGCTACTGTCTTATCCATCATGGGCCAAGGCAACGCGGTCGGGCAAGGACTAGGAGGCCCGTTTGTGGGAGTCATCGCAACCAGATACTACATTCGTACCGCGCTAGTCCTTAGCGCCATGCTGCTGCTTCCGGCTGTTGTTTTATATGGTAAAGTGATGAAGAGGTAAAGAGGGGTCTGACCCTCACTACGTTAAAGCGCTAAAACCCCGCCTCGTGAAAGGCGGGGTTTTACTTATCTTAGTTATGTTTCTTAGTCCTTCTTCTCCACATTCATCGGCTTAGTAACATTGGTGAATTTTTCGCCTTTGAATGATTTCATGAGGGAGAAGACCATGAAAATCATGATGATGGCGAATGGGAAAGCGGCGATGATGGAGGCGGTTTGGAGTGCTTCTAGTCCGCCTGTCCAAAGCAGGATCGCTGCAGCCGCCGATTGCACAAGCCCCCACACAAACTTGATGGAGTTTGGTGGATGCAGGCTGCCGTTGGTTGTTTGCATGCCAAGTACAAAGGTTGCTGAATCTGCTGAAGTGATGAAGAAGGTGCAGATCAGGAAAATGGCAAGCCCGGACATGATCATTCCAAGCGGATAGTTTTTCAAGACAGAGAAAAGTGCGACTTCCATGCCAGACTCTGTAATGACACTATACACCGGAATCCCTTCAAAATACTCCAAGAATATCGCAGATCCTCCGAATACGGAGAACCATAGTCCGCCGAAGATGGTTGGAACCAATAATACTCCAAGCAAAAACTCACGAATTGTACGACCACGTGAAATGCGGGCGATGAATGTACCTACAAATGGTGCCCAAGCGATCCACCATGCCCAGTAGAAAATGGTCCAATCCTGAACCCATGAATTATCTGCGTCAAACGGGAACAAACGGAAGCTCATGGATGGCAGATTTTGAAGGTAGCTTCCAACGGTTGTTGTAAACAGATCCATAATGAAATTGGTTGGACCTGCGAACAGCAAGAACAACATTAATGATATAGCGAGCACGACATTCAGGTTACTCAAGTATTTGATTCCCTTATTCAACCCTGTCTGTGCCGACAACATAAACAGTACTGTCACCACTGCTATCACGATCAGTTGAGTCGTGATATTGTTTGTGATGGCCGGGGTGACGCTTGAAAGGCCACCACTGATTTGGATAGCTCCGAGCCCAAGGGAAGTAGCAACTCCAAAGATTGTAGCGAAAACCGCAATAAAATTAATGAAGGTACCAAGATTGCCATCGACTCGATCACCTAAAAGTGGTCGTAAGATGGAGCTGATAACTCCTGGTGAGCCTTTTCTAAACTGGAAATACGCTAATGCGAGCGCAATGACAGAATAGATGGCCCAAGGATGCAGTCCCCAATGGAAAAATGAATAGCGCATTGCTACCCTGGCCGCTTCAGCCGTCTCCCCTTCTCCGGTCGGTGGGGCGAAAAAATGATACATCGGCTCTGAAGCACCCCAAAATACTAATCCGATACCCATCCCGGCACTAAATAACATCGCAAACCATGTGATGTAATTGTATTCCGGTTCGTCCGTGTCTTTGCCAAGTTTAATACGGCCGAATTTAGTGAATATAAGAATAATGCTAAACAACAAAAATCCTGTTGCAGTCAACAGGTAAAACCAACCGAACTTATCCACTATAAAACCTTGTACAGCTTCTGTTACAGGCTTTAAAGCGGCGTCTCCCAACATGCTTGCGGGAATTACACCCCAAATGATGAATAAGACAGCAACTATAATAGAAACAATAAATACAGGGGTTGTTTTCTTCAAAATGTTTTCACTCCTTTAATGATTTCTCATCACTTCTTTCATAGGTTAAGTATTTGTTACAAAAACGTCAGCTATACCATCCTAACACTTATGGGACTTTAGTCCAATTAATTTACCTTAAGTGTTTACAGGTTATAGCAGGTTCCATTAGAATTAGTTACTAGATTTAGGCATCTAGGAGGCAGGTATCTTGCTTGAAAATAGTTTAGTTATGGTAGCAATCATCATCATTATCAATATTGTCTACGTATCATTTTTTACGATTCGAATGATTTTGACTTTAAAGGGGCAGCGTTACTTGGCTGCAGGAATCAGCATGGTAGAGGTTGTCATTTATGTGGTTGGTCTAGGCCTGGTACTGGACAATCTGAATGAAATTCAAAACTTGGCTGCCTACGCACTGGGATATGGTGTTGGTGTTATTGTCGGAATGAAAATTGAAGAAAAACTGGCGCTTGGATACACCACCGTAAATGTCATTACGAAGGAGTATGACAAGGATCTGCCAAAGCTTTTGCGTGAAAAAGGGTACGGGGTGACAAATTGGCAGGCAAATGGGCTTGAAGGCGACCGAATGGCTATGCAAATTTTAACGCCTCGAAAATACGAAGTGAGCTTGTATCATGCCATCAAAGAGCATGACCCTAAGGCATTCATCATTGCCTACGAACCAAAAACCATTCACGGTGGTTTCTGGGTAAAAGCTGTAAAGGAAAGGAAAATTAAAGAATGGGTAAGACGCCGCGAAAACGAAAGTTCGAAGTAATGGAAAATGAGACGATCAGTGAATGCCTCGACCGAATGGCAAAGGAAGGCTACATGCCCTCACGCCGGATGGAAGAGCCCATTTTCCAAGAAACCGTAAAAAATGGACACAAAGAAGTGCATCCAATTGGAAGAAAAATAGTATTTGAAGGCAAATTAATTGAAAAATAACACCAAAATACGAACGTTAATCGACAAACAAACTACATTGTTCATGATTTCCATTGACATTAACGAAAATTGACGGTAAGATAAACGTAGATGAAAACGAATTAAAAACAAATAATGAAACCTCATATAATTTTGGGAATATGGCCCATAAGTCTCTACCCGACCGCCACATTGGTCGGACTATGAGGGGAAGTTAACACCATCTATGTTTTTCATGGCGACTAAGTTTGTTTACCTATGCTAATGAAAGCCCAGATGGACTGCTTTCCCTCCTCAAACAGGGACAGTCCATCTGGGCTTTTCTGTATCTAAAAGTTTCTGTTAAACGCCGCTGTTTCTTTCCGCAAAAGGCTTCGCTTTCCGCGGGGCGACCTTGAGCCTCCTCGGCAAGTCTGCGGGGTCTCAAGCACCGTCCCGCGGAAAGCGAACACCTGGAACGAAAGGAAACAGGGAGTCAAACAAATAACCATTCAAATCAAAAAGGGAGGCAACAAAATGAACGCTATTGTTGGAGTGATCATGGGAAGTACTTCCGATTGGGAAACAATGAAACACGCATGTGACATGCTTGACGAACTACATATACCATACGAAAAGAAAGTCGTATCCGCACATCGCACACCAGACCTCATGTTCACCTACGCAGAACAAGCAAGAGAAAGAGGCCTAAAAGTCATCATCGCCGGAGCGGGAGGAGCAGCCCACCTACCTGGAATGGTAGCAGCAAAAACGACGCTCCCAGTAATCGGCGTACCGGTTCAATCCAAAGCACTAAACGGCCTCGACTCCCTGCTCTCCATCGTCCAGATGCCTGGCGGAGTTCCAGTCGCAACCGTTGCCATCGGAAAAGCCGGCGCAACCAATGCAGGCCTACTTGCAGCACAAATGATCGGCGCTTATGACAGTAATACGGCAGAACGCCTTCAAGCACGAAGAGACGCAACAGAACAACAAGTGATAGAAAGTAGTGATCAGCTTGTTTAAACATATCGTACCACCAGCAACCATCGGAATCATCGGCGGCGGGCAATTAGGTCGGATGATGGCCCTATCAGCAAAAGCAATGGGCTTTAAAATCGCCGTTCTTGACCCAACACCAGATTCACCGTGCGGTCAGGTTGCAGACATTGAAATCACCGCGGCATTCACTGATATGGAAGCGATTAAAAAACTTGCATCGCTATCCGATGTTGTCACATATGAATTTGAAAACATCGATTATGAAGCATTGACTTGGCTAGAAGAGAACGCTTACTTACCACAGGGAAGCGAAGTGTTGAAAGTCACCCAGCATCGCGGGACCGAAAAAAGAGCAATTGAAGCAGCCGGCCTTCAGGTTGCACCTTTTATGGAAGTAACGACAAAAGCAGAGCTTCATGAAGCCATTCAGAAAATCGGTTATCCAAGTGTCCTGAAAACATGCCGATTCGGTTATGACGGCAAAGGGCAGGTAGTGTTGAAGGACGAATCAGCTCTCGAACAGGCTGCAAAACTTTTCGATCATGGCGAGTGTGTTCTAGAAAAATGGATTCCTTTTGTAAAAGAAATCTCGGTTGTAGTAGCACGAAGCACAACAGGTGAAATCAAAGCATTCCCTGTCGGTGAAAACGAACATAGAGAAAATATTTTATATAAAACAATCGCACCTGCAAGGGTCGACCAGATTCTAGAGATGAACGCAATCCAAAGTGCGATGACATTAGCAAGGCACTTCAACCTTATCGGAACACTGGCAGTGGAAATGTTCGTCTTAGAAGATGGTACCTTCTATATAAATGAACTGGCACCAAGACCGCACAACTCTGGACACTATACGATGGATGCATGCGAGACTTCACAATTCGAGCAGCACATCAGAGCAGTAACTGGAATGCCACTTGGAAAAACAACCTTATGGAAGCCATGCGTTATGGTTAATCTATTAGGGGAGCATGTGGACGCGGCGATTGAGCACATCCCACATTATGAAAATGCCAAGCTTCATTTATATGGCAAACACGAGAAAAAAGAGAAACGAAAAATGGGACATATCAATATTTTAGCTGATACAATAGAACAGGCTTTGGAGCAAGAGGCTTCCTGGCAGATATGGAACACAGTTGAACGGAGGATTTTAACATGATTGAACGTTATACAAGACCCGAGATGGGCGCGATTTGGACAGAAGAAAACCGATTTCAGGCTTGGCTTGAAGTAGAAATCTTGGCTTGTGAAGCATGGGCAGAGCTTGGGGACATCCCAAAAGAAGACGTTAAGGTACTTCGTGAAAAAGCATCCTTCGATATCGAGCGAATCAAAGAAATCGAAGCGGAAACTCGTCATGACGTGGTTGCTTTTACAAGAGCGGTATCTGAAACACTTGGAGACGAGAAAAAGTGGGTGCATTACGGTTTAACTTCCACAGATGTAGTCGACACAGCACTTTCTTACCAGCTGAAGCAGGCTAATGAGATCTTACTCGCTGACATCGAACGCTTTGTTTCTATTTTAAAAGAAAAAGCGCAAGAGCATAAGTACACGGTCATGATGGGCCGTACACACGGTGTGCACGCAGAGCCTACAACATTTGGTTTAAAGCTTGCCCTATGGTATGAAGAAATGAAACGTAACTTAGATCGTTTCAAACAAGCCGCAGAAGGCATCGAGTTTGGAAAAATCTCCGGTGCAGTTGGAACATATGCCAACATCAATCCGTTTGTAGAAGAGTATGTGTGTGAAAAGCTAGGCCTAAAACGAGCACCAATCTCTACACAAACTTTGCAGCGTGACCGCCACGCTCACTACTTAAGCACACTGGCATTGATTGCAACGTCTATTGAAAAATTTGCAGTCGAAGTTCGCGGACTACAAAAGAGTGAAACACGCGAAGTGGAAGAATTCTTCGCAAAAGGTCAAAAAGGATCTTCCGCAATGCCACACAAACGTAACCCAATTGGTTCGGAAAATATGACAGGCCTTGCACGTGTGATCCGCGGGTACATGATGACGGCTTACGAGAATGTGCCACTATGGCATGAGCGCGATATTTCGCATTCTTCAGCAGAGCGAATCATCTTACCGGACAGCACGATTGCATTGAACTACATGCTGAATCGTTTTGGCAACATCATTAAAAACTTGACGGTGTTCCCGGAAAACATGAAGCGCAACATGGACCGCACTTTGGGTCTTATCTACTCTCAACGCGTACTGCTTGCGTTGATTGATACTGGTATGTCCCGTGAAGAAGCGTATGACACAGTTCAGCCAAAAGCGATGGAAGCATGGGAGAAGCAAGTCCATTTCCGCGAGCTAGTGGAAGGCGAAGAGAAAATCACGTCCCGTCTGACACCGGCACAGATTGAAGACTGCTTCGACTACAACTATCACCTGCAGCATGTTGATACGATTTTCGACCGACTAGGGCTGTAAAAGATAAATTGGTGGAGCACCGCTGTTGCTTTCCGCACTGGGCTTCGCTTTCCTAGGGGCGGTGCTTGAGCCTCCTCACAACGCTTCAGGGGTCTCAAGCTACCGCTATCTCCCTCAGGAGTCTTCGCCCTTTGCTCCAAGCAACAGCTAGGTTGTCTCGTGATATTTGAAATACCGTTCATACAAAGTGATTCACCCTGGTGATTGGAGTGCAAGTTGTGAGACTCCTCAAAAATGCTAGCGCATTTTCTTCGTGCGATGAATCGCTGACGAAGCATTCCTTGTCCTGCGGGAGGAAGGGACAGGGGAGACCCCACAGGCGAAGCCGAGGAGGCTCCCGGACCGCCCGCGGAAAGCGAACAACTGGAACGGAAATCAACAGGGAGTTTAACGAAAACCCATCTCTTTTTTACAGGAGGCAAACCCATGACCTTGCAAAAGCAGGAACTACTATACGAAGGCAAAGCAAAACTGGTTTACTCAACAACTGACGAAAACATCGTTTGGATCCAATATAAAAACTCAGCCACCGCCTTCAACGGCGAAAAAAAAGCCGACATTACAGGCAAAGGCCGTTTGAATAACGAGATTACTAGCTTACTATTTTCCATGCTCACCGAAGCCGGAATCGAAAACCACTTCATCGAGCGCAAGTCCGAAACAGAACAGCTCGTGAAAAAAGTCGACATCATTCCACTTGAAGTCGTGGTCCGTAACATCACTGCCGGCAGCATGGCAAAACGACTTGGAATCGAAGAAGGCATCACACTCGAGCAGCCAATCGTTGAGTTTTATTATAAAGATGACTCACTGGGAGATCCGCTCATCACTGAAGATCATATCCAGCTTTTAAAGCTTGCAACACCTGCAGAAGTGGACATTTTGAAGCATGTAGCGCGTAAGGTCAACGCAGTATTATCGGAATTTTTCGGAAATAAAGGTTTGAGATTAGTAGATTTCAAGCTGGAATTTGGTAAAACGAATGACGGGCGAATCATCTTGGCAGATGAAGTGTCACCGGACACTTGCCGCCTGTGGGATAAGGAAACGAATGAGAAACTTGATAAAGATGTGTTCCGCAGAAATCTTGGAAGCCTGACAGATGCATACGAAAAAATACTAGCACGTATCGGAGGAGAGCAGCATGTATAAAGTGAAGGTATTTGTAACGTTAAGAGAGAG
This sequence comes from Sutcliffiella horikoshii, assembly GCF_008180725.1. Lineage (GTDB taxonomy): Bacteria > Bacillota > Bacilli > Bacillales > Bacillaceae_I > Sutcliffiella_A > Sutcliffiella_A horikoshii_B. The sequence continues at coordinate 580,447 of NZ_VTEV01000005.1, read as the reverse complement.
CGTTTTAGATCCACAAGGAACAGCAGTGAAAAGTTCGCTTCACAGTCTTTCTTATAAAGAGGTCGAGGAAGTTCGTATCGGAAAATTTTTAGAGTTGACGATTGCAAAATCTGACCGTGACTTAGATGTGTTAGTAAAAGAAATGTGCGAACGTCTATTAGCAAATACAGTGATTGAAGACTTCCGTTATGAGGTGGAGGAGGTAGTTGGATCGTGAAATTTGCAGTCATCGTGTTTCCGGGCTCCAACTGTGATGTAGACATGTACCACGCAATTAAAGACGAGCTTGGGGAAGAAGTCGAGTATGTGTGGCATGATGCAACGAATTTAGAGGAGTATGACGGAATTTTACTTCCAGGTGGATTTTCTTATGGGGATTACCTAAGATCTGGCGCAATTGCACGCTTTTCCAATGTCATGCTTGAAGTACAAAAAGCAGCAGAAGCTGGTAAGCCAATTTTGGGCGTATGCAACGGGTTTCAAATTTTACTGGAGTCAGGTCTTCTTCCAGGGGCAATGAGAAGAAACAAGAACTTAAAGTTCATGTGCCGTCCGGTGGAGTTGAAAGTGGTGAACAATGAGACGATGTTCACATCGGGGTATGAAAAAGATGAGATTATCACCATTCCCATTGCGCATGGGGAAGGAAATTACTATTGTGATGAGAAAACTTTAGGGGAATTAGTAAGCAATGGGCAAATTGCTTTTTCCTATAATGGTGACAATCCAAATGGTAGTCTACATGATATTGCAGGGATTGTAAATGAAAAAGGAAATGTACTTGGTATGATGCCACACCCGGAAAGAGCGGTTTCTGAGCTGTTAGGCAGTGCAGATGGCGTTAAACTCTTTCAATCTATCGTTCGTAATTGGAGGGAATCACATGTCGTTACTTCTTGAGCCAAATCCAGAGATGATCAAAGCGGAAGGCATTTACCGTGAAATGGGACTAAGCGATGAAGAGTTCCTAATGGTAGAAAAAATTCTTGGGCGTTTGCCAAACTACACAGAAACCGGGTTATTTTCGGTAATGTGGTCGGAGCATTGCAGTTACAAGAATTCCAAGCCGGTATTGCGCAAGTTCCCAATTGATGGACCGAAAGTATTGCAAGGTCCAGGGGAAGGTGCCGGAATCGTGGACATCGGTGACAATCAGGCAGTGGTGTTTAAAATTGAGAGTCACAATCACCCGTCTGCCATCGAGCCTTATCAGGGTGCAGCAACAGGTGTCGGCGGAATCATCCGTGATGTCTTTTCGATGGGTGCACGTCCGATAGCGTTATTGAATTCTTTGCGCTTTGGGGAACTAACATCTCCGCGTGTGAAATATTTGTTTGAAGAAGTGGTGGCAGGAATCGCCGGCTACGGAAACTGTGTGGGCATCCCGACAGTTGGCGGCGAGATCCAGTTCGACCCGGCTTATGATGGCAATCCACTTGTGAATGCAATGTGTGTGGGTCTGATCAATCATGAAGATATTAAAAAAGGGCAGGCAAAAGGTGTCGGTAATACGGTCATGTACGTTGGGGCAAAAACGGGACGCGACGGGATTCACGGGGCAACTTTTGCATCGGAAGAGCTTTCTGAAGCATCGGAAGAGAAACGTCCAGCGGTTCAAGTTGGCGATCCTTTTATGGAAAAATTATTATTGGAAGCTTGCTTGGAGATTGTGAAATGGGATGGCCTTGTTGGAATCCAAGACATGGGAGCGGCTGGTTTAACTAGTTCTTCTGCAGAAATGGCGTCAAAGGCAGGTTCCGGAATTGAGATGAACCTTGATCTTGTGCCTCAGCGTGAAACAGGCATGACTGGTTATGAAATGATGCTTTCTGAATCCCAAGAGCGCATGCTGATTGTAGTGGAAGCTGGACGTGAGCATGAAGCGCACGAAATCGTTTCTAAATATGGCTTAGAAGCTGTATCTATTGGAAAAGTGACGGATGACAAAAAACTGCGCCTTGTTCATAAAGGTGAAGTGATTGCAGATGTACCGGTCGATGCGCTTGCTGAAGAAGCTCCTGTATACCATAAGCCATCTAGCGAACCTGCGTATTATCGCGAGTTCCAGGAGATGGAGGTTGCGGTACCTGAAGTAGCTGACTACGAAGAGACTTTGGTGGCTCTATTAAAACAACCGACCATTGCAAGCAAAGAGTGGGTTTATGATCAGTATGACTACCAAGTACGTACTAATACAGTGGTGGTGCCTGGCTCTGATGCGGCAGTTGTTCGTATCCGTGGAACGGAAAAAGCATTGGCGATGACAACGGATTGTAATTCCCGTTATCTATATCTAGATCCAGAAGTCGGCGGAATGATCGCGGTTGCTGAAGCGGCACGTAATATTGTGTGTTCTGGTGCGAAGCCATTGGCAATCACAGACTGCTTGAATTTTGGTAATCCTGAAAAGCCGGAGATCTTCTGGCAGATCGAAAAAGCGACAGATGGCATGAGTGAAGCGTGCCGCAAGTTAGAGTCGCCAGTAATCGGTGGAAATGTATCCTTATATAACGAAACAAACGGTGTGGCTGTTTACCCAACGCCAGTTGTTGGTATGGTTGGGTTGATTGATGATTTGAAGCATGTGACGACTCAGGAATTCAAGAACGAAGGCGACCTGATTTATGTAATTGGGGAAACGGCTTCTGAGTTTGGTGGAAGTGAGTTGCAAAAGCTTACGTATGGCAAGATTTTTGGGAAGGCACCTGCAATTGACTTAGATGTGGAAGCTAGACGTCAGGATGAGCTATTGGCGGCAATTCGCTCGGGGTTAGTTGCTTCTGCTCATGATGTGTCTGAAGGTGGAGTAAGTGTGGCTTTGGCTGAGAGTGCAATGGGTGCTAGTGGACTGGGTGCTTCCGTAACGCTTACGGGTGACATGACTTCTGCACTGTTCAGTGAAACACAATCACGTTTTGTGGTAACGGTTCGTCCGGAAAATCAAGAGGCGTTTGAAGCAGCAGTGGCGGATGCTAGTTTTGTAGGAACTGTTACTGCAACCGGTAATCTTCATATTGAATCGGCATCCCGTGAAGTTGCAATCCATATGTCTGTGGACGACCTTCGCGATGCTTGGAAAGGAGCTATTCCATGCTTGCTGAACTAAAGGGCTTGAATGAGGAATGTGGGGTGTTCGGGATTTGGGGACATCCCGAGGCATCCCAGATTACCTATTACGGTTTGCATAGCTTGCAACACCGTGGCCAAGAAGGTGCAGGGATTGTTTCAACAGATGGAGAGAAGCTTGTAGCGGTAAAAGGGGAAGGCCTTGTGAACGAAGTGTTCGGTAATGGTAGATTGCAAGAACTTGGCGCTGGAAAAGCTGCCATTGGCCATGTCCGTTATGCAACGGCAGGGGGCGGCGGCTATGAGAATGTGCAACCTTTATTGTTCCACTCTCAATCTGGCAGTCTTGCACTAGCGCACAATGGAAATCTCGTAAACGCAAATGCGCTTAAGCATCAGCTTGAGACGATGGGGAGTATTTTACAAACAACCTCTGATACGGAGGTTCTAGCTCATTTGATTAAAAGAAGTGGCTACACGTTGTTGAAGGATCGTGTGAAAAATGCGTTGTCAATGTTAAAGGGTGCGTATGCCTTTTTAATCATGACAGAGACGGAAATGATGGTTGCGCTTGACCCGAACGGTTTGCGTCCACTGTCACTTGGCCGTTTGAATGATGCTTATGTTGTAGCGTCTGAAACCTGTGCGTTCGATGTAGTCGGAGCGGAATTTATCCGCGATATCGAGCCAGGGGAGCTGCTGATTATCGACAATGGCGGCTTGCATTCTGAGCGGTTCACCTTGCATACCCAACGTGCGATGTGCAGCATGGAGTACATTTATTTTTCCAGACCAGACAGCAATATTGATGGCATTAATGTGCATACAGCAAGGAAAAGTCTTGGCAAGCAACTGGCGATGGAGTCAGGTGTAGAGGCCGATGTGGTAACTGGTGTACCGGATTCCAGTATTTCAGCAGCAATCGGTTATGCAGAACTTTCAGGCATTCCATATGAACTAGGCTTGATTAAAAATAGATATGTAGGACGTACGTTCATCCAGCCTTCCCAATCATTGCGGGAGCAGGGTGTGAAGATGAAGCTTTCTCCTGTGCGCGGGGTCGTGGAAGGCAAGCGTGTCGTGATGGTCGATGATTCAATCGTCCGCGGAACGACGAGCAGAAGGATTGTAAGGATGCTTCGCGAGGCAGGTGCGACTGAGGTGCATGTGCGCATCAGTTCACCACCGATCAAGAATCCTTGTTTTTACGGAATTGATACTTCGACACATGAAGAATTGATTGCCTCTTCTCATTCTGTAGAGGAAATGCGTGAGATCATAGGCGCGGATTCACTGGCGTTTTTGAGTCCTGGTGGTATGGTCGAAGCGATCGATCGCCCGTTTGACGGAGAAACTCGCGGACAGTGTATGGCATGCTTTACCGGCAAGTATCCGACGGAGATTTTTCCGGACACGGTGCTGCCGCATGAGAAGTGCTAGGGTGGAAGGCTCGGTGGGGCGCTGATTTTTGGAAAAGTTACAATAACTGTTGAAAAAGTTACAATCAGCATGGAAAAAGTCACACTCACCGCTGAAAAAGTTACAATAACACCAAAAATAGTTACAATCCACTATGAAAACCGTGGGAAGCAGGGTGCAGTCACCCTTAAACCATAGAAAAAACAAACATAATTACCTTTTTAAAAAAAAGCTTACAAAAAAGCGGCGGGATTTTAAAGATTCGTCGCTTTTCCATTGGAAGGGAGATACAACACATATGGCAAATGCATACAAGCAAGCAGGTGTAGATATAGAAGCGGGCTATGAAGCGGTGACGCGTATGAAAAAGCATGTCGCTAGAACGATGAGGCCAGAGGTGATGGGAGGCCTGGGCGGATTTGGCGGCCTGTTTGACTTATCGGCAGTAAATGTGAAAAATCCGGTGCTCGTTTCCGGAACAGATGGAGTCGGGACAAAACTGATGCTTGCTTTCCAGCTCGACAAACATGACACCATTGGGGTGGATGCAGTTGCGATGTGTGTAAACGATGTTGTCGTGCAAGGAGCAGAGCCGCTTTATTTTCTAGATTATATTGCATGTGGTAAAGCGGTGCCGGAGCGTATCGAAAGTATCGTAAAAGGAATCGCGGACGGCTGCGAGCAGGCAGGATGCGCATTAGTAGGCGGGGAAACGGCGGAAATGCCTGGTATGTATGATGACACCGAGTATGATTTGGCAGGATTCACAGTTGGTGTGGTAGAAAAGGAGCGATTAATTAATGGCTCCAAAATAGAACCGGGCAACGTATTGATCGGTTTGAGTTCAAGCGGCATTCACAGCAACGGCTACTCCTTAGTACGTAAAATTGTGTTTGAAAAAGGCAAGCTGGACCTTGATAAAAAGTACGATGGCTTTGACAGGACACTTGGCGAAGAGCTGCTCACGCCTACAAAAATCTATGTAAAACCAATTCTAGAAGTGCTGAAAAAATACGACATCAACGGAATGGCCCATATTACCGGTGGCGGATTTATTGAAAATATCCCGCGGATGCTTCCGGAAGGCATGCAAGCTGAGGTGGATTATGGCACTTGGCCGATCCCACCGATTTTTGACCTTTTACAGGAAGTTGGTGAGCTAGATCGCAAAGAAATGTTCAATATCTTCAACATGGGAATTGGCATGGTGCTTGCCATTAACGAAGAGATTTTACCAGAAGTGGTGCAGATCCTGGAAGCTAACGGGGAGAAAGCTTACTTGATCGGCCGTGTAAAAGAAGGCGAGGGTATCACGTTTGGCGGAGGAGAAATCCGATGACAACAAGAATAGCCATCTTTGCATCAGGGAGCGGCTCCAATTTTCAGGCGATATCGGATGCGTGTCGCAACGGGTTGCTCGATGCCACGCCGGCTTTACTTGTATGCGACAAGCCCGGTGCATATGTAGTCGAACGTGCAACTGCAGCGGACATTCCCTATTTCGCATTTGCTCCTAAAAGCTATAAAACAAAACAAGAATTTGAAGAGCATATCCTCTTGGAGTTAAAAAGATATGAAATAGATTTTATTGTGTTGGCAGGCTATATGCGTCTTATTGGACCGACGCTGCTTAACGCTTATAAAGGGAAAATCGTTAACATCCATCCTTCCATTTTACCAGCGTTTCCAGGCCTGGATGCAGTTGGTCAAGCGCTCGAGTATGGTGTGAAATTAACAGGAGTGACCATTCATTTTGTCGATGAAGGGATGGACACAGGACCAATTATTGCGCAACAAGCAATTGAAATTGGCCAAGATGATACGCGAGAAACAGTAGAGAAAAAAATTCATGAGGTAGAACATTCATTTTACCCAAAAACCTTACAACAACTTTTTTCAATCAAAGGAGAGGCAGCGATACGATGAGAGCATTAGTGAGTGTTTCCAATAAAGAGGGCATCGTCCCATTTGTACAACAATTAGTGGATCTAGGTGTAGAGGTTATCTCTACCGGCGGCACAAAAAAAGTATTGCAGGATAATGGTGTGAAAGTAATTGGTATTTCTGATGTAACAGGCTTCCCAGAAATCCTGGATGGACGTGTAAAAACCTTGCACCCGATGATCCATGGTGGATTATTGGCCATGCGTGACAACGAAAGTCATCAAGCGCAACTAGAGGAGCACGGAATAACTCCGATCGATTTGGTTGTGGTGAACCTTTACCCATTTAAAGAAACGATCTCTAAAGCGGATTCCACGTTTGAAGATGCGATTGAAAACATTGATATTGGCGGCCCAACGATGCTTCGTTCAGCAGCAAAGAATCATAAGGACGTGGCGGTATTAGTAGACCCTACAGACTATGAGGGAGTCATTGCCGAGCTAAAAGAAAGCGGAAAAGTGGAGGTGGCAACACGCCGTCGACTTGCTGCAAAAGTATTCCGCCATACAGCAGCCTATGATGCAATGATCTCTAACTATTTGACAGAAGCAGTGGAAGAGAAGCATCCAGAATCATTGACCGTTACGTTTGAGAAAAAACAAGACTTGCGTTACGGAGAGAACCCGCATCAACAAGCAGCATTCTACCAAGCACCGTTAGCGTCCGAATTTGCAATTGCATCAGCAGAGCAACTACACGGAAAAGAATTATCCTACAACAATATCAATGATGCAGATGCGGCATTGCAGATTGTAAAAGAATTCAAAGACCCTGCAGTAGTTGCAGTCAAGCATATGAACCCTTGCGGCGTGGGCACTGGCGCAACAACGGTGGAAGCATACCGCCGTGCATATGAAGCAGATCCTGTTTCCATTTTCGGTGGCATCATCGCCTTCAATACAGAAGTAGACAAAGAAACGGCAGAACTTTTACATGAATTGTTCTTAGAGATTGTCATTGCACCGTCCTTTAGTGAGGATGCGTTGGCAGTATTGAAGCAGAAAAAGAATATCAGATTGTTATTGGTTGATATGAACGGGGCAGGCGTGATGCAATCTCGCATGGTATCCGTTCGCGGAGGATTGTTGGTGCAAGATGAGGATCAGTTTGGCTTGGAAGACGCGACGGTTACTATTCCAACGAAACGCGAGCCGACGGAGCAAGAGTGGGCAGACCTGAAACTTGCATGGAAAGTGGTGAAGCATGTGAAATCCAATGCCATCGTGCTTGCAAAAGAAGGGCAGACTGTCGGTGTTGGTGCAGGACAGATGAACCGTGTAGGTGCAGCGAAAATTGCCATTGAGCAAGCTGGCGAAAAAGCGGTAGGCTCCGCGCTGGGATCAGACGCCTTCTTCCCAATGAACGACACCGTCGAAGCAGCAGCAAAAGCCGGCGTCACTGCCATCATCCAACCCGGCGGCTCCATCAAAGACGAAGACTCCATCAAAAAAGCCGATGAATACGGTATTGCGATGGTGTTTACGGGAATGAGACATTTTAAACATTGAGGAAAAAATGTTTTTTGGTAAAAGCAAGACTTTGATTTTTTAAGAACGGTAGCTGTTGATTGGAACACAGGGCGAAGACTCCTGAGGGAGATAGCGGTAGGTGGAGACCTCCGAGGGTTGTGAGGAGGCTCCAGCAGCGCCCCTAGGAAAGCGAAGCCCAGTGCGGAAATCAACAGCGGTGTAAGATGGACACTTTACTCAACACGTCAGGAGGAAAACCCATGAAAGTACTCGTAATCGGAAAAGGCGGCCGCGAACACGCCATCGCCTGGAAATTCGCACAAAGCCCATCCGTAACAGAAGTATTTATAGCACCAGGAAACATCGGCATGGAAACAGTCGGAAATCTTGTTCCGATCCAAGAATCAGACACGGTCTCCTTAATCAATTTTGCAAAAGAAAACCAAATCGACCTTACCATGGTGGGCCCGGAAGTACCTTTACTAAACGGAATTGTGGACGCATTCCAAGCTGCGGGACTTCAAGTATTCGGACCAACCAAGGCAGCGGCTCTCATTGAGGGAAGCAAAGGTTTTGCCAAGGACCTTATGAAAAAATACGGCATCCCGACAGCTGGCTATGAAACGTTCACAGATTACGAAGAAGCAAGAACGTACATCGAAGGCAAGGGCGCACCGATTGTTCTGAAAGCTGACGGACTGGCAGCTGGAAAAGGTGTGGTTGTAGCTATGACGGATGAAGAGGCGTTCGAAGCGGTGCACGAGATGATGGCGGAGTCAAAATTCGGTGCAGCATCCTCTAAGCTTGTCATTGAAGAATTCCTTGAAGGAGAAGAGTTCTCTTTTATGGCATTTGTCAACGGTGAGAAGGTGTATCCGATGGTGATTGCCCAAGATCATAAACGTGCGTTTGACGGGGACAAGGGACCAAACACAGGTGGCATGGGAGCGTACTCGCCAGTGCCTCAAATCCCAAATTCCGTTGTGGAAGAGGCGTTGGAAACGGTACTGCTTCCAACTGCAAAAGCGATGGTAAACGAAGGGCGCCCATTCGTAGGCATTTTATATGCAGGCTTAATTTTAACCAAGCAAGGTCCGAAGGTGATTGAATTTAATGCACGCTTTGGTGATCCAGAAACGCAAGTCGTGTTGCCAAGACTTGAATCAGATTTGGCGGAAGTGTTGACAGGGGTTCTACACGGAGACGATGAGTTGGAGCTTAAATGGTCGAATGAATCTGTTGTTGGAGTAGTAATGGCATCCAAAGGCTATCCAGAAGCATATGAAAATGGTGCAGTGATTGAAGGTGCGGATCAAGTTGGTGAAGGTTTGGTTTTTCATGCCGGAACAGAAGGTCGAGATGGAAAACTTGTAACAAACGGCGGCCGCGTGTTGTTAGTCGCTGCACAAAGCGACAGCTTAGAGCAAGCGCAGAAAAAAGTGTACGAAGAGTTGCGCAAAATAACATGCGATAATCTTTTCTATCGCAAGGACATCGCCCACAAAGCTATTGCGCCCGGCGTTTCTTCTTAACAAACACGTACAAAACAGCAACAATCCCACCAATAATAGTGGCTAACACAAACGACATATCCGTTAAATACTCAAGCATTATTCATACCTCCTTATATTGTTCGACGTGAGTGACGAAAACCCTTTGGGGGTCTGACCCCCAAAGGTGTTTTTTTTATCCTCTCCCCCTCAAGAAGGGTTGTAAGAGTCGGCTCCACCGTCGCCGTTTGCTTTGGCTTCGAAGTCTTCGAAGTCGAAGTTGTAGTGGTTGTTTTCGCTGTTGTGGTCGTTGCGGTATTCTTGGAAGCGTTCGAAGCCTGCTGTTAGCGGGCAGTAGCGCAGGATGCCTTCAGCGATTTTCATGCCTGCAAGGAGTGCGACAAGTTTGTAGGAGTCTCGGTTGGGACGTCGAACCATTTTGCTTGTAATCCACGCCAGTGTAGCAAACCCTGCAGTGATGCGAATCATTGCATTGATGATGCTGATATTTGGTCTTACTTTCATCATAATCCCTCCAACGTATAAATTTTCTTGAGTTAAAGCGCTAAATTGCATTAATTTTCACATAATTATCAAGAACGGTGATGCAAGCAAAACTGTGTTGTGGTAACATGGTAAAAAGAGGTTATATCAAAATAATATTCACTAAATGAACCATACAGATGTGACAAAGACAAAGATACAATCTCACAAAGAGTGGGTGATAAATCATGCATGAACAAGCATATAGATGGAAAAACAAAAAAATACGAGAACAGGTTGCCGTGATTGATGGGAAACAGGCACCAACCTTGGTTCTGACGAATGCAACATACTTAAATGTGCAATTAAAAACGTGGATGACGGCAAATATCTGGGTCCATGAAGATCGAATTGTCTATGTAGGGGACCAGCTACCTACAAATACTGAAAACACGGAAATGGTTAATTGTGAATCGTACTACCTAGTACCGGGTTACATTGAACCGCATGTTCATCCGTTTCAACTTTATAATCCCCTGTCGTTTGCTCAATATGCATCTAAATTAGGAACAACCACCTTCGTTAATGACAACTTGATGCTTACTTTACAGATGTCAAAAAAGAAAGCGTTTTCTTTTATAGGAGAATTGAACAAAACTGCTGCGACGATGTATTGGTGGTGCCGATTTGATGCGCAGACGGAGATAAAAAATGAGGACGAAATTTTCTCGACTCCAAATATGAAAAGTTGGCTAGATCACCCTCTTGTTATGCAGGGAGGGGAATTGACAGCTTGGCCGAAATTAATGGCGGGGGACGATTTAATTTTACATTGGGTCCAAGAAGCGAATGCACGCAAAAAGCCAGTGGAAGGGCATTTTCCTGGTGCTTCGGAAAAGACACTGACCAAAATGCAGCTGCTTGGCATTCACAGTGACCATGAGGCGATGAATGGAGCGGATGTAATTAAACGAATTTCACAGGGGTATCATGCTTCCTTGCGCTATTCGTCAATCAGACCCGACCTACCATTAATTTTAGAAGAGCTTGAAGCTTCAGGTGTTCATTACTATGATCAAACCTTCTTCAATACAGACGGCTCCACACCGAGCTTTTATGAAAGCGGTGTCATAGACCGGACCATCGCCATTGCCCTAGACAAAGGAGTGCCGGCAATAGAGGCATACCGGATGGCTTCCTATAATGCAGCAAAACATTTTGCAATGGATAAGTTGCACGGTAGCATTGCCCCTGGCCGGATAGCAAACATCAACTTCCTGAAGGCAAAAGAAGAACCGACTCCCGTTTCCGTCCTTTCCAAAGGCCAGTGGGTCACTAGGGACAATGAACAGGTCAAGGGAGCTTTTCCTGCCCAGAATTGGTCTGAACTTGGCTTAGAGCCAATGAAACTCGAGTGGAATTTAAGTATGGATGATCTGCAATTTTCTATGGCGCTTGGGATGGAAATGGTCAACGAAGTAATCATTAAGCCATATACTATCTCTGTGGATGTGTCAGGTGACAGCCTGTCGACTTCTCATGATCAGTCGTATCTTATGCTAATTGATCGTAAAGGAAAATGGCGCGTGAACACAATTCTAAAAGGGTTCGGGACACATGTTCAAGGGTTTGCGAGTTCCTATTCCAATACAGGAGATATCGTTCTGATAGGGAAAGACAAGAGCGCCATGGTAAAAGCCTTCCAACATATGAAAGACTTGGGAGGGGGAATGGTGCTGGTGGAAGATGGAGAAGTCATTTGCGACATCCCATTACCGCTTGCAGGTGGATTATCAGATTGTAGCATGGAAGACTTGATGAAGCAGGAAACAGAACTGCGAAATCAGTTGTTTGAAAGAGGCTACAGTTTCAATGATCCTATCTATACATTATTATTTTTATCATCTACACATCTTCCCTATATTAGAATAACACCTAGAGGAATATACGATGTGATGAATAAAACGGTACTCTTTCCGTCAATAATGCGTTAAAATATAAAAGTATGTAAAAATACTAAAGGTTGTGTTTATGTTAGGATGAGTAGGAATAAGATGTTGCTATTGGCAAGCCTTATGCTAATGTTGACAGGCTGTCAAACCAACAATGAAAAAAACGTTGAAACTAGTCAAGAGCAAAGTGAAGAGACCACGAAAGTAGCGATAGAAGAAGAAGAGCAGGTGGGAACAGAGGTTTCTGAACTGACGGAGCAAGCGCCGTTAAGTGGAGAAATGGTGGCGGAGAAAATTGATGCCCGTCCGGTTGCGGTAATGGTGAACAATGATATAAAAGCTAGGCCGCAGTCTGGTTTGCATAAAGCAGATGTTGTTTATGAAGTGCTGGCAGAAGGCGACATAACCAGGCTTCTTGCTATTTTCCACAGTGAAATGCCTGAAACAGTCGGGCCTGTCAGAAGTTCAAGAGCCTATTTTGTAGACCTGGCAAAAGCCTATGACGCCTTGTATGTATTTCATGGTTGGAGTCCTGGTGCCAAAGAAAAGATACAAGCAGGAGAAGTAGATGGAATAAACGGTCTGACCTATGACGGAACACTTTTCAAACGAGCGAGTTTCCGCAAGGCGCCGCATAATTCATACATCAGTTCTGCAAATATCCAAAAAGGCGCAAAGCAGCTAAATTATGAGACACAAGCGGAGGTCGCACCTTTCACATTTTTGAAAAAAGGGCAAATCAATCCTCATGAAGCCACCTCTTTAGAGCACGTAAAAATTGAATACTCATCCAGGCAGGCAACACATGTTGAATATAAATATGATGCTGAGAAAAAAGCATACGTCCGTTATAGCGGCGGCGTGAAACACACGGACCTTGATACAAAGGAAGCGATTGTTGCACATAATGTGTTCCTTGTAGAAGCGACTCATCTTGTGGTCGATAAACAAGGCAGGAGGGAAATTGATATTACCTCAGGCGGCAACGGGGTGCTCATTCAAAATGGAGAGCGCTTCGATGTAGAATGGAAATCGGTGGACGGGAAGATTCTTCCCTACAAAAACGGTGAACAGGTCCCACTTGTCCCTGGTAAAACGTGGATTCAGATTATTCCAGATTTCAATAAGGTCATATACTAGTCTTAATAAGCAAAGGAGAAATCAAACATGCAAATCAATAAACTACGCGGAAAAGAACTGGATCAACTTTTTGAATCTATTCTTTCTTTAAAAGACATGGAAGAGTGCTATCGATTTTTCGATGACCTCTGTACCATCAATGAAATCCAATCTTTAGCACAGCGCCTAGAGGTGGCAAGAATGCTGAGAGAAGGTTTCACGTATCATAAAATCGAAACAGAAACTGGTGCAAGTACTGCGACCATCTCCCGTGTGAAGCGTTGCCTGAATTACGGTAACGATGCTTACGAGATGGCCCTGGAGCGTATTGCAGAAGAAAAGAAGACAAAAGAAGTGTAAAAAGTTTTAAGGTGGCCCGCTGCGCTGGAGTGCAGCGGGCTATTTTTTATAGGGGGCAACATTCTATACGCCCGAACAGAGGGGGATCCCGCAAGAAAAGTCTAATAGAACGGTTCTATACGCCCGACCAGAGAGGGATCCCGCAAGAAAAGTCTAATAGAACGGTTCTATTCGCCCGAACAGAGAGGGATCCCGCAAGAAAAGTCTAATAGAACGGTTCTATTCGCCCGACCAGAGAGGGATCCCGCAAGAAAAGTCTAATAGAACGGTTCTATACGCCCGACCAGAGAGGGATCCCGCAAGAAAAGTCTAATAGAACGGTTCTATACGCCCGAACAGAGAGGGATCCCGCAAGAAAAGTCTAATAGAACGGTTCTATACGCCCGAACAGAGAGAGATCCCGCAAGAAAAGTCTAATAGAACGGTTCTATTCGCCCGAACAGAGGGGGATCCCGCAAGAAAAGTCTAATAGAACGGTTCTATACGCCCGAACACAAAGAAAACCAGCAAGAAAAGTCTAATAGAACGGTTCTATACATTCAAATCGTAAAGAAAAGCCTAAAAATGGTCATAGAGACTACACCCTCCACCGATCAAACAACAAATAACCGCCTCTTATTAAGAAGCGGTTCCATCCAAAAGCAAAGTCCCTTAACAAACCGTGCATCACCTAAAAAACGTATCCTGGTTTGGTTTTACTTGATCGACTGATTGAGAGAGCGAAGCAGAGTCAGCCGACCTCCTTCTTTTTTTCCCAAAATGGTCCACAAGAGCACCAAACAGCAAAAGAATAGCGAAGCCAATAACAAACCATAGCCACATTGGCATGTTGGACACCTCCTTATCACATCATATTTTGAAGCGACTTCGTTATGCATCCATCTATTAAAAAAACAACTATTTTCCTAAGTACGACTAAAGATGTTAGTTATGTAATTCCCCGCTACACGAAAGAAATAACAGCCCAGAGGAAAAAAACTTTTGGTCTACCGGAAAAGATCGTAACTTCCAGTCGACAATCTCCGTTTCTCTTTTTCGTATTAGCTGGGATTTTGCTATAATAGGGGAATGGAAAATTAGAATGGGGGACGTTTGCAGTGTTAATGGAAATACGTGAGTGGAAGCACGTTTTTAAATTGGATCCTAATAAAGAGATATCGGACGAAGATTTAGAGCTTGTGTGTGAATCCGGAACCGATGCAATTCTAGTCGGCGGTACGGACGGGGTCACACTCGACAATGTGCTGAGCCTGATGAGCAGGGTGCGAAGATATTCGTTGCCATGTGCATTGGAGGTTTCCACCATAGAATCGGTCACACCGGGATTTGATTTTTATTTTATCCCAAGTGTGCTGAACAGCAGAAAGACAGAATGGGTCACGGACCTTCACATAGAAGCGTTAAAAGAATACGGCGATATTATGAACTGGGAGGAGATCGTGGCAGAAGGATATTGCATTCTGAATGCTGATTGCAAGGCTGCCAAGCTGACAGAAGCAAACACAGATCTCGACCAAGAAGATGTCATCGCTTATGCAAGACTAGCAGAGAAAATGTTTAATCTGCCTATCTTTTACTTAGAATATAGTGGTACGTACGGGGACGTAGAAATGGTCCAGGCGGCAAAACAAACGTTAGAAAAAACGCAACTGTTCTACGGAGGCGGCATTTCATCAGCAGAACGCGCTAAAGAAATGGCAGCATACGCAGATACCGTCGTAGTAGGGAATGCAGTTTATGATAACTTAAAAGTAGCACTGAAGACAGTTGATGCTGTGAAAAATAAGTAGTAGCAAGATATCTCCGGCTGTGGAAATCAACAGCGGTGTATGCAAATATTCTAAAACTAATAGTAATTCACTACACATTTTAGTATGATAGAAAATAAGAACATATGTTTGTTGGGACGGTGAAAAAATATGCAATATTTAAGTCAGAGGCTTCTTGAGGGACTGAACCCCATGCAAAAAGAAGCCGTAAAAAAAACGGACGGACCCTTACTCATCATGGCCGGAGCGGGAAGTGGAAAAACCAAGGTGTTGACGCATCGAATCGCCTATTTGATGGCGGAAAAACAGGTGGCGCCTTGGAATATCCTCGCGATTACTTTTACCAATAAAGCTGCCCGCGAAATGAAAGATCGTGTGGAAAAGCTGCTCGGACCTGCTGCAGAAGACATCTGGATCTCGACATTCCACTCCATGTGCGTGCGAATCCTGCGCCGTGACATTGACCGAATCGGAATTAACCGCAATTTTACTATTCTTGATACGACTGATCAGTTGTCTGTCATCAAGAATATTTTAAAAGACCGCAATATCGATCCGAAAAAGTTTGAACCGAGAACCATCCTTGGTACCATCAGCTCTGCAAAAAATGAACTGATGAACCCGGAGCAATATGCAAAACAGCCACTTGGTCCTTATGAGCAACAAGTAGCGGAAATCTATACCGACTATCAAAAGAGGCTGAAAAAGAACCAAGCGCTTGATTTTGACGATCTAATCATGACAACCATCCATCTCTTTAAACGTGTACCGGAAGTGCTCGAATACTACCAACGAAAGTTTCAGTACATTCACGTGGATGAGTATCAGGATACGAACAGAGCGCAATATACATTGGTTAACCTTTTGGCGGACCGCTTGAAAAACCTTTGTGTGGTAGGTGATTCTGATCAGTCCATCTATCGCTGGCGTGGAGCGGATATCGCCAATATCCTTTCTTTTGAAAAAGATTATCCAAACGCGGAAGTCGTGCTCCTTGAGCAGAATTATCGTTCTACCAAACGTATCCTAGAAGCGGCAAACAGAGTGATCGAAAACAATATCGGCCGTAAAAAGAAGAACCTTTGGACGGAAAATGACGAAGGGCAAAAAATAATTCACTATCAGGCTGATTCTGAGAAATCTGAAGCACAGTTTGTAGTTGGCAAAATGCGTGAACTAATGCGACAAGACCCAACACGCACGCTTGGCGACTTCGCAATCCTGTACCGTACAAACGCCCAGTCCCGTGTGATGGAGGAAATGCTCCTCATGTCCAACATAAACTACACAATCGTTGGTGGGACAAAGTTCTACGACCGCAAAGAGATCAAGGATATCCTGGCATATCTACGCCTCATTGCCAATCCTGACGACGACATCAGCTTGCAACGAATTGTCAACGTGCCGAAACGTGGCATTGGAGCAACCACCGTTGATAAGATTGCCAATTACGCGGCACAGCATGATATCTCCATCTTCACGGCACTTGCAGAAGTAGACCTGATTGGCGTCAGTGGCCGTGCTACTTCGCAATTGAAAGAGTTCCGTGCGCTGATTGAAGGCTATGTTCAAATGCAAGAGTACATCTCTGTGACGGAACTAGTGGAAGAGGTTCTTGAAAAGTCAGGCTATCGTGAAATGCTGAAAGCTGACAAAACGATTGAATCCCAAAGCAGACTGGAAAACATCGATGAGTTCTTGTCTGTAACGAAGAATTTTGAAGAAAAATATGATGACAAGAGCTTGGTTGCTTTCCTTACAGACCTGGCGCTTGTTGCTGATATTGATAAATTGGACGAGGAAGATCCAGCTCAGCAGGAAGGCGTTATTTTAATGACACTTCATGCTGCAAAAGGACTAGAGTTCCCTATTGTATTTCTAATTGGAATGGAGGAAGGGGTATTCCCTCACAGCCGTTCGTTGTTTGAAGAAGCAGAGATGGAAGAGGAACGCCGTCTGGCTTACGTTGGAATCACGCGTGCTGAAAAGCAACTGTTCATCACAAACGCCCAGATGCGTACCCTGTTCGGCCGTACGAACATCAACCCGCCTTCCCGTTTTATAAAAGAAATTCCGGAAGAATTACTGGAAAGCGAAGAAAACAAAGAAGCAACATCCCGCCCAACGCCATTTGGTGGACGCGGGTCAAGTTTTGGAGGCGGCTCTGCTTCACCATTTGGAGGTAATTCTTCTGCTGGAAGAGCAAGGGCGGCAAGTCTTGCTTCACAAACCGCACGCCGTACCACTGCACCATCCCGCGGGCTGACTGCAACGGGTGGAGAAAGCTTGGACTGGATGGTAGGAGACAAAGCAGAACATAAAAAATGGGGAGTCGGCACCGTTGTCAGCGTTAAAG
This sequence comes from Sutcliffiella horikoshii, assembly GCF_008180725.1. Taxonomy (GTDB): domain Bacteria; phylum Bacillota; class Bacilli; order Bacillales; family Bacillaceae_I; genus Sutcliffiella_A; species Sutcliffiella_A horikoshii_B. The sequence continues at coordinate 563,020 of NZ_VTEV01000005.1, read as the reverse complement.
GTGATGGCGACAGCAAGGAACTCGACATCGCATTCCCAAGCCCAACAGGCATTAAACGCCTATTGGCTAAATTTGCCCCTGTGACGAAGGTTCAACAATAGATAAATGAAAACCGCCAATTAAGAAAGGACGACATTGCATGGAAAGAGAACAAGCTGAAAAACGGGTTCGCGAGCTGCATGATGTGCTGAACCAATATAACTATGAATATCATGTACTGGACAAACCATCCGTTTCAGATGCAGAATACGACTCTCTTTTACAAGAGCTATTAACGCTTGAAAAGGAGCATCCAGAACTGCAAACAGAAGACTCTCCGACTCAGCGTGTGGGAGGGAATATTCTTGAGATGTTCAACAAGGTCGAGCACCGTACCCCGATGCTCAGCCTTGGCAATGCGTTTAACGAAGACGACTTGCGTGATTTCGACCGCCGAGTGAAGCAGGCTGTCGGCGATGATGTGACTTATGTATGCGAGTTGAAAATTGACGGTCTGGCTGTTTCCCTGCGCTATGAGGATGGTTTGTTTGTTCTTGGTGCGACCCGTGGAGATGGGACAACTGGTGAGGACATCACCATGAATCTGAAAACGATCAAATCTATCCCCTTGCGCTTAAAAGAACCGGTGACGATGGAGGTTCGCGGGGAAGCATACATGCCGAAAAATTCTTTTGAAAAGCTAAATGCGGCAAAAATGGAGCGCGAAGAAGAGCCATTTGCCAACCCTCGTAATGCGGCAGCGGGTTCCCTTCGTCAGCTTGATCCGAAAATCGCTGCATCCCGTAACTTGTCCGTGTACGTGTACAGCCTTGCGGACGCGGGAGAAGCAGGTGTGGATTCCCACAGTGAGGGATTAGATTACCTGGATAAACTGGGATTTAAGACGAATACGGAGCGAAAAGTGTGCACGTCGATTGAAGAAGTTTTGGAATATGTCACAGCTTGGCACACAAAACGCCCGGATCTGTCGTATGATATAGACGGTATTGTAATTAAAGTGGACAACACCGAGCATCAGGAACAGCTTGGTTTTACCGCAAAAAGTCCAAGATGGGCCATTGCGTACAAATTCCCTGCAGAAGAAGTGACGACTAAGCTTCTTGATATCGAACTGAATATCGGCCGAACAGGTGTGGTGACGCCAACGGCTATCCTTGAACCTGTGCGTGTAGCAGGTACAACAGTTCAGCGCGCGTCCTTACATAATGAAGACCTCATCCGTGAAAAGGACATCAAGCTTGGTGATACCGTCATCGTCAAAAAAGCCGGTGATATCATCCCGGAAGTGGTGAACGTATTGGTCGAGCAGCGAACAGGCGAAGAACGCGATTTCACTATGCCTACTCACTGCCCGGAATGTGAGAGCGAGCTTGTACGCATTGAAGGGGAAGTGGCCTTGCGCTGTATCAACCCGAAGTGTCCGGCACAAATTCGTGAGGGATTGATACACTTTGTATCTCGAAATGCCATGAATATTGATGGTCTTGGCGAAAAGGTAATTGCTCAACTTTTCAATGAGAATCTGATTGAAGACGTTGCAGATCTTTATAAATTGACAAAAGAACAGCTTTTGGAGCTGGAGCGGATGGGTGAGAAGTCTGCCGATAATTTGATTTCTGCTATTGAAAAAACAAAGGACAACTCACTTGAACGTCTACTGTTTGGCCTTGGAATTCGCTTGGTTGGAGCGAAAGCCGCTAAAACATTGGCACAAGAATTTGATCATATGGACCGTCTTGCAAGCTTATCCAAAGAAGAGCTGACGGCGATTCATGAAATTGGCGACAAGATGGCAGACTCCATTGTGACTTATTTTGAACAGCCGGAAGTGACAGAACTTCTTTCAGAGTTAAAAGAACTTGGGGTCAACATGGCGTATAAAGGACCGAAGCCAGTAAGCGCGGAAGAAGTGGATTCTTATTTTGCAGGAAAAACGATCGTCCTGACAGGAAAGCTGGAAGAAATGTCCCGAAATGATGCGAAAGCAGCCATTGAACAGCTTGGCGGAAAAGTGACCGGAAGCGTCAGCAAAAATACGCATTTAGTTATTGCTGGAGAAGATGCCGGCTCTAAGCTTACAAAAGCACAGGAGCTTGGAATAGAAGTTTGGAATGAAGCACAAATGCTTAAGGAAATACAATCATAAGAGGTGTTGGAAGTGAAAAGGTTTTTGTCGTTGCTCCTTGTTGTTTCTCTTTTTGCCACCGGATGTGTGCCAGGCTTCGAGAAGCAAGAAGAAGTGGTACAAGATCCAGCGCAGCAGGAAAACACGGAACAAGCTATTGTTCCAAGATATAAAATATCAGATGACTTTTACCAAACCATTCTCCCTTATAAGCCCGGGGAAACTCGAGGCCAAATCGCCCCGCGCCTAAACAGCCGGGTCGATGTGGAGGAGTTGGAAACCGGATTGATGCGGATGTCGCAGGAGGTATTTCCTTCCGACAGCTATTTGTATCAGGAAGGGCAGTATATAAAGAGGGATATGATTAGTGCTTGGTTGAAAAGAAAAAATCCTGAAGATGAAGATAGCTTAGGATTGAATCCGGCGGCGGTTAATGGGCCGGACACTGAAAAGAATAATGAAAGCAGCCCAATTTATCTTGCTCATATTCAGGAACAAAACTATTTAATTCGTAAAGGTGAAGACCAGGTAGAGCTTGGGGGTGTATCCATAGGAATTGCGCTTAACTCTGTTCATTATTATAATCTCCTAGATAAAGATGGCGGTTATCCTCGTGAATACCCAATTCCTGATGATAAACTTGAAGCTGAAGGTAAAAAAATAGCGGAAGAAGTTATCAGAAGAGTACGCAGCCTGGAAGGACTTGAGAATGTTCCAATCATTATAGGATTGTATAAACAAAGCCCTGCGAATTCCGTTGTCCCAGGAAGTTTCATCGCAAAAGCGAATGTCGCATCCGGCGATAATTCCGTTGGTAAATGGGAAAAAATAAATGAGGAATATCACCTTTTCCCGAATAGCGATACGACCGAATTATATCGTGATGACGCTGTACGATTTGAGAATTTCAAGTTGGATATTGACGACTATTTTCCTAACCATACAGGTGTAATTGGAACAGGCTATTACCGTGATGGTGAACTCCAACAGCTTTCCATTGAAGTGAATATGGAGTTTAACGGGAAGGCTGAGTTGATTGGTTTCACTCAATATGTAACAGGACTAGTGGTGGAGCACTTCCCGAATTATATCAATCTACAAGTATCCATTTCTTCCATCAGTGGAGAGGAAGCGTTGATTGTAAGGGATGCAGGATCGGAAAAACCGTTTGTTCATATCTATTGATTTTGCCAGAACCTACTATTCTTTATAGGATAGTGGGTTTTTTGTGCTGTGAATGAAGAGACGATGATTGATTGTAACCATTTTTGTGGCTAGTGTGACTTTTTCAGAGGTTATTGTAACTATTTTTGTAGTTATTGTAACTTTTTCAGAGCTTATTATAACTTTTGCAAAAAAAGCGCTCAAAGAGTTAACCGGCCCACATCTAATGCACCATTTCAATGCCTCCAAATTTTTCTTCCGATAAGAATATAAACAATATTTGAAAGACTAGTAATGATAGGGTAGAATGAGAATTGTATGCAAGCGCTTTAGAATGCAAAGGAGGGCGAATGTAATGGTATTACCTTACAAACATGAACCATTTACTGATTTCACTAATGAGGAAAACAAACAAGCTTATCTTGAAGGCTTGAAACTAGTGGATTCTTATTTAGGACAAGATTACGACTTAGTTATTGGTGGAGAGCGTGTTACGACGGAAGATAAAATCGTATCCGTGAACCCTGCAAATAAAGAAGAGGTTATTGGTCGTGTGTCAAAGGCAGATCGTGACTTGGCTGAAAAAGCTATGCAAGTTGCAGACGAAACGTTCAAAACGTGGCGTAAAGTGAAGCCAGAAGTAAGAGCAGACATCTTGTTCCGTGCGGCAGCAATCATTCGCCGTCGTAAGCACGAATTCTCTGCACTTTTAACTAAAGAAGCAGGGAAACCTTGGAATGAAGCGGATGCGGATACAGCGGAAGCAATTGATTTCCTTGAGTACTATGCGCGTCAAATGCTGAAACTAAAAGACGGTATGCCTTTAGAGAGCCGCGTTGGCGAATACAACCGTTATAACTATATTCCACTTGGTGTAGGTGTAATCATCTCTCCTTGGAACTTCCCATTTGCAATCATGGCTGGTACTGCAGTAGCGGCAATTGTAACGGGTAACACAGTACTATTGAAGCCTGCGTCTACAACTCCGGTTGTTGCGGCTAAATTCGTAGAAGTAATGGAAGAGGCTGGCCTGCCTGCTGGCGTACTTAACTTCGTACCAGGTAGCGGCGCGGAAGTAGGGGACTACCTAGTAGACCACCCACGCACTCGCTTCATCTCGTTCACTGGATCTCGTGACGTGGGCTTGCGAATCTATGAGCGTGCTTCTAAAGTGAACCCTGGCCAAATCTGGCTGAAGCGTGTCATCGCTGAAATGGGTGGAAAAGATACGATTGTGGTAGATAGCGAGGGCGACCTTGAGTTAGCAGCGCAATCCATCGTAAAATCTGCATTCGGATTCTCCGGTCAAAAATGTTCTGCGTGCTCCCGTGCGGTAATCGTGGAAGATGTGTATGACCAAGTATTGAACCGTGCAGTAGAATTAACAAAAGAACTGACAGTTGGCGATCCAACAGAAAACCACTACATGGGACCTGTTATCGACCAAGCTGCATTTGATAAAGTAATGAAATATGTTGCTATCGGAAAAGAAGAAGGACGCATTCTTGCAGGTGGAGAAGGAGACAACTCCAAAGGATTCTTCGTTCAGCCGACAATCGTTGCAGACGTAGACCCAGAAGCTCGCCTGATGAAAGAGGAGATCTTCGGACCGGTTGTAGCATTTGCAAAAGCAAAAGACTACAATCATGCGCTTGAAATTGCGAACAACACAGAATACGGTTTGACTGGAGCGGTTATCACAAACAACCGCGACAAAATTGAACAAGCTCGTGAAGACTTCCACGTTGGTAACCTTTACTTCAACCGTGGATGCACAGGTGCAATCGTTGGATACCAACCATTCGGCGGATTCAACATGTCTGGAACGGACTCCAAAGCGGGCGGTCCTGACTACCTATTGCTTCACTTACAAGCAAAAACAACATCTGAAACTCTGTAATAGTTATAATAGAAGGAAGCTGATGCCAGATTGGGTATCAGCTTCTTTTTTTGGTGGTGGGGGATGGGGGTGTACCATAAAAACACTTTGGATGAACTTGGCTGGTTTTGGCATGAACTCGTATCATTTTGGCACGAACCATTTTGGCATCAACTCTCACTGTTTTGGCACGAACTTTGTCTAGCTCTCCTTAAGCTCCACTAAAAATTTGCTAAAACCATCTGAATATCCAAACTTTATTGCTACTTTTTTACATATTTTCCACACGAACCTTTCATACTAACAAATGTGTTCAAAAATAGTATGAAAAGGAGATATAAAATGAAGAAATTCCTTAGTATTTTAACGGTGTTGCTGTTTGTTTTAGGTGGAATGAGCAACTTGGCTGCTGCAAATGCGAATACAGGCAGCAAGCAAGATGCACAAGTCCGTATTCTACATGCATCCCCTGACGCTCCGGCTGTGGACGTATATGTGGATGGAAATGTTGCGGTTGAGGGTGCGAAGTTTAAAGACGCTACTGATTACTTAATGCTTCCAGCAGGCCCACACAAAGTGGAGATCTATCCTGCGGGGAAAAAAGACCAACCAGTAATTGCTCAGCAGCTTGAAGTAGAAGGTGGCAAGGCATACACGGTAGCGGCTGTTAACAAGCTTGCGAACCTTGAAATGATTGCCGTAGAGGATACTAGAAAGGCACCTAAAGGAAAGGCGTTTACACGTGTCGGTCACCTTTCTCCTGATGCTCCACAAGTGGATGTAGGAGTAATTGATGGGGATACTGTATTCAGTGAACTTTCTTTTAAAGACATTTCCGTGTATCAGGAACTTGAGCCTGGAACGTACGATTTGGAAATCAGAACACCTGATAAAAAACAAGTTTTAGACCTTTCTGGAACAAAGCTTGAAAAAGATACAGTGTACAGTGTTTTTGCAGTAAATACAGCTGACAAACTAGAAGTGATCGTGTTGGTGGATAGCGAGAAATAAATAAAAGAGAACCCGTCCAAGTGTACGGGTTCTCTTTTGTATACATTAATCTTTTTTATTCTGTTCTGTTTCCATAGTTTCTTCCATTTCCGTAAAGCCTTCACGTACTTTTTTACGTGGGAAGTTTGTAAGATAACTTACAACAATGACGGCAATTGTACTTAGGATGAACCCTGGAATAATTTCATATAAGAAAGCTGTTAGCGGTTCGCCGTTAATGGTGAATGGACCATAGATCCATAATAGTACCGTGATGGTACCCACTAGCATACCTGCAAGTGCACCCCAACGGTTCATACGTTTCCAGTAAAGACTTAGTATTACCACTGGACCAAATGCTGCACCAAATCCTGCCCATGCGTTACCAACCAGGTTAAGGATGGTGTCGTTTGGTGTTAAGGATAGTGCAATCGCTACTAGTGCAACGATAAGAACGGAGATACGACCGATTAGGACAAGTTCTTTATCCTTTGCTTCACGGCGTAAGAACGTTTTATAAAAGTCTTCTGTCAGCGCACTAGATGTTACAAGTAGCTGAGAAGAAATGGTACTCATGATCGCAGCTAAAATTGCTGCAAGTAAGAATCCACTGATTAGTGGGTGGAACAAGAATTGGGAGAACACAATAAAGATTGTTTCTGAATCGGCCAATTCCATTCCTGTACGGTTCACATAGGCAATACCTACAAGTCCTGTAGCCATCGCACCAATGATGGAAACGATCATCCAGCTCATTCCGATACGACGAGCAGCTTTAAAGTCACGGATGGACTTAATCGCCATAAATCGAACAATGATGTGAGGTTGACCAAAATAACCTAGTCCCCAAGCAAGTAAAGAAATGATACCCAGGACGGTTGTTCCTTTAAAGAAATCAAGGTAAGTTGGGTCGATGGAACGTACTTCATCAAGTGTTACTCCAACACCGCCTAAATCAGTAAATGCTACGATTGGCACTAGTACTAAGGCAAGAAGCATGATGACACCTTGTACAAAGTCAGTTAAACTAACTGCCAAGAATCCTCCGAACAATGTATAAGCTACTACCACACCAGCCGTTACAAACAAACCAGTTTTGTAGTCTAATCCAAATGCACTTTCAAATAGTGTACCACCTGAAACTAAACCAGAGGATGTGTAGAGAGTGAAGAAAATGATGATTACGATCGCTGATACGAAGCGTAATATCCGAGTTCCATCATAAAAACGGTTCTCAAAGAAATCTGGGATTGTAATGGAGTCATTCGCAGTTTCTGTATAAACCCTTAAACGAGGTGCAACGACCAAATAGTTTACATATGCTCCAATTGTAAGACCGATGGCAATCCACATACTGGATACACCGGTAGCATACATGGCACCCGGTAGACCCATTAGCATCCAACCACTCATATCAGATGCCCCGGCAGATAATGCTGTTACTCCAGGTCCTAATTGACGACCACCAAGCATATAGCCTGAAATATCGTCTGTAGATGTTTTATAGGCATATAAACCTATTCCTAGCATGGCGATAAAATAAAGTGCTAGGGAAATAAATACTCCTGTTTCCACAATATCAACTCCTGAATTATCTTTAATTTAGTTAGTACATCAGCAATTCCGGCGCCCCAAATTGCTCTCATAACGGTTACGAGTATTTAAGCTAACAAAGTATTTCCCTTAATTCAAGCGATTGAAACCTTTTTTAATAGGAAGAAAATCACTGTACCCCTTGATATAATGGGCATACCTCCCAATCGAAAAGAAATTAAAGTAAAACTATTCAGAATTATCAATCATGTAATATCTTTGTAATAAGGCTGATATTTTTTAGACCATTTTTCTCTGGTACATGAAGATATTTTATCCAATAAACCTGTGTTATATTTCACATTGACGATCATGGTGGAATAGATAAAAAGATATATCAAGTAAACCGAGGGAGATATCAAGAAATCACAAGATATATCGAGAATTGTTAATACATATCGAGAAAACCGAGGGACATATCAAGAAAAAACCAAATAAATCAAGAATTCGACAAGTTTCGGCAGGTTCCTTTAGTGCTCTAACGCATTGAGGGTCAGACCCCTCTTTACTCCACTAAAGAAAAATCACACCAATATCCCGTGAGAATTGCTTGTGGGGGTTAAAGTTTAGTATGATAGGGGTATTGTGCAAGTTCGATTTTTTGCGGAGGTGAAAGAGGATGTCACGTATTTCGGAGGATCAGGTGAAGCATGTGGCGCATTTGGCCCGTCTTGCGATCAGCGAGGATGAGGCAGTTATGTTCACAAGTCAATTAGATGCAATTATTTCATTCGCGGAGAAGCTGAATGAATTAGATACAGAAAATGTTCAACCAACTTCTCATGTTCTACATATGAAGAATGTCATGAGGGAAGATGTAGCGAAAGAAGGCCTGCCGGTTGATGAGGTATTGAAAAATGCCCCGGACCACAAAAATGGCCAGATTCGCGTACCTAGCATTATTGAATAGGAAAGAGTAAGGAGGGAACCCCATGTCATTGTTTGATAAAAAGCTATCGGAATTACATAGCCTTTTACATAAAAAAGAAATCAGCGTATCTGACCTCGTTGATACATCGTACAAACGCATCAACGAAGTCGACGATAAGGTACAAGCATTCCTGACACTGGATGAAGAGAATGCCCGTAAATATGCAAAAGTCCTCGACCAAGCGTTAGGACTAGAAAAAGAACATGGCCTATTATTTGGCCTTCCGATTGGAGTTAAGGACAATATCGTCACAAAAGGCATTCGCACGACAGCTGCAAGTAAAATACTTGGTGACTTCAACCCAATCTACAATGCAACAGTTGTAGAAAAATTAAACCAAGCGGAAACCGTCACCATCGGTAAAATAAATATGGACGAGTTTGCCATGGGATCATCCAATGAAAACTCTGCCTTTGCTGCAACAAAAAACCCTTGGGACCTTGAGCGTGTTCCTGGTGGATCAAGCGGTGGATCTGCCGCAGCAGTAGCAGCAGGGGAAGTATTCTTCTCCCTGGGATCTGATACAGGAGGATCGATTCGTCAACCTGCAGCATTCTGTGGAGTTGTCGGCCTGAAGCCTACCTATGGACGCGTTTCCCGTTACGGTTTGATCGCATTTGCGTCATCCCTTGATCAAATCGGACCAATTACTCGCACAGTTGAAGACAATGCCTATCTTTTACAAGCGATATCTGGACTGGATCCTATGGATTCAACATCTGCAAACGCCGACGTTCCGGACTTCCTTTCCAGCTTGACAGGTGATATCAAAGGCTTGAAAATCGGTGTGCCGAAAGAGTATCTGGCAGAAGGCGTAAGTGAAAAGGTAAGCCAATCTGTTAAAGATGCCCTGAAAGTTTTAGAAGGGCTAGGTGCAACTTGGGAAGAAGTTTCCCTGCCACACTCTCAATATGCGTTGGCAACTTACTACCTATTGTCATCTTCGGAAGCATCCGCGAACCTTGCCCGTTTTGACGGCGTTCGCTATGGCTACCGCACAGACAATGCGAAGAACCTCATCGACATGTACAAGCAGACGCGCAGCGAAGGCTTCGGACCCGAAGTGAAGCGCCGTATCATGCTTGGAACATATGCTTTGAGCGCAGGACACTATGATGCTTACTATGTAAAAGCACAAAAGGTTCGTACGTTGATCAAGCAGGATTTTGAAGACGTTTTTGAAAAATATGATGTCATCATCGGACCTACTACGCCGACTCCAGCATTTAAAGTGGGCGAAAACACAAAAGATCCACTTACGATGTATGCAAATGATATTCTGACCATCCCAGTGAACCTTGCAGGCGTACCAGGAATCTCTGTACCGGCAGGCTTTGTGGACGGACTGCCAGTAGGCTTGCAAATCATAGGAAATCATTTTGACGAGAGCACCATTTACCGCGTTGCCCATGCTTTTGAGCAGGCAACCGACCATCATAAAAAGAAGCCACAGCTGTAAGGGGTGAAAAATAAACATGAATTTTGAAACGATTATTGGCCTTGAAGTGCACGTAGAATTAAAAACAAGATCTAAAATTTTCTCGGCAAGTCCAAACGAATTTGGTGCAGAGCCGAACTCCAACACAAGTGTCGTGGAACTTGGCTATCCAGGAACCTTGCCTGTACTAAACAAACAGGCGGTGGAATACGCGATGAAGGCTGCAATGGCCCTGAATTGTGAAGTCGCAACCGACACCAAATTCGACCGCAAAAACTACTTTTATCCGGACAACCCGAAGGCTTATCAGATCTCTCAACATGACAAACCGATCGGTGAAAACGGCTGGATTGATATTGAAGTGAACGGAGTGAAGAAGCGCATTGGTATCACGCGCCTTCACCTGGAAGAAGATGCAGGAAAATTGATGCACACAGGCGACGGCTATTCCCTTGTCGACTATAACCGCCAAGGAACACCGCTTGTGGAAATCGTATCGGAGCCTGATATCCGCACACCAGAGGAAGCTTATGCCTACCTGGAGAAATTAAAGTCCATCATCCAATACACAGGCGTTTCCGACTGTAAAATGGAAGAAGGATCGTTGCGCTGCGATGCGAACATTTCATTGCGACCAGTCGGCCAAAAGGAATTTGGTACAAAAGCGGAACTGAAAAACCTGAACTCCTTCAACTTTGTCCAAAAAGGATTGGAGCATGAAGTTGTTCGTCAAGAGCAAGTTCTTTTATCTGGCGGAGTAATCGAACAGGAAACGCGTCGCTATGACGAAGCGACGAAAAAGACGATTCTAATGCGTGTAAAAGAAGGATCCGATGACTACCGTTACTTCCCTGAGCCGGATCTTGTCGCACTTCACATTGATGATGACTGGAAAGAGCGCGTTCGCGCAGACATCCCAACCCTTCCGGACGAGCGCAAAAAGCGTTACGTCGAAGAGCTTGGACTACCTGCATACGACGCTCAAGTCCTAACCATCACAAAAGAAATGTCCGATTTCTTTGACGGAACCGTTGAAGCTGGTGCAGACGCGAAGCTTGCTTCCAACTGGCTGATGGGCGAAGTATCTGCTTACCTGAACGCTGAAAGCAAAGAGCTCGATGATACAGCACTGACTCCAGAAGGACTTGCAGGCATGATCAAGCTCCTTGAAAAGGGCACCATTTCATCGAAAATTGCCAAGAAAGTTTTCAAAGAACTAATAGAAAACGGCGGCGATGCAGAGAAAATCGTAAAAGAAAAAGGCCTTGTCCAAATCTCAGACGAAGGCACCCTTCGTAAAATGGTCGGGGAGACATTGGATGCAAATCCTAAATCCGTCCAGGACTACAAAGAAGGAACAGAACGTGCCATCGGCTTCCTTGTCGGCCAGATCATGAAAGCCTCCAAGGGCCAGGCAAACCCTCAAATGGTGAATAAGATCTTGATTGAGGAAATTAAGAAGCGATAATGATGATAAGTAGAGCCCCAACATAGGAAGTTGGGGTTTTTTAATGTGAGGGGAGTAGGGGTGGTGTGGGTTGAGTATTGTGTCGTATTGTGTCGAATGGCATTTATCTGGCCTGAATTGGCTAATAAAATGAAAAAGTGGACAATAAAACTAAAATTTGGACAATAAATTTTAAAAGTGGACAATAAATTCAAATTCCGGACAATAAACTCGCCGAAGCTCCTTCACCCATTCCAACACGCCCTATAATTCCCCAAGTACCACTGCAAAATCAACTCCCAACACAAAAAAGAGCGCAAAAACTGCGCTCCACCAGAACCCTTCCCCTTAAAACTCCCGCACATCCCCCAAATATTCCTCTAGCGTAATCCCTTTCGCATAAATCTCCCCAGCAATATCCACGCCAACATACCTAAAGTGCCACGGTTCGAACGCATAACCCGTAATATTCGTTTTTCCTTTCGGATAGCGTAAAATGAAGCCGTAGTGGTGGGCGTTTTCCGCAAGCCACTTGCCCTCTGCTGTTCCCTCTAACTCTTCGACCAGCTCCAAACCAACACTCTTCGCCGTAATATCCATCGCTAGCCCAGTCTGATGCTCGCTTGTTCCGGGTAGCGCCACATAAAGGACCGCCTGCTCATATCCAAATGTGGCTACCTCATTTTTAAAAATAGCAGCTTGTGTTTCATAAGAACGGAAACCGGACCGCGCATAAAGTTCGATGCCTTCCCCCTTTGCGACATTGAACATGATTTCAAGCGACTCAGCCGCCTCTGCGCGCAGCTTGGAACGGTCGCTGTTTTCATCCCCAAAAGAAAACGGTACATTCGGCCTCATTAAATCCCCAGGACGATATCCTTCCGGCAGCGACCAGAATTTATTGACCATCACATTCATTGCGCCGGGGTTAGCCACAACAGGAATCGCTTCGGGTTCAGAAGCCTCATCAGGTTCGGACACCTCCTCAGGCTCCTCTTCCGTTGGAGGGGCTTCTTCCTCCGGTTCTTCCGGTGCGACAACCACGTCTCTACCGTCCTCTTCTTTTTCAAAAAATTCCTCCCATGCCTCATCTTCCACCACTGATACTACCGGCACAGTGGACTTGCCTGCATGAGGACTCCCTACCAATGGTTCCTTTTTATCTAATAAACTATCGAAACTGCTGCAACCCGCTAGCAAGCCCAACCCCATCGTACAAATAATTCCTTTTTTTAGCATAAGTAATAGTTTTCCCCTTTTATATGGTTTATGATGAAATAGGTAAAAGTTTGTAAAATTCCTACTATTAGTTTACACCTATCATCGCCCTAGAAAAAGGTAGAAAAATAGAAATGTTTTTGAAACCTTTAGGAGAAATGACCCGTATATAATAGCGGAAGGAAAATTTGGAAGAAGGATTAGGGTTCCAATGGTGATTACCTTCAATACAACAGGAAAGGAAACGATGGCTTATGACGTTGTTTGGATTGGACATGATGACGCTCTACTTTTGGTGCCTCATTATCTTTGGCGGCTTGACGCTGATCTACGTTTTATTGTCTGATGTGGTAGACGGGATATTTGATGTGTTACCTATTGATCCAGCTCTTATCTTTTCATTTTTTACCGTATTTGGAGCAACAGGCTATCTGGTTGAAAAATATTCGCCGCTATCTGGATTGTTGGTGTTGGCCATTGCCACCGTCCTCGCACTTCTACTAGTCATACTGCTTCACATCTTTGTTTTTGTACCAATCAAGTCCGCCGATTCCTCACTCGGTTATACAGACGATGACTTAAAAGGAAAGCTTGCACGAGTTATCATCTCGGTCCCGAAAGATGGATTTGGGGAAGTGGTACTAAGCATTGGAGGAAGCACCGTTTCACGTTCTGCACAGAGCTTTGAAAACGAGGAAATCCCTTATGATACGGAAGTCCTGATCATCGATGTCCAAACCGGAGTGGTTTCTGTCACTCCATACGAAAAGGTTTTAGAAAACTATAATAAATAGGGGGAAGAGAAAATGGGTGAAATGTTTATCATTATTGGTGCCGTCGTTGCGCTAATATTCGTACTTATTGTCGTGTTCATCGCGCGCTACAAAACAGTCGGTCCAGACGAAGCCTTAATCATCACAGGTAGCTACCTGGGCGGAAAAAATGTCCACACGGACGAAGCTGGAAATAAAATTAAGATTGTACGAGGTGGCGGTGCGTTCATCGTGCCGGTATTCCAACAATCTGAACCATTAAGTTTACTATCTATTAAACTAGACGTAAAAACGCCAGAAGTTTACACAGAGCAAGGTGTTCCTGTGATGGCGGACGGTACCGCGATCATCAAAATCGGCAACTCCATCGGCGACATCGCAACAGCTGCCGAGCAATTTTTAGGAAAAAGAAAAGAGGACCTGGAAAACGAAGCACGAGAAGTATTGGAAGGTCACCTTCGTTCTATCTTAGGTTCCATGACAGTTGAAGAAATCTACAAAAATCGTGAAAAATTTTCGCAAGAAGTACAACGTGTGGCTTCTCAGGATTTAGCGAAAATGGGATTGATCATTGTTTCCTTCACAATTCGTGATATCCGTGACAGCAACGGATACTTAGAATCTCTTGGTAAACCGCGTATCGCACAAGTAAAACGTGATGCAGATATTGCTACTGCAGAGGCAGACAAAGAAACACGTATCAAGCGTGCGGAAGCGGCAAAAGACGCGCAACGAGCGGAGCTTGAGCGTGCAACAGAAATCGCGGAAGCGGAAAAAACCAACCAAATGAAGGTTGCTGAATACCGCCGCGAGCAAGACATCGCAAAAGCCCGTGCCGATCAAGCGTACCACCTCGAGGAAGCGCGTGCGAAGCAAGAAGTAACCGAGCAACAGATGCAGATCAAAATCATCGAGCGTCAAAAACAAATCGAGCTTGAGGAAAAAGAAATCCTGCGTCGTGAGCGTCAATACGACTCCGAAGTGAAGAAAAAAGCCGATGCAGACCGTTACTCTGTGGAGCAGGCTGCAGCAGCTGATAAAGCAAAACAAATGGCAGAGGCAGATGCAAACAAATACCGCATTGAAGCAATGGCCAAAGCAGAAGCAGAAAAAGTCCGTATCGATGGTCTTGCGATTGCCGATGCCCAAAGAGCGCAAGGGGAATCCGAAGCAGAAGTTATCCGCCTGAAAGGTCTTGCCGAAGCAGAAGCGAAAGAAAAGATCGCAGAAGCATTCGAACAGTTCGGTCAAGCGGCTATCCTCGATATGATCATCAAAATGCTTCCTGAATATGCGAAGCAAGTTGCAGCTCCACTCGGCAACATTGATAAAATTACAGTTGTGGACACTGGCGGAAGCGGTGAAAACAGCGGTGCCAACAAAGTGACTGGCTACGCAACCAACCTGATGTCCACTCTTCAAGAATCATTGAAGGCGTCATCTGGAATTGATGTAAAAGAACTGATTGAAAACTTCTCAGGCAAAGCGAACGTGCGTCACAGCATCGATAGCCTGACGAACGAAATTGCTACTTCTAAAAAGAGCGAAGAGAAGAAGACTGAAGAATAATTAAGAGCCTGGTGCCCCCACCTGCAGCTGCTACTTTGGAGAAGTGGCGGTGCGGGCGGGGGTTTTGTTTTGCGGACGATGGAAGCAGCATTTCTCAAAATTTTCATTTTAATTGCATATCCACACCGGAATAGGCTAATATGTTATCAGTAGTGGGTTACAGGTTCACTACTTAGTGGTATTGGTAAATATAACTAACTTATATAACAACATACAGAGATAGACAACACATAGATATAAAAGAGGGCTTAGTTAAATATACGTATAGGATGATGGGTAAATGAAAAGAGCTAGGGTAATATACAATCCAACATCTGGTCGTGAGCTGTTCAAAAAGCATCTGCCAGAAGTGTTGGTTAGATTAGAGAAAGCTGGCTATGAAACATCCTGCCATGCGACAACTGGACATGGAGATGCGACAGAGGCTGCCAGGCTGGCTGTGGAACGCAAGTATGACCTTGTGGTGGCAGCTGGCGGAGACGGAACAATCAACGAAGTCGTCAACGGGTTGGCAGAACAGGAATACCGCCCACAGCTTGGTATTATTCCTGTGGGAACGACGAACGATTTCGCCAGAGCACTTGACCTGCCGCGTGATGACATTTTAGGATGTGTCGATGTCATTGCAGAAGGCGTTCCAATGCCAGTGGACATTGGGAAAGCAAATGATCAGTACTTCATGAATATTGCCGGTGGCGGAAAAATGACCGAGCTGTCCTATGAAGTGCCAATCAAAATGAAAACATTGCTTGGCCAGCTTGCCTACTACCTAAAAGGAATTGAAATGCTTCCATCTATTCGCCCTACAAACGTAACGATCGAATACGACGGAAAAATCTTTGAAGGCGAAATTATGTTGTTCTTAGTCTCCCTATCCAATTCGGTAGGCGGTTTCGAAAAGCTTGCGCCAGATTCCTGCATGAACGACGGCATGTTCGATATGATCATTCTTAAAAAAGCAAACATTGCAGACTTCATCCGTATTGCTTCCATGGCACTGCGCGGAGATCATGTGAAAGATGATTTAGTCATCTACACAAAAGCGAACAGGGTAAAAGTAAACACGCAAGAGAAGATGCAGCTAAATTTAGACGGCGAGTACGGTGGCCTGCTTCCAGGCGAATTCGTCAACCTGTACCGTCACCTTGAAGTACTAGTAACCGAAAAGCGCAAGAAAATCGAAATGGCAAAATGCGAATAGAAATAAGCAGCGGTGAGTGAAGCCGCTGCTTATTTTTTTTGGATTCCTCACAATAGGAATCTCGAATCATTTTTACTTTATTGCAACACCTTGAAGGAAAAATATGTTAATGTTGAGTAAAATGGGAGAGCCAGGAGGGGTAGGAAGATGTATAAAACAATTTCTTGGATAGTGGGCTGTGCGCGTAGACAATTTGGGGTTAGCTTGAAGAGGCTAGCCGTTTTGTGTTGCCTAACTATAGTATTAACTGGCTGTAACATGTTCGCTCAAACAGAACCAGACCCTGAATTCACCATTTCCTCGACTTCCGTTGGCATGGGTGGGAATGAGTATGAAACAGTTCAATATGTCCGCTACTCCATGATATTTACATATAATGATAGTTTGAAAGTAGTAAAAGATACAGTAGAACCATTACTTGCAGGGTGGTTAGAGGAGCGAATGCTCGACCATGAAATCGAGATGGCAGAGGAAATAGGCGACGGGCAATTTAAGCTGGAAGGGAAAGTGACGTTTGACCCTGAAGAGTTAACAAAAGTGGAATTGGCAAATCTTGAAAAACAAGAAGAGACCATCCAAGGGGTTCTTTTTGAAACCACCTCAGGCGATTCCTATCAAGCGGTCATCATCGATTCCGAAACCAAGCTTAAAAAAATTGGAGAATGAAGTAGCTGACTAGGACCAACTTCCCAAAAATAAAAAAATCTAAAAAAACAGTCAATAACTTTGTTGACAATTCATATAAGTATGGTAGGATTAATTTTAACAAAAACACAACTTAAAAGACGCTTATCTAGAGCGGCTGAGGGACTGGCCCGTTGAAGCCCGGCAACCTGCGAACAGCAAGGTGCCAATTCCAGCAAAATGGATACCCATTTTGGAAGATAAGGTGCACTTACATACATGCGCCTTTTCCATAATGGGAGAGGCGTTTTTTATTTGACGAAACGGAGGCGAACCAACTGGCAAACTCGGAATGGGAAGACGTAGTTACCCACTTGGAAAGAATGCTGCAATCAATCAAGTTTGGATCTATCACCCTAGTTGTACAGGATGGAAAAGTTATTCAGATAGAAAAAAATGAGAAGGTTCGCCTTCAGAAAAAATAATTTTCAACTAAAAATGAATTCAGCAGTTGATTGGAGTACAGGGCGCAGACTCCATCGGGAGGCAGCGCTTAGGGGAGACCCCCCGCAGGCTTGCCTAGGAGGCTCCACAAGGGCCCCGAGGAAAGCGAAGCCCTGTACGGAAAATCAACAGCGTGTTTAATAAAAATTAATCATAAACACTCGCTGACCAGACAAACTGGAGGCGGTCTTTTTACACGATGCTTGGCTTGGCACAACCAGCCAGCACATGTAAAAGGGCTGCCTTTTTTCATTGGAAAAGAAAGGAGCAATAACAGCATGAACCAGAAAATAACTTATGAAAACTGGAAGGAGATCTCGTCTACCTTCGCGGTTGATGATGATTCCAAGGGGGCCAACGCTGTATTGGAATGGGCGTTTGGAACTTATGAATCCGATGAAATCATTTATGCCTCAAGCTTTGGAGCAGAGGCAGTGGTTTTAATCGATCTTATTCAAAAGGTAAAGCCCGATGCGCACATTGTTTTTTTAGATACCGATCTGCATTTTCCAGAAACCTATCAGGTCATTGAGAAGGTAGAAAGTAGATATCCAACTTTGCTCATTGAAAAGAAGAAACCAGCACTCACCTTGAATCAACAAGCCGCAGCACATGGCACCGCCCTTTGGAAAAGGGATCCCGGCCGGTGTTGCCAAATTCGCAAGGTCGAACCATTAAGAGAGGCGCTCACGCCAAAAAAGGCATGGATATCCGGGCTCAGAAGGGAACAGTCACTAACACGGGCAAGCACAAATTTCCTCAATCGGGATGATAAATTCCAAAATATAAAAATCTGTCCGCTCATTCATTGGACATGGGAGGACGTGTGGGACTATATCCGGACTCGGGAACTTCCCTATAACGAGCTTCATGATCAAGGGTATCCGAGCATCGGCTGCTTTCCCTGTACACAGGCAGTCGCAACAGACGGTGATTCCCGAGCTGGCCGTTGGGCGGGGAGCGGGAAGACGGAGTGCGGCCTGCATACAAACTAAGGGTGGCTGTGAGATGAAGGAGGAAAAAGCATGTTAGTGACAATAGCCGTGATCGTTGGTCTATTTTTCGCCATGAACATTGGGGCGAGCGGTGCGGCGGCATCCATGGGAATTGCGTATGGATCAGGAGTGGTGAAAAGGAATGTGGCCTTAGTGCTATGCGGAATTGCGGTGTTCTTTGGGGCGTGGCTTGGCGGCGGAGAGGTCGTTAGGACGATGGGAAGTGGGATTGTCCCACAGAGTACCTTTACGGTTGCCATTGCACTGATTGTGATTGCATCAGCGGCCCTGTCTTTATTTTTAGCAAATGTATTCGGCATCCCGCTTTCCACTAGTGAAGTGACGGTCGGCTCGGTCGTTGGCGCGGGGATTGTCTATCAATCTGTGTTTGTCGGGAAGCTCGCTTGGATTGTTTCATTCTGGCTGCTGACCCCTGTTCTGGCGTTTTTATTAGCAATTGGGGCGACCTGGGTGCTGAAAAATAGAATGATAGATCGTTGGGTAAAGTCGCCACGGGCCGTTCCGATATTATCCGTTCTCGTTGTGGTGATGGGAGTGTTCGAGGCATTCTCAGCAGGGATGAACAATGTCGCAAATGCCGTGGGACCACTAGTCGGAGCCGGTATCATGAGCACTGGACAGGGAATCCTCTGGGGAGGACTATTTGTGGCTTTGGGAGCGATATTGCTTGGTCAACGCGTCATGGAAACGAACGGCAAAAAGATTACAAAGCTGCGATTGGAGGAAGGGTGCGTGATTTCCGGGACAGGGGCAGGGATTGTGACAGTCGCTTCTGTGTTTGGGATACCTGTCCCCCTGACTCAAATTACGACGTCATCGATTATTGGGATTGGCTTTGTGAAGCAGGGACGATCTGTTTTAAAAAAGGACATTGTCGTGCAGCTGCTCGTTGTGTGGGTCGTTTCGCCGGTGTTATCGATGGTGCTTTCCTACACGCTGATTCAGCTGTTGATTGAGCAGAATGTGTATCCCGTGATTGCGATGCTCGGCGTGCTGGTTTCGGTGTTTGGAGTGAAGTTTTTGATGCAGCGAACGGGTGGATCTGGAACTGGAGTTGGAGCGGCGGTTTCGGGAGGGAGTAAGGAGTGATGGATGATTTTGAAATAGTAGTTTGGGATTTTGGTTGCGGAGCGTGGCCTGGCTTGGCGAAATGGGGTCACAAAGGGCAAATGTCCGAAGTTTTTGCGAAAGTGACCAAAGATTTGCCAAAGTTGACCGAAGTTTTGCTTAAAGTGACCGAAGATTTTGTCAAATTGTCCGAACCAATTTTCCAAATGACCGAACACCTGTCAAAAGTGGCCGAACCACTCAAAAATTTGACCGAACAGCAGCCCAAATAGCGGTAAATTTGTCCGAACATGCCCGAAGTTTGACCGAACGATTTCAAATCACTAAAAAATCACAGATTTCTAATCAAAAAACCCAAAAAAAGCGAGGGAAACATTCAATGACCTTACCAAAACCACACGGCGGCACGCTTGTGCAAGCCTACCAACTAAATTATGACACTACCAACCTAACAAAAGAAATTCAAATCGACGCCATCGCACTAAGCGATCTAGAACTCATCGGAGTTGGCCTCTTCAGTCCGCTCACAGGATTCCTCACCAAATCCGATTACGAATCTGTCGTCGAAAACCTTCGATTGGCAAACGGCACGGTCTGGTCGGTACCGGTCACGCTGCCGGTCACAAAAGAAGTGGCAAGCACCTTACAACAAGGAGAAACCTACAAGCTGACCCACCAACAAACCACATATGGAGTCATTACCGTTTCCGAATGGTATGAGCCGGACCTCCAAAAAGAGGCCCGCGAAGTTTACAAAACGGAAGAACTCGCACACCCCGGGGTCAAACGCCTATTCGAAAGGGGCGACATTTACGTCGCGGGGGAAATTAAGCTCACAAAAAAACCAAACAAAGGTGTAGCCCAAGACGTCTGGCTCGAACCGAAAGAAACTCGTGAACTTTTCGAGCAAAAAGGCTGGAAGACAGTCGTCGGCTTTCAAACTAGAAACCCTGTCCACCGCGCTCATGAATACATTCAAAAAGCAGCACTGGAAACGGTTGACGGACTTTTCCTTAATCCACTCGTAGGCGAAACAAAATCAGATGACATTCCGGCTGACGTCAGGCTTAAAAGCTACCGTGTGCTCCTAGAAAACTACTATCCAACAGACCGTGTCCAGCTGGCAGTTTACCCAGCTGCCATGCGCTATGCCGGACCGCGCGAAGCAATCTTCCACGCCATCGCAAGAAAGAACTTTGGTTGCACCCATTTCATTGTCGGTCGGGATCACGCGGGAGTTGGCGATTATTATGGGACCTATGATGCTCAGCATATTTTTCATCAATTTACAGAAGAGGAGCTTGGCATCAAGCCATTATTTTTCGAGCATAGCTTTTATTGCAATAAATGCGAGGGCATGGCCTCAGATAAAACATGCCCTCATCCACCAAAAGACAAAGTCATATTGTCTGGCACGAAGGTGAGGGAGCTACTGAGAGCAGGGGAGCTTCCACCGTCCACCTTTAGTCGAAAAGAGGTCATCGAGGTTTTGATCGATGGGCTAAAACAAGAGAAAACAGCGGCCGTATAAGGGAGGAAAAGGAAAATGAGTTCTAAAGCCACCAACATCACCTGGCACGAACAGACCATCACAAAAGAGGAGCGCCGTGCTCAGAACGGGCATGGCAGTTGTGTCCTCTGGTTCACCGGCCTATCGGGATCTGGTAAATCGACCATCGCAAATGCAGTATCCACAGAATTATATCGCCAAAGCATTAACGAGTATGTATTGGACGGAGACAATGTCCGTCATGGACTTAACAAGGATTTAGGATTCTCAGATGTGGACCGCAACGAAAACATTCGTCGTATTGGGGAAGTGGCAAAGCTTTTCGTGGACAGCGGCAAAATTGTGACGACCGCATTCATCTCTCCCTTCCAAGCCGATCGGGATCAGGTGAGAAAACTGTTTGAAAAGGGAGAGTTCATTGAAGTATTTGTGGACTGCCCGTTGGAGGAGTGTGAAAAAAGAGATCCGAAACAACTTTACGCGAAGGCGAGACGCGGGGAAATCAAGGATTTTACCGGCATTGATTCACCATACGAAAAGCCGCCACAAGCAGAAATCACTATCGCATCGGGCACACAGACCGTGGAGGAAGCCGTCAGCACGATACTTCAATACTTAAGAAACCAAAAAATTATTTAAAAGGGGGTTCCACTTATGGCATATGTCAAACACTGGGCCGATAACGAAAAGATCAACAAGACGGAAAAGGCAAAACTGGAGAAGGATGGTCTTCAAATATTGGATGACATCCCGCATTACGCGAAAAATGGATTTGACTCCATTCCTAAAGAGCAATGGGATCTGTTTAAATGGGCAGGGCTTTATCTCCAACGGCCAAAAGAGGACGGCTACTTTATGATGAGGGTCAATGTACCGTCCGGCATCCTAACCAAGCCGCAAGTAGAAGCATTGGCAGGCATCGCGCGGGATTATGGCCGTGGCGTTTTTGATATCACCACAAGGCAGGCAATCCAATTTCACTGGTTGGAGATTGAGCAAATCCCTGACATTTTTAACCGTCTCGAAGCTGTGGGACTGTCTAGTGCGGGAGCATGCGGGGATATCACCCGTACCATTGTCGGAAACCCAATTGCGGGCCTGGATCCTGACGAACTTTTTGACACAACGGCGATTGTAAAAGAGGTCTATGATTTCTTTCAGAAGAATGAGGACTTCTCTAACTTGCCACGAAAATACAAGATGTCCATCAGTGCCAATAAGAAAAATGCCTCTAACGCTGAAATTAACTGTGTTTCTTTTACGCCGGCGACCAAAACGATAGATGGCGTCACCAAAAGTGGCTTCCACCTGAAAGTCGGCGGCGGACTTTCCTCCAGACCGTTCCTAGCAGAAACCATCGATGTGTTTGTAGAACCGGAAAGAACGCTTGAAGTGGCAATTGCGGTAACCACCATCTTCCGTGATTTCGGGTACCGGGAAAAGCGCCATCTCGCACGCCTCAAATTTTTGATAGCTGACTGGGGGGCAGAAAAATTCAAGGAGAAGCTGTTAGAGTACACGGGTCCGCTACCTTCCAAAGGAGAAGAGCCAAAAGAGGAATGGAATGCTGGTTACTTTTATGGGATTCATGATCAAAAGCAGAAGGGCTTAAAATTTCTTGGATTCAACGTACCGGTTGGACGATTGGATTCCGAGGAAGTTTTCGAACTTGCGAGAATTTCAGGAAAGTACGGGAACGGGGAGATCAGAACCTGTAACTCTCAGAATCTTATCATTCCAAACATCCCTGCGGAAAACGTGGAGGCACTGTTAAAAGAGCCGATATTTGAACGCATCTCCATCAACCCGAACTCCTTTCTGGGGCATGCGGTTTCCTGCACCGGTATTGAGTATTGCAATCTGGCCTTGGTGGAAACCAAGGAACGTATGCGTTTGATTGCCGAAGAACTTGATCAGCGCATCAGCTTGGATGTTCCAATTCGCACACATATGGTCGGCTGCCCGAACTCCTGCGGTCAGCGTCAGATTGCCGATATTGGCCTGCAAGGAATGAAAATGCGCAATGAGAAAAAAGAGATGGTCGAAGCGTATGAGATTTATGTGGGTGGAACCTTGAACAAAGGCGGCAAGTTCAATGAAAAGCTGAAGGGGAAAGTGGCGGCAGAGGAATTGACGGATGTCCTGGAGGAGCTATTAATCTACTTCCGCGACCAGAAAACAAAAGGAGAATCTTTCTTTGATTTTGTTGGACGCGTGGGAGTTTCCACCTTGCAAGGCGTACTAGATACTATTTTAGGAAAAGAAACCGATGGCGTATCTGTATAGATTTGACGTAACCATAGAGGCCAAGGAAATTGTATCCGTCATATATGCTGAGAATGATGAAGCAGCTTTTGAACACCTGGATGTGGAGCTTGAGAAATTTTATTTAAAAGAGCCTGATGTGAAAGAAGTTATTTTACGAGAGAAAAAGCGCCTTGGCAAGAAGAACGGCTATATTTTAGATCCAGAGGAGAAAGGGTGGTAGCGCATGACTGGAAAGGTATATTTAGTGGGAGCGGGTCCCGGGGATCCCGATTTGATTACAGTGAAGGGGTTGCGCCTACTCGAACAGGCAGATGTCATCCTTTATGACCGCCTTGTGAATCCGGAACTATTAAACTACGCAAAAAAGGATGCGCAGCTTGTCTACTGCGGGAAGCTGCCTCATTACCATACGATGAAGCAGGAAACGATCAATCATTTTCTTGTAAAATATGCGAAAAAAGGCTTGCAGGTCGTTCGTTTGAAAGGAGGCGACCCGTTTGTATTCGGACGTGGCGGCGAGGAAGCGGAAGAATGCTTCAAACAGGATGTTCCTTTTGAAGTCGTACCGGGGATTACCGCTGGCATCGGAGCGGCCGCTTATGCAGGAATTCCAGTCACCCACCGGACCTTGAGCAAAAGTTTTGCCTTTGTCACGGGACACCAGGCAGGCGACAAGGAAGCGGAGCATCAATGGGCAAATCTCGCGCATGCGGTGGATACGATCTGTGTTTACATGGGAGTTTCTCAGCTGCCGAATATACTTAAGCGCCTGCAGGAAAATGGGAAGTCAGCGAAAACCCCGATCGCCCTTGTGCACTGGGGTACTTTAAATGAACAAAAGACAGTCGTTGGTACGCTTTCCAACATCGAGCGGAAAGTGAAGGATGCGAACATATCCAATCCAAGCATGATTGTGATTGGGGAAGTGGTGAAACTTCATGAAAAACTGCACTGGTTTGAAGAAGAGGTCGTGCCGCATCTGCCTGTCGTGCACGGATAGAAGGGAGCGGGTTTGGTGACTAGAGCCATTTTGTATGTAGGGCATGGGACGAGGTCGAGAAAAGGCGCGGAAGAAGCGAAAGAATTTTTGCAGCGGGTCATTGCAAGAGTGGATACACCCATCCAGGAAATCAGTTTTCTCGAACTGACGGAGCCTTACATCCCGGAAGGATTCGAGCGCTGTGTGGCAAAAGGGGCCACCGAAATCACCGTCGTCCCCATCTTTCTTTTAACAGCAGGGCATATAAAAGAAGACATTCCGGAAGCGCTGGAGCCGCTGCGTATGAAATATCCGAATGTGAGCGTGGAGGTTGCTCCAGCCTTTGGGGTGCAGGAGCGGATTGTGGATGCGATCAGTGAATTGGTAAGGTCGGCGGTTGGGAAGGTGGATGCGGGGGATTCTGTTTTGCTGGTGGGCAGGGGTAGTAGTGATCCCGCTATTCATGAGGCTTTTGCGGAAATAAAAACGGGGCTCGCGGAGAGGCTGGGTGTTTTCAGAGTGAGTGTTTGTTATTTGGCGGCTACCACGCCATTGTTTGCCGAGGGTATAGAATCAATTAGTTCTGACGCTACTGGCCGGGTGTTGGTAGTGCCGTATCTTTTGTTCGCGGGCTTGTTGTTAAGTGAAGTGGAACGGGAAGTTCGAAAAAGGCAACATGCCGGTCAGGATATTTTGTTAATCGAGCCGTTGAGCCGCCACGAGGTAATACAGGATATTGTCGTGGAGCGAGCTAATGTGTCAGAAAAGGAGGGGGCGAGAGTTGCAACCGTTAATCATTGATTTGAAAGGGAAGAAAGTTGTAATCGCAGGCGGTGGCAGGATTGCGGCTCGGAAAGCAAAAGTGCTGGATGCGGAACAGGCGGATATCACGTTTATTGCGCCAGAGTTTTCGGAGGAAGTGCGGGAGTTGTCCGCGTTGAGAGGGTATCGGTTGATTGAGCGGGGAGCGGAGGTTGGTGATTTTGCGCAGGTGTTTTTAGCAATCTTGGCTACGAACAACAGAGAGGTGAACGCGGCATTGGTTCGTGGGTTGCATGAGTCACAGCTCGCTTGCGTGGTAGACGAGTCGGGTGAAGGGAACGTCACATTCCCAGCAACCGTCAGGCGTGGAAACCTCCAGATCGCCGTCACCTCCAATGGCTCCAGTCCTAAACTGACCCGTAAGTTGAAAAAAGAGTTAGAGGAGCAGTTTGATTTTAGCTGGATTTCTTATACGGAATTTTTGTCCGAATATCGGGAGGTGGTAAAGCGGCTGCCGTTGTCTTTTGAGGAAAAAGGGGAGCTGCTTTGGGGGATTTTGGAGGATAGGTATAGGTTGGATGTAGAGGCTAGGGGGGAGAAGCTAGAGGAGTTGTTGCGGTTAAAGGAAAGGTTGATATCATAGTAGTTGGTGAAAAGGCGTGCGTACTTGTCGGATTGTACGGGTGTTTTTTTGTGTGGAAGAAGTTTAAAAATCAAAATATAATCTAATACTAGTAAAATAATAGATTGACAATTTTTCCAACAAACCGATATAATCTTCTCAATATCAAACGTCGAAGAGGACTAGTAAAGTGATTTCGTCTATCCAAGAGAGGGTGCCGAGTGGTGAGAGGCAGTCATAGATGAGCATTTGAACCTGCCTCAGAGTTCTGCATCAGAAACGGTGCAGCGGTTCAAAACCGTTACCATGAAAGAGAGTGAAGCTTTGCTTTGAATGAGGGTGGTACCGCCAGAAATGGTCCCTTATTTATCGCGGGGCTTTTTTTATTTTGCTGATTATTGGGTTTGGCATCAACTCGGGGTGTTTTGGCACGAACTTGCCTCGTTTTGGCACGAACTTGGGTCATTTCCGCACGAACTTACCAAAAAAGGAGCAAACCAACATGTCTAATAAAAATTTCGTAGAAAAAATCACCAACATGGACGAAGATTTCGCCCAGTGGTACACAGACGTCGTCACCAAAGCAGAACTCGTCGACTATTCCAGTGTCCGCGGCAGCATGATTATCCGCCCATACGGCTATGCACTATGGGAAAACATTAAAGACGCACTCGACAAACGGATCAAAGAAACCGGTCATGAGAATGTTTATATGCCACTTTTCATTCCGGAGAGTCTTCTCCAAAAAGAAAAGGATCACATCGAAGGCTTCGCACCGGAAGTGGCCTGGGTTACCCACGGTGGCGATGAAAAACTACAAGAACGCTTAGTGGTCCGTCCAACATCTGAAGTACTTTTCGGTGAGCACTATAAAAACATCATTCATTCCTACCGCGACCTGCCAAAGCTTTATAACCAGTGGGCAAACGTGGTGCGTTGGGAAAAAACAACCAGACCTTTCCTGAGAACGCTCGAGTTCCTGTGGCAAGAAGGGCACACCTGTCACGAAACAGACGAACAAGCACATGAAGAAACAGTGAAAATGCTTAATGTCTACGCGGAAATCTGTGAGAACATCCTGGCCATTCCTGTCATTAAAGGGCAGAAGACGGAAAAGGAAAAATTCGCTGGAGCCAAATACACCTACACGATCGAAAGCTTGATGCATGACGGGAAAGCATTACAGTCGGCGACCTCTCATCATCTCGGGGACGGCTTTGCCAAAGCTTTCGGCATTCAATTCCTCAACCGTGAAGGAAAGCAGGAATATGTGCAGCAAACTTCTTGGGGATTCACCACCCGCATCATCGGAGCCATGATAATGGTCCACGGCGATGACCGCGGTCTTGTCGTTCCTCCAAGAATTGCTCCAACGCAGGTGATGATTGTTCCGATTGCTCAGCACAAAGAGGGCGTGCTGGATTTTGCCTATGATTTAAAAGAAAAGCTGTCAAAAACTATTCGCGTCGGAATTGACGCCAGTGACAAAAAGCCTGGCTGGAAATTCAATGAGTATGAAATGAAGGGGATTCCACTAAGACTCGAAGCGGGTCCACGTGACATTGAACAGCAACAAGTAGTCCTTGTCCGTCGTGACACTGGGGAGAAATTGATCACACCTATCGACGGACTGGAATCAAAAATCCAAGAAGTCCTCGAAGACATCCAGAGTAACCTTTTAGAAAAAGCACGTTCCCACCGTGAGTCCAAAACGAGTGTGGCGACGACTTTCCAAGCCTTCAAAGAGCAAATCGAACACAAAGGCGGCTTCATCAAGGCTATGTGGTGTGGCGATCAAGCGTGTGAAGATAAGATAAAAGAGGAGACGAGCGCCACTTCCCGCTGTATGCCTTTCGAACAGGAACAAGTTGCCGAATCTTGTGTATGTTGCGGAAATGAAGCCAAACATATGGTATATTGGGCTAAGGCATACTAGATCGATTATTAAGGGGAGAAAGCCATGCAACTGGAAAAATTCATCGACCGTAGAAAAACGCATTCTGTCAAATGGTTTATCGAAGATCAAGACATTATTCCACTTTGTATTGCAGATATGGATTTTCAGGTCTCAGAAGAGATTGTCAACGCCATCAGCCAAAAAGCCACACACGGCATCTATGGATACAGTACATTTTGCGCGCGGTATTATGACGCAGTGGAATATTGGTGGAACACGCAGTATGATTGGGAGCTGAAGCAGGAGTGGATCTCGTTCAGTCCCGGCATTATCCCCGGGATGAACCTTTTGCTAAAGGCGTTAACGAAACCGGGTGATGCGGTAATCGTGCAGGATCCCGTCTATTACCCTTTCTTTTCTACCATACAAACACAAGGCTGTACCATCTTGCATAATTCCCTCCTCTATTCTGAGGACGGCTATAAAATGGATTTTGAGGACTTTGAAGAGAAAGCGGCTCAGCCTGGAACAAAGGTGTTTATCCTCTGCAGCCCGCACAACCCGGTCGGCAGAGTGTGGACTAGTGAAGAGTTGCGCAGGATTGGAGAGATTTGTGAAAAGCATGGAGTGATGGTCATCTCAGATGAAATGCATGGCGACCTTACTTATCCTGGGCACAAGCATATTCCGTTTGCTAAGGTGCATCCGGACCATCTGGATTTTTCCATCACTTGTGCGGCGCCAAGCAAAACGTTCAATATTGCCGGAATGCAAAGCTCTATTTTCATCATTCCAAACAAAGAGATTAGAGAGCGGTATGAAACATTGTTAACCGGGTTTGGATTAATGCGTCCAAATGCGTTTGCGGTAGAAGGAACCATCGCTGCCTACTATAAAGGGCTGCCGTGGCTTCAAGAGGTTAAGGAGTACTTAAACGCAAACTTAGAGTTTGTTTGCACCTACTTAAAAGAGCATATTCCTGCCATAAAAGTAGTGAAACCAGAGGCAACTCATTTGATTTGGTTGGACTGCAGGGAACTTGGAATTCCTGCAGAAGAACTGCATGCTTTCTTTTTAGAAAAAGCGGGTGTCCGTTTAGACGAAGGAATGAAATTTGGCGCAGGCGGACAAGGGTTCGAACGCATTAATATTGCCTGCCCGCTTGAGGTGCTGAAAGAAGCGTTACTAAGAATGAAAGCTGCAATAAGAGAAATGGAGACCTGCTGACACAAATTTGTGTGCAGGTTTTTTCTTGTGGTTTGAAAGTACTTTGAGGGGGATGTGGAGATGAAGACCTCTTAGATAGGGAATATGAACGAGAGAGGTCTTCATGGAGGTTATGAAGACGTGAGTGGCCGGGAATATGAGTGAGAGAGGTCTTCATAGAGGTTATGAAGACGTGAGTGGCTGGAAATCTGAGCGAGAGAGGTCTTCATAGAGGTTATGAAGACGTAAGTGGCCGGGAATATGAGTGAGAGAGGTCTTCATGGAGGTTATGAAGACCTGAGTGGCCGGGAATATGAGTGAGAGAGGTCTTCATGGAGGTTATGAAGACGTGAGTGGCTGGAAATCTGAGCGAGAGGAGGTCTTCATAGAGGTTATGAAGACGTGAGTGGCGAAAAATCTGAGCGGGAGAAGTCCTCATCACCAATATGAAGTCCTCTCTTTTAAGAAATCTAAGCAAAGTTCACTAATAATTTCATCTATATCAAATATTTTGTATATTAAAAGGAAAACGGGAGACCACACTATGAATCTACTGGAACACAACATATAAAACCGCATCCGCGGACCTCCAAGCCTTACTTGGCACCAGCTACTAAATTTTAAAAAATGGAAGGTAACTATATGAAAACTGATCAACTTTTTCAACACTATTTAAAAGAGGCGGAAACCGATTTTTCCGGATGGGATTTTTCCCACATAACAGAAACGGGCCGACTTGCATCAGGCATGCTTTCCTGGTCATACGGCAGCATGGCAAAAACCTTGATGGCAGACGCCACTTCCATGCTCGATATGGGAACAGGTGGGGGAGAGTTACTTTCCAAACTGCAGCCACTTCCACAGACCGTCTGCGCAACGGAAGGGTACAAACCGAACTTTCCTATTGCAAAAGAAAGGCTGGAACCACTAGGTGTAAAGGTGGTCGAAGTGGAACCGGACAACTTACTGCATTTTCCAGACAAGCACTTTGACCTGATCATCAATAAGCACGAGGAGTACGACCCTAGTGAGGTTAAAAGAGTTTTGCAAGACGGAGGGACTTTTTTGACTCAGCAGGTGGGCTGGTCTGACTGCCAAGATATCAATAGACTTCTTGGAGCACCGGTTAACGAGGAGTATGCTTATTGGAATCTTGAATTTGCACACCAGCATTTGGAGGAACACGGTTTCGAGGTTATCCTCAGTAAAAAGGAATACCCGGTGCAGCGTTTTTACGATATCGGTGCGCTTATCTACTATTTAAAGGCTATTCCGTGGCAGGTGGTAGATTTCAGTGTGGAAGATTACGTGGATTCCTTGTATGAGCTTCATTTGAAAATAATCCGGGAAGGGTATTTGGATATTATGCAGGATCGGTTTTTATTGAAGGCGATGGGTAAGTAAACTGAGTAACAAAAGGGGGGCAATCCAAATGAAACTGAAAAATGTAGAACTAGAAACAATCTTAGCAAACAAGGTAAAGGAATTAGACTTTTCAGGTGTTGTACATGTGGAAAATCGCGCTGGAATCATCCATACCAGTGCCCATGGCTTCTCCAACCGGGCAGAGTCTATTCCTAACACGACCAATTCGAGATTCGGAATTGCCTCAGGCTGCAAACTCTTCACGGCGATTGGTATATGTCAGTTGGTGGAGAAAGGGGCTATATCGTTTCATTCAAAAATAAGCAATTTGTTGGATTATTCTTTTCCTCATTTCGATGAAGAAGTTACAGTCCACCAGTTGCTGACACACTCATCCGGAATTCCTGACTACTTTGACGAGGATGAAATGGAAGACTTTGAAGAGCTTTGGGTGAAGAATCCAATGTATCACATGAGACAACTAGAAGATTTTCTCCCGTTGTTCCAGAATCAACAGATGAAATTCACCCCGGGCGAAAAATTCTATTACAATAATGCCGGCTATATATTATTGGGGTTAATCATTGAAAAGGTAACAGGAATTCCTTTTATTAATTATGTGGAGGAGCACATCTTCAAACCGGCCCAAATGGAGGAATCAGGGTACTTTTCTTTAGATTCTTTACCTGCCAAGACGGCTCTTGGTTATATTGACAAAGAAGATGGTACTTGGAAAACTAACAGCTACTCCATCCCGATAAAAGGCGGTGCTGACGGTGGCGCCTATGTTACGGCAGGCGACTTTGCAAAACTTTGGCAGTCCCTACTGAATGGAAAACTAGTTACCAAAGAAATGCTCGATAAAATGATGACGCCATGGATTCAAACGGATAATGATAACGATCACTATGGGTATGGAATTTGGATTGAGAAAGCCGAAGACAAAATCGTAAAGTATCATGTAATGGGTTATGACCCGGGCGTAAGTTTTGCGTCTGCCTACTATCCGGCTTCAGAAACAATCGTAGTGATTCCTTCCAATAAGGAACATGGCCCCCACAAGCTGATGTATTTGCTTGAGGACCGTATTTAAATAAGGAGAGAGGCATACCTGTTTGAAGGTATGTCTTTTTTCTATCAGGGACCGGTGTCAGGGTTCTCACCTGTTTGTGTCGATGCGTGTCGAATGGCCTTTATCCAGTCCAATGTGGCTAATAAAATGAAGAAGTCGCTAATAAATTTAAAGTATTGACTAATAAATCTCCAAATTGGCTAATTAATTTCGTCAGACAGTAAGATTGAATCCTAATAGTTTTCGCCCTACCAAGGAAAGAAACCACCAAAACTGTCCCCTGTAAAATCAAAATCCCCCACCCTTCACAAACTCTTAACCAAAACAAAACCCACCCAATGTATCTTTTTACGTTTCAGTTTCCTTTAATAGGGTAAAGAGTAATATTTTAACCACCAAAAAGAGGAGGAACGACCTACATGACAAAAGCACTTTTCTTAAACTGTTCACTCAAATCTTCTCGCGAAGAATCTAATACGGAAGCATTAATGAAAGAGGTCATCACCCATTTCAACAACGAAAACGTAGAGTCCGAAATTGTGAGGATAGCAGATTACAATATTAAGTTTGGGGTAAGCGAGGACGAAGGATATGGCGATGAATGGCCGGAAGTATTCAACAAGGTGATGCGTGCGGACATCGTTATCATTGGGACACCACTGTGGCTTGGTGAGAAGAGCAGTGTCGCGACAATGGTAATGGAGCGGCTTTATGGAGGAAGTGGACTAACGAACGACAAAGGTCAATATATTTACTATAACAAGGTGGGAGGTGTGGTCATAACAGGGAATGAGGATGGTGCGAAGCATGCGGCTGCATCTATTTTATACGGCTTGACGCATATGGGCTTTACTATTCCGCCGAATGTGGATACATACTGGGTTGGCGAAGCGGGACCGGGAGAGTCGTATATCGAAGCGGAGGGACATAAGAACGATTTCACAATGGAGCATGCCAAAATTATGGCATATAACCTGATACATTTTTCAAAGATGCTCCAAAACCAGCCAATCCCTGCAGAGGGAAATGTAGTTGAACAAAGCTAGAATCCAATAAAAGGGGCGGTATCCATGGAAACACAAACGATAAAATCATTATCCCAACGATTTATGAATGTGCGTGACCTCACCATGAAGCTTGTTCAACCATTAGAAACAGAAGATTTCATTATTCAATCACACCCAGATGTCAGCCCACCAAAATGGCATCTGGCCCATACAACCTGGTTCTTTGAGCGTTTTGTCCTCAAAGAGTATTTCGAGAACTATCGAGAATTCCATCCAACATATGATTTTCTTTTCAATTCCTATTACGAGACTGTTGGGCCATTTCAGCCAAGGCATCAACGCGGCGTCCTTTCAAGACCAAGCATCCAAGATATTTTCCAATACCGCAGTTATATTGATAATTACATCGTGGACCTGCTCGAGCAACAGCAAGAGACTAAGTCTAAACCGGCTGACAAAATTCATAGCCTCATAGAAATTGGCATGCAGCATGAACAGCAGCACCAAGAGCTAGTCCTAATGGATGTAAAATACAACTTTTTCGTTAATCCTTTGCATCCAGTCTATAAAGAATCCCAATCTACTACATCATCTGAAAAAAGAGAACCTTCCTTCCACACCTATGACGGAGGTCTGGTTGAAATCGGACATAACGGTGATGGTTTTGCTTTTGACAATGAAAGCCCCAACCATAAAGTTTGGCTGGAGCCGTTTAAACTGGCTGATCAGCCTGTCACAACCGGTGAGTACCTGGAGTTTATTGAAGCAGGCGGGTATCAGAAGCCTTATTACTGGCTGTCAGATGGCTGGAATACGGTAAAAAAGAATGACTGGCAGGCTCCGCTTTACTGGAGTAAGGAAAACGAAGAGTGGTCCATTTTTACGCTCGCAGGCAAGAAGAAACTGGATCTCCATGAGCCAGTTGTCCATGTCAGTTTTTATGAGGCGGATGCCTTCAGCAGATGGAGAGGCAAGCGTCTTCCTACAGAAGCGGAATGGGAGCATGCTGCAAGAGATTTGGAGATAAAAGGAAACACGATGGACACCGGCAACTATCATCCTGCAGCATTCACTCAATCAGCTGGCTCCAGAATGTTTGGCGATGTGTGGGAATGGACGGCAAGCGCCTACTCGCCATACCCAGGCAGCAAGCCGCTAGAAGGGGCACTTGGCGAATACAATGCAAAATTCATGTGCAACCAGATGGTGCTGCGCGGCGGATCCTGTGCTACACCACAAGACCATATTCGAAACACCTACCGCAACTTCTTTCCAGCGGACAAACGCTGGCAGTTCAGCGGATTCCGATTGGCGGAGGATGCGCTATGAGGTTATTAGAAAATAATATCCAAAGCTATGATTTTTATATCGAAAAAGAAAACATGCGCGAGGAAATCGTAAAGGGGCTCTCCGCTCCGGTCAAAACCATTTCCTCTAAATACTTGTATGATCATCGGGGATCAGAGTTATTTGAGATGATAACGGAACTTGAGGAGTATTATCCGACTCGGACGGAAATGAAGATTTTCAACGAAAAAATACAAGAAATTACGATGGCTGTTGGTGATGTTCACACTTTGATTGAGTATGGCAGTGGAAGCAGCAACAAAATTAAGGCGCTGCTCCATAATTTCGCGAGTCTCAAAGAATATGTGCCCATCGATATCTCTCGAGATTTTCTTTTTCAATCAAGCCTAGAGCTTGCGATGCAATTCCCTCATATTACGATAAAGGCGGTTTGTGGGGACTATACGGGTCCTCTCACTTTGCCGTTAGAGGCGAAAGGCAAGAAGGTCATCTTTTTCCCGGGGTCTACCATCGGAAACTTTGAGCCGGTAGAGGTGCGAAATTTTCTGATGAAGTCCGCGAAGCTTCTGGATGAAGGAGACGGCTTCCTCATTGGTGTTGATATGAAAAAGGATTCCGAGATACTGGAAAAGGCCTATGATGATGGGAAAGGCATTACGGCTGCATTCAACCTTAATCTCCTGACAAGAATGAACAGGGAGCTTGGGGCCAATTTTAACGAAGAGCAATTTGAGCACCTTGCCTACTATAACAAGGAAAAAGGTCGCATTGAAATGCATCTTGAAAGTCAGTGCGATCAGAGAGTGAACATCGGAGACCATGAATTCTCCTTCCGGGAAGGGGAAACCATCCATACAGAAAACTCCTACAAATATTCCATTGATCAGTTTCAGACGCTGGCAATGGAATGCGGATTTGAGCCAAGCAAGGTGTGGACGGATGATGAAGAGAAGTTCAGTGTACATTATTTGAAAAAGTAAAAAATGTAAAAGGTATTCGCACATCTTCATCTTGTGTGGATGCCTTTTTTTAGGTCATACGCTAACTTTATGGTGGAGTATAGATTTGATGTGCTTGGCCAGAACAAGATATTCGCCTGTGCTTTTACTGATGGTTGCTGCGGGAGGAATCTGAGAGGGAAGAGTGAATTCTGAGAGCATTAATTAAGGATTGTTTTCCTATTTTTAAGGGGGGAATGGGGTGAAAAGTGTTTCGGCATGAACTCTAGGCGTTTCGGCACGAACTCGAGGTGTTTTGGCACGAACTCGAGGTGTTTCGGCACGAACTCAAAGTGTTTCCGCATCAACTCGAAGTGTTTTGCAAAATATTAGGTCCTATACCTCTTCAATGAACCGCGTATTTCAAGCTCTGCACCAAATTCGTGTTCCATAGGACCTCAATGAGACGCGAATCTCAAACTCTGCACCAAATCCAAGTCCCTTCCGTCATTGTCTGTCCATACATTTCTTATAAAATCCAAAAAGCGACAGTACCCATCCACACTGTCGCTTTTCTCGCAGAAAACCTATTCCCCAGCCACCAAAACCTCTACTCCAGCAGCTTTCAGCTCATCCACTTTCCCCTTATCAGTCTCCGAATCCGTAATCACCACATCCAAATTCCCAATAGGGAACATGCCGGCAAACATCTCCTGCCCGACCTTCGTATGTTCAAACATGGCAACCAGCTTTTTCGAATTGCCGTAAACCGTTTTATAGAAAATAGCAACTTCCGGCGTTGCGGTACTCATTCCTTTTACAGAAAGGGCCCCGGCCGTTGCAAAACATAAATCAACCGTAAACTGTCGCGCAAACTCATTGGCCAAAGCATCTGTAATATTGCCGGAACTCTTCACATTTCCGCCAATTAAAAATGTCGTGATGTTATCAGAACCACGCAAAGCATAGGCGATTTCAAGTGAGTTGGTCAGCACCGTGAACGGAATATCCTTTGGTAAATATTTTAGCAACACATAGTGTATGGAGGCTCCTCCAATAAATACCGTCTGGTTCGCTTTAACGTAACCTGCAGCTAATTTTGCGATGGCATTTTGGTGAACCGTGCCGTCCCCAAAACGCTCGGCTGGAGGACGTGGCATAGTACGGACGGATGCTACTGGAATTGCACCACCGTGTGTGCGTTTCAATAACCCCTGTTCTTCCATAATGGAAAGGTCTCTGCGGATGGAATCAATGGACATATTGAATTGATCAGCCAAATCCTTAGCAAGCACTCTGCCATCTTGTTCCAATACTTTCAATATTTCTCCCCGTCTTTCATCTGTAAACAAAATCATCACCCCAATGTTTAGTTTCAACTTCTTTCCTATTATTTCATGTTTATTCCTGTTTAGTCAACAATTAATTTCCTGTTTTTGCATTTTTATTCTGTCTTTATAATTGTAAAAGGATAAAACATGCAAAGAGTCGAAAAGTGTAGAAGGAAGATTTTGAAAGAAAAGGGGATAGAGATGTACAGAATTCCGGAAAGCATACAAAAGGTTTTAGACCTTTATATAGATAAGTGCAATAAAGAGTTACCAGGATTGTTAGATGGATTGTACGTTCATGGATCCATTGCGATAGATGCTTACCTAGAAGGCCAAAGTGACATTGATTTTGTTGCGGTGACCAGCCGGAAGCTGACAAATGACGATGCAGCTATTTTAAAAGAGATTCATCGGAAACTTGCAAAAACATGCAAAAAACCGCAGTTGGATGGCATTTACGTGCAATCGTCGAATCAAGATGAAGAAAGCTATTTTTACAACGAAGGAACGTTTGAAAAAGCCAAGCACGATAACCCGGTTACCTGGTGGCTCCTCAAAAACAATGGAGTAACGATCTTTGGACCCAAAGTCAAAGACCTACCCATTCACGTAACAACAGAAGATCTCACAGATTATGTACGAAAAAACATGAACGACTACTGGGCCACAAGAGTAATGAACATGGAAAAGATAAAAAAACAGTTAATGACTTACCCAGTTCAACACATTGAAACCGAAATGGAATGGACAGTTCTGGGACTGCTGCGGCAATATTACACATTAAGCGAGCATAGTGTCATCTCCAAGTTAGCTGCAGGGGAATACGGACTGCGGAAACTTGAACCGAAATGGCATGACCTTATACAAGAGGCAATGAATATAAGGAAAGGGAGTACGGAAAGAATTTTTGCTTCAAACGAAGAACGAGTAAACACTACCATTCATTTTGCAAAAGAGCTAATTAGCTCTTGTAATGAAAATAATCCTACTAAAAGTGAGGTTATCCTAGAAGGCTATCAAACTGGACATTTAGAAGAACTAATAAAATATGAGCTTACTGAAAGTCAATTAACATTCACTTCACATCCCAAAGATGCGTTATTAGCTTGTGAAACGGATAGGGGGAGGCACCCTATAGTTATTTTAGAGAAAGGGAAGCCAGCAGGTTTTTTCGTTCTTTATCAAGGGGAGGAGCTTCCAAGCTATACGGACAATCCTAATGCCATTCTATTACGGGCTTACTCGGTTGCTGTTCCGTTTCAAGGAAAGGGTATTGCAGGTAAATCACTGGAGTTGCTGCCTAATTATGTGAAAAGAAATTTCCCTCACGTGGATGAGGTGGTTTTGGCAGTAAACGTACGAAATGAAACGGCACAACGGGTGTACCTGAGAGCGGGATTCAAAGACAGTGGAAGAAGAGTTATGGGACGAATGGGAGAGCAGTATTTGTATCGAATAAGAGTAAGAGAAGAGATAAGGCAATGAAGCATGCACTTGTAGTTGGTGGAACAGGGATGCTTTCCGAGGTTTGCCTGTGGTTATGCTCTCAAAACTATCACGTTTCTGTCATTGGAAGAAATACGGTGAAAATGAGCCGCCTTATAGAGCAAGTAGATAAGGGTAAAATAACCTCTGTGCTTGTCGACTATAACAAAGTGAATCTATTAGACATTCACCTAAAACAGACAATTCATGAAAATGGTCCCATTACACTTGTGGTTGCATGGGTTCATACCGGTGGAGAACAAGGGTTAGCCAAAATTATAGAAACTGTTGAACAGCCAAGTGAACCATGGGAGTTGTACCACGTTCTCGGAAGTAGGGCAAAGCTGTCACAGGTGAAAAGGGAGCTCTGCATTCCAAAAAATTGCCATTACCTTCAAGTCCAACTGGGCTTCAAGCTAGAAGAGGAACGAGGAAGATGGTTGAACAACCATGAAATTGCTGAAGGAGTTATTAAAGCCATTCAACGTAAGGCTCCAACCTCTCTAGTTGGAGTGTTGGAACCAGCGGAATTTCGACCATAAAGGAGAGTGCATATGGCCTACCAACAAGCATTAACCCAATACATTCAAGCAACCAATACCCACAATTTCGATAATGTAAAAAGATTGCTCCACGACGATGCAGTCTATTGGTTCACCAATAAAAACTGTACGACCATAGAAGAAATCCGTGCTTTTTTCGAAAACGCATGGGACTCTATCAAAGAGGAAGTTTACTCGGCAAAGGATGTGCAGTGGATTGCGGTGGATGAGCGCACTGCTACTTGCCTCTATACCTTTCATTACGAAGGGTACTTGAATGGGGAGTTCATTTCGGGCAGCGGACGTGCGACCAATGTTTTTGTCAAAGAAAAGGAAGAATGGAAGTTGATACATGAGCATTTGAGCCGATAAATAAGAAAACTACAATTCATTTAGGAGGGACACAACCATGTTCATACATAAAATTGACGAGGAACTATCTCTGAAACTAGCAGAGGAAAAAGATGCGGAGCGACTATTTAAGCTAACTGATAACTCCAGGGAGTATTTACGCGAGTGGTTGCCATGGCTGGACTTCACAAAGAAGGTAGAGGACTCCAAGAATTTTATAAAAGGGACCAGACAGGGCTATGCGGAAAATAAATCGATGACCACAATGATTCTTTATAAAGGGGAGATTGTTGGTGCAGCAAGTTACAACACGCTCGATTGGACTAACAAAGTGGCGTATATCGGGTACTGGCTGGATAAGGATTATCAAGGTAATGGCATCATGACAAGGGTGGCAGAAGCTCTAACGGACTATGCCATCATGGAGCTTGGAATGAAGCGTGTTGATATTCGTGCTGCGGTGGAAAATGTGAAGAGCAGGTCTATTCCTGAAAGGCTTGGTTTCACGTTGGAAGGGAAGATCCGTCAAGCGGAATGGTTGTATGACCATCATGTCGATCATGCGGTATACGGGATGCTAGCAGAAGAGTGGAAAAAAAGAAAAGCTGAAGGAATGTAAGCTGAAGCAGGAATTTTTGAGAATAAAGAATTAATGGGGGATAAAAATTATGTCTTATCATATATGGGAAGGGGCCGCGGTACGTTTGCGACCGATTCAGCCTTCTGATTGGGAGAAATTCCACCAGGATGGAATGGATTCTGAGATTGCCAGATTAAATGATGCCATTTATGGACCAAGATCTGAAGAGGGCAGCAAAAGATGGACAGAAAGGGAGTCGGAAAAGGGGTGGGATGGCCATAACTTCAGGCTTGCCATTGAGAACCTAAATGGAGAACTCGTTGGCAGCTTTAGCACAAACAGTTGCGACCCGCAAAACGGCACGTTCAGCTACGGCGTCAGTATTTTCCGTGAACACTGGAAGAGGGGGTATGCGAGTGATGCCATTAGGCTTGTTCTTCGCTACTTTTTTGGCGAACTAAGGTATCAGAAGGTCAATGCCCACGTGTATGCTTTTAACGAGGGCTCCATAAAGCTGCATGAACGTCTTGGATTCGTGGAGGAGGGACGATTGCGGAATATGGTGTACACGGACGGGAAATACCATGATGTGTTGTTGTTCGGTCTGATTTACGAAGAATTTATGGGGGAGGAGCGGAAGGAATGAGTTCACTTTTTAAAAGGATTGATACCGTATTTTTAGAAGTTACGGACATGTCGAGGTCCATCAATTGGTACACTGAGGTACTCGGCTTTTCTGTTAGATGGCAGGACGAAGAAAACGGATATGCTGCAATAGAGATAGGGGAGACACCTCTGACGCTTGTGCGGGCGGTGAAAGTGACACCAGCCTCCCATTGTTTATTGAACTTCTATTCTTCTGATATTAATGAAGCACATCAGAATCTGAGGGAGAACGGTGTTTTGGTAGAGGATGTTATCGATTACGGGACAGTTCTGTCGTTTGAATTTAAGGACCCAGACGGGCATATTTTAGGGGTATGTTATTTTGAGGAAAGTACGGTAGCGACAAAAGATAAATAAGTAGCTGTTACCTTAGTTATTGAGAATGAGGTATAAGCGAGGCCATGAAAACATTAAGATGGATATATCATTTTTACAATGGATATGTGGACCTTAACGTTGGATATATCATTTTTACAATGGATATCCGCATGTTCACGTTCCAATTAGTTGGTGCGATTCCAAAAAAAAAGACTCAGTCACTTAAAAACCAAACCTAGTTACCCAAAACCACTTTCCAAAGACCCTATTACACATAAAAATAGAAGCCTTTCCACATACCCGAAAGGCTTCTTGTTCATTTTACTCTCTTAATCAGAAACTCAACTCTCTCCTCATATCCCTCATCAAGCGATGACAGTTTGGGAATCGCTATTCCGTCCAGGAACTGCTTTCCTCTGTGAAAAATGTAGTAATCCTTGGTTTCTATCATTTTCGAATGGTCGTTAAAGTGGAATTTTGCGTTACCCGCAAGGAAGAAATCATCCCCGTCCTGATAGTGCACCACCATCTCATCCTCATAAATGGGCTTCCTTAACAAAATGACCCCAGCAACAAAAGTGACGACCTTAATAAAAAGGAACGCAACCACCAACGGAACCAGAAATGCCATAACGGCTGACATAGCAAATATTCCAGTTGGCACCTCTCCGTACATTTTAAGCAAATCAAAAAAGGAATAAATGCTGAAAAGCAAAGCCCCTATATAAAAGAGGATTCTCCCGTAGCGCCAAGGTTTAAAGTGATCAACCAGCGCGGATAAAGCGTGTCTTGTGACTTCGTATTTGAATTCTATGTGGCGCATGGTAGGTTCCTCCGTTTTCTACTTAACTATTATCCTACCACTGAAAAGATAGAAGGAAACATTTTAAGATAGTTTTTACTGTTGAAAAGGACAAAATTATAGCTGACCCTGTCCGGATCAGCCATGTCCAACCACCTTATTCTCAAACTGTCCCCAATTCGTCACCTTCTCTAATACTATTGAAAGCAGTACGCCCATGATTAGCCCATTGGCCAAGAACGGTTGTAAGAGCACCGGTAACGGACCGAACACAGCCGGAGAAGTATTCATCAAGCACACTCCCATCAACACCGGTGCGGCCAAACGGAAAATGGTATCTGAATTAAAAACAGCGCCTCGCAAACTGCCATAAGCGGTCCCGAACAATTGAAGGTATGCTACAAACAGCACCGCATTCCCGACCGTCATTGGCATCGTTACCAGGAAAGATGTCAACGGTGGCACCAGTCCAATGGCGGCAAGCATGAGACCGCCTATGAAAAACGGCTTTCGATCTAATATTCTCGTACTCTGCAAAAATCCGATCGTCGACGTGAACGGCGTGTATGGGACAAGCCCGAACAGGGACGCAATCACAGAGAATAATCCGGTAAAAAAGAAAGAATTCCTGAATTTTCCAGGTTTTGGGGTCTCTCCATACAGTTCTGCCGCGGCCTGGACGGAGGCAATTGTGTTACTCATATTCAACACCCCGGCGAAAAATGCGACCGCAATAATACCGTATTCAAGGTTAGGGGCACCAAGCGGAAACAGATCAAACGCAAAGGCCGCAGCTGGCGCCTCCTGACCACCACCCGGGAACAGCAGCACATACAAAATCCATCCAACAACAATCCCAATGAGAATCGCGAAATTCCCGATTACCCTTGGTGCCTTAATTTTCAACATACTTACGAAAATAACAAGAACAACTGAAAGGATGCTGACTGGCACATTCATCACGCCATCCTCTGTCACACCAAGCATCCCTTGGAAAAATACCATCATTAATTGAAAGGTTAGTAGGAAAAGGTACACCGTCATGACCATCGGCGTAAAAATCTTAGGCAGTACAGATGTCCAGCCAAAGACTGCAAGCAGCATCGTAAAGCTACCCGCAAGCAAAAGTCCTGTCGCAACACCCCCGCCGATTTCCGTGAAACTCATGCCTAACGAAGAAGCAGTGAGTCCAAGATTCAGCATCACGCCCCACAATAAGCCTGAATGTCCTTCCAGCAGCGGGTAGCGGTGGCCCATCCATCCTTGGAAGATGCATGCCAGGCCAGTAAATAGTAGGGAGGCACTCAGCATCATCCGGCTCACTTCTGGTGACACATCAAAAGCGGCCCCGACCGAGAGCGGAACCACAACCGTATTGGCGAAAATGAAAAAGAGCCATTGTATGGAAGAAAACATCGTAAACGATGAGATTAATTTATTCATAGAAGTTCCTTTCTTAGTTGCATTTGTTGTTCAGCGTGCACATAAATATGTTGATTCACATGGACCCTAGTTCCTTCAGATGTTAATTTTGCATCTATAAGTAAAGCAATTATTACTATTAAGTTAAGTATTATAAGAATCAGAATTGCTCGCATTCTATTCTCCTGCCTCTCTCCAAATATATGGTATCATATGTAAAACCATATGAATGATATTTGTTTTGTTGTGAAATCATATGAAAAACATATAGGAGATGAAATGTGGATGGATATTCGGCAATTGCGCTATTTTACCGTCATTGCGGAAGAGAAAAATATTTCACAAGCTGCTCGGAAATTACATATGTCCCAGCCTCCATTGAGTCAACAGTTAAAGTTGATGGAAGAGGAAGTGGGAGTAGGATTAGTTCACCGTGAAGGAAAGAAGCTTCGGCTGACAGAAGCGGGAGAAAAGCTCTATCATCATGCCGTACAGATTACCAAACTGATGGAAGAAGGCATGGAGGAAGTGAAGGAAGTAGGGGTGGGGTTAAAAGGCTCTTTGAAAATAGGGGTGAACACTCTTTCAGAAATGTCGCTATCCAAATTGTTATTCGCATTTAAAGATAAGTATCCTATGGTAACCTATGAAATTCATCAAAATGAGTCAGGACATCTATTGGAGCTCCTACGTGAGCGAGCTATAGACTTGGCAGTCATACGTTTTCCCGTTCACTCAGATGAATTTGCACACTTTATGCTGAAGAAGGAACCATTCTATTTTGTCAGCCGGGAAGCTTGGAATGGATCATTGACATTAGAAAAGATTGCAAGCCAATCGCTGGTTCTGCCAAGCACCAAAGGGCAAGGGTTGTATGATTATACCCTTCAGTATTTTGCACAAAGAGGCTATGAACCAAATATTGTGTGTGCAAGTTCGGATTTAACTCTGCTCTCTCGTCTCGTCCAACAAGGTTTCGGAGCAACATTGGTTCCAGAAAGTGCGATGCATATTTTTTCTGAAGCAAAAGTTCATTCGTATTTGGTAGAGGATGAGGATCTGTCCTCCCAATATGGAGTTGCATGGATGAAAAAATACTATTTATCGAAGGTAGCAACCAGATTTCTGGAGATGTATAAGGAAATCACTCGAAACCCTCTGGGAAGTTGATGTATAATAGAACCAGTTACATCTTTTAATTTCTGAAAGAGAGTGAATATATATGGGTCGTAAATGGAACAACATTAAGGAAAAAAAGGCGGCAAAGGATCAGAATACGAGTAGAGTCTATTCTAAATTTGCCCTTGAAATTTATGTAGCAGCAAAACAAGGGGAGCCAGATCCAGAATCCAATATGGCGTTGAAATTCGTGCTTGAGCGTGCGAAAACATACAACGTACCACGTAACATCATTGACCGTGCGATCGACAAAGCAAAAGGCGGCGGGGAAGAGAGCTATAACGAGCTTCGTTACGAAGGATTCGGACCAAACGGATCTATGGTAATTGTAGATACCCTAACAAACAACGTAAACCGTACAGCATCCGAAGTGCGAGCAGCATTTGGGAAAAATGGCGGAAACATGGGTGTAAGTGGATCTGTTGCATACATGTTCGACGCAACAGCAGTCTTTGCATTCGAAGGAAAAACGTCCGACGAAGTGCTTGAAGTGTTGATGGAAGCAGACCTTGACGTACGAGACATCATGGAAGAAGAGGAAACAGTGATTGTCTATGCAGAGCCGGATCAATTCCATGCTGTCCAAACAGCGTTGAAGGGTGCGGGAGTAGAAGAATTCTCTGTGGCTGAACTGACAATGCTTGCGCAAAATGAAGTGGAGCTTCCAGGAGATGCGCAAGAGCAGTTCGAAAAACTGATCGATGCGTTGGAAGACTGCGACGACGTGCAACGTGTGTACCATAATGTAGATTTAGGTGAATAAGTTGAGTTTGTGGACAGGCTTCTATCTTTAGGGATGGGGGTCTGTTTTTGTAATATAGCAATCTCAAAAGTTAATCTTGATTTTTTGGGTGGAGCCGTTGGGGCGCAAGAGGTTAGTTTTTTCTCGAACAAACGATTGTTTAAAAATTGCTATGCTAGTATAAATTGGTCATTCTCTTGCTCGGAGGTGGTATTTTTGTGATATTGGGCAGCACTGAATGCTTGAATGGGAAATAGTCGAAAAACGAGAGGAATTAGTCAAAACAGTGGTCAAATTAGTCAAAAAACCTCCTCAACTAATTAAAAAAACAGTTCAATTTATTAAGAATCCATGTATTACCATCTCATAATCAAAATCACATTGAAAAATGAAACTAAAACTCTATTAAATTCGTAAATTACCTAATTACCCAACTTAAAGGAGCCCAAACTAATGACAAATACCAATAACTTGGCAACGCCCACCACACCAACCACCATCCAAGGAACCAAAATCAAACTAAAACAGCTCACTATCTCAGATTTGCCGCTACTCCATCACCTAATGTACGGCGACCCCAACCCTGAATACAAAAAGTGGGATGCACCATACTTCCCACTCGAAATGATCGACGAGGAAACATACATCTCCAAAATGACTCAACAACTAAACGAAGGCAGAGATTCCATTTACCTGATTCAAACCAATACAGAAGAGCCCCAAACCATCGGCAGCGTTACCTACTACTGGGAGCACGAACCGTCCAACTGGCTTGAAATGGGTATCATCATTTACCTGCCCGAGTATTGGAACGGCGGGTACGGAACCGAGTCCATCCAACTATGGACAGACCACCTTTTCCAAACAAAACCGCAAATCCCAAGAGTCGGTTACACAACCTGGTCCGGCAACCATCGCATGGTCAAAGTCGGTGCCAAACTGAATTTTACACAAGAAGCCTGCATCCGTAACGTCCGAACCTACCAAGGAAAACTGTACGATTCCATCCGCATGGGAATGTTGCGCGAGGAATGGGAGCAATTCAAACACAAGTCCATATCCCAAAACACCTTAAACGGAGGAAATTAA
This sequence comes from Sutcliffiella horikoshii, assembly GCF_008180725.1. GTDB lineage: Bacteria > Bacillota > Bacilli > Bacillales > Bacillaceae_I > Sutcliffiella_A > Sutcliffiella_A horikoshii_B. The sequence continues at coordinate 518,039 of NZ_VTEV01000005.1, read as the reverse complement.
CCAACCATGCAATCATATATCGAACTCACAACAGAAACCGAACACCACCTTGTCCAACTGCTAACAACAGAAACCTGGCCATATCATGGAACTGAAAATCCAACAGTGGAAGCCATCCAAACTTCCATTCAACAAGGCAACTATACAAACGAAGGCACCAAAACCTTCCTCATCCAAGACAAAAACGATACCGTCATAGGCATGTTCCGACTTTTCGACCTGGAGGACCCAACCTGCCTGTTCGACTTAAGACTTAAACAACAAGCCAGAGGTCAAAACCGCGGCGCCCATGCTGTAAAATGGCTTACTGAATTTGCATTCACCAAATACCCGCACCTGATCAGAATTGAAGGCCACACCCGGCACGACAACCTGGCGATGCGCAAAACCTTCCATAACAGCGGGTACGTCAAAGAAGCCTACCACCGAAGTGCCTGGCCTCAGAATGATAAGTTATTTGATTCCGTGGGTTATGCCGTCACGCGCACGGATTGGGAGCAAAACATAACAACGTCGATCAAGGACCACGTCCCGTTCTAACAATTTTTTGGACAGACAATTAAATCAGAGTGTGACAAAATATCAATTGCCCTTTCCAAATCAGAAGTATCGAGAAACACATTCGTGTTCTCACCAAGATACATACTTTCCACCTTCAATTCGCACCAGAGCGCACCAAACAGGTCGTTGAGCTGTCCGGACTGTCCCGCAGGCAGCTTTACCACCTGGATAACCTGTCTTTCTTTAAAAGGAATACCGTAACCGCGCAAAACTCTACGCATGCTCTGAAGGTCCTTTGTTGTTTCTCCATTGCTGCTGCCAAGTACTATTTTTACAAGATGTGTTTCTGCATCCAGCTTCGTATGAAAATAGGCATTTACATTAACCTCTAGCTCTGCCAAACCATCCAAAATACAACTTAATGCCCAATCGTCCACCTGGAAAGAAAACTGAGTCCTAATCAGATAATCAAAAGACTCCATTACTTCCTGCATTTCCCTCATCGCCCACAACTCCCTCGACCTGAGTCACCATATAGTATGCAATACTTAGACAAAAGTCTATTACATCAATCTAGACAACGAGGCGGGTTCTCTTCCGAAAGAAAACGTAAGGCGTATCCAATATTGGAAACATCCAAATAAATCGTACTATCCTCTCCAAGATAAACAGCCCGAACCTGCATCTTGCACCAAAGCGTGCTGAAGACTGCGTTGATCTGCCCAGGCACACCAGAAATACTATCAAGCAGTTGAATCACCTGATTCTCCCTGTAACGAACACCAACCAGCTTCATTACCTTTCGAACAGCGTGAATGTCTCGTTCGCGCTCTTCAGAGGTACCTACAACCATGCGAACAAAATTGAATTTCTTTCCGGCAAGCGTTTGGAAATAACCGTTAATGTTCACACTTTCCTCTGCTAGTCCATTTAGAATACGGCTTAGATCCCAGTCACTCACGGTAAAGGTAAATTGTGTCCTAATATTGAAATTTAGACATGCACTTCCCATCCCAATTCACTCCCATAAAAGAATCTTTCCTATAGGATATGAGAATTGGCTTGGCATGCTTGGACTTTTCCCTAAGCAGCCTTTCTGTCTTTCCACCATTTAAACAGAGAGAAGACAAGGATAATGATAATAGTAGAAACAATGACAATGAACTTATTAGGCTGCGTTGTTTCCCCCGATACACTCTTGGCATAGGCCATTTGAGGTAAAACTAGTAATGAAACCCCTAATATAAAAAGACTGATCGCTTTTTTCATAGCATAAATCTCCCCTTTTTTATTATATCGAGTTCCTTGTCCACTCTTTTAGCAGATGTTGTAAAATTAATCTATAAGATATTTTTATGCTAATAGATTATATGAAAAAACAGAAGGAGGTATGTACTATGAAGTTTCAGATGAAGGAAGCAATGGAGATACTCGAACGTACACCCAAAACACTAGAGCATTTATTAGTGGGGATTTCACCAAACTGGTTGACCTGCAACGAGGGGGAAGGGACCTGGAATACTAAAGAAGTCATTGACCATTTGATTGAAGGGGAAAAAGTAAACTGGATTCCGCGTCTCCGATTTATTTTGCAAGAGGGCGAGAGCAAGCCGTTTCCGGAGTTTGATAGATTCGCACATTTACATGCAAATGCGGTTGGGACAGTAGAGCAGAAGCTGCAAGAATTTAAAGAGCTCCGGGAAGGAAACCTACAAACACTAACACAGCATATTGAGCCGACTAAACATATGGAGCTAAAAGGTATCCACCCAGCCCTCGGGGAAGTGAAAGTGCGAGAGTTGATTTCCACATGGGTAGTTCATGATCTTACTCATATTACCCAGATAACACGTGTTATCGCAAAAAGATATAAAGAGGATGTAGGCCCGTGGAAGGAATATTTGGGGATTATACGAAACTAACAAAAACGTAAAGCGCTGGATACCTTCGTTAAGGATCATTTGCCAGACAAGAAGATAGATAGTTGTGGAGGAACATAATATGGAAGCCTTATTGATCATTGGCGTAACAGTAGGAGCAATATTTATGCCTATTTTAGGGATTATCTTTTGCGTCAATTTAGTAACTATATTAAAAAAGATAAAAAACGACGAAAATATTAGAGTAAATACCTTTTGGCTAACCACTTCTTTCATTCTTATAGTTTGGAGTATTGCGTTGACAGGACTTGCATCGATAAATTAATACTACAATATTTTAATGCTACCAACGGGGGATCAAATTGAACTTATTTAACATCATCAAAAACAAACAGGAATATTGGCTTGTTGATCAAATTAAAAAAGAAGATGTACCCACTGACTTGTACATGCGGGAATTGACAAATATCTTAGAAGAAATGAAACGTCTAGAAATTGGTTATTTGTCGCTCCTAATGGCTGAAGAATATGAAAGCTGGCTGCTAGAGAAAAAGTTCAGCAAGATCTCTAGTATTGTAGAGTACACAAGGAAGCTGGAGGGTTTGACTGTAACAAGCGACCAGATAAAAGAGCACTCCCTTGCAGAAGATTTAATCGATGACCGTCAATATGCTGAGCTATATGAGCTTTGCCGATCTGGAAGTGCTAACAAGAATACAAAACAACCAATAGCCCAAGTGATGAGTTCGCTGGAGAGTGAACTGGGACTCCATTGGCGCAAGCATTGTTATTATTTTATGAAAGCTGGAGAAATTGCGGGAATCAGTATCCCACATATTGAAATGGGAACGGAAGATGAAGGGAGATTATTTTATTTCGGAGTAGTTCCTGAGCTAAGAGGCCAAGGGATTGGTGCACGAATTCATCGAGTTAGCATGGAGTTACTCAAGAAATTCCAAGCCACCTATTATGTCGGCAGCACCGATGTGAACAATATCAACATGATAAAAATTTTTGAGAAAAATGGTTGCGAGCTTCGTGATAAAAAAGGGATTTATAGGATTGACAGATGAGCTTATTTTAAAAGGAGTGTACTTATGAAATTATTACTAACATCTGCAGGGGTCAATAACAAAAGTATTCACGACGCGTTAGTTGACATGCTGGACAAGCCGATTGCCGAATCCACCGCCTTGTGCATTCCTACTGCTATGTACGGACACCCCTGGGTCGGACCTGGCGAAAAAGCCTGGGATTTCATTAGAGGTAGTTCTGATAATCCCATGATCAATCTGGGTTGGAAATCTGTTGGTGTGCTTGAGCTCACCGCTCTGCCAAGTATAAACCGAGACCGCTGGGTGCCGCTGGTCCGGGAGACCGACGTCCTGCTGGTATCGGGCGGCGATGCTCTCTACCTGTACCACTGGATGAAGCAATCCGGGCTGGCAGATCTCTTGCCGGAGCTGAAAGCAGTTTATGTGGGAATGAGCGCAGGGAGCATGGTGATGGCACCGAACATTGGGGAGTTCTTCGTTGGCTGGGCCCCACCAAACGGTGAAGATAAAACGCTGGGGCTCGTTGATTTTGCAATGTTCCCGCATCTGGACCACGAGATGTTGCCGGGAAACACCATGGCTGCTGCAGAGAAATGGGCCGCAGAAATGCAAGGACAAGCGTATGCCATAGATGACATGACCGCTATCAAAGTGATAGACGGAGCAGTAGAAGTTGTTTCCGAAGGGCATTGGAAGCGGTTTTAGCCCTAAAACGAATGGATTATAATCCTACAAAATGGTGCACAAAATATCGGATGACTAGATTCATCTCCTGTTATTCTATTGATGAAAGGGGGCATATAAGTGGATTTGCTTAAGGACATGAATACTGCCATGAAATATATCGAGGAAAACCTTACTAATGAAATTGATTTTAAGGTCGTGGCAAGGAAAGCTCATTGTTCGGAATATCATTTTAAAAGAATGTTTTCTTTTCTTGCAGGTATAACCCTATCAGAATATATACGCCGCAGACGACTTAGTTTGGCGGCATTGGAGCTTCATAATAGCAAAATGAAAGTGATCGATGTTGCGATAAAGTATGGATACAATTCTCCAGATTCTTTTACGAGAGCTTTTTTCAATTTACACGGCATAACACCATCAGAAGCAAGAGAAAATGGTCAGCAACTAAAAGCTTATCCAAGTATGACCTTTCAATTATCAATAAGAGGAGGAAATGAAATGAATTTCCGAATAGAACAAAAAGTAGCATTTAACATTGTTGGGATCATGAAACGGGTTCCCATCGTTTTTCAAGGAGAAAATCCGGATATAGTAGAGATGTGGAAATCCCTGGATGCAGATAAGATAGCTCATTTACAAAAACTCTCCAATGTTGAACCCATGGGCATGATTCAAGCATCTACTAACTTCTCGGAAGGGCGGATGGAAGAGAAGGGTCAGCTAGATCAGTATATTGGAGTCGCAACAACTCAAGAGAATCCTGAAAATTTTTCAAAACTTCAAGTCCCTGCTTTGACTTGGGCCATATTTGAATCAACAGGACCGTTTCCTCACACCCTCCAAGAAACTTGGGGAAGAATTTATTCTGAGTGGTTGCCATCTTCGAACTATCAAGTAACAGAAGGGCCAGAAATATTGTCGATTAAAAATAAAGATTTATCAGCACCATCAGTGAAATGTGAAATATGGATTCCGGTTATAAAAAAGTAAATAAATGACGTAACTAAAATAAGCGCAGGGGGATTCTTCCTGCGTTTTCCTGTGGATTCCTACCCTCAAGCAAATTAGAGGTAAAAAGAACATTTTTTTGTTAAGGTTATTTTGAAAAGATCTTAAGGAGGTAAGATAAGGATGTCTACATTGCTCGAAGAAATTAAAGCTTATAAAGAGGTATTTAAACAAAAGGCTCCCGAGGAAAAACAGCGTTTAATGGCGCAGGCAACAAAAGAACTAGAGGAGTCCGGGGTGGCACAAGGGCTGAAAGAGGGAGAGAGAGTACCGGATTTTACCCTTCCTGATGCAACTGGCAAAATGGTGTCCATTAAGGAAGAGCTTGAAAAAGGACCGGTAATCCTTACATTCTATCGCGGCGGCTGGTGCCCTTACTGCAATCTTGAATTAAAAGCCTATCAGCGAGAATTAGACTCTATCAAAAGCGCTGGTGCAAGTTTAATCGCCATCAGTCCGCAGACTCCGGATGCTACACTGTCAACAAAGGAAAAAAATGAACTAGAATTTCTGGTTCTAAGTGATGAAGGCAACCAAGTTGCAGAACAATTCAATTTAGTATTTAAAATGCCGGATTATTTAGTAGAAATATATAAAGGCTCAGGCCTAATGGTTCCGGACCATAATGGAAATGATGATTGGGAACTGCCAAAACCAGCTACATTTGTGATTGAACAGTCAGGTAACATTGTATTTGCAGATGTCGATTCTGACTATACAAAACGTGTAGAGCCTATCAAAGTGATTGATGTTTTAAAGAGTATGTAACAAGAAATATTATACAAAAATGGCTTGGGATTCTAATCTCAGGCCCTTTTTTATGGAGAAGATGTATGTTGAGTGTTCATAATAAAAGAATTTTTACAAATACATAATATTGAGTTAACAATCATACTAAAAGGCTCCCTTATACTAGTATAGTAATTATTTTATAAGGAGTTGGAAAAATGAAAAGGTCTGTAAATCTATCACTAGTTTTTGCCCTCATATTCTCGTTATTTGTTCCTGTTTTTGAAAAGGAAGAAAACGTGTATGCTGCCACTACTAATAGTGTAGTTTTGAACGAAATTGCTTGGATGGGAACAACATATAATTACACGGATGAGTGGCTAGAGCTACATAACAACACAAATGAGCCGATTGACTTAACGGGTTGGTCATTAAACGCTCAAGACGGGTCTCCATCTATTAACTTAGAAGGACAAATACCTGCCAACGGATTCTATTTGTTAGAAAAGACAGATGATAATTCCGTAGCAGGGATAGCAGGAGATTTGATTTACAGCGGTTCACTTGGAAATAGTGCTGAAATTCTGGAGTTGCGCGATGCTAATGGTGTTTTAGTAGATTCTGTCGATGCTTGGTATGGTGGGGATAACACTTCCAAGGCGACGATGGAAAGAGTTGACACCACTGGTTTAGGAACGGTTGCTGAGAGTTGGGGAACAGCTACAGAGTTGTATGATGGTGGATACGGTACCCCTTCTAACAGCTCAACTTCTGGAAGTGGCGGCTCTACCGGTGGCTCAACAGGCGATAATTTTTGCGGCGATACTACGGAGCAATTAAACAATGTATCAAGTGAACTATTTGCCATTAATGTTTACTTCAATAAATGTGCATTGACTGATTATGCTACAACAGGAAATTCAGCTAACTATAACGTAAATCTTGAAGATCGTTTGATTGAAAGGTTAAACCAAGCGACGACAAGTATTGATTTTGCTACGTATGAAATCAATTTACCGCGAGTGGTGGATACGTTAATCAATAAAGCAGCACAAGGGGTAGATGTACGGGTGCTTGCGGATGCGAAAGATGCTACAGACCCTCATTATGCGGAACGTTTTACTACTATGAGATTATATATAGAGGAAATGGTTAGAGGAAAAGATAATGTCGTTGGGACAAATGACGATATTCACGTTTTCTCTGACTCTGCCATGTTAGCAGTAGAAGATACAACTTTAAGAGAGAAACACGGATTACCTCCTGTTCCAAACGATTTCGCCTATGGCACGTACACCATTGGAAGCACCAATCAAACTGGTTACTTATTTGTTGACGCTGAACAAAAGACAGATGGGACTTATTACTCCCCTGGTGTCCAAATGCACAATAAATTTGCGGTGGTAGATGATACGTGGGTATTTACAGGTAGTTGGAATTTCACTGTCACTGGGTTATATGGTTCAGAAGAGAACATGGCGAACGGTGTGTTAGGTGGAAATCAGCAACATGTGGTAGAGCTTCATGCCCCTGAAATTGCAAACGCCTATGAAACAGAGTTTAACGAAATGTGGGGAAGTGGTTCGTTGACTCCTGATCCGATGGTTTCTAATTTTGGAACAGGAAAGACAGATAATACACAACACTTGTTTAATGTCGGCGGGAAAACGGTAGAAGTTTATTTCTCTACTGGAGATGATGCGCTAGGCCGCATGAGAGAATTAGTCAAAAATGAAGCAGACATCAACACCTATTTCACTATCTTCGCTTGGAGTGACCAAGGACTTGTAGATGAACTGAAAAATAAATACGAGGGTTCATACAACGATTTAGAAGGAACGTTAACTGGATTCGATGTGAAAGGATTATTCGACTCTAGCTTCTGGAATCAGTGGTGGAGTGCTAGTGTAGATATGACAGGCCGTACTGCTAGTCAAACAAGTGTGGATAATCCGAACACTCGTTGGGCTAATCCGGCACCAGTATATCAAGGCAACGAAGACCGTAAACTTCACAGCAAAACGATGCTAATCGATGCGGATACAACAAGTGATCCAACGGTAGTAGTAGGTTCCACCAACTGGAGCAACAACGGAAATGATGTTAATGATGAAAACATGCTAATCATCCACGATAAAGAAATAGTTAATCAATTTGTTCAGGAATTTAATGCACGTTACCTGAATGCAGGTGGAAGTATAAACTAATAAATATTTTTCTAGAGCACGACCATGTAACAATGGTTGTGCTTTTTTAATGCTGGCAACTTTAACTGACAACTTTAACTGACAACGTGAAACTTTTAAACAATACTCCCGTATAATTACTAAAAGATGCCCGGCAACATACAGGAGGTTTTATGATGGGAAAATTCTTAAGGTATTTTATCTGGACTGTAGCAATAGGAATTATCATCTTTAGCGGTTCAAAGTATGAGTTGCAACTAATTGAAAAAGGTCAAATGACCTATAATTTATGGCCTGCGGTGATATTTTCAACGGTTTTCCCAGTCTTAATCGGAATACTTCTTCGTTTGCCAAAGTTAATAACAGAAATAAAGCGGGACAAAGGATGGTCCGTGAATTGGATGAAGTTATTGGCAGTTGGACTCCCTACCCTATACGTTGCTTTGGTGCCACTACTTTCTTTCACTATTTTGGGTAAGTACCTTCCATTTGCGTTGGAAATCTTCCATTTAGATCTTTCCAACATAGCTGGTTTGATATTTGGATATGTGTTGTTGGATAGTTTGAAGGAGGATGAATAAACTTTTTATATTTATGAAGACCTCACAGGCAGGAATAATGGAGTAGCGAGGTCTTCATCGGTGTTATGAAGACCTTACTAGCAGGAGAAATGGAGTAGCCAGGTCTTCATCGGTGTTATGAAGACCTTACTAGCAGGAAAAATGGAGTAGCGAGGTCTTCATCGGTGTTATGAAGACCTCACAAGCAGGAAAAACGGAGTAGCGAGGTCTTCATCGGTGTTATGAAGACCTCATAAGCAGGAAAAATGGAGTAGCGAGGTCTTCATAGGTGTTATGAAGACCTCACAAGCAGGAGAAATGGAGTAGCGAGGTCTTCATCGGTGTTATGAAGACCTCATAAACAGGAGAAATGAAGTAGCGAGGTCTTCATCCGGATTATAAAACATTTTTAACTTAAAAAGGCAATCTCAATTCATAAAAAGTATAGTTTCAAAGTTTGTGGGAAGGTGTTTGCTGAATATAGTCGAAATAATAGTGTATACAGTTAAAGCAAGCAATGGAGGTATATGACAGTGGTTAAATGGTGGATGAACTCTTCAAAATAATTATTTTGAGGAGGAAAAAAGAATGGATATAAAATTTAGTAGAGATAAAGCGATAAAGTTAGAACAACTAGAGAAGTTATACAACGATGTAGAATGGTATGCTTACACTAAGGACTTAGATGTTCTTCAACAAGCAATCTATAACTCTTTAGAAGTTATTACTGCTTGGAATGGTGACGAGTTAGTAGCGTTGATTCGGATAGTTGGGGACGGGTTAACCATCATCTATATTCAAGACATTCTGGTGTTGAATGCATATCAAAATCAAGGGATTGCTACTCAACTAATGCAACAGGTTCTAGAAAAATACAAACATGTGCGGCAAAAAGTCCTGTTAACAGAGGAAGCTTATGATGTAAGGCATTTCTACGAGAAAAACGGGTTCGAGTCTTGTGATAAAGGGACGTTAGTGGCGTTTGCAACGTTTCATTAAATATTCATAAAACCTAGCGCTATTCAAGAAACAGGGATAGCGCTAGATTTTTTAGTGTTAGGAGAGTGGTTACTTGAATGATCTTTACCAGCAAATGAAAAAGGGCAAAATACAGCAACAGGAGGCTTATTCAGCCATTCAAGAATTAAACATTTTAAATGACCTACATATTTATAATCCAGTACTATGTGGAACGCTTCCCATCGGAATTGATGTAAAAGATTCAGATTTAGACATCATTATGGAAGTAAGGAAATTGGATATTTTCGCAAACGAATTACATACTCTTTACGCTGATAAAGAAAATTTCACCTTAAAAAGGACTACAATTCGAGGGAGAGACGTCGTGAAGGCGAACTTTATGTTTAGAAATTTCGAATTTGAATTGTTCGGGCAAGCTCAGCCTGTCCATAATCAGTTTGCGTACCTGCATATGAAAATTGAATACGAATTGTTGCAAAGAGATCCAAGTCTAAGAGAAAAAGTGATTAGGTTAAAAAAGCAGGGATATAAAACGGAACCGGCATTTTGTAAGCTCTTGGGTATCAGCGGAGATCCATATGAAGGCCTTATCTCGTACGGTGTGGAAGAAGGAATAGTGCAGGTATAGGGATGTTGGTGTTTTTAGAAGAGAGCTGCCAAACTTAATGGAAAAGGTGAAAAAATGTTAGAAAAAATTAAAACAGTACCGGAAAAAAAGTCATTTTTCATAGGATTAACCTTAGTGCTGATCACTCCATTATTATTTCTATTATCAGATTTATTTCCTGGAATCCCTAATTGGATAATGATTTCTACAGGAGCTTTCATCAACTTTTTTTCTCTTGCATTTATTTTGAATGCAGCAGATAAACGGCATACACGGTTGGGAAATAGGTAATGAGGTGTAAATAAGTAGGGGGAAGACAAATGATAATAAGGAAGCTGCTTACCTTTTTCTTAGCTTGTATTTTTGTACCTGTCCCAATAAGGGCTTTAGTTGCTTTTGTCATCCATTTATTTAGTAAAGAGCCTTGGGACAATATGAGCCAGCTTTTCCTCATTTTTTCTACGATTGGAGCTTTTATCATCTGGGGAATCGATGAATTACTTCGGAAGGTTGCGGATTGGGAATCGATACAAAGCGGCATGTAATGAAAAAGAGGAATGAGCCTACCAAAAGAAAAACAGGCAGTAAGGGGGAGAAAATGATGAAACATAATGTATCGGCAGAACTCTTTAGGATTGATTGTGGAGACATATACCTTCAAGAGTTTTCCATAGAAGATGCTGATAAAATATATATAATATCTAATCAACCAGAGATTTCTAATTTCTTGCCAGATTGGAAATCGACGAGAGATCAAAGGGTAGACTGGGTTACAAATTACGAAATGCCAGCAAACAAAGCATTCCTAGAGGCAGCTAAAGAAAACAATATAGACAATCACTTTTTAAAACTAGGAGTATTTATTAGTGCAACAGATGAATTTATTGGCTGGTGCTGTACGGGAATAAAAGAGGAAATCCCTGCTCCGAATAGAGAAATCATGTATGCCATCTCAGCCGACCATCAAGGGAATGGATACGCAACTAAGGCGTCATTAGGGCTAATAAACTACTTATTTTCAAACACGAATATAGAGATTCTTAACGCAGTGGCATTAATCAATAACCTATCATCCAATAAAGTTATTGAGAAATGCGGGTTTACACTTCAGGGGAAACATAAGATTGGAGATGAGTTATATAATAACTATGTTTTGAGAAAATCAGAGTGGAGATCGTAATCCATCATCATAAACAAAAACGCGTGGAAGATTAGCTATCCAAGCGTTTTTTTATAACCAATCAAGTAAGGTAACATATTAACGAATTATCTGTTTCTAAACCAATCAATTACAGCTCCAATAAAAGTGCCTAGAGCAATTCCTAGAGCTAAATTATCAAGTACAGCTCCAAGTGCAGCCCCTATTGCAATACCAGCACCTAGGAAAACACCCTTCCCTCTACCTTGTTTATCCAAAAAATCACTCCCTTACTTTCCTGTATTATATATAGATTACTTGAATATGTAAGGAGATACCAAGTGAAGCAATAACTAGTTATTGTCTATCTTTTTTTGGTGTCTAATTAAAATACCAGCTTGGATAACAAAGAAAACTGCACCTAAGAGGTAAAATACAAGAGTGAACCATTTCATATTTTCATTTTGTCCAAGTACGTAACCCGTGGTTGCAAAGAAGAGCCCAACTAAAAACAATAAATACTTTTTCATATATCTCACCTCTGATAAACAGTATTTAATAATATTGTAACATCTAAGCGAGTGAATCGTATAACTTATAAAGGGGTGGTCGGTGTGTGGAGAAAGTACCTAAATCCGATAAAAATTAGGAATGCGGCTGTATGGATGTTGTTTGTCGGAGCGTTTTCCAATTTTTTTGGCCAAATTTTTAACATTAAATGGTTGATATATTCAACTATTATTATTGTAATCTTATTCACTATCGTTTCACTCATTTTCTGGAGATGTCCGAATTGTAAGAAGCGGCTTCCGTTCAGGTATGATAGTGAAATCGAGCTATCTTACGCGTATGTATGTCCAAGGTGCGAAAAGCGCTTTTTTGATGACGGGACGATGGAGGAGAAATGATGAGAAACGTGTATGTCATATCCGGGCCTTGCGGTGTTGGAAAATCAACCGTTACTAAAGGACTTGCACGTAAATTGAAGAAGTCAGTACTGATTGAGGGGGACCTGATTAGTGCGATGTTTATAGGAGAGCCGCAGCCGCCCTGGGAAGAAAAGCTCTCTATCGTCTGGCAAAACTTAAGCAGTCTGACCAAGAACTTCTTGCTAAAGGGTTATAATGTTGTCATTGATTATGTGGTGGAGGATGAGTTGGAATGGTTTTGCAAAGAACTGGGCCAGACAGGACTGAATTTTACGCTTCATTATTATGTTCTGCGTGCTGACCCGGAGGTTCTTGTAGAGAGGATAACCAAACGCGGAGACACCGAACTGATATCTCGTTCTTTGGAACTTCTTCAACATCTGGAAAATAAAAAGGAAAACGCTCCTCATCTTTACGACAGTACCAATAAGAATCCCAAAGCGATCATAAATGAAATCCTTGACAGACCCCTTTCAAATTATTACCATAAAAGAAAGAGATGAACGGAAGGGGAATCGAAAGCCTAACAATGTGGAATAACCTTTAATGAAAATTGAGTAACTGGATAGAGTCAGCAGTTCCGACGAAGGGATTAGTCTGTCCGTCCATCATTTCATTAAGGGATACACATGTTGTGGAGTCGATACCCCACTTAAAACAGGTGTCTTTGGTGCACCTGTTTTTCTATTGGAAAAACATCTCTTTTATCGGACCATACTCGTTTATACCCTAACAATTGGAGGGTTATTTTATGAATAGAATTGCAGTTGTAACAGGCGCAAGCCGTTTAAAAGGAATCGGAGCAGCTGTTTGTAGGGAGTTGGCAAAAGCGGGACATCCCGTATTTTTTACGTATTGGTCGCCTTATGATGAAGAAATGCCATGGGGCTCTGTGGCAAGTGAACCCCAAGTTTTAAAAGAAGAGCTGGAGGGATTCGGTGTTCCGGTGGGCTTGATGGAGCTTGACCTTACAAGCATGGAAGCGGCTGATTTGTTGTTCCGAAAAGTAAGAGAGCAACTGGGGCAGCCAAGCATACTCATCAATAATGCGGCTTATTCAACCAAGGATGATTACAGCACGATAACACCTGAGGATCTGGATAAGCATTATTTCGTAAACATTCGGGCTACCACTCTACTAAGCAGCAGATTTGCTCAGCAGTTCACCATTGGGAGGGCTGGGCGGATTGTCAACCTCACATCCGGTCAATTTCAAAGGCCAATGCCAGGTGAGCTATCGTATGCAACGACCAAAGGCGCGATTGATGCGATGACCATTACGTTAGCGGCAGAGGTTGGGAAACTTGGAATCACCGTCAATGCCATCAATCCAGGCCCGACAGATACTGGGTGGATGACAGAGGAAATTAAGTCAGGTCTCTCAGAAATGTTCCCTTCAGGCCGTGTAGGGTTGCCGATTGACGTGGCACGGACTATTAAGTTTCTTGTCAGTGAAGAAGCAGAATGGGTGACAGGACAGATTATTCATTCAGAAGGCGGGTTTAGGAGGTAAAGTTATGGGAGAGACGAGTGTACGATTAGAGTTGGTTGAGACTTCGGATCGCTTGGAGTACTTGCCGTATTTGGTAATGGCGGATGAGAGTGAGAGCGTGGTGAAAGAGTATATTGCGGAAGGGCAAATGTTCGCGATTGTTGGTGACAGTGGTTCGGTAATAGGGGTAGCCTTGTTTGTGGAAGAGTCGAAGGGTGTAATTGAGCTGAAAAATATTGCGTTGGATCCCCAGTTTCGCAGGCTTGGACTAGGTAAGCAGGTTATTAATCAAGCTTTTGAGATTTTCAGAGAACAGGGTTTACGCAAAATGATGGTCGGCACCGCCAACTCCAGCATTGCTAATCTTGCATTTTATCAGAAAGCAGGATTTAGGATGGTGGAAATAAGGAAGGATTTCTTTTCGAAATATCCTGAACCAATTTTTGAGGATGGGATTCAGGCGGTGGATATGGTGATGTTTGAGCGGGTGTTGGATGAGAGTTGTAGTTGTAGTTAAGTATATTCTATATGCCTAAAGCATTAGGTGGATGTGTGGAAAGGATAAATAGAGGGCGTCTATATGCCCGAAGCAGTGCTGAAAAAGGTGGAAAGGTCAAATAGAGCACGTCTATATGCCCGAAGCGGTGTTGAAAAAGGTTGAAAGGTGATATAGAGAGCGTCTATATGCCCGAATCAGTTTTGAAAAAGGTGGAAAGGTCAAATAGAGAGCGTCTATATGCCCGAAGCGGTGTTGAAAAAGGTGGAAAGGTGAAATAGAATGCGTCTATATGCCCGAAGCAGTGCTGAAAAAGGTGGAAAGGTCAAATAGAGAGCGTCTATATGCCCGAAGCGGTGTTGAAAAAGGTGGAAAGGTCAAATAGACCATACTAATACACCTTATACAACATTTTAAATGAATAACAGTCAATGAAATTGGCACGTAAAATGCTCCAGACCATCTGGAGCGTTTTTTGTGAGTGAAAATGAAAAATTGTAAACAATAACCAAATTTATTTTAACATAATTTTCTAAAACCATTGAGTATTCCTACCTATTTTGAAATAATTGGAGAAAGAATACTGTAGTAGCAAAAAGGAGGTAGCCCGATGTCCTGGAAGAGCTTTTTCATCATCACCATTATTATCTACATCGTTTTGTCCTTACCTGGTATTTTCAGCATTGGCTATGTTATCGATTGGGTACCGGAAGCAACGGCTTTTCAAAAGGTAAAGGGCTACGTGGTAGAAGGTTTGACTACGAATTTTCTTTTTAAGCTGCTTATCGCTGTCATAGTGGGGTTGGTCGCAAGCTTGTATAGAAACAGAAATAGCTTAGTTAAATCATAGTTTATATGAATCTATTCAGCCAAACAGTCCGTCTAATGCCTGGAGGTGATAGTGTTGAAAAAAGCTTTATTAATAACTTTCCTTTCTTTGATCTTAACGGGTTGTGCTTCAACAGAAGACTCCGTCACCACAGAAACCACCGAAGAAGCATCCTGGGCATATGAATTTGTAAAAGTAAATAGTTATTCCTATATGATAACAAAAGAAGAAGTAGATAAAAGTGTCAAGGGGGACCTGATAGGAGAAGTCCAACGAAATATTGTTGATTTGGATACAGCTGAAGATTTAGAAGAACGTCATCTTGATAGCAATTCCCTTCCTCCTGGAACAGCCCTCTACAATCCCACCGAGAACAACAACATTATCCTATATGAGTTAAATGGTAGATACTATATCGCAGAGAGAAGAGAATGAATGCAAAGAATGTTATTTAATTGAGTTTGTTTGGGAGGAGAGGGGGTATGAACATTAAGAAATTCATTCTGATGCTAGTAAATGGTAATAGAGAACCATCCCCCTATAAATACCAAAGCAACGAACACCATGGGGAACTTTTTCCTATTCCATTTCGTATTATTACTAAAGGGATAAACTCATACATAGCATGGAGGTGTAAGACTTGTTTACCTATCAATCTTTCGAAATAGATGGCTCGTTTGCGCTGTTGAGACCAATTTTATACATGTTATTAGCGGTATCCATTTTATTGTTTATCCTCATAGTAGTACCAAAATTTAAAGCCATGATTCTATCAACTTTGATGGTAATAATACTTTCCTTATTGAATATTCTAGTTGCTGCCCAGGTTATGGTCTTTAGTGCCATAGCGGCTGATGAACTAAATTTTGCTGGGGATTCTGTTGGTATGATTTTGTTTATGTCCATACTTGCGATCAGCGCATTAAATATGTTGCTTTTCCTTAAGAGAAATAGAAGCAAGCAGGAGTTGTGTTAGATGGGATTGTTTTTTGAAAAAGTAAAACGGACAAAAAGTTCGAAGGGGATAGTGGTAATTAGAATAATAGTAGCTATAGCAATGATTGCATTATTTTTCCTAGGATATAGGGATGATTTTAATAGCACGTATCTAGGATATGTCATTCTTCTGGCTGGATTAATGAATATCATGAATGGTGTGGAATCGCACCTTCACAGAGAAGAAAAGAAAGTCTATATGATGGATTACTTACTAGGGATTTTGTTTTTATTTATGGCAATTACACAGTTGGAGATGATTTAATGTAGGGCAATGGGTCTATACCTAAAACCCATAATACATTAACGTTTGTATTTGTATCTATTGTCCTTTCTGGCTGCAGTGCACAAAGCAGCAACTCTTACGTTTACTGGACAGAAAAAACAGACAACCAGATTCAACGTTTGGATGAAGCAAAAATAAACTATGAAATTAGGCATGGAGATATCTGGATTAGGGAAAAGGATACTAGATAAGTAGTGGCGTGTTGTAGCTGAGGAGAGCTATAATGCAGTAAGAGTCAAAAATGTATCTTCTAACATTCACTGGATTTTAGAATGGTAGGTGTAAAAAATGAATGAATCTGTTCCGCATTCCGAAACGGAAAAAATCAATAGTAATGCAGTGTTATCTCTAATCTTAGGAATTATTTCTATTATAAGTTGTGTCATAAGCTTTTTGAGTATGCTATTTGCAGTCCCGGGGTTTGTCCTTGGAGTGATAAGTCTTAATGAGATTTCCAAAACGGATCAATCAGGACGAGGATATGCCAAGGCGGGCATAGTATGCAGCCTCATTGGAATAATTCTGCCGCTTATCATTATCCTCATTAGTTTGTTATTTTTTGAATCGACAGACTTCATCATGGAAGTTATCTAAGGTTAAAAGGACAGCCCTCGTTTGGTAAGGGGGCTGTCCTTTATACTTTTTAATATAGTAATTTTTAAACCAACGTTTGATTAAGAAAATATCTATGCTATGGGGCTGTAGGGAGAAAACAATTTTTAAGAAATTAACTTTTCAAAAAGGTGTAGTGAAATAATTCACAAGCCTGCCACCATTCATTGCGAATCGACAAATTTCCTGGGAACCCTTTTTTCTAAAATAGATCTTTTTAAACAAACGTTTGTTAAATAAAATATGAACCCCTTGAGTAGCAAGAGGTTCAGCGTAAAAATCGAAATTAACTTTTGAAAAAAGTATTGTAGGAAATTTTCATTTTTCTAATAAAAGAAATAGCACATCTATTTGTCGAATTCTATGGTGCTTGAAAACCGTAAATCGCTATAAAGAGTAATAATGCCCACCCGCAAACACTAAATGAATTTGCCGCAATCAGCCAACCCTTTGGCCACCCTTTTACTCTAAATAGAGTGACAAGTAATCCTACAACACCAAAAGCAATGGGAATGAAGAGCGTTACTCTGTTGAACAGCTCAACCATTGTTGAACCCCAAGAAGTCAGAAAGGCAACCAAAGGAATGGCTGACAAAAGAAAGAAAAGTGATCCAAATATAATGGCACGTTTTTGCATAAACTCCCCCCTCATTCAATTAATTTATGCTGCTGCCAAAACAAAAACACCAATTTTTTACAGAGGATGGTGGGTCGCGGTGCCTGTCCCCTAAGCCCGCAAAATTTTCGCCATCGCTTTTCCTTTAGCTAACTCATCAATCAGCTTATCCAAATAGCGAATTTCTCTCATGGTTGGCTCTTCAATATCCTCTACTCGGATACCGCAAACGACTCCTTTAATGAGGCTACGTGCTGTGTTCATTTCGGGAGCTTCGGCAAAAAAGGTTTCAAAGTCTGTTTTATTTTCGATCAGTGCTTCTAATTCCTCTTGGCTGTAGCCAGTTAACCAACCAATGATCTCATCCACTTCTGCTTTCGTACGTCCTTTTTTCTCTGCTTTTGTAACGTAATGTGGGTAGACACTTGCAAAACTGGTCGTATAGATGCGGTGCTTTTTCATGATAAACCCTCCCATAGAAATTCTTTCCTTTATTGTATCATGGAAAATTTAGAATGATGTACAAACCATTGTCAGTATATATAATTTGTGATGCATAAAGAAGGGTGGGGGATGTTTTGTTTTTTCATATGAAGGAATTACAATATGAAGCCAAGCCTAGTAAGCCTGATCCCATATTTGCGACAAGGCTGCAGGAAATACTGGGTGGGCAGTTCGGGGAGATTTCGGTTGCTATACAATATTTATTTCAAGGGTGGGGAACAAGGAGACATGGTAAGTACCGAGATTTATTGATGGATACGGGGACGGAGGAGCTCGCCCATGTTGAGATGCTTGCAACCATGATTGCAAGACTGCTTGACAATGCACCGGTGAAAGCTCAAGAAGAAGCGGCACAGAATCCTGTAATGGCAGCAATTATGGGAGGGATGAACCCGCAATACGCCATTGTTTCCGGTCTTTCAGCAATGCCAGTCAACAGCGTTGGTGTACCATGGAACGCAGGCTACGTGATTGCGAGTGGTAATCTGCTCGCCGATTTCAGGGCAAATTTAAACGCCGAAACACAGGGGCGTTTGCAGGCAGTCAGATTATATGAACAAACGACGGACCCGGGAGTTAGAGACATGCTGTCATTCCTGATTGCCAGGGATAGAATGCATCAAAATCAATGGTTGGCAGCAATTTATGAACTAGAAGCGCAAGAAGGGGTAATCGTACCAAGCACATTCCCTACGTCAAAAGAAAAATCGGAAGTCTCTCATACGTTTATTGCATTATCAGAGGGAGAAGAGAGTAGCAAAGGCAATTGGGCGAGTGGCCCTGCACCAGACGGATTAGCTAATTTTGAATACTTAAGCATGTCAGGTGCGTGGGGTGGAAAACCAATGCTAAATCCTGCTCCTCCAGCCTTGCATAATACTCCGCCATCTGTAAAATAAAGAAAGGACGTTTCGATTGTGATCGAAACGTCCCTTTCTTATTTACCCTTTAGAAATCTCCACAATTCCTTCTTCCTTCAAATCAACCTCACCATGCTTGTTAAGCTTTACTTTTTCATCATCCTTCAAGTTAGTAAACACAATTGGTGTTATCAACGAAGGAGCATTCTTCCCAATGAAATCCATATCAAACTTAAGGAGTTCCTGCCCCTTCGTTACTGTGTCACCCTGTGCAACGAGTGCTTCAAACCCTTCACCTTTAAGATTTACGGTATCAATTCCTACGTGGATTAGAATTTCGTGTCCTTCGTTCGATTCAATTCCAATCGCATGCTTGGTCGGGAACAGGTTTACAATTCTTCCGTCAACAGGAGAGACGACAAGTCCTTCTGCAGGTTCAATTGCAAAGCCGTCACCCATCATTTTTCCGGAAAAGACCTGATCTGGCACATCATCGAGCGGCTTGATTTCCCCTTTGATAGGAGCGATAAATCCGCCTTCCGTTGACTTGGTTTGCATCGCATCTGGATTGATCTCTTCAATTTGCTGCTCTACTTCCTTATTTGTATCTGTTCTAGCAGGGCGAGGTGTCTTCCCGTCCATAATATCCTTGATTTGTGATTTTAACGTATCCGATTTAGGTCCGAAAATAGCTTGGATATTGTTGCCGACTTCTAGAACGCCAGAGGCACCAAGTTTTTTCAAACGAGCTTTGTCCACCATGGAAATTTCATTCACCGACACGCGAAGCCTCGTGATACAAGCATCCAAATGAGAAATATTTTGCTTGCCACCCATCGCCTCTAATACATCATGAGGGAGGTCGCCGGCAGTTGTCGGAGAGGCTCCATCTTCATCCTCGTCCACTTCCTCACGACCAGGAGTTGCAAGATTGAATTTTGTTATAGCAAAGCGGAAACCGAAATAGTAAATGACGGAAAATACAAGACCAACAGGAATAACAAGCCACCATGCGGTTCTGTTAGGCACAATTCCAAAAAGCAGGTAGTCGATGACCCCACCTGAGAACGTCATCCCAATTTTCACATCTAAAATATGCATCACCATGAACGAAAGACCCGCAAACACGGTGTGAATCGCGAATAAAACAGGTGCAACAAACAGGAATGAGAACTCAATAGGTTCTGTAATACCCGTTAAAAAAGAGGTAAGAGCAGCAGACGCCATGATTCCGCCAACCACTTTTTTCTTTTCAGGACGCGCTGTGTGGTAAATCGCGAGCGCAGCAGCAGGAAGACCGAACATCATAAACGGGAATTTACCTGTCATAAACGTTCCGGCAGTAGGGTCGACCCCGTCACGCAGCTGGGCAAAGAACATTGCCTGATCCCCGCGGACAATATCTCCAGCCTGAGTAGTGTAGGAACCAAACTCAAACCAAAACGGGGAGTAGAAAATATGATGCAGACCGAACGGAATTAGGGCCCGTTCAATGACACCAAAAATAAAGGCGGACACCGTTAGGTTTGTGTTAATCATACTTTCAGACAGTGTGTTTAACCCACCTTGAATCGGAGGCCAAACAAAGGACATGACAATACCTAACACAACTGCAGAGGCAGCCGTAACAATTGGGACGAATCGCTTCCCGGCGAAGAAACCGAGGTAAGACGGCAACTCGATATTGTAATACTTGTTGTACATGAATGCCGCAAGGATACCGACAATTACCCCGCCGAACACCCCACTCTGAAGCGTATTAATTCCAAGTACATTCGCATATGCCGGGTTATCAAGCATTCCTTCATCTACGCCAAGCACCACACCCATCGTGGCATTCATGATGAGGTAACCAATAATCGCGGCAAGTGCAGCAACCCCCTCACCACCAGCAAGTCCAACTGCCACCCCAACGGCAAAGAGCACAGGGAGGTTACTGAATACAATCCCTCCGGCAGCATCCATAACGCTCGCCACTAACTGGATCCAATCCGTACCAAGGAACGGCATCAGTTCCAGCAAATTCTCTTCTTTCAATGCTGCGCCAAGCGCAAGCAAAATCCCAGCCGCCGGTAGGAGTGCAACCGGAAGCATTAACGCTTTCCCGACCTTCTGTAACACACCAAATAACTTTTTCAAGGATAATACCTCCAATATATGTAGATTTCAAAGTGTTTTTAATTTCCCCTAAACAGGGAGTTTTAAACAGCGGATTGAGGGGACAGGCACGGGGGACGCATTTGTGCTGTTGTGCCTGTGCCTGAAGACTAAAAACTTGTTTGGCACGAACTTAGGTGGTTTTGGCACGAACTGGACGACGACCCACTTCCTTTGGTCAAATATCTCTCCCCTTAACTTATCTGACCAAGCATCTGCTGATACTAATGTAGAAATTATTACCATATCTCTAATCGTGTGGTACTATAAAATTAAAGACGGAATATTCCTTCATTTAAAATTAGGGAGATGGAAAAATGAAATTATTTCAAAGTCAGTATGATTGGATTAAACGGACAAGGGAAACATTATTTCAGTATTGTGAAGTCATGGCATATGCCGATTATGTAAAAGAAATGGAGAATTTCGGAGGGGACTCCATTCGAAATCTTCACGTACATATTGCCACCTGCTATCATTTTTGGCTCGGGACACATGGTCTTGGAAAAACAATTGAAAAAACAGAACCAAAAAACATCAAAACCGTTCAAGATATGAGAGAGCTTTTCCGGAAAACGGATGAGATGGTTGAGGAGTTTTTGCTGAAATATCAAGGAAACTGGGAACATACCATCCCATACACTTTTAAAAGCGGTGAAACATCCGACTTCAGCACTCTCTGGCTTTTTACGCACACTACCACCCACGAATTCCACCACAAAGGACAGATTGTTAAAATTGGTCGCCAACTGGGATATACTCCGCCGGATACGGATCTCATCGCGCCGGAGGTAAAAACATGTCAATCTTAACAAAAAATCAATTACAAATCGTGGAACAGTCTGAGATTGATGCGCTAGAAGATAGATTGCTGAGAATTAGAGACCAAAACGATAATGCAATGGGCGTGGAGCTGCAGCGGTTTGGAAATGCCGTGGCGTTCTCAGTTAAAAGTATTCCCGGTCCATCATTCAATACGGTGAAGGGAATTACCGGAGAGAATATAAATGATATGGATGAAATAGTAGAATTTTATTCTAGTAGAGGCATTCCAGCTAGGTTTGAAGTGACACCAGGAAATGCCTCTATCGACCTTTTCCGGAAGCTTAGTACCATGGGCTTTTTTCAGAGTGGCTTTCACACGGCTCTCTATCGTCCTTTATCTATGGAAGAAATACCAGACAAGAGGCAAGATAATGCTATTCATGTTGAGGAAATCAGTCTCGTGAACTTTAATATTTTTGGTGAGTTATATACGAAAGGTTTCGGGATGCCCGCTGCATTCAAGGACTATGTGACCGCCAATAACAAGGTGCTTGCAGAGAGCGACAATTGGAATTTTTATTTGGCGCGTGTAGGTAATGAGCCAGCCGGAATCGCTGTCTTGTTTATAAATAATGATGTTGCAACATTGGCTGCATCGGCAACCGTACCTGAATTTAGAAATAAAGGGGTTCAAACAGCACTCATTCAAAAGCGCATGCAACAGGCAGCTAATGAAGGTTGCCGATATTTAGTTGGGCAAGCGGCTTTTGGTAGTGTGAGCCAAAAGAATATGGAACGAGCAGGGTTGAAGATTGCTTATACGAATGCGGTTTGGGAGAAAGTTTAACGATAAAAAGGGGTAAACAAATGGATTCATTTATGTGGGTAATCCCCGTTATCATTACAGTTTGTTATTTCAAAATAATGGGAATGGGTGTCCGGAAGTTAAATAAAGATAAACACAAAATGGAAAAAAGAGCTTTATTGATTTTTACGTTCATAATTCTAACATCGACAATTGTATTCTTTGTGCCAATAGGTTACGGTATTCATAAAAATTTTGCATTGGGGGGTCTTATCGTAGCAGGGTTTTTAGGTATTTTCTTAGCTTGGATAGGAGTAATTAAGTATATTAATCAAGGCCTTTATGAAAAATCAGCGGGAGTATTGGAGAAATTCTTAAAATTAATAATTTGAATAGTGAGGATGCCTACAAATACTCAAGGTTGGACACTAATAGAGGAAAAATGGAAGATTACAAGAGAGGTTAATAAAGTAATTAAGTAGTAACAAGTGAAATTAACTTGGGATGAAAGAGTGTTTAAAACCCTTTGCGGCTCGTGAAATTGAGCGGAGAAGTCTTAATAAGGGTCATAAAGACCTTTGTAGCGTGAAAAGTAGTGAAGAATAGTCTTTACAGTCTTGCTAAAGAACTCCTTACGGGAAAAACTAGTGATTAGAGGTCTTTACTCCGTAAGTAACTGCTTTAGAAATTACACAGCTTGCCCCTCTAAGCAAAAGTGGATCATGGTGCCCCACCACCCACCATACATAATTTTTGTGTTCTAAGTCATCCTATTTTTATGACAAACTTATCAAGTGCAAAAATCTTGAATTAAAGATTCTTTTCCTTTAGCATGTTAGCTAAGTTTAATTAGAAAGGATGATTATTTTGACATATAAGAATTTATTTTCACAAACAGAAATTAAGGGGAATACATTTCATAATAGATTTATTGTTGCACCGATGACACGAATTAGTGCAGAACAAGATGGTCGTGCGAATGAAACCATGAGTAAATATTATGAACGATTCGCAAAAGGTGGATTTAGTGCAATTATCTCAGAAGGGATTTATCTGGACGAGAGTTATAGTCAGGGCTATGACGATCAACCTGGACTTGTAAGAGAAGAACATGTACAAGAGTGGAAAAAAATAGTGGACGTTGTTCACAGCCATAGTTCATTGATAATTGCTCAACTTATGCACGCCGGTGGTCAAAGTCAGGGGAATGCTTACACAAATGAAACGATAGCACCTTCTGACATTCCTCCTAAGGGTGAGCAATTAGGTTTCTATGGTGGAACAGGTCCATTCCAAACACCGAGAGCAATGTCCGAACATGACATCGAACAAGTAAAATATGCATTTGTTCAAAGTGCCGTGCGAGCGAAAGAAGCTGGATTCGACGGAGTGGAGATCCATGGAGCGAATGGGTATTTATTGGATCAATTTTTGACAGATTATATGAATCATCGAGAGGACCAATATGGTGGTTTAAAAGAAAATCGCCTTCGAATTGTATTAGAAATCATTGAAGATATTCGAGAAGCAGTAGGCTCTGATTTTATGGTTGGAATTCGTATCTCTCAAATCAAGGTAGCTGACCCAAATCACAAATGGGCTGAAGGAGAAAACGAGGCAGAATACATTTTCTCTCAATTAGGAGAGAGCTCTTTAGACTATATTCATGTTACCGATGGAGATGCGACAGCACCTGCATTCGGGCAGGGTACTAGAACGTTGGCTCAGGCTGCCAAAGAGTTTGGAAAACTTCCTGTCATTGCTAATGGAAGATTAGGTGATCCTGAAAAAGCGGAAAAAATAATTGGAGAGCATCAAGCTGATTTAGTTTCCTTAGGGACAAGCGCCTTAGCTAATCCAGATCTACCTAATAGAGTGAAAAAAGAAAAAGGTCTAAACGAGTTCGAATTCGAAAAAATTCTACTACCTCAAGCAAAAGTAAAAGATTTAGAACTTCAAATGGAAATCGTACAATAATATAGCAAAAAATAAACAAAAGGCCGAAGCAATAAAATTTGCTTCAGGCCTTTTTTACGTATATTGGTTATTAGCATTCAGAAATTACATAGTGCGTAAATATCCTGCTAGATCTTCCGCCGATAAACTGTGGGCTCCCTGAAGTGTAAGGCAAAATAGATATAGAAAAATTAGTATGTGTTAATGATAAAGTTAAATGAAGTCAGAAGAATGAAACAAATATTGCTTTTATTCGTATCTTAGTTATAGAAAAAATGTTGAATTCTAAAAGGCCATCAAATTAGCTTATTGGGGGATGAGTTTAAATGGAGTTCTTGCTAATCTTTGGGATTCATTTCTTTATCATGGGTTCGGCAGTCATGCTGTTAAGTGTGATTGTTAGTTTTGTAGCAAAAAAAATACCTTTTTTTGTAACTGTCCTAGGGTGTATGTTATTAGGGGTCTTGTATGCAAATGCGATCGGCTTTTCCCAGATGTTATGGTTTGCAGCCTTGTTTAACGGTGTGTTTTCAGCTATAGCCGTGGGATTAGTGAAATTTGGAGAGTATGCAGGGAAGAGGGCGGAGAAGATTGATGGGTGAAACCTTTGAATCCCAAACAATAAAAGGAGGAATGCAAAAATGAAAAAGCAATTTTGGGTACCACTCTCAGTAGCTTGTGGGTCTATGATTTTACTGTATTTGTTGGGGTTTTTAGCTGATATAGATTTTCTTATTTTCAAACTATCTCCTACATATACAGAGATAGCACTACTACCTATAGGTGTTGGACTGATCCTCGGGGTTATTAGTGAGCGGATTATTAAGCAAAGAATTAAAAGGAATATCTTAAAATAAATGCTGCGACGGATTACTCGATTTCGTAATGCTAGGCGATAAAGACCTCTTCTACATAAAAAGCTATACAGACAGGTCATGAATAGTGCGATAAAGACTTCTAGGACTTGATTAATCGAGGAGAACGGTCATTAGAAGTGGTATAAAGACTTCTCGGACGGGCAAATACGGTAAGAAAGGTCTTTATAACGCCTATAAAGACCTCTGCCCCCGGAAAAAATGAACCTAGAGGTCTTTACTCTAGCAACAAACTGCACGAACTCTCACTCCCTACGACAATCCAAGCAAATATGGGCGGCCGTGCCTGTCCCACAACCCATCCCCACAACCCGCCCTTCTCAACTATACTTCAACTTCTTCCTTCCGCCCTTCTTCCATTTCCTCTGCATTATCAATGTAATAATCCCAATCAACGCTACAAAAAGAATACTAATAAAGAAGCCATTCCGGACGGTCTTTTCCGCGAGGGTTCCGCTTATTGCTAATAAAAGCAGCAGCAGCCCCAGCACAGATAGTAACTTTCCATTCTTTTCTAATTTAAAGGAAGAGAGCAAGATAAAAATCCAGTTATACAGCAATAGTAACCCTGCGGCTGTGGTAATGTATTCGAACACCTTTCCCAGCAATACGAAGGCGCAAACGACTGAAGCCGCTAGTCCCACCACTCCAAGTAACAGGGAGGGAAGCGGTAATTCGCGAAACTGTATTTTTTTCTGGAATAGCTTTGGTGCATCTCCATCCTTTGCTAATGTAACTAAAAGTGTAGTTACCCCAAAAAGTGCTGCGGTCATGGTGGAGAAGCCAGCGATTATAATGGCCCCGTTGAAAACGTGCGGAAAAAAGTCGAGGTCGAAATTGGTTAGGGCAGTCACAAAGGGACTTTCTTTTTCGTTGAATTTTTCAAAAGCAGCAAGGCTAACGGCAAGGCTGAGTGAGCCTACATAGAGAATCATCAATAAAAACATCATGATGGTTCCAGCCTTTAACGTATCTTCTTTCTTTTTCAGCTGCATGGCCATTAACCCGATTACTTCAATTCCGCCGTAAGCATAGAAGGCATATATAAGGGAAGACCATACCCCTTTCACTCCCATCGGCATCCATTCCTTGAGGGTGTTGGGTAAGTTGCCTGGACTTGCCCCAACGCCACCGCCATCACCCTTGATCCAGCCAAAATAAATACCCAAAGCAATGACAATGAACATGACAATTGCCGCAACTTTGATAATGGCAAAAAGGTCTTCCATTTTATCAAACCCTTTTGTCCCAAGCATGACGATGAGAAAGGACAATATGGCATACCCAGCTGAAAAAATCCAAAGCGGAATATCTGGAAACCAGAATTGGGACAATAGACCAAGGGCAGTCAGCTGACTACCCATGATCAGTATGTTGGAGCACCAATAATTCCAGCCACAACTGAAACTAGCCCATTTCCCAAATGCCTGCCCTGCGTAATAACAAAATGAACCCTCCTGTGGATCTTGGATGGTCATTTTGGCTAATCTGCTGTACACGATATAGGTTCCGGCGGCGCCAATTAAAAAAGAAAGAATGATAGAGGCACCGGCAAGCTTGATTCCAAGAGAAGATCCCAGGAAAAAGCCGATGCCAATGGTGCATCCAATTCCTATTAATGACAGTTGCCACCAGGCTAGATCGCCTGTTGTTTGTTTGGGACTGCAAGAGGACTTTGACATGGGACTCTCCTTTTAACCAGCTACCAAAGCGTGCTTTTCTTTGGTTTTACATTTTGGATGAAAATAAAAACAAGTACGCCGATAATAACTGCCATAGCACTGGATATATAAAGACTTGTGAGAAGGTGGTTCTTCATGATCACAGACATAATTGGCGGACCTGCAGCTACCCCGATGAATCGAGAGGAACTATAGAGGGAGGAGATTGTCCCCTTTTCTTCCTTTTCAACATTTTCAGTAATTATTGCATCAAGGGTGGGCAGCATCGCTCCAATGCTAATGCCAATAAAGCTGGATATAGTCAGCAATAAGAATATTTTTTCATTCAAATAGCCTACAAAAACGATGGATATGGCGATAACGCCAAGTGTGATCATTAGAATTTTTCTCATCAATTCAATATTTCCCTTGATTACTTTTCCGGTTATATAGGAGGAGGCGCACAGGGTGAACAAAGGGACCGCTAAATATAATCCCTTTTTTACACCGTGCAGGTCATGCGTTTTTTCAAGAATGTCGGATAAATAAAATAATAGGGCAAAGAGAATCAGCATCGCGTAGACGCCTATCAAGAAGGTGGTATAAAGCCATTTCCCTTCTTTTTGGAAAATTTTCTTTGTGTTTTGAATAAAAATATTTAGAGCCAGTGGCTTGTCTTTTTTCGTAGGTACTTTGATGAAAACAAGAACCATTAGAATAGAAATTAAACTAAAAAAAGATATCGAAAAGAAAGGAAGGTACCAAAGGACAGCTGCCAGAAGCGAACCTAATATAGGACTAAGAACCTTCCCAAATGTATTGGATGTTTCAATGATTCCCAAACAAGAACTGGTTTTTTCATCGTCATCCTGATACAAGTCCCCAACAAGCGGCAAAATGATCGGTGTTGCCCCAGCTGCACCAACACCCTGTATAATTCGTCCGATGATTATCCATGTGAAGGGATCATCTATTTTCCAGGAAGCAAACCCAGAAATTAACCCTCCGATTAGTGCCAGCAGTAGGCTTGGCAAAATGATCATTTTCCTGCCGAACCGGTCAGATAGATAGCCAGCAATAGGTATTAAGAAAATTGATGCAACAGAATATGAAGTGATGATCATACTGGATTGAAAGGAGGAGATGTCCAATTTTTTTTCGAGCAATGGCAAAACAGGAATAAGCATGGAATTGCCCAGTGTCATAATAAGAGGGATGGAAGCCATGCTTATTATGCACCAAGCACTGACTTGTCCGATTTTCTTGTTTGTCACCTCTACCCCTCCGTCGTCATGTCTACGATTAATAAGTTCAATTGCTTAAAGCTTAAAAGAAAACCCGTCAATAGAATCAATTCTTCCACGCCACCAAGTGTGGCTTTTGAAAGGAGATTGCGCATTCGCAGAAATATACACAGCATCTTTCAAATGAATAAACGTAGCAATCATATCCTGCTTTTTCTTTTCCTCTTCCTCTTGCCGCTCACTGATATAGGCTTCTTTAAGATCAGTGAATTTTTTATGTAGAACGCGCGACAGGGTACTATTTTCTACACCATCTGCAGATTGAATGATTCCTTCGTAATAAGTATGGGGGCCAACAAGCGTTCCCGCTACAACTGCCCCATTAATGTTCAACGTGATTCCTATCTCCACACCATCTTTGTCTGTAATATCCAGCAGCATTTGCATCACAGCATCATCGGTAGATACGTTTTCCTCTTTTTTCGCCAAGTTAACCCCTCACTTTTTGTTTCTTTATCCGTTTTGTCACGCACACATAGTTAGTATAGGTAAAGAAGGAGAGGTTATTCTGGAAGTTTGTGCAAGTGGAGGTGAAAAAGGGAGGGGAAGATTATGTATCATGCAATAAATGCGATCTATACGCCCGAAGTGCCTGGTGAAACAGGTGAAAGGTCAAATAGAAGGGCTCTATACGCCCGAAGTGCCTGGTGAAACAGGTGAAGGGTCAAATAGAAGGGCTCTATACGCCCGAAGTGCCTGGTGAAACAGATGAAAGGTCAAATAGAAAGGCTCTATACGCCCGAAGTGCACGGTGAAACAGATGAAAGGTCAAATAGAAGGGCTCTATACGCCCGAAGTGCCTGGTGAAACAGGTGAAAGGTCAAATAGAAGGGCTCTACATGCCCGAAGTGCCACGCAAAACAAATTAAAGGTCGAATAGAAGTCCTCCCCCAACCGCTCGTCATACCACCTGTTCCTATAAAAACAGCAACCTAAATGCCTCCACACCAAAATAAACCCCAAAACCAATCATCGACAAGGAAGATATAATCGAAATCACCACAAGGAAATTAGTATGCAAAAGATTCCTAGCAATACTGGAGATCGTAGCCATAAACACATCCCATAATAAAATTCCGAAAATGATGGCCCCACTGTAAACAGCTATCTGATTAACGGAAAATGAGGAAGCGGTTTTTGCTAAAACCGAGCCATAAATACCAAGCCAAAATAGAATGGTAAGCGGGTTGGAAATGGAAAGAAGGAAACCGGAAGTCCACGATCGAAGCAGTGTAGTCTTGCCTCTTGGTCCATCCACAAAGCTTGATTTTCCACTCTTCCACAAACTTTCTACCCCTGTATAAGTAAGCACGAAAAAGCCAAAAAGCCAGAGAAAGGCTTTCATCATTGGCTGTTCTATGAAATGAATCATTCCCATATAAACGAGCAACATATAGCAAATGTCAGCGACGAGTGCGCCAACCCCAAAAATCCAAGCGTGTCCAAATCCTAGACGCAATCCTTTATCCAACTGTGCAGCATTGACCGGTCCAATCGGTGCTGCCAGTGACACACCTAAGAATATGTAAGTTAAAATGGAATTCATCTTTTAGCCCTCCCCATCATCTCCTTACATTTCTATTCACCGGGGAAGGGTTGTACCACATTTTTCATCTAAAAAAGGGCCCATCAAGGAGCCCGCGTTAATCGTTCCTTATAGCATTCACAGCTGCTTGTGTCTCTTTCAATCGTCTCAACATATCTTTGGCATGCTGCTCTTCAGAAGTGGGAGAAGGATGTTTGGGAGCATCCTTTAAAGCTTGCTCCACTCGTTCAATTGCCTGATGTGAATACCCGATATTATCCGAGTTACTTTCCAATTGTGAAGCATAAACAGCCTTATCTGCTTCTTCTAGAGTTCTTTTTAAGCTTTCTTCTTTATGTTGGTCCATGTCATTTCTCCTTACAAATAAAATTGTACAGTTATTCTATGTCATTAACCCGAAAAATAAAATCGTTCTCCTTGCCAATTAAAAATCCTTTTACTAGGTAACAATAAAAACATTATTTTGTGATGGGGGTATTTGTATGTCTTTATTTTCTAAAAGTCCGTTACGGCCGCATGCAAGTAGTGAGTATGACGTGTTGCATAAGGTGATCTTGTGCAAACCAGAGTTTATGACCATTCGGGAAGTCATTAATGAAACGCAGAAAAAATTTAAAAATGAAGGCATTCATATTGAAATTGCGATGGCACAGCATAAGAAATTCGTTGAAACATTGGAGGACCATGGAGTGGAAGTGATCCTCTTGCCTGCAATGAAAATGTTCCCGGAGCAAGTATTCACAAGAGATATTGGTTTCACCCTTGGTAACATCTTATTTGTTGCAGAAATGGCCAATAAAATTAGACAAGGGGAAGAAGATGTCCTAAAAAGCATGTTGGAACAACAAGAAATTTCTTATTTGAATTTAAAGGGCGACATGATTGAAGGCGGAGATGTCATCATCAATGGCGAAACAGTGTATGTGGGTTTGAGCAACCGAACCAACGAGGATGCAATTGAACATCTTCAAAGCATCCTGCCACATTATGAAGTAGTAAAGGTGCCTTTCAAAGAAAAATACTTACACCTGGATTGTGTGTTCAACATCATTTCACCAAATGAAGCCCTTTACTATCCAGAAGCTTTTACACAGAAAGAGATAGACATTCTCTCGGCCCAGTTTGAATTAATCGAAGTAACAGAAGACGAACAGTTCACCCTTGGAACAAACGTACTCAGCATTGGCAATAAGAAAATTTTCAGCCTGCCAGTTAATCCAAATGTAAACGAAGAGCTCAGAAAACGCGGATTTGAAGTGATTGAAGTTGATATTATTGAAATCATTAAATCAGGGGGATCCTTTCGTTGTTGCACGTTGCCCATACTTCGTGGGTAGAGGGGGAGCTGGTGTTGCAGGGACAGGCACCTTGGCCCACTTTTAATAGTAGCTCTCTTCGACACCTTTAGCCCAAAAAGGAAAATGTATTTTTGGTATCATACGTGATAGTTATCCTCCTATCCACTATAATGAAAGGAGGAGGTGATAAGATGGAAAAGCAAATTCTTGAGCTGCTTATCGGTCTGGATACAGAAGTTAAAGGTATGAGAGGGGATGTAAATGATTTAAAATCAGAAACAACCAGCATAAGGTCAGAGATGACAGGCATGAAAACCGAAATGGGAAGCATGAAAACCGAAATGGGAAGCATGAAAACCGAAATGGGAAGCATGAAAACTGAAATGGATAACATGAAGACGGAAATGCACGAACGTTTCAATACTGTTGAAGCAAAACTCGACGGTATTGGCGGGCAGTTTGAATTAACTAATGAACTTAGAATGAACGATTTTGATTTCATTGACAATAAGGTAAACAGACTTGAAAAAGAGATCTTCATCATGAAAAGTAAAAGTAACAGGTAGGGTGGCTCCTGCAAAACTCCTATATTTTCCTCTAAGTGTTTTCTTCCACCTTGAATACCTCAGGAAAAAAACTTACTCAAATGGAAAAGACGCTTCCCTCTCAGTAGGGAAGCGTCTTTTCCATTGTCCTATTCATTCTTAAACGCTGTCAATTTACTTTCTGCGGATTTTCGCTCACGTCTTGGTGGCACTTGCTCGAAATATCCCATATGCAAGAATCCAACAATTTTTTCACCAGGCTGTACATCTAAAATCGAATGAACCTTTGGGTCATAGATATGAGGATTAGTTTTCCAGACAACGCCAAGTTTTTTCTCCCAGGCAAGCAGCTGGAAGTTCTGAATAAGCGAGCTGACCGCCCCGAAGTTCTCCTCCCATTGCTTTTGTCTCGGGTCTTCTTCCATCACGATGATTAGGAAGGCAGCGGGTTGACTGAAGTAATTCCTTCTGTTTTCCTGCATCTCTGGTGGGAAGGTCTTCACCAGCTTCTCTACAAATCCCTGCTTTTCACTTGAGGACACAAAAATAAACCTCCAAGGCTCTCGTAGTCCATGGTTAGGTGCCCAGACTGCATCGTCCAGTAATTCTAGTACGGTTTCCTGTGTTACTTCTTTGTCTGTGTATCCAGCTTTTATAGAACGTCGCTCGCGAATGGTTTGAGCTAAAGTTGATTTGTTCGTTTCCATGACATCGTCCCCTTTATTATTCTTGAAGTTAGTATATATGAGTGTGATTATCATTCTCAATTATATTATAGTCCATATTTTCTATTAATTCTATAACTATGTCGTGGGGATAAAAGGTGTGTAGTCAAAAAATAAGGTTCGTTGTTTCTAAGTAATAAGGAAATAATTAACACTTTACCAAATAAACGGGTCGCGGTGCCTGTCCCTCTAACCCATCCACCCCTGTAATATTCTTTTAATTCTCCTGTAACAGATAATTCAAACCAGGTTTACTTTTACCCTTTAGTCTGGTAACGAATCCAACTAAGAAGGAGGAAACAGCATTGAAGAATGGCAGAAGGGAATTTGAAGCATACGATTCGTCTAAGAGAACTTTTTTGAAGTATTTTTTAGCAGGTTCAGCAGTGGTGGCACTGGAAACGACAGGGATTAGCAAATTGACTTCCTTCGTCTCCAATAAGGCTCTAGCAGCAGAAGGTGTAACGCCGTATAAAGGACTTCAAACTGTCGGGGAAGGATTTCCTCAATCCGTTGCTTCAGGTGACCCAACATCTAGTGGGATGATGTTGTGGACAAGAGTGGATCCTTCCATAGAGGATGGGCTTTCAACAGAAGAAATTACTAGCAATATCATCTACTATTTAGAAAATACAACTGCCACCAATGATGAGTCTCTGGCAGAGGCAATTGAACAAGGGAAATTTGTCATGTTTGAGGTAAGTACCACAAAGGATTTTTCTAATGTAGCGCTCAATGGTTTCTCTCCTATCTGGAAGGATCACGACAATGTGGTTCGTATCGATCTGGATGGGCAACTAAAACCAAATCAAACATACTACTACCGCTTTATTACAAAAAAAGGATATGTAAGTAAGACAGGAGCATGTAGGACACTTCCTGTAGATAATAGTCAGGTTGCCTCTGCAAAAATTGGCTATGTTTCTTGCCAAGATTACACGAATGGATATTTTAATGCACTTGGTTATATGGCAGAAGAGGAAATGTTGTTCTTTTTGCATCTAGGAGATTACATCTATGAATCTGTTGGTGATGCGGCCTACCAAGGTAATTTGAAAGATAGACAAATTAAGCTTCCGAGTGGACAGGCGAAAGCTTTTACTAAAGAGGACTATCGCAAGCTTTATCAGACGTATCGTGGAGATAAAGACTTACAAAAATTGCATGAGCGTCACGGCATGGTGGCTACTTGGGATGATCATGAGTTTGCCAATGACACATATTATCCAGCGGTAGCACCGGACGATAACCCCGAGTCCGACCCGGCGAGAAGACTTATTGC
The DNA here is from genome assembly GCF_008180725.1 of Sutcliffiella horikoshii. Classification (GTDB taxonomy): domain Bacteria; phylum Bacillota; class Bacilli; order Bacillales; family Bacillaceae_I; genus Sutcliffiella_A; species Sutcliffiella_A horikoshii_B. The sequence goes on along the minus strand of NZ_VTEV01000005.1, from coordinate 484,168 downwards.
CAATCAAGTCTGGTTTGAATACATGCCTGCGCGTGTTCCTTATGACGGAACGAAGTCTTTTGAAGAGTCTATTAAAATATATCGGACCGTTACAATTGGTAACCTTGCAACGATTCTCTTAACAGATGAGCGTCTTTATCGAGATGCACACCCATGTGGCCAAGGGACATTAGATCGCTACATTTCGGGTGGGTGTGAAGGCATTAACAATTCTGACCGATCGATGCTCGGAAACTCCCAGCGCGAATGGTTCTTAAATGAATTAAAAAATGCCGGCGGAACATGGAAAATTTGGGGAAATGAAGTGCAAATTACCCAACTGAAATTATTAAATCGTTACATGAATTTAGATGCATGGGATGGGTTTGCTTATGAAAGAGATGTTATTGCACAAACAGTCATGAACAATAAAATTAATAACTTTATAGCTCTCACAGGGGACTTTCATACTTATGAAGCCTCTTACCTTCAATATAAATATGACAAAACGAGCGAGAAATACGGTGTAGAGTTAATGGTAGGTTCTGTTACGTCAAGTAATTTAAGAGAAACGCTCCGTAATGCATTAAACCAAGCACCGGATACGTCGGGACCAATTCCAATTGAAGCTGCCTCAGAACTTATCGATATCGTAAAAGGCCGATTAAGCGGTGCAGCAACAATTACAGCTGAACTACTATTTAAAGAAATTCAACAAATAGTCAAAGCCGAGAATCCTTGGATTGAGCTGTTTGACAGTACAACACATGGGTATGCATTGCTAGAATTGACTAACACGAAAGCTACTTGGACTGCTTATTCTGTTGATAACATTGAAACACCGAACGCTTCCAAATCCCTGTTATGGCAATGTGAAGTACCAAACGGCGAAGTGAAAATCAATGTGACACAAGGACAAGGACTAATTAACCAATCTTAAGGAGGACGATATCATGTTACAAAATATAGGTATCCCTGGTCTAATTATTATACTAGTCATTACCTTGCTTATTTTCGGACCGACCAAGCTTCCTGAGATCGGGCGTTCATTTGGCGTCACCCTTCGTGAATTTAAAAAGGGGACAAAGGATTTAATGAAAGATGACAACGAATCAGTAGACGCAGACAAAAAGGTAGAAGAGAAGGCATTGTAAATAAATGAGTGGGCTATCTCTTTCAGTAGATAGCCCTCTTTTTTTAAAACAGACAAAGGAGGATGTTTGGTGGAACAGACTTTTTTTCTCACACATATGGCAGAATTAAGAAAAAGGCTGCTTATGATCCTTTTTATATACGTTTCTATCTTTCTGGTTAGCTTTTTCCAAGTGGGTAAAGTTTACAAATGGATCATGAAGGGGGCGGAAGTAGAATTAACGGTGCTCGGTCCATCTGAAATAATTTGGGTTTATTTTATGCTTGCCAGTATCTGCGCATTAGCGGCGGTCATTCCATTTGCGGCATATCAGTTATGGGTTTTCATTAAACCAGCTCTTAAACCTGACGAACGAAAGTCAACCGCCCTCTTTATACCTGTATTATTTCTCTTGTTTGTGGCAGGCTTATCTTTTGGCTATTTTGTTGTGTTCCCAAAGGTCTTCAGTTTCATAGTGGCTCTATCAGAAGGTATGTTCCAAACCATGTTCACAGCGGAAAAATACTTTCGATTTTTGTTCCAGATTACCATTCCCTTAGGACTCATATTTGAAATGCCGGCCATTGTCTGGTTTTTAACAAAGCTCGGCATCTTGACGCCAATGATGATGACAAAATATCGTAAATACGTGTACCTGGCAATGGTAATTCTCTCCGCCATGATAACACCGCCAGACTTACTATCCCAAGTGTTTGTTCTTATTCCTTTAGTACTTCTATACGAATCTAGTATTTTGTTATGTGGTTGGGTGTTTGAATCGAAGGGACAGGTACATCGATCCGAAAAAACAATCAGTTAGTATGTTGTGGGGTGAAAAATAAGAGGGGCGATTCGTTTACTTCTTGGACAAGGAAGCAAAGAATCGTCTTTTTTTATGAAGAATGAAACAAATTTCCGTTCCGTTCGTAATGATATATAGCAGAAGAAAGGGGACCAATCTATGTCAAAAACCATCTACATAATCAGGCATTGCGAAGCCAAAGGGCAACCACCAGAATCACCCCTTACAGAAAAGGGATTTAAGCAAGCGCAAGAGCTAGCAAGTTATTTCTCCAACACGCCAATAGACCGCATCATTTCTAGCCCCTTTTTACGCGCTATCCAAACTATTGAACCGCTTGGTAAAGAAAGAGACATAAAAATAGAAAAAGATGATCGTTTAGCAGAACGCATACTTAGTTCAGTCGATTTACCTGACTGGCTCGAAAAGTTGGAAGCAACCTATGAAGATTTAGACCTGAAACTCGAAGGCGGCGAATCAAGTAGAGAGGCAATGGACAGGATTGTTCAAGTGGTAGAAGAAGCTAATGAAACGGAAGCGGAAAACATCATAATTGTGACGCACGGTAATATCATGTCCCTGCTAATTAGAAATTACCAACCTAGCTTTGGATTTGCAGACTGGAAGAACCTTGGTAATCCTGCTGTGTATAGGCTGAGTTGGGTTGAGGGGACAGGCACGGTGGCCCGGAAATAGTGTGTAGGAAGGTTGTTGTAAATTGGATGTTATGATGTTGGGCTTTACTATTGCTTTCTTCTTTATTGGTGTTGTGGTACTCTCCTTTTTAAAAAGTAACCTACCAGGGATGAAAGAAAACGCACAGGTATGGTTTGTTATTGGGACGACTGTTTGGGGGATAGTGACTATTTTTCTTGTTATTTGGTGGTTTAATGTAAGGTTTTGAAGTATTTATGGAGGCAGTTCCCATTGACCATATAGTGATAGTCCTCTAAAATACTTCCACCTCCCAATTTATTCAATAAACACTCCCAATTAGTCAATAAAATGCCCGAAGTATACGATAAACCATTAAAAGTATTCAATAAATGAAATTGATGACAATCCATATATTGTAAGAATATTTAGCTCGAAAACTTATTATTTCCCAAAAAGAGATATCTTTTCAAGTCAACATCGTCAAAATTATTGAAAGGAGTATGGGGCGGTGTGGTGGCCGCCTTAACTACGCTCCAACACCTTCACAAGCATCTCATGAACCACTGAATGGTCCCGCGAATCATGCAGGCGATAATCTTCTCCGGGCAACGTGTACCACTCTGCGGCATCTACATAAGTGATTTCGAGCGAAAGAACTCCATCTTCATCACAAGTAGTTCGCAGTTCAAGTTCGCCGCTGATGACACCAACCTCGGTTGTCATGACTCCGTGTGATGCAGTAAAAATAGAAGATAGCTTTTCCATAGGTAGATCTCCTCTCTTAAATAGTGAGGCTGCAAAGTACTTACCTGCAGCCTCCATAGATTTTTTAGTAAGAACAGCTGTTAAGCATCGTTTGCAATGCTGATTTTTCTGATGACTGAAGACTCAAGTCCCAGCGGTATTTTGTATTAATCCACCATTTTGCATATGCGCAGCGAGCTCCGGTACGAGGTGGTTGCCATGTGGACGGATCCTGGTCCCCTTTGGAACGATTAACGCTTGCTGTTACGGCAATTAGCTGTGGTCCATTAAGATCATTTGCAAAAGCACGTCGCTGGTCGGTTGTCCAGCTATTAGCGCCTGAACGCCAAGCCTCGGCCAACGGAACAACGTGATCAATATCAATGTCAGATGGAGAGTACACAATAACGCCATCAAAATAACTATACCATTTTCCAGAGGAGACAGGACAGTTACCGCTGTAATAGTCGGCATCTCGTTGAAGGACGATTTGGCGAGTATCGCAGCCATTTCCTTGGCTGCTCCAATGCGGGAAATGATCCCGTGAGGAGCCTGACATGGAGCCTTCCGATTTAACAGTCAACGAGTTTAATTGCGTTTGAGCTTGAGACTTGGACGGTGTTCCAGGGGGAAGCGCCGAGACAGATTGCGGATCAAGCTGTAAAGCAGTGAACGACAGAATAAAGGCAAAAACAACCAACATGGACTTCTTCAGCATAGAAATGCCTCCTACTATAAAATTTTTTATATTAAATACTCGTGGATGGACGAGAATCTAATAGACTATGTATCTACCAGAAATAATAATAATATAAAAAAGTGTCCTGATAAGTTAAAATATTGTAAATGTTAAGAAAAGGTACTGTTCTCCTGCTCCTTTGGAACCATAAGGTGGGGACAAGCGATGAAGGGACAGGTCCGTTGACCCGGAATGTGGGGAAATGTGTAGGCTGTAACCATTTTGCTCTCAAATAGTAGAGTTGTAAATATCGCGAACAGATGGCACATCTTTTTACTAAACATCATTTCAAATCTGAATAGAAAAAAACCAGCCATATTAGACTGGTTCTATTCTTTCATTTTATCCCCGACAAATTGGACATCGGTTCCAACAATTATTTGTAGATTTGTTTGATTTACTTTTATGACCCCTTTGGCACCATGTTGCTTTAATGAATTTTCCTGCACTTTACTCATATCCCTGATTGTCAATCTGAGTCTGGTCGTACAGTAGTCAACAGCAGCAATATTTTCCCTACCACCTATATCATCAATAAATTTACGAGCCATTACAGAATATTTATCTTCACCTGTTCCTTTTTCTTCTATAATATCCTCTTCATCTTCCCGACCTGGTGTTTTTAAATTAAAGGTCCTAATAAGAAAATAGAAAACAAAGAAATATACTGCACCATATGCTAAACCGATGATTAAGAGTAAAAACGGCTGCTGTGCTATGCCCCAATTCAGGAAAAAGTCGATGGCACCGGCAGAGAATCCGAAACCATGCTTTATATCCAATAAGTAAACAATAACCATGGAACTTGCTGTTAATAATGCGTGTATGACGTATAAAAACGGAGCCAGGAACATGAAAGTAAACTCAATCGGCTCTGTAATACCAGTTAAAAATGATGTAAAGGCGATACCAATCAGCATTCCTGATACAGCTTTACGGCGGTGTTTTTTTGCTGTTGCAACCATCGCTAACGCTGCAGCAGGTAAACCGAACATCATGACAGGGAAGAAACCGGCCATAAAGATACCAGCTGTCGGGTCACCTGCAAAAAATCGATTTAAATCCCCAGTCGCACCATTATATTCTCCAAATACAAACCATACTAAACTATTGAGTACATGGTGCAATCCTATCGGAATGAGTAGGCGGTTCAAGAATCCGAAGATACCAACACCGACTGCTCCTGCATCTATGATCCATTGGCCGATGTTGTTAATAAATTCTTGAATCGGTGCCCAAATGACTCCAAATATTCCAGCTAAGATTACCATCACAGTAGCAGTAATGATAGGGACAAATCGTCTACCTGCGAAAAAACCAAGCCAATCAGGCATTTTTATATCATGGAACCTGTTGTAAAGCAATCCTGCTATAACCCCAGATATTATCCCGCCTAGTACGGCCATATCAATATCTTCATTGATTGCTTGGGTGCCACTTACTAATACCAAGTATCCTATAGCAGCAGCCAAGGCCGCAGATCCATTATTATCTTTGGCGAAACCAATCGCTATCCCAATAGCAAAAATAAGCGCAAGATTAGCAAATACTGCGTTCCCTGCGTTTGCAATAAATTCAATACCCAATAAGTCCTCTTGTCCAATTCTTAATAATATTGCTGCAGCAGGAAGCACAGCAATCGGCAACATTAGTGATTTCCCGATTCTTTGTAAAAAACCAATCATTTTTATCAATACTCCTTTATATTATGAAAGTGCTTGCAACGAAGTAATACTAGCACAACTTTCGTATAGTTGTCTATACCAATAAAATTGGAAATGTCTTATACTTACGAGGAAACACATTGAACAAAATAGTAATAAGTGGTATATACAACTATACATTATTCTGTTAGACTTAACATATAATAATCGTGAAAGGAGACTTCTATGAGTACTATCTTAAATAGTTATGCCCTGCTTTCTGTCAATCTAATAAAAGAGAATACAATTCAACAAAATGGATTTATCAAAGTTAAAGAAGGAAAAATTTTTGAAATCGGAGCCATGGATCAATACCAAAACACTGAAAATTTTCAAGAAATTCGTCTTTCCTCCGATCTGTTTGCTTCCCCAGGATTCATAGACATCCATATACACGGTTTAAACGGATCTGACACAATGGATGCTTCTGAAGAATCCTTGAAAACAATGTGTGCAACACTGCCCAAGGAAGGTACAACTAGCTTTTTAGCTACAACAATTACCCAAGAGCGATCTGATATTGAAGCAGCCTTACGCACAGTAAATAACTATTTAAAAAAAGATAAGAATCAATTAATAGGCAGCGAATTACTTGGAATACATTTGGAGGGTCCATTTATATCCCCAAAACGCGCTGGCGCTCAGCCATTGGAACATATTGTGAAGCCAGATATCCAACTTTTTGAAAGCTGGCAGACGGAGTCCGGAAACCATATTAAAGTGGTTACCATGGCACCAGAGCAGCCAAACGGTATAGAATTTGTCCATCATTTAACGGAAAATAAGATTATCACTTCCATTGGACACTCAGATGCTGTTTATCATGAGATGCTCGACGCTATGGAGGCAGGTGCAGAGCACGTTACGCATTTTTACAACGGTATGAGAGGTAGCCATCATCGCGAACCAGGTGTGGTGGGTGCAGGCCTTGCTCATGAGGAGCTTTTGATTGAAATGATAGCTGACGGTATTCACGTTCACCCTGCTGTCGTAAAAGCAACCTATCTGGCAAAGGGACCAGATAGAATTCTGTTAATAACGGATTCCATGAGAGCAAAGTGGCTTGAGGATGGAGAATATGAATTGGGTGGACAAAAAGTCGCAGTGGCAAACAATACTGCACTACTTGAAAATGGCACACTTGCGGGTAGTGTTCTAAAAATGAATGAAGGCTTGAGAAATATGAAAAAATTCTCAGGTTGTACATTAGAGGAAGCCGTTCGGATGGCTTCAACCAACCCTGCTAAAAGGCTCAATGTTTGGGAAAGAAAAGGAAGTATCGAAGTTGGGAAAGATGCTGATATCGTAATCATGAATCAAAATTTTGAAGTGAAGATGACCTTTTGCAATGGTCAATTAGTTTATAAAGGAGAGTAGGACCTAATGGATATTATCACCGCTATTACCTATGACGACCTAAGTCAAGTAGCTGCAGAAATCATTATTAAAAAAGTTAAAAAGAACCCAAACCTTGTAATAGGAATGGCAACAGGAAGCACACCAACAAAACTCTACGAATATTTGATAAAAGACTACAAGGAGAACGGTACCTCCTATGAAGGTATAACTACCTTTAATTTAGATGAATATGTTGGTTTAGATAAAAATGATGCGAACAGTTATTATGAATATATGAATAAAAACTTATTCAAACATATCAACATTAATAGAGAAAATACTCATATTCCGAACGGAAAAGCAGAAGATCTTGAAAAAGAGTGCAGAGATTATGAACGGAAACTCCATAGCAAAGGTCCTGTCGATATCCAGATTTTAGGTTTGGGGGAAAATGGGCATATAGGTTTCAATGAACCTGGAACCCGTTTTGACAGCAAAACTCATGTTGTGAAACTTACAGAATCGACTAGAAAAGCGAATGCGCGTTTTTTTGAAACAATGGATAATGTTCCACATCACGCTATCACAATGGGGATAGATTCCATTATGAATGCGAAAGAAATACTGCTATTAGTTTCTGGAAAGAACAAGGCAAAAGCTTATGACCAACTGATAAATGGCAGCGTATCAGACTCCTTTCCTGCATCTATCCTAAGAAAGCATCCATGTGTTAAAATTATTGCAGACAATACGGTTCGTCAAAACTCTAGTATCATTGCTTGAAAGAAAGGAGATAAACAGGGCAAATGATTGATAAAAGTTCTCCCATACCATTTTATTACCAGCTAGAATCTTTCATTAAGGACCAAATTAACTCAGGTACTTTAGTTCCTGGAGAAACTATACCTTCAGAGAGAGAATATGCCAAAGCTTATGGAATAAGCAGAATGACCGTCAGGCAAGCCATTAATTCACTGGTAACCGAGGGGCTTCTCTATCGTAAAAAGGGAAGCGGCACTTTTGTAGCAAATAAAAAAATTGAACAGCCACTTCAAGGGTTGACCTCTTTTACAGAGGATATGAAAAAACGGGGGATGAACCCCACAAGTGAATTGATTCATTTTGAAATAGTGCCAGCCTCCATTCATATAGCTGATGAACTTCATATTAAGGAACATGCACCTGTATATGAGATAAAAAGGATACGTTTGGCTGATGGTGAACCGATGGCACTTGAGACAAATTACCTCTCTGCCAATTTAGTAAAAGGTCTAACGGAAGAAGTAGCAAACACTTCCCTTTATGCTTATATCGAAGAAAAGCTGAACCTTGAAATTGCCCATGCAGATCAGATGATTGAATCCATACAAGCTTCCAGTGAAGATGCCAAACTTTTGAAAATTAATAAAGATCATCCAATGTTATACATTAAACGAAATACTTTTCTACAAGATGGGACTCCTCTGGAACTAGTAAAATCCCACTATAGGGGTGACAGATACAAATTCTACATCAAAATGAAGAGATTCGAATAGTTAAAGGAGAGATATCATGGATACAAGTTATTTATCAGCTGTTCAACAGCTCCTGACAAAAGTGGAGGAAAAAAACAGTATGGAAATGGAGCAGTCATCCTCTCTCCTTGCTGACTGCTTTGGAAATGAAGGTATTCTACATGTTTTTGGATGCGGCCACTCCCACATGATTGCCGAAGAAGTATTTTATAGGGCAGGTGGAATTGTCCCAATCAGACCATTATTGGTGGAAGATCTCATGCTGCATAAGGGAGCGCTCCGGTCCTCTGACTTAGAGAAAGACCCCTTGTTCGCAAAAACCTTTCTACCCTCCCAACCATTCCAACCCAATGACGTTTTATTGGTTGTCTCCACATCTGGAAGAAATCCTGTTCCGATAGATGTTGCACAGTATGGGAAAAAGATGGGAATGAAAGTTATGACAATATCGTCCCATGCCTACCACACCCTTCCATCTCGTCACTCTACGGATTTACATTTAGCGGCTGCAGCTGATATTGCACTTGATAATCTTATACCTGTAGGAGACGCCTTAATAACATTACATAATCATCATTCAACAAATAGTTTAGGCCCAGGGTCCACAATCATAAATGCAGCTATCCTGAATCAAATAATTGTAAATGCCGTTCAACTTCTTATTAAAAAAGGGATGAAGATTCCGATATTTAAAAGCGGGAATGTTGACGGTTCTGAGGAGCACAATAACGAATTGATAAATAAGTATGGCAAGAGAATTGAACTCTTTTAATAGTAGTATTGCCTGCCTCTTCAGGTGCATAGAAAAAGAGCCTGCTGTCATGCGAGGCCACTGAAAAAGTCTATTATTTTTTAAGTTGTTTAGACTCCGCTGTTGATTTCCGCAAATGGCTTCGCTTTCCTAGGGACTGACGAGAGCCTCCTCGGCTACGCCTGCGGGGTCTCCACCTAGCACTATCTCCCTCAGGAGTCTTCGCCTTTTGCTCCAATCAACAGCTATGAATTTAAAAAAATTTTCGTTATCAGTTTTTCAGTGGCCTTCTGTCATGTGCTCAGGCTCTTTTCCATATAACAATTCAGTAAACTCACCCCAGATCCCCAAGCGTTCTAATCCCGAAGATTTCTTTCTTTTCCGAATAAAAAAGCGAAGTTCCATCTTCTTCGCTTTCCATTATCTTGAGGTAAACATCTGCGTCCAGTAATGGCCGTAAGAGCCACCGAACGAAAAACCACTTAAAGTATACAAAAAACCATTTGAAATTGACGGCAATCCACATATTGTAAGTTGTGGGTGGGTCGCTGTATCCCTAAAACCAACTAGGAGGAGACCAATGCTCAAACGACGACATGGTGACCGCTCTGAATGGAAGCGGATTTTAAAACGGCAGTACACACAGAAATTTGTGGATATAGATGCCTTTAGAGGGTATATTACCTTACTTCAAATACATAAAGTTACCGAGCCTTTAACTGTTAAGTATGAAGAAAAGAGTATTTGTATTGTTGATGATGGATATATGTGGCTTCAGCACTTTCCAAGCGATGAACATTACTCCTTAACGACCATGTTTGATGTGAGTGGCGAAGTCGTTCAATGGTATATCGATATCACGAATGAGAATGGAATAGAAAACAACCTTCCTTACACGGATGACCTGTTTTTAGACATTATTGTTCTTTCATCAGGAGAGGTAATCCAAAAAGATGCAGATGAGCTGGAGGAAGCGCTGATTCAAGGTACGATCAATCAAGCCCAATACCAGCTGGCCTGGGCAGAAGCAAACAAAATTACTCAACAGATTGAAAACAATCACTTTCAATTAATGGGGCTTGCAAAATCCCACTTGAAGATTTTATTGGAGGATTAGATGGATATAGTTATCAGGCAAGAAAGGCAAGAAGATTATTTGATTACAGAACATGTAGTGAAACGTGCGTTTGAACATGCGGAATTTAGCGATCAAAAGGAACACTTCCTTGTACAGCGACTTAGAAGTTCAGATGCATTTATTCCCGAGCTCTCTTTGGTTGCAATAGATGAAAAGAAGGAGATAGTGGGCCATATTTTGTTGACTGGGATAAAAATAGTAAATCAGATGGAAGAGAATGTATCTCTTGCTCTAGCTCCTGTTTCAGTTACTCCAGAGTATCAAAATAAGGGAATTGGAAGTACCCTCATCCGTGAAGCTGTTCAAAGAGCAGGTGAACTTGGGTATAACTCCATCATTGTACTGGGACATCAAGATTACTATCCTAAATTCGGTTTCAAAAGTGCTAGTCTATGGGGAATTTCTGCACCTTTCCCCGTGCCATCAGACTCATTCATGGCACTTGAATTGAGAAAAGGTACTCTTCAACATGTACAAGGGACGGTTGTTTATCCGAAGGAATTCATGGAGTAGAAAAAGTTTTTATCTAACACATAAAAAGGGGTGTAAAATATGCTTACGAAAGAACAGCTAAAAGAAATTAAAGAACTCCAATCCGTTTGTGAAAAAGAAGGTGGGTACGAGCTGAAACTGAATGAAGATATGCTTGAGACCCGCGATGAAAACAGCAAAGAAGACTTCTTTCATTATGAAGATGGGCACCTTGTCGGTTTTCTTGGCTGTTACGGGTTTGGGAATAAAATAGAGATGACAGGTATGGTTCATCCTGATTATCGTAGAAAAGGGATTTTCACAAAAATGTTTACCGAAGCAATGACAGAGGTGAAAAAGCGAGAGATCTCTACTGTCTTGCTAAATGCGCCAAGCTCCTCTCGAAGTGCGAAGGAGTTTCTAAAAAGTATCCCTTGTTCATTCGAAGTGGCTGAGTATCAAATGAAATGGGAAACAGGCGAATTAATGGATGATCCAGCTGTAAACATTAGATCATCCACATCCAAAGAAGATTTTGATGCAGAAATTCAACTGGAAGTGGCCTGCTTTGGTTTTACAGAACAAGAGGCGCTGAGCTTTAATCAACGAATGAAAGAACTCAACAGCGAGGACATGTTCATCATTGAGACGGAAGATCAAACTGCCGGGAAAATCCGTGTATCCGAAACAAACGGGGAAGCGTGGATCTATGGGTTTGCTGTATTTCCAGAGCTGCAAGGCAAAGGAATCGGACGCAAAGCTCTATCTAAAGTAGTTAAAATGAAGACAAAAAAAGGGCTGCCTGTCTTTTTGGAAGTTGAAGCGAGGAATGCCCATGCGCTAAAACTCTATGAATCTTGTGGATTCAGGAGTTATCATTCGCAGGATTATTATAAGTATCAGGCGGAGTAGAGATAAAGACCTGTAGGACGGGGTTTTGAAATTGAAGAGATCTTGATAGCGGCTATAAAGACTTGTAAGACGGAGTTTTGGAAGTACCTTTTATATAGTTGCTACTACATGCAGAAGTCTTTATAATTTGCTAACCCTTAGGAGGAAAACCATGATAAAACGACTCGCCATCATTAGTCTTATAGCATCCATCCTAGGAATATACGCATACAGCAGCAAATTTTATTTACCGACCCTGCCAATAGAATCTGTAAGTAAAAAAGAAGTTGTGCAATCTATCCATGAAGCTTCAGACCCCATCGTGAAAATTGCAAATGAGGACGGGTATGATTGGTTTATTACACGAGCAGATCAAGGAGAATACAGGGAAACCCTTAAAGAAATGATAGGTGACCATGGATGGGAGTTTATTACCCAAGACGGCAGTGGGTACTTTTTTGAAAAAGGGGAGGAGAAGCTGATCGTTACCACAAAAATGTGGACAGGAAATTATGTGATGGTGAAGGTGCCTCAAGATTGGGAAGAGTGATGGAGGTTAAGGTAGGTGTAACTAATGGATAACCACGAAAAATTTGCTGATGTGCCAGCTGGGGAAACCATTAGCTATGAGCATTTTATTTATTATTTACAGCAAGGACGGGAAATCGAATTTACATATAAGGGTCAGCTATATTTTATTGATAATGCTTTAAAAGGAAGAGCATTATGGAGGAGTCACACTCAGTTATCCGAATATAGTACAGGAGGTAATCACGCTTTATTGGAATCTTTTAAAATAAACGGTGTCAGTTTGGCTGCCCTAATAAAAAGTAAGAAATTAATAATCTCCACAATTTTCTAAGGATTTTGGTAGGGGACCTTAAAAAAGCATGGTTTATAAATAGACCAACATGCTTGTCCCCTCAACCCAAATAGAAAGGAGGCCAAACAATGGGAAAACTACTGTTTTTCTTTATCATAGGGACAATTGGCATGACCTTACGTTTTTTCATTATGGGAGAGCTTGAATGGAATCAGGTATTTATTCTTCTTTTGTTTCCGATTGGAGCTTTGGTAGTTTGGTTTATTCATAGATGGATGGTACGCAGAGATGTGAACTACCTACCTTCAAATACGGATGAAACCTGGAATACGCACATGGGTGAACGGTATTCGACTAGCCCGAAACAACTTTATAAAGGAAAGGAGAAAGTTGCGGTGTACCGTCGTTTCTACCAACACCGTTGGCAGCATATAGTTAACGAAGTGGTGGAAGGGGACGGTAATTGGTATATGAATCTTTCCTTTAAACTGGTTGCAGGGGAGAAAGTCGAATTTGTGGAGGAGCGAAGCAGTTTATTCAAAAATAACACCGATTGGATAATCATGCGCGATGGAGTGTCGGTTGGAAAAGTGAAAACTGAATTCTCCATAAAGAATGCAGCAAAGCTTAAAGAAGCATTAACAGTAGAAATAGACGATAAAGTAATATACTATCAATCTTTTGGAATCGGGTCTGCAACAGATGTGCTCATTGATGGACATGTGGTTGCAAAAGGAAAACGGTCTGAAGTGTTACGGTCAAAATACCACTTTGAATTAGTCGATGATGGCTATGCAAAACACGAAGAGGTATTAGTAATGGGCTTTATATTATTTAATTATGTTCATAAACAGTAGGAGGGGGAATACAAATGTCCAGTACAATGCCAATCTTAAAAGACTTCCCATCAGAGTTCACTACAGACAGACTCTTAATCAGAATGCCTTTGCCAGGGGACGGTCTGGCGGTACATGACGCGATCATTCATTCTCTTCCTGAGCTGAAGCCGTGGATGATTTTCGCTCAACATGACCAGACAGTGGAGGATGTGGAAGCGAATATAAGGGAGAGTCATGCAGAGTTTATACAACGTAAGGATTTGAGGCTGTTAGTTTTCTTAAAAGAAACCGGTGAGTTCGTCGCATCATCGGGTTTGCATCGGATCAATTGGTCTATCCCCAAATTTGAAATTGGGTATTGGGTCGATTCCAGGCACAGTGGTAAGGGCTACATAACGGAAGCGGTGGAAGGGATCGGCCAGTTTGCATTTGAACAACTGGGTGCACAACGTGTGGAAATTCGCTGTGATTCTAAGAACGTGAAGAGCCGCTCGGTTGCAGAAAGAGCGGGATATATCTTAGAGGGGATTCTCAAAAGCAGTGAGCGAGATGTGAATGGGGGATTACGGGATACGTGTGTGTTTGCGAAGGTGAAACCTCAAGTCATTTAGGAGAGGCAAGCGAGTAAAGTGCTTGTCTTTTTTTATGGAGAAATGAATCACGCGTACATCCATCCTCCTTTTCAATAAAATTTTATTGAAAAACAATAAATATAATGGTAAATTCAAATTATCACGATGAAGCGAGGTGCTTTTGATGAAGCATAGTTCTACACTTTTTTTGAAAATAGCGGTATTTCTTATTGGGACGCCGGTTTTTATTTTAAGTATAATTGGTTTGGTATCGTTGGTAAAAAATCCGGCAAATCCTGAATACGCGTATATTCTGTACCCAATTGTAACGGGGATGTTTTTGACCACCATTCCATTTTATTTTGCTTTGTATCAGGCGCTGAAACTTTTGGGGTATATTGATAAAAACGAGGCGTTCTCGCAATTTTCGGTAGAAGCGTTGAAGAAAATCAAATTTTGTGCGATTACTATCAGTGGTGTATATGTTGTAATCATGCCGTTTATTTTTCTTTTAGCAGATAAAGATGATGCACCTGGCGCTATCATTATGGGCGCGGTCCCGATCTTTGCCTCTATTGTAATTGCCGTATTTGCTGCGGTCCTACAGAGGCTTTTGCAGGTAGCCATCGACATTAAATTAGAAAATGACTTAACTGTGTGAGGTGAAGACAATGGCTATAATCATAAACATCGATGTCATGTTGGCTAAAAGAAAAATGAGCGTCACTGAACTTTCTGAAAGAGTCGGAATCACCATGGCAAACCTCTCTATCCTCAAGAATGGCAAGGCCAAAGCCATTCGTTTCTCCACCCTCGAGGCCGTCTGCAAAGCTCTCGACTGCCAACCGGGAGACATATTGGAGTATAGACCCGAGGAGGAGTAGGTAAATTGGGGAGCATTCTGAGGATTATGACTATCCCGTTGGTTGTTGTGCACCTTTCTATCTTATACTTATGGATTTTCGACTGGGAGAAGTTAGTAACAGAAGTTGGTCTGATTAGTTGGATTGGGTCTATTATTATAGGGATTGTTGTTTTTATCCTCAATCGAAAATTAATGACATCTGATCAAAAGCTAAGCAAAAAGATAGTCGCTACAACAACTTTTATGACGATATTATTGGGAGTTTTTGCACTGATGATTGAGTTTATTACTAGCTCGATGCCTTAAAATTGAAATGTGGTTTATAAAGGGAGGTTTCTATTGCTTGAGGTGAGCGGTAGAAACCTCTTTTTTTCGTAAAATTGTAGAACGTTTACGTTTAAAGGTAGAAGCTCGTTTGGGAAATGTAGAAGGTAACTTGGGAAATGTAGAAGCTCGCCGGAAAAAGGTAGAAAGTGACGGCAGAAGGGTAGAAGTGTCAGTAAGCAACAAATTGGAGCATCCAGAAAAAGGGAAAAACATCCATACACTCAAAAACGCAGGGCGGATAAAGTTCCTTCCGTCCTGCATTTATTTTATGGGCTTATTCCTAAAACTAAAATTTTACCTTCTCTTGCTACTAGGAAAAATACAACTATTATCATGAGGATCGTGTTGGCAGGCAAATGTGTTTTTTTCTTCTGCTCTCGGCTGAATGGAATATCCTTTGATTTCTACTGGCTTCGAGCACCCGCTGGTGATATCTTGGCAGATGGTAATATCCACTTTGATTTCTTGTTGGAAGTTGTTGCATGAAGGACTTACTGAAAAATCTACGTCTGTTATTTCGCATTGGATGGATGTTCCCGTTGGCGCGTAGAGATATAGGGTTTCTATTATGGTAAATGGAATAGGGTTGGATATACAAACTTGGTTGGTGGAAGCATCTACTAGTTTAAGTGCGTACATTCCATGCTTTTGAATAACAATCTGATTTAGGGTGGAACAATCTTCATTAAGCATCATTTGTTTTTCTATACGGGTGTTGGTATTTGTTAATTCTGTCACTTTTATGCCTACATCTGGAGATACGGGAGTACCGTTTGCATCCACTATCATTGCTTCTAATTTAAGAGTGTTATTGTCTGATAAGATACTACACAAATCAATTCCACTAATGAGTCCATCTTCACCATCACTCCGGAATACATCAACTTCCCCTTCAAACCTTTTTTGTACCCAATCGTAAATTTTAAATGCGTTGACACAGTTTACTTGATGAGAAAAGAAAGAGGACAATATTTTTCAATCCTTTCTATGTTAAGTTGCAGTCAGCTATCAAAAATCCATGAATTAGTATACTCTGTTCGCCATAAAAAGGTGTACTAGGGGATTGGATTCTCACTTCAATTTTTTATAGGAACATTCTGTAAAAAACCTATATATACTGGTGAGAGTATTTAATAATGAGGTGATAATACTGTGCCATATATTAATCGGTTTTTAACGAATGCCAATGGGGCGATTACATTCGTAGGGAATACGTTTGGTCTCAGTAAACAAAATAATGCAAATGCTCCAGGGACTGCGCATTCTATTGGAACCTTTTCGAGTGCAAATGCCACTTCTGTTGATGGATCTTATCCTATTGGGACCACAGCAGATTGGAGGCAAAATGCCTCTAGTGCCGTATTACGTTTACCTGCGACAACGACAAGGGTTTTATATGCTGAGTTAATCTGGGGCGGACTTTATATATCAAATGATGAAAATGTCAGTTCTTTCATCAACAATGCCATCACTTTTCGGACACCTGTCGGTACTTATACGATTGCACCAGATCCTGCAACCAGCTCGACTTTGACTGCATCTCCCAACAACTTTTATGTTAGAAGCGCAAATGTAACCAATTTGGTGACAACAGCAGGGACATATACAGCATTGGCAGTGCCAGGGACGCAAGGGAACTTGGAGAATACCCTGAACTCAGCAGGTTGGACATTGGCAGTTGTGTATCAAGATCCTTTGCAGAAATCTCGTAATCTTTCATTTTTCGTGGGAGCAGAGCTGACAAGTGGGACTGGGAATACAACCGCTACGGTTTCGGGCTTTGGAACGCCTGTAACAGGGGCAGTTAATGGGAGATTGTTAGTAAGTTCCATTGAAGGAGACTCTGTGTTAACTGGTGATCAGCTGTTATTTGGCCCAACCACTGCTACTTTGCAGGCTGTATCAGGGCCGAATAATCCGATAAATAACTTTTTGCTTCTCAAATAAACAATGACGCAGGCACGATTGATACATCTGGTACGTTTGGGAACTTGAATCATCCTCTAGGAACGAATATTTCCGGTGCGCGCCAAGGGTGGGATATCACCAATATTGACGTTTCTGCAAGACTACAAAACAATCAAACAAGTGCAGTGGTTCGTGGAAGTACCAATGGGGACACGTATGTCGTCAACTCTGTAGGTGTTCAAATCGATATTAATGCTCCGGTGTTTACACTTAATAAAACATCGAACGTCACATCGGCAAGAACAGGCGACCTCATAACGTATACAGTTACGATACAAAATACAGGAACGGCCGCCGCAACTCTCGTTGTTGCCACAGATGCATTATCAAACGCAACATCATTTGTTCCTAATAGCTTATTTATTAATGGCGTGCAACAAACGAATGCATCCATTCAAAATGGTATATCCATTGGAACGGTTGGTATTAATCAAACGGTTACTTTAACCTATCAGGTGCGTGTGACAGGTCCATTGACCAATGTTAGCCAACTATCCAATCAAGCAAGCATTCAATACCAATTTCAGAGTACACCTGGAAACACAGTGACCGGTTCTGCCGCCTCCCCGGTTCGAAATGTAACAGCGATTAATACACCCCCAACCGTGCCTAACTATACCGTCACTAATCCAGAAGACACACCTGCAATCGGTCAAGTGGTCGGGACGGATATCGATGGCAATCCGCTTACTTATCAAATTGGGACACCACCAGCAAATGGAATTGTCTCGGTTAATCCTAATGGGCAGTTTGTGTATACCCCTAATTTGAATTTTAATGGAACAGACAGTTTCACTGTCATTGTGAGTGACGGACAAGGCGGGACAGCAACGTCGGTTGTAACGTTAATTATTACACCTTTAAACGACGGTCCGGTGACGCAAAATTACACGGTTCAGACGAATGAAGATACGCCTCTGCTTGGACAAATTTTTGCAACGGATGCAGATGAAGATTCTCTTACTTTTAGCCTGCAGGACGCACCGACAAATGGCGTAGTGGTCGTCAACGGGGACGGAACCTATACGTATACCCCTAATGAAAATTTTAATGGAACAGATCAATTTACAGTGTTAGTAAGTGACGGTCAAGGGGGTACAGCGATTTCGGTTGTGACAGTCACCGTGATTCCGGTCAATGATCCACCGGTTGTACCAGACTACACGTTCACCACACAAGAAGATACGTCAGTTGTGGGTGCGGTTGTAGGGTTTGATGCAGATCAAAATCCTTTAACCTACCAGCTTCAAAGTCCTCCTTCCAATGGGGTGGTCGTCGTTAATGTGGACGGGACATTTACCTACACTCCGAATGAAAACTATAATGGAACCGATGTATTTACGGTTTTAGTGAGCGATGGTCAAGGAGGCATTGCCGTTTCGTCGGTGACGATTACCGTATTGCCGGTCAATGATCCACCGATTACAGCAGACCTGACCTTTACTATCGATGAAGACACCATTTTATCCAATCAAGTGACAGCCACAGATCCGGATGGAGATCCATTGGCATTTACCCTTCAGAATGCCCCTTCAAATGGGGAAGTTGTTGTCAATCTAGACGGAACCTTCACCTACACGCCAAATCCTGATTTTAACGGGACAGATGTGTTCACTGTATTGGTGAGTGATGGGCAAGGTGGATTTGTCGTATCCACAGTGACGATAAACGTACAGCAAATCAACGATCCTCCGACAGTGCCGGATTATTCGTATACTACACAAGAAGATTCTTCTGTAGCTGGAACAATAGTTGGCAATGACGTGGATGGCATTCCGCTGACTTATACGCTACAAACCCAAGCGGCAAACGGAGTGGCATCTGTAAATGGGGATGGTACGTATACGTATACGCCAAATCCTGATTTTAACGGGACAGATGTCTTTACCGTATTGGTGAGTGATGGGCAAGGCGGGACGGCGGTTTCCACTGTCACAATCCTAGTATTAGAAGTGAATGACCCACCAGTGACGGGAGACTTGTCTTTTACCATTACAGAGGATACAGAGTTAACCGGTCAAGTAACGGCAACAGACCCTGATGGAGACCCATTAACCTTTAGTCTGCAGAACCCGCCAAACAATGGGGTGGCGGATGTGAACCTTGATGGAACCTTCACTTATACGCCAGACGTTAATTTTAACGGAACAGATGTCTTTACCGTTTTAGTAAGTGATGGGCAAGGCGGGACAGCGGTTTCGACGGTTTTCATTACCATTACGCCAGTGAATGACGGACCAGTTATTCCAAATTATACGTTTAGTACACAAGAGGATTCCCCGTTGGTTGCAAATGTCGTTGCGGTTGATGCGGATGGAGATCCTCTCACGTATACGCTGCAATTCCAGGCTTCAAATGGAGTGGCAGTTGTCAATCCAGATGGAACCTTTACGTATACACCGGATGTGAACTTTAACGGGACAGATGTGTTTACGATCCTAGTTAGCGATGGGCAAGGAGGTACAGCGGTATCGACGGTAACCATCGATGTATTGTCGGTAAATGATCCTCCTGTAACTTCCGACCTAACGTTTACAATCAATGAAGACATCATCTTATCGAATCAAATTGTTGCAGTGGACCCTGATGGAGATCCGCTGACCTTTAGTTTGCAAAATCCTCCGCTTAACGGTTCTGTAACCGTTAATAGTGATGGAACGTTTACGTATGTTCCTGATATAGATTTCAATGGAATGGATACTTTCACCGTCTTAGTAAGTGATGGGCAAGGTGGTACAGCAGTTTCTACTGTAATGATTACGATTGTGCCAGTGAATGACCCGCCGACAATTCCAGACTATACATTTACAACCCAAGAGGATTCAGCTGTAAGCGGGGCTGTAGTTGGCAGCGATGTGGATGGAAATCCGTTAACGTATTCGCTTCAAACACAAGCTGCCAATGGTGTAGCTTTTGTTAATGCAGATGGGACGTTCACGTATACCCCAAATTCAGATTTTAATGGAACAGATGTATTTTCGATAGTAGTCAGTGATGGGGAAGGTGGAACGGCTGTTTCAACGGTTACTATAAATGTATTGGCTGTAAATGACCCGCCTGTAACAGCGGATTTAACGTTTACCATCAATGAAGATACCGTACTAACCAATCAAATTCCTGCAAGTGACCAGGATGGGGATCCATTAACCTTCAGTCTATTAAATTCACCTACTAATGGGGTAGCAGTAGTTAACGGAGATGGCACCTTTACGTATACGCCAAATGTAAATTATAACGGAACAGATACTTTCAGTGTTTTAGTATCAGATGGCCAAGGTGGAACCGCTATTTCAACGGTCAGTATTACTATTTTACCGGTGAATGATCCGCCGGTTGTTCAAGACCAGAACATTGTGACGACGGTTGATATTTCCATCGCAAGTAATGTTCCAGTTTCGGATCCAGATGGAGATGCCCTCACATTTGAGGTGGATCAGGCTCCAGCAAATGGCACGGTTGTACTCAATGGGGATGGCACTTTCACTTATTCTCCTAATGCCGGTTTTATTGGGGATGATGTGTTTACGGTGCTTGTCACCGATACCCAAGGAGAGACAGGGTTATCCACAGTAAGTGTAACGGTATTGGCAAGCAATGGTAATACGATAGCGGACGATGCGCAGCTAACAACACCTGAAGACATTCCATTACAAGGGCAAGTCGTAGCAACGAGTATTCCTTCAAATCCACTGGTCTATACTTTACAAACGTTGCCCCAGTTCGGCTCGGTTTCACTAGATAGTGCGACAGGGGCTTTCACCTACACACCTGTACAAAATTTTAACGGAATTGATTCGTTCATCGTTTTTGTTACGGATAATGCAGGGGGAAATGCAACATCTTCCCAAGTAATCATCGTAACACCAGTGAATGATGCGCCAGCTGTGCCTAATTATCAAATTACGACGAATGAGGATACGCCGATTTCTTTACAGGTAATTGCAACAGATACGGACGGGGATCCATTGACTTTTTCGTTGCTTGTCGCTCCAACAAACGGGATGGCAATTGTTAATGGAGATGGAACCTACACGTATACCCCAGATCAAAATTTTAATGGAGCGGACGAATTTACCGTGCTAGTGGACGACGGACAGGGTGGCACGTCAACGTCTATTATTACCGTCACCGTACTTCCAGTGAATGATCCACCAGTTGGCCCGAACGAAATTTTCATCATTACAGACGAGGATACAGAGATTTCTAGTCAAGTTGTCGCAACTGACCCAGACGGGGATACGTTAACTTATTCGCTAGAGGATCCACCAGTAAATGGAACGGTGGTGGTGAACTCAGACGGTACTTTTACGTATACGCCGGATCCAAATTTTATTGGAAATGACTCGTTTACTGTGCGGATTAGTGATCCGCAAGGCTTGTTTATCATTACGAATGTGTTGGTGAACATAGTACCTGTTAATGACTCACCGACCGTCCCTAACTATGCGTATACGATTAATGAGGATACCACCTTAATGAGTATTGTTGTGGGAACAGATGTGGATGGGGACTCATTGACGTATGAGTTGACTGGTTCTCCAGCAAATGGAGTGGTGATCGTTAATACGGATGGCACGTTCACGTATACGCCAAATCTTCATTTCAACGGAGTAGATAACTTTTTTGTGACCGTGTCAGATTCTAACGGGGCAACGGCAATATCTGAAGTGGTAATAACAGTCATACCTGTTAATGATTCGCCAATCGCGCCAAATTTAATCACGGTTTCTACCGATGAAGATGTGGCTGTAGGTGGAGTGGTGAATGCCATTGATCCAGATGGAGATCCATTAACTTATACGATTGAAGACTTACCGGCAAATGGAACAGCAGTGATCGATGAGCAAGGATTATTTGTGTATACACCGAATCCTGACTTTACCGGAACAGATTCATTTACCGTGCGAGTAACAGATAGTAATGGAGCTTTCATTATTGTAAATGTGCAGGTTTTCGTCAATCCTGTCAATGATGCACCAGTTGTGCCAAATTATGAGTTTAGTATAAATGAAGATACAATTCTAGCTAATCGTGTCGTAGGAACCGATGTGGACGGCGATCCGCTAACCTATAGCTTGTTAACGTTACCAGCGAACGGGGTAGCGGTAGTGAACTCGGATGGAACATACACCTATACGCCAAATGAAAACTTTAATGGTTCGGATAGTTTCACTGTGCTTGTAAGTGATCCAAACGGAGGGCAGGCGATTTCCACCATCACCATCAACGTTTTGCCGGTGAACGACCCGCCAATTGCACCCAATGAGATTGACCTGGTCACAAATGAGGATACGACAATTAGCAGTTCAGTGAACGCAATCGATCCAGATGGAGACCCACTCACCTATGCACTTGAGGACGCTCCAGCGAATGGTACGGCTGTTGTGGATGCCCAAGGGTCATTTACGTATACACCAAATCTAAACTATACAGGACTTGATGCATTTACGATACGAGTAACGGATAGCGCAGGGAACTTTATTATCGTCAACATTAATGTCACCGTATTGCCTGTGAATGATCCGACAATCGTCCCAGACTATCAATATACCATTCCAGAAGATACTACACTCACTGGTTTAGTGGTTGCAACGGACGTTGATGGAGACCCATTGATCTATTCTCTTGCATACCAAGCGACAAATGGTGTTGCCACGGTGAATGATGATGGTAGCTTTACCTATACGCCAAACTTGAATTTTTCCGGTAGCGATAATTTTGGCGTAACAGTTAGTGACGGGCAAGGTGGAACGGCATTATCGGTCGTTACCATTACCGTGACACCTGTTGATGATCCACCAATCGCACCAAACGAAGTGTTTGTTTCCACACCGGAAGAAACGCCAGTTACCAATCAAATCGTTGCCATTGATCCGGAAGGGTTGCCTCTAACGTATACCATTGAGGACCAACCTCTAAATGGAAGTGTGACTATAACGAGCGATAATGGGATTTTCACTTATACGCCAAATGAAAATTTTACGGGAACAGACGCATTCACTGTCCGTATTACCGATTCGGGTGGGAATTTTGTTATTACCAATGTGTTAGTTACTGTTACACCAGTACCGCAGCCGCCGGAGGTTCCGAACTATTCGGTGACAACGCTGCAAAATCAACCATTCGTAGGAAGGGTAGTGGGAACAGATCCGAACGGAGAACCAATTACCTATAGTCTAGGGAATCCTCCAGCGAATGGAGTAGTAACGGTAAATACAGATGGAACATACACCTATACGCCAAACCCAGATTATACCGGTGGGGATGTATTCACCGTTATTTTAAAAGATACAAGTGGCTTAACAGCAACCTCCATTGTGAATGTGACGGTAGTTCCTGTTAATCGCGCGCCAATAACGAATGATTTTACTGTTGAAACTCCAGAAGATACGCCTATCAGTGGCCAAACTCCTGGATTTGATCCAGACGGAGATCCTATCACGTACTCCGTATCAGGTTCCCCTTTTAATGGGACGGTCACCGTGACACCTGATGGAATTTATACGTATACCCCAAATCCTGGATTTGTTGGGGTGGATTCGTTTGTCATAGAGCTTCGGGACAGTGGTGGAGGAGTGGCAAACTCTGTTGGGACTGTAACGGTCGTTGATACGAATAGTCCGCCAACAGTGGAGGATCAATCTATTTCGACGCAGCAAGGAGTGCCGGTAACAGGGCAATTAATTGGGAATGATCCAGAAGGCGATCCTATTACCTTCAGGATGAATCTTGCACCGCTTTATGGAAGTGTGATTGTGAACAGTGACGGAATATTTACGTATACACCTAACCTTTCATATGTAGGAGCGGATTCCTTCTCCGTTGTGGTAGAAGATACGCAAGGAGCGCAAGGGTTTGGGACTGTATTTGTCACCATTGAACCGACTATGGTGCAGCCTTTCACTGTCATTGGCACGGATGTTACGACGCTTGTTAATCAACCTGTTGAAGGTTTAATAGAGGTTTCCGGTGCGCAAGGAGTGGTCACTTATCAAATTGGCACGCCTCCTCAAAATGGAATTGCCGTAGTGAATCAACAAGGAATCTTTACGTATACGCCAAGTCTAAACTTTGTAGGGGATGACCTGTTCACTATTTTAGTGACAGATAGCAATGGTACACAAGGTCTGGCAACCGTCGGGGTAACCGTGTTGCCTACACCAAGTGCCATTCTGGCCCAAGATTACGAGATTTCTACCACCTTTAATACACCTGTGGATGGGCAGGTTGTAGCATTGAGTACAACTGGGCTTTCCCTAATCTATTCACTACAGACTGAACCGGCAAACGGAACAGTGACGGTGAATGCAGACGGGACCTATCGTTATGTTCCAGCCACCGGCTTTTTTGGAATAGATCAATTTACGATTCTTGTTACGGACGCTGACGGAAATACGGCCGTTTCAACGGTTGTTGTTACCGTGCAAGGACCAGTCAACCAGCAGCCAGTTGTGACGGACCAAAGCATTCAAACGGTAGAAGAACAATCAGTTTCAGGAACGGTCATTGCTACAGATCCGAGTGGTCAGCCGTTAACCTATACGTTATTAGGAAGTGGTGCAGCTAATGGTGTGGTTAACCTAAATACTGATGGGACCTTTACGTATACGCCAAACTCAGGGTTTGTCGGAAACGACGAATTTAGCGTGTTGGTAGAAAATCCACAAGGCTTAAATGCTACCACCACCATTACTGTTGTGGTCACGGCTATTCCTAATGAAGTGGTGACAGAAAATCTATCCTTAAGAACCGTGGCTGGGCTGGCCGTCTCTGGTCAAGTTACTGCAAGGGATCAGTTAAATAGACCACTAACTTATTCGTTAAACTCGCCGCCGCTGTATGGAACAGCAGAAGTTAATATAGACGGCACAGTGTTCTATACACCAAATGCCGGCTTTACAGGGCAAGACCAATTTACTGTACTAGTGCAAAATGACCAAGGAGATCAAGCGATTTCTCAAGTCACTGTCATCGTGGATAACCCACAAAGTACCATTACAGTCACAGATCTTACTATTCAAACGGTGCAAAATCAAAGCGCACAAGGTGTCGTGGTAGCAACGGATTCTCAAGGACGAATCCTCCGCTTTTCTCAAGCATCAACACCAGCGAACGGTACCGTAGAAGTAAACCCGGATGGAACATTCACTTATACTCCGAACCCTGAATTCTTTGGAACCGACTCATTCACTGTGTTGGTGCAAAATGATCTTGGCGTTTCGGCCATTGGAATTGTCACGGTGGTAGTGGATCAGCTTCAAAGTGAAATAACAGTAGAACCATTAACGGTTACCGGTCAACAAGACCAGCCAGTCAGTGGCACAGTCGTGGCAGTGGATGCACTTGGCCGCCCACTGACCTATACGTTAAATAGTGGCCCAAGTAATGGATCAATAATCTTCAATTCGGACGGCACATTCACGTATACGCCAAACGCCGGGTTTACTGGATTAGATAGTTTTATTGCAACCGTCAATAATGATATTGGGGACTTTGTCAATACCGTAGTGAGCATAATCATTCAGCAACAAGAGGGTGAGGTAACAGCAGAGAATCAAAATGTTACCGTTGGTGCCGGGGAGATTCTGCAAGGCGAAATCGTCGCAAGTGATGCCCAGGGCCGCCCATTAACCTATACGATAGCATCTTCCCCGACTTCAGGAACGGTGGTATTAACCGTCAATGGGGCTTACACGTACACGCCAAATGCTGGATTTACAGGTACCGATCAATTCATTGTCTTAGTAAGTAATGATGGTGGTCAACAAGCATTCGCAGTCGTCACTATCACTGTTCTGCCATCTGCTAATGTCATTACGGTGGAAGATGTAAGGCTTCAAACAACAAGCGGAAGTATAGTAACCGGGCAGTTCACTGCGACAGATACCCTTGGTATACCTTTGAGATTTGATTTATTAACTCCACCTGTCAATGGCCGGGTTACATTAGATGCTAGTGGCCGGTTTGTCTATACACCTAATCCTGGCTTTGTCGGGACAGATACCTTTACAGTAATAGTCACAGACGGTGCCGGCGCAGCAGCAACAGCACAAGCAATCATTGTGGTGACTGGTGGAGCACAGCCGCAACCGCCAATTATTTCAGACCAAACATTTTTCTTAAATGTCAATGTTACGATTTGTGCAAAAGTATTAGCTGAGGATCCACAGGGATTACCTTTGGTGTATGAAATTGTTCGTGGGCCGAGAAACGGTGTTGCTTCTATTGATCCGATAACGGGAATCATAACCTACACACCGGACTTGAACTATATTGGAAAAGATGAAGTAGTGGTGCGTGTGACAAACAGTGACGGCTTATCAGCTGAAGCCATGATTACTTTTATTGTTCGACGTGGGTTAACGTTTAGTTGTTATGTTTGACCTGGATTGACCTGAGTTGACTGGATTAGAGATGAACCCTTTCGTGAGGAGAAATCTTCGCGAAAGGTTTTTTTTGTGGAAGGGCTTTACTGTAGATTGTCTTTTGTAATTTTGGAAGGGTCTAATGCTTCAAGTTCATCTTCAAATTTTTCAAAAAATGTAGAAGGTGGGTGAATAAGGGTAGAAGGTCGTTCGGGAAATGTAGAAGGTATCTTGGGAAATGTAGAAGCTCACAGGAAAAGGGTAGAACCTGAGCCGAAAAGTGTATAACATAAAAATTAGAGAACTTCACCCTTTCCCAATTTCTCTTTACAAATCAAACGGGTAGTGCCCCCTGAAAAATAAAATCAAATCTCCAATAACACCGATGCAAAAGAAAATAAAGTAGTAGCTGGCGTTGGAAACTTCCTTATTAAATAGTTCATTAAATGCTTGAACAAACAGGCGATTAAAACCGAACCAGCTTAGTACCCATGCGATTATTAAAAAAGCAACAATGGTCATTTGGCAACCTCTCCTTCATAAAACTATTCTAATTTTAACATATTCAACCAGTAAGCAATTTTTTATCGTACATGTCTTTCTAGAAATTGTTAATAATATCTTTAAAGTCCGTTTTTAGGAGTAGGTATATGCTTAATAAAAGAATGATCATTTCTTTAAGTGTGTTAATTTTTCCATGGTTAACTGTTCCTTTTATAGGAGTGAAATCATTTGTCCGTTTTTTGCCCGTAGCAACTTTCGCTAACCTAGTTATAAGTATATTTACCATAATTGCTAACCGAAAAAAATGGTTTAAAAACAATAACCCTCTATTTTCTAATGCGCCAATAGATCTTACATATATTTTAGGTGCGCACTTTATTGGAACACTGTGGATCTTTAAGTTAACATACGGTTCTTTTCGAAAATTTTTAATTACAAATATAGTGTTAGATTGGATAAATATATTTCTTTTTGGTGGCTTCTTGAAAAAGGTAGGAATATTTAAATTAAAAAGGATGTCACCAAGTATGTACTGGTGTATTACTGTAATTTTAGCAGTTGTTCTATATGGATATCAGTACATAATAGAAAAAGTGATTAGACAAACAAATAGCAAGCCCCCACTTCATGTGGTACAATCGGAACAGCGATTTTAAACGTGAAGGAAGAGAAAATACATGACAGTACCTGTTCAAAAAAATGAATACTACGATGTCACCGTACAGGATTTAACTCATGACGGTGCCGGCGTAGCAAAAATAGATGGTTTTCCGATTTTTGTCCAAAATGCACTTCCAGACGAGGAAATTAAAGTCAAAATTATAAAAGTAAAAAAAGGCTACGCATTCGGCCGGATTGAGGAAATCCACAAGACAAGCCCTTTTCGTGTCGACGCTCCGTGCCCGATATACAAGCAATGCGGAGGCTGCCAGCTTCAACACCTGAGCTATGAAGGTCAGCTTGTTGCCAAGCAAAAGCAAGTCAAGGATGTCCTACAACGCATCGGACACCTAAAAGACGTGCCGGTTCATCCGGTTCTAGGCATGGACAACAATCCGTGGCGCTACCGAAACAAAGCCCAGGTTCCAATTGGGGAACGCGAAGGTGGCCTGATTGCAGGCTTCTACCAACAGCGCAGCCACGAGATCATCGATATGAAGGAATGCTTGATCCAGCAGGAAATCAACGACCGTGTCGTTCAAACCGTCCGTAAAATTTGTGACAAGCATGGTGTGCGTGCTTACAATGAAAAAACACATAAAGGCGTGCTGCGACATGTGATGGCCCGTTATGGGTTAGTGACTGGCGAAGTGATGGTTGTGCTTATCACCCGCACACCAGACATTCCCAACCGCAGAGCGATTGTGGAAGAAATCACTGCCGCCCTACCAGAAGTGAAATCAGTCGTGCAAAACGTAAACACGAAGAAAACGAACGTAATTTTCGGAGACGAAACGCGTGTACTTTGGGGAAATGAGTACATCTATGATTTCATCGGAGACATCAAGTTTGCCATTTCAGCTAGATCCTTTTATCAGGTCAATCCGGAGCAAACGAAGGTCCTGTATGATAAAGCGCTCGAGTATGCCGAACTGACAGGTGAAGAGAGCGTCATTGATGCTTATTGCGGTATCGGAACCATCTCCTTGTTCCTGGCCCAAAAAGCGAAAAAAGTGTTCGGCGTCGAGATCGTGCCAGAAGCAATTGAAGATGCAAAACGTAACGCAGAACTAAACGAAATCACAAATGCACAATTCGCAGTGGGCGAAGCGGAAGTCGTGATCCCGAAATGGTATAAGGAAGGCAACACCGCGGACGTGTTAGTGGTAGATCCACCGCGTAAAGGCTGTGATGAAGCATTACTCCAAACCATTCTGGAAATGAAGCCGAAGAAGGTAGTGTATGTATCCTGTAATCCGGCGACACTTGCGAGAGATTTAAGAGTGTTGGAGGATGGGGGATATCAGACGGTTGAGGTGCAACCGGTGGATATGTTTCCTCATACGGTTCATGTCGAGGCAGTCGCGTTAATAAAGTTAAAATGAATGCTTTCAAAAGCTAGGGCAGCCGACTTTAGTTGAAATTAACATGTTCTATATGACCCTTGGCCCAATAGGTCCAAGGGTTTTTTAAGAAAGCAAGTGGTGGTTCCTTGCTTTAAGCCCACTTCAAATGGGGAAAAGGGACCTGTCCCCAAAAAAATTAACCCAAAAATTTTTGCACCATCCCAAAACCCCATCGCTCTAAGGGTCAATCCCCATAAAAAGTCCCAAAAACTGGACTAAAAAACCATTAAAATTATTAGAAAATTTGAAATAGATCGTTAATCTATGTATAATGGATTACAACAACAAAAACGGAAACGTATTTCCATCTAATGGAAACAAGTGGAAGCGAATCAGGAGTGATGGGATATTTTCGAAAAAAGGGTATTGAACACGCGTAATCAACGTGAACTTGTAAAGCTCATAGAAAAAGATCGAAGGAACAATTTACAGTTCTACGAGTATCTGGAGTACTTACATAATGAAGACAAACGATTTGGATTTTATGGGTATTATGACCACCACAAGCTTGTAGCCGTACAGTATTTTAGTCCATTGAATACTGGAATTTCCATAATGGACAAACACTATCTACCACTCCTCAAGCAACACCTAATCAAAACTACATCCACTTATTTATATGGCAGAGCTGATATACTTTTACATCTGGGCGACATGCCGAATCGACAAACGTATCCCTATTGTTACGGATATTTAAGTAGGACCAATCAATCACCATTACCAACCAACTCGCCGGTCAATCAGGCAACATTTGACCATATACCTGCCATTGAGGAATTTTATGCAGTCAAAGACATTATGATTGAAGTTCCGGAGCGGCTGCCAAACATTATTAGAAATGGTTCTGCTTTTATCGTAAAAGAAGGCAGTAAGGTTGTTTCCATTGCAATGGCACATTCCGAAACCTCCCAAAATGCCTTAATCGGTGGGATCTATACCGATAAGGATTCTCGTGGAAAAGGGTATGGATTGGCATGCACAAGAGCATTAGCAAATCACTTACATAAAAAACAGAGAACACCGTTTTTATTCTACGATGCCACACTGCCACATCTGCATTTGTTTTATCAGGCGTTGGGATTCACACTTACGGATGAATATGTGATGTTGTATTGAAACAAGGCATTTTTCTGCGCTTTAATATGTTCTGAATATATAAAATATTCAGAAGTTTGTACTATTTATTCTGGTAACAGAATAAATTTTTTATAACAAAGAAACGGAAACGTGTTTCCACTATGCGGAATCAACAAACTTAACATTTTTGCTGAAAGGAGGGATCGAAAACATGACACCATCAGTAGATAAAAGTAAAACAGGTGTGAGGGCGGTGGACCGTGCACTTGATATTATTGAGACGTTTTCCTTAAGAGAACGCGAGCTTACACTAGTAGACATCTCAAAAAAAACGGGGTTGCCACTGACAACCGTTCACAGAAATGTCCAATCGCTTTTGCAGCGAGGATATCTGGAACAGGATGAAATATCCGGGAAGTTCCGCCCGGGGATGCAATTTGTCCGGGTTGCAGGAATCCTTATCCAAGGGCTTGACCTGGTACAAAAGGCGTCTCCTTATTTGCAAAGATTGGCGAAAAAGACGGAAATGAATGTCAATTTAAGCATTTATGATGATGGGGAGGCACTGTGTTTAGTCAACATTGAATCATTCCATAACTTTGGATTTGAAATTAAGGTCGGGCAAAAGCTACCCATTTATGCAGGGGCCTTGTCTAAATTAATTTTAGCTTATTTACCAGAAAGAGAGTTTGATCGATTATCAGACACGTTCAAAACCTTTACGCCAATTACCATCTCGCAAAGGCAAGAGCTGAAAAATGACATCGAGTCCATTCGTCAGCACGGCTATGCCAAATCAGAAGGAGAGCTGCAATTAGGCGCTGTTGCCTATGCTGCCCCGGTCTATAACTACGAAGGTAAGCTAGAAGCAGGGATTGCCATAACTGGCCCTGAGCACTTTTTCAGTGAAGATAAACGACAAGCATACCTGAAAACGTTGCTTCTTGCCGCAGAAGAAATCTCGCGGGATTTGGGCTATAAGAAAGTTTACTAGAAAGGAGACTTCCAGATGGAAAAAATTAAACCAAAACGACTCCAGAAAGGAGATACGATTGGAATTGTCGCCCCCGCGAGTCCACACTATAACCGGAGCGATATCATTCGCGGCATCGAGACACTAGAGGAGTGGGGCTTCCGTGTCGTGGTCGGGGAAAATGTCCATAACAAGCATGAGTACTTAGCGGGAACGGACGAGGAGCGGGCCCATGATTTCAATGAGATGTTCCGGAATGATCAGGTCGATGCCGTCTTTGTCACACAGGGTGGATATGGCTCAGCACGAATGCTCAGGTACATAGATTTCGAGCTTGTGAGGAACAATCCGAAGATTTTTATTGGCTATAGTGACATCACCTCTATCCACCTTGCGATCCAAAAATATACAGGCTTAGTGTCCTTCCATGGACCTGGGATGGCGGGTTTTAACTCGGAGGATTTGACTGATTATCGAAAAGAGTTCCTTTTTAAAGCATTGATGGAAACGGAGCCAATTGGGGAAATACGCAAAGCAAATGAGAAGAAGTGGATCAATCAGATTAACAAGGGGGAAGCAGAAGGAGAGCTGGTAGGAGGAAACCTGACGCTCGTCTGTGCTTCACTTGGCACCCCATATGAGATTGACACGAAAGGGAAGATTCTTTTCCTGGAAGAGGTATGGTCAGAACCATGGAATATCGACCATATGTTCACACACCTACTCCATGCTGGCAAGCTACAGGAAGCCGCCGGAATTGTCATTGGCGAATGTACTTTGTGTGAGCCGAAGAAAATGGATCCGGGCTTCCACGTGACCTTTAGCTTGGAAGATATCTTATATGACTTTATTGAACCATTAGGAATTCCTGCAATCCATGGACTTCCGATTGGCCATACCGAAGACCTTGCAACCTTGCCGATGGGCGTGAATGCGTATCTAGATGCAACTAATAAAAAGCTATTTGTAACAGAATCTGGTGTGAAGTAGGGCAGTTTTCGTATTAAGGGGGTTATTTAATGCGAAAGCAGCTTTTCCATAAAAAAAGAGGGGGAAAAAGGATGAAAAAGCTAGGAAGTATATTATTAACTGTCATCTTGGTGTTCAGTTACATTGTACTACCAATGAGCAAGGTGAATGCAGAGGAGGCAGCGACCTTGAAAATCGGTTGGACAGCAGAGGCAGATAGTCTGAGTCCGTTTTTAGCGTGGACGATTTCCGCGACTGAAATCTTTAAGTTAATCTATGATCCATTAGTTGCCTTTGATAATAATGTCGAGCCTGTTGGTAGATTGGCGAAGGATTGGCAGGTAAGTGATGATAATTTAACTTGGACGTTTAATCTGCAAGAGGGAGTCAAATGGCATGATGGGACTCCATTCACTTCTGCAGACGTAAAGTTCACCTATGAAACTTTACAAGAAAGCGGCTTAGGCTTATACGCTGGGTACTTGGACGGAATCACCTCCATTGAAACACCGGATGAGCTGACGGTCGTTATAAAAACAGAGGAACCGAAAGCGAACATGCTGCAAAGCACGACGCCGATTTTACCCAAGCATATCTGGGAAGGCATCTCGATGGCCGACCTGGAAACATGGCCAAATCAAAACCCAATTGGAACAGGTGCTTTTAAGTTTAGTGAATTCAAGAAAGATGAGTATATCAAGCTGGAAAAGAACCCGGACTACTTCTACAAACCAGCCAACGTCGATAGCCTAGTATTCGTTCTTTATGCTAACACAGATACTTTGACGCAATCCTTAAAAATAGGCGAGATCGATGCAGCCATCAATATTGGAGCAAACCAAGTGAAAGTGCTGGACGCAGAGGAAAGCATGGAAGTGGTTTCTGCGACCACACACGGATTTACGGAGCTTTCCATTAACACTTGGCCAGATGACAATTCAAAAGGAAATCCACTCCTTCGTGAAAAAGACATTCGTCATGCGATGAGTTATGCGATTGATAAACAAAAAATCATTGATGTGGCTTATGCCGGTCAAGCAACACCTGGATCGACATTAATCCCACCAAGCTTAGATTTCTGGCACTACAACCCGGAAAACCTGCGTTCCTTTGATCCGGAAAAAGCGAAGGAAATCTTAGATAATGCCGGATTTACGGACGAAGATGGGGATGGAATCCGAGAAGCGGATGGAGAGCCACTAGAGTTTGAATTAATGGTTCGTTCGAAAACTTCTGAGGAGGTCCGTGCTGGGGAAATGATTAGCAGCATGCTAGAAGATGTGGGAATTGGTGTGAAGCTTGAAACAGTTGATGATGGACTTTTGGGCGACCGAATCTATGATAATGCCGACTTTGATATGTTCATATGGGGATGGGGAACAGATGCCGACCCAACTACGATTCTAAATGTAATGTCCTCTGAGGAAATAGGGAACTTAAGCGACTCTTACTATGCCAACGAAGCATACGACAAGCTACTGGAAAAACAAGAAACGATCATAGATAAAGAGGAAAGACAAAAGGTCGTTCATGAAATGCAGGAGATGTTATACGAGGATGCCCCATATATCATCCTTTTGTATGACAACGCTCTTCAAGCTGTGAATACCGACAAATGGGAAGGCTGGACAAAAGTAGCAGGGGTCTACTTCTATTCTTTCAATCACGAAAACTATTTAAATGTGAAATTAGCATCAGCTGGGGAAGAAGTTGCTGACACTGAGGATGGTACCGTAGCTACTGCATCGGACACTAATGAAAATGCAGAAGCATCCGGTAACGCCGGAGCAATCATTGCCGTTGTCATGGTGGCAGCCGTGATTATGACTGGGATGTTCCTTGTAAAACGCAAGAAAAAAGATGTGTCAATTGACGACGATATGTAAGAAAAATAAAGGGCAAAGTGCGAAGCTACTTTGCCCTTTGTTACAAAGGCGAAGGTGAAATCGATGAATAAATACTATTTAATGAAAAAACTCTTCCAATCCATGGTGACAATCTTCCTCGTGTTAATCATTAACTTCTTTCTTTTTCGCGTCATGCCGGGAGACCCGTTAGCCATGATTGTGCGGAACCCGAATGCTTCCGAGGAAGCGATTGAAAAAATCAAAGTGTTATTTGGAGTCGACCAGCCCATGTACGTCCAGTTCTGGCTCTATTTTAAGCAGCTGGCCCAAGGCGATCTCGGAATGTCCTTTATGGCCAAAGAGCCAGTTATTCAAGTCATTGGCGAAAAACTGGTCCCGACGCTTTTACTCGTAGGATTATCCACAATCGTCGCAATCATTGCTGGAATGTTCATTGGGATTGTGGCGGCGTCTAAACGAGGGAAGAAAATTGATATTATCTCTTTAACCTTTTCTCTGATTACTTACGCGATGCCTACCTTTTGGCTTGGAATCATGCTGGTTGTCTTTTTTAGTGTCACACTGAATCTATTTCCAACGAGCGGGATGAGTACAGCAGGTGCGGTATTTGCCAATTCTTTTGAGAAGGCACTGGATGTGTCCAAACATTTATTTTTACCAACCTTAACATTGGCCCTAGTTTTAATTGGGCAATTTGTCTTGATCATGCGTAATTCCTTACTTGAGGTTTTGACAGAGGACTATATCACCACTGCGAAAGCAAAAGGCTTCTCGGAAAAATTAATTATCAGAAGACATGCGCTGCCAAATGCGATGCTCCCCATGGTGACCATCATCGCAATCAACATCGGTTTTATGATTGCAGGCGCTATTCAAATTGAAACGGTATTTTCGTGGCCAGGCTTGGGGCGCTTGATGTATGAAGCATTAAACAACAGAGACTATCCGTTACTACAAGGGATATTCCTTATTGTCAGTGTCTGTGTCGTGCTTGCCAATCTTTGTGCGGACATCATATATGGTTACCTGGATCCACGAATAAATAATAAAGCCTAGGGTGAAACAAGATGGAACAAAAACATATCATTGCAGCAAAGAAAACAAAAGAATTTCTCTCAACATTTATCCGAAACAAAATGGGGTACTCAGGAGCAATCATCCTCGGATTCTTCGTGCTGATTGCAATCTTTGGTCCACTGTTAACCGACTATGATCCAAAGGAATACGGGGTAGCGGACGTGCTAAGCCCCCCTACCTGGGACAACTTGCTCGGAACCGATGACCTTGGCAGAGATGTGTTAGGAGGCGTCATCTTAGGTGCCAGAATCTCGATTATGGTCGGATTTATCTCCACCTTAATTTCGATGTTTGTCGGAACGGTGGTCGGGATCGCTTCTGGCTATTATGGAAGAAAAGTAGATACATTGTTAATGAGAATAACCGACGTGTTTTTGGTGCTACCATGGCTGCCACTTGCCCTCGTCTTAACCGCTATTCTCGGTGCCAGCCTCTGGAACATCATATTGGTCATTGGCTTAACGAGTTGGCCAGGAACGGCCCGGATAGTTCGCTCCCAAACCCTTTCAATCAAAGAAAGGCAGTTCATTGAGCGTGCTCGCTCCATCGGGGCCAATCACTTCTATATTATGAGAAAACATATTTTACCGAACGTATTTCCTTTGATTTTCGCCAACACCGTACTCGTTTCGGCTGTGGCGATATTATCTGAAACAACCTTGAGCTTCTTAGGAATGGGAGATACAACACAGCCAAGCTGGGGCATGATGCTCCATTATGCCTTTGAATCAGGCGCTGCAAGTCTTGGGGCGTACTGGTACTTGATGGCGCCGGGATTATGTGTCGTGCTGGTGGTACTTGGCTTTACCTTTATCGGGTATGCCTTTGATGAAATTTTGAACCCAAAGCTAAAAAGGAGATAGATGATGAGTCTTCTAGAAGTTAAAAACCTAAAAACCTATTTTCATACTAAAGAAGGAATCGTCAAAGCAGTGGACGATGTCAGCTTCACACTTGAAAAGGGCGAAGCGATTGGCCTCGTTGGCGAATCCGGCTGTGGGAAAACGACCACTGCCCTATCCATAACCAGCCTTCTTCCACAGGAAGGGGAGATCGCTGGCGGGGAGATCAATTATAATGGGAAAAATTTAGCAGTGTTAAATGACAACCAAATCAGGCGCTATCGCTGGAATGAAATTGCGATTGCCTTCCAGGGGGCTATGAATGCCTTAAATCCCGTCAAAAAAATCGGCGAACAGCTCACCGATGTGATGATGTACCACAACAAACTCGATTACAAGGCAGCCAGGAAAAAAGCGAAGGGGCTCCTGGAGCTAGTTGAAATCGATCCAGAGCGAATCGACCAATATCCCCACGAATTTAGTGGCGGAATGAAGCAACGGGTTATGATTGCGATGGCTCTTGCCTGCGATCCGAAAATATTAATAGGCGACGAGCCGACAACGGCGCTCGATGTCATGGTGCAAGCACAGATATTGGAATTACTGGAAAAGCTGCGGGCAGAGCTTGGGATGTCGCTCATTCTCATTACACATGACCTATCCGTCATGGCGGAAACGTGTGACAAAGCCGTGGTGATGTATGCCGGGAAAATCGTAGAGACGGGAACGGTGGAAAACGTGATCAATCACAGCTCCCACCCTTACACGCAAAAGCTTGTTAAAGCGTTCCCGGATATTCACGGAAAACGGGAAATGACGGAATCAATTCCCGGGTCTCCGCCCAATTTAATCAACCCGCCAACAGGCTGCTATTTTCATCCGCGCTGCGAGCATGCAACGGAGGAGTGCAGGCGGACGACGCCAGAACTCAGAAAAATAGCCGAAGATCATTATGTCGCCTGTCACTTAAGGGGGGAGTAAGATGAAAAGTCTCATTAAGACAAAAGATTTGCGCGTCCACTTCGATTTACAGACTGGCTTTTTAAAAGGGCTTCTCTCAAAGGAAAAAAAACGCGTCAAAGCGGTGGACGGCATTGATATTGATATTAATAAAGGGGAAATCTTGTCGCTCGTTGGGGAAAGTGGCAGCGGGAAAACGACAACAGGAAAAGCAATCCTGCAATTGCTTGAGAATGTGGAAGGAGATATCACCTACGACGGCAATCCGATCTTGCAAAAGGATAAGAAGCAGCTTCAAGCATTCCGGCAAAAAGCCCAGATGATTTTTCAGGATCCATATGAGTCACTGAACTCCAAGTTTCTAATCATCGACATCGTGGCAGAGCCGTTAGAAATTAATGGCCTTATCAAAAATGAACAACAAAAAAAGGAAAAGGTCAAAGAAGCGTTAGAGTGGGCTGGATTAAGACCAGCGGAGCAATATTTGTACCGTTATCCTCATGAACTAAGCGGCGGACAGCGCCAACGGGTCGTCATTGCGGCAGCCCTGATCTTGAACCCGGAATTTATCGTGGCAGATGAACCGGTGTCAATGCTGGACGTTTCGGTCCGTGCTGATATTTTACGACTGATGGTGGATCTCCGTGATAAAAAAGGCATCTCTTATTTGTTCATCACCCATGATATCTCGCTTGCCTGGTTAATTTCTGACCGGATCGCCATCATGTATTTAGGAAAAATTGTCGAGATTGGTGATGTTGATAAGGTGATTTCCGCAAGCCTCCATCCATACACGAAAGCATTGATTAATGTCATGCCAAAACCAACCGTGGCCGGAGAAAAACGGAAGCGGATGATTCTAAAAGGAGAAACACCTAACCCAAGCAATGTCCCAAGCGGATGCCGGTTCCATACAAGATGTCCGTTTGCGGAAGAACAATGCAAAGCGGAGGAACCACCACTAGTGGAATACAGCGAGAACCATTTTGCAGCCTGTCATTTTGCAGAAGAGCTTAACTAAGGAGTGAATGTTTGTGCCAAAAGAACAAATCGATGCCATCTTAGAACGGGAAAAAGAAGGCTTAGTCGCATTAAGTACCTATATCCAGCAAAACCCGGAGCTGGGAGGAAAAGAGTATAAATCCTCTAAAGCTTTATGTGATTATTTAGAGGAAAAAGGCTTCACGGTTCAACGAGGAGTGGGACCTTTCGAAACAGCGTTTATTGCCAACAAGAAAAAAGGAGAAGGCGGTCCCCATATCGCGTTCTGCGCAGAATACGATGCCCTGCCGGATGTGGGTCATGCGTGTGGGCACCATCTTATTGGTGTCGCCGGTGTCGCAGCCGGTTTAGCGCTTGCACAGATGGAGGTTGATGAGCCGTTCGAAGTATCCGTAATAGGCACCCACGATGAAGAAGGTGTAGGGGGGAAAATCGATCTCATCAACGAAGGTGCCTTTGAAGGTGTGGATGTCGCGATGATGTTAATTGCTGATGGTAATAATTTTATCTAATTGTGCAATGGCTTCCTTGCCTTCCTCAGGAGTAATCTTCTCGCGTTTAAACATGTCATTGTGCATACTCAAGATGATTCTTGATTTCGGTGCTACTTCCCGGATGGGTAAAACAAGACGAGGACGATTAAAAATATGAATTAAGTCAAAAGACTGGTCTTTGATGTATTCGACTACCCCTGCCCGATAAGTCTCTAATAGTCCTCCTGGAACTCTTACATACTGAATACCATCTTTTGTTTCCTTATCAGGCAAGGTTTCATCTTGCCGCCCTATTATCGTTATCGAATGTTTTTGTTTTAAGCTCGGAACAGCTCCTGAAATATATGTTTGGATTGCACCGCCTTTTACTGGTGGGACTGGAAGCTTTTCCGTACTAACGATGAGTACCTTCATTTTCTTTTTCCCCCTCTCCATTCTGCGTGTAATTGTTCAAGCACGGGCCACTTGGTTTGATCGATTTCAACGATTCTGTTTACGACAGCATCAAGCTCGCTACTTAAGGCGATAGTTGGCTCAAATAAGATATCTTTTACATTCTTGTAAAAAAGGTTAGGAAGGGAAAACTCGACTAACAGGATTTCGAATAATTCGTCTGTAATCGGGTTGGCCTCATCATATGCATCCAGCATGGCAACAATCCAATTAATATCCCATTTACCGAGATCATCCATCGACCCGCCGATTAATTTTCGTAAATCTCGAATCGGGATATCATACGCCACTCCATCCAGATCAATAATCCACATTCCTCCTGGACCCATTTGGCCATTCGACCATCCATAATCTTGGTGAACTAATCCCCATTCTTCATTGCCTAATGCGGCAAGCTGTTTATAAGGCGATTCTTCCAGCTTTGTTATGGCGTTCTTAGCCTGCTCTTCAAACATATCAACCGTGTTCAAAATGGTCTTACTAGCAGGCATTTCCGAATATAACTTGGCAATATCTCGGAACCATGTCATTTTTTTCATCACTTTTTGATACGTTTTTGGCCAACGGTAAAGCCTTGAAGCGACTTCTGCTCCTTTAGGGGGAACATATCCTTTTGAAAGTTGATGAAATTCTCCGATTGCATTGCTCAATAGCTTTGCCCCTTCTATGTCTGCAGAAACTGGTTGAAGTGGTTCGATCCATTCAGCTACGAACCAAATCTTACCCCCCATTACTACGACATTACTATCACTTTTTGTCTTGATAATCGCAGGCACTCGAGCATTCTTTTCGTTCACTAAATATTCCTGTGCCCCTATACTAAATAAACTCCGTGTCGGTCTTCGATGGAGTATTTTCAAGCTTTTTGGACCTTTGTTTGTTTCGATTTTCCATATCAGTCCGCCTTTATCTGCCTTCGTGGTAATAACTACCCTACTACTCACGGTGAAATCATAATGCTTAATTACTTCGTCTGCCATTTCCTCTATATATGGCGGAACATAAAATTCACCTAAGGTTTCATCAGCATCATCCCACGGCATAATGAGTTCTTCCAAGCTGTTCATCCCCTTCTCTGAGTATATTGTCTATCTATAGTATTCAATGGGATAGAAACAGGTTAGTCATTTGTCCATTATTAAGAAATAATAGGTAAACGTTTAGAAGGAAATTTATGATGGCACTTTGAACGTTTGTGCCAAAATGAGTCTAGTGAAAGGAAAATAAAGGGGATCCTTCAAAATTTCGTTCCTAGGAGGGCAAAAGTGTTACTGGTTTTAAAAGTGCAGGTTGTTTTGGAGAAAAACAAAAAATTCCTGAAAGGTCATCCATTCATTACAAATGACATACCTAACCTTGCATATATCGCTGATGTAGAAACGGGAGAATATTATTCAGTCTAGAGGTTATGGTATCCTTAGGGAAATCACCATAAGGAGAATATATATGAGCGCAAATTTACACGACTTTGTCCAACATACAATGGACAGGATGGAACCTTTTGATCAGCAAAATGTCGATTGCATCAAAAAACTGGTGAAAGAAGCCATTAATTTTTATCAACTTAATTCTTATCAAGAAGTGGAAGAAACAAAAGAAGGTACCACAGAATTTTTATATATACACTCGATGATGGAGGAAAACCTTTTGTCTAAAGTAGTGGAACTCTCTATGGGAATGGACAAAGGTTTTGACATAGAGGAGGTTTATAAAGGCTGTGTCATAAGAGAATATTAGATAGAAAAATGTGGGTTCCCAGACATTATCGTTGTCGGAGTCCCTTTTTAATAAGGCTCCACAAAAGATATTGTTGCAGCTTATTATCCTTTTATGGTTCCATTTGCCGTGTTTAAGAATCAGGAGTAAAATTGATATAAATTTAGGCGGGCTAAACGACTCTACATTTTTTCAGTGTTGAGTCGTTTTTGTTTTAATTATGGTATACCATGGAAACCGCAATACATTTTTCATTTAGCAGTAATTCCAAATACTAGTGTTTGAAAATTAGGGAGGAAGCATGTTATAAAGTTATTTAGTGTGAAATTTTTGAACGGGT
The DNA here is from genome assembly GCF_008180725.1 of Sutcliffiella horikoshii. Classification (GTDB taxonomy): domain Bacteria; phylum Bacillota; class Bacilli; order Bacillales; family Bacillaceae_I; genus Sutcliffiella_A; species Sutcliffiella_A horikoshii_B. The sequence continues at coordinate 443,209 of NZ_VTEV01000005.1, read as the reverse complement.
ATTAGAAGTTGCAATTATGACGAGAGGATTTGAGTTTGATATGATAGATAATTTTTGGCGTGATTTACCGAAGCCGTTTTTTGTGCTAGCGCCGATGGAAGATGTGACAGATGTAGTTTTTCGCACGGTGGTAAGGAAAGCTGGGCGACCGGATGTGTTCTTTACTGAGTTCACAAACTCCGATAGTTATTGTCATCCAGAAGGAAAAGACAGCGTGCGCGGGCGTTTACTTTTTACAGAAGAAGAACAGCCGATGGTGGCACATATTTGGGGAGACAATCCTGAGTATTTCCGTCAGATGAGTATTGGGATGGCGGAGCTTGGTTTTAAAGGAATAGATATTAACATGGGTTGTCCTGTGCCGAATGTGGCGACTAGAGGGAAAGGGAGCGGCCTTATCCAAAGACCGGATGTAGCAGCCGAACTAATTCAGGCAGCAAAAGCGGGTGGACTTCCTGTCAGCGTCAAAACACGACTTGGCTTTACGGAAGTAGATGAGTGGAAGGAATGGTTGAAGCATATTTTAGAACAGAATATTGCCAACCTATCCATTCACTTGCGAACGCGAAAAGAAATGAGCGAAGTTGATGCGCATTGGGAATTGATACCGGAAATCAAGGAGTTACGTGACCGCATTGCACCGGATACGTTGCTAACCATTAATGGAGATATTCCTAACCGTCAAGTTGGGCAAGAGCTTGCCGATAAATATGGCATTGATGGCGTCATGATTGGACGTGGTATCTTCAAGAATCCTTTTGCTTTTGAAAAAGAGCCGAAAGAACACACTAGCAAGGAGTATTTAGATCTCCTAAGGTTGCAACTGGACCTTCAAGATTATTATGCGGAAATAGTACCGCGCAACATGTCTAAGCTTCACCGCTTTTTCAAAATTTACGTGAAAGGCTTCCGTGGAGCCGGAGAACTGAGAAATCAACTCATGAACACAAAATCAACGGATGAAGTACGTGCATTGTTGGATGAATTTGAAGGTGCGCTGTAGGGACAGGCACCGTGACCCAGGTATACCCAAATATAACAAAAAGCCGAGAATACCTGCGATTCTCGGCTTTCGTGCGTTTATATGGTGAAAAAATGGATCAGAATGCCTGTCCCCTCGAACCCTCTTTCTGATCTAAATAATAACTCAAAAACGTCAGAAGACTCGCACCAACCGCAACAACACCGCCTACCCAAGTGACATGAATGAGGCCCACATTATGGTATACGATTCCGCCTAGTGCAGAACCAAACGCAATGCCGACGTTACTTGCCACTGGCATGAGGGAAGCAGCGAGTCCAGTTGCTGTTGGTTGATAAATTTTGGCTAGATCTATCAGGTAAAGCTGAGTGGATGTAGTTAAAAGAATGGCCATTAAAGACATCAATCCAATGTTGACAAGTCCCAGTCCAAAATGATTAATGGTCCAAAATAAGCTAATCAATACAGCTGCCTGTACAAGAAACACAAATCGAAGGCGACCGATTGCATTATGGCTGGCTATTTTACCTGCCAGGATATTGCTGAAAATCGAGATGAATCCGTACGCAAAAAGAATTAAACTAATGGAATAGCTTGGTGCGCCCATTCCCTCCAAGATAGGAACAAGATACGTGAAAACGACATAGGTCCCCCCAAATCCTAGCGCGGGAATGAAAAAGGCGATCAATATTCTCGGGTTGGTTAACAACGAGAACTGATCTTTGATGGAGCTTCGAACTTGGCTGAGCTTTCTTGGCAGGACAAAATAGGAAGCCAGGAACGCCAACACTCCCAGTATGGTCGTCAACATGAATGTGGAATTCCATCCGAACCAGGATGCCACGACCGTCCCGATTGGTACTCCAATAACATTTGCAAGAGTAAAACCACCAAATACAAAAGATATCGCAAGTCCACGCTTTGCTGCCGGCATGGTTTCACTTGCCACAATCATGGCCAAGGAAATCAAGACCCCTGTTACTATGGCCGTCAAAATCCGAAAAGCAAGCAGCATCGTGTAAGATGTGGAAACGGCGCATAGAGCATTAAAAATAATGAACGCTCCAATCAACACCAACATCCATTTACGCTTTGGGAAATGACTGGTTGCGGACATCACAATCGGGGTGGCGATGGCAAACGTAATCGCAAACGCAGAAACGAGCGTACCAGCTTTAGCATTAGACATATCAAGGCTTGAAGATATATCCGTCAAGATTCCCACTATAACAAACTCACTTGTACCAAGAACAAATGTTAATAAAGATAGGGTTAAAATAAGCAACCAATGTTGCCTCGTTAATTTCTCAGATTGCATAAATACCTCTTTTCTAAGCTGTATGTGCATGTGTAGGATAATAGATAAATAACTTAAATATCATAACATAATGAATGGACTTTTAAGAAATTTTCTAGCATGAAAAAAAGCCAAGAATCTCAAGGATTCTCGGCTTTCCTGCGTATGTGTATGGGGGAATGGGTCGTCGTGCCTGTCCCCTCAACCCATGCAATCACTCTCCACAATATCAACTAATGCTTTCAACTGGCTCACACTAGTTTCCAAGGTTAACGAATAATAGCGCATGGTTCCTTTTTGTTCCATTTGTACCAGTCGATTGGCTTTTAATATTTTTAAATGGTGAGAAATGGCCGGTCGAGAAAGGGAGGACGTGTTTGCAATTTCTCCAACACTAAGGCTTTCGTGTTCTGCCAATAGTAATATGATATCTTGCCTGGCAGGATCACTTAATGTTGTAAACAACGGAATACAGGACCGAAAAACATCTATTGCTTTTTGTGTCATGGATGTGGCCTCATTTATGGATTTAGTTTAGTTTTCTTTCATGACAAGCTTCGCAACTTTAGCTGCTGTTCGTCTTGGTAAAAATTTGGCGGCCAATGCCCCAACTTTATTAAAACCGCCCGTTATCACCACACCTTTTCCTTGCATTAACGCATGATATCCTTGTTGTGCTACAACATCAGAGGACATAGCATTGCTAAACATTTTCGTGTTTTCTACTTTTGCAACTGAGCTAAAGTTTGTTTTGGTTGCGCCAGGACATAGAGTAGTTACTGTGATGTCATCTTCTTTTAACTCTTCAGCCAATGCTTCCGAAAAGGATAGAACAAAAGCTTTTGTTGCATAGTAGACGGCCATGTTAGGTCCTGGTTGAAATGCTGCAGTACTCGCTACGTTTAATATTTTTCCGGTTTTACTCTTTTTCAGGTCTGGCAGCAAATGATACGTTAATTCAGTTAAGGAGGAAACATTGAGCTGGATCATATTTAATTGCTGCTCAATATTCAGCCTTTCAAAGGATCCCAATAATCCAAAACCGGCGTTGTTTACTAATACATCCACGGAGATATTCTGTGATTTCATTTCATCCACTATTTCTTTAATTGCATTAGGCTTGCTTAAGTCCTTAGAAATTACGGTAACGTTAATGTTTGGGAAATCTCTCTTTATTTCTAGAAGCTTTTCTTCATTGCGTGCTATTACTACTAAGTTGTAGCTATCATTGGCAAATAATTTTACAAAGTCCAACCCAAGTCCACTAGATGCGCCTGTGATTAAAGCTGTTTTCGTCATATATAAATTACCTTCCTTTTTGTTAAAGTATTTAAATGTTTAAGTGTTTAAACATATAATACAAAATATATTTTACTTCTGTCAATTGTTTTTTAATAAATGTGTAAGGTAAAATTTGCAATGAATTACTCCTTCTCTGCTTATTCTTTTAATCTAGTGTTAGCTCCATATTTATTGTGAATGTATTGTGCTTGCTTGAAGCCCGATTTTGCGTTTGCCTGTCTCTTTCTCCAATTTCTCTCTGAGGAGAAATCTTAAGGTTCCTTAAGGAATAGACAGGAAGGCGCATAAAGATGAGTAAAAAGCCGAGAACACTTGGTACTCTCGGCTTTCGGGCTTATTCAAACATTATATTGATCAGCGTGCCTGTCCCCAAACTGACTCCAAAAAGTACACCATTTCTTCATTGATTACATATATCTTGATCATGTTACCATTGTAGTCGGGTGCTTTTTTTGTTTCCACAAGCCTTTGAAGTAAAGCGTTTTTTTCTTGATCTGATAAAGTATCCAGCTCATCTTCTAACCAAGTAGAATGCAAGTGAAACGTCTTCCATTCATCCTTAGAGTTTAACCAAGATGGTAAAGATGGTTCCTTTTTTTCGTTGTGGAACCCCTCTTTATATACTTCCATTTGGTCATCTATTGCTAAAATTATTTCAGAATTAAAGATGTTTTGGGAGTGAATATGAAGCCTTATGTAGAATTCATCCAGTTCTGCAGCAGCTTGTTCTTTCCACATTTTATACAGTTCTAGCATGGCGGAGACTACTTTCTTTTTATACCATGCAGGTACAGGGTGAATATCATGATAGGAGAACAACTTTAAGTTATCCACTTTATACTCCGTTAATTGTTGGGTATCAAAAGAAGAATGAGTTTCTATAAGTTTATCCAACTGACGAACTCTTCTTTTCCAGCCTCTAGTTTTTTTCATTTTGATGCACCTCTAGGAGTTATCGTATATGTTTATAAATTAACATATATTCCAAGGAGCAAAGCTTAAATATTCCTTAATATTGGGGGGGCACCGGATAATAAGCTGAGAGTGCCAAAACTCCTGGCTTTCTTACTGAAATAAACACAAAAAGGGCCGAGGTGCCTGTCCCCTCGACCCAAAAAATACTTGAATCCACCAAGAATCCATGGTAAAGTCAAGTAGATTGTATTTTTAATTTTTCAACGTTACTTATAATTATCCCTATTTTAATTTTACAATACAATCCACCTCCGAGTCAACCCCCTAACTATTCATTTTCGAAAAAAAGGAGTGTTTGCATGAGTACGGAAATACAGTTGGAGCAAAAACGTGTAGACGATGTGATGGAGACCATTACAGAGGAGATTGGGAAGCTGGAAAAGGAGACTTCCAGACGTAAGGATGAAGTCATTCATATTCGCAAACACTTTTGGGATGAAGTCAAGGTTAGTACGGATTCTTTTGATGATTATTTGGAAACAATCATTGGCTTAAGGCAAGAGGCACAAGCGCTGTCAGTGAGTCAGAGCTCGCATCGGCATGCGTCTAAACGGTTAATTACGCTGCGCAAAATGCAAGAAATTCCTTATTTCGGCCGGATTGACTTTATAGAGGACGGAACATCGGAAGAAGAGCAAATCTATATTGGAATCTCAGCCCTTATGGATCAAAGTGGGGAGGATTTCCTGGTCTATGATTGGCGAGCACCAATCTCAAGCGTCTACTATGATTACCAGCCTGGGCGGGCGAGGTATATGACCCCGGGTGGCGAAATAGAGGGAACCTTAGAAAAGAAGTGGCAGTACTTAATTCGAAATGGTGAACTCGAGTCCATGTTTGACACAAGTCTCACCATTGGGGATGAAATTTTACAAAAGGTTCTTGGTAAAGCGACTGCAGATAACTATATGCATAATATCGTCGCCACCATCCAGCAAGAACAGAATAGGATTATCCGTCATGACAGCGGTAGACTCTTAATTGTTCATGGTGCGGCAGGTAGCGGGAAGACATCAGCGGCTCTGCAACGGATTGCCTATTTGCTTTATAAATACAGAGATAACCTCGATGCAGACCAAATCCTTTTATTTTCCCCGAACTCCATGTTCAAGAGCTATGTGTCCAATGTCTTGCCGGAGCTTGGTGAGGAAAGCATGGAACAGGTTACCTTTCAAGAGTATCTCGATCACCGTCTGTCTAAAGCGTTTCAGGTGGAAAATCCTTATGAACAGTTGGAATATGTATTGACGGAGAATGGTTCGCCTGGCTATAGCGCAAGGCTTACTGGTATAAAATTTAAGGCGTCCCTTCGTTTTTATGATGCCATCCAATCTTATATGGAATCGTTAGCCGCGGAAGGAATGACGTTTAAGGACATCACTTTTAGAGGGGAAACGATTGTAACGGCCCAACAAATTTCGGATCGATTTTATCAACAAGAAACGTCCCTCCGCCTGTCCAACCGACTGGAAAAATTGAAGGATTGGCTGATTAAAGAGTTAAAATCCATTCAAAAGACGGAAAGCGATCAGTCATGGGTTCAGGAGGAGATGGAGCTTCTCAGTAACGAAGAATACCACGAAGCACGGGCGTTTTTGGCGAAAAAGAAAGGCTTGGAGAGAGAAGAAGTTGCGAATTATGAAGTGGATCCGAGGGCACTTGCACGTTTGCTTGTGCATAAGAAAATGAAGCCATTACGACAGCGGGTTCGCAGCTACCAATTTATCGATTTCAAAAGCCTATATCAGCAGATTTTTGCGGAATCAGCTAAGATTGGACAATGGCTGGAAGGGGAGGCACCTGAAGAGTGGCCGACGATCTGTCAGGGTACAATTGAAGCGCTGACGGCAGATAAACTGTGGTATGAGGATGCGACGCCGTTTTTACTTTTAAAAGAATTGATTCTTGGCTTTCAAATAAACAGTTCGATCAAGCATATTGTCGTGGACGAAGCGCAGGATTATTCTCCGTTTCAATTCGAGTTTATGAAGCGTCTTTTCCCTGCTGCCAGAATGACCGTTCTTGGTGACTTTAACCAGGCGATTTTTGCCCATGCAAGTGAAGCAGTCAACTTTGATGTGCTGGAGGGCCTTTATGGACCGGAGAAAACGGAAATCATTACTATTACGCGTAGTTACCGATCTACACGTCCGATTATCGAGTTTACGAGAAAACTTGTTCCAAATGGAGATAAAATAATTCCGTTTGACCGAGATGGCGAGGAGCCGTTGGTGACGGAAGTGGATGATTTTGAGAGCTTGCATGCTGGGATCACTTCACGAGTGGAGGAGTTAAAGGCTCGTGGATATCAAAGTGTTGCGATCATCTGCAAGTCGAGCGAAGAGAGTGGGAGGGCGTTTGAAGCACTTTCTGTAGACATCGAGAATTTGAAGCTGCTGAAAATGAACTCGATGGAGTACGAACAGGGCGTGGTCGTCGTGCCGTCGTACTTGTCCAAGGGTGTCGAGTTTGATGCTGTCATTATTTATAATGCGTCAGATGAAGTGTATGGTGATGAGAGCTTGAGAAGGGTATTTTATACTGCATGTACTAGGGCGATGCATTATTTGGAAATTTGTACGGTGGGGAAAGGTTCATTGACCCGGTTGTGCGTTAATAGATAGAATTTATTATTGAGAAGAAACCAAGTCTGTAATGATGGACTTGGTTTTCCTTTTAGCAGAATTGATTAAACTCAAGCATCACTTGATATACATAGTGGAAGAAAGAATTTACAATTAACCTATCAAAAGCAAAGAGGTGATGGAAGTGTTTGATATGAAGAGAATTGGAGTGCAGATTGCCAACTGGCGCAAAGAGAAGAAGTTGACACAGATGAATTTGGCGGATCAACTGGGGGTAAGTTATCAGGCGGTGAGTAATTGGGAGCGTGGCGAGACGATGCCGGATATTGCAAAGCTACCTGAACTTGCGACCATTTTAGAGGTAAGTATTGATGAGCTATTGAATCATGAAAAGGGAAGTGCTCTGATTCAGCAGATTATAGCTGGGGAAGAGAAGGAATATATAGCTTCTGCTGAGGAGTTTTCCAATGTAGCGCCGCTCCTTGATTCCGAAAAAGCGGATGTGCTTTTTAAAAGTCTATCAGATACTCTCACCATGAAAGATTTGGCCACATTTGCACCGTTTATCAGTCAAGATGTGCTTGATGAATGTGCCAAAAAGAAATTTGATGAAGAAGGAATAAAACCGTTAGCAGGCATTGCGCCATTTGTAAGTCGTGAACTACTGGATGAATTCGCGGAAAAATCAGTGAGCGAGCAAGGGATTAAATCCATCGCCCCAATTGCCCCATTCATAAACCGTGACAAGCTGGGACTCTTTGCAGAAAAAGAATTTGATTCACAAGGATTAAAACAAATAAGTGTGATTGCTCCTTTTCTGAAACAAGAAGTACTAACTTCACTGGCAAAGCAAGGTTTTGAAAAAGAAGGAATCCGTTCTATTGTACCGCTCTGCCCATTTATGGATAAAGAAGTGTTGAATGAACTTGCGCTCAAAGCTATTTCAGAAAAAGGGTTAAAAGAAATTATACCAGTCATGCCATTCGTTGATCAGGGAGTACTTAATGCGGTTTGTGGGGACAGGTTCCTTGACCCGTCTGTGCGTTAATTTAAAATAAGTATTTGTACTACGAGTGCATAGTCCGCTGCATTGGAATTCGGTTTTTGTCTTGCTGGAAGAAAAATTTACGTAAAGTCCGCCACAAACGTTTGGGATTAAATGTTTGTGGTTTTTTATGTTATGAAACATGGGAGTGAGGGTTTAATCTATCCCACCTTTCGAAAAAACTTGCATTTCTATTTTTGATACCTTATAGTTAACTGCATGGTTAACTATTATAAACAAAATCTTGATCAAGTATTTTCTGTATTATCAGATCCAACCAGAAGGGCCATTATTCAGGAGTTATCAAAAGGTGAGAAGACAGTGAAAAAGCTGGCTGAGCCTTTTGATATGTCTTTACCTGCGTTTTCAAAACATATGAAGGTGTTAGAAAATGCCAAATTAGTCTCTTTTAGAAAGGTAGGAAGGTATAAGTATTATCATCTTCACCCAGAAGCTTTTGATGAGGCGACAAAGTGGCTAAATGATCTCAAGTCGTTCTGGGAAGGTCAGCTGACAAGCTTAGAAAGATATTTATTAAAAGAAGAAAAGGGAGGAAACAATCATGATCACGATGAATAGCCCCCATGATTTTACACTACAGTTAAACCACACTTACCCTGTCAAAAAGGAAAGAGTGTTTCATGCATGGACAAAGCCTGAAGAACTGAAGAACTGGTGGGGGCCAGATGGATTTACCACTACGATTGATGAAATGAATGTGGAAGTGGACGGAGCATACAAATTTAGTATGCATTCTCCAGACGGAAATACACATGTATTAACAGGTCAATATTTAGAAGTCGTACCGCATGATAAATTAGTTTTTACTTGGAAGTGGGAAAATGGAGACGAAGAATTTCCTGCAACAAAAGTTACCATTGATTTCGTGGAAAAGGAAAATTCTACTGAAGTGGTAGTCACACATACACACCTTCCAAGTGAAGAAGCTGCACAGAATCATAATTTTGGTTGGACAAGTTCATTAGAAGAAAGCCTTAGAAAATACGTGGGATAATTAATATAGGATAACGAAAAGGGAGAGAAATGAAATGAATGAAAAAATGATATTTGATCAGATGGAATTTGCGCGTAACATTGTATTAAAGCATGCTGAGGATGTAACAGAAAAAAATGCAGATATGGTTCCAGATGGATTCTCAAATTCTTTGCGCTGGCAGCTTGGTCACATTTACGCTGCAGTAGAAGGCATTGCTTTTCATTATTCAAATGAAACAATGAATCTTCCTGAAGGATATGGAGAACTATTTAAAAGTGGAACACGACCATCAGAGTGGAAAGTAACTCCGCCAGCACTTGATGAAATCCTAACATTATTATCAGAACAAGTTGGTCGGGTTAAAGAAACATTTGCAGGCCGTCTTGATGAAAAGATCTCACAACCAGTACCTATCGGACCTTTAAAACTGGAGACTATTGGGCAATTACTTTCCTTTGCAGCTTTTCATGAAAGTGAACATATCGGTGTGATTAAGTCTTTGAAAAATGCTGTAAAAGAAAAATAATTTCGACATGCTTTTCTTAAGAAAAGAGAGGAGGCGAGCTTTCGTGCCAAACGATTATCATGCAGAAATAACTTTACCGATACCAGCCCTAAAATTGTATCATTCCGTTTCAACAGAAGAGGGCGTTCGCAGTTGGTGGACAGTGTTTACAAAGCTTGAACATGAGGTCGGAGGAACTGCCGAATTTCGTTTTCCAAAAGCCGGTTTTTATGTGAAAGCCGAAATCACTGAGCTAGTACCAAACCAATTAGTGGAATGGAAGGTCATCGATTCTTTGCATCCAGAGAGCAGTGGATTCCAAAGCTTACGTGACTGGGAAGGAACCGTCATTCGTTTTGAAATTCAATCGGTAACTGAAAAAGTATCAGTTTTACAGTTTACCCATGTCGGGCTGAATGAAGAGCTAGAATGCTTTGACGCATGTCAGCGAGGCTGGACTTCTTATTTAACAAGCTTGCAAAACTTGGTTGTCTCTGGAAAAGGGACTCCTTACAAGGAAGAATACTAGGAAAATAATCGGTAATAGCTTTAGCACCCTTTCTAGATATTTTGGAAGGGTGTTTTTTTGTTTCAGCTTGGTGGTGTTATACTTGTTGGTGCATTTTTATTTTCGCATATTATATCAGAATAGGGGACAGTAGAACCGTCCCGTAAGTAAAAGTAGGAGGCGATAATATGCAACAAAAGATGTGGTTCTTGGTGAATGCCTCATGATATTCTATTGGCTGAAACAGTCCTTGGTAATTCTTTTACTTGTTTTATTTGCGTTCGTAGCAAATTTATATCTGATTAACCCTTATTTGACTATGGAAAATACACTTTTAAAACAACTGGTAGTCCTAGTGTCCGTTTCACTGATTTTGTTTGCGTGTAATCAATTGCTCTATAATCATGAAAAGTAAAAAAAGAATTCATGCAGCATCCGATATGGGATAAAATGTTCATCATCCTCCTAGTTACTGAAGTGGTATAAACGCAACAGCCCAACTCCCGTCATTCTCCTTTACCATCTGAAAGGCCCATTCTTGACCATAGATGTTGGTGTAACTTATATGGCCATAGCTATCTCCGTGGTCATGAAAGGTACCATCCTGAATACCAAAGAGGACATCTTTGTCAGGAATGACCATCTCTCTAAAATATTCCTCTTTTTCAATTCGTCTTACATCCTCGCGATCTGTGTAAAGCTCGTATTGTAACTCCCACTCTTTGTCGCTTGTAGCTTGCACAAATAATTTCGCAATGCTGATAGGGGAGAGGTCTAATAGTAGTTGCTGGTTGAAACCCATTTTTAACTGTTGATAAACATCAAGTTCCTCGGCAGTTAACTCAAAATTTGCTGCTTCGGGATTTCCTTCTACTAAAACAGGAGAGTTTCCATTTGCATAAAGCGTGTCAATAGAATAGATTATTTGACCATCTCTCGTTAACCCATGTAGTTCAAACATTTCGTCTGGTTTTATATCTGTAAAAGCAAACCAATATCTCTCTCCACTCTTTGACATAATTTTCTCGGTCTTAACTTCTTGCTTTGTCTCAACCTTTTTCAAAAGTACTTCTGAAACATCTGAGCTAATGATTTTTCCGAAAACTAGAGGGAAGGGAGAATCTTCATTAATAGGAGATATAAATTCATGACTTATATGACTCTGATCAATGATCGCATGTTCTCCACCATCTGTAATATCCTCCCGACCTTGATTAATATTACTAATAAACATGGCACTTACCATTTCTATATTTACCTCTTTTTTTATTTGGTAGGTGAAAAGAACCATCGCACCGGAATCTACTTCTTCTATATGAAGTATTTCATAGTCATCATGTTCAATAAGTAAGTCCGCCACCTTCTCCTCCCAAGTCTCATTTGCAACCACTGCGCTATCACTCGACCTCTCCAAGTTATTGAAAATCGCCGGTATTAAAATAAGCATAAATATCAGCGTTGCCGCACCTAAGGCAACATAGTACTTCCGGGGAGTGGATGCTTTCTTTTCAACAGACTCAGGCATTACGTTCATTCTAGAATTCACCTGTTCTTGAACTCTCTCTCGTTCCTTGTCACTCATCACAATTTTTTGATTTAGGGCTTGGAAGTCATTAGATTGCTTCATATCGGAATCCCTCCTTTTCCAGTTCTTTTCGCAAAATTTTTAGGGCTCGGAATAAATCAACCTTTACCTTTGCCTCAGAACACCCCAGAATCTCAGCTGTCTCCCCAATCGAAAACTCCTTTATTTTGCGTAAAATAATGACATCCCTAAAGGAAGGCTTGATTTTACTTATGGCAAGATACAACTGCTTTTCAGACTCATTTAGAATTGCGATATCTTCTGCTGACTTTTCATCATGCAAGCCAAAGGGAAGAAAGCTTAAGTAGTTTGCTATTGTTTTGTTTTTTCGTATAAAGTCTATGGTTAGGTTACGAGCAATCCGGAATAACCAGCTTTTCTCACGACCACCATGAAAATTTTCTAAATGATTGTAAGCTCGAACAAACGTATCCTGCACAATATCCAACGCCTGCTCCCGGTCCCCAATCATAAAAAAAGCATAATTAAACACATCATTACTGTAAGTCTCATACCAATCATTAATCCGCTGCTTCCTACCGAGATGATCCATACCCCCACCCCTTTCTTTTCTCTTTATTATTACAACGCGCCACCAGAAGATAAGTTACAAAAAATTGAGGAGACAGGCACGGTGACCCATATTATATTAGGACTCGATATTGAAAATTTTCGGATGAAAAAGAAGGGTAACATCCCTAGGCATTGCGACAAAAGGAAATACCTAAACAGAAGATTATGATATTATTTACAATTATAGCACCGTGACCCATTAATAAAACGGCCGCGGTCTCTGTCCCCTCGGCTCTATATTCTCCCACCCATAAACAACTTCCGTAAGTTCCTTCCCAGCAATCTGCACTTCAAGTTCATCTATTTTTATGCCACCTAGTGCTTCGTAAAATAAACACGAATCATTATCTTTCAAAACTAGAACAAGCATGGTGTTTAATCCCATTCCTATGATTTCGTCAACGATTGGTTGAACAAGTGCTTTTCCAACCCCTTGGCCTTGATACTCATTTAAAATATAGATGGCGTATAATTCCCCATCGTAGCCATCATACCTACCACTTCGTTCTTTCCCGCCGGATGAAAAACCAACTATTTCCCCTCCATTATCTTCTGCTACATATACTCCTCCGTTAGGAATGCTGTTAATCCATATTTGTTCCCGGCTTTCATAAGTTAAATTGTTCAAGTATTCATCCGGTACAATTTTGGCATATGTAGTTTTCCAACTTTCAACGTGTACTCTAGCTATCCCTTTCGTATCTGATAAAGTTGCTTTTCTAATTTTAAAAACCTTATTATCCATTTGCTTACCTCCCGTCTAAATATCACTTCAAATCCTCTCACAAGTTGCAGATTAATTTACTAGATTCTACGGTCCTTCAGGCAATTTAGTTTCACAAAAGACACGAGATACTGGTAAAATAATACTAAAACATTAAAACGGTGAAATGAATGCAACTAAAAATGTTTAAAGATATAGATATAACCAACCCAGAGCCACCTTATTTTCAAGTGGATGATAGTCAAAGAATACGGTTTGGATGGACGGTGCTTGAAGAGAATCCAGGAACGCTTAAGAGAATTTTTAAAAGCCTGAAGCTAGAAAAACAATCAAGGGTGGATTGCACCTTTCTTTCTGGCTATGAGTCGGATAGGTTCAAGCAAAAAGAAACACTCCATCTAGGTAGAAGGTTCTCCATCACCAACTGGAGAGAAAATCGAATCTGGAGTGACGATTTAGACTGTACATGTGTTTATACGACCATCACAAATGTAACCACGGGAAGTTTATACCGATAGATGATTGGGCTAATGAGAGGGCATCAGAGGTCGTTACATATTTGCTTTTACAATGAAGCCTTCCTTTTATATGCAAGCTCGGATGTACTTGATATTGTCTCTAGTGAATCGAATATCAGCATTTTTAAAGAAACTTTTAGGGAGTATTATGATACATATCATGAAGAGAGGGAAAGAGGGGACGGTAAAGTTGTTTAAAAAACTATTAATTTTCGCAGGTTTCCTAGCTATTTTAGGAGCTTGCACAACGCAAGAGCAAGAATTAATCAAAGAACCAATAAGCCTTAAAGAAGTGTTAGAGGTATTAACTGAGGAAGGGTATAATTTAGATGAAAAAGAAAACATTGCAACTGAGAGTGTTTTCGCACAAGAACTAAATGCTGTGACACCTGAAGTATATAGTATAGAAGAGAACATGTTGTCCATATATATTTTCGCCTCACCAACCGAAAGAGCAAAAGGTATTGTAGACTTTGAAGAAAAAACCGCCACAATGGAAGTGATAGAACACCATTCTTATGGAATAAATAACATTTTGGTATTCTATGTGAGTGAAGATGAAAAACTGCAGAAAGATTTGTTTGATGCGTTAATTTTATTGGATACCCCAAAGTAAAAGATAGAGGAGGCGATAAACATGACCAACCCCACCAAAGACACCTACAACAAACTAGCCCAAACCTATCAAAATGACACGGACGAAGGAAGTCCTTATAACGCTTACTACGAACGGCCGGCAATGATGGCTGCTTTGCCGGCTGACTTGAAGGGTAAAAAAGTGTTGGATGCCGGTTGCTCGGCTGGCTGGTACTGTGCTCAAATGGTGCATCGCGGTGCCGAAGTTACGGGAATTGACCTAAGTCCGGACATGATAAAAGCGGCAAAAGAGAGGGTGGGGGACGATGCGACGTTTCTTTGCCACGATCTTCAAGAGCCTCTGCCATTTCAGGACGATTCCTTTGATGTGATTGTCAGCTCCCTTACGCTTCACTATTTGAAGGATTGGACCTCGACATTCAAGGAATTTAGCCGTGTTTTGAAGCCAGGCGGGATCTTCTTATTTTCGATTCATCATCCGTTCATGGACTATACGAACTTCCAGTGTGAAGATTACTTCCACACACAGCTACTAACAGATACTTGGCAAAAGCCGACCATCACCATTGAAGTCAGTTTTTACAGGAGGCCGATGGAGGATATCGTCAATCAAACTACTCAATTTTTCATGCTTGATAAACTGATGGAACCAAAGCCTCACGAGAAAATGAGAGACATTAAAGAAAAGGCTTATCACTATCTCATGACAAGTCCTCATTTCCTTATAGTGAAAGCAATGTCTAAAAAAATGCCCAAGGAATAAGATCTCTGGGCAATTGTGCATTTAATTAGGTGGATGGGGAGCGCCAGGTGGATTATATGGTGGTGGCACTCTTAACCAACCTCTGGCTTTCATTAAATTTTTCAGTGGTGCAGCAAATTTCATTAAATTAACCTGTATGGAAAAAAACAAAAGCCCCACATCGGTTCGAACTGTTTTGGACATAGCTTGGGCACAGAAGGTTACGGAGGCCGCAACTTTTACAGAAATAAGATTGGCAATCTCATCATCGGTTAATCTAACACCCTCGGGAACAGCACTTGGTTCGGAGGCTGGTTTATTTGGATAAATAAGGGGCAGTGGCACTCCTTCTTTAATCAGGAATTCCTCTATCTTTTTCGTATCAGCGAAGCTGCCTTCCAGCGCCTCTTCCAAAACGGGCTTCAAGTCAGTGTCAGTGGTAGTGTTGAGTGCAACCTGATAAAGAGTATGCGCTTCCTTAAAAGCTGTAAAAGCTGTCCAAAGATCCATTACTTCGCCAACATGTAAAGGGAATTTAGGCTCTTCATCTGTGAAATTTTTAATGATGGCTGCTATGGCTTCTATTGCGCTAGTCATGGTGAAACCTCCATATCCTGAAAACTTTTTCTAAAAAAGTAGCTCTCTCTAATCTTTTAGTATGGGGTTTTTCGTAAAATTTATTACAGTTTTCGAAATATGGGGAAAGGACCTAGAGGAAAAGGAGGAGGGGAGGCCTCGAACCCTTAAAAGTCGAAGCGATTCTTAATAGCCCTTGCGACATCCTCCGCGCTCATATTCGTATTATCAATCTTAATGTAATTCTCAAATGGTATCTCCCCATCCATTGAGTTCAACCGATGCTTCTCCAACGTCTCCAACAAATCGTTCTCCGACCATTCCAAATCTCGCTTTTTCGGCTTGTGCTCCAGGCGGTTTGGCGTTTTATTTCGCTCCAGCCGCTCGTCTAGATCTGCTTCCAATTCGACATAGTAAACTGTCGCACCTCTGGACTCAAACAACTGGGTGAGGTTCTTCACATACTCCCAATCTGACTCCTTATCAAACATCCAAACATAAGTGAAAATCATGCCATACAGGTCGCTTTTTGAAACCTCTTCAAAAATCTCCTGCCTAAACAAATTCACTAACCGCTTTGCTTCCTTTGTGCTGTAGTCAAAAAAATGCCCAACCAAGTCAATCGTCATATGGTTATGAAAAAGCTTTAAATCCGTTATTTTCTCTAACTCTTGGCCAACCGTCATTTTCCCGACTGCTTGGGGGCCGAATATATGTACAAATTTCATAGGGATCGCTCCTTTAAATATAGAAAATATGAAATCCTAGGTTGTTAGCCTGGTAATCAGCATCATCTAACCGATGACACAAAAGAATTAGGAATATTTTAACATACCAAAAAGTGTTTTTTAATGATTGGTTTGAAAAATATTATATTTCTGAAAAAATAACCGTAGTTATGGATATATATGTTAAATTATAAGGAGAGAATTTTTAAAAAGTAAAGGTACTTGGTGAAAGAGGGGGAAATCAATTTGTTGTACGAAAATTTAAATGCTTTCATTTATGGATTTTTATTTTGGTGGGCTATACTCCTTGTTTTCAAAAGGTTTCCTGGTAGCTATAAGCACAAAAACACTTGGAAAAGAGACATATCCGTTACGTTTATTCAAAGTTTAGTTTTGCTTGCAGCTTTTCAGATTGTCTTTTATTTTCAAAATAGCTGAACACAATTATTAAGCGAAGTAAGAGGGTGTATGGATGATATATAAAGTGCTGTTATTTATGGCCATTGCTATTTTCATTTTCAATTATTTAGTCGGACCGCGTTTCTTAAATATGGAAAGTACTGATAATGGATTATTTGGGGGATTAATGATGTTGTGTATAGTTATCGGGCATATCTTGGAACGAGAAAAATGAGGTGAGAGGTAAAATTGGTCAGTGTGCCTGTCCCCTCGACCATAGGGAGGTTTCTTTCGCTTGTGCAGAGCGGTAGAAACCTCTTTTTTTTGTAAAATTGTAGAACGTTGGCGTGGAAAGGTAGAAGCACGTTTGGGAAATGTAGAAGGTAACTCGGGAAATGTATAAGCTGATCGAAAAAAGGTCGAAGGTGACAGGGAAAAGGTATAAGTGTATGTAAGCAACAAAATGGAGCAACCACGAAAGATGAAAATCGTGTTGGCAGGTAACTGTGTGTGTTTCTAACTTTACTTTCTGACTCTTGAAAAAGGATAAGCGCTTATTTTTTTGAAACTCTATTATTCTCCCATTTCCCACGTTAACCTATGTTATTTTATTAATAGAGGTGACATGATGAAAAAGAAGCCGATTTATGTAGAAATTCCAATTGAGTCTAGTATAGATGACATCTGGGAGAAAACTCAGGATCCTAAATTGCATGAGCAGTGGGATTTACGTTTTTCTTCTATTACCTATTTACCAAAGGAATCAGAGGATAGCCCGCAGTCCTTTTTATATGAAACGAAAATTGGGGGTGGGCTGAAAGTTGCCGGTTGGGGGAAAAGCATTGGTACGCATGATAAGAAGGATGGGTCGAAAACGTCTTCATTGCATTTTGGTACGGATCAAAAGATTTCTCCCATTTCAGAAGGAAAAGGCTACTGGCGATACATACCGACTGATAAAGGGATCACCTTTTTAACCCAGTATGACTATGAGGTGCGTTACGGATGGTTTGGCAGATTGTTAGATTTTTTTTTCCGTCCTGTTATGGGGTGGGCCACAGCGCTTAGCTTTGATGTGCTGAAGCGTTGGGTAGAAAAGGGGGAAACGCCGCGAACACAGTATGTGCGTTTCTTTAGTACCATGCTAATTACTATGCTGTTTTTCTTTGTTTGGTCTTATCAAGGACTTGTCCCGAAGTTGCTGGCTAAACATCCTGAGGAAGTGTCCATGTTTTCTAGCTTAAGCTCCATGGAAGGGGCTGCTGCGGTACAGGCTGTTGGGATTATTGGGGTTTTAGAAATATTATTTGCAGTTCTATGGCTTTTTTATCGTAAAAAAAGACACTTATTTGCTTTGCAGATTCTGGTTTTTCCTCTATTAACCGCCAGTGCCTTAATTGCTAGTCCATCAATGGCAACACACCCGTTTAATCCTGTTACGTTTAATGCTAGTCTTTGGGTTCTTTCCATCATTGGCTTTTTACTAGCAAAGGATGTACCAACGGCAACCAGTTGCAAGCGCACAAGAAGGGGCGATTCAAAATGACCATCTATCAAGAACTATTGGGGGAGGATTTTCAGCGGCTTCACCCAAAACTACAGGATCGTTACGCATTACCAATTGGTAAACCGTTTTATGGAGTGGGAACGATGGTAAAAGTGAAGACAGGTTCACCATGGCTGAAACCCTTTTTAATTTTATCAGCTCGTTGGCAATTTCTTTTCCCTGAAAGCGGAAAAGATGTGCCGTTTACCATAAAAAATACTTCTCGATCACTGCCGTCCGGTAAAACGGAAATATATTGGGAACGCACCTTTCATTTTGAAAAGATTTCTCGGAACTTTAACGCGTACATGACAATCGATCCGAAGCGTAAAGTGGTAAAGGATTATTTAGGGGAGCCGCATTTATTTTATTCGGATTTAAAAATGAGCGTTACTCGGGAAGGACGAATGCGGATTCGCTCTGGTTCTCAACGGTTTTTGGCAGGTAAACGCGAAATTCCTATTCCCCGGTTATTAGAAGGTGTGGTAACCGTGGAGGAAGGGTATCATGATGCGCGGGAAGTATATACGATTCAAGTGGAGATACGAAATCGAATGGTAGGGAGGGTGATGGCTTATGAAGGCGAATTTAAAGCACAGCCTCTTTAGTCCCATTACTCTTGCAGGTATTTTCTTTTTCTTAGCAAGCAGTCTCTTTACAGCAGAACCCTATTTATTAATGCTGACTGCTGCACAATTGATTTTCGTTCCTCTCATGCTCCAGCTGCTAGTGGAAGTCAAGCGGAAGCATATTATCTTCACGTGGATGACGATGCTAGCAGTCTTTTTATTATCAGTGGTCCCATCTAGCACAGGGCAAATCATATTAGCCTTCATCTATTTGATGTTTACTTTTTTTGTCGCGTTATACGGGGTAAAGCGGTTCTTCAAACGTGGCTTTACTAATTGGGCAGAACTACCGATTGATATTGGTATGATGTATTTGTTTGTAGGGGGCCTATGGTTCTTTGCATATATTGCGGGAGTTGATACCGGTTTTAGTCCGCTGATCACGTGGTTAACAGCCATTCATTTTCACTACTCCGCCTTTTTATTTCCTATTTCGTTAGGGTTCTTTGGGCGTTTGCACGATTCCAACTGGTATCCTTTTATTGTCGGGAGTATTTTAGCTGGCCCGATGCTCGTTGCCATCGGCATCACGTTTTGGCCTTTACTAGAATTTATCTCTGTGCTGGTTTACATTTTTGCCATCTATAGCTTAATCATTCTTGCATTTCGAACACGTTTTGTGACCAACCTGCAGGCACTTTTCATAAGGCTCTCCTACGTTGCACTTGGTATCACCATTGTTTTTTCCTTGCTTTATGCGGCCAATAGCGCGTTTGGAAGTTGGTTTGTTAGCATTGATTTTATGTTGATGTTTCATGGCTTTTTTAATTGTGTTGTTTTTGGAATGGTAGGGGTTATTGGGTGGGTGATGGCGCCACCTCCTTCCAAACAGACTGACTGGAACTTTCCGGTAAGTCAGATACGAGGGAAGCTAAAAGGAGCGGGAGAACAACGACCGGGATTAGTAGATAATCTAAATGATTTTGTGGATGTAAAAGCTTTACCCAACACCATCGTTCATTTCTATGAGCAAACAGAACGGTATCAGCTAGTTGCTTCTGTAAAATGGTCGACATGGTTTAAACCATTGGCATGGTGTTACAAATGGGTGAGCACACAAATGCAACAATTAAACCTTCCTATCTCGAGTAAACCTACTGAGATGACTTTTACAATCCGGGCAGTGGATTCAAAGCTTGATGGGAGAAAAAATCCTAGGGCCTGGGTCCGTCAGGTGGAAAATCAAACTGTATTTGTCGCGATTTATTCTCAGCATGAGACCGAGGGGAGAACCTATATGAATATAGCACTTCCTCTTCCTTACTCGTCCATGATTGGTGTTTTGCAGCTTGATGCTGTGAACGATGGGTCGCTTGTTCTTTCAAGTGAAGGTGAAGGGGATCCGGGGATTTATTTAGCAGCGGGGAAGACGATTTTCAAGCTGCCGTTATCCGAGTACTTCATTATTAAAGCAACAGGTGAAGGGGGGCTTACTGCTGAGCATAAGATGAAGATTTTTGGGGTGCCTTTTTTGAGGGTTGATTATAGGATTGATGAAAGTGGGTTTGCTTCGAGCGGTCCAACTTAAAGTATAAAGGGGGAGAGAGGGGAACTGGTTGCTGAAATGGGTCAGCAAACCTGTTCACTCGACTCCCCCAATAATCAATTCCAGTTTACAGGTGGCTTAACCAATTGCGCTTTTAATCCAAGCTCTTCTGCAGCTGCCAGGATAAATTCTTTTCTGAAGAAGTAGCTTTTGTGGCTTACGATTTTGTCGTTTTCAATTTCTTGAATTTGTATGTCATGAATTTCGCCATTGGCTAACACGATAATGACGGCTTTACCCCAAAGAATAAATTCTTGAGCAGTATGGCCGGGTAACCCAAATTTAAGGGAGCCTTTTAACATTTCGTCTTTAGAGAATTCCTGGAAACCGAAGAACGCTTCATTTTGTGCTTGATCACTAAACAGACTCAGCATACTTTCTAAATCGCCATTATTAAAAGCTTGTAAGTATGCTTGAATGGTGTGGTTTTGGACTTGTGAATCCCAGTTCGTCTTGGGTTGTGAAAAGTCCATAGATGCTATTTTTCTTCTCGCACGTTGAACAGCCGAATAGACACCGCCGGGCGTACTATGGACGATTCCGGCTATTTCTTCTGCACTAAATTGAAATATGTCCATTAGTAAAAATGCAGCTGTTTGCTTTGGAGTCAAATTCAATTCCAAAGATGTTAGGATTTCTTCCAGTATGAGATGGTCAGAGAAATCAACATTAGTTTCAGGTGCTTCATCTAACGTACCTATTTGACGTTTTTGCTTTCTGCACTGATCAATCCACGTATTGGTTGCCACTCTAAAAAGATAGTGTTTCTTGTCCGTAATATCACTCCAACGCTCTGGTAGTAACCCAAAAGCCTTTATCATCGTCTCTTGAAAAAGGTCTTCTCCATCCCAGGAAGAACCAGTGACATATTTACAATAATTCCACAAATCTGTTGTGTAAACAGAAACTAATTCCTCAAATTCATATCTTAGTTTTCGTGCTTCTTCCACCAAACCTCTGTTAATGGTACTTGCCTTTTCCATATGAGTTCCCTCCTAAAGTGTTTATACTATAAAGACGTTTTGAAATTGTAGAATTATACGGGTAATGGAGAATTTAGTTTACTAGTTTCATTATCGATGATTTTAGGGATATGAGGAAGGCAGAAAGATAAAACCTCAGAGTATTTTTTAGTGATTTAAGATATGTTGAAATACCGATACTTAAACAATCGTTTGTTCAAAATTTTATTTTGTAAGTTGAAATAGGGGTTGAAGAGCGTTCGTGATTTTTCAACCATTTTCGCAAGGTATATTAGGATAAGGAATAGTGGAAAAGTGTTCTTCTCTCTTTAATAAACCAATGGCAAATATTACGCTTATAGTGTAAAATTACACAAAAGAGGAGGAGGGTGATTATGTCATTCCTAACAATTATTACTGTTCTTATACTGGGTATCTCCATGCTAGTCGTCGGTTATATTACCAAGAAAAATTGGTTGAAATTACTGTCTTTGTTTCCAACGTTGATCTCCGTGATCCAATTAATTATCTTGATGAATTTGTGAGAAAAAGGTGGGTCGCCGTGCCTGTCCCCTCAACCCACCGCTAGGCATTCACACATCTTTCTAGGTACAAGTTTATAGACTCCTGTCCCTTGAATAGGATGTAAGGAATAACTTGAGGGAGTGTAGTCTAGTGAACTTTAATTATAATGATCAAAGAAGAATCGTTGGTCGCCCAGGCTTTGGTTTAGGTGGATTCGGTTCTGGCTTTGGTGTCCGTCCGGGTCTAGGATTCGGCCGTCCAGGCTTTGGCTTTGGTGGTATTGGTTTCGGTCTTCCATTTGTAACAGGATTGGCAGCCGGTGCGCTGTTAACACCAAGACCATATCCGTACTATCCATACCCGCCTTATCCATATCAACCATATCCCTATTATTAATGTAACAAAATGAAACAAACCACCCTCTAACAAGGTACTTCATGTCAGAGAGTGGTTTTTGTATTTTTTATTCAAAGTGGGTGGACGTGCTTGTGCGCCTCGACTCAAAAATAAACCAAATAAATAACCAGTGCCAACACAATGCGATAAATAGCAAATGGCACAAGCTTGACTTTATTAATTAATTGCAAGAAGAACTTTATGGAAATTAAAGCGAAAATAAACGAAGTAACAAAACCGGCAGCAAAAAATGGTAAAGCTTCGATAGTGAAGTACTGCCAATTTTTCAGTAAGGACAGTCCGCTCGCTCCAACCATAATGGGCACTGCCATAATAAATGTAAAATCTGCGGCAGCACGATGGCTCATTCCAAGTAGAACTCCGCCAGAAATGGTGGAACCCGACCTTGAAAATCCTGGCCATAAAGATAAGCATTGAATCAGTCCGATGGAAAAAGCCTGCTTATAGGTCATTTGATCAACACTCTGCATTTTCAGCTCTTTTGGACCGAATAGGTCTGCCATAATCATCAATACAGCTCCGATGACAAGTCCAATCAGAACAGTCTCCAGTGAAAATAAGTGTTCGTCAATATAGTCCTCGAATAGTAACCCCAAGAATCCTGCAGGAAGCAGCCCCACCAAAACATGGGTAAGTTTAAGTTGTTTGGAACCCTTTGAGGTAGATTCTCCTCCTCGGAAATGTTTTAACCCGAGCAGTTCTATGAATCTGTTCCTGAAAATTACCACTACTGCCAGAATCGACCCGAGCTGTATGACAATCTTAAATGTGTTGGCTACATACTTACCAAGAAACTCGTTTGATTGTAGGAGCATATCGTCTACAATAATCATATGCCCTGTTGATGAAACAGGAGCAAACTCCGTCAAACCTTCGACAATCCCTAATATGACTGCTTTTAATATGGTAATAAAGTCCATCATCTAGCTCCTTTTTATTTGTGCGATAACCTAATTACTATATTACAAATAATTAGTTTTGAAAATATGAAAAATTTTCAATAGCTTGAGAGATTTTAATCATTTTTGTTATCTCTGGCTACGAACTACATGTCGTAGGTGGGGGAGCCTGTTTTTGCGGCTCCAAGTAGAAGGAAAGATGAGAAATATGCTTGTTTTTAATAAAAAAAAGGCTGTTTTTATGGTGAAAATTTAGGTTCGGACACTTTTCTCCAGTCTTTGGTCAAAATTTGATGGGATATCGAAAGGTTCGGCCAAAATACCAAGGGGTTTGGTCACTTTGTACCAGGGGTTCGGTCAATTGAATTTTTGGTTCGGTCAAAAATTGAAAATCTTTGGTCAACTTTGCGGAAACTTCGGTCAAAAATGCGAAATCTTCGGTCAACTTCGCAAAAACTTTGGACATTTGCAAGATCTGACCAACAATACATCACTTATTTTCAACTTATTTTAGTATGATTGATTTAATTAATGAAGTACATAAACGAAGGGAGAATCCTTATGTTATTCATGCTAATCGTAAAGGCATCAACAAATTCGGAAACAGGAAATCGCCCGAATCCAGAACTCAATGCAGCTATGACGAGGTATAACGAGGAACTAGTCAAAGCAGGCGTGCGAGTCATGGCGAAAGGACTGCATCCAAGCTCAAATGGAATGCGCATTTCTTATCCAGAGCCGGGAGGGGAGCCGATGGTGGAAGAGGGTCCATTTGCTGAACCGAACAACCTGGTTGCCGGGTTTATTTTAATTGATGTGAAGTCAAAAGAAGAAGCTGTTGAGTGGGCAATGCGGATGCCGGATCCTCAAGGATATGGGGAAGGGCAGATTGAATTACGTCAGGTGTTCGAGTTTTAAGTTAAGAGAAGGAGGAGGGGGCAGTCGACAGTGGGTAACCGTTCCTGTCCCCTCAATCCAACGTTACCCTCCGTTCACCGTATCGTTCAATTTCTTTCGATATTTGTCTTTATAAGTTTCCGTATCTTTCACTAGCTCATCGCAAAAAGATGCCACGTCTTCTCCGGTGAGGTCTGTTACTTTTTTCCCTTCTGCTGCACCTTGTTCGAAAAGTTCTAAAATGCCACCGAATATACGACTGCATTCTCTCCAGTCAGTCGGACCTCCAGCAGTCCACATATACTTCTGGATCGCGTAGTAAGCATTGCGGTACACAGCAGGTAGTGCCTTCGCGCGCGCCTCCATTTCTCTCCATTCCTTTTTGTCGTTTAAGCTTCCGATGATTTTTTCTAAAAAGCTCATAGTATCTCTCCTTTTGTTTTAAGTTGGTTGATCTTGCTTGAAACGAACTCCCATTTTCCCCAAAACGTTTTAAGGTGCTCTTGGCCAGCTTCGTTAAGTGTGTAAAATTTTCTCGGCGGTCCTATAGTAGAAGGCTTCTTCTCCATATCCACCAGATTATTTTTCTCCAGACGCATCGTAATGGTGTAAACCGTGCCTTCCACCACATCTGTGAAACCAAGTGCCCGCAGTTGCTGCGTAATTTCATAGCCGTACGTTTCGCCTCGGCTGATGATTTCCAATACACAACCCTCAAGCACTCCCTTCAGCATTTCTGTAATATTATCCAAATCTATCCCACCAATCATGTACTCTGTATTACTTATTACTAGTATATAGTATTACTAATTAGTGGTGCAAGTGGAATTTTGTTTTTTGAAAAAACATTAGAAGAATAACCCAGATGAAATTGGATAGGTGAAAGTGGTAGTTGCTGAGTTATTATAAGTGGAAAGGAAAGACGCCAGGTCCATCACCTGGCATCGATTAAAGCGAACTAGAAAAGGTTGTGAACTCTTTTGAAGTTTACAACGCAAAATAGAAGTGGGTAGGTGTGCTGCCACCTTGTACCAAATTATTTTTGCTTTGTAGGCATTGAGAGAAGCGAATGGTTGGCAGAACGTGGTAGAATTATTTGAAAGGTTGTTTATAAGGTAGAGTTTTTCTAATTTAAGGAGGGAATGGAATGTTTACTTCAGTTAATGATTTTCTAAATGAATGGAAACAAGAAGCAGCTGTTACCCAAAAAGTATTGGATGCGATGACGGATGAATCGTTGAACCACGAAGTTTCCCCAGGATTATACAGTGTTGGAAGCCTGGCTTGGCATATTACAGGATCCGCTTACTACTTTCCCGCTCAGGTTGGTATAAAATTTGAGGTTCCTGATATTCGAAAAGAGACCCCAAAATCGGCTGCTGAAATCAGCGAGACCTACAAAACAATTAGTCAGCGCTTTACACAAGCTTTTTCTGAACAAGTTACAGATGAAACGATGAATAAAATGGTGAATTTATTTGGCGGAGACATGCCATTTCAGGCTGTTTTACGTCTGTTGATTCAACATCAGGCACATCATCGTGGTCAATTGACTGTCCTTATGAGACAGGCAGACTTGAAAGTTCCTGGAGTGTATGGTCCTAGTAAAGAAGAATGGGAAGAAATGAATGCCCAAAAGAGTTGATATCGTCATAATGCAGAAAGCCGGCCTAAGCCGGTTTTTTGCGTTGGCTTATTTCAATCAATGAATAAGGATAATGGAGTGGATAAAATGAAGGTTATTGGTCTGATTGGCGGAATGAGTTGGGAATCTTCTGTTGAATATTATCGGATTATCAATCAAGAGGTTAAAAGGAGGTTGGGGGGATTGCATTCAGCGAGATGTTTATTATATAGTGTCGATTTTCATCAAATAGAACGTTACCAATCAGAAGGCGCCTGGGAAAAGGCCGGGGAAGTGTTAGGTAATGCTGCCCGTTCTTTAGAAATGGGGGGAGCGGACTTTATTGTCATTTGTACCAATACGATGCACAAGGTTGTAGAGGACATCGAGTCAAAAATAACGATTCCCCTATTGCATATCGCAGATGCAACCGCAGCCCAAATCAAGGAGAAAGGTATAAATTCGATTGGATTACTAGGCACAAGGTACACCATGGAGCAAGATTTTTATAAATCTCGCTTGGAGCTGAACGGCATAAAAGTTATTGTACCAAATGAAAAGGAAAGACAGAGCATAAACAAAGTTATTTATGAAGAGTTATGTTTAGGTAACATTCAACAAAAATCAAGGGATTACTATAAACGAGTTATTCAGGGCCTAATCGATTCTGGTGCCAAAGGGATTATCTTAGGCTGTACAGAAATTGGTTTATTGGTAAAACCGGAGGATTCAGATGTTCCTCTATTTGACACAGCATACATCCATGCTTTTGAAGCGGTGAATATGTCATTAGAATGAGAAATGTGGAAGAATTAGGGGTGGAAGAAATGAAAAAAATGACGTTATGGGGAAGAGATGAACAGGACGATAGATTGGTTTTAGAAGTAATAAGAGGAGAGAAAACCGCGACATGTACACCAAAAGTTTGGTATTATGACTCCCCGGAAGAACTACCTACGGAAGTAGGGGATCTCGTTACGGTACATGATCAACAGGGAAACCACAGGTGTACCATCAGGATTACCGAAAATTATGAAATACGCTTTGGGGATGTTGACGAGAGGATTGCAAAAGCGGAGAACTCCAATTCAGTAGGAGAGTTTGGTAAAGACCACATCGTTAGCTGGAAAGAAGCGTTACGACAAGAGGGTATTGGATTAGATGATGATACGATTATAGTAGTAGAGCATTTCGAGTTGGTGGAAGAGAAGTAGGGACAGGCACCGTGGCCCGATTTAGATTCAAGTTATTTTTAGGGGTGATATTATTCCATTTCATAAGTTATTGGTGATAGTAGTTATGGTTTTATTATTAATAGCCTGTAAAGACGCCAATGTGGATAATCCCACTGCGAAAGAAATCTTATCTGAAAATAGGGATGCAGACATTATCCAACTGGACGGCTTAATTTACTCAAGAAACATAGATGAAAACAGGGAGAGTGATTTTGTCAGGGGGGATAAGATAGGGGAAATACTGGAGCAAACAACAAAAGCTTGGTGGTTCCGGGACCTTTACGCAAGTAAGCTACCAAAAGGAACAGAGATTTTTTCAACAGAGAAGGAATACATACAGGAAGATGCTCCGATGGTGATTTTAGTGGAAATAGACGGGGAGTTAATGGAATATCATGTTTTAGTTGAGGGATAGTAGGCACGAGTCTAGTGAAAAATTGGGTCGCCGTGCCTGTCCCTTTAGCACCACTACACCATCAAATAGTCAAAGGAAATACCAAATAGAATGATTCCAACACCCAAACTAAAATGAACCTTTTTTTCGTTTACTCTTGTCTTTTCTAATAGTGTATAGATAATTCCAATTAGGCCAAGAAAGATAACACTATTAATGAGATAAGAAAGATTCGTAAAAATGAGGTGATGAAACATTTGAACAAATCCAGAGATAACTCCAAAACTACACAAAAGAAGAGGAATTCTTAATTTCCAATACATCGTATCACCAAGCTTTCTTAAAAGATTCTATGTGGACCATGGGGACATTCCCTTTTTATTCTTCTTTGTCTCCTGAAATTGAACGAAATGACGCCTCATCTCCATTATGAAAGAGCTTAACTCCTTCGTACTCTTGGTTTAGGTTCACCTTATAGATAATACTATGTATCGATGATGTACTTGAAATATCAGGCGTTTTTTCACTATTATACAATAAGTGTAACGTATCCTCCTGGCTTTCTACATCAAAATCAGTAAAGGTCTCTGCGTGATCACCTTGTGCAACATTAGACGCATTTAAATACACAAACATGGAGTTATTCTCCTCATCAAAGTAAAGATGGACACCGTTTTCCTCTCTCACACTCTGAAAATAGGACTGTATCTCCTCACTTAAATCTTCTGGATCTACATTTAAATAGGACAACGTAGAGGCGGAATAACTACACCCAGTTAAAATCGCATAACTAAACAGCACGATTATTATTTTCTTCAAAATCATTCCTCCGGTTTCTAAAATAAGTCTCCTACATAAATGCTAAAAGAAAAGAAATCCCCCAACTCCCAACAAAAAAGATCAAACTTGAAATGAAGTATAAACTCATTTCAGGGGAACTGGCTGCTTCATACTGATGTTCATAATCGTTATTGGTAAGAAATTTTGCGACAGTTCCTTGTGAATTAGTGCTGGCCTTACTTGTAATGTTGGTAATCCAGCCTAACCCAAACAGACAGAGGCTGGAGATGAAAATAGTATCAATGAACTTCCAGTTTCCGAGTAAACTGATGACATAGGTGCCGCTTATCATTAATGAAAGTAAAATAAGAATGACCGTGGTATTAAGGTATTTAGGTTTAATATGTTTTTGTAAAACTTTGCTGATATAGTCAATTGAAAGAGCTGCTAGCGTAAAAAGAATTAACAGGATAATCGTAAAAACCACACTATAGTAATAATGCATTCCCCCACCTCCAAAGTAACTTCAAATTGGTATATCTCTTCTACGTTTTGATTTGAGTAAGGTTCCAATAATTCCATAATTATATAAAAAGTGGGTCGCTGTGCCTGTCCCCTGGCTTCTCCCCTCGACTCCTCTCCACCAAAAAAATGTTTATCCCCCATCCGCTTAACAGATACTATCCACGTACATAAAGAATAGGAGTGTTAAATGATGGATCAAGACATGAACTATAGCCAAGACAACAAGTTTATACCTGTGACCTCGGTCTCGGCACATAACGGGGAACAGGTTACCGAGGATTTGTATTACTACACGAACCAAGTGGTGAATATTTGCATCCATGGAAACTCAGAGGGCTGGGTGCTGATTGATACAGGCATGCCGAAGTCCGCGCGAGAGATCCTTTCCGTTGTGGAGAACCATCTAGGAAAAGGGGCCCGACCAACAGCAATCATTTTAACGCACGGTCATTTCGATCATGTCGGGGCATCGGTGGAGCTAGTGCGGCATTGGGAGGTTCCAGTGTATGCGCATGAGCTAGAGCTTCCGTACCTAACTGGCAAAAGCGATTATCCAGAGCCGGATCCGAGTGTGGAAGGTGGGCTCGTTGCGAAAGTTTCTTCTTATTTTCCGAACGAATCAACTGATCTTAGCGGGCATGTCCATGCATTACCTGAGGATGGGACTGTACCGGGTATGGAGGATTGGAGCTGGATTCACACGCCAGGTCACTCACCTGGGCATGTGTCCTTGTTTCGCGAGACAGACCGCACACTCATTGCAGGGGATGCTTTTGTTACCGTGAGGCAGGACTCCCTTTATAAGGTGATTGTCCAAAAGCAGGAAGTTTGCGGCCCTCCACGGTATTTTACAACAGATTGGAACCAGGCATGGGAGTCAGTAAAAAAACTGGAAGCATTAAAGCCGCGTTTAGCCGTCACCGGGCACGGCACTTACATGGAGGGGGAGAAGCTTGCTGAGGGGTTGTCAAAACTTGTGCAAGAGTTTAAAGCCGTCGCCATCCCGGACTATGGAAAATATGTATAACTAAAGGATTGAGAATGGGGCAGGATCATGCTCGTCATCTTTTTATCCTTGCATGCAGGTGAACTAAACTCACCTGCATGTTTAATGCTTTTTCTTCATGCTCTTCAACAGAAGGGGAAGTGCAATAAGGATAAGCATATACTTTATATATGGTTGTGCTTTTTCTTGGAAGCTTCCTATCGTTTTAATGGAATCGTCAATGGGTATGCCTCCGGCTAGGTTTAACAGGATAAATCCTCCGCCTCCTATAAGCGCGATACCAATCGGAATCGCTATGGCGGAGATGATGAGTAGTAATATTTTTTTCAACAAAGTATCCTTCTTCCTTTCTTTAACCAGCTAGTTCCTCTGATAATCTCTTACTATAAAGCTGCTTCACTACTAAACTAATGAAAAGGGTCAAGATTCCCACACCAAATATAAGAAGATAGATTTGAGAAGAGAATCCGTCGACTAGGAAGCCGAATAGCATTTGCCCAATAGGGACAGCGGTTGTTCCTGCAGTGATTTGAATGGCCATGACTTTTCCAATCAGGTGGCTAGGGGTTTCTTCTTGGATCTTGGTATTAATAAAGATGTTAACTACCGTCAAGGCAAACATAACGAGCATGGAACTAAACGTTACAATCAAGTATTTGACAAACGGGCTGGAAATGAGTCCGCTAGTTCCGGCAGCCATGGCGAAATAAACGACGGCACAACCTATAATCCAAAGATATAAATTGCTTACCTTTATCTTGCCTTTTAACATACCGATCGTCATCGCGGAAAAAATGATGCTCAAGGAAATGCCGGACTGCGTAAAACCAAAGTAGGTGTCTGGCATGCCGAACAATAGTTTAACCATATAAGGCAGACCCACAAAGAACATAGGTGCGATAAACAAGCTGACTATAAAAGTGACGATAATACTTTTTAAAATAAATCGATTATCATGAATAATGTACATAAGTCCTTGTTTAATATCGGATACAACCATCTTTACTAGTGGCTGAGGGGGGCTTTTTTCAAAAGGTATTTTGATGCATACTTCCATGATAGCTGCAAAAAAGAAACAAATCGCACTGACAATGACAATAGCTTCAATACTCACGAAGCTATACAAGACACCACCGACAATGGGACCGATAAAGTTAGAAATGGACATGACGCCAGAAATGACACCATTGCTTTTCAAAAGTAACTCTTTCTCAACAAGTAATGGGATACTTGATTGCACGGCAGGCTGATACATCGCACTGATTAAAGTTAGGGCTGTCATCAGAAGTGCGATGGATACAACGGTCACATTGCTGCTAACGAGAATGATGGCAAAGATGGCGATGAGTGTACCGCTGATTACATCAAGTGTCACCATCATCTTTTTCTTATGAAAGCGGTCCGCGATGGCTCCCCCAATTGGTGAAATAAAGATAGTCGGGATGATGGATAGAGCCAATATCGTACCGAAAATAGTAGCTGAACCTGTCAAATCAAGGATATAAAGGGAAAGGGCAAATCGGAGGACAGATGCTCCGAACATGGAGATAACCTGCCCCACTACCATTAACTTGAAATGACGATTGAATTCTCTCATGTTACTCCCCCGCTAAAAGTTTTTGGAGTGCAGTCGATAATACGTTTATTTGCTTGCTGATTTGTACATTGATTTCCTCTGATGCCTTAAGAGAAAGGTCTGGTTGATGCATGAGTCCAGTCATGTACACCTCAATCAAGGTTAATATTTCTTCCTTTTGCATAGTGGTCTTAAACGTGCCATTCTCTATCTGTTCGGCTAAAAATAATGCAAAGGACGTTTGGAGATATTGAACATTGGACACTTCATTTAGTTGCCCCTTCACCAATTCCAATCGTTGTGGATCTTTGGAATAAAGGGAAATAAGCTCATAATAAATGGAACCATCTGTTGTAATGGAAGACTTGATGTGTTCCCCGATGACATGAAGAAAATCGTCCAGCTTCTTAAAAGGCGTCTCCTTACTTTGAAAAATGGCATCTACTTTTTCCTTCATGGAAGAAGTCAAGGTTTCCTGATTTAAAATAAAGACAAATACTTCATCGATATTAGCGAAATACTTATAAACGCCACCCTGACTCATTCCAGATTCCAAGACAATATCCCTCATTGCAACCTCATAGACGGGCTTTCTGTTGCATACACGCTTTGCTGCTTCTACTATTTCTGCTTTTTTTCGTTCTGCATGTTCTGGTTTAACTTTTGGCATGGAAGCCACCTCTTTCTTTTATGGTTGATAATTTTTGATGATTTCAACGATTAGTTGGGCCGCCTTTTGAGCACCATTTTCGGCTAGCACCTTTTTGCCCAATTGCCTTGCATTTTCTTGAACAGAATTTGTCTGAGTGTATCGAATGGCAGCGGTGAGTTTCTCTCCCGTTAGTTCTTTTCTAGGGATGGCCTTTGCTCCAACACCC
This sequence comes from Sutcliffiella horikoshii, assembly GCF_008180725.1. Lineage (GTDB taxonomy): Bacteria > Bacillota > Bacilli > Bacillales > Bacillaceae_I > Sutcliffiella_A > Sutcliffiella_A horikoshii_B. The sequence continues at coordinate 411,132 of NZ_VTEV01000005.1, read as the reverse complement.
AACTCATTCATCCTTCTGCCCCAAGCAAACTGGTCATTTCCGAACGGAATGATGACTTGTGGTACGCCAGAACGTAAAGCGGCAGCTGTCGTCCCTGCACCACCGTGGTGGACAACGGCAGACATATATGGAAAGAGCCATTCATGCGGCACACTTTTCACAAAGAAGACATCCTTTGTATTTGCTCTTTCTTCCATTCCACCGCCTGCATTGATGATGGCTCGCTTGCCTGTTGCACGCAATGATTCAAGTACCATGTCCGTCGATTCTTTCGCGCGCTTCTTATCACCAACGCTTCCAAACCCGACATAGATTGGCGCATCACCATCTTCTAAAAATTTTTGCAACTCTTCTGAAGGCTGGTAGTCCTTTTGATCTTCTATAAACCAATTCCCAAAAGAATGCACATGCTCCGGCCAATCTTTGGGAACAGGAAAGACGCTCGGACTTAAGGAAACGATAGTCGGGTTATTCTTTGTCCGCTGCTTCGGATAGGGATTAGTGAATCCCTCTGGCAGCTTGCCATACTTCTCTGTCCAATAACGCTTAAACCCTGTATTGGCCATCTTCCAAAAACCCTTTTCAAAGACAAGGTGTGTCAGCTTATTGGAAAGCTTCCCAAGCCGCACCTTGTCATAAAAAATAATTGCAGGATATTCATTTGTCGGAACCATAGGGAAGGGAGAGGCAAGTATGCTTGGAATTCCCATCTCTTTCGCCACAAAATAACCAAGTGGCGAACCTGGATGATAAACAATAGCATCCGCACCCTCGCACGCTTTATGCTGATCCGCCTGAGCACCGACCATCAAATCCATCAGGTCATCATTCTTCAAGCTTGAGAAAAATTTAAAGGGATTATCCGCTTCCTTTACCACACCACTCTCAATAATTTTGGCGACATCTCCTCGAATCTTTGCATATTCAAATCCGTAGCTTTCCACAAGCCCTTGATAGGACTCAGAAGCGGCAATCCTAACATCCATTCCAAGCTTTTTCAGTTCTAATCCAAGTGCAATATATGGCTGGGTATCTCCGCGAGTACCACTTGCTAACATCGTAACCAACATGTATAAACAACCTCCTGTGAGATGTAAAATTATTTTAGCGACAACGTTGTCGTTTTTATTGTATGACATGTTAATGTTGGAGTCAATATAAAAATGACAGTGTTGTCGTTTTGATGGATTCTTCTATTATTGAGGGAAGGGGAGAGGGTGTTAATCTATGTTGGAGGTGGGAGTGTTATTTTCCTGTTGAATGAAAAAATAAGCTGTTTTTGATAAAAAAATGCCTGTTTTTGCTTAGGTGAATTGGGTTCGGACAATTTTCAGCACCTTTCGGACAATATATGTTGCTATAAACGATAGGTTCGGACAAGATATCCAAGGGGTTTGGACAACTTTTAACAGGTTGAATTTTTGGTTCGGTCAACTTCTTGAAAACTTCGGTCAACTTTCCAAAATCTTCGGTCAAAATCGCAAAATATTTGGACAACTTTGCGAAAACTTCGGACATTTAACAAAAAGGCATATATCAACCGGAAAACTTGCCCCTGTAGGTTGTCTGTCTTTCAATTCTTCTAGCATAACAAAATTTAAACAAACGTTGGTTTAAACGAAAAATCATCATTGTAATAAAAGGCTCTAAATCCATTCGTCAAAGCTCAACCATTTTCGCATCCTATATTAAAATAATACCTTCCAATCCATTCAACAACTCCCCACCCAAACTGGGTCTCCGTGCCGGTCCCCCTAATCCAAAAAATCCCTTGCGCAAATATGTCGCATCGTGATATAGTCAAACTACGACATATGTCACAACGCGACATACTCGAAAATCAGAGGTGACCACAATGGATCTAACCAAGATTATAAAAAAATACATACCCATGACAGAAACCGCATTCTACATCTTACTGTCCTTAACAGAGCCTCGGCACGGTTATGGCATCATCAAACATGTTGAAGAAATCTCAAGCGGCCGTATCCGTTTAGGCTCCGGCACTATCTACGGAACGCTGACAAAGATGCAAAAGGATGGAGTCATCACCGTGTTCGCGGATGCGGAGCGAAAAACGGTGTACGAAATCACCGATAGTGGGAAAGAACTGATCACCGCAGAGATCACACGACTAAAGGAGCTTCACGGAAATGCATTGAAGTACGAGGGGGAATTTAAATGAAAACGGTCACCAAACCATTATGGAGCTATGATATACAAAAAACAGAGCAATGGCTCACCGATCAGGCAAAGGCAGGCTATCATCTAAAAGAACTGCACCGTTTCAAACGTCGCTTCATATTCGAAAAGGCCCAACCAAAAGACGTCACCTACCGAATCGGCTACGATAAAATAAAACCCGCAACACTTTCCAACACGATGCACAACGATGGCTGGGAAAAAGTCACCCAAAGCGGCAAGTGGTATGTAATCGCAAATGAAAAACCCAAGGCAGAAGTGACCACTTCCACCAGTCGAGACGCCATCATCAAGCGCAACAATTTGATCTTTTACGCCTTCATGGCCATACTCATCTACATAACAGGCGCAACCCTTGCAAACGTGGCCCTCATCACCACCGCCACCATTGCAAGCGACGGCAACGTGGAAGTAGTGGAAAGCCCACTCTGGATTATCACTTACATTGGCGCAGCACTAGTAGCCGCCTTTTACATGTTCATGATCTACTCTGTTTGGAAAATAAAGAAGACTAACAACGCGCTATCACAAGAGAGCCAAACAACCTACAAGCTCCAACACACCCTAGAAAAGAAAAACCTAACCAAAGCAGAGGAAAAGCAAATGAAGCGGGATGGCATCATCTTCAAACGGCGCAAGTTCGGCTGGATGTACTCACCGGACAAACTGGAACACTGGCTGGAACTAATGGCAGCAGAAGGAAACCGCCTTCATCGCGTCAACAGACTAGGCACCACCTTCTACTTCCGAAAAGGCGAAACGCAACAAGTCAAATACAGTGCAGACTATCAGAATCTATCGAATGACAGCTATTACGAGATTCATAGACAAGCAGGTTGGAAGAACGAATTCAGCTCCAAGGGTGCCCTTCAAAAGTGGACGATCTGGAGCAAGGAATATGCAGAAGGCGAGACACCACCAGCCTTGTACAGCGACAAAACACACAAGCTTAAACAAGCCAAGAAAGTGGCCTTTTCTTATACAGTTCTATTCTTGCCATTGGTGCTAATGTACCTCTTCATTGCCAGCGTGAACATTGGCTACATGTTTCGAAAAGAAGAGGCCTGGACTTTACAAGATACCAATACCATCATGTTTTTCATCTGTATCCTCGTGTTTGGGTCATTCATCACAAAGACTTGGATGTATTATATGAGGTTAAGGAGAGCTTGAAAATAGAGGCATAAAAAATGACCATTAGAACCCACACGGTTTTAATGGTCATTTTAATAGGTGCTATTCCTTTTTCATAATCCCTGCTGCCTGAAGCTTCGCCAATAGTTCGTTAAAGTCTGCGACTAACTCAGGTAGGGTGGTTGCCGTAGAGTCAGCTTGGTGCTCGATTTGAAAACTAACCTCATCGGGTTGGATCTTAACGAGCGTTCCTAAACCTGGTATCAACTTTTTCGCCTCGTGTGCCATAGTAGTCTCCTCCTTTTTCATCAAATTTCCTCATTGCTTTTTTCAGGTGTCAATGCAAATATTATCCCAATGGTACTTGGTGGAACGCTGGCAAGCAGGAACATCCAGATGCCGGTGGTAATAGATAGGATTCCAAAACAAATAACGGACAAGGCCACAATGAAAATCCCAAATTTGACTTTAGAAGCTTTCAAAGGCTCTTCCATATTCATATTAATGGACAAGATCACGCCTGTAATCCCCCAGCTGGCAAAATGAACAAGCATGATGACACCCAATACCATGGCAGCCTTTAATTCCATTCCGAACATGATTAAAGTGAATAGGATGTACATGGAAGCAAGGCTGAAGAACCAAGAAATGGCTCGTGCCTTTTGCCAAATATGGTCATGCAGTTCGTCTAACCCACGCTGCTTTTTGGCCATATGGCGGCCAAACCACCAAGCTAATATGCCTATCGCAGCTCCTCCATATAATCCGACCAACCCGCCAATTTGTACAGCCATTATTTCTCTCCCCCTTCTTCTAAAATAAAGACCTCTTCAATGATGCAATCGAATACTTTTGAGATGTTGTATGCTAGTTCGAGTGATGGATTGTACTTTCCCGATTCAATCGCAATGATGGACTGTCTCGAGACGCCTACCTGTAAGGCCAGGTCCTCTTGCGTCATCTTCGCAGCCTTGCGAAGATCCTTAATCCGATTTTTCAACTTTTCCACACCTCCGATTATTTTTGTAAAGCTAGCTTTACAATCGGTTGTAAGTAAAGCGTACTTTACATTTCACTAAATGTCAAGGGTGCTTTACAAAAAGGTGATTGACGTACAAGAGGACTCCGATATAATTATGGTTATTATTGGATATAAAACAGGGAGACAATATGAAGAGAAAAATCATCATAGGATTTTTAATAGTGGCAGTAATTTCCGTCGTATCTTTTAAACTATTTCAGAATTCTACAAGTAACATCAACCCAGAAGTAATAACAGATTTAGTGGGAACCATCTATTTTACAGAAAGAGTGGATGAGGTTCTTACCTTGTTCAAATCAGATGCTAGCCTGCAAAATAAAACATTAGTTTACAGCCATAAAGGCAAGGGCAACGACTGATTCGGAAACTATAATGATAATATATAGGGTTTCGTTATGATAAGGCCGAGGAAACGGTTTATTTCATTGCGATGGATAACTGGTCTTGGAGTTTGTTCTCCTCTTGTCTACCTTGGAGAGCGCGGAGTTTGTGGATGCGGATAAGATTCAGTGGGTGGTGGACTAGCATACCGTATTCGCTTCACAAAGGTAAATTTCTTCATAAAATAAATATGGTGTGAAGATTTCAGATCCTCACACCATATTCGAAGTTAATGAAAATTTAGAGGAGACCATCGCCCCTGTCCCCTCTACCCACAGTCTATACAGAATGTCTTCTGGATAAATACTTCGGCAGCAGCTTCGCGTTGGCCTACTTCGTCGTTGAAGCGAATGGCGAGGAAGCGGAAGTTTTCTACTTGGAATGCACGGGTGTTGCCTTCATTAAAGAATTCAGATCCCTGTACCTCTTCAATGATTGGAATAAAACTGTCTTCTGTGAAGATGAACACTTGAAGTGGGAATGGAGGGAAGGCGCCGACGCCAATAGATGTAATCTGGATGAGCGTCTTATTATGGTTATCGGTTTCATCAGAAAAGATGATTTCTGTTTGATTTGGACGAAGGGGAAAAAGAGCTGGAATATTCCCGTTTTGATCTATCCCATTTCCTTGTACAAAGTGGCTCTCAATATGAGTTTGTTTTTTCACAAAGAATGACCTCCTCTTCCTTTGCAGCAAATGCAAAATGTTTTTTCGATATATACTCGTAATACGCTTGGGCTATCCAATACATTAGAAACCGTAAGACGAGTGAAATTCTCCACCTGAACACCTCTAGGAATTCCTATAAATCCAGGTCCAATAGAGTTTGTCTGTAATCGCACCTCAATGGGTTCTAGTGAATCTCTAGTATAAATCCTTACATCTAACACACTAAATGTATTATCTAGTGGAGAAGGTTCTACAGAAAGCTGCAAGAAAGTTTTGTTATGGTTGTCCGTATAATCTTCAAAAACAGTGAACTCTTCGGCATCTCCAGCTACATTAATAGAAAGAGGGATGTTCCCAGTAAGACCTTGTCCGTTTCCTCTCACCTTATGTGTTGCAACTTCGCAAGAGTTCTCTTTGCAAGGATGTTTTGTTCCTCCATTATCTCTTGTTTGCTGTTGATTAGAAGTTAGTGCCACTATACAATCGCATTGGTAGTGATGCCTACAGCTCATTATTCATTTCTCCTTCCGAACAAGATATGCAAAATGTTTTTTGTAAATAGAAACTAATTTCTCGCTGGAACGATGATGGTAGCGTAGTAAGTTGCACAGATATCCGTCGAACGTTCTCAAACTGAAAGGATCTTGCTTGTGAGAGAGGGATAGTATATTCAAGGGGTTCTTCCGAATCATCTGTAGTCACATTTACTAGTAAACTTACTTGACCATCAATTTCGCCTGTTGAAAAGGTGCGGATTTGGAAGAAGGTTTTATTGTGGTTTTCTGTAAAATCCTCAAATAGTATACTTTCATCAGAAGTTACGAGAAAAGTAATAGGGATATTACCTGTTTCGTTTTCTCCAAACCCCTGATACGTATGGGTTTCGACAAAGTGCTTTGCAGGGAGTGTCCGACTATCACTGGTTGACTGGCCCCGCAGATCTGTTAATTCGCTTTTAAAACTATAGTTCCTAATCAAAACTAATTCCTCCTATCATTAATTTAACTAGCACTATATACTATGTTTTAATCATAGATAGTGTTCCAAAAATGATAGAAAGTACAGTATTTTAATAGAGTTGTTAATAGCAATTCTAGTATGGAATAGAGAGTAGACAACAATTAGAATGAAACAAAAACACTTGGAATAAATATCAATATGTTGTAAAATATTCATATGAATATCCACTAGGGGAGCCAATTGGCTGAGACGGAGCTTTACGCGACGGACCCTTTGAACCTGATCTGGGTGATACCAGCGGAGGAAAGTGGCGCATTGAGTTTAGTACGTGTATATTCTCAAGCTCCTCTTTCCCGTGGAAGAGGAGCTTTTTTCATTATTTAATAGTTTCGTTCTTCTATGGGAAAAGGTGGGTATTCTCCTAAAAAATTTTGAGGAGGAATACGACATGAAGTTTTCTGAGCAGTTACGAAGAGAGGCAGATCCGATTTTTCAGGCAATCTTTGAACACCCGTTTGTAAAAGGTATTGGGGAAGGGAATGTACCAAAAGAGGCGCTTATTCATTATGTAGAGCAAGATTTTGAATATCTATCTACGTTTTGCAGAATTTATGGGCTGGCGGTTTCTAAATGCACCGACCGCAAAGATATGGAATTTTTCCAACAACAGATAGGGTTTGTGCTAAATTCTGAAGTACATCCACACAATAATTTTTGTGAAGTGGCAGGCGTACGTTATGAAGATTTACAAAAAGCTCCACTTGCCCCGACTGCCCACCACTATACACGACATATGATGGAAGCAGCAGCAAACGGGACATTAGGAGAAACACTTGCTGCCTTAGCCCCTTGCCCATGGACATATTGGGAAATTGGGAAAAAGCTTATTCAAGAAGTGAAACCTACACCTGATCATCCTTTCTATCAATGGATTATGTTCTACGGAAACAGGGAAGTGACTTCGATTACACAAGTTTTCATGGACAAGATTGATGTTTGTGCATCAAAAGCAGGTGAAGAAGAAAAGCAACGTATGCGAGACCACTTCATCACTAGCGCACAATTAGAACATCAATTTTGGACCATGGCTTATACGCAGGAAAAGTGGCCTGTTGCTTTGGATTATATGAAGGTTTAATGATATAAAGGCTAAATTATACTAAGAATGCAGGCAATCATAATGATTACCTGCATTTTATCGTCTATGTTTCATTATTGCAGTGCAGCTTGATCCATGTAAAAGAGTTCCCAAAGGTGACCGTCTATATCTTGAAAGCTCCAACCATACATAAAGCCGTGATCCTGTGGTTCTTTTGACGGCTTTCCACCAGATTCCAAAGCAGCATGGACAATTTTATCCACTGTTTCCCTACTATCAACAGATAAAGCGATGATTGCTTCAGTTGATACGGTAGAATCTGCAATTTCCTTACCGGTAAACGTCTTGAAATGGTCCTCCGTTAATAACATCGCATAACTATGATCATTGATAACCATACATGCTGCTAATTCATTTGTGAACTGTTGATTAAATTCAAAACCCAGACCAGAGAAAAATTCTTTGGATTTACTTAAATCTTTAACTGCCATATTAACGAAAACTTTATCGGCTTGTACACGCATAACATCCACCTCATTATTAAATATTTTAAATCTACATTTCGCTAGCCTATCCTGCAATTCCTCTGAAAAAATTGAGCTTAACATATTTGTAATAATGATAGGAGGCTACTAATTAGCGTTCATTTTTATTTTAGTAAAGGGCTTCATTAGTGTCCTGTAACAACGATTAGCGCTTGTTCTATGTACCTACTTAAATGAAGAATTATTCATTGTAGGAATCTATATATTATGAAATAATTGGTATTAATTAACATGATAAATTACATTTAATACATAATATTTACAGATACATAGAATACTAGGAGGCTTTACGTTGTACATAATACTATCCATTTTTCTGACCATTATCTTAGGGAGTGTATCACTCATGATGGGGCCAGTGGCAGGCAGTTTGCTGGCATTCGGAATTATTGCAGGCATTTTACTTGAAGGTCTGTTCCTTCTAAAAGAAATACACAAAAGGCTCACCAAAGATGAACCCGACTACGATCCAGTCAAAGAAGCTTATGAAAACTATTTGAAAGAAAAAGAAAGCAAAGTTCAAGGATAAGGGAATGCACAGCAAAAAAAGGATCACGGTGCCTGTCCCCTTGGAGGTGTCTATGAAAAAATACGGTTTGTCCTTTATTACATTCTTTGCTGCAGCATATATCGTTTTAGTTGTGTTGGGAGTGGGAGAAACTTTCACCAAAGGAATTCATGTTTTCATCTTATATATTATTGTCACCACCATTGACTGGATGTGGGATAACTCCCAAAAACCATTCAAAAAGAAAAGGTCTGAATAATGTTTAAGTTGGATAGGTATAAGGAGTGCAATCCTGTGAGAAAGACCAACATTCACTCATGGACCAAAGAATGGGCAATGGCATATGAACAAGAACAGAAACTGTTAAAAGAAATCCTGAAAGATGAATTGGTCGATATCTTTCACATCGGAAGTACATCTGTACCGACAATAGGTTATGCCAAACCCATCATTGATATTTTGATTGTGGTAAAAGAAATTGAAAAGGTTGATCGGTACAATGAAGCGTTACAAAAAGTGGGGTATGAACCGAAGGGCAAGAACGGGATAGCAGGGAGAAGGTACTTCCCAAAAGGCAGGCAAAACAGAACACACCATGTACATATCTTTCAGGTCGGAAATGAACATATACAAACACATCTGGATTTCAAAATGTATCTAATGGCACACCCTGATGATGCAAAAGCATATGGAGAAATGAAACTTAAATTAGCAAAGCAGTTTCCAGATAACCACCATATGTATCAAGAGGGGAAGCAGGAGTTTGTGTATGAGTTAGTGGAGAGGGAGAGGAGTTAAGTAGTTGAATGATTTGTTACATAATATCAAAGAAGATTTGCAGGATAAATGCAGAGTCTTCAAAATTCTTTCTACACTCTAGGATGGTTCTCTTGAAGAACAACACTGTTTCCAATTCATCTTCTCGATCTTTTAAGAGATTTAACTGTATTGCTACTTACTGCAAATTCAACTTATGCGTTTCCTTAAGCAGTTCTAAGATTTCTGCATACTGTGGTATCTAAATTACTATATTATATTGGATTAAAGCAGAAAGAGTAATTTGAGATATTAATGGAAGTGGAATACATTCTATTTCTCAAAACGGAACTCTTACTTATAATTGTTGACGCCCCAATACATTTATTTTCTTTCAAAATTTTGAATAAGTATTATAACAGACCGGCAGTATCTCCTCCGAGGATGACTAATATGTCATAATCACTTACTAAGCACTTTTCCACCTTTAGATTCACTTTAATACTGAACTTTCCACTATAGTATCTTCCTTATTAAGAGATGTCTTACATTCGTCATCACAAATATAAGCCTCTTCCTTTAGATGCTTTGCACACTTTTTCACACGTTGATTTCATTTCTAATCCATTACATAACCCCGTTTCCTATAATCTTATAGTAATCTCATTAAAAATGAGGGTCAGTTTATATACTGGTATATTCAATCAAAAGTAATATAATGATAGTTGCTTTTGATGCAACGAATAACAAACCATATGCTTCAAACTTTCTAGTGATTTTTCTCCGCTTCATTAAAGCCATAGTTAAAAATTTTTTCTGCTGATTGAAGTTAAAAATTTTCTGATGGACCTAGATTAAAGAAAGTAATGGCTAATAGATCTAATTTGGACCTTACTGGTACTGAAATATGATCAGAAACAATACATAGTTCATTAATAATAAAAGCCTAACAAATTTTTTGATAGGCTTTTTGTTCTGAACCAAAGTTAATAGTTGGTACTAAAGATTTGTTATACTAAAAAATCTTCACAAACCACCTATCAATTACTAGTAACTACTAAAAGTTTATCCTGTTCTCATTTAGAACGTTTGTGCTGGCAGACCACATATTCTTCTTCAGGGTATTGTTGTCACAATTATAAAACTATTCTTCTAAGAATAATTACACTATATCATTCCAAAATATACTAATATTAATATATAAGTAAAATTAAAATACCAAAAAATATAAAAATTATTAAATATTACCAAAAATATGTTGACTTATAATAATATTCAATATATTGTAAATTTTGTGTCGGCACAAGTAAAAATTTGGAGGTGTTATATTTGTTAAAATTATCATTTGGGAAAAAAATGAAAAACTTAGCATTTGCTTCAGTTATTGGGGTTACAAGTATCTTAATAACTGCACCAGCGTTTGCTGCCAATGATAACATTTTTTATTCTTTTGAAATCAAGCCTTATCACGGAAATGGTTATACTGAAGAAAGATACCGTCAAACAACAAATGTAAATAACAAATGGAAAGTAGATTTACAGGCATCAGGAGAAGGAAAGGGAACAATAACAACATTTTGGCTAGATAAAAACTTAACAGTAGTATCTAACCTATATGATGTGAAACAAGGGTCAGGAGCACAATATTATTCTGCTTATCATACTGCAAGTCAGGTTTATGTTGGATTAGGTGCTGAAAACAATAATTATTCAGCTAATTCCTATACTGTTTCTGGAGTTTGGGACGAAGAAACAAACTAAATTTAGAAATTAATACAGGGAGGAAATAATAAAATGTTATTTCTTCCCTTATAAGGGGAAATTGAAGTGTTTGAGTCTCATCTAAGAAGAATATTAAAAAATAAAATAGCCCTAATACCAATATTTATCATCATAGGATTACCGTTTATAGATATTTTACAGTTAATGCAAGTTAAGATGAGTTTTGGGGTTGAATATCATCCCGTTTTTGCTTCATTTTTAACTGGGGCATCTAGGTTTCATATTAGTCAGATTTTACTAATTTGGTTCTTGCCAATTTATTTATTGATTTTTGTAGCGGATAACGCTGTACAAGACACTCAAACTGGTTATAAGAAAGTTTTAATAAATAAAGTTGGTATAAAACATTATATGTTAGAAAAAATAGGAACATCTTTTATCTTATCTTTTTTAATTGTTTTCATAAGTATAGTTATTAATTTCATAGTTTCTAATACGATCTTTTTTGGGGGTAAATATAGAAAGGGGCTAGAAAATTTATCGTTTCCTGAAAATGTTTTATTTAATTTAGGAACTGATCATCCTTATATTACATATATTTTATTTATTTTTCTATTTTGTTTCGCTGCAGGTATTATAGCTTCCGTTGGAGCATCTTTTAGCTTATTCCTATCAGAAAAGAAATATGTATATAGTGCTACATTTTTCTTTTGGATGTTCTTCATTTTACAAGAGAATTCACTGGTATTTAATTTTCAGCCATTCACAGAATATGGTTTAGACAAAATGATGCCTTCATATATTACATTTCTAGTTACTTCATTCTTCATATGTACAATAATATATCTTATAGAGGTAAGAAAACATGAGATATAAGTCAATAACACTTTCATTTTTCCTTATTATTTTTCTTATGGTTTTTTGGTATATTCAAAACACGCCTAATTTTCAAGAAGATAAGTTGAAAACCTTTCTTGATTTAAATTCATCTAGTTTTGGGTTTATCTCTACGAGGTCGTTAGTTTTATTCTATATAATACCTTTCATCCTGTATTATTTAATATTATCTCAAAAGTTTAGTGATTATTTATATATTAGGTACCAAAAGAGATTGAATATACTAATTAAACAAGTATATTATGTCATAATAAATTCCGTATTATTCTCCTTAATATTAACGATAGCAAACGTTATCATGACAATATATTTTTTTTCGCATCAATTCCTTATTGAAATGAATTACTACTATTATAACTTGATAAATTTTATTTCTCTTTCTATCTTTTATAGTATTGTGGGTATAACATATAGAATATTCTTTAATATTATTAATAAATTAAACTTTGCAATTGTTTTAACATTTCTTCTTTATTTTATTTTATACAACTTAGGCTTACTATTTCCTCATATTAACTTTACTTGGAATATAATTGGAGAGATGGTTATGCTAGACACTCTTTTGAATAGATATTGGACCATCAATCATGCATACTTTATTTTAGTAAAACACTTTTTCATATTAATGACTCTAATTATAATTAATTACCTTATTTTTTTGAAAAAGGATCTTATAAATGAAAAAAAATAAACCTTACTTGCTATTTTTGTTATTATGTCTGTTTTTTCAAATATATAGTCAAAAAAAATTAAACTTTTTAATTGGTCCTTTACCATTTTTGAATGGTGTTCCTGTTGTAAGTTCTGATTATTCATATATCATGTTAATGCTCCTTTGGTATTTTCCAATAGCAGCACTTTTATTTATGTTCTCAGGTTATCTTAAAAAATCTAGTGTGTCCCATGGGATACTTATCATAACTCGGAGTCAAGTAAAAACATCCTATTTATATAAACTTTATTTCAAAACCTTTCTTGCGATTTTCATATTTGTTCTAGCACAAACATTTATTGCTATTATTTTTATTAAAGATATTTCATTTATTTATAATACTAAATTATTTATAACATTGTTATCATACTTTCTTTTGCTAGTTTTTATTATAGCGACTCTGTATTTAATTGAGTTGTATATCAATCATGATATGTTGGCTTTACTTTTTTCCAACATGTGTTTAATAAGTAGTTTAATATTTCCAAAAATAATTAAATATTTGGAAATTCCAAATTATTTCCAATACTATGTATTTACAAATTACGGGATGCTTTACAAAAGTTTAGAACACTCGGAAATTTCTTTTTACTCACTAATAATTAATCCATTTTATGGTTTGATCATTATAACACTGTTTAATATTTTCATATATATTCTTATTGCCAAGAAATTTAAAGAAATAGAGTTTTTATAAGTGGAAGGGCTGAATGAAATGATCTCAATAATTAACTTAGAAAAAGCAATAAAGAAAAAGAAAGTATTAAGTGACATAACTGTAAATTTTGAAAAGGGAAAAATTTATGGAATATTTGGTAAAAACGGCTCAGGTAAAACCATGCTCTTAAGGGCAATTGCTGGTCTAATTTATCCAAGTAAAGGTGAGATTAAGATAAATGATTTAGTATTGCATCAAGACATATCTTTTCCAAAAAGCATGGGAATATTGATTGAAAACATGGAACTGTTACCTCAATATGATGCGTTTGATAATTTAAAAATCTTATCTCGAATACAAAAAAAAGCAAACGATGAAGAGATTGATACTAGCATTAAGAGAGTGGGATTAAATGATGTAAGAGGGCTAAAAATAAAAAAATATTCATTGGGAATGAAACAAAGGCTGAATATTGCACAAGCTATTTTTGAATCTCCAGAAATAATCCTTTTAGATGAACCAACAAATGCAATTGATGATGAAGGTATAAAATTAGTGCAAAGTCTACTTGTTGAGGAAAAAAATAGGGGTGCAACAATTATTATTGCTAGTCATCATCATGATGAATTTTTACCTATATGTGATAAAGTAATGTACATGGTTGATGGGAAAATTAGGAATGAAAACTAGAAAAATAGTAATTGTAATTTTTATGATTTTTTTAGTTATACTTTTAGGTTCTACTAAGCTTCTAAATTATGTTTCTAATAAAGAATTCAATGGAGTAATTAATGCAGGTACTTATGTAGGTGGGGTTGATATACCAACTGGAACTTATGACCTTGTAGCAATAAAAGGTAGTGTTTCTATAGATGGAATAGCAATACCAGAACAAGAAAAACTTTTAAATAAAGCTATTAATAATAAGTCCATGATTACTGTGAAAGGTAAAGGAAGCCTAAAAATGACACCCTCTGAAAATTTATTTTTAGAACAAGGTGAAAATGAAACAACCATTATTAATAATATTGGATATTACACTTTTGGCCGAAGTTTTAAAGAGGGGATGTATCAACTTTTTGTCGAAGATCATGATAAGTTATACATTCAAGTCTATTCCCCTGGCAGCTCCAAGCCATCTAATATTAGCTTTAATAATAAATCAAGTACTACTATTAAGCTAAATGAAGGCTATCGTCTGGTAGTTTTAAGGGGATTTGCAAATGATTCTAATGATAACAAGGTGAATGTTACTCTTTCCATTAAATAATTACCGTATGACAATGAAATTATATTCTCCAACAATGAGTTTGGGGTTTGTAAAAAAAGTTTTTATAAGAAGTCGAGGTCAATATCCATACGAAATAGGGACGATTCTCTGCTGCAGAAGCAGAGAATCGTCCCTATTTGTCATTAAGAAATTTAATGAGTACATTGAAAATATATTAATAATGCTCACTGAGTATTTTAGGGATTTTCCAGAGCAAAATAAGATTGATATTTTAGTGTCTGGTTCAACCATCTTTGAATCAACAGTTATGAAGCAAACAATAGAGGATTTGAAAAAAACACATTAGAATAATTTAGACTAGTGGGAGGTGTTTAGGGAGATGGTTATATGAAGAGGATAGGTATAATAGGAGCAATTTAGATAGAAATAGTCTTAGTGTTAGATAAAGTTAGCTGTATAAATAAGTTGTACAGAGATAATAAATTAATTATTTAGCGGTAAAGATCATAAGTAAAGGAAATATCCCCTAGCCAGTCGAATAGTAGACTAGAAGCAAAATTAACTAATTCCGATGAGGAGGATTCTTGTGCGTCCACGACCATTATGTATTGATAATCCAGAGCATGATAGGTATGTTCGTCTTGTGCAAGATGGAGAAATTGAAGAAATACTTAGTAACCAACGGACAAAGACCATTACACTCTTAAGTAGCTTATCAGAGGAGTCAGCAAGGAAGGCGTACGCACCAGGGAAATGGACTTTAAAAGAAGTGATTGGGCATATGACCGACTCGGAACGTGTGATGTCGTATCGCATGCTTGCCATTGCACGAAATGAAAGTGAACCACTCCCAGCAATGGAACAGCATCAATACGTCTCTATGGCAAACTTCAACAAATTATCCTGGGAGAAGTTACCAGCAGATATAGACGCGGTGCGCTCTAACACGCTAAGCCTTATTACAACCATTGATGATGCAGCTTGGGTTCGCAGTGGAACTGTAATGAACAGCCCAGTTTCGGTAGGCATCATTGCATATGGCATTGCCGGACACGAGTTACACCATTTGAAAGTGATTAGGGATAAGTACTTATAAGTGGATTTTGGGGTCTGATCCCCGGCACACAAAGCGTTAGTGTGTCGGGGGACAGTCCCCGTTTCACATTGAAGAAGCAGCCGCCCTCTTTTCAAGAAAAGGGTAGGATTGTGGAAGTCTTGAATTCGAGGTACTTTCTGAAGTCTATTACTGTAATAAAAGTATTACAAAATTATTTATGTAGAATTATAGAAGTGTATTGATAGTATGTTAACGTGGAAACGCATCTCATCTTAAACTTAGAAGACTAATTAGAGGAGTGAATTAAGTGAAACAAAATATTTACGACAATCCAAATTTCTTCAAAAACTATACAGCCTTGCGAGAAAGTGGAATAAATGCCAATGTCTTTATAGAACAGCCAGCAATTAAATCATTAATCCCCTGTTTAGAAGGAAAATCTGTATTAGACCTAGGGTGTGGTGACGGTCATTTTTCAAAGTTTTGTATTGAAAATGGTGCAAAAAACGTAATAGGTGTAGACATTTCCAAAAATATGATTGAACGTGCTAAAAAGTTATATCAGGATGATAACTTAAACTTTATGTGTCTACCTATGGAAGATATGGTACTAACTAATCAACGATTCGATCTTATTATAAGCTCCCTCTCTATACATTACATTGAAGATTATTCGGCAATGATTCAAAAGATTAATAAACTGTTAAAAAGCAATGGGAAATTTATCTTTTCAACCGAGCATCCAATAGCAACAGCTCGCAAGGGAAGCAACCATTGGATAAAAACTGATAATAATAAATCACACTGGGCATTAGATAATTATCAAGAAGAAGGAATTAGAGTACACAACTGGTTTGTTGAAGATAGAGTGGTTATTTATCATAGAACTGTTGCCACATTAATAAATACTTTGATTGAACACGGGCTTTCGATTGATAAAATAATTGAACCACAAGCAACTTTGGAAGGGATAAAGAAAATGCCAGATTTAATAAACGAATCAAGAAGTCCATCTTTTATTATTATTCAGTCAAAAAAAACAAATAATAATTAAAATATATACCACAATCTAGGAGCTTTTGTTTAACAAGGATAAGGTAAATATTGCAACTTTCTAATAAGGTTAGTGGGAGGATTAAATGGACATTACAGTTGAAAAATTAAGACATGAAGATGCAGAAGCAGTGATTGACTTTGAAAAAGAAAATAGAGCATATTTTGAAAAGATGGTACCAAGTAGGGGGGATGACTACTATTACTTTGACAACTTCATTACACGCCACCATCAGTTATTAAATTTACAGAGTCAAGGATTATCTTACTTTTACTTGATAAGAAAAACGAATGGTGAAATCTTAGGGAGGATCAACTTTGTAGACATAGACAAACCCCAAAACTCAGGTCACATAGGCTATAGAGTGGGTGAAAAACATACTGGGCATGGGATAGCATATAGAGCTTTACATACCTTAATGGATAAATTAAGTACGGATGGTTTTTAAAAAATTTTTGCTAAAACCACAAATAATAACATTGCTTCACAAAAAGTCTTGGAGAAAAATGGCTTTAAGAAGATAGAAGAAAGTGCCGAAGAATTTGTAATGAATGGAGAAAAATTGAGATTTGTAAATTATATATGGGCTATTTAACGACTTTATAGATGCAATCGGGGCGCCATTCTTGAAGAAGAATTGGTGCTCTTTTTGTATTTAGGGCCAGATTGTTTAATAAAATATCTAAAATAGGAAAAATTATAGAAGACTTATTGCAATAGGAGGCTTTTAAATGGGGAGTTCATCTAACCGAGTACCAATTACATCCACAGAATTAGCGAACTTGTGGATGACGTATCAAGACAAAACAATGATTATGAGATTTCTTGAATATTTTCTTAAACACGCTGAACATGAAGAAACAAGGAAAATTCTACGTTATTATTATGAACGTGCTATAGAAAGTGTAGCGTTTGTGAGCAATATCTTTCAACAGGAAGGCGCAGTTATTCCAATGGGTTTTACTGAAAAAGACTTAAATAAAGAAGCACCCAAATTATTCGACTATATGTATGATGCAATGTATTTGCATTTAATGGCTAAAATAGGAACTAATTTATATGCACTTTATTCAACGATGTCTTACCGTCAAGATATAAGACAGTTTTTTAGAAGTTTAACAGAAGAAGGACAAGAGGCGTATGATCAAATTACACAGATTCTTTTAGAAGCTGGGATTCTTTCTCGTCCTCCCTATGTATCAATGCCAAAAGAAGTGAAATTTGTACAAGATAAAAAGTATATGACAGGATTAAATTGGCTCAGCAATGAAAGATCTTTAAACACACTTGAAATTTCTCTAATACATCATGCTATTGAGACAAACCTTACGGGGATGCAATTAATGATTGGTTTTGCACAAGTTGCACAAGACCAACAGGTACGTAACCATTTTGTAAACGGAATGAAACTATCAATGAAAATAGAAACATCACTAGGTGAATTTTTACGGCAGGATTACATTGAACCACCAGCTACTCATGCAGGGAAAGCTACCAATTCTACTATCTCTCCATTCTCTGATAAATTGATGTTGTATAATACCAACCTTTTAACCACATTTGGACTAGGCAGCAATGCACTGGGCGGTGCTTTTAGTTTACGTACAGATTTACCTGCAAAAATGGCACTCCTTTCAAAGGATATTTATAGTTTCGCAAAACAAGGTGGATTAATAATGTTAAAAAATGGGTGGATGGAAGAACCTCCACAAGTTGAGGATAGAAATCAATTGACTAAAAGGTAAAATAAAAAGTGTATCGTTTATTTAAAACTTATTAAAAAGTAAAGGAAGTCATATAGCTTAATTTATTGAATATAAGGGCGCTATGTAATGGATTAGCGCTCATTATTAGTTGCACCGGATGAAGATTAACAAATTGTAGGAATTTTTGAATTGTGAAATAATTGGAATTATGGGAGGGAATATGGCTTCTTTTTTAAAAAGGAATACGACAAGTTTTATTGTTGATAAATATGACAATGAAAAGTTGGTCCAGCTACTCTTTGAAGGGGATTTAGTTTTATATAAACACACTGTTGATGACATTTCTCAACAATTACCTTCATTAATTTGTTGTTCCAAAAACTGAAACTCACTTAGTAAAATGGAGAACCGTAAAATTAGCAAAAAATGAAATAATTTCCCATTAGATAACTTGAATTCAAGGGCAATTCAATTACAATTATCAAGGCAATCCCATAGGAGGCTAAGGCCTGTAAGAAAGGCTTAAATCCGCAGAACAAACCACCAGTTACACTGGTGGTTTTAATTCTTAAGAATGGCCATAATCTTCTATTTCAGTTAAGAAGACTGATACTAGCCATTAGGGTGAATGGTACTATGCTTTCTTCGAATAATCTGATCTTACTTCCATTTTGCTAATTTCGGAAAATAATAAAAGCTAGGTAAACGATGTAGATAATCGCCAATATGGTGCCTTCTATCCTCGAAATTTTGTGATGTGTTCTTGATATGATCAATAATAATAGTGTCACGAAAATCATTAACCACATATCTAAAAATATTTTTGGATCTACAGCTAATGGGTGAATACTTGCTGAAGCTCCTAAGATGAAAAAGATATTAAAAATATTACTACCAACAATATTACCTAGAGCAATCTCTGTTTGTTTCTTCAAGGCTGCGGTTACAGAAGTGACCAATTCAGGAAGCGATGTTCCTACTGCCACTATGGTTAAACCAACAAGAGTTTCACTCATCCCAAGTGAAAGAGCAATCTGGATGCTATTTTCAACTACAAGATAACCTCCAAATACAATTCCAGCAAGGCCGCCGATTGTAAATACAATATTTTTCATCCATGATGTCTCCACCACATTAGTAGGATTCTCGTTCTCTATCATATCACGACTGTTCCTCGCCATCTCAAATACATAGTAAAGAAAAACAGCAAAGAAAAGTAGTAAAAGTATACCCTCAGTTCTAGTGATTAGATTGAATTCTGAGTATTGAAGTTGGACATCGCTAATAAGTATTAGCAACGAAACAGCTCCCAATAAAGCAAAAGGGATTTCCTTCCTTATAGTATCGTTCTGTACAGCCAATGGGAATACAAGTGCAGTAACTCCTAAAATGAAAGTTACATTAAAGATATTGCTTCCAACGACATTTCCAATAGCGACATCACTGTTTCCTTCGAAGGCAGCAATAAAGCTAACCGATGCCTCAGGAGCGCTCGTACCAAAAGCTACGATTGTCAATCCAATCAACATTGGTGAAACCCTCAAAGTTTGTGCTATTTTCGAGGATCCTTCCACAAAATAGTCAGCCCCCTTAATTAGAAGAGCAAATCCTACAAACAATATAAGGTATGTCATATGTTCACCTCTTTCATATACCTCCATCAATTGTTTATCAATTGCTTAAACAATATACATAAACTTTACTATAAGTAAAGGGATAATTCAAAAAATGTATGGGTAAGACAAAATTACTGTACAAATATACTCTTCAACAGAAAAATAAAGTAAACAATCGGGCGTCAACCAGGAACAAGGACCAGCGCCATTTATGTCGTGTCCGAAGAGAATTTATATTATAGGAATTATTAGCTTATAAAATAATTGGAATTAAGCAATCGGGGCAGAATAGTTGAAGAAGGTAAAAGCGTTAAGTGGGTGATGAATTCTGAAAAAGGATAATCAAGTAGATATTTTTAAAATTTTTCATGATGGAACAATAACTAACATAAGTAAAAAAACGGATATTATTCAATTGGAAATTGAGATACAATATTTGGCTGAAATATTAAACGAAAAGTTTAATCTGTTTTATTGTGAGTTGGTGGAATGTGAAGAATTCTTCTTAGAAATTTGGAGTGATAAGAAGAAATATATAAGTGATTTAACCACAATGGACGCATATGAATTAGAGATACTAGATGCTCACTTATTAACTAAAAACTCTACTTATGATTTAAAACTCGTAAGCTTCCCCGTTATCAGGCACTAAAACATTTGCAGAGATCCCTTTTTCGTCAGCAAAGCTCTTTAATTCTTCTCTTGATAACGTCCAATGATTCACAGCTTCCATGTGGACGGAGATAATCTTTGCATTTGGAGCAGCCTTATACACTTCATAAACATCAGCTTTCCCCATTACTAAAGAACCGCCTACTAGGAATTGGTTATCTCCAGCATTTACGACCATAATTTCAGGCATATGAGTGTCAATAACTTCCTTAACTCCACTATACCAAACCGTATCTCCGGCAACATATAATGTTTTCTCAGAAGCGTGTTTAAAAACAACCCCACATACGAGACCAGTTGCTTTTAACATTTCGCCCCTTCCGTGTTCGCCATTTGTTTTAGTTAATTGAATATCTCCAAAAGTTGTATCTTCATGTAAAACCTCGACTTGGTGAAAACCAGCATTGCGTATCTCTGTTGCATCTTCTTCATTTTGGGAAAATAGCTTAACATCTTTAGGCAATGCCTTTACAGCGTCTTGATCCCAGTGATCAGGATGCAGGTGAGTCACGATGACTGCATCAATATCTTGGATAATTGTATCAATTGAAACAGGCAAGCTTACTAAGGGATTGTGTTGATCTTGTCTTGGTGCATCAGGTAAGCCTATTCCGGATCCAAAGGCAGGCATCGTACCTTTTTCCGCAAACATTGGATCAATTAAGAACTTTTTCCCTGCGTACTCTACGACTATAGTTGCATTTCGAATTAGTTGTATATTCATTGTTAAACTCCTCCTCTTTTATTAATCTTTCCAACCATGTATATTTTATATGATGACTCCATGACCAATACATAGATTAAATAAAGTCTTTTGGGTGTATTACTTTATTAATGAAAGGAGTTAACTCTCATTGTTAGATAACACAGATAGGCAAATCTTAAAGGAACTGTCCATGAACAGCCGCATTACCATGAAAGAATTAGGAGAAAAAGTCCATTTAACTGGACCAGCTACCTCAGCAAGAGTGGCTAAATTAGAGGATAGTGGCATTATTGAAGGTTATACGATTAAAATTAATCAAATCAAAATGGGATATTCTGTTCATGCTATACTCCATATTTACCTTAAAGACACTAATCATCAAGCCTATTTGTCCTTCCTTACAAGTCAAGATTCATATGTCATAAACAATTACAAAGTGAGTGGGGAAAGTTGTTATCTTCTCGAATGTAAATTTCCATCTAATGAAATGTTAGATCAATTTTTGACTGAATTAAGCCAATATGTAAATTATAAATTATCAATTGTTATTAATAAATAGAACGATAAGGCAATTTATCCTAGGAAGGCTTTCTATAACTAGGGGTGAAATGATTGGTTATTAAAAAGGCATTTGCAATAAAACGGGCGCGATCCTTGAACAAGGATCAGCGCTCGTTTTTATTTTGACCAGAAAGTAGAATGTCTTATTGTAGGAATTTTTAGAATATGAAATAATTGGTAGTAAGCAATTGTACGGTATCCCTGGAAAATTAACGGTTTTTATAGAACCTACTTTTTTAGGCAAATAATATCGGACTTAACTTTTCCATTTCTTTTAGAATTGATATGGAAAGGGGGGATTATATGGAATGGCTAGATAGAATGAATAATGTACTAGATTTTATAGAGGACAATTTGGAGCAGGAAATAGATTACAAACAATTAGCAAAGATTGCTTGCTGTTCTGAGTTTCACTTTTCTAGAATGTTTGCATCTATAACAGGAGTATCACTGTCAGAATATATAAGACGGAGAAGATTGACGCTTGCTGCATTCGAATTGCAAAAAAGCAATATACGAATTCTAGATATTGCGAATAAGTACGGTTACGAATCTGCTGATTCATTCTCCCGTACTTTTCAAAAAACACATGGTATAAAACCATCTGAATGTCGTCATAAAGGGATGCAATTAAAAGCCTTTCCTAAGATATCCTTTCAATTATCAATAAAGGGAGACACTGAAATGGAATATAGAATTGAAAAATTAGACTTTGAAATAAGAATCGTAGGTAAAAGTAAGCCAGTAAAAACAAACAGAGCCTTTAAAAGTATCCCGACTTTATGGAGCCAAGCTAAAAAAGAAGGATTTATGCAGAAATTAATAGATATGTCTTGGGAAAATCCGAAATGTTCACTAGAGGGCATTTTAGGTGTATGTGGAAATGAAGCAGCTATCACGGATGAAGAGTTTAATTACTTTATGGGAGTAAGGTATGATGGTGAATTACCTGAAGAAATGCATACTTTAATTATTCCGCCAAGTACATGGGTTGTTTTCCCCAATATTGTTGAGGCATGGAAACGTTTATATTCTGAGTGGGTACCTACATCAGGATATGAACTTGCTAATTTACCATGTATGGAATGTTATTACGGACCAGGCCATAAACCCCGTCATGAATTGTGGGTCCCAATTATTTCAAAATAAATACGGGTTCTAATACAATTGCAATTCAACAATCCAGGAGCTTTAACTGAATAAGAAGGTCAGTATCTCTAATAGGAGGAGTTATTATCAGTTTTAAAAAAACTATTATTCAGTTATTTTGTATTTCTCTAATTTTTGGCTGTACGTCCAATACGGAAGATAATGACTATTATGTGGAAGATATCGAAAACATTATAACCAGTAAATATTCAGAAGAAAGTGTATTAAAAACTCAATTGAAAGACAATAGTGACATCATTATGTATGAGGCGGATGAGTCCATATACTTCTTTTACTTCTTGGATAATACGTTAAGAAACCATCATAGAATCTATTTAGAACTTGTTGATAAGGAAGGTATTTGGTGGACTGCTGGAACAGAAATACACGGTGATTCCCATGTATGGGGGATTGTAAATGAAAACGAAGAGGTTCCAGTGGGGTTATCTAATAATGATATGAAATTTCTTCACTTAGATTTCGAGAATTACACTATTTTTTATATTGTTACAGAAGAGAAGATAAACTCTCCAATCCTATTTACCTATTAGTATCAGTAGAATTAAAAGCATCATCAGCAACTGTACGGAAGTAAACCCGTTAAGGTATTCTAGCAGGTTTATTTATTCAAATAATACAGTAGTAATCTTATCTAAAGGAGAATGACGATGGCTCAAATATCCATTCAAGAATTAACGGTGAAAAATATGTATAAATGTCTAGAACTAAAGTTAGCGGAAAATCAAGTTCATCGAGTTGCACCTAATGTTTATTCCATTGCAGAGTCTAGGTAAATCCCAATCTTACACCGTACGCAATACATTTGGATGAGAAAGTTATTGGTTTTGTAATGACGGAATATGATCCAAACGAGATTAAAGAGAGGAAGTATTGGATTCCTAGGTTTATGATTGATGTCTCTTATCAAAGTAGGGGGCACGGGAAAGAGGCGATGCAACAAGTCGTAGATATGTTCAAAAAGAATGATGACTGTCATTATATTGGTCTCTCAACAGAGCCAGATAATTATTCGGCACTTCGATTCTATGAGTCACTTGGATTCGTAAACACAGGCGAGTTGTTAGAGGAAAGTGAAGTTATTTTACTATTAAAAGTATAGACGGTAAATTCACTAATGCAGAGGGGGATGTTTTTGAGTGAAGAAAAAAACAAGAGATACATATACTTATTAGCTGGATATGGAGGTCTTCTGTTCCTAGGTATAGCCATCTTAAGAAATTTATTATTTTTTCAAGATACACTGGGGTACGTGCTAACAACGTTCGGATACATTTTTTTAGTGTCTTATGTTAAATTTGCTGATGAAAAAATAGGTGCGACGAAAAGAGATAAGATCATTTTTAGGTCAGGGCTTATGGTTATTCTGGGAGTAGTAGCCCTCTACTTTTATCAACAGCATTCCATTAATGGGTGGGCAGTATAATAAATGCGCAGGTTACGAGGTAATTTATATATGAAAGATCCTATCAGAATAATGTTGTTGGGCATCGCAATGTTAATTATAAGTATATTCGTTCAGAACACCTAAAGGTGGGACAGAGTCCGTTTCAAACATAGTGCAAGTTATTTTTGTAATTGGGGTTATCACTACTTTAATAGGTTTTTTCAAGAAGTAGGAACAAGGAAGCTGCAAATGAAATGGGTCGGGAGTCTGTCCCTGTTGATCAAAGGAGGAGTGTTTACATGGTAGATCCATATGCTATGGGTGGTGGTGATCCTATGTTTCAGATTGTACCTATTTTTATTGGCATTATTTTTGTGATAGTTATCGGCAGTATCTTGATTTCAGTATTCAAAGGGATTGGTCAGTGGCAGAAAAATGAGCAGTCTCCGAGGTTAAGTGTGCCAGCTGTTGTTACATCAAAACGGATAGATGTTACGAAAAGGTCTAATATGCATCATCACAACGACACCCATCATCACCATTCTTCCAGCACGCATACAAAATACTTTGTGACGTTCGAGTTTGAAAGTGGTGACCGTTCGGAGTTTCATGTCGCTGGTAAGGAGTATGGTTTACTCTCCGAAGATGACAATGGGGTATTGAGCTTTCAAGGGACACGGTATTTAGGGTTTGAGCGGAACAAAGTGAGTATACCAAAAGGGGAGGATTACCAAGATGACTACAAGTGAAAAAGAAATTCTACTGATGAATAGTGACAAGTACTTTAATAGATTACTTGAAATTATTGAATCTGTACCTCCTAGAAAAAGAGGCCTTTCCAATGAAACTCCAGAAAGAGACAAGAATTTTCGTGATGTCGTCATGCACCTGTATGAATGGCATGCCATGCTGGAGAGATGGTATCGAGAAGGAATGGATGGGGATATCCCGTTTATGCCAGCACCAGGTTACAAGTGGCGTAATATTGGGCTACTCAATATGCGAACTTGGGAAAGCTACCAAGATGTAACATTAAATCAAGCGATAAAGAAATTAAAGTTAAGTCATGAGCGAGTGATGAAACTGATTAGAGCACATACTAATGAAGAGATCATGACAAAGAAATACTATAAGTGGACGAAAACAAGTAATCTATATAGCTATTTCGCAGCGAACACTTCTGACCATTACGTTTGGGCTATAACAAAATGTGAGGGGATTGCAAAGTCTATAAATGGGGTGGAAGAGGAGCAGGTTGTAAATTAAAAGTTTTATAGTGAAAATGGGAAATTGAGGTGGAAGAATTGATCATTATAGTGATTATTATTGTTCTCATTACCCTTTTATCCATAGAAGTGCAGTTAAGGCGAGCCAACAAACATAATGAAGAAATAATTGAGTTGTTGAGAGAGATAAAGGATAGAGTGGAGTAAGGAGGGATTAGATGAAAAAGGGGATGTTAATCGTTTTAACTGGTGCAATAATAGTCATATTTTTTGTAATGCTGCACTCAAATCCAACTACTGCATTACGGACAAAAGTATTTTTTATGGGGTATCCGAAAGCTGCTTTTACGTCTGAAATTGTAGAATATGAATATGTAAACCTTCATGAAAAGGATAGTAAGGGATATGTATTTACAGAGCCCCCTATGGAAAAAGCAACCCAAGGTTATTTAGACACGTATCAAGTGAAGAAAATAGGGATTTTTTATTTTGCTGAGTTTATGAAAGATATATGATGTTGCTCTATATTGATAATCCGGGGAGAAGATAATGAAGAAATATAATGTGCAAATTGGAATCGTTTTGTTAGTACTTTTAGCTGCCATTTTTATTAATCCAAAAGAATTGTATTATAGCTTTCAGGCAGAAAAAGAGATTGAAATAATACGTGGTATTGTAGAAGAAATTGGAGATGAAGAATATAAAGTAAAAGATATAAAGCATATTGGTGGAAATAGTTATATTGTAGAAACCAATAGCGATAGTTTGCTAATTCAAAGCAATAAAGAGGGTAGAGCTTCTTCTTATGAGATTTATGTTTATGGATTAACTATTGAGAGATTTATGAATAAGTAGTTTATTCAATAGAAGTTTTTAAGGAGGATAAAATAATGAATGGGTATGGTACGCTACATGATCTAAACGGGCGTTTTGCTTTAAAATTCGAACGATTTTTCCCTCGTAATCCAGAAGAAGTTTTCCGTGTCATTACAAATCCTAGTTCCTTCTCCCAATGGTACCCTTTTGCAACAGGGGAGATGGACCTCAGACTTGGTGGCGAAATTGCCTTTGATGACGGAGAAGGAACGACATATACGGCTACCGTCACAGAGTTGGAAAAGCCATATTCTTATGGTTTTCGTGAAGTTGATGATCTGATAAACATTTCATTACGGGAAGAGGATAAGGGTTGCCAAATGACCTTTACACATACTTTTGACGATGTTTCATGGGCAGTTAATACAGCGGCAGGATGGCATAGGTGTCTGGATGTACTTCACCAGATAGTTAACGGACAACCAGTTAAATGGAAAGATAATTCAGCAGAGTTAAGGGATTATTATCGGGAAGCATTAGATGGAAATAGTTGAAAATTATGATCAAAGTCATCATTAAGATTCTCCAAAGGGTCTAATGGAAGAAATAATTAGATGAATTTTAAGGTCCATATATTGCACCGTGAAAGTGGGTCGCGGTGCCTGTCCCCTTGGACCATAGGGAGATTAACATGAAAATTGATTTTTTAGCAAACCATCCGGATAAGACAAAAGTAGTTGCTGAGATGATTTATGAGGAGTTTGTCGTAAAAACGGATAGTGTGATGCAGTTTGATGATGTTGTAAAACACTTTTCCAATACGCATACAACTATCTTTCCCATAACACTTGTGGCTATAGAGAACGATGAATGTCTAGGGACTGTATCGATTTTAGAGAATGATTTGAAGATAAGAAGTATGTATAAACCTTGGCTGGCATCTTTATATACAAACCCTGCGTCTCGTGGTAAAGGAGTCGGACAACAATTAATAAATAAAACGTTAGATGTAGTGAGGGAATTAGGTTTTAGTGAACTTTATTTAAGGACAGAAGATACATCTGAGTATTATAAAAAAAAGAGGTTGGGCTTTTATTGAAACCGTTTCTGATGATAAATACGAAGAGATTCATGTCTTTAAGAAAAGCGTGTAAATGGTCTAGATATAGTCTGGGTCACTCGGGGGACTTATGAAAACACACTATTATTTAGGTTGGTTCAGCAATTACATTCCTGAGGATTTGACGAGGGTGCTACAGGAGGATATTACGGATAGGAAATCGATTGCCATGATTAGTTCGAATCCAGATATGTATGAAGAAGTGGGCGCTGTTGAACGTTCGTGGCTTGATGTGGCCGGCATTACATTTGATGAGTATCATTTAATTAATTATCAGGTCCAGAAGGAGGATGCTCAAACATTACTTGAGAAGGCTTCTGTCATTTTCTTATTGGGTGGGAATCCTGTAAAACAAAATGATTTTCTGATGGAATATGAATTATCAGAGTCAATTAAACAAAGCAATGCAGTTGTGATGGGAGCTAGCGCTGGTGCAATCAATATGTCCGCGAAGTGGCTATGCTCGAAAAAGCTTGGATTTGAAGCGGAAACAAGTTCTATTTACACTGGAGTCGGCCTGGACAGCTTTTCCGTCCTATCTCATTATGACTTAGAAAATAACACAGATTTAGTTCTAAGCGAGTTGTCTCCGTTATCCGAAGAAATGGACATATATGCGTCAAACAAAGATTGTGCAATTCGTGTAAAGGGAAATCGAATCGACATTTACGGGAATGTCTATGTAATTTCCGAATCAGTCATTCAGAAATTGGACGCGACACTTTAAATTAATAGAGGAAAGATACCACAGTGACAAAAAGAGGGGGGATAGATTTACATGAATGAGAGTTTACAGAGAAAGATAGAGAACATAACAGGTTCCATTCATAAAGTGAAAGTACTTGATGAGCAAGGCTGGACTTCTGAAGTGAGTAGGATTTCCACAGAAGACGGTTCATTTTTGCTTAAAAGTAGCTATAAAGAGAAATATAGAGAGTGGTTGCGGGAGGAGGCTCGTGTGCTACAAAAGCTTAATAAGAATCCAGTCATCCCTGTACCTGATTACTTTGGTCTGATTGAGGAAAAAGATAGTGACCATTTGATCATGTCGTTTGAAGAGGGGATGTCATTAACTGCAGCCCTGAATAAGGCAACTTCACTCACAGAAAAGAAATCCTTAATTAGAAGTTTTGGTAGATTTCTACAACAATTTCATGAACAAGAGCAGCTTGAGTGTCTAAAATGTGATGGGGATTGGTTAGAAGGTCAGCTTTCAGTGGCTCAGAACTATGTGGAAAATGGACAAACAGGGGCGGAGTTGTCATTATTAAACCATCTTAGGGCTAAAAAGCCTGCACCAGTAAAACAAACCATGATACATGGTGATTGCACAATAGATAATGTACTTGTCATAGATGGAGAAGTACGATTGTTTATTGATGTTGCTGGAATGACAGTGGGCGATCCAAGATATGATGAATCCCTGGCAATAAGGAAATTTTTTAATAACCCTGAGTACCTAACTGTTTTTTATGAGGGGTATACTCGATATCGAGTAACAAATGAGGAGTTTAAATTCTTTGATGAGGGGTTATATGAGTTTTTCTAGTTTAGTAAAATTTAGAGGTGGCCTTCCATGCGTATGCAACTGAGAAAAGAAAACCTGCTTGAGGTTAGAGAGTATAGGCAGGAAGATTTTATACATATTGATAGATTAAATGCAGAGGAAAAGTGGAATAATCTTGTCGAAAATAAGGAGATTACAAAGGAAGCCTGGGAGAATTCGAACATTGCTTATGTTGCAGAAATAAACGGGCAGCTTGTTGGATATATTAGAGGGCTTACAGATACATCTATCACCTTGTACATCTGTGAATTATTAATAGATCGTAATTATCGCGGGTTAGGGATAGGAGAGATATTGCTGAATTATGTTCATCGCTTATACCCAACGACAAGGATAGAAATGCTAGCAAACAGTGATTCTCGGACTTATTATGAACAAAAAGGTTATAGAACGTTTTACGGATTTAGGAAGACAAGTAAAGAATGATATCTGAATTTTTCAAAAGAAGGAGGCTAGTCCAATGGTGAAAAAATAATCCGAGAAAATCTATTAGAGTTCACGGAGCGTGTAGATTTTCTCATCTCTCAATTAGTAAAAATAAAAGGAAGAGGAGAACTAACATGCTTAATAAAGTTACGCCGGCTGTTTATTATTTATCAAATGTCGATAGTAAAGAAAGACCAACTTTAGGGTTGGTTTGTGGAGATAAATTCAGTCTTGTTATAGACTCTGGAAATTCAGTACAGCATGCACAAGACTATTTGAAGGAAATTAAGGCTTTAAATGTGCCTCCGGTAAAATATTTGGTTGTGACCCATGGACATTGGGACCATATCTTAGGGTTGAACGAATTTGGGGCTACCATCATTGTTAACAGCCTGAAAAATCAAATACTAGAAGAGTGGCAAAACTATTCTTTTGATGATGACTCCCTTCACAACTATGTAGAGTCTAATAGGATGTCTTCTAAATGTATGGAAATCATAAAAAATGAAATACCTTTAAGAGAATCGTTTAAGTTAAACGCTGCCGATATCATTTTTGAAAAATCCTTAACTATTGACCTAGGGAACAAGCTATGTGTGCTGGAAACCATAAAGGGGACACACAGTGACGATTCAACCATTGTTTATGTTCCGGACGATAAAGTCCTTTTTTAGGTGATAGTGCATACGGAACAACCACAAATTCTTTATTCCATTATAAACAATCGCATCTATTGCCTATGATCGAAGAGATTCAAAAGTATGATACCACTGCCTTCATACTTGGACATGAATCGCTTTGTGACGTAGAAGAAATGAATCTGTACTGGAAGGAACTTATTTCTACCAGCAAAGCTACAGATTCAACCTCTTTAGATAGAGCCATTGAATGTTTTGAGAAGGAGAATAATAGAACGCCTAATTCAAATGAGGAGTTTTTTCTGAAAGCCTTTGTTAATGACCAGATAATTAGATCACAACAGAGGTAATGGTAATAACTTTTGACAGCGATTCTTCTATATGTGGGATCGCTGATTTTTATATAGAATAAGGTCATACGAGAAAGATTGGAAAGATTATTGTTTTATAGAGGGGATATTTATGAATTATA
This sequence comes from Sutcliffiella horikoshii, assembly GCF_008180725.1. Lineage (GTDB taxonomy): Bacteria > Bacillota > Bacilli > Bacillales > Bacillaceae_I > Sutcliffiella_A > Sutcliffiella_A horikoshii_B. The sequence continues at coordinate 380,424 of NZ_VTEV01000005.1, read as the reverse complement.
AGTTTGAAATAATGACTCAGGAACAAGCGGAAGAAATTGCACATAACTGGCACTATGATGGCGAATATTCTTTTTATGATATGGAAGCGGATGAAGAAGACTTAGCGGAATTTCTGGATTGTAAAGCAAGAGGTAACTCTATGTTTGCGGTAATGATAGAAGGTGAGTTGATAGGTTTCTTCAGTGTGAGCCAAGCAGCTGATAATATATATGATATAGGGTTAGGGATGAGACCAGATTTAACTGGTAATGGCAGAGGGACAGAATTTCTATATGCCGGTATGGAATTTGTCCAATCAAGATTTACAGTAGATAAAATTACGTTATCAGTGGCAACTTTTAATCAAAGAGCGATAAAAGTATACAGAAAAGTAGGGTTTAAGGATATGGATACCTTTGTGCAGGATACTAATGGGAGTACATATGAATTTTTGAGAATGGTGTATGAATGTGTATAACCCAGTTCGTTACGAGCTGGGTTTTTCTTATATAAAAAAAGCACTGCAAGAGCAGTGCGATTTAAGAGGTCTTCGTAAAGATAGAAACAATTCCTTCTCCAAACTCTTCTGCTTTCTTCGGTCCAATGCCTTCAATTTTTAGTAAGGCTTGTAAGGATTTTGGCTTTTGCTCCAGAATCGCTTCCATCGTTTTGTTGGTGTAAATATAGTATGGCGGAACATTCAGCTCCCGGGCACGGGTTTTACGGTATTCGATTAGAAGAGAGCGGAAGTCTTTAGGTACATCTGGAGAACTTTCCGCGTTCTTTCCTTGTAGAATGTGCAAGATCTTGTCTCCATAATCCTCCGCTTTTTTCTGTCCAATGCCTTCCACTTCTAGCAACTGTTCCAAAGTCTGTGGCATCTTTTCAAGGAGGATATCCAATGTACGGTTGTTGAAGATATTATAGGGTTTAACTCCGGACTCTTTAGCTTTTCTAGTGCGGTAATCGGTAAGCAACATCTTTAGATCGTTGTTTTCCATAGGAGCAACTGGAGGCAGTTCCTTCTCTATAGTGGCTGCAACAAAAGCGGATGCCCCTACTTGTTCGTCTTCCAATAGATATTCCCGTTCATTAAAAGGTTTCAATTGGCTAGCTCCCAAGATAGCATTTGTAATCTTATAAACAAGGGAAGCGTGCATCTCAACAGGAGAACTCTTCTTCATTTCAGACATTAAAAAAGCACTTATCTGGTCATGACGGATGACGCAGTTCTGGATATGAGACGGAGCGTTTTTAGAAATCTCCAGGATCGTTTTCGGGTTGGCAAACGTCACCGCATATCGAATAGGACATTTTTTGATGATCCCTTTGTCCTTAAGAAGCCTCTCCAATATCATCACGTGTCTTTCCACTTGGTTGATCGGGCTATACATTCCCTCTTTATTTACCACTCTATTACTCTTCCTGATGACACGCTGAAAGTCACCCTTATCCGTGACAAGGATATCGCCAAAAAGTTTCTTTACTTCCAGCACAAGAATGAACTTTGGCGTGACAAGTACAAAATCCATCTGTGCTTGATAATCCTCAAACTCAAGATAAATATCATGCAGAATCAGCATCGGAACCATGGAGTTCTTCAACTCAAACATCACACTTTTTTCTCCTGCATGCCCGATGGAAAACAGCTTTAGATGGTTCTCCGCTTTCTTGAAGTCCACAGAAGGATTGCTGCTTTCTGTGAGACTTTTTAGGTTTTCTAATAGGATAGGATTTTCACTGATATCCTTATGTACGATAGGTTGATTTATTTCTCGGTTATCTTTAAACGCGTCAATGACATTTTTGAAAAAGGACATGGGTTACCTCGCTAATAGTATTTGTTTAACAGTGGTAATATTGTAACATTATGTAATATTATTATAACAGAACGTCACTTTGAGAAAAACCATCATTCAAGAGTGGGAAAGGGCATATGACTAGGAACAGAAACGACTAAAAGAAGTCCCAATAGAAGAATTAGTAGATATCTATCACATTTGAAGTACACCTGTACTGGCAAGCGGTTATGCCAAACCCATCATTGATATTTTAATAGTGGTAAGAGATATCGAAAAAGTTGATGGGTACAATGAAGCGTTACAAAAAGTAGGATATGAACTAAAAGGCGAGAAAGGAATAGCAGGGAGAAGGTACTTCCCAATAGGCAAGCCAAACAGAACACACCATGTACATATCTATTAGGTGGAAATTGATCATATACCAACACACCTGGATCTCAAAATGTATCTGATAGTACATTCCGAGGAGGCAAAAGCATATAGAGAATTGAAACTGAAACTAGCAAAATCATCATATGTATTAAGAAAAGAGGAGCTTCTGAATGGATTGGTGAGAGGGTAAGGAGGTGGGGCATAAGAAAGGTAGGATAAGAGGAAAAAATTTTCGGAATCCTACGCTTTTGAGAGGTACAGTGAGGGGGGAATGTAGATTTAAATAATTCAGTTTGAGAAATTTATTATACAAAGGAGAATAAAAAATGAAGATTAATTGTACGTGTTGCAGAGGAAAATTAGATATTAAAGATAAAGTGGTAATTGATGAATTAAACTCCATGTACCATGCAGATTGTTATAGTAAAATGGAATTACATAAACATTCTATTGATTGGAAAGATTTTGGTACAATGGGGGATATCTTTGAAAAGCACAATTTATAGCAAGTAAATTATATAAAATTATATATACTAAAATTTGATAGTCTCTAGCCCTACCTTATTAGTAAAAGTAGACAACAGTACTATATTTATAGTAAATAGAGAATTGCATAAGCTCCGTAGAAAGAGGCGAAGTTATTCTAGGATTATTTGCGGAGAACCGTAGCATAAGTAATGAGGTCTTTGGTAGAAAATAAGAACCAGCACCTTTCAATATGAGAGGAAGGTGCTGTTCGTAAGGTTATGAATTTGAATGATATTCAGATTCCATTTCAGCTTTAAGTTCATTTCTTTGTTCCAATATATCTAATAAATAAGATGACATATTATCTAAATCTTTGTACACATCATTAAAAAACTGTACGAAGTTTTCTAAATCAATTACAACGTTGTTGAATTCTGTAATGTAAAATTGTGGTTCCAAATCTCTTGTTAAGGAATAACGAGCAAAAGTAATGTCGTAAACTTTTTTGCCATTATCTCTGACAGTTTCAATTTTAGTATAGAGTTCATCAATATATTTTACTAATTGGATAGACCATTGTAATGCTTCAGTTCTATTGTCAAACTCTGCAGTTAGCTTTTTCGTGTTCTCTAATAAACTTTTAAGGTTATGCGATGACTCAAAGGAATCTGTCCTATTCAACAGCTGATTTAAGTTCCAACTCATGGATTTCAAATAAACTTCGATACCATGATTTAAATTAAATAGGATCGGAAAAATTAACATATCTGCTTTTTTGTCATGGTTATCCTTTAAGCAGGTTTCGGCTAATGTGATTGCAGAATTCATAAAGCCTTCTGCTATTACATGCATATTGTGAATATGATCAAATCGGTTTGTTCTCCAATTCATGTAGGCATTTTTATTGATATCAGCATTATAGGAAAAAATATCTTTCATCGGGAAACCCTCCTTTTAATAAAACTAAAACCACTTAAAAAAAGCTTGCACTTCTTTAGTTAAATAAACATTTGCTGCATAAAAGCTTTTTTTTGTTCTTGCAATATCCCTAGTTTTTTTGTTTCGAGTTGAATTTTTGAATCTAATTTAGAGAATAAACTAGCGATTTTCTTCTGTTCTTCATAAGAAGGAACTTTGACTTTAATATCTTTCAAAAGAGGATATTTTAAGTTCCACGTGTCAGAAGTAAGTCCTTGAGAATACTTTTTAAACTGATATAGCATGAAATCCGTTTTGAATAAGTATGCAAAGAATAAACTATAAACTTGTTCTCTGGGCTTTAATACTGTGTAGGCAGGACTAACAATCCCTTTAAATATTGAATGTCCACTAGCTCCCTGCCACATTCTCATAGAATTATAAGCTATATCATCTGGTAACACACGTTTATAACTTGATTTATCTTCACTTGATGTATCCTTTTTCATTCCAGTACGATCTGTTACACCTTTACCAAGTGTAACTGCTAATAATTGATATTCTTCATACCCTCTTTCCGAACGTTCTTCAAATAAATCACCCAATTCAAAAAGAGACCAACCGTTTTGATTCTGATTAAAAATTTGCTGTATATATCCCTTTTTCTGTTTGTTTAACAAGCTAATTTTCACTTGTTGTTTTTGTATTTTTAAATCTAAGGTAGAAAAGAATTCTGCAATTTTAGATTGTTCATCTTTAGAAGGCATTTTAAGTTCAACCGAACTTAGAATGGATTGGCTGACATTAAATCGAGTACTTCCACCAGCTTTTGTTCCGATTTGATTCCTTACATTGGGAGATTCTAAATTTAATTTTAAAAAATACGGATGATAATCAGCTTGTTTTTTGCCACGAATAACGAATCCACCAAATAGAGCAAATTCATTCTCGTCTAAATAGACCGAGCTTTTTCCTACATCATCTCGAGTTTCTGAGCTGCGAAGAAATAGTAAATCCCCATATTCGACTTTATTCGATTCTTCCATTTTAGAAGATACTGAAACAAGTCCAATAATTTCACTATATTTAATAAAATTGTTATTTAAAATGTCTAATACATTAATGAATTTACGACCATGACCATAACTGTTTTTGTCTGCATTAATACCATTATTAAATGACAGTAAGTCCCCTAAAGTAGTTTCATTCCATTCTTTCTTAAAGGTTTCAAATCTCAATTTCGGTGCATTCACCCTTTACACCCCCAATTCTTTAAAATGTTGTCCTAATTCCTGATCAACTTTTGCAATTTCTTCGTCAATATCTTTTAATCGTTTTGCTACTGCTTCTAAATCTATCTGTTCCCCTTCTTCAAAGGTGTCAACATAGCGAGGAATATTTAAGTTATAATCATTTTCTTTAATCTCATCTAATGTAGCTGCGTATGAGTATTTATAGATTGTTTGACGATTGATATAAGTTGATACGATTTTGTCAACATGCTCATCTGCTAACAGGTTTTGATTTTTGCCTTTTTCAAACTGATTTGATGCATCAATAAACATTACATTTTCATCGTGTTTACGGCATTTTTTAAATACTAAAATACAAGTAGGAATTCCTGTGCCGAAAAAAATGTTTGATGGTAAACCAATGACGGCATCTAAATAGTTTTTTTCTTCAATCAAGTATTTACGAATTGCTTCTTCAGCAGCTCCACGGAATAGTACACCATGCGGTAATACAACAGCCATTGTACCGCTGTCATCCAACTGATGAATAAAATGTTGAATGAATGCGAAGTCTGCTTTTGATTTTGGTGGTAGTTTTGCATAGGCGCTAAACCGTTCATCTTCTTTGAACTTATCATCTGCGCTCCATTTTGCTGAGTATGGAGGATTGGCTACGATTGCTTCAAAACGCTGGTCGGTATGGTGCGGTTCTTCTAATGTATCCGCATTTTGAATATCGAAACGTTGGTATGGAACATCATGTAGCAACATATTCATACGAGCTAAGTTGTATGTTGTTGATACTTTTTCTTGTCCGTAATATTTGTGCACTTTCGCTTCTTTACCTACACGAAGTAGCAAAGAACCAGAACCACAAGCACCGTCATATACATCACGAATTTCTGATTTTCCAGCAGTCACAATCTTCGCTAAAATTTTAGACACTTGTTGTGGCGTATAGAACTCGCCAGCTTTTTTTCCTGCGTTTGCTGCGAATTGAGAAATCATGTATTCGTATGCATCACCCAAAATATCAATTTCTACATCATCTTGTAAAAATGGAATATCTGCAATGTTAACAATTACTTTACTGATTAAATTTGTACGATCCTTCACTGTGCGCCCTAGGCGAGATGAAGTTAAATCCATATCATCGAATAGATTTTGGAAATCGTCTTGGCTTTCAGTACCTAAAGTAGATGATTCAATTGATTTTACACCGTTTTGTAGCATCTCCACATCGAAGTTACCATTTGCCCCTTTTTCGATTTCTTCAAGGAAACGTGAGAACAGGAATTGTGGCTCTACTACATAACCTAATTCATCAATAAGATATTCAGCTAAGTCCTCACGGTACTCTTCGTTTTCCCATGCTTTTGCATAAGAAATGTTATCGTCTTTTAGTAATTTCTCTGCACGTGCTTCTACTTTCTCGGATAAGTAACGATAGAAGATTAACCCCAAGATATAATCCTTGAATTCATTAGCATCCATTTGGCCTCGTAAGTCATTTGCCATTGCCCATAATTTTTTATGTAATTCAGCTTGTTGTTGACGTTGTTTTTCGCTTGTAGTCATAATAATGTCCTCCTTAGATTTGTTTAATTTACATGGAAACTTTGAATTAATTTCTGTTGAATGTATTGCTGTTGTAATTCACGTTTTTCTACTAATAATGAATTCTTCAACTTTTTCAAGTATGCAACCTTCCCAATAGTTATTTGCTTTTGAAGAGGTGGTAAGTCAATTTCCAAATCTTTTAAATGAGAAAGCTTTAACAATGAAGTAACTGTTCCTTCACTTAATACAGACAACTGTTTTTGAATAGATGGATGCTCATTAAAGTACCATTCAAAGAAGGCGAGATCTATATCGCTTGTTAATTGAATTTTTATAAAGTTATTAGTTAATAATAACCCACTGTATTTCTCAGGTAACAAAGCAACTTTTTGGGTATGTGTGTGTAGAATTAAACTATTTGTATCTGTTAATAGTTTTGCTGATAATTTTTCTTTTGGTACAGTTATTTCAGCACTTTTTTCATTAGATATCCTATAAGTCAGTCCAAGGGTTTCGTTAAATTGTTTTAGTGAAAGCAGTCTTACTAATGATGTTTCTAAGTTGTCGGTTATAGTTTCCAATCGATTAGCAAAAGCCCCTTGTGTGAATTGTGCTATTTCATAAAGTTTCACAACAACCCTCCTTTGATATTTTTTAATATATCAGTAAATCCTTGTTTAGTATATACGATATTTTAAAAAATATCAACAAATTTTAATATAATTTTTGATATTTTTAAAAATATCAAAAAGAGCGCTTGTGATGCGCTCTTCATTTATTGATATATTTAGTTTAGCAAATACCTTTACGCACCATATTTTTCTGTAAAGTCACGGATAAATGATGTGATGTGTTTAATCGCTTTGTTTTTCTTCAAGAAGGAACCAGATAAGGAGTCCATAATAGCATTCTTTTCAATTAAGTTCGAGTATTCATAGGAAGATACTTGTTCACGTAATACACTATCTTCAATGTCTACTTCTTTTGCAAAAGATGTGAGTTCCTGATCACTCATTTCTTCTTCATATCGGTTATATGCGTCAATTACAGATTCATTAGGTGCTAAAGTAGGTGCAACTTTATCTAAGAAGCCTTTAATTAGTTCAATTTTTAGACGTAGCTTCGGATCAGATGCATGGTCTAATTCTTGCTTGATGAAACGGATTTCTTTCTCACGTTCTTTTTGATCTTCAGTGTTCAAATTCGCAACCAGATTCAAAATGTAGCTAACATTGATTCGGTCTGTATGCATCAGCTCTAGCTCAAAGTCGATGTCATGAAGAATGGACTCTTTTGACACTTCACTACGCTTAAACTCTTCATAAACTTTAAAGTATTTACTTTTGTAATCTTCGTATGACTGCTGTGAAATTTTTAGTTCTGTTTCATCAAATTCGAAATCAGAAAATGACTGCAAACGTTGGAGCATTTTCGTAACATTTTTGAATGCTACAATGAATTTTCGTTTATCTTCTTCACGTTCTAGTTCATCCACTTCTTCAGGAATAACTGCAATTTCTCTCAATTTTACCAATGCTTCTTTAAAAGCTTTAAGATACTCATCGTAACTAGACATTAATACTGTATCAACATTATCTGTTCGAGAGAATAGCTTAATGGCATCATCTGTTTTTTCTTTAAGTTTTCGGTAGCAAACGATGTTACCATATGGCTTTGTAGATTTCTCAACACGATTGGTACGACTATATGCTTGAAGTAAGTCATGATACACCATGTTTTTGTCTACATATAAAGTGTTAAGTGGCTTACTATCAAAACCAGTTAGGAACATCTTCACGACAAGTAATATATCAATTTGTGCATGCTTTACTTTCTTAGAAACATCGGAAAAGTAGCGATCCCATGTGTCAGTAGAGAAGTCAGTGTTGTACATTTTATTATAGTCTACAATTATGCGGTCTAAGGCTTCACGAGAATGTTCACCAGTTCCATCGCTTTCCTCGTTTGGTGCATATGAATAAATACCAGCAATCTTCAATTTGTGGTCCTTCTTTTTGAAAATATCATAGTACTTAATAAGAGTTGGAATGGAGTCTACTGCAAACATAGCACAATAACCTTTACTCTTTGAACGTCGATTATGATTATCTACTATATGGTCTGCTATTAGATTGAGACGGCGCTCATCATGCCATACTTCATCCGTATTAATCGCTTGTACTTTTGTATCATCATCTTCATTAATATTTGCATTAAAAGTGCGAATGTACTCGACAGAGAAACCAAGTACGTTGCCATCTCGAATTGCATCTTTTATTAGATAATGGTGTAGACACTTCTCAAATAGGTCAGCGGTTGTACGTCCATCTTGACTTTTATTCTTGACAAAGCGAGGTGTACCTGTAAAGCCAAAGTATTGAGCGTTTTGAAAATGACGGTCAATTTCTTTTCTCATATCACCAAATTGACTGCGGTGACACTCATCTATAATAAAGATTACACGCTCTTGCTTATATGGAGCCATTATTTCTGCATATTTAGAGTTTTTTACAGCATTATTCATCTTATCAATAGTTGTAACTATAAAAGATCGCATTGGATCTTTTATTTGCTCAATAAGTATGTCCGTTTTTTCAGTTCGGTCAACGGAACCTTTTTGAAACTTATTAAATTCTTGTATTGTCTGACTATCTAAATCTCGTCGATCTACAAGGAAAAATACTTTTTTGATACTCTCTTCGTCAGCTAGAATTTGCCCAGCCTTAAAAGAGGTTAATGTTTTCCCAGAGCCTGTAGTGTGCCAAATGTATCCATTATTCTTTGTTTCGGTAGCACGCTTCACAAGTGCTTCAACTGCATAAACTTGGTATGGACGCATGACCATTAACGCTTTATCTGTATCATTAATGACCATGTAACGGCTAATCATTTTTGCAAGATGGCACGGTTGTAAGAAAGCTCGACTGAACTCTTGCAAATTTGTGATAAGTTCATTCTTCTCGTCAGTCCAAAAGAATGTAAAGCCAAATTGAATGTCGTAGTCGGAGTTCGAGAAGTATTTAGTATCAACTCCATTACTTACAACAAAGATCTGTAGGAAACGATACAAACCAGTAAATGTGTGACGACGATAGCGCTGGATTTGATTGAATGCTTCTTTAAAATCTAAACCACGACGTTTCAGTTCGATTTGTACAAGTGGTAAACCATTAATAAGAACGGTCACGTCATAACGATTTGTATAGATACCTTTTACTGTTGTTTGAGTTGTTACTTGGAATAGGTTCTTACACCAATCCTTTGTATTCATGAGTTCTACATATAATTGTGTACCATCCTCACGTTCAATCAGTAGCTTATCACGCAAGATTTTTGCGGAGTCATAAATGCCTTTTCCTTCAATTAATGTAAGAATTCTTTTGAATTCTATATCTGATAATGGTTGCCCATTTAGTTTATGTTCATTAAATAAATTTAGTTGATGCTTAAAATTGGCTAATAATGCATCATAGTTTGGAATCTTCACGGCTTTGTAACCTTGATTTACTAGTTGTTTGTGTAAATTTTTCTCTAGTTCTGCTTCTGGTTGATATCCCATGCTGTAACCCCCTTAATCCTATATCTACTATATTATACTTAAATTTGTATGGCTTGGTTTCATTTTTTATAAAATTTCCCAGTAATGGCTGCAATAAGTACTCTCTTATAAATACAGTTAACAGCTAACAGTACCAGTTTCTAAATTAACATAATATAAAATGTAACTTTTTGTAATAGTGTGGTAAAATTTACATATTAGATTTTGTCTGAAGGGAAGGGGTAATTGTGAGTACTTCTATTGCCAGCTTTGAAAAAGCAGTTTTAAAAGAACTAAGGAATAATAATTTAGCAATTTTTGCGGGGGCCGGCCTTTCAAGGGGCTCTGGTTTTGTTGACTGGCGTGGTCTATTAAAAGATATTGCAATAGAGTTAAATCTAGATATTAATAAAGAACTAGATTTGGTTTCCGTAGCACAATATCATTTAAATGCAAATGGTAGACAGACAATCAACGAAGCGATCATAGACGAATTTCAGCAAACTGCTGAAAAAAATGAGAATATGAATATATTATCTACTCTACCAATTGATACATATTGGTCAACAAATTATGATTCTATAATAGAAGATACTTTAGGCGAAACCGGCAAAGTAGTAGATGTGAAAATTAAACAAAGTCAAATGAAGAATTTTAAGCCTAATAGAGATGTTGTAGTTTACAAGATGCATGGTGATAAAGAATTTCCTGATGACGCTGTCATAACTAGAGATGATTATGAAAAATATGGAACTGAAAGAGCCTTATTTACCACTCAGCTCAAAGGTGAACTAATTTCAAAAACATTTATTTTTATTGGTTTTAGTTTTGAAGATCCTAACTTAGAACAAATATTAAGCAAAATTCGAATTGATTTGCTAGGTGCTAGTCCTAAAAATCATTACTGCTTCTTTAGAGAAGTGAACAAGTCAGATGAACGTTACAATAACACTGGGGAATTTAATGAAGATGAGTACAATTACGATAAAGTAAAGTTAGATTTAAAAGTCAAAGACCTTAAGCGATTTGGTATAAACTCAGTTTTAATTAAGGAGTACTCAGATATTACTAATATTCTTAGAAATATTGATAAAAAGTTTAAAGTCAATAAAGTATTTATATCGGGCAGCGCCGAAGATTATGGTGATTTTTCAGCAGAGGAAGCCAAAAACTTACTACATACCCTTTCTAACACATTAGTAACTAACAATCATCATATAATATCTGGGTTTGGATTAGGGGTAGGGAGCTTTGTTATAAACGGAGCTTTAGAAGAAATATTTGCAAATAAGGGGAAAAAAATAAATGATTATCTAACACTAAGACCTTTCCCTCAGGCTGAATCAGGTGGAAAGACATTAAAAGAACTTTGGACTGAATACCGTAAAGATATGATAAGTGAATCAGGCGTAATGATATTTGTTTTTGGAAATAAGCTTGTTGATGGAAAAGTGGTTGAGGCTGATGGAATGCTAGAGGAATATCGTATAGCACGGGAAAAAGACAAGTATATCATTCCTATTGGTTCTACTGGATTTGCGGCTGAGAGTATTTTCAAAGAGATAAAAGGTAACTTAGAACAGTTTTGGTATTTGGAAAACTCGATAACTGTTTTAGAAAATGTGAAAGACCAACAAAAGTTAATAACTGAGGTTGGTAAAATAATAGAAAACATTAGGAGGAAAGTATAATGGCTAGAAAAGTATTCTTTAGTTTTCATTATGAAAGAGATGCTTGGAGAGCAGCACAAGTTAGAAATTCAAATATTACTCAATCAATTAAGGGCTATGTTGATAAGGCAGAATGGGAAGAGATAAAAAGAAAAGGTGACAAAGCAATTAAAGATTGGATAGAAGGACAGATGAAAGGAACTTCAGTCACCGTAGTTTTAATCGGTAAAGAAACAGCAGATAGAAAATGGGTACAACACGAAATTGAAAAGAGCATTGAAAAAGGAAATGGGTTGTTAGGAATCTACATTCACCGTCTAAAAAATATCAATGGTGAGAAGGATGAAAGGGGACAAAACCCTTTAGATAATGTCTATATCTCTGTTGATGGAAAGTTAAAGAGGGCTTCGAGTTATTTCCAGACATATTTCTGGGATTTAAATGATGGTTATAATAACTTTTCTAGTTGGATAGAAGAGGCTGCTACTTTAGCGGGTAATTAATAAACGAACAATATACTACTAGTATTAAGTTATAAATCTATCATCAGTTAGAGGAGTGCCTGGCACCTGTATAGCAGAGTTTTGCATAAGATATAAATATCAAATAAACAAACATTTATGTCTCAATTTATTTTAACTCCACTAAATTAAAATTAATAAAAATATCTCAAGGAGATAATGATGAATCAATTGGAAGTATCGATGATTGAAAATAATCTATCTAACCATATTAATAGGTTCCTGCAAGATCTATTGATGATAATTTCGAACATAAATGATGGTAATCACAACGACACCGAGAATAAATTAAAGAGTTTAAACTTTGAAAATAACTTCAGATGGACAAATAGCGAAAATAGTCCGAATCTGCTAGAGACCATAGAGAGTATAATTAAAATAAATAGCATATCGAGCGAAGAATTTCGAACCATTATTATTGAAGAATATGGCGAAAAGATATTAGAGTCAGTTAAAAGTGAATTAGGGTTATCTAAAAATGATCAAATGTTTACTATAGATCAAATTAAACTAACCTATCAATCAAGGTTAATACTAATCTTACTATACAATCAGAAAGATATTTATAAACCAGCAAAATATGATGTATTTCTTTCACATAGTAGTGTAGATTCAAGAGAAGTTTTAGGGATAAAACTGTGCTTATTATACGAGTTTGACAAAGTTTCTTATGTAGACTGGATTGATGACTATGAATTAAATAGTCAACGATCTACTGAAAAGGTAATTAATTTATTGTCAAGTTTATTACCTGAAGAAGATAAAAAAAGGCTTGATATCCTGGAGGGAATTTTTGAGAACAGCTTAAACATTTCCATGACTGATAAACAGATAACAAATAAGATATTATATGCATTAGATAACTCAAATTCGTATATCTATCTTGATTCAAGGAATTCAAGGCTATCAAAATGGATGCCATATGAATTAGGTTATGCTGAAGCCAAATTAAATAAAAATATGTATAGAATAATAATAAAATACAAGCGAACTAGAAAAGGAATATTAAAATATAGTAGTTTTTTATCAAAATATGAGACGGTCAACGATTTGAGAAAAATTAAGTAAATTTAATTTGTGCAAGCTATGGGGGAATATACTTAGTACTTCCTAACAAACATATCAATTACCATAAAATGATTAAACTTTACCGCAAAGGCTAAGCTTGGAGTGGAAGAGGATGTCAATCTATTCCGTAAGGATTAACTTCAACTGTTATACTGTGTTGTCCTTAGTACTCGTTTAAGCCTACTGGATTTCATTTGAATCTTACACTGCAAAGGATACACCACTGAAACAATACAATGTTAATCAAATTATCATTTCGTACAAAATTTTGAATGATTACAATGGTAATACAACAAGTGAAATTTAAAGAGCAAAAAAATACAAAAACTCATTTAGATACATCACCGTGAACCGCATAAAAAGTTAAACTACATCAAAATATAAACTTTAATTAACGAAAAACTATGAAGCAAATTATAAGTAATAAAAAGGTGCTCAGTAATACATAACTGCACCTTTTTTGTATTTCCTGTAACTTTATGTAAAAATCCTAGTCCTTTTGCTATAATAAAAGTAATATTTTGTCGGTAGGTGAAAAAGATGGCCGTTACGGTTCCGGAAACGATTAGGAGCAGTGCTACTTCTGGGGAGAGAATTTTGTTTCGTACTTTGAAGGAGTATTTGCCGGATGATTATATAGTTTATTTTGAACCGGAGATTCAGGGGACTAGGCCGGACTTTGTTATTATTGGTCCTGATCTGGGACTGATTGTACTCGAGGTGAAGGATTATACAAGAAATACGTTGTATCAACTGAATAAAGATGAGTGGACGATTAGGGATACTAGCGGAAATCTACATAGTGTAAAGAGTCCGCTTAAACAGGCAAGAGATTACGTGTTTAAGATAAATGATGTGTTGAAAAAGGATAAGAATTTGTTTCAAACGGAAGGGAAGAATCAGTTTAAATTAAAATTCCCTTATGGCTATGGCGTTGTTTTTACAAGGCTAAATCAAAAGCAGGTTCTAGAGGACGGGATCTATTCTATCATTGATCCAGACAGCATGCTTACACGGGAAGAGATAGACCCGGATTATGGGAGTTCTCGGAGGAAGTGCTTGCACAAAAGTTAATAAATATGTTCCAAGTACCTTTCAGGTTAAGAGAGCCGCTTACATATGAAGAAATTAATACGATTAGGTACTATCTATTTCCAGAGGTCCGAATTGGTGCTGAGTTTAAAGAGCCTGTTCCTTACCAGGATCAGCTGCTTCTATCTTTAAGAGATATCAAAACAATGGATTTCCACCAAGAGAACATGGCCAAACAAATTGGAGATAAAAATAGACTTATTCGAGGAGTAGCAGGCAGCGGGAAGACCATTATTTTGGCGAGTAGAGCAAAGATGCTGGCGAAAGAGAATCCTAATTGGAGAATCTTGATTTTGTGCTATAACATATCACTCTCCCAAAATATCGCCCAAATAGTAAGAGCGATGGCATTGGAACCTGATAATCTATTTGACTTTCATTTTGGTGATGGGGAAATACAGATTCAGCAAACTCCTAGGAATATTGAAGTAAGAAACTTTCATCAATGGTTGATAAATGACCTAAACATGAGTGAGGGAATCATCGATACATACATTGAGAAGTTAGAGAAGGGGGAAGCAATTGCTCCTAAATCTGACGCTATCCTTATTGATGAAGGACAGGACTTTGAAGCAAGCTGGCTTCATCTCGTGAGCTTATGCCTTAACCCTGAAACCAAAGCCCTACTTCTTGTAGAAGACCGTGCACAAACAATTTACCCAAGAAAAAGAAGTTATCTCAAGGACACAGGTCTGGATTTCCGTGGTAGATCGAAAATATTAAATATAAACTACAGAAACACATCACAAATCGTCAACTGTGCTTGGGACTTCTTCCAAAAGAATTCCTCGCTACAAAACAAGGTGGTAGTGGGTGAAACAGAAGGCGTAGAGATTATCTCTCCCAAAAGTACGAAACGCAAAGGGCCAGAACCAGCCATTTTGAAAGCAGATAACTTTGCAAAAGAAATGCAGATTATCGCTAGACAAATTCAACAGCTCCACCAAGTGCGAAAAGTTCCTTACTCTGAAATACTCATTCTATATCGTGTAAAACGAACACATAAGGCCGACATTATAGAGCACTCAATAATGAAGGTATCCCCGCAACATGGATAACAGAAAACGAAGCCAGCAAAAGAGCTTTCAATAGAGAAGAAGAAACCGTAAAAATCAGCACAATAGACAGCAGCAAAGGGCTGGACTTCCAAGCAGTATTTATTGTGAAAGCGGATACCATGCCGTTCCCGCTTGAGAAGGATAAGGAGCGAGAAGTTTCCTTGATGTATATTGGGATGACAAGGGCGAAGGAATATTTGTGTATTTCGTATTCAGGGGAGTCGGAGTTTACTTCTTATTTTGAAGAGTGGAAAGATGAGAAGAAAGTAGAAAATACAGTGAGTGATAAGGTGATAACTAAATATAGTAAATAATCATGAACATTTAAGAATTGAGGGAAAAAATGTTGAAGATAATATATCGAGAAGACAGTCAACTTAGACTTTATGAGAATGGAAAAGAAGAGATTCTTGCTAAAAAAGCAAGTGAATTCTATTATTTATCTTCGGAGGGGGATTATGCTTTTTATTTAGCAAACTCTAAGCACTGGCATAACGGAGACTTATATATTAAAAAGATGGGAAATACACCAACTTTACTAGGAAATAAAGTGAATTTAATTTATGTGTCACCAACCGCAGATGTAGTTGTATATATCGATAAGTATTTTGAAAATCAAAACAATAAAGGTAGTCTGTATATGGTTCGGAATGGTTGCAAAAAAGTTTGTTTAGATAGAAATGTTAGCGGAACTGTTATCGTTATTGAAAAAGACATGGATAAGTATAAAATCTATTATGAAAAAACAAATAAAAAGGAACTTACTAACTATCGAACTGGATTTGTTTTAGATGAAAAGGGAAATAAACAGCCCTTAGGAATAAAGTTCAATGATATAAAGTTTTTTCGAACAAATAAAGACGAATTACGAATAATTGGTGAGGTAACCAAATATAACAAAAAAGGGATGGACGTACAATATTATATTTTTCATGAAGAAGAGGTTATATCTCAAAATATCGCTGGGTTTAGTCATAACGATTCAACTAATAAGATTATATACAGCGAAGAAGATATTAATATTCAACGTCAATTTTTTAAGCAAATAGAATATAAGAAGTCTTATGAAACAAAGTTTGATGAAATTATCTTCCAGTTTTCCAGTCATTCCTCCAGTAGATATTATATTGCGTGTGAGATAATTAAAAAAGCTAAAAAACACTTAATTGTTGAGAGTCCTTATGATAAGGACGATAGTATTAATCATATTGCATTCTTTTCACCTGAACAAAAAGAGGATATTCTTCTTCTCCACTATACTCTAACAACAGGAACTGATTTTTTGCCAACTTATAAACTTTTTGGAGTTAGTGTAGAGGACTTAATTAAAAATGCTGGTGCTTTTCAGGGGAAACTTGGTCTAGACTTCGCAAAGATTATGAACACAGGTTTTATGACAAAAGACACAAGTGAAAAAATCATGTATCGCAACATCTACAATTCACTATTGAAAACTCATGATTTTCAGTATAGGCAAGAATTAAAAACATATTTACTCAACACCTATCTAGTCCCTGTCCAAGATAGAGTAGCACATACTTCTAGATTCTTCGAAAAATATGTTCAAACAAATGAAAAGCGTCTCCAACTCCAAGAAAAAATGAAACTTATAGAAGAAGAACTTATATTGAAGAAAATAATTCCATCAAAATGGAAGTCTGAATATGAAATGTTCAAATTAATTAAGAATCAATTTCCTGCAGCTCGATTACATTCATCTCCAGATTGGTTAGCGCCTCAACATTTGGACGTATTTATTGAAGATTTAAACATTGCTTTTGAATATCAAGGAGAGCAACATTTCTTAGCAATTGATTTTTTTGGAGGTGAAGGGGGGTTATTAAAAAGAAAGAAACTAGATAAACGTAAAAAAGATCTTTGCTTACAAAATGGTGTAAAGCTAGTTGAATGGATGTTTTATGAGCCAGTCACAAAACTAGAACTTGAGCGCAAGTTAGAATTCTTAAAACCCTAACTATATTAGTGAGCAAATTATATTATTCACCAGCATTTTTCCTGAAAGAAGGTAAATGCTGGTTTTTTGTCGAAAAATATAACAATAACAATAATTAGCAAAAGGAGATTTATATATTGCTAACAAAAATATTACTCGAACTATTAAACAAAGTTAATACCATCCACACATTAACCTCCAATAGACCAAATAAAATAGTCCGAACTGATTCTAATGGAATTTATGTAGAATCCGAAGCTTCTAGAAGAAAGTTTGAGAATAATGAAGCAACTGATCCTCATGCATACATTCCTTTTGAGTTCTTAATCACAGCATGGGAAGAATTTATTCAAAAAAGAATCGTTTCGGCTAGTGATTTCACCAAAACTAGAGGTAGATCATCTTTTATAATGGCTTTGTTTGCAAAACTTCCATATATAAAAGTTATGAAAGAACCAGCTGGAACAAAGATCAAGCTAAAAGAATTTAAAACGGATCAGCTTCCTTGTGAACAATTTCATAAGGTAATACGATTTTTAGATCAGGTCACCGAGGGTACCTATGATCCTCTAGCTTTAAGCAAACAAGCAAAAAATGATAACGAATATAGAATTCTTACTAAAAGTAGGCAGGATTTAAGACTTCTCGGTATATTAAATGAAGCAAATCAAAAAAGTGAAAAGTTTTATGCCTACGAGGCTTCTCAAGATAAATTAGCCTTTATTAAAGACCTTGTACTTGAGAAAGAATATTTCCAAATAGCTCTCTTTATCTTACAACTATTAGCAGCACACCCAAAAAACGAAAAGAGAGCAGCTCTTAATGAGTTAGGAGTGTTAATTGTCCGGAACTCTCAAGGTGATAATTTGATGAAGGAATCGCTTGCTAAGGAACGGACACATAATCTATTAATGTGGCTAGAAAAGTTAGAAGTAATAGATAGCAACTGGTCACCGATAGAAGAGATAACTTTGGAGGAAAACACAGTGAGTACTAGATTAAGAGATCAATTCTTACATATCATGAACCATTACCCACAAGCCAAAACCCAACCTTTTGGAGGTCATGAATTAGGTTCCTTCGTTCGTAACAATATTACAGACGAGTTAAAAAAGCTGCCGTTTGTTAATGCACAATATGTAGTAACTGGCTCCATTGGCCAAGGAAACTGGGCTAGTGTTCCTTGGATTGCCATCATGAACAACCAGATTACCACATCTACTCAAAGAGGCTATTACATAGTTTACTTGTTTAGTGAAGATATGCAGGAACTCTATTTGACGTTTGCACAGGGGGTTACGGAAACGACAAAGGAAGAGATGCTGAGAATTAAAGAGGCTATTAGAAGTGAAATTGGTATGGATGACCGGTTTCAAAAGGACGATACTATTTATCTTGGACCTTCCAAACGAGCAAGAGACTATGCTGCCTCAACTGCAGTGTATGTGAAATACAAGCTGGAGGATTTCCCTTCTGAAGACGTAATAGTAGGAGACCTACAAAAAATGGTGAGGTACTATGAGGAGTTTATTAGCTTAAATGAAGGTGTTACCTATAAACCAACTGACCCACCTAAGGTTGTCGCCGTGCCAAAGGCTGATTATATGAGCCATAAGGCACTCGTGGAACATATTTATCAATACATAAGAAGTAAGGGATTCTTTTATGAAAAGGAAGAAATAACAAATCTTTTCCTATCGTTAAAGACAAAACCCTTTGTCATTATTTCAGGTATTTCTGGAACAGGGAAAACCAAAGTTATTGAGTGGTTTGCTGAAAGTGTTGGGGCAACGGAAGGAAATGGGCAGTTCACGTTAATCCCTGTGAGACCGGACTGGAGCGATGGTTCTGATCTAATTGGCTATAAGGATATTAAAGGTGATTTCGTGGAAGGTCCCTTAACGAAAGTAATGCAAAAAGCTCTCGATAATCCAACAAAGCCCCATTTTGTTCTATTAGATGAAATGAACCTTGCGCGTGTGGAGTATTACTTTAGTGATCTGCTTAGTGTGATGGAGAGCAGGAACTGGAAGGATGGGGAGATTGTTTCCTCTGAGATCTTGGACAGTTCCATGGTAGGAAGGTCTATTGGTTTTCCGAAAAACATGTACATTGTAGGTACGGTTAATATGGATGAAACTACTCATCCTTTTAGTAAAAGGGTATTAGATCGTGCGAACACCATTGAATTTAATCGTGTGCAGTTGGATTATTTGGATTTCTTGGAAGGGACGTTTGTGAAACTTGAACCAAAGAATATTGAAAATAGCATGCTTCGTGCTGATTATCTTTATCTAAAGGACCTCGCTTCCAAGCACATGGAGTTAATAAAGGAGACCTCTTTAACATTAGTCGGTATTAATGAAGCACTTAAGCCACTTGGTGCACAAGTTGGGTATCGAGTACGTGATGAAATCTGCATGTACCTTGCCTATAACCAGGAAGGCAAGTTGTTCTCGCAGGAGGACGCTTTTGATTATTGTTTAGTTCAGAAAATCTTACCGCGAATTTCTGGTAGTGACAGTAGAGTCGAACACACGATAAAGGAGTTTTTTAAGCTCCTTACGAATCAAGAACTATCAGAGGATATAGAGGATTATACGGCGTACATCAAGCTCTCTAAGTACCCACGTAGCACAGAAAAGCTGGTGGAGATGTATAGGAGGTTAACGCACGATGGCTTTACCTCATTCTGGATTAGTTAAAGGTGATGTGGAACTTGTTAAAATAGAAACTGCTGACTTTTCTTTGGTGATTAAAGGAAAGCCCTATCATGAGCGGTATATAGGATTACAGCAATACCGTAATCTTGATTTTCATGATGAAATGCAGTTCAGGATAGTAGGAGACCATGAAGAGGTAAAGGTTTTTGATGTCGAATACTTGGAACTTGTAGACCTGCACACCCACCGTCCGATCTTCTTTGAAAACGGTGTGTACACGGTTATGGTGTCTCCTAAAAACGGTAAAGAATTGACTTTCTATCATGAGCATCCAGTTTTTCGGAACGCGATTAACCGCGTGGAATTTGGCCAGTCGTATGTTTTGCTAGGGAATTTGCATTTTCAAAATGAAATCGGCTATTCAACTTTTGAGATTAGAGAAGGAAAACGGACGCTGCTAGAGGTAACGATGGAAGTTTTTCCGACAAAGCTCAATTATAAGGAGGACTATCGGAAGCTTTTAGATGAAGTGAACGATGAGATCTATAATCTCGCCTTTCACTTTTTAAAGAAAACATTTCTAAGTGCGCAAACGAAGCTAGAAGGCTCTCCGTCTCCTGCTGAATTTTTTCGCTTGATCACAGTTTACTTTGACGCTTTCCTAAAAGCTATCGAGCAAATTGAGCGGCAACTCCATCATAAGCTAGTCAAGACTCATGAGATAGTCAGGGGAGACCGAATTAAGTCGCTCGATGCAAAAGGCCGAAATTACTTGCGAAAAAACAGCCATCTTTTCCAAGAAGTAGGCCAAGGCATCCCAATTGGGGACAAACAATTTATGCCGAGTAAAGGAATGACCGTCAATAAGCAAATCACCTTTCATACACATGAAAATCGTTTTGTGAAATGGATGATGACGCGTCTTGCTAGTAAACTCGAAGACTTGCTTTCTAGGTTCAAAAATAATCGCTGGAACAAAGCGGATCAAGACCCTGAGTTAGTAAAAACCATAGAGGAAATGAAGCGCTCGCTCACAAGGAAGCTTAGCAATCCTTTCTGGCGGGAGCTTACATTACCAGATAGAACCGTTCAAAGTCTCGTCATGCAACTAGCACCTGGCTACCGCGATGCCTATCAGATTTACCTTACCGTTTCCAAAGGATTAGCCCTGCAAAACGGCATGTACAAAATGTCCGTGAAGGACGTGGCAACCCTTTATGAGTACTGGACTTATCTAAAGTTAGGTCAAATACTCAATAAGAAATACGAGATGATTAGCCAGGACATCATCAAAGTGGATAGAAAAGGTCTTCATGTAAGTATGGAAGGTAGCCGCAAAGCAAGACGTGTATTTAAACATCCAGTTACCAAAGAGCGCATTACCCTTACCTATCAAAAATACGAAGGCAATCTCCCTACCATTGCACAAGTGCCAGACACCATGCTCAGCATTGAGAAAAAAGGAGAAAGCTACACGTTCAACTATGTCTTCGATGCAAAATACAGAATCGACTTCGCGCTAGAGGGCAGCTACTACGGCAAGAAGTATCGCGCTCCTGGTCCAATGGAAGAAGACATTAACACGATGCACCGGTATAGAGACTCTATAGTCTCCGAGCAAAACGGGCCGTATGAGAGAACTGCTTTCGGTGCGTATGTCCTTTTTCCATGGAACGAAGAACAGGTCTACCAGGATCATCACTTCTATAAAAGTATAGGGAAAGTGAATATTGGAGCACTTCCTTTTTTGCCGAACGCTACCGATCTTGTGGAACGGTTTATTGAAAATCTCATTGATAAGAGTCCTGAAGATATTCAGAAGGAAGGAATTTTACCGAGAGGCTCTCTGCAAAAATGGCAAGAGAGTGTGGAGGAGAAGGTGCTGGTTGGAGTGGTTTCGTCGGAGGAGCAATATGCGAGAGCTATAAGATCAGCCAAGTACTCGCTAGCTGCTTCTGTTTTAAGAAAAGGTTGGCAGCAGGCTCAGTATGTTGCACTCTACTTAACAAAAGAAGTCGACATGGAAAACGGTATTGTCTGCTATGGCAAGGTGAGTGATGTGGAGATTTCTAGAGACACAGTAACATTCTCAGTTGGGCATTGGTCAAGATTGAAAAATATTATTGTCCCAGTAGGATATGGATTTGCTCATTATATGCTGACCACCTTAAGAAGTCTGGAAAACTCTACTGAGTTACCAGAGTTGTTCATGAAGTCTGAAGAAGAGAAGGTTGTTTGGCAGATGCTAAAGCGGGTGTCTAATCGAATTCATATAGAGCTGGATGATCAGAAAATGGATCAGGCAGAGCGGGTTGCGAAGTATACCATTAAAGATGCGACGGTTAATTTTGATAGGGAAAGTGAAGTTGTGAAGATAGTGAAGGAAGGCACGGTACAGACGGTTACTTTTGAGGAGTTTAAAAGTGACCGTGTGAAATTGTTTAGATATCTGCTTAACTGACTGAGTTTTAGGGGGAATTCGATTGCCGATATACAACAAGCTAGTGCGGGACAAGATTCCACAGATAATTGAAGGAACGGGGAAGAGATATACAGCTAAATTTTTGAGTGATGGAGATTACATAAAGTATCTCAAGTTAAAGAGCTATGAAGAATTGGATGAGTACTGGGAAGCGGAGACGAATGAGGAAGCTGTAGAGGAGCTTGCGGATCTTTTGGAGGTTGTTCGGGCGCTTGCAGGTTACCACGGGTCTTCTATGGAAGAAGTTGAGAGGGTTCGTAGGGAAAAGGCAGAGAAGCGTGGTGGGTTTGGGGAGAAGGTATTTTTGGTTGAGGTGGAGGATTAGTTGGTAGGTAAAAAGACATGTCTAGGCATGTCTTTTTATTGTGGGAAATAAAGGATATTGTAGGTTTTTGTAGAATTTTATTATAAATAAGCAAAAATGATATTTTAAATGGGTGTTTTTTTTTTATGTCATTAGGACGTTTAACTTATAAATCAGATTTGTATTGAATACTGTTTGTTTTCATTTTTGAGAGAAGGGGGAAAATATGATTCTGTTTGACAATGTAGAATACGATCGTTTTTTTAATCCGCTTTGTTGTAAAAATAAAAGGATATATTATGAATGCATTTTACAGCTTATTGAAAAGTCAAAGTCCGTTCCACTTCTTTATGAAACTGATGCAAGAGACATTTTAATTTTATATCTTCGTAACTATTCTTACACGATGGAAGAAGAAGAAAACTCTGGTAATGCTGACGAGAATATTAGCAGTAAAAAATCAGAAACTGAAAATGCTAGGGCAATTCTAAGATATTTCAGAGATTGTGGTTGGATTTCAGAGCGTGAGATTGGAAGGAATGGTGACAATATTGCTACCGTTACGCCCTATTGTAGAAAGATGATTGATTCGATAGAGAGAATCTTTAATCGTGATACCAGTGCTGCTTTGACTAACCACATTTTCTCCATTTATGATATTCTGCACTCTGCATTTATAGATCATGGGAGAACTCATAGACCATATTCTAATATTCTCGTACCGGTATCTGATAGTGTGTCAGACCTGAAAAATGAACTGTTGGTGCTTAAAGATAGCATCAGATCTATTATGAGGATAGTTATAAAAATGACGGAGACCAATGAATTAGGACAGTTCCTTATCAAAGATGAAATGCTGGAGTCTTTCTTTAATGATTATTTTTTTATAAAGAAGGATGGTTTAATACCAGGATATATTTCTGAAATTGAAAAAATGCTTAGACTTATCACCAATACAGAAGTCTATGAAAATATGATTAAGGAATATCAAAAAATTAATAACTCAACCGAAATCACAGCTCGTGAAATAATAGATTGCCAGCTTTCTGAAGTACAAAGTTTTATTAGCTATGATTATGTCAAAGAGATGGATTACATAGATAAGAAAATTAATAACTATTACAGTTTGTACTCTACAAGAATTCTTATGGTCTTAAGCAATAATGTAAATATGCAGACATATTTAAACGACTTGCTGATGACAATTAAGGATTTTGAACCAAATGAAAAGAAGGATATTATTAAATCTATTTCTAAGTGTTTTGGCTTGCAGTCATACAAATACGTTGGCAGAAGATCAATTGAACGTCGAAAGAAACGTAAACCGAATATAAAGAGTGGAGCAATTATTTCGAGTTCATTATCTGATGAAGAAAAAGCAAGACTTACTAAGGAATTGTTATACGAATATCCAGACAGATATAGCGTGAAGCAAGCAATAAGTTACTTTAATAACTTACTTGAAAATAAGGAAAGTCTAATACCGGATAAGACGTTGGTCAAAACCAGAGATGATGCCATGATGGTAGCAGCTAGTATTATATATTCTGGGACTGGAGATTTTCCATATGAGATTCAATTCTTAAAAGGAACTATAGAAACAGAAGTTGCAACAATAAGCAATATACGAATTAAGAGGATGAATTAAATGAGTGATATCAAATTAAACATTTCTATAAAAGAAGAAGACAACATAGTGTTCAAGCGTTGCATTCGTAAGTTGTTGGATTCAACGTTCATCATTGGGGACAAGGATGAGAAATTGTACTCATTTATAGCAAGAGAATCAAATAGGCAGGATGTTTCTGATTATTTACGTATGATTGGATTTGATGTATTAGTAGATGCGAATGTAAGAATTGCAATGCTTAAGCCTCATGAGGATGATGCAGAAGCAGTAGGATTAAAACGAGCAAATGTTGTGACCTTCACAACAGAACAATACCATCTGTTGCTTGTACTTTGGGAAGTGTATCTGGAGAATCTGGGGTATAGTGATGAGAATGTTGTAATGCGTGGAGATCTAATTGATAAAGTCAAAGCATATGAAGTAGACATAGATAGTAATAAGTTAGCAGCAGCTATGAAGATTTTCAAGAAATATGATCTGGTTGATTATGATCCAAAGGATAAGTCGGAAGATGCTATTATCACATTGTACCCATCATTGCAATTTGGATGGGATGTTGCACAATTTCAGACAGTTTCTGCGGAATATATGAAGAACAACCAGATAGAAGATGGCTTAGAAGTACAGAATTCAGGTAGTGATGAAGATGAGGAGGATGTGGAATGATAAGATTGAAATCAATCCGGTTGATTAATTGGTATGGCTTCAACCAGATTACTGTTCCAATAGGCTTCTTCACTTTGATTGCAGGTAAGAATGGGAATGGTAAATCAGTTATGTTGGATGCCATTAAATATGCTCTCTTCGGGGATACAGTATTTAATAAGTCTACTGAGAATAAAGGAAGCCGAACGGTAACTTCATATACACGAGGTCTGCTTGATGCCACTGCAGCTACCTTTATGAGGCCTGCAGACCAGATGCCAAACGTATATACACATATCGTGCTTGAAATGGAAGAAGTGGAACTTGGAAAGAATTTTATCCTTGGAACAGTAATAGATACAGACTCTGGGAATGGATTTGTAACAAGAAGATATGTATTAGAGAATAGGAAACTAGAGAACATTCCCCATACATACCAAGATGGCGGACAGATCATTCCATACAGTACATTAGAATTGCAAAAAGTACTAGGTATAAAAATGATGGATGTAAAAGAGGGCATACTTAAATTTATGCAGCGAATCGGACTTCGCTTGAATGAGCAGCAGTTAGCATCTTTCAGAAGAAAACTTCGTAGCATTATGTCTTATGATCCAAATGCTAAAATTGATCAGTTTATCAGAGAAAGTGTATTAGAGGAAAAGAAGGTTGATTTCTCAAAGCTGGTAGAAGCGAAAAAAAATATTGATACTATGAATATGAGTTTTGCTACTATCGATGCTGAAATTGAAGAACTTAGCAATATAATTAAGCTTTTTGACGGCTTGCAAAATGCCAGAAATGTCATTCTAGCAGATGATGTAAAACGTGCATATAAAAGATTCTTGAAGTGCAAAAAAGACCTCGAAGAAGCTACAAGAAAAATGGACATCGCTAGTAGGCAGATTGCGGAAGATGATAAAAAACTTGAAGCAATTACTGCCCGTGAAAAAGAGCTGCGTACAGCTTACAATAACGCGAAAGATAATTTAATGTCTATGGACTGTGCAAAAGCAATAGAAGAAGCTGAGCAGGCTTTGCAGAATACACAGGCTGAAAAAGAGAAACTTGAAAATCAAAAGAACGCTCTAATTGATTTCCAGAATAGAGTGAGTGAACTGTTATCCTGGTTTAATGAAGGAAATCTGGCAATTGAACAGCAGGATGTATTGTCTTCATTAACTTTAGATAATTTCTCAAAGATTCAAAAAGAAAGTAGTGTTGATTATCTTTTAAAGAAAATCAAAGATTATAGGGATAAGATCATAGCTGAGAAAACCAGGGTTAAGGATAAATTAGGAGAAAATAATAGACAACAATCAATTTTGCAAAAGGTTATTAATGATTATAATTCTAAGAAGACAACTTTTTCAGAAATACCTGATTACGTCGCATTAAAGAATGAGATTAACAGAGAATTTGATAAAAGGGGCATACAATCTAAAGCTTGTTTTGCATGTGAGTATGTTATCGGTTTGACAGAGGAGTCATGGCGAGATGCTATAGAAAGTTATCTTGGGAGACGGAGATATACTATATTGGTTGAGCCGGAATATTATGACATTGCAGATGATGTGCTTAATTTATCAAAAAACAGGTATGCGCATTTATTCAACACAAAGCTTTTAATGAAAAAAGAGATAAATCCTGAGGAGGATTCAGTTGTTCAATTTATTAAAGTAAAGAATCGGGTTGCAAAGCAATATTTTGATTACCAACTTGGGCGTTTTCATGCAACCACAAAGGAAAAGGTTAAGAATTACGAGAACGCTATATCAAAAGATGGCAGAGTCTCCGTTGCTATGGATAGTTTCTTTCTCCGCTTCGATAAAATTAGGTTTTACTGTCTAGGACAAGAAACAATTGAGCTAAACAGAATAAAAGCTACAAAATCAATGGAAGCATTAATTATTGAATTCAAGGAATTTCAAGGGCGATTACAGCAGAAAGAATCAAATAAGTCATATCTTGAAACAGCTATGGAGTTCTTTGGTGAGAATAATTTCGATGCTTGCAGATTGTATGATGAAGTATTAATGGATTTTGCAAAAAAACAGGATGAGTTAGAACGTTTAAAAGACGCCCAAAAGAATAACCAAGAGTATATAGAACTTGCTGAGCAAGTCTCTAAACTAGAGCAAAAACTTAAGGCGGTAAATCGAGAACAGGATACAGTACGTGATGACAGATCTGCTATGCAGACGGAATATAGGGTAAACGAAAACAGGTTGAATGAAAAGACTGATAGTCTAACAAGTATAGAGTGTGATTTGAAAGAATTAGAGATGATTAATAATGTAGTATATGCAAAGGCTATTGAAGATTACGAAAAGCATATTGTTAATGGTCTAGGAAGTGCTGGTGGTATATTGTTGGATAGGGCGCGTTCAGAACGTTCTCTTAGAGAAGCTGACGAGAAGCTTAAAGGTGCTCAAGCTTCATATAATGCTACTAGAGCTGCAGATAATCGTTTACCATTGTCTGATAAATCCAGAGCTGAATTTGAGTCGAGAAAATCTAAAATCTGGATGGATGATTTGCAGGAGATACAACAAAAGTTAAAAGAACAAACCAGACGATATGAAGAGATATTTAAGAATGAGTTTGTTCTGACTGTATTGAAGTCCTGTGAAGCCGCAAGAGATGATTTGAAGTTAATAAATGCGGAATTATCAAAACTGAAATTTAAGTCGAAATATGCTTTTGATATTAAATATGTTAAGGATGGTTCTGACTATGAAAAAATCCTTGAATATGCAAGTTATTTAAAAGAGCGAGAGGAGCTCGGAACTATATCAGGTCAGATGACTTTTGATGTAGTAACATCATATTCAGATGATAAAGAAGTAGAGCTTGAAAAGAATATACGGAAGATTATCAACCGAATTGTTGAGAGTAACGATAAAAATCAGATTGAACATTATGCAGATTATCGTAATTATATGACATACGAAATTTTACTTACAAATGATGTACTTAAGTCAGCCAAACTTTCAAAACAATCTGGGTATAATTCCGGTGCCGAAGTTCAGATCCCATATATGCTTATTTTGTTATCAGCATTGTTAATGATATACAATGATAAGCATAATTCTACAAGACTTGTATTCATTGATGAACCCTTTGCAAAAATGGATCCAACAAATATAAAAATCATGCTTGGATTTATGAAAGAGCAGAAACTTCAGATGATTTTCTGCGCCCCTGATAAGACAGAGCTGATTGGCAATGAATGTGAAGTTGTTTTACCTGTTCTTAGAACGCAGGTGAATTTAATGGAGATAGGAATTGTTGAAATGCACAAGGGAGTGTAGTGATGGGATATGAAGAGAAAATCCTCACATATTTAGCTAATAATTATCGGAAGAGTAAGAAAGATTCCGGATATAACAAAACTAATAGGAGAACGCAGTTAAGACCTGAAAAATTATATAAAAAGTATAATTCTAATGATGGTGATTTTAATGAGATATCCAGATTGAATCAAGCGGTCAATGATTTGACGGAGAGAGGTTTTATTAATAACACCACGGAAACCTTTGGAACTCAAATACATAGCATTTTTCTTGTAGATGAGAAAATTCTCGAAATTGAGAAATACCTAACTGACATGTATGGTTATGTGTCAAAGGATATGCAGATTGAAAAGTTGCAATTGTTGGTTGATTTATACAAGAACGCCTCTCCTATATGTGAAAAAGAATGTGAGCTATTATTGGAGAGCGTTGATAATAGAAAGATTCCAAAGAATTATGAAGAACTTGATAATGTTTTCAAAGCAATTTCGTTCATAGAAAATAACAAGAAGGATTTATACATCAGGGAAGTTTCAATGAAAGTTTATGGGGATTCAAAGTTCTTTGAGAATGTAACATTGCAGTCGGTGTGTGCTTTGTTACGCAAGTATTCAGATAGAACTATTGAAAAAAATGAGCTCATTGATGAAATTCTATTAGATTATCACATTTATAAAGAACCTCAGAAACTTTTTATTAGAGGAAATGTGGTGATAACCATTTCTGGCAACGATGTGGATCTAAGTGGTTTTTCTGAAGGAATAGAAATCATGGCTTCTGATCTTACTAAAATTCAATCAGTAAAAATATGTGCTTCGAAGTTTATGACAATTGAGAATAGAACATCATTCCTGAGATACAAAGATGATGATACAGTCACCTTTTATCTTGGAGGATATGCTAACAGATATCAGCGTGAATTTATTAAACTGATACATCAGACAAATCTCAGTACAAAGTATATGCACTTTGGAGACATTGATGCAGGTGGATTCTGGATACATCATAATTTATGTAATATTACAGGAATTGATTTTGCTTTGTTTTATATGTCTTCTGATGAACTTAAAAATGAAGAGTATAAATCATTCTTGCATCGCCTTACAGAAAATGATATAGCAAGACTTAAAGAATTAAAAGAGATGGATTTATATGGGGATATAGTTAGTTATATGTTAGAGAATAATGTGAAATTGGAACAGGAAATTATTAGTTTGAATTTAATGAATTAGAAGTTAATAGTGTAGCGCAACTAATAAAAATTATTTTAGGTGTTAGGGTGAATACGCCGTTGTTGGAAAGGGGAAAAAAAGTATTAGTTTAAGAGTTTTTCAAAAAGACATGTGATGCATGTCTTTTTGTTGTGGAAAATAAAGGATGTTGTAGGTTTTTGTAGAATTTTAAGTTAAGAAGAATTTTAAATGGTCGTCTTAATTTTTAAAAAGGAAGGCTTGAATGCTATGAATAAACCACACCTCAACCTCATGCAGTTCTTTGAAGGGTTTGTAAAAAACTATCGTAAATTAAATTTAAATACACAACATAACAGGTCTATGTTTACGCAGAAGGAAATAAATTATTTTGCAGACTTAGGAGAGATGCTGGGGTTTGAAAGTTTTATAGAAGATTCAAAGTTTGATAAGTCAAAGAATCGTTCTCGCCCTATGGATCTCGCTTGGTGGAAGTGGGACAAGCGTGTAGATCGGGAGAATTATGCCTATCTGGCGCTTCATCTAGAAAGAGAAAGTCTTCCAATGAAGGATGAAGAAACGATTGAAAAGCTGTTTTCTGAAACGGAAGAAGGCTTTATTCCTAATGACGTAGTGGGGATTCTATATGTGGATTCTGAAGAACGTATTTCCTATTTAAACAATCTAGTTTTACATAAAAATAAGCAACAGCAATCAAATGCGCTTATGGTGTATAGGTATTTTGATGAAAGCTTACCGGCACAGAGGGTATTGGCGTACCACTTTTCAGCAGGTGGAATCGTGGAAGAAAGGAAAGCCGTTTGTAAGGAAGATGATTATGGTTATTTTAGTATGATTTTTGAGGAAGAACTTACAGAGAGTGGAGTAGAAGTAAGCTACATTTCATAAATCAGTCTGTAAGATTCCGATTAAGGAGGCATTTCAATGAAAATCCTCACCTGGAATTGCACTATGCGCTTTAGAGATAAGATAGACCATGTACTGACTATGAAAGCTGATATTCTTATCATCCCTGAGTGTGAGTCGCGAGAAAAGTGGAAAGGGAAAGATAGTGAGAAAGGGATCAATCAATTTATTTGGTTTGGTGATAATCCTAACAAAGGCCTTGGAGTATTAAGTATGAGTGATTCTTTTCAGATTAAGCTGCACCCTTCATATAATCACGCCTTCAGATATATTGTACCTTTAGAGGTTTCAGGGCAAGAAAATTTCATTCTCCTCGCAGTATGGGCGCAACTTGCTAAAACGAAGTATGAGAGTTACATAGGGCAAATCTTTCATGCCATTAATTATTATAAGGAGTTACTTAAAAAACCATGCTTCATGGTTGGTGATTGGAACAGCAACAAAGTGTTCGATCATATTAAAAGAGTGGGCAACCATACCGCTGTTGTGGACTTATTGCAGGCGGCTGAGATAGAAAGTGGGTATCACTACTATTTTAATGAAGAGCATGGGATGGAAACAATGCCAACTCATTATTATTGGAGGAAGCAAGAGCGACCATTTCACTTGGACTATATTTTTACCTCTCGTAACTATTTGGATAGATTGAAACATTTTGAGGTGGGTAGTTTTGAAGAATGGATCAAGCTTAGTGACCATATGCCAGTGATGGCGGAATTCGTCTGATTTTAATATAAAACCAATAATTTCTTTTAGGAGGCACTCCTCAATGCAAAAAGTCGACCAATTACTAAGTGAACACGACCTAGCACACCATAAGTCCGCTATTATGGCCAGTTTTAAAAGTGCTATTAAACTCAATAAAACTAATAAAGATGAAACGGACATTCCCGTTGGCTCTTCCAAAATAGGTGGTTCCCCAGACTTGCCTGTTGGTTGGGAGTTTCCTCGTTATGAAGATGACTATCTCACTTTTATGCTGCAGGTTAATCTATCAGAAGCAAAGCCCTATGACAAAGACAATCTGTTGCCTGAGAGCGGCATAATGTATTTATTTTATGAGGCGCTGGAGCAGCCTTGGGGATTTAAAGAGGATGAGGGATGCTTTAAGGTGCTTTATTTTGATGGGGACATGGAGGAGTTGGAGAGGAAAGAAAGTCCAAGTAGTAGGACTGAATTCGTTGCATTTCCAGCCTTTCGACTGTCCTTTGAGCCGATGGTGACGCTCTCTGAGAATCCTGAAAACTTGGACTTTGCAGATGAGGAGGAAGAGGCGAATTACTTTGATTTCCGTCAGGAGCTGGTGCAACCAAAGGGCGAGGATGGCAAGGTTGTAGCGGCACATTATATGCTGGGCGAGCCGTTGAATATTCAGGATGATGTGTTGTACGAGCTTTTTGAGGGTGGAAAGGATCCTGTGCTCTTGTTCCAAATTGATTCGGATGAGGAACTGGCAGATGTCATGTGGGGAGATAGTGGCATGTTGTATTTCTGTATGGAGAAAGAGGACTTGAGGGAGAAGCGGTTTGATTGGGTGAGATTTACGTTGCAGTGTTTTTAGGGGGGAAGGTGCAAAGTGATTACATATATCGGAACACCAAAACTAGAAACAGAACGACTACTCTTGGAAAAGTTCGAGCTCAATGATGCCCAGAAAGTCTTTGACCACTGGATTTCAGATGAGCGGGTGACAGACAATCGAGTGAGTGCGGCGCATACGGCCGTTTCGCAGAAGGTGGAGAGAGTGGCCAATATTGTGTCTCAATATGAGAAGGAAGATTTTTGTTATTGGGCAGTGAAGTTGAAGGATAGTGGAGAGCTGATTGGCGAGATTGATTTGTATGACTTTAATGAGGCAACCGGAAATTGCGAGGTGAGTTATTCCCTTGGTTACCAGTGGTGGAATCAGGGGTATGGCACGGAAGCGTTGCGAGCCGTGATCGAATTTGGCTTTCGGCACATGAATCTTCATAAGATTGCTGCTGCACACAATACCGACAACCCAGCGTCCGGCCGCATCATGAGCAAGGCAGGGATGGTGCAAGAGGGGATTGTGAGAGACATGATCCGGAATTCCAAAGGTCAGTATAAGGATTGTGCGATTTATGGGATATTGGAGGGGGAGTATTTTAGTAGGGGAGATGAATCTTTATGTGGGAACAAAGATTTATAGAAACAGAACGAGGTACCTTTGAATATTTCACTGCGGGGCAAGGAGATCCGTTAGCTACTACACATTTATATATGGCATTTGATGATCGTGGCAGTTTGTTAGCTAACCCGTACACGGAGCATTATAAATTTTACTTAATTAATACGAGAGGTGCAGGCAATTCTGTAAAAGCGGAAGTGGAAAATCAGCTTAATATGAAAGAAGGTGTAAAAGATTTAGAGGCTATCCGGACAGCATTAAGATTGGAGAAATGGGCATTTGCAGGACATTCAACAGGGGGAATGTTGGCATTGCAATATGGAATTGATGCCCCGCACTCTTTAACAAAATTAATTGCAGGTTGTGCCGCAGCAAGTAAAGAGTACGGCGGTCACAAAGATAGTATTTATTGCTCAGAAAACAAGCATTTTCAACGGATCGTGGAAATAATGGACGCATTGAACGATCCAAATACCCCGCGAGAAGAGCGTCAAAAGCTAGGTTTTGAATGGGCCTTGATGTCCTATTATTCTGAGGACAAATTAAAAGAGGCTATAAATCGTCCAAACAGTGGCCGAACTGTTGGAGAAAACCTTGATTATTTTAGAAAAGTTGAAGTAAAGAACTTTGACCTTCGCACTCAGTTAAAGAACATAAATGTACCTAGTTACATATATGCCGGCAGACACGATGCCCAATGTCCAGTGGATTTTAGTTTGGAAATGGCAGAACTTATTCCGCAATCACAACTATTTATCTTCGAGGAATCCAACCACAACCCTTTTATCGAGGAAGAAGAGAAATTTAGAGAGTTTGTGAAATCAACTTTATGAGGTGTCCACTATGCAAGAGCTTAGTCAACAAAAGAGGTGAGTTATGTTTATAAAAAATGAAGAACTCGGAAAAGAGATTAAGAGACTTAGAGTAGCAAATAAAATGTCACAGTTTGAATTAGCGAAAGGAATTTGCTGTCAGACTACCATTAGCGGAATCGAAAAGGGAAGAACGCTTCCAAGTGTTGATATTTTGTTTTATCTTTCCAAGAGATTAAATGTTACGACGGATTATTTACTAACCAGTACTTTACATCGAACGGAACATTACGTTTTATCCACAGAAGAGCTAATTAATAATTATTTAAAAACAGCTAGTTATCCTGAAATACTAGAAATCACGACTTTAGAAAGAGAATGGAGAAAGAAAAGAAATCTAGGAGAGGAATTTAATCAATTCATTGATTGGCATTTTTATAGATCATCATATGCTACTGGAAATATAGGATGGCAACTGTGTGTGGACAAATTGACATTACTCATCAATGATAAAAGTATCCTTAAACAGCCATTTCAAGATTTAAAGATCAAAAATGCAATTGCAAATATATTATCGGAAAATGGTTTATTTAATGATGCTTTAAATATATATAAGGAACTGCTTTCACATAATTTAGGTATGGAAAGTTATCAAAGATTCAAGTTGAAAATATATTTTAACTTAGCTAAGATGCACTTTTTTGAAATGAATTATAATGAATCGCTTGTTGTTGCTAAGAAAGGAATTGTAGAGTCATTACGGCTCGAAGATATTTCCGTATTAGGACAATTATACACCCAGTCTGCCCAAAGTATTAAGCAACTTGAAGGGTACAACGGTTTAGTAAAAGATTACCTTGATAAAGCAAAGGTGATATTTATTTTATTAAAAAGAGAAGCCTACGTAGAGTTTGTTGATTCTCTACAAAAAGACTTGGAAAAAGAAAGGAACTGATTAATAGGGTCCTACAATTAATCAGTTCCTCTAGCCAGCAGTTACTAACAAGTAAATCTCCTACCAAAGTACAATCCTCTATCTAATATCTAATTGATAAATATGACAATATTCATAAAACCACTCATAAGCCGGCAAAAATATATAATTTCTCCCAAAAATATGCTCGAGATGCGCTTATATCCTGAGAAGATGTAATTATTGTATGTGATAGTATGGAAATAATTAGCTGCTTTTTTATGCTTTTAAGCAGTAGCAAAGAAAGGAGGGAATGTATGGATATAAGAAAAGAGACTATCAAAATTTCAATTGCTGTTTCGCTGGCAATCATCTTCTTAGTATTAATTGTCTTCTTCCCAAGAACTCCAACCATAACAACAAGTGGAGGGCGTGCAGAAACTATAAACTACAGCTATGATTTCAACTATGAGGAGTATAAGCAGAATATCTCGACTTTATTTAAAGATTTAAATGAAGAAAAAAGTTTAGGAGGTACACGTTATCAATTTAAGAGTGTGGAAGATGAACTTCTGCACTATTTTCCAAAGAGTTTACAAGTAATCATACCAGCATTTATTCTTAGTCTTCTTTTAGGTGTCTGGAAAGGGATATTTGACTATCAACATACAAATACGAAGAAAAACATACTAGGAAATGGGACAACATGGCTGTTTCAGTCTATCCCGGATTTCTTTCTGGTAGTGTTTGTTTTTTTTATAGCTATAACGTTTTGGCCACAATTGAGACTGTTTAGTCAGGGAAGCTGGTATAGCCCTTTGGTCGTTATCTTATTAATTTCAATTTATCCCGTTATGTTTGTCGCAAGGGCGGTAGGTGTTTCCTTACTAGCGCAGGATAATGCGGATTATATTAAAGTAGCAAAATCTAAAGGGCTTCATACCAGGCAGATTATCCATAGACATATGCTGAAAATTAGTTTAAAAGATTTAAACACAATACTGCCTACATTGATGGTCATCATTCTTTCAAACCTATTAATGGTTGAATATGTGACAGGATATCAAGGGGCTGCATATCGCCTTTTTATTGCACTAGGTGGAGTACAGACCTCGGTAGCTACATACTTGGTACCCGAATATGAAGGTGGTTTAGTACTAGGGATAGGGTTGTGTTTTCTACTCACAATTCTTTTGACACATTTCTTGAAGTTGGCTGTTTCTTGGAAAATAAGCAGGTGAGGTGGAAACCGTATGATTAAGAATATCTATTTAAAAATCGGCGGGGGAATGCTTTTATTGCTGCTTACGATAACCTTTCTAGCTCCATTCCTTCCATATATTCAAGATGGCATGGAAGTGGGAAGGGTTATTTTAGAACCTGGCCGGATATTAACAGCACCATTTCCACCAACAGTAGACTTGCCGCTGGGGTCCGATATGGATGGTAGAAATTTAATAAGCGTTCTGGTGATAGGGGCAAAAGACACCTTGTTTATAATTATACTAATTGCCGCTATTCGTTATGTTGTTGGAATTGTATTAGGGATAATTGCCTCGTTTGGGAATAGATTAATTAGTTCTATGTTAGACACATTTGATCAGATGTTCTCTAGTTTGCCTGTCATTTTTTTCGCGGTACTATTATTGAATATCCCCTTTATTATTTTTTTGGATAGCAGATTTATTGTAGCTATTGTGACTATTGCCATTATAGAAGCAGGGAGGGTGGGAGTGACGGTAAAAGAACAAATTCTTTCTATAAAAAGAGAACCCTATATCGAGGCGGCCGTTACTGTAGGGGTTTCTCCTTACTTAATGACAAAGAATTACTATATCCCTAATATTCTACCCTCACTAATTGTAAACTTTTGCTACGATATTGGAAGAATAGCTCTCGTCATTGGTCAGTTGGGTGTCTTCAGTGTTTTTATCACTCAAGAGCTCGTTCAACTTGAAGCTAACTATGGTGAAATACAGAACACTAGTTTCAACTGGGCTACCCTTCTAGGTGAGGCGAAAAATCTAATTTATACAGCATACTGGATACCATTATTTGCTGCATTGGCCCTTCTTTACGTCATTATTTCTTTTAATATTTTGGGTGAAGGGTTAAGGAGATTTTTTGAAAAGCGTCATGCTTAATGGATGGAAAATAATGTGACGTAACACAATGTGCATATATAAGTGCGAAAGGGTGAGGAAGTTGCCACATGAAAACTGCCTAGGCTGCCGATTAGCCAACAAAAACGAAGCCATCTATATGGTCTACGAAGATGACTATGTCACATGCTTCCTAGACCACGACCCGTTTAACGAGGGACACACCTTAATCCTGCCGAAACAACATTTCCTAGATGTCGACGAACTCGATGAGGAGACCGCCAATGCCATTATGAGGGCTTCTATTCTTATTTCCAAGGCTTTGAAGCGCCTATATGATCCAGATGGTATCACTATTAACCAAAATGGTGGGGTGTTTAATGAGCTGACTCATTATCATATGCATGTGGTGCCTCGGTATAAGGGGCAGTGGTTTGGGGAGTTTTATAGGGAGGAAGCGGTGGGGGAAGTGGATGTTAGGGAGTTGGAGAGGGTTAGGGGGAGGATGGTGAAGGTGATAGCAGAGGTAATGGTAAGTAATGAATTAAAATGATGAACTAAAAAGAGGTGCAGAAAGCTTTTGGACATAACAAATCATTTAATCTTAATAAAAAATAAAGACAAAACAGACCAAATTGATACCTGCGTATATAAGGATGGAAATTGGTATGTGAAATATAATAATTCAGATAAGCGCTATACATATAATCAATCCAACGTGAACTTGTATCAAAACCCAATCAACGTAGATCCCGCCAAGCACATCATTTACGAAGATGATCAACCCATCTCAGGAGCAATTGCTATACTTGATTTCAACGATTACATAAGGCTTATTTTCCAAAATGGTTTTCAAAAAGTTTACCCAAAATCACAGATAAAAATAGAAGAAAATTGTCTAGGTAGCAATCAATCAAGTGATTGCTTTGATTACTTGAAAACACTAGCCAACCATATAAGTGTAAAGTTGGATGGCGATGATTCTTTTCTAGGTAAGCAGTATAATGGGTTGTCTTCGGTTAGTCCCCGTAGTGTTCTCTCCACCTATTTAGAAAGGAAGCCTCTTAAAAGGGAGAAGAAGGACCTTCCTCTCATATTTCCTTTTGGGTTTAACACGAGTCAAAAAGCCGCTGCTGAAAATGCCTTCCGAGAACAGGTGAGCATAATAGAGGGACCGCCTGGTACAGGGAAGACCCAGACCATACTGAATATCATTGCCAATGTAGTAATTAATCAGAAAACAGTGGCTGTTGTATCCAACAATAACTCTGCTACTGCAAATGTCCAAGAAAAACTTCAGAAGTATAACCTAAAATTCATTTCTGCCTTTCTTGGAAACAAGGAGAACAAATTTGCATTCTTTTCTAATCAAAACGGTGTGTACCCAGATATGAGAAGCTGGGTGATAGAGGAAGTAGAATATCAGGAAATAATCCAACAACTAAGAAACTCTCATCACAAGTTAAATGAAATGCTTACATATAAGAATAGGCGGGCTGTACTAAAGCAGGAGTTGTCCGAGGTTCAAACAGAAT
Source organism: Sutcliffiella horikoshii (assembly GCF_008180725.1). GTDB lineage: Bacteria > Bacillota > Bacilli > Bacillales > Bacillaceae_I > Sutcliffiella_A > Sutcliffiella_A horikoshii_B. The sequence continues at coordinate 342,540 of NZ_VTEV01000005.1, read as the reverse complement.
ATACTTACTTTCAGGATTACGCTAAGAACAGCGAACTAGATCAACTTCAAATGAAATTCTTTAGAAGATTGGGAGCAGATAAGACACTCCAACTTATAGTGGAATATAAGCAAGCCGTGGAAAACGGTACAATTAACGTTAAGAAAAAGTTTGGTAACTTAATAAGATATGGCATATATAACTCGAAATTTTATACATTTAGCCCAGAAGCGATAATTACGTACTTGCAAAATAGCTATTATGAATTAAAGATGCAAGAACTTAAGCAGGAAATTGGGGTATTGGAAGAGAAGTTGCAGAGTTATAATTTCGACAAGGCTATGGAGAACTATAGCCAAGATTCTATGAAACTATTAAAAGCTAGTTTGGCAAAATCATATGGATTGAATGAAAGTAGGAAAACATTTCAACCGAACGCGCTATGGAAGGACTTTAGTTCATTTATTTATGAATATCCAGTTATCTTAAGCACGACTCACTCTTTACGTAATTGCGCAGCCAATAACTATCTGTTTGATTATGTCTTAATAGATGAATCGTCTCAAGTGGACATTGTGACAGGTGCGTTGGCTTTGTCCTGTGCGAAGAATGCAGTAATTGTAGGGGATGTGAAGCAGTTACCAAACGTGGTTCCAGAAGAGGCGAGAGAACGATCAACCAGGATTTTTCAATCGTATAATCTCGATGCAGCCTATCATTACGCAGAGCACAGCCTGCTATCCTCCCTTGCAACATTATATAAGGACATTCCTAAGACATTGCTAAAAGAACACTACAGATGTCATCCCAAGATTATCGGTTTTTGCAATCAGAAATTTTATAACAATGAGCTTATCGTTTTAACGGAAGAGAAAGAGAAGGAAGCGCCACTATTACTATACAAAACTGCAAAAGGAAATCATGCTCGTGGAACATTTAATCAAAGGCAGATTGATGTAGTATTCAACGAGATTATTCCAGACCAAAAGCTTGCGGATAAATCGATTGGGATCATTACACCTTATCGATTACAGGCAGACAAATTCCAAGAGGGTATCGGGCTCCAGAATATGGAGGCAGACACCGTTCATAAATTTCAAGGACGTGAGAAGGATGTTATCATCCTTTCTACTGTTTCCACTGAAGTGAAGTTAGATGATTTTGCGGATGATCCCAATCTAATAAACGTTGCGGTCTCTCGAGCAGTGGATCAATTAGTCGTGGTGGTCGCAGATGGGAGCGAGGACTGGAAAGGTACCAACCTAGGAGACTTGGTCAAATATATAAAATATAACAACTTTGACATTATCGAAAGTCAGATTTATTCTGTCTTTGACCTTCTGTATAGTAGCTATTCAGATAAACTGCTGGAAGTGTTGAAGAATAGTAAGCAGGTCTCAGCATTCAAGTCGGAAAATCTCATAAATACCGTGATAGAAAAGATCCTAAGTGAGGAGACATATAACAATCTCGACTACGTTCTCCATCAACCTTTACGAATGCTTATTAAAGACACAGAAAAACTAACAGAATTAGAGCGGAAGTATGCTATGAATATCCTAACCCATACTGACTTTGTGATATTTAATAGACTAGACAAGCAACCCGTTTTAGTTGTGGAGGTAGACGGTCATGCCTACCACGCTAACAATCCAAAGCAGCTTGAGAGGGACAAGATGAAGGATAGCATTCTTGGAAAATATGAAATCCCGATATTGAGGTTGAAGACTACGGGGAGTGGGGAAGAGGAAGTTTTTAGAGGGAGGTTGAAGGAAGTAATTTAGGACTTGTCAATATAAGAGATAAGAGGAAGGGTGCTACTGTTACTCACTCCATGAGCAATAATAGTACCTTCCCTCTTAATCCAACTTAAAAAGCTCTAATCTCACCAGCTAGACTAAATGGAATAATGTTGTTGTGTCCTGAATGCGGTTCTTCTTTATGCATATAATTACTTATTTTCTTCCTTTCACCATGATTAAATTCTCTTATAACCTCATCAAAAATTTCTATTTCTGCTTCGGTAAAAAAAGAAATATCTACTGGGGTTTTGCTCTCGATTCTATAAGTAGTGTAATGATCCAAGTACTCTTCCCTTATATTTATTAAATCATTGCATATATCTAGCAATTCCTCGTGGGCAATAGGAACGGCACCGAGTGGGTGGTGTCTATAAACAAGTCCCGTCATTGCATTACCATACTTCTTATAAGATAATGCATCTGTGTTCCACAATAATCTCAGAAGGTTCACTTTATATAGTTTGGAACTAAAGTGAGATAAATAATGAATAACATTCCTTACCCTATCCAAATTCAATATAGTTTTTCCATTCATATCTGAAGGCTCACTAAAGTCTATATAAGATGCATATATTATCTGCTTTTTATAAAAATTGAGTGAATTTTTTTTAATTAAATGCGTTATAGAATCTCTAATTTCTAGATATCTTTCATGCTCGAATCTATCCGCATGTTTTTCCAACTCTTTTAATGCCAATAGGGGGTCTTCGTAGACTAATTTCATCATCTGATCATATGTTTCATCTTGGATTGTTTTAGATTCGTACCTTTGAACAGTTACATCACCCCACCCCATTAAATTCGCAAATTCTTTTTGTGTTACTTTATAGGTTTCTCTAATTTCTCTAATTTTCATAGAAGGTAGACGGCCTATGCTTTCTCTATAGGCATCTCTTGCTGACAATAAATTTTGATTCATTATTTTAGCAGGAGTAAATTCTTCTTTTTCAATAGGGCAAAAATAAAAAGTTTCTTCGTGTGTAACAATATTTCCTTCCATTACTGACTGGGTTTTTTGTATATAAACCTCAACTTCATGATAATGGTCACATTGTGGGCAATCATAATCAACTTTTTTTACCAAATTAGCCATACATGTGACTCCTTTCTTGTGTGAAAATTAATGGTTTTAGGGGTGAAGAAAATATGAGAGGTGCATTACTCTCCTATGCGCTCCCTACGCATAAGGTTTTTTGGTTATCGGCCATTTAGGAAAATGAAAAGACATACAAAAAATCTTTTTGTTCTTTACATGCCTAATCTTAAATTTGATATAGACACTACGATTTTGAATGGTTTTTTCAAATACCCAAAACTCTGGGCTATCAGGCCTTTTAAGGTCAACAGTTGTCTTTACATAATCTGAAAGTCGAAGCGATCTTATTTCTGCTGCAATGTCATCTACATCAAAACCCAAGGCTAAAAGCGTATTCTTAGTTGAAAATGCATCAAGAGGATCCTCGCCTCTTCTGTTTCTTTGAATTTCCAGGTAGTAATTCTCGGAATGTAAAATATCTCGTGCTGTGTTAATAAGCATTTCCACTTCTGCAAAAGAGGCAATTCGATCTCTAACAAAGTGATCCTCTGACATCATATCATTCCCTTGTATATTACTGTATTCATTATAACCATCAGTTGATTGTTTATACAATTAAAAACTATCAATTGATCGTTTTTATGCATTAATAAACACTCTAGATGAACAATATAAAAAGCCATACCCCATTATTAATGAAATATGGCTAATCATCGATTATTTAAATCCTCACTCAAAACAACTGCATCTGCTCCGTACTATTTTTACTTTCACCATTCGTAACATATCCCATCAACTTATATCCGCTCTGCCTTTTTTCGAACATTCTTTTTAGCATCGGAACCTGCTGATCAACATAGTCATATACTTGTACTTCTTGCTTTTTATCGTGCAGTCGATGTAGGCGACCAACATATTGTTGAAGAGTACCTTTCCAAGAGATCGGCATTGCTAGGAAGAGTGTATCTAGCCTAGCGTCATCAAATCCTTCTCCAATGTACTTTCCTGTTGCGATAACAAGCCTTTCTTCTGAGTCAGGAGTATTTGCAAGTCTCTTTAGTTCTAACGTTCGTTCTTTTTTAGAGAGTTTACCTGACAGTGTAATGATATTTTTAGCGAACCCTTTGAACATTTCCTGAAGTTCTTCGAGATGTTCAATTCTTTCTGTCAAGATGATAGGAGACCTGCCTTTTTCAAGTGCTAATAAAACATCATCAAATAGTTGTTGATTTCTTTTTTTGTCCTTAGCCAAGGAACGGTATAATTCCTGGATCTGTTCTGATTTAGATTTGAAATGTGTATTACGCACGATTAACCGGTGAACGAATGGCCTTACTTTAGCCTGATTTCTTGCGTCCACCTTATAGCGAACTGGTCCGCATTGCATAAAGATTATTGGATGTAGACCATCTTTTCTAATTGGTGTAGCCGTTAATCCATATACATATTTTGCGCGAACAGACTTTAATACACTTTCAAAAGTGTAGGCTGATATATGATGGCATTCATCCACAATAATTTGTCCATATTGAGTAATGAAGCTTTTTACTTCCCCTTTATGAGCAAGGCTTTGCAGTGTAACCACATCAATTTTGCCAGTTACTTTCTTTTTACCACCGCCAACTTCACCAACATCGTCATTTCCTAACTCTAAAAAAGACTTTAGCTGACTGACCCATTGCTGCTGAAGTTGTATCTTATCGACAATAATTAGGGTATTGACCTTGCGCTCCGCGATTAAGGCTGCGGCGGCAACTGTCTTTCCGAATCCCGTTGTGGCAGATAATACCCCACAATCATGTTGCGTTAGTTGAGAAACAGCATCGATTTGTTGGGAAGTTAGCTGCCCTTTAAATGAAACTTCTAGCGGTTCTCCAGCATATGCAGAGTCTATAAAATTTGTATCAATCCCTGATTCTTTAAGTAATGACACTAATTCTTCCTTACATCCTCGAGGGAAGATAATATGTTCAGAAGTTTCATAGAAACATTTAATCACTCGTGGAATACTAGCTGTCGATAGTCTTTTTGACTTGGCTTTATAATATTCAGGGTTTTGAAAGGAGACAAGTCGCTTAATTTCTCTGCTAAAGAAGAAGGAAATAGCCTTTTATTAATATAGAGACCGTTTTTAATTTCAATAGTAATATTCTTTGGGTAAGTTGAATTCGTAGGCATCGATTTAAAATTAGCCTGATCGCCATCCAGTTTCTTTAAAAATTGAAAAACATCTCGTTTGCTAAGTTTCTGGATTGTAGACAAATAGATCCACTGATCAGGAAAAGGATTGTAATGATCATCTACAAATAAACTGTTCCCATTTAGTCCAGCCTGTCGTTGTAGCGGAAGAGCAATAAGATTGCCAAAACCACCTTTCGGAACTTTGTCTTGGTTTGGAAACATTCTATCAAAGGATTTCATTCCAACTTCATGTCGTACTTCTAGTGTTTTTGTTAGTAAGGTATACCCTAGCTTTCTTGCAAGAGAGGACTCCAATCTTTCCGTGAAGAAAAACCACACATGTGCACCGTTTCCAGACTGTGATCTTTCCACGCTGTATGGAATGTTATACTCTTTACAAATTTGAACAAAAGCCCCTACATCTTTTTTCCAATCTTGTTTATCAAAGTCTATTGCTAGAAAAGAACAAGTACCATCTTCGTGCAATGGATATAATCCAACACTATGCTTTCCTTTAAAATGTCCCTCTATTACATGATCGGTTAAAGGCAAGAGTTTACGGTGCTCACAATCCGAGCACTTAATTTGGGGCTTCTGACATATAGACTGATCCCATTCATTAGCACATGCTGGCAAATATCCTTTTCGTCCGTCCTTACTTTCCCATCTGGTCGCATACACATCAGACCTTCCATTGAAAAGTGTTCTATAAAGTTGAATTTTGGCGTGAAGTGCTGAATGTCTAGTTACTATATCTTGACCATTATTCTCTGCTGATTTTTTTGGCTGAAGAAGACTTGTGATTTGTTGTTTAAGGTAGGTATTCTCTTTACTAAGGCGCTCGCAATCTGCTATCCAGTCTTCCAACGTTTTATTGTTTTTCATTGGTCACCCTCAAATTTGTAGTGATTTTAAATCTATTCTACGAAAATATGTTTAGTAGAAGCAAATGGGGTAAGTAGAAACATACGATAATATACTCATTTTTGCCTTTATTGTAGGTGAATATACGATAATTATGTATTGGGAGTGAAATTGATTTGATTAAAGATTTAGAAGGGAGAGGTTAATGAATGTTAGTTATAAATTTATGGAACTTTTTAACTATACACCCGTATGTTACCTATACAACTTCCACTAAGAAAAGGGGTCCAAAAAAATGAAAAGGCTCTGCCTCTATTTTTTCTTAACCTTAGTTGTGTTACTAGGTATTATCTTCATGGTCTCCCACTTTTTTGACTTCCGATTTAGTAATGTTGCTTTCATTACAAGCATTGTCGCTGCCTTTGTCACGTATAGTGGTGGTGGTTCTAGTTTTGGGGAAGCCACTGCAGCCATAGAGACGAATGGAAACTATGTGCCGTCCTCTGCCAAAGAAAAAATCAGTTACTTAAACCTTTTTTTCTTGCATCATGTTCTATCCTTCTGGGATGTTTGGCGTCTTACTTTTTCTATTATTAATTCATCCAATGCTATTAGAAACAAAATGAAAGCTACAGGCCATCACCTGTAGCTTTCATTTTACACATCCACAATCACCAACCCTTCCCAATAGTAACCATCAAGGTCGGTAAAGTATCCACTATAGCCGCCCCAGTCCGTTTTCTGCGGCTTTTTCTGGATGGTTGCCGCCCCTGCTAACTCCGTCTTTTCCATGACTTCATAGCTTCACCCATTTATATTGACAGACGATTGATCTAGTTTGTAACATTATGAAGGCAAATTTATCTATTACTTTAGACTTATAGACTTATAGAACTTATAGTCAAGAGCTTGTATAATAATAGATAAATAAATAGAGGGAAGTGCTAAGATGTCTATTGGAAGAGTTATTTACTACCATCGCAAAAAGCAAAATAAGACGCAAGAACAACTTTGCCAGGGCATTTGTTCAACGACCCATTTAAGTAAGATCGAGAATAATTCCAAAGAGGTGAATCCGGAAACGCTGGAAATGCTTTGCAAACGACTTGGCATTTCGATTGAGGAAGAAAATAAGAAAACACAAATGTTAATGCGAAAGCTGTCACAATTCTATGAAGCGATGGAGAGGCTTCATAGAGATCATGCCAAAAGATTGAAAAAGGAATTGGAAGAGCATAGAGACTTTATACAATGTACGGAAATGATCTATTTGTATGAATTATATATGCTTCGATATTTACTTTTTACTAATAATCCAACCGAATTTGAAAGAGTTTCTCATAGGCTGAAAAAAAATATAAACAAATACTCTGCGTTTGAAAAACACCTTTGGGATTTCTTTCAGGGAATTTATTACGCACAAAAACTTCAATATTTAGATGCGATTTCCATCATGGATAAAATAGAGAATAATGCCGAGCTTTTCAGCGATAAAGTAACGGATTTCTACTATTACAAAGCGGCCGTGCATGGGCTGTTGAAGCATTTTACTTTATCCCTCCACTACTCTTATAAGGCATTGCAAATCTTTCAAAATACCGGGAATATATCTCGGATCCTGCATGTAAAGGTAGGCTTATCCGCAAATTTAATTTACATCAATGACCTTGATCGGGCGGAAACCATGCTGGAAACCGCCTTAAATGATGCCGAAATGCTGAAGGATGATGGCACGAAGATAAGTGCCCTTCATAACTTTGGGTTGTTGAATAAAAAAAAGGAGAATTTCCGCGAATCGCTGGACTATTTCACTCAATCTCTTAACTTAAAAACCAGACATACTACCACTTATTACAGCACCTTGATTGAAATTGTACAGTTATTGCTCGATTTAAAAGAAAACGAGAAGGCGCTTACTATGTTGAAGGATGTTCTGAAGGACTTCAAAAATGAACAGTCCAGTAAGTATGTAGAGTTAATGGTTCTATATTTGGAGGCCATACAAGATGACAAAAGGCTCACTGATTATTTAATCGATTGTGGTTTGCCCATGATGAAGCAGTATAACCTCTATAAAGCTGTCACATACTCGGAGAGGTTAGCAGACATTTTCAAAAAAAAGGGAGATTTGAACTCCGCCAATATGTATTTACAATTATCAAATGAACTGTTTAAGAAATTACTCTTTAACCATGCAACCACAAAATAAGCAAACAAGCAGCCGTTAACAGCTGCTTGTTTTTTTTATGCAATGTTTCAGGTGATGCTTTTGGGTATATATACCTGATGTTCAAGAACTAATGGAAATTTGCTAGGTATATAGACTGTTCTATCAAAAACTTTCCCAACTTTAATTTTGTGTTCCTATCTTGAATATCCGGAAATACAACAATTAGCGAGCATTTTTATAAATTTACGTCGAATATTGTAAGGAATTTTCCCAATTAACAGAATATTATTTCGCCCTTACAATTTTAAGTAGAAGATAGAAGCAAGCTTGATAGACGAAAGAGGGGGCGAAATGATGAAGAAGAAAAGTTCTGGGAAAGTTTTGACTATTGTGCTGGCGATGAGTCTTTTGGGCACATCAGGTATCCCGATGAATGTTATGGCGGAAGGTACGCCAAATGCACCCGGGTTTACGCAGATCAAAGATGTTGAGAACCTATTAATAAATCTTTCAGACGAACAAAGAAAAGCAATTAAAGAAATCGAAGCAACTCCACACTTTGACATCTCACCAAATATCAACACACAAAGCGAAGGGCTCGTCGATGTAATCGTAGAGTTTCATCAAGCACCAGCTAAGGTTGAAGTGATGAAGCAAGCGGCAAAAGGATTCCGTACTACTGCAAATGAAGCCGCTGCTAAGGTAGAGAAAGCTCACAATAAGTTTAAAGAGAGCTTTAATTCTATGAAAAACAAAAAAGATGCAAGTCCGCAATTGCAAGAAGCAGTAATTACGAAAGAATATCGTTCGGCCATCAATGGTGTAGCAATGTCCGTTCCAGGTAACGAGATTGAGAGCTTACTAGATTCAGGAGTCGTTAAGCGGGTTTGGAAGGATGAGACGGTTCAGATTGAACTTCCTGAAATGGAAGCGTCAGCCTCTCCATCTAAAATGATGGATAGTATTCCGCAAATCAATGTGGACAAGCTTCATGCTGAAAACTTCACAGGTAAAGGAATCAAGGTGGGGGTACTGGACACAGGGGTTGATTACAATCATCCTGATCTAAAAGATGTATACAAAGGTGGATATGATTTCGTCGATAACGATAATGATCCAATGGAAGCAACGTACGAAGACTGGAGAAATTCCGGTCTGCCTGAAAGACATCCTGCCTCAGGATCCGCTTACTATACCGAGCACGGAACACACGTATCAGGAACAATCGCCGGGGGCCAGAAGAACGGTGTCGATTATGCTGTAAAAGGTGTAGCTCCTGATGTGGAATTGTATGGCTATCGTGTCCTTGGACCTTATGGTTCTGGTGCAACATCAGGGATTCTTGCAGCAATTGAAAAATCAATTGACGATCAAATGGATGTTATCAACCTTTCGCTTGGTGCTTCAACCAATGATCCCTTTTATCCAACTTCCGTTGCCGTTAATAACGCAATGCTGCAAGGAGTGGTAACAGTTGTCGCGGCAGGCAACAGCGGCCCGAATGAAGGAACACTCGGATCTCCCGGTACAGCTACGTTGGGAATTACAGTTGGTGCAAGTGACTTTGCCATGGATATCCCTGCCTTTGAGTCACTGAGTGCTAATGGAGAAGCATTTGAAAATGTTTTATTAATGGGGAAGAATTTTTCAGATGACTTAGCAGCTCTTGAAGGCCAGTCCAAGCAGGTGGTTTTTGCGGGTCTTGGATATGCAACTGATTTCGAAGGAAAAGACTTATCGGGTAAAATTGCCTTGATTCAACGTGGGGAGATTGCCTTTGTGGATAAAATCAAACATGCGAGAGAAGCAGGTGCGGAAGCTGTCATTATCTACAATAATACAGATGGAAACATTCCATCTTATTTAGGAGAAGGATTAGAATATATCCCAACCTTCCGTATGACAAAAGCGGATGGAGAGCGTTTGAAAGAGATAGGAGATAACTCGAACATAACATTTGGCGATTTAGCAAGCGTTCAAACGGAGGGAGACAACCTTGCAGGCTTCAGTTCCAGAGGACCGGTTGCTGGCAGCTATGATATTAAACCGGATGTGGTGGCACCAGGCGTAGCGATTTTCTCAACCATTCCCGAATTTATCAATAGTCCGGAAGAGGGAGTGGACTACACAGCGTCTTACGCACGTTTACAAGGGACATCCATGGCAGCCCCTCACGTCGCAGGTGTGGCAGCTCTCATGCTTCAAGAAGATCCAGATGCTACCCCATTTGATGTAAAAGCGGCATTAATGAATACAGCCGAAGATTTAAATGGTGACGTATCTGTATTTGAACAAGGAGCCGGACGTATAAATGCTTATGAGGCGGTTCATGCCGATGTATTGGTCAAAGTGTTAGGTAAAACAAAAAATCTAAATGAAAATGGTGTAGTAGTCGAGATTGATGATGAGACGGCATCAATCAACTTCGGAAGCCATTACAAAACTGGAGTTACTGTTGAAGCCAGTAGCGAAATGGTCATTAAGAATAGCGGAGAAGAGAACAAGTTATTCAACATTGAAGTGGAATATCATGGCGAACGTCCAGGTATAAAGGATGCAGAGGAAAATGGAATCCGCTTAGATGTTCCAGAAAGTGTCAATGTCTCCAATGGTACAGAAGAAGTTGTTTCACCAACTATCACAGTTCCTGAAAATGCAGTAGAAGGACGTTATGAAGGGTACATTCATTTGACGAATGCAAATGATAGCAGCGAAACGTACCAGGTACCATTCGCTGTTAGATTGACGGAAAAGGGATTTGAATACCTTGAAACGGATAGACCGGCACTCGCAAACAATACGCCAAAATGGCAGTATTATAACCCGATGATGAGCGCAGCATTTCAAATGAAAAGCCCCTTAAACAGGATTGATATTCTGGTGAAAGATGGTCAATCAGGTAACGCGATTGGTTTAATAGCTTCTGTTTCAGATCCATCAGCAAAAGCTGACGTCAGGTATTACATTCTAGGTGTCTTCACAGGAAATGTATATCCATTTACTGGTGATAAAGAAAATCCGATTTCTCAACAGAGTATGGACTTGCCTGAAGGGGATTATAATCTTGAGTTCATAGGTTATGACGAAGATGGGAAAACGTATTCAATCGATACACCTGTCGTCGTTGACAATACAAAACCTCAAGTGACATTCGATAAAACTCCTGATGTATATGAGATTAGTGAAGATATGTACACGGAAGAGAACGGACAGAAAGCGTTCTTTATCCACGGAAACATACAGGATGAAACAGTGGATGTCTTACAATCAAAAGGAATGGATTATGATCAATCATCTAATAAATTTTTAATTGCAACCGGGAGTCGTGAGTATTACAATTGTTGTTTCCCGCCGGCGGACGCTAATGGGGATACTTATTTTGGCATTGAACCTTCCGACATTGCAGACGGGCCATTACGATTAAGCCTTGCAGGCACTGACGTTGCATTGAATGTCAATTACCAAAGATATATCTTCTTACAAGAAGGAACGGAGTACTTAACTTCGGATTACAGCAAGGAAGAAGTGAAGCTGGGTGATACATTTACCATGACCCTTAGCTTGAACAACGTAAAAAATCTCGTTTCCGGGGAATATACGGTTCAATATAAAGGGGACATGTATTCTTTTGAATCTGCGGAGTTAAATGAGGCGTTCAAAAACTATGCAGAGGAAAATGGGCTTCAAGTATCGCTTCAAGAGCCAGTTGTGAAGGATAGCAGCTATTATGATACTGTTACAGTTGGCGCAATGCTGGACGGTGAGGGGTATGACGGTTTTAGTGGGGACATGCCATTAGTGGATGTGACCTTTAAGGTAACTGCCGATAACTGGTATTACGGATATGATAAATGGGAAGTCACAACGTCCACCTATATGAAATCGGGTGAAGAACAAGCAGTGAACCTTCCGTATTACAGTACATCGGAATTTGATTTCGTTAGTGAGCATGCAGATATTCAAGGAAATATCAGACCGGAAGCATTCCTAAAACCTAATTTACCATATGGTGTAGCTCAAACTATTGGAGCAAAGGTATATGCGTTATCACCAAATGGTGAAAAATATGAAGGTACGATCGCACCAAATGGAAAGTATCAAATAATAGGGGTTCCTGCTTCACGGGAAACATACCATGTCGTTGTGGAAGTGCCTGGGCATTTGAAGACCTACACACCTGTTATCACTGGTTACGAACTGAACGGTGAGACCCTGGGAAGATATGTTAACGCCGGGTACAAGGTAAACCCTGCAGGAGATGTAAACAACGACAGGATGATCGACATAAAAGATGTGCGTGATATCGTTAAATATTACGGTAAACAAAACCCTAAAATTCCGACATTTGATGTCAATCAAGATGGTACAGTGGACGAGAAAGATGTCCGTTTCATTGAAAAGAACTTCTTGACAAAAGGACCTGATGCACCAAAAGGAAAGCCACTGAAAGAAACAATCGGTAAAAAGGATCTAGAATACTATTTAAATGAGATGGGATTAGAAACTGCGCAATAAGAAGCTTACGTTTCTGATCACTGAGGAGGAAGGGATGTTTTTAACATTCCTTTCTCTTTTTTTGTTGGCAAAGGAAGCGATGATTAAAATCTGCATAGCTATCAATAAGAGATAGTAAGCATGGTCATGTAATTTTCTTAGCACTTTTAGAAACAAAATGAAAGCTACAGGTCATCACCTGTAGCTTTCATTTTTACACATCCTCAATCACTAACATATTCGATTCATCAAACTCCCAAGCTTCCCCATAAGCAACCTCCCAGTAGTAGCCGTCAAGGTCGGTAAAGTATCCACTATATCCGCCCCAGTCCGTTTTCTGCGGCTTTTTCTGGATGGTCGCTCCTGCTAACTCCGCTTTCTTCATGACTTCGTCCACTTCATCTATGGATTTTGTATTATAAGCCAGGGTGATACCAGGGAAACCTCTTCCGATCTCGGGAGGTTGCTGTTCATTCACATCTTTCGCCAATTCATCTACTGGATAAAGCGCGATTCTAGTGCCTTCATTTTTAAAAAAGATAATGGCCGGAGCGGATTCAGGTCCTCTGACGGATGTTTCGAAACCTAACTCCTTGTAAAACTGGTGTGATTTTACGATATCCTTAGTGCCGAGTGTGATTATGTTTACGCGGTTCATTTTTTTCCTCCTTTTCCTTCCCAATAAATGAACTATTCTATAAATAGGTGGGAAATCCTTTTTCGGATTGAAGGGGCATGCACTCCTGTCCGTTTATCCTTTAAAATGTGAGTGAGATGTTCTGCTGGTGACAAAAAAGAAAGGGAACAGTCGATTCTGTCATCGAAGAGCAGGAACTTTTCTACTTATTGTTATTTTCGTAGGTCAAGTCTCTTATTTTACAAATATATTGGTATTTTTCTAGTCAGGTCGAAACGTAATCGTGTCGCAATAAGGGAGTAGATAGCCATCCAATAACATCCCAATAGCTGTAGTTTAAATGAAACCAAAAGGTGTTATATACTCAAATACGAAACCAAATGGTTTTGTATTTGAGTGAAAAAGGAGAAATTTGAATGGAGACATTACAGGATATTAAGCAAACAGTTATATTTGAAGCACCTATACAAAAAGTATGGGCCACGGTATCGACTTCTGAAGGTATTGCTGCATGGTTTATGCCTAATGATTTCGAGGCTAGAGAAGGACATGAATTCCATGTACAATCCCCATTTGGACCATCTCCGTGTAAAGTATTAGAAGTGGATGAACCAAATAAAATCTCCTTCTCATGGGATACAGATGGATGGGTAGTTTCTTTCCTTTTAAAAAGACCTAGGCGAAAAGACAGAATTTACATTAATACATAGTGGGTGGAAATCTCCAGATACTGTTCTTCCAAAAGCAAACGCAAAGAGTTCTGTGATTCGTGAGAGAATGAATGATGGTTGGGTGGAGATTGTTAATGATCGACTTAAAAAGGTTGTGGAAGGATAAGTGACGGCGGTAAAGCATGATGTTTTTCAAGCTATTGCTGATCCAACAAGAAGAGAAGTTCTCGGATTGCTTGCTAACAAAGAATTAGCTATTTCAGAAATAACATCTCATTTTCCGATTAGTCGTACAGCCATAGCAAAACATCTTCATATTCTCTCAGAAGCTAATTTAGTCAGTGGTAAAAAGGTTGGCCGAGAAAAGATTTATCAATTGCATCCAGAACCGCTAACAGAAGTAAAACAATGGTTATCTTATTATGAGCAGTTTTGGAATAACAAATTGTCCATTCTTAAACATATTGTTGAAAAAGATGATTAGAAAATAAGAAGAGACATGCCAATTCGACATGTCTCTTTTAAATATAGAATTTGCGTTAATATTGGGGTGGTTCGGGTTGAATCTAAGACAATTTTTCAGCAAGTATTAATTGGGTAGGCTTCAAAAAGTTAAATGAATTATTTACCTAGTCAATTTAATCTATGTCATTAAAATGTATCCCTGAAAATCGTAATGAGGAAACAGCGAACCGCATTTAATCAAATGTCCGAAGTTTTTTGATTTTTGACCGAAGATTTTGAAAAGTTGACCAAAGTTTGAGCAAAGTTGGCCGAAGATTAGGGTTAATTGACCGAACGAATTTTTGGGGTGTCCGAAGGTGGTAAAAAGATGACCAAATGTCGCTTGGATATGTCCGAAGCCCCCGCCATTTATCGACTTAATTGTCCGAAGCAACAGGAGAAATGTCCGAATCATATTTTATTCACAAAAACAGAGTCATTTTCTATTAAAAAATTGAACTTTACTAATAGAAAGCATTAAAAGCAGTTGAACCTCAGGAGGTACCTTGGACAATCAAACCCTTAGCCAATTATAAAGTGTAAAAAAAGAACAGAACCCCAACAGAGTTCTGTCCTCATATAATGTCCTACCAAATCATCTCCGCAAATTCCGGGTGGTCGATGAATGGGTTGCGGTTTCCTTGGTAGTTTTCGAAGATGATATTGTTGCGGCGGATTTCTCTTGCATCCACTGGGTCTTCTGCGTGCCATTGTAGCAGGACGGACAGTTTGCCATGGTAAGGGGCACTGCCGTTGTTTACGTAGTTATTAATCTCTAAATCTAGTTCTCCACTGTCTCCTTCATAGCGAACCGCCATATAGAAAATCATGCGTGCCACGTCGCCTTTTACTTCATCACGCGGCTCCCAGGAATCACTGTCATAATAGTTTCCTGGTGCTTCAGAATGCTGGCTTCCACCGTTATCAAAGTCCAGGTTTCCTCTAGAGGAGTTTACCGTCACATCCGTAGGGCGCAGGTGGTGAAGGTCTGTTCCAGGACCTTGTGTGGTACCGAAGTCACCGTGGGACTTTGCCCAAACGTGCTCGCGGTTCCAGTCGTTTACTCCGCCCCCGTTCATGAACTTGGATTGAGAACGGCCGGTATATAGTAAAAGAACATTGTTAGCGTTTGCTGGGTCTTCATCTGTATTACGCAACGCATCCCACACAGCATCATAGGATAGAGTTTGGTGATCGTCGATGATGTTATGTAGCGCTGTTTTTAATGCGGATCCTGTTTTTCCTTCTGCAGAGCTGTAATATGAATCATAGCTTGGTGGTGGGTCCGTTGGATCGGTAGGGTCTGTGGTCCCTCCATCGACTACCTCAAATGCAGATGCGTTTTTGATACCTGAATGAGAGAAGTAAGCTGTTAAAGAACCAGTAACCTTCATTTTTTTCCCCATTAGGTCTGGGTTGCTCTTCAGTCCATAGCCTGAACGGAAGGAAGAAGGAATTTGAACATAAATCATTTTGGCTGTGCTTGTTTCAGACGGACTGTCGGCTAACGCTAGTGCATAGTCGTTAGGGAAATTGCTCGTAACCACTGTATTGGTAGCGGTTGGCTGTCCCACTACATAGCCTTCGACAGTCTGAGTAGAACCGTTTTGATTGGAATTTGCTTGACTCACAGTAAACGGAGAGCTCCAAGTACCAGAACCGGCAGCGCTCATCTTATCAGGTACGGCGTGGGAGCATGCAAGGGTAAAAACAAATAAGAAAATAAATAAGCCGCGAACTTTCTTGTTAAATTGATTCAAACGGTTTCTCCTCCTAGTGGTTGCTTGTTTACATAAATAGCGTACATCAGGAGGTTTGAAAATTGTGTAAAAATTGTGTAAATCGCAGTAAATGAGGCTTTTAGCACAGGGAGGGAGTCGAGGGGACAGGCACCGTGACCCATTCATAATCTGTGAAAAACGATTAGTAGGTCGAGAAACCCGTCCCCAAAACTCTTGACGAAACCAAAGGAGAGAGGTAATATTTAAATCGTAATCATTACTATTTAAAAGGAGAGTCTGAAAATTGAATAATGTAAAGGCAATTATTTTATTATTATTTGCTATGCTACTGGTTGCAGGGTGTAGTGGAAACTCGACAACTTTCGAGGAAAAAGAGTCAGATAACAAAACGGAAGTAAAAGAAGATCATGCAAAGGAAGAAGATGACCACGATCACGAAGAAGAGGAAGACAGCCACGAAGAGGTAGATGGAACAAGATTGGCAATAGGATATGACGGTGGTGTCATTATTGCAGACAGTAATTTTGCTATCCTCGATACGATGGAAACAGGCACTAGTGCTCTAGCTCTTGCAGCGGATCATCGTCATGCCTTCCTGAATAATCGGGAAGAAGGGGTTCTAAAACTTCTGGATTTGGGAGTGTGGACAGAGGACCATGGGGACCACGGCCATACAAATGCAGAAGAACCAGTATTATCTACATACAGCATTAATGGGTTAGAACCAACTCATATTACAGGTCATGGTAGTAAGACCGCAATCTTCTATGATGGAGATGGTTCCACTGAAATTTATACGAATGTAAGTTTAAAAACAGAAACAAAGCCAACCCCGCTTTTAACGATTCCTGGAATTGAACATCATGGAGTGGCGGTTCCATTAACCAACGGAAGTTACGCCGTTTCTTACACAGATGAACATGACCCACAAACACTTCCAGAAGGTATCATCATCTATGATAAAGAAGGTAAAGAACTTTCTCGTTTTGATTCTTGCCCTGGTCTACATGGTGAGGCTTCTAGTGGATCAAAGGAAGATGAAATAGTGGCTTTCGGCTGTGAAGGGCAAGTTTTCCTTTATACATCTCATGACAATGAAGGTCTAGAACTAACCCTTCCTGACGAGGGAGCTCGCGTTGGGACAATCAAGAGCCACGACGGCAGCCTATACATGTTAGGAAACTATAGCAGCAAGGAAAACCCAGAACTTAATACAAATGTCACCATCATTAATACTGTCGACAAGTCTCTAAAGAAGATGGACATTGGCACACAATATACTAGTTCAATGGCTGTTAGTAGAACAGGGGACGGATATGTTCTTGGAATTGACGGAGTTCTTTACCAAATCGACTTGGAAAAGGGTGAAATTAAATCAGAGGTAAAAGTGGTCGATGCATTTGAACTAGTAGAAGGTCATGGACATGGTACAGTGTATCCGACTATTGCATTGATGGATGACCGTATTTTGGTTACTGATCCAATTGATAATAAAATACTGCTGGTGAATGGTGATAAAGTGGAAACTGTATTAACTATAGAGGTACAACCAACAAGTATTCTAGCTGTGTCGGCGAACTAGGGTAGAAGGGACAGGCACGACGACCCATTTAACACCTTTAACCAAACACAAAGAGACATGTCGATGTGACATGTCTTTTTGTGTTCGTGGGTAGAACTACAGCCCTACTTCGTCCACAGCATAAGTAGCATCCTCATTGCTGAATCCTTCAAATTCTAGCTGTTGGATTAAGCCACTTCTTGAGAATGCAGTGTAATCAAGGTAGTTTTGAGCCATTTGGACTGCTTGGGCTTGCCAATCTACATGGAGTGTATCTACAGCAAAAGTAGCATCCGCATTACTGAAACCTTCAAATTCTAGCTGTTGGATTAAGCCAGTTTTCGAAAATGAAGTGTAGTCCAGGTAATCTTGAGCCGTTTGAACTGCTTGGGCTTGCCAGTCTACCTGAAGTTTATCTACCTCATAAGTAGCATCAGTGTTATCGAACCCTTCATATTCTAACTGTGCAATCAAGCCGCTTCTTGAAAAAGCCGTGTAATTAAGGTAGTCTTCGGCCATTTGAACAGCTTGCCCTTGTGATGCTGTTTCAGCATTTTTAGCTGCTTCTTCCGCTTCTTTTTTAGCTTGTTCTTCAGCGTCTTTTCTAGCTTGCTCTTCGGCGTCTTTTTTAGCTTGTTCTTCAGCGTCTATTCTGGCTTGCTCTTCGGCGTCTTGTTCAGCCTTTTCTTCTTCCTCTTCCTTTGCAGCGTCATTAGCTTCATTCTTCGATTCTTCTTCTTTCTCTATTTCCTCACTTTTTGCTGTACTCTCGCTAGTGGGAGGTGTTGTTATGCCGAATAAAATAAAAAAAGCCACTGTTGCAATTCCAAAATACATCGCCACGTACTTTCTTTTTCTCTTGTCTTCAGGAGCCCAAGACAATACTATACCGGGCTTAATCATGCCAAAAAGAAATGCTAAGATGGAAATAAGAGATAAAATTATAAAGAAATCATCCATCCGTACCCCTTCTAATCATTAACATAAACCAATATATGTTAATGGACTTGAGGATATGAAAAGGGATGGAATTAATCATGAATAGCAGTAGAAGCGGATGGTGAAATGCGGGTTAACTCTCCCTAAGTTCTAGGTGATAATGGTAAAATTGATCATCCTTTTTATATCCGCTTTTTTCGTATAATCGCTGGGCAGTTTCATTATCTGGTGTTGTTTCTAACGTGATACTTTTAGCACCTGTTTGACTGGCAAACTCTTTTACTTTTTGTAAAAGCTCCCCTCCAACCCCGTGATTTCTGGCGTTTGCATCTACAAACATGTCATTTAAAATCCACGCTCGTTTCATTGAAATAGACGAAAAGGTGGGATAGAGTTGTGTGAATCCGACATAATCATGATTGTTTTTTGCAACGAAAATTACAGAATCCCCGTTTTCTAAGCGACTTTTAATAAAAGCCTTTGCCCCATTTAAATCTGATATTTGTTGATAGAAAGTACGATACATATTAAATAAACCTGCAACACCATCTAGGTCTTCCATAGTAGCTTGATAGATTTCCATTGTTGAACTCTCCCTTACTTTAAGTTAGTTATATTTTATAGGGTTGGGTGTTTTATTTATATAAACTTTCGAAGGTTATTTGCGAAGTTAACTTGCTATTTTATTATAATAGTAGTTAATTACTTTATTTTTTATTGTTAAGGAGGAAAAAGCCTTGGATGAGATAGATCAAAGTATCCTTAGACATCTTCAAGAAAATGCTAGAATCTCGATGACCGAACTTGGGAAGAGGGTTGGGCTTTCCACGCCGGCTACCAATGAGCGGGTGAAAAAGCTTGAAGAGAAAGAAGTGATAAAGGGGTACAGGGCGATTGTAAATCCTGGAAAAATTGGTAAAAATGTGACTGCTTTTATTCTGTTTGATACGAAGCAAGGGAAAAAATTCAGGGATTTTTGTAGAGAGCATCCGGTTGTAGTGGAGTGCCATCGACTCGCGGGTCAGTATAGTTATTTGGTGAAAGTGGTGGGGGAGTCGGTGAAAGAGCTTGAGGAATTCATTGATGCGACTTTGCCTTTTGGAGAGCCGTCGACTTTGATAAAGTTGTCTTCGGTGGTGGAGTTTAAGCCGGTTGTGTAGATGGGTCGAGGTGCCTGTCCCTTTGGTTCTTTTTTTCTTGACCTTCAAGTTACTTTAAGTTGTACGATGGAGTTAACAGTTAGGGGGGCTGGTATGAGTAAGTTTATGTCTATACAGGAGTTTTCTGATTGTACAGGGATTTCTAAGAGTCCCATTAGATATTATGAGTCAGTAAATCTACTAAGTTATGTTACTAGGGATTCGAGTGGGTATCGGGTTTATTCAAAGGGGCAGGTTGAGACCATTAACGTCATTACTAGTTTGCGTTTGGCAGATGTTCCAATCAAGGATATTCAAGCACATCTAAATGAAACAGACGAACAATTACGCAACGAAATGGTAAATTTTTGGGTTCAGAGTATAAAGGAAAGACTTAATGTATTATCTGTTGGGTTACAATATTTAGAAAGTGACAAAGAGCTTGAACAAATCTATTTAGTGGAAAAAAGCCCTGAGACAATCATATGGTTTGCGGCTCAGTCAAAGGTTGGACAATTTAAGGAACCAATGAACGAGAAAATAAAAGAACTAAAATCCTTAGGTGTTCCTATAAAAAGTTGTTATTTAAAGTATCTTTCAGGAAGAAATGTGATTAAGGCACATATTGGCTTTATTGTATCGGAAAGTATTGACGCAGCTGAGATTAAAGGATGTATAGATATGGAACAAATGCCAGCCGCTCTTTGTTTGGCGTTGCCTTTTAGTGGTCCTTTTTCCTCTATCCAAAGTGGATTTACTTTGAATTTTCATGGCAAGCTTCTTGTTATAGCGATATACGAAATACATGACCCCAGCTGAAAAGAAAGCAACATACGCTGCCGTCACATCTGGCGCTTCCTTGCTACCTTCCAACATAGTGCGGAACGCGTCTATTACAACTTGTATTCCGACTGCCGCCATAATAAACGAGGCAATCATTGCGGAAATGGTTTCACTTTTCCAATGACCATAGCCATGATCTTTATCTGGAGGTCTCTGTGAGAGTTTAAGTCCTATAAGAACTGCGAGAGATGCGATGATATCAGTTGTATTGTTGAGGCCGTCCGCTTTTAAAGCAGCTGAATTCGTCATAAACCAACCACTAGTTTTAGAATGGACAGGCATATGTAAGTGAGAATGCTGATGATTGCTCCGCGTTCACCCAATTTGAGGTTATTATATTTTTCTTGTTCCATTATTTTGCCTCCCTGATTTGCACTTACATATAATAGCAAGCAGCAACAATCGAGTGGGTCTAGAGCAACCTTTTTGCCCTCTGGTATATGAATGGGAGGCTTGCAAATAAGTTGAATGAGGAAAAGTTTTGGGTTGAGGGGTTGGGCACCTTGAACCAGGAGGAGGCTTTTTTTAAAATATTAGCTGATTCCTGCAGACATTTAAACATATGATATCAATTAGATTGTTTCCTATACGCCCGAAGCTTCAGATAAAATAGGAAAACGGTCAAATAGAAGGCGTCTATACGCCCGAAGCCCTGTCCAAGATAGGAAAACGGTCAAATAGAAGCTAAACCTAAAATTCCACGAGAAAGACAAGATAGGCACAGCGCAGACCCACTCGTGGGTGGTTGTGCCTGTCCCCTCAACCCGCCCAAGCCTTCCAAAAACTCTCTGCATATACTAAAACATATGAGTATGAGCGGGGTGTGAACGATGGGATGTCGAGGTTGTGGTACAAGTAGTTATGATAATGTGAATGATTCCGTTTGTATGGATTTATCACGGAGTAGGACCATAGCGGTTGCTGATCCTACTCCGATTACTGACCTTAATGTGTTTTCAACAATCTATACCGATGCGACCAATTTCTCCATTAATGGGACGATTCTTGTGGTGAATGCCTCAACTTCCACTGGTTCGGTCGCTGTGATGATTAATGAAAATACGGCAACCCAGTTTACAGTCGCACCAGGAGAGAGTGAGGCAAGGACCTTTGGAAATATTAATAGCATACAAGTGGCGGTAACGTCTTTTCCGTTGAACCAAACCGGAACATTCTCGGCTGGTTTTCAAATTTCTTTTACATTAAACTATAAGTTTTAGAGCTTACCATTCCTCTGAAACTCTAAGTACAGCTTGTATGGGGGTAGTTCCAGTGAATGTTGCGACAGCGAGTGTGATAATTTGATTATCTGCCAGAACAAGATTTAGTAGGCTTCCTGTGGTTAGAGAACGGGTGTTACCTTGAGCTCCTGCAGCTAACCCTTGAAAGATTACTTGCCCTAATGTAGTAAAAGTAGTGGAGTTATTATTAACTAGTAATGCCGTTTCACTGTTAGGTATATTGGTTGTTGCGGTTGGAAAGTTAACAAATGTTCCATTAATTGTAGAACCCAATAGAACTTGATAATATATGTCAGCTCCCGTCAATAGATCAAGGCCCTCCAATGTTACGTTAACGGAATTTGGCCTCCCAGATCCGGCAGGAAATATCGCTTTTCGTTGGAAGCTAATAACTGGTGATAAAGTTGTAGTAGCAGTGAAGCTTCTTCTCTCTGATGTTACTCTGAACACAGGTTTGTAGTTTCCAATAATACTATATTGTCTCCCAGCTACAAATAACGTTAAATTTGTACCGGTTGTTGCACCGTTTTCCACTTGCCCTCTCAGTGGAAGGTTAGGATCGGTGAAACTTGTTTGGCTGATAGGCTTAACTCTGTGCACTGTAATTATTTGTTGAGAAAGGTCAACTGGATTTTGAGCAACAATTTGCCATTCTATGACCCCGTAGCCATACCAGGAGAAGACGATTTGATAGATATTTCCATTTGATAGATTTAAGCTTATGCCGCTGGGTCCTGCTCCATTGGCAGGATCAATGTTCCAGCTAGCTTGAGGAACAACTGTATCTATTCCATTTCGTCTGTATCCGAGGAAAATACCTGAACTATTTACTCCGAAGAATGCGCCGTTTTGATCATCAAAAAGGCCCCACCTTGCTACTTGGTCACCTACGGGGGAAGTCATCGACCTTGCTCCAATCCCTGCTTCAACTGCATAGCCCGGCTGATATCTCCCTCTTTGAGCGGAGTCTAGCACTGCTTCTGCTCCTGCACCTGTTCCTGTATTAATTAAGTACTCTACAGTATCATTGGTCACTGTACCGGTACCTGTTGTTTCAATAGCATCCCGTAAAGCAGATATTCCATAAGTAGAAGTCAGCTCAATTACCGGCGTTCTAGCTGCCACAGCTAGTTCATTAAATTGCGAATTAACTTCAGGCCCTACACCAACGATATTAACGTCTTCTATGACTCCGTTATTTGAGGTGCTTATACACCCATTCAATTTTCCCATTACTTCCACACCCTTTACTTGCTTCTTTCTTCCATGACGGCAACCAAATTTCGCACAATTTCCTGTCCTTTTTCCTCCAAAGAGTGGTAGGTGGTTTCTTTAATATGCTTTATGACAGTCATTCCTTTTGGAGAAATGCAGGCTCTCTCATCAGATTCAATAAATTTGAAGGCTTCAGTCAAATCTGCCTCACACTCTTCAACTAACTGATATTGAGCTAAATAAATCGCACGTTCGAGCTTAATCTCTATTTTGGATGAATGTGATAGGTCAGGTGAATGCCATGGAAAAAGTGTATCCCAGTCCATTTTATAGGCCTTTTTTATAATATATTGGTCTGCATGAAGAAGGTTGTTCTGGAGATCTTCTGCCTTTAACGGTTTCTCCTTTGTTCCTCTTATGCCGTCGTGCTTTCGGTAAAAGATTGTTGGGATAGGGAAGGCGGCTACTTTCGTTAGGGTGGAAATTCTAAACCACATGTCATAATCCTGTGCTCGGATTAGGTTCTCGTCAAACAAGCCTACTTGATCAAGAACAGATTTTTTCACAATTACGGTTGGTGAAAAATAGTAGTTGCCGCGGAATTTCTTTAGTACCTGTTCTTCGTAGGTAGTGGATTCTGCGTGCCAATATCCTTGGAAGGTGGGCTTTTGGTCTTCCATTTTGCAAATGATAGCGGATGTATGAATTAGCCCCATATCAGGATTCCGCTCGAATTGTCGAACTTGAAGCTCTAATTTTGCCGGCAAAGCCAGATCATCATCGTCAAAAATCCAAACGTATTCTCCTGTTACATAAGGAAGTGCCGTATTTAATGCCGCTGCTTTTCCTCCGTTTTCTTTAGAAATTACTTTTAGCGGGTAAGGGTAATTTGCGAGCATTTCTTCGGTTCCATCTGTTGAACCATCGTTTACGACAATGATTTCAATATTTTTATAGGTTTGTTTGGTGATGCTATTTAAGGCTTGTTGAAGATAGTCGCATCTATTAAAAGTCGGCACAATGACGGAAACTTTTTTCGCTTCCATAGGTTCTAAAGGATGCGGTGGTAAAAAGAATCGTCGCAAATTAGCGTGTTGCTGGAACGGTTGCCCGTCATCTGGAAGTGTCAGCTTTAAGAGCATCCACTGATTTGGAACCTCATCCATCCATTCATAAGACTCTGGATTTACGGTCTTTTGCAGGAAGGATAGCAAGCTTTCTTTTGTGAAAAGGTTGATATGGTCATGGTCAGGAATCATATATCCTCTTGGAACGCTAATGAGGACGGTACCTTTTGGCTTACATAATCGCACAGCTTCTTTCACGATTTTTTCCGGTTCTGGGACATGCTCTAGCACTTCAGCGAGAACAACGGTATCAAATTGCTTGCTTGGTAAACTTAAGTTCCCGCCATCTCCAAGCTGAAACTGAACATTGGTAAAGCCATACTGATAGCATTTAAGCCTTGCAAGTTCAATGGCAACTGGATCAATGTCAATTCCGTACACATTTGTGGCATGCATGGCGATATGGGAGCTAAGGTCTCCGTTGGCGCAACCAATCTCTAGAACTTCTCCTGTACATAAAGGCGCAGTGACAGCGAATCGTAGTCTTTCAGCATGGTTTCGCTCTCTTTTGTAATTTGCCCATCTTGCTTTATCCTTTTGTCTCGCTAGGGCTGGAATGAAAGAGGGATATTGTAAAAGAAGGCTTTGCGTTGTTTCTGTATCTATCTTTTGCTCATAAAATTCTCCGATGGATTCACACCCTGATGCATAGCCGAAAATAGATAAGAGGCCGTTAACATCGTTGGAGTCGTCTTCTGCAGTTAATTTTTCAAAAAGAACTGCGTAAGCCTTTTCGTATTCTCGATTTGTAAAATAACGGACGGCTGATGAGAAGAGAGCTTGGCGTTCTTGCGTTTTATGCATAGGAGGTGTCCTCCTCTTTTGTTAGTTTGGTTAGCAACATGTCGTTATTTTGCTGTATGTTCAAATTATCAGGGTTGATCTCAAGTGCGATTTTTGTGTGATGAAGGGCTTTCTCTAGGTCGTTTTTCCTTTCATAGGCCGCGGCTAATTGAATGTGTGGCAGCCATGTCCGTGTATGTGGCTCATTGTATAAACCCCTTAAGGTTGGTGGGGCAGGTAAGTTTAAGGAAAAGGTATACCAAAATATTGCTTTATCGGGATCAGCTAATTGATTTAGGAAAACCTCTCCTAATCGGCAGCATACTTCTGATCGTGGGATATCGAATAAAAAAGACTCACATAACGCAGAAACTTGCTGAACTGGCTGTTGTAAGTGGTAGTAGCAGATGGACTTTTGGATGCAGGCTGCGACTCGGTCTTCTACCCATCCTGATGTATCTTTTAGGTAAATATCATATTCTATAATAGCTTCTTGATAATAGTGGTTCGCTAATAACTCATTGGCATAGTAAAAAAGGTCTCTAGAGGAAAAGCTGTTCTCTTGCTTAAGTTTTTCCTGATAGATCTTCAGATTTCTCCCTGCGGAACTTTTCTCTTTTTTATGGTAGATGACGGTGTTGCTTTGGGCGACCAAACCGTGCACATTTAGGCATTCATGCACTTCGCCTACCCATTTGAACTGACAGCTTCGTTTTACCATCCTGTTGCGCATTGTACTGAATGTCGGGTTGCCGGCATTGTCAAAGTGGATGTGATAATTCATGAGGACGCTATCCACTTCTGGGGGAATAGTGGCTTTCAGTTTGAGAAACGATTGCTGATCTTTTACTTCCATCACATCATCTGCATCGAGCCAGAAAATATAGTCCTTAGTGGCTTTGGAAAAGGCGAAATTTCTTGCTGCGGCAAAATCGTTGATCCATTTAAAGTCATATACGTTAGACGTGTAGGATTGGGCAATTTCTTTTGTTCGATCCGTCGAGCCTGTATCCACGATAATAATTTCATCTACTATATTTTTTACACATTCCAAGCATCGCGCTAATACAGCTTCTTCATCCTTCACAATCATACATAGGCTTACTTCAATCATTATCCCGCTCCCTTTCATAAATTGGGCTTTAGCTATTGTAAGGTATGACATTTATGGGCAGGTGGTGAAAAATATTCAAAAGCGCCCAAACATTTATGGGCACAACTTCATAGCATGGAAAAGAACCGTATAGGAGGGATTTGGAATGTGTTGTAATAATTCAAACTGTGCGCCACAAGCACAACTTTTTCAAGAATGTATTTCAGGGAATTTTTTAGGAACGGGAACCATTGTGACAGTATGGTCTGCTGCTGCCGGTCAATATTCCCAGGGGACTTTTTCTCTTTTTAATTCGGCTTCTAGCGCTACTAATGCAACTGGGACAATAAATGGTGCAACAGAAATAATAGCTGCCCCAGGATCTACTGTGTCTCAATCTGTTTCAACACCGACTGCTTTTGCCATTACAGCAGCCACAGGTGATAACGGGACCTATTGCATAACCTTGTATAAACGAGTGTTGGCTTAAAAAAATTGTGTGCTTGAAATGAGGTGAGGGCGTGAGTGTGGTTACTTGGTGCTTTGAGAAAGAGAGGGAGAAGGTGACGGATTCTTTTTCGGGCCATTTTTCACTAGGTTGTGGGGAAGAAAATGTGGTGCTGTGGGAATCGAATAAGAGTGTGGCAGTTTGTACCTTATCTGTTTTCTTGGCCGAAAGTTGCGGTGAAGGCGTGACGGTGCAAGTGGTGGATAGAAAAGGTTGTGTCGAAACGTTCACTGTCACAACGAACAACACTCGCTCCAGGACCTTTAAAAATGTCAAAGAGATTAGGGTAACTTGTGAGCCGGGGCTTCAGTCATTCTTTTGTTACGGGCGATATTGTTGTGATGTGCATTATTTTATATGAAAATTTCAATGCTCTGGTGGGTACATTCCTTTCAGGGTAATGTTGGTCTTCTTGAGTGTTTCTACATTTATTTTTCCAGAGACATTCACATAAAGGTATGACAGCTCCTCCTCTGGAGAGCCGGGTATGATGGTAGGGATTACTTGAACCGAGGAGAGTTCGGCATGGATGGCAGCTCCTTTTGGTGCGTACATGTTTACGTAGGTTTTGTAATAGATGGGCAAGGTAGAAGGGGAATTATCTTGTATAGAAACGGTAACAAAGCCTCTGATTAGAAGGGAGGCTTTTTGCGTTTGTGTGGAGATATCAGGGTTGGAGGGAAGGGTGGCTTGGCAAGTAAGCGGAGTTGCGGTCCCGTTGTAGTCGGAAAAATAGCAAGGTGAAGGTGTTGGTTTAGAGGGTGGGGTTTGGATGTGTAGGGTGATGTCATATTTTCCACTGCTAAAAGTGGACGGAGTGGATCCTTTAATTTCGATTTTTTTTAGATGGGAAGATGTGAAGGAGCGGGAGGCATTTTGCCTGGTAATGGATATCGAGGGTTGGTCATTGATGAGGACGGATATGTAGTCCTTATTCTCCGTGCAGTGGATGGTTAGTGTCCCAGCGATCTTTAACTTGTCCGGACACTCCCATAAAATTTCGGTTGA
Source organism: Sutcliffiella horikoshii (assembly GCF_008180725.1). GTDB lineage: Bacteria > Bacillota > Bacilli > Bacillales > Bacillaceae_I > Sutcliffiella_A > Sutcliffiella_A horikoshii_B. Next base: position 315,003 of record NZ_VTEV01000005.1, on the reverse strand, counting down.
GTCTCCATGGAGCTCATAAACACCTTGGATCTTTGTTGTGGTTCTGTTTTTCCTTTGCTTATGAAAACAACTTAATAGATCAATCGAAAATGAATGCTGCACCCAATCAAGAACCTCAACTGTATTGATGCAATGGCTATCATCCTTCTTCATCACACATTGCGCCCCTTTCCCTTTATACAATGTACGTTTTATGCGAGAGGATTATTCCGGGGTCGGTTGAGGGGACAGGCACGATGACCCAGTGCGGGTCACCGGGCCTGTCCCTTTTTCTCTCGAAAATAAGGTTCTATGTATATATTTAATTGGTAAAATAGTTGGGAAGAGATCCTGCAAGTTAGGTAGGAAGTGGAGAGTGGAGTATGAGCAAGAAAGCACTAAAGAATTCGTCACTTGTTTGTTTTATCATCTGTGTGTTGCTTTGGACGCCAAATGTGTTGATGAGTATCGCCAGTCCGTTTTGGATGTTGACTTTCGTTGTTGGTCCGATCGGTCTTGCGCTCGGTTTGGTGGGGAAGCATTATTACTTAGCTATTTTAAATTTTATTATGACGTTTAGTTTCTTTTGGTTAATGGGAATTGGTTATTATTTTTTGGGACCTTAATGTGGAAAAGGACGTTGCTTTTGCTTGGTCAGAGAATAGGCTGGGTGCAAAAGTAACGTCCTTATTATGTTGGTCAGGAAATTGGGGAGAAGGTTTGGTGAAGTGTTGAGGAATGGGTCACGGTGCCTGTCCCCTTGGCTCTTTCCTAGTTTCTAAGATACTTTAAACGCATCAAAGTTGGAGCTGTAGGCGAAGTTTGGAATTTCGACGTCTGGTTCGATGAAGCCGTTGGTGGTGCTTTGTCCGAAAATTTCAACAAGGTCGCCGGCTTGTAGTTGTAGCACGCCGGAAACACTGACGACGTTGAGGTTGTCAAGTTGATTCCAGTAGTCATTGTCGACTTGAACAGTAACACCGTTAACGACGATGTCAATTCGAGTACGGTATGGAACGTTTTCATTTGGTTCAAAGGTAAAGCTTGCTGCAACATAGTAGACGCCACTTTCTCGCGGCACAAACGTAGAGTTAGTAGAGTTGTAGATGTTACCGATATCAAACTGTTCCTTTTCAAACGTAATTTTTCTTGATACATTGGCTTCTAAAGGTTGAACGTCTGTTTTAAGTGCACGGAATGCCGGGTTCATGCGGTCTCGGCCACTGTCGCCACATTTAACGTTGATGGTGATGTCCTTGGAGTTTTTCTTTTGGTTGGGATAAAAGGTAGTGCCTGAATCATTTTTATAGTGGTACGTTTTCATAAATTCACCTCCCCTTCATCTATTATTTTATGGAAGTCTTGTAAAAAGGTTCGGGTGTTTGGAAGAAAAGATAGATTTCTTAGTTAAAGAAGTGCGATGTAGTAGTGTCTATTACTAGAACTATCGGATAAAATAGGATTGTACGTATTTCATACTAGGGGTGAAGATTGTGTCTGTAGATGTTTATCTTGTATTTGACGGGAATTGTAGAGAAGCGGTTGAATTTTATGCAAAGGTGTTTCAAACAGAATCCCCGCAGATTATGACCTTTGGGGAAAGTCCGCAACACCCGGATTATCCACTTCCTGAGGAGGCGAAAGAACGTATTATGCATACTCGCCTTTCTATTGATGGTAGTAATGTGATGTTCTCGGATACCTTTCCGGGTCAAGAATATATTCAAGGCAACAATGTGACACTGGCACTGGTTAGCCATAGCACAGATAACTTAACATCTTGGTTTGAGCAACTAAAAGAAGGCGGAAAAGTTGATATGGAACTGCAAGAAACCTTCTGGAGCAAGCTATACGGACAAGTAACAGATAAGTTTGGCGTCCACTGGCAATTAAATTTTGGAGAATAAAGATTATGATAAAAATGCCTTCGTTACTGAGGGTGTTTTTTTGGTTTGAGGGGGTTTGATGGGACAGGCACGGCGACCCATTTGGGTCAGAGTGCCTGTCCCTCCGACGTCAGTATAATTTTCCCTATCCTTTTCATACTAAGAAATGAAAAAGGAAAAAGGAGGGATACTGACGATGGCGAAAAGAAACGGCAAAACAGGTGCGGATCAAAAGAATAAAAAAGGCTTTGACGCCAGCCAAACAGACGCTGAATTCTCTAAGGAATTAGGCAGTGCTGCAGCCAACCAAGCTCATAAAGAGAAAGCAAAAAAAGAAAAGTCCTCTAAGAATCAAGGGGAATGGAATGGTATGAACTAGGAGTAGAGGGGACAGGCACAACGATGCCTGTCCCTAAAAATTTTAATTAACATTTTTATAATATACCAAGTTGTCCGTCCACTCATCGTTTTCAAAAATAAAGCCTTTCCGAATACATTCAAATTCCATGCCCACACTTTCCGCTAATTTTACAGAAGGGGTGTTATCCAAGTTAATGTGGGCTTCAATGCGGTGGAAATTCAATTGTTTAAAAGCGATGTCGAGTGCTGCCCTTACTGCTTCGCTGCCATAACCTAATCTCCAAAATTGATTATGAATGGTATATCCAATCCTCCCCCAATGGAAATCATCTCTGGCAAGGGTGGAAAAATCGATCATCCCAATGTGTGTCCCATCATTTTTTCTAAACACACCAAAAATATGGGCTTTGTCTGCCAGTGCCAATTCTTGATGTTTATCCACAAGATTATGAAACCATTCTGGTGTACAAATGCTCATATCCATTTTTCCTTCATCATGTGGATGTTGGGAAGGTAGGCGGTTTTCATATTCATGTAACCAGTTTTCATAGTCTTCTTTCTTTAGTGGTCTTACTATTAATCTATCGGTCTCTGATTGATTGGCGAATTTATTTGTTGTAGTCAATGTGACATCTCCTCAGCATTCTTTCTTTATCTGTTTTATTGTCCGGATTTTTGATTTATTAGCCAACTTTTTATTTTATTGTCCACTTTCCCATTATATTGTCCACTTTCCCATTATATTGTCCATTTGAGGCCATATAAATGCCATTCGACAAAATGGGATGGTGAAATGTGGAGTTTCACCTTTTCACAATTCGGGAATGTTAAAAAAAGGAAGTATACTAGAGCGAGTGTTTTATGAAAACGGGAAATTCAAGGATGGGAGAAAAGTTACTGCTTTTGAAGTGGGAGTTTGCTATTTTGAGAAAACATAAACCATAACACCTATTCTAAACAAGTTGGCGGATTGGTAAAATTAATCTGGATAATTTTTTGGACTTCGATGGTGTAAAGGGTGCTAGATACTAAATGAATGTCGTTGAAACTATTTATTTTGCAATTGGATCATTTATATTTATTAATTTTTTCTTTGCTCTTTTATATTTACTTAGTAGAAGAGCAGGTGATAGATTATTTGATGGGTTGTGTAAGTACTCGGATTGCCTAGGATCTTTGTTGATTCTAATACTGTTGGGATTGACGAATTTTGTAGCAATGCTTATCTATGATCGCTTTAATTGGTTTGTAGCACGGCTGGTGATGCTTTTATATGCGGCATTATTATTTATTTCATTTTTTATTTTTTTAATTATTATAGATGCTTAATGATAGATATTAGGGATCAAACAGGCACGCCGACCCGCTTGGTGGTCGGTTTGCCTCTTTCCGAATAACATAGTGCGACTCCGTTGTTTCTTGGCGGGGTCGTTTTTGGTTGGTGTTTGTCGCTTCGCTTGTATTTGGGGAAGTTTGGACAGTAAAGTGGAGGCATTGGACTGTATTTTCATTTTTTGCGACAGTATTGTGGTCATTTCCGACAGTAAATGGGTGTGTTTGGACAGTAAGTGGGATTGGACAAGTAATACAATGGCAAAAACAGTTCCTCTACATCTAAAGTCGGACCTATCCCATCACAAAGCTGTATTCAAACTTCATTCCTTCGCTGAATGTTGCCAAATTTTTCTTCTATTATGATGAAAGTATCATAATTGGAGAGGGAGAACGGAAATGAACAGTTTATATAAGGACATCAGGTTTCGGTATATAATTTTAGCGAATTTGGCTTCATCGATTGGGAGCGGGATCACGATGATTGCGATTCCGTGGCTGTTGGTGACAAGCGATAATGGCAATGAAGTGTTTGGGTATGTGGCAATTTGTATGACGATCATCAACTTTTTGCTTACACCGTATTTGGGGTATTTAATTGATAAAATTTCTAGGAAGAGTATGATTGTGAGCAGTAAAGTCGTCAGTCTCGTTGCTTTGGCTCTATTTTCCGGAGTAGGGTTTGTCGGGGTGGATTACGAGCTGTGGCATTACATCGTCATTTATATGATTGGCAGCTTGTATTACACGATTTTCTATCCCACGATGTTTGCTTTAAATCAGGAGCTGTTCCATAAAAATCAGTTTAAGGTATTGAACGGCACAATGGAGGTGCAGGGGCAGCTGTCGAGCATGGTGGCTGGAGCGATTGCTAGTATTCTTCTGTTAAAGTGGGATCTTCATTACATTTTGCTTTTAGATGTATGGACGTACGCACTTGCCATCTACTTTTTTACGAAAATACCGTATGTGAGAACGCGAAAAGAAAAAGCAGTTACAGTAAGTACATCTGAAGTTATTAATTATGTAAAAAGGGAGCCAGGTATGTTCCTGTTTTTGCTGGCATCGTCCCTGCCATTCATCGGGGTCATGCTCACCAACTATTTGTTTCCTGTCTACTTGGCCAATGTGTTGAAAGTGGAGGGGAATATTTATGGTATCCAGGGGATGGTTTATGGGCTGGGTGCCGTGCTGGCTGGGATTTTTGTTCCGATTGCCGCGCGAAAATTTGAGGATGAGAAGCTGGTGGCAGGGACGATGCTACTTTTTACAATTGCTATTTCAGTTATGGTGTATTTACCCGTGGGTGGCTATCTGTTCATGATGTTGTTAATCGCCCTCGGTAACAGTGGAGCAAGGGTTGCTCGGAATACTTTCATGATGGATCGGATTCCAAATGGGATTATTGGCAGGGTCGATGGCTTGCTGAGAGCAGTAGGGCTTTTGTTAAGAATTATGTTGTTGGGGTTGTTCACGGGACTTGTTTCCATGGGGCAAATTATGATGTGTTTTACTATCTTGGCGGGTATTTTGGTGGTCGCTTCAGTATTTGTGGTCGTTTTTTCGCGGAAAGGTCTGCGAGTAGCTGGTCGGGAGGCCGTTAAAGTGTAATGGGAGCCAACATGCATGGCTCCTTTTGGTTTGGTGGGAAAAGTTTATTGTCCAACTATTGGATTTATTGTCCAAACTCTAGAATTTATTAGCCATTTTTTTATTTTATTAGCGACTATAGGTATTATAATTGCCATTCGACAAAATACGTCATATTCCACACGCTGGGTCGCCGTGCCTGTCCCCTCAACCCAACGTAAATTTCTGAATTTTCATAACTACTATTGAACCCTTATCTATCTATGATTTATGATAGAGAAGTAAGTTGGTACATATTTGAAATATTAATCTAGTAGGAGGGGTACTATGGGAAGATTAATTCATTTCGAAATTCATGTGGATAACATGGAGCGTGCGAAGGGGTTTTATGGTGAGGTGTTTGGATGGACGTTTCAAGATTGGAGCGAATACGCAGGAACTCCGTATTTTGGAGCGGTGACAGGGGACGAGAATGAGCTTGGTATCAATGGTGCATTGATGCAACGAAAAGGTGCTGCGCCTGAGGCCAATCAACCTCTAAATGGGTTTGCCTGCACAATTGGTGTGGAGGCGTACGATGTTACAGAGAAATTGATACTTGAGAACGGCGGGAAAGTGGCGGTGCCAAAGCATGCGTTGCCTGGTATGGCATGGCAGGGTTACTATATGGACACCGAAGGCAATGTGTTTGGTATCCACCAGCCAGATCAGAATGCGAAATAGATAGAGTTGGAGACAAGACCTGATGTGTAGGTCTTGTTTTTTCTTTATGAGCTAGAAGTCTTGAGAATCAGCCAGTTTGCTAGTTTAGGCGGGAAATTAAGGCGCCATTTGATGATGAGCCTCCCGGAATCGAGGGGGATATGGTCCGTTCGGGTGAATTATTTTCCAAAAGCGGGTATTTATTTTCCGTTGGGATGATTTTATTTTCCAAAGTCACCGATTTATTTTCCATTAACCCAACTTATTTTCCAAAGTCCCTCCCCATTTAACTTTCCCTCTTGTCCAAAGGAACTCTCTGCGTCACCGTGCCTGTCCCCTCAATCCGCGGTTCAGAAACTCATTCAACAACCCCGCCATCTCCTTAGGGGTCTTGTTCATCCCACTTTCCAACCAGTTTTTGATCATATAAATACTCCCACTCACAAAGAATATACTTAAGTATTCGAAGGTCTCTGCGTCTACTTGTTTATGAGGAATAAAATTCTTCAGTATGTATTCCTTTGCAATCATCATGCCTTTTTTCTGGAATTGCACTTCGGTGTTTTCGCTTAACAGGATACAACAAATATCACTCTTAGAGGCGATGTATTCGAAGATTTTCTCGGTCATTTGGTATGCCTCGTCTTCTTTTGAGAAATTATATTGGTTAAGCGTTTTGACCATGTCTACGGTGAATTCGTCGTCAATGGCATCGAGCAGGTCGTACTGACTGGAATAGTGGGCGTAAAAGGTGGAGCGATTTATATCCGCCTTTGTACATATTTCTTTTATGGTAATGCTTGCAATCGATTTTACCTTTAATAAATCTAACAAACTTTCCTTCAGCACCATGCGTGTGTACTGCTTTCTTCTATCCTTTTTTTCGCTCATTACATCACTACCTTTCTTAAAAAACAACACAATAGAATGATTTGTTGTCTATCTAACATCCGGAACACAACTGTTTGTTGTATACCCAACACCGTGTCTAATATAATAATAAGATGAAAAGGGGTACGACACAAGAGAGGATGAACAACGATAAATATTGCATCACGTATTATAAAACATAAAAAGGCTGTTTTGATTGTGTTTGCGTTGGTGACCATCATCTCGACCGTGGCGCAGTTTTTTGTTTCGGTTAATTATAATATGGTAGATTATCTGCCAGATGATGCCCAGTCGACCAAGGCAATGGAGATCATGGAAAAAGAATTTACGGGCTCTGTACCGGATACTCGGGTCATGATTTCTGATGTGACGATACAGGAAGCCGTTACGTATAAAGAGAAATTAGAAGCCATTGATGGAGTGGCAGAAGTAATCTGGCTTGATGATGTGGTCGACTTGAAAACGCCGCTTGAAATAGCGGATCAGGAGATGGTCGAAAGTTACTACAAGGATGGCAATGCCTTATTCTCCATCAGCGTCCGCAGTGGGGATGAGGTGGCGATTACAGATGCCGTTTATGAATTGATTGGCGAAAATGGTGCAATCGCTGGGGAAGCGATCAACACCGCCACCTCGCAAAAAATGGCAGGGAACGAATCCATGTATGCGGCCATGCTGCTTGTGCCAATCATCATTTTCATTCTCATCATTTCCACAACATCCTGGGTGGAACCGGTATTCTTCCTTACAGCAATTGGTGTATCCGTCCTAATCAACTTAGGAACCAATATCTTTATCGGTGAGGTTTCCTTTGTGACGCAGTCGGTGGCGCCAATCTTACAGCTCGCCGTCTCACTTGATTATGCGGTGTTCCTCCTACACAGCTTTTCAGAATATCGAAAAAAAACAAACAATCCCGAAGAGGCCATGGAGCTTGCGATGAAAAAGTCGTTCCCGGCCATCACGGCAAGTGCGGCTACGACATTCTTCGGATTTATTGCTCTTACGTTTATGGAATTTGAGATTGGTTCTGACCTTGGATTGAACTTGGTGAAGGGGATCGTCCTTAGTTTCATAAGTGTGATGGTATTTTTACCTGCATTAACATTGTTCTTTTATAAATGGATGGATAAAACGCAGCATAAGAGCTTTATCCCAAGTTTTGAGGGAATCGGCAACTTCGTGGTGAAGTTAAGAGTTCCGAGTTTACTTATTGTCCTTGCACTATTGGTACCCGCATTCCTTGCGCAGACCAATACTTCTTTTACATATGGATTTGGTGAACTGCCAGACCATACGAGAGCAGGTGCGGACTATAAGAAAATCAACGAATCGTTCGGTGAGATTACACCTATTGTCCTCTTGGTGCCAAAAGGCGAGGTGGCAAAAGAGGAGGAGCTTGTGGCAGAGCTTGAATCCCTGGACTATGTCACAAGTGTGGTGTCTTACGTAAATATGGTGGATCCTGTGATTCCACCAGAGTACTTGGATGAAGAAATCCGAAATGAATTTTATTCGGAAAATTATAGCCGGATAGTTATTAACACGAATCAGGCGACAGAAGGAGACATTCCGTTTGCGATTGTGGAAAATGTGGATAAAGCCGCAACCGTGTATTACGGGGATTCCGCGCTCAGCCTTGGGGAGAGCGTGACGTTGTATGATATAAAAAACACGGTAACCAAGGATAATATTTTGGTCAATGTGTTGACGGTTGTGACGATTGCCATTGTGTTATTGATTGGTTTCCGGTCCATTTCGATACCGATTGTATTGTTACTAGCCATTCAGTCTTCAGTGTGGATAAACTTATCCATCCCTTACTTCAGCGAAACGTCACTTGTGTTCGTTGGCTACCTCATCATCAGTACGGTACAGTTAGCGGCAACGGTTGATTATGGAATATTGTTTACTGAGGCTTACACGCACCATCGCAAGGAAATGTCTGCAAAGAAGGCGATTATTAAAACGCTAGATGAGAAGACCTTCTCGATTTCTATTTCAGCAGCCATCCTTTCGAGTGTCGGGTTTATTTTATGGATTACGTCTTCTAACCCGATTGTTGGTTCGATCGGACTGTTGCTTGGAAGAGGTGCGTTGCTGGCGTTTATCATGGTGCTGTTCTTCCTGCCGGCTATGCTGCTAGTGTGTGATAAATTCATTAAGAAAACGACCTATAAGTCCAATTTTAAAGAGGAGAAGTGATGATGGGAAAGAAAAAACTACTATATGTTACACTAGCCGGAATGATTTTCTTGCCTTCATTTCTTGGGAATGCGAGTGGGGCTTTCGCTGAAGATCAAAAGAATGTGCGATCTAAGGAAGAAGTGGTCTATGCGACACTGAAAGCAAACGGAGATCTCGGCCCAATCTATGTTGTGAATACCCTCGAGGTTGCCAAGGCTGGGGAAATCCTCGATTTTGGCGATTATAAATCGGTGAAAAACTTGACGGACATGACAGAGCTTGAGCAAGAAGGAGAGCGTGTGGCGGCAGATGTGGAACAGGAAGGGAAGTTCTACTACCAAGGGGACTTGGAAGAAGGAACTCAACTGCCTTGGGATGTAACGGTTACGTATCTTTTAGATGGCCGTAAAGTGGATCCATCAGAGCTTGCTGGGGAAAGCGGACATGTTGAGATACAGGTGGAGACAGCTGCCAACAACAACGTTGCATCCGTCTTTTATGAAAATTACTTGCTGCAAGTTTCCCTGACGATGCCGAATACGTATCAGAATATCGAAGCATCCTCTGGTGGCATGCAGGCGAATGTCGGGAAAAATAAACAGATTACCTTTACGGTAATGCCTGGAAAAGAAGAGCAGCTACGAGTTGAGGCATATGTGGAAAACTTTGAATTTAATGGTGTCGAGATTGCCGCAGTCCCATCCAGCCTTCCGATTGATACAACCGGAACGGAAGGGATGACAGGTGATATGGCAGAACTGTCTGATGCCATCGGGCAATTGAATGATGGGGTTGGGCAGTTGCAGGACGGAGTTTCTGAGTTGAACAGCGGTGCGGCGAAACTGCGTGACGGGTCTGTACAATATAAAAATGGAATCAATCAGCTGAATGGATCGTCATCTGAGTTGGTTGGGGCATCGAACTCTATAAAAGAAGCATTAGGAACAATTAACCGGGAACTATCCGCTGGTGCGGCTGACGTTGATTTGAGCAGTTTGACAGAATTACCTGCTGGATTGCGTGAGCTAGCGAAAGGCTTAAATGAAACGGCAAACGGGCTCGCTGCTCTACAAGAAAACTATGCTGCGGCATATGCTGTACTAGATGGTGCCATTACTGAAATTCCCGCTGGTGACCTATCAGAGGAAGAGATTGCCGCTTTATATGAGAGTGGAGCAGATCCTGCAGTTGTGGATAAGTTAACGGCCAACTACGCAGCTGCCCAAAAGGTGAAAGGGACTTATGCACAGGTGCAGGAAGCATTTGCTGCGGTCGAACCATCCCTGACCCAGGTTGACGGAGCAGTAAGAGGAATAAGCGGCACGTTGACGACGATTGCTGATGAACTTTCCGCTTCCTTAGAGGAAACAGACTTGAGTGGTTTGGCGGAGTTGACAAAGGGCTTGGAAACATTGGCAGCCAACTATAATCAGTTCCATTCCGGGCTTGTGAGTTATACGAATGGAGTAGGCGAGCTGTCCACAAACTATTCACAAGTTCACATAGGCTTGCTTGGCTTGACGGACGGTACGAGTGAATTGTCTACAGGTGTGGATGAGTTGTCTGAGGGAACAGAGGAATTGTATTCTGAAACCAAGGACCTGCCTGCAAAAATGCAAGCCGAGATTGATAAAATGATTCAGGAATACGATAAATCAGATTTCAAACCGGTGTCATTTGTTTCTGAAGAGAATGAGAAAGTTACTTCCGTTCAGTTTGTTATCAAAACGGAAGCAATAAAGATGGAAGAGAAGAAAACGAAGGAAGCGGAGCCTGAGGAAAAGAAGGGGTTCTGGACTTTGTTCAAAGAGTTGTTTAAATAGATTGAAATTACCGTTTTCTGTTGACTGATTATCTTTCAGTTTGCGAGGAGGCGGTATATTTTTGTTCTTTATCAAGTGGAAGGAGAGGTTTTAGACAGTTGGTGAAAAGGGAAGCTGTATTTGTCTAATAGAAATTGTCTATTGGACAAGAGTGTTGTAATAAGAGGATATCTGTCTAATAGCAAGGCTCTATTGGACTAAAAGTGGACGAAGCAGGTGGAAGTGTCCAATAGAAGGGCTCTATTGGACAAAAAAGTGGACGAAGCAGGTGGAAGTGTCCAATAGAAGGGCTCTATTGGACTAAAAGTGGACGAAGCAGGTGGAAGTGTCCAATAGAAGGGCCCTATTGGACAAAAAGGTGGACGAAGCAGGTGGAAGTGTCCAATAGAAGGGCTCTATTGGACAAAAAGGTGGACGAAGCAGGCGGAAGTGTCCAATAGAAGGCCTCTATTGGACAAAAAGGTGGACGAAGCAGGTGGAAGTGTCTAATGGAAATGCTCAATTGGACAAAAGAGTGTACAAAGCAGAAGAAAGTGTCTAATAGATTACCAGAAGAGCCAATCCCACTTTCAGGATCGGCTTTTCATTGCTTTATAGCACTCTATCAATAATCTTCTCAAACTCATCACTCACAGATCTTCTGTCATTCAAGATCTGCTCATTCTTAAACGTCACGCTACCTCTGTTTTTATCCAAATTCAACTTATCCACAACCGAGGATAAGGGGTTTCTCCGCAGTTTATCCACATCAAACAGCACCGTTGTTTCTATATCTCCCTGGAAAATGTAAACCTCAATTTCTTCTAGTCTTTTAAAATATTTTCCGAATGTAGGGACGAATTCGTATTGTTGGCCGAATACTTTTTCGGATTTTAAGTTGAAGGGAAGCTTCTGGGTTTCCATTTGGCGGAACTTTAATCCCAGGACTCTCAGGGCGTCGAGGATTTGCTCGTGTACCTTGGTTGGTTCAATGGTGATGTAGTCCTTATCCCTCGGATCCACAGCATTCTTGACATCCGCTTCCGTTGCAATCCAAACAGGCGGAATATTTTGCCTGTCTCTGGATCCTGCATGGTGATAGGTGTATCTAAAGGAATGGGGAAAGAGAATGGGATTTCCTTTCGCTCTCCTGCATGAATGGTAAAGGAATCATTTAGTTTGTGCGTATGTATGACTGTGTTGGTGAGGCGGCTGCTACCTTCATGACCGTGCAGCGTCATCAGTTTTAAATGAATGGCATCAATTTTTTGATTGGAACTTCCACCCAAAATACCCACAACTCCATCCAACACTTCCCCTTGCATAAAATAGTTCTTCTTCAACTTCGTATCCACTTTCGCCGAGCCAATTCCGACACTTGTAATTAGTTTTGAAAATAGGGACATTGCTACTCCTCCTTAAACTGTCTACTAATTAGTACGAAAAGAAGCGGAAGAAGTTTCTTTTATAAAATTAGTAATTTGTGGAATTTAATAAACCAAGTACTTTGTTGTAAAAATTACTTTGACAGACATAGTAATATGTTATAAATTATAACCAGGAGGTGAGAAAATGTGGAAACTAAAATATCGACTGATTTGATACGGGGGCATACAGATACCATCATTCTGAATGTGCTCCGCCAAGGGGACAGTTATGGTTATCAAATTTATAAGACCATTATGGAACTAAGTGAAAATCAATATGAGTTGAAAGAGGCAACGCTTTACACAGCTTTTCGGCGCCTGGAGAAGGAAGGCTCTATTGCTTCTTATTGGGGAGATGAAACCCAGGGCGGCCGCCGAAAATACTACCGCATCACAGAAAACGGTACGGCACGTTACGAGCAATATAAGAAAGAATGGAAGTTTGCTAAAGAGATACTTAATTACTTGATAGAGGGAGGAATCGAGAATGAAGAGAAGTGATGTGGACAAAAAAGTTCAGGCGTATGTGGATGGCCTTTTCTCCGGTGTTGGTGAAAGTCAGCAATTATTTGATCTTAAAGAAGAGCTAGCAACTAATCTAAAAGAAAAAATCGCGGACTATAAGAAGGATGGGATGAATGAGCAGGCTGCATTCAAAGAAGCAGTAAGTTCCATGGGCGACCTTAGCGGACTTGTCGATGATATGCGGGAAGTCGGGCAGGACAAAGCGAAGCAGGCGGTGTACTCATCCATGACAGCGCGAATCTCCGCGGCCGGTTTGATCACTGGCATATTGCTGATTCTGTTCGGCGTATTAACATCTGCCATGTTGTATTTTATGGACATGGACTTGGAAGCTGTGACAGGGACTGCGATTTTTGTTGTGTTTGGGGTTGCCATCATTACGTATAGCGGATTAACTAGAGAAAGCAGTAAGAAATATGCGATGAATAGGGTTCGTGCGATTTTATATGCAGTGGCAATCGGGTTGGTCGCATTTAGTTTGTTTGTGGCATTTACAACAGGGTTTGCAACAGGAGAGATCTATATTGCAATCAGTTCCTTTATGGTGTTCTTCTTGGTTGGAGTTGGCTTATGGTTAGGTCTTGCTTTTACGGGGACGGATCGTAGGAAGATGGTGGCGAGGTAGTGATATCGCAAGGAAATTGGGCAAAAGAAAACCACCTTCTGCTTCGGTAAAAAGAAAAGGTGGCAATCATATTAATAAAATTCGTTGAGAGAAGTGTTGGCGCACTTCTCTCTTTTTTTATTATACACCAGAGTATTATGCAGCTACATCCCCTTTTACCTGCAAAAGGTTAGCCTGCTTCAGACGTCTTCTTACTGTAATCCCAATCCAACTTGCCAAAAAAGCTTTAATCAATCCCACCACAATAAAAGGATAAACCCCGAACTTCAACGCATCTGCCCATGACATATCCATCACAAATTTTAACTGAACAGTTCCCATCACAAGCGTAATAATCATCCCCACCGTGTTGGCAAGCATTGCCCATTTTAATGTGAAAGCTGTTTTTTCTAATATGTAGCCAGTGAAAAATGCAGCTAGGATAAAGCCGAATATGTATCCACCTGTAGGACCAACAAGTACTCCAGCTCCACCTTTCATTTCTGCAAACACCGGTAAGCCGACTGCACCAAGCAAGACATAACAGACCATGGACATAGCCCCGTATCTACTTCCAAGAATGGTTGCTGCAAGTCCTACAGCAAGTGTTTGCCCGCTGATTGGCACGAGCGGCAATGGGATTTCCATTTGTGCGAGCACCGCTGTAATAGCGGCGAACATAGAGCATAAAATTAGCCATCTTAATCTTTCGTTTTTTGCTGTCATTTAATGTTCCTCCATTTTTGTTAACTTTTCAATAAATTAAGTTTACATAAGTTTTTATATTATGGGAAGACTTTTTGTTCCATTCACTTAAAGGATTTTAATAAAGTAACGAGAAATTGTTACTACATAAACCTTAAAGGAGGCAAAAAAAAGATGATCAATAATCTCGGGCAAATCATGCTTTACGTTAACAACCAAGATGATGCGATAAATTTCTGGACGGAAAAAGTAGGGTTCCACGTAATTTCGGAAGAGGACAATGGGGAAGGAAAGAGATGGATAGAAATAGCGCCTTCAAAGGAATCGGAAACAAGCATCATCCTCCACAATAAGGAATTTGTTGCTAAAATGTCACCAGATCTCAACCTGGGTACACCTTCTATGATGTTTTTTACGGAGGATCTTGAAGGGCTATATGCAGACCTGACGGATAAAAGTGTAACGGTTGGCGAGATGGTAGAGATGCCTTCCGGTAAGGTGTTTAACTTTGCCGATGGGGAAGGGAATTATTTTGCGGTGATGGAGAAAGAGAAGGACAGATAATAGTTGACTTGCTGTAAATTTTAGCGCGACTACTTATAAGGGAGCATATTATTGTGGTGATGAAGACATTTGAACGGAGGAAAACGAAGTGTGGAGGTCTTCATTGGGGTGATGAAGACCTCTGTGCGGTGAAAACTGAAGTGTGGAGGTCTTCATACGGTTGATGAAGACCTCTGTGCGGTGAAAACTGAAGTGTGGAGGTCTTCATTGGGTTGATGAAGACCTCTGTTCGGTGGAAAACGAAGTGTGGAGGTCTTCATTGGGGTGATGAAGACCTTTGTTCGGTGAAAACTGAAGTGTGGAGGTCTTCATACGGTTGATGAAGACCTCTGTGACGCGAAAAACGAAGTGTGGAGGTCTTCATTAGGGTGATGAGGACCTCAGTACGGTGAAAAACGAAGTGTGGAGGTCTTCATCTAATTACGAAAAATCTTCCCCCCTCCATCAAAAAAATATGGTAAAATAACCCTGAAAATAAGTATTAAATGGAGTAAGCCAAGTTACTGGAACGCGCAGTGATTAATGGGAAATCTGGAATGAAGTGAAGATACTATAAGGATGGTTCTCCTGCTTCTGTGTAAGAGGCAAGAAGCCATTTTTTTATTTTTAGAAATTATTTTAAAACTTTTTCGAAGTTCGCCCGTCTATACAGTGTCAAAAAAATGAAGGGGGAAACCTGGTGTCATTCTATAAAGAAAATGAGATAGAGGAGTGGTATAGCCAATACCATCAGACTATTTTCAAATACATTATTCTCATGGTCAAAGACAGTCAGCAGGCAGAAGATTTGACGCAAGAGACTTTTTTAAGGGCATACAAGCATCATCATACATATAAAAGGGATTCTTCACCGAAGACTTGGCTCTTTAGGATTGCTCACAATACCACAGTTGATCACCTGAGGAAAATGAAACCGATAAGGTTATTCCATCAAGTTTTCCAAAAAGAGCAATCCGATTCATCGGAGGACATTGTCATTCTTAAAGAGAACTCACGTGAACTTTATGAGGCACTGAACAATCTTAAGGATAACTATAAACAGGTGATAATCCTTCGAAAAATTAAAGGCTTTTCTATTCTGGAAACAGCCCACATCCTGGATTGGTCGGAAAGTAAAGTAAAGTCAACCTTGTTTCGGGCCATCCAGACCTTGACTGAACATATGAAGGGGGAGGTAAATCATGAAGAGAAGCAGTTTAGAAGGTGACTACGGTTTGGACCAGTCATTAAAAAGGTTAGAGCATGATGTGGAGTGGAATCAGGATAGAGCCGATTTGGTAAGGGAGCGAATTGGTGCAGACATGTATAAAATAAAGAAAAAGCGGAGAACGGCAAAAGTCCTTCTTATTGCAGCAACTTTGTTTTTCTTAATGGGTACTCCTATTTTGCTTCAAGACCATTGGAGGTCATTGACGGAAGATTCTCCTGCAATAGAAAAAGAAACAATATTTCCGACTGAAGAACCAATTACAGCAAAACAGCAGGACAATGTCATCCTGTTGGATCCGGAATATCAATTCTTTCCTTTGAATGCACAGGAATATGTAGAAGGAATTAGTGGGGAGCCTACTATCACTAGGGCTTCATACGCTAAATATCCTTATCAATTGAATGAGAGTTTAAGTGATTTTCTTCATATCTTAATAGAACCCAATGAACTGTCTCAGGAGGAAATGTATAAACAATTGACTGTGGATTTAAATTATCATTCTTCTGTTCCTTACGAGTCTGAAGAACTAGTAGCTGGGGGACATCCAGCCTTTCTTGAAGTTTCCGGACAAGAAATGGGAGGGATGAACTTGAGGGTAGTTACTGAAGATTTTCTTTACCTTTTCACAACACCTAAATCGTTCCAACCAAAGGACATGACAAAGGAAGAGATAGAACAGTTAAAAGTAGATATGATCGAACTTGCAAATTTATTTCAATTTAAATGAAGGAGCGGTCCTCTCGTTTCCTAGTGTAAACTAGAAGAGCGGGAGAACCGCTTTTTTTTATTTTTAAAAAATGTAACCAAACAACAATCCTCACGTCCTTAAAGTAAGCAAATTTGCGATAGCTATAGAGAGATAGGTGAAATACATGGAGGGAGAATGGTCCATTCGAAAGCTGAATGATTGGTATGAGCGTTATAGTGATGAGGTTTTTCGTTATGTTCTGATGATGACCGGTGATCGGGAGATGGCGAAGGACTTGACCCATGATACGTATATCAAGGCTTATCATGCAATAGATCGTTTTAAAGGGGAGACAAGTGAAAGGAATTGGCTGTACAGGATTGCCCGGAATGCGACAATTGATGAGTTTCGGAAGAGGAAGCCTTTTCGTTTTGTAGCGGATTCTTTTGCCGCTACTGCCTTGCTTTCAACTACGGAATATCTACCAGAACAGGTAACGCAGCAAGGGGAATATGAGGCATATCTGTATCGAGCCTTGCAACAATTGAAAAGGTCTTATCGGGAAGTCATTATTTTACGAAAAATAAAGGATTTGACGGTGCGGGAAACGGCAGAAATCCTTGGTTGGAGTGAAGGCAAGGTGAAGACCACTTTGCACAGAGCGTTGGAAGCCTTAAAAAAACAGATGCTGAAGGAGGGCTATAACCATGACGCATGAAAAAGATGAGAGTCGCTTGGATCGGACATTGAAGGGGTATCAAGCGATTAGGATGGATGATGAAGGAAAGAAGGAAATTCATGAACGAGTAATGGAGTCCGTTAGGCAACCGGAGAAAAGACAACAAAGGAGATGGGATATGAGACCGGTCGTTTCATTTATGTTGGCTGGGTTTTTGTTGGTGATTGGTGGGTACTTTATTGCGACAGAGTTGATTTTCTCAGATGATACGGAAAAGAGTTTGACGGTGGATGAGACGGAGACTAGTGTGGAAACTGGAAACGGAGAGGTAACTCCATATACCAGTTTAGAAAAAGCGGTATCTGCTAAGCTGGGGACAGAGGTTAAGATTCCGTTTCATGCTGATGTTCCTTTACGGACTGCTTTTATCATGCATGACGGGTATCTTCTTAAAGGTGAGGAGGAGTATTTAGGCGATCCGGTTATGGCGGCTTTTGTGTATAGTACCCTAGAAGTGGATGATGAGGAAGGGGAGTCAGAGGAACTTAGAAAATTATCGAAATCTACGGATTTGATTTATGGGGAGTTTCTGGTGAATGATAAACACATGGTTGGGCTGAACATTTTAAATGGAGAAACGAGTCATATCGATTTAATTAATAGCAACCTTATTGGTGAGGAAAAAACTATTGCCGGAAAAACGGTTTACTATAGTCAGAGGAAAAATTCGATTCCAGATACGTTCAGAATAAGTTTCCGTGTGAACGAAGATGTATATGCATTCTATTTCAATGCAGAAAGAGTGTCGGAAAGCTATGCGTATGCTTTTGTGGAGAAGTCGTTGAAGCAGATAGAGGAGTAAGAGTAAGATAGAGAAGGGTTCTTTCGCACTTAGCGAGAGAACCCTTCTTTCTTTAAAATTCTAATGTAGTATAGCTGTTAAGGCTTTCTTTGAAATTCATAGGCGCCTCTGTGGTTTTTAGGTTGTTATAATCTGCATGAGGCATCCATTTTTCAAGAATCGGTAAGCATTCTACCAGGTCATTCTGCCGGGTACCGATTGTTTTATCCGTTAGTAGGTGGAATCCGAAATCGAATATAGTTTTATAGCCCGGTAGCTACCAGGTTGGGTGTGGAGGTACACAGGATATTCGTTATTCGGCACTTCCCTCATAATGATGGAAAGCAAGGCTCGCCCGATACCCTTTCCTTCATGTGATTTCAGCACCTTAAACCAGTGAATAGTCTGGAATTTATCGTAGGCCTTCCATAATAAGCAAGTTGCCACAGGGCGATCTTGCTCATCGCAAACGAAAAGGGTGTTTGTAAAAAACAGTTTTTCCTTCCCGCCATAGACAGTTTTGAAAAATTCCATCATAAATGATCGGTACTCTTTGGCAGTTTCTTCGTCGTCAAACGGCATGCTAGCCCATATATCCAGTTCGTCTTCCCGCATACTACGGACATAATACCCTTTTGGTAAATAGGTTAATGCATCCTTGTTGAGTGAGGAACACATCATAAATATATTTAAATCAGGGATTTCTTCCATTGAATTTAGCTCCTTTCATTAAAAAAATATAAGCTTGAGTGATCTGATTATTTAGCTGTACTCCCCAAATCGTAAACTCCTCTATGGCGTAGTCCAAGTTAGTGAACGCTTCAAGCTAACAGGAGGGATTTATTCTACATCTCTCTTCTAAGGTATATGTATTGTAGAATATAATAGAGTTTTTATGAAGGGGGTTATTTAATTTGTTGTTTTCACTTTCGATTCTTACTATGTTTTTGGGCAGCCTGTATCTGTTAGCAGTGGAAAAACAAGATAAGTCATGGGTTTATATCTTGAAGCCTGGTACTATGGTCATCATTATTTTAATTGCAATTTTGGGCTTGGGAGAATCGTCTTCAACATATGGCTGGTGGATCCTAGCTGGATTATTATTTTCTATATTAGGTGATATTTTTCTGATGCTTCCAAAAGATCGTTTTGTATATGGGTTAGGTTCTTTTTTGGTCGGTCATGTATGCTATGTTGTGGGATTTTCGTATTTTCCTGGCGGTGGTGCGGTAAATTTGTGGATTTCTGGAGCACTATTTCTTGTCGCTATTCTCTACCTTTTGAAACTTTCGAAAGGGGTTGTGAATTCGGGAGGCATCGTTCTTTTTCTAGCAGTCACAGCGTATGTAGCGATTATCACTTCCATGGTATGGGCAGCATTCTATAGTCAACAGCCTCTAATAATTGCAGGCGCCATCTTGTTTTTCTTTTCCGATGCCATTCTTGCCTGGGATAGATTTATCGGAAAGCTAACCTATAGAAACTATCTGGTAATGATCCCTTATTATTTGGCACAATATCTGTTTGCGATTTCTTTGCATTGGGTTTAATTTTTTTCATGTAGAAGTACCTTAGCATCGGATAATATCTTTCTTGATGGGAAACGTAAAAGTATTAAAATTACCATTCTTGACGAAAGGGTGTCCCAATGGAGAGAAGGTTGTTAAGTCTAATAAATATACTGTGTATGGTCTCCTTACCATTTTTATTTAAAGGTTCAAAAATGAGAGAGAATTTACTGGTTTTTTTCCTAAAGGGAGTTATTTCGATTTTACTTGATTCTTATGTAGTAGGAACTAAAAGAATTGCTTATCCGGTAAGGCCTTTTTCAAAAATTTTTAGTACAAATATTATTTATGATTTGTTGTTCTTTCCAATATTAAGTGTCATTTGGGTTAGAATATCTTACCACGATAAATGGAAAACCATATTACTAAAAAGTATGATTTTTAGTGTTCCAATGAGTTTATGTCAGTGGGTGCTAGAAAAAAACTCAAGATTATTTGAGTGGAAAAAATGGTCTGCTTTCCATACATTTGGCAGTATCAATTTTACCTTGTTCTTAGTTAGAGGTATTATAGGCTTCTTAAAAAGAATAGAAGCGATGAAACATGAGAATATAACAAATTAATTCACAATCATTGCTCCACCCAAGGTAATTAAGCTTTGGGTTTTTTATGTTTATATTAAAAAATTTCATGCGTCATTTTGGACTATTCAGGACAATATCTAGTCTTTTTATAACTTTGTATACCCCAACTTGTGGAAATAAAAAGTCAAAAGCACTTTAATATGGTAAAGTTATTATTAGAATAGTAGGAAAATATAAGAGGAACGTTGAGGGGCATACTATGCTGAATGAACTTTTACATAAAAATCCTTTTGAACATGATGATACGGTAGAGAAGATTTTATCAAAACGGAGTGAACCCTCAATACTATGAAATTATGGCAAGTGAGTTGGAACGGATTGAACTGATTTCTAATGAAATGCTTGTTCTTGCGAAACCACAAGCAAAATCCTTGGAAAGTGTGGACATGGTTAAGGTTTTGAAGAATGTAGTATTTTTACTGGATTCACAGGCATTGTTCCTTAATATAGAAGTCAAGCTGGAAGTAGCGGAATCACTGATGCATGACTGTGTGGAAAGCGAGATGAAACAAGTGTTCATCAACCTTTTAAAAAATGCCTTTGAAGCGATGCCGCGTGGTGGAGAGGTGACCATCCGTCTAAAGGAAACAGCCGAATCGGTTTATGTAGAATTTGAAGATCAAGGTGTCGGCATCTCTCCTGAAAAGATTAAGGAGCTGGGAAAACCGTTCTTTACAACAAAAGAACAGGGAACAGGCTTAGGTCTGCTTGTTACAAATAAAATCATTAAAAATCATAATGGCTCGCTTGATTATGAGAGTGAATTGAATAAAGGAACAGTTGCAAGGATTAAACTGGAAAAGCAAAACGCTGCGTCAGCGGAAGTGAAGCTTGCAGCAAATGTGATGGAGTAGAGGAGAGTGCCGGGATAGTGAGCACTCTCTTATTTTTGTTCTGAAAATCCACTTGTCAGCTTGGAAGCTAGCGCTTTGGATTCTGCTCTTCTGGTGCGTCGTGCTTTTGCCCGTTCTTCCCCGGTTTTGTTTAGGTACAGCTCTTCTTCTGTTTCTGGTGTGATAGAAGGTACTTGAGCAGGTTTTCCTTGATCATCAAGTGCCACAAACGTTAAAAAGGCTGTCGCTGCAATGTTTTTGGTGCCTTTTGTTAAATCCTCGGCTGTCACTTTCACGAAGACTTCCATGGAAGAATTCCCTGTCCAAGTTACAAAAGATTCAAAAATAACGGCATCTGTCGGTCGGATGGGGGACAGAAAATCCACCGAGTCCATGGAGGCTGTTACACATTCGCAACGGCACATGCGCGCAGCAGAAATAGAGGCTAACATGTCCACATCAGATAAAAGTTTTCCTCCGAACAAGGTATTATGGTTGTTAATGTCGTTTGGAAACACTCGGCTTGTTCGGATGACACGGGTATCTTTGCAGGTTTTGTTCATGGAGAATCTCCTTGTCTATTACATTGTTGATATTATTTTAACATTATTTTCCTCAGTTGCGAAGTTTGAACTCTCTATTGGAGAGGCTGATTTTATAAATATAAGCTACATAAAGGGTATAATAGATGTATCGATTTGACAGAAGAGAGGAAGGGGATTAGATGACCATTTTTAACAATATAGGTTGGAAATTTGATAATAGCTATGAATCATTACCTGAATTGTTTTTTTCAAAAATAAAGCCAAATCCTGTGGAGGCACCGAAGTTGGTTGTGCTAAATGAGAAGGTTGCCAGTGAGCTTGGATTGAGAGCAGAAGCTTTGCAAGAGGGTATAGGCTTATCGATTCTTGCAGGCAACACCGTTCCAGAGGGTGGTTCAGGTATAGCTCAAGCGTATGCCGGCCATCAGTTTGGCAATTTTACCATGCTTGGCGATGGCCGTGCCCTGTTGGTGGGGGAGCAGATTAATCCTTCTGGCGAACGTTTTGATATTCAATTGAAGGGTTCGGGGCGGACGCCATATTCCCGTGGCGGCGATGGTCGTGCAACTTTGGGACCGATGTTGCGCGAGTATATCATAAGTGAAGCCATGCATGGATTGGGAATCCCAACAACACGAAGTTTGGCTGTGGTGACAACAGGGGAAGAGGTGTTACGGGAAGGTTTGTTGCCTGGAGCAGTCATGACCCGAGTTGCATCCAGTCATCTTCGTTTTGGAACCTTCCAGTTTGCTGCTCAGTGGGGGGATATGGAAAAATTGCATGCGTTGGCTGACTATGCTATGAAACGCCATTACCCTGAGTTGGATGCAGGTGACTATCTTGGCTTTTTTAGAAAAGTAATGGAACAACAGGCAGAGCTGATTGCGAAATGGCAGCTCGTTGGTTTTATCCATGGTGTGATGAACACGGACAATATGACGATAAGCGGGCAGACCATTGACTATGGACCATGTGCGTTTATGGATGTATATGACCCGGCGACTGTATTCAGTTCCATTGATGTTCAGGGGCGGTATTCGTATGAAAACCAGCCGCGGATTGGGGGCTGGAATTTGGCAAGATTTGCGGAAGCTTTATTACCGTTGTTTGACGAGGATCAAAAGCGTGCAGTTGAGTTGGCGCAAGAGGAATTGTATAAGTTCTCGGACTTGTATAAGGGGTATTGGCTTGCAGGGATGCGTGCGAAGTTAGGTTTGTTTGGCGAGGAATCTGGGGATGAGGCATTGGTGCAAGGGCTGCTGGATGTGATGAAGGAAAGCAAGTCGGATTTTACGAATACGTTTCGTGAGTTGACGTTGGGGGAGCTGAATTTGAAAGGGAGGCCTGTGTTCCTGGAATGGCATTCGTTGTGGCAGGAGCGTTTAGGGAGGCAGTCTGCGAGTGCGGAAAGTGTGCGGGAGTTGATGCAGAAAAGCAATCCTGCGGTTATTGCGCGTAATCACCGTGTCGAAGCAGCATTGTTGGCTGCGGTGGAGCATGGGAATTATGGTGTGATGGAGAATTTGGTGAGGGTCTTGCGTGATCCTTATAGGTATTCGGAGGAACAGGAAGATTATTGTGTGGCGCCGGGTGCGAGTGAGACCGCTGGGTACCGGACGTATTGTGGGACTTAGGGTGATTTTCGATATGGCATGAACTATGGAGGTTTTGGCACGAACTTGGGTAGTTTTGGAACGAACTCGGGCGGTTTCGGCACGAACTCGGCTGATTTTGGCACGAACTTTAATAAAGGCTATGACGAATTGCTACAGAGAGGCGGTCTCAGTGCCCAATCTGTGATTATTATAGGAGGCGGTCTCAGAGCCCGAACTGTAATTGAAACAGTAAAAATGGTAACAGACAATTTGTCCCTGCCCTTTCACTCCAACATATCTCCCAATAATAAAAGGTCAAGGACTAAGCATCCTTGACCTTCTTTATTACACTCTAAGTCAATTGCTGCTCCGCAAACTCGCGATACAACTTATGCGACTCCACCAACTCCTGATGAGTCCCCATTCCTGTAATCTCACCTTTTTCAATGAAAATAATCTTATCCGCATTCACAATCGTAGACAGGCGATGGGCAATCACAAATGTCGTCCGGCCTTCCATCAGTCTTGTCAACGCCTGCTGGACGATTCCTTCTGACTGACTGTCCAGGCTTGCAGTTGCTTCGTCCATCATCAAAATCTTAGGGTCGCGCAAAAAGGCACGGGCAATCGCGATTCGTTGGCGTTGTCCGCCTGATAGCATGACTCCCCGCTCGCCTACTTCGGTATCGAGTCCTTTCGGAAACTCTTGAATGAACTGGTCTGCATAAGCCATCTTGGCAACTTCCCATAAACGATCATCCGTCAAAGACTCCTTATCTTCCAACCCATACGTCAAGTTATCCCGGATGGTTCCAGCCATCATCGGACTGTCTTGGGAAACATAGCCGATTTGCTGGCGCCATGCTTTCATGGATAAGGAGCGGATAGGCAACTCGCCGACGTAAATTTCCCCGTCTGTTGGTTCATAAAAGCGTTCCAGCAGACCGAAAAGTGTACTTTTCCCGCCGCCGCTAGGTCCTGCGAACGCAACCATCATGCCAGGTTCTACATCAAAGGAAACATTGCGCAAGATAGGCTCGTCCTCGTTGTATCCAAAGGACACACTTTTTACGAAGACAGGTTGATTGGTAATATCCGCAGCCAATCCTTCCTGTCCGGGTTCGTCCTCAATTTCTAGAATATCAATAATTCTTTCCGTCGCCCCTTTAGCCTTCTGTAACTGTGTAAAAAACATCGTAAAAGATGTAATCGGGAAAATGATTTGGAACAGGTAAAGCAGGAATGCAACAAGTGCCCCGGTTGTCATGGTGCCTTCTGCTACACGAATTCCACCGTAACCAATGATCACAACGATAACAAGCATGACGACCATATACATAAGCGGTCCGATTATGGCAAAAATACGAGCCTCTCTAAGTCCATAAGTGAGTAGCGTGCGAATGCCGGACTTCCCTTTAACCTCTTCCACCGCCTCCGCATTGGATGCTTTCATCAGACGAATCTCACTTAAAGTCTGCTGCACACTGCCGGTAAAATTGGCTGTTTCATCTTGCATGCCACGTGAGATTTTTGCCATTTTCGTACCAAGCGGAATCATGACTAGCGTTGTTACTGGTACGGAGATCAGCATAAGCAAAGTCATTTTCCAGTCCATGATGAAGAGGATGATGACAGCACCGATAATGGTGATAATTCCTGTGATGAACTGCGGGAAGTGCTGTGAGATCAAATCTTTCACAATCCCTGTGTCGTTAACCACACGGCTGACCGATTCGCCACTTGTTTTTTTGTCAAAATAACTGACAGGCAGCCGGATCAATTTGAACCACATTTTCTCGCGGAGGCCGGCAACGATGCTTTGGCCAACATAGGCGAGCGAGTAGGTGGAAAGTCCGTCAATTACCGCCTGTATGATAAAAACGGAGGCAATTGCAACAATCAGTCCGACACTGAGCGATTCCATGGAAAAGCCGTCGACTAATTGCTGAGTCAGCAAGGGAATAGTTAATCCTACCAATGTCGTGATCAGGCTGCCAATTAATCCAAGAGTGAGTGCGACTTTTGGTATATTGGTCGACAGGATGAGAGAGGTAAATTTCTTCAAGTTGGTATTTGTCGCAGGTTCCATTTATTGTGCGTCTCCTTTTAGAAGGTTTGTTTGATAATTGTACGTTTATAAGACAAGTTAGTTTCTCCTTATTGTGACAGATTGAGGAACATGTTACCAATTTTTTAATTGACAACAGTATCTCCAAAAGATTATATTTTAATTAAACAGTGGTCAATAAAAAGGATGAGTAAGAAAATGACACCTAGAAAAGCGGTAACAAATGAATTAACACAAGGGATGGTAATGAATGCAGCACGGGAGTTGTTTCGAAAGAAGGGCTATCAACAGGTTTCGATGCGGCAAATAGCTACAGAGTTAGGCTACAGTCATGGTGCTATTTATTATCATTTTAAAAATAAAGCGGAACTTTTTTACGCCATGATTGAATCGGATTTTAAAGAACTAGATCAATGGCTGGACAATGTGATGATACAGGACCTTGATAACAAAATAAAATTAAAGCAAGTTCTGCTCGAATTTATCCGCTTTGGCCTTACGCATAAGAGCCAATATGAGATGATGTTTCTGCTTTCAGATGAAGAAGTTAAAAGCTATGTTAATAAAGGTCCGAATGAATCTTATGAAAAGTTTGCAGAGGCACTTTTAGAACTTAGCAATAAATCTATCAGCATCCAGCAAGCATGGACTATTTTCCTTTCCTTGCACGGTTTCGTTAGTCACTATTGCAGGTGTGAGGCAGACTATGAAGAAGTAAAAGGCTTGGCACAATCACATGTAAATTTTATCCTAGCATCTTTAGGATAAAATTTTTTTAACATTTATTGACCGGTGGTTAAAAAATAAACAGGGGGGTATATCTATATGAAAAAAGCAATGGTAATAGGAGCTTCAGGTGGGATGGGGTATGCATTGGTGATGGAACTTGTTAGTCGCGGAGTGGATGTGGTGGCTTTTGCCAGAGGTATAGAGAAACTCAAGGAGTTATTTGCCGGCGAAGAAAAAGTGACACTCGTAGCTGGAGATGCAGGAAATAAAGAGGAGTTGACCCTTGCTGTTAAAGGTATTGATGTCATTTTTCATGCATTGAACCTTCCTTATGATGAATGGAAGGAAAAATTGTTGCCAATTACCCAAAATATCATCAACGCAGCGGAAGAGAATGGTGCAAAACTAGCCATGGTAGATAATATTTATGCTTATGGAAAAAGCGGTGGTAATAGGCTTACCGAGAATATGGAGAAAAACCCCCACACTAAAAAAGGGAAGCTTCGAAAGGTGATGGGGGAAATGATTCAGAAGTCTTCTATTCCATCTTTGATTTGCCACTTTCCTGATTTTTATGGGCCGAATGCTACTAATACCTATATGCACTTTACTCTGGGTCAACTCCTGAAAAAAAGAAAGGGAGGTTTTGTTGGACCGAGCGATATTGAAAGGGAATTTATTTATACGAAAGATGGAGCTAAGGTGATGGTGGAATTAGCTTTAAAAGATGATGCATATGGGCACAGTTGGAATATTCCTGCTGTGTCGACCATTACTGGGCGTGATTTTGAAAAATTGGTGAAAGGACATCTAGGAAAAGATAAGCAACTTTACTACATCACAAAACCGATGTTTGCTATGTATGCCCTGGTTGCCGGGAAGGGAATGCGTGAGGCGGTGGAAATGCAGTATATTAATGCTGAGCCAACCATTCTATCAGGGGAAAAGCTAACAAAATTTTTAGGGAAATGGAACAGTACTCCATATGAAAAAGGAATAGAAGAAACGATAGGATATATGAAAAAACAAACATAAGTTAGAAAAGGGGAATCAGTTTTATTGGCTGATTCCCCATTTTAATTAAAGTTATCAGCTAAGCCCTTCGCAATCGATAAACCTCATACAGATTCTTCGTCACAACTTTCAAAACTGAATACACGGGAACCGCCAACAGAATGCCGATAAATCCATACAGCTTCCCTGCTGCAAGAAGGAGCAGGATGACTGTCAAAGGGTGAATGGACAGCTTGTTTCCGATAATCTGCGGGGAAACCAAATTTCCTTCAATCTGTTGCACGATGGCAAGAAGTATCAATATCTTCACGACCATAAATGGATCTGTCATCAGTCCGATAATCACTGCGGGCAGTACTCCTAATGCAGGACCGATAATGGGAACGACAGCGGTAATTACGATAAATAGGGCCAACACAAGCGCATAATCCAATCCGATGATGAGATAGCCTATGTACATGAGAAAGCCATTTACCAATGCGACAATCATCTGTCCGCCGATATAGGTGGATAAAGTCTTGTCTATATCGGTTAACAATCTTTTTCCTTCATCATGGTGCTTGTTCGGCAACATTTTCAATATAAATGGCAAGAGTTTATGGCCATCTTTTAGAAAATAGAACAAGATGAACGGGACGACTACAAGGATTGTCACAAAGTTGGTAATGGAGGAAATGATGGAGGATACGTTCTCTCCGATGCGCTGAGACTGTTCCTTTAAAAAGGCTAAGCCTCTCTGTTTAGCTTCCTCATAAGAGATGAGACCGAAGTTGTTGTCATCAATCAGTTCCTTTGTTTGTTCTTCATTTTTTTCAAGAAAAGATGGGAAGTCTTCTGCAAACTGGACGATCTGCTCCTCGATTTTTCCTCCAACGGAAAAGCCTCCTAATACTGTAGCTCCAATGATAGCTGAGAATACAAGAATGATAGCCAAGGTACGCGGTATATACTTTAACTTTGTGAGCAGGTTTACAAGGGGCTTTAAAATATAAAATAGAAAGCCAGCAATTAGGATAGGGAAGAATAGAGTTGTGAAAAAGCTAATGATTGGGTTAACAATAAATTGAACTTCACTTAATAGAAAAACTATTAATAATACTAGAATGATACCAGTTGCATATTTAAAAAACGGGTGTCTGAACCACATGCTATCCCTCCAGAGAAAGTAATAGTAGTTTATTCCCTAGAATAGGGGTGGATGAAACGGGGAGTGTGTTTCGTTCAAAAAGGGACAGAAAATACTTTCCTGTCCCTTACCTGTTACCTCGCAAGTCCTCTTTCAAAACTAGCCAGGTGATTGACTGATGCATCTCTTAATCTGGTAAATACGACTCGCAGATCATTTGGAAGGTCTAGTGCGAGAAATTTTTCATACATGCCAATATTTTCGATTTCCCCTTCCACACCAGCTGCATAGGCATCTTTTATCGTTGGCGGTGTGGTGACGAACTGTGGAGAGATGTCTTGTGGTACAGGAACTTGATACTGTTGGAATAACGGTAACAGGGCACTGATGTGGCGCAGTTCAGCCTCTTGTATTCTTGCGAAAGTCCTTATATATCCATAAGTTCCAAGGATTCTATTGTAGCGTGCTTGAGCGAGATATTCGTCTTGTAGCGCATAAGTAAGGATATCAGGAAGAGTTAATGATGCGGCATTAAGGGCACCTTTTGCCCCGTAAGTTTCAGGTGTCTGACGGTAAAAGTAGGGATAAAACATGATGTAACCTCCTAGAAGCATTAGTTATTTAGTGTATGCGCCTAAGAAAAAGAGGTGTAAACACACTTTACTTTCTTCACCTCCATACTGTATGATACATAGTATAAAACATACTGTACGACATATAGTATAAAAAGAGGTGAGCAGATGGGCGATGGATTGTTGCAGTCGTTGACGACGGAGTTAAGGCGGGGGACTTTGACATTAGCGGTCTTAAGTCAGCTGAGAACCCCTCAGTATGGCTATTCACTGGTTCAATTGCTTGAGAAAAGTGGAATCACCATTGAGCAAAGTACGCTTTATCCGTTGCTTAGGCGCTTGGAAAAGCAGGAGCTGGTGACCAGTAGCTGGGACGAAACGGAGAGCAGGCCGCGGAGGTATTATGTTTTAAGTGAGTATGGGACGGAGATTTTTGAGAAGTTGAAAAAGGAATGGGAGAAAACGTCTCAGGAGCTAGCAATTTTACTAAGAGAGGAGAATGAGGACAATGAAACTGATTGAGTTGTATGTTCAGGAGGTGATTCGAAGGCTGCCGGAGAAACAACAGGAAGATATCGGGCTTGAACTACGTTCGACCATCGAGGATATGCTTCCGGATGATTATCAAGAGGAAGATGTAAAAGCAGTACTGTCTGAGCTTGGACATCCAGCTAAGCTTGCCAGCGGTTATCTGGATAAGCCGATGCATTTGATAGGTCCGCGGTATTTTGATGTGTATGTAAGTCTGTTAAAGCTCATTATCCCACTCGCAATGATTATTTCTTTTTGCGTGGTGACCTTCATTGGCATTTTTTCTTATAGTGGGGAAGGAGAAATTTTCCCGGTTATTCTTGGCATGATCGGAGATGGAGTATGGAACAGTCTTAGTGCCGGAGTCCAGACGTTTTTCTGGATAACGATTACGTTTGCGTTGGTGGAAAGACTGGATAGTTCCAATAACACCAATCCAATTACGTCAAAGTGGAAGGAATGGACCCCTGAGGATTTGAAAGATGTCCCATATATTCCAAAAAGAAAAGCCATTTCAAAAGTAGAATTGTTGGGTAGTTTAATTTGGACGGTCATTTGGGTAGCAGGTTATTTCAATGCAAATACGCTGCTTGGAATCTATGAAAAAGGGGAAGAGGGATTGACACTTGTGACACCACTTTTCAATCAAACCCAATTGATTTCCTTCTGGCCCCTGATAATATTAGTGATGATTTTGGAGGTTGGACTGGTAGCGTATAAATGGAAACTTGGTCAATGGACCATGAAGCTTGTTATGGCAAATGCGATTGTTCATGCTGTATCGCTTGCTGTGTTTATTATCGTGTTCCACAACCTTGCTGTGTTTAACCCAGCGTTTTTCCACTATTTCGAAGAGCTGTTTGGCTTTACGTACCAACTAGGTCTTATTTTCTGGGTTGCGGTGTTGGTATTTTTTCTTACATCTATTTCGGAAATTTATCAAGGTGTGAGAAAAGCAAAACGGTGATGTTAGAGGGAGTCGGGGATGTTGCCGAACTCCTCTATTTTTTTGTCGAATAAAAGAGGATTACGTTTTTCTTTATAGAAATAGGAAGTAAGAAATATCTATAAAGGAGATCATTAAATGACTGTGAAATTTGTCAGCAATGGAGAGGTTACCAGTTTTCTAAAAGACCATAAGGATGAATTTGAAGCTACTCTGCTGTCGGAGGCTGTAAATGTCGCATCGAAAATTAATGACATTTTGCAAAAGGGAAATATCGATCTTCTTAAAAATGCGCAAACCTTAATTCAACGAGTGGTGGAGCAAAAAGAGACGGAAGTTATTGCCTTCGCAGAGCAAGAAGGGATTGCATGGGCAAAGCATTCACACTCTCTTACTTTATCATTTAAGCTTGAATGGGTTCAGGCAATCAGAAGAACTCTATGGAAATTTATCAGTAGATTTATTGATGAAAGAGGAGAATATCTTAAGCAAGAAGACTTCTTTGAAATGGAGAAGAAAATCAATAATAATATGGATTATTTTCTAAATAGCTTTTTCTTGAGCTATTCGCATTATAAGGATGAGCTGATCAGTTCTCAAAGGAAATTGGTAGAGCATTTATCTGTTCCAATTATTCCGGTTAGTGCAACGGTTGCTGTGTTGCCATTGATTGGAAATGTAGATGACTATCGAATTCGCATCATTGAAGAGAAGGCCCTATTGGAGATTTCTAACTTGAAGTTGCAGACACTTGTTTTAGACCTCTCTGGCGTCACCACTATGGAACAGGATGTCATCGCGAAATTTGAGGATATCCTGACTGGGGTTTCAATGATGGGGTGCAAAGCGGTTCTCACTGGTTTGCGTGCAGAACTTGTTAGGAAGATGGTCAGCATGGGTGTGACGTTCCATCAATATGCAGAAACGCATGGGACGCTGCAACAGACCTTGAGGAAGTATGTTGTTGCGCAGGAAGTATAAAAGAATCCAGGAACCTGTAAGATGGGTTCCTGGATTCTTTTTTAATCTGAAGAATTTCGTTGTTGCTTTCTGCAAATGACTTCGCATTCCGTAATTTTCCCAACTTTATTACCTTAACTTCCGACTTTTGGCCTATTGTTTGAATTATTTCGACATTATTTAGTAGCAAATGAGAGAGGTTGTTGTCAATTTGAGGACTTATTTCCCGAAAAATAACCCCAAGAGGGATTTGTTCAGATTTCTATAATTCTATATATACAACAATTTTAGCTAATTGAAGCCAAAAGGGGACATGAACATGATAGTGGGGGAAATTATTAGGTATTATCGGGAAAAAGCTGGACTAACACAGTCTCAATTAGGAGAAGGAATTTGTACGACAACTCACGTGAGTAAGATTGAGAGGGGAAAGACAGCTTATTCCGAAAAGATTATTGCTTTATTTTCCGAGAGGTTGAATATTGATATACAGGAAGAATTGGCCTATCTTCAAAAGGTCAAAAAGCTTTTGCGAGATTGGCATAATGCGATAATTCTGCGCAGGGAAAAGGAGATTGGATTGTTAAAGGAGAGTGTTGAGGAGTCTTCCATTGTCCATGCTTCTAAGTATGCCGCGCGCTATCAGCTCTTAATTGCGAGATATCATCTTTTTCGAAATGAAATGGAGCTCGCATATGAAATTATTAGTAAAGCAGAACAAGAATATCCTAACATGCTTGCATTTGACTATAATTTATATCTTCATGTGAAGGGAATATATTATTTGGCTTCCTTTAATAGTGAAGACCACCAGAAGGCAATAAGTGTGTTGAACCAAATTAATATAAAGGAGTACGGGAATAAAGAGTATTATTTTCATCTAGGGACTGCTTACTTTTTAATTGATTCGAAGGTTATGTCCTTTTTTTACGTAGATAAAGCGTTACGTCATTTTCAGGAAACGAACAACTATATGCAAGCTAATCGAGCGGAAGCATTAATGTTATTACAGTTGAGCGGAGATTTATATAGCGACTTTCATTATATTGTAGGGAGATATAAAGATTTGATCAGCAATTGTGAGCAATATGGGTTGAAAGAAAATAAAGGGCTTTTACTGAATAATCTAGGTTATGAATATTATAATAGAGGATTTTTTGAAGAAGCAAAGGGGTATTTTGAAGAGGCTCTTTCACTTGCAGAAGAAAATTCAAACAGCTATTTGGTTAGGTTGTATAACTTTGTAGATAGTTGTATGGAAGGGAATCTTGCTAAAAAGCGGGTTCTCCAGCGACTCATCAAGGAGGGGGCAAATAAAGCGAAAGAATGCAGGAACACTCTGCACATTACCTTATTTAAATTATTGAAATTTAGGGTGGAAGAAGATTATGAGACTTATTACTCCTTCATGGAAGAAGTGGCCCTTCCACAATTTTATGCAGGGAAGCATGTCCCATTGAGGAAGCGTTATGGAAAGTTATTGTTTCTTCACTATGTGGGAAGCAATAAACATGAAAAAGCGACAGAGGTTTCTTTATATATATAGAAAGAAGATTGCCCGTACTCAGAGGTGTACGGGCATTTGCATTTTGTTAAAGTCATATGTCTGACTTGTTTCAATTGGGAGAAGCTGTCTGTATCAGGGCATCAAACTGTGATAGGATATTAAAAATTAAATCAATTTCACAGGGGATGACAGCATGCTGGAAGGTAAGATTATTAAATTTTATCGAGAATTTCAAGGGTTAAAGCAGAAAGATTTAGGAGACGGAATTTGTTCCAGTACCCATATCAGCAAAATTGAGCGGGGCCTGACGGAGGTTTCTCAGGAGACCATTGATTTTTTATGCAAACGCCTAGGAATTCAATTGAGTGCGGAGATTGAAAATTATAAAGAAATTGAACAGCTGTTGAAAGAGTGGCAGGATGCTATTGTGAAAAAGCTTAAGTCTAGGGTAGAATCCATCAAAAGCCAGCTAGAAGGTTATAATTTATTACATATGCAAGACTTCTATCGCCTGTACACGTTGATATTGGCTAGGTATTATTTGTTTGTTGGCGAGGGGAGAATGGCGAATGGATTGATTGGAGAAATGTCAGCTTGGACGGATACGGATATGACACCTTATGAAAAGAATTTGTTACTGCATGTAACCGGAGTCTACCATTTATCAGTGAAAAACAACTACGTGGAGGCTCTTGCATGCTTGAAGGAGATTAATCTGGAACACTACCCTAATCAAGAGTACTATTATGATTTAGCTCTTACATACCACTCACTCAACTCTAGAGTGCTGGCCTTTTTCCATGCAAATAAAGCACTTCAGTATTTCACAAAAATACGCAGCTTCTCCCGTATCATAGAGTCAGAAATGCTAATGGTCATTCAACTAGAACAGTCCGAAGATCATCCTACCTTGAGCAATGAATATCATAGATTGATAGATATGACAGAGGATTACGGCCTAGATCATCAAAAGGCGATGCTGTACCATAATGTTGCCTACCTTTATTTAAGAAATGCGGAATACCATAAAGCCAGTCAATATTATAAAAAATCCATGGATGCACGAGAAAAGAGCCATCCCAACTATTTAGGTTCGTTTGAAGGCTATGTTAATGCTTTAACAAAAGAAGGCAAGATCTCCAAGGAAAAACTTTTATTGCTCGTGGAACAAGGGTTGAGTTTATCCCAGGCCTCAAGCGCTACTACATTTATCCACATTTTCACCATGCATTATTACTATCTTTCAAATCAAACGGAAAAGTATTATGAATACTTAGAAAAAGAAGCATTCCCCTATTTTAAAGAGATGGGGTATATGCTGCTGGTGGAGCACTATACGGTTGTTCTGTTTGATTATTATATGGGAAAAAATGATATGGATAAGGCGAACAGCTTTGCAGGGCCTGTTATAAATAAGTTCAGGCGGAATAATCAGTTTGTCTAAAAATAGTGGAGCATGAAAACCATTAAAGGTTTCATGCTCCATTTATTTGTTAGCGTAGACCGTATGCTTTGATGATTTCTTGTGTGATTTTGTTGCCTTGGTCGTCCCATGCTGATGCTTTTAGGGAAACGGATTTTGCATTTTTAGGGTTTGTAATAGAAGCTGTAAACATGTCCCCATTGCGGTTCAGTTTTACTTTTTTCCATTTTTTACCTTCGTTGAAGGATACCTCAAGAGTTGCTCCATCCACATTTCCGTAGCCAATGGCATCTTTCAGTTTTTCTACAGATATTTGTAGTTGAGTTGGTCTATTTAATAAGGCATCACCGTTCACGTCAGTGTCCACTTGATAATTGAGTGAAAGAAATGGCAAGTCTGTTCTAAATGGCTCTTGTTTCTCAGTCCAAAAAGTCCATTCCGTGTGGGTGCGAACAGATGTGTTCCAGCGTTCTGCATCGCGTTTTGCTTCTGAAACTAATCGGAATTGAGTCCGCTCTTCTGGTGCAATTATGGTGCCTGCTATGGATTGGCCTTTTCCTTCTTTCACCAATGTGTTACCTTGGTATAATTTATTCGTTTGGTTTTGTACAGAGTTATTATAACCAGTACCACCAGTATTCCCAAATCCTGCATCTGCCCATGCAGGTATATTAAATTGTAAATAATTATTCTGTCTGTTTGGTCCCCAATAGCCTTCTCCTAATGCCGGGCGAACTACCGGAGAGAACCAATTTTCAACAAGTTTTTGTCCTTTTTCATAAACTACACGTGGCTGGCGAATTTCCCATTCTTCATCAAGGACCTTTGCCATGTGATACCAGTACGTATCCTTTGTGGCAGAAACATATTCCGTTCTTGTAGTCGGGAAGGAAATCTTGTATAGGAATCCGATTGCTCGTCTTGTGTACGGTCTCATGTCGAAGCGGAATTCTCCACCATCTGTTTCCACATGAGAGTTGTAGTTTGTTTCAATAACTGCCAGGTCTTTGTTTTTCGGCTCGTATGATAATTTTTTCGGAATATTGTCTTGATGTACATAATCTAGGTCATAGGCGTAAGGGGAGTCCTTAGTTCCTTCGACTTGAAGCTTCACATTGCCAGAACGAACCGCTTTAATCAGTTTGTCTCCTTCTGATTTACTGATAGCTGCAACGGTAATAGGTACTTCTCCTACATATTTATTAAATTCAAGATTTTCGTAATTGGCTATAATCAATAGTTTCGCACCTGCTGCAACTGCAGCAGCAGCTTGTTCGGATTCACTGATTGTTTTGCTGCGATCTACCACAACCGCTTTGCCTTTTGCGTTCAGACGGTCGTAGTCAGCTTGTGATCCTTCTCCTGCATAGATCGCCTTCAAGTTATGCTTTCCTTCTAAAAGAGTACTTCCATTCATCACAATATCATCAAGTTCTTTGCCTTTGTAATTCATAGTCAGGTATGGCTTTATCAAACGCCAGCGTGTTAAAAATTCAAACTCACCTAATTTTGTCTTTTTCGTAGGTGCAGCATATAGTTTATCTATCCATACAGGCATCAAATAGACACTGTGTACTGTACCTGTTCCCATGGTCTGGTAGTATTCCATACGCTGATACATCGGTTCTGTTTTCTTTGGAACTTTGACGGTGATTTCGTTGGCTTTTCTTGCATCCAACTCCACCGTTTTCGGTCCGTCCAGTACTACTTCCGGATCTCCGACAAGGGCAACCCCTTTGTGGTCAGTATTCACATCTACGTCCATCATGGACATTACGGAGTAGGTGCCTTTTTTCAAACGAAGTTCTCTTGTCCCAGGGACTGCAACGGCTTCTGGTTGCATGTTATCGTTGAACATCACCACATATGCTAGGCCAGGTGAACCGTCACGATCTGTTGCATTTAACGTTAGTGTGTATCTTTCATCTTCTTTAATAGTAGCCATGGTCGTATGAACCAATGCTTCTCCGTTGGCACTTGCTGTTAAATGACCTTGGTAGCGTTGACCGCTTTCTCCATGTGCAGGGTCTACTGTTACTTTAACGTCAGCAATTCCATTAGCTGGGACAGTGACAGTTGTTTGAGCAAGTGTCAGCATGCCCTCTGGAGCCGCATTGCCATTTGCATCTGCAAAAGTAGCTTCAAGGTCAAGGGTGATGTCTTGGTCGCTATCATTTGTGTACGTTACTGTTTTTTCGACAGGAGCTGCTTCATTATGCGGCCATTGGAAGAAACCGAAAGAAACGGAACCTGTTGCTCTTATGTCTGTATTTAACGCTTTTACTATATCAATACGTCCTGTTCCGATATGGTACGGCTGATAGTTTGGCAGTTTTTTTGCTGTATTCATTAGTGTTTCTTTTAATTCTTGAGGAGTGGCTTCAGGATTTTGTTGTAAAAGGATTGCCACGGCACCTGCTACGTGAGGTGTAGCCATGGAAGTACCATTTTTGCTAGTGTAAGAACCTGTGCCGGATGCGTATTGAGAACGTGCAGCCATGATTCCTACTCCAGGTGCGGAAACATCTGGTTTTAATGCCATGTCACCAAGTCGTGGTCCTTTAGAGGAGAAGCTCGCTAATTTATCTGACTTGTCTACAGCCCCAACTGTAAGTGCGGCATCCGCAGCACCTGGAGATCCGACTGTACCTTCTCCGTAGCTGTTACCTGCTGCAATGACGAATAATGTTCCATACTCTTCTGTAAGTGTGTTAACTGCTTGCGCCATCGGGTCCGTGCCGTCACTTCCGACAGAACTACCAAGACTCATGTTAACCACGTCTGCATTTTGTGCTGCCCATTCCATTCCTTCGATGATCCAAGAAGCAAGACCGGAACCGTTATCGCCAAGTACTTTTCCTACTAGTAATTTAGCATCTGGTGCTACACCTTTATTTTGGCCGTCAGAAGCAGCGCCAGTTCCGAGGATAGTAGAAGCTACGTGTGTGCCGTGGCCATTTTTATCCTGGACTTCTTCACCAGGTACAAAGCTGACCGCTTCATCCAGTTGTGGAGCGATATCTGGGTGTGTCGGGTCAATACCGCTATCAAGGACAGCCACCTTGATGCCTTCCCCAGTAAGGCCGGATTCCCACGCTGTGTGAGTGCCAATCTGAGGCACACTTTGGTGAAGAGTAGCTTCGACTTTAGCGTCAAGCCAGATTTTTTCAATTGCGTAGTTAAGTTGTACGGATTCTGGTTTAGATTCGTCTGTCTTTTCTGATTGCACATCATTCCAGAAAGTTGTTGCTTCTTCCTTGTTAGTTTCTAAAGCAGCAGCGTTGATACTTTTTAATTCACGCTGTTTCTTTGCGCCTTTTGGTGCTGCTTTTGTGGAAGCGGCTCTAGCTTTCGTTTCTTGGTATTCTACGATGACAGGAACGGTACTGCTGTGTTTGTCATCAAATTGGTATTCTACTAGTTTTGTAATGTTAAAAAGGTTATGGTCAAGCTTTCCTTCTGCCAGATACGGCATCACGGCGTTCGGATACACATATGTATCGTCACCGACTGTGATGACACGAATGCCATCTCCGTTGTTCTCGGCAGGTTCTACATTAATGACACTTTGTCCAGTTGGTAGAGAGGTTACATGTACAATATCCCCGGTTATTAAGGTGATTTTGGTTTCGCCAGTTCCTAGTTGATCGTTGATGATGGTTGGTTCGTTAGCGTTTGTAGATTTGGTGTTTGCTCCAAGTGCCTGGCCCTGAAAAAGGGAAGTAGCAAGCATGAAAACGGCGATGATTGCTATAAAGACGGTTTTTAATGTTGGCTTTCGCATGTGCATTCTCCTGTTCTAATAATTGTTTGATAGGTTATGTAATTCTTAGAAGTTGATGGATTGGTAGAGTAGAATAGTGCGGAAGTTCACCTCCTGGTATGTATTGTGTGGCAACTTGTTACTAGGTTCTTGTTGCTAATCTTTGAAGAGTAGTAGTGTGAGTGATGAATCGTGTTGCGAGGTTAATTGAATTGTAAGGGCTGTAGGATTGTGTTGACAAATGGTGTTTTGAGTAGGTCTAGAGAATCACTTTTAAACCAAGAAATGCGGAAAAACGGTCGGAAAATTGCCCTGGAATGTTTCCTAAGTACTGTTTAAGGGGGGGCGGAGTTGGGGTTTTGGGGAGGGAGGGGGAGAAAAAAGGGATCTTAAAAGGGGTCTGACCCGCTGTGCGTTAATGCGTTAAAGTTTCAATGGTTCCTAAGGGGGCTATCCAAGGGAAGGGAAGGGAAGGGAAGGGATGAAGACATTTTCAGGTGGGATTATTGGTTGTGATGGTCTTCATGACATAAAAGAAGACAAGCGTGAGTTGGAGTATATACATCCAACCTCGCCTGTCTTCAATTAATCCCCGATTCCATCCTTTATGTCGCAAACCTGCTTTACGAACAGTCACCGTCACCCGCTATAATGGACCTTTTCACAAGCTCTTGAAGCTTCACCCATTCCTGTCCACCGTTAGAGGCAAAGGTCTCGTCCTTGCTTAAGCTATCCATTGCACTCTCCACTATGAAGCGTCTAGGAGCGGTGCGGTTTTTCCCGCTTAACTCATCTTGAATAAAGTCCAAAAGTTCTACTTTCCGCCCATAATCAGTCCCACCGGAAAGACTTTTTTTCAATTCAGTCACTGTATGGGCAATAGCGTGAGGAAGCGGTAACTCCTTATCTCCTTCATTCGGCACCCAGCGTGCCATCGACTCTGCATCTACCAACACCTCACCTGACTCCGCTACATCCTCCACGATCTTCACCAAGCGATTGACACTGTATTGGACAACTCTATGGATGTCCAGTTTCTTATCATGGGTCATCGTGTAGTATCTGATGCCGTGATTCAGTATTCCAAGGTACATGATGGCACAATCCCAAAGGTATTCTCGTTTTTCCTCTCCGAAAATTTCCAAGAAGCGATGGTGCACCCATCTTAGCATCCTTAGCTGAGTTTTGTGGATGAAATCCTTTAACTCCGAATCATTAATAAAGATGACTTCCTCAAATAGGGAGATCAATTTGTTTGCCCGGTTTGTCTCCATTTGGAGTTCAAACTGTTTGATGAAAATGTTAATGTCCGACGGGTCCTGTCCAATCAGGAGGTCGTTCCGTTCTTTTTCCATTTTTTTATATAACGTTTTGAACAGAGCAATTAACAGTTCATTTTTCGATGAAAAATAATTATATAGGGTTCCTTTGGCAATGCCGCTTTCATCGAGAATGTCCTGGATGGAAGTCGCTTGAAACCCTTTTTCAATAAAAAGTTTATGAGCACATGTAAGAACATGCAATTTACGATCCTTCATTTTATCACCTAACTAAAGTAGACTGGTGGTACAAAAATAATAGTACACGAAATAGAACCTTTATACAAATAGCAAATTAACAAAGTTTTCAAGATTGATAAATTTGAACCGATGGTATAAAATTGGGGTAGATGTAATAGTAGTATAAAAATGTACTGTTAGTATAAATGGAGGAGAAACAATGCAGCAAGCAGCACCAAACACAACGATAAATCGTCCGCCATATGGTATTTTGGCCATTTTAATGATAGGCGCGTTTATTGCTTTTTTAAATAATACCTTATTAAATATTGCCCTGCCGTCCATTATGGCAGAGCTTCAAGTGGGACCATCCACGGTTCAATGGCTGACAACCGGCTTCATGCTGGTGAATGGGGTATTGATCCCGACCACAGCTTTCTTAATTCAAAAGTATTCTGTACGGAATTTATTTATTGTCGCAATGGGTCTCTTTGCAGTGGGGACAGTGATGGCCGGTTTTGCACCGGTTTTTGGGGTTCTTTTAGCAGGTAGAATGATGCAGGCTTCCGGGTCGGCCATTTTAATGCCGCTATTGATGAATGTGATGCTAGTCAGCTTCCCGATTGAAAAGCGCGGAACTGCGATGGGGGTTTTCGGTCTGATCATGATGGGTGCACCTGCCATCGGGCCGACGCTTTCTGGTTGGTTAATTGAACATTATGATTGGAGAATGCTTTTCCACTTTGTTTCGCCAATAGCGATTGCTGTTTTGCTATTAGGTGTTTTTCTATTAAAGGACAGAAAAGAAAAGCAGGATATCCGGTTGGATCAACTTTCCGTTGTTTTATCGAGTATAGGTTTCGGTGGATTATTGTATGGATTTAGTTCTGCTGGATCCAAAGGGTGGGATAGTCCGCTTGTTTACGGAACCATTGCAATTGGTACGTTATCGTTAGTTTGGTTTATTTTACGTCAGCTTGGAAAAGAAAAACCGATGCTGAACTTTGGGATCTACCGATATCCGATGTTTGCTTTATCATCAGCCATTTCAATGGTTATTACGATGGCGATGTTCTCCGGGATGATTTTGTTGCCGATTTATGTGCAGACGATTCGCGGAATTTCACCGTTGGATGCGGGTTTATTGATGCTTCCGGGTGCGATTGTAATGGCGTTAATGTCGCCTGTCACTGGGAAGTTGTTTGATAAGTACGGTGGCCGAGCACTTGCGATTACTGGTTTGTCTATAACAGTTGTGACGACATATTTCTTTAGTCAGTTGACTTTTGAAACGACTTACACGCAACTATTGATTTTATATACCGTTCGTATGTTTGGTATGTCAATGGTGTTTATGCCGGTTTCCACGAACGGATTGAACCAGCTACCAACACGATTCTATCCGCATGGTACTGCAATGAACAACACGTTACAGCAAGTGTCAGGGGCGATTGGAACGGCGCTGTTAGTGACGTTGATGTCAACAAGGGCGGAAAGCGTTGGTCGCGAGCTGTCAGGAGATGCAATGGCTGCTTTGGGTGCGAACCCATCAACAGAGGCGATTGCGGGAGTGCAGCAGCAGGTCATGATGCAAGGAATGCTAGAAGGAATCAATTTTGCCTTTTTCGTGTCGACGTTTATTGCGGTGGTTGCGCTCGTGTTGTCTTTCTTTATTAAGCGAGCGACACAGGTGGAGGATCCAGAGACAGAAGTCGAGCCTGAGGGTATTGGGGAACTGACTGGAGCTGGTGAGCGGAAAGTGAAGACGGAATTGGTGGGGAATAATTAAACTGTGTGAGGGAAGTCCGCTTCTGCCTGTTTGGGTGGGGGTGGATTTTTTGTGTTTGGGGTGCGGCTGTGGCTCGAAGAAGTTGGGGTGTGTAATTGTCGCTTGATGTGAGTTTGTGTCGAATGGCAATTATATGAGTGGAAGTGGCTAATAAACTTAGAAGTTGGACAATAAAACTAAAAGATTGGACAATAAATCTAGAAGTTGGACAATAAAATGAAAACTTGGCTAATAAAATCCGCAGTTTACTAATTAATGAGGATAAGCTACGTGTCTGGTTTTTAATTCTAGCGTTTTTCACGCATAATATGGATATAGAAGAAAATTTACTAGTGAGAGGAAGATACAATTATGATAACGGAAGTTGCATTTTTTAATATAAATGAAGGAATGGAAGCGGGATTTGAAAAAGATTTTGCGGTAATAGCTGAAGAAACGATCGCTCGGTCAAAAGGCTATATCGCCCACACATTACATAAATGCATCGAAACAGAAGGGAAGTATATGGTGCAAGTGGAATGGGAATCCATTGAGGACCATATGAAAGGGTTCGTAGGCTCTGACTTATTTGAAGAATGGGTTAAGAAAATGGATTATTATTTTAAGCCTGATATATATATGGAGCATTTTCAACTAATAAAGTAATTCAAAATAAGCATTAATTAGAATAGGGGAAAGGGATATGCCAAGATCTCTAGTAAATTATGATCAGAAACTAAACATCAAAACTGCTGATATACAGATGGGTATTCACCGCTCTTTTACCTATCATCGCTATGAGCCGACACCATATGAAGCGCTTGACCGGCTGTTTGAAACATACTTGGTAGATTCCTGTAATCACGTGGTTGACTTTGGTTGTGGAAAAGGCAGGTTGAACTTTTACTTGGCACATCGGTTTGGGCCTAAGGTAACCGGAATAGAAATGAATGAGACATTTTACGAGGATTGTCTGAAGAATTTGATCATGTATAAAGGTAAGGGAAGACAGAGGATCATGTTTGAGAAGTGCTTGGCCGAAGAGTATACAATACCTGAAACGGCTGATGTGTTCTATTTTTTCAACCCGTTTACGATAGATATTTTCAGGAAAGTGGTCAGTAATATCCTCTCCTCCATAGAGCAACATTATCG
Source organism: Sutcliffiella horikoshii (assembly GCF_008180725.1). Classification (GTDB taxonomy): domain Bacteria; phylum Bacillota; class Bacilli; order Bacillales; family Bacillaceae_I; genus Sutcliffiella_A; species Sutcliffiella_A horikoshii_B. The sequence continues at coordinate 272,845 of NZ_VTEV01000005.1, read as the reverse complement.
GCCTATAGAGATTGTGCTTTATTATCCGGCTCCTGATTTTGTGTTCTTCTTGGAGAATCATTCGATGTTTACTCTTAAGCTAGAGGTCCAGCTTGATGAGTTTGAGAAAAATGCGAATGAGCGATTTTTGGTGTATGAGATGGGGTTGAGCGCAAGTTAAAACTGGATTCATTTGCGTGATTGCTCGTTTAGCACGAACTCGGGGTATTTTGGCACGAACTTGCCCACTTTCGGCACGAACTCGAGTGTGTATCTAAAAAAACAAAAAGAAAGCCAACCACTTCATGCAAAAAGGGGTTGGCAAAAGTGTATATTCCAATTATTATTTTGAAAAAACCTCCAAAATTACCGATTCCAACGCATCCAAATCTTCACTACCGATCATTTTATACCTACATTTCCCGCTACGAAGATAACTGTAAATAATTTGTGCTTTATCAATTTCAAACCGGCTTACTCCACGCTTTGCAGCAGGACCGACATCTGCCAGTTCACGCAAAAGCCTTGAGAAAATATCTCTACGCACCTTCTCATTTATTCCGTTTTCACCGCCATAAACCTCACTAAACAACACATCCGTCCTCCTGATCATAAAGCATTTCACCCTGTGTTCATCCAATCTTTCGGCCACCAGCATTAAGTGATTTCCTTCGGTAAAGTCCATCACATCTTCTTTTTGCAACAGGGCCTGCAAGGATTGGATACAGTTGCGGTATCTGGCTGCACGCTCAAAATCCAAGTCGTCCGCAAACTGCCTCATTTCCCGCTGCATGTCTTCTAGCAGCTCCGCACTTTCCCCATTAAGCAGCTGGATGAGCTGTTCCACAATGGCATTGTATTCCCGGACTGCTTTGCCGCCAAGACAGATCCCGCGGCAAAGACCAAGGGAGTAGTTTAGGCAAGGAGAACCATTGATGGCGGGGTTAGAGCAGTCTAGTTTGTACACCTCTTTCAACCCTCGTATTGCAAAACTGACTGTTTTTCTGCTTGTATATGGTCCAAAGCTCCAGCCATCGCCACCACGCAAGGGCTGGGTGGATGGGCGAAGACGATAGAGTTTGCCGACTTTTCGGATGGTTAAATAGAGGAAGGCCTCTGGTGTTTTCATTTGCCGGTTATATTGGGGACGGATTTCTTGGATGAGCTGCCATTCTAACAGTAGGGCTTCGAATTCCGTGTCCGTTTCAATGATTTCTAAATCATAGATATGCTTGACAAGTTTTCGGACTTTGTTTGTATGGGTAGCAGATTCTCTGAAATAGGATTGAACGCGTTGTCGTAGGCGCTTGGATTTTCCGACATAGATGACTTGGCCTGCAGAGTCTTTCATTAGGTATACGCCTGGTGTTGCAGGGATTTCTTTAATTTTTTCTAAAAGACTCATGACCAATCACCTCTCTAGGAAGATAGTTCTATGTTTAAATTTTCGAAACCTTACAAAAACGTGTGTGTTCATGTAAAATTAGAAGTGTCATTACTTAATAGAGTATCAGAGAAAATAGGGAATCTACAAGAAATAAGAGGGGGTCATACAATTGAGCAGAGAAACATGGAAAAAGGTATTTAGTACGATTTCGGATGTGGAATTGGTGGAATTAGTGGACTTTTGGTCAATCCAGGTAAAAGGCTTCCGTCAAATAAATCAGGAAAATATAAAACATGCGAGGGCGATGGTTATCGCAGAAGCCTTGAAACCGCGAAATCTAAAAATGATTAAAGCATATTACACGATAAATGATGATGATACAGATGAACCTGCAGACAACGGGGACGAAATTACGTTAGATGCATTAATAGAGTTATATGAAGAAGGAAAAGAGCTTCATCTGATTCTTGGTGGCTTATATGCAAGTGAAGAGGAGAAGTTTGAAAAGCTTGCAATGGAGTTTGAAGAGATGTTGATGGAAAAATATGAGGTAGATGAGTTAAGTAGTCTTGTAGATAGAAAGGAAAAAAAGGAAGAGGTAGTTTCATCTGAGAAGGTAGATTCTACCTCCAAAACGGAGTGGGAGAAAAAATGGAACAAGTCCGAAGATAAGAACAAGGATTTGCGTGCAAAAATAGGAGAGTGGGAAAAAAAGTACTCTCAGTTAAAGCAGCAATCTAAGGAAGAGAAACAATCAGCGCTGAGCGAGAAGTTAAAACTGCAGCAGGAACTTGGAACAGAACGGGCGCAACACAGGGAGACTGTGGAAAACAACAAGAAAACCGCCCAAGAAAATGAAGCGTTAAAAGAGGAAGTGGCAAAGTTGAAGGGAGAAATTTCTCACTTGAATGCGATGTTGCTTCATCAACAACAAGAGGTGGCTGCAACAACAATAGCTCGAACAGATGAAAATCCACCTGCTACAATGGGCCAAAAGGAAATAGTATTGGTGGGTGATCCAAAAAATAAATTAACAGAAAATTCAGCAAAACACAGTTTTCGTGTGCTGGAGCTGAAGGATGTTTCTGACGCTTTGGAATCGGAATTGCTTGAAAAATGTGATGAGGTTTGGATGATGACGTATCTTGTGCCGCCACAAATGAGAAGGAAAATTAAGCGAACGGTACAGAAAAATATTAAAGAATTTAGCGATTTTCCGACAATGAAACGTTATATAGAGAAAGGTTGAGAGCGATGAATAAGGTTTGGGAGAATGACTTAGTTGGTGTGCTGGCAGATGTCGATCAGAGTGAGTTGCTCTACAGGGACTCGATACTAATAAATAAGCAGGACAGTCTCCAGTTTTTTGTCCGAATCATTTCACAGCCTGCCGAAAGCTTTCCGAATGTTAAGGCGGTGACAGGATTCTATTCTGACTTGGAAAAATGGGGATTTGAGGATGACTATACGCAGCCGGAATTTATCCGAAAAGAAAAGTTACGGGAATGGTTGGATGATCGGCTATTAATTTTCAAGGTCGAAAAACGCATTCGTTACAATCATGAAGAAGTGTATAACATGTTCGGGGTGCGCGTGATGCCTAAGCTTCCAAGCTATGAAAAGGATATTAAGTTAATGCCTATTCCTATTTTCAGCCAAAAAGTAAATGGAATGGAGCAGAATGTCTTTATTTCAAGGCTTGTGGAAAAGAAGTTTGTTGGCCGCATTACGGAAGTGTCGCATGAGGCGAACGACACACCCCAGATTATATTGTGGAGAGAAGAAACGGAAGAAGACGAGCAGTTTACAGTCTATGGAGTTTTTGAGAAACATCAGTATGCACATGGAGGATTCAACTTTGAATTGCGCGATGAGTTGAAGGGGCTTGCCTTGGAAGAGGAATGGCTGGATGAGTGCTACCTGACGGATGAGAGCCCGAATGTTGCATTTGTACCAATTACCCTCTTTCAGAAGTTACTGCATCGTTTAGAAGAACAAGAGGCGGTGCAGGTGGCAGATGTGTCTGATCGAGAAAAGACCCTTAAAGATGAGGTAAGCGGAGGAGCTTCCTCTATAGACAAGCAAACCTCACCAGAAATTCAAAGCAGCAGGCAGGAGGTTGCCGTTTCGGTTATGGAAAAGCCGATAAGCGAAATTAGCGTCCCTGTTCCAAAAGGAAATGAGAAGGAACAGGAGTTTTTGGAGCTTCTTTTCAGCCACACGCAGGATGCGGGACTCATTTATCGGAAAGAGAATCTTATCAATTTTCACACCTCGATGAAGTCGTCGTCTCTTGTCATCTTGTCAGGAATGAGTGGAACCGGCAAAACGAAATTGGTGGAGCTGTATAGCCACTCACTTGGTCTAAAAGGAGAGCAGCTTACTGTCATTCCAGTAAGTCCGTCTTGGACGTCAGATTCAGATTTAATCGGCTATGCGGACACGCTGAATATGGTGTATCGTCCTGGGGATTCGGGGCTGATCAATGCGCTTCGGAAGGCGGAAGATGACAAGGACAAACTGTATATCATCTGTTTTGATGAGATGAATTTGGCAAGAGTGGAGCATTATTTTTCCCAGTTCTTATCAATTTTGGAGATGGATCATGGAAAGCGTGTGCTCAGGTTATATAACGATGATTTGGAAAGCAGATTGTATAACTCTGCACAATACCCGCCGACCATCGTAATCCGTGAAAATGTTCTGTTTGTCGGCACGGTCAATATGGATGAGTCGACTTATCACTTTTCCGATAAGGTGTTAGATCGTGCGAATGTCCTGTCGTTAGATGTGATGCCGTTCACCGAGATGAAACAGCTTCCGGAAAAGAAAAAAGGGATGGTCGCACGTGCAGATGAAGTGGATTATGATACGTTTGAATCCTTTCAATATAAAAATAGAAGTTTAAGCCTTCATGATGATGAACTGGGATTGTTATGGGAAGTTCATCAAATGATGCAAAGTGTGAACAAGCAAGTCGGGGTGGGGCCGCGGATTGTAAAGCAGATTGATCAGTATTTGGGCAATCTTCCGGCACAGGAATATATTTTACGAGAAGATGCTTTTGACCTCCAAGTTGTCCAGCGTGTTTTGACAAAAGTGAGAGGATCAGAGGATCAGCTTAGAGACTTGCTTGGTCGATATAACCGTGAAAAGGATACCGTGGAAGGAAGTTTGATTATTCGGTTATTTGATCGCTACACGAATATCTCGATTTTCAAGGAGAGTAGAAATGTCATCAAACAAAAAGCGAAAGAGCTGAAATATAATGGATACACCATGTAGCACGCAGCCTTTTTCGGTTATTTTTACACATGTTTTTCAAAATGGATCTCGGGAGGATACGGAGGTTCAAAGCTTTGTTGAGCACCTATCTGACTGGGATGAAGCGGTACATGTTTACACGGAGATAAGAGAGAACGTCAATCTTGAGCTGCGGTTCCAATGTGATGATAGCGGGGCAAGATGTTATATGGACGGATTTGATGGGCTTGGGGATGATAGGTTGCTGGTTGATCAGGAGTCAGAGGAGAGTTATCTTGGTTGCGATGGAATGGTAACACTTTTCAGGCATTCCACATCAGACAATTATTATCCTTATATTCCCGGTCTGTACAGCTTGAGGGTGGAAACGTCGGATGGAAGGACGTTCTACACGCTAGTAAAAGTCATATCTAACAGACTTTTTGACGATCAGCTTGCAACGATGCGCTCTGAAGTAGAGGAGAAACTAAAGGGTGTTGCACTTGAGGTTATCCGCAAACAGCATAGTCCGAAGAGTTTAGCGGCACTCCGGATTGATCCGAAGTTGTTTCGCCAGTATCAAATGTTGCAGCATTATTTTACGGATATCTATGCAATTGTCTCCGATCTTGCTCAAAGGGTGAGGTCGTCGGTTTCGAGGGAATACCAGATGCAGCCTGCTGAAATGCCGGCCCATGTGGACGTTGTATCCATTCAGCATCGGCTGAAGCGGCCTGATACGATGAATCTGGTAAAATCGGTGCAAAAGCGGATAAATTATGACCTTCCTGAAAATCAGATGTTAAAAGCGATTTTAGAAAAGTGGAATCAATTATTGCATGAATTTGTGGCATGTATGGACACGACCATTAAAGGGTTATCAAGTCGTAGGGATTATTCGTTCTCCATTTCCCTTCCGTTGGAGAGAAAGCGTCGCCTAGTGGAGGAATTGAAGGAATATCGCGGAAAAGCGATGCGGATGAGTGGTGCGTTAAATCTTGTAAAATCCAGCCACTGGTATCGGGAGGTGTCTTACAAAAAGGCGCTTTCAGTTCCAATGGTTATGTTTGTGGATGTTCGGTACCGAAAGCTATATCAAATTGATCAGGCTCTTCAAGGGGAGGAGATTCCGGTTCATACTGCGCTTGGCCAGCAGTGGAAACGGACCGACCAGTTGTATGAGATTTGGGGTTGGCTGCAGGTGGTGGATGTGTTTGGAAAGAGGGGCAGTGGAGAGCCGGGGGAACGTGGCAGCCTTGTGACAACTAGTAAGCCAGTCGCAAAGGACAATATGATTCAGTATCAATTTGGGGATATCTCCCTGCATATTACCTATGACGGAACCATCCCGAGCCATCCGGAAGCAACGGATAAATGGACGGTCCCTGTCTACACTACTGGTACGAATAATAACCCTGATGTGCGGATGGATTTGTTCTTACAGGAGATTTATATTGGCACCATTATGATTGACATGAAGTATCGCAAGCGGCATGCGCTGACAGATTCAATGAGACAGCTGACGAGTTATGCCGATAATGTGAGGTCTCCTTATATTTACGGGAAAAAGCGTTGGCAGAAGTATCGCCCTGTACATCAGGTGCTCGTGTTCTATCCTGAAAAGCACGGTGGCATTGAGGTGGAAGAACTGGACGGAAAAAGTATCAGTTTTGTCCCATTGACTCCTGCCGAGGATCAGACAGTTTTCCAGGAGACATTAAGGTGGCTTGTGGCGGAGATGCTGTTGGAGGCAGAGGAGGAAGGGATACAGTAGAGGCCAGGCTGGGTGGACAGGGTTGGTCTTGGTGGCAAAGCTCCCGTTTTGGGGAGCTTTGTTTTTTATTTGAGTGGGCTAAAATGGATAAATTGGATTTACAATGGATATATGACTTTTATAATGGATATATCATTTTTACAATGGGTATGTCCATTGTTTGGTGGTTTCCGCAAGATTGCCTCCTCCAATTCTCCCAAAGAAAACCCTCTTCCATGCAGGATTCACCCATTGTTTATATAATACTATTAATATAGTAAAAATAAAGGAGGACGAAAGCATGGCAGTGAACACACTTATGACTTGGACCTTCATGTCAGAAACAGCTGTAACCCGAGACATTGAAGATATTTTGATAGATGGGGAAAGGGCAGAAATTGCGTATAAAACAATTCGGGATATAGCAGTTGTCACCAATAAACGAATTATTATAGCAGATCGTCAAGGTCTGACTGGCAAAAAAGTGGAGATGTATACGATTCCTTTTAAATCTATTGTGATGTACTCTTCCGAAAACGGAGGTACATTTGATACCAACGCGGAGCTTGAGCTTTGGACAAAGGCAGGTACTTTCAAGCTAAATATTAACAAAAAAGTGGACATCCGTAAGCTAGACAGGTTGATTGCTCAGCAGATCTTATAACATAACCACCTATTAAATCATTTTAACCATGCACCTCCCCACACTCTTCCTGCATAAGTTATTAGGCAGAAGTCTAGTTAGGGGAGGTTTTTTATATGTTTTCACATCAGAATCCCGGTCAAAATCCTTATGCGTATAGGCAAACGCCAACGGATGAGCGGCTGATTTTTTTCTATCCTCGTCCAAGGCCATATTATCCTTATCCTTATTATTATCCATATTATCCGGCGCCATATTATTACCCATATTACTACCCTCGCCCACGTCCATATCCGTACTATAGAGATGATGAAAGTGAGATGCGGGCCAGCTGGCGAGAGTGGGAAGATCTTGGATCGCCTTTACTTGGGATGAAAGGGGCACCTGCAGTTTCATCTTGGGCTGCCAATCGTCTTGACACGTTTGTGCGCGGGGAAGACAATCGTTTATGGCAAAAGTTCTGGAACGGAAGGCGATGGAGTCGCTGGAATGACCTTGGCGCTCCTCGAGGCGGCTTGAGAAGTTCTCCGGCAGCAGTGTCTTGGGGGCAGAACCGGATTGATACGTTTGCCCGCGGTGCCAATGAAGGGATGTGGCACAAATGGTGGGATGGACAGCGTTGGAGCCAGTGGGAGGATCTTGGTTCCCCGCGTGGAGGCTTTAAAGGGACACCATCTGTAGCTTCTTGGTCTGTCAACCGTTTAGACTGCTTTGTACAAGGAATGGACAATAACATGTGGCACAAGTGGTGGGACGGAACTAGCTGGAGTCAGTGGGAAAATCTCGGTGCACCACGAGGCGGATTAACGGGATCACCAGGTGCTGTGTCATGGGGGCCAAACCGCATCGATTGCTTTGTCAGAGGAATGAATGAGCGCATGTGGCATAAATGGTGGGACGGCAGTAGCTGGAGTCAATGGGAGAATCTCGGCACCCCACGAGGCGGATTTGAAGGAGCACCAGCTGCAGCTTCATGGTCACCAAATCGGATTGACGTTTTTGTAAAAGGCGATGATAACCGCATGTGGCAGAAATATTGGAATGGCCAACGTTGGAGCGAGTGGGGCAACCTTGGTGCACCTCGTGGTGGTGTGCAATCCCATCCAGCAGCTGTTTCATGGGGCATGGGAAGAATTGATACCTTTGTAAGAGGCAACAACAAGAAAATGTGGCACAAGTGGTATGCTTAATTAACAGAAAATTATTGAAATTTATTAGAGTTGAAGATAAACTGGTAATACCACGTGTAAATTTGGTATTACCAGTTTTATTTTACCTTGTATAAAAGGAGGGGCCGTCATCAATATGCGAGTAAGTGATAAGGTCGAAAAGTTATTTATCCAAAAAATCCTACAAGGGGAATTTGTGCCAGGCACACAAATACCATCGGAACGAGAACTTGCCACCACATTGGAAGTGGGGAGGCCAGTCATTCGTGAAGTACTGCAACGGCTTGAACGCGATGGATGGCTCACGATTCGCCATAACCAACGTGCTACAGTGAATGATTATTGGAAAGAGGGAAACCTCATGACAATCGCCCACATCCTGAATGAAGAGGACAGTATTCCGAACGAATTTATCATCCACCTCCTCGAACTAAGAAAAAACCTTTCTCCTTCCTATGTAAAGGGAGCGGTCTTACATAAGCCTATGGAAGTCATTTCATTATTAAAAGAGAGCGAAAACGTCGCTGACACCCCAGGCTCTTTTGCTGAGTACGATTGGGATCTCCAAAGAGGGCTTGCTGCTGCTGCGCCGAATCCTATCTATCTATTGATCCTTAATAGCTTCGGGCATCTTTATCTTAATCTTGCAACTTACTACTTCCATGACGCATCCTATCGGGAAGCTTCAAAAAACTATTACATGAAGCTGATGAAAGCTGCATTAGATAAAGACGGTGACAAAGCGGAACAGCTTGTGCATAACATGATGGAACAAAGCATCAAGATGTGGGAGGAACAAACCGCTGTAAAATAATATTAGACTAGGGGGAAGAGAGATGAAGGGATACTACAGGGAGTTCTTTTTGTTTCCGGACATTACCATTCTAATGGTACTGATCGTGGTGAGTATAGGTTGGCAGGTTTGGAGTGGAATGACGTGGGTGGCGTTAGCGGTGTTTGCGTTTGGAATGCTGACCTTCATGTTCAGTGAGTATCTTACGCACCGGTTTGTATTTCATCTAAAGCCGCCGAAGCATCCAATTTTACTAAAAATGTTAAAACGACTTCACTATGACCACCATACTGATCCGAATGATTTGCATTTATTATTTTTACCGCTTTGGTATAGCTTGCCGAATCTATCGGTACTCGCTTTAATTTTCTATTTAATTGCTGGCAACTGGGGGTTGACCGTCGCATTTGCAAGTGGATTGATGATGATGCTTTTTCTTTATGAGTGGAAGCACTATGTTGCGCACCGTCCCATCAAACCACGTACGAAATTTGGGAAATGGGTGAAAAAGACTCATATTCTTCATCACTTTAAAAATGAAAATTTTTGGTATGGGGTGTCTACGCCTTTTGTGGATGTTCTGTTTGGCACACTCAAAAATGAGAAAGATGTGGAAACTAGCAAAACGGCGAAAGATTTGGAGAAACGAGTGTGAAATATAAAACCGGGGGATTGTCTTTTCAATAGTAAAGTCCGGAATCAGAAGCATCTTTCATTATCCGGTCGCAATTCTTCCTTTTTGAAAGCTGAATGCGCCATGGAGGTATATATTGCCGAATATACTGGAATATCATTCCTCCTCGCTTTTTCCAATCTACTAGTATTATGGTTTAATTAGTAGGCATTGTAGGGAATAGAATAAAATAATAATAAAAGGGATGTTGATGCTTATGGACAGGTCAGTTTTTAAAATTTCGGTGGGGATTGCCGCATTGTTTGTATTAATAGGTGTTTTGATTCCAGATCAGCTTGGAAATGCGATGGGAATTGCGCAAGCTTTTGTTTTGGAAACGTTTGGGTGGTTTTATCAATTAGTTGCCACGTTCTTCCTCTTATTTGCCGCATTCATGATCTTCAGTAAATATGGAAAAATAAAACTCGGAAAAAAAGATGATAAGCCTGAATATAATCGCCCGACATGGTTTGCGATGCTTTTTTCTGCCGGAATGGGAATAGGGTTGCTCTTCTATGGCGTATCAGAGCCGATTTCTCACTTTGCTGCACCGCCACTTGGTGAAGGAAGCACGGAACAGTCTGCAATCTTAGGGATGAGATATACGTGGTTGCATTGGGGGCTTCATGCTTGGGCCATATACGCAATTGTAGCGATGGCGCTTGCTTATCAAAAATTCAAAAATAATGCACCTGGATTAATGAGTGCAACACTTCGCCCTGTACTTGGTGAAAAGGTGAAAGGACCTATTGGGAAAACTATTGATGTTGTTGCAGTATTTGCTACATTGTTCGGTGTAGCAGCATCACTTGGACTAGGTTCGCAACAGATAAATGCCGGGCTGGAGTATTTAGTCGGCATTCCGAATAACTTTATGGTACAGTTCATCATTATGGCTGTTATCACTGTACTTTTCATCGTTTCAGCAACTACAGGTATTTCAAAGGGAATCAAGTACTTGAGCAATATTAATATGTCACTTGCGGTTGTGTTGTTTTTAGCCATGCTGATTCTTGGACCAACTCTTTTCTTATTAAATATGTTCACTACTACCTTAGGAAGCTACGTTCAAAATGTAGCATTGATGGGATTGCGTCTGTCACCTTTTGATGCCACTGAAGCTGCGTGGACCCAAGGCTGGACCGTATTTTACTGGGCTTGGTGGATATCTTGGACACCATTTGTTGGTATGTTCATTGCACGTGTATCAAAGGGAAGAACCATTAGGGAGTTTACAATCGCTGTTCTCCTAGTGCCAAGTCTAGTTTGTGCTCTTTGGTTTACTGTTTTTGGCGGAACTGGGATACATTTAGAATTTGTTCAAGGTCTGAATGTCTCTGATCAAAGTCTAGAAACGGCATTATTCTATGTTTTTGAACAGCTGCCTTTTGGAGCACTCTTATCCGTATTAACAGTAGCGTTAATTACGACATTCTTCGTTACATCTGCTGATTCCGCAACCTTTGTCTTGGGAATGCAGACAACCGGCGGTAAACTGAACCCTCCAAATAAGATCAAAGTTGTATGGGGAATTATTCTAGTTGCATCAACCTTAGTACTGATGGCCTCAGGAGGGCTAGCTGGTTTACAGACCGCAATTATCGTTAGTGCCCTGCCTTTAACATTTATCGTTTTAGTTATGTGCTATGGGTTGTTAAAGGAGCTAAACAAAGAGTGGAAGCTTGAAAAAAGTAGAGATAAAGAAGTTAAAAAAGTAAGTTAATAGTAGAGGCCTGCCTTGGTTTTGGGCAGGCCTTTTGCGTATGTAGACCTCTACCAACACCACCTATAGCGTTACTGGGCTTGGAATCCACACTCACCCACTATAATATTTTCATATTCATGCGAACTCCAAAGACATCTCTGTTTATTTATAATATTCTGAAAAAACCTTTATTTCCAATATAAAAGAAAATTTGTCCAAAATATGAAAACGTTTTTATGGTAAATAGAAAGTTTTTTCTGTATAATTTAGGTGTGTAAGTAATAGGCAAGGGTATAAGATTTATAGATGATCTAATTTAGTACCTGAACCTTTATATAGTAACTATTTCAGAGGCATTTTAAAAACGTCACAGCCTAAGATGGGGGCATATAATAATGAGTAAGGTCGAAGTTGAACAAATTTGGGAGCGCTTTTATGGACCAAATATGGGTTATGTGTATGACATGTATGAAAAGTACCAACAAGATCCGGAATCAGTAGACGGATCTATTCGTGCGCTTTTTGAAGAATTGGGACAACCGCCTGGAATGGATTCCATTTCCAGTTCAAATGAAAAGACAGCTAGCGAGGCAAGTAACCCTCAAGCTGTACCTCAAATGGCAATCAAAAAAGTAATCTCTGCGAACAAGCTTTTGCGTAATATTCGTGAGCTTGGGCACCTTGCTGCAAACATTAATCCATTACACAAGGAGCCGCAAGATGATGTAGGATTCCTTGACGTGGAGACATACGGATTAAGCAAACAGGACCTTGTCCAAATTCCAATTGATCTTGTATGGGAAGCTGCACCAGAGGCAATTTCTAATGCGTGGGAGGCATATGAGCACCTAAAGCGCATTTATACAGGGACGATTGCGTACGAATTCGGCCATATTCATGATGAGGAAGAGCAAACATGGCTGAACTCATATATTGAGAATACGAGAATTGAGCGACCGTTCACTAAAGAACAACGTGTGGAACTTCTTGAAAGGTTGATATCGGTTGATGGCTTCGAAAAGTTTTTACATAAAACTTTCGTTGGCCAGAAGCGTTTTTCCATCGAAGGGTTGGACATGCTTGTACCGATGTTTGACAAACTGATTCAGTCCGGCTGTGAGGATGGAACGAAAAATATCAGTATCGGGATGGCGCACCGTGGCCGTCTAAATGTACTTGCGCATGTCCTTGGCAAGCCGTACGAGCTGATTTTTTCTGAATTCCACCACTCACCAAACAAGGAGCTGGTTCCTTCTGAAGGTTCCCGCGGAATCAACTTTGGTTGGTCTGGTGATGTAAAGTATCATATGGGTGCAGACCGTCAAGTAACAGGTGAAAAGGAACAAGTAGTGCGCATCAATCTTGCTCACAACCCAAGTCACTTGGAATTTGTCAATCCTGTCGTTCAAGGGGTGGCACGTGCTTCCCAGGAAGACCGTTCGGAAAAAGGATATCCAAAACAGAACAAGCAATCCTCCTTCAGTGTTCTTGTACACGGAGATGCAGCGTTCCCTGGTGAGGGTGTCGTTGCAGAAACGTTAAACCTGACAAAGCTAAAGGGATACGCAACAGGTGGAACAATCCATATCATTGCAAACAATCTGTTAGGATTCACGACAAACTACGGCGATTCCCGATCCACAAAATATGCAAGTGATCTTGCAAAGGGGTATGAGATCCCGGTCATCCATGTGAATGCAGACGATCCGGAAAGCTGTCTGGCAGTGATGGTGTTTGCTTATGAATACCGTAAGAAGTTCAAAAAAGATATCGTGATTGATCTTATTGGATACCGTCGTTTCGGACACAACGAAATGGATGACGCCAATGTGACGCAACCACTTTTATATGAAAAAATTAATAACCACCCGGTAATTGCTGAGATGTACGGAAAAGAGCTTGTGAACAGAGGGATCCTTACTGAAGAGGACGTTACAGCAAAGAAGACAGAATTCATGCAGAAGTTGCAAGGAATTTTCGATGAACTTCGTAAAGAAGACGAAGGCAATGTGAAAATTAAGCAGGTTCCAAAGCCAATCAGTGATCAAGTTCCTGAGCTAGAAACGGCTGTGCCGGAAGACTTGTTGAAATCCATCAACAGCAACCTGGTGAAGTTCCCGGAAACTTTTACTGTTTATCCAAAGCTTGGTCGTATATTGAAAAAGCGTGAAAGTCTACTTGCTAAGGACAACAAAGTGGACTGGTCCTTAGGGGAAACACTTGCTTTTGCATCCATTCTTGCGGACGGCACGCCAATCCGTTTAACGGGACAAGATAGTGAGCGCGGAACGTTCTCACACCGTCACCTTGTCTTACACGATAACCAAACAGGAGAGCGCTTCATTCCATTGCATGAACTACCGGAAGCCAAAGCTTCTCTATCCCTTTACAACAGTCCGTTATCTGAGACGGCAGTTCTTGGTTTTGATTATGGATATAGCGTACAATCGCCTGAGTCCCTTGTCATTTGGGAGGCGCAATTCGGTGATTTCGTTAACGTAGCTCAAGTCATCATTGACCAGTTCATCGCATCCGGAAGAGCGAAGTGGGGCCAGAAATCCAGTCTAGTTATGCTTCTGCCACACGGTTACGAAGGACAAGGACCGGAGCATTCTAGTGGACGCGTGGAGCGTTTCTTGAACTCTGCTGCAGAGAACAACTGGATTGTGGCGAATGTGACAAGTGCTGCACAGTACTTCCATCTTTTAAGAAGACAGGCAAAACTGACGACGAAAGAAGATGCAAGACCACTTATCGTCATGACACCGAAGAGCTTATTGCGTAACGCAATGACGGTATCAGATGTATCAGAATTGACTGAAGGAAGCTTCAAGCTGTTGGTGGAAGAAAAGCGTACAGGTCAAAACAAAGATAAAGTAAAACGACTTGCATTATGTACAGGAAAAGTGGCGATTGACCTCGCATCTAAAGTAGATGAAATGGGCAGCGAAGAAGTCGAAGCCCTTCATATCGCACGCGTCGAGCAACTTTACCCATTCCCTCATAAGGAAGTAGAAGAGCTTGCTGCACAATTCCCTAACTTAGAAGAGATCGTATGGGTTCAGGAAGAGCCGAAGAACATGGGTGCATGGCCGGTCGTGAAAGCAAACCTTCATGAAATTGCAAATATCGGCATCTCTGTGGATTACATTGGGCGTCCAAAGCGCTCCAGTCCGGCAACAGGTGAGCCACACATTCATAAACAAGAACAAGCATGGATTGTTGAAGATACAGTGAACGTACACAAAGGGCTTGGAGGGGAAAACAAATGATCGAAATTAAAGTGCCAGAACTAGCAGAATCAATCACAGAAGGTACAATAGCAGAATGGACAGTAAAAACAGGTGACGCAATTGAAAAGGGAGAAACAATTGCTGAGCTTGAAACAGATAAGGTAAACGTAGAAATAAAAAGTGACTTCAGCGGGGTAATCCAAGAGCTTTTAGCAGAACCTGGCGACAATGTTGTGGTAGGTCAAGTCATTGCCAAGCTTGGAGAAGAAGGCGCAAGCGCTGCTACGGAAGCGGCACCAAAGGAAGAAGCTCCGAAAGCAGAAGAGGCTCCTAAAGCTGAGCCTGCTAAGGAGGCGGCACCAGCTCCAGTTGCGGAAGAAAAGAAAGCAGCCAAATCAAGAACAGTAGCTTCTCCAGCAGCACGCAAAAAAGCAAGAGAACTTGGCATCGATCTTGATGAAGTTTCCTATCGTGATCCAATGGGACGCGTTCGTGTAGAAGATGTGGAAGCACATAATCAGGCTAAAAATGCACCAAAGGCTGAAGCTCCAGCCAAACCGGCAGCTGCACCTTCTAAACCAGCTGCGGCAGCCCCGGTTCAGGACGACGCACGCGTAGAACGCATCAAAATGAGCAGAAGACGTCAAACAATCGCTAAGCGTCTAGTAGAAGCACAACACACAGCAGCAATGCTGACTACTTTCAATGAGGTTGATATGACGGCAGTAATGGACGTTCGTAACCGTCGTAAAGATGCTTTCTTCAAAAAGAATGGCGTCAAACTCGGCTTCATGTCTTTCTTCACAAAAGCGGTTATCGGCGCGCTAAAATCTTTCCCATTATTAAATGCGGAAATTCAAGGCGACGAAATCCTATTGAAGAAATTCTATGACATCGGAGTTGCTGTATCAACAGAAGAAGGTCTAGTAGTACCAGTTGTACGTGACGCTGACAAACTAAGCTTTGCAGGTATCGAAAAAGAAATCGGTGACCTTGGTAAAAAGGCTCGTGACAACTCCTTAGGATTAAAAGATCTTCAAGGCGGTACGTTCACCATTACAAACGGTGGAATCTTCGGTTCTCTTTATTCCACTCCAATCCTAAACACACCACAGGTTGGTATTCTTGGAATGCACACCATCCAACGCCGTCCTGTTGTTGTGGATGATCAAGATACAGTGGAAGTAAGACCGATGATGTATATCGCTCTTTCTTACGATCACCGTATTGTCGATGGAAAAGATGCTGTACAGTTCTTAGTACGCGTGAAACAATTGCTAGAAGATCCAGAAGACCTATTGTTGGAAGGTTGATAGTTAGGAGAGGGCTTATCGCTATGATAGGCCCTCTTTTATATGTGTTCCTGAAAATGGAAGTGTAATTTGTGAAGAATATTGTCGGAATACTAGCAATTCTGCGAAAACATACAGTATAATCATCCATATACACAAAAAAGAGATTCAGTCACACAAGGGGGAAACATAGTATGAAGAGAGTTATATCCTTATTTTTAATAGGGCTACTTGTTGTGGTGCTTGCGGCATGCACATCAGATGATAAGAAAGCAAATGAAGAAGGGTTTGCAGAAGAAACTGAGGAAAGAGAAAATGAAGAGAGCTTAATTCCAGTTGGTGAAACTGCTGAAACAGAAGGTGGAAGCTTTACGTACCACGCGAGAAACAACCGTCTAAAACCAATCGAAACAGACTCTTTCAACATTAATGTGGACAAAGTATCTGTCATGAGTGGCAAGCTTGCTGGAGGATTCAAAGAATATATGGGGCAAGAAGAAATTGAATATATTCAATTCGATTTGGAAGTTGAAAACAAAACGTCCGATTCTCTTAATTTTGAAGCTTATCAAGCTAGCATCGTGACAAATACAGGGGAAGAGGTTGCTGCACCTGATTCCAGGCTGACAACCAAGAGTGAGGATACTGCAGAATTGAATGAAAAATTCGCTGGCGGCGAAAAGAAGCAAGGTGCTATATTCTTCCTATTAGAAGAAACAAAAGCAGAAGATGTAGAGTGGGTGCAGATTAATATGAAAGCACCTGTGGATGAGAACAATGAAAAAATCGGAGAAGATATTCAAATAAAAGTAAAGCTATAAGAGTTTGTATATAAGGCAGGGGCGACTCTGTCTTTTTAAATTTACATAATAACAGGAATAAAAAAGGAGACATCACTTATGATCAGAACTGCTCTACTTAGTAAATGGCATGTGCATGCACAAGAATATGCAGAGGAAGCAATTCAGAACGAACACATTACCCTGACACACGTCTGGGATGAGGAAAAAGAAAGAGGACAAGCATGGGCAGAGGAGCTGAACCTTGCCTTCGAAGAAGAACTAGAGAACATATTCACAAACCCAGAGATAGATGCAGTCATTGTTGCCTCTCCAACAAACATGCATACAGAAATCATCACAAAAGCCGCACAGAATGGCAAGCATGTTTTTACCGAGAAAGTGCTGGCAGAAACGGAAGCTGAAGCGAGGTCCATCTTGAAAAAGATAGAGGAACACGGAGTCAAACTGATGATTTCACTTCCTAGATTAACAGCAAACTATTATCTTTACGCCCAAAAGGTAGTAGACGAGGGATTACTGGGAAAACTTACTACCATTCGTTGCCGAGTTGCCCATAATGGTTCCGTTCCGACCAAGCAGCATCCTAATGGTTGGTTGCCGCAGCACTTTTACGATAAGGAACTCTGCGGTGGCGGTGCCTTCATCGATCTTGGCGCCCATCCCATTTATTTGACAAACCGACTAGGCGGACAAGCAAAAGCAGTAACAGCAAGGTTTAAACAAACGTTTGATTATGAGGTAGATGATAATGCTGTCGCCATTGTAGAGTATGAATCTGGTGCCATTGGGATTTTAGAGACAGGGTTTGTCTCTTCCGGTAGTCCATTCCAATTGGAGGTTTATGGAACAGAGGGAACCTTAATGATAGAAGACGATTCCATCAGGATTAAAAGTATAAAGCTTGAAGAAGGCTGGCATACACCATCTGAAGATGAACTTCCTGAGAACGCACCATCTGCAATGATGCAATGGGTCACGGAAATCTTATCAGGTAAAAAGCCCGACATCAGCCATCAAGACGCATACTTGCTTACCTCGATAAATGATGCAGCTCGTCGTTCTAATGAAGAAGGTTGTAGAATAGAGTTGTAGTGAGACTATGAATTACGAATTAAACAAATAAAAATGGTGTCCCTAATTGTTGGGACACCATTTTCCTATTCTTCTTTCTCGTTTTCATCCATATTAAACCAAAGCGGGTCCATCTCATCCACATCTCCGTTATAGTTAATGAGGATTTCTTCGCCGGCTTTTATGTCTTTATAAGCAAAAAAGTCAAAGACATGTTCATCAAAGTTAATTTCATACCTTGCATTTGGTTCATATGAATGGTTGAAAAGCATTCCATAGCCGAGCAAGATGGCAGAATGATTAATACCATATTCAAAGGCATAGTCTGCTAATAACGTCTTTTCAATATGTTCGTGCTGTTCGTTTGGGTAGGATATTACCGGTGCAGAATGGAACAGTGTTCCTTCTTTTATATCCTCAGTTGCAAATACACCTCTATTGAATTCTCCATCACTGACTGGAGAGCTTTTTACTTCGATCATGGTTATCACCTACACGTTTCCGAAAAATTTCCTGACCTATTAAGGGTGCCACTTTCTGAGAAGGATTGCAACTGGTTAGTTTAAACAATTGAAAAAAGCTCTCTCACAGCGAGATTGCGAGAAAGCTTTCGTTACATTCCAATAAAAAAGTATTGCTTATTTGAGGGTTTGATCGCAGAAACTTGTTTGGTGTAATCAACCCAGAATACCTGTTGCATTCTGTTGTCTACGGCATTTCTTATCTCCTGCTCAATCTCAATCATGAGGTTTCGGGCTGTTTCAACAGGCATATCAAAATGATTTGCAGCCTCTATATATGGATGGTGTTTCACAAGCAAATCATAGTATTGCTCAGGGGTTTCTGCTTGTACTTCATAAGCATATTCCACGTCTTGAATAAAATGGTAGAAGAGCTGCTTTTCAGGAGGAAGCTCCGCCACACTGCATTTTATAAGGTATCTATATAAGCTTTCCTTCATCTAAAGCACCTCATTACCTGTTAAAAGTTTCTTATAGTATATGCATAATACGCATAGAAAGATGCTATTTTACCAGCTTGCTTTCTTCACACCAGGAACCTGTCCTCTGTGAGCAAACTCTCGGAATGCAATACGTGACATTTTAAATTTGCGGATATAGCCTCTCGGTCTGCCAGTTACCTCACAACGGTTCTTCAAACGGGTAGGAGAAGAATCACGCGGCAATTTGCGAAGCCCTTCCATATCCCCTTTTGCTTTTAGTTCTCTGCGGATCTCTGCATATTGCTCAACTAGCTGCTGACGCTTTCTTTCTTTTGCTACTTTAGATTTCTTCGCCATAATAAATTTCTCTCCTTTTGTTGAAAATAGTAATCGTTACGATTTATTAAAACATATATTGCTTTGGAGTTCAAATAAAAAGTGATGCTATGGACTTTTTTATATTAAGCAGTTTGGATAAAAACGAATGTTTAGAAGGTGCGGTTGATATTTTGTTGACCCTAGATGTGAAACACCCAGCAACAAGCGAATACTTACATAAAATAATTTTTACTCGTCCACATTTGGAATGGTATAATTAAAAAAAGGTGAGCCTAAGCATGTTCCTTTGTTTAGGTTTTTTTATTTTCTATGGGGGTATTGCCCTTTACATATGATTTTGACTTATCAATTACGGAGTGATGATTATTTATGCGAATGCGGACGCGTCTTATAAAAAGCATCCCTAACATGTTTACACTGGGGAATTTATTTTGCGGTTTCTTATCGATTGGCTTTGCCGCAAGTGGAGAATATAGTAACGCTGCTATCTTGATCCTTATTGGAATGATGCTTGATAGTATGGATGGTCGCCTGGCGAGGATGTTAAATGCGGATGGAGAACTGGGAAAAGAACTCGATTCCTTGGCGGACGTCGTTACATTTGGTGTGGCACCTTCCTTTTTAGTGTATTACACTTACTTTTATCAGTTTGGCATGCTAGGCATGGCCATCGCAGGTTTATTTCCACTGTTCGGTGCCTACAGACTGGCTCGTTTTAATATAAGTACAAGTAAATCTTCCGGAAAATACTTCACGGGAGTTCCTATCACAGCAGCTGGAGGTATCCTGGCACTATTAACCTTGTTTGGAAACTTAATCCCGCAAATTGTGACAACGGTTATTTTCACAGCCTTCTGTTTTCTGATGGTCAGTAAAATAAAGATTCCGAGTTTTAAGGATGTCCCGTTACCGAAGTATGGAACGATTGTTACATTGTTCTTAGGAGCGTCTTTATTTATCGTTTATAAAGGAACTTACGCACAATACCCTTACCTAATTTATATTGCCATTCCGTTATATTTCGCTTATCTTGCATACAGGTTTGTACGTGTGCGGGGAAAAAATAGACGAGAGACGGATTAAGTTTGAATGGACTTACCTTTTTTTAGAGGTAGGTCTTTTTTGTTTTTATAAAGGTGATAAAGACCTGAGCAGCGGGGGAATGCAGGATGAGAGGTCCTTATAAAGGCGATAATGACCTCACCAACGTAACAAGCCTGTTCACAGGTCTTAATAATAACAAAAATTTTCTCGTTCCCCATTGAACTTTACGTTAACGTCAATGGTAAACTATAAATATCTAAATTTTCAGTAAAGGAAAGTTATCATCATGTACACAATTTCGCAACTAGCCAAAGAATTTCACATTTCCACGAGA
Source organism: Sutcliffiella horikoshii (assembly GCF_008180725.1). Taxonomy (GTDB): domain Bacteria; phylum Bacillota; class Bacilli; order Bacillales; family Bacillaceae_I; genus Sutcliffiella_A; species Sutcliffiella_A horikoshii_B. Next base: position 252,441 of record NZ_VTEV01000005.1, on the reverse strand, counting down.
ACGGTCCGCTATTATGAGGAGTTGGGGCTACTGGATCCTTCCCGATCTGAAGGGAACCAGCGAGTTTTTTCTAAAAGGGAGTATGCCCGCTTAAAGCTGATTACAAGAGGCAAGCGGTATGGTTTTCAGCTTGATGAGATTAAAGAGATGGTTACATTGTTTGATAAAGACCGAACTGGTACAAAGCAACTTCAAAAAACCATCGAATATGGGACAAAGAAAGTAGCAGAAATCGACGAAAGGATACGAGAGCTCAACGAATTGAAGGATGAAATGAATGAACTGCTTACAGATTTTCAAAAAAGGTTAGGAGGAGAAACGCATGACTATGACACGTAATTTCTTTACAGAGGATAAGCATTTGCAACAAGTTCTCAAAAAGCACTTGGAGCCGGCATTTTACAAATGGGCAGAGAAAGAGCTGACAGAGTTTGGGGAGAGCTGTGCGAATGAGATAGAGGAACGTGCGGTCCATACAGATAGGGAAGGGCAACCGAGGCTCATAAAATACAATAGAATGGGCGATGACGTTTCAGAGGTGTGGGTAAATGAAGGGTATAAAAAAACGGTACAGGAAACTTACAATAGAGGGATTGTTGGATATGTGCATAAGGAAATCCCAGAGTTCGGCCAAAAAGGAAACTACCTATACTCATACGCTCAGGGCTACCTGCTTTCCCAGACAGAACCCGGATTCTACTGTCCGGTTACGTTGACCATGGCTACTGCCTACCTACTTGAGCATTATGCCGATGAACACGTAAAGAATAAATTCCTGCCGTATGTCATTTCGACTGGCGAAGTGGAACTTTTTGAAGGTGCGACATTCTTGACGGAAAGGCAAGGGGGATCTGATGTCGGTGCAAATGAGACGCAGGCGGTGCCAAACTTAAATAAGGAAACCTATCTTTTGACTGGTGAAAAGTATTTTGCATCCAATGCCGGACAGTGTGGTGTAGCGATGGTGTTGGCTAGAATACCGGGGGCACCTAAAGGGACGAAGGGTCTCAGTCTATTTGCGGTTCCTTGGAAAAAGGAAGATGGAAGCGGCAAGTTGAACGGAATTGAAATTCGTCGTTTGAAGGATAAGCTCGGTGTCAGAGCAGTTCCTTCTGCAGAAGTTCTCTTCAACGGTGCCGAAGGGTATCTAGTTGGAGAAGCAAGCAAGGGCATCCATTATATGATGGAAGCATTGAATTTGTCGCGTGTCTGTAATGCGATTGCATCTCTTGGAATCATGCAGAGAGCTTACACAGAAGCGCACAATTATGCAAGGAGCCGTGTCACATTTGGTGATCAGTTGATCAATTTTCCTATGATCCGGGAATCTTTGGTCGATATGGCAGTGAAGCAAGAGGTGGAGACGAGTGCTTGTTTTGAGCTTGTGGCTCTTTTTGATCGAGTTATGCGGCATGCTGGGGCAAAAGTATCCGAAGAAGAGATTGCGTTGAATCGACTCCTGATTGCCTTGTTGAAAAAAGAAACTGCGGAACAGGCCGTCCACTTTTCCCATGAAGCCATTGAAATGCATGGGGGGAATGGTTTTATTGAGGATTTTGTTACCCCGAGGTTGCTTCGGGATGCTCAGGTGTTAACTGTATGGGAAGGAACCGCGAATATTCTTGGAATGGAAGTGCTCAGGTTGATGGGGCGCTTTAAAGTAGAACGTGTTTTCATAGAGTCTATGAGAGAGAGACTGGGGTCAATTCAAATCGACAATACAATGAAGGAACAGGTCGAGGAGGCACTTGTAAAACTGCAGGAGCTATGCAATTTTACGAGCAGTTGTGCGCCGGAGATTCAAACCGTCTATTCGAAAAAGATTGCTAGCCTGATGGTGAAGATTTTTGAAAGTGTGGTAGCTTTGGAAGGCGCTAATTCTGGTGATGCCCGTGAACTAGCAAAGGCAGAACTGTTCCTTCAAATGACTTGGAAAGAGTCAGATTTATGGTTTGATCGTGAAAATAAAAAACTTCGATTCTTCGATTTAATCGTAAACTGGGAGAAGAGCTCGGTTGGAGTAGAATAGAGGAAAAAAACAGGCAGCCCAGAGAGGCTGCCTGTTCTAGTATTATGCTACACGCTTTTCTACACTGCTAGACTTAATGTTACGATGTTTCCATATTTGACGTATAAACCATCCAAGTATCACGAAGGTCAAAGCAGAACCTATTAGTAACGAAGTGTTATAGTCCATTCCAAATCCTTCTGGTGCGTAGAAAATATATGTGCAGACCACTCCTGACATGAATAGTGCAGGAACGCTTGCAATCCAGTGAAATTTATTTTCTTTTAAAAGATACATAGCCGCTGTCCATAGCATCACAGTGGCAACAAGCTGGTTTGTCCATCCAACATATCTCCAAAGGAATGTATAGTCAATCGTTGCAAGGTAAAGGGCAGGTGCAGCAAGCAACAAGGTTACTAGTAAAACTTTTACCTTTCCTTCCATATTGAAAAACTTGGCAAATACTTCTGTTAAAATCATTCTGGAGGAGCGTAGTGCGGTATCACCTGTTGTAATAGGAAGGATGATAACGCCAAGGATGGCAAGGATACCACCGAGTGTACCTAGTAAAGAAATCGAAATTTCATTTACCACATAAGATGGGCCGCCAAGCGCAAGTGCTTCTTGCAGGCCACCTGTTCCATTGAAGAATGTCATCCCTGCTGCTGCCCATACTAGGGCAATCATACCCTCTGTTATCATCGCACCGTAAAAAATTTTACGACCATGTGATTCCTTCTTCATTGTGCAAGCAACGATGGGACTTTGGGTACAGTGAAAACCGGAAATGGCTCCACAAGAGATGGTGACCATCAATAGCGGCCAGATTGGCAACTCCTGAGGATGTAAGTTTGCAAATGTCAGGTTTGGAATTTGTTTATCTGTGAACAAGAGTGCAACGGCAATGGCAACTGCCATGAAAAGCAAAATGGCACCAAGTAATGGATATATTTTACCGATTACTCGATTGACCGGTAATAGAGTAGCCAATAAAAAATACCCGAAGATTAATAGCAGGGCCATCATGAAGCTAAGTGGTGTTAACTGAGCGATTAGTTGGGCGGGCCCTGCAGTAAAAGCCGCCGCCACAAGTACCATTAATACAAGGGAAACTACATAAATACATGACTTCACTATATTACCAAGATACTTTCCAACAATGGTCGGATATTGTGCCCCGTTATGGCGCAGGGATAACATGCCGGAAAAGTAATCATGAACTGCACCGGCAAAGATGCTTCCTACCACAATCCAAATGAAAGCCACCGGACCATATAATGCCCCAAGAATGGCGCCGTAGATAGGACCCAATCCAGCGATATTTAAGAGCTGAATTAAATTCCCCTTCCACCAAGGCATAGGAACAAAGTCAAAATCGTCCCTTTTCGTATAGGCAGGAGTAGGGGTCTGATCATTGATAACGAAAACACGTTCTACGAATTTAGAATAAAAAACATAACCTAGAACTAGAAATATCAGTGCGCCAAAAAAAGTGATCATGTTGCTCTCCTCCTGTTGTGTAAAAATTACAATTTCAAACATTTTAACACGTTTAAGCAGGAAAACAACAGATTCTTCTGAAAAATTTAAACTTTTTGTAAAATAAACAGGTTGCATGTCGATTGGAGTTAATGAGAGAAAGAATAGTGTAAATATTCGCCATATATTGCTTTGACCATTGATATGGAATACAATGAAAACTGATTAACAGACTAGACAACTCAGAGATTCGAGAGTGATATCGGTGGAAACTTACTATCAAAGACATAAATTGATGATAAACTTACTTGTCGTAATCCTATTGGGCTTCGGCTTTTTTATCGTACATCTGCAAACTCCGTTTTCCTTTTTAACAACGAAACCTACTTTGTTCGTTTTACTGATAGTTTCACTTGTGCTTTTAACTATTAATACCGTTCCTCTTCCGCCAAAAGGGAATTCACTCAGTATGGACTCTGCCATTTTTCTAGCGATTTTGTTTGTATTCGGTTTGAATCTTTCTCTATGGACCTTGCTTGCCAGTGGGGTAGTATATGGATTACTAAAGAGGGATATAGCCTGGTGGAAGCATCTTGTGAACTTCGCCATGTATGCTTTAATGATTACAGGAGCACATTATATCTTTTTATGGACAGGCGGGGCGATCGGATTTTTACAAGCTTCCAACCTGTTGTCTTATTTGACCACCTTAATTAGTTATTTCTTTATTAATATATTAATTATTGGCGTTTTCTTTTACTCTATGAATCATCCCCAGTTAATCCAGGAGATGAAAAGTACACTGCAGAAATCTGTTTCCAATTATGCTATTTCATTGGCTTCTGCGCTCTTATTAGCATTGTTGTTTGAATCAGATGCTGTGCTTGGGCTAATTATTTTTACTGTGATCATTTTATTGGTATCGAAAGGGTTCAAGGAATACTTTTACCTCAATGAAGAAATAAACAAGGATCGTTCTTATCGGCAACAAATTCTCAATTCCTTGCCTGTTGGGATTATTACAGCGGATGATAAGCAATCTAACTTTTCCTTAAACACTTCTGCTTCCTGCTTATTAGACCTGGACGCGCAAGAAATCAGAGATGTCATTATGATGAATGAACCCCCATTGTTCAATGCATCTTTTTGGGAAATCATGCTTTCCAAGAGAATCTGTCAAAATGTCAAAGTGAGCTATTCAAGAGGCGGGGAAGACCTGCATTTGCTTGTATCGCAGTCCGTATTGCATGACGAGGAAAATAACATTATCGGAAGAATTTTTTATTTTATTGATATAACAGAAACAGAAGAATTGGAGAAAAGGATGCATCAATCTGAAAAACTTGCTGCCTTGGGGGAGCTTGCTGCAGGAGCGGCACACGAAATTCGGAACCCATTGGCAGTGTTGCATGGCTTCTTCTCATTGATGAAACAATCTTTTACGAAAGAAGAGCTTGAAAAGTACCAGGTGCCTTTACTAATAAAAGAGTTTGACAGAATCAACGCGATTATCGAAGACATGTTGCTCATGGCGAGACCCGGAGCACCGAGACTACAAGAAACTACGTTCAAGTCGATCATTGACCAGATACCTTCTTACCGTGATGTAACTGAAAATGAGCTTGAGTTGAAGGTGATGCTCGACGATACGAAAGTAATGCTGGATCTGAAGCAGATGAAACAGGTTATCTACAACCTTTATCGAAATAGCAGAGAATCAATTAAAGGAAAAGGTGTCATCACCATTTCCTCTCAGAAAGAAAACGGAAAATATCTTCTATTTTTCAAAGATAATGGGACAGGTATCAAAGACGAAATGAAGAAATCCCTTTTTCACCCGTTTCATACTTCCAAAGAAACCGGCACTGGGCTTGGGCTGACCATTGTTCAGCGTATTATTGAAAACCATGAAGGGAGTATCGAGGTATATGAGACATCGTCTAGTGGGACGACTTTCCTCATAACGTTACCTCTATCCTCTTATTAATAAAGAAGGAGTGTCAGCATGTACCTATCCGTTAAAGAGACAGCCGAATATTTATCCTGTTCAGAGTCGTATGTGAAAACCCTCATACAAGAAAAGAAGATTCGTGCATTGTATGATGGCGCCGAATATATGATCAACAAAGAACAATTTACTACACACATGAAACAGATGGAAAAATATAAAGAATTGATGGAGGAAGTAAGAAGCGAACCAATTCCTGAGGATATCGATATTAAGGATGAGGATTGAGGAAAAGGCACCTGTTTAGGGTGCTTTTTCTATTTTACTTGACTACTAATTATTAAATGTTTAAACTCTTAAACATAATAACAGGTAAAAACTTGTCTATTTCATTCTATTTGTAAGACAATAGAAATAACATAATTTGAATATGCGAAAACAGGAGGAATCTTGTATGACGACAGCAACAACTAACATAAACGAGACGGTTGAAAAATTACTTGCCAATCATAGAAGTTATTTTGAAAAAGGGGAAACGAAGGATATTGAGTTTCGGTTGAAGCAGCTGGCAACGTTAAAGAAGGCGGTTCAGAAATATGAAGCGGAATTTATGGATGCTTTAAAAAAGGATTTAGGGAAATCAATATTTGAAGCATATGGTTCTGAAGTTGGGTATATCCTCGACAGTATCGGCTTTTTTATGAAGAATTTAAAAAGTTGGGCAAAAGTGAAAAAGGTCAGAACTCCGCTAGTTCATACAGGTTCCAAAAGCTTAATATACTCTCAGCCATATGGGACAGTATTGATTGTAGGGCCCTTCAATTACCCGGTACAGTTAGTATTAGAGCCTCTCATAGGGGCAATTTCAGCTGGAAACTGCGCTGTGATCAAGCCTTCAGAATTCACGCCGACGGTATCTAGTGTGCTTTCAAAAATGATAGGAGAGTTTTTTAACAAAGAGTATATCAGTGTGGTGGAAGGAGAGAAAGAGGAAACTTCCGCCCTTATACATGCGCCATTTGATTATATCTTTTTCACAGGAAGCGTCGAGGTTGGCAAAATTGTAATGCAGGCTGCGGCCCAACGACTTGTCCCGGTTACGCTGGAGCTTGGAGGAAAAAGCCCTTGTATCGTCCATAAAGATGCCAATATTGAGGTGGCTGCGCAACGAATTGCTTGGGGGAAATTTATGAATGCCGGCCAAACTTGTGTGGCACCTGATTATCTCCTTGTCCACAAGGATGTACGAGAGAAACTGGTAAAGGCTTTGAAAAAAACGATACATGACTTCTACGGAGACAACCCACAGCAAAGCAAGGACTACGGACGTGTTGTGAATGAACGTCAATTTGACCGGCTAGCTTCTTTAGTCGATAAGGAAAAAGTGGTCGTTGGAGGCCGACTAGATCGGGAAGACCTTTATATGGATCCAACTGTGATGGATGGTGTTTCGTGGGAAGATGGGGTGATGAAGGATGAGATATTTGGCCCTATTTTACCTGTTCTAGAATACCAAGACCTGAACGACGCTATGAGACAGATTAATAACTATCCAAAGCCCCTGGCATTGTATGTGTTTACTGAAAATAGTGACGTAGAGGAACAGGTTATTGAAGGGACATCTTTTGGAGGAGGGTGTGTGAACGATACGGTCACGCATTTGACCAATCCATACTTGCCATTTGGTGGAGTGGGTTCATCTGGCATCGGTTCCTATCATGGGAAAGATAGCTTTGATACTTTTTCCCATAAGAAAAGTGTGATGAAGAAAAGCACGAAATTCAATTTAAGTTTTCTCTATCCTCCTTATTCCGATAAAAGCATCAAGATGTTAAAAAAATTTATGAAATAAAATAGCTTGGACACACAGGAATCAGGAAGTTCTTTACATTTCTTTTAAAAGTCTTCTGTGATAATATTTAGATAGACGAAATATATAGCAGACGCAGCCCTTCATTGGAAAATGAATCTTCGTACGTGGAGATTCATTTTCCTATTTATTAGCAATTCTTATGCAGGCGCGTCTTTTTATAATGGGAGAGTGTAAGAATGGTACCGATTCAGAAAAAAGAAGTGTTATGGACGAAGTCGTTCATCATGTTGATGGTAGGAAACTTGTTTGTGTTCATGTCGTTTCAGATGCTGATACCGACGCTCCCTCCTTATGTAAAATCGTTGGGAGCAACGGGCTTTGAAATTGGATTGGTCACAGCCTTATTTTCCATTGGTGCCGTCTTGAGCAGACCATTTATCGGGTATATGCTGGAGTACCGGGCACGAAAACCGCTTGTGATGATTGGTGCAATTGCGTTGCTTGCTGTGACAATCATCTATCCGTTGTCTCAGATTGTGGTGGTATTTCTATTGTTTCGTTTGGTCCATGGTCTGGCATGGGGCTGGTCCACAACGGTAAACGGGACGGCAGCGGTAGATGTTATTCCACGTTCCCGTCTTGGTGAAGGAATGGGATATTACGGACTATCGATTACGATTGGGATGATCATTGCCCCAAGTTTAGGAATCTATCTTTATCAGGTGACAGAGTTTTCAAATCTTATTTTAGTAAGTGCGGTGCTTGGTTTAATTGCGCTTGTGCTGTTAGGGGTTGTTCATTACCAGACACCTCCTTCTGTGGAAAAGACGAAAAAAGAAGATTTGAAGTTTTCCTATTTCGGTTCGCTTGTGGAAAAGAGCAGCTGGTATCCCGCATTTGTGACATTAATTGCGACGTTTGGCTACGGCTCGATAGTCACGTTTATCGTTATATTTGGGGAAGAACGTGGCATTGATCAGATTTTCCTTTTCTATCTGGTAAATGCGATCATGGCTTCATTATCTCGTCCGGTAGCAGGTAAATGGTTTGATAATCATGGGCCTCGCGGCTTGGTGCTATTGTGTATGTTCCTATCGTTTGTTGGAATGTGGGTACTTTCCTTTGCGCACTCCAATTTGTTTATTATAATAGCCGGTGCGTTGTTTGGGGTTGGCTTCGGATCTTTGATTCCAACTCTGCAATCATGGACACTATCCATGACACCTGAAAACCGCCGAGGAGTGGCAAACGGTATGTTCTTCTCCTCTATAGATTTGGGAATTGGATTAAGCGGGATTATCTTTGGCCTTCTTGCCCAATTCGTCCAAACGGCCGCACTCTTCCAAATCTCCAGCACCTTCATGCTCCTCGCCATGCTCTTTGCATGGATCGAAGGCAAACGAAGAAAACGAACAGTGCTAGAAGAGATGAGGGAAGGGGCATAAAGAAAAGGGGGCAAGATAAGGGGTCCAAGATAAGGGGTCTGACCCGCTGTGCGTTAAAGTGATAGAGAGATAAAGAGGGGTCTGACCCTCACACTGTTAAAGCATTAAAGCAAAAAAGCGTAACCGCCGTCAGATGGAGGTTACGCTTTTTCGATTTGTTTGACCCTGCCGACTTGTCCGTCTTGGAGGCGGACTTTGATGCCGTGGGGGTGGCTGGGGGATTTGGTTAGGATGTCTTTGACGATCCCGCTTGTTAGTTTGCCTGTGCGTTGGTCTTGTTTAAGTACAATTTTAACTGCTTGGCCGATAGCGATATCAGACCGTTTTTGTCCATTCATTTCTAGAGCCTCACGTTTTCATATTTACTACTTTTTATTATAACATAACAGAGCTACCGCATTCTTAGTATCCCATTTCCTTCCTCACCTCAAGCAGTAGATCTGGTCGATTGGTCAGAATCCCGTCTGCCCCTCGTTCAAGCAAGTAGCGCATTGTTTCCTTATCATCAATTGTCCAGTAGTGCATCTGCACCCCGCTCCTTTGGGCATCGCCTATTAGCCGTTGATTCGTCAAATCGAATATACTTTCTTGTAAAGGCACTTGAAAGGCATCTACTTCAGGCTTATAGAGGTTGCGGACAAATAGCTTGTGAAGAAGGACGAATCTAGTGATTTCCTGTCTGCCGCCAACAAGTGCTACCTTCCCATCTGTTAAACGATCAAATGTCTCCAGAATTTCCTGGTCGAAAGATGCGACAAGCAACGTATCTTCTCTGCTATACTGTTTGGTCAACTCCCATAGTTTACTTGCAATCTCCTCATACTTTTCGGGAGGATTGGTGTCTTTGATCTCAATCTCAATGCGGGTGTTAGGAAAGGATTGAAACATTTCTTCCACGGTAGGAATAGTAGCTCCTTTTCCGCGAAAACTGTTATTGCCTTCAAGATCAACGAAATGATAGCCTGCATCTAACTGTTTTATTTCCTCTAAGGTCAGCTCTGCTACCGTTCCTTGTCCATTTGTAGTCCGATCAACAGTGGGGTCATGGATTGCAACAAGGTGCCCGTCTTTGGTGATATGTATATCTGTTTCAAGAACATCAACCCCCATTTCGACGGCCTGCTCAAAAGCGATCATCGTATTGGAAGGGGCAAGGAGTTCCCCGCCTTGATGGGCAATGACTAGCGGAATTCCTCCATTTTCAAAAAAAGGTTTTGATGCTTGTTTGTTAATTGGAAAAAAAGTCAATATAAGTCCTAGTGTGCCAAGCGTACCGGCAATGGTCCCTAGGGCGACCAAAGCTTTTCTTTTCTTACGGGATTTCTTTTGTGAAGGAATAGTAATTTCGGCCATGTGTGAACAACCTTTCTCTTTTTCGTCTACTTTTACTTTCATTATAGAATACTCAGAAAATAAAAAAAGAGGGCAGCCGTAAATTTTCCGGCTCCCTATATTATTCTAAAAACCCTAATTCCCTCGCCACGTCATCTACTAGTTCTTTTCGATTGTATTCTTGGTACAGTCCCATTGCTAATCGTGTCGGACAGCCAAAGAAGAAGCGTTCGTACAAGGTTTGACGGGAGCCGAATGCACTCATGCTGACATCCCATGCTAATCGGAACAGCTTGATGCGGCTTTTTGCATCAGTCGTGGCTGATTGTAAGTATTGATCAATGTCAGCGCGAATTGGAGATTCAAGGTCAGCTTCTGTCGGAATGGAAACCAGGCCGCTTGCACCAAGCAGCTGCAGAATTTCCATGAACCTTGGATACACTTTAGGAAACTGTACGATAGCAACAGATAAAGGCGTGACATCTGGAACCATTGTCCCGTGTTTATCCGGTTTAGCGTTAATTTCAGAAGCGAGGAGCAAGGCCTTATGATTTTCCACTGCAATGATCATTTCGCTTATCTTTTCTTTTACATGCCCATACTCACCAATCGCAATGGTGTTGACTATAAGTTGTGCAATCCCTAAAACAAATTCAGCTTTCATCACCTGTCTTGACACGACCTGGTGGGTGACAAGCGGTTTAAAATTACTAAGCGAATACAGTTTGTTGGCGACATCAATATTTTCCGATACAAATACCCGTTCCCACGGGACCAACACATTATCGAGCACGACAACGGCATCCATCTCCTCAAACCTTGATCCAAGAGGATGATTGAATGAAGAAGAGTCATAAGAAAAAGATTCGCGGCAGATAAATTTCAGACCTTCTGTGTTACTTGGAATACTGAACGCATAAGCGAAGGGCTCTTCAAACATTTTCAATCCAGAAGACGAGATGATAATCTCATCCGTGATCCCGCCTTGTGTTGCCAATAGCCGAGCGCCTTTTATGATAATTCCTTCCGATGTTTTATCAATCATCCGTGCCGCGACAATATTATCTTCATCCTCATAATGAAAAGAAGATCGGTTTACTTGTGGGGAAATGAATGTATGAGTAAAAGAGAGATCATTTTCTCTAGCGTACTCGTAAAAGTTTTTCAGGTTCTTTGGAAATTGCGGTCCTTGTTCCTCCAGTAGGTCCGCAGAGGAAGCCAGAGCCATCAAGGTAGAGTTCTTATAGTCAGGGGAGCGTCCCATCATTCCAAAGGTTGCTTTTGCCCAAACCTGAACCATCTTTCTTCTTTTCTCCAAATCTTCTTTAGTTGTTGGCCGGAGAAAAGAGGTTCCTACCAGATTTCCAGTTGTATCAGATTCAAATGTCATTATGTCTTTATACTTTTCATCGTGTTGCATATCAAACAAAGCAGCTTGACTTCTCATTACACCTGAAAAAGCCGGGTGTTCTGAAATATTGCCTTGGACCTGTTTTCCGTTATGCCATACATTTGTCTGAAGCGAGTTGATTCGGTCCAAATACTGTTTGCCATTGATAATTCCCATGCATCTCACCCTTTGCCCAGATTACTTCTTTCAATGTATGCATATGGGATTGTCTGATTTACAAATGTGCATTCATCAAAATTTTGGACGGCCCTCATGGCGTGGTATAGTGAGGAAAAGAGGGTCTGGAGGGAGAGAAAATGAAGCAGGAATGGAAGGAACTTGATACACCGTCCTTATTATTGAATAAGGGGATTCTAATGGAAAATATCCGTAAAATGGGCGATTTTGCTCGTGTGAGGAATGTGAATTTACGTCCGCATATTAAAACACATAAGTCCGTCGAAATTGCTAAACTTCAGTTAGAGGATGGCGCAATTGGTATTACCACTGCAAAACTGGAAGAGGCAGAAGTAATGGCAGCCGCAGGAGTCAAGGATATTTTGGTCGCATATCCGATTTCTAACACCGCAAAAATAGAGCGGGTCATTGCTCTTTTAAACCAAGGAATTGATTTGAAAGTTACAGTAGATAATTTGGAACAGGTGAAGTTGCTTCAAAAAGCATTGGAAAAAACAAGGCACACGTTAGAGGTGTGGATTAAAGTGAATTCCGGTTTGAACCGATGTGGTGTGGAGCCAGGAGCGAGTGCTGTTGAGCTTGCAAAAGCCATTATATTATTATCTCGTTTGCAAATCGGCGGGATTTTCACCCATGCAGGTCATTCTTATGGTGCAAGGGGGGAAGAAGAGCTAGAACGGATTGCTCTGGCTGAAGCAGATGCAGTGGTCAAAAGCGCGGAACTCTGTGAAAAGGCGGGTATTCCCATCTTGGTAAGAAGCGTTGGCTCTACGCCAACTTACCGCATTTCAGGATTAGTCGATGGAATTACAGAAGTACGGCCCGGCAATGCAGTCTTTTTTGATAGCATTCAAGTGGGACTTGGAGTAGCAGACAGGTCAGAATGTGCGTTAACTGTTTTGGCCTCCGTCGTGGGTGTGTATAAAGATAGAATAGTTTTGGATACAGGCAGTAAAACGTTGTGTCTGGATAAAGGAGCACATGGATTGGACTCTGTTAAGGGGTACGGCTATGTGGTGGACCATCCGGAACTGACCATTGAGAGACTGTCCGAGGAGCATGGAGTGGCGGTTTTTGAAAGCAGTTGTGGATTGCGATTGAATGATAAAGTGCGCATTATTCCAAATCATGCGTGTACAGTGGCTAATATGTTCGATGAGTATGTGGTTTTGGAAGGTGAGCATGTTGTAGAGAAGTGGAAGGTGGATGCGAGGGGGATGCGGAAGTAAACAGAGGTGCATGGTCGTATGGTGTTAGATGCCGACCACGTTTCGTTCTAAAATATGCTAGTTTTTTAGGTGAAATAGGTGTTTTTGTTACGGCATAATATGGTTCGGACATTCTAGCTGGTGCTTCGGACAATTCGGTTGCTCGTTTTTTATAGGTTCGTTCAATAAAGCTCTCCCTTCGGACAAGAAAGGAGAGCTGTTCGGTCATTTCAAAATTTCGTTCGGTCAATTTTCCAAAAACTTTGGTCAACTTCGGGAAATCTTCGGTCAACTTTTCGAAAACTTTGGTCAACTTCGCAAAAACTTCGGACATTTATCAAAACATGCCCTAGAAATTTATGTTGCACAACCAAAATTCACTGCAATTGCTAACATCACAAACTAAACGATCACTCCACATTCAACGCTACCGCCAACTCTTCCCAATACGCACAAAGCGTCAACAAACCTTTATCAAAATTTTTCAGTTTGAAATTTTCATTAGGTGCATGCACATTGTCAGAAGGCAGTCCAAAGCCCATCAACACAATAGGTGCTTGCAACACATCATCCAACGTCGAAACAATCGGCAAAGAGCCGCCACCACGGGTAAAAGTGGTGGGAACTTCCCAAATCTTTTCAAAAGCACGACTTGCTGCTTGAATGGCAGGGTGATGGAATGGTGTCACAAATGGCGCTCCTTTGTCAAAAAGGGAAACAGTAACCTCTACGCCAGCAGGCTTATGCATCGTAACATGCTCCTGCAATAGTGCCAGAATTTCATCGGGATCCTGATCTGGTACGAGTCGGCATGTTATTTTTGCATGTGCCTCAGAAGGAAGGACCGTTTTGATTCCATCTCCTTGAAATCCACCGTATACGCCGTTTATTTCCAGTGTCGGACGTACCCATGTACGTTCATAAAAACTATATCCTTTTTCTCCATAAAACTCTTGAACACCGACTTCCTCTTTGACCACAGCTTCATCAAAACCAATTGCGTCAAAAGCTGCTTTCTCTTCCGCAGTTAAAGGGATAACCTTGTCATAAAAGCCATCAACAGTCACCACACCATCACCATCGTGAAAAGAAGCTAGCAACTCTACGACTGCATGAATCGGGTTTGCCACAGCTCCACCGTAAAGACCGGAGTGAAGGTCGCGTTTTGGGCCTTTTACATCAAGTTGGAATCCGCACATCCCGCGCAGACCATAGCAAATGGTAGGTTTGTCTTCTTCAATCATCGATGTGTCTGACACAACCACTACATCAGCAGCAAGCAGTTCTTTATTTTCCTCAATAAATGCTGGCAAATTAGGACTGCCGACTTCTTCTTCCCCTTCAATACAGAACTTAAAGTTGAATGGCAGTGACCCCGTCGTTGCAAGAACGGCCTCCAATGCTTTTATATGCATAAAGGTTTGCCCTTTGTCATCGCTAGCACCGCGTGCATAAATGCGCTCATCACGGATTGCGGGTTCAAAAGGCGGGGTATCCCATAAGTGAAGGGGGTCAACGGGCTGAACATCATAGTGCCCATATATTAAAACAGTGGGCTTGTCCTCTCCGGCGTGTAGCCAATCACCATATACAATGGGGTGCCCTGCTGTTGGGTGCAACGAAACATTTTCCATGCCAAGCTTTCTTAAAGACTCTGCCATCCATTCTGCAGCTCGTAACGTATCTGCATTATGTGCCGGCAGGGCGCTTACACTTGGTATAGATAATAGGTCCTTTAGCTCTTCTAAATGCTTTTTCCTATTTTCTGATAGATAAGTAGTGATGGTTGCAGTTGTCATGATTTTACCTCCGTCTTTTGAAGTGTAGGGGCTTTACGAAGCTTTGTTGCTTGTTCATAACCATAGGCAATCTGGATGAGTGTGCTCTCTTCAAAGGCCCTTGCGGTAAATGTCACTCCAACTGGTTTCCCCTCTTTCGTATAACCGGCAGGAACGGTGATGGAAGGATAACCAGCCTTGGCAGGAATACCGGCACCGAAATTGTTAGGTGTAAGAATGGCATCAAGTCTGTGTTCATTCATGACGGCATCTAATCCGCCTTCCCTAGAACGATAAAGATCTTTTTCACGACTAGAGATATATTCTTCTTCGGTTAATGTACCACTGTGTTTTTCGCTTTCTTCCAAGACAGTCTGCTTATGCTGAAGCATTTTAGATGAATCTTTTTCATTAAAAGCAATTAAATCTTTTAAACTCTTAATCGGTACAGACGGACCGGTTTTACGCAAGTAAGCATTGAGACTTGGTTTAAATTCATAAAAGAGCGTATGGTAATCCCATTCTTCTTTTGCAAAAGGAATGTCGATGGAGCCAATTACTTCTGCCCCTTTTTCTCTAAGGCTAGCAATTGCTTCTTCCATAAGGAGTGCTTCCTCGTCGGAGAAATAGGTGAAATAAGGGTCGCGGGCCACTCCTATCCGCATCCCGTTAAGTCCTTCTTTTAATAGGAAGGAAGTGTAGGATATTCCAGGGGTCGGATTAGTCTTGGTGGCAATATCTTTTTCATCAGGCTCCGTCAAAGCGCTCAAAAGGAAGGCGGCATCTTTGACTGTTTTTGTCATGGGTCCGGCAGTATCCTGACTGAAAGAAATGGGGATGATGCCTCTGCGGCTAATGAGCCCTACAGTTGGCTTGATCCCGACAATGGAATTGGAACTTGCAGGACTTAAAATGGAACCGGAAGTTTCTGTCCCGATGGCTGCCGCTGCTAAGCCTGCTGCTACCGCGGCACCGGAACCACTGCTTGAACCTCCAACATCAAATTGTCCTGGTCCATATGGATTTAGAACCTGACCACCTCTGGAACTGTATCCATTTGGCATTTTTTCTGTCATAAAATTAGCCCATTCTGTCATATTGGATTTACCAAGGATGACTGCTCCTGCTTTACGTAACTGGTTTGCGACCGCGGAATCTTCCGCTGCTACGTGATGTTCCAGGGCAAGGGATCCTGCACTGGTGTGCATCATATCGCCTGTATCGATATTATCTTTTAGCAGAATTGGAATGCCGTGAAGAGGCCCGCGTGCACCGGTTTGTTTTCTTTCCAAGTCAAGGGCTTCGGCAATAAATACCGCATCAGGATTAACTTCAAGAACTGAGTTTAATTTTGGTCCGTTTTTATCGTATTTGCTGATACGGTGAAGATACATGAGAACTAAATCTTTCGAAGTAATTTTTCCATCTTCCATTGCCGCTTGCAGCTCCTCAATCGTCGCATCCGGCAACCAATCGTCCACAAGTCTAGAGAGTTTCGGGTGGTTCATCCAAAAAACCTCCTTTATAATTTGGGTAAATCCAATTACTGTGTTAATCAGTATCTCCTGTAGATTGAAGTGCAAGGTGTAAGACTCCAGCGGGGGAATAACGGTTGGTTGGCCCCCCTAAGGCAAAGCGAGGCCACTTTAAAACTGAATATCATGTGCTAAGCGATTTCTAGCTGTTGATTGGAGCAAAAGGCGAAGACTCCTCGAAAATGCTACGCATTTTCTTCGTGCGATGTATCGCTGCCGGAGCCTTCCTTGTCCTGAGGGAGATAGTGCTAGGTGGAGACCCCGCAGGCTTGCCGAGGAGGCTCCAGCAGCGCCCCTAGGAAAGCGAAGCCATTTGCGGAAATCAACAGCGGCGTCTAAACAATTGCAAAAATCAAAGAATTTTTCAGAGGCTCAAGCACCGTCCTTTGGATAAGCGAACACCTGGAACGGAAATCTACAGGAAGTTAAAACAAACTTTTTTCAACATCCTACCAATAATAATAATTCAAACTATTTAAAAAACATAGTAATAAAGGTATGATAATAAGATAATATATAAATTTCAAGATATTCGTTTCGCAAAACGAAATATCATGTGCGTTCAAAATAGATTTACTCATTTCAACGCAGACTAAACAGAGAGAAAGGTTTGGAGGATTACGTATTATGGGGAGAATTTTTTCATACTTAAAACCGTATAGGTTGGCCGTAGCAATTGCCTTGCTCCTTATGCTGACAGAACTCGTTGTAGAGCTGTTGCATCCGCTTCTAATGGCCAAAATAATTGATGAGGGGATCCTGACAGGCGACTTGGATGCGGTGATGAAATGGGGAGGCATCATGGTGCTGTTCTCCTTTATCGCCTTTGCTGCAGGAGTTACTAACTCCTTTTTTGCCGCACATGTCAGCCAAAGTTTCGGATTCGACATTAGAAGAGGGTTGTTTGGAAAAATACAGTCGTTTTCGTTTGCGAATTTCAGCTTGTTTCCGACTTCATCCCTCATCACAAGAATGACAAACGATGTGACCCAAATTCAAAATACTGTCTTTATGAGCTTGCGAATCATGCTCCGTGCACCGCTTCTTGTGGTAGGTGGCGTAATTATGGCTTTAATTGTAAATTGGCAGCTAGCTCTTTTCCTTGTCATTGGAGTACCGGTTCTTTTCCTTTTCCTTGTATGGGTGATGAAAAAGGGTGGGGCGCTGTTCAAAGCTGTACAGGAAAAACTGGATGGCGTTAATAATGTTATGAGGGAAAACCTTGGGGGCATCCGCTTGATTAAAGCTTTTCTCCGTAAAAAGCATGAAATTAAACGGTTTGGTAATGCAAGCGAAGAATTGAAGGATCAGACGGTATCTGCACTTCGACTAATGGAGATCACTATGCCGATTCTCCTTCTAATTATGAACGGAAGTATCCTTGCTGTCCTCTGGTTTGGTACGATTGGTGTTTCAAACGGCGGAGCACAGGTTGGGGAGGTTGTCGCAATCGTCAACTATGCGACCAGAATCACCGGTGCACTATCTATCTTTTCTTTTATCATCATGGCATTTGCCCGTGCAAAAGCCTCTGCTCACCGGATAACGGACGTGTTGGAGGAAGAAATTGACCTAGTGGATAAGGTAGACGTGGATAAGGAAGCGACATTCCTTAATGGAGAAATTGAATTTGAATCTGTATCGTTTCGTTATCCCAATACAGACATTCCGGTTTTAGAGGATATCAACTTCCGTGCGGATGCAGGATCGACCGTTGCTATTATGGGAGCCACAGGTGCTGGGAAATCATCTTTATTTCAATTGATTCCTAGGCTTTACGATGTGGATCAAGGAGTCATCCGGGTAGACGGGAAAGATCTCACCGATTTGTCCCTGAAAAAGCTAAGAAAACAAATTGGCTATGTGCCACAAGAAGCACTTCTTTTTTCTGGAACGGTAAAAGAGAATATCGCCTGGGGTAAAGAGGATGCAACATTAGAAGAAATCATTCAGGTAGCGAAGGATGCACAAATACATGACACCATCGATCGCTTGCCTAAAAAATATGAGACTGTTCTTGGCCAAAAAGGGGTCAATCTTTCTGGAGGGCAAAAACAACGCCTTTCCATTGCTCGCGCCCTTGTTAGAAAACCGAAGATTCTAATGTTAGATGACAGTACAAGTGCACTTGATCTAAAAACAGAAGCAAAGTTGCTTTCGGCCATTAAGAAATATCAATGCACGATGTTCATTGTGACGCAAAAGGTAAGCACGGCTATGGAAGCAGATAAAATCTTACTCATTGAAGACGGTAGGCTACTGGAAGAGGGAAGTCATGAGAAGCTTATGGCAACCTCGGAACTTTACATGAAAATTTATCAGTCGCAGTTTGGAACGGAGGTGGCAGAGCATGTCCAAGCGTATAAGTAGTAGTGCCGCCGTTGCAAGTAAAGCTAATCCTAAGCCGAAAGCAAAGGATTGGAAGGGAACCATTAAACGGGTTTGGAGATATTTAGGGGAAAATAAAGGCTTATTGATACTCGTCATGCTAATGGTGGTTGCTAGCTCCGCCTTAGGGCTTTTGGGTCCTTTTATTGTCGGAATGGCCATTGATAATTATGTAGTGGAACAAAATACTTCAGGACTTTTAAATGTCCTAATAGGACTTGTTTTCATTTATATTTTCTATTCTCTATCCATGTGGCTGCAGAACTACTGGATGGTCGGGATCGCTCAAAACACGGTATTGAAGATGAGAACGCAGCTGTTTGAACATTTACACAAGCTGCCGATTCCCTATTTTGATAAGAGGCAGCATGGTGAATTAATGAGCCGTGTTACCAATGATATGGAAAATGTCAGTTCGACGTTAAACAGTTCTGTCATTCAGATTTTCTCCAGTATCTTGACCTTGGTTGGAACTGTGTCGGTCATGTTATATCTAAGTCCAATGCTTACAGCCATTACACTAATAATCGTGCCAGTCATGTTCTTTGGATTAAGATGGATCACAAACCGAACAGGCCCCTTGTTCAAGCAAACCCAAAAGAACCTTGGAGAACTGAATGGATATATTGAAGAAACAATCTCAGGACAGAGGATCGTGAAAACATTCTCCCAAGAAGACAAGGTGATGGAGGAATTTACGGAAAAAAGCTTGAATCTGAAGAAATCCGCATACTGGGCCCAAACCTATTCAGGATTTATCCCAAAGCTTATGAACATGTTGAATAACTTAAGTTTTGCCATCATCGCTGGAGTTGGTGGAATACTGGCATTAAATTCGCAATCGGGAATAACCATTGGAGTTATCGTTATTTTCGCAGAGTACTCCAGACAATTCACGCGTCCGTTAAATGATCTTGCCAACCAGTTCAATACTTTGTTGTCTGCTGTCGCAGGGGCGGAGCGGGTGTTTGATGTGCTTGATGAAGAAGAGGAAGAAAGTGATGAAACCGAGGCAATAGAACTGGAAACAGTAAGAGGTGAAGTAGAGTTTCGGGATGCTTCCTTCTCTTATGAGGACGATGACATGACTATTCGCAACATAAGTTTTCATGTGGACGCAGGGGATACAGTAGCGTTTGTTGGTCCGACGGGTGCCGGTAAGACAACGGTCATCAATTTAATATCGAGGTTCTATGATCTCGATAGTGGCAGTATCCTTTTGGATGGTCACCCCATCAATAGAATTAAACGCTCGAATTTACGAAAACATATGGCCTTCGTTTTACAGGATTCGTTTCTTTTTGAAGGGACGGTTCGAGAAAATATCCGCTACGGAAGACTGGATGCTACAGACGCGGAAGTAGAGGAAGCGGCAAAAATGGCCAATGCACATTCCTTTATCAGAAAATTGCCAGGAGGATTTGATTTCAAGCTGAAGCAGGACGGAAGCGGAATTAGTCAAGGACAGAAACAGTTATTGTCCATTGCGCGTGCAGTGTTAGCAAATCCTACTATCTTAATACTTGATGAAGCAACAAGTAGCATTGATACTATTACAGAGATGAAAATCCAGGAAGCTCTTCAACGCTTGATGGAGGGAAGAACTAGCTTTGTTATCGCCCATCGCTTGAATACCATTCAAAGTGCCGATCAGATTCTGGTATTGAAAGAAGGGGAAATCATTGAAAAAGGGTCCCACAGTCAATTGTTGACAGAACAAGGATTTTACTATGATTTGTTTACTAGTCAGTTAAAGAAGGAAGTAGGGTAATAAGGAATATTTGTTGCACCTGTACGTTCATGGATAGCTATCATGAACGTACAGGTGCTTTTTCGCTCAAGTTCTACAAATAATAAAAAAATCATGTAATTTTCCCCGGGAAATACGTCGTCCTATAAAGGTTCTTGTCTTAATGGCGCTTTTATTGTAAGAGACATGTATTGTCTATTTTCCGAATATGATTTATAATGCAGTACAGAATGAAAATTCTAAATATTACAAATAAGTTAAAGGGGGATTACAATTTGGAAGCATTTATGCAAGATCCGATTGGTGGTTTAGTAAGTCTTCTTTGGAGCACACCTATGATTGTTTTCTGTTTGGGAGTCGGATTGTTATTTACCATTTTGACAAAGTTTGTACAAGTAAGACTATTCGGGGATATGGTGAAGCAAATATTCTCCGGTAAATCGTCTAAAGCAGGGGTTTCTTCCTTTCAGGCATTATCCATTTCATTATCAGGACGTGTAGGAACCGGAAATATTGCTGGTACAGCAACTGCTATTGCGATGGGGGGACCTGGTGCCGTATTTTGGATGTGGACCATCGCTTTTATAGGAGCAGCGAGTGCATTTGTTGAATCCGCTCTAGCTCAAGTATACAAATCAAAGCAAGATGGAGAATATCGTGGGGGTCCAGCTTATTACATAGAAAAAGGTATTGGCTGGAAATGGTATGGAGTTGTCTTCGCATCTGCTGCACTTTTAGCAATGAGTCTATTAATGCCAGGTTTGCAGGCTAATGCGATTGGGACAGGATTAAATAATGCTTTTGGAATTAATAAGCAAGTAATTGCAATTACATTAGTTATTATCATAGGATTAATTATTTTTGGTGGAGTTAAACGTATTGCGTCTGTTGCTCAACTCGTCGTTCCTTTCATGGCGGTAGCATACATGTTAGTAGCTTTTGGTATCATTATCATGAATATTACAGAGTTACCGGCAGTATTCGGATTAATCTTCCGTAGTGCTTTTGGCTTTGATTCTGCGTTTGGTGGAATCATTGGGGCAGCTATTGCTTGGGGCGTTAAACGTGGTATCTTCTCCAATGAAGCGGGTCAAGGTACTGGACCGCATGCAGCAGCTGCTGCTGAGGTATCACACCCAGCTAAACAAGGGTTAGTTCAAGCGTTCTCTATCTATATTGATACCATTCTAGTTTGTTCGGCTACAGCATTCATGATCCTTTTCACAGGATCTTATAATGTGGTAGATCCAGCAAACGAGGGACAATTCCTTGTCAATAACCTTGGTGCAGGAGTTGAAGCAGGAGCGGAATACACTCAGGCTGCCGTTGAGACCGTCTTACCAGGCTTCGGTGCTGGTTTTGTAGGGATTGCATTGTTATTCTTCGCATTTACAACCATCATGGCTTATTACTATATTGCGGAAACGAATGTTGCTTACTTGGTTAGAGGAAGAAGCAATAAAATCCCGATGTTCATATTAAAGGTTGTTCTTTTAGCTGCCACTTACTTTGGGGTGGTCAGAACTACTCAAGTAGCATGGAATTTGGGGGATATTGGACTTGGACTGATGGTATGGCTCAATCTGATTGCACTTCTCCTGCTTGCGAAACCTGCCCTTGCAGTGTTGAGGGATTATGATGAACAAAGGAAGCAAGGTGTGGATCCTGTATTTAACCCTGACAAATTGGGTATTAAAAATGCGGAATTCTGGACAGAGGAATACAAGAAAGACGATGAAAAAGCTTCATAATACATGATTAGAAAATCCCTCACAATTGCGGTGAGGGATTTTCTTCGTCTACAAGGCTAAAACTGGCGTTAATATATTTGGGGCGGGCTTACCAATCAGATAGCCTTGTCCATAATGGATTCCAATATCGCGGCAGAATTTCAATTCTTCCATTCTTTCAATTCCTTCTGCCAACACTTTGATATTCAGTTTGGTGGCAACATTAAGGACGCTTTTTAAGAAGAGTTGCTTTTCTAGTATCGTATCACAGTGGGAAACATAATCACGGTCAATTTTGACAAAGTCTGGTTGTAGCTTTTCGAGTATTTCCAAAGTAGAATATCCTGCACCAACATCATCTAGTGCCACTTGCATTCCAGATTTCTTATATGTTTTAAATATTGATTCTAAATGGTCGATATCATGAATTTTTTCTGATTCTACCACTTCAAAAACGAGCTGATCAGGTGAAATATGATTTTCTCTTACAATTTTGAAAGTATGTTGCAGGCAATATTCTGGATTGTAAATGGATGATGGCAGGAAGTTGATAAATAATTTTACGTGAGAAGGAATCTGTTGCTTACTACCTGAAACAATGGAACTTTCTCGAGCCTTTTGGTCTAAATAGTTATGTAGATTCGTTTCACGGGCGAATTCAAATAGTTTAAATGGTGGAACAGACTGCCCCTTAAAGTGTGGGCGTAACAAACACTCGTATGCAATTAGTTCATCGTTGTTCTGTAAATCTATGATTGGTTGAAAATGTGTGGTAAAGGAATTGGATGTAATTAACTCTAATAGATCATAATTTTTCACCAATTCCAACAATTGATCTGGTGGATAAAAGCCCCGTTGAGAAGAAGTTTTCACCAAAACGTCTGATTTTTTATTTTGGTTATCTATTTCTTGAAGGAGCTGCTCTAAATCTTCAAGAGATTCATAAAGGTATTCTTCTTGAATTTCCTCTCTTTTTATAAAAAGTACTCCAGAATGTTCAATCTTGTCAGGTACCCCGCAATCCGTACAGTGCATATAAATCACCCCTTCTCATATATAGGATAATTTTACTATTAATTTATTGTTCGCATAAGTTTTTAGACTGAAATGTTGAAAAAAAGGTTTGAATAGATGGAAAGTAGTAGAATTGATACATTTTTTGACGGATTGTACAAGGGATTTCTCTAATGTTGTCGAAACATAACTATACGATACAATTTGAGTGTATGGTTAGGAGCGGGCTTGTATGTTGGCGGAAAAACTACTTTTACATGTATTGATCATTTTAGCACCGGTGCTGATTTATTATGTTGTTTCCGAAAATAAAAGGTTTGGTCAATCGCCATATTTTATTGGGATCTTGCAGGGGATTTCTGCGAGTCTATGTTTACTTTTTGCGTTCTATGATTATGGCCTCTATTGGGACTTGAGATATATACCGTTGGTGCTAGCCATCCTCTATGGTGGACCAAAGGCCGGGGTTATTGTGCTCGCTGCCACTCTTGGGACAAGAACATACCTTGGAGGCGATGCTTTGGCATTTGGCTATATTAGCGGTCTTGTTGCAGCAGCCATTCCATTTTTGATGCTAAGGCGATTTAATAAAGTGCAAACGAAGAAAAAAAGAATCGGTGTTGCTGTGCTTGTAGGGTTATGGCCAAACTTTGTCATGCTAGCAATCTTAATAGCATATCTGGTCAGTTCACCAACTGTAAACGATGGACCAAATCTACTATTATACATCTTTTTATTCGGACTGATTCAAGTAGTAGGTGTCGGTTTCGCGTCTACCTTACACGAAGCGGTACTTGAACGAGAATTAATGAAACAGGAAATCAGGCGCGCGGAAAAGTTAAATACATTAGGTGAACTTGCAGCGTCCATTGCCCATGAAGTAAGAAATCCGTTAACTGTTGTAAAAGGGTTTCTTCAGCTCATGCATAGAGAGGACAAGGGGAAGAATTATCAATATATTGGACTCGTATTAAGTGAATTGGCAAGAGCGGAGTCCATCATAAATGATTACCTTAATTTTGCCAAACCAGAGTTCAAAAAAATTGAAAAAGTGGATCTGGGAGATTTATTGAATGATGTAAAAATGCTGTTAAATCCATTAGCGGTAAAAGAAGGTATTCATCTTGAAAGTTATCTGGAGAAGAATGTATATATGGAAACGGATAAAAACCAGTTTAAACAAGCACTTGTCAACATACTAAAAAACGCAATTGAAGCAACTCCTCAAGATGGCAGAGTCTATATCAAGTTGTTTTCCAATGCATCAGGTATCCAGATCCTCATAAAGGATACAGGAAAAGGCATGACCAAGGAGCAAGTGTCTCGAATCGGGACCTTATTTTATACGACGAAGGATAAGGGGACAGGTCTTGGCACCACTGTTTCGATGCGAATCATTGATACGATGAACGGGAAGGTTGTGTATTCATCCGAAATTGGGAAAGGGACAGAAGTGAAGATTTCTTTTCCGCCTGTGAGGCAAGAGGTACAGGCTAGGAAGGAATCGGTTGTGTGATATAAAAGAAGAGACTGTCCAAAACTTGGACAGTCTCTTCTTTTTATTTTTACAATTTTTCCAAAGGTTTATCAGCCGGGCCTTCTAGTACATCGCCATAGATGGAGAAGCGTGAGCCGTGGCAAGGGCAATCCCAACTTCTGTCACCGTGGTTCCATTCTACTTCACATCCAAGATGCGTGCAGGTCGTGTCGACGCAGTGCACTTCACCTTTGTCGTCTTTGTAAGCACCTGCACGGCGACCGTTGATCATCACGACTCCGCCTTCATCTAATCCAAGATCTTCTAGCTTTTTTGAAGGACGGTCGAGCTTGCCTTCAATGAGGTGTCCGGCAACATTCATGTTAGAGCTGATGAACTTTTTCAGGCTCGGATCGGCAACAAAACGAGATGGTGAGAACAAGTTTTCATAAGCGTTCTTCCTGCCAAGAATTAAATCCTGTAGGAGCAGTGCCGCTGCCGTTCCGTTTGTCATACCCCATTTCCTATAGCCTGTTGCAATGAAGATATTTGGATGCCCAGACGTAATTCGACCGATATAAGGGACTTTGTCTAACGTATACAAATCCTGTGCAGACCATCGATACATAATTTCCTTGATTCCAAGCACTTCTTCGCCGAAACTTTTCAATGCTTCGTAGTGTTTTAACGTATCTTTGCCTTGACCTGTCCGGTGGCCGTCTCCACCAATTAAGGCAACCTTTTCTCCATTAATCGTCACATAACGTAAAGACCTTGATGGCTGACCAGCACTGTAATACATACCCTCCGGTGGTTCTTTTTCTGTTTTGGCAGCAAGCACATAGGAACGCTCCGCATACATTCTTGTAAAAAAGAAACCATTGCCATCGTAGAAAGGAAAATGAGAGCCAGCAACAATATAATCACACTCAATCTTGGCTCCACTCTTCGTCACTACTGATAATCCACGGGACTCCTCCACATCTGTCGCTACTGTATGTTCATATATTTCCCCGCCCTTTTCTACAATGCCATCTACTAACACCTTCAAATATTGCAGCGGGTGAAACTGGGCCTGATTTTTCATCACGACGACAGATTTAGACTCAATCGAAAAAGGAATGTCATAAGTTAAATCACCATCGATTCCCAGCTTTTGATAAGCCTCGAATTCTTTTCTTACTTTTTGGTCATCCTGCTCTGTTTGAGAATAAATATAGGCATTCTGTTCACTAAAGTCACATTGAATCCGTTTAAGGTCCACAAGGTCTCTGATAAAATGAAGCCCTTCCTGGTTTGCTTGGTAATAAAGTTTTGCTTTTTCCTGACCTAAATGCTGTAGGAACTCATCATAAATCAGACCGTGTTGAGCAGTCACTTTCGCTGTTGTATGGCCGGTTGTGCCGTTAAGGATTTGATCTGCATCAATAAGAATGACCTTTAGGCCTTCCTGAGCAAGCTGATAGGCTGTCGTTATTCCTGTAATGCCGCCTCCCACTATACATACATTCGTTTTTTTATTTTCGTTTAATGTAGGAAAAGAGGGAAGTGATGCTGAGTCCCGCCAATAGGCTTCTGGCCCTTTTGGAAGTTCGTTGAAATTTGATTGATCCATTACGTATTTCCTCCTCAGTGGGATAAAGATATACATAATTTTTCCAAAAGTAAGGAAAACATGTATCTTTTTAGCGGAAATGACAAGGATATTTCTATTGGAACCTCTAAGGAAAAAGGGTAGAATGGAGAATAGCGTAAAACCCCGTATGAGGGTCATAAAGGAGAAAAAAATGTCTACAACTTTTATAAATACATTACAACCTTTTATACAAAACATTTGGGAGAATAGTGAATTTGTCGCTGCAACTCCTGTTCAAGAGCAGGCAATTCCAGTCATTCTAGAGGGAAAAGACCTTCTTGTCGAGTCACCGACAGGTACAGGTAAAACGTTAGCGTACTTATTGCCTATCATTGAGCGTATTGATTTATCTAAACAGCATCCACAAGCGCTGATTGTGGCACCTTCCAAAGAACTTGCCATGCAGATATTAGAACAAATCCAGAAATGGACAGAAGGAAGCGAAATTACTGGCGCATCCTTCATCGGCGGAGCCAATGTGAAACGCCAAATTGAAAAGCTGAAAAAACGACCGCACATCCTCGTTGGAACACCTGGCCGACTGCAGGAGTTAATTCAAATGAAGAAAATTAAGATGCATGAAGTGCAGACCATTGTCATGGATGAAGCGGATCAGTTGTTTGTACCGGAACACAAAAAGACCATTGAAAATATCATTAAATCTTCTATGCAAGAGAGGCAGCTACTATTGTTCTCGGCTACATTAAAAGAGGAGACTGAAAAGCAGGCAGTGGATCTGTTGAAAGAACCTCTAGTTATCAAGGTTACCAA
This sequence comes from Sutcliffiella horikoshii, assembly GCF_008180725.1. GTDB lineage: Bacteria > Bacillota > Bacilli > Bacillales > Bacillaceae_I > Sutcliffiella_A > Sutcliffiella_A horikoshii_B. The sequence continues at coordinate 225,541 of NZ_VTEV01000005.1, read as the reverse complement.
GGCTGACTTGCCGCCAGCTCGAGTAGAGCATTTGTACACAGTGGTAGATCAGCGAGATAAAGCAAACGTCCTGGCTAATTTGCTTCGTGAGCCCGGGATTAAAGCATTGGCATTTGTACGTGATATTGGAAACCTTGCTGTATTAACGGAAAAACTCATTTATAAACAGTTGAATGTCGGATTCTTGCATTCTGAATCCTCCAAACAAGAGCGTGAGAATGCCATGAAAAACTTCAGAAAAGATGAGTATCCGGTTCTGCTTGCAACAGATGTGGCAGCAAGAGGTCTTGATATTAAAGAATTAAGTCATGTTATCCATTACGACCTACCTGAAGAAGTGGAAAGTTATGTTCACCGTTCCGGAAGAACAGGCCGTCAAGGAGCAGAAGGAACTGTTATTTCCATTGTTAGTGAGCGTGAAGAGCGGAGACTAAAGCAGTTTGCACGTGAGCTTGGCTTGATACTTGAAAAGAGAGTGGTGTTCGGCGGAAAGCTTGTTGGTGAAGACCAACTGAAGCCAGGGAAGTCTGGTTCTGGTGGGGGACGCGGCAAAGCTGGAAGTGCGAAAAAATCTGTTGGGAAGAAGGCCAATGGCACGAAGGGATCTTTTGGACAACAGAAAACAAGTGCCAAAGCTGGAGTTGTCAGCGGTTCTTCCAAAGGCGGACAGAATGCTAAACCGAAGAAGCAAGGTTTAAAGAAACAAGGTAAGAAAAAATAAATATAGGATTCGATGTTACATGGACCATTCCGATTTAGGGATGGTTTTTGTTGTTTTAGGAGACTGGGGATTCCGTTCTTCCCACTTTCTGAGGTCTTTGTGGCGTATGAAGAATTGCTGTTTTTTTAGGAAAATGCTGATATTTTTGGTGTAAAAATTTAGTTCGGACATTTACCTTCTCTCTTCGGACAATTGACGACGGGAAAATGAGGGGGTTCGGACAATTCAACTGGGTAGTTCGGTCAACTTTTACTATGGGTTCGGTCATTCAATTTTTTGGTTCGGTCAAATTATGAAAAACTTCGGTCAACAATTCCAAATCTTTGGTCAACTTTCCAAAAACTCCGGTCAACTTTTAAAAATCTTCGGACAATTTAAAAATCACCAGCTAAAACGACCTACTAGAAGCAGCATATTTAAACAAGTGTCAAATCAATTACCATAACGCTTCCGCCCCCGGGTAGCAATCCCCTTTATCTTACCTGTACCTTGTCCTCTGAATGTGTTCTACCCAGAACCTTTAAGACGAGCTGGAATAATATGTATATTGGAAGGAGTGTAATCTATGGTAAGAATATCTTGGTCAGCTGGTCATGGTTTTAATACGCCTGGAAAAAGGACACCTGACGGAATGCGAGAATGGGAATTTAATAGTGCGGTAGTGGTAGAAGCAATAAAATTGCTTGAACAATATCAAGAAGTCTTGCAATTAAGACTTGATGATCCAACTGGAGAAAGAGATGTGCCTCTTCAAGAAAGGTCGAATCGTTCTAATAGTTGGGATGCTGATGTGCATATTGATGTCCATGCAAATGCTTTTGGCAATGGTGGATGGAATGACGTCAACGGAATTGAGACATTTGTATATACAACAAGACCTCCTATGGATGTTACGTTGGCGACAAACGTCCAGAAAAGGTTGATCGCCAATACTAAAAGGCCAGATAGGGGGGTGAAAGCAGAAAATTTTCACATGTTAAGAGAAACTACAGCAGTCTCTATACTAGTTGAATGCGGCTTCATGACGAACAGGGAAGAAGCAGCACTACTGAAGTCAGCTGCTTACAGAAAACTTTGTGCCCAATCTATTATTGAAGGCGTAGTAGAAACGTATAGCTTAAAATTGAAGGAGGAAGACTTTGTGTTAGAAAGAGCCATTGTAATTAATAGTTTTGCAGATTTTCCAGTAGCTGAATTGTTAGCTAATTTTGTAAAAGCGCCTATCTACACTAGAAGGGTAGCGGAGAGTGGTAATTTCGCAAAAGAATTATTAGTAGTGGGTGGTAACGCGAATGGAATACAAGCTGACCGCATTACCTTGCTAGCGGGAAGAGATCGTTTTGAAACAGCCGCTAGAGTAAAAGAGTATATTGGTTAAAATAAAGTAGTATAAGGGAGGTGGTCCGTGTACGGCTGATACAGGACCACTTTTTCCATATTTAATACAACTCCCTACTCCACTCTCCCTTTAAACTTCAACGCCTCAAAGCCCCGAAATACAATATTATTTCTTCTAACCGGTTCTTCAAGTATTTCTACATCATGTACGCGTTGGAGAAGTACCTCCAATGCTATGACAGCTTCTAGTCTTGCAAGTGGGGCTCCTAAGCAAAAGTGAGGTCCCGATGCAAAGGAAAGGTGCTTTACATTTTCTCTCGATACATTAAAAACATCAGGATACTCATGAATGTTAGGGTCACGGTTGGCTGCACCTAGAGCAATAAGTGCCGTCTGTGCCTTTTTTAGTTGTTGTCCGCCATATTCCATATCCTCTCCTACCCACCTTGAGGTAAGCAGGACCGGTGGATCATAACGCAGAATCTCTTCAACCGCATTTCCAATCAAGGAAGGGTTTTCTAAAAGCTTTTTCATTTCATCTACGTGCGTAAGTAACAGATGGTATCCGTTTGTAATTAGATTAACGGTTGTTTCATGACCAGCAATTAATAGCAACAAACAAGTCGCAACAAGTTCGTCTTCGTTTAACTTATCTCCAGAGTCGGAAACAGCAATGAGTCCGCTCAATAAGTCTTCTCCTGGACTCACCCGTTTAGCCGCAATCAGGTTTCGCATGTAACGGTCTGCCTCCTCTAGGTATGGGGCAACCGCTTCTAAATCAGCTTGGGTTGTATTAAAATCAATGAATTTTACGAATGAATCAGACCAGACGCGGAATCGCTCGCGATCCTCTTTTGGTACTCCGATTAACTCTGTGATGACCATGACGGGTAGGGAATATGCAAAGTCACGAATTAGTTCATGTTCCACCTTGCCTTTTCTTGCATCCAAAAGATAGTTTGCCATCTCTACAATAGTTGGTCGCAGGCGCTCGGTCATCCTGGGAGTGAAAGCTTTATTGACCAGCCCGCGGAGCCTGGTATGGTTTGGTGCATCTCGGAAAAGCATCATGTTCCGATTGAGCATCACAACTGGCAGTAATGTTTGTGGGATAGGTGGCATTTGCTCGTCTGGCACAATGTTTCTTATTTCTTTAATAAACCTCGAATCTTTTAAAACAGACTCTACTTCCTTGTATCCAGTTATCAACCATCCATTCACATTGAAGAATGAAACCCACTGGATAGGATTGATATCATGTGCTTGTTTGAACATTTCATATGGGTTGTCAATAAATGTTTTTACCGACTCTGTTTGTACACTCATTAAAGTACCTCCCTAGAATAACTACAAGGCCACTGAAGAAATCTTTGAATTTAGATATTGTTTAGACGCCGCTGTGGATTTCCGCAAATGGCTTCGTTTATCCTTTGGGCGCTGCTTGAGCCTCAGCGGCTTTGCCTGCGGGGTCTCATCCTAGCACTATCTCCCTAAGGAGTCTTCGCCTTTTGCTTTAATCCACAGCGCGAGAATACAAAATACTATATGATATTAGTATTCTAGTGGCCTTGATAACTTCTCCACATTAACCATTCGCTAAAAAGCGGGGAAATCCTTGATGAAAATACAAAAAAGGAAAAAGTTTCTACCTTTTTTCTCCAGAAATACCGACCTCATTTGACACTTATCTAGCAATCTATTGTAAAATGGTGTAATAACTATGATGAGTTAATTACCTAGAGTGATGGAGGCTTATATTGAATGTTTTGTCACAAATGTGGTAGGAAAGTGACGTCCGATGCAAATTTTTGCTTTAATTGTGGAGCGAATTTGAAGGATGAAGTGGAGCAAAATGAAGAGCAATGGTTAGAAGGTAGAGGAAAAAATAAGAAAAAGCGTTTTACATATATGCCATTTTTACCTCCCATTATTAGTTTAGTGTTAATCGCTGGAACCATTGGGTGGTATTACAATCATGAACAAAGTGTCAATGCAGAAGTGCTTGCCATAAAAAAAGAAGCAGAAGACTTGGCCGTGCAAGGGGAATATGACAAGGCAAAGGAAGAGTTGGCCGGTGCCATGGCATTAAGACCATCTTATCATGTGTTAAGAAACAACTTAGAAGTGGTCAAAATTGCGGAAGAGGTTAACGGGGAGTTAGAGGAAGTTAAAGAGCAGATCAAGACGAAGAAATTTGAAGATGCCGAAAAAAACCTGACAAGGCTCCGTGAGAAAATTACTAGGTTGGATGGACCATTGATTCAGCCATTAAAAGAAGATGTGTCTGAAAAGGATGTCATGATTAAAGTAGGAAAAATAAATAATGAACTCGATCAGCTAAAAACGGTGGATGATCTTTCAAGAAAGCTTGCCGTTATTTCTTCCATCCCCTCAGAAGAAGGGAAAGCGGTTAAAGAGCAGATATTAAACCGCATCGTACAAATTACTGTGGAGGATGCGGAAGAGAAAATCGAGCAAAAGCAATTTACCAATGCGATGACTCTAGCTGACAGAGGGCTTCAATATGCGGTGAATGACAAGCGTCTACTATCTTTGAAAGAAAAAATCGAGCAGTCCCGTCAAGAGTTTGAACAGGCGGAATTTGATCGAATAGAAAAGGCTATGGAAGCTGCAGCGAAAGAAGATTTGAAAAATAAAAACGCAGCCCTGGAAATTGTCAACTTTAAGGCAGAAGAGGATGAAGTCGGAGGGATGACCGTCACTGGAGAAGTAAAGAATATCGTGTCAGCAACTGTGTCCTCCATTACCGTCTACTATAATATTTTAAGCAAAGATAAAACTGTTTTAGACACAGGCTTTACTACCGTTTACCCATTCAAATTGGAGCCAGGTAAAAAAGGTAAATTTGAAGACTATTATTATGGTGTATTTGAAGATGTGACAGTGGAAATAGAGAACATCACATGGGTTGTAGAAGAGTAGAACGTTACCGAAACAGCCAAACAAAAAGTAGGTGTAGGAATGAATGTAAGATGGTTCATCAGTATCATCATGACAATAATTTTGATTAGTGGAGGGCTACTTGGGTATTTTCATATAAAAAATACTGTCCCCGCTCAATTAACGGCTCCGTCTAAATTATATCTAGAGTCGGAAGTAGTAGAAAAAGAGAATGTTCCCCAGGCATTAAAGGAAATAATTTTTGAATCTCAAAAGTTGGTTGTGAAGATTGAATTACCCGACGGATCGTTTGGATCAGGATTTTTATACAATAACAAAGGCGATGTTATTACCAATGCACATGTCGTAGCAAATGCAAAAGACGTGAAAGTATCCTCTGCAGATTCTAAGGAACTGACAGGAGAAGTAATAGGGATTAGTATCGATACGGATATTGCTGTAGTGCGCGTTCCTGAGCTTGAAGGCACTAAACCATTCAAACTTGCAGAAACTAGAAAAGCAGAACTAGGCGATGATGTTATCGCTTTAGGAAGTCCTTTAGGTCTGCAAAATACAGTCACAACAGGGATTATTAGTGGTGTCGGCCGGGAGTTTGAAATTGATTCATTCAAGTATGAGGATGTTTTTCAAATTTCTGCACCAATTGCTCCTGGAAATAGTGGCGGACCGCTTATTGATACAAAAACAGGGGAAGTGGTAGGAATCAACTCCGCTACGATGGATCAAGGCGTTATTGGCTTCAGCATTCCTTTAGTTAATGTCATGCCGATGGTAGAAAGCTGGTCAGAGTCTCCAATGGAATCACTGCCAAGGATTGGAGCCAACACAACTGGCAATAGTGCGGGAGAAACATCAACTAATGTTGATATTGCAGAATACCTTGTCAATTATTTTTACGAAAGCATCAACTATCGAGACTATGTGACAGCCTACTCGTTGCTAGGAAGCAGTTGGCAATCTAAAACGGCGTATGAGGATTTTCGTGCCGGGTATTTGGATTTCTTAACCATTGAAGTTGATGATTTGCTTTCTAAACAGAATGGCAACAACGTGGAAGTTATCACGGTCATTACGGCCCAAGAACGTTCGGAAAAAGGAGTATCTTACAAAAAATTTAAGGTTACCTTTGAATTGGGACTTGAGAATGATCAGATGAAAATCCTCTCAGAGAAGCGGGAGAGTATGGAATAGAAAAATAGAAAGGCCAAGCGATTTATGCTTTGGCCTTTTTGATTACTCATTTTGACTTAGAATTCCCGATTATCCGTCTTGCGCCTACCAGTCTTGTTCTCCAATAAGGATCCAAAGAGGCAATTGCCACTTTCTTTTCTACCCTGGATGTGTGTAAGATGGAATTATTCCCAATGAAGATTGCAACATGACCGATCTTGTTTAGTCCTTTCAATTTTGCACGTTTGGAAGTGGTGAAGAACAGAAGATCTCCGCGCCTGACAGAAGAGAGTGGGACAGTTTTTCCTAAAAGATACTGTTGTCTAGAAGTTCTCGGCAAAATAATGCCATGTGCACCATATACATATTGAACAAAGGAACTGCAATCAAATCTGTCCGTCTCCCCGGTATGCGCACCAAAAACATATGGCGTACCAAGTAAATCCATGCCACTTTTAATAATTCGTCTTGCCTTTTGTAGGGACATATTAAATACTCCTTCTTTCATCATCTGCTATATTAATAGATGAAAGATGATAGAGGTTTGCTTGGACAATCTGGAAGATTTTTTATATTGGAGGTAGGAATATGAGTGTAAAAGATAGATTCCTGGATTATCTAGGTGTAAAGGAAAAAGAAACGAGTCTTGAATTTTTAAATGAATTGATTGCAGCTCACCAGACCAAGGTAAGATGGGAAACATGGACAAAGTTCCTTGATTTTGAGGAAAGGAAGCAGGAGGATTTTTATCTGCCAAGTATGGAGGAATATGTAGACAGAGTCATAAAGACGGGAACTGGTGGTACTTGCTGGACATTGGCAATTGGTTTTCATTATTTGCTGAAGGAGCTTGGATTTAAAGTAAATTACTTGTATATGACGCCTGGTCATCTCTGTTTACAGGTAGAGCTGGATCAGCCCTATTATGTGGATGTTGGTTACTGTGCTCCGTTTTTTGAGGCGTTTCCATTGCATACCTCATTTGAAGTGTGTACGGATATGGAAACCTTCCGTTATCAGGTAAACGGGGATGAGGCGTTGGTAGAGCGTACCCCAGGCCCCACAAAATCGTTAGGATTAAAGCCTGTTACATTTGATGATGTGAAGGGTCCTTTGCTAGACTCCCATAATTGGGAAGAGGGGTTTTCTTTTCATAGCCTGAGGATGTTTGGTTATATTGATGGGGTCCCTTATCAGTTGCGTGAAAATTCCATTCGACGATTTAAGGATCAAACACATGTGGAAGAAGAATTGACCGACGAGCAGATGCGTTATTGGATAGAAGAAAAGTTTGGTGCAGATTACGGTGTATACTTGCGAGCGAAGGAGATATACCGAAAGCGTAAGGGATAGGGAAGCTCACGGTATTTTTATGGTGGTGGAGCAAGTCTAAAGGAAAATGTTTTTCTCTTTGGACTCGCTTAAGGAATGACTCCCACTCCGGTTGAAAACGAGGAGACATTGTCCTCATAGAAGGCGAATGACTCCCGCACAGAGCGAAAACGAGGAGACATTGTCCTCATAGAAGGCGAATGACTCCCGCTGAGAGTGAAAACGAGGAAACATTGTCCTCATAGAAGGCGAATGACTCCCGCTGCGAGTGAAAACAAAGGAACATTGTCCTTATAGAGGGCGAATGCCCCCCGCACAGAGTGAAAACGAGGAAACATTGTCCTCATAGAAGGCGAATGACTCCCGCACAGAGTGAAAACGAGGAAACATTGTCCTCATAGAAGGCGAATGACTCCCGCACARAGTGAAAACGAGGAAACATTGTCCTCATAGAAGGCGAATGACTCCCGCACAGAGTGAAAACAAAGAAACATTGTCCTCATAGAAGGCTAATGACTCCCGCACAGAGTGAAAACGAGGAAACATTGTCCTCATAGAAGGCGAATGACTCCCGCCGCGAGTGAAAACGAGGAGACATTGTCCTCATAGAAGGCGAATGACTCCCGCACAGAGTGAAAACGAGGAAACATTGTCCTCATAGAAGGCGAATGCCCCCCGCACAGAGTGAAAACGAGGAAACATTGTCCTCATAGAAGGCGAATGACTCCCGCACAGAGCGAAAACGAGGAGACATTGTCCTCATAGATTACGAATGACTCCCGCCACGGACGAAAATAAGGAAGCATGGTCCTCATTCACCGATAACCCCATCATATAAAAATGTAACTAATCTTTCTTACCTACCTTACCTCCAAGCAACGTCATTACCAAAATCACGGCAGCCAGGGCATACGCAACATATGCGACATTGCTATAGTCTGCCATATTCTTAACACCGATTCCAATAAATGCCCATACGAACACAAGCGGATAAATCCAGTCTTCTTGAGAAATTCGGAACCAAACTGCTAAAAGCGTGGCAACAACGAGCATGATGACCGTCCATGTCACATCTGATAATCCAAATCCATCCCAACCCTTTTCAACCAAAACATAACTGATATTGGCAATGGTTGCGACACTAATCCAGCCAAGATAAATGGAGAACGTTGCAAAATCCAGCTTGCCTGGGTTAGATGCGCGCATTTTCGTATATAGTGCGATAAGTGTTAGCAATAAGCTAATCATCACAACCACCGTTGTCACCCAGAATCCGTAATGCCACAAAACCACCCAGGCACTATTTAATAAGCAACTTAAGACAAAAAGGCCACTGGTGTTCACGTATATCGGCAGGTCCCTGCGTGATTTCGGAAACTGACGAATTATCCAAATACCAAGCAACAGATAAATCAAACCCCAAATAGAGAATACATAGCCTGCCGGTTGAAATAGTACGGTGATACGGTTGGCGATATCGCCTGTAGTAAGCCCATTAAGCGGGAGGGCATTAGCAAGATAATTTACAACTATGACCAATATTAATGCTGCGATGTTCAATAAAAGTCTCCACATCCGAAACACTCCTTTCTTCTCTCTACTATTACTATTCCTTTTGTCGAACATACATAACCATCCTGATATGCCTGGGATAAAGAATAAGTAGAAGGACTCACAACATTCCAGCCATATTTTCACAACTTGTCTCATAAAATATGAAATGGATTTTTAAGAGTGAGAGTTGGAGAGGGGACAATTTTGGCTATGAATAAATTTTTCAAAGGGACACTCCTTCTGGCAATCGCCGCCTTTCTAGGAGAAAGTATAGAATTTATCGTAAATATGGTATTGGCAAAAAACCTTGGAGAAGAAGGTATGGGGCTTTATATGTCTGTCCTGCCAGTTATTTTTCTGGTAGTGGTCATCTCGAGTTTGGAGTTGCCTATATCTATCTCCAAATATGTCGCTGCCAAAGAAGAGAAGTATCATCAAAGCATGCTTCATCATGCCATGAGACTGACCATTGTTTTTACCATGATGGTGCTGTTTGTTGCAGTTATCATCTTGCCATTTGTTCCGGTATTTCAGCACTATCATCCACTTGTAAAATGGTTGATTCTGATTTTGATACCGGTCATTTCCTTCTCTTCTATCGCGAGAGGATACTTTATGGGCCTTCAGCATATGGGTAAAATTGCAATCTCTAACTTTCTAAGAAAAATCATGCAACTTAGTCTACTTGTTCTTGTATATCACTTCTTCCATTTTACGTTGGAGGTATCCATCCTGATTGCCCTTTGCACACTGGTGGCGACAGAGCTGATTGTCTGTTTGTATCTTCTATATATGTACAGGCTCCAGTATATCGAATTAAAAACGAAGGCTGCCGCCCGAATTGATGGAAGAACAGTGAGGAAGAGCTTGCTTGAGGTTTCCATTCCTACAACAGGGATGAGACTTTTCCATGCGGTAACCAATGCGATTCAACCTTTTCTTATTAAAATAGCACTTGTAAAAGCAGGACTCACCCATACAATTGCTCTCGAGGAGTTTGGGCTTCTTGCAGGGGTGGCACTGACCATTGGCTTTTTTCCTGGATTTATTACCCACTCTTTGTTGATAGTCCTTATTCCCACAGTGTCTGAGGCCCATGCGAATGATGATTATAGGAAGATGCAGAGGCTGTTAAAGCAAGTGATGATCATCACCTTTTTTTATGGCATCCCTATTGTGATGGTCTTTTATCACTTTGCTATCCCGCTGACCAATGTCTTTTTTGAAAATTCCCATGCTGCATCTTATGTGCAACTATTATGGCCTTTCTTTCTCTTTCATTTGTTTGTTTCGCCACTACAGGCATATTTGATAGGTTTAGGGTTAATTAAGGATGCTTTTTTACACTCCATCTGGTCAACATGTATTTCATTTATACTTATGTTTCTTCTCGGTTCACTTCCTAGTCTGCAAATGAACGGGGTGATCCTTGGCATGAATACGGGGATGGTGCTTTTAACGTTGATGCATTATTTTACTGTTTGTAGCAAAATCCATGTCACGCTATGGTTGAAACGGATTGATTCTCCCTCTGTTTAAGGAAGCCACTGAAAGAATCTTTTTTTAAGATATTATTTAGACAACCGCTGTTGATTTCCGCAAATGGCTTCGCTTTCCTAGGGGCGGTGCTTGAGCCTCCTCGCTCTGCTGTGGGGTGTCTCAAGCTACCGCTATTTCCCTTAGGACAAGGAAGGCTCCGGCAGCGATACATCGCACGAAGAAAATGCGTAGCATTTTCGAGGAGTCTTCGCCTTTTGCTCCAATCAACAGCTAGAATTCACTAATTACATAATATTTAAGTTTTTCAGTGGCTTGCGTATAAGCGAAAAGAAATGTTTAAACAAACGTTTGTTTCACGTGAAAAGAATTAATCCGCTTTCAATTGTGCAACTTCTTTTTTATGTGTTTACATGCTTGGTCATGGTCTTTATAATCCCAACTAGACTGTAAAATACTAGAGGGAGGCTGATCGTTATGAACAAACACTTGAAAACACTCTTATTCTTGCACGTAGGTCCTCTTTTTGTTGCGATACATGTACACTTTTTTCTCTCTCCTAATAGCTTGGCAACAGGGGGAGTAAGTGGACTTTCTATTATATTAAACGATGTGTTCCCGATGGTTTCTATCGGTGTGTTAATGTTGATCGTCAATTTACTTTTATTTGTTGTGGGTTTTTTACTGCTTGGATTCGGATTTGGAGCAAAAACGATTTATACGAGTGTCATGCTGTCTGTAATGGTATGGCTCTTAGGGGCTCTTTTTCCTATTAGCGGGCCTATTAGTGAGGACATTTTAATTCAATTAATTATAGGGCAATGCATTGCGGCTCTTGGAATGGCGCTTGTATTCAATCAGCGTGCTTCCACAGGAGGAACTGATATTATTGCATTGATTTTAAATAAGTATTTTTCGGTTGATATGGGCCGCGGCGTCCTGTTAGCAGATATCTTTATTGCCTTGTCTTCCATCTTGGTTTTCGGACCGGAAGTAGGGATGTATGCTGTTTTCGGTGTCATTCTAAATGGCTTGGTTATTGACTACGTACTTCAGCAGGTGAACGAAATGCGTGAAGTGGTCATCATAAGTAGTGAAAGTGATCAGATTCGCTCCTATATCGTGGGGCAGTTGGGCCGTGGGGCAACCATACACTATGCAAAAGGTGCTTTTACCTCTGATGAAAAAGAAGTAATTACTACCATCTTGAACAAAAAAGACTTCTCTAAATTGAAAAAGTTCATCGGTGCAACGGACGAACAAGCGTTTATCACCGTCCATAATATGAAAGAAATATTAGGACAGAACTTTAAACAATTGGTGACGAAGTGAGTTTTGGGGACAGCCCCCTCGACCCATTTGCGGGTGAGGAGCCTGTCCCTATTTATTACCAGCACCCAAAAGTTTCATTTCCTATGCCAAAAAGCTACAATAGGAGAAGGGAAATTTAGTTGAGGTGGACATATTGTTAGAAAAAAAGGAAGTTCTTACAAAAAAAGCAGAGGAATTCATCCTGCAATGTTATCAGGAATTGGGAAAATCTGAGGACGAAATGAATTCCAGGTTGCAACTGATAAAAGATGAAATAGACCTATATGGATATTATGAACATACATATGAAGAGTTATCACATGGTGCAAAAATGGCTTGGCGCAATAGCAATCGTTGCATAGGCAGGCTATTCTGGAATTCGTTACATGTAATAGACCGTCGACACTTAGAGGACGAAGCGGATATTGCAGAAGCGTTGATGCATCACATTGAATTTGCCACAAACAATGGGAAAATAAAGCCTACGATCACTGTTTTTCGTCAGCAAAAAGAAGAAGGTAAACAGGTGCGTATATGGAATCATCAACTCTTGCGATACGCTGGATATGAGAATGACTACGGAATTATCGGGGACCCTGCTTCCATTGATTTCACGAGAAAATGTCAGGGACTAGGATGGGAAGGGGCAAAGACTCACTTTGATATATTGCCATTAATTGTGCAGGTGGATGGAGCGGAGCCGCAACTATTTACCATACCAGATGACATTGTGCTTGAAGTGCCGATTGTGCATCCTACTATGCCCGCGTTTGATGATTTGGGTTTAAAATGGTATGGAACTCCATTAATTTCCGATATGCGATTAGAAATAGGAGGCATTCACTATACTGCTGCCCCATTTAACGGCTGGTATATGGAAACAGAGATCGGTGCGAGAAATTTTGCCGATGCTGATAGATACAATATGCTCCCAAAAGTTGCTTCCCTTATGGAGCTTGAAATGAGTACGAATGCGACGATGTGGAAGGATAAGGCGCTGATAGAGTTGAATCTAGCGGTGGTCCACTCCTTTAAGGAAAAGGGCGTCAGCATTGTCGATCATCATACGGCAGCGATGCAGTTTAAGCATTTTGAAGAGAAGGAAGCGGAGAGCTGCCGACATGTAACAGGAGAATGGGCATGGTTGATTCCACCGGTGTCACCTGCTGCCACACATATCTTCCATAAGTCGTATGATAATAAAATCGTGTTGCCCAATTATTTTTATCAAGATAAGTTGTATTGAATTTGGCCTCAAGTTTAACGTGATTTCTAGCTGTTGATTAGAGCAAATGGCGAAGACTCCAGCGGGGGAGAAACGGTAGGTTGAGACCCCGCAACGAAGTGAGGAGGCTCAAGCGCCGTCCCGCGGAAAGCGCAGCCATTTGCGGAAAGGAACAGCGGCGTATGGCAAAAAAACTAAAATCCTTAACACACAAAAAACCGAGCCCTGAGATAGGAGCTCGGTTTTGTTGTATTTTTAAAATTAAGTAGCGGCCTTTTGCAGCTTATGAATAACAGTCAATGATTTCCCGGTACCGATCGCAACAGACTCCAATGGGTTTGGTGCAACATACACAGGCACAACGATCTCATTACTTAACCATTCCTGCATGCCGTTCAACAGAGCTCCGCCACCAGTGATAATAACCCCTCTGTCAACAATGTCCCCACTTAGTTCAGGAGGGCAATCTTCGAGCGTTGCACGGATAGCTTCAAGGATGTGCAATAAAGATTCTTTGATTGCTTTTTGAATTTCAGTAGAATGCAATTCGATTGTTTTTGGTAGACCTGTTACAAGGTCACGACCGCGGATTTCCATTGTGATTTCTTCATGGTCCACTAGTGCATAACCAATCGTCATTTTGATTTGCTCAGCTGTACGCTCACCAATCAACAGGTTGTAGTTTTTGCGTACGTGATGCACGATATCGTCATCAAACTGGTCTCCACCTACACGGATAGAGTTACAAGAAACTACGCCACCGTAGGAGATGATGGCAACTTCCGTTGTACCGCCTCCGATGTCTACTACCACGTTAGCCACAGGCTCGTCTACCGGTAAGTCTGCACCGATTGCAGCTGCTACAGGTTCTTCAATCAAATGTACATGTTTAGCTCCACAGTTTTTTACCGCGTCTTGAATCGCACGACGCTCAACAGACGTAGAGCCAGATGGTGTACATACAACCACACTTGGCTTACGGATGGAGAAGCCCATCGCTTTGCCCGCTTTTTTCATGATTTGCTTTAACATGCTTGTCGTGATGTCGAAATCTGCGATAACGCCATCCTTCAATGGTCGAACTGCTACGATTCTTCCTGGAGTCTTCCCAATCATGTTTTTTGCTTCTGTACCAACAGCAAGCACGGCCTTTGTTTCTAAATCAATTGCTACAACGGACGGTTCATTGAACACAATCCCTTTACTTTTACTATAAACCAGCGTATTCGCTGTACCTAAGTCGATCCCAATTTCAGTTGTTGAAAACATAATCCATTCACCCAATCTTTTAGTTAGTTAGTTTAGGTCTCTTATATACTTTCTACGAAGAATGTCGTTTTGTGGGGGTGAAATAACTAGAATAATATGGTAATATATTTAGGGGGAATGTAAGGAGTAAATACACTATCAAACTATTAGAAACTCATGGATTTTACTGGATAGTTATGTTATATTCTAGAAAAAAACGGGGATATACTGCCTATGATTTTTCGTAATGAGCAAAAAGAAATAGAAGAAATAGAAGACGATCGCTTTTGGGATATTAATCCTAGAACGGTTACTTTTTTCTTAATGGCGTTGGCCCTAATTGTGGGGGGCATCACTTTTCTAAGCTTTTATGATGGGATGAAAGTGAAGAGTCAGGAAGAAGTAGCGAATTATGTAAATGAAATGAATCAACTTTTGTTAAAAAGTAAACATTATACCGATTCTGTGGAAGACTCCCTGAAGAATGGTACCGTATCTGATTTTGCCAAAGAAGACGAAAAGGAATTTCGTTCCCTTATGGTTACTGCAAGTAAATTGTCTGTTCCACTAAAGTGGAAAGAGCATCAAGAAGCAGCAGCAGGGCTAATAACTGCGAGGTATATGTTTTTCTATCAATATCAGCAGAATGTTAGGCTTGGGGAAGAAGACATTGAGGAAAAGTTGTCTGAACTTGAAAAGCTTGAAAAGGTAGAAAAAGAAGTGCTTCTTTCTTCGTTTGATGCTTCAGGTATTACTTATCGTGAATCTGAAGAAGGAAAGATCACCTTCTCCATTAAAACCTATTAAAAAACCTGAAGTTCTCTCTTTTATAGAGGCGCTTCAGGTTTCTTTTAATTCCGTGTAGACAACCAGGCGTTCTTGATGGTTGTTTGTTTTACGATCATATAGACCTGTGCAAGTAATCAAGTTTAATCGTTGCTTGTTTGTTGGTCCAAATATGGTCCGAATCGGTGCTTGATTGTACGGATAAGCTTCCTTGCCAGTTACCACAAAGGTTAAGGTTTGGTTACCATCTTCCACAATAATCTCATCACCAATCTCCAAATCTTTCAAATAGAAAAAAATGGCGGGGCCAGTGTAGTCGTCAACGTGTGCAGCCAACACTGCATTTCCTTTTGCACCAGGTTTTGTTCCAGGTTCAAACCAAGCGACAGTTTCTCCATCTTCAGGAACAGCCATCGCACCTGATTCATCGAGCCCGTATGGTTTCACATTGGCATCAACATTGATGGCAGGAATGGTGAGCCTAGTAGGAATGATGCCTTTGGGAGGAATAGTCATTTCTGGTTTGTTAGAGTTAGCTTGATTTTTATCATCAGGTTTGTTGTCATTTTCATCTACTTGTGAAGCTATTTCTTCCGCCGGAGCTTTGACTGACTCCGGCGGAAGATTTGTATCAGCTTCATTTTGTGTAATAGGTGTACATGCTGTGGTGAAGATTAGTAGGCTTCCCAACAGACCTATTAGTTTCTTATTATTTTTGTGCCGCAAAGCGACGCACTCCAACAGCCGCTGCTCCAACTACTAGAAGGCCAGCAATTAAAGCCCAAGAGTTGATTCCGTTAGATTGTGAAGCACCACCCATACCTGTTTGAGGCATTTCGCTTGGCATCATCGTGTTATCTTCTAATAATAGTACTTCAATGCTGTCTACTGTGTTGATTGCATATACAGAGTAAACTTTATTTTCCTCAAGCATTGTACCAGACAAGTCTAATACTTGCTCTCCACCATCAGCAGTACGAACTTCCAAATCATACGTTCCAGCATCCAATGTCATGTAATCTGTTACTGCTTTAAATTCAGCACCAGAGAAAACGTCATCTCCACCAATTAATCCAACATTTACTGCAGGTGCATCAGGTGAGAAGTGACCTACACGAATTTTTGATTGACCTTCAGCTACCATGTTGTCATCAGTAGTAACGGATAATTCAAGGTTTTCCACTGTGTTGATTGCTGCAACAGTATAAGACATTCCAGCTTCAACTGTTAAATCAGTAGCGATAACCGGATCTGCTTCGCCCATCGTTCCAGCTGCATAGATTTCAACTTTGTGCGTTCCTGCTGGCAGGTTCATATAATCAGTAGCTGCTTTGAATTCTGCATTTTCCACTGTTGCTTCGCCATTTACATAAACATCAACTGCTGGAGCATCAGGTGAAGCGTGAATGATACGAACCATTGCGTGGTCATCTGCACTTGCAAAGCTTCCTAATACCGAGAATGCCAAAATACTTGCGATACCTGCAATCAATAAACGTAACTTTTTCAATCAAATCTCTCCCTTTTGTATAATTTATGTACAGGTGATGTGCATCTCCTGTATAACTACTATATACCACAATACTTTGAATTAAAACTAATAATATGCTCTTGAATGTGCTCAAGTGAAAAATGAATTTGTTTTATGCGTTAAGACTGCGGGTATTACAACACTATAAAAACAAGGAGGCGATAGAATGAGTAAACTATTTAAAAGAGTATTTATTGCAGTGTTACCGATATTGGTGAAAGAAGGATTCCGTTATTATAAAGAAAGAAAAAGCACGTCCACCAGCACAAAAAGTGCGTAAGGATATGGTGTTTGAAAGGAGGAAATTCCGTTGGACAAGTTTATATACTATGTAACAATGGAAACGGGTCAAATTCACCGGGAACCATTTGACGAACAGGTTAAATATTATGAAGTCCTTGCAACGCAGGAAGAAATTCATGAGATTGAAAGACTTTTTGAGGAACTGCATAGGACAGAATATAGTCCAGATGCATTTAAAAGCCCGTTAAATGAAAAAAGCACGCAAGAGCATCGGGACAAGCAACAATTAATCCTCGATAAAATTATCGTAGCCATTTATGAACTGGGTACGGACGTGACAAAAGAAGAGATTCGAACGATGAATGGAATGAACCAGCGTGTTTAATTGGGCGCTGGTTTTTTTATGGGGGTAGAGTGTGAGATTGGTAGCATCTAACCATAAATAAGAACAATATGGAATAAATAATTTGGAATAAAGACCTATTTTTGGCTATACCTCGGGCTTTCCGTTGAAAGTGGCGTGCGACCGCGTTAGACTAGTAAAAAAGCAGTGTTAGGAGTATTCCTATGATGAATAAACAAAAACAGATCAGTATGTATCCTGCAGTGGCAGTGATCATCTTTGATGAACAAAAAAGAATCTTATTGCAAAAGCGAGCAGATGTGGGGTTATGGACTATTCCAGCCGGGCATGTTGAGCCGGGTGAGACAGTGGAGGAAGCGGCTGTGCGCGAAGTGTATCAAGATACAGGACTGGTGGTCGATCCGTACCGCCTGATTGGAGTCTACTCTGACCCAGAATCACAAACCTTCGAATACCCGGATGGGCGCTTAGTCCAGTTTGTTACATCCTATTTTGAAGCCGAAATTACGGGAGGGACTACAACTAAGAAGGACCCTTCATTAATAGAGCTAGAATTCTTTGCCCCAAACAAATTGCCGCATGACCTGTTGCCCATGCATCCAAGATGGCTCGTCGATGCATTTTCAGATCGACCTGAGGCGTTTGTAAGGTGAAGACAGAATAGAAATAAAGGAAAATTTGGAGTAACTGTTAAGTATTCGACGCTAACTTAAAAAATCCTTGAGGGGTCTGACCCCCTCAAGGATTTTTTTCAATATCTTTCTACTTATATATATCAATCAATCTAAAATCAATCTTCGAACCATTAATGCACATTTGTTAGAAACGTCAGGAAGAAGAGCGCCGCAATCACGTAAAGTGGGGCGGAGACTTCTTTTGCTTTGCCTAGTACCAGCTTCATTAGCGGGTAGGCGATGAATCCGAATGCAATTCCGTCTGCGATAGAGTAAGAGAATGGGATCATTACAATTACTAGAAATGCAGGGAAACCTTCTGATAAGTCTTGGAAGTCGATTTGCTTTACTGATTGAAGCATCAGTACACCAATGATCATCAAGATTGGCGCGATCGCACTGCCAGGAATTATTTTAATGAAGGGAATTGCAAAAATGGAAAGCAAAAATAGGCTTCCTGTCGTTATTGCTGTTACACCGGTTCTTCCGCCAGCCGCAATACCTGCTGCCGTTTCTACTGTTGAAACGGTAGGGCTGGTACCGAAAAGTCCACTTGTTAAGATAGAAATTCCGTTCGCCTGGAAGGAACGTTTGAACTTTTCGGGGCGGTTAATCATTCCAAGGTGCCCGTTGATAAGCCCGATGTTCTCAAACAGGAGAACCATCGTTAAAGAGAAGACAGCCACTAAAAATGTGAACTCTCCAATCTTTGCAAATGAAACGGCACCAAATAAGGAAAGATAGCTATCCATCGGTAAAGCACTTCCTCCAACATCAGAAAAGCTTACCACTCCTAATACAGCTGCAATAATGGTACCAGCAACAATACTAATTAAAAAGTTGGCTGGGACATTTCGCATAAATAACGTAACGGCTAAAATAACAGTCAGAATTGTGGCAACCACATAAGGATTAGAAACATCTCCTAGTGATAATAGGGAGTTTTCACCCTTAACGATAAGACCGCCTTTTTCTAAACCGATCAGGGTTAAAAATAATCCCAACCCAACCGTAATCGCATGCTTTAAAGAGCTTGGAATCGCCTCGAGTAGCACTTGTGCAAGTTTTGTAAACGAGATAATCGTTACTATCACACCAGAAACTACTACAACGCCCAATGCTTCTTGCCAGGTTAATCCCATAGAGTGAACCAGCGTATAGGTAAACATAGCGTTGATTCCCATACCAGGAACGAGGATGATCGGCGCATTTGCCCAAAACCCCATCAGCCAACAGCCCACTACACAAGTGAGGATAGTGGCGATGATTCCGGCTTCCATCGGAATACCTGCTTCTGCAAGAATCGTTGCATTAACAGCAATAATGTACACAATGGTAAAGAAAGAGATCATTCCGGCCATCATTTCACGTTTTAAAGTCGTCTCATGACCAGCCAAATCAAATGAATTCTTCATCCATTGAAGCATATAAAAACACCTTATTCAGTTTCCCTCTCCCACCCGGCCGCACAGGACCCACAAACATGTATTATAACGCGCAAACACCCTTCCGACAATAGTAAATTTTGTTGGGGGTTGTTAGAATGTTCAGAAAAAATACACACTCTTTTGGATGGAAATGGGGTAAACTGGTAGTAATGAAATGGAAAAGGGTGAGTGCGGTGGACTTTTTTCGACTAACAGATGAAAAAATCAAAAAAGCTTATGAAGATGGAGAATTTGAAAACCTGCCAGGATACGGAAAACGTTTGGAGCTTGAGGATTTATCGAATGTACCTCCAGAAATGAGAATGGCCTACAAAATGATGAAAAATGCAGGAATGATGGAAGAACAACAAGTGCGGACAGAAATTGAATATTTGGAGGACCTTATTGATGGTGCAAATAGTGAAGCGGAGGAAGCTCGTTTGAACCAAAGATTGACTGAAAAACAGCTTCGGCTTCAGCAACTCATCCAAAAGAAGAAAAAAGAAGCCAATTCAGCCGTTTTTAAAGATTATCAATCACAAATCATGAGAAAATTCGATTAAAGTATAACGTAATTGGCCGGCTAGACCTTTAGTATCAGGAATAGCCGGCTTTTCTGTGAAGAGTTTCTGGTTGAAGCTGAAGAGGTCCTAGAAGTTTAGCCTAATACCACCCCATCTGGTATATCGCTATTGATTAATATATCTAATTCCTTAACACGTTGGACATGATAGCTGGAGTTTTCTAACAAAAATGAATCTAAATAAGCCGGATGGCACATCACCTCGACAGTTGTTTCGTCTGCCACATAATGAGGGAGTCTTTCAAAATAATTTGGCTCGATAGAATCTCCATAAAAGTCCAGTAAGCATATGTCGGTAAAAGATTTTATTTTAGGTAGTGTAAATAAACCATTTGCTCTAACAGGAAGATTATATTGTTTGGCAAGTTTTTGTATGACCGGAAGCAGTTGAGGCAATGTGTGAACATGATGGTGACTGTCCAGATGAGTGGGATGGAGGCCACTAGCTAGAAACTTTTTGATTTGGGCATCCCATTCCCGTTCCACTTCTTTCAGCTTCCACGGAATTTCACCTGTATTACTATTAACAGCAGATAACCGCAAAAAGGCACCCTTTTCATCAACTAGTGAAGGCACATCCTGATTAATTGGGTAGCCTCCGGTTAGAACGAGATGGATGCCTACCCCTAATGCCGGATGAGCCTTTGCCAGTTCAATGGCATGCTCAGTGCCAGGCATGTTCATCATCATGGTAGTAGAGGTGACAATTCCATATAAATGGCTGTCCAAGATTCCATAGTTCACACCTTGGCATAAACCAAAATCATCTGCATTTACAATCAATCTGATCATAAACTGCTCCCATCTTTGAAAAAGTTAGGTAAAAAATCTTTATGTGCCACAAGCATTTCATCTAAAATTTGTTTGGCGAGCTTATCAGACCCAATAAGAGGGTTGATGGTCAACGCAAGGAGTGCTTGGTTATAGTCACCATTGATAGCAGCTTCAATGGTTATCCGTTCAAATGATTTGATCGTATGCACTAATCCTTGAACTGCAATAGGAAGTTCGCCTACCGCTAATGGCTTCGGTCCATCTTTAGTAATGACACAGCTCACCTCCACGGCAGAATCTGCAGGAATTCCCATAATAGCTCCATTGTTCTTTGTGTTTACCGGTTGGATGTCGCGTTTATCTGTATAAATGGAATGAATGAGGCGACATGCTGCGTCGCTATAATAGGCGCCACCTCTTTGCTCCAGTTGTGGTGGCTTAACAGAAAGGTCAGGATCTTTGTATAGTTCAAACAAGGAAGTTTCCAATGATTTGACGACGTCTGCGCGTGTACCAACATTTTTGCTTGCTTCCCAATCCTTTTCCAGCATGTCTCTTGTTTTGTAATAATAGGTATGATATGGACAAGGGAAGAGGTTAAGTGCTTTCAAAAACGCAGGTTCCCAGCCTAATGCATGGATATTTTTCATTACAATGGAGTCCTTGCTTTCAATCAGCAATGACAACAAATTTTCCTTTACACTGATGCCATCCACAAAA
The DNA here is from genome assembly GCF_008180725.1 of Sutcliffiella horikoshii. GTDB lineage: Bacteria > Bacillota > Bacilli > Bacillales > Bacillaceae_I > Sutcliffiella_A > Sutcliffiella_A horikoshii_B. Next base: position 204,121 of record NZ_VTEV01000005.1, on the reverse strand, counting down.
ACATCTAAGCCATAAACAAGGTGATTAAGGCCGGCAAAATCAATACGAAGGCGGCTGGCATCAACACCGAGAACCTGTGCGGCACCCATCTCCATTCCGATTGGAACATTGCACAATCCTACAACCTTTTGAATGCGGGAATGACGCAGAACAGCTTCTGTTATCATTCCCGCAGGATTGGTAAAATTGATGAGCCAGGCATCGGGGCAAAGGGTTTCCATCTCCTTGCAAATTTCCAGGATGACGGGAATGGTGCGAAGGGCTTTGAAAAAGCCTCCTGCACCATTAGTTTCTTGGCCAAGTACGCCATATTTCATTGGAATACGTTCATCCTTTGCTCTGGCCTCAAGCATCCCTACACGGATTTGTGTAGTGACAAAATCAGCATCTTTTAAGGCTTCCTTACGATTTAAAGTTAGATGAACTTTTATTGGTAACTTTGCTTTTTCCACCATTCGTTTTGCCAAACTGCCGACTATCTCTAGCTTTTCTTTCCCTTCCGCTATATCTACAAGCCAGATTTCTTCTACAGGTAATTCGTGGTATCGTTTGATGAACCCTTCCATTAATTCAGGGGTATAGCTGGAACCGCCCCCAATGGTAACAATCTTCAATCCTTTTTTCTTCATCGACTCCAACCCTTCTTAGTTGAGCTTCTGATATAGTGCGATGAATTCCTGTGTTAAGTCTTTTACAGTGAGTGCATTCATCAAATGGTCCTGGGCGTGGACAAGTAAAACTGGAATATCATACTTATCGCCTTTTGCCTCCGCTTGAATCAAATCTGTTTGAAAACGATGAGCTTTCAGAAATTCCCCATCCGCAGCCTCGATCAGCTCAGATGCTTTGTGGAATTCGCCTTTTTTTGCTTTCTGTAGTGCTTCCATAGCAAGACTACGAGCGTTGCCACTGTGTAATATCAGTTGAAACGACAGGTCATATAATTGCTCTTTTTTCATAATGATATCTCCTTATATCACTTATTTAGTCTCCTCTAATTTTCTATCCTCCGCTCTACCATTGAAGTAAACGAATGGCAGGTAGATCAGGATGGAAATGGCTAGATTTACAAGGGCAAGTACAGCACCGGAAATGTGACCTCCAGTCGCAAGATATCCTCCTATTCCCGCTGGAGTAACCCATGGAATACTTGCGGTGACAACCGGATGTACCAATCCCAGACTTATTGCACTATAGGCGACGATTGTCATAACTACAGGAGCCAAAATAAAGGGAATCAACCAGATGGGATTTAATACAATCGGAAGTCCAAATAGAATTGGTTCATTGATTTGGAAAACTCCAGGTGGTGTACCTAAGGCAAGAAGTTGCTTATGACGTCTTCTTGCTGTAAGAAACATAGCAATAATCAAGCCTAATGTCGCACCAGCTCCTCCTAAATACACGAAAGCGTCCAAGAATGGACCTGCCAATACAGCATATTGATCTAATTCTGTAACACCCGCTGCATATAAATCGGTATTTTTTGTTCCCGTGGAAGTGAAGAGTGGGGTCGTGATTCCACCAAGGATATTTGTTCCATGTAAGCCGACCGCCCAGAAAATATGAACTAAAAAGACGATGAGTACTGCGAAAAAGGGAGTGTCTACTGCATTTGTAAGGGGAGAAACTAAGACGGTGTTTAGCCAATCATTTAAAGGATCGCCATCAGTAAAAATTCGGAACAGTAGTCCGATAATTCCGAACGCTAAGATAGTTAGGATTCCAGGAATCAGTTTTGCAAATGCTCCGGAAACAGCAGGTGGAACACCATCAGGTAGCTTGATTCGGAAAGCTTTTACACGAGTGAATCTGATGAAAACTTCTGTGGACAATAATGCGACAATGATTCCTGTAAATAGAGAGGTGGAGTTGAAATAACCGAAATGGATAAAGCCCCAAGCACCTTCTGTCTCAGGAACCTTTCCAATTTGAGGGACAAATATAAAGAAACAAGCTGCAGCGATAAGCATCGCTTCAAAACCGTCATCCCCGTATGATTTTGCTAATTTGTGAGCGATTCCAAAAACAGCAAAAATGGTCATAAATGCAAAGGTTCCCCACCAGATATCCCCTCCTAGGGTGGTCCATGTAGGCCCGAAAATGGCCTCCATCATTCTTCCGTATGGCTTAATAATAGAACCAAGATTGTTTAGTAGAACAGCGAACGACCCTATCATCGTAATGGCGATCATTCCGATTAATGCGTCCCTTACCGCGAGAAGATGACGATTGTTCCCGAGTTTATAAGCAGAAGGCACAATATATTTTTCTAAGAAGTTTCTCATCTATGAATCCCCCTTTATGAGTGCAATAGCTTGGTTTAATACTTCCTGTCCATTACATAATCCGTAATGCATTGGATTAATCGCTTCAACAGGAATTCTTCCTCCCACATCTTTTTGAAATTGCGTAATCAAAAACCTGACTTGAGGTCCAACAAGCAATACATCTGCCTGATTTATATAATTTTTCACCTCTGAACTTCCTACAGCCCAAATCTTGCAATCTATCCCTTGATCAGCAGCGCTTTTTTCCATCTTCGTTACAAGTAAACTTGTTGACATTCCAGCAGAACAGCATAATAGGATATTCATCTTCCCCCTCCTTATCAATTAATAGTGCAAGTATTTTACTAACTCTAGCTCCTTTCTGGTAATATTTGAAAATGTTTTTGGTGCTAAAACTTTGTAGTAATAAATATATGTGGTAGTAAGACAAATATTATTTGTCATGACAAATTATTTTTTGGAGGGCGATGAAAATGACTGCAAAAGAAGATAGTACCTTACATACAAAAGTAAAGCAGATGATTTTAGAAAAAATTAAATCAGGGGAGTATAAATCAGATTCAAAACTACCGACCGAAGCAGAATTTTGTAATGCATTCAAGGTAAGCAGGACTACGGTCAGAACGGCGCTTCAGCAACTGGCCGCGGAAGGATATGTGTATAAACAGCAAGGAAGTGGAACTTTTGTATCCGGGAAAAAGGTAAAACAAAAGCTCACTTCCACTGTGGAAAATTTTTCAGAACAAATTACATTACAAGGGAAAAATCCGTCTATTAAAGTATTAAGTCTAGAAGTTGTTCCTGCGGATGTTTTCTTGGAAGAAGTATTTGATTTAAAGGCTGGTGATCCTGTAAATAAACTGGAGAGAATACGGAGTGTCAATGGGGAACCTCTTCAATATGAAGTTGCCTTCTTGCCTTGGAAAAAGACCCCTGGACTGAATATAGAAGCATGCGAAAATTCTCTTTATAATGTGCTGCAAAAAGAACATGGACATTTCATAAAAAAAACAGTGGAAAACCTTGAAATAGTGGCAGCTTCAAAAGAAGTTCAAAAAAAACTAGAGATACCAGCCGGCTCCCCTTGCTTTTCATTGGAAACCTACGCTTATCTTGAAGATAGTACGGTAATAGAATATTCTAAGACCATTTTTAGAGGAGATATGGCCAACTTTGTAATAGAAAGGAATTATTGAAGCACTATTCTTATTTTACAAGGGGATTACAACAGCGTTACACTTTCAATTCTCATCAAATTCTCATCCCACCAACACCAATATTTAGGTAGTATAAAAGAGAGACTCAAAATTAGGCAATTCGTCTAAAATAAATCATAGAACCCACACTTAAAGTGGAGGTGCAACCATGTGCAAAGTACTTATAATAGAAGACGAAAAAAATCTTGCTCGCTTTATTGAGTTGGAATTACAATATGAAGGTTTTGAAGTTGCCACATCCTATGATGGGAGAGAGGGACTTGATCTCGCATTAAAAGAAGAGTGGGATATAATCTTGCTAGATCTGATGCTACCTGGACTTAGTGGGATGGAAGTTTGTCGGAGAATACGTGCAGCCAAAGAAACCCCTATCATTATGTTGACTGCAAGGGATAGTGTGATGGACAAGGTATCAGGTCTTGATAGTGGTGCCGATGACTATATGTCCAAACCATTTGCTATTGAGGAGCTACTCGCAAGAATTCGTGCACTTTTCCGCCGTATGGATGGAAAGAAGGAAGATGCACATAATATCCTGTCATTTAGAGAGCTGAAAGTAGACCTGGATGCAAGAACCGTCACGAGGGCGGAAGAACAGATTGAACTGACAAAAAGGGAATTCGACCTACTTGTGGTGTTCATAACCAATATTAACAGGGTGCTTACAAGGGAACTATTGTTAGATAAAGTATGGGAGTTAGGCTCGTACGCTGAAACTAATGTTGTAGATGTCTATGTCCGTTATTTGCGCAATAAGATTGATAAACCAAACGAAGAGAGCTATATCCAAACAGTGCGAGGGACAGGTTACGTGATGAGAAAATGACTAAATTGCAAAGATATATAAAGCAACTGCCAATCAGGTGGAAAATTACTATTTGGTCATCATTAGTTTTATTCGTCCTTTTTGTAGCCTATAACTCTGTACAATATTATGTAATGAGAACATGGATGATTGAACAAGAGGAACGAAATATCCAGGAAAAGATGAAAGAAATACAAGCATATTTCTCTGAACAACCATTTTTTGTAGGAAGGTCTGAGATAGTAAATAGCAGCGGTTTCATAGAGAAAGTAAATGAAACAAATGAACTTATCCGTGTCATCGACAGAGAGGGAACGCTGCTGGTTGCAGTTGCAACAAATCTCCCGCGAGAATTACTTATCACTCCAGTAGAAAGCAAAAACCTTGAGCATGTGAAGGTAAATGGAAAACATTATCTCATTCATCGAAAACCTGTGATTACCAATGGATTTATTGGGTACATAGAAATAATAAGAGACTTAAAGAATTATGAGCGGCTTCGAGGGTTGATTTTTCTAGTCACCTGGTCTGCTGGTGCTGGAGCCATCCTTTTGAGCGGAGTGGGCGGGATGCTTATTGCCAAACAACTCCTGGCCCCGATCCAAGCACTAACGGATACAATGAAACGAATTAAGATGCGCGGCTTTAAAGAACGGGTGCCGCAAGATAAAAACCAAAAGGATGAAATAGCAGATCTGTCCAATGTTTTCAATGAAATGATGAATGATGTAGAAATTTCTTTCCAAAAACAAAAACAATTTGTAGAGGATGCCTCCCATGAACTTCGTACTCCAATATCTATCTTAGAGGGACATCTGAAATTGCTTAACCGTTGGGGGAAGAATGATCCTGAGGTGTTGGAAGAGTCACTAAAGGCTTCACAACAGGAAGTAGAACGGCTCAAAATGCTTGTCTATGAGTTGCTGGAACTCACTAGACTTGAATCAGACAGATTGGAATTAGCAGAGGACTTCATACAGCCTGTCCATGTCGTAGAAGAAGTTGTGAAAAAATTCACCTTACTCTACCCTTCTCTCTCATTTAAGTATGAGAATAACTTATTAAGTGGTATGAAAGTAGCCATAGCAGAAAGGCATTTGGAACAGGTTCTCATCATTTTACTTGATAACGCGGTGAAATATTCTAAAGGTTCAACAACTGTTGAGATTGTTACAGAACAAATTGAAGACCAATTTACATTATCCATAAAAGATTATGGCATTGGAATTCCAAAAGATGATCTAGAAAAAGTTTTTGATCGTTTTTATAGAGTAGATAAAGCACGGAGCAGAGAAAAAGGTGGTCAAGGACTTGGACTCTCCATCGCAAAACGAATGGTGACAAATTACAATGGTACCATTATAGCGGATAGTGTAGAAGGAGAATGGACGATGATTACTGTTAAGTTAAATGGTGTACTAGAAGAAACACAACAAGAGTAACACAACTGAATTTTCTCATCATATTCTCATTTTTCTTTAAGATTACTTTCATCCTAATAGGGTTAAATAAAAGTAGATAAAAATTGATGAGGTGAAGCGAGTATGGGTTATTATGACGATCATGTAACTCAAAAGAGAACTAGGAAAGAAAAAAGCTTCGGAAAAGTAGTGTTTGCGGCAGTTACAGGTGGAGTTGTAGGTGCGCTTGGAATTGTAGCCATGTTACCTGTCCTTTTGGACTGGGGATTTTACATGGATAACAACGAGACCGGTGCAGCTGAATCAACACCAATGAGTGTAGAAACCAACTCGGTAGTACAAACAGACCAAGTGGAATACGAAAAGATACAAACAAACATCACAAATGCGGTAGAAAACGTTTCTGAAGCTGTAGTTGGGGTAGTTAATATACAAAGTGGAGGAAATTCCTTGTTTGACCCACGTGGTGGACAGGGAGATCAAGAGGCTGGAACCGGCTCGGGTGTTGTTTACAAGAAGGAAAACGGTAAAGCTTATATTGTAACTAACGCACATGTTATTGACGGAGCATCAAAAGTGGAAGTGAGCTTGGTGGATGGAACAAGAGTGGAAGCTGAAGTAGTTGGCAGCGACGCATTGACAGATTTGGCCGTCTTGACGGTAGATGATGCAAACATCAAACAAGTTGCAACTTTCGGTGACTCTGATGCAATCACTCTGGGTGAACCAGTCATTGCTATTGGTAACCCTCTAGGACTTGAATTTTTTGGATCTGTAACACAAGGAATCATTAGTGGAAAAGAGCGGATTATTCCCGTTGACATAGATCAAAATGGTCAGCCTGACTGGGAAGCGGATGTTATCCAAACCGATGCAGCCATAAATCCTGGGAACAGTGGTGGAGCACTTGTTAACCTTCGTGGGGAAGTTATTGGAATCAACTCCATGAAAATTGCTCAATCAAGAGTAGAAGGAATAGGATTTGCCATCCCTATTCGTGCAGTTCAACCAATCATCGAAGATTTAGAGAAGCATAAAGAAGTGCAAAGACCATTTATGGGAGTAGGCTTAGCTTCCCTATCTGATGTCCCTCTTGAAGCACAAAGGTCTACTTTAAAGCTTCCTGAAGAAGTGAAAAGTGGAATCGTCGTTACAGGAGTAGAACCAACTTCTCCGGCGGATAAGGCTGGTCTTAAACAATACGATGTAATCGTTAAATTAGATGACCAAGAAATTAAGGACGCACTTGGTTTAAGAAAATTCCTTTATAGTCAAAAGAATATCGGCGATACGATGAAAGTTACTTATTATCGTGACGGCAAGTTGGAAGAAACAGAAATGAAACTAGTCAAGCAAATGTTCTAGTGTAGAACATAGATTAAAAATGTATGTGTGAAAGTCCAAAAATCTAATGAATAGAGGGATTGAAACATGCAAAAAACTGTAGAAAAAGCCAAAAAAGGAATCGACGTCAGGAAGATTGTCGATAAGTACAAAGCTAAAGGTATTAAGGTAGAAGTAGTAAAACCAAGGTTAGATCTCATTAAAGGTTTAAGCCCACAATAACCATATATTCTCCCCCCTTAAATATATATAGGCGACCGTTATCAAGATTGGTAACTGGTCGCCTTTTGTGATGTTTATCATTATTGAAAAAGGCTCTGTTAAACACACCGCTGTTGATTTACGCACTAGGCTTCGCTTTCCTAGGGGCGTTTGGGGAGCCTCCTCGGCTTGCGCCTCCGGGGTCTCCCCTAAACGCTATCTCCCTCAGGAGTCTTCGCCTATTGCTCCAATCAACAGCTAGGTTGCTGCAAAAACCAACAGTATGCTTTAACAGAGCCTTGAAAAAAGAAATATTAATGAGGTCAAACTAAAAAACCGGACATTTGTCACGGTTTTGTAAGGGAAATCTATTTATTTGGTAATTAGTTCTTGAACCATGTATTTTTGATAGATATGAATGATTTCTTCATCATCCATTCCTAGAACTTCTTCGCGCAGGTGGCCTTTGTTAGTTAATGTTTGTTCTACACTTTCACGTTCCATGTCCGTTAAAAAGTATCTCTTTGAAACTATCATCTTCTAGCACCTCGTTTGTTTTTTAGTATTTAATGATAGTATTCCCAGTTTAGTAGAATAATATACATGAAAACCTAAAAAAAACGAAAAAATTATAAAATCTCCTTAAACGCCGCTGTTGATTTCCGCAAATGGCTTCGCTTTCCTAGGGGCGCTGCTGGAGCCTCATCGGCTTACGCCTGCGGTGTCTCAAGCTACCGCTATCTCCCTCAGGAGTCTTCGCCTTTTGCTTCAATCAACAGCTATAAATTATTTAGAACAGCAGGGGTTTCGCGTCTTTCACTTCAACAAACAAGCAACAAGATGGATGTTAATAGTTCAAATTTATTGTTTTTCTATATATTCAAATAGGAATGATTGGCCGTTTCGGTAGAATCTTGGGTCGTAGATGCCCAGTTTTTCTTCATCATCGACAATTACTACAAATGGAGACCATTCGTATAAGGTTTTTGCTTCTGGAACTTCGGCAAATAGTGTGTCCAGGTCGGCTTCTTCTGCGGATTTTAATGTGTATTGCAATTTAGGTTTTGTGAAAAGTGCATCATCAAAGATTTCCACGGTATGTTCATTTTTACCTATGACAGAAAAATGCCAAGGGAGGAAACTTGCAGACAATGCGACTTGTTCGTATTTGTCTTCATATTGCTTGTACAACAGATATCCCTGGCTAGTTTGTAAGGTAATATGAGCAATTATTAGAACCCACACCAAGCGATAAAGTTGATGTCTTTCCTTATTCCAAAGCTTTTTGGCAAAAAAGGCGATAGCAATAATTATCCAGATGACAAAATCTACGATTGGGATGGTGCCAAAGGTTACTCTTATGGTAGAGAAGGGCTCTAGGTATCCTGTTCCCCAAGCATTAAATAAGTCTGATGTGTTATGGATGAAAACAGCAATAAGCGGGACCCAGAGAAAACGCCAATCTTTTCTTTTTAAAAACCAGATACTAATTAGAAAGAAAAGCAATGCCCAAATCGGAACCATAAACAATGAGTGGGTAATGCCCCTGTGCCACATTTGATACATGCCTTCTGTATCCCAGAAGCTGGAGATGACATCACTGTCCGGAATTTGGCTTGCCCCAACAGCTGAGACAAACATTGCTATTTTCGTTTTTTTGTCATCTTGGCGCTTGTCGACTGCGCCGTATATGGTCATCCCAAAAAGTGTATGGGTAATCGTATCCAAAGTAAGCCACCTCATCGTATGTCTATTCCTTATTTATTTTACCTTATTAAGTCCAAATAAAAAAAGAAACAACCTTCTGGAGGCTGCTTCATTTTGCATTTATGGATTCATTTTCTTCTGTCGGATCTGGAGGCAGAGGATCAATTTCGATGGCGTCTTTTTTGTTAAGTCCTTGTGAGACATTATAGAGAAAGATGCCCATCAATAAAAATAATAATAAGACAAATCCTATGGTTGCTGCGTATAGAAAAACCATGCTTATCCCCCCTCTGTACACTTATATGCACAAGGAAGGGGGGCTAGTACTATGTTTAATTAAAGGTTGAATGTTGAAATGTAAGTTTTTAGCTGTTGATTGGAGCAAATGGCGAAGACTCCTGAGGGAGATAGTGCTAGGTGGAGACCCCGCAGGCGTAGCCGAGGAGGCTCCAGCAGCGCCCCTAGGAAAGCGAAGCCGTTTTGCGGAAATCAACAGCGGTGTTTAACAAAGTATTTAACATAAAAAACACCTACCGAAGTAAGTGTTTTAGAAATCAAGTTATTGTTTACGCAGGTTGCCTAGTTCTTCGGCGATTGCTTGCATTTCGTTCGGGCTGAATGATGGTTTTCTCATGACAAGTTCATAAATATCTTTTAACTCTTCATACATTTCTTCATCAAAATGGGAAGGCTTAATGGCGCCAAGGTTTAATACTTTTAATTTCCCTTTGATGGCTTCAATCATATATTCTACATTTTCGGTTGATTTTTCTGTTAAGTTCATCTGAACCGTCCTTTCGTTCCATAGCTTTTCCTTATTTTATCATGAATGGAGAAAAAACAGTATCTTCTTCTGGAAACTGGGGTATTAAACCAGTACAAGATTCGTGAAAGTTTCGAAATATGTTTATAATAAAGGTATGATTGACGGAAGATGTATGTAAGAGAAAAACTAATGGATAGGAGAGAGATTATTATGGGGAACAGAAATAAATTAGTGGATGGTATGTTAATTGGGGCGCTTATCGGTGGGGCCATTTCTTTATTAGATAAAAATACAAGAACTACAGTCATACATAATGGCAAGTGTGTTGGTTCAAAATTAAAGTATGCGATGCAGCATCCACAGGAAATTGCTGATTCAGTACGACATCAAATTGAATCTGTGAAAACAACAGTGGAAGATGTATCAAAAGATATTGATTATCTTCGTTCTAAAGTGAATGAGTTAAAAGAAACGACACCTCAGATGCTTGAGATAGTAACGGAAACAAAAGAAGTGATTGCCAAGCATTTAGATTCGGCAGAGCGAAAAAATAAAAACTTGTCGTAAGGTGGACTTGCTCACAATAGAATAGAGTAAATGATATGTGCTGGAGGAGAGTGAATGGGAATATTACGTTTTGGAAAACAGCTGTTTCATCGCCTAGATCGGAATGAAGCATTGGGAATGTCAGCAGAGTTAGCGTATTTTTTCTTATTATCTCTTTTTCCGTTTCTTATTTTTTTACTCACCTTAATTGCTTATGTGCCGATTACACAGGATGATGTGTTGGGAATGATTCATCAATATGCTCCTGGGGACACGATGCTTCTTATTGAATCGAATGTTGTCCGAATACTAAATGAACAACGCGGGGATCTATTGTCATTTGGTATCATTGCTACTATCTGGTTTGCTTCCAATGGAATCAATGCGGTTGTTCGGGCATTCAATAGGGCATTTGATGTGAATGAAAACAGGCATTTCTTTATAGTAAGAGGCACAGCGATTTTATTAACCCTTGCAATGGTATTTGTCATTATTGTGGCGTTATTATTGCCTGTTTTTGGTAGAGAGATCGGTTTGTTTATTTTTTCTTCCTACGGTCTGTCAGAAGAATTTATCACCATTTGGAATACCATTAGGTGGGGAGTAAGTTTTGTCATTTTGTTTTTTGTTTTAACTTGTTTGTATTTGGCTGCACCGAACATCCGTCTCCATTTAAAGGATGTGTTGGCAGGTTCTTTTTTTGCAACAATCGGGTGGATGTCTGTGTCGGTGTTGTTTTCCTATTATGTGAGCAACTTTGGGAACTATACAGCGATGTATGGGAGTCTTGGAGGAATCATTGTTTTGCTTGTATGGTTTTACCTTTCAGGTCTGATGATTATCATTGGTGGAGAAATCAATGCAATTTTGCTGCAATGGAAGAAAAGCTTTGTGCGATAAAAATTCCCAGACAAATTTTTCACTCAAAGGGGAAATCTATTGTTGAAAGACACTCTAACCAAATCGGAGGGACCTTTCATGACAAAGCATACGAAAAAAGATGGCGGTACAAAACAAAACTCTAAGCACAAACCGAAGAATAAAACTTCAGGAAGTGCGAACGGGCAAAACGGGTATCACTAGATAGCAAAAAGCAGCGGGGACTGGCCTCGCTGCTTTTTTATCGTGAATTTATCGTAATAATCTTAACCCATTTAGGATAACTAGTATGGTACTGCCTTCATGGCCTATGACACCGAATGGAAGGTCAATGAATTGAAGGAAATTGGAACTGATTAAAAGCATAATAACGGTGATAGAGAATATGACATTTTGTTTAATGATTTTGTTCATTCTTTTGGATAGTTTTATGGCTTCCGCAATTTTCACTAAATCATTTTTCATCAGTACCACATCAGCAGTTTCCAATGCTACATCTGTGCCTTCTCCCATTGCTATCCCCACATTGGCTGTTGCGAGTGCCGGAGCATCATTTATCCCGTCACCAACCATGCCGACCATGTTATATTCCTCTTTTAAATTTTTTACAGTTTCTACTTTTGTCTCTGGCAAGCATTCCGCTACAAATTTTCCAATAGCAGCCTGATCTGCAATGGCTGCCGCTGTGCGTTCGCTGTCACCAGTAATCATAATGGTCTGAACCTGAAGAGTTTGAAGTTGCTTGATAGCTTCTACGGTTTCCTTGCGAATAACATCTTTTAAAGCCAGAATGCCGACAATTCCAGTTTCATCTTTTACATAAACGACTGTTTTTCCTTCATTGGTGAAGGATTCTGCAATCCCATTCCCAAACAATTTTGCAGTATCTATCCCAACATAATCTGCCTTGCCGACAAGATATTCCTTTTCATGTAAGTTTCCTTTTACTCCCCAGCCTGCTTTATCGTCCAAATGATCCGGACGTATTAGCGGTTTAGTGCAATTTTTTCGGGCATATGCTGTGATTGCCTGTGCCAGCGGATGGTTAGAATAGCTTTCAATGGAACCGACAATATATAAGAATTCGTCTTCTGTTATATTTTCACGGACTACCACGTCTGTTACTTCAGGCTTTCCTTTCGTAAGCGTCCCAGTTTTATCAAAAGCGATGGCTTGCAGATGGCTTAGATTCTCCAGGTGCACGCCGCCTTTAAACAAGATTCCTTTGCGCGCCCCATTCGAGATGGCCGACAAAGTTGCAGGCATAATGGAAGCAACTAATGCACAAGGAGATGCAACAACAAGTAAAATCATCGCCCGGTAAAAGGTTTCGTTCCAGCTCCATCCGAGAAGAAAATGGGGGAGAACCATCATGACGGCTACGACCCCGAGGACAATTTTCACATACGGTCCTTCAAACCGTTCCAAAAATTGTTGAGAAGGAGATTTTTCACTTTGAGCGTTTTGGACAAGGTTGATAATTTTTTGGAACAACGTTTCTGTAGAAAGTTTGGTGACCCCCACCACTATTGAGCCGTTAACGTTCATGGTTCCTGCATAAACCCCATCGCCTTGTTTTTTCTCCAGAGGGATCGATTCGCCTGTGATGGCAGCTTCATCTATCGCAGATTCTCCTCTGACAATGTTTCCGTCTGTTGGAATGCGTTCACCAGGTTTAACAAGTACGTATTCCCCTTTGGCAAGCTCGGAAATATGCACTCGCTCTTCCTTGTCATCCACTATTCTTAATGCTTCCTCAGGCTGAATGTCCATGAGGGCGGAAATTTCTTTTTGACTCCGGTTCATTGTGTATGTTTCTAAAGCGCCACTTAATGCGAAAATAAAGATAAGAATGGCGCCCTCCATCCAATATCCGATGATTGCAGCACCAATGGCTGCGATGATCATCAGCATTTCTACATTCAGTTCTTTTTCTTCAATGGTATCTTGTATGCCTTCTTTTGCTTTAAAGTACCCACCAATTAAAAACGAAAGAATGAAAATAGGGACAGCAGCAGTTTGGATATCAAACTTTAGTAGAATCCAACCTGTAAAAATTAGTATCCCTGAAATTATGGCGAAAATTAGTTCTATATGAGTGGTGAACCTATTGAGAACGGATTCTCTCTGTAGACTTTCTGTCATTTCTTTCATATTAACCAACCTCCTAATTGAGAAAAATAATCAACATCATTAAGCTTATTAAACGATGAAAGCTGCCATCTATGTGATAGCAGCAACACTTACAAAGAGTATTTTCTACTGAGAGTAATTATCAATAAATTATATTAATTATTATCTAGTTATTATTATAGATTAATACAGTGGAGATTGCCAGTATTTTTTCTTTTCCAAGACTATACAGTATGTATGATGTAAATCTTGTGTGTATAATGTAGCTTGGAGAGAAGGTGAATGGCCGTGAAAGCTGAAAAATTTTTTACAAGCAAGCTTGGTATCATTGTAGCAGCGATGTTTGCGACATTTCTGTGGGGCAGTGCATTTCCTGCCATTAAACTAAGTTATACGGCTTTAGATATAGGGGCGAGTGATTATGATAAGCAGCTTTTATTTGCTGGCTATCGATTTTTCCTTGCTGGTGTTATGATCTTTATATTTTTTACCCTATTGAACCAACCGCTTAAACTGAGAAGAGCGACTATCATTCCATTGGCACAACTAGGATTAGTCCAGACATTCTTGCAATATTTATTGTTCTACTTTGGCTTAAGTTATTCAACGGGAATGCAGGGAGCGGTAATTGCTGGAACGGCTTCGTTTTTTCAAATACTGTTTGCTCATTTTTTATATGCCGATGATTCCTTGTCTGTCAGGAAATGGCTTGGCATAGTATTGGGGTTTGGCGGGGTGTTGGTGGTAAATTTGCCAAAAGCCGGTGCGGGTGTTCAATTTGGGATAGGAGAGTTACTTCTGTTGCTGGCGATGATGGCTTCTGCTTATGGAAACATTATGGCAAAAGAACGCGCGGCATCCATGAATGTATCCTATCTAACGGCGTATCAAATGTTGTTCGGGTCAGTAGGATTAATTGTCGTCGGTGGAGTAAGCGCAGGGTTTCTTCCATTTGTCTTTGATGGGTATACGCTGTTGCTTGTGGTGTATCTTGCATTTCTATCGGCAGCAGGCTTTATACTGTGGAACAACGTTATGAAATATAACAAGGTTGGCAAAGTGTCGATGTATCTGTTCCTAGTACCAGTGTTTGGTGTAATGCTATCTGGTTTGTTTTTAGGAGAAGTTATGCACTATACCATTTTGATTGGCTTAATGCTTGTGGTTGTAGGAATCATTATTGTCAATGGACAGAAAAAAGCAAAAGTAACACAAAAAGAAAAACTGCAACCTTCCGCTTGATGTGGAAGGCTTGCAGTTTTTTTGTTTGTATGAGGCTTTCGATTTAGAGACTTTGATGAATCATCATTTGCTCGTAAACATTATTGTATAAATGCTCGATGTCGGCATCTGTCATAAAAGCCAGTGACTCACGATCTGCCTTCTTCATCACTTCAATAAAATTAATCATGTTTTTGCGTTCCTGTCTGCTCATGTTCTTTTCTCCTCCTTTGTATTAGTACAGTGTATGTTCGATTGATATTATTATATAACAGAATATTTAGAAATGGAACAACTTTTTGAAAGTTTTTTGAAAAAAAGGGTCAGACCCCTTTATGTCGCGGTAATAGGGTGATGTGACAAAGGAAAATGGTGTTATAAGGAGTGTATTCCAGAAGTTAGTAGTATGGTAGGATTAAACATTAGATAGAGTTTTTTAATTCAGGAGGATAATATATGGTGAATGTTACAACGGAGATTATCATTAACTGTTCGAAGATGCAGGTGGCGGACTATGCGGCAAATCCGGATCATGCGCCGGTTTGGTATGATAATATCGACTCATCCGATTGGAGGACACCCAAACCTTTGCAGTTAGGTTCGCAAATTGCGTTTCGAGCAAAATTTCTTGGCAAGGAGCTCGCGTATATATATGAAATTGTTGAATTCCTACCAGGCGAAAAATTAACAATGAAAACAGCACAAGGTCCCTTCCCAATGGAAACAACTTATACATGGACTGCAATAAACACCAATACAACTAAAATGACACTTCAAAACAAAGGAGAGCCAAAGGGCTTTTCCAAATTGTTTTCACCTGTAATGGCAACCATGATGAAAAAGGCAAACGAGAAAGATTTGATGAAAATAAAGGATATCTTGGAAAACCAATAAAGTTTATGCAGAAAAAAGGTGACTAATAATGTTTTTCAAAAAGACATGTTATTTTTGTAAGAAAAAAGTAAGAACCTATTTCGTTTATAAAGAAAAGAACAAAAAGGTATATTGCTGTTCCCTTTGCAAAACTTATGCGGATAGGAGAGCTTTTGTACCATATTAATAATTGCATAAAAAAGTTGATATATTTTTAAAAAGAAGCGGACTCCGTAAGGGTTCCGCTTCTTTCTTTTAATGATTTATCCTTTAACCGCAACCAATCCACGATCTCCAAACGAATACGTTAACAAGAATATCACAAACAGCAAAAAGCTGATGATGTGGAAAAAGCTGATGTCAGAAAAGAACTGGATAAACAATCCGCCAAAGAAAGGCCCACCCAAACTTCCGATACTAAAGGCAATTCCGCACATTAGGTTACCAGTAGGGAGAAGGTTCTTCGGCATAAGGTCTGTCATATAGCTGATGCCAAGAGAGAAGGTGGATCCCACAAGCATCCCTGCAATAAAAATACATACTGCTAAAGCAATGAAAGTCCCTTCCAAAAAGCTTGCAGTGACAAAACTTAAGCACCCGAGTGAAAGAATAACCAGTAAGATATTCCGACGACCAAATTTGTCGCTCAATATTCCAAGGGGCAACTGAAAAACGATTCCACCGATTGCAAAGGAAGCAAGTAATACAGAAACACTTCCAACCTCAATCCCAGTACGCAAAGCGTATATAGGAAAACTACCGTTCAGAGAAGCTTCCAAGAAGCCATAGCCTAGAGGTGGCAGGAAGGCAATCCATCCATATTTCCAGGCTTTACGGAAGCGTTTGATGGTTTCAAAGAAAGAGTTTACTCCAAGCTCCTGTTCAGGATGTTCATTTTTCAGAAAGAAGAGAAATACCCAACCTATCAAACAAAGAATGGAGGATACAATAAAAGGAAGTGCCTGGTTGATCTCCACCAAAGGAGTCATTAAAGGCCCAGTTGCAAAACCAATTCCAAAAAACACCCCGTATAGAGAAATATTTCGACCTCGTACATTTTCAGCCGAAAACGATGTAATCCAAGTTTGAGTTGCAAAGTGCAAGGCATGGTCCCCAATTCCAATCAGCAACCGCAAAATAAACCAGAACCAAAAGCTCTGCCATAGTGGAAAAAGTGCGAGAGACACAACAACTAGAAAGCCGCCGACCAATATTACTGGACGGTAGCCATATTTACGTAAAGGTTGTTCCATAAAAGGGGATGCAAGTAATATTCCAATATATAAGGCTGTGGCGTTTAGTCCATTTAAAGTCGAGGATACGCCACTATTTTCAAATATGACAGCAATTAAAGGTAACAGCATTCCTTGGCTAAAGCCGGAAACTGCTACAATGGATACAAGGATCCAAAAACGGAAACGATTCATAAGATGCAACCTCGAAATGTTAGTATTTTCACCACCCCTAATTCTACATAACTTATTACGATTTTGGAATGGATAATATGTAGCAGACAAAAAACTGGCAAGGTTATTTGTAGATTTGCTATTCTAAATGTAAGAAGGAGATGAAAGCCAAATGGAATTCAAAATGAGAGAAGTCGGATTTAAGACGAATCTAGAATACGGAGAGTTACATGTTGCCGGAGATGAGCAATACGGTTTCCGTCCGTATCAGTTAATGGTATCTTCCATCGCAGTTTGCAGTGGCGGCGTTCTAAAGAGTATTCTGAAAAAGAAGCGCATGGAAATTGAGGATATCACGATTAATGCAGAGGTTACACGTAATGAAAAAGAAGCGAACCGAATTGAGAAAATACATATTCATTACACAATAAAGGGGCAAGACCTGGTAGAGAGCAAAATTGAGTCCGCCATTGAGCTTGCCAGCAAGAACTGTCCGATGGTTCAATCTGTTAAGGGCAGCATGGAAATTGAAGAGTCATTTGAATTGGTTTAACACATTTGGGAGTACTATCCATTAGGTTGGATGGTGCTTTTTTAGGTTGTGGAATTAGGGTTTGCACTTACTAGAAGTGGTTTTAGTTAATTGGTCTGTTTTAATTAGGGTAGACATCCGAAGTTCTTAAAATGCAGCTAATTTAGTAGAAAAATTAGCAAAAACACTACTTTTATTGACCTCCAAATTGTTTCGGTCATTCTGGTCCCTGTTTCGGACACTTTCCTTGTATATTAGCAGGAGTTCGGACATTTGATAGTAGGTGTTCGGTCAATTTTTGTACACCTTTGGACATTCAAAAATTTCGTTCGGCCATTTAACGTCAATCTTCGGTCAACTTCGCCAAATCTTTGGTCAAAATTGGGGAAACTTCGGTCAAAAATCCGAAATCTTCGGACATTTAGACTTACGAAACAAATATATGGCACTAAAAACCCCACTAAAAACCCCACCAAACACTTTACCACATGACTTTTCATAAACTAACTAACATCTTAAAAAAGGAAAGTTTTATAAAATATAGAATTTAAACAGACAAGGGTGCAAAAACAATGATAATTCTAAAATCGACTCGGGAAATTGAAGCAATGGCAAAGGCTGGCACACTATTGGCTGCCTGTCACAGACAATTGGCGAAAATGATTAAACCCGGAATAACCACCATGGAAATTGATAAGTATGTAGACGCATTTTTAAAAAAGAATGGTGCCAAATCCGAACAATACGGTTACAGGGGATACCAGTTTGCTACTTGTGCCTCCATTAATGATGAGATTTGTCACGGATTCCCGAGGGAGACATCTCTAAATAAAGGAGACCTTGTCACCATTGATATGGTAGTCAATCTCCATGGGGCACTCGCTGATTCTGCCTGGACCTATGCAGTCGGTGAAGTAAGTGATGCAGCACAAAAACTGATGGATGTAACAAAAAAATCCTTATATCTAGGAATTGAACAGGCGGTTATCGGCAACCGGCTTGGAGATATCGGTCATGCAATCCAAACGTATGTAGAAAAAGAAGGGTATTCAGTAGTCCGTGATTTTACAGGACACGGCATTGGCAAAAGCATTCATGAAGAGCCGCAAGTTTTCCACTTTGGTTTGCCTGGGCGTGGTGTCCGTCTGAAGGAAGGGATGGTCATCACCATTGAACCGATGGTAAACGAAGGCACCTGGCACAGTAAGATGGATGATAATAGATGGACGGCTAGGACAGTAGATGGAAAACTCTCTGCCCAATATGAACATACTATCGCAATCACAAAGAATGGGCCGATTATATTGACTGAGCAATAGGAAGAGGAGGTGAAACTGATTAATAGAATAATGGACTTAACGGCCTATGAGTGGATAAAAGAAAATACCGTAAGTGTTAATTTTGAAAATTGGAATGGGGGTAGAGTCTGCAATTTGATTCCGAATGGCTATACCCATTATTGCAAAATCATGAATTCGACCTTTTATCGAGACCAAAGTATCAAAGATGAGAAACTTTTCTGGAGTCAGTTCCATCTACTTGACCATGAAATAGAGATCGATTTAGGGGAAGGAATTACTCTAAAGGAGCTCGCAACAAAGTACAATATCTCATATGACAAAAAAATTAGCAGCAAGGCGATTGAAAGAAAGCTTGGTGGCTGTCCAAGATATTTAATTTATCCTGATGAAGGTCGTATCAATCTAGATGTGCTTAAGGAAATGACCAAGGTTATGGCACCCTTCACGAAAAATGAAACATGCTATTTCTTTTATCATATCCTGAAACTAATTGGCAGGATCCCCGAAGTTGAAGTGGAAAACGGGCATCTGTATGCTGGTCAACTCAGCGATATATTCACTATTTACAACAAAGGGGAAATGGACGGCTTAGCATCCCCCACCTATTGGTGGCCAGAAGATCGCAGCTGGTGCATGTCAACCGACTATGATCTTGATTTCACGATTTTCGGAGGAAGTAAACAAATATACGATGCATTAATGTCCAATGATAAGTTGGAATGTATAGAAGTGGACTTAGAAACACGAGTTGATAATTTCTAACAATAGAGACCACTCTCCCCGAGTGGTCTTTTTAGAACCATTTTTGAAATTAAATTTCAATATTGAAAATAATTGTTGACACTAAAAATCAGAAAATTTATACTAATATTAATAAAAGTGTTAGGGGATTAACAATGATTATAGGCATTGACGGGGGAGGCACCAAAACTACCGGAGTGGCTGTAGACGAGGATGGAAAGATCCTTGCAATAAAAACGGTAGGTCCCTCTAACCCGAATAGTTCGCCGGAAGAAACAGTTCGTCATGAAATCAAAGAGTTGTTTTCTGTTTTAACAAAAGAGAAAGCGCTTACAGAAGAAGATGTGGTTTTTGCCGGTATATCAGGTGTAGAAAGTGGCGGAAAAAAAGAGTGGTTCATCGAGTTGTTAAAAGAATTCGCAGGTCCTTATGCCAAAATTTTTGTTGATAACGATGCTGTGACAGCACTATATTCGGAAACAAAAGGTCAACCAGGAATCGTGTGTATCAGTGGAACAGGTTCTATCGTCTATGGAATTAACGCCATGCTCGAACGTGACCGTGTTGGTGGCTGGGGGTACCTGATTGGCGATGGGTATAGTGGATTTGCTCTAGGGAAAAAAACGTTGGATCATATTTTCTCTCTATATGATCAAGGCGAGTCACCGGGAGAAATGACCGATAAAATACTCAACCAATTTAAAGTAGAGACGGTCCCTGAATTGGTACCTGTTGTGTATGAGATGGGGAAAACACGTGACAGAGTAGCTGCCATTGCTAAAATCGTGATAGAGCTTTCCTGTATAGGGGATGAAAAAGCGATTGGATTCTTACATGAAGCAGCAGACTCTATGATGAAAGACATTACTTTATTATTTCACAAATTATACGGGCGGGAAGGTGAGCATACGCAAATTCCTATCGTCTTAACAGGCGGAATTAATCAACATTCCAAAGAGATTATTACTTATTTGCTAGAAAAAGGATTGAAAGAGCGTTCGCCGTTTTCTTTCAAGCTGGCAGCCCAACATCCTGTGGCAGGTGCAATATACGCTGCTCATAAGGCAATGGGGAAAGACATCACTCCAATCTTTATAAAAAGGTTGGAAGCAGAGTTAACAAAATGGATGAAAACGGATGTAAAAGGATGATAGAAAATGAATGGTGGACTATTACGGTTACGTGAAGCATTATCAACAATCAATCCCGCGGAGAGAAATGCCGCAACTTTCATACTCGAACACCCTGAAGAAGTTTGTACCTTATCAGTGAAAGAATTGGCTGACAAGAGTAATTCCAGCCAAGCAGCCATCATCAGGCTTTGTAAGAAAATTGGTCTGGAAGGGTACAAAGAATTAAAACTTCGTATCGCAGGAGATGTTACAAGCATCTCATCCAACAACCTAGAAGCCTATCATGAATTTAAATATAATGCAGATATTCCGACATTTATGAAGACCATTACCGAAAACAATATTAAGTCTTTACGTGACACGTTGGAACTACTTGATAAAGAGGAAGTAACCAAAGCCGTTCAGATGTTACATACAGCACATCGGATAGACTTCTACGGAGTGGCTGCATCACAGTTGATTGCACAGGATGCTCAACAGAAGTTTATGCGAATTAATAAGCTTTGTACAGCGTACAGTGATTCCCACCTGCAACTTACATCTGCTACAACCATGACAAAAGGGGACGTAGCTGTTGGGATATCTTATTCAGGAGAGACAACACAGACGATTGAGGCAATAAGGGAAGCGAAGAAGGCTGGGGCATTGACAATCGCTATTACGAAATATGGTATGAATTCTTTGAAGGAGCTTTCTGATATTTCTTTATCCATCTCTTCCATGGAATCTTCCATTCGAAGTGCGGCTACTTCTTCTAGAATCTCGCAATTGAATGTAATAGACATTCTATTCACGGCAGTAGCAGCGATTGACTTCGAGCAATCGGTAGAATATCTGAAAAAATCAAGAGAGACAATCAAAAACACTTACAGATAATAAGAGATACATAAAAAAGGTGATGGTGATGATGGGATTAGAAAATTTACAAGATTTAGTGACTGAACAACAAAACTTGAAAACATTGAAGATTGATCGCAAGTCTACTGAAGAAATCCTTGGAGTCATCAATGAGGAAGACCAAACAGTACCACTTCATATAAAAAGGGAAATCCCAAGCATTGCTGCAGTGGTAGATCAAGTGGTGAAATCCTTTGAAATGGGCGGGAGGCTCATATATGTTGGCGCAGGAACGTCGGGTAGAATCGGAATCTTGGATGCCTCCGAGTGTCCCCCGACTTTTGGCACCCCTTCAGAAATGGTGAAGGCAATCATTGCTGGTGGGGAATCGGCAATTTTTAAAGCAGTGGAGGGTGCTGAAGATAGTGAAGAACTTGGAGCATCCGACATGCATAGTAACGGGGTAAGGCTTCATGATGTGGTTATAGGCATCACGGCGAGTGGAAGAGCTCCTTATGTAATAGGTGCCCTAAAGGAAGCAAAAAAGCTTGGTGCCAATACGGTTTCATTCACTTGCACAAAGGATTCCGCCCTTAATAAAGTAGCAGATTACAAGATTAATATAGAGGTTGGCCCAGAAGTTATCACAGGTTCTACAAGAATGAAAGCTGGTACCACGCAGAAGCTGGTTCTGAATATGATCACAACCACTTCGATGGTGAAACTGGGGAAAGTATACAATAACTTAATGGTGGATGTTCAACCATTAAATAAAAAACTGGTAGATCGTGCAAAAAGGATAATCCAAAACGTGACTGGCTGCACATTTGATGAAGCTAGTGAGCTCTTTGATCAATCAGAAGGCAATCCGAAAATCGCTATTATCATTTTTACCTGCCAAGTCGACAAGGATAAGGCGGCTGAATTACTGAAAGACGCAAATGGATTCGTTTATAAGGCTATTAAGGCTTATAATAAATAAAATTATCAAGGGGGAATTGGTTGTGAAAAGGGGTTTAAGTTTATTGATGGTCATGTTGCTTGTAGCTGCCGTGGTTCTTGGCTGCTCCAACAATTCATCGACTTCATCAGATGGAAAAGACGTTGTAACAGTTTGGACATATCCTGTTCATGCAGAATATGAAGCGGAACTAGAAGAGCTAATTGCTTCATTTGAAAAAGAAAACGAAGATATTAAAGTAGAATATGAAGTGCTAAGCTGGGCGGAAGGTCCACAGAAGTTTGATATAGCTTTGAACTCTGGTAATCCACCGGATGTTTATTTTGGAAAACCACAAGGTAAATATGTGGATTCCGGTTTAATTGTAAACCTTAATGACAAATTGAATGTTTCTCAAGAGGATTATAATGAAGTTGCTTTGGACTATATGAAAATTGAAGACAATCTTTATGGATTGCCAATCTACATGTTCTTACATGTATGGGGTGGAAACAAACAAATGTTAGAAGCAGCTGGCGTTGATTATGAAAAGATTCAACAAGAAGGCTGGACGTGGGATGAGTTTGAAGAACTAGCATCTAAAGGTGTTGGGAAGAAAGACTCTGGTGAAGATACTTACGGATTTGTATTTCAAGGCAACAATGAAGAGCTTCTTGTTCATTTAGCGATGAACAATGGTCTTCCAAGCCGTTATAATGAGGATGGAACGACTTGGAATGACGATAAAATCTTAGACACAATGAAGTATATTACTAACTTAGTTGATTCTGGCATTATGCCAAAAGAAACGGCAGCAGTTGATCCTGCAAAACGTATGGAGCTTTTCTATAACCACCAAGCAATGTTCTTTGGTCGAGCTATTCCTTATTTTGATCCGGTAGTAGAAGCTCATAATGAAGAAATCAAAGCAGGGAAAATTGAAGGGGAAGAAGTAGATTTCGTTTTATTACCAATCCCACATAACGAAGGGGAAGAGCAAGTATCATTTGGTGGATCTGAAGGATACATGTTATTCACTCAAAAGAATGCGAAAGAAGAACACTTGAATAATAGCGTAAAAGTATTAGAGCATCTAACAAGTGCAGAAGCTGGTAAAGCAGCAGCGGCATTGGCGTTGCCACAAGTTCATAAAGATGCGGAAGGCAAGTTTGAAATGCCATTAGCTCCTTATAATGAAACGGCAGCAGAAGTTTTAGCTTCTAAAGTTTTACCACCTGCAAACGCAAATGCTGAAATGGCAGCAAAAGATGATCGCTTCCGTACAGAGGTAGTCATCCCAACATTCCAAGGTCTACTAAGCGGTGAAGTGACACCTGAAGAGGCATTAGAAACGTTCAAGACCAAGGGTGAGGAAATCTTTAAGTAAGGAAGAAGGAATAGAGGAGGGGGTAACGCTCTTCCTTTTTTATTTTTAAGGAGGTGTAGACATGTCAGCGAAGCCAGCAGTAGCCGCAACTACCAACAAATTTAATTTCTCCCAGTTTATAAAAGATTATGGATGGTGTTATGCCTTCATAGCTGTTCCTATCATTCTCTTTTTAATGTTTACACTCTTTCCAGTAGGTTACGCCTTTATTATGAGTTTTCAAAACTATCATGTATTAGGCTCCACTTGGGTAGGGTTGGAAAACTATCAAACGATGGTAAACGATGATATCTTCTGGAAAGCGATGTGGAACACATTCATATTTACAGTCGGTACCGTACCTGTGAATGTTGCCATCACTCTATTTTTGGCAGTGTTAATCTTTCCTCGTGCAAAAAAAGCTCAAACCTTCTTCAAAGCATCGTTATATCTTCCAACGGTAGCTTCAGGGGTAACCATTGCATTAGTATGGTTCTGGATTTATGATCCAACCACTGCAGGACTATTTAATATGTTTCTAGGTCTTTTTGGTATCGATAACATCATGTGGCTCGGTCAGAGTAGTACAGCACTATTTTCTATCATGCTAATGTCTTATCTGACAGGACATGGCGCCGGTATTATTCTTTACCTTGCAGCACTTGGAGGAATTCCTAAATCGCTTTATGAGGCAGCAGACATCGACCATGCATCTGAGTGGTCCAAATTTCGAAATATCACTTGGCCATTACTGAAGCCTACCACTTTATACCTTTTAGTAACGGGAATCATCATGAGTTTCCAAGTGTTCATGAGCATCTATCTTATGACGCAAGGTGGTCCAAACTTTGCGACAACGACCATTGCCTATTTAATTTACACACATGCTTTTGAGTATTATAAATTCGGCTTGGCGGCGGCGGAATCATTTGTGCTTGGAGCAGTCATTATTGTGGCTTCTGTCATCCAATTTAAAGTGATGTCATCTGATGTAGAGTTTTAGGAAAGGAGGAAACATCTTTTGGAAACGACAACGGTAAGCAATCAACATTATGCGGAAATCGCTTTGAAAAAAGAAAAAGCAAGAAATCGTAAAAAGAAGATTTATAGTGTAATCAGTTATAGCATTCTTATTTTATGGGTTATTATCACGATCATCCCGTTATACTGGATGTTAATATCCTCCTTTCGGGATACCACTGTCAGTGTCTCTTTTAAGCCTGAATGGTTTCCTTCTGAAGTGACACTTGCGACGTATGTTCGGTTTTTGACAGAAACGGATGCATTACGTTGGTTATTTAATAGTATTTTCGTATCATCCGTGTTAACGATAACTAATGTTATTTTCTCTTCTCTAGCAGGTTATGCATTTGCAAAACTGCGATTCCCGGGGAGAAACACTATTTTCTGGTTACTTCTTGGTACGATGATGATTCCAGCACAGGTTACATTAATTCCTGTTTATATCATGATTGTAAACGTATTCGGGCTAGTAGATACATATTTAGCCATTATGCTCCCGATGTTTACAGTAGTGGGCAACATCTTTTTGATGAAACAATACATGTCTACACTTCCTACCACTCTCATTCAAGCAGCCCGTATTGATGGGTGCAGTGAGATTGGCATATTCAGAAAGATTATCTTGCCGATATCAAAGCCCGGTGTTGCTGTGTTAGCAATCTTCACGTTTGTCTCTACATGGAATGAATTCTTTTGGCCGTTCCTTGTTACGCAATCGAGTTCCATGAGAACCATACAAGTTGGTTTGGCTAGCTTTAAATTCCAAGATGCAACAGACTATGGAGCAATGATGGCAGGCTCTATGCTTGCGGCCCTGCCAATGTTCATATTGTTCTTTGCATTACAACGTTACTTCCTACAAGGAATTACAATAGGTGCAGTGAAAGGATAGGTGGAAGAAATGGCAAGTATCATTATGGAAAACATCACAAAAACCTTCGTAGACGAAAAGCGTGGCGGAACCTTCACTGCTGTTAATGATGCCAGCTTTGAAATAAAAGATAAAGAATTTCTTGTATTTGTAGGACCTTCAGGTTGTGGAAAGACGACTTCATTAAGAATGATAGCAGGTCTAGAAAGACAAACTTCAGGAAACATTTACATTGGAGATAAAGTAGTAAACAATATGCATCCAAAAGACAGAGATATCGCGATGGTGTTCCAGGATTATGCGCTATATCCGCATATGACCATCGAACAGAACCTAGAATTTGGATTGAAAAACATGAAGGTTTCCAAAGAAGAAATTAAAAAGAAAGTTCAATATGCTTCTAGAATTCTTGGGCTTGATGAGATGCTTGATAGAAAACCAAAAGAATTGAGTGGAGGACAACGACAACGTGTGGCTGTAGGTAGAGCCATCGTCCGCGACCCGAAAGTGTTCCTTTTTGATGAACCTTTATCTAACTTGGATGCTAAGTTACGTGTGCAAATGCGTATTGAACTGGCAGAATTGCATCAGAGATTAGGCGCGACAATTGTATATGTAACGCATGATCAAGTGGAAGCAATGACACTTGGAGAACGAATTGTTGTCATGAATAAAGGGGAAGTCCAACAGATCGCTTCACCGAGAGAACTGTACCGTAACCCCGCAAACATGTTTGTTGCAGGATTCATCGGATCTCCTCCAATGAACTTTTTCGATGCTGTGCTTGAAACGGCCTCTACCTTAAGAATTGGTGATATTACCTTCACTATTCCAGAAGGACTTGTAAAACAATATTCAGATTATGTTGGAAAGAAAGTAATCCTTGGTTTAAGACCGGAAGATATATATGATGAAGAGTTTGCGTTTACCGTTCCAACCAACAATAAAGCGGCCATAAAGGTTAAGGCGATGGAACATTTAGGTGGAGAAAACCTTGTGTACTTCTCGATTGGAGACCGAATGATTACAGCGAAAGTACATGGGGAGAGTTTTGTTCGTCCTGGAGAAGCTAAAAATTATGTATTCAACCTAGATAAAATGCATCTGTTTGATCCAGCAACAGAGAAAAGAATATTTTAATAGAAATTACCACAACGAAAAGAGTTTAAAGGAGAGAGTACAATGGATGGATTAACACAAATTATAAGAGTCACAGGGAGAGAATATTACAAGCATATAGTTTCTATGGTCATGATCAGCCTTATAATGGTGACGGTACTTAGTCCATCCTTCTTTCTTATTAAACTACCTTTTTCCATTGTATACGTCATGATCGTTATGGGGCCGCTGTTTGTTGGTGCAGCCTGGGCAGTTCAACAGCTATTACTTGATAGAAGTACATCTGTGATCAAGAGTTTCTTTCAGGGGGTAAAAAGATACTTACTTCCAAGTATCGGCTATAGCTTGTTTTTATCCTTTTTCGTCATCATTATTGCAGCTTCATGGTGGCATTATAATCAAGTGGGTGGAACCTTTGCCTTTGCATTAGCGTGCTTTCAGACTTATTTCTGCGGTATGGTTTTCTTAAGTCAGATCTATACGGTTCCTTTATTGGTGAAATTTAAATATTCATTAAAAGATAGTATTTTCACCAGTGTGAAGCTTTTGGTGAAGAATCCTTTGTACACCATTCTATCGTTCTTTCAAATCTTATCGGTATTTGCTTTATTGTTATTAACCGTCGTGGGACTTTTTTTGATTTTCCCAGCCCTTGCGACACTTTTTAATAACATCGTGACAAGCTCTGTCATTGCTACGGAAGAAAACATCGATAGTTGGGAAGCGGCAAATATTTAGGAGGGGAACATGGCCAAAGTATTATATGGAATTGACCGTTTTGTAGAAGAAAAATCAGATGCGTGGAACGGGAAAAGACTTGCGCTGGTTACAAATCAAACAGGAATCACGTCTGATTTCCGCTCTACGATAGATGTTTTAAATGAAATGGAAGGAATATACCTTCATAAACTATTTGCATGTGAACATGGAGTAAGAGGAGATGTTCAGGCAGGTGTGCATGTAGAAGATTTTATAGATGAAAAGACAGCATTGCCTGTTTTTAGCTTATATGGTTCATCCAAAAAGGTATCTACAGAGTTGTTGGAGGATGTAGATGCCATTTTTTTTGATATTCAAGATGTTGGAGTAAGATTTTATACATACTTGGCTACCGTTAAGTACATCATGGAGGCTTGTCATAAAAATGGGACGGCATTTGTCGTCTTGGACCGTCCAAATCCCATTGCTCCCTTAATGTCAGGAAATATCCTTCAGTCGGAGTTTATATCCTTTGTCGGCCCCCATTCCTTGCCAATATGCCTTGGATTGACGATTGGGGAATATGCAAGGCTGATTCAAAAGGAATTATTCCCCGAGGTCGAATTGCATGTGTATGAAGTGAAGAACTGGGACCGGAAGATGTGGGGAGATCAATGGCAACAGCATTGGATTCCGCCATCCCCAAACATTCCGCACTTCTCCACCACGTTGGCCTATCCCATCACATGCTTTATCGAAGGGTCGAACCTATCAGAAGGAAGAGGAACGACCAAACCGTTTGAGTGGATAGGCGCGCCATGGTTTAAGCCGGAAGAGATGATTAAGCATTTCTCAGATAAGAATATCGATGGTGTAGAGCTTATTCCCGCTTATTTTACACCAAATATGAGCAAGCATGTAGGTGAGCTTTGTAAGGGAGTTCAACTCTTGATTACGGATCGGGACTCTTTTGAAGTTTCCAAAGCAGCATATGAGTTTTTGCATTCTATCTTTTCCGTTCATGAAGAGGCAGCGTGGTTAGAACCTTTTAAAGAAGGCATGCACCCTTTTGCCGACCTATTATGGGGAACGGAAAAAGTAAGGGCGGGAATCGACACCCGTTTGCCATATGCAGTAGTAGCACAAAGCTGGAACAAAGGGTTAGATGGCTGGAAGAAGCGAATAGATTCCATATTACTATATGACTGATAGAGGAGGACTTGGAATGAAGAAAATTCACGAGATGACATTGCAGGAAAAAGTGGGTCAATTGTTTGTTGCGGGATTTCAGGGTACTTCGCCTTCTGAGGAAATAGTGGAATTAATAAAAGACTATCATATTAGCGGAGTCATATATTTTGCACGAAATGTGGCTGAGCCTGAACAGGTTCATGCGCTTTCCAAAGGGTTGCAGAAAGTTGCAAAGGATGCGGGAGCAGTTCCACTGTTCATTTCTATTGATCAGGAGGGAGGAATGGTTGCCCGTATAACAGAGGGTGTTACGTTAAGCCCCGGGAACATGGCACTAGGCGCAGGACGTGATGAGGAAGTCGTTCATCAGCTAGGAAAAGTAGTGGGGGCGGAACTCCGCATGTTGGGGATAAACATGAATTATGCGCCGTGCATCGATGTGAACAACAACCCATTGAATCCTGTTATCGGGGTGCGGTCTTATGGTGAGAGTGCTGAGTTTGTTGCAAAGATGGGCGTTCAAGCGGTAAAAGGATTGCAGGATGCCAATGTATCAGCTGTTGTAAAACACTTCCCGGGTCACGGGGATACTAGTGTTGACTCCCATTTGGACCTTCCTGTAGTCAATCATGACATTAAGAGATTGAAAGAATTAGAATTGGTACCATTTTATAAAGCCTTTAAGCATGGAGTGGATGCTGTCATGGTTGCGCACGTCGCCTTTCCTTCCATCGATCCAGAGAAAGTTCCTTCTACGCTGTCTCGTCCTGTTGTAACAGATTTGTTGAGAAAGGAAATGGGTTTTAACGGAGTCATCATGACAGATTGCATGGAAATGAATGCAATTATTGATTATTATGGCATGGAAGAAGCTGCTATCCTGGCAGTCGAAGCAGGAATCGATCAAGTCTTGATCAGTCATACATTTGAGCGCCAGACAAGAGCGATAGAAGCGGTAATAAAAGCAGTAGAAACTGGCCGGATCTCCTTGCAGCATATTGAGGAAGCGGTGGAGAGAATTCTTAAATTGAAGGAAATACGTAAGCTCAAAGAAGACATTCCTGAATGGACAAAGATTAGTAGTGAAATTGGATCTAGTAAACATATAGAGATTGCGCAAAAGGCTAGTGAAGCAAGTATCACCCTGGTGAGAGAAAGTGATGGACTACTTCCACTTCGTTCTGAAGAAAAGATTCTCCTCATTTCTGTAGATCCTTATGTCACTTCAGGAGCAGATGAAACCTTATATTCTAACGTTACGATTGGTAGTTACTTAGAGGAAAAGCTTCCAAATTTAACAGAATTCATCATTTCTGTCTCTCCTGAGGAAGAAGAGGTGGATAGATTAGTAATTGCAGCTTCAGATGTGGATAAAATATTTGTGGCAACTTACCAGGCTATCCAACACGATTCTCAGGCAAAGCTTGTCCAAAGACTTGTAAACGAATTTGTGGATAAAGTAGGAGTCATCGCTTTACGGAGTCCATATGATGTGGAAAAATTCACAGAGGTTTCCACCTATATTCTTACGTATGAAAGCAGAAAGCTTGCCCTTCAATCGGTTGGCAAATTCCTATTGGGAGAGATAGAAGCAAAAGGCAAACTGCCCATCACCCTTGGAAAAGCTCAGGTAAATTAATCATGCTTACCAAATTATTAAACGTTACAAGTAAATCAGAACGGATGGGAATTGGCATTATGTCTGGAACGTCTGTAGATGGCGTCGATGTTGCTATCATATCTGTAAAGGGGAGCGGTGAAGAGCTTAGTTATAAACAACTTGCCTTTGATACTGTGGATATTCCTCAAAACTTAAGAAAGAAGATTTTTGAACAGTTTAGCCCTGCTGAGAGTTCTGTGGATAAACTGTGCAGTCTTAATTTTGAACTCGGGCAGCTATTCTCCACAGCTGCCCATACAGTTGTGGAAAAAGCAGGTTTGCGCAGGGAGGATATTGACTTCATTGGATCTCATGGTCAAACAATTTATCATATACCTGTGGATCAGCATGATATGGGTTTAGTAAAATCGACCATGCAGATAGGAGAAGCATCCGTTCTGGCAGAGATGTTTCAGTGTCCTGTCGTTTCTGATTTCAGGGTACGCGATATGGCGGTCGGTGGAGAAGGTGCACCATTGGTTCCATATGTTGATTATCTGCTTTTTCGGTCTGATACCGAGAATATTGCCTTGCAAAACATTGGAGGTATTGGCAATGTAACCTATTTGCCCAAAGGTGGCTCTGCCTCTGATGTGATTGCATTTGATACTGGGCCGGGGAATATGATTATGGATGAGGCGATGAATATCCTAACTCAGGGGAAATCTCTTTTCGATAAAAATGGCGAGATGGCTGCGAAAGGAATTGTCCAGCATGAGATTTTGAAAGAATTGATGGCTCATCCTTACTTTACGTTGCCTGTACCGAAAAGTACGGGTAGAGAGTTGTTTGGGGCTTCTTATACGAGGATGCTAATCGATAAAATGCTTGGTGTGGGACTTACTTCAGCTGACATTTTGGCAACCGTCACGATGTTTACTGCTTTAACCATTGCAGATCAGACAAAACGATTCTTGCCAGGTAAAATTGATACACTTGTGGTAAGTGGGGGAGGGGCTTATAATTTCACCCTACTTGGTTTCTTGAAGGAGTTAGGTGGCTTTGCCGTGAAAACGCAGGAGGATCTTGGGTTTTCCAGCGAGTCTAAAGAAGCGGTGGCTTTTGCTTTATTGGCAAATGAGACGTTGTTTGGTGTGTCTAATAATGTACCAAGTGCTACTGGTGCGACCAAGCAGGTGGTGCTTGGTAAGTTGACAATTTGAAAAGCTGAGGTGGTGTCTCTATTTTTCTAAAGACTTCTCTCACAAGAAAATTGAAAGGAAGAGATCTTTAATCGGGCTATGAAGACCTCTCTAGCAAGAAAAGGAAGAGGTCTTCATCGGGGTTATGAAGACCTCTCTCGCAAGAAAACTGAAAGGAAGAGGTCTTCATCGGTGTTATGAAGACCTCTCTCGCAAGAAAACCGGAAGGAAGAGGTCTTCATCAGGGCTATGAAGACCTCTCTAGCAAGAAAACCGAAAGGAAGAAGTCTTCATCGGTGTTATGAAGACCTCTCTAGCAAGAAAACCGGAAGGAAGAGGTCTTCATCAGGGCTATGAAGACCTCTCTAGCAAGAAAACCGAAAGGAAGAAGTCTTCATCGGTGTTATGAAGACCTCTCTAGCAAGAAAACCGAAAGGAAGAGGTCTTCATCCGAGTCATGAAGACCAGTCTGTCAGTCCTTTTTACCTTCTTTAAAAAATTTTTTAGGTAAAACCATCCTTGTTGCACGGTGTATCCAGCCGCAATGATGGTACCACCTTCTTGGAGGAGGAAGATTCCCGATTCCCTAAACTATTTGTTGTCCTGTGGATTACCCTCCAACCCCTCAAGTAAAAAGTCCGCTATATGGACTGCTCGAAGAACCCCGGTCAATCCTTCTCGCTCTATCCCAAGCTTCATTTGCAACAGACATCCCGGATTTGCGGTCACAATGGTTGTCGCCATACTTTCTGCTACTTTCACCATTTTATGGTTCAGTATCTGCATGGACATTTCCGACTCTACGATGTTGTAGATTCCCGCCGAGCCGCAGCAACGGTCAGCATCTTTCATTTCATAAAAGTCTGCCCCCACCACTGCCTGCAATAGCATCCTTGGCTGAAGAAAGGTTCCCTGTACATTGCGAAGGTGGCAGGAGTCCTGATAGGTGACTCGTTGCGGTTGCACCGACAAATTTTTCTCATGAAACTTCAATTCTACTAAAATTGCGGACATGTCTTTGATTTTCTTTTTAAAAGCAACTGCCCTCATAAACCACTCAGGATCATCTTTCAACAGATGGTCATAGTCGACAAGGAAGGCCCCGCAGCCACCTGCATTGGTGATGATATAGTCAACATCAAGATCTTCAAATGCAGCAATATTCTGCTTTGCGAGCTCTTTGCCTCTATTTTTTTCCCCGCTATGGCCGTGTAGCGCACCACAACAATTTTGCGAGGTTGGTATGACAATCTCACAACCTGCATGCTGGAGCAGTTTCATGGTGGCATCATTTGTTTTAAGAAACATCGTATCCATTAGGCAACCGGAAAAGAAAGCCACCCGTTTTTTCTGTGTGTCAAGAGCTGGCAGATGAGATGGGCGATTTTTCATTTCTTTCATGGTGGGAGCTTTTGGGAGAACACGCTCCATACTGGCCATGCTTGCAGGTAACATTCTTAGCAATCCTGTATGATGAACTGCGCTTTGAAGTCCAGAACGCTGATAGATTCCGAGAAAGTTTGTCAAAACACGCATGCGACTTTGATGAGGGAATAGCCCGTCAAATGCAGTCTTCCTCAGTACCCTTACCGGAAGTGAGTGCTTTTTATTCTGATTGATGATGTCACGTGCTTCCTCAAGCAGGTGGCCATACTTTACGCCGGAGGGACAAACAGGCTCACAAGCTCTGCAGCCCAGGCACAGATCAAGAGTGCGTTCCACATCTTCATCAGGTTCTATCACACCATCTACGACCGCTTTCATTAAAGCAATTCGTCCACGCGGGGAGTGGGATTCTTTGAAACCTGACTCCACATAGGTAGGACAGGAAGGAAGGCAGAATCCGCAACGCATACAATTTAGCAATTCATCTTCGTCCATACGATTTTTAAATTCCGCTTGAATGACTTGTTTTTCTTTTACGGTAGTCATCTGGACACCACCACCCGTTTTCTGGATTCCTTGGCAAAAACCTTGCCTGGATTCATGATGTTGTTCGGGTCGAATGCCAGTTTAATAGCCTTCATGGCTGCTATACCTGCCTCGCCTAGCTTCCATTCTAGATATGGTGCTTTCATCATTCCAACTCCGTGCTCACCTGTGATGGTTCCGCCAAGTTCTATTGCCTTTGCGAAAATGTCTTCAAATGCTGCTTCGACCCGCTCCATTTCCTCGTGATCCCGAGCGTCTGTTGCTACTGTAGGGTGGAGGTTACCGTCTCCTGCATGCCCGAATGTACAGATCTTTACCTGATGCTTTACGGCAATCTCGTTAATTGCTTTTACCATCTTCGCAATTTCTGAGCGAGGTACTGTTGCGTCCTCGAGTATCGTCGTAGGCTTGAGTCTAGCTAGTGCAGAAAGAGCGGAGCGACGCGCGGTTCGTAATGCTTCTGCTTCCAACTCCGTTTGAGCAACCTGCACCGAAAGAGCTTTCTCCGCCAAACAAATCTCCTGTATTTTTTGCATATCCCTTGTCACCACTTCAAGCGGGCCGTCCTGTTCGATGAGAAGAACAGCCTGCACGTCTGTAGGGAGGCCAATTTTAGCGAATTCCTCCACCACTTCAAGGGTTGGCTGATCCAAAAATTCAAGTGTGGCAGGAATGATCTTCTTGGAAATGATGGTGGAAACCGTTTTGGCTGCCGCCTCGATATCTTGATAGAGGGCAAGCATCGTTTGTTTCGTTTCCGGCATGGGCACAAGTTTCAACGTTGCTTCTGTTATAATGCAAAGCGTTCCCTCTGAACCGACAAATAGTCTAGTAAGGTCATAGCCTGCAACATCCTTCGCAAGTTTGCCACCTGTCCTGATGACATCTCCATTAGGCATGACAGCCTCTAGTGCAAGAACATAGTCTCGCGTTACCCCGTATTTCAATCCGCGTAATCCACCTGAATTCTCATTAATGTTGCCACCTATCGTGGATATTTTCATGGAGCTTGGATCTGGCGGATAAAATAATCCTTTCGCTTCAACAGCTTGAATCAAATCAAGGGTTACAAGACCAGGCTGAACGGTGACAGTTAAATTTTCTTCATCCAACTCGAGAAGCTTGTTCATGTGCGTAAATAGGAGGACGATACCGCCTTCGGTAGGACAGGTCCCTGCACAGAGGTTGGTGCCAGAACCTCTTGGGACAAGCGGAATGCGATGTTCGTTACACAGTTTCACAATTTTAGTGACATCTTCTGTGTTACGGGGAACGATGATAGCATCCGGCATAGCTTGATAGTTTGGTGTGGCATCATAGGAATAAACAAGTTTTTCTGAAGGACTGTCCTGATAGTTATCGGGACCCACAATATTTATAAATCGTTTTTTTAGTTGTTCACTGATCATAAAAAAACCTCCCAGTCTATAAAACATCTTTTCTATATTTTATAAAAAGGAAGGGAGGGACACTATATATGTTTATCTAAAATAAAAGCTAGATATCTAGTGTTTATTTGTAGAAACATCCAACAAGATGCAAGCTAGGTATAAAGTTGTCAGATCATGAGGCTTTTTGAGTTCCAACCCAGTTAAACTCTCCACCTTACGCAATCGATAATGAAGCGTGTTGATATGAATGTGCATAGATTGGGCTGTGTCTTTCAACGATAAATGGTGGCTAAAATATACCTGGATGGTCTCAAACAAGTCCTTTTCGGATAGGACGGGTGAAAGAAGACGTTGTGCATACTCTTTCTTCACTTCATTAGGGATTGCTTGCAAAATCATCTCAAGACGAAGGTCTTCCTCAAATGTAATGGGTACGTCAATAGAACAGGATTTTAACGCTCTTTCGGCTTCTGTGTAAGAGTCTTTTAGCGAGGAAGGTCTGCATGCTTTTCCTATCCCCATATAAACAGGTGCACCAATATAGCTTTGGAGTTGATATTGAACTTTTTTCAGAAGTGTAAGGAGTGACTCTCTGCTTGGGACGGTATTGCTTGCCAACAGTAAAATCATTCTATTTTGTCCCCATTGCACAAGAATATCTTCCTTCTTCCATTCCACATCCAAATCGGATTGATGCCATCTTTTAATTTTCAATAGGTTTTCATTTGTTTGACATTCTATCAAAACTACTTGCCGGTTCACGTCCATATCTACACCTAGTACTTCTGCACGTTTTGTGATGAATGTAGAAGCCCCGTCCTTCAATAGCCAATCAAACACAAATGTCTCAAGCGATCTTGCTTCCCATTCGAACTGATCTTGGTAGTGGTTTTCTTGAATTAGTAGTTCTGTCATTTTCTTGATCAATTCTCCATATGGAAGCACTTTTTCTGGCGTTCCTGTAATGCCGATTACGCCAACAACTTTTTGTTGATGAAATAGGGGGAGGGTGATGCCAGCCTTAACACCTGAAAGTGTGGCTTCATCCTGTTTAGAGATGATACGCATCTGTTTTGCAGAGGCTGCCAGATATGCTCCTTCATGGAAACTTCCTAGTCTATCCTTAGCTGTACTGGCAATGATGATACCCGATGTGTCGACCATAATTAAATCTTCTTCTATAAAATTTTTTACTTCTCGAATGATCTTTTTTGCAAGGGATGTTCGCAGCAAGGTGGGACCTCCTATGGAAAAAGCGGCCTATGAAGAAGGGCCGCTTTCTAGTCGTTATCTTTAAGTTACCATAAGAGCAGGAAGGCTTCTACTACTGTTCTAACACTTCTGCTTCACTACCAGCCTTGTCATAATAACGAATAACAGAAGGCGTTAGTTTTAATAGCAAATATTCTGGGTCATCTGGGCTCTTAATCCATTCTGATAACTTCTCATCCCAGAATTTCTTTTTCAATTCCGCGCTGTCTTCAAAGCTTGCCTGTGCCTCTATTTCCGCGTATGGTTCCTTCCAACTAGTACCTTCCATCCCTAGAAGGATATGTACATGTGGATTGGCTTTAATATCCTCAATTTTGTGAGTGTGCTCGTTCGTTGCACAATACAATACCAAATCTTCATTGAAAAATAACATAAATCGGGAATATGGACGGTCGCCTCTAATGGTGGCCAGTGTGCCGATCTTATGATTGCTGAACATGGAAGTGATCTTGTTCTTTAAATCATTATTCATGGTTAGCCTCTACACCTTTCATTTAAAAAGTACTCACCGTTAATGTGGCATGTTTAGGGAGATTTTAAACACAGATGTTAATTGGGTTATAAGAAGAAGTGGAGGATAAGATAAAAGTAAGGGGAATGGAGGTGCATAAAATGGAGGAATTTCATTTTGGCACGGACTATTTAAATCACGCAAAAAACTCTGTGCGGTAGGCTGCACAGAGTCCCATAGCATGTAGGGCTATCTGATCATTTCTAAGTACCAAGGGGTTTAAAGCTTTGAACTAAGGAATAAAAAGCTTTATATGTGCACTGTGTAGGTGTAAATCACTCCTTCACTCTAAGGTGACTTCGCTTTATTTCCCTCCTTTGTTTTAAGGTATTGTTAGTATATAAGTTGAATGTTGTAAATATTCTGATTTATTTAATCTTTTTTTCTTTTTTTTCATATTTTGATGATTCACGCTTACAATGATAAAGTAGGACAAGTGACAGTAAAATGTAGAGGAGTTATCAGATTGGTTATACGAACATTGTTTTATTTAATTGGACTCTTTGTCTTATCCTTCGGGATCAGTTTGACGATAAAATCGGATTTAGGGGCTGGTGCTTGGGACGCTTTGAACGTAGGGCTTTCTACCACATTTGGGCTGACGGTTGGAAGTTGGGTATTTATTGTTGGGATTATCCTTATAGCAATCAATGCGTGGCTCCATAAAAGTAAACCTGACTATTTGGCGGTCATTACGATATTCCTTGTCGGCGTTTTTATTGATTTTTGGTTGATACAGGTCTTCGGTGCATGGATTCCGGTGGGAATGGTTTACCGTTTCATCGTACTTTTAGCGGGGATGGTCATCATGGCAGTAGGGATCTCTGCATATCTGCAAGCAAAGTTTCCTGTCATTCCAATTGACAACTTGATGCTTGGGATTCAGAATCGTTTTAAGGTGAAGATGATGACTGCAAAAACGATTGGGGAAGTGTTTGCGCTAATTTTTGCTCTAATTTTCAAAGGGCCGATCGGGGTTGGGACATTTATCATCACGTTTGGAATCGGACCATTAATTCAAGTTTTCTATCCGCGTTTGGAAAATCTATATAAAAAGTTAAGACACGAGAGCTGAGGTTAGCTTTCGTGTTTTTTCTTTTTTGAAGAAGTGGTGCTGTCCCATAGCCACCAAATAAAGGCGTAGAAGAATGATAAAACTAACATATCTAGTAACGTTCTATTTTGGAAAAAGGGGTAGGTTAGTAAATTCGCGACAAAAAAGATAATAAAATGAATGACATATTTATTTCTGAAATATTCCTTTACCATAACGATTCCTCCTCGTTGCTCAATTCATAGAGGGCCGGCATACCGATTGCAATTCCGACAAGACATACCACATACATCATTGCCAGATAAAAACCGCTCACACCAAAGGGAAGAAAAGGCACATTCATAAAGGGAATAACTATTGGGAGAAGAGTCAGTTTTTGACGAGCACTCTTCGTTATATACTGTTTCTCTCCACAAAATGGGCATGTTATCGCTTGTTTAAATGTGAAGATCTTTTTCCAGGTCATTTTCCAACTCCACTGGTTATGGCAGTTTGCACAAGTAGGTGTTTTCATCTTAATCAGCCTCCTCTATGTCTTTTTACGTATAAATCAGGCAAAAAGTTTCACCTTTCATGGATAATCTTAAATCCCTTCGAAAAAGATAACAGTACATAGATTTCAAGACGATTGAAAGGAGTAATACACATCATGCGCATTCTTCAAATTGTTATGGCAACCTTTATTGCATTTGGATTCTCACTAAGTAGTGTCCAAGCCGAAGAAACAAAGGTGAAAGCTGAAAATAAAAAACTGGAGGTACCGAATTCTGTTTTAGACATCTCCAAGGACAATACGTATCCAAATCCGTCACAAGATGTGCCATACCTCCAACCTAGTGAGCTATCTCAAGAATTGATTGATTCTTCCAATGTGAAAATTGATAACCCAAAACTTATTAAGATTTTAAATGAGTCGAACATTTCGCCGTCCCCAGTGGCTATCGGTTATCGGGCGACGATCTACCTTGGTCAATGGCCGCTTTCCTACGAATCCACGGAAACGAGCGTTAACTGGGAATACCAAAAAATCAACACCAATTACACAGATAACCGCGGTGGTAAAGCGCCGCAACAACTTCACTATCGTCAGGAAGCACAAAAAAGTGTCAAAGGCGGTCTGACTTCCAAAGTGGAGGCCGCTGATGATGTAAAAGAAATGATGATGTTAAAAGCGATGGATAAAACGAAGCTGCCCTTATCCTTCAAAACCATTGTTGGCGCTGGAACGAAAAAGGATCAGGTATATAACATTCCTGTGAAAAAACTAGGCTATTTGTATGCGTACACCCCAGCTGTCAGTGAGAAAGGAAAAATTACGTACGGAGAGGTTTACCTTGTCTTAAAAGGGAAAGAGATGAAAATCGTTGTGAAGAATGTCACTTCACAAGGAATTGGTGCGTGGATTCCGGTTCAGGACCATGTGAGCTTCATTTTTGCAGCTTCCGACCGCCCGAGATAGTACATTTTCATTACACCAGCCTAATTCGAAAGGCTGGTGTTTTCATGTGGAAAGTTGAGCTTATTTTACCAGTTTTGATTCTTTCATAAGCTGGGTAATAAAAGGTTACAGAACTTTCACTACCTTGTCGAACGAAAAGCCAACCACGGACCGAAACTTTTTCCGCCTACAAGCGTCTTAAAAAGTGAGAATAAAAAGGAGGTCATCAACAAGATGATGCACCTAGTATTATTGGTCTTAGGTTTAACTGTTTTGTTAGTTATTGTTCGGACAATGGTCACAGTTGAATTGAGGCAAAAGCCATCTTATATAGAAAACGAAGATAAACATCATGCCATTTTACTGCTTTGGGGTATAGGGATTATTTTTCTGCTTTTATTCATCCCATATCAAGCATGGCAATTGGCAGGAAGCTCGCGCGGATGGGACGGAGCGTTAATCTTGGGTTCAAGCTTGATGGGAAGCGTGCTGATCAGTTTAGGGTTTTATTGCTCCTTAAAGGGTAGAAGACTTAAAGCGAGAGTGCCGACAACTTAAATGTTTTGCACAAAAAAAGCCTGGGAAAACGTTTCCCAGGCTTTGCTTATTTGGTCAATTTTGTTTCGCGTACGGTGAAATCCATGTTTGGATAGTACGCATTTTTTACTAATATGTTTGGTCCAAGACAAGCAACTGCCGGACAATGGCAGTCTAATTCTTTTGCAATAGAGGTCTCTTTCCATTTTTCATATGCAGTTGGTAAGTCTGTTGTTTGAATGTTGCCAAGGGGAGGCGTATCGCCAAAATCTGTGACGATGATATCTCCGTTAAAAATATTTACATTCAAACGCGAGCGACCGTCGGGGTCATTACGAACCGTCACATTTTTCGCCTCATACACGCGTTTCAGTAATTCACGATCTTCCGGATTATCACTGCAAGGATAAAACGGCAGCGTACCAAACAACATCCACGTGTTTTCATCCCGCATATCCAGCAAACGATGAATGGCATCACGCATTTCATCAAGCGTGAGGACTTCCATGCCGCTAGCAAAATCGCTAGGGTACATAGGGTGCACTTCATGTCTTTGACAGTTCATTTCCTCTACGATTTGCTTATGAATATGCTCAATATGCGGAAGCGTACGTTTATTCAACATCGTTTCAGCAGACACAATCACACCGGCGGCAGTCAAGGCCTTCGAATTTTCAATCATACGCTCAAAATACTTCGCTCGCTGCTCATACGTCGGTTTGCGGTCCATCATCGCAAATCCGCCTTCCACAAAGTCATCCATCGTACCCCAGTTATGAGAAATATGTAGCACATCCAGGTAAGGAATGATTTTTTCGTATCTGGCTAAATCTAATGTTAAGTTCGAATTAATCTGCGTTCGCACACCACGTTCATGCGCATATTTTAGTAGCGGGACGACGTATTCATTCACTGACTTCATGCTCATCATTGGCTCTCCGCCAGTAATACTGATGGAGCGAAGTCGTGGAATTTCTTCCAAACGTTGAATTAACAACTCTATTGGTAGAGCTTGCGGATCCTTTGGTTGTAACGTGTATCCGACGGCACAGTGCTCACAGCGCATGTTACAAAGCGTGGTGGTGGTGAATTCTACGTTTGTCAGTTCCATCTGGCCGTATTCTTTTACATCTAAATAAGCTTCCCATGGATCATAGGAAGGGGTAATTGGTGGTAGTATAGTTGTTTTCATCGTAAACTCCTTTATAAAAAACCTTACCCTTCATTGTATCATGATTCATGGTATTACAGACCGGAAAATTCTTCGAAGGTTGCTTGATGTGCTTTAGTGCGGTAGTATAAAGAAAAACTTACAGGAATGGCAGAAAGGTGCGATCATTATGGGCAAAGCAACAGACAACAAAGACTCCCAAGTCGATTACTTGAAAAATAGATTGAATATGTTTTTGGAGGTCGTGGATTCATTAGATCCGGAATCAACAGATGTGGAGGACATTGATCGTTTGATTCAGATGCTTGATGATTTGGAAGGGAAATATAATCAGTTTAAGAAGGATTGGTAAGAAGAGGATCATCCATGAAGAGATGAAGACCTCATTAAGGTGTGAAAGCTATGACAGAGCTCTTCATAGAGGTTATGAAGACCTCTTTAAGGTGTGAAAGCAGTGACAGAGGTCTTCATAGAGGTTATGAAGACCTCATTAAGGTGTGAAAGCTATGACAGAGGTCTTCATAGAGGTTAAGACCTCTTTAAGGTGTAAAAGCAGTGACAGAGGTCTTGATAGAGGTTATGAAGACCTCTTTAAGGTGTAAAAGCTATGACAGAGGTCTTCATAGAGGTTATGAAGACCTCTTTAAGGTGTAAAAGCAGTGAAAGAGGTCTTCATAGAGGTTATGAAGACCTCTTTAAGGTGTGAAAGCAGTGACAGAGGTCTTCATAGAGGTTATGAAGACCTCATTAAGGTGTGAAAGCTATGACAGAGGTCTTCATAGAGGTTATGAAGACCTCATTAAGGTGTGAAAGCAGTGACAGAGGTCTTCATAGAGGTTATGAAGACTTCTTTAAGGTTTAAAAGCTATGACAGAGGTCTTCATAGAGGTTAGAAAACAACAAAAAGAATGTGAATGTCTCTTCATACAAACGCATAGTTACACAATTGAAGCTTTACACTTTCTTCTTAATCTCCATTCTATAAACCTCCAACAACTCTTCCACCGACACCCCATCAATCTTCATTCCGGAAATGTCGCAAGCGTTAATCTCGACATCAACCATCTTACAATTGGTAAACCTCGTTCCCATCAACTCACAGCGTTCAAAACTTACTGGAGCATCTTCAATAGTTGTATCCTTAAACTCGACACCACTCATGTCAACGTGTTTCACTCTACTACCCGAAAGGTTCAAGTCAGCAAGCAGGGTAGAACGGAAATTTATGTTCTGGAACTTTGCTCCTCTTAAATTGATATTGCTAAAATGTGCCCCAGCTAACGTGCTATTGCTGAAAGCACTGTTTGCTAAATTCGCCTGATAAAAGGTCGCATCTTCTAAATTGCAGGATTCAAATGCATTTTCTGAAACTGCCAT
This sequence comes from Sutcliffiella horikoshii, assembly GCF_008180725.1. GTDB lineage: Bacteria > Bacillota > Bacilli > Bacillales > Bacillaceae_I > Sutcliffiella_A > Sutcliffiella_A horikoshii_B. Next base: position 162,073 of record NZ_VTEV01000005.1, on the reverse strand, counting down.
TCCATTGCGAATGCGTTTGATGTAACAAACCTCATCTTCCGTTTCAAATGTGCGCTCAAAGCCCATCTTTTCATAAAAGTGAAGGTTGCCTTTTTGTCTTGGAGAGGTTTCCAAGTCCCAAGTTGTCACAGAAGGATATGCCTTTTCTACTAAACGGATCACTTCAGAGCCTACGCCTTGCCCTTGATAAGCAGGATCTATAAATATTCGATCAATCCTGCCAAACCTTTTACCCGTTATGGTAAGAATAACCCCGCCTACTAGTTGCTCCTCCAACATTATCTTGTAATAGGTAAGCTCTTCTATCATATAGCGGGTAGTATATACGGAATCATAGCCCGGTGGTTGAATGTTATAGTCCACGATATGAGAATCTACCGTACCAAGCCAGTGGAGAGCTTCTTCATCAAAAGTCTTTTTCATCATACTAGTCAATTGCTCTGCATCATCTAGTCTAGCTTGTAAAAGTGTAATCTGTGCCATGTTTGTCCCTCCCGCTTCTTATGTATCTAAATCCCACTTTACCACAAAAATCCAACATGTATTAGGCTTTTGATGGAATCGTTTACAAAGTGCTTTATCCTTCTAATTAGAACAAGTATAATGAAGGATGTATAAAAAAACGTAGATAACTTTTCAACTGGGGATAGGAGAGGGAGTTAAAGATGAATAAATTATATGAGAGCATGTATGACTTGATCGTAGAAACCTCTACAAAGCTGCCTAAAGATGTACGTCGTGCGATTGCTAAAGCAAAGCTTAGCGAGAGTGCAGGAACACGTGCAGCAATGTCACTTGCTACAATTACAAATAATATTTCAATGGCGGATGAAAATGTGTCTCCGATCTGTCAGGACACAGGTCTGCCTACATTTAAAATAAAAACACCTGTTGGAGTAAACCAGCTGGAAATTAAAAAGGTAATTAAAGAAGCAATTGTACAGGCTACAAAGGATGGAAAGTTGCGTCCAAATTCAGTGGACTCCTTAACAGGTGCAAACAGCGGGGACAACCTTGGTGATGGAGTTCCTGTCATTAAATTCGAACAGTGGGAAAAGGATTATATTGACGCGCGTCTTATTTTAAAAGGTGGAGGCTGTGAGAACAAAAATATCCAGTACAGCTTGCCATGCGAACTTGAAGGTCTTGGCCGCGCAGGTCGTGACCTCGATGGTATCCGCAAATGTGTGATGCATTCTGTTTACCAGGCACAAGGACAGGGCTGTAGCGCCGGTGTTATCGGTGTTGGGATTGGTGGCGATCGCACTTCCGGTTATGAGCTTGCAAAAGAACAGCTTTTCCGTAGCCTGGATGATGAGAACACGGTACCTGAGTTAAAAGAACTTGAAGAGTATGTAATGGAAAATGCCAATAAGCTTGGTATCGGAACAATGGGCTTTGGTGGAGAAACAACATTGCTTGGCTGTAAGGTTGGTGTTGCACACCGTATTCCAGCTAGCTTTTTCGTATCAGTTGCTTACAACTGCTGGGCGTATCGCCGTTTAGGTGTGAAAATCAGTCCGGAAACTGGAGAGATTAACGAGTGGTTGTATCAGGAAGGCGAAATGATTGATTTTTCAAAAGAGTTGGCAGAGCAAGAGGAAGTAGCAGCAACTTCTGAAGCGAGTGAAATTGTTCTAGAGGCGCCGATTACGGAAGAGAAAATTCGTTCGTTAAAAGTGGGCGATGTGGTTCGCATTAATGGCAGAATGTACACTGGCCGCGACGCGATCCATAAGCACTTGAGTGACAATGATGCCCCAGTTGATTTAGACGGACAAATCATTTATCACTGTGGCCCGGTTATGTTGAAAGATGAAGAAGGAAACTGGCATGTAAAAGCAGCAGGACCAACGACAAGTATTCGCGAGGAACCTTACCAAGGGGATATTATGAAAAAGTTTGGTATACGTGCGGTAATGGGGAAAGGTGGAATGGGTGCAAAAACATTGAAAGCCTTGGAAGAGCACGGAGGCGTTTACTTAAATGCCATCGGCGGAGCGGCACAATATTATGCCGACTGTATTAAAGGTGTCGATGGAGTAGATTTGATGGAGTTTGGTATTCCGGAAGCAATGTGGCACTTGAATGTAGAAGGCTTTACAGCGGTAGTGACAATGGATTCGCATGGCAACAGCTTGCATGCGGATGTAGAGAAGTCTTCTTTAGAAAAACTTGCCCAGTTTAAGGATAGAGTGTTTAACTGATAAATATAGTTAGCGGTTCGGTGACCTAGGTGGTTGCCGAATTTTTTTTATTATTGGATCTGTTAAACACCGCAGATGTTTTCCGCACTAGGCTTCGCTTTCCTTGGGGCATTTGGGGAGCCTCCTCGGAAAAGCGCCTGCGGGGTCTTCCCTAAACGCTTATCTCCCTCAGGAGTCTGCGCCTAATGCTCCAATCAACAGCTAGGTTGCTGCAAAAATCAACAGTATGCTTTAACAGAGCCTTATTATTAGAGGGACGGTAATCTATTAAAGGTAGTCGTGTCATTATTTCCCGGAAAAAGTCGATTGGCTTGCATTGCGTTTGTTTCGGACTGTGTTTGGCTTACTTTGGCTTGTATTTTACGAATTTACGCTTGTATTTGCCTGCATTTGGACAGTATTTCCTAATTTTCCGACAGTAAGTAAAGTGAAGTCACCAATTGGAAAACAATACACCGTATCAATCCTTAATTCCAAACGAAACATAATAGTAGCTAGAGATCATGGAAGGGAGGAAACATCATCATCATGCGAAAATTACTTAATATCCTAATCATAAGTGTTGTTGCACTATTCTTCATTCCGCATTTAAGCCAAGCGGACACCTATTCCACTACCACCCTACATTGGGGATTTAAAAAGAGTCAAAACCATGAGCCACCAGATGCAGGTCAAAAATACAATGAACTTTTAAAGAAACATGACGCTTTTTACCTTGGTGATACAACCAAAAAAGAAATATACCTCACCTTTGATAATGGCTATGAGAATGGATACACCGAAAAAGTATTGGACGTACTTAAAAAGAAAAAAGTACCTGCAGCTTTTTTCGTAACAGGGTATTACCTCAAAGACCAGCCTGATCTTGTAAAAAGAATGGTTAATGAAGGTCATATCGTTGGTAATCATAGCTGGCATCATCCTGATATGACACAAGTAAACGATGTTCGCTTTAAAAAAGAACTCGACATGATTAAAGAAGAGTACAAAAATATAACAGGTCTTGATAATATGACCTATTTGAGGCCGCCCCGCGGAACGTTCAGTGACCGAACACTGGCACTTGCCAACCAAATGGGTTATCAACACGTCTTCTGGTCCCTGGCTTATGTTGATTGGCATACCGACCAGCAAAAAGGCTGGAAATATTCTTATGATAATATCATGGCTCAAATACATCCTGGTGCGATACTTTTGCTTCACACTGTTTCCAAAGACAATGCTGAAGCGATGGAAAAGGTCATAGACGATCTTCGTAAACAAGGATATGAATTCAAAAGCCTGGATGAAATCGCTGCACAACATACTATTCCCAATCCAATTTTGCTTATACAGGAAAACTGACTCCTTCGCCGACCAGCAAAGGAGTTTTTCTGATTGTACCTCTTTCCACCCCCCTTGTTTGGCAACTCACCAGAAAGCCGTTATAATTGGGAAAGTATATAAAGGACGGTGGGGAAATTGGTTAGGATAAAGATAAATGGACCATATGATTTTGACAGAGTATTGCAGCGGCTTTCCATTGATCCGTTAATGGTCGTCGATCAAAAGGCGCGTTCTGTAAAAGTACCGATGTATCAGGGAGAAACTCCAATAGTGATAGAAGTGCAGGCGACAGGGACGAAACAAAGCCCGAGTTTTCAATTATTTAGTTCAGCAACGCTGACAGATATGGAAATACAGCACATAAAGTCTATTTTCCAATGGGACAGGCCGCTTCAAGACATCGCCAATCATTTTACCAAAACAGATCTCGCAGCTATTTTCCAAGAGCACGAAGGGACGCCGCTCGTACTTGATTTTGACCTCTACCACTGTCTAATGAAATGCATTATCCATCAACAGGTCAATATGAAATTCGCACATACGTTGACGCAACGTTTTGTCCATACATTCGGTTTTGAAAAAGAAGGAGTTTGGTTTTATCCAAAGCCGGAAGAAGTTGCTAAGTTTGATTACGAGCAAATTACTGAACTGAAAATGAGCCGCAGAAAAGCGGAATATTTAATAGATACTTCCAAACTGATTGCAACTGGCGACTTGCCACTTTACAATTTGGACCAAAAAACGGATGAAGAAATCCTGAAGGACCTTGTAAAAGTAAGAGGAATCGGCCCATGGACTGTCCAAAACCTGCTTCTATTTGGACTCGGGAGGCCAAATCTATTCCCAATCGCAGATATTGGCATCCAGAATGCCTTGAAAAAATTAAAAGGACTCGACCAAAAGCCTACTGTTCTGCAAATGCAGGAGTGGGCCAAGGACTGGGAACCATATTTAAGCTATGCGTCCCTTTACCTTTGGAGAAGCATCGAACCGCAAGCTGAGGAGTTAGTAAAATGAAAACGAAGAAACCATATAACAAGCAGCAACAATCAAATGTCGATATGAAAGTGGGTCAAACTTTTCCGCTAACGATTAAGCGCTTGGGGATCAACGGAGAAGGTGTGGGTTATTTTAAAAAGCAAGTGGTGTTTGTTCCTGGTGCACTGCCTGAAGAAGTAGTCGTGGCGGAAGTGACAGACGTTAAGAACAAGTTTGCCGAAGCGAAAATTAAAAAGATTCGTAGCAAATCCCCACATCGAACTACACCGCCTTGCCCCATTTATGAGCAGTGCGGAGGCTGTCAGCTCCAGCATTTAAAATACGACCAACAGTTAACTTTGAAACGCGATATCGTCATTCAGTCACTAGAACGCCATACAAAGCTAAATGTCAATAATCTCGATATTAAACCGACCATCGGTATGGAAGACCCGTGGTATTACCGCAATAAGAGTCAGTTCCAGGTTGGCAAGCAGAAGGAAAAAGTAATTGCTGGCCTTTACGGTGCCAATTCGCACAAGCTAATTGATATTGTTAATTGTATCGTCCAGCACAGTGCCACAACGGAAGTAACCAACACAGTTAAAAAGATTCTGCAAGACTTCAACATACCTGTTCAAAATGAGAAAAAGGGACAACCATCCGTTCGCACCATCATGACAAGGGTCGGTTTTTCCACTGGGGAAATTCAAGTAGTTCTGATTACGACCGATGAAAAATTGCCGCGCAAACAGTTAGTAGTTGAAGAAATTCAAAAGCGTTTGCCAAAAGTGAAGAGTATTATGCAAAACGTAAACGGCAAAAAAACATCCCTTATTTTCGGGGAAGAAACCATTCATTTAAGCGGAGAAAAAGTGATTCAGGAAACACTTGGAGACGTATCGTTTGAATTGAGCGCACGGGCATTCTTCCAGCTTAACCCGGTCCAGACGGTCAAGCTTTATGATTTGGTAAAAGAAGCAGCACAATTGACGGGCAAAGAAAAAGTCGTTGATGCTTACTGTGGTGTAGGAACCATCGGCCTTTGGCTGGCAGAAGGTGCAGGTGAGGTTCGGGGTATGGACACCATTGCAGAATCTATTGATGATGCAAAGGAAAACGCTAAACGTCATGGCTATACGAACATGAAATATGTAGCAGGGAAAGCAGAGAAATGGTTGCCAAGATGGGTAAAAGAAGGCTGGAGACCAGATACGATCGTTGTGGATCCTCCTCGTACAGGCCTGGACGAAACTTTCATGAAGACCGTCCTTGACGTAGAACCAAAGAATTTCGTTTATGTTTCCTGTAATCCATCCACACTTGCAAAAGATATTCAGTTCTTAAGTAGGAAGTATAAAGTGGATTGGATCCAACCTGTGGATATGTTTCCTCAAACGGCTCATGTGGAAAGTGTTGTCAGGTTCATACGTAAATAAAGATATTGAAATCACACTTAAAAGGCGCCACTCTTCTGATGGAGTGGTGTTTTCTTTTCCTTCAATTGGTACAAAGAGGGCTAAATGTATATTTATGGTGTTGATCATGAAAATATATCCATGACATCACAATCAATCCTCTTTATAATTGTAATATAATATGGAATTTAGAGGCTATTCATCTCGGTTGTCTCATCGGAAGGTAGGTTGTGCTGTATTGGATAAATATAAAACGAAATTAATTGCTACTATTTTAAATCAAATAGATCAGTGGAAAGATAGCGCTAGCGATGTTCCCCATGAAGAAGTATATCGGTTTGTTCACTCTATAAAAGGAACTGCTAGGACAGTAGGGCTGGATGAGCTTGGAGATATAACAGAAGCACTATATGAAAAGATAAGCGTTGCTGAAAAGAGAGCGTGGCAGTTGGAGGAATGCCAATCCTTTTTGCAAGAAGTAATCGTTTTTTGTAAAAAGATAGGAACGATTCCTGAACAAACAAAAGATCATCCAAGGATCCTCATCGCAGATCGTGATCCGGCTTTACTTGTTGAGTGGAAAGAGTATCTGGAGAGCAAGTCTTTCCATGTATTAGTCAGTACAGACATGGAAAAGACCATTGATACTTTCTATGATGTGAAACCAGATTGTCTGATAATAGACGAAGGGTTGAAAGATGAAAAAGGGCTTTCATTGTTAGAGAGACTTCAAGCAAGCGGTCAGCAAATGTTGACACCAATTATGGTGATTGGTGACAATTCAAACAGGGAAATTCGATTAAACGCTTACCGTAAGGGAGCAGATGATTTTATTTCCAAACCTTTGGATCTAGAGGAGTTTGAAGTAAGGGTCTCGAGACAAGTGAGCAGAAAAAAGCAATATGACGATTTGTTGTTGATGGATGAGCTCACAAAGGCGTATAACAGGAAGTACTTTCAGTCGTTTTTTGCGAAACAGCAGTCAATTCTTACAAGAGTTAAAGAGCCGTTTAGTGTAGGAGTCATTGATCTCGATTATTTTAAACAAGTAAATGATACTTACGGGCATGTGGTTGGTGACGAGGTGTTGAAGCAGCTAGCATCATACATGAAGCAAAATATGCGCTCAGGTGATGTATTTGCCAGATATGGTGGCGAAGAGTTTGCTATGTTGCTGCCGAATACCGTTATAGAACAAGCAAAAAAGCTGGTTGAACGACTTCTGAATGGTTTTATGAAATTGAATTTCCAAGCAGATCAAGTATCTTTCACTTGTTCCTTTTCTGGAGGAGTTGTACAGGTAACAGAGGGTGGCTTGGCATTGGAAAGAGTAATGGAGCGTGCAGACAAGGCTCTCTATGAAGCGAAAAAGAATGGAAAGGCAAGAGTGGAGGTATATGAAGGAGGCCAGGAGGTTGTTACACAGAAAGTTAAGGTAGCTATTGTCGATGATGATGAGATTGTAAGAATGATGCTTTCTGAAGTGATAGGAAAGCTGTCTCTTCCTGCGAATAGAATCATTGATATAGAAACATTCCCTGACGGAAAAAGCTTTTTGCAATCGGAGTGGCTACATAGTCAGGATCGCTATGTGGTCATTCTTGATGGAATGATGCCGAAAATGGACGGACTGGAAGTGTTACAAAGACTTCGTTCGGAAAGACGCCATGACCAGTTTAGAGTTATGATGTTAACTTCTAGGAAAAGCGAAAGGGACATACAAAAAGCGTTACAGCTTGGAGCGGATGACTATGTAACAAAGCCTTTTAAGCTCCTTGAGGTGGAAGCAAGACTTCAGCACCTGATAAAGCGGGGGATGTGACATTGATTAGTAGTGTTGTTTCAATCGTACTCGTTATCATTCTTTCTTTTTTTATATTGCTATCGATTTTGTTTATCTATATGCTTGTCACTAAATTGATGCAGAACAGCCTACGTCAAAAAATTGACCAACATAAAGAAGAATTAAGGGCTAAAGTTTTTGAATACTTATACAGGCAAAACCAGGACATTCTTGAACAGGAATGGAGCGGGAATCAGTGGAAAGCAATGGAAGAACTGTTTAGCGATTTTGCAGATGTCGTCCAAGGGGATGAAGTGCAGGAGCGGATCACACATTTTGCAAACACTCATTTTATGGAGAAATATAAGCGGAACCTTCTTCATCGTCGTTGGAGCATTAGGATGAATAGTTTGTATGCAATTGAGGATTTTCAATTGAAAAGCATGGTGCCTTACCTTCTTAATACTTATGAAAAGAGAACTCTGTCTCAGGAAGAAAGAAGACAATTATTAAAAATCCTAGTGCGGTTTCAAACAAATCACTGGGAGGAATTAGTGATAGAACCAAATTGGCGTCTTTCAGAATTTATGTATAGATCCTTATTGGGTGTGATGACAGAAAGACAGTTTCAGGCGATGGTTACAAATTTTGATGCCTTCCCTGAATACATTCAGCTTCCAGTGCTGGATATGATAGGGATTGAGGGGAAAAGGGAGTTTTTGCCCTTTCTTGAGGACCTTCTGAGGATTTCTTCAGGAGAAAAGAAAATAAGAATTCTAAAAGCACTGAATGAATTAGGGTATTCAAAGGTCCTGGAATGGATGGGGCATGTAGATCTCAAAGAGAGCTCATGGGAAGAGCGATTAATGCTTAGTAAATTACTTGGAAGAACCAACCGTAAGGAGAGCCTTCTTATTTTGACAGAGTTTCTAAGTGACACAAATTATGATGTCAGAAATAACGCTGCGAAATCCATCTTATCCATTGAAGGAGGGGCATACCATCTCCATCAGGTCCTTGAAACTTCATCAGACCGCTTTGCAAGAGATATGGCGGAAGAATGGTTGCAGAAAGGAGGGCAAATCCGTGGAAGGTAATTTTGTTTATTTGCTATTACAGGGAATTGGTTGGTTTGTTATCGCTTATATGGGATTTGTCATTCTTTTTTACCTGTTTATGTTGCTTGTTTCCTTGTTCCAAGTTAGGAAGAATTATCAGCTGGACAATACAGAGCCATATGAGGACTTATTGGATGTAAGTTATTCTAAACCGTTATCTATATTGGTGCCGGCCTACAATGAATCACTTGGGATTATTCCATCTGTTCGTTCTCTACTTAGCATAGAATATCCGCAGTATGAAATCATTGTAATTAATGATGGTTCAAAAGATGATACGATGGAAAAGCTCATCGAAGAATTTCAATTGAAAAAAATAAAGAAAATAGTAAAACAAAAGTTGAAGACAAAAGAAGTAAAAGGTATCTACCAGTCTTCTATTTATGATTATTTATTTGTGATAGATAAAGAGAATGGTGGGAAGTCGGATGCACTAAACGTTGGAATCAACGTATGCACCTATCCCTATTTCTGTTCAGTGGACGGCGATTCTATTCTGGAGAGGGACGCTTTCTTAAAAGTAATGAAGCCTATCATAGATTCTGATGGAGACGTTATTGCCACAGGTGGAAGTGTAAGAATCGCAAACGGTTCTGCTATCGAAAACGGATCCATCATGAAGGTGGGCCTTTCCTCCAATCCACTAGTCATCATGCAGGTTATTGAATATTTACGCGCATTTTTAGTGGGGAGAATCGGGTTAAGCAGGCACAATCTTTTATTGATTGTATCAGGTGCCTTTGGGGTTTTCTCTAAAAAGTGGGTAATGGATGCAGGGGGCTATTCTCATACCGTTGGAGAGGATATGGAATTGGTCGTAAGGCTGCACCGGTTTATAAAGGAAAAGAAGTCCAACAAGAAAATTGTCTATGTTGCAGATCCTGTGTGCTGGACAGAAGCTCCGGAAGAAATGACCTTTTTAAAAAGACAGCGGAATCGATGGCACAGGGGGCTATTTGAAAGTTTGTGGATGCACCGCTCAATGGCGTTCAATCCTAAATATGGATCCATTGGTATGGTATCCATGCCATATTTTATCTTTATAGAGTTTTTGGGGCCAGTGGTGGAATTAACAGGTTATTTATATATAATCCTCTCTTTTTTTCTTGGTGGTATGAATGAAGAAATAGCGTTACTCCTATTCTTGCTTTTTGTCATCTATGGTTCTATCTATTCCATGTTGGCTGTTTTGATGGAAGAGTGGAGTCTCAAACGATACCCTAAAGCAAGGCATATTGTTGTTTTATTCTTCTATTCTCTTACAGAAACCTTCTGGTACAGACCTTTAACCATAATCTGGAGATGTCAAGGGATCTTGGATGTATTAAGGAAGAAGAGAGGTTGGGGAGAAATGCAACGAAAAGGAGTATCCCAATAATCTGGAAACAATTGATAAATGGAGGAGTCAAAAATGGCAAATATATTACTTGCTGAGGACGAGAGTGTTCTTCGCATGCTCATAACAGATACACTAGAAGATGAAGGACACCAGATAGTGGAGGCAAGTAGCGGAAAAGAAGCGGTGGATATTTTGGAAGCGGGAAATACTTTTGATCTGGTCATCCTCGATTATATGATGCCTGTATACACAGGATTAGAGGTGCTAACAAAAATGAAAACGATGGGGTTGAATCATGTTCCTCCAGTCCTTATCCTTACAGCTAAAAGTCAGCAATCAGTTCGTGACGAGGTCCTTGCTTCGGGAGCTTCAGGATTTATGTCCAAGCCGTTCAGTCCGATGGAGCTTGCAGAAAAAGTAGAGGCAATGCTAAATGAAGTGGAAAAATAGTATATCTAAGAAATTTTTAACAATAAATGGAATATTTTTTGTTGTTTTAGTCACTGGGATTATAACACTGTTGGTGTATGAGTTCTCACTATCTGAAGAGTTCAAGGAAAGGAATGGAGCGCTCGAAGATAAGGAAAAGCTAATACAAACCATTGATGATGACATAAATAGTTCGTTCCTGAAGTATCGTGGATATGTCGCATTTTCCAACCAAGAGATGTTAAAAGAAGCAAAAGGATTTGAACGTGACATCAGAAATAATATTGAAGGTCTTACGGAAATGGCGGAAACCGAGAACGACAAACAGTTTGTGGATAAAGTAACAGATTTTCATACCTTCTATTTTTCTATCTACCTTCCCAAAGTGGAGGATCTATATGAACGAGGAAATATGAATGAGCTTGAGGACTATTTGTTCAACCAGGGTACATCCGATGATATCTTTGATTTTATGGATTATATGAAAGAATACCGGTATGAAGTAGATCGGGAGATAGAAAACAATGTAGATTTGATGTCAGATAAAACCCAAGCCAGTCAGCTTTTATTTTCCTTGTATTTTCTGCTTGTGATCTCCCTACTGTTCATCATAACTTGGGTGCTTATTAAACAGGTGGGAAGACCGTTGCGTGAATTATCAGAGGCTGCAGATAATATTACGAATGGAAAAATAACAGTATTGCCCTCTTATCAGAACAGCTCAGATGAGATAGGTGTATTAACCAACGCACTCCATACAATGGTTAATACCTTACAATACAAAGAAGAAGAGTTGATAGCGCAAAATGAAGAACTACTTGCACAGCAGGACGAACTTCATGCACAACAAGACGAACTTCAAGCACAACAAGTGCAATTAGAAGATAATATCTCAATAATTGAAGAGAGTAATGAACAACTTGAGGTAAGGAACAAGTTTATTCATGATATGGCAGAGACGTTAAGCAGAGAACGACTGTTAGAAAATGTTGTCCGAAATATGGGGAAAGTATTAGGGGCTAATGTTGGCATCATGATGATGCTTAATGATAAAAAAACAGCTGCTTCTATTGGTCTGCCAAAGAGGGCGGTAGAGCAATTAAAGTCAGAAGAGAATAATGTATTCCTCCAACAATTATTGGATGTCCAAAAAGCATTTAAAGTGGATAGAAAATGCAGTCGGATGGAGGCAACCTACCATTCGGAAGATATGGCAGCCTTTGATTTATTCATACCCGTCCTTACATCTAATGATATAATAGCAGCTTACATGCAGTTCACAAGATATGATGCGCCTTTTACTGAAAGAGAAATTGAAACAGGGGAAGCACTGGCCATGCAGGTCAGTATGGCTTTGGAAAAAGTTGATTTGTACGAGGATTCGGAAGAGAATCGACTCTTTTACCAGGACATTCTAAACACCATACAGGAGGGTGTCCTATTAGTGGATGAAAGAGGTAGTGTACTTCAGGCCAACACCAAAATGAGTTCCTTAATGAACTTTCCAACCCCTAATCGGCTCTTGCAATTATCGTTTGAAGAATGGACAACGGTCCTGGTTGAAATGGCAGTCGATAAAGAAAAGCTGCGCACAGATCTACTCTCTACTTTTAGTGAGAAAGAGTTTGCTGATGATGCCTTAATATTTGAGTTGTATCAAAGGCATGATAGGTGTGTCTTTAAAATGTATAAGGAAAAAGTATCACGACAAGACCTTTCTTACGGCTATATCTTGGTATTCCGTGATATGACAAAAGAGTATGAAGTGGATAGGATGAAATCGGAATTTGTTAGTACCGTAAGCCACGAACTACGTACGCCATTAGCTAGTGTTCTAGGGTTTACAGAAAGAATGATCTACAAAGAGTTAACCGAAGAACGTAAAAAAACCTACTTGAAAACAATCTACCAGGAAGCAAAGCGTCTGACAGCATTAATTAATGACTTTTTGGATGTCCAGAAAATGGAAGCGGGAAAACAAGTTTATCGCAAAAAACCGGAAAATATAGTGGAGATTATTCAGGAAGCAAGTGATATTTTCCAACACAACGCCAATACGCATCCAATACTTCTTGAAGTAATGACGGAACAGACGAAAGTGGAAGCGGACAGGGAGAAACTTTCACAGGTAATGGCTAATTTGCTGAGCAATGCGATTAAATATTCTCCTGATGGTGGAAAAATTCATATAGCAGTCATTTCTAAGGCTGAGATGTTACAGGTTACAATTAGGGACCATGGTATTGGAATTCCGAAAGAAGCGATTCCACATCTCTTTACTAAGTTTTATCGGGTTGATAATTCCGACCTGAGAAAAATTGGGGGAACAGGACTCGGCTTATCCATTGTGAAAGAAATTATCCATGCACACGATGGAGATATAAGAATAACATCACAGATGGAGGAAGGAACGGTTGTCACAATAGAAATTCCCTTGGCAAAATAAATGCTAAATTTTTCAGTAAATGGTAATAAATATAGGAAATGAGCAATACAAAAAAGGAGTTTATACATGACGAACAACGATATACTAATTAGACTAAGATACGCACTAGACATTAAGGACAACGATATGGTCGAGATCTTTAAACTTGGTGATATTGATGTAACGAGAGAAGAAGTACAAATGATGCTTACTAAAGAGGTAGATAGCTATGACTATGATACCGAGGAAGAATACGAGCAGGCACTTGAGGAGGAAGAAATCCTTCCTATCAACAATAACAAGCTGGAGTCGTTCCTAAACGGCTTGATTATTTTCAAAAGAGGCAGACAGGAACCAAGACCGGGCCAACCAGCAAAACCGCCATATTCAAATGAACCGGCAAACAATATTCTTTTGAAAAAAGTAAAGATTGCCCTTGCGTTAACAACAGAAGATATTATCGACATTATTGGAGAAGCTGGTGTAACCATATCAAAGGGTGAATTGGGAGCTTTTTTACGAAAGAAAGGGCACAAGAACTATAAAACATGCATGGATAAATACGCGAGGAATTTCTTAAAAGGTTTGGCTCTTAAATACCGTCATTAATAAACAATGTAAAACAGCACTTTCCTAAATAAAAGAGGAGAGTGCTGTTTTTTGTCGAAATGAAGAGAAAGACCATTTACATAAAAGGGGATTTTAAGATGAAGAAAATAAGAGTAGGAATTATTGGAACAGGATTTGGCGCAAAAGTTCATGCACCTGTAATGCAAAGTCATCAAGGGTTTGAGATAGTATCTATTGCGAGTGTATCCCGCGGAAGGCTGGTCGAAATTAAAGAGGAAACAGGCATTGAGAAAGTTTATGGAAACTGGGAGGAAATGCTGGAGTCAGAAGAGATAGATTTGGTTTCTGTCGCCTCTGCACCATTGTTACATCATGACATGGTGGTAAAGGCATTTTCTAGCGGCAAACATGTTCTATGTGAGAAACCTATGGCTTTTGATGCAGATGAGGCAGAGAAGATGATTCAGGCAAGAGATGCGGCTGGTAAAATGGGTTGGATTAATTTTGAGTATCGCTTTTTGCCAGCGAGGCAAAAGATTAAAGAGATTATTTCGAGTGGGAAAATTGGCAAGGTGTTGCATGTGAATTTCTCTTTGAACATTGCAGGGTACGAGAGATACGCCACAAGTAAACGCGGTTGGCTGAGTCAAAAAGATCAAGCAGGCGGGATGCTTGGAGCAGTGGGTTCTCATTTGATTGATTCTCTATTGTGGTGGACAGATGCGAAGGTAGAATTTGTTTCGGGCCAGCTGACCACTCATGTACCGGAGTTCACTGATGAAAACGGTGAGAAGGAAGTCCGAACAGCAGATGATGCTTTCCAAGCGATGGGTAATTTCTTAGGCGGGGGAACCTTTAACATCGGTTCCAACATTGCCGTTCGTCATGCAGAAGGATGGGAGCTAGAGGTATACGGAACAGAAGGTACGATCAAAATGTCACAGGACAACATAGTGCTTGTAGGAATTGGAAATGATCCTTTGGAAGAAGTGGAGCTAGAGGAAGCTTTGTCGATACCAGACGGGATGAATCCGGTTGCTGCTGGTTATTTCAATGCTTTTTATCGCTCGTTGGATGAGGTGTATAAAGCACTGTCCGGAGAGGGAGTTAATCCTCATTTACCTGTATTGGAGGATGGCCATGGGGTGCAGGTCGTGATGGATGCAATTCGTCGATCGCATGAGGAGAAAAGAATGGTGATAGTGGAATATTAATAGTTAATATTGTGTGGGTGCAGTTGCTAAGGAGCGGCTGCACTTTTTAATTTTTCAGGATTAATAAGACGGTGAAGGCTGTTTTGGAGGAGGTTCGGTCGAATAGAAGTGTTCTATTAGACAAAAGAGGTTGCTCGGTAGGAGGTTCGGTCGAATAGAAGCGTTCTATAGGACAAAAGAGGTTGCTCGGTAGGAGGTTCGGTCSAATAGAAGTGTTCTATTAGACAAAAGAGGCTGCTCGGTAGGAGGTTCGGTCGAATAGAAGCGTTCTATAGGACAAAAGAGGTTGCTCGGTAGGAGGTTCGGTCGAATAGAAGTGTTCTATTAGACAAAAGAGGTTGCTCGGTAGGAGGTTCGGTCGAATAGAAGCGTTCTATTAGACAAAAGAGGTTGCTCGGTAGGAGGTTCGGTCGAATAGAAGTGTTCTATAGGACAAAAGAGGYTGCTCGGTAGGAGGTTCGGTCGAATAGAAGCGTTCTATAGGACAAAAGAGGTTGCTCGGTAGGAGGTTCGGTCGAATAGAAGCGTTCTATAGGACAAAAGAGGTTGCTCGGTAGGAGGTTCGGTCGAATAGAAGCGTTCTATAGGACAAAAGAGGTTGCTCGNTCTATAGGACAAAAGAGGTTGCTCGGTAGGAGGTTCGGTCGAATAGAAGCGTTCTATAGGACAAAAGAGGTTGCTCGGTAGGAGGTTCGGTCGAATAGAAGTGTTCTATTAGACAAAAGAGGTTGTTCGGTAGGAGGTTCGGTCGAATAGAAGCGTTCTATTAGACAAAAGAGGCTGCTCGGTAGGAGGTTCGGTCGAATAGAAGTGTTCTATAGGACAAAAGAGGTTGCTCGGTAGGAGGTTCGGTCGAATAGAAGCGTTCTATAGGACAAAAGAGGTTGCTCGGTAGGAGGTTCGGTCGAATAGAAGTGTTCTATTAGACAAAAGAGGTTGCTCGGGAGGAGGTTCGGTCTAATAGAAGCGTTCTATTAGACAAAAGAGGCTACTGAGGAGGAGGTTCGGTCGAATAGAAGTGTTCTATTAGACAAAAGAAGCTGTTAAAGACATATTTCTAGGAAGTATTCCCAATTATTAAAAAAGTACAGACAATACCAAAAGAGTGCTAGTGATAGCGCTTACAACCCTTTTACCCCCTGCCATATAATTAAGGTGTAATCAAATTAACGAAACAAGCCAAAACAAAGGGGGAGCAACAAATGAAGAAGACTTGGAAAGCTACGTCATTATTACTGGTTTTAATGCTTTTTACAGCTATGCTTGCGGCATGTAACAGCAGTACAGGGGGAAGCGGCAGTGTAAGTGTGGGAATTGTTTTGCCAACAAAGGATGAGCCAAGATGGGTGCAGGACGAGCAACGATTCAAGGATGCATTGAAAGATTCTGACTATACAACAGAAATCCTCTTTAGCCAAGGTTCTTCCGCTAAGGAAAAAGAGAACGTTGAAACATTGATCAACAAAGGAATTGAAGTGCTGATTATCACTCCTCAAGATGGAGATGCAGCAGCTGCAGCAGTAGAAGCGGCAAAAAAAGAAGGTATCACGGTTATCTCTTATGACCGTTTAATTACAAACACAGATGCAGTGGATTACTATGTGACATTTGACAGTGTGGCAGTTGGTGCTGCTCAAGGTCAATACCTAATTGATAATGTTCAAGGATCTGGCGTTCCGCTTTACTTATATGCGGGTGCAGCTTCTGACAACAACGCTTTCCTTTTCTTTGAGGGAGCTTGGAAAACATTACAACCAAAAATTGCAGACGGAACGTTCAAGATTGCAAACTCCAGTGAAGCGGAAGCATTAAAAGACACAGCTGAACTAACACGTGACCAAATGAGTAAAATTCTAGGACAAGTAACAACTAACTGGGATCCAAACGAAGCGAAGAACAAAGCTCAAACACACTTAACTGCAGTGGGTGCAGATATGAAGGGTGACGTGGCGGTTCTTGCTCCAAACGACGGTACAGCGCGTTCTATCGCAGACGTGTTCGCAACGGATGGGGAAGTATCTAGCTACTTAGTAACAGGTCAGGATGCAGAAAAAGCTTCCATCCAATATATCATTGATGGCAAGCAATCCATGACAGTTTTCAAAGACGTACGTACATTAGTGACGGATGCTATGGGTATTGCGGTAGAAATTCTAGACGGCAAAACTCCAGAAACAACTGGTTCTTACGATAACGGAGAAGTAGAAGTTAAAGCAAAACAAACAGATGTCATCGTAGTGGACGAAGAAAACGTACAACAAGAACTAATTGACTCTGAATACTACGAAGCAAGCGAATTTACAGGATTATAAGTAAAGTTAAGCTTTGTGCACAAAATAAATTTCCCTGTAGATTGGAGTGCAAGGTGTGAGACTCCAGCGGGAGGTAGCGATAGGTTGAGACCCCTGAAGCGTTGTGAGGGAGGCTCAAGCATCGCCCCGCGGAAAGCGAACACCTGGAACGGAAATCTACAGGAGTTAAATTAGAAACCTAGCGAAATAGTGATGGCAACTTTATCACTATTTCGCCATTGTCATTGCTTTTGTTAAGGGGGGAAAAGGATGGGCAACTATATACTGGAGATGAACGATATCTCTAAAGAATTTACAGGAGTCAAAGCGCTGAGTAACGTGAATTTCAAAGTGGAAAAAGGCGAAATTCACTGCTTGATCGGGGAGAATGGAGCAGGAAAATCCACACTGATGAAGGTGCTGAGCGGAGTATATCCTTTTGGAACATACGATGGAGACATCGTATTTGAAGGGAATGTTCAGCAATTTAACAAAATCAGTGACAGTGTAAATACCGGCATCGCCATCATCTACCAAGAACTCGCATTGTTTCCAGATTTATCGGTATATGAAAACATTTTTGCAGGAAACGAAATGAAGTTTGGTGGAGTGATTGATTGGAACAGAACGATTGTCGAAGCAAAAAGGTTATTACGGAAAGTTAAGCTCGATGTTAACCCTGATACACTTGTAAAAGATTTAAGTGTCGGAAAACGCCAACTTGTAGAAATAGCTAAAGCTTTAAGTAAAGAAGTTAAGCTTCTCATTTTGGATGAACCGACGGCAGCACTTAACGAAGACGATAGTGAAAACTTGCTTGAACTATTAAAAGAACTAAAAAATCAAGGGATAACATGCATTATGATTTCCCATAAGCTGAAAGAAGTAATTAGCATCGCAGACAAAGCAACCGTCATTCGTGATGGCAAGACAATCTGTACGCTTGATGCAAAGGAAGAGGATATTACCGAAAGTGTCATTATCAAGAACATGGTAGGTAGAGAAATTGAAGATATTTACCCCAAAAGGACGAAGGAAGTAGCAGGAGAGAACATACTGGAACTTCATAACTGGTCGGCTTATGATCCGCAACTTGGAAGGCAGGTAATCAAAAACGTTAATCTTCACGTGAAGAAAGGAGAAATCGTAGGTATCGCTGGTCTTATGGGATCAGGTAGAACAGAGCTTGCCCTCAGTATTTTCGGAAATGCCAAATCCTACAAAATTCAAGGCGATATGATGTGGAATAACACTCCTACTACACTTAAGCATACTAGTGATGCAATCAAGGCAGGAATTGCTTATGTCACAGAGGATAGAAAAGATGATGGACTTTTCCTTTTACAGGATATAAAAAGCAATATCTCTGCGGCGAACTTAAAAGGAATAGCCTCTCAAGGTGTGATAAATGACAATGAGGAAATTAAGGTTGCAGAACAGTACAAACAATCTCTTCATATTAAAGCCTCCTCTTTAGAACAGCTTGTTGGAAACCTTAGTGGTGGCAACCAACAAAAGGTGTCTATTGGGAAGTGGCTATTTGTCGGACCCAAACTACTTATATTAGATGAACCAACACGCGGAATCGATGTTGGGGCGAAATTTGAAATTTATACCGTGATGAACAAGCTTATTGAGGAAGGCCTAAGTATCGTGATGATCTCATCCGAGCTTGGTGAGGTACTTGGCATGAGCGATAGAGTCTACGTCATGGCCCAAGGGGAAATAAAAGGGGAATTGGAAATAGAAGAAGCAGACCAAGAAAAAATTATGGAGCTTGCTACGCAATAGGGGGTATTACAATGAATGTTATACAAGAAGCCAGAACGCTTATACATGAAAACATCCGAGATTATGGGATGTATATCGCATTATTTGTTATTATATTAACTTTTACTTTTATGACAGAAGGATTGTTCATGTCATCCCGTAACATTAGTAATCTACTGGACTCCGCAGGTTATATTGCTGTGTTGGCAGTAGGGATGACGCTCGTTATCGTTATTCGCCATATCGATCTTTCTGTAGGATATGCGGCAGGATTCCTTGGGGCAATTGCAGCTATCTTGCTTACACAAGCAGGAGTATCTGTATGGGTAACGATTCCGGTTATTTTGCTATTGGGAGTTGCTGTTGGTCTATTTAACGGGGTACTTATTGCTCAGATTGGCATTCCATCTTTCGTTGCCACTCTTGCAGGAATGCTTATTTTCCGAGGTGCTTTGCTGCAAGTGACAGAGAAGACTGGTACCATCATCATTCAAGACGATACCTTTAACGCGATTGGTAATGGCTATATCCCTTCTCTAGTGGAATGGAATGGTTTGCACCTACTATCCCTTTTAGTTGGTTTGGTTGGTATTTTACTTTACATCTACAGTGAGATTTCGACCAGACGAAATAAAATCAAGTATGATTTTGAAGTCGTCTCTAAGCCGATTTTTGCACTGAAGTTATTCTTTGTTTCCGCCATAATAGGTTATATAACTTGGATTCTAGCAGGCTATAACGGATTTTCCTGGACCGTCATTATTATATTATTAGTAGTCGTTGTTTATCATTTCCTGACTACCAAAACAGTGCTTGGACGTCATATCTATGCTGTCGGGAGTAACCCGGAAGCTGCCCATTTGAGCGGGATTAATGTGAAAAAAATTACCTATATTGTTTTTGGATCCATGGGAATGCTGGCAGCTCTTTCTGGTATTCTATTTACAGCACGTTTGCAATCTGCAACAACAACTGCAGGTACTCTTTTTGAACTTGATGCCATTGCGGCTGCTTATGTGGGCGGTGTATCTTCTGCCGGAGGTGTTGGAAAAGTGACAGGCGCCATAATCGGTGCGGTTGTAATGGCTTCCCTGTCCAACGGAATGAATCTACTTGGCGTGGGTATCTCCTACCAATACATGATTCGTGGAGGAGTTCTTGCCGGAGCGGTAATCTTTGATGTCATGACACGTAAAAAAAGATAATGAAAATATAAATAACTGACAATCCCTGTTGAATCTGTTATTCAACAGGGATTGTACTATTTTCATTAGGTGCTATGATGAAATTAGCATACCTCAATTGAGGGAGGGGGATATCATTCTTGCGGAGAACAGGAATTCTAGCAATTTGTATCATTATCATTCTATTATGTCATCTTACTTTTTTATCCGCACAAAAAATCTTCCAATCCGATTGGCAACTACCTCAAGCACTAAGTTCTAGCAGAGAGGAACATCGTATAGTTCTTATTACGCAAGATATGGAGACGCCTTTCTGGGATAAAGTAAGTGAAGGTGCTAGAAAGCAGGCTGAACAAAGTGATGTGAGCCTTGAAGTATGGGGGAGCTATGGGAAGAATCGAGAAGACTTCCTAAAAGACATAGAAATTGCCATTCAGTCCAAAATGGATGGAATCATCATACAGGGGTTGGATTCAGAGGAATTCAAGGAATTGACGAAAGTGAAGGCCGGCTTCCATGGTATTCCGATTATTACGGTGGCAAATGATGTGCCAATGGAGGAAAGTATTCGACGGACTTATGTCGGTTCCGATCAGTATGAAGCAGGGAAAATGATTGCAAGACAGATATTGATCGATATGGGAAGAGTGGGGAATGTCGTCCTCATGTATGATCAGAACCAGGAATATTATCAAAAGCGACGCATGGAAGGAATTCAGGAAATTCTAAAATTTTATGATACTATCCATATGATTCATGCGATTACTGATGACACAAGAGAACAAGTCATTACCACCACACAAGATGTAATGAACAAAGAGCCAGATATTGACGCGTTCATCGCCATTAATGCCAATGTTGTCGGTGCGATGATTGGGGAGATAAGTAAGCGCTCCCAGGTAGAACCGTACCATATCTATTCTTTTGACGATGGAGCTGAGACATTGACCTTGTTAGCGGATGGAAAATTGGATGGGGTCATTGAACAATCACCAGAAGAAATGGGAAGAAAAAGTGTAAAGCTAATGAAGGAATGGTTGACCGGGGAAACTGTGCCGCTTAATAAAGATGGTTATTTGACAGATATCAGAATTAGGAAAGCAGCGGATATACAATGACGAGTATCCAAAAGAAAATTCTAGCCCTTACTACGGTAGTATTGGTGATTATGTCGACAATTTGGATAGCGCTTACATACTACAATCATAAAACCCATAAACAATATAACGATATTTTGCAACGATACTTGAGCATGAATGAAGTGACAAAAGCGAGTCAACAGCTTGTGACGGATTTGAACAACTATACCATTGATCCAACACAAGACAGCCTGGACAAGCTTGCGGCCAGCAAGGAACAGGTACAGCAAGCAAAATACGGCGTATATCATTTAAGAAACACAGAAAACGACTTTACCCTAACCAACTATATGAACCTGATTGATAGCTTAGTGGAAGCAACCGACAGGTCTATCCTGTTTCAGTCGGAAAATGATACCGAGGCGTCCGCACAGGAATTTGCAGAGGCCACTCGAATCACCACCTATATTTCCGAAATGACCCTAACGTTAATAGATACAGAATTGAATACATTTGATAGATTTTACAGGGGAATCATTGAACAATCCGGTGAAGTTATTAAGCTAGGAATTTGGAGCCTGCTGCTGATTACCTGTCTATTGCTTCTTGTCACCTACTGGTTCTCCCTTACGATCACACGTCCTGTCTTTCAACTGACAAAAGCGGCAAATGAATTATCTAAAGGGAATTTTGACCAGCAGGTAAAAATAGAAACCAATGATGAAATCGCCTTTTTGGCAAGGACTTTCGATCGAATGCGTATCAATATTAACAACCTGATATCGGAGATTAAGCAGAAGGCAGCGCTTGAGCGGGAGCTTCAGGAAAGTAGGCTTCTTTTACAAGAAAGCCAGTTTAGAAGCCTACAGAGTCAGATCAACCCGCACTTTCTTTTCAACACCTTAAATACCCTTTCGAAAAAAGCCTATTTAGAAGGATCAGAAGAGACGAGTGATCTTTTGGTGAGCGTTGCGGGAATTCTGCGTTACAACTTAAAACGGCAAGATCGCTCCGTAACACTTCATGATGAAATTCAAGTATTAAAACAATATATGGACATACAGAAGGCGCGCTTTACAGACCGGTTACAGTTGCATTGGGATATCGATGAATCATGCTTAGAATTGAAAATCCCAGCCCTGACTCTCCAGCCAATCATAGAGAATGCCGTCATTCATGCGGTGGAACCGAAGGAAGATGGAGGAAACATTTGGTTCCGAGTCAAAGTGGACGGTAGCCAGGTAGTAATAGAAATTGAGGATGATGGAATGGGGATGCCGGAACAAAAAATCCTTCAAATTTTGAACGAAGAATCACCTCTACCTACTGAAGGCCATTCAACAGGTATCGGCTTCAGTAATGTCGTAAAACGACTGCGACTGTTCTACGGCTATGACGATGTCATTGATATAAAAGGAATCCAAGGGAAAGGAACAAAGGTTATTTTGAAAATAAAACACTCAAATAATGAAAGGAGTCAAACTGGATGATCAAACTCCTCATTGTAGATGACGAACAAATTGAACGCGAAGGCATGCAAACCATTCTCGAAAGAAACTTCCCTGACTTACTAATCAAACAGGCCAAAAATGGAAAAATGGCAGTAGAAATGGCGGACGATTACACCCCTGACTTAATTCTGATGGACATCAAGATGCCTGGATTGAATGGGCTAGAAGCTGTCGAACAAATCAGCGCCAGGCATCCAAAAACAAAATTCATCATGGTCACCGCTTATGATACATTCGGATATGTCAAAGCGGCCATCAAACTTGGTGTCAAAGATTATATACTGAAGCCTAGTAAAATCAGCGAAATAAAATTGACAGTCGAAAAAGTACTGAAGCTGATCGAACAGGAGAAAATTCAGCAAACCAATAACATGCTCCAGGAAGCAGCCCTACAAAGGACATTGACTCTTGTTGAGACGGATGTCGTAACACAGCTGTTGTTCGACCACGTGCATGAAGTACATGTGGATATGTTAATGGAGATGCTTGATATACCTTCAACGAATGAGATGTTTGCCATGATCGTCCTATTGCCATCAGGATCTGAATCCAACTATTCCTTGATTAAAGAGAAAGTCAGGCAAAACAAAAGCGGATGGGTAGGAGCACTATATGGGAATCAACTACCAATAATCGTGTTCCGTCAGCCAGATAAGACCTTTCGTTCCCAAGCTAGTACACTTGCGCGAGATATTTTAGCTATTCCTAAAACAGGACAGCATACCGATTGGATTATTGGGATAGGGGAGGTTTGCAGCTCTCTTGATCAGGTTCGACAATCTTATCAGGACGCCCTCATGGCTACATTAGATACTAAAGCTATTACGAACTACCGTTTTTATGCTGATATCCATACAAATGTGGATGTCCGTTATAGTCATTTGAACAAAAGTGAGCAAAAGGAATTTGCTGATTTAATTCGACTTGGGCATTGGAATGATGTTCAAATGTATGTTATGAACATCCTCCAACGATATGAAAAAGAAGCGGCAAATTTATTGCATTCTCAGCAACGGATGCTAGAGATTCTTTGGATTACTTCGCGTGTACTAAATGAAATTGGAGTGGAAACTACCACGCCACTCTATTCGGTACAAACAACGCATTATCGTCAGCTTCGTTCCGAAACAAAGCAGCTCTTAGCAAAGATGAAACAATCTTATGATGACCACTACAACAACTTGGAGGCAGACACCATTCAGCAGATTAAGCAATACATCATGGACCATTCCCATCAAGATATATCGCTCGATACACTTGCTCAGAAAGTGGGTTTGAGCCCAATATATATTAGTAAAATGTTCAAGGAAAAGCAGGGCATCAATTATATCGACTTTCTTACAGAATGCAGGATGGAGAAAGCGAAACGGCTCATGAATGATTTGGAGAAGAGTATTAAAGAAATTACTTTTGAAGTTGGCTACCATGACCCTAATTACTTCAGCAAGGTATTTAAAAAAATGACCAATGTTTCACCGAAAGAGTATCGTAAAACATTGCTCCGAAATAAGGCTTAGAAAGCAGAGAGGATGGAGAAAATGGAGCTCGGAATACGTAGATTACTACCAATGTTTGTTACGCTGGCTCTGTTTTTTGTAGCCTCGGGATGTGAAAAGGCAGATAGGTCCCTTCCGCAGGACGTGGGAACGGTACAAAATATTTCCCTCATGCAGGACAAAGGGGTAACTTCTGAAGTGGAAAAAATAAAAATTGGTTTTTCTATGGACACCTTAGAAGAAGAAAGGTGGCTGAGAGACCGTGCTCTATTTAAGTCAGCAGTAGAAAGCCTAGGAGCGGAAGTGGAGATACTAGCAGCAAACGGAGATGACGCACTGCAGGTGTTACAGGCGGAAACCCTAATAAGCAATGGTGTCGATCTTCTTGTAATAGTCCCGCATAACGCAGAAGCAACAGCAACGATTGTTAAGAAAGCACACCTCGCTGGGATTAAGGTTCTTTCTTACGACAGACTAATAAAAAATGCAGAAATTGACCTTTACGTTTCTTTTGACAACGAACGGGTCGGGGAGCTGCAGGCAGAGGCAATTACAAAAATTGTCCCTAAAGGCAAATATGTTTATATTGGCGGAGCGGATACGGACAATAATGCTCACCTGTTTAAAAAGGGGGTCTTCAATGTCCTTCAGCCATTAATAGATAAAGGAGAAATCACCGTCGTTTATGACCAGTGGACCAAAAACTGGCTTCCGAGCAATGCTTACGCCAACATGAAGGAGGCGCTTATTGCAAATGGCGGGAAAGTAGACGCGGTGATAGCAGCAAACGATGCGACAGCGGGAATGTCAATTGAAGCTCTTGAGGAAGCGGGACTTGCTGGAAGCATTCCTGTAGCAGGACAGGATGCAGAGCTTTCAGCGGCTCAGCGGATTGTGGAAGGCACTCAAACGATGACGGTGTATAAACCGATACCCACTCTCGCCGAAGAAGCGGCGAGACTAGCAGTTGCTATGGCAAAAGGAGAGTTTATTGATACAGATCGCAAAGTTAACAATGGGAAAGTGGAAGTGCCATCTGTGTTGCTTCCTCCAATTGCCGTGAATAGGGCTAATATCGATGAAACGGTCATTGCAGATGGATTTCATTTGAAAGAAGATGTGTATCGGAATAAAAGGGAGTAATGAACAATAAAGGATTCGTCCCTCCATGCTTGATTAACCAGGATGGAAGGACGTAAGCTTTATTAAGTACTGATTTAAGAAGTCACTATAGATACAACAGGTGGAGGGCTGGGATGTTGTATTTATAACAATTTGTCTATTACGCATTGTCAAAGCTAAGAAAAGTATATAATGTACAAAAATATCTTTCATCGAAAGTCAGGTGCATTTCATTCAATGAAAGCAATTCTAATCGGGGTAGTAGCCTCTATGTTCTTTGCTGTCACTTTTATATTGAATCGTTCTATGGAGCTTTCAGGTGGAAGCTGGCTCTGGAGTTCTTCTCTGCGTTTCTTTTTTATGGTGCCTTTTTTGTTGTTGATTGTTTGGTTGAGGGGGAATCTTGGACCGCTATTCCTTGAAATGAGAAAGGCGCCATTTGCTTGGCTTCTTTGGAGTTTTACTGGTTTTGTCCTTTTCTACGGACCTATTACCTTTGCAGCTGCATATGGTCCGGGTTGGCTGGTTGCTGGAACGTGGCAACTCACCATCATCGCTGGTGTTCTTTTAGGACCTTTCTTCTATAAAATAGTCGAAGGTGTTAAGGTACGCGAACGTATTCCTATGCGGGGACTTTTCATTTCTATGGTTATTTTTGCTGGTGTCCTATTGATTCAGACACAACAAGGTAGTGGACTATCTGCATCTATGATTATCTATGGTATTCTTCCTGTTACAATTGCAGCTTTTGCCTATCCGCTTGGAAATAGGAAGATGATGGAGGTATGCGGAGGTAGGGTGGATACATTTCAACGAGTACTGGGTATGACTTTGGCTACAATCCCGGTCTGGTTAGTTGTTGCAGTAAGGGGATATATGACAGTTGGTTTACCTTCTGAGGAACAGGTTCTCCAGACATTTATTGTGGCCATCAGTTCAGGTGTTATCGCAACAACCCTGTTTTTTATCTCAACTGACATGGTGAGAGGCAGTCAGGAAAAACTAGCCGCAGTGGAGGCAACTCAATCGACGCAAGTTTTGTTTGTGTTGATTGGAGAGGTATTTCTTTTATCAACGTCAATGCCCAATGGGGTTGGACTGCTTGGGTTATTCATCATAATCATTGGAATGCTCTTGCATAGCTTCTATACGAAGAAAAGTTTAAAACCAAAACAACTTGCTGCTTGAAGAGTGATTTTCTAGATGGAATCACTCTTTTTTAATTTTTTTTATAAAATTTTTTCCATTTTTAAAAGGTGAAATCTCAAGTGTCCCAACGTATTTATAAGAGGTCTGACAATCCTTTACAAAATCTATATGACATTTGTCATACTCTACATATGACACCTGCTACTAACTAATTTTTTTATATTGGATATAATAAATTTTATCAAGTCAACAACGAAGGGATTTAATAAAATGTCAATTCAAAATGAGATGAAAAACCTTAAAAAACAAGTTGCTCCTTTCGAAAAATCACAAACTAAAAAGAGTATCTGGCAGTTGATCAATACGCTAACGCCATTTTTTCTGTTATGGTATCTCACTTATATAAGCCTATCCGTATCCTATTGGTTGGCGTTGGTACCAGCTATCTTTGCTGCAGGGTTCATGACACGTATTTTCATTATTTTCCATGATTGCACCCACCACTCTTTCTTCAAAAATCGAAAGTGGAACCGTGCAGTAGGGACCTTAACGGGAGTACTGACATTATTCCCATTTGATCAATGGGGACATGATCACTCCGTACACCATGCTACAAGTGGAAACTTGGACAAGCGCGGAGTTGGTGATATCTGGACACTGACTGTGGAAGAATATAAAGCAGCATCTTTTAAGACTCGGTTGTCTTATCGCCTATATCGGAATCCTTTGGTAATGTTCGGATTAGGACCAATTTACACCTTTCTGATTAGAAACCGTTTCAACCGAAAAGAAGCAAGACAAAAAGAACGCAATAACTTATATCTAACAAACGTACTAATTGTTGCAGTAGCAGTATTATTAAGCTTAGCAATTGGTTGGCAATCCTTTTTGATTGTACACGGCACCATCTTTATGATTGCGGGAAGTGTAGGAATATGGTTGTTTTATGTACAGCATACGTTTGAAGATTCCTATTTTGAAATGGATAAAGATTGGGAATATGTATTAGCAGCAGTTGAAGGAAGTTCTTACTACAAGCTGCCAAAAGTATTACAATTCTTAACAGGTAATATTGGTTACCACCATATTCACCATCTAAGTCCAAGAGTACCAAACTATGAATTGGAAAAGTGCCATCACAGCACACCACCACTTCAACATGTACCGACGATTACGCTGGCAACAAGTTTAAAATCATTGAAATTCCGTTTATGGGATGAAAAGAGCAAGAATTTTGTAACCTTCAGAGAAGCGAAAAAGATGGTACACAACACAGTATCTAGAACAGAGATGAAGCCAGAAGTTTAAAACATAGAAAACCAATCCCAGTTTATTGAAGGGATTGGTTTTTTTCATTCAAAAGCAATAAAGAGAGAGAAGGGTCCTATATAAAAATCTTTGTTAACCGATATAATGAGTAGGACATGTAAGAAAAAACAAAATATTACAAAAAAATATAGATTTAAGTATGTGTAACTTGTATAATTATGGTGATATATAGGAAAAAAGCACGAAATTACATAACGTTACTTCAGGAGAAAGTCACAGATCACACCGAGAGAATTATATTAAAATTTTGAGGGGGATTACAGTGAAGAGATTAGGTATGTTTGTTTTCTTTACCATTTTGTTTTTAGGAGTATCGTTAGGGTTATCATCAAATGCACAAGCAGCAAGTGATGCAGATGTGGAAAAAGCACTAGAAATAATTGAAGCAGCAAATATTGAGATGGATTTAATTATTGAAACGGGTGTACAAGATGCGGACGCTCTATGGGCTGTGTACCTGGAAGAATTAGCAGTATTAGAAGGCGAATTAACAGAGTTAAACACTGAATTAGAAGAGCTAGAGACAGCATTGGTAAACTCCACAGACAGCGTGCAGCAAGCTGAACTTGGAGAAGCACTTGCAGCTCTGCAAGCAGAAAAAGGATTATTAGAGGAGCATATCGCTCAAAGAACGACTCAATTCGACCAAGAGGTTGATGCAATTATCAGCTACGTATTTGATATTACATTGCAAATGACACAGGATACCATTGATGAAGTGGCAGAATACGGTGTCGTAGCGGAGTGCTTCTGGAAGTATGTTAGATTTGCTGACCGTTGGGCTTGGATTGATCCTGTGCGAGTTGTAGAGGTTTAAGGTGGTAAAACAGGAGAGCGAATCAGAATTAGACTCGTTCTTATAAGGTGAAGGTGAGTGAGGAAATGGCTTTTAAGATTGGCAAGAAAGGTACTAGCTTAGAAAAAGTTACATTCGATAACTATGACATGAGCCTTCTTGCTAAGGGAAATGGTGCAGAGGTTATATTGCAAACTATTGAGAGGGGCAATATCTTCTACGTCTATCCGAGCGAAAATGAAGGTGTAATGGAATTCTTTTATATTCTTGAAGGAGAAATTCTGTGCGAGGTAGATGGTCAGAAAATTAATTTAGGTCCCAAAGATTACTTTACTGCTACTGATATTGAAGTTCCCATCCATTTTACAGCTTTGTCAGAAGTAACTTATATTTGGGTAATCACAGAAGCAATATTCCATGAATTAAGTACAAGTGTTAAAGCTTTGAAAGAAGTAGTACATAAAGTAGAAAGTAGAGATGTATATACTTTTGATCATAGCAAAAGAGTTGCAAAATATTCAGTGAAAATAGCCAAAAAGCTTAAGCTATCTACAGATAGACTCGAGAATCTTTTTGTAGCTTCTATTCTTCATGATATTGGAAAGATAAACATCCCATCCGAAGTTTTAAACAAACCTGCTA
Source organism: Sutcliffiella horikoshii (assembly GCF_008180725.1). Taxonomy (GTDB): domain Bacteria; phylum Bacillota; class Bacilli; order Bacillales; family Bacillaceae_I; genus Sutcliffiella_A; species Sutcliffiella_A horikoshii_B. The sequence continues at coordinate 132,897 of NZ_VTEV01000005.1, read as the reverse complement.
AACTTACGGAACAGGAATTTTCCTTAATAAAAAAGCATCCTGAAGACGGAGCAGAAATGGTAAAAGACTTGTACTATGGTGAGACTATAGCAACCATCATCGAACAGCACCATGAACGTTTAAACGGCAGAGGATATCCAAAAGGCTTACAAGGAGAAGAGATAGTACTAGAAGCACGCATCATTGCAGTCAGTGATACCTTTGATGCAATGACAGAAGATCGCGCATATCGTGGTGCTTTCACTCCTGAATATGCCGTAGACGAACTCCAAAGGCTCTCTCCATCCCAATATGATTCAGAAGTAGTTAATGCCCTTATTGAAGTTCTTCAAGAAGAAGGAAAACTAAAAGAAACAAGCCCTAAAGCATAATCTCGTGCTTTAGGGCTTTTCTTATTTATTTGCTTTCTCGGCTTCGTCGGCAAATATGACACTTGCTACTTTCATTGCTTGTACAGCTTTTGGGAAACCTGCATATCCAGAGCATTGAATGATGACTTCTTTTATTTGCTGTTCTGTTAGACCTACACGCAGCGAGGCTCTGATATGCACATCCAGCTGTTCGAACGCTCCTTGTGTAATCAGAGAACTTAGTGTGACCAGTTCTCTTTCAGCCAAGTTGAGTCCTTCGCGAGGGTAAAGCTCTCCGTATCCGAATCCAACAATCATTTCCCAAAAGTCAGGGGAAATTTCTTTCATTTTCTTCATTCCTTCTAGTGCTTCAGCAGGGAACATTTTTTCAAGTGTTTCTATTCCTAGTTCAAATCGATTCTTTTCCAATTTTACTGCCTCCCCATGGTAGGTGGTATTTCATCAGGGTCAACGATGACTTCGATGACGACTGGCGTTTTTTTAGTTTCTACAATTTTTAAACCTAGTACAATGGCGTTTTTTAAATCTAGCGGATTGTAGCATTTATATGATTCAAGGCCCATTGAATTTGCAAAGGCCGCAACGTCGAGTGGAGAGCTGTAGATAGCTCCGATTGATTTTCCGTTCATTTTCTTCATGCCTTTTTCCACCATATCCAGCCTACCATTATTCAATACAATAAATAGGACAGGAGATTGGTAGTTTAATGCAGTGGAAATTTCCGTTCCATGCATGAACATGCATCCGTCTCCCACAAGACACACAATTGGCTTGTTCGGGGCAGCTATTTTTGCTCCAATTGAATAGCCAATTCCATGACCCATAGCACCGAATATATCATCAAAAATAAAACTGCCTGGCTGAAAAATGTCAAAATGCTTGATTCCGTAAAAGGTGTGGCTACCATCGTCTCCAAATACGATACTGTCTTCAGGAAGTTCATTGCGCATTACTTTTATCGCTGATTCAGCAGACATGTATTCAGAAGCTTTATTAAATGGTACATCATTAAGTTGCTTTGGTTGCATAAACTGCGAGCTATCGGTGGTTTTCACTCCTGCAAGACCTAATAAATGTTGAAGATTGGAACGGATATCCCCCATCACCGGTGTAGTTGGCACCTTAATGCTTTTTCCGATGAAAGTGGAATCATAGTCAAAATGTATCAAATGGTTAGGATACATATCCGGTGTAAATCCTGCAGTGGACATATCGCTTAATTTCGATCCAATAACGATGAGTAAATCTATACCGGAACGCAGGTAGTCGGATGCTCCTTTTGTTCCTCCCAATCCAAAAGCTCCAAGTGATAGGCTATGGTTGGAAATAAACGCACCTTTTCCTCCCGGGGTAGTCATAACGGGTATTTTCCAATGTTCAGCTAAGAGCTGGATTTCCCGATATGCTTTGCTAGAATGAACCCCTTTTCCTAAGAAGAGCAAAGGTCTTGTTGCATGTTGAAGTTCCATCTTCACTCTATCGAGGTTGGTGGAAATCATTTCTATAGGATTTGGTAAGTCTAGTTCAAACGGTTCCATCTCTTCAAGCAAAATATCAAAAGGAATGGACAGGTGTACTGGGCCTTTTACGCCTGAGAATGCCTTTTCTAAAGCATGTTGGAGTAATGGTTGTAGCATATCCCCACGTTCCACTCTGGCACTGAACTTAGTGACATGCCGGAACATTTCAACAAGATCAGTGCCAAATATAGACGAATCCTGTCCCATTCCTTTGCCAGTGTCCTTCATGGAAGGATGTCCAGTAATAATTAATACAGGAATATGTGATGCTTTTGCTTGTCCAGCAGCCGTTAATAGATTCGTTCCTCCAGGTCCGGAAGTCCCAATAGCAACCCCTATTTTTCCGCTCATAAAAGAGTAGCCTGCAGCTGCAAAGCCCGCTCCTGTTTCATGCTTACATAATACAAATTCAATACCTTCTTTATCAGATGCGTAAATGATGGGTGATATAGCCTTTCCTGGAATTCCAAATATATGTTGGACTTCCCACTTTTTAAATAGTTTCGCCAAGATGGCAGCAGCAGTATCCATTTTCAACATTGTAGCAGAAGTATTCATTTGTAATTTCGATCCCCTTATACGTATATTTTCTCTATCTCTTTTAATAGCATCGGGTGTAATTGTTCGAATTGTTCTACTGAGATTGGCTTACTAAAAAGATAGCCTTGAATGGTGTCGCAATCATATTTCTTTAAAAAGTCTAGTTGATCAATCGTCTCGACGCCCTCGGCAATAACGCGCAAACCAAGGTTGTGAGCGAGCGTAATAATGGCTTTTACGATATTTACATCATGATTATCCTTCAATACATCCCTTACAAAGGAACGGTCAATTTTCAGATAGTCAATTGGAAAACTTTTGAGATAGCTTAAAGAACTGTAGCCTGTCCCAAAGTCATCAATACTGATATAAACACCCAGGTCCTTTAATTGCTGAAGCACTTTCAAAGAATAATCAAAATCCATTGCCATAGATTCAGTGATTTCTACTACTAAATATTGCGGATCAAGGCCTGTACGGTCTAGTACACCTTGCACATGGCTTACAAGGTTTACTTTGAAAAATTGTTGGGTGGAGAGATTAACAGCCACTTTAAATGGGGTCATGCCGGCATCTATCCATTTTTTGTTCTGTGCGCAAGCTGCTTCAATTACCCATTCCCCAATATTAGTGATTAGTCCAGTTTCTTCGGCTAGGTCAATAAACTTATCTGGATAGATTAAACCAAGGGTAGGATGATTCCATCTGATTAATGCTTCTACACCTATCATATCTCCAGTTTTGTTGCAGATTTGTGGCTGGTAATGAAGGACAAACTCATTTCGTTCCAACGCTTTACGTAAATCGGTTTCCAGTTGTAATTCTTCTATTGAATTATGCAACATGTCAGACGCATACATTACATAGCGGTTCTTTCCTTGTGATTTTGCTTTATACATTGCATTATCGGCATAAACCATGAAATCTTCAAGTGTAATGGAATTGTTTGGGTAAATTGCCACACCAATACTGACAGTGGTATGAAACTCATGGGAGTTCACGGTAAATGGCTCCTTAAATTGCTCTAATACATTATTTGCCATTTTCGTAACATATTGTTCAGACTCAAAATCTCGCAATAAGAAAATAAATTCATCTCCACCCATACGTGCAAGCGTATCCTTTTCACCGAGGCACCCAACCAAACGGTTTGTCACCTCAGCTAGCAAGAGGTCACCATTGGAATGACCGAACGTATCGTTAATGATCTTAAATCGATCTAGGTCAAGGAAAAGAATGGCCATCTTTGTCTCTTTTCCTAATCGATTGTCTTGGATAAGAGATTCAATTTCCTTTTGTATGTAGCGTCTGTTTGGAAGATCTGTCAGGTCATCATGGTATGCCAGATAGTTAAATTTTTCTTCTATAAAATAACGATCCGTAATATCACGGAATTGACCGAAGGCACCGACCAATTTCTCTTCTTCATAAATTGGTTGTGCGTCAAAAAGACAGACTACCGGGTCTCCATTTGGGTTATTAAACTTTATCTCAACATTCTCGTATTTTTTCTGATTTTCAATCACTTCTTTAAAATATTTACCTGTCAGTTCAGACTCGAAGATGGTCCGTCCAATCACAGACTCCCTTGTGCGATTGGATATTTTTTGAGCAAACTCATTGAATTCCGTTGTGACGCCTTTTTCATCTGTAATTACAATTCCATTTCTCGTCCTACTCAACATAATTTGGTTCATGATATTTAGTTTTCTATTTTGTTTTCTTAGCAAAAGCTCGCGTTCGATAGAATCCACCACTTGAGACAGCATCGTTAAGAAGAGTGGGTTCTCAAATTGAATTGGCATCATTATACACACGCTGCCAAGTAAATCATCATCATCTGTATAATGTAATGCCGCACCGTAACAGGCAATCTGATGGAAAGCTTTGTGATAATGATGATCTCCAATCAGACTGATGGGATGATTTTGTTGCAAAGCTAAGCTAATCACATTAGTACCAGTATCTTCTTGAGTAAATTGACTTCCCTTTTTAATACCAAACCGTTCAATTGTGGATCTAATCATTTCGTCCCCGTCAATCTCCAGTAAGAATCCCTCAGCATCAGAGATTACGACAAGGATTGGTGTTCCTTTTAACGAATTTAGTAATTTATTAGAAAAAAAACTAACAACAGATAAAATTTCTCCATAAGCCCGTCGCTTTTCTGTCAACTCTTCCCTTGTCATAAATTTTTTCGGACTTGGAATCTCTTCTGGGTCCATACCGCTCTCCAAACACCTTCTTTTAGAAGTAGCAATAAAGTACGGTTCTTTTTCACTCATTTTCCAACACCTCAAATAATTAACAGTTACGTATAATTTCATATTAAGTGTATTAAGGATAGATAGCAAAGGATAATTTACACAAATCGACATAAATTGTCGACTAGGTATTTAGAATTAGGTATTTGAGACTAGTATTCTAGTGATGAGACGAAGAGTGTAAATAATATAAATGGGTAATGTAAAAAGGAGAGGAGAGTGTAAAACTATAAATATATTTATATATGAATTAAAATTATCTAATTTGTATTATAGATAATCAGGGACTACAATGAAAACTGTAAGAAATGAAAACAACTTTTAGGAGGAATAATAAATGACTAAACATATATTAATGGTAGTAACTACTGCAGATAAAATGAAAGACGGACACGAAACAGGCCTATGGCTTTCTGAATTCGGCGAGGCGTATGTGGAGTTTGCTAATAAAGGTTACGAGTTAACAGTTGCAAGTCCACTAGGGGGGAAAGCTCCTGTGGATGCTAGAAGTTTAGAAGGTGGAGAAACACCTCAAGAAATTTTAGATACAGCTCAATATCTAGAAAATACGATTAAATTAGAGGACATTACGGATATTTCAAAATTTGATGCCATCTTCTTACCTGGTGGTCATGGTACGATGTTTGACTTGCCTGATAACGAGAAATTACACCAAGTAATCCGCGACCTTTATGAAGCGGACAAACTGGTTGCAGCTGTGTGCCATGGTCCAGCAGGGCTTGTGGGAGTGAAATTAACAGATGGAACTCCACTTGTAGCAGGTAAAACAGTAACAGCTTTCACGGACGATGAGGAAAGAGAAACAACATTGGACAAGTACATGCCATTCCTATTGGAAGCACGCTTACGCGAATTAGGAGCGGAAGTTATTGTAGCAGATAACTGGACAGATCACATGCAAGCGGACGGAAACCTAATTACAGGTCAAAACCCGCAGTCCACGATCAGCGTGGCTAAAGAAGTAGTAAAACAACTAGGCTAAACACTTTTATTCTGCAGCATGCACTATAATTTGGAAGAGGTGTTTGTATGAAACCTATTACAATAAACGCTATTATGACGGCCAAACCAGGTAAAGAAGATGACCTGTTTCAAGAGATGCAAAGAATGGTGGCGCCATCGCGTGCAGAAAAAGGCTGCGAGGAATACTCCTTGCACCAATCCGTCGAGCAAGAAGGTGTATTTGTTTTCTATGAAACTTGGCAGGATGAAGAGGCTTTGAAGGAACATATTGAAACAGAACATTATCAAAACTACCGTAGTAAAATAGAAAGTTTAGTGGAAAAACGGGAAGTATATAGACTAACAAAGGTCTAAAATTATATATAAAAAAGCACCGTGCTTCTTAGTGTGAAGTGCGGTGCTTATTTATATGACGAGGGATGCAAATAGTGTGAGTGATTTTGAAAGGTATCGCAGTTTTATTAGTGTATACAAACATGGGTCATTATCTGCAGCAACCAAGGCGAGAATTCTTACCCATCCGGCAATGAGCCAGCACTTTGCTGCATTGGAAGCGGAGCTGGAAGAGCCTCTTTTTGTCCGTGCCCCTAGAAAAATGATTCCCACAGAAAAAGGGAAAGAGCTGTATACAAAAATTGTTCTGTTGAATGAGAAACTAGAGAGTACCAAGGTGTCTCAATACCCGAAGCTCAGTAAAAAAGCGTTCAACAGTCTAATAGAAGCCGTCTATACGACCGAAGGGTCAACATCAAGCGTTCAACAGTCTAATAGAAGCCGTCTATACGACCGAAGGGTCAACATCAAGCGTTCAACAGTCTAATAGAAGCCGTCTATACGACCGAAGGGTCAACATCAAGCGTTCAACAGTCTAATAGAAGCCGTCTATACGACCGAAGGGTCAACATCAAGCAKTCAACAGTCTAATAGAAGCCGTCTATACGACCGAAGCCTCATCATCAGGGCTTCCTAAGTCCAATAGATACCATATTATACTAAATAAAGATCTCATCTAGCATTAGGGCATCCTAAAAATCCCGATACAAAAAAACGGTCACATAGATTTCCTCTATGTGACCACCTAAAAAAAATAATCCGAAAGCTATTAATACCTAACCCCAGTCCGCGTATGCGTCTTCTGAAACTCTTCCGGATTCGGGTCAAAATAGTCCTCATTATAAGCAGCTACAAATTTATCATCACGATTGATATAACCAGAACCCCATGTAGGGTCCATTTCCACCCACTCGCCGTCCAACTTCGCCTCGACCCATGCATGGTTCCCCGGCCATGGAGAGCCAGCACGTCCTTCTACATACCTAGCCTCGACCCCGCTTGCTCGCAATATAGCAATTGCAAGGTAAGCATAATCTTGGCACACGCCTGTCATGGAATCCAAGGTTTTTAGTGCACTATCGTCCCACTTGAATTCATTGTTTCTATACTTTTGCACATCATAGCTAACGTTCTTTGCGACATATTCATAAACAGCTTTTGCCTTGTCGCGATCAGAATCCTTACCGGCGGTCAGCTCTTCAGCAAGCTTGATAATCTCAGGCGCAACAGACTGGACACCTCGGGAAGGCAATAGATCCCGTTTATCTTCAGCGGAAGCGGTCACTTGAAATTTAGCAAAACCATAATAACGGAAAAAATCACTATTTTCCTCTTTGATTTCTGGCACACTTAGTGTTACTTCATACTCACCTGGCCCGAAACGCAAATAGAAGGAACCGTCAAACTCATAGTTTTCCACAGGGATTACATCAAGTGCCTCATCTCCGCCTTTTTTCGTACTAACGTAAATGTGAGTCGTCTCGGGTCCAAACTCGGCTTCTGGATCAATTTTACCTTTTACTGAATAGGTACCTTCCGTCTCGTCCCCTCCAAATTGGGGAGATTCGAGTGTCACACCGCGCTCCTTATAAGCAGAATAATATTCTAAAGGCTGCATCACTCGTTCAGAGGCATTGTCTATATATAGGGTAGAAGCAAGTTGATAGTAGTCTTCCCGTTCACCGTCTGGTACTAAGACTTCCAATTGGTACATTCCTTTTCCATAGAAAAGTGGAATATCTGTGGAAAACTGTCCATTTTCAATAGTCACCATATGCTTCCAGATATCAGAGTCCTTTTTCAACTGAAGCATTATAGTTTCTTTGTCAGAGAGTGCAGATGCTTTTCCCCCGAAAGAGAATAACTCGTTTTCCTTTAAGTAACCTGATTCTACATCGAATTGAAGGCCCGCCTCATGCCCAAAAGGAGTTAAGGAAATATCATAGGTTGATTCCGAATTGACATTATGGACGGTGAAACTTGCAGTATCGTAGTAATAATTTTCTCTTTCAGTGTCTGGAAGCTGAACGGTGACCTTATATTCACCCTCGCCATTAAAAAAAGAAATATTCTCTTTAAACTCCCCATCTTTCATTGGTGTGTAATATTCGACCTGATTACCAGTAGGACCTTCCCCGACAGAGCGCACCTTAATCCAAACGTACTCGCCTTTTAGATCAGCATGCTTTTCAACGGTACCGATAATCTCTATTTGGCCGTTTGCACTGAATTCCTTATACTCAGGTGCATGGAAAGTTGCATTCACTTCTTCGGCAAAAGAAGATAGCTCAAGTTTTTCAAGCTCCAACCCCGCATTCTTTTTATCCACAAGTTGTTCATACTTGCCTTTCTGTACTTCTTGCTCAGCAGGCTGATTTTCCTCCACACTTGTATCTTTATCCGAACAGGCAGAGAGAATTAAACTGCCGCTCACTAACAATGCGGTCATGTATCGGCTTTTAACTGCCATTGTATCCTCCTCGGGACGGGTTTTTCTCGTCCAGTTAAGTTGTATCTTATACATACGTATGTACAAACTATAAAGTTTCTGATGCTATCTTACTATTAAAGTGGAAAACTTTGAATAAAAATTGCAGAACAATGAAGTGGTAGAATTAGCCATTTGAAGATGGTATAGTTAGGCTATAGGTAAAATATTCCTTGGGGGTCGGACTATGCTAGAAGATTTAAAAAAAAATATACATCAACTTTCCGAAAAAGATGCAAAAACTTGTCTCTACTTAACCTTGCTTCGTTTGAATCAATTAACAAAAATTGATTTTCCAAAAGAAGAAATTTTAGAAGAGATTCAAAATATAGTAGAAACAATTGATCACCAGCCTCCTCCTCGAACAGATTATAACACCATACATATTGCAGGGAGCGAATCTACTGCAGGATCCCTTAGGGTCGGCTTAGAGGGGAACCATAAGGTGATCGGTTTCTGGGAAATGTTCGATATTGGCCCGTTATGGAATCCGTCTGCCAGACAAGAGTGGCTCCAAGATCATATAAATATTTTTGATGAATTGTTAGAGGATGAGTTTAGTAGAAAATTTAAACAAGCGACCGAAGAATTAAACCAAATTCCCCCACATATTCCTGTAGTTCTGTGGACAGCTGATAACGCCCATGAACAAATTTTTCATCGATACATTCTTCACCACTTGCGTAATAGTGAAAATGAAGTGGTTCTTATCAATGCAACCAAAGTGTATCAACATCTTTCTTTTTCCAACCGATTCAAGCCTGCTTATTCCGGTGAGATCATGCCGGAAATGTTGAAAGATATATATGAAAAAGAACGGAGAAACCCTTTGTCATCAAATGCTAGAAATCGATTATCAGAAGAGTGGCTTCATTTAAAACAAACAAAGCACCTGCTTCGTATTTGGAAGAACGGGGAGATCCTAGGGGTTCGTGAAGATTATATAGATGAAGAATTACTTTATTGTGCACAAAAGGTCCAAAAGGATTTTTCCGAAAGTGAATTTGTGAAGGCAGCACGTATTATCGGGGAAATTTACGGCCAGTTAGAAGGGAGATTCAATACTGCATTTTTAGAATATCGTCTTCGAACTCTAGTCTATCAAGGGTTTTTCACATTAAAAGGAATTCCGAAATCTATGCGTCATTATAGTGTTAGGGTGAAAAATAGGGAGGGGGAAAATGCATGAAAAAAGTATTATCGTTTTTGTTTGTGCTCATTCTTTTAGCGATTGGAGCTACAGTAGTTTTTGGTCAATTTAAAGAAACGTTTAGTTTTAATTTTAATACTACTTCTATTGAACAAGAAGAAACAGTGAGCGGCAGTGAAGCAAAAAATATAGAAATCCGTACCACATCCGCGGATATCAAGGTGGTTTCTGTGGATAGGGAAGACATTTATGCAAAGTTAGCAGGAGATGTTAGTGAAAAAAATAAGGACAAATATAAATTAAAAGTAAAGGAAGTCGATGGAAACATACATATTGAAGTACAACAACCTAAAATGGAATTTCAATTTGGTACTAACATCTCCAGACTGAAACTTGAAGTGGAAGTGCCGGAAAAAACATATACAGAGTTATCCACTTATTCCACATCAAGTGATATTCAAATTTCAGGTATGCAAGTGGGTTCTTTAAAAACAGAACTAACTTCGGGGGATATATTAGTAGAAGGCGTTAAGATAACAGATAGCTATTCTATTGAATTGACGAGTGGTGATGTGCGCATCGAGAACACCGAAGCTAAGGCGATAGCCATTGCTGGAACAAGCGGTGACATCACCTTCAAGGAAGTTCTTGCGGATGTTCAAGTGGATACCACATCCGGTGATATTAATGTTTGGGGTGTACAAGGAAATGTCGACGTCGAGACTACATCAGGAGACATCGATATAGAAAATAAAAAGGTAACAGGTAATATCGAGGTAGAGGTAACGAGCGGAGATGTAAGAGTCAAGTACGACGAAACACCTACCTCTCTAGCAGTTGACTTCAAAGGGCAATCAGGAAAAGGGACTGTATATTTAGAGGGAATGCAATATGAGGAGAAAAGTGAGAAGGAAATAGCCGGAAAGATTGGAGAAGGAGAATATGTACTTAAGGTGCGCACGACTTCTGGTGATTTTAGATTAAATTAAAAAAACGACAATATGAGCGGGAAAAATTATGGTATCATTCTTACTAATCGAATAGGATTTGCTCTATTGTTTGCCAACTAAGTGTAGGTTTAAAATAGAAGGAACTCATATATTAGAAAGGTGTCTGGTATGAATGAACAAGGAATCCTTTTTTCCAAAAAACATCAAAGCAGCCTTACAAAATAATCCGCCCGGCGAATGGTTCCCATCCGTACCCGCTAACGCCATTCGTTTGCATTCCGGATATCCGGCACCTCACCTTGTTCCGAGTAAAGAATTAAAAAAAGCAGTAGCTCAATTGCTCGAAGAAGAAAACGACCTTCCACTTCATTACATAGGAAGTCCAAGAATTGATAAGTTGAAAGAATGGGTGAGGATAAGGCAGGAAGAGCGTGGTATGCCCGCAAAGGATGACGAGCTATTAATTACATCCGGTGCATGCCAGGCGATCGATTTGATTGCACGTATTTTTCTGGATGAAGAAGCTGTCGTGATAGTCGAGTCACCAACATACATGGAGGCGCTCGAGATTTTTCATAACTACACAGATAGGATAATAACAGTTCCGATTGATAAGGACGGACTCCAAACAGAACTATTAGCGGAGATGCTTGCGGAGAGAAAGCAAAAAGGGATGACGAAACCAACCTTGTTATACACTATACCAACGTTTCACAACCCAACTGGGACAACAATGTCCAATGAGCGGAGACGTCATGTTATAGATCTTGCAGAGGAATACGACTTCCTGGTATTAGAAGACGATGCATATGGTGAACTAGGTTTTACTAATAAACCTAAGACAATCAAGTCCATGGATACAGAAGACAGGGTTCTCTATGTCGGGTCTTTGTCAAAAGTGGTGGCCCCTGGGATGAGAATTGGGTGGGTACATGCTACAGAAAGATTCATCCAAGCTTTGTTCTGGTTTAAAAAAGATTTGGAGCATCCTTTCTCACAAGCGACCATGGCCACACTTTTGGAGAATACAGATTTTACATCGCGTTTGCAGACTTTAAGTAAGACCTATCAGAAAAAATGCCGTGTTATGCTGACAGCCCTTGAAAAGTACCTACCAGAAAATACGTCATGGTTTGTACCAGAAGGCGGTTATTTTGTATGGGTGAAGATTCCGGAAGTAGATACAGAGAAACTCCTATCAAAAGCAACCGATGGCGGGGTATCTTTTCTTCCAGGCAAATACTTTTTCCTCGACCAGACAAAAGGGGCCGAATATCTCCGTCTGTCATTCAGTTATGAGAGTGAGGAGAATATTGAGATAGGTATTCAGAGATTAGGAGATGTCGTTACATCCTTGTCTAGATAAATTAAAGGGACGGCTCTATTGCTATGGAAGCGATAGAGCCGTCCTTTATTTATAAAAAAACCTAAGGTTGAAAAGAATGAAGACAATACTACAGGATAAATCCATGCAAAAATGTCTTCATAACGGGGATGAAGACACTTTCAACCTGTAATTCGTCGCGAAAATGTCTTCATGGTAGAGATGAAGACATTTTCAACAAGAAAAACACTCCAAAAAGGTCTTCAGAGCAAAGTACAAGCTGTTATTAACAGATTATAACTCTCTATTTGTCTTCCAAATTTCGAATCTCCCTCAACAACTGAAAAATCTGTCCCCGATGGTGTGCTTCATGCTCAGTAAGGTGGTAAATTACCCACTCAGGAGTTACATCATATTCCTCAAACACCCTAGCCCTGTGCCAATCTTCTAAACTTAAAGAACGAAAATGGGAAAGCAAGGTCTCTCTCACTTTTTTTAAACGGTGAAGATGCGTTTCAATAGTGTCTCCATCTATATGTACCAGTTTCCCGTCAGGCCATCCATCCAATGGGAAAAGTTCTTCTATTTCTGAGTCCCACGCGTCTTTTTCCATTACTTCCCCAAATAGCCAACCAGCTTCTACATAAGCAATATGGTACAACAAAGATCCGATGGAATGTCTAGATTCTATTTTTCTATCAAGCTCACTTTGCCTGATTCCTATTATTTTCTTAGTAAGGTTGCGGCGTACATCTTCTAAACACCATAGAGCACGGCCAATTTCTTGTTCGTAGCCTGATAAAGATGTGATCTGTAATATTGTTTTGGTGGTCATGTTAATCCACTCCTTGTTTATTTAATTTGCTGAGCTTAACCGTTGCCAAAACCGGATAATGATCGGACGGATACCCACCATCAAAACTGTCTCTGATAATGGTGGCTGTAAGAAACTCTACCCCGTTAGCACCAAAAATGTAATCAATCGGCCTGCCTTTTATTCCGCCCTCATAAGCATGAAAAGTAAGGCTGTTTTCCATTTCTACTTCAGTAAAACAAGAATAGCAGCTATTCATGGATGATACTTCCGCTAATGCCTCACTCTCAGGTACATCATTAAAATCCCCGGTTAAAATAACAGGTAAACTATGCGCGTTATCTTTACTACGAATCACGTCAAGAACTAGTTTCAATCCTTCCTTCCTTGCAAGTTTCCCCATATGATCAAGATGCGTATTGAAAAAGCGTAAAGCGGGTTCTGTATTATCCTTTGGAACAAGCTCCACCCAAGAACAAATTCTTTCGCAGTGTGCATCCCAGCCCATACTTCCGATATTATTTGGAGTTTCTGATAGCATAAAGGATCCTTTTGAATCTATAGTAAAACTGGACTTTTTAACAAATACAGCACTGAATTCTCCAACCTCTGTGGAGACGGTGCGATTGACTGCGTATACTTCATAGGACTCTTTGAATCTATCTGTTAGCCATTCGAGCATGGGAATGGTTGCTTCCTGTGTTCCAATAATGTCAGGGGTGTAGGTATTAATAGTTTCTGCAATCCAATGTTTACGGTCATCCCAGGAAAAAGGATCGGTCGGTACAATAACTCGGAGATTAAAGGACATGACGGTATATGTAGGAAACATAGCTCATTCCTCCTTAAAAGTATTCGATAACAACTATTTCGATAAAACCGTTAGAGTTCCTGCCACCGAAAGGTTTTATAAACATATAGAAGACAAAACAAAAAAGTGCCAAACTCAATTGGCACTTTTAACAGTATCTATTAACGTGAAGCCTTTGGTGGCTGACACACGTCACATTTGCGTTGGTTGTTATTCTTAAATTTTGTAAAAGTCTTTTCAAAGTTGCTGCCACAAGCACATTTAAACAGTAACTTCTGAGAGAATCCGTGGTATTCAGTCGATAACAGTTTACTATCTGAATTCTTTTCCACAAATTCATTTATTTTACCTATAGTCCATCGTTTATTCATTTCCTAACACCTCACATCTGGTCCTATTATAACACTGTAGTGGGGAAAAGAGATAGGCAATTCGAACGGCAAAGGGTCAAGGTCCTGTCCCAGAAATAAGCTAATAACACTGCGCATATAGTTAAGAAGAGACATAAAGAACAGTAAAGGTGGGACAACGATGGCTAAAGAACCACGGACAATCAAGAAACCAAACTTTCTTATCCTTATGGTAGATCAGCAGCGTTACCCAAGCATATATGAAAACGAAGAACTTAGAAAATGGCAACGGGAAAACTTGCAAACTCAAGAGGTCTTAAAGAAGAACGGCTTTGAGTTTACTAAACACTATGTCGGAAGCACTGCCTGCTCTCCAAGCAGAACTACTTTATATACTGGGCAATATCCATCCCTTCATGGGGTGACACAAACGAGTGGTGCAGCGAAAACCTCGTTTGACCCTGATATGTTTTGGCTTGATCCTAATACTGTTCCGACGATGGGCGAATATTTCCGGGCAGCAGGTTACAAAACCTATTGGAAGGGAAAATGGCATGCCTCGGAGGAGGATATTCTCATACCAGGAACCAAAAACTCTCTGCCAAGCTATACCTCTACAGGCAGACCGGACAAGAGCAATGTAGAAAAATACCTTGCTTCAAACCGCCTTGATGGTTACGGATTTGATGGTTGGGTGGGACCGGAACCGCACGGCTCATCTCCTAGGAATTCAGCTAGCTCAGCAGCCATTGGATTGAGCGGAAGGGACGTCATCTATGCACAGGAAACAGTAGAACTCCTTCAGTCGTTAGAACAGGATTGCGATAGAGATTCCCCTCCATGGTTTGTCATGTGCTCGCTTGTCAACCCGCATGACATTGCTATCTATGGTATTTACACAGAACTAAGTCCATTGTTCAATTTTGAAGTTGATCCATCCGTGCCTTTCATTCCGCCACCGCCGACTGCCAATGAATCTTTAAGTACCAAACCATCCGCCCAAGAAAGCTACAAGGAAATCTATCCAAAGGCACTCCAGCCAATCAGGGATAACGTTTCATACAGGCAGCTCTATTATTCCTTGCAAAAGAAAGCAGACCAAGAGATGGGGAGGGTTTTTAGGACCTTACAAGATTCCACTTCTTACGAAAATACTATTGTCATTTTTCTGTCTGATCACGGAGAACTGCTTGGTGCACATGGAGGCCTTTATCAGAAATGGTATAACACTTATGAGGAATCTATCCATGTGCCATTGATTATCCATAGTCCAAAACTCTTTTCTGGAAAAGAAACCACTGATATGTTAACAAGCCATGTTGATGTATTGCCGACCTTGTTAGGACTCGCAGACATTGACGTAGAAGTGATTCAAAAAAAACTCAAACGTGATCACACAGAAGTTCACCCTTTAGTTGGTCGTGACCTAACACCGCTGCTCAAGGGGAAAAACAAATTTTATCGTGCCGATGAACCACTTTATTTTATGAGTGATGACGATGTCACCCAAGGTCTCAATCAAGTGTCTGCAACCGGGGAACCCTATCACTCTGTCATTCAACCAAACCACACCGAAGCTATTATCACGAAACTCTCCACAGGTGAGAATGGGACAAAAGAAATATGGAAACTTACACGTTATTACGACAACCCACAATTTTGGAGTGATCCGGGAGTCGAGAACGTCACAACTACTCAAGTCTCACAAACATCCACCGGTGACCATGTTGATTGTGCATTATGTATCACTACTACTAAAACGAGACCAGTCCCAGACCAATATGAATTATATAACTTGACTAGTGATCCCTTTGAAGAAACCAATCTTGCTTATCCATCCAATCGAACACCTGAGACAATAGCGATCCAGAAACTCCTGATGGTTGGCCTCGAGGAACAGTGTAAGCAAAAGAGGTTGGAGCCATCAAGCGGGGAAGTACCTGGAATGCCTTCATGTAAAAACTAAAAAAAGCCAAACGGCCTAATCACATAGGTTGTTTGGCTTATTATTATTTTGACTTTTAATACTGTGAGCCCTTCTCCAATGCCAACTTCACCCCAAAACCAATCAACACGATACCTGTAATCGATTCAATCACTGTAGTTGTCCGTGGCCTTTTCATGAATGCACTAATTTGATCAACTAGATAGATATAAAGGGCAAACCAAATGGCTGTCAGGATGGCGTAGGTAACTCCCATCAGAAGGAATGGTCCAATTGTGTTCGTTCCTGGGTCAACGAATTGCGGCAGGAAGGTCAGGAAGAAGACCGCAACTTTTGGATTAAGCATATTAGTTAGGAAGCCTTGTTTAAAGTGGGATTGATTTTTAAATTTATTAGCAACATTGCTGTCCATTGGAATTTCCGTTTTCTTGTGGCGAAGTGCCCAGATTGTTTTAACCCCTAAATAGACAAGATAAACAGCACCAACATATTTGAAGACAGAGAACAGAAATGCAGATTTAACTATGATGGCAGATAGACCAACTACGGCTGCAATGGTATGAATGAGGATGGCGCAAAAGGTACCTGAAACGGTTTTGAATCCGCCCATTCTGCCGGCAGATAAAGTGTTTTTCGTGGCGATCGCAGTGTCCGGACCAGGCAGAATGATAAGTAAGATACTCATTAAGACAAATAGAAAAAAGTTCTCCATTGTGAAAACCCCATTCTTCGTGAAATTTATTAAGATTTATTCTAACAGGTATCAGAAAATTTTAAAGAGTATTTTTTGAGGTTTTAGGGGACAAGCACGGCGATCCCTAGTGGGGCGTCGTGCCTGTCTCTGTTACCCATTCACTTGCTTTAACACTTTCATACTGAAATCTTTTATTTTTGAATCTAGGAGGGGCTCGAAGTTTTCGACGGCTTTTTGTGCAGCAGTCAAGGCTTCCTCTGTCCTACCAAGCTCCATCAAAATGAGAGCCTGGTAGGATTCTTTTAGATAGAAATTGGAAAGGTCAATCGGGTGGTGGATGTCGGGAATAACCACCTTATTAATACATCGGAGTGCCTCCTCAAACCTGCCAAGATAGTAGAGTGCTTTTGCTTTTTCTAGATTGAACCACGGTGTATAAAAATCCATTAATTCCCCAGACGAGAGGCATTCTTCAACTTTTTCAAGTGCTTTTGTATATTCTTGCCTATCCGAAATCAATTCAATTATTTCAAACAGTTCACAAAAGTAGATGGAGGAAATATGGTCAGCGAATTCTCCGTATTGCTTCAACTTCAACAGGTAGTAATCCTTTTCTTTTTTATTTCCTTCCATTAATGCATGTGCAGCTGCAAGGCGATATAGGTCATCAATCAGGTAGAAAATGCGTTTTTCCTTGGAATAGGCAAGGGCTTTTTCCATAGTTTCGATGGCCGCCTTTGAGTTCCCTACTGCATATAACAAGATTGCTTCACTGTAATCAAGGTCCAGTCGGGCCATTGGTTCAATGTATGCATGTTTTGCTTCAATTTCATTCCGTTCGGCCATTAAGATTTTGAGCGCTGCATGATAATTGTGTTCAAAAAAAGCGATATTGGAACGAAAAATTCCAATAGCAGTCCGATTAGAAGAGATATTCATTTGGTCGAACATATCAGCGGCTATATCTAGAAGGCTTTCCCAACCTGGCTTTTTCTCGATTTGAAGCGCGTAGCTGTAAATCTCCATCAACCTTGCACTTTCATACCCATTGGAAAGTTTGCCGATGTGGGGCTGAATTAGTTCAATCAGCTGCCTATATTTATCTGGAAATTCTTGGTTTCTGAATGGGATGTTAAATATCTTTTCGGCGCGTTCCAAAGTTTCGCGCAATTCCTCAGAACTAACCTCTCCCAATAGTTCTACCGTTTCCACCCCAAGCTGACGGGCAATATATGTAAGACTTTCCATAGAAGGGTTGGCTTTATTATTTTCTATTAGACTGAGCATTCCTTTTGTCAGCTCTGTCCCAGCCAGTCCTTCCAAAGTCATTTTCTTTTGTTTTCTTAATTTTCGTATCCGATCTCCGAGCATATAGGTGTGCACTCCTAGAAAAAATATTTTGTTTAATTATATTAAACTTTTCCTTGAATTGGAATACCTTGATATGGTACGATTTGTTTAATTAAATTAAACTTTTTAAAACGGGGTGCTTTTTATGGAAGAAAGCTTAAAATTGAAAAGAGCGACATATCATTTGTACACCTTTATGATTAGTAAGTTAATCTCCACTTTTGGATCGCAGGTATATGCATTTGCCATCAGCTTCTATATATTGCAGCTAACTGGATCTGCAACTAGCTTTGCGACAAATCTTCTTTGTAATTTTCTCCCACGAACGCTTGCAGGACCATTTGCCGGAGCCATCACGGATCGGTATTCTAGAAAAAAGATTGTTATTTTCTCACAAATAGCCACAACTCTTGCTATCATAGGCCTACTCATCTACACCCTTACATCAGGACTCTCCCTCATAGCGATTTACACAACAACTAGTATCCTTTCTTTGACTTCTATGTTCTCTGGTATAGCATTTACTTCATCCATTACAGGTTTAATTGATCAGGCTCGAATTCAAAAAGCAATGGCGATGAATCAGATGGCCATTTCCTTTGCGGCTATTGGAAGCCCGGCTGTTGGTGGACTATTATATGGAACAGTACCGATTCCGGTTTTTCTTGTTATTTTTATTGTTGCTTCCGTAATTGCCGTGATTTTAGAAGCTACGATGAACTTCCGCCTGTTCTCTGCTGAAAAGATTAATGTAGAAGAGGGGGAGAAGAAGGAGTCCATGTGGCAAAGCATGAAAGCAGGTTTAAGCTATTTGCGATTCCAAAAAACCATCATGGTCATGCTTTGGATTAGTTTGCTCATTAATTTCCTTTTTGGAGCTTATGAGGTGGGGTATTCGTACATCTTGATTGAAAATTTAAAAATTAAATCGCAACATTTCGGTTTTACGCAAGGAGCATTTTCGCTTGGCATGCTATTAATGTCGATATATTTTTCAGCTAGAAAAGAAGTGAAATTTCCGGTACTAGTCTCCAAGAGAGGGATTATTGGTCTTGGTGCAGTAATGGGGTCTATCTCCCTACCACTCTTATGGCCGATGAGTTATTGGATGATGTTCACTTATTATATGCTTCTTATGTTTAGCTTCGGGTCGCTCATTATTATTGTCAATACGCCATTGCAAGTAATGCTTCAAAAAACCATTGACGATGAGTTCAAAGGTCGAGTGTTCTCTATAATCGAAACGATGGCGATGGCGCTTATTCCACTCGGCATGGTGATTTATGGCGTGTTGTATGATATCTTTCCTGGAGAGTTGATCTTGCTCTTGTCAGCGGGGATGCTTATCGTTATCACACTTATCATGGCAAGACCGTCTGTTATACGAAAAGTGCATCCGGAAATAGGCGAGAAGAAGGGGCGCCGTGTTGTAGAGGCTGGGAGTGTGGCTCGGTAAAGTAAGAGATTATGAAGACTTCAGTTAGCGAGAATCGAAGTTAGAGAGGTCCTCATAGAAGGTATGAGGACCTCTGTTGGTGAGAATCGAGGTTAGAGAGGTCCTTATAGGCGCTATGTAGACTTCAGTTAGCGAGAATCGAAGTTAGAGAGGTCTTCATAGATGGTATGAGGACCTCTGTTGGCAAGAAATGAGGTCAGAGAGGTCTTGATAGGCGCGATGAAGACCTCAGTTGGCAAGAAATGAAGTCAGAGAGGTCTTGATAGAAGGTATGAGGACCTCTGTTGGCAAGAAATGAGGTCAGAGAGGTCCTGATAGGCGCGATGAAGACCTCTGTTGGCAAGAATCGAAGTTAGAGAGGTCCTGATAGGCGCGATGAAGACCTCAGTTAGCAAGAAATGAGGTCAGAGAGGTCCTGATAGGCGCGATGAAGACCTCAGTTAGCAAGAATCGAAGTTAGAGAGGTCCTGATAGGCGCGATGAAGACCTCAGTTAGCAAGAATCGAAGTTAGAGAGGTCCTCATAGAAGGTATGAGGACCTCTGTTGGCAAGAAATGAGGTCAGAGAGGTCCTGATAAGCAGTATGAAGACCTCAGTTAGCAAGAATCGAAGTTAGAGAGGTCTTCATAGATGGGATGAGGACCTCTGTTGGCAAGAAATGAGGTCAGAGAGGTCTTGATAGGCGCGATGAAGACCTCTGTTGGTAAGAAATGAAGTCAGAGAGGTCTTGATAAGCAGTATGAAGACCTCAGTTAGCAAGAATCGAAGTCAGAGAGGTCCTCATAGATGGTATGAGGACCTCAGTTGGCAAGAAATGAGGTCAGAGAGGTCCTGATAGGCGCGATGAAGACCTCAGTTAGCAAGAATCGAAGTTAGAGAGGTCTTCATAGATGGTATGAGCACCTCTGTTGGCAAGAAATGAGGTCAGAGAGGTCCTGATAAGCAGTATGAAGACCTCAGTTAGCAAGAATTAAGGTCAGTGAGGTCCTGACAAACGGAATGAACTGCCCAGTGAACGTCTTAACTAAGCTCATATTCACCTTTCCCACCTACCAACAAACAAAAAGAGGCCTTCATCATCAATCTACACGAAGACCTCACTCTATTCTCACTTCTTCAAACTACTATACACAACCAACCGGTCGGAATAATTTCTGCTTTCTCGATTAAACGTCCCTGTGCAGGTAATCAGGTTTAAATTGCTCTGAAACGAGTAATCAAAAATTGCTTCAACAGGAGACTTGTCCTCAGGATAAGTCTCTATTCTGTCTACAACATAAGTCAGCGATTCACCTGCTTCATTTGAAACAACAATCTCATCACCTGCTTCAAGATTCTTTAGGTCAAAAAACACAGCAGGACCGTTACGGCTGTCGACATGTCCGGAGATGACGGAGTTTCCGCGCTCTCCTGGCATGGGACCTTCATTGTACCAGCCAACCGTTTCAAAAGATTCGGGTACTCCCATTTGACCGTTTTCAATGACGCCTACTTGTTCCACAAGTGCATCGACTCCGATGGAGGGGATTTCGATTCGGTGGGGTTCGATGCTGATGGATTCGTCTTTAATAACTTTCCCGTTTTCATTCGTGTTTTGGGTACGGGTGGGGATGGGAGTTTTTTTGTTGGTAGGGGCTGCTGTTTCACTGGACGCGATTGCTTCGGTTGGAGTTTTTTCCATTTCAGTAGTCTGATTTTCAGTTGTCCCCGAACTACATCCGACCAGTAAAAGAAGCATGAATGATAAAGCGGTTAGTAGTCTCATAGTTATACTCCTTTTAGAAAATGATAGTAGGAAAGAGAGGGAAAAGCCCCTCTCTTCTTAGTTAAAACTATTATTCTTGTGTAGCTTTTCTTCTATATGCAATGATTTGCGTTAAAACAATCGCGGAGATCAGACCGGCAACAGTCCATGCAATAGCAGCGTTCATTCCATTGTCCGCTGCACCACCCATACCTGCTGCAGGCATGTCAGTTGGCATGTCTTTTTCAAAGTTCTCTGGGAATTGATCAACAATAGCACCAGACATCATTTCGCCTACACCGAACATGTGGGCATAAGACTCACGGATTGTGTTATAAGTAGTTTCATAGTCAGCTTCATTGTAGCTGTTGAAAGCAAGAAGTAGCTCATCAACGTGCATTTGCAAGCCTTTTTCAAGGTCTGCGGCTTTTAGGCGCCCTTCTGTAGCTGTATCAAGAAATGCTGCTTGCTCTACTTTGTACTCTTCCAGTTCAGCAATTGCTGCTTCACGACCTTCTTCATTTTCTTCACCAGTCGCAACGACATAATCTACGAAATAACCGATATGGCTACTCCAAATCTCTTCAAAAGCTGCTCCGCCTTCCTCACCGTAAACGGATGCTACGGCAGCAGAAAGGTCCGCTGTGTTAGCGTTTAATGCACCTGCTGCATTTTCAAAGTCACCAGCTCCATCAATTCCTTTTTGCATAGCAAGTACTGCTAATGCTGCGTGCTCAGCGAAAAGGTGGTTTAAGTCAGCACGTAAGTCTGCTGCTGGTGTGTCGACACTAGTATTCTCAAACTTGTCCGGGAATTGGTCTGTGATCGCCCAAGATAACCCTTTTCCAGGTGCATACATGTGCTCAATGGCATGACGCATGTTTTCGTATGCTTTTTCAAAGTCACCAGCGACATAGTTATCAAATGCCCATACTAGTTGCTCCACATGCATTTTCAAACCAGCTTCAAGTTCACTTGCCTTTAAGCGACTTTCTGTTGCAGTGTCAAGGAACGCTGCTTGTTCTACTGTATATTCATCTAATTCGGCTAACGCCTGTTGTCTGCCTTCTTCATTGTCTTCCGCTGTTGCGGTTACATAATCGACGAAGTAACCAATGTGGCTGCTCCAAATTTCTTTGAATGCTGCTCCGCCTTCTTCTCCGTAAACGGAAGCGACAGCTGCGGATAAGTCATCTGTGTTTGCATTTAATGCGCTAGCTGCTTGATCGAAGTCTTCTGCTCCGTCAATGCCCTTTTGCATGGCTACGACTGCCAAGAAAGCATGCTCTGATAATAATGCATCCAAGGAAGCTCTTAAATCCGATGCCGGGGTGGATACGGATGTTTCCATTCCGTGGTTATGACCTTCATGTGCACTTGCTACTTGAAAAGTCGGTACTAATAATCCTACGCTAAGTGGTACGGCTACGATTGCTTTTTTCCAGTTCATGTTCTAAGCACTCCTTTTTAGTTGGTTTCACTTACCTAACGGAGCGGATCAGAAACTGGATCACTTTTTTTAAAAAAATATTTGAAGGATTTATATTCAAGCGTTTCTTTATTGGCTTCAAAGTTGTTATCTATAATCATATATGGAAACGTTCATAGAAGCATCAAGTTCACTTAAGAGAGTCAAATGATTAGGATCTAAGAAAATTACTGGTGAATCGCTTGAATCTTGATTTACAATAAGATCAAAATAAAGAGTGGCATTATATTGATTTTTTAGTTCCAAAATACCTTCTTTCTTGGAATAAAGATAATGAAAGAATGATGAAATTATTTCTTTTCCATCATGGTCTTTTGATGTCTCAGATTTAATTACTGCTGTACTGTCAAGGCGAGCTGAATCTTGATAATTCGGGTGTTGCAGATCTCCAATTGACCATGAAGTTTTTCTGTACAGTTGAATTTTGCTTTCAAAAATGCTCAAATCGAACTTTTCTTTATTACTATGAAAAGTTAGTGTGCAGTATATATTGTTCATTTTCCTTACACTCCTTGAATAATTTACTTCATAAGTTGGAATTTTTCGTTTAGCACCTTGATTTTCAAAAAGCCAAAGTCTCCCTGTATCCTTATCTTTATAAACATTAAAATGCGAAACGGGTGTTCCTTTTGGTACATAATCAGCTTTAAATTCATGAACATCTCCAACTATCTTCTATAATTCTTTATCACTCATTTTTACTGTGTTTTTCGGAATTTTCTTTAACGCATCATCTACATTTAGTTTCTTTAACTTTGCTGCGTGTTTCCCAATTTTTGCAACTAAAATTAGAACAGGTATCCACCAGGCAGAAGCACTTATTTCTGTTTCACTAATATTGAAAGTTTCATTGGTAGCTTTATTTGTTAATAACCAATTATCACCTTCCATTTCGATTGTATAACTTTCTTCTTGAATTTGACCATTTTCATCTACCCACATTCCATTCAAAATGCCATGATTTCGGGAGTAATCTAATTCTATTTTCGCTTTTGCGCTCGTATCTGTATCCACTTCTATCAAAATCTCTTGGAAGTTGGCTTCAGTGTCATAGATATTATAGGATATGTCTGTGTTATCATATTGTTTTTCTAACAGGTCATCACTATTTAAATAGTTGTTTTCCATTTCAGTAGCTTTTACAGTCTTGGATGGAACTGTGGCAACAATAATAGCGAAAATAATCAATGCAACTAAACTTTTAAAATATTTTCTTTTCATGGTTATCAGTCTTCTATTCGTTTTTTATTAAACCTACTCCAAACTTGGCGTCTTTTCCCTTTTTACCTAAATCAATTGTTAGTTTTTCTAAACTTTTTAATAGATTTTCATTTGAATTCGGAATAAGGTCTGCCTGTATTAGAGCTATAATTTTTTCGTTACATTAGCAGTAGCAAACAGATCTTAATTTATAAAAGTAAACACATCCTTAACCCAACCTTAAATAAACCTTAAAAGTAAATTTTGTGGAGCGTTTTCATGATAAAATATGGGGATATTGACTAGATCAAGGAGTACACATATGCGAAAGATGATATATATTGCAGAAGATGATAAAGAAATAAACCAATTGCTTAGTCTTCATTTATGGAAAGAAGGTTATCAGGTAGATCAATCATATAGTGGAGAGGAGGTATTGGAGAAGTTGGAGGAAAGGGTCCCGGCCCTACTTTTATTAGATCTTATGATGCCTGGTGTGGACGGCTTGCAGGTTATACAAAGGGTGAGGGAGCATTCAAGAATTCCTATCATGTTGCTAACAGCTAGAGGAACAGATGACGATAAAGTTAAGGGATTCGGCTTGGGAGCGGATGATTATATGGTAAAGCCATTCAGCATGCTTGAACTGATATCAAGGGTGAAAGCTTTACTTCGTAGATGTACAGATTATGAAAAAGTTAAGGAAGAAACGATTATTCGAAATGGTGATTTGGAGTTTCATACAGAAAATCAGATTATTACTAAAAACGGATTAGTCCTTCCATTAAAGCCGAAAGAAACTCAGCTGCTTTCCATCTTTATGAGAAACCAGAATCGTCTTTACACAAAAGCCCAGTTATATGAGTTGGTGTGGAACTCAGATTACCTTGGAGACAGTAATACTATCATGGTCCATATTAGTAGAATCAGAGAACAGATTGAACAAAATCCTAAATCACCGACTTATATTAAAACAATCAAGGGGTTAGGATATCGTATGGTACGACATGAAAATTAGGAAACTACTTACCCTCATGAAGAAAAAAGAAATGCCCATAAAGAAGCAATTTTTAGTCAACTATACTCTTTTGTTTCTTATTCTATTAGTGATTGGTGCCGTGACTTTGATTGCCAATACTATTTATGTGGAGTCAGTGTACGAGGAAGTGGATCAAGAATTTTTTCAAGAACTGTATGAAGACATAGAGCGGGAAGGACTTGAAACCTCTTTTCAAAAGCATGAATTACCTGAGAATGCCTATCTTGAAATCGTCAGTCGGGACTATAGGGTTGTTAAACAATATAACAGCCCAAATGAAGCTGGCTATCAATACGAACCTAATGCCTTCTTAAGTGAAATAGATCATTATGAGACAGATCTCATTATTCCTAGTAACGGAGAGGAGTATCTCTTATTATATT
The DNA here is from genome assembly GCF_008180725.1 of Sutcliffiella horikoshii. Classification (GTDB taxonomy): domain Bacteria; phylum Bacillota; class Bacilli; order Bacillales; family Bacillaceae_I; genus Sutcliffiella_A; species Sutcliffiella_A horikoshii_B. The sequence goes on along the minus strand of NZ_VTEV01000005.1, from coordinate 107,698 downwards.
TACCTGTAGAAAGATTTTTTCTCGATGTATTCTTGTTTACTGTTCTCTTTTTCACGATTTGTTTACTTTTTATTTTGCGTTGGTATGTAAAACGTACTTCCACTCAGATTATCGAGCCGGTTGAAAAGCTTCTGACCGGTGTGGATAGTATTATAAAAGGTAATTATGAAACAGAAATTCAATTTCAGGCAAATAAGGAGTTGAATCAACTAAAGGAGAATATTAACAGGATGGCTGCAAAAATTGGAGAGGAAATTAGCTTGAAGGAGCGTTCAGAGTTACTGAGAAAACAATTGATTTTAGACATTTCCCATGACCTAAAAATACCACTTATGAATATTCAAGGGTATGCAGAAACCTTATCCCAATTTCCTTCTCTCAGCCACGAAGAGCGACAACAATATTCTTCCATCATCATGTCCAATAGCACAAAAGCCAACCGGTTGATTCAAGATCTCTTCGATCTATCCCAGCTCGATATGGGTGCGAGCTGGGTTGCCTTGGAGGATCAAAACCTTACAGAAGTAATCAGAGATATATTCACTTCGTTTGTGAATGAACTCGAGGCAAAAGGCATTCACTACGATGTGGAAATCCCCGATGATTTGATGACAGTGAAACTGGAGGTTCATCTTTTCGAAAGGGCACTAACCAATATTCTTCAAAATTGCATAGCTTATGGAGGTAAACTCCTTGCTGTATCGTTAAGGGAAGATGACAAACATGCTATTCTTATTATAGAAGATAAGGGGAAAGGAATTCCTAAAGATTATCATGAGAAAGTGTTTGAGCCTTTTATCCGCGTGGATGAATCCCGCAGTACATACACTGGAGGAACAGGACTTGGACTGGCCATCGCCAAAAAGATTATTACACAACATCATGGAATCATTCAAATAGATCCCGACTACACAGAAGGTTGCCGCTTTGTGATTATGATTCCGTTAAGTGCAGAAAGCTGACTTGAAAGCTTTTTCTGAAAAACAATAATTAATAGACCGATTTATAAAGGAATCCAAGGTTCGATGTATAATGTATTAAAGAGAGCGTTTGACATGAGCCACCATGGAGGAGAAGCATGAAGATTTTTATTTCACAATTGGATTCCAGTAAACTGACAGACCAGCAGATGACAGACCTGCTTTTTAGAAATATAAAAGACGACAACAAAAACGGAGAATGCATTTTTGTGGCAGGCAGCAGCAGGGCGGTGGAGTACCGCTTACCACCAGCGGTTCAGCTTTATAAGGAAGGAAGAGCTGGCAAGATTTTGTTTTCTGGTGGAGTCGTTTGGGATGATACCGGTTTGACAGAAGCCCAGAGGCTTGCCGAAAAAGCCATGGAGCTTGGAGTTTCGGCCAACGATATCCTGATTGAAAACCAGTCTCTCCACACAAAGGAAAACGTACTCGCGTCCCTGTTGGTATTGGACAGAGCTTTTTATCTACATAAAATAAACCGCCTGCTTGTAGTGACAAGCCATTACCATATGAGGCGGATAAACCTCACGCTTCAGACCTATATGCCGGATTGGATCGACTATTCCCTGTGTCCAATCAACGATAAGTCCACAAGGGAAGAAAATTGGTCCCTCAATCCACATGGCAGGCAACGGGTGGAGGCAGAGTCTGCTAAGCTGATCAGTTATGTAAAACAGGGAATCATCATCGATCAGGAGTTAGAATTTACAAATTACCCATAAGGTGACATTTCATTGAACATCAGGAGGTACACATTGAAAAAAAACATCTCATTTCAATTTCCAATCGAAAAGAAAGATTACACCGAGTTATTTCAATACATGCCGTATTTTAAATCAATTTTTAAGATGGCCACTGTGGGGAACTTAGTTGCACTCTTTTTATTTTGTGGCTACAACATTATCGCCAACCTTCAGATCGCACAAGACGGCACTCAATTTCTTATTTTGAATATTGTTACCGTCATTATTGGATTTGTCATGTACTATGTCATTCTTTTTTTAATCCGTTTATTCTTCAGGAAGATTATTGAGAATAGAAGCAACAAACTCCATTCGTTATATTTTGGCTCCAATTCTAACTATCTTGTTGGGTTTGACCCTCGTTTTGATTCCTTTATACTCGGTAAGGAAAAGATGAAAATTCCTGCTGACCAATCCTTAACCGTCATTGAAACAGAACGTAATTTATTGTTTTATGTAGGCAAAGGAAAAGGTAAGGATGATAAATTCTTAATATCAAAAGCAGGTTCTTCTCCTGACCATCTGCTAAAGCTCGAACGGGTCACAAATCTGTTAGAAGAGAAGGAACTCACCATTCAAACTGCAAAACCAATCTAATATTACCGGTTTTTGAAAATATCAGAAACCAATCTAGGCGTTTTTTCATACTATGGTGTTGAGGTGAAATTATGGCTAGAGTTAAGTTTACAGAATCAGATGTAGCGTTGGTGGCAAGGATGATGAGAGCGGAAGCAGAAGGTGAAGGCAAGCAAGGTATGCTCTATGTTGGAAATGTTATAACCAATCGTGCAGTAGCCGATTGTTTGGATTTCAAAGAAGTTAGAACCATTCCACAAGTCATTTATCAAGTGCAGGGCGGAAATTATTCATTTGAAGCGGTTCAAAAGGGTAATTTATTTTATAACAGGGCAAGATCAGTGGAAAAAAACTTAGCTAGAAAGACGTTGACTTCTTGGAGAGAACATCCAGCAAAATACGCATTATGGTATTTCAATCCTTATGCTCCATGTCCTCCAACCTGGTATAACCAACCTTTTTCCGGTCAATTCAAGCAGCATTGTTATTACGAACCGATTGCCGGGACATGTGCTAGTGTTTATTCGTAAAGTAAAATTTCATTACTTATCAGGAACTCAACGAAGGCTTTATTGAGTTCCTTTTTTATTTCCTGTTATTGGGTTCATCATACAGTTAATGGTAGAATAATAGGGAGAGATTTACAGGAGGATGGGAGTGTGAATATTGGATTTTTATTTGGAGTATGAGGGGAATATTATCGATTTGATTTGTGTCATTTTTGCATAGGGAATTATTACTTTGATTAGTGTTCGTATTTACCGTCTGCAGAATGAGGAAAAACGACCGAGAATATGGAAAATAATCATTGCTGTTTTGTTAGGACTATTTTCATTTTCATTCACTTTTCCGCTGTTTAATGAACCTTATTCCATTGCCATTCTTCCGCTCGGAGTTTGGATATTGTATGGACTATTGAATAGAAAAGACCGTTGGGAAGCTTACCGAAAATATGCTTGGACAGGATTTGTGGGAAATTACATCTTTTTAGTGACGGCTCTTCTTGCCATTGGATTAGCTGCTGTGTTTTATCCGGAAGATGAAGTGCGGACGTATCTCACAGATGTTTCAGAAGTGGAATTGTTGGTGACTCATCCTTCTGGAGAAGATGTGACAATAAATGAAGAAAAGTTTGATGACTCCCTATCTACTTTTAAATACGAGAGCTCAAACGTCATTCAATGGTATGAAGAAATCAGAGAGCAAAAGTGGCCAGAAGCAGAGAGTGAAGTGCCAGTCGAAATTCAAGAGAAATTTCCTTACCTGTTAACAGGCGTAAAAACGAAAACTGGTGAGAAGATTCAAGTTTATGTGGAACATGACGGTAAGGGATTGCTTGTTACCACGAAGAAAAAGCAGCATTACTATAAATCAAAGACGGCTTCCTTTTTAGAAGAAAGGGGGAATGCTCAATGAGTAGAAAAGCAATCTTCCTGTTATTCAGTGTAGGTGCTTTAATTGCAGGCATTATAATAACGTACATAACGATGACACCGAAAGCATTCTATTCGAAAGGTGAAATCATTAAAAATATGGATTACCTAACTCAGGAAATGAAAGTTCAAGATGTAATTCAATTGGATGAGAAAACTTACTTTGTTCCGCTTTTTTCAGATGAAGGGGCTTATGGTTCTAGCATCTGGGTTTGGAATGGTTGGAAATGGGAATGTGTGGGTGCAACGACTGCTTCTGATCCTCAAATAGTAGTAAATGAGGGGAACTCTTATATTTATTGGAATGTTCATCCCAAGGACGAGGTACGTGAATGGGTGTTTTATTTAACATCGGAGCGGAATTATTCTGTGACGTCGGTAGGGGATACGAATCAAGTAGAAGTTTATTATCCTAAGATCCAGATGAAACAATCCAAAGAGTTAGGAAAAGAAAGTTATGGATATATAAAAGTTCCAATTGAATGGGAAGAAGTTATAGGATCATTTAATTCATATCCAGCTGACACAGGTTTTATTCCTTCGAGCCATTCTTATATGATGCAATGGCAGGCAGTGAATCGCAGCGGTGATTATATCCTTCTTGAACATACCTATCGAAATGGTGGTGAAGGATACAGTACCGGAAATTATGTTAAACATATGCATCAGCTATATCCTGAGAATTTGGAGTAGGGATGAACGTTATTAGATAAGATTTGAGGTAATAAAAATGTTTCAACAATCAAGCAAGCAGTATTATATTTTGGTGTTTCTATTAGTTATTGCTGTATTCTATGGATTTCAGAAGCATGTGGAAGTGAATAAACAACAAGATTTTTTGGAACCGCACCTTAAGGAAATGGTAGGGAACCTCCAATTGGAGACTAATACTACTTCGGTTATCATGCAAACAGTTATGAATGAAAATGAAATTCCTTACGCACAATGGGTTCAATTGAAGAATGGCTTCAAAACTATAGAGGATGCTAGCTATGAAATAGAAAAGCTGGCCAAAGCGATTTATCCAAGGCATTCTGATGGGTTACAGTTTGCGACTAAGACTAGTGCTAATTTAATTGCAGGAGAGCTAAGATATTTGGAGGACACCTTGCTAGAAGAAGACATGGACAGATTGGATACAGTCACTTTTCCTAAGGAAATGGAAGCGACCTTAGTCCGCATACATGATACAGTAAAAGGGTGGAATGATGCAACGTCCCCTTTTATTGGTTTGCCAAGTAATTTAATCGACCAAACAGATTGGGTAGAGTTGTTAAAAGAGATGGAAGATGATTCAATTGCGTATCAGGAGAGTTATGGGAACTAAGATTATATGTTTTCACTTGTTAAGATATTGATGTGGGGGAGGTTCTGTTGATGGGCCTCTCTTTTTTATAGGTTCTATACGCCCGAAGCGCTTTGAAATGAAGCTGAAATGTCTAATAGAACGATTCTATACGCCCGAAGCGCTTTGGAATTAAGCTGAAATGTCTAATAGAACGATTCTATACGCCCGAAGCGCTTTGGAATGAAGCTGAAATGTCTAATAGAACGATTCTATACGCCCGAAGCGCTTTGGAATTAAGCTGAAATGTCTAATAGAACGATTCTATACGCCCGAAGCGCTTTGGAATTAAGCTGAAATGTCTAATAGAATGGTTCTATACGCCCGAAGCGTTGTGAAATGAAGCTGAAATGTCTAATAGATCGGTTCTATACGCCCGAAGCGCTAAGAAACCAGGTTAAAATGTCTAATAGAACGATACTAAACGCCCGAAGCGCTAAGAAACCAGGTTAAAATGTCTAATAGAACGGCCCTATACGCCTGAAGTATCACGTATACTGGTTCAACTGTCTAATAGAAGTGATTTCAACGAATAAACTATAAAATGACAGAATATTAAAAAAACGAAACTTTTTATAAATAAAATCGTATTAGTATATATAAGATCCAAAGGAGGAGTCTCACATGATCTGGTTATTTATCATCGTACCAATAGTGCTACTAATTGGAATTACTATTTATATGGATAAAAAGAATAAAGGAATGGGCTCGGTTCCGGATGTGAACAGAGGCAATCAAAATATTGAATCAGAAACAAATAGATATCAGTTTAACCAATTTAACAATCATGGTGGTGGAGGCGATGGCGGAGGATCAAACTAATATGGAAGCCATCCAAGCAAACCATAATAACTTGAAAATCCTGCAAGCTTCCAAAGACCGTTTTGGAAGCCATCTTCAGCTTGAAGTCATGTTTCCTGAGTGTACTATAGTAATTAGGTGGGGGCTTGATGAAACGGATTATTTAAGAATTATAGAAATTGTTAACAGTAATTATTTTGATAGCCTAGAACAAGGGTATCATTATGAGTTACTCCCTTATGTTGGTGTAAGCATTGACCAACCAAACGGTAAGCAAAAGTTTCTTGCAAACCTCCGTTGCGTTCAAGGGAAAAAGGCTGCAAGAATTGAATTTGAATGCTCCGATAGGTTTGCGGGAAATTTAGAATGGTTTAAAAAGGAAGTAAGATGTTCACAAGATTTGGAGCATCTTAGATGGGAGAAGTTTAGAGTATGAAAAACGAAAGGTTTTACTGTTTGGTTAAAAGCTACATAGGATTCCTAAGAAGCTAAAAAATGCATGCATATGTGTGCATTTTTTTTATTAGCTTTTCTGCACATTCCCTCATAATCCATCCCCACCTTATTTACAAACACTTTCCTGAATAAAAAGAGGAATAAGTAAAATAATACTCCGTAGTACAGTCGAAAGTATTTAATCAGTCAGAGACTTAACAAGAATGAGGTAATCGTGTGTTTACTAAGAGACCTTCTCGGGGCAGCAAACAGATCCAATCAGTAATGAAGCCAAACTATGAAGAATATTTGAAGAAGAAAATCCAAGTAGATGATTCAACCATTCCAAAAGACCAAAAATCTTTTCAGGATATTATTAAACATGTTTTTGAAGATGTAGGTGATTTTCAAGCCAGGTATATCTCTATAGGCGATGAATCAGGAATGTTCATCTATTACATCTCTGAAATAACGGATGTAACTAAGTTAGAAGAGCAACTTCTACTCTCGGATGAACTCCAAGTAGGGGCATTAAAGGAACATATTCAAAGCATCGGATACTTTCATGCAGATTCTTGGAAGTCATGTATTCAAGGATGCTTAGATGGGCATGTAATCATTCATTTACCAGGGGAAGTACCATTCTTAGTGAATTATGTGAAAAAAGAACAAAGAAACGTAACAGAGCCGACAACGCAGTACCAGGTATATGGACCGAAAATTGGTTTTATTGAAGATAGCAGAACAAATATCTCTCTTATTCGTAAGTTGATTAAGGACCCAAGACTGAAATTAAAAGAATTTACATTGGGAACTTTAAGTCACACCCACGTAGGACTATTGTATTTAGATGAATATGTCGACCCGGATCTGCTGAAGCTTGTTATTAGTAGATTAGAAAATCTGACTATGGAGCAGTTAAACGATGGGGGAGAGCTTGCAAAAAAAATAGTAGATCATCCCCTTTCCATTTTCCCCCAAGTTTATGAAACAGAGAGACCAGATTATACCTCCATTGCGTTAGCGCAGGGAAAGATTGTGTTGGTCGTAGATAATTCCACTTTCAGTGTTGTACTGCCAGCGACCTTGTTTAATCTCATTGAAATAAGTCCGGATAATTTTCGGATGGCATTGGATAACTCTTTTATACGTATGTTAAGAATTGTGTCCATATTAGTAGCGACCATTCTTCCAGCACTATACGTGTCTTTAGTAGGGTATCATCCAGAACTGCTTCCTACCACATTGGCCTTAACGATAGCGGATTCTAGAAATAACATTCCTTTTCCTATTTACTTGGAAGCAATAATGATGATTTTTGCTTTGGATGTTTTAGTAGAAGCAAGTTTAAGGTTACCCAGTTTTGTAGGACAGACCATTGGGATTGTTGGAGATTATTACATTGGTTCAATCCATAACTCCTGGTACTGGCTTATTAGAAAGAATGGACCTGTTATTTTTAGGATTTTGGGTCATTTCTTTTGTTAAAGTAGCCTGTATTCTGTATTGGTTCTCCATCTATTTGTTAGAACAATTATTTCCCAAGGTGAAAAGGGGACAATTTATTTTATGCATTACTCCACTGTTTTTTATCTATGCCAACTGGGTACCTTTTCAATTTATAGAAGGATGGCAAGTTTATAATGTTAATGTCATAGTAGCTTCATTCCTAGTTCCTTGTCTCCTGTTGCTCTTTGTGTTACTTAAACACCGTAACTCTCGGGAGATGGTTTCATGATTGTCAAAAAAGTAATATGGTTGATGGCTTTTTTGTTGATGTTAAGCGGTTGCAATGATATGCGAGAAATTGACCAAAGAGGGATGGTATTAGGAATATCTATTGATCAAGGTGAAGAAAAGAAATATAAAATAAGCATACAGTTACCGATTTTAGGAAAGGGTCAAAACGGTGGTAGTCCTGCCAAGTCAGAGGAGTTTGAGGTGCTGTGGAGTGAAGGAGATACAGTATGGGAAGCTCTGAGCAATCTAGAATCTAAAACACCGAATGTGTTATTTTTTGGTCATCTTAAGGTCATTGTAATTTCAGAAAAAATTGCTGCTTCAAGCATCAACGGTTCGTTAGACTTGGTGGACAGAATTCCCGACATAGGAAATAAAGTATTTCTATTAATAAGTAAAGATGAAGAAGCAAGCAAATTTTTAGAAACAGAATCCTCTTTGGTAAAGTTACCAGCATTGTATGTTAATCAGTTCTTCCGTGCTGACAAAAAACTTGCACGATCACAGCCAGTGAGGGTTTTTCAATATAGGCGGGATCGAAACACGGTGTCCTCATCAGCGATAATTCCTATTGCCCAAACCATTGATAGTGAGATAATTATTGAAAATATGGCAGTGCTAAAAGAAGACACATTAGTGGAAGTATTGCTAGGAAATGAAGTGGCAGCAAGTCAGTTGATAAAAGGTGAAAAAGTGGAAGAAATGAATTATGTCACAGAAATTGAATCAAAAGAAAAACTAGTATCTGTCTCACTTTCTAGAATAATGCTAGAAAGTAAAGTGGAATTTCAAAAGGTCTCTCCTATAACCTTCGATATTCAAGTCTCGGGGGAAGGGAACATTGTCGAGCTTTCCGCTGGCGAAACATCCAAAGACTTTATCAAAAAGCTGGAGGCTAAACTTAATCAAGATTTGAAAACGGATATTATCCAAACCATAGAAAAAATGAAAAATGCAAATGCGGAACCATGGCTACTGGGACAGAAAATATGGATAAAGGATCAAACACTCTTTGATTCGTTAAGATGGAAGGAAGAAGGATTCAAAGAGGCTATTTTTAATGTAACCGTCGATTTTACAATAGATACGACAGGACAGAAAGGATTATTTAACAAATCACCAATATATCAAAAATCACCTAGAGATGCTGGTGAGTAATATTAGATACTTATTTAAAGGCTCTGTTAAATATCGCTGTTGATTTACGCACTAGGCTTCGCTTTCCTAGGGGCGTTTGGGGAGCCTCCTCGGCTTGCTTGCGCCTGCGGGGTCTCCCCTGAAGACGCTATCTCCCTCAGGAGTCTTCTCCTATTGCTCCAATCAACAGCTAGGTAACTGCAAAAATCAAGAGTATGGTTTAACAGAGCCTGTTTAAAAGAAACTTATCCTATTGATGGTAAGTTTTTATTTACTTTTTAGGGATTCATAAAATTTCTAGTACCATTTGATAGTTCCATAAGCCTCTCTAGTTGTTAGCCAATTCGCTATAAGATAAATTAGCATATATATTGGTACCGAGAAAAAATATTGCCAATTATATGGGTTGTAAACTTTTAGGAAATAAACAAGGGGCTCCCCTACATAGGCAGTCAATACACCAAAAACGATAGATTTTATTAATGGAGAAAAGTGCGGTTTGAATTGGATTAAGCTCATTACTACCACCGGCATGAGTGCTAAGTTATAAGGAAGATAAGCCAAAATGAATGGTATCACTTCAAAACGATAAGACCATAAGCCCAGTTGTACACCAAGTGAATCCAAAATGAGTGAAGCCGTCATCACAAAGAAGCCCGCATTTAATAATCGATATCTGCTTTCTTTTTTGTGATAGACAATCCAAAAAAGCCAGGAAAAGAAGGTAAGGGCGACACCAACCCACCAGCGCCAGGTAAATAACACTTCTTGAAACCACAAATCAATTATCTGATTATATAACTCGGATTGCTGTACATTAATTTGATCTATCTTTTGGAGGGTGTTCATGCTTTTCATTCCCTTCTTGAATTAGGACTAACTTAGTATCTGTATACTACAGAAATTTATGAAGTGACCAATAATGATTAATCATTTTAAAGTCATGCATAATAATGAGATGGTTCCAGAGAATAAACATATAAAAGCTCGTAAAACAATGTCTCATCCAAAAGGATATATCATGATTGGACTTATACTAGCTATCCTCCTATTTAATGGAATTGCATGGAAAGTAAATAAAAAATTATCTATAAATCAAATGGTGCACATTTGGTTGTTTACGATTGCCTTCCAGCAAACTCACGATTTGATTGTGGAATTTAAGTATGGGGGATATTGGTATTTTAATAAGGGAGTTGATTGGGCGGGTCTGTTAGCCCATACGGTCTTAATTCCTCCTGTAAATGTCTTGTTTCTAAATTACTTCCCTTTTAATAGGAAGTTTTCTAAACAATTTCTCTACTTCTGTACTTGGGTTGTCCTAATAATTATTTATGAGATTATTGCTGCTCTACCTGAGCCATTAGGTTATTTTAAATATGGATGGTGGAAGTTGCAATATTCCATGATTGAAGATGTAATTTTGCTCTTAATTCTATTAGGATTTTACAAATTCATTGTAAGGCTTGAAAAATCCACTGGAGGAATTCAATGAACATACTTGTTACAGGGTTTAATGGAAAAGTGGGGAAAGAGGTAGCTAGAAATTTAAAAGCAAAAGGGTTATCTTTTAAATGTGCAGTTCGAAATTTGGACAGGGTAAAGAACGCCCAAGATACATATGATTTTGTCTTACTTGATTTTACCAATCCAGACACTTTTAATAATGCCTTAAGCGGAATAGAAAAAATATTTTTGATCTATCCACCAGGGGATGATATTAAGTTTGAAGAGTTTTTGGATCGAGCAAAACAAAAGAAAATAAAGCATATTGTATATTTATCCGTTAAAGATGTACAATTCTTGCCGTTCATCCATCATTATAAAAATGAAAAACTAATTAAAAAATCAGGAATTCCATTTACTTTTATACGTGCTGGGTATTTTATGCAAAATCTAAATGATTTCTTAGGTGGAGAATTGAGAGAGAACCGGCGAATATTTGTACCTGCCGGGAAAGGTAAGACGAGCTTCGTAGACACGAGGGATCTTGCCGAAATAGCTTCTATAGCATTTCAGAATACGGAAGAGCATCAAAATAAGAAATACGTCATTACTGGTGATGTAGCGTTGGACTTTTATGAAGTGGCTGAAATAATGACGGATGTGATGCATGTAAACATTCAATATACTAACCCTTCCGTTAAGGAATTTAAAGAATTTATGCTGAAAAAAGGTGCTAATGAACAATTTGTGAATGTGGTCATAGGTATCCATTTCCCAACTAAACTTGGACTGGCAAAGGGCATCACTAATGAGTATGAAGATATAACGAACATGAAGCCTAGGAAAATGAGGGACTATATAAAGGACTACAAAGAGGAGTGGGTTTAAAATAAGAGTAAGACAGGTTGTCTTACTCTTTGAACTATCTAAACCACCTAATATACTTTTCCATCACTTTCGGTAGAAACCCACCAAACAGCTTTTTTCTCCAAAAGGCATCTGCAGTCCGTTGAACCGCTGCACTATGATTTGGATATGGATGAATGACATTGGAGATGCTGCCGATTTTCTTTTTAAACTGTTTAGAAAACACAACCTCTTGCATCCAATCCCCAGCATGGTTTCCAACGGCATGGGCGCCAATTATTTTGCCTTTTTTATCCGTGATGATTTTTACAAATCCAGTGGTCTGGTGATCGGTAACGAATCGATCAACTTCGGATAAATCCACCTTATATGCATCATAATCCAGCTTTTTTTCTTTTGCTTCTTCTTCGGTCAATCCTAGATGAAATACTTCAGGGGAAGTATAGGTGACCCATGGAACATTAGAATAATCTATCTTTCTTCTTAATCCAATAAGTGCGTTTTGGACGACTTGTTTGCCTTCCATTCCTGCTACATGAGTAAAGGGTAAAGTTCCGTTTACATCTCCTATGGCATAGATGTGGGGGATATTTGTTTGAAGGCGTTCATTCACGTTAATATTCCCTCTGTCATCCGTTTGTACATTGGCTTTATTTAATTGAAGTTTGTCAGAATTAGGTGTTCTTCCTGTTGCAACCAGTATTTCATCGACTTCTAAAGAAAATTCCTGTTTGTCTGGTTCCATGGAAAGGTGAACAACTTTCCCATTTTGACCAGCTTCAATAGATTTAACAGTAGTATTATAGATTAGCTTCATCTCTTTAGAGAGAACATCTTTCATGAGATGCTGTACTTCCTTGTCCTCTTTTACTAAAATACCATCAGACCTCTCGACAACTGTTACGTCACTTCCTAATCTTGCCATCGCCTGAGCCATTTCCATTCCTATCGGACCGCCACCTAACACTAATAGCCTTCTTGGTAATTTGGATAAAGAGAAGATGGTTTCATTGGTGATAAATCCATTCTCTTTCAAACCAGGAATTGGTGGAACAAAGGGCCTTGACCCTGTTGAAATGACAATCCTCTTCCCATAAATAATGTTACTATTGTTCACAATGACTTCGTTCTTAGAGTGAAAAGCCCCCACTCCAATATAGACATCAACCCCTAGTTTACGAAACCGATCGGCATCATCATGTACTTGAATATGGTCAATTGCTTCCTTTACTTTCTTCATGACAGCTTCCATTTGAATATTCCCTGAAACGTGAACTCCGAACTCTTCAAGGGTACGGGCGCTTTTAATACGGTTTGCAATTTCAATTAGAGCCTTGGATGGAACGCATCCAAAATGTAAACAGTCTCCGCCAGGCTGCTCTTCTTTTTCAATTAACGCAACTTTTCCTCCTAAAGAAGCGGCACCGGCGGCTACCGTTAATCCTCCAGCTCCTCCTCCAATGACTATAAGATCATACTTTTTCATGATTCAACTTCACCTCTCACCCTCCATTTTTGGTAAATCCTAATTTTCCACGAACCTTTTTACTGAAAATTAATGGAAGTACACTAATTAAAATAAAAACGATAACTGCTAGGATAATGACAAGTTTATTATCGCCGACAAAACTAGATCCTAGAAAATTGTAAGCAAAAGTACCTGGAATAATCCCAATCACTGTAGCCAATATAAAATGGGACAGCTTGACCTTGGAAAGCCCTGCTAAGTAACTTATCAGGTCAAAGTTGAAAAGAGGAATTAAACGAAGTAAGAGAACATAGAAAAATCCATTTTCCTCCATTTGCGACTGAATCTTTTGGACTCTAACATTGGAAGTTTGATTTTTAATGATTCGTTTGCCAAATTTTTTTGCAACCAGAAAAGATACGATAGCTCCTAGTGTTGCACCAATAATGGTATAGATTGTTCCCCCTATTGCCCCAAATGCAAGTCCTGCTGCTAAAGAGAGAATAGAGGCAGGGAAAAGGATAAGCGGGCGAATCGTATACAAGACGATGTATATAACGGGTGCAAATATACCAAAGGATAGAATCCATTCTCGAATTCCTTCTGGGCTGATATTTAGGTAGTTGTGATTGATGAACAACAAGGTACCTACTAATATCGCAAGAAGTAATCCTTTTAACCAATTTTTTTTCGTCATGGAACCCTTCCTCTCGGTATAATCTTATTTTCTATTATTAACTCAACAGCCCATTGATGAGCAACAAATAAGGTTCAGGAATTAATACTTTCTATTTCCAACGACAATCCCGCCTAAGATAAGACCAACCCCAGCCCATTGATACATACAGATATGTTCTGATAATACTAAGGCTGACATGACTACTGCGACAGGGAGTTCAGAGGCTGTAAGAATCGTCCCAAGGCCTGGCCCCACATGCGGCATTCCGATGGAAAAGAGAAGTGGGGGAAGCACTACACCAAATATACCTAGAATAAATCCATAAGGAGCTATGCCTACTACTGTTGGTAGGTCGACTAAAAAGAAAGGTGGAAACAATATGAACGTAACAACTAAGCCACCGGTGGAAAGAAGAGCACTTTTTTGAATGGCAGGAATGTCCTTACCGATAATACCGCTCAAAAATATAAAAACGGAAAATGTGAAAGCGGAAAGTATTCCCCATACCATACCGTGTAAAGAAATCGATTCTATCTTGTCCCCAAAAAGACCTGCAGCTAAAACAGATCCGGAAAGTAATATCACAATGGAGAGAATCTTACCTGATGTAGGACGTTTCTTATAAAAGATCCATTCCATCAATGTGCCAATCCAAATAAATTGAAACAAACAAATGATAGCAAGGGAAGCTTCTAGTGTTTGTAAGGATTGGTAATACAACAACCCTGTTAGCCCCATCGGTATCCCTGCTAACACAAGCTTTAGTGTTTGCATGACATGTAATTTTTTCTTTTTAATAAACAATGTGACAATCCAAATTATGATGGTACCAATAAACACTTGGCTACCTGTTACTTCACTCATAGAATATCCGGCAGTATAAGCAAGCTTCACGAATGTAGACAGAATACCAAGACAGCAGCCACCCAAAAAAACGATTAACGCGTAATGCCAAGTTTTCATATTATTTACCCTCTTTCATAGATGTGAAATACAAAAAAGCCACACAACTGCCCAAAGACAATTGTGTGGCGAAAATAGAGATATCTCTAGAAAAATCCACAAGAAACCATTTTATTATTCAATTCCTCACCAAATTATACTGGAATGATTGCTTCAAAGCAATGTGAATATTTGGGGTCTCAAAACAACACATTAATAGTTGTTTTTCTAGCAAATTAGGAGCAAAGTTAGAACTAACAGAAGAGGGGGACGGAAAGAATGAATTATAAAAATTCCATATCAGATACAAAGTTAAAAATGGTTCAATTGGAAAGAGAATTTAAGAGGCTGGAAAATTTGAAACAAGAGCAAGATGTCACCACATTACATGATCGATTGATAAGAATTAATAAAGATATCGATGCGTTAATTCTTGAAGCAAATAAGAGAACGGGAAGAGTTAATGAAGGAATGTTGATATAAAGTAGGGTTTGCCTTCTAAATTGTGTAAACGTACATAAGTTTTAGTATGACGTGAACAAAGCGGAGGGACATATGAATCCGGTAGATAAAATAAATGAGAAACTTAAAGATATGATAAGCAACCTTCTCAGTAAGCAAAAGGATAATGGTGTTTGGAACTTTTGCTTTGAAGGAAGCATAATGACTGATGCTTATATGATTATCTTGATTAGAATCCTCGAATTGACTGACGAGGAAGTACTGGTAAAGAGCCTAGTGGAACGGATCAAGTCACAGCAAGAGTCCAACGGAGCTTGGAAAGTGTACCCGGATGAGGACGGAGGAAACCTTAGTGTCACCATAGAGGGGTACTTTTCTTTATTGTACTCAGGATACGTTGCCAAAAATGCCGGCTATATGCGGAAAGCGGAGCGCTTTATTCAAGAAAATGGAGGGTTATCCAAAAGTGATTGGTTGACGAAAATGATGCTGGCGATAACAGGGCAAATCAAATGGCCTAGTATTATAAAAATAATACCGATTGAGATCATGTTACTGCCAAGCCGGTCTCCCATCTCCATCTATCAGTTTGTTGGGTATGCAAGAGCACATTGGATACCCATACTAATCTGTAGTAATCTGAACTATTCCTATGTCCATTCACGAACACCGAACCTCACTCACTTACAGGGAGGAGGAAGTGATGATGAGGATCAACGGCTTTTAGAAGATATGCAGAACCTTCAACTTTATTTTAAAAATGCCCTTAAAAAGCTCGCAGGCTCAACGGAAAATCTCAAGCGAAAAGCTTTTATCAAAGCAGAAGACTATATTCTAGAAAGAATCGAAGAAAATGGAACGTTGTATAGTTATTTCAGTGCAAGTTTTTTTATGGTTTTTGCGCTACTTGCCCTAGGTTACGATAAAAAGAACCCTCTCATTGGAAACGCATTTCAAGGGATGAAAGCCTATCTTTGCAGAAGTGCTGACCAAGTTTTTATTCAAAATTCTCCCTCCACTGTCTGGGATACTGCCCTACTTTCAGCAGCTTTGCAACAGGCTGGAGTACCACATCAACATGCTTCCATCATGAAAGCAAGCAACTATCTATTATCTAGACAACAACAGAAATACGGGGACTGGGCTATTAAAAATCCAGATGTTACACCGGGTGGATGGGGCTTTTCGGATACCAACACCTTTGTCCCTGACATTGATGACACAACCGCTGCTTTGAGGGCTATCACCCCTTTGGCAGGTACAGAAAATCATTTTAAACATGCTTGGAACAAGGGCGTGGAGTGGGTGTTGACGATGCAAAATGATGATGGTGGCTGGTCTGCTTTTGAAAAGAATACGGATAACTATCTATTATCTTTCATCCCTTCCAAATATGAAGACAGGGTACTTTTCGATCCGTCTACTGCTGATTTAACAGGAAGAACTTTATATTTTCTAGGAGAGTATACTACCATGCCTCAGGAGTCCGATGTTTTCCAAAAAGCAAGAGAGTGGTTTGAGCACAATCAGGAGGAGAATGGTTCCTGGTACGGAAGATGGGGAAATTGTTATATTTATGGTACTTGGGCGGCCATTACAGGCTTGAAGGCTATCGGTGTATCAAGTGATAACCCCCTAATCAGCCGTGGTGTGAAATGGCTATTGTCGATACAAAATGAGGATGGTGGCTGGGGAGAATCGTGTGAAAGTGATAGCAAAAAACGTTATGTTCCTTTGCATCACAGCACACCATCTCAAACCGCCTGGGCATTAGATGCTCTCATCTCTGCATCAGAAATTCCAACCCCTAAAATAGAAAAAGGAATGCACTCTCTGTTAAGTTTACTAGAAGCAAGTGATTGGAGATCCATCTATCCAACAGGCGCAGGAATTCCAGGTGGATACTATATCCATTATCATAGTTATAAGTATATTTGGCCATTGCATGCGCTTAGCCACTATAAGAATAAATATTATGAAATTGAATGATGTAAGTGGAAAAGGTGATTCTAATAAACGGAATCATCTTTTTCTTTATACTCACACTTTATTCACATTTTTGAAGTAAAATAAGGGTTAATATTTCTGTTTAGGAGTGTTACGGTTGAGAAATCCTTTTATTATAATTGCCTTTATCATGATGGTAATATTATCAGGGTGTACAAGCTCTGATATTGCATTGCCGAAAATAAAGAACGAAGATTCAGTCCTATATATCAGCCATTTGAAAGAAAATGCTATTACTGCCCTGGATCTATCTACAGGTAGTGAAGAGAAAGTAAGTTTGCCCATCCGGTTTTCAGCTATTGTGGAAATTAAATCAGGGATATATGTGGCTTCTGTCAAGGAAGAAGAAAGCCTCTATGAAATCAATATTAAAGAAAATAAAGTTTCTCCATACATGGATATAGACGCGGGAATTCTTGAATTAACATATGATCACGAAAGTGGATATCTTTACACGGCAAATGGAAAAACAAATCACATACAAGTGATCGATGTGGAGAAGAAAGAAATTATGGAAGAAATAAGTGTTGGTGAGTATCCATCAAAAATGGTACACCATGGACAGCGTTTATTTGTGCTTGCTGCCGGAAGTGGGCAAGTGTATGTGTTGGACACTTCTACGCATAAAATGATGAACTCTTTTTTGGTGAATGAGAGGCCGGAAGGATTGCACTTTGACGGCAAAAATATATGGACAGGCGGCCATGGTGCTACAGGTGAAATGAATGAAAATGTATTCGCCTATGACCCGGAAACAGGAAAGGAAGTAAAATCTGTGACAACCGGACTAATGCCCATTCAGATTTCACAGGTGAACAAAAATTCCTCCATATATGTACTTAGTCATGGGGATCACAGCCTGACAAAATTTAACTCAGACACCTATGAGGTAGAAAAGAAAATAAACGTCGGAGATAATCCGAGCTATATGATTTCAGATGGAACCTACTTGTATGTTTCGAGTCTAGATGGAGATGAGATACTTGTACTAGATCAAGATAGCTTGGATGTTCTAAACAAGTATTCCATTTCGAATGGTCCCTATCTTTTATTTAAAGGAGGCGAGGGAGAATGAAGGACGCCTTTCAAGTATTGGTGGTAGACGATGAAGCGGATATGAGGGAAATGCTAGACATGTATCTTCAGAAGGAAAACTATCAAGTACTTCATGCCGAAAATGGAGAAGAGGCGCTTGATTTACTTTACGATCACGAGGTGGATCTCATCATCCTTGATGTAATGATGCCAGTCATGGACGGCTTTACTGCCTGTAAAAAAATCCGTGAAAAATACATGATACCGATCCTCATGCTGACAGCTAAAAGTGATGAATGGGATAAGGTTAGAGGCTTGAAGCTCGGAGCGGATGATTATGTAATGAAACCTTTCAGTCCTAAGGAACTTTTGGCCAGGGTGGAGGCCTTACTTCGCCGCTCCAATCAAGCATTCTTTGATGTGGTCTCCCTTTCTGAAATAACGGTTCAGAAAAGCGCCCGGCAAGTGCTTGTGGGAGGGGAACGGGTGAACCTTGCGAGAAGGGAATATGACCTCTTACTATTTTTAATGGAGCATGAAGGAAAAGTATTTTCAAGAGAACAGCTGCATGATGTCATTTGGGGGCTAGATACCGAAAAGGGCTCATTCCGTACAGTCGATACTCATGTGAAGACATTGAGATTTAAACTTAAAGATGCTGGAGCAAAAATAAAAACAGTATGGGGCATTGGCTATAAGTTTGATGGAGAAGATACATGAAGACCTTATCCATTCGTAATAAAATCTGGTTAACCATCCTATCTGTATCTTTACTGACTATCATCCTTGTAGGGGGAGTCTCCTATTATCTTTATCAAACCTTATATATTGAAAAGCAGACTGATATGTTGATCAGGCAAGGTCAAACCTTGGAACAGGTTTACTATGAAGAGAGTCGGGAGGCATTTTTAGATCGGCTGGACTGGTTGGAGCTCAGTTCAGAAACTTCTATTATTTTTTCAGATGATCCTATGCAGCTTGCTAGTGGGGCTCCTTTTGATTCATTTGCTGAAGAAAACCTAATTACGTTTGGTGAAAGGCAAGAATTGATGAAAGGAGAGACCTTAACCTTTACCAAATACCATACAGCGTTGGACCAGGAAATCCGTGCAGTAGTTCTTCCGTTAAGAACAAATGATAGACTGGAAGCCGTTATTTTCCTATATATGCCACTTACAGCAATTGCAGAAGCTTTTCAGCCAATTAGAAATTTGCTGTTGATTGGAATGGTCTTACTGATTCTGCTTCTTACATATGTTGGAACGAAAATGACTAATAGGATTGTTCGTCCCATTAAGCAGATGGAGAAAGTAGCAAAAGACATTGCCCAAGGGAATTTCTCTAAAAGATTATCTATAACAGGCGATGATGAGATTGCAAGCCTTGGCAGGTCCATTAATAAGATGTCATCAAATCTTGATGAAGTCGACAGGAACAGACGTGAATTTTTGGGCAATGTATCCCACGAGTTAAGGACGCCAATCAGCTATCTTAAAGGATACAGTGAAGCATTGGAAGAGGGCATCATTCCCACTGAAAAATTTGCAGAAACGATAAAGAAAGAAACGAATAGAATGGACCGACTTGTTCATGATCTGTTGGATCTTGCTCAACTCGAGGGAGACTCGTATCCGATGAACAAGGAACCGGTCATTCTTGCCGAACTAGTAAAAGAGGTGCTAGGCCGCTTGCGTTTAAAGCTTGATGACAAAAATCTTGCAACAGAAGTCCAACTGGATGAAGGAGTCGTCGTAAATGGCGATTATCGGAGACTTGATCAAGTAATAGAAAACCTTTTGAGCAATGCAATAAAATTCACCGCTAATCACAGGACGATTCGAATTTCAGTCGAAGAAGGAAAAACAATGGGAGTCCTGAAAATGGTGGATGAAGGAATCGGGATACCAGAAGAGGACCTACCCTTTATTTTTGAAAGGTTTTACCGAGTCGAAAAAGCCCGGACAAGGAAAAGTGGTGGAACAGGATTGGGACTTTCCATCGTGCAACAAATTGTCAGCAAGCATGATGGAAACATCAAAGTGGATTCACAGCTTGGTAAAGGCACGGCTGTCACAGTAGAAATTCCATCGTTCATTTTTTAATCATCCTTCATTCTTTCTTCACAATTGCCCGTCAGAATGTAAGCATACGAAGAAAATTTGAAGGAGTATGCTTATGGAGAATACGACAAATCAAGATAAAAGCAAAAATCAAACCAGAAATGGCCTCTATCAAACCATGTGGAGATGGCATTTTTATGCTGGAATCATTTTTGCTCCTTTTTTAATCATTCTGGCATTTAGTGGTGCCGTTTACTTATTTAAACCTCAGATTGAATCCTTTATGTATCAGGATCTATATTACGTGGAAGAGACAAAGGCGACAACCTTGTCCGTTAATTCTCAGGCTGAAAAAGTCCGCGAAGAATATCCTGGTGCTTCTATTAGCGGAGTGTCCATTTTGGGTGAAGAAGACCGTACGACTAAGTTTTCTACCATGCAAGATGGTCAACCTGTCAGTGTTTTTGTAGATCCCTATTCCGGAAAGGTAATGGGAGATCTTCCTGTTGAGAAAGAATTGATGACGATCTTTGTGAAATTGCACAGTGAACTGCTAGTAGGAGGGACTGTAGCGAACCGTCTTGTGGAGCTTGCTGCTTGCTGGGCTATTATTCTTATTTTAACAGGACTTTATATTTGGTGGCCGCGTAACCGTGCCTCCATTTGGGGAACGGTTCTCCCAAGATTAAGAAGCAAAGGTCGTGTGTTCTGGCGTGACATGCATGCCGTACCAGCATTCTGGCTGTCTATTGGACTATTGGTCTTAATTTTGACAGGGCTACCATGGTCAGGTGTCATGGGGGAGCAAATTAATCGTTTGGCAACAGCGACGAATACCGGATATCCGGCATTCTCTTTTAGCTTCGGACCGAAGCCAGAATCCGTTACCGTGACAAAGGATGTTGCAGAAGATGTACCATGGGCTGCTGAGAATGTTCCCGTTCCTGCATCGGAAAATAATCAATATGTACCATTAACTCTTAATGACGCCGCAGGAATTGCGGAAATGAATAATGTTCAAAAGCCATATTCCATCTCCATGCCTCAAGGGGAAACTGGAGTGTATACAATTTCCACATCCCACTCCAAGCCGTATGATAATGCTACGTTGCATGTAGATCAATATAGTGGAGCGGTACTGACAGATGTCAGGTATGCGGATTATGGAATGATGGGGAAAGCAATCACACTCGGAATTGCCCTTCACGAAGGGAAATTATTTGGCTTGGCTAATCAGCTTATAGGACTTTTACTCTGTATCGGGCTGATTGGCATGATGGTAAGTTCCCTGATTATGTGGCGAAAAAGAAAGCCGGAAAACGGGTTAGGTGCTCCAGGTAAACATGTAGATATTAAGATAAAAAGAGCCGTTACCATTATTATGCTACTTTTAGGACTTGTCATGCCGTTGGTTGGAATCTCTATTATCGTGGTGCTTTTATTAGATAAACTTGTATTTGTTAGAATAAAACGTCTAAAAGCCTGGTTAGGGTAAGAAAGGTGTCTTGTTTAAAATGAAGAAATTATTGTTAGTTGTTGTTCCGTTTTTATTACTGTTAGTCGGGTGTACAAGTGCACCTGAAGAGGAAACATCGATGGAAATCGTAGAGGTTGAAATGGAACTTCCAGAAAACGTGAAAGAACAAGAGGAAGTTGCGGTTAAGACCTTAGTGACGCAAGGCGATGAAAATGTGGCAGATGCCAAAGAAGTGCAATTTGAGATTTGGAATGTGGAAAAAGGAAAAGAAAGCAGTGTCCTTCTTGATGCAGAACATGTTGGTTATGGAGTATACGAAGTGAAGCATTCTTTTGAAGAAAAAGGAGTTTATCGTGTGCAATCCCATGTGACAGCTCGTGACATGCATGTGATGCCTACCAAGCAAATGGTGGTTGGGGATCTCAGTCAAGAAGAAATTGATGCTATCTTGGCAAGTGAAGAAGAAGAGGAAGAACATGAAGATGATGGAGATCATGGCCATCATCATTAACATTTATTAACCATTCGGGTGTAAAACTCGAATGGTTTTTTTAATGGAATGCTCGATTTGTTGGGATGAAGACCTCGGTGACGTGAAAAAAGGAGGAGAGGTGTCCTCATCGCCGTTATGAAGACCTCAGTGACGAGAAAAAAGGAGGAGAGGTGTCTTCATAACCGTTATGAAGACCTCGGTGACGTGAAAAAAGGAGGAGAGGTGTCCTCATCACCGTTATGAAGACCTCAGTGACGAGAAAAAAGGAGGAGAGGTGTCTTCATCGCCGTTATGAAGACCTCGGTGACGTGAAAAAGGAGGAGAGGTGTCTTCATCGCCGTTATGAAGACCTCAGTGACGTGAAAAAAGGAAGAGAGGTGTCCTCATCGCCGTTATGAAGACCTCGGTGACGAGAAAAAAGGAGGAGAGGTGTCCTCATCGCCGTTATGAAGACCTCAGTGACGAGAAAAAAGGAGGAGAGGTGTCTTCATCACCGTTATGAAGACCTCGGTGACAATAAAACTTTATTAAAATGTCATAGATGAAGCGTAAAGGTAAGAACCGGCCAAGGCCACTATTTCAATGCTATGCGAAAAGCGAGAAACGTCCTAAGAGAGATTAAAATCTTCCTTTGGACGTGATTTTAGGTCGCGTTAGCGATTTTGTTCTTGAAAAAGTTCCATTCTTATAGGAATAAATGAATTTTTTTCACTTGATATACTTTACTATGTTAATAGAGCACCGCGTAAAGATGTGAGTGTCTAAGAAACTAGTAGAGGAGGATTACTTACATACTTATAATACTCTCTAATTCTAGCAATCAATCGTTGTCGTAACTGCAGTTTGAGTTGAACAGGACATTCAAAAAACTATTGTGGTTGGGAGAGATGGAAAGATGTTTAAAGTGTATCAGAAGATGTTGGCTTTCAGTTTTACTCTAATGCTTGGTATGGTATTGTCCTTGGTTACGGCAGAAGAGGCCTCGGCATATAACTGGACAAGAACATTAAGTGAAGGTTCCAGTGGTTCGGATGTAAGGGAGTTGCAGATTCGTGTAGCCGGATGGGCTGCGGATTCCCCCCAACAAACAGTTGTAAGTGTAGATGGACAGTTTGGAGCAGGAACAAAAGCTGCGGTCATCCGTTTTCAACGTGCATATGGGTTGACGGCGGATGGGGTAGTCGGACCTCAGACGCAAGCCAAGTTAAATGAGTTGGAATCACCAAATGGAACGAAACACTTCAGTTACAGTGAATTTTATTCTAAAGACGGAAGCGGGTTTAACGGAGGGAATGTATCGGCTGCGACCGTACAAGAGAATGTGCGCCGAATGATGTACAAGCTTGAGGCAATCCGAGTAAAAATTGGAAACCGTCCAATGAATGTTAACTCCGGCTTTAGAAGCATCTCTCACAACCGCAATGTCGGTGGAGTTTCCAATAGCCAGCATACGTATGGGATTGCGGCAGACATCAGCGTATCAGGTGTGAGTACGACTACTGTTCGAAATGCTGCGAAAAGCTCTGGGTTTAGCGGAATCTACAGTGAAGGAAGCTTTACACATATGGATAGCCGAGTAGAGTACCCATATGGTACGCAGTCTTGGTGGTGGGAATAAGTAAGAAAAAGGGGGCTTATCGTTTCGGTAAGCCTCCTTTTCTCACCCATTTAAAGTAGGTTTGTAGAATTCTGATACAACCAATTGATCCTCCACTAGTATATAGGGGTGTGTTTCTAATAAAATATTTCTGAGATAATCTGGCATTTTAGCTCCTTCATAAGCACACACCAAAGGGAAATCAAGCTGATGTACGCTATTATCCACGATACGCTCAAGGTCTTCCACAATATGCAAAGGACCGTCCATTGTTGCCCACTCTACATGTGCCCACGAGCGGAACGGAAGCTTTTTATCTACAAAATGCTGAACAGTGTTTACAAAGTAATCATAAATGGCCGGTGGATGGTAACTTCCACTAGAAAAATAGAAATCAAAATTGTTCACCCATCGAACTAACTTCATTTGCTCTTCTGATATACGATTGCTCAGCTTCTGTTCTAGAATTCGATAAATCCGTTGGTTTTCAATAACAATAACATAATCTCCCGCTGATACCCCTGATTGAACAAAATCTACTAACTTCTCCAAGTATTCTTCCCGTCCTTCATAGGAATAAAGAACATGGATATTCCTTTGCTCTTTAAACAGATCGTTCATTCTGCTTTTCAAGTGATCACCCCTTTAAAGCTTTTTCTAATCTACTTACAATATTACTAGAAATAATGGGCAAAAGCGATGGGAGGGGGAAAGATAAATCTAATGACAAATAGCAGGAAAAATAAACCACTATATGGAATTTATATAGGTTGGATTTTTCAAGAAATAGAGTAGCTGTGAACATAAATATAGAAGGAGTTGTTGTAGAGATGCCATTTATAGTGATTGTATTGGTATTGTCCATTGGGGTGGGGGTATTCCTTAGCCGTAAGTATCACAATAAGTCGTTGATTATCTGGGGAGTTATTACTATGCTTTCCATTGCACCATTTTTCAGCTGGATTGTGGCGATGATAGTTGCAGTAAATGTAGGAGATGGATTCGCGGGAGTGGCAGTTATGTGGTTGATGTTTCCGGTCTTGTTTTTGATAGGAGTTGGGATGGTAGGTGCTGGTGTGTATAAGAAAGTGACAGGGGAGAATCTGTAGGTTGGATTCTTGTTGTACGGATTGTTCGATTTTTGCTGTATAATCAGCCATTTTATGTGGAAATCCTCCTTGGAAAATTCGTTCGGACATTTCTCTATCAGCTTCGGCCATTTAATTGTTATTTTTAGAGGTGTTTCGGACATTTGAGTCGGGCCTTCGGTCAGCAAATTAAGATGTTTGGTCATTTGAAATTTTGGTTCGGCCAACTTTCCCGATTCTTCGGTCAACTTCAAGAAATCTTCGGTCAACTTTCAAAAAACTTCGGTCAAAATCACGATAACTTTGGACATTTACAAAGTTGGTGGCCAGAGGGAGGCTTAAAAAATGAAGAATATCGATAAAAGAAACAAGCTAGATGAATCACCTTTCAGCTATCGCATCTCAAAGGATAATACTATCTTCCTAGATTATGAAAATAGACAAGTAAAAGTTCTAAAAGGAAAAGAAGCGAATAAATTTCTAGTTCGGATGGAAGCTGCCGAGGATGATAAAGCTAAGCAATTGATAATGGCAAAAATAACAGGGAATTTTAAAAGAGGCAATGAGCAAAGTGCAAACTCTGATAAACAAAATAAGTAGGGAATAGGGGAGGGATTACAAAATTGAATCTTAAAATCCGTTGGTTAGTATCTATTTCACTGGCCATTTTCACGATTTTATGTATTTCGAAAGGCCTCCAACTTTGGTCATTCGGATCAAATGTTGATGGTGGTGGTATTGGAGTGTATTTTCTTGGATTGGAGATTAACGACAGAGTATTAGAAGCGAACATGCCAACTTATGCGATTGGGTTCTTTATTGCAGGACTATGCACATTGCTAATAAGCATAATTAATTTGACAAGATTACTACTAAGGTCAACTTCACGAACAGCAGTTTGATATCCGGTGGGGGCATCTCATTTATGAATAAGAATCTTATCATACTAATCTCTCTTATTGCTGTTGTTCTATTGCTCCATTCCACTCCCCACACTGCATTAAGAACCTATGTCTTCTTCAGTGGCTATCCAATAATCGCTCTCACAACGGATATCGAAGATGATGAATATCATAACCGAGTGGATCAAGAAAAGTTTAAAGAATTAAACGGTAGAGCATATACCTTGACCAAACCGCCTATTGAAAAAGCGACACAGGGAGAATTGAGAAATTACCTTGTTAGGAAATTCGGTATTTTTCATTATGTGGAGTTTTACGGAGAAGCGTAAGGAACTGAGGATGATTGTCATCGCAATTGTTGTCATGGGGGTTGCAGGGGGATAACTCGTAAACGAATAAATCCCGGAACTTTTTTCTGAATAGTATGATATAGTAATATTTGTAAGTGATAAGCGGCATCGGGAGGAGTTCCGATGCTTTTCTTTTATGTATTGAAAAGAGAAAAGGGTGGTCACATGTCTTCTTGGAAGTACCCTCTCTTATTGATTGCCGGAATTGGCATATCTTATTTGGGGAGTTGGATTTACCTAATCGCACTAAATATATCCATTCTTAATATGACTGGTTCAGCAGCGGCTGTTGCGGGGCTATACATAATCAGGCCAATAGCCATTTTATTAACCAATACGTGGTCTGGAAGTGTCATTGATAGGGTGAACAAAAGGAAGCTGATGATCTGGGTGGATGTTGCTCGTGGGGGATTGGTGTTCCTCATTCCATTTATAGATTCCCTTTGGACTATCTACTTTATTTTGTTGGTTATCAATATGGTGGGTGCATTTTTTGGACCTAGTTCTTCTGTCTACATAACGAAACTTATTCCGGTCAGCGAGCGTAAAAGATTTAACTCGTTATTAAGCATGACAAGCTCTGGTGCGTTCCTTTTGGGGCCGGCCATTGCCGGGTTCCTCATCATGTATGTGAGTACCGACATATGTATAGTGATCAATGCTGTAACGTTTTTAGTATGTGCATTCTTCATCTTTTTGCTACCGGATGTGGACGAGAAGGTTGAAAACAACCGGGAACCAATCCGCTTGCAAACTTTGTTGGGAGATTGGAACGTTGTCAAAGACTTCTCTATGAAAGCAAGATTTTTCATCACTGTTTATTTTCTGTTCCAATCAGCGATGTTACTTGGGTTTGCTTTGGATTCGCAAGAGGTGACTTTTATCAAAAAGGTACTGGAGTTGTCTGACCGTGATTATGGGCTGATTGTTAGTTTAACGGGACTCGGTGCATTGGGCGGTGCGTTTGTCTCGGCTTTGGTGGCAAAAAGAGTGTCATTAAAAGTTTATTTAGGAGTTGGGATGCTTCTAACCTCCGCCGGATATGTAGCCTTTTATGCTTCTTACGACTTTCTTACAGCAACGGTTGCATTTGTATTTCTCGGCTTTTTCATGGCATTTGCCAATGCAGGGTACGCGACATTTTTTCAGAACAATGTTCCTGTTGATATTATGGGGAGATTCGCAAGTTTAACAGAAATGTTCCAAGGTATGTTGCAAATAGCACTTACCTTGCTCCTGGGATTTGCGGCTGAGGTGTTCCCTTTACAACTTGTTTGTCTGATATTTTCAGGTGTTTCTACTTTGTTTGCTCTGGTTTTACTAATTACCATCATCAGGCCATCGAAAGCAAGTTATTTTAGCGAAGAGGTTTCCATTTGAGGGGGATTATTTTGACTAATTTGTATTTCATAAGACATGCTCATTCGACTTACACACCCGATGAATTGGAGCGGCCCTTATCAGAAAAAGGATACAAAGATGCTGAGAGAATACTAGATTTGGTCCAACCTGACGATATTGATGTGGTGGTTTCTAGTCCATATAAAAGAGCAGTACAAACGGTGGAGGGTGTGGCGCAGCATTACGAGCTGGAGATTGAGATTTTTGAGGCCTTGAAAGAACGTACGCTGACAACTAAGCCTGCTGAAGACTTCACAGCCGCCATCACGAAAGTTTGGGAGAAGCCAAACTTCGCATGGGAAGGCGGCGAATCCAACATGGGGGCACAGGCTAGGGGTGTGAAGGTCACCCATCACCTATTGGAAAAGTACGCAGGGAAAAACGTTGCTATTGGGACGCACGGAAACATAATGGTTTTAATCATGAATTATTTTGACAAGCAGTATGATTTCTCGTTTTGGAATAGCTTAGATATGCCGGATATCTACAAGTTAACGTTTGATGGGAATCTGCTAGTAGAGGTGAGTAGATTGTGGGAGAGGTGAATGGTGGACCAAAAACTTGTAAGGAAGATTAGAAGTGGAAGGTTGTTTTACCAAAAGTCAGCATTGTTTTTCTCATGAATTGGTTGAAACAAAAAAGATTGAGGAAGGGGTGGGGGATATATGTTATTACATACAGATGTTTTTGGAGATGGAGAACCAATTGTTTTTTTACATACAGGCTTGCAAACGGGGATGACTGATTTTGAAGAACAACGGGATTATTTTAAGTCGGGATTTAAGGTGATTTTTCCAGACTTGAGGGGGCACGGGAAGTCCTCATCAAGAGATCTCTCTAATTATTATGAGGATAGTGCTTCAGATATAAAAGATACGTTGGATCACTTAGGTGTGGAATCTGCTCATGTTGTTGGCTGTTCCATCGGTGCATTGGTGGGACTATTTTTAGCGAAAAGGTTTCCTAAGAAAGTGAAGACTTTAACCCTTTCGGGGATGATGACGGAGAAGCCTTCTAATTGGTCGGAAATACATAAGAATATGGTAGAACAGCAATCTAGGCTTTTGGAAAAAGAACAAATAGGAGCCTACTTTGACCAGCTTCATGGTGAAGGTTGGAGGGACTTTATCCATTTGGCTAAGCAAGAAGATTCCTATCCATTTGAAGAAACCTGCGATTTGGGTGAGCTAGAGATGCCGACATTGTTTATAGTAGGAGAGGAAAACGAGAATGAAACGAATGGGGCCGTCTTTTTCTCCGGGTTAAATAAGCAAATACACGTATCGGTCATACCTTTTGCCGGACATCTGGTATATTCCGAGCAGCCAGAGGTCTATAACCGAATTTTGAACGGGTTTTTGGAGAAATATAGCGGGGGTGGTGTAGATTATTAGTAAAAATGATCTTTTAAGCGCAAGGAGACTACCTCATCCTGATGAGGCAGCGGGCTGCCACGTGAATATATCAAGAAATCTGGCAATATATCAATAAATTCTGAGATATATCAAGAATTCTAGGAATATATCAAGAAATCAATCGAGAGGGTGTGATAGACAGTGAAATCTACCGGAACCGGGGACCGGCCTATCCAACTAAGAGCACTTCAGATGGAAGATTTCCCTGTGGTGGAAAAGTGGAGCAAAGATAATGCGTTCTGCCTCGCGAATGGCTGGGAAATTGGTAGAAACGAGGATGAACTTTATTCATGGTGGAACAATTGTGCGCATAACCAATCCCATGACTTTGTAAGATTAGGAATTCAATATGAATCAAGGTTAATTGGTTATGTAGACTTGGCAAACATTAATGGTAAAAGCGCCGAGCTTGGCATCGCCATTGGGGAAAGCAAGGTATGGGGGCATGGAGTCGGTACGGAAGCTTTGAAGCAATTAATGATCTATGCAACCGCAAAGTTTGGCACTCAACTTTTTGATGCAGAAACGAATGAAGTCAACATGCGCTCGAGAAAAATGTTAGAGAAACTAGGATTCACCGAGATTAGTAGAATTGGATCTGAAGAATACATGGGGAAAGAAAGTCAGTTGATTCAATTCCGGTATAACAAGGGGGAATAAACAATGGTACTAAAAGTTAGAGTGACACCAAAACACATCATTTCGGCAGCAACAGTCGTTTTGAATGACAAGAATGAAGTCCTTTTAATTAAAGGTCCGCGCCGTGGATGGGAGATGCCCGGGGGACAAGTGGAAGAGGGAGAATCACTGAAGGGTGCTGCTATCAGGGAAACGAAGGAAGAGTCAGGAATAGACGTGGAAATTGTGAAATTTTGTGGAGTTTTCCAAAACGTCAGTGGCTCTATATGTAACACGCTTTTCTTAGCTAGAGCGGTTGGCGGAACACCTACTACCTCACCAGAGAGTTTGGAAGTTGGTTTCTATCCTGTAGAGCAAGCGTTGGAAATGGTGACTTATATGAATTTTAGAGAGCGGATTGGATATTGTTTAAAGGAAGAAATGATTCCTTTTTACATAGAGTTTAATTAACTGGAGTGATCACGATGAAACCAATTCAACTTGAAGAAGTTCCAATTGTAATAAAAGATTATGTGAAGAACATTCATTCCATCACCTTCCCCCTCCAAGGGTGTACATCTGATGTTGGCATCATTCAAAGTGACATTGGTCGATATGCTCTAAAACGGACCAAAAAACCGCAATTCAATGCGTGGTTAAAAAAAGAGATAATGGTATTAATAGGCTTGAATCAGGAAACCTCACTGCCTGTTCCGAAAGTTGAAAAATTTGTTGAGGTAGATGGACAGTCTTGGGCTTTATTAGAGTATCTAGAAGGGGAAACGGTAAGGGTTGCTTTAAGCAAAACACATCATAAAGGGAAGCGGGAAGAATTGTTAATAAACTTAGGTAAAGTCGTGTCTGATATCCATACTACCCCGTGTCCGAAATCCTTAATGAATGAAAAAATTTGGTTAAATGATATGCTCGATCAAGCAGCATATAATCTTGAAAACTATGAAGTGGATGGTTCGGAAGACTTATTGAAACAAATCAACAAGAACCGACCAAGTAATAGAAAACAAACTCTTATTCACGGTGATTTAACAATTGATAATGTACTAGTACAAAACGGCGTGGTTACAGGAATTATTGATTGGAGCGGTGGAGCTTATGGTGATCCAAGGTATGATGTTTCTTTGGCTATTAGGCCGAAACCAGACATCTTTGAGTGGGAAGGGGATAAGTTATATTTTTTTGAAGGGTATGGAGGAAGCATCCTGACTGAAGGGGATTACGATTATTTTCTCAATCTTTATGAGTTCTTTTAAAAGTGAGGAGTTTACAATGAATTTAGGGGAGCCTATTGCATCTGGCAGCACTGCCAATATTTATCTTTATAAAAATAAAATCATCAAAATTTTTAAGGATCATCTTCCAGACACTGAACCTGAATATGAAGCTCATAAACAAAGAGTTGCCTTTGAAAGTGGTTTAAAGGTTCCTAAAATACTAGAAGTCAAAAAAGTGAACGGAAAACCGGCAATCTACATGGAATATGTGGAAGGAAAAACACTAGGTAAACTCGTGACAGAGAACATGGATCAAGTAGAGTCTTTTCTGGAAATGTCGGTTGATATTCAGATGGAGATTCATACGGTGCTAGCTGTTTCATTGGAATCCATGCGTACTAAACTCCAACGGCAAATAAAAGCAGTTGAAGGATTGGATGAGCAAGTGAAAATGTCAATGCTAAAGAAACTGGAGTCAATGACCGTCGAAAACAAGCTCTGCCACGGGGACTTTCACCTTTACAACTTGATAAAATCAGGTGATGAGGTCTTCATTATCGATTGGGTCGATGCAAGTGCCGGTGATCCACGAGCTGACGTATGTCGTACATATATACTTTATTCCCAGGTTTCAGTAGATATCGCTGAATTGTATTTGAACCTATATTGCGAGAAAAGTGGGTCGAGTCGAAAAGAAGTATTGGAATGGGCACCAATCATCGCGGCAGCAAGGCTTTCTGAAAATGTCACCACAGAAGATTCGAAAAGGTTAATGAAATATATAGTAATGGAGGAGCATAATGATGAATCAAGCATCTTTAGAGTACTGGAATAATTATTGGGAAGATCAAGAAAAGCCAGAAAGAGTGACAGCTTGGCAGTTCGGAGGCAGTCCGGATTATCTGGCACAATTAGTAATAGAAGGAGTGAAAACAGCGACCTGTTCTGGTTATGTCTTTTATGAAGTGGAAAATGAACCTTTACCAACTACTGAAGATTATAGTGTTGTTCTGAACAGTGAAGACGAACCGGTTGCTATAATAAAAACAGTAGATGTGCAGGTCATGCCGATGAACGAAGTGCCGGAAGAGTTCGCGGTTTCAGAGGGAGAAGGAGATCGTACATATAAGTATTGGTGGGACGCACATGAGTCCTTTTTTACAAAAGAGCTGCGTGAAATCGGTAGGGAATTTTCTGAGGACATGATGTTGGTTTGTGAGCGGTTCGAATTGGTGGATGTTAAAAGATAAAAATATGGGGTGGTTCCATGGACGTCAAATATTATTGCGACGGTGAGTTAATCTATGAAACTCACACATCGGATTTAAGCGGACTTATGATGGCGATTGAAAAATCAAACAGCATTCATTTTGAGAATGATGCCTATTCCTTTGATGCTTTTTTCTTGAATCACTATGAACAAGATGGGATTTGGTTTGAGGAGTTGGTAGTGTATTTGATTAATGGTTAGCGCTAAATCGCAAAAGTAACATGTTCTTGATGCAGAGATGTTGTGGTAGTTTCATAGGAGTCGGAAAATGAAAAAATGCTGGAGAAACCTCCACATATATAAAATACACTTCAATCTGAGGGAGGAAAGAGATATTTATGAAAAAGGTATGCGAAACAGAGCGGTTACTATTAAGGATACTAGAATCAGGAGACACTGAACAACTAAAACGTATTTGGGGAGATGAAGAAGTGATGGGCCTCTGTGCAGGTGCCACCCCTCATGACATGCTCCCTAGAGTAGTAGAATACTATGCAAAGTGCCAAGAAGAAAAAGGATTATCTGTTTACGCAGTTGTAGAAAAAGTTTCAGGAAATGTTATTGGAACAGCAGGGTTCAATGTAAAGGATTCCCTAGAAAAAGTGGAATTAATTTATCATTTTGCAAAATCTTACTGGGGAAGTGGTTATGCGTCTGAAGCGGCTGCGGCATGTGTGGATGTGGCGAAGTCTAATAATTCTGCTTGTTGCTTATTTGCTTCTGCCGATCCAACAAACAAAAGCTCACTGAAGATATTGGAGAATATTGGATTTGAATTCAAAGGGCTTAAATGGTTTGACGATACCAATCAAGAAGAACCTTACTACGAAATGATGATAAAAGATAAAAATTCCCATCTAATAAACGAAAATTAGGATAGCATATATACATGTGACAGTGTAAAATAATCTCAAATCAATTCGATTTAATTTATGTTAACAGGGAGAAATGCACACAAATAGAATACAGTTGACTATCGTTGCACAGGTTCAGGTTATTTTTTCAGAATATTAATAACACGATAAAAGAGGTTGATGTTAGTTGGCGATGGATACAAAGGATTTAACTGTTAAGGAACAGACTATTTTCCCTCATGTTGGCAATAAAATAAAAACAGAAGATAGAGAGATTGCGATAATTGCAAGAATGGAAGAGCCACTTGTCGTTGTGCTTGCAAATGTACTTAGCGACGATGAATGTGATGCGCTGATTCAATTATCCAAGGATAAGATGAAGCGTTCGAAAGTTGCTAATGGCATCGAAATAGATGCAATTAGGACGAGCAGCAGTACTTTTTTCAAAGAAGGCGAAAACGAGCTTGTGGCTAAAATTGAAAAAAGAGTTTCGCAAATTATGAATGTGCCTGTGGAACATGGAGAAGGCTTGCAAATCCTGAACTATCAGGTAGGGCAGGAATACAAGGCACATTTTGATTTCTTCAAGTCTTCAAACAAGCCAGTAAGCAATCCACGAATTAGCACGCTTGTCATGTACCTGAATGATGTGGAGGAAGGCGGAGAAACGTATTTTCCTAAGCTGAAATTATCTGTATCTCCACAAAAGGGGATGGCTGTGTATTTTGAGTATTTTTATGATGAACAAGAATTGAATGAATTGACCTTACATGGCGGCTCTCCTGTTGTGGTTGGGGATAAATGGGCGGCAACGCAGTGGATGAGAAGGAAGAAATACTAGAATTGGGAACGCTAATCTCTTGGGAGGTTAGCGTTATTTGCATTTATGGATGGAATGGAGGGGAAAAGTGGTCTCGTTGAAATTTTATTTTCCGTTACATGAGTTTTATTTTCCGAAACACACATTTTATTTTCCGTTACGGAAATATACGAGCCAAATCTAGTAATTTATTTTCCGTTTCAAAGATTTACGAGCCGTTCGGCAAACTCCCCGAAAATCCGACACGCCCCTAGGAAACTTATCCCCATCCTATACGTCATATACATAAATAAGAAAAGGACTGATACTAAAGTGGATTACATAACACACCTAAGATCAATGGTAGGAATGAAAAAGTAATTATGGTGGTTGCGGGAGCATTTTGTTTTTGGTGAACAAGGAATGCTGCTGCTCTTACAGCAACGTTCAGATAATGCACAATGGGGGCTGCCAGGGGGCTTCAGCATCGAGTTATCATTGATGACCTTCTGACAATGGAGAGTCGCCCAATTGTAAAATAATGGAGTGAGGTGGAGGCAAAATGCCTATATCAGATTATTACCGTAAGTTACGTGAAAAAGTGGGGACCGACCTTCTGCTTCTCTCGAGTGTTGCCGCAGTCATCAGAAACGATAAGTCGGAAATATTGTTTCAATATCCTAAAAACAGTGATTACTGGAGTCTGCCAGCTGGTGCCATTGAGCCTGGAGAGTCACCAGCGGAAGCGGTGGTCAGAGAAGTCTGGGAAGAGACAGCCCTCGAGGTAGAGCCAATCAGTATAATTGGTGTTTTTGGAGGAAAGGAATTTCGACACACCTATGCAAATGGAGATCGAGTAGAATATCAAGTAACAGTATATGAATGCAAAATCATCAGTGGTACGTTGGAAGCGATGGATGGAGAATCGGAGATATTAAAGTTTTTTAAAGCAGACGATATTCCAAAGCTTATGATGCCTTATCCGAAATGGGTATTTCATCATAACAAGAAGGTAAGGTGAATGCGTTGAAGAAAATTAGTTTTATCATTATTTTCGCTTTGCTCCTGATGGCTTGCTCTGTAGATAAAACTGCAGAAGTCAAACAAACTATAGACCAAATTACCATCCATCAAATGGAGAACTTCTCACAAGTGAAAGACGACTCGGAAAAGATCCTCACAATTCAAGAACACATTAAAAGGATACAAAATGCTTTTTCTAGTGCAAAGAAAGAACCTGGTGTGGTGGAAATGACAGACCCTCATTATAAGGTTAAATTAAATGGTGAGACTTTTTTTCTTTGGATTCATGAATCTTCAGGAACCATTATGAATACAAAGGATACTCATGTGATTTACTCATTGTCTGAAGAGGCGGCAACAGAAGTATTTAAGTTATTGGAGAATGTATATGGAGGAGATAAGGTTGGGGAGTAATTTTCACATAGAATCAAGCTTCACTAATAAAGACAAACCAACATACCCTCCATACTATAAATTTCCATAAATACGACACATCTTCCAACCAAACCACCATCTCACATTTAGTAAAATAAGGATATAAAGATAAATCCTAACATATGAAAAGAGGAGATGTGGTTGGAGGCTAAGCTGAATTCCAGTAAATTTCTATTCTATTTTTTCGGTGGATATCTTTTTTTAATTGTGGCGCTCATCTTTTTTTCGTCATCTGCAGATATTTCCGGTGGAGGAAGCTTAGAAGATATCATTCCATCCTTTGAAGAAGGAATGGCACATACGGAGAAAAAGAACGAAGAGAAAGCGAAAAAAGAGCCCTTATGGGATGTGCCAAATCACATTGCTGCACCAATTCTAATCATGGCATCCATCCTCGATATTGTCATAATCCTCCTTTGGGCTCGTAATGAGAATAGAAAACGAGAAGCCCAAGAAGCTGGGATTATTCCAGTGAAGAAAAGATGGACTGACAGCAAGTGGTTTTGGAATTTCATAGCATTGGGTGTTGTCCAACCAAATAATGGTAGAATTGTTGTGAACTGGCGCAATTTAATTGCAGCAGTAATTCTGTTGACCGTATTGAAATTTGCTATCCTAGATCAATTGTAAAGGCTTGAAAGTAGAGTGAAGAAATTGTTTCTACTTTCAAGTCTTTCTTTATTGGTGACTTACCATTTCTAGACAAGAAGCAATACAACGTCCCCACAAAGTCTGTAAATTTATCCATATTATTGTCACAAAACATAAAAATGGATTGATTTTACAAATAGTATTTGGAATAATCAGAAATATAAGCTTAGTAAGGAGTGACTTTTATTGAAAGTGAAAAAGATGAAAGAACCACTTATAAAAAATCTGGACAATCTAAAATTAACAGGGTTCCGGGTAGTATGCAGAGGGGAAGAGTATCCTGTTGAAATACCGAAAGCATCAGAGCTACTAGAATCACGCTTGCCTGAAATTAAAAACGTGAAGAATGGCAATGTTCAATACGGCTCTTTCATTGTAGATATCCATTCAGAAGAGGAAGACGGATATTGGGTGGGAGTTGAAGTAGAAGAGTTTGAAGATACACCTGAGGGGATGGTCACCATGACAGTTCCTGCACAAAGGTATGCATCAGCAAATTATGAGGGCCCAACCACTGGAATTTTTAATGCGTATGAAGAATTACATAGCTGGGCTGCAGAGCAAGGTTATAAAAGACTTAAAGATAAATGGCATGTGGAAATCTTTGAATCTTGGGAAGACCCTAATAACATAGTAGTTGAGTTATTAGATACCATTGAATAAAGGGGGACGCTGAAATGAAAGAGAGATTATGGAGAGTAGGAACAACGTATATTCCAGTTACGGATGTTGATGCTTCTGCTGAATGGTATATAAATAAGTTGGGTGCGGAATTGAGTTATCAGGATCAGGACAAAGCGATTATCAACCTTGCAGACCAAAGTATGTTTCTTGTAAAAGCAGAGGAAGGCCAAACATCAAATTTTACAGATGCAAACGGGCAGGTTCGTTTCTCTTTAACATTTGAAGTAGATGGTTTAAGCGCATTAGAAACTATGCACCAAGAATTTATAGAGAGAGGTATCAAGGTAAGCGAGATTGAAAATAGAGGACATGCCGGAAGAAATTTTGTGTTTGAAGATCTTGATGGGAATAAGTTTGATGTGTGGAGCGAGTTGAGTGTGAAGTTTAAAGAAAAATACTTTAACCGACTATAACGATTCAAGACATTTTCTCTAACGGGTTAAACAGTATGGAGTAGATTATTTTCGCAAGTAATAAGGAAAGTCTGCTTTCCTTAAATGTATTTAGTAAAGAAGGGTCATTCCATAATGATTTAAGGGTATCTTCAAGAATGCGTTCTGCTTCCTCGGTTGTAGAGACTTGGCACCGAACAGTTTGGTAGAGAAATACCTCATATTGGTCATAAAATAATTCAAAAGCAGATTGGTCCTTGGCAGTGATAATGTCATATAGCTGTTGTTTATTAATTTTCATCGTTAACTCCTATAGTGTAACATAGTTCTTTTATACCACTTTCACTACATGTGCAAACCAAGTAATGTGTTTGGATATGCAAGGAAAATTTATGCCTACAGCAATAGGTTATTATAAGGGGGTTCGGGAAAGCCGTATATCACTTTCCCTTTACCAGATCCCGATGCTCTAGCAGAACACGAAGCCATTGAGCCGGTTTGTTTTTGGAGTCTTCTTTATCCTTTCTGAATGGAGTAATGTAAAGGTGCCACCCAAGAGCCCTATAAACACAAGCTAACTGATCTGATAGCTCAAGAGCCTTTTCCAACTCAGCAAGGGGTGCAAATTCTCTCCATGGCTCTAAGTAGTAAGGTTTAAATTCGTTGACGATATCGAGCCACTCTGATTCAGATTCAATCAACTCATCTAAAGCATGCCAGAAAATTCGAGTACTGAAGAATGGATGACTCACCGCTGCATCTCCCCAATCAAAAAACACAGGTTCATTGCCATTGCCAGCCACTTGGATGTTACCCGAATGTAGGTCACCATGATCTAAAGAATACGGAACCACGTTTTCCATACGGTCGCACATCTTTAGCAATTCTTCTTTTATATCCATTATTTGTTTTGTTTCCGATCTGTTAAGGCCTGTTTGACATAAATCTAGCAGGTGTAGCTCAATTTCATCCTTCAAAATAGCAAACCTTCTATCCGGTACTCCGATATCAACCAAACGAGAGAGGTTTTTTGATTCTTTTACCTGTAAATGTGCATATTCTTGAAGACAGTTTTTCCAACAATCCTTATCTTTTGTTTTTCTAAGAGATTCTCCTTTCAATTCCTTCATAAGCATCCAGGGATGGTCTGAATGAGAAGCAATAACTTCTACGGTCTGCTTTGGGTTTCGTAAAAATAACTCTTCCGTCAATGAAGGTTCGAATTCGGATGATTTACCAGTAGCTTTGA
This sequence comes from Sutcliffiella horikoshii, assembly GCF_008180725.1. Classification (GTDB taxonomy): domain Bacteria; phylum Bacillota; class Bacilli; order Bacillales; family Bacillaceae_I; genus Sutcliffiella_A; species Sutcliffiella_A horikoshii_B. The sequence goes on along the minus strand of NZ_VTEV01000005.1, from coordinate 69,612 downwards.
AGTAAAGGGTAGCATTTTGGAACGTGAACTTCTCGACCAAAGAAATATCAGTAGCTTTAATTGTTTCTTGGTCGCTTATACCAGATAGGTTTAATTCCTTTGCCTTACGCTTAATCCACTCTAAAGCTTCGTTATCAAATTGTAATTGTTCACTCATTGATTAATGCTCCATTCAATTATTAATAGATTAATAATTCTAGAGGGTGAGGTAGACTCCTTTTTGAATCAGAATTTTAATTTTTTGGAATGAAAATATGGTAAAGTAAGTCTATCTATATGATGGACAGGCTAGAATGAATAAAAAATAGATTAGCTAGGAGGAGAACGATGACAAATCATACGACAAGCGACAAAAATCTATCACCGGAACAAATTGAAGAATTACTATCTGTTGTAAAGAAGCGGTTTGAGAAAAACATGCATCGTCACGAAGGTCTTATTTGGGACAATGTTCAAGAAAAGTTGCAAAGTAATGCGGAAAAACTTTGGTCGCTAAACGAAATGGAAAGAACCGAGGGAGAGCCAGATGTCATTGCTTATGACACAGAAAAATATGAGTACCTATTTTGCGATTGCTCTAAAGAAAGTCCAAAAGGCCGCAGAAGTGTTTGTTACGATCGTGCAGCACTAGAGGCAAGAAAGAAGTTTAAGCCAGAAAATAGCGCGGTGGACATGGCAAATGAAATGGGAATTGAAATGTTAACAGAAGAACAATATAGAGAATTACAAAAGCTTGGGGAATTCGATTTAAAGACATCCAGCTGGGTGCAAACACCGGAGGAAATCAGAAAGCTTGGCGGTGCAATATTCTGCGACCGTCGCTTTAATCACGTATTCGTGTACCACAATGGAGCTGATTCTTATTATGGGGCACGGGGATTCCGTGGGATGCTAAGGGTATAAATAACGATATGTTAAAAGACGTAGAAGGTACATTCTTCTGCGTCTTTTATTTATTTGGAAACTTTTTCATCTGTAAATCGTATATAACAAAAGTGGATAAACCTTTAATAGTAAGGAGGCATCATATATTAATTGAGAACAGTAATCAGCAAGATATTAATAGTAGTAAGTGTCCCAATTCTTTTTGTTCTCTGGTTTTATAATCATAAAGTAATTGATGGGGACTATACTAAACTAACAATTAAAATGCCAAATGAGGACGTAACCGTCATTGATGAGAAGGAAAAAATTAGGAATATCATTAATTCTATCAATAATAGTCCACGGAACTTGGGTACTGAAAAACCATGGTACAACTATGAACTAGCTAGTCTTATTTTCGAAAATGATAGTGGAGATAGCAAAGCAGTTCATTATATGATGGAAAATCAAAATATTAAAATAAGATTTGGTGAGATTAATACAGATTTAGTGTTTGAGGCAGGGGAGTTCCAGGAGAGTGAATATGCTTCAGCAGCCGTGATGGAAAATGAAGATCAGGAAAAAGTAATACTAGAATATGGAACCGTGGAAACATACAGTATTAATGGTCAAACCTTTGAAATTATACCTTATTATCAACCTTATTTAGATTTTATGGATGAGCTTGAAGCGACAAAAGGTAATCGGGAGGACCTGTTTTCAACCTATGTTGTTAAGCCTTTTAGTAAAGAGCTTTATGGACATGAATATTACGGTGAGGAAGATCCCTTTTACGTTGCCCCAGTCAATACGGATAAGATGATAGAAATGATTATACAGCTGGATGATCAGTACAAAGAGATCAGTAGATTCATAAAGGAGGGACTAGAGGACTCCACAGCTTTACTGACCGGCAGCGAAAAGGTCAGAATCTATCTTCAGCCACACAGCCCGGATTTCAATTATTTAGAAATGGGTGGGGTTGTGGCTTTTGCAGCAGATAAGGATATCATGGTCCTGCAAATCGATCCGCGGAAATATACGGAAAAAAGCATCAAACAAACTATCGCACACGAATTGCATCATGTTGTGACCATGGAAGTTTCCGACTGGTCCTATCGGAAGCAGCATCTCTTGGACAGGGTGATCATGGAGGGGAAGGCAGACACTTTTGGAAAGCTGGTCTATCCTGATTATGATGTTGCGTGGATTGAACCTTTAAGTCCTGAAGCGAACAACAAAGTTTGGAGCTTTATTGACGAAAATAAGGGTTCGTATAAAATGGAAGATCTCACGATGCTACATCTTGGTCGCCCTTCATCTGGCATTCCTAAATGGTCTAATTACAGAATCGGTTATCGGATTATGGAAGACTTCTTGGAGCGGAACCCAGAAGTCACGCTGGAGCAATGGACGGAGATGAGAGCGGATGAGATTCTGGAGTTAAGTGGATTTGGTGTGGGTGAGTAGGCAGAGCTAAGGGGTATGGATGTTCTCTATGCCCGAAGTGTAGCAAAAAAGCCAGAACGGTAACAGAGAGGCTGTCTCAAGACCCGAAGCATCGATATAAAAGCCAGAACGGTAACAGAGGGGCTGTCTCAAGACCCGAAGCATCGTTTATAAAGCCAGAACGGTAACAGAGAGGTGTATGACGACCGGTGAGGGTGAAAAAGCAGAGGAGTCGTCGTCATAGGAGGTGTATGACGACCGGTGAGGGTGAAAAAGCAGAGGAGTCGTCGTCATAGGAGGTGTATGACGACCGGTGAGGGTGTAAAAGCAGAGGAGCCGTCGTCATAGGAGGTGTATGACGACCGGTAAAGGTGAAAAAGCAGAGGATCGGTCGTCATAGGTAGTGTATGATGCCCGGTGAGGGTGTAAAAGTAGAGGAGCCGTCGTCATAGGGGATTACTCCTTAGATCTCGTTGTAACTTTTTTTACACATTAATATGGACTTGACTACAGAGAGGCCGTCTCAAGACCCGAAGTCATCAACTGAATGTAAGTACGTTAACAGAAGGAGTGGATTATAATGGGAGATGCGATCTTTCAATTAGTAGTTTTTGGACTTTTAATACTTGGTAGCCTTTCTTTTACACTATTCATAAGAAGACTGCTTGTTAATGCATCAATTAAGAATCAAAGATTAAATAACATAGAACAAAAGCTAGACACTATCATAGAGAAATTGGAGAAAGAGCATTCATCTAACTGAATTTCTATCAAATGTTGTATAAAGGAGAGTCTCTCAATGAACATAAGACAACTGACCCCAGCTGATGCTGAAAACTATAGAACCATAAGGCTAGAGGCATTGAAAAATAAACCGGAGGCATTCAGCTCCAGTTATGAAGATGAAATAGAGTTTTCAGTTGAAAAGTATAGAGGTAGATTTAACAATGACCACACCTACACCTTTGGAGCTTATGAGGGAGATAATTTGGTTGGTACGGTGACCTTGTTATCTGAAACGAAAAAGAAAATTAAGCATAGAGCACTATAGTAGCAATGTATGTCAACCCTGATCATCGAAAATTAGGTGTTGGTAAAGCACTTATGAATGTAGCAATAAATAAGGCGAAAGAGTTAGAGAAGATTGAACAAATCTATCTCGCAGTGACAGCGGGTAATGAACCTGCGAAACGACTATATACATCCCTGGGGTTTGTGACATATGGAATAGATAGAAATGGGTTGAAGATAGAAGACACCTATTTTGATGAAGAACTGATGGTGTTAGTGTTTTAAAAAGACTATTTAATTGAACTTGTCTACCAAGAGATGAGTTTTTTTATTTTAAATCAAAATAAATTTATTGTTAATCAATAATTAATTTGGTATCATGCTGTTAATTAATGTAAAAGTAGTAAGGGGATGAGGAGTTGAAAAAGACATTATTGATTTTAACAATAATACTGCTATTAATATCAGGATGTAACCGATATGCGAGGTCTGAAATCCCAGCTGAAGGGACTTTTCATGTGGCTCTTATCAATAACACCGATATTGATATTTACGGGTATGAAATCAGCTATTTTCAAGATGGAACACACAGAGGTGGGAGCGGTGGCGGTCAGTATGCCGATAATACAAAGGTAAAGAAGGGAGATGCATTTACGTTTGACTTTAATCATGTCAATTTTCTCCCGGACAAAGAGGTTAGCTTTGTGATCACTGTTTTTACAGGCAAGCACCAAACGGAAAAAGTAACGTTAAGTTCTCCAGTTACGACCATGGTTTCAAATTTAGAAAGTACCTACTATGTGGAGATAACTGGGGAAAACAAGGAAGAGTTAACAGTAAACTAAAAGATGATTGAATGTAGAAGTTGGAAAAACGTGGAACTAAAATAGTGTTCTTATCGTATAGGTATTGAATGTAATTCTTACAAAAGAAGGTAGAGGGAAAAATGAACACTAATAAGAGGTTTAGTTTCCGCAAAGCAATAAAATATATATCCGTATCATTGGTAAGCTTGGTAGTTCTGTGGATTGCCTTTCATCAAATAATGGTTCTTTTCGAAAAGAACAAGTATGAAGCTACTGGGCAACTGGTGGAAGTGGATGGTAATAAGATGCATGTTCATGTGGAAGGGGAAGGACCAAATACTATCATTCTACTTCCTGGATTGGGCACGTCAGCTCCAGTACTGGATTTTGAGCCGCTTATGAATGAGTTGAGTAAGAGTAATAGAGTGGTAGTCGTGGAGCCGTTCGGGTATGGATGGAGCGAGAAGACAGATAAGGATAGAACGGTGGAAAATGTGGTGGAGGAAGTAAGAACAGCTCTTATGGAAGCCGATATTGAAGGCCCATATATTTTGATGCCGCATTCTATTGGTGGAATTTACAGCATGTACTATGCAAATACATATCCCGAAGAAGTTGAGGCCATTGTTGGGATTGATCCAACACTTCCTGCTGCGGTTGATTATTTTGATGTACCTGTTCCGACTATGCCAGGTTTCTTTAGGGCTGTAGCTCCGAGTGGCATTGCCAGGATAGTGGTAGCGGCAAATAAAGAGGATTTTTTACCTTTAGCAGATGAGGGGACATACTCAGATGATAATTTGGAGCTAACGAAAACTCTGGCTGTCTGGAATGGCTACAACAAGAATATCATGATGGAAGCAAATGAGATTAGTAATAATATCGCCAAAACGATTAACCTGTCTTTTCCGGCCGATATCCCGGTAATGATTTTCACACCTAAGGATGAAAAGGTAAATCCTGCTGGAAGATCTACGATGACCTTTTATGAAGAGCAATTAGAAAATGTAGTGAAAAATAAAATTGTGCCACTCGAAGGCCATCATTATTTACATTGGACAAATGTGAAAGAGATGAGTGAGCATGTTGGAGAGTTTATTAGTGGAAGTTAAGGAATACATGTTGTTGTAATATAAATGTCTATTGTTAAAAACGCTTGGGAATCAATCAATGAAGATACAACAAAAGGAAGTGACCAAAAGACACATTCAAAAAAGCCGGTCATTGTAGAGAAACGAACAGAAGCTGGCTACATAACGATAAATGTGTTGGAAACACATGAGGATATTGAAAAATTGGAAGCATTTTTTAAAGATAAGCAATGGGGCTGAGGATGTAAAGGTGCAAATGGAAACTCCGCCTGAATACCGCTTTACGTTGAACGGTTCCATTTTTGCAGTTTGGATTACGCCTCTAGGCGACGAGCTTGAACTTATTCGTGAAGGGGAAGCTGTGTATATAAAACTGGGAAACCAACACTCATCAATCTTAGACACTACCTTTCCAGAACACAAGACAAGGTGAGGAAAGCGACGAATAAGCAAAGGAAAAGCTCGGGGCACTTTTGGAAATGTGCTCCGAGCTTTCTTATTTAATATCAAGACCTCTGCGTCAAGAATTCAACGGGATGGAGGTCCTTATCGAGGTTATGAGGACCTCAGTGCCAGGAATTTCACGTGTTGAAGGTCCTCATCGAGGTTATGAAGACCTCTGCGCCAAGAATTTCGCGTGTTGGAGGTCCTCATCGAGGTTATGAAGACTTATGCGCCAAGAATTTCGCGTGTTGGAGGTCCTCATAGAGGTTGTGAGGACCTCAGTGCCAGGAATTTCACGTGTTGGAGGTCTTCATCAAAGATATAAAGACCACTGAGCCAATGGTTTCACGTACGAGAGCTCTTTATCAATATTATTAAGTCCTCTCAACCAACAATTTCACCCGCTTGAGGTCATCACTTCTCACAACCCCGCCGAAAGGTGAATCTCCCCTTCAGGTAATTCGTTCCCACTTTGAGGTTCCAACGTAATTGCGATGGTATCCCAATCTTCCGTTGTCGTCTCAGCAATGTTATGGAACACATATCCTTTACCTTGATCATCAATAGTAAAGTCGCCAGCCGGTATTGGAGAACCGTCCTTCAATAGCCACACCTGATACACTTCGTCGCCACTTAATTCAGGTAAGTCCTGCGTTTGAATCATAACAGATAGTGCCTGTTCCTGTTGAAATAGTGCTGCAAATCCAGTGCCTGTAACATCTGATGGCTGCAAGGTAACTACATTATCAGGTTGTCTCAGTTCTTCTGCAACCGACTCAGCTTCATCATCATTTTGCATCATCAAGTAGCCGTTTCCAACCAATGAAAGCAAGAGCGATGCTGCAAGCAATGTGGTCAGCCAAGGTTTCCCTGAAGCTGTATTACTCACTGATGTTTCAACTTCCTTTTTAGAAGCTATCGGTGTAACAGTAGCTTTTTCAGGTTTCACGTCTTCAGCAAAAACATTTTCCAAAATTCGCTTCTTCATTTCCGGTGGGGGTGAGGCCTGCTCTGACACAAGGGCAACATCTCCTAACAGATCTTGAAGTTCCATTAATTCTTCCTGACATTCGGGACAGGTGGCTAAGTGCTGTTCGAATTCTTCTCTCTCTGGTTGTGTTAGGTGACCATTGAAATAGTCCAACACTAACTCACATTTCTGACTCATATACTCCCCCTCCTATCTGCAAGCAACGGTTTCAGTTTCTTAAGCGCCAGACGTATCCTTCCTTTAACAGTTCCAAGCGGTATGCCGGTCAACTCGGCTATTTTCTGTTGAGTATAGCCTTTGAAATACATATAATGGACCATCTTTCTTTGATCATCAGATAAGGTGGAGACCGCCTCTCTGATGACTTTCTGCTCTTCTTTCCACTCTGTCTCTTGTTCAGTGGAGTCGTTGGATTGCAGGAATGGTTCCACGTCTTCTATCGGGGCACTTTGGGCTCGCTGTTGCTTGCGAATAATATCCAAGGCTTTATTACGGGCGATGGTGAACAGCCATGATCGGAACTTACCTTTTGACTCATCGTAGATTCCAGATCCTTGCCAAATTTTAATAAAAACATCCTGCATTGCTTCTTCAGCTATGTCATGGTTATTCGTTATTTTCAATAAAAAAGAATACAAGATCTTTTCATACCTGTCGTACAGTTCTTCCAAAGCGGTTTTATCTTTGCTCCTGATCCGCTCATACAGAAGAGAGTCCTTATTCTGCATAGGTTTTCTCCTTTTTAATGTGATTATCTATATTATATCTTTATTTGTCTGATTAAAAGAAGAAATAAGGCTTTCCTATTTTCCTAACGTTGGAAAATGGAGTTTGGATCAGTGTTTTTCAGGAAGGAACCATTTGGTAAACTTGCTCGCTTGACTCTGTCTCCCACGTAGCGTACTTTAGTATATATTGCAGTTTTAGATACACCGGAGGAATGGCCATGCGTGTAAAGAAAGTCTTGAACAATAATGTGTTGATTGCTGCCCACCCCGAGTACAACGAAGTCATCCTCACAGGGAAGGGAATCGGCTTTGGGAAACGTACCGGAGAAGATATTTCCGTTGAAAGTGCGGAAAAGTTCTTTGTGCTACGCGATCAAGAAGAGCAACAACAATACAAGCAGTTACTTAATTATGTAGATGAGTCATTCATCGGTTTGATGAATGAGTGTATAGAGCGAATTGAAAAACGTTTTGAGGTTCGCTTGAATGAACATATCCATGTCGGATTGACGGACCATCTTTATTTTGCCGTGAAAAGAATTCAGCAGGGGTTGGATATAAAAAATCCATTTCTGACGGAGACGGAACTCGCCTACCCTAAAGAATATACAGTGGCACTTGAAATTGTCGAGTGGTTGAACGAAAAGCTTGGGATCTCGGTACCAGTTGGAGAAGTGGGGTTCATTACATTACACATCCATAGCGCCTTGACCAACAGAGAGCTGTCTGAGGTCAACAAACATACCCAGCTGATCAGCAGAATGGTGAATGTCATTGAGGAATCCCTGAAAATCTCCGTTGACCGGACCGATGTGAACTATTTGAGGCTAATCCGTCATTTTCATGCATCCATTGAAAGGGTGCAAAAAGACGAGAACCGTCCAGAAAATCAGGAAGCGCTCGCAAAAGTGTTGCAAGCTGAATACCCTGTGTGCTACAATCTAGCATGGAAATTGATTAAGATTATGCAGCAGAACTTACACAAGCCAGTTCCAGATGCAGAGGCAGTTTACCTGACCCTACATTTGCAAAGGCTTGCAAAACAATAAATATAATATCCCAAACACTTTTTTCACGTGTTACTGGTCATGCAGGCATGAGCGGAAGAAAGCGTAAACGAAGAAACACGGTAGAAGTCTATCTACCTTTACTTCGTATACCTTTTCTTTTGACTCATGCCTTTTTGTTTTGCTTCTGTTCAACAACTGCATATAAAAATACCTAGGAGGAACACATATGTTTAAGAAATCATTCGGTTTACTGCAGCGTATCGGGAAAGCCCTCATGCTTCCTGTCGCATTGCTTCCGGCAGCAGGAATCCTGCTCGCATTCGGTAATGCCATGCAAAACCCGAACTTAACTAGCCGCCTCGGCTTTTTAGAGGCAGATGCACTCGTGCTACTTGCACAAATCATGGAACAGGCAGGCAGCATCGTATTCTCCAACCTGCCACTACTCTTTGCAATCGGGGTAGCCATTGGACTTGCTGGAGGAGACGGGGTTGCCGGTCTTGCAGCAATGATCGGTTACTTAATTATGAACGTTACGATGAGTGTAATCAGTGGAGTTACTGCTGATCAGGTCGGGTCAGACCCTGCACTTGCGAATGTTTTAGGAATTCCAACCCTTCAAACCGGGGTATTCGGCGGTATCATAGCCGGGGTGCTCGGTGCGTATATGTACAATAAGTTCTACAATATCGAATTGCCATCTTACTTAGGGTTCTTTGCCGGTAAGCGTTTCGTTCCGATTGTAACGGCAGCTTCCGCACTTGTACTTGGGGTGGTCATGAACTTTGTATGGCCATTCGCGCAAGAAGGACTAAATACGTTCTCTTATTTTATGACAGAATCAAACCGTACACTGGCAGCATTTATTTTCGGGGTAATTGAACGTGGACTAATTCCATTTGGCTTGCATCATATTTTCTATTCTCCATTCTGGTTTGAATTCGGTTCTTACACAAACGCGGCAGGGGAATTGGTTCGTGGGGACCAACGTATTTTCATGGAGCAGGTGAAAGACGGTGCCGAGCTTACAGCTGGAACGTTCATGACAGGTAAATTCCCATTCATGATGTTTGGTCTTCCGGCAGCAGCTCTAGCAATCTATCATTGTGCACGTCCTGAAAACAAGAAATTTGTAGCAGGTATCATGGGTTCTGCTGCATTGACATCTTTCTTGACAGGTATTACAGAACCGCTTGAGTTCAGTTTCTTATTCGTAGCACCAGTATTGTTCGCAATTCACGCAGTGTTTGCAGGACTTTCCTTCATGGTCATGCATATTTTAGATGTAAAAATTGGGATGACATTCTCCGGTGGTGTCATTGACTACATTCTATTTGGTATCCTTCCAAATGCGACAGCATGGTGGTTGGTGATTCCTGTAGGTCTAGTATTCTCAGTTATCTACTACTTCGGATTCCGTTTTGCAATTAAGAAATTTAACTTAATGACTCCAGGTCGTGAGGAAAAAACAGAGGAAGCGGAAGCAGGTTCTGGTTCCGTTGATGAACTGCCATTTGGTGTACTAGAAGCACTTGGCGGAAGAGAAAACCTTACAAACCTGGACGCTTGTATCACTCGTCTTCGTGTTAGTGTGAAAGATGTGGAGCAAGTAGATAAAGAGCGCTTGAAAAAGTTAGGTGCAGCAGGCGTTATGCAAATTGACCGCAATATTCAAGCAATTTTCGGACCACGTTCTGAAACGATCAAAGGACAGATTCAAGATATCTTGAGTGGGAAAACGCCAGTGAAGCAAGAAGTAGCGGCAACGGCAGAAAATGAAACCGCGGATGCTGGAGCAGTGGCTACTTCAGCAGAGTTTGATGTAGTTATGCCGATGACTGGTAAACTACTACCTATTTCTGAAGTTCCTGATAAAATTTTCTCACAAAAAATGATGGGTGACGGCTTTGCCATCGAACCCACTGACGGAAAAGTGGTATCACCTGTTGCTGGGAAAATTGTGAACCTGTTCCCGACAAAACATGCAATCGGCATCGAAACGGCTGACGGACGCGAAGTCCTTGTGCATGTCGGAATTGACACAGTTAACCTAAAAGGAAAGGGTTTTGAAAGTTTAGTAGAACAAGGAGACACAGTCGAGCAAGGACAAGCGTTACTGAACGTAGACCTTCGCATTGTGTCAGAAGAAGCGACATCCATTTTCACACCGATCATTTTTACAAACTTGGCTGCTGGAGAAGCGGTTGAGATTAAGGATGGTAGTGTAAGAGTTGGAGAGAAGGGTCGCGTAACCATTTCTTAAAGAATCATAAAAGGAACCGTTGCATGTTTAGGTGCAACGGTTCTTTTTTGTGTGTAAATCTATCCCTGTTTCATCAAAAGAGAGTGAGCCTTTACGACCTTTTTCTCTAGATAATCTATGGAGTAATTCCCATTAGGGTCTGTGACATCAACCACAGCTCTCGATAAATTATCAATGACTAAATGCAGTAATTCAAGGTCTTTCTCTTCTAGCTTATGCTTGTTTACTTCATCCATAATTTCTTGTGCTAGTCCCTGGATTTTCCTAAGGCGAAAATCATTCATATTCCTCAAATATACCTCTCCTCCTTTAAACGACATTTACAAAAAGAGTATATGTACTAACTTGAGTTTTTTTCATAAAAATTCAAGAAAGTTATTGACACTGATAATCATTATCAACTATGATGGCAGTATATTAATTGAAAACGATTATCAACTAGAGGTGTCTTGGGAATGCGAATATTTATAGGATATGTAAGTATGTCTGGCAACACAGAAGATATTGCTAATATTTTGCAAGATGAGTTACATGCTAAAGGCTGCGAGGTTGTTTCGGAATGTCTGGACACGGTGGATATGGAGGAAATAATTACTTTTAACGGAATTCTTATCGGATCTTATACTTGGGGAGATGGTGATCTTCCATATGAGGCCGAGGATTTTTATGAAGAACTGGATGACTTGAAGCTAGATAGCATTCCTGTAGCCTGTTTTGGTTCAGGAGATCATGCATATCCTAAATTTTGTGCAGCAGTTGATACTTTTGCTCACAAATTTAAAAGTTGTGGAGCAGAAGTTTATAACCAAACATTAAAGATGGAGTTTGGTCCTGAAACCAATGAACAGGAACTGGAGTGCAGGGAATTTGCTCAGACATTTTATGCTTGGGTGAAGAAAACAGAAGGAAACATTCATCATGTTTAACAGAGGTTCCACTGCCGTATTATCTACTCCTGACATACCATTTCTTGTTGCGGTCAAAAAATCAGGCATCTATTCTTTTGAAAACGGAGAATGGTTGCTGCAGTATGGATTATCTCAAAATATTTATAAACTTGTCCGCTTGGGCAGATATATTTTTGGGATTGGAGATTGTGGTACCATCCTGCGGTACGATCCGTTCCAAAAGAAGTGGACCCATACTACTTTTTCTGTTCCACAGCGGTTATGGGATATAACCGGAAATGAAGAAGGATTAATTGTGACACATGGTGGTAGTAAATTATACGTGTCTAAAAATCATGGATCTAGTTGGGCACTTGTTAAGCCATTTGTATTTTTCAGTGCTCCCCCATTAATTAGATCGCTCTTTTTTTCCGAGGATTACATTTACATTGGAACACAAGTAAATAAGGAGCACGGGGGTGTATGGAGGTACTCGCTCATCACAGGGGAATTGAAACTAGTGAAAAGAGAAGAGAATTCGATGGTCTCGTCGATTTATATTTCAGACAGGGACTCTATGTTTATTACAAAAGGAAACGTAAAGACTGGAGAAGGCTCTGTGGAAATGAGAAGAGCTGATAATTCATGGATTTGTTTTAAACAGCCCCTTTCAGAGAAAGCGTTTTTGGATATATTCATGGCAAAAAATCGTTTGCATGCGACTACCAGCCGAGATGAATTTGGGTATTCGAGAATTTATGAGATAGATAGAGAGAGTATGACCTTGATTCCAATCGAGACTGTGGAAGGGCATGGATTTAGAGGAGCTGGCTTTGAAGACCAACTGTTTATTTCATCCCCAGTGGAAAGTAAATGGATTAACAACAGATATGGAGTTCCAAGCCTATTACATTGATAGGAGTGACAATATGAGAATAGGAATTTTTTATGCAAGCATGTCCGGTAACACCGAGGCAATTGCAGACAGCATTGCAGAAAAACTAAAGAGTCATCAGCATGAGGTGGTATTGGAAGACTTACATAGTGTTGATAGTGCTGAGGAACTTTTACACTATGATATAACTATTTTAGGAATGTATACTTGGGGTGATGGTGATTACCCAGATGAATGTTTGGATTTAGTGGATGAATTGGAGGAAATGGATCTTGAAGGTCATCCTTTTGCAATTTTTGGTTCGGGAGATACATCGTACCCGGAGTTCTGTGGTGCTCTTCATCATCTAAAAGAATTACTTGAAAGCCGTGGGGGAAGTGTATTTCCTGATCCACTGAAAATAGAGTTCAACCCTGAACCGGAGGATGAAGTAGAAATTACTAAATTTGTATCCGAAGTGGTTGGGAAACTAAAGAGGTCCGCGTAACAACTACTTATTTTTAGAAAGGAAAAGAATAATGAGAAAGAAACTGATGCAACAACTGATAGAGCAAAACAAACAAGATATTCTAAAAGATAAAGTGAAAATGGAAAAGATATTGGATAAAATAGATCAGGCAAGAATGATAAAAGCTAGTGATAAATAAATGGTATGGCTACCATTTGTAAGGATGTTCAATTCCTATGTAGTCCAGAGCCTATGGGCAGTGAAAGGTGGGGATTTAAAAATTAAAAATTATTCTAATACCCCACCCTATTACTCCTTTTTTTTATTCCTTTAACCCAAGTAATAATCAGGATAAGTAAAGGAAGCATAAATTGAAATGGCACATGAAGGTAAAGAGGTACCATTTCAAGGCCGATAAAGAGATGTTCTGGGAGATCTCTGGCTATGAAATAGTTGCCGGTAAACATTAGAGCGCCAAGTATAATGATAATGAATTTTTCCTGAAAGATGGGAAATATGTATGATACGCCTTTTGAACCTGCGATAAAAAATATAGATACTTTTACGAATCCTACGATGATGAAGGCGAAAGCAGTCAATAACTCAAGGTGTTGGATGATTCCCAGAAACTCTATCATTTCAATTGCTTTGACCAACGGATATGTATAAAGGGAAGCTACCTTTGCGCCAAGGATGGCAATGATGATTTCTGTGATGGAAATTAGAATGACTCCGCTGAAAAGGACACCCATCCAACCTTGTTTCATTAGTTTATTATGGTCGTTTAGAAATGGAAATAGGACAAGAAATACAACCATTTCCCCATAAGGGAAAGTGATGTATTGAATCCAGTTACTTAAATCAAGGATGTCCAAGTCAATGATGGGCCTTATATTTTCCCCCATCATTACCCCGGACAAAAAGGAAAAAAAGACAATCAGAGCGATTAGAAGAATGGTAAAGATAAACAAAAGCTCGGACGTCCTTGCCACTGCCTCCAGACCTAAAGTGGCAGCGTAGCAGATTAGACAGACGGAGACAAAAGCAATAATCCAATGATTGATATTGTAATAAAAAGTTTGAGTGATAAAGTACACGAAGTCCTTCAGTACCCTTGTTCCAATATAAAGAAAATAAACGCTATAGAGCATTAAAAGGGCTTTTCCTAAAAACTTACCGAATGCCTGCTCCAAGAGTTTATGAAACTCTGGCCATCCATTTCTTTTTAATAGGTAGGCATAAAAGAAGAAAAGAAGAACCCCAGTGATAGCCGCTCCTGAGTTGATGAGCCAGGCGTTCTCCTCATCTTCTAAATTGAGTCCAAGCACAATAGAAGAACCAAGAAGGAATAGGGTTAACAATGTAATTAGCTGATAGATGGAAATTTTGGTAACGTTCATACGATACTTCATCCTAACTTAGTCTAATCTAATGAAATGGCATCTCCTGAGCGTTGAATAGATACATCTGCCTTTAAATCAAATGGAATAGTAGGAAAAACGCTTGCCCATTCTCCTTCAATATCGCGCCATTTACTAGGTTTTGAAATATAGAGTTCCTTGGCGAATCCAATATAATCCAGGTTCTCTGCTTGACTTTTATGAATAAGGTTAGTAATGGAATCTTCTAGTTGGTTTCTTATCTGTTTTCTGAAAAGATCCATATTTGGATGCTCGAAACTTGTTTTGCAGGTAGATTCAATTATTCTCCCATTTGTTTTAACCTTTATGCCAATTTGAGGTGAATCTCCAGTCCAATCCACCTTGAAGCTAGTTTTGGACTTTTTATATTGGTACGAAAAGTATCCAGGACCTTCTGGACAGCTGACTTCCAATGATCCTTCTCTCACATTATCCATCAGAAATAAGAGATTCTTGCTTTCCTCTAAACTAAGGAAATCAATCAATTTATCTTTTTTGAAATAAGACATCCCGTTTATCTCCATTTTAGATTTGGGTTGATATGCTTCGATATTCTCCTTTTTTAAACCTACCTCCACATCACCTGCAATACTGATATAGGGGATCACATTATTCACAACAGGATAGTTTAGAAGAAAGTTTTTTACTCTATTAGGAAAGACCGGGAAGGCAAAGGAAGAGTATTCCTTGATGTTCTCTATCGTGTCCACAATCCTCTTTGATGATACTTTATGGAATGGGGTGAACATAGCGAGAATGTCATGAGCACTCGTCTCCTTACTGACAAAAAGCATGGTATTAGAAGAAATGGTCTGCTCTAGAAATAAGTAATTCACAACATCTGCAATTCCGCGTTTTTTAGCAATCTCTTCACTTATAAGAATAACTTCTAGATCATCCATGAAAAGATATCGTGAGAAGGATTTCTGGATTTTTTGCAGCGCCTCAGTAATAGTCCTTCCACTTTCTTGGTACAGAACAAATCCTAATTTCTCTGATGCGCTGTCTTTTACGGAGGGAGCGTTAATGGCTTGTACTGTAACAAGAAAATCCTCATCCTCATCTTTCATGTCTACCGCAATAGCTGAGATAATGATTAAATCTCTGATAAGAGAATCTTCTGCATTTTTTCCAATAATTAGACTTGATACAAATAGAAATACAGAAGTAATGATTGGTAGTAAGTTTTTTCTCCACATGGTATCCATCAGCCTTTACTTTTTTCTCATGGGGTCTTCTTTGAATACGGATTTATCATTACTGATGATATGCTGAATCGGTAATCGGAATACGGCATCCTTCTGATCCTGTGGTTGGAATGGAGCCAAAGGTGATAAGTATGGTACTCCAAACGAGCGTAAGGAACAAAGGTGCAATAAAAGTACAATGAGGCCAATCAAAATTCCATACAAGCCGAGCAGTGCTGCTAGAAATACGAAGCGAAAAGTCAATCGTTTATATGCAACTGATAGGCTGTAAATAGGTACTACACTGGACATTACATAAGATGCAGCCAGTACTACAAGTGTTGCTGGTTGAACCAGTTGTGCCTCTACTGCTTGCTGACCAAGTATGATGGAAGAGAAAATGGCAACAGTCAATACTACTCCAGAGGGAAGGCGTTGTGAACCTTCTGTAATGATAACGATGAGCCACAGGAAAACAAACACTTCAACAATAGTAGGGAAAGGAACGATTTCTCTTTGAGCGACGAGTCCAATCAACAAACTGGTTGGAATAAGACCTGGATGATACAACGTGAAAGAAATATATAAACTAGGCAAAAGAATGGCAAGCAAAAAGAAGAAAAGCCTGCCAACCCTCTTTGTTTGAATACTTCTATTTAGAGTGTAATAATCATCCGGTGATTGAAAAAATTGAATGAATACAGATGGCAAGGTCAATACAAACTGTGTTCCATCAATGACAATGGCAATTTTCCCGCTCAGCACCTCAGCGCACACCACATCCGGCCGATCAGATGAAATAGTTAAGGGAAAAAGAGATGTAGTATTATCAATTAAAGACTCTTCCAAATAGTTAACATCAAGTAAGACAGGTATATTTATTGCATCAATCTTTTTTCTTACTTCAGATAAAATTTCTTTATCCACTTCTCCTTCTATAAAAACTAAGGAAATGGAGGTCTGGATGTTCGGATTTTGTACCTTTTCTACTCGAAGCAATGGGTTCTTGATTGTTTTCCTGATAAGAGATAAATTGTACGTTCCGCTTTCATTGAAGGCGATGTTTGGTCCCGTAGAAGTACGTTGCGCTTTGGGTTCCGGAGCACTTCTTTCCGGCCATTTTGCAGTATCAGCCAATAGACAAGTCGTTTCTCCTTCTACAAAAATGGCAGTTTTTCCGTCCAAAAGCATTTGTATAACTGTATCTATACCCTTCGCAGTCTTGATTATAATGCTTTGAATGACTTGAAGGCGTAAGAACTCTAAAATTGAATCAATAGGTTGTAGCTGACTGACTGATAGATCTGCTAATGGAGATAGGATAAAATCTTCTATTTTTGTAGAGTCGTTAATTCCTTCTATGTAAATCAAATGAACCTTCGTATTTAGGGATGGCAAAACGAGCTCCCTTTCTTGTAAGTCAGAACTGTTTCCTAATTGATTTTTTACAGCATTTATATTCTCTGATATAGATTCCATTATGAATGCTTTCTTGGAAGTCTTCATCTAAACAACCTCTTTACCTCATGAATTTCCTCTCTATACCTTTCCAAAAATCAGAATGAAATATGCGGATATTATCTAAAACAAAAAGCCTGCCTCCACAAAAGGAGTCAGGCCTTAATTGTTTCACGTCCTAGAACAACTATTTCATCATGATCAATGCTCTTCACATCATCTTGAAAAATAAGTCGCGTGTGGAAACGATAGCTTATATGTTCTGTCGTAGGTTCTAATGGAGTTGGAAGCTGATAGCAAAATGGATACTCTGCCTTATCGTTTGCATCCATACTTATGGACATAAGAATGGTCGTAACAGCATCCACTGTTTCAATCGTATCCCCTTGAAATTCTTTTACAAGGTCACATTCTAATCTTTTTATGTGCTGCCTAGCCCAACCGCCTTCCACGTGAAAGGAACCTGTCACTTTTTCACCTGGATTTAACTCCATATTATTCAAAACTAAATCTACATGAGGAGAACCTATATTTAAATAGCTCATTACCTTTTTTATCATATAGCCTAAACCTCCGGAATGAATAATTACTTATTTTTCGTATATTTAAAGATACGAACAGGTAGAACAAAAGTTTCACCTATTTTTTATTATGTAAAATATACATACCCAATTTTAACAGTCAAAAGCCTTCATCCATAAAAGAATGAAGGCTTCACATTCATTAGTATAACCAGAGACCTACTAACGTTGCTACAATCAAACCAATTATAACGGGTACAAAACTCCTACGTACAAGCTCCATTACAGGAACCTTCGCAAAACCTGCAACAGCTACAAGGGAAGACCAGGCAATCAACGTTCCGCCGCCAACCCAGACAGAACCCATCTGTCCTATTGCTGCAAGTGTGGCAGCTTCCACACCAACACTTTCACCAAGGGCTCCAGATAGCGCTCCAACAAGAGGGAGTCCCGAGAAGCCAGAACCATCTAACCCTGTTATCATCCCGATTAGAAGTATTCCAAATCCTGCGATAAATGAACTTTCAGGGATATATGACTGACCGGCAAGTATCAGGTCAAACAGGAAGGAGGGTGTCTCCTCAGCAGGAGTTCCCAAGATTCTAGAAGCAAGTTCCCCACTGCCAATAAAGAAGAATCCAGCAATCGGAATAACCGGCCCCATCGCCCTAAAGGCAAACAAGAAGCCTTTGACAATATTGTCACTGACAGTTTGAAGGGAGGTACGTGCATTAAGGAAGTATGACGCTCCAATTAATAGAATGAGTGAAGCTCCACCTATAAGGGCCGCGCCAGCTCCACCCTCGAGAGAAGGAATGACATCGGAAAATTTGGCCAGAACCATATAGATGATGATAGCTAAAAATGTTCCTGGAACTAAGATAGCAAACAGTGTACTGTATTTGCTTTTTGTCACACGTCCGCTTTCTGTCACACCATCCGTGTCACCGCTCTGGTTATCTACATTGTTCCATTTTATTAAATGCTCATTTGACGGTCGCACAATAAGCTTGCGTATCGAAATATAAGCAAGTGTGATAGCAACTGCTCCTGTCACAAGGGATAAGATGAAACCGCGATCGGCTACCGTACCAATGTCAACTGCAGCAGCGGTGGCTGTTAAAGATGGGGCAATTTGGATAATGTAATCCGATGATAGCGCCATCCCTTGACCGGCAAGGGAAATAGCGATGGCTGCCCCAATCGGTGGAAGTCCTGCTCTAACGGCAACTGGAATTAAGAGTGCACCGACAAGCGGTACCGCTGGAGTAGGCCAGAAAAATAGAGAAATCGCATAAGTAACAAACACAATCACCCAAAACGAGACATGCCCGTTTTTCATCACCCGCTGAAAAGGAGTGATCATTTGTTCATCCGTACCTAATGATTTAAGGGAATGTAAAAGTGCCGTCATGATGGCAATAATCAGGAAGATATTAAAAAGCTCTCCTGCTGCAACCAAGCTGGCGTTAAATATGGTTTGAAGTCCGAAAATGAAGGACCCACTGAAAATCCACCCCACTAAAAAAGTCACCAGTATGGCAGGAACCACTACATTTTTCCTGAACAACATTGTAAGGATGATAACTAGTGTACCAACTAAATACATCCAATGCGCTGCAGTCAATTCCATCTGTATCAAAACCCCTCTCAAAGGCGAATAAGCCCAAGATGTAAATATTTCTGTATGGTAGCCTATGTTAAAAGGTGGGCTTTGGTGCTGATAGTGGAAACTACATATTAAAATGTAATATTTATTGATTACTAGACAGAGGTTTATTCACCTGCATGAAGGAATAGAGTATAGAGAGGTGATAACGTTGAAGAGGGATGAATATAAAAAGTATGACGGACTCGGACTGGCGGAATTGGTAAAAAAGAAGGAAGTCAAGCCTGCTGAACTGTTAGAAATGGCGGTCAGTGAAATTGAGACGCAAAATCCCCAACTGAATGCGGTTATCCATTCGATGTACGAACAGGCAAGGACTACCGCGGGAATGGCTATCACAGGGCAGTTTGCAGGGGTTCCAATTCTATTAAAAGATATAGGTCAGGAGATAAAAGGTGAACCAAAAACGCTAGGATCTAAAGCTCTATACAAATATAGGGCCAAGAGAGACTCTGAATATGTAAGTCGTCTGAGGAAAAGCGGCTTTCTGTTTTTAGGACAAACAAATGTCCCAGAGTTTGGCTTGATGGCAATAACAGAGCCTGTTGTATATGGTCCTGCAAAAAATCCATGGAAACTTACTCATACCCCTGGAGGTTCAAGTGGTGGTTCGGCAGCAGCGGTGGCATCAGGGATGGTTCCAATTGCAGGAGCAAATGATGGAGGAGGCTCCATTCGTATTCCTGCTGCATACTGTGGTCTGTTTGGGATAAAACCTACGAGGGGAAGAACGCCGGTAGGTCCGCAGCTTGGTCGGTTTTGGCAAGGAGCGGCAGTTGAACATGTGTTGACAAGGACTGTAAGAGATAGCGCAGCAGTCTTAGATGAATTAAAGGGAGCTGAAAAAGGAGCGGCATTTTCCATTCCAGATTATGATGGAAGTTTCTTGGATATTATTCAACAACCGATAGAGAAAAAGCTCCGAATTGCTTACTCTACTAAATCGCCAATTGGTACAGAAGTTCATCCTGACTGTGTAAAGGCAGTAACAAAAACTTTAAAATATCTAGAGACAGAAGGTCACAGTCTTGAAGAGAAAGATGCACCGATAGATGGGAAGAAAGTTGCCACAAGTTATCTTTCCCTCTACTTTGGAGAAGTTAGCGCTATGGTTTCTTCCCTAGAGGAGATACTTGGAAGGAAAGCTACTTTAAATGATGTGGAGCCTGCAACTTGGCTACTTTCCCTCATTGGTAAATCCATGTCTGCGCAAGAATTCGTCCTCAATATGAGGGAATGGGATGTTGCAGCATATGCAATGGAAGAATTTCATGAAACCTATGATTTATATATAACGCCTGCCACTGCCTTTCCCCCTGCAAAAATTGGAGATCACAAACTTACGCCGCTTGAGAGTATTGCTCTGCAAGTGACGGGGAAGTTAGGATCTGCTGCAATCCTCAAGAAAATGGGTATTGTGGAACAACTTGTACAAGAAAGCTTAAAAAGAGTTCCTTTCACGCAGCTTGCAAACTTGACGGGGCAGCCGGCTATGTCGTTACCAGTCCATGTGACAAAGGAGGGTCTCCCAGTAGGTGTCCAGTTAATGGCAGGGCGAGGGAAAGAAGACCTGCTTTTGCAGATGGCAGGGCAGATAGAAAAAACAGAACTCTGGGTAGGTATGGAAGAGTTGCTATCCACTACTGCAAAATAAAAGAAATGAAGAGGGGAACCCGTGTAGATGAAGAAGGTTCCCTTTTGACTTTTTCCAGCATTATATCAATCTTCTATTACTTGTATCCTTTTCTCAGAAACGATGTCACATACATTTTCATACATCATCTCGACGCCTTTGTTGGTAGCTTCAAAGTTAAATGCTCGATCCCCCTGTATGCCTAAGTTTTCCGCTTCCTTTGCAACGTCGATATTCGCTCCCATGAAAATGAATTGCCAACTATATTTTTCTTCTTGGTGACGGATTAATTCTTTTACTCTCGGATACGTGACCTCTACACTTGAATTTTCCATGCCGTCGGTGGTGATGACAAAGATTACATGACCAGGCCTTGAAGCTTTTTTCGTACGTGACAAGCGGTTTCCGACATCTATTATAGTTTTTCCAATTGCATCCAACAGAGAGGTAGTGCCCCTAACGTAATAGTCTTCTCTTGTTAACGTAACATTCTTGGCATCTACACCGTTCCACAGAATTTCCACTTCATCGTCGAAAAGGACGGTGGTAACAAGGGTTTCTCCTTCATGTCTACATTGTCTTTCCAAGAATGCGTTAAACCCTCCAATTGTATCCTTTTCCAGGCCTCCCATGGACCCGCTTCTGTCCAGTAGAAAAATAATCTCAGTTAAGTTTTTATTCATTTTCATCATCCTCCTTCATGCTATAATAATAACTAACAATATCCATAAAATGGTCGCCTTCAAAGCGACATTTGGAGGTAGGGGAATGGTAGATAAAAAGTTTTTGGAGGAACTCGAACAATTTATTTGGCAGCATCAAATTCATGATGTGTTGGAAAAAGAAGATTACAACTGCTACAACGAATCACCTATTTTACATGAAAAAAGTGATGTGTTTGAGATTGAAGAGTTCATTAAAAACAATAAGAAGCCGACTTTGCAACAGGTCCTGTTTCAGTATATGGATCGCCATGGCGGAACAGATGCGGAGATATATAAACAGGCCGGTTTGGACCGAAAACACTTTTCTAAAATAAGAACCAACCCAGAGTATCGCCCCAAAAAAGCAACGATTGTGGCATTGGCTTTTGCCTTGGGACTTGATGAAGAAGAAACAGAAGACCTGCTTGGTGCTGCAGGGTATTCCTTATCCGGAAATGATATTCCAGATCTTGTAGTCAAATTCTTTCTGATGAAGGGGATCTATGACCTTGCAAGAATGAACGAAGCGGTTGATGATATGAAATCAAAGAGTTTAAGAAGCATATAGAAATGCGGGGACACAGCTTGCAGACTAGGGGGCTGTGCTTCTTATTGTGTGTTACAATCTACTTTAGAAAGTCGAAATCCACCCTGAAAGGAGAACACCACATGAACATAAAAGTAGATAAAAAACTCATCCAGGAACGATGTGGTTCTGTTTCCTTAAAAAGCGGGGAGGCATTTCGCAGATCGGATAAAGTGAAAATAGAAGAATGGACTAACGAAAAGTGTGTTGCTGTTGTTACGACCTCTGAGGAATTTCGTGTTGTCGTAACGGCGGACGGAACGGAGGACTTTCACACAAGCTGTACTTGTCCAAAGCTTGCTTCCGTAAAAATAGAATGTCAACACGTTGCGGCTGTGCTCTTGACGATTTATGAAAGTCATTTGTCACAGCATGACCTGTCAGAAGAAGTGTTTCGGCTTTTCCAAGCAGATAAGAAACCTACAAGTGGCAGTCAGCTCCATTTCGAAAAAAGAGAAGTGGTAGACGTAGCTTTTGGCTTGAAACCGGTAGTAAATGATAAGGGGAATTCTCTTGGAATAGAGCTTTCGTTGCACCAGAACGTTGTACAAGATCCACGTAAACTATTACATGATATAAAGAATGGAAAGAAAAGTGACTTGTTTGACCCAGCTGTTCATTGCTTTAAAAACAAAGCGGATGCTGTTATTCAATATTTGATAGACATTCTAGATGATGAAAAAACATTTATGGAGGAAATGGAAATAGTGCCGCAAGAACTAATTATTCCACCTTCCTCCTTTAGAAAAGTTGCACCGCTTTTACAGCAAGTAGATGTGAACATACATCTTAATAAGCAAGAATATAAAAGCTTTAAGTTAATAAAAGAGCCCCTTTCCCTTCATTTTTCTTTTACAGAAGATAATGCAAATGGGGTTCTACTAAAGGTTGATGGGCTAAAGAGTTTATTAGTTTTCAGAGCATATAATACAGTTTTTAAGGATGGATACTTTATTTCCTTAGATACAGATGACTGCCGTCGACTCTCTGAGTTGAAAAGAATGTTGGATGCCTCAAGGACAAATTCCATCCCTATTGCTATAAATCAAGTGGAGATGTTCGTTGAAAAGGTAGTGCCGGGCCTACGGAAACTTGGAAAAGTGGAACTTGATGATACGGTCGCCAAACGTTTTGCAAAAACCCCGTTAGTAGCGAAACTCTATCTTGACAGAGTGAAAAACCGGCTTTTAGCAAGTTTAGAGTTTCAATATGAACAGGTGATGATCAATCCTCTAGATCCAAGAGAGCACCGGATGAACACCATGATTATCCGCGATTATGATAAGGAGCAAATGATTCTTGATTTAATGGAGGACAGTGAATTCGGAAGTACGGAAGAAGGGTACTTCTTGCACAACGAAGAATTGGAGTACCAATTCCTCTATCATGTGCTGCCTAAGTTGCAACGTTTTGTACAAGTGTATGCGACTACTGCTATTAGAAATCGAATTTTTAGGGAGCCAGCTAAACCGCAAATACGAATTAGAGTAAAAAAAGAACGGACCAACTGGCTTGAATTTAAATTTGAAATGGACGGTATTCCAGAATCTCAAATCAGGGAGCTTTTAAGTGCACTAGAGGAAAAGAGAAAATACTACCGTTTGAAGAATGGCTCATTGCTTTCTTTGGAAACGAGGGAATTTGAAGAGATTCAACGTTTCTTGCAAGCCAATCCAGTGCAGAATGAGGATTTAGAACAGGGTTTGAATATACCCATTATTAAAGGCTTCAAGATGATGGATTCCGTAACAGATCAAGGTGTGTTTTCTTTAGAAGATAGTTTCCGACAGTTTCTGGAGGAAATCCAAAACCCAAGTGGTGACAATATTCCGGTTCCAAATCAAGTGGATAATATCTTAAGAGATTACCAAGTACATGGCTATAGATGGATGAAAACATTGGCTCACTACGGGTTTGGTGGAATCTTGGCAGATGATATGGGGCTTGGGAAAACCTTGCAGAGTATCACGTTTATCCTCTCAGAGATACCTGCTATCCGTTATAAAAAATGTCCGGTATTAATTGTTACACCTTCTTCATTAACCTATAACTGGCTTAGTGAAATCGGAAAATTTGCTCCAGAGATAAAGGCTGTCATTATAGATGGCACACGAAAGGAACGCGAGCAGGTTTTTTCACAGATAAAGGAAGTGGATGTCGTCATTACTTCATATCCTTTGTTGAGACGTGATATTCATCTTTATGCGACTAACCTGTTCCATACGGTATTTTTTGATGAAGCACAGGCCTTTAAGAACCCAGTTACTCAAACGTTTCGAGCAGTGAAAAGAGTGGAAGCCGATTATAAATTTGCTTTAACAGGGACTCCTTTCGAAAATTCTCTGGAAGAGCTGTGGTCCATTTATCATGTTGTCTTTCCTGAGTTGTTTATGGGATTGAAGGAATATAGCAATTTAACAAGGAAAACCATTGCGCGTAGGATCCGGCCATTTATGCTGCGACGCGTGAAGGAGGAAGTACTGGCGGAGTTACCAGAAAAACTGGAAAGTCTCGAGTCAGTGGAGCTTTTACCAGAGCAAAAGAAGCTTTATGCTGCTTACCTTGCAAAGCTCCGACACGATACATTGAAGCATTTGAACAAAGACACATTGAGGAAAAATAAAATCAGGATACTAGCTGGGTTAACAAGGCTACGTCAGATTTGTTGTCATCCCACGCTTTTTGTTAACGGATATAAGGGTAGATCGGCTAAGTTCGAAATGCTCTTACAGTTAATTGAAGAGTCCCAGCGCTCAGGAAGAAGGGTGCTTATTTTCTCTCAGTTTACTAAAATGCTGGAACTGATAGGAAGAGAGCTTGCCTATCAAGGACTGTCCTACTTTTACCTTGACGGCCAAACTCCATCAGAAGAAAGGGTAGAGCGTTGTGAAAGGTTCAACTCTGGGGAAAGAGACTTTTTCTTAATTTCGCTAAAGGCAGGAGGGACTGGTCTTAACCTGACAGGTGCCGATACGGTTATCTTATATGATCTTTGGTGGAATCCTGCAGTGGAAGAACAGGCGGCTGACCGTGCCCACCGAATGGGCCAAACGCAAACGGTTCAGGTGATAAAGCTTGTTGCAAGGGGAACAATCGAAGAAAAAATGAACGAACTGCAGGATAAAAAGAGACATTTAATTGAAGAAATTATAGACCCTGACGAAAGAGTGTCAAAAGCATTAACGGAGGAGGACATCCGAGAGATTCTTTCCATTTAGGGGAGGTTGGTGTGTAAGCATGACAGAAAAGAAAAAAATGTATGAAGTAGATTTGTATAAGCCTATTCAAAAGCATTTTGTGAAAGAAGGCTATGAAGTGTACGGGGAAGTGAACGACTGCGATATTGCGATGGTGAAAGGTGAAGCGATTGTTGTTGTAGAGCTAAAGCTGACTTTAAATGTTCAGCTGCTCATTCAGGCGACGAAGCGGCAGAAGCTTACAGACCTTGTTTATATAGCAATACCAAAGCCATCTTTTAGTAGGCGATCAAAGCGTTGGACAGATCTGTGTCATTTAATTAAGCGGCTTGAACTGGGCTTGATTGTGGTGTCATTCAGTGGGCGCGGGAAGCGCGTGGAGGTAATATTTGATCCAGTTCCGTTTGACCGGGCGAAAAGCATGGGTCAAAATAAACGCAAGCGTGATGCATTGGTCAAAGAGATGGACGGGCGTTCATCTGATGTCAATCTCGGTGGCAGCAGCCGAGTAAAAATTAGAACTGCTTATAAAGAGAACTGCGTCCAAATTGCCTGTTATCTAGAGAAGTATGGTCCTCTATCGCCAAAGGCTTTGCGGGATTTAGGAACTGGCGAGAAAACCTCTTCCATTTTAACAAAGAACTATTACCGCTGGTTCGAACGGGTAAAACGCGGGACCTATGTGATCAGTGAAAAAGGGAAGACGGAACTTCGGGAACATATAGAGCTTGTGGAGCACTTTATGAAGAAAATGGAGTGAGTTAGAGACCCTTCTGCACTTTTAAGTGGGAGGGTCTTTTTATATTAGAGTTTAGTATGACGGGAGGGGATTCGTGTATACCTAGAGGGGGTATGTAGTCAGAGAATCGGGCGAATATTAAAGGTAATCGGGCGGAAATTTCAATTTACGTGCGATTTACAGGTACAATCGGGCGATTCGCAATTTCCACTCCGAAAAAAGTTACAAACAAACCTATATTTTCCGAACATACCCCCACCCCAACCACGAACATTCAGGACTTTTGCACCTGAACAGAACAAATGTTTTCTTGTACAATAGCTAAAATGTGATGTTACATAACCTACGATTTAGGAGAAATCCCAACACATCACCAATTCAGAACGTCAGACAGAGGTGAAACAAAACATGAATGGAACTGCACATGCAGCCATAGGGGCAGCTACAGGTTTCGCAGTAGCAAACACGTTGTACACATCCCCGACTACCACGCTTATTTTAGTCAGCTTGGGGACCATATCAGGTCTTGTGCCAGACCTTGATATTGACGGGAAACTTCGCGGAAGAATAACGTTATCCCACAAAGTGACGAGATTAATTGCTCAAATCATAGGAACAATGATGATCCTATACAGTTTATATGAAGGAAGCCTAGAGGAAAAGTTAAGGGGAATAGGAATTGGAGCGCTTATGATTCTTATCTCTTCCTTAATAAAACAGAAACATATGCTGACCATCACTGGTGCAGGGGTAATACTCGGAGGGGTTTCCCTGCAACAAATGTGGGTAATACTTTTTGGTGTCTATATCATAGTAGCTTCCTTGGTGTCCCACCGAAGTTATACCCATTCCCTGCTTGGTGTAGCATTTTTCGCTTACATAGCTTTGAAGCTAGAACACTCCCTATCTATCAATGGAGTATTCTATACATGCACCATCTCCTATATCAGCCACCTGATCGCTGATATGAAACTTCTTCCCTTAAATAAAAGAGGAATTCAACTGTTCCTTCCATTATCATCTAAGGAGATATGACAAAATGCCGGGTTTTTCTAAAATGAAAAGAGCCCGGCATTTCGTTCTTTTCTCTCTTCTAAATAAAAACTTACTTCTCCGAGCATCCAAACTCGACCACCGTTTCCTTCTACTGGTATAATCAATATAGATAATTGTGCACGTTTTCAGCATCATAAACCAATGAAAGTGGGAGTTGCGGTGAGCTTTAAGAAAAAACAATTTGTTGGTCTGGGAATTACGGTGATTTCGCTTGTTTTGCTATTGTCTGTAATTTTATTAATGACCAATTCTATGAAGACAAATATGCTGGAAATAGTAGAAGACAGGTATTATAAAGTCAACAAAGCAACTGATATTAGACAGTTGTTCTATGAAACAGACAGGCAGCTGTTGTTTGTTATTAATCGGGATCCTTCAGAGGATATAAATGATAATCTAGAAAATATTGCAGAAAATAGGGAAGCTGCTAGGACCAACATTATAGAGTTGGAAGCTGTTTTGGACCGGAGCGAAACAAAAGCTTTAATAAGTAGTATTCAAGAACGTTACGATTCGTACTGGGTTATGGAACAACAAATCGTTTCCGAAATTAATAATGGTGCTTCCAACGAAGATCTGCAAGAAATCTATGTTTCTCAACTTGATACGAGAACAGAACTCCTGCAAGACATATCGGATTTTAAAGATATGCAGGAATCGTTTATGCAAGATACCTTGGCAAACGCGAATGAAACCTATCAAACTCTAATCATTATTATGGTTACTGCCGTCATCTTATCATTAATGGTAATTGTCTTGACCACACTTTGGGTAATTCGAAGCACCAACAGACGTCTAGATGAAGTAAAGAATGGTATTAAAGATATTAACTACACAGACCTATCTGCTTTGCCTAGATTAAGCACAGACATAAAGGATGAAATCGGAGAAATATCGGTAGCTTTTAATACAATGGCTTCATCTATAGAAACCTATCATAAGAAAGAAAAACAGTTTACAGAAGAAATTGGTAGACAAAACTGGGTGCAAAAAAATTCTGCAGATATTATTAATCTGTATCATCGTAATGTTTCTACAGACTCGCTTGCAGAAAAGTTTATTGCAACCTTAACACCTCTTATGGATGCAAAACTTGGTGCTTTTTATCTGTTGGATGGGGAAGGGAAAGAATCCTCATATAGAAAAATTGCGACCTATGCCGACGGTGCAGAAGATGTTGGGGGAGAAGCATATAAGCTTCGTGAAGGCTTGGTAGGGCAGTGTGCCTGGGACAAGAAGGTAATCCTTCTTGAGGATGTCCCTGAAGGCTATTCGGTCATTACGACGGGAATTGGCCATATTAAACCGAAGAGCATCATCATTGCTCCTGTCATCATAAAAGATGAAGTGATCGCCGTCATCGAAATGGCGACACTGACGGAATTTACAAAAACACACCGCCAGCTTTTAAATAAAGTGCTTGAAACACTTGGTATTGCTATTACAAACATTTTAGGAAGAATGGAAGTCGAGCGCCTATTGCTTGAATCACAAGCGCAGACAGAAGAGCTGCAATCTCAGTCGGAAGAATTGCAGGCTCAGTCAGAAGAGCTTCAGACTCAATCAGAAGAACTGCGCATGATAAATGAGCAGCTTGAAGAACGGTCCCGTGATGCAGAACAGAAATCTGCGGATCTTCAACATGCGAAAACAGAGCTGGAAGAAAAAGCAAAACAACTTCAACTAAGCTCTAAATATAAATCGGAGTTTTTAGCAAATATGTCCCACGAGCTGAGAACACCGCTTAATAGTATTTTACTTTTATCAGAAATGCTTGCGGAAGATCCGGAAGACCAATTGACAGATGAACAAAGAGAGTTCTCCCGTGTCATCAATTCTTCCGGTCAGGATTTGTTGAATCTAATAAATGACATTCTTGATCTTTCCAAGGTCGAAGTGAAAAAGTTAGAAGTGATGTTTGGAGAAGTGAACGTAGAAGAGTTCATCAACCGACTGGAGCTACAGTTCACCCATATTGCCAAGCACAAAAAGCTGGATTACGAGATTGTTAGAGGCAATCAGCTGCCAGATGTATTTTTTACCGATGAACAGCGTCTGCAACAGATTGTAAAAAATCTATTATCAAATGCTTTTAAGTTTACAGAACAAGGGAAAGTCTCCGTAAAAATTGAAAAAGCCCTAAAGAGGGATCTTCTAAGAGCGAATGTAAAAGTAAAGGCGGATACTTGGTTGAAGATTTCTGTAGAAGATACCGGAATTGGCATTTCCAAGGACAAGCAGTCCCTTATTTTTGAAGCCTTCCATCAAGGGGATGGAGCAACTATGAGAAAGTATGGTGGAACTGGACTTGGCCTTTCCATCTCCAAGGAATTCTCTACCCTCTTGGGGGGCAGTGTGTTTGTAGAAAGCGAAGAGGGCGAAGGAAGTGTATTCACTCTGTTAATTCCTAGTCTGCCAAAAGGAATGCCTCAATTAAAAGAAGTAGAGGCAGCGTGGCAGGAGGTGGCATCCACATCTGAAACCGATTTGTTGGAAGAGGAAAACTTGGTTCTAGATATGGCGAGGAAAGAAGAAGTACGTAGTGGTAGCGAATCGCAAACACTAGTGGAAGAGAATGATATTTCTAATATCCTAAAAGGAAAGACGGTTGTCGTGGTAGATGATGACCATCGAAACGTCTATGCCTTAAATAATGCATTGAACAAAGAGGATATGAACATCTTAACTGCAGAAAACGGATTGCAGTGTCTCGATATCCTCCATGAAACGGAACATGTTGATATCATCTTGATGGATATTATGATGCCGGTTATGGATGGATATAAAGCTATTAAAACGATACGTAATCTAGAAAAACATAAAGACGTTCCAATCATTGCCCTTACAGCAAAAGCGATGAAAGGTGATCGAGAAAAATGTCTGGAAGTGGGAGCTTCAGATTATATCAGCAAACCACTGAAACTTGATCAACTATTATCTGCGATGCGAGTTTGGGTAGCAAAAAATTAGGTTATAGACAAAAGGAACGGTTACGGTTCGTTGGATGCGAGTAACCGTTCCTTTTTATAAGATTTGAGTTTTTGGAGGCAAGATTACAAGTGGACAAGCAAGACTTGGAATTAGAATTATTTTTAACCGCAGTTTACCGGCTTTCGGGGTTCGATTTTCGAAAATATATGAAGTCTTCCATTTTGAGAAGAGTGGAAAATAGATTAAGGTTAGAAGGGTTAAAAAATATAACAGAGCTGACAGAACGAGTAATTCATCACGAAGTATTTTTGAAAAAAATATTAGATGATTTTTCTATTAATGTTACGGAGATGTTCCGTGATCCTTCTTTTTTCTTGTCTTTCCGGGAAAAGGTGATTCCTCTTTTAAGAGAATTACCGGAAATTCGTGTATGGCACGCAGGCTGTTCTTCTGGAGAGGAAGCCTACTCAATGGCCATTCTTCTAGAGGAAGAGGGAGTCGGCCATAAGTCGAAAATATATGCTACGGATATGAATGAGAAGATCTTGGAGAAGGCACAAAAAGGGATCATTCCCCTTTCGAAAATGAAAACATATACGAAGAATTATATGCAAGCCGGTGGCAAAACAGCCTTTTCGGAATATTATCAATCTGATCATCAGTTTGCCTATATAAAAGAAAACCTGTTGAACAGAATAGTGTTTGCTCAGCATAACCTTGTGACAGATCGTTCGTTCAATGAGTTTCATATCATTGTTTGCCGTAATGTATTAATTTATTTTAATTTGGAACTGCAATTTAATGTGATTCAATTGTTTCAGGAGAGTCTTGGGACTGAGGGATTCCTTGGGCTTGGGAGCAAAGAGGCGTTACGTCTTGATGCCCATCCTGGTCTTGAAGAGTTTGATGTGTATGATAAGATTTATCGCAAAAAAAAGGAGAGCCAGGGTTAATCCAGCTCTCTCTTTTTATGCCTTTATCTTGCTTGTATCATTACGACGCACATATCGTCTGAGGCTTGTTGTTGCATGTCAGCAGGTAAGACTAGGTTAATAGGTTCGGGGATGTTAGGTAGATCCCAGAGTTTTGAAGCGGATTTTATAAACTGAGGGTATTGATTCAAGCCCACTTTCTCCATTGTTTCCACAACACCATCTGTATAAAGCATAATTTGAACGGACTTCTTATAAGTGATCTTCGTTTTCTTAACATCCACGTTCTCAAAGAACCCTAAGGCACATGTACGATTAGATAGTTCCACTACTTCATCTTCATCAACGAACGCAAAACCAGCTGGATGGCCAGCATTCACATATTCCATTGATTTTTCATTTGTATCAATGACAAGGTAAATAGCTGTAAAATAATATGGAATTTGCTGGTTCCGTAAATTGAGGGCATGCATCCAGCGATTCAATTCACTGATAACGAATTCAGGGTCTGCACATCCTCTGATAGAGTCTCGCAGTACCGAGGAGATGAACATGCATACTAAGGAAGCGGAAATGCCGTGTCCCATCATGTCTAATAGTATGACGGCATATCTCGTATCGTCGACCTTATACCAATAGTACATGTCGCCTGCAAGTTTATAGGCAGGAATGTAGGATGCTTTTACAGTGAATTTGTCTTCTGTGATTGGTTCGCTTAACAGACTATTCTGTACTTGCTGAGAAAGGTCCAATTGATTTTTTATCTTTTCCGCCTGCTTTTTATTCTTATCCTTCTCCTGTTTAAGTCGAAGAACCACCCGTATACGTGCCAATAATTCCGTCTTATTGATTGGCTTCATGACATAGTCTAATCCACCTGCATCCAGGGCTTCTGCTACCTTATTAGAATCTTCTAGTGCTGTGACAAAAATAACAGGGATATCTTTTAGGTGTGGAATGGTCTGAAGAGTTCTACACGCTTCAATTCCATCAACTTCAGGCATCATGATATCCATTAAGATGATATCGACGGACATTTGAGGTGAAGCGGAATTATTATTATTATGTAAATAGGTAAACATTTCGTTAGCGGATGTGAAGGATAAATAGTCTTTGTATCCCGCTCTTTTCAAGATATTTTCTATAACGAATAAATTTACTTGGTTATCATCGACAATTAGTATGCCCATATTCTTTTTTCTCCTCTATCTTTCTAGAATAGTAAACACCCCACATCTTAATACCCTCTTCCAAAATAGATGAAACCTTTTCCCAGAATATATTTTGCTTGTATGCTTGGCCATGTTTTACCTGGCAGGTTTAAGGGTAGTTGGCTTGTTAGGAAGGTTGTTTAACTACTAACTTTAGAGGTGATGTAATGGAAACCACAGTTCGATCCACAAAAGGTAAGTTGCTGACAAAGGAAGAAATGACAAATGAGAAAATTGTACCCAAATGGGTTTTGCAAGAATATAAGAATTTCAGAGAAGTAGTAACAAATAAAACATTTCCTTGTTATTTTGGAATGAGTGCAGAAAAGAAAGGAGAACTTCGTTATTCCTATATTAGTCATGATAATTGGAGCCATTTGCCGGATACTTTAAAGGAATTTAATGCCCTGTTTGATCCGGAGAAACCACTTGTACGACATGGTCTCTTTCTTTTTGTCGAGCCAGAGAAAGAAGAAAAAACTATTCCTTACTATCGGGAATATTTTTGGGATATTTTGCAGTTTTTACATATGAAAGATGATCAACCATGGCCTAAAGACTATCCTACAGATCCAGATCATCACCTGTGGGCCTTTTCTTTTGCAGAAGAGCCGTATTTCGTCTTTGGGAATGCTCCTGCCTACAAACAGAGAAAGACAAGAGATTTAGGGAACAGTCTAATTCTAGGGTTCCAGCCGAGAAGGATATTTGAAGGACTAGAAGGGACGTCAAAGGGTGGTATTATGTCTCGTGAGAAGGTAAGGGAGCGTGTGGAGAAATGGGATCAGCTCCCAACACATCCTAATATTAGTCACTACGGAGATCCAGACCATCGAGAATGGAAACAATATTTTATTGGAGACGATGTAAAACCTATTGAAGGCAAATGTCCTTTCTCCATGATGAAAAAATAAGAGGTATCCAACTAACATCATTGTTGTTCAGAATATTTTATCTTCTGCTGAAATTTTCTGTTATGATAGATATAGATTATCCGAAAATAACGTAGAAGGTGGCTGGCAAGTATGGACGCTGCTCAGAAACTCATTTTGTTCTTAGAAGAAAATCACGATCAATTTATCCGAAATTGGAGAAGTAGGAGCGTAATTTCGGAAGAAGATATATATAAAGAAGAAGTAGTGCGCAATGGCTGGCAAATGTATCAGCTAATTAAAAAGGCCATTAAAGATCCCTTGACTGAAGACGAAATCATTAAGCTCGCCAACAAGACAGCGCATGAACGAGTCCAAGCTAATGTTAACATCAGCGAGTTTGTATACAATGTGAATACAGGAAGAAGTGAAGTTGTTAAGTGGGTTTGGAATTCCGGAATTCCATCTGAGGAACTGCAACCGTTCATCGACCAGATAAATGCCCTTTTTGACAAGTTTTCTTACCTGGCTGTTAGGAAATACACAGAGATCAAAGAAAAACAGTTGGAAGAAAAAGAGCTATATATCAACCAAACACATAAAGAGCGCCTTACCATTCTTGGGCAGATGAGCTCAAGCTTTGTCCATGAGTTCAGAAACCCTTTGACCTCGGTAATTGGGTTCACAAGGCTCTTGCAGCATGAACTTCCTGACCATCCGTATTTGGAGATAATGCGTCATGAATTGGATCAGCTTAATTATCGCATTTCTCAATTTTTACATGTCTCTAGAAAAGAATTGATAGAGAGTAAGCGTGAAGAAGTGAACTTATCTTTCCTTTTACAAGAATTGGTAGAATTCTTGTATCCTAGTTTACTAGACGGAGATGTAGTTATTCAATTGGACATTGATCCTTCCATCAACATGATGGCCAATAAAGATGAATTAAGGCAGGTTTTTTTGAATCTGATTATTAATTCCATAGATGCCTTACAGCAGGAAAAGGGTGGCTCTCGTACCATTCAAGTGGTTTGTATGGAGAAGGGGGCATTTACCGAGCTATCCATCTCCAATAACGGACCGAAAATTGATGAAGACGCCATCCACGCTATTTTTGAACCGTTCTTTACTACTAAGGATTTAGGTACAGGAATAGGACTGTATATCTGCAAAAAATTGATTGAAAAACACGATGGTAAAATATTTTGTCAATCTAATGATGAAAAAACCAGCTTTGTTATTCGATTGCCTAACTCATTAATACATGAACAATCCTCCTAAGAAAAACGCAGGAGGATTTTTTTGTTGTTGACAAGCGTTAAAATATATATTATCTTAATAACAACACTTTAACACCTAAAAGCGTTTAAGCGTTTAAGTGTGTTAGCGAAACTTAGCCGAGTTGAGTTTAGTAAATAAATAGGTTGGTAGCTATGTATAAGAGTAGTTTTCCTTACTGCAGCAAATAGAGACTGGATGGTTGGTGAAAATCCAGGCGTGATGAAGATGAAGTACAATACATATTTTTAACGGCTATCATAGCAGATGAGTGGGCAATTTATATGTTGCCAATTAGGGTGGTACCGCGGAGCTTCTTCGTCCCTTATGTTAGGGATGAGGAAGCTTTTTTGGTGCAAATTAACAGGTAGGCAAACTTACTTTTTTGGAGGGAACATCATGGAGCAGCAAATACAAAAAGAAAAAATAAACATTAGCGGCCTTGCAGCTCTTTGTTTGATTAGCAGCATCATCGCAATCATTTCTATATCACTATTTTTTTTTAAAGCAGAGCCTCATATACCGATTTTTGCGAGTATCATGGTATTGATTTTCTTTTCCTTCGTTAAAGGACATTCTTGGGACTTTATTGAAACCGGATTAAAAAATGGTTTAAAGGAAGGTCTGACGCCGATTTTATTATTTATTCTCATTGGAATTTTGATTGGGGTGTGGATGCTTTCTGGTACAATTCCGACGTTCATCTACTATGGAGGTCAGCTCATTTCCGCACAATTTTTCCTTCCTAGTGTGTTTATCATTACCGCAATCATCGGTATTAGCATTGGTAGCTCTTTTACTACTGCTGCAACGGTAGGGGTTGCCTTTATCGCGCTTGGGACAGGGATGGGACTCAATCCGGCTATAGTGGCAGGAGCCATAATTTCAGGGGCTCTTTTAGGAGATAAAATGTCGCCTCTATCAGATACCACGAATATTGCCTCTGCGGTATGCAAGGTCGATTTGTTTGAGCACATCCGCCATATGTTATGGACAACTATCCCTGCAGCAATTATTTGCTTGGTGGTATTCGGACTTTTCTCAACTGGTAACGGTGGTGGGCAGATAGGGGATTTTGCAGAGCTGCCTAAGGTGCTAAAAGAAGAAGGCATGGTGAGCATTTGGGCATTAATACCGGCTGTTGTCATGTTTGGAGTAGCCCTTAAACGTGTACCTGCAATTTTTGTCATGATGGTCGGCATTATCGTTGGTGCAGTGATGGCATTTGTCCTTGAACCAGGCGTTCAAGTTGGGCAACTTATGGATGTCATGCAAAATGGTTATACAGGGGCAACTGGAGACGAAGCGATAGACAGCATATTGACAAAGGGCGGAATCCAAAGCATGATGTGGTCGGTATCCCTTGTATTACTTACCTTAAGCATGGGTGGATTGATTCAACAGCTTCGAGTGATGGAACGAATACTCGTCATGATTCAATCTTTTGTATCATCCACAGGAAAATTAATTTTCGCCACAGTTGTAACAGCAATTGGAGTAAATGTAACTGTGGGAGAACAGTATATGTCTATCATATTGACTGGTCAAGCCTATGAAAAGGAATACGAAAAACAAGGAATTGCTCCTAAAAACTTGGCAAGAGTGTTAGAGGACGCTGGAACAGTTATCAATCCATTAATTCCATATGGAGTGAGTGGTGTATTCATGGCAGGGGTGCTTGAAGTACCTGTGTTGGATTACTTGCCGTTTGCCCTGTTTTGCTTAGTTAGTCCGTTATTAAGTTTGTTTTATGGGTTTACTGGG
The DNA here is from genome assembly GCF_008180725.1 of Sutcliffiella horikoshii. Lineage (GTDB taxonomy): Bacteria > Bacillota > Bacilli > Bacillales > Bacillaceae_I > Sutcliffiella_A > Sutcliffiella_A horikoshii_B. The sequence goes on along the minus strand of NZ_VTEV01000005.1, from coordinate 33,566 downwards.
ATTAGTATTAGGAAAAGAGAACAAGCGAAAGTGTAAACAAAAGAGCTAGCAGTCATCAATGGCTGCTAGCTCTTTCATTTATAGTTAATATTGCAACCGGTCGATTTCTGCAAATAACGGTTTATTTTTATTATATAGCTCCCGGTAGAGGTGGTAATATTCTTCATACATGGCCACATTTCGAACAGTAGGCAATACCTCATGCTTGATGGGAATATATGATTTAATAGCTTCAAGGGACTCAACTTCTCCTAGTGCAAACATGCCAAACCAAGCAGCACCCCATGCAGTAGCATGGGTACTTTCCGGTAAGATGACCGTTTTGCGAAAAATATCTGCTGTCATCTGTACCCATAGAGGCGATCGAGCATAGCTACCACTGACCACCAGTTTTTTTGTAGGATGTATGTTTTCATGCAGCTTATCATGAATCTCATACATGTTGAAGATAACACTTTCCATCACGCTGCGAATCATGTCTGCACTTGTGTGCGCAAGAGTGAGGCCCATCCACCCACCCTTTGCTTTTGCGTTCCATTTTGGCGCACGTTCTCCATTCAGATATGGCAGGAAAAATAGACCGTTAGCTCCTGCGCTTGAAGTTGCAGCAAGTGCTTCAAGATCAGACACTTCTACCGTTTCCTTTTTTGTTAAAGAAGAAAATTGTCTTGCTAGCCAATGCATGAGAATCGTCCCATTGTTGGTTGCACCGCCGACGATACGACTTTCTTTCGTAAATGCATATTGAAAGGTACGTTGTTCAGCGTCAATCGTTTTTTGTTTGGTGAATCTTCGAATAGCTCCACTGCTACCAATTGTTAAGGCAGTTTCTCCTTCTTCCGTAGCTCCAACCCCAATATTGGCAAGCACACCGCCACTTGCCCCGATGATAATGGGGGTAGATGTATGTAGTAACAATTCTTTTGCGATATCAGCGGAAAGTGGTCCAACTTGTGTGGTACAGGGAACCACCTTGGATAGCTGGGATTCATTGATACCTGCTATGGCAAGTGCTTCTTCATCCCAACGGAGTGTATGGATGTTGAAAAGCCCTGTTGCAGAGGCAATAGAAAAATCTACTTGCCACGTATTGCACCATTTATATAAAATATATTCTTTTATAGAAACAAAGCGAGTTGCATCATAATACGGTGTATATTGATTCTCTTTCATCCAAACAAGCTTCACAAAAGGTGACATGGGATGAATAGGTGTTCCAGTTTGCTCATATAGGTCTTGGCCGTAAGATTCCTTCATAATGGCAGCCTGTGGATAGCTTCTGCCGTCAGCCCAAGTTATCAAGGGGGAAATTGGTTCGTTATTATCATTGATACAGATCAAACTATGCATAGGAGCAGAAATACTTAGTCCAATAATATCTTGAGGTGCGATTTTTAATTTGCTAATAGAAGTGGAGATGGCCAGACGTGCAGCACTCTCTATCTCCATAGGATTTTGTTCGGAATAACTAGGTTTTGGACGGTAGGTAGAATAGGCATGTTCTGACTCAGAGATCACCTCTCCATTTCTATTGAAAATGACAGATCTGGTTGTGGAGGTGCCAATATCCAATCCAATCATATAGTTACTCATTATCTGCCACACCTCGCTTTATTATAGTATCTTTATTTTAATCGTTGGAGTAGTTGATATCAATCTAATGTGATTAGGTTGGAAAAGATTAGAATTATTGTAATATAGGTATTGGGTAATGTATTTCTTGATGTTTTATGGTTCTAAAGTCATGTTTATTTTCAGTTGTGCACAGTCGATTTCCTTGATAGACGGGATATACACACAGTTATCCACATTATCAACAACATTCTGAAAATTTATCCACATAAAATTATTCGCAATTTAGCGATTAATTTATATTAATATAAATTAAAAAAACCGGGCATGACCTTTTGGATCAAACCCGGCAAAATTGTGGAACTATCTAAAGGTGTCTTTTTTACTGTTCCGTTTAATTCCAGCTGCTGATGCGCGAGCTTGTGCTTCTAGGATCTCATTGTCCGCATGTTGCTCGTTCGCGAATTCTGCATCTTGTGTAGCTTTTTTCATGTTCTTAGGTACTTGTGGAAGTGATGATTTGTTCTTGCCACCTGATTGATGTCCGCGTGAACGTCCCATTCGAAACCCTCCTAAGAATATGCGATAGACATAAGGAACATATGCATGTTGGTCCTTTATGTCTTCTTAAATAGGTTAACCTGAGAAGAGGGCGGTGATGTGAGGGAGATGTTGGAGAAGAAGAGGTCATGGTTCGGGAGGAAGGTTGAAGTTTTTTAGGATGTGGGATTTTTACAATTTTACGAATCGCCCGTAAATTTGAAAAGTCGCCCGAAAAGCATCTAAAATCGCCCGATTAGGTAAAACAATAAAAAACGAGCCTTCATCCAGATGCATGTTGAATGAAGGCACGTTCACAGTCTATCATATTTTCTAAATAGGCCTATCTGCGTCTCTCCGTAAATCCGCCAACTCGATCGGCCATCTTAAACTCACGAGAGTATGTAACTGCCTGTGTTTTGCTTAATGTTGTCTTTACTTTTTCACGACGTTTCTTGTCACTCATCAAGAATCCCTCCTTAATATCTGCATATCACCAGTGTTAGCTAATAAGTGGGAAAATATACTAAAAAACGCCTCCCCCAAAACAATGGGCAGGCGTAAAATTTATTATGCTTCCTTCAACTGATGCTCTTCGTGCAGCACTTCGTGTCCGGTGCGAAGTTTGTATAGAGTATATTGGTCGCGGGAGATCTCATAAAGATTGTAAATATCTTCACCGCCGTTGATTTCATCCAGCAGACTTTTGCGTGTTTCATTTGCCAGAACGACATAAGGTAATTTCTCCGCTGCTTTTGTAGAACGGACATTTACTTTGCGGATGCGCATGAAAATGGATTTAATGTCGAGTTCGTAAAACAGTTCCTCGAAGAACTGGTCCTTGGCAGGCTGGTTGTAGCCTTTGCCATGGTATGGTTTGCCGAGCCAAGTGCCTAGAAATCCAGCTCCGTCTTGCACATCGAAGAGATTGATTGTTCCAATTGGAGTGCCCCACTCATCAAGAATGGTACGTGAAATCAATTCTCCGCGTTCTTCCGCTTCGATGGTCTGTTTTGTAAGGAAAAGAAACTCATCGTAGGAATACGCTTTATGACGCACAAAAGGGAAGACTTCAGGGTGCACCATTAACTCATAAAGAGTTTGAGATTCTTGGAAATCACGTTTTTTGAGCATGTCTAACCCTCCAATTGAGGGCAGAACTGTCACGTTCACGTGAAGACTGGCCCACCCTCGAAATTTTTTAAATTACAAAAAATTTCGGGGTGGGAATCGAACCCACTAGAACCAGTATAACTGGTGGCGCACCATTTGCCTTCCCTAACATTTAAACACATTTGTTAGTTGATTTAATTTTGTTTACCTACGTATCATACTCGATTTTATTTAAAAAAGAAACAACTTTTTTGTTAATTTTTTTGGTAAATTATTTCACCTTCAACCATTGTTATGACTGGCTTTGCAAGGAATTGAAACGGGTGATGAGACCATAGTACCAAGTCGGCATCTTTCCCAGTTTCTATACTCCCAACTCGGTCAGAAACACTAAGGTTTTTAGCCGCTGTTATAGTTATTCCTTCTAGTGCTTTTTGTTCATCTAAGCCTTCCCTCACTGCCAAAGCCGCACACATATTTAAGTATTGGACAGGGGTATAAGGATGGTCTGTTGTGATGGATACTTCCACGCCTGCTTCTGCTAATGCCTGATAGGTTTTCCAGTTTTTGTTTTTCAATTCAATCTTTGATCTCCTCGTCATCGTTGGACCAACACAGACTTTCATGTTTCGGCCACGCAATTCATTTGCAATCAGATGTCCTTCTGTACAATGCTCGATGGTAAATCGCAAATTAAATTCTTCTGCAAAACGGACACCTGACATGATATCATCTGCCCTGTGAGCGTGGATGCGAACTGGAATCTTTTGCTCAAGAGCCATGATAATGGGCTTTACACGCAGATTTTCGGGGTTGTCGTAATATTTTGCCTGATAAAAGGCTTCGCGAAGCATCCCCATAATGCCCATTCGGGTAATGGAATCCTTATTTCCCTGGCTGTGAATTCGTTTAGGGTTTTCACCAAAAGCGACCTTCAACCCAGCAGTTTCTTGTACTATCATTTTGGAGATGTTCACACCATGTGTTTTGATTACTGACGTGGTTCCACCAATAACATTGGCACTTCCAGGCATAACGTGAACAGTCGTGATTCCATACTGAATGGCATCCTGGAATCCAGGGTCAAAAGGGTGAACCCCGTCTAGTGCACGGATATGGGGAGTTAGTGGTTCAACTGTCTCATTGGCATCATTGCCTGCCCAACCAGTCCCTTCATCATATAAGCCAAGGTGGGTGTGCACATCGATAAATCCAGGGAATAAATATTTTTCGTTACATTCTATCACTTTCCCGTTTTCGGGTACGGCTAATCCTTTACCAATCGTCTTAATTTTTCCATTTTCGGTTATCACATCCGCATTATATATCGGAGCTGATGTAACGGGATATACCGTTGCGTTTCGAAACATTACTATACCCATAGAAGACTCCTAATTTTCTGTCATTACTTTGATTGTAATATGTCGGACAGAGCGTCATCAAGATGGGAAAATAAAAAATTATAGCCTTTATCTTCTAATACTATCGGCAGCACCTTTTGACCCTCCAGTACGAGCACACTCATTTCTCCAAGCGCCACCTTGAGAGCAAAACCTGGTGTAGGAAACCAGTGTGGGCGGCCCATAACTTTTCCAAGTGTTTTACCGAAATCTTTCATTTGTTTTGGATGTGGTGCGACTACATTCACTGGCCCTTCTACCACTTTATTTTCCAAGCTAAAAGCAATAGCGCCAACAACATCTTTAATATGCACCCATGACATCCACTGATCACCTGAGCCAATTTTTCCACCAACGAACATTTTGTAAGGAAGCATCATCCTAGGTAGTGCACCTTCTTCTTTATCTAAAATAATCCCGAAACGTGTAAGTACCGTACGGATCCCTTCTGTCTTTACTTGCTCTGCTTCCTTTTCCCAAGCATAGACGGTCGAAGCTAGGAAATCAGATCCAGGCGTCGTGTCGCCTTCGGTAAATGTATGCGTTTCTGAAGTTCCGTAAAAGCCGATGGCACTTGCGTTCACCAATACTTCCGGTTTATTTTCCAATGAGCCGATAATTCTATTTATTTCTTTCGTGGAAGAAATTCGACTCTTCACTATTTTCTTTTTCTGTTCTTCTGTCCAGCGACCGCTGTTAATGGACTCGCCGGCTAGATTTACAAAAGCATCCATGCCAACTAAACTTGTTTCCGGAGTGGAAGATTCTTTTAGCCACTCTACATAGGTGACATTTGCTTTTTCCTTTTTATTCGAAGTGTTTCGCGTTAAAATAAAGATGGAATGTCCTTTATCAATTAAATGGTCTGTCAGTGCTTGACCAACAAGCCCCGTACCGCCTGCAATGGCAATCTTCATCTATATCACCCTCCATAGAGAATATCTTACATACTATATTAGTTCTTTTCCCTAATTATCCTTTATTTAATACGGTGCAATGTGCTATGAAACGGAGTGAGAGCAAAAATGGGTAAAATAACAAAAATATCGGTACAGCAAAAAAACAAGGAAAGATTCAACATTTTCTTGGATGAAGAGTACGCGTTTGCTGTATACGAAGCGACGCTATTGAGGTTCCAGCTAGTAAAAGGTAAGGAACTAGATGAGCTGGATATAGAAGAAATCCTATACAGCGATCAAATTAATAAAGCATATAATGCTGCGGTCCACTATCTTTCTTTTCGAATGAGAACGGAAAAAGAAATAGAGGATTACCTAAAAGAAAAAGAATATGAACCGTTTATTAGTAAAGAGATTATCGTGAAGCTTAGGGAGCAGGGCTATTTAAATGACAGGGAATTTGCAAATGCATTTGTAAGGACTCAGGTGAACACTACCTTGAAAGGCCGAGGAATTATTGAACAGGAATTGCTTGAAAAGGGTGTAAGCAAGGATATTATTGTGGAGGTTCTTGAAGCGGAGTATAGCCAGGAGACAGAGCTTGAGCATGCGGTAAAGCTTGTGTTGAAGTATGCACCCAAATATAAAAAAGACTCTTTTAAAATCATGATTCAAAAAGTGGAGCAAGCTTTAGTGAGGAAGGGATATGCTTATTCCGTCATCCAAATAGCTTTGGAAGAGGCGGAACTTGAGGAAGATACATCAGAAGAGTGGGAAGCAATCACAAAACAGGCAGAAAAATACCACCGAAAGTACGCAGGGCTTGAGGGATACGATTATAAGATGAAAATGAAGGGCGCCTTGTATAGAAAAGGATTCGGGATGGATCTTATTGACCGGTGGCTGGAGGAGCATGAGGGGAATTAACTTTAATCAAAGGGTAAAAACAGCAAAATGGTAGAACACTCTTACTTAAGTGTACAAGTTTACTCGGAAAATGTAGAAGAAAACCCGGGAAATGTAGAAGTTCTATTCAAAGTGGTAGAACAATTAACTTTAGAGGTAGAAGTTACTACTCAATAATAAAGCAGCCGCTTGGGACAGACTTCGTTCCTAGCGGCTGCTTTTTAGTCATATCTGTATCTCCAACTGATTATCCTGAGCAACAATCATCTCAGCTACTTCTCTAGGAGATTTCAACCTAGCCTTGTCCTTAATATGATCAGTTTCATCCCAAAAAGGAGTGTCTATGCCGCCCATATAGGTTGCAATCACATGCACTTTTCCTTCTAGTTCTTTTTGCAGGCTTTCGGTAAAACCGCGGACAGCAAATTTACTTGCAACATAGACGCTTTCATTCACTTTCCCTTTTTGACCGGCAGTGGAGATGATGTTCATGATCTTGCTATTTTCGTGCTTTAACAAATGAGGAAGTAATTCTTTCGTCAAAAAAATGGTCCCAAGTACATTGGTCTGGATGGTTGTTTCAATCTCTCCATAATCTAAATTTGTTAACGGACCAAAGCAGCCTGCACCAGCATTGTTCAATAAGTAGTCGACAGTATGTTCCAAGGTAATCTTGCTAACCGTCTGTTTAACATTTTCTAAACTGCTAATATCCATCTGATAAGCGAAGGCCAGTGCTCCTAAAGATACAATTTCTTCTTTTACAGCTTCCAAGGGACCTAACCTTCTGCCAGTCAATATAATCGTGTAACCTTTTTTCGCATAGCATAGTGCCAATTCCTTGCCTAGGCCAGTACCTGCACCTGTGATCAGTATTGTTTGCATGCAAATCACCTTTTCATAATAGCTTTTTGTAATGTCAGAATCGTGCTATTCTTATTTTATATAGATTTTTTAGGGGGAAAGCAAGTGGAACAGGAAAAACGCTACAGTCAGATGACACCTCATGAATTGCATCAGGAAGTTGCCATGTTAAAAGAAAAGGCGCGAAAGGCGGAACAACTCGGTATTGTAAATGAGTTTGCAGTATTGGAACGCAAGATTACGATGGCAAAAGCTTATATGTTAGATCCGGAGGACTTCAAACCAGGAGATGTCTATGAAATAGAAGGCGATCCCGGTGTTCATTTTAAAGTTACCTATATGAATGGAGTGTTTGCATGGGGACATAGAATGCACGGCGATACTACTAGCAAAGAAGAAGAAGGATTGCCAATATCCATGCTCATGAACGAAAAAAGCAAAGAAGCATAAGGCCTCTTTGCTTTTTTGCAAGCTTTAAGATCTTTTTCTTGTTTGCACTTCTAAGATCTGGATATTCTGAGCTTGTTGCGTCTCACCGTTTACTTGACGGAACGAGTGCTTAGAATGTGCATTCGGCTGCGGAAACGGGTGGTCATTTAACGTAAAAGGATTACTGCGTGATGGCTTGTGATTTTGTTTTGCCATGATAACAACCTCCTATTAGTTAGGGTAGCTTCGAAGTTCCTAGCCAGAGCTAAAAACATGAAAAAGCCGTATCCACAAAGTTTAGAATGTATCTTCTTCTCTGGCACCGGAAGCACGCATGCGCTCCTGTGGATGCGTATTAATCGTTCCATTAGCACGCTTTGAAGCATATTCAGACTTTGCACGACCTTCCCCTTCGAACTTGTTGTCGTTAGGGTTTGGAAAGTTTCTCGCTTTGTTCCTCATGCGACTCGCCTCCTCGGTAAGTGGATGCTTGGCTGAGTTGCCTAACATCTATCTTTAATATTGGATTTTAGAAGTGATTATATGTAATGATAAGCATAGTGAAATTAAACCAAAACTAAAACGGAGTGTTTTTTATGGAACAATATTTTGAACGTCTGGCTGAACGTCTGATGGAAAAGAATGCTGCCTTACCTTATGATAAGGCGAGAACTTGGGTAGAGCTTTTATGGGAGGATTTTGAGAGTTCCTATGCTAAGGCAGGGTATGAATATAAGGGTAAGGATATGACAGAGAGAATGGTCATGCAAATCATTGACAGGCATGGAGATCGCCTTCATGAGTTTTTTTCGAATAATCCCAAGTACAAGCATTTATTGAATTCTGATGATCATCTGACACACTAACAGACCGCTCGCCCATCGTTTGGGCGAGCGGTTTAGTCTATATTTGGAATGATCTCTAGTTTTGTTCGTAACTTTTCTTCGCTGAAAATCCATCCTGTATACGAGCTGATAATATTCAGATTATGATCAAGCTGTACAATGGCTACAAAAGGATAATAATCTTTGCTTCGGTATCTAAGGTCGATGAAACGGACCTCATAATGGTCATCGTATTCTTCCATCTCCCACCGGTATACAGGAGAGAAAGAAAGAAATGCGGAAACATTGTCGTCGAATTTTGCCGCTTCAATAATGGCGTTTTCTGGAAGTGGTACTTTTTCAAACGTATCGTGAATGAAGATTTGATACTTGACTGCCCTTGCGACGTAAAAATTATCTTTAGTAGTAATGGCTAGATGCCATTGGTTCCAATATAGTGTCGGTGAAATGAGGGTCTGTTTAACACTTGGAATGATTTCACGCACTTGTTGCAACACTTTTTGCTGCATTCGATATCTCAACACATAATAGGCAATTAAAATGCCGTATATCGCCAGGAATGTGTAGCCTGGGTGAAATCCAACTCCCCAGAGGACCAGGCCGGCAATATGAAAGCCGAATATTACGGGGTCAAAGGTATTAATAATCCCGAGTGCCACCCATCTTTTTGTAAAAGGACGGAGCGCCTGTGTCCCATAAGCGTTGAAAATGTCGACAAAAACATGAAGGATTACCGCTATAAATGTCCAAATCCATAAGTAAAGAAAATTAGCTTCTGGTATAAACAAATAGATAGCCGGTGCTATAAGTAGCGGCCAGAGGCACACTGCTGGAATGGAATGAGTAATTCCACGGTGATTTCTTATATATGTCGCATTATTTTTGAATTTCAAGATGGTATCCGTGTCCGGAGCCTGTGAACCAATTACTGCTCCCATCATGATGGCTGTTGCTGTTTCAGGGCTACTTGCTACAAATGGATCAATGGTAGCCATGGATCCAATCGCTATACCCATAACAACATGTGTTCCAGTATCCAATGGTAGGCCTCCTTTCCGGCTGGTTAAAAAAACTTGCTCAATCTAATTTTTATTTAGTCTGATGCAAAAGGGGTGTTTTCAAACATGATAACAAAACAGTTGCATATTTTCATTCAATATCCTATAAAGGAAACAGTGACACTTCAATATGAAGCAACGATGCAGCGCGTTCTGCAAGCAATGAACCAAATGGGAGCAAATGAGTATCATTGGACAAAAGCTGGTTCTGAAAAAGGAGCGGCTTATTATCGGGAATCTTTTTTACTTCCAACTGAATCGCATTATTTTGCCATGAAAGCATTGCGAGGTTCTAATCAGAGCAACGTTTTTCATGAACTTTCCCAATATATTGATACAGAAGCAGGAACGGTTGAATATATAGGCTTGAAAATTTCTAGCTAAAAAATGGAGGTTTATTTTGAAAAAAGAAAGTACCCATCACGAACGACTAGATGACTTTGATATATATGGTTTTCAAAATGATTTAATTACTTGGTTTGAACGGGAGCAACGAGATTTGCCATGGCGTAAGGATCAAGATCCCTACAAAGTCTGGGTGTCAGAGATCATGCTCCAGCAGACGAAAGTGGACACAGTTATCCCTTATTTTAATTCCTTTATTGAACAATTCCCAAACATCCAAAGCTTGGCTGAAGCACAAGAGGACAAGGTGTTAAAGGCTTGGGAAGGTCTTGGTTACTACTCTCGTGCAAGAAATCTGCAAAGCGCGGTTAGGGAGGTCCATGAAAGCTACGGGGGCATTGTTCCTGATACGCCTAAGGAAATCTCCACATTAAAAGGAGTGGGCCCGTACACAACGGGAGCGATTCTTAGTATTGCTTATGGTGTTCCTGAACCTGCCGTGGACGGTAATGTCATGAGAGTACTATCTAGGATACTGTTGATTAAAGATGATATTGCCAAGCCTAAAACCCGGAAAATTTTTGAGGAAGTCATTCGGGATCTCATTTCAAAAGAGAACCCGTCCTTTTTTAATCAAGGGTTGATGGAACTTGGTGCAATGGTCTGCACACCAACTTCACCATCTTGTTTGTTATGCCCGGTTCGCGAACATTGCCGTGCTTTTGCAGAGGGAGTTCAACGGGAGCTTCCTGTAAAAACAAAAAAGAAATCAACGAAGCAGGTCGCACTTGTTGCAGGAATTCTCAAAGATAATGACGGACGATTTTTAATTCATAAGAGGCCAAGCGAAGGATTGTTGGCAAACCTGTGGGAGTTCCCTAATTTCGTGAAAGTTGATGAGCTTGGAACGGCGAAGCAGCAGTTACAGCAAATGATGAAAACGGAATATGATATGAATGTAACTTCTGGCGAGTATGTATGCGATATTAAACACGTCTTCTCTCATTTAGTATGGGATGTAAATGTTTACGTTGGAAGCTGGGAAGGAGAGCTTCCTGTGGGTAGTGATATTGTTGCTGTTACTGCAGAAGAAATGAAGGAGTATGCTTTTCCTGTTTCACATCAGAACATGTGGAAAGAATATCTTAAAACTGTAGAATGAAAAATGGAGGATCAACCTTTTTCGGTTGATCCTTTTGCATGTTCAGTCATAACTTATTCGGGTTCCATGTGTCCAATCTGCTTCGTGACGTTTAAATCCGCCACGTGCTTCGATTTCCTTCACAATCTCCATGTGAATGCTCTGACCTTCTGCATTTAAATATGGGACCATTTGTTGCAAGGAATGGTGAAAGTAAGCCAGTTCGCTGTCTTTCCATTCTTTTTTTGAATGCATCGATAGTTCGGTCATATCCCGTCCAACGTACATAGCTTCTGCCTCCTTTATGGCAATGTTTATGCTGTTATTGTTTGATGAATCAATAAGGCTTATACTGAAAGATATTATATATAGTTACCATACATAAAGGAGTAGAGAAAATGACTAACAAAGTGGCATTAGTAACGGGAAGCAGCCGTGGTATTGGAAAGAAAATTGCATTAGAATTGGCTAAAGACGGCTATAACATTGTCATCAACTATAATCGCAGTAAATCAGCTGCACAAGAAACAGCCGCCGAAATCGAGGCGCTAGGTGTAAAGGCACTGACTGTGAAAGCCAATGTCGGACAGCCGGAAAAGATTAAAGAGATGTTTGTGAAAATTGACGAAGAGTTTGGACGCCTTGATTTATTGGTGAGTAACGCCGCATCAGGTGTACTCCGCCATGTCATGGAACTAGAGGAGTCTCATTGGGATTGGACAATGAATATCAACTCAAAAGCATTGCTGTTTTTAGCACAGGAAGCTGCAAAAAGAATGGAGAAAGTGGGCGGAGGTAAGATTGTCAGCATCAGCTCTTTAGGCTCCATCCGCTATTTGAAAAATTACACGACCGTTGGAGTTTCAAAGGCTGCCATTGAAGCGTTGACTCGTTATCTGGCAGTTGAACTTGCAGATATGAATATTGTGGTGAATGCAGTATCAGGTGGGGCAGTGGATACGGATGCGTTGAAGCACTTCCCAAATAGAGAAGAGCTGCTTGAGGATGCAAAGAATAATACACCTGCTGGACGTATGGTGGAACCAGATGATCTTGTAAATACAGTGTTATTCTTATTATCTGAAAAGGCGAGCATGATTCGAGGACAAACAATTATCGTAGATGGTGGCAGGTCTTTACTCGTCTAAAATATAAAGAAAATATTTTTCAACTTTTTTGTCATAGTTTCCTTTCGAAATGGTTATCTTAAATTTCGTGGAGGTGATAAACAATGGCAAACAACAACCAACCAAACCAAGCTAAAACAGCTTCTGGTACAAGCATTCAACACGTTAAACAACAAAATGCTCAACAAAACCAACAACAATATGGTGCTGAGTATGCGAGCGAAACTAGCGCGCAACACGTGAAACAACAAAACGCTCAAGCAGCAGCGAAAAAGAACCAACAAAACCAACAACAACAATAATTAAGCAATAACACGAAGCACTCCTTATCAAACCGATAGGGAGTGCTTCTTCGTTGTTTAAAAAATTCCTCGACAAAACTTCCCTTTGCTCAACATATGTAGTCAAAGGGATTGGGAGGTGGGGGAAGAATGTTATGAGTAGAGGATATGGTATTTGGTAAGGAGGAGGATTTTGTGGTGGATAGGTTTGATGTAGCGGTGGCGGAGCAGTTGAAGACGATGGATAGATTATTGTTACTTCAGGGTGAGATTGAGCAGAATGAAAAGGTGATAGAACAGCTCGAGAAATTACAGGAAGAAGCTGCAAAGCTAAGAAAATTAAAAGAAGACATAGCGAAGATGAAAGAGGAATTAGCAGAAATTCAATCCATTTTTGAAACGCAAACAGAAGAGGCAATTAAATCTTTTCACTTGCAGGAGTCTTTCTAATCGAATAAATTCAGTTTAAATCAGAGTATATTTAGAGTGGTGGAGCTATCTTCTTTTCATAAAGATGGCTCTTTTGTTTTAAAATCTCACGGGAACCGTTATAATAGTAGAAAATGGTTTGCTTTTAGCTGAGAAGTGCGGGCATAAAATAGAAAGAAGGGGAAGAGGAATGGGTTGTCCCAAAGAAGGTGAAACAATACAAATACATAGCTATAAGCACAACGGTCACATTCACAGAGTGTGGGATGAAACGACTGTGCTTAAGGGGACGCAAAACCTTGTTATTGGTGGAAACGACAAAACCATTGTGACAGAGTCGGACGGTAGAACCTGGGTCACAAGAGAACCAGCAATTTGTTATTTTCATGGTAAGCATTGGTTCAATATCATCGGCATGATCAGAGAAGATGGAGTGTACTATTATTGCAATATCAGTTCACCATTTATAGCAGATGATGAAGCGTTGAAATACATAGATTATGACCTAGATATAAAAGTGTTCCCTGATATGACGTTTATCTTGCTTGATGAAGATGAGTACGAAAAACACCGTAAAGAGATGAACTACCCAGAAGTAATCGATAAAATCTTAAAGAGTAATGTTCAAACGTTAATTTCGTGGATCAGGCAGCGGAAAGGTCCGTTTGCTCCGGACTTTATTGATTTGTGGTACGAACGCTACCTCACATACCGAGGATAGTGTCATGCAAAAGGCAACTGGTAACTTGATATGCCAGGCCTTTTTTGTTTTATGGCTTGTTAATGAGTGTTTCCAAGCTGCTGATTGGAGCACAGTGCGAAGACTCCTGAGGGAGGTAGTGGTAGCTTGAGACCCTGAAGCGTTGGAAGCCACTGAATAACTGATAACGTAATTTTTTTTATGTTTCCAAGCTGGTGATTGTAGCAAATGGCGAAGACTCCTGAGGGAGATAGCACTAGGTGGAGACCCCGCAGGCGTAGCCGAGGAGGCTCCAGCAGTGCCCCTAGGAAAGCGAAGCCATTTGCGGAGATCAACAGCGGTGATTAGTGAAATCCTAAAATAACAGTCTTTTTCAGTGGCCTCTAAGCGTTGTGAGGAGGCTTAAGCACCAACCCTAGGAAAGCGAAGCCATTTGCGGAGATCAACAGCGGGGTTTATAAGAAACATACATGTTTCAAATTTAAAAGCGGAAGCTAAAAAGAGAAGATAGCAGGCATCATTTGGGAGGAAGTCAATTGGATAGTATAAAACGGTACATGCAATTTGTGAAACCGTATCGGTGGCAAATTGTCGGTACCATACTTATAGGAATGCTGAAATTTGGGTTGCCATTATTAATTCCTTTATTATTGAAATACGTAGTCGATGACATATTGCTTGTAGACGGCCGCTCAGCAGAGGAAAAAACGAACGAGCTGCTCATGATCATGGGCGCAATCTTTATTACCTTCTTGGTGTTAAGGCCGCCAATCGAATACTACAGACAATATTTTGCACAATGGACAGGCAGCAAGGTCCTATATGATTTAAGGGACAAGTTGTTCGATCATATTCAAAGGCTAAGCTTGCGTTTTTATGCCAACAACCGGGCAGGGGAAGTTATTTCAAGAGTCATTCATGACGTGGAACAGACCAAGAATTTTGTTATCACTGGTTTGATGAACTTTTGGCTTGACCTTGCGACCATTTTAATTGTAATCATCATTATGTTCCAAGTCGATATCACGTTGACTCTTGTGTCTATCATGTTGTTCCCATTTTATGGATTTTCGATTAAATACTTTTACAGTCGTCTGCGTCACCTGACAAGGGTGCGTTCACAGGCGCTTGCGGAGGTACAAGGGCACTTACATGAACGGGTACAAGGAATGCCAGTTATCCAGAGTATGGCGATTGAGGACTACGAGCAGGAGCAATTTAAAAAGCAGAACACAAATTTTTTGCAAAAAGCATTGGATCATACAAGCTGGAACGCGAAGACTTTTGCAGTGGTAAATACGATTACGGATATCGCGCCGCTTTTAGTAATTGGGTACGCGGGTTATCAGGTTATTAATCAGGGACTGACGGTAGGGGAAATGGTTATGTTTGTAGCATATATTGACCGCCTTTACAATCCGTTGCGCCGATTGATTAACTCTTCTACAACGTTGACACAATCTATTGCATCCATGGACCGGGTGTTTGAATTTGTAGATGAGAAATATGACATTACGGATAAGCCCAATGCCGTGGAATGTAAGACCGCACGCGGTGAAGTAAGCTTTGAAGATGTATCTTTTAAATATGAAGAAAACGAAGAGTATGTTTTGAAAAAATTGTCGTTGGAGGTACGGGAGGGAGAAACCATTGCCCTAGTTGGGATGAGCGGTGGCGGCAAATCGACCTTAGTAAGCTTGTTGCCACGATTCTATGATGTAACAGAAGGTAAAATTAAGCTCGATGGAGTGGACATCCGAGATGTTACCGTTCAGTCGTTACGGAAACAAATTGGAATTGTACTGCAGGACAGCATTTTGTTCAGTGATACCGTACGCGAAAATATTGCCCTTGGAAAACCGGATGCAACAATGGATGAAATTATCGAAGCGGCCAAAGCGGCCAATGCTCATGATTTTATCTCAAGCTTGCCTGATGGCTACGAGACGAAAGTGGGAGAGCGCGGTGTGAAGCTATCTGGTGGCCAGAAACAGCGTGTGGCCATCGCCCGTGTATTCTTGAAGAACCCGCCAATCCTTGTAATGGATGAAGCAACATCTGCACTTGATCTTGAGAGCGAACATTTGATTCAGGAGTCGCTTGAACGATTGGCGGCCAATCGGACAACCTTTGTCGTCGCTCACCGTCTATCAACGATTACGCATGCTAGCCGCATTGTGTTGCTTGAGCACGGTGAGATAGTGGAAGTAGGTCCTCATGAGGAATTAATGAGGAAAAAAGGTCACTATTATAATTTGTTTACGATACAGGAAATAAGTTGATTTTTCGTGAGCCAACCTTTAGCGGAGGAAAGTTTCTTTGCTGGAGGTTGTTTTTTTTATGAAAATGCATGTGGATGTTAGTGGTAGTTAGATGTTCTACCATTTAGTGGAGAACTTCTACCATTTTAGAGTAGTGTTCTACTGTTTAGAGCCGAACTTCTACATTTCCCGGATTAACTTCTACATTTAAGCAATTTTCCCCACAAAAAAACACCTCCCTGCCTTTTAAAAAAGCAGGAAAGTGTCCTATTCTTCTTCATTTGCTCCAATTTCAAACTCATTATCATCCACATGGTACTTTTGGAAGCTATCGATCAACTTATCTAAATGCTCCAATTGGTCGCTATAATCAATGATCTTAGAAACGAGCGGGAACAGGTGGTACCAGACCTCGACGTCACCTTCGTATTCACACCAGTTGTCTTTATGGACCATGAATTCGTCAATGAATTGTTGCTTATTAAAGCGTTCTTCTTCATACATTTCTGAAGTGTTGTGCTGTTTTATTTTGCCTACGAATTTTAACAAAATCTGCTCGTGCAAATTAACCAAGTGATCTAATTCTGCTTTAATGTAATGCTGGTATTCTACCGGCATGTGGTGCAGTTCGTTTTCTAACCGGTGAAGCATTTTTAAAGTATACAAAGCCCGGTTACTTGTAACAATCAGCTGTCTGAAAATTACAAGCTTACGTGCTTTTGAGCTTGAATTTTTCAATGTAGGGAAGTATGTCCGCTCTTCCTTATACAGCATGAAAAGTTGCTCAAGCTTCAGAACTCGTTGATGAAGCATTTCAATATCTGTTTTCAAGAGATGATGTTCCGTACCGTGACGCATATTGATTCGAATCCATTTTATAATGTCTTCTGTTGTTAATTTAACCTTGTAATAAAGCCTTGTTTCATATTTTGGTGGTAGGAAGATCAGGTTGACTAGAAATGCACAAAGGATACCGATCATGACGGTCGAGAAACGTACGAGCGCAAACTCAAAAAAGTTCTCCCCTGGACTTTCCATGATCGCGATAACGGTCACTAGTGCAAGTGGGATAGTGTTTTCAATTTTCAACTTTAAGTTAATGCCAATGACAAAGATGGCGGTCAAACCAATGATGAACGGGTCATGTCCGAATAATAAAGAGAAGATGATGGCTAAGATTGCCCCAATCAGGTTTGCCTGAACGTGCTCAATAATGGATTGATACGATTTATAGATGGATGGTTGGATAGCAAAGATCGCGGCGATTCCTGCAAAGAATGGCGTGGGGACGTTAAGCCACTGTGCCACAAACAAAGCAAGGGTAATTGCGATACCGGTCTTGACTATACGGGCACCAAGTTTCATTTTAAAATAAGTCCTTTCTTGTCTTTCCGATTTTAATAGCCTATAATTTCGAAAGTTAAACACTTAATAGTATATGTCGGAAGTGTGGTATTCATGTTATTCGATATTGTACTATACACCGTTTCCTTAAGTAGCGCAAGCGGAAATATGACAGAAAAAAGCCCGCAAATTGAAGTTTGCGAGCCGATTGAAGCAATAAATCATTCTGTAGATACAGCTGGGTCTGCCTGTTCTTTAACAGGGATGACTTGCAGGAAGAAGTCTGCCGGATTGTCGAGCATTTGCTTGATTTCTGCCGCCTCTTCTAGTTGGTGTTGATCTAACAGTGATTGATGATAGATGGATAGTAACTCCACAACATCCTTCAAACCAGCTGCATTCAGTGGTTCGATGTTCACTTTTGCGCCTTTTGCGATACGGCGTTGAAGTGCTTCTTTTGTTAAGCCCATTTCCGGCTGGTGACGAAGGTAGACGGCACCACCTGTCATCCCTGCGCAGATCCATGGTCCAGGGTCACCAAAGACAAGGCCGCGTCCGTTTGTCATGTACTCAAATGCAAAGCCTTTAATATTGGCGTTGACTCCAAGATTTCCATGTTCAACAGCAGGGATAGGAGTGGTAACTTTCCCGCCGATGATCATGTCTGCTCCGGA
The DNA here is from genome assembly GCF_008180725.1 of Sutcliffiella horikoshii. GTDB lineage: Bacteria > Bacillota > Bacilli > Bacillales > Bacillaceae_I > Sutcliffiella_A > Sutcliffiella_A horikoshii_B. Next base: position 15,638 of record NZ_VTEV01000005.1, on the reverse strand, counting down.
AAGACGGATACCTGCACGGGCGTCGGCGTTTCCTTGCACAACAAGCGCGCCTTTTTGTGCGCCGTAGCCAAAGCCTTTTCCAACAGAACCGTTGTAGAACTTGCCGTCTTTTCCTTTATATTTGAAGACAAAGATGCTTCCGCCGAATGCGGTTTTTCCGATGCCGTCCTGTGCGCCACCCTCAACCTTGATGTTGATACCGGTGGAGTTATAAGCACCAAGTCCATTACCAGGGATGGAGCCTTTGTTGTAGCGCAGTTCTACTTCAGGAAGCTCTAGATAAGAGCCATCCAAGCGACCGCGTACACGGTGGCAGGATACACGGCTTCCAAGGACACGTTGTTCTGCTGTAACCGCATCAAATTGACGGGATTCATGCAGGTCGCTTTCTTGGTAATCCAAATATTCCGCACCAGCTGCAACAAGTAGCTTTTCTTTTTCCATGCTTGCTGCTACTTCTTTTTGTGCAAGCTGAGGCACGTCTAATGTATGAAGCAAGTTGGAAAGATCTAATGATTCCAAGCCGCGCGTCTGCTCGAGAAGATCTGAGCGGCCAACAATTTCTTGTAAGTTTTCAAAGCCTAAGGAAGCAGTCAGTGCTTTCAGCTCGTCACCAAAAGCAGTGAACAAATTCATTAATCCTTGTACGGCAAGATCTGATTGTCTAGGAACAAAACGACGAAGACCGTGATCTTTTGCTTGTGCTTCGGATTCAATCTGCGTTGCAATTCCAACGTGACAAGTATCTAAGTGACAGCCGCGGCATGTTGTACAACCGATGGCAATCATGGAGAGAGTTCCGAAACCAATTCGGTTCGCGCCTAAAAGCATAACCTTCATGCAGTCTAATGCACTCTTGATTCCGCCGTCCGCCCAGATTTCCACTTTGTTGCGAAGACCGGATTCAATTAACGCGTTGTGCGCAGCTTTCACACCAATCTCAACCGGTAAGCCTACATATTGAAGGGCATGAATTCTAGCTGCCCCTGTACCGCCGTCAAAACCACTGATGGTAATGATGTCTGCACCAGCTTTGGCGATTCCGACTGCAATTGTTCCGATATTAGGAACAACAGGTACTTTTACTGCCACTTTCGCTTGATCGTTGGCTGTTTTCAGCTCGGCAATCATCTGCGCCAAGTCTTCAATAGAGTAAATGTCATGGTTATTGGATGGGGAGATTAAATCCGATCCAATCGTTGCGTTACGTGCTTCGGCAATTTTGGCTGTAACCTTAGATCCAGGTAGGTGTCCACCTTCACCAGGCTTTGCTCCTTGCCCAATCTTGATTTCTAATAGGTTGGAGGAGTTAAGCAGCTCGGCATTTACACCAAAACGTCCGGAAGCAACTTGCTGCCCGCGTGTTTTTGGATATTTTCCAAGCATATCTTTGATTTCGCCGCCCTCACCATTCAAGCTGACCATGTTCAGCTTATCTGCTGCTTCGGCATAGGCTCTAAATGCAATCTCGTTTTGAGAACCAAAGGACATGGAAGCAATGACGAATGGCAAGTCGTGTGCGCCTACCCCGATATTCACTTTTTCTTTGGCAGGTTGTTTGCCGGCGACTCTCAAGTCAGTTAAATGACGAATGGTAATAGGGTTTTTCGTTTCTTGTTCATCCAGTTTTTCACGATAGTCATCGTATGTTCCGTTCTTTGCCACGTCCCCGATTGCTTTCCAAATACGAGGGAAGAGGTGGAACGACTTGCCTGGACGAGCTTTGTCATCTTCAAAGTCCACTGCACGTTCTGCAGCATCCTCTTTTAATTTTGTAAAATTAAAGCCGAGTTTGTCAGAGCCAAGGAAATTGACGATTCCAAGTGCATCTTCGACTTCTTTATGAAGGCCGATTGCCGAGAACAAGCGACCGTATCCTCTTATTTCATGGATTCCAATGGTGGAAATGACTTTTTCCATTCCTTTTGTCAGTGCTCCGAAAAGGTTCAAAACTGGCTTTGTTGTCTCATCACTAACTGTTCCAAATAGTAGGTAAGGGCTGATGGAGTTTGCACCAAGACCGATTGCTACCATTACATCATGAAGGGAGCGGATGGCACCGGAACGAAGCAATAGTGCGCATTTACGGCGATATTGGTGTTGAACCAACTCTTCATTAATCGCTGCTGTCACAAGATGCGGATCCAACCAAAGCTGTCCGTCCTTGTGTGCTTGGGCATCATCAATGATCAATAAAGTTTTGCCGTCTTTTACGGCTTCCACCGCTTCTGCTTTCAAACGGTCTAATGCAGAGGTGATGTCTTCATCCGAACCACAGGTAGCATTTACGTAATAGGTCAGGCCTTGTGTTTGGAACTGGTTTACCACTTGGTCGAAAGAAGGCTGCCCCAACTCGGCGGCGCAATCCATCCCAACCTGGCCTTCAATTAATAGTGGAGATAAAAGTTCCATCGTGTAGCCGTTTGGTACTTCGTCTTCTTTTTGCAATGCAGGACGGGCACCAAGAACCGTTCTTGTAGAAAAGTGTTCTGTCTCACGGTCACGGTCGATTGCCGGATTCGTTACGACTGCAACGCTTTCTTTAATAAAATCAGCGATATTGTTGCGGCCAGGATTCATGGCAGCAAGCGGCACGTCATGACCAAGGGAACGGATCGGTTCTGCACCTTTTTCCGCCATTTGTTCGATTAACTGGATATGCTCACGGTCCCAACCGAATGCTGCATAATGTCCGTTATGCACTTTTGCAAGTGGAGCGGTGGATACATAGTTATCAAGCTTTGGTGCATTCAGGCGTTCAGCGAAACCTTCTATAGCAAATTTCGCGTTCATGCGCTGATAGACTTCTTCTTGATAGGCATGATAGTCATACACTTTAATTGTATCGCCATCCCATTTCATCCCAACTTTTTCGCCAGGGGAGAAAGGCTTTGGCTCTGCTGTGTATTCTGTTGTCGGAATGATACCTGGTTCTGATGAAAAATAATACGAAGTTTCTGTTTGAAGCATCCAAACGGGACGCAAGCCAAGGGCATCTAGGCTGAATACTGCTTCGTCTTTATTGCGAGAAATGATACCTGCAGGACCTTGTGCAAAGTGGCCCCATGTTTCACGTACATAAGTGTATAGGTCCTGTAAATGAGCAGGGTAGCTTTTGATTTCATTGACAATTGGCGGGAAAACAATATCAAGTGCTTCAAATAATGTGAAGCCATCTCGAGAAATAAGGGTATCAATCGTTCTGTTTAAATCCTGGGAATCACTACCACCATTTGTCAGCGGCACGCCAATCATTGTTGCCTCGTCACGGAGCTTAGCAATCGTATTGATCTCACCGTTATGGCCAAGGACGCTAAATGGTTGCACGCGAAAAAAGTTTGAAAGCGTATTAGTAGAATATCGGTTATGACCAAGTGTCATCGTGGACGCTACAAGCGGATTTGCCAGGTCATGGTAGAATTTTGGCAAAATATCGCCCGCACCCATTACTTTATATACTGCGTGGTAGTTCGATAGGGACGCTACATGTACGTCATCATTTTTTTCGATTTCAATGCCAGCTTGGAACAACTGCGCTTGCGTGCAATCTTCTTTTTCTGAAACAAGGGCAATCTGCCAGAACACTGGATCTTGGATGATTGCAATCGGTCCTAATGCTTCAGATGAAGTAACGGTATCAGAAGCAAAAACTAGTTTAAGAGATTCTTTTTCTAAAATGCTCGTAATCTCCTGTTTTACTTGGTCTACATCTACATGGTGATTGATGAAAAGATGACCGACAACGAAGTCTTCGCGATCTACTAGCGAAGCGTCTTGATTGATTTTCTCAAGTTTTTCTTTCCATAGAGCACGGGGGATATCGATATGAATGCCGACACCGTCTCCTTCACCGTTAATAAAACCTGCACGGTGGTTCATTTTGACAAGAGCATCTATACAGTCATCAATATTTTTCTTTGTTGGGATTTTTTTCTTTTCTATAGCGGATACAATACCACATGCATCATGTTCTGCGTTGTGAAAATCTTTAAATGTACTTGGACTCCAATTTTTCATATGGATTGGCTGTTAACTAGGGATTAAAGTGGGGACCCTAACTAGCCATTCACCTCCTGTGGTTTGATAGTTTGATAAGAAAAACCTAGGCAGTTAGTTAGTAGTGTCTATCTGTTCTGCGTGAGGTAAGCTCTGCGGTTTTCTTATAAATAGGTAAAAAGTGAGGAAAAATAAATAAGGGAATTTTCAGACTTTAAATTATATACTAACATTTCAAACAATAAAAATCAATTTTTTATGCAAAAAGTTGAAGAGGTCATACATGTGGAAGGGGAGAAAAAGTGTGTATTTGTAAGCGTTTTCAAGGTTCGGTGTAGAAAAAGACAGCGTGTTGGTGTACACGCTGTCTTGTATATTTATGCATTGGCTAATTCTTTGAATGCATGCTCGACTGCATCTAGTGTCATTCTTACATCTTCTTCGGTATGCTCGGTTGTTACAAACCATGCTTCGTATTTGGAAGGCGCAAGATTGATTCCTTGATTCAGCATCAGTTTAAAGAATTTTGCAAACTGTTCGCCGTCTGTATTTTCTGCCTGTTCATAGTTAACTACCGTTTCATCTGTAAAGTAGATGGTAAGTGCTCCCTTGAGGCGGTTAATGGTGATAGTAATTCCGTACTTTTCTGCTCTTTTAAGGATACCTTCTTCTAGCAGGCGGCCGATATGGTCAAGGTGTTCGTATACTCCTTCTTTTTGGAGTACTTCCAAGCAAGCGATTCCTGATAGGATGGATGCGGGATTACCGGCCATGGTTCCTGCCTGATATGCAGGTCCAAGTGGCGCCACTTTCTCCATTATCTCCGCACGGCCCCCATACGCTCCGATTGGTAGACCGCCGCCGATGATTTTCCCAAGCGCTGTCAGGTCTGGTGTGATACCGAGCATATCTTGTGCTCCACCGTACATAAAGCGAAATGCTGTGATAACTTCATCATAAATAACTAGTGCGCCAGCTTCATGACTGATTTCGTTAACGGCTTGAAGGAAGCCGGGTTTAGGTTCCACGATTCCAAAGTTACCAACGATTGGCTCCACAAGGACACCGGCGATCTGGTCACCCCATTTTTCCATCGCTTCACGGAACGGTTCGATATCGTTAAAAGGAACGGTGATAACTTCATTGGCAATGCTCTTAGGTACTCCAGCGGAATCTGGTGTGCCAAGTGTTGCCGGACCAGATCCTGCTGCAACAAGCACAAGGTCGGAGTGACCGTGATAGCAGCCGGCAAACTTGATGATTTTGTCGCGACCGGTGTAGGCCCGTGCCACACGGATTGTCGTCATTACCGCTTCTGTGCCGGAGTTGACGAAACGTACCTTGTCCATTCCAGGCATCGCTTCTTTCAGCATTTTCGCGAATTTCACTTCATGGGGAGTAGGTGTTCCGTAAAGAACTCCGGTTTGTGCTGCTTTTGTAATGGCTTCTGTAATGTGGGGATGGGCATGACCAGTGATGATTGGTCCGTATGCTGCCAGGTAGTCGATGTATTTGTTGCCGTCAACATCCCAGAAATAAGCACCTTCCGCGCGTTCCATTACGACCGGTGCGCCGCCGCCAACGGCTTTATAAGAACGTGACGGGCTGTTTACACCGCCGACGATATGTTGCAGTGCTTCTTCGTGTATTTGTTGTGATTTAGAAAAGCTCATGATTAATCCAGTCCTCCTCTTGATAAAGGTAAATCAAATGATATGTTATTTTATCATGAATGCGGAAGGGATGTAATGGAGAAATGGAGGGTGGACTCAGGGAAGAGCGGAAAAAATGTCAGAAAAGGAAGGGAGCGGTTGGTTTTGTCATCGCAGAGCGGTAACGGCGCCAAAAGAGGAGGGTAGCGGTTGGTTTTGTCATCGCAGAGAGTCAAGTCCATATTAAGGTGTAAAGATAGTTAAAACTAGATCAAAGGATTAATCCCTATGACGACTGCCCCTATTCTTTTTCACCCTCACCGGGCGTCATACACTACCTATGGCGACCGCTCCTATTCTTTTTCACCTTCACCGGGCTTCATACACTCCCTAGGACGACGGCTCCTCTGCTTTTTCTCTCTTTCCGGGCATCATTAAAACGCCTCTTTGTTACCGTAGAGCGGGAACGATGCCAAAAGAGGAAGGAAGCAGTTTATTCTGTCATCACAAAATTACTATCTTCCTGGTTACAACTCAGCAAAATTATTAATACACCCCAATCAAGCAATTCCCAAAGCTTCCCGTTTGAGTGTTACCCCTCACATGTAATACACTAGTCTTTATGAGCTTTTTTCAAATAAGCACATAAATAGAAAGGAAGTAACTTAGATGCATAACGTCATAGAAGTAGATTCACTCCGAAAAGAGTTTAAAGCATATTCTAGTCGTTCTGGTTTGAAGGGAGCGTTTCGCGACCTTTTTACGAGAAATTATAAAATAGTGCCAGCCGTCAACGATGTTTCTTTTACCATTAAGCAAGGGGAGATGGTAGGATATATTGGGGAAAATGGTGCAGGAAAGTCAACCACCATAAAAATGCTGACCGGAATTCTCACCCCGACCTCTGGGACAGTGCGCGTCAATGGCATGAACCCGCATAAAGAAAGGGAAGAGTTTGTCCGCTCTATTGGTGTGGTATTCGGCCAGCGCTCCCAGCTTTGGTGGGACATCGCGGTTCAAGAGTCTTTCCGTCTTTTGAAAAAAGTATATAAAGTATCAGACGAGGATTATAACGAGCATATGGACCATGTCATTAAAACGCTTGATATCGGTCATCTCCTCGATAAGCCAGTAAGAAAGTTGTCACTAGGTCAGCGCATGCGATGTGAACTGGCAGCAGCGCTTATTCACAATCCGCCATTGCTTTTCTTGGACGAACCGACAATTGGCTTGGATGTTCTAGTGAAGCTTAAAATCCGTCAGTTCTTAAAAGAAATAAACGAAAAATATAAAACAACCATTTTATTAACGACACATGACATGGCAGACATTGAAGCACTCTGCGAACGAGTGGTCATGTTAGACGAAGGGAAAATCATATATGATGGTTCTCTTCAAAAGCTTCGTAACAACTGGGGGGAAGGAAAACAAATTCGATTCCAGTTTGCTCAAAATGTGACAGAAGAACAACTGTTGCCGTTGACTCCAGATCTCGACGTTCATTGGAAAAACGAAGGGAAAGAAACAATTTGGAGCGCGGTGGTTTCTAAAGAAGAAGAGGAAATTTCTGAACTGATTGGAAGGGTAGTTGGCAAATTTGCTATTACCGACCTCACCATCCAAGAGATCTCTACAGAGGAAATTATCCGTAATATCTATGATAAGGGAATGGTGGCTACCGGGGATGCCTTATCCCAAAAGCAGCCGGTGTTGACACATGGATAAATATATCGAAATGATACGCATCCGCTTTTTGATGATGCTCGCGTATCGAACAAACTATTATTCTGGAATTCTAATTTATAGCATCAATATAGGAGCCTACTACTTCCTCTGGCAAGCAATCTATAGCGGAAAAGAAGATATTCAAGGCATTTCCACCATCCAAATGACCACATATGTCGCTGTCGCTTGGATGGCCCGTGCGTTTTATTTTAATAATATTGACCGAGAAATTGCCCAAGAGATAAAAGAAGGAAAGGTGGCCGTGGAATTAATCAGGCCGTATAACTATCTTGGTATGAAAACGATGCAAGGGCTAGGAGAAGGGATTTTCCGACTGGTGTTTTTCTCTGTGCCAGGGATGGTCATCGTGGCATTGGTCTTTCCGCTGGAATTCTCGGCAAACTTTGCCACGTGGGGTCTTTTTGGCATCTCCATCATCTTCAGTTTTATTGTGAATACACAGATCAACCTGCTTACAGGTATCATGACGTTTTTTCTATTTAATAATGACGGGTTGATTCGTGCTAAGCGTGTCGTCATTGATTTATTTTCAGGATTGCTTTTACCCATCAGCTTTTACCCGTTATGGGCACAAGACGTCATGAGTTTCCTGCCGTTTCAGGCAATCAGTTATATCCCAAGTATGATTTTTACAGAGGGTATAACAGGAAATGCGGTATTTCAAGCACTGCTCATGCAGGCGGTCTGGGTATTCATCTTGATTATTCCGATACAGTTACTTTGGAATTTGGCAAAAAAACAACTAGTAGTGCAAGGAGGATGAGGAATGTTTTATGTTTCGATGTTTTTTCAATACATTGGCCAGTATATAAAAACACGGTTTCAATACCGTGCTGATCTGGTTGTGGAAATCCTCTCCGACTTGTTGTTTCAGGCAGTAAACCTGGTGTTTATCCTGGTTGTCTTTGGCCATACTCAGCTTTTGAGCGGTTGGAGCAGGGAAGAAATCATTTTCATTTATGGGTTCTTTTTGGTGCCGTTTGCCCTGTTTTCCGCGTTTTTTAACATTTGGGATTTTAATGAACGGTATATTGTAAAAGGAGAGATGGATCGCATCCTGACAAGGCCGATTCACAGTCTGTTTCAAGTGGTGCTCGAGCGGATGGAACTGGAATCTCTATTTGGTGTGGTAACAGGTGCAGCCATCATGGTCTATGCAGGAAGTCTGCTAGATCTCACTTTTGCCTGGTACGATTATCTACTATTAATTATTTTTGTGCTTGGCGGAGCGCTTGTGTATGCAGGTATATTCGTCTTACTTGCAAGTATCGGTTTCTGGTCAGATGCAAGAACATCTATTATGCCAATGATGTATAATATCGGGAATTATGGTAGATACCCAGTGGATATCTACAACAATGTCATTCGATTTGTTTTGACTTGGATTCTTCCTTTTGCCTTTGTTGGTGTCTATCCGTCTGCATATTTCCTTGGCAAGTCAGAGTGGTATGGATATGCGTTTATGACTCCATTTATAGGATTGGTATTCTTTATTCTGGCCGTATTCGTTTGGAATGTCGGAGTAACCAAATATAGAGGTGCAGGGAATTAAAGCTGTACAAAAAAAGCATACCTGTTCTTCCGCTGCGTATATTGTACTAATGGCATGTCCGCGCATTGGAGGAGTAGGATGCTTTATTTATTTATCGTCATCTTCATATTCATCGCTATTTTCATAAGTTTTTCACATGTGTTTTCTTCAGAAAGCAGAAGCATACCTTATGTTTCAAAAGAAACACTCCTTCTGTTACTGTTGATATACTCCACACTTCTGCTTTCATTTGGTCTGTTATATACCGTTCTCCATATTGAAGGGCACCCTGTACTGTTGGAAAGAGGCGAGTTGATTAATGGCAGCTATTTTTCCATTTTCTTTCGTTCTGTCTACTTTAGTGCAATTACCATTTTGACGGTTGGGTATGGAGATATTACGCCGATTGGTATTGGCAGGGTCATTGCCATGACAGAAGCATTGATAGGTTTTGTCATGCCTGCAGCCTTTGTAGTACGGGTGGTCCTTCATATGGATGGGCGTGAGAGGTAAATTTTACTAATTCCCCTCGTATAGAAAGCGGTTTGATAACTCAGATATCGGTTCCGGACAGTTGGCGTCAGCGTTCAAGGGAGTCTCTATGGACTTCTGGTTGACGCTGATTTTTTTCTGGTGTTCTGTTACTGCACCTTCATGAAGTTCTTCTTCTTTCTTCATTTCACTTCCTCCATTCTTTTACTATTTTTTATTAGTGTAGGACAATTTAGAAAGTATATGTATGCTACCTCATTTCTTGAAAATTCTTCATTCTTTCGATAGGCTTAAAGAAATAGTATTAGTTCAAGGAGGAGTTAAAAGATGACAATAGAAGTTGGCAAAAAGGCACCTGGTTTTTCGTTGCTATCTAATACAGGGGAAACAGTGACCCTTTCAAGTTTTCAAGGGAAAAATGTCGTACTATATTTCTATCCGAAAGATATGACCCCTGGATGCACCACGCAGGCATGTGATTTCCGGGATATGCATGAAGACTTCTCAAATCTGGACACGGTGATTCTTGGAGTAAGTCCAGACCCTCAATCAAGGCACGAAAAGTTTATTGAAAAGCACGGGTTGCCGTTTATGCTTTTAGTTGACGAGGATCATGAAGTAGCAGAACTCTACGATGTGTGGAAGTTGAAGAAAAATTTCGGCAAAGAATATATGGGTATTGAACGTTCCACATTTATCATCAATAAAGAAGGCGAATTAGTAAAAGAGTGGAGAAAAGTAAAAGTGAAGGGTCACGTGGAGGAAGCTCTAAGCTTTATAAAAGAAAATCTTCAAGAGGAAAAGCCTTTTTTAAAATAAATGAGGCAAACGTCTAACTACAAAAGGTCCCTGCCAGAGTATTTTATAGTGTAGGGCATACCTCCTCAAAAGTTGACGTGATTAGAGTGTGAGCATAGAGCTTGCACTCCTTTTTTATGATATGAGTTTATATATTATGGGTAAAGTAAAGAAAGACACATAATAGGGAAGCACGTTAGTTTGATAAAGGATACATAGAATTGATATTATTTCAAAAATTGGTTATTTTGCGTATATTACCAGAACACTTCCATCCTAAAGTGTTTTTTATTATACTGGTAAAGGATTTTTTCTTATTGTTTTTTGAAAATTTAATAGATTGAGAAAGGGGATTTTAATATGGAAGCAACGCAAAAGAAACGGGGCTTTGTTATGCGTGCTCTTGATAGCATTGAGCGCGTTGGTAATAAGTTGCCACATCCAGTAACGTTATTCGCGATTTTCGCGTTATTGGTAATTATCGCTTCTGGAATCTTTTCCAGCATGGGTGTACAAGTAGACGATCCTTTAAATGAAGGAGAAGTTCTTACTGTCAAGAACTTAATGAGCTCCGAAGGAATCGCTTACATATTTGAAAGTGCCGTTACAAACTTTACAGGCTTTGCTCCGCTTGGAACAGTGCTTGTAACAATGATTGGTATTGGTATTGCGGAGAGATCCGGCCTTATCAGTGCAGGTCTTCGCGGTTTGGTAACATCCGTTCCTAAACAACTGATGACAGCTGCTCTAGTTTTCGGAGGGATTATGTCATCTATGGCAGCGGATGCTGGTTACGTAGTATTGACACCACTTGGTGCAGTACTTTTCGCAGGACTGGGAAGGCATCCGCTGGCAGGACTTGCAGCAGCGTTCGCTGGTGTATCAGCCGGGTTCAGTGCAAACTTGCTATTAACATCTCTTGATCCGTTATTAGGGTCTTTAACACAAGAAGCGGCAGCAACGGTTGACCCGGAATATGCTGCAGGAATGAACTATATGATGAACTTCTACTTCATGTTTGCGTCAGTTTTTGTTCTAACTATTGTCGGTACGTTTGTAACCGATAAAATTGTTGAACCTCGCCTTGGTGAGTACAAAGGTGCTTACAAAGGGGACGTTGATTACTTAAAACCTGAAGAGAAAAAAGGTTTATGGGCTGCATTGTTTGCGTTTATTGCAACCATAGCAGTAATGGCATTGCTAGTTGTACCTTCTTGGGGACCACTACGTGGAGATGGCTCATTCCTAGAAGCGCCATTCTTCCATACACTTGTACCAGTAATTCTAATTATGTTCTTCATTCCCGGACTTGTTTATGGAATGATCACAAAATCAATAAAAAATGATAAAGACGTAGCAAACCAAATGTCCGACACAATGGCAACGATGGGGGCATATATCGTCCTTGCATTTGTTGCTGGTCAGTTTGTCGCTTACTTTAATGAAACAAACCTTGGACTTGTTCTTGCGGTTAATGGAGCAGAACTCATTCAAGGAATCGGTTTTGATAGCGAAAATCGTTTTATGAGCATTCTTTTAATACTTGTCTTTATGATTGTAGCTGGTTTCATTAATCTATTTATCGGAAGTGCTTCTGCTAAATGGGCAATCATGGCTCCGGTATTTGTTCCAATGATGATGGGTCTAGGGTATTCCCCTGAGCTTACGCAATTGGCATACCGTCTAGCTGATTCCACTACTAATGTCATCTCACCATTAATGCCATACTTCGCCATCGTTATCGCGTTTGCGCAAAAGTATGATAAAAAAGTGGGAATTGGTACGTTGATTTCAACGATGATTCCATACTCTGTGTTCTTCTCCATCGTATGGGTTCTTATGCTTATCGTTTGGATCCTTACAGGCTTGCCAATCGGACCGAACGCACCAATTGATTATGTAGGTTAATGAAAAATGAAAACACCTGCTTGTCCATAATGGACTTGCAGGTGTTTTTTTGCTATAAGGAAAGTAGAAACTAAATTTAAAAGCAGGGGATGGGAGTATACATGAAAATCTATACCAAAACAGGCGATAAAGGACAAACTTCTTTAGTCTATGGACAAAGAGTGGATAAAAATCATGTGCGTGTAGAAGCATATGGAACATGTGATGAAGCAAATTCCATGATCGGCCTTGCGATTGCGTATCTAGACGAAGAGGAATTCAACCGTAAAGAAACATTAATCAAATCATTTTCCAACATCCAGACAATCCTTTTTCACGTAGGAGCGGAACTTGCCACACCTGCAGGAAAAGAAGTGAAATGGAAGCTGACAGAAAAGCATGTGAAAAGTCTCGAGGACGAAATGGACGAACTTGATGCAACACTTCCTCCGTTGACGAATTTCGTATTACCTGGCGGGTCGAAAGCTGGAGCGGCTTTGCATAGTGCACGAACAATCGTAAGAAGAGCGGAAAGATCTGCTGTAGGATTGAGTGATGAACTTTCTCCGAATGTACTTGCCTATTTAAACCGTCTTTCTGACTATTTGTTTGTCGTTGCACGCTATGTGAACAGTCAATTAAAGAAGGAAGAACCAATTTTAAAGCCAGAGGTTTAAAATTTAGATAACTTCATATAGATATAAGTAATAACATTGACAAAAATATCAATATCACGGTACACTAATTATAAATATTATAAAGTAATAATCTTTATGAAAAGCGAGGTGCATGACTGTGGCAAACGAACAATTAAAAGAAGCGCTTGAAACGCTAAAACAAACTGGAGTTCGCATAACTCCACAGCGTCATGCGATTTTAGAGTATCTTATTCAATCTATGTCTCATCCGACAGCTGACGATATATACAAAGCACTTGAAGGAAAGTTTCCAAACATGAGTGTCGCGACCGTTTACAACAACCTGAGAGTTTTCCGTGAAGTTGGTCTTGTGAAAGAATTGACCTACGGAGACAACTCCAGTCGTTTTGACTACGTGACTACCGACCATTACCATTTGATCTGTGACGAATGCGGCAAAATTGTCGACTTCCATTATCCAGGTCTTGATGAAGTAGAGGCGTTGGCTGCCCATGTTACTGGATTCAAAATTGCTCGCCATCGCATGGAAATTTACGGTGTCTGCCCAGAATGTGACAAAGGCGCTCATTGACCTTTTGCACGCACGTGGAAAACAACCAATAAAAAAGCTGATAGGACTTAGCTCCTATCAGCTTTCTTTTTTGAGTTATAATCTTCATTAAATTCTTTTCCTTCAAGGGAAGGATCCATCGTTAACGGTTCGTTACAATACATACACATATCAACACGGCCAAGAACTTTAGTATGCTTCCCGCAGTTCGGGCAAACTACCTGTACAGCCTTTGTCGATAACATGCCGATCCAAAAATAAACAACTGTGGAACCAACGATACATAAAAGCCCCAATAACATAAACAAAGTCATGACCAACATGTTTCCTTGAAAGAATATTCCTATATACATAACGAAGAAACCGATAAAGACAAGACTGAGTGCAAAGGTTCTTATTTTATTAATTTTACTAGAATATTTACGAGCCATGAACACTACCTCCTAAAACAATATAATAGCACATTTTGTCCGTAAATGGAGTTACAGTCACACACATGTTGAATTTAGAAGTTGACCGAATGTTCTGGATTAAAAATGATAAAAAGGTTTTTAAAAGAAAGTGTCGAATAATAGGAAGAACCCTTTAATGATGGAGGTCTTAAGATGGAAGATTTACTTCGTCCTATCTATCAAGAACGCGCAAGTCAATCAAACACGCAAGGAATATTAATGATAGAAAAGAAAAACCCAGTTAGCCCAAATACAGATAAATTTGATGTTATTCTCTTTATGGTAGTAAAAGAGCTGGATGAATCCTTATACGTCAAACACTATGAATTGCTTCAAAAGAAAGCCGCGCTATACATCGCAAGCGAACAGCAATTAGAAGAATGGATAACGCTTGGAACGAACCGAAGAGTCATTGATTGGATTATCAATGGGAAAGTACTCTTTGACCGAAATGAGTTTATCTACGCCCTAAGAGGGAAGCTACTCGATTTCCCACTCGAAGACCGTAAACTAAAAATTGGTTTAGAATTTGCTAAACTAATAAGAAGATACCTAGAAGGTAAAGATTTCTTCGATTCCAAACATTATATCGATGCATATAACCATATCGTCCACTCCCTTCACCACTTGGCAAGGTTGGCAGTTATCGATCATGGCTTTCATCCAGAAATCACCGTTTGGAATCAGGTGAAGAAAATTGAACCAGAAATCTACAAATTATATGAAGAACTCATTCAAGGGGATGAACCAATCGATAAAAGACTGGAACTACTCTTCCTTGCAAATGAGTTCATGATCTACTCCAGAACAAGAACTGGAGCCAAACATTTAATAGAAGTCTTAATGGAGAAAGAAGAAGCTTGGTCCTATAATGATATGTTGCATCACCCTAAACTCCAGAAGTATTCTGTAGATCTAAGCGTACTTGTTGAATACTTAGTTGAAAAAGGCTTCCTGCAAGTGGAGAAAAAACAGACTAAAGGTAACGGTGTTTACCACCGACTTTATCAGGTCGTACCAGAAAAATAATACAAATGATGTTACGTATAAGGCTCCTAATGGAGGAAGATTTCCTTAGGAGCTTTACCTTTTCTTTCCCTTTTGAAAATTATTTTAAAAAAGTTTAAAACTTGTATTGACGATGTTTGTCGTTACATGGTATATTATTATTCGTCGCCGCAAGAGAAAAGCTTCAGCGGGACAACGAGAAAAAAGAAATTAAAAAAACATGTTGACTTCCAACAACGAAACATGTTATATTAATAAAGTCGCTTCAGAGCGACGGACTGATGAAAATGATCTTTGAAAACTAAACAAAACAACAGCGTCATAACGTCGGTTCTACGGAACGCGACAAAATGATTTTAAGTAACACAAGCTAGCAAATTTTGAGCAAAAGCTCAGACTCTTTATTGGAGAGTTTGATCCTGGCTCAGGACGAACGCTGGCGGCGTGCCTAATACATGCAAGTCGAGCGGACCTTTTAAAAGCTTGCTTTTGAAAGGTCAGCGGCGGACGGGTGAGTAACACGTGGGCAACCTGCCTGTAAGACTGGGATAACTTCGGGAAACCGGAGCTAATACCGGATAATATAAAGAACCTCCTGGTTCTTTATTGAAAGATGGTTTCGGCTATCACTTACAGATGGGCCCGCGGCGCATTAGCTAGTTGGTGAGGTAACGGCTCACCAAGGCGACGATGCGTAGCCGACCTGAGAGGGTGATCGGCCACACTGGGACTGAGACACGGCCCAGACTCCTACGGGAGGCAGCAGTAGGGAATCTTCCACAATGGACGAAAGTCTGATGGAGCAACGCCGCGTGAGCGATGAAGGCCTTCGGGTCGTAAAGCTCTGTTGTTAGGGAAGAACAAGTG
>NZ_VTEV01000004.1 GCF_008180725.1 Sutcliffiella horikoshii | reverse complement strand
AATAGGCAGACCGGGAAATCTCCGCAATGTCACAGAGCATCACGATAGAAAACCCTTCTTCTTGTTCAAGTTCGTGAATAGCTAAATACTTCTCCTCATGGCGTATCTGACTTATTTTTGCCTCCTTTCGATCTCCTCCAGCTTTTTTAGAAATGCGTTCAGCTCGCAATCGTTCATTTTCCCTTTCCAGCCTCTGCATCTCACGTTTTATCTTCTGTTCAGGAGAAAGTTCCACTTCTTCCTTTTTCCTCCCACGTTTATCCTGGAGGGCTTCTTCGCCACCATTCTCATACTTTTTCACCCATTGATATACTTGTTGGTAAGAGACCTTGAAGGTCTCCGCTGCCTTATGAAAATCCATGCCGTTCTCTAGATAATAGTGCACTATCTCTATTCGTTCATTTAAGGTAGTTTTTCGTTTGTTAGTCATAGTGAATTTCCTTCCTTTTGAAGTATCCTTTAACTCTCTATGACTATTATAATTCTTAATCCATTTTTGGAGGACAGATTTACTTGATATTTCATACTTCCTAACAAGTTCTTTTTGAGAGTACCCCCCGTTAAGGTATTCACGGACTACCCTCAGCTTATATTCCTTCGTATACTCCTTCGAGGTAGGGTATAAACCTTTCTCCCCCAGACTCTCATACCTATCTATCCAATTATATATAGTGGAGGGACTAACATTATTTATATGGGCTAAATCTGTAATAGTGTGCGTTCGTTTTTCCCAAGCCTTTATGACATTGATCTTGACAGAGAAAGAGCTGGCATTTTTTGACATAATAAATACTCCCCTTAGCGGAAACAGATTTTTGTTTTTTTATCTGTCTACTTAAAAGGGAGCATATCATATCGACGATGAGGACCTCCCTCTTCCTCTTTTCTCGTCGCTGAGGTCTTCATACCGACGGTGAGGACTTCTCTCTTCCTTTTTTCTCCTCACGGAGGTCTTCATATCGACGATGAGGACCTCCCTCTTCCTCTTTTCTCGTCGCTGAGGTCTTCATATCGACGGTGAGGACTTCTCTCTTCCTTTTTTCTCGTAGCTGAGGTCTTCATACCGACCATGAGGACTTCTCTCCTCCTCTTTTCTCCTCACCGAGGTCTTCATCACTACCATGAGGACCTCCCTCTTCCTCTTTTCTTCTTACCGAGGTCTTCATCACGTTGATGAGGACTTCTCTCCTCCTTTTTTCTTGTCACCGAGGTCTTCATCACTACCATGAGGACCTCCCTCTTCCTCTTTTCTTCTCACCAAGGTCTTCATATCGTTGATGAGGACTTCTCTCCTCCTCTTTTCTCCTCACCGAGGTCTTTATACCGACAATGAGGACTTCTCTCTTCCTTTTTTCATGTTACCGAGGTCTTCATCACTCCCATGAGGACCTCCCTCTTCCTCTTTTCTCCTCACCGAGGTCTTCATACNCGACGGTGAGGACTTCTCTCTTCCTTTTTTCTCGTAGCTGAGGTCTTCATACCGACCATGAGGACTTCTCTCCTCCTCTTTTCTCCTCACCGAGGTCTTCATCACTACCATGAGGACCTCCCTCTTCCTCTTTTCTTCTTACCGAGGTCTTCATCACGTTGATGAGGACTTCTCTCCTCCTTTTTTCTTGTCACCGAGGTCTTCATCACTACCATGAGGACCTCCCTCTTCCTCTTTTCTTCTCACCAAGGTCTTCATATCGTTGATGAGGACTTCTCTCCTCCTCTTTTCTCCTCACCGAGGTCTTTATACCGACAATGAGGACTTCTCTCTTCCTTTTTTCATGTTACCGAGGTCTTCATCACTCCCATGAGGACCTCCCTCTTCCTCTTTTCTCCTCACCGAGGTCTTCATACCGGCGATGAAGACTTCCCTCTTCCTCTTTTCTCCTCACCGAGGTCTTCATACCGACAATGAAGACCTCTCTCCTCCTCTTTTCTCCTCACCGAGGTCTTCATGCCGACGATGAGGACCTCCCTCCTCCTCTTTTCTCGTCACCGAGGTCTTCATCACTACTATGAGGACTATTCTCTTTCTTTTTCCTTGTCACTGAGGTCTTCATCACGATGTTAATAAATGAACATGAAGACTATTCCGCAATTCGATTACTTAATATTTTCCTAAACAATAAGAAAAAAAGAGTAATTCTGTAATAGAATCACTCTTTTCAAACGTTTGATTATACAATTACTTCCTCTTCACTTAATTCAGCTTCTTCTATGTCTCTCGATCTGTGGGCAATTCTGCTGGCTGCTGCTGCCGCAAGCGCACATACAATATCATCCATAAATGTGTGAACTTCATCTCCATCGTGTTCATCCAACCTCTTGATGATTCCAAATTTCTCTTTGTCAAGAAAACCAAAGTTTGTCAAGCCAATTGATCCATACACATTCACAATCGATAATGGGATGATTTCGTCTATCCCATACAACGGTTCGTCAGTCTCAACCAAATATTGAAGGGGATCTGGTAGCAGTTTTTTTTCTGCTAAAATATCCAAAGACAATCCGGTTAACACCGCATGGACAATTTCCCTTTTCTCCAAGACCTTCTCGACGTTATGTATACAATCTTCAAGGGTGACATTATTGATATATTTCTTTTGTAGAAGGAGAACAATTTCAGCGATATCCTGTATCGTAACACCTCTGTCTTCCAACATCTTTTTCGTTGTTTCTCTCATCTCTTTTAACGTATATTTTCTCATATGGCCCCCCTCTTTCTCTCTAGCTCAACCATTTAGGTGGTGTGTTCTTTGCCCAATAAATAGACCCTAAAGCATGATGGCCATGAAAGTCATCGTGATAAGTATGGTAATGAAAGTTAAAATAATACCCATCAAGTGGAGGATGATCTTTTCTTACATGAAATCGGATAAGATCTTTTCCTGTAACAGCATGATAAATATGAAAAATCTTTTCGCTATCTCCACCCGTAGGATTTTCAGAAATAGTTAAATTAGTGAGATCTTCTTCAGGATGCTCTTCTGCAAGATCTTGTAGAACCAACTCCATTTTAGGGAAAATCACATCTTTAAATTCATCTTGTATTTTTGGACCGATTCTTGAGCCGAATTTTGCAAAACTTTGAAGTTCAGCCTGTTCTGTAGCTAAAGAAAGAAATGAGTCTTTAGACAACCTTTGTTCAAATGGATCTATAAATTCATTAGAATGATTGTTATATTCTTTGCTTGTTACATCGCCAAACGACGAATCATCCTTCTGATCGTCTATCGTCAAATAGGCAGGTGGCGATACTGTACCGAACGTGAGCGCTGTAATTAAAACTACTAATGATTTCTTAAGCCATTTCGGCAAGACAGTTTTCCTTTCCATCTGTATATCCCCATTCTATTAATTTCTCTAGTATAATGTAAAACTAGTATATCACAAAAGTAAGAAAATTTTATCAATTTTGCGTTAACTTTTCTTACCTAGCCTTTCAAAACTTTCTTTTGGATACCTTTTGTTACAGATTACGCACTAATCTAGTGATTTAATGAAAAATGATTTAATTATTATTCATTTATTTGTGTTTTTTTGTTAATATTAATGAATAGTACATATTGGAGGTTAAATTCATGGCAGATATTGCAATTTTGGTATCAAGCTTTGTTACTTTAGGTGCATTAATTTATTTATGTTTTGCTGACTGATTCTATAGAAAAAAACTCGTGTTGAGAATTGCTCAACACGAGTTTTTTTTTGAAAAGGCTCTGTTAAACACCGCTGTTGATTTACGCACTAGGCTTCGCTTTCCTAGGGGCGTTTGGGGAGCCTCCTCGGAAAAGCGCCTGCGGGGTCTCCCCTAAACGCTATCTCCCTCAGGAGTCTTCGCCTATTGCTTCAATCAACAGCTAGGTTGCTGCAAAAATCAACAATATGCTTTAACAGAGCCTTTGAAAATACACTGACACCGTTGGTGATTTCCGTTTTACATAGCCTAACTTTCTGTATAGCCAAAATGGAATTTTGCGGTTTTTCTTTTTAGGACGGTAAATCCATATTGGGCAAACTTTTCACTTTGCCAGTGGTCCTTTAATACTACTCTGTTCCTGGCAACCCTTTTTGCTTCCTGCAGTGTTTGTTCATTTAAAGCATCTGATACCGCTATGTTTCTTAGCGGGGCAATACCGTTTGATTCTTCAATCCCAATTTCAAACATTGGATCGAAGTATACAACATCAAAGCTCTTATCTGGTAGGTTCGATAGCACTTCCTGATGTTTGCCTTGGATTACTTTAATGCGTCTCATTGCACTTTCTAGCGAATCTTGGTCAGATTCCCAAGCAGCAAGGCCATTTTTCACCAGATAGGCAAGAACCTTATTCCCTTCTATCCCGTACACTTTTCCTTTTTCACCTGTCACTAAGCTTGCTATAATGCTGTCTGATGCAAGACCAAGTGTGCAATCTAGAAAACTCATTCCCTCTTTTAACTCTGTTGCTTTTAAAAAAGGCTCTATTTCCCCCTGTAGCCACCTTTTAACTCGAAATCCGGCTGTATTAGGATGAAAGAAAATAGGTTCAGTCTCATTCATACGATGCCATTCATAACGATTTTTCCCTATCACTAAAACTTCTTGGGTATCAAATTCCTTGAGCAATGTATGGACTGATTTCTTATTTCTTTGTATGTAGGTACAGCCAAGGTCTTGTGCAATATGTTTTGCAGTTTGAATCATTGCTTCATTGGTTCTCCCCGCAGTGGTTACAATCATAATTTTCTCCTTTATAAAAGGACGTGCGTAGTATCTACACACATCCTACCGAATTAACAATATTGGTGAAAAGCTCCTTGAATGTTGGTCATGATGTTTTCCATCGTGTTCGCTTCAATATCATGGCGATGAATGAAATGTACGACTTCTTTCCCTTTTAATAAGGCCATGGAAGGTGAAGATGGTGGAATGTCACCGAACATCTCTCTCATTTTGGACGTAGCTTCTTTATCCTGACCAGCGAAAACCGTTACTAGGTGATCAGGTGTTTTATCCGCCTGGATAATGGATTGGGTTGCTGCTGGACGTGCTAGTCCTGCTGCACAACCACAAACGGAGTTTACCACTACAAGTGTTGTTCCTTCTACTTTATTGAAGTATTCTTCCACTTCATCGCTTGTGGTTAGTTCTTGAAATCCTGCTCTTGTAAGTTCATCTCTCATAGGTTTTACTATTTGTTTCATATATTCTTCATATGCCATAGACATTTTCATTTCCTCCTTTTATCACTTGAATACCGCAGTTGATTTCCGCAAATGGCTTCGCTTTCCTAGGGGCTGACGTGAGCCTCCTCACTTCGTTGCGGGGTCTCCACCTAGCGCTGTCTCCCTCAGGAGTCTTCGCCTTTTGCTCCAATCAACTGCTATGGTACCTAAAGTACTTAGTTATTTCTTTCTGTCATTTGTTTCCAGACGGAGCCTTTTGCTTCTACTCCGCCTTCTATTCGTTGGATGGCCATTTTTACTTGCATGCTCACTTCGAATTCTGAATCGTTTTCTGCATCTCGAAGTGCAGGAAGCGCAGTTTCGTCACCAACTTCGTAAAGAAACATGGCAGCTCTCCAACGAACTAATTTGTTCTTGTCTTTTAAAGATTCTATCATGGCAGGCATGGCTGCTTTATCGCCAAGATCTGACATACAGTCTCCAGCTGTTCTCCTCACTGTTACGGACTTATCTTTGAGGGCTTTTGACAAATAAGGTAAAATGTCAGACTCTTCAAGCATACCAAGATATACGGTTGCCAATCTACGTATAGAGGCTTTTTCGTCTTCTAGTGCCTTAGCCAATACTGGGATGTCCTCTGGTTTTGGATCCATTTGATCAAGTGCAGCAAAGCGTTTTGACCAGTCTGGGTCATCCAGCAATTCCAATGTCACTTTATAACGTTCCTTCGATTTTATTGTATTCGAATTATCCTTATTATTTTCTTGCTTTAACATTTTTTCCAAGCGTTCTTCTGTAAATGTTGCAGAAAGCTCTTCAACTATTTCCGTACCAACGGCTTCAAGATCTCCATAGCGGACACCATGTTCCTTCCATTCACGCTCAAGTACGACATTATCCTGCTGTTCTTGAACTGAAAGTATGGCTTTCATGAACCTATCTGGTAATCCAACACGTTTTTCCTGTTCTCCGTCTGTTAGTTTCACTTGCATAGGAATTCCCTGGAACATTTGAACGAAGACTTTCACTTCTCCAAAACCTTCTAGTGATCTTTGATCTTTTGTGTCTTGGTTGTCTTCTGTTTCTCCAAAAGCAGCCCTTACTTCAGAAAGTATCCCTTTCCAATCAAAGCGGGCATTTCTTTCTACGGCCAAGAAGTCTGCTACGTGATAAACCCCTTTAACTCCTTCTATATCGAGTATTTCCTGGATGATTTTAGGTGCCAGGTCGCTATTGTCTTTTGTATAGTTGTTTCTTGAACCTGCCGGCAATTCTTCACTGAGGATGACCTTCATCGTGTTAGGACTTGGAGTTGGTTCAATAGATTGTATATTCAAGAAAAAACACCCCTTCTTTTGTTATGATTGCTCTTTTATCTTTTCTACTTTTTCAGATAGTTCTTCCCATCTGTTCATTGCCTCTTCCAATAATTGATTGGTTTCTTTTTGCTCAGAAAGCCACTTGCTAACCTTTTCATAATCGCTACCTGCAGTTGCAATCTCTTTCTCAATGGTTTCAAGCTTTTCTTCAAGCTCCATAATTCTTTCCTCTATCGTATCCCAGTCTTTTTGTTCCTGGTAGGACAATTTCAAGGTTTTTTGTTTTTGGCGGGTTACTGTTTGTGTTTCTTTTTTTGCTTGCTCTAACTGCTTCTGTTCTTTACGCTTGAGTTGTTGCTCTTGAACATAGTCTGAATATTCGCCGAAAATCCTTTTAACATTACCGTCACCTTCTAGGATAAACAGTTCATCAACGACTTTATCTAGGAAATAACGATCATGGGAAACGGTTATGACAACACCAGGGAATTCTTCCAAATAACCCTCTAAAATGGTCAATGTCTCTGTATCCAAATCATTGGTAGGTTCATCAAGTAACAATACATTTGGCTGGGACATGAGTATTCTCAATAAGTATAACCTTTTTCTTTCTCCGCCTGAAAGCTTCCGTATTGGAGTACCGTGGGAATGTGGCGGAAAGAGAAAACGCTCAAGTAACTGTGAAGCACTGATATGCTGCCCGTCTTCACCTTTAATAACCTCGGCTTCCTCTTTAATATATTCTATCATTCTTTGTTCAAGGTTCATTTCCTGCTGCTCTTGAGTATAGTAACCAAGTTTAACTGTCAATCCTACATCCAATTTACCGTGGTCAGGTGAAATTTTTTGAGCAAAGATATTTAAAAGTGTAGACTTCCCAACCCCATTTGGTCCGACTATTCCAATTCTGTCTTTTTGCTTAATCAATAAGTTTACATGTTTAAGAATAACCTTGTTTCCAAATTGAAGAGATACATCTTCTATTTCCATTACTTTTTTTCCAAGCCTTGCAGAACCTGTAAATAGTTCTAATTCACCTGCAGAGGAAGTGGAGGATACTTTCTCATCTAGGTCCTCAAAACGCTTAATTCTTGCTTTTTGTTTTGTCGTTCTAGCCTTTGCTCCTTTTCGCATCCATTCTAATTCTTGGCGATAAAGGCTCTTCTGTTTTGCTTCCACTTTAAATTCTTCTTCCTGCCTAATCGCCTTTGCTTCTAGGTAATCTCCATAATTTCCTGTATAAGTATAAATGGAGCCATTATGCAATTCGAAAATTTTGTTTGTTACCTTATCAAGGAAATAACGATCATGTGTTACAAGCAGCACCGCTCCTTGGTACTTGCTCAGATAGTCTTCTAACCATTCTATCGCTTCAAAATCCAGATGGTTGGTAGGTTCATCCAAAATAAGTAAATCAGCAGCTTCCACCAAAGTCTGAGATAGGGCTACTCGTTTTTTTTGCCCACCTGACAGGTTGGATATTTGTTGGCTTGTATCTGTAATTCCGAGTTTATTGAGAATAGCCTTGGCATTTGAACTAGCATCCCATGCTTGAAGCTGGTCCATTTGTGCTTGCAGCTTAGCAAGTTGATCCTGAAGTTTTTCGTTCATAGGTTCCTCTTGGATTTTCGATAAACACCTCTCATATTGTCTAATGACATTGTTCGTATTTGAGTCTTTACTGAAAATTTGTTCCATTACTGAAAAAGACTCATTCAATTCGGGCTGTTGCGATAAAAATCCAATTGTATAGTCATTGGAAGCAGTAATGGTACCTGCATCAGGAGTTTCTTGTCCAGCGATGATTTTTAATAGGGTCGATTTTCCTGTACCATTTACACCTATTAATCCGACTCTTTCTTTTTCTTGTATACTGAAGGAGGCATTCCCGAGCAATACTTTTTCCACATATGTTTTAGATAAATCTTCCCCAATCAACATTTTCATCTTGTTATATCTCATTCCATTCTTTCATAAATTGATCTACAAATTTCTTCATGAATTCATGACGTTCCAACGCAATCTTTTTCGCTTCTTCTGTTTGAAGTGTATCTTTTAAAAGAAACAATTTTTCATGAAAATGATTAATGGCAGTGGACTTTTCGCCTCTGTATTGTTCATATGACATGGAAGTTCTAACCTCTATTTGAGGATCATACATCGCTTGCCCTTTTGCTCCTGAGTACATAAATGTCCTGGCAGCCCCGATGGCACCCAATGCATCTAGCCTGTCCGCATCCTGAACCACTTTCCCCTCCAGAGAGTCCAGTACTATTCCATTTCCGCCTTTGAATCCGATATTTTCTATTGTATAAAGAATTTCATCTATATGTATTTTAGTTAATGGCAGTTCAGACAAGAGTGCGGCTATTTCATCTTTCGCCTTGTCTTTATTTGCCGTTATTTTGTCATCGAGTACATCATGCAATAGGGCAATGATTTCTACCATTAAAAGATTTGCTTTCTCTTCTTTCCCAATATGTAAGGCAAGCCTTCTGACTCTTTGGATATGGAACCAGTCATGTCCTGTGCTATCCTTGTTGAATAATGATTCTACGTATTCTTCTACTTTATGTATCACTAAATGTAACTCCCTTTTTCATTTGATTCATTTTCATTTTAACATGTAAAACTCAATATCTATACCATTTCGCAATGTAAGTCATTTCATTAGTGTAACATATGGCGATTCGCTTTCATAAAATGCGCTGAGTCAGCTTTCTTACTTTTAGTTTTTGGCTATACCCCGCAGTTAATTTCCGCAAATGGCTCCCTTAACATCAAAAAAAGCTAAAGGCTACGCCTAGGTTACCGGACGTTGCGCATTAGCTAGAAAGGAGTAAGGAATGAATTATCCTAGAATTTCGAACCGTTCTCAAATTGGAACTGCCTGGGTTGGGACACATATTGTCCTTATTAGATGCAATTATATGAACAATCAAGTGGTAGCTGTCTTTAAGAGTGACCACGCACCGTTTGAACCCACCTCAAACAACTGCGCTGAAACATTATCCAGATACATCAGTATTGGATATACCTTAATTGGAGCCTACCCTCTTGATGATAAGGAAGTTCAATATGTCCTTCAATATCGGTGATTTTTATTCGTTGTACCAGGAAATGCCGATTGTATTGACGCCAGCGTGTACAGCGATGGCAGTAGATAACGGAAAACGGTCGATCGGAATACCCGGATATTTACTCTTAAGGTTGTCCACTAGAGCGTCTGCTTCCTCTGTATTTGTACCGTGAAGGACAAACAATTCTTTAATTGTAGATTTAGCTTGAGCCTCATCCAAGAAATCCATTATTTTTAAAAGCGCTTTCTTTTGTGTGCGCACTTTTTCTGCGACATCCAATTTACCTTCTTTAATTTGGATAATTGGTTTTATTTGAAGTAGACTTCCTAATAATTTTTGAACACCTGACATTCTTCCGCTTCGGTGCAATTGTTCCAAACTGCCTATCAAGACGTATATGTCACATTTAGTGGCTAATTCATTTAAATATTGTATTATTTCTTCATGTGATTTTCCTGCTTCATGCGCTTCGATTCCCTTTTTCATCATTGCAGATAAGGGAAAGGAGATGACTTTAGAGTCTATTGTGTGAACGGGAATATCCACAAGCTCCCCTGCCTGCGTACTAGATGACACGGTGCCGCTCAAGTGACTTGATAAATGAACAGAAATAATCCGGTCGTAGGATTCTGCCAATTTATTGTATAGCTCAACAAAAGCACCTACTGAAGGTTGCGATGTTTTGGGTGGCGTGTTACTCGCCTCGAGCTTTGTATAAAAGTCCTCTAAAGATAGTGTCACACCATCAAGAAATTCCTCTTCTTCAAAGTAGACCACCATCGGGATGCTATAAACATCAGGATGATTTGACAACATCTCGTCCAAATAAGCAGTACTATCAGTAACCCATGCTATTTTCTCCAAAAATAACTCCCCCTGTCCTCTATCTTTTTTCCTATTTTATTCTACTAGTCTGATAATAATACTTGCAACCTTGGAAATACCTTTAGAGCAGTGTCATGAAAAACTGCTTGATGGTAGTCTTTTGGAATAATTTCTTTTATAAATGAGAGATATGTACCGACAGTAATAAGTGGCCAATCTGTACCGAACATCAATTTTTCATAATGGTCGCAATAATCCAGTGCGTGTAACAGATGTTGAAGAAATCTTGTTTTCTTATGACGGTTTATTTCATGATTTGTTCCGACTATTAAGCCAGAAAGGTCAGCGTACATATTTTTATTTTTATATACGACTTCCGCGCCATCCAATACCCATGGATCCCCGAAGTGTGCCATCACAAACGTCACATCTCTGTTAAACACCGCTACCTCGTCTAATGTCAATGGATGTGAATACTTTAGTAGTCCTCTTTCTGAATAGGTATCTCCAGTGTGGAATACAACCGGTAAATTGTATTTTGCAGCCAACCGATATACCGGGGAATAAACTTCATCATATGCATAAAAAGGATAGTAACCCAAATATACTTTTATTCCCACTACATTTTGCTTCTGAATTTCACTTTCTAAGCATTGTATATGCTCCTTCTGCAGTTTGTAAGGATTTATTCCAGGACAATAGCCCATGTTTGGAGGAATCGAGTTTGCCAGATTTAACCCCATCGGTGTATTGCTCTCGTTATCCGGAAATCGATTTGGTCCTGTCTCCGTGACCCCCATAGCCACAGCCCCTACCACATTAAAATCCTCCCATTCTTTAAGCAATCCTTCGTATGTATAGGTGAGTCTGGATATGCTTTCTGCGGTGTCCTGAAAGCTCTTTATTTTAGAAAAATGGACATGGGCATCTATAATTTTCAACAAGTTACTCCTTTCTTCGAATAGTGATATTATTATTTATTCGATAGTAATATAAAAAAACCCTTCTCTGTTTTTAGAAAAGGGTTTGCTTTTATAATTGCTTTAATAATGTAAACTTATTCTCAAACCTATAATAATAGAAGTGAATTTATTATAGTAATTTTTCAATATCATTTTTCATTTTAGAGGGAGAGGTTGCCGAGGCAAAGCGCTCAACTACGTTTCCATCTCTGTCTACCAAGAATTTGGTGAAATTCCATTTTACTGCTTTGGATCCCAATAATCCCTTTGCATTTTCTTTTAAATAATCAAATAGCGGGTGAGCATCATCCCCATTCACATCCACCTTAGAAAACATTGGAAATGAGACACCATAATTCAACTGACAAAATTCATTAATGTCTTCTTCTTTACCAGGCTCTTGGTTTCCAAACTGGTTACATGGAAAGCCCAGTACCATAAACTTTTTGTCCTTGTATTCTTTGTACAGCTCCTCTAACTCTTCAAATTGTGGCGTAAAACCACATTTGCTTGCTGTGTTGACAATCAATAGAACGTAGTCTTTATATTCCGAGAGCCGTACTTCATTTCCTCTAATATCTGGTGCAGTAAAATCATAGATTGTTGTCAATGCATTCACCTCATTTTTCTTTTTATTATGGATGAAGGTGTTATCCCTGTCCATTATTTGTGTGTACAACTAATTAATACTCTCGATCATAAATGAAAGCATGTCTCTTAAATCGTCAATATTTTCTTCCAATATAAGCCTATCAAAAATAACTTCAGCTTTGAGTTCCACATTCTCGTCTTGTGCATGCTTTATCGTGGAGAAAATAGTAATATTTCTTTCCGTCCAAATTTTCGAAAGGGAATTTCTCCAATTCTCCACCATCGAACATTAGAACAAGCCTACCGCTTTGCCTTTTTCATCTACATCCATCTTCAGTGCGGCAGGCTCTTTTGGAAGACCTGGCATCGTCATGATGTTCCCTGTTAACGCAACAATGAAACCTGCGCCTACAGAAGGTTTCAGCTCTCTAATAGTTACCGTGAAGTTTTCCGGCCTTCCAAGCTTTTTGGCATCATCCGTTAGGGAGTATTGTGTCTTGGCCATACATACTGGCAAATGGCCCCACCCTTCTCCAACTATTTGCTGAAGCTGTTTTTGGGCAGCTGGCAACAATTCAACTCCTGATCCACCGTAAACATTCTTCACAATTGCCTCTAGTTTTTGTTCCAGGGAATCCTCTGACTGATAGAGCGGTGTATAGGAAGATTCTTTAGTTTCTATTTGCTCGAGTACTGTTTTAGCTAGCTCAAGACCTCCATTACCACCTTGTTCCCACACTTGAGTGAGAGCCATTGGAATCTTATTTTCCTGACACCAATTTTTCACAAACTCTATTTCAGCAGCAGTATCTGTAATGAATTCATTTAGAGCTATTACATAAGGCAAGCCGAACTTTTCTATTGTTTCCACATGTTTTTTTACGTTCTCTATCCCTATACTTAGTGCTTTGAGGTTCTCTTCTTTTAATTGATCTTTTGACATGCCCCCATGCATCTTAATGGCACGGATTGTAGCTACAATGACCACTGCTTCGGGATTAAATCCAAGTGCAGGTGTTTTAATATGTAAAAATTTCTCCGCACCAAGGTCGGCACCGAAGCCTGCTTCTGTAACCACGTAATCTCCTAGTTTTGCTGCCATTTGCGTCGCAATTACACTGTTACAGCCATGGGCTATGTTGGCAAAAGGTCCTCCATGAATGATGGCAGGAGTATGTTCCATGGTCTGCACAAGGTTTGGCATGCATGCGTCTTTTAGAAGCAAAGTCAAGGCACCTTCTACCTTTAAATCTTTTACTGTCACTGGTTTCTTTTCCATGTCGTAGCCGATGACTATACTAGCAAGTCTCTCTTTTAAATCAGCTACATCTTTTGCCAAGCAGAATACGGCCATAATTTCAGAAGCAACCGTAATATCAAAGCCATCTTCTCGGGGAACCCCTTGTGTTGGTCCTCCCATTCCAATGACTATTTTTCTAAGCGCCCGATCATTGAGGTCCAGCACCCTTTTCCAAGTGATTCTCCTTGTGTCAATCTTTAAATCATTTCCCTGGTGGATGTGGTTGTCAATCATGGCAGCAAGAGCGTTATTGGCTGTCGTAATGGCATGAATATCCCCTGTAAAATGTAGGTTGATATCTTCCATCGGCAACACCTGCGAGTACCCTCCTCCAGTTGCTCCACCCTTCATTCCCATCGTTGGTCCAAGGGAAGGTTCACGCATGGCAATAATTGTATTTTTTCCCAGTTTATTCATTGCTTGGCCAAGTCCAACTGTAACGGTAGACTTCCCTTCTCCAGCTGGAGTTGGATTAATTGCTGTAACCAAAATCACTTTCCCATTTTGTTTCTTATGTAAACGTTTTGTAATGTCAAGGGAAAGCTTTGCTTTATACTTCCCATAAAGCTCAATTTCATCTTCTTCAATATCAAGGAGGCTTGCAATGTCCATAATTTTTTTCATCGAAGCTTGTTGGGCAATTTCAATATCACTCTGTACAGCTGTCTTAGTATGCTTCATCCTTCATTCCCCCGTAATTAATGGTAGACTTTTAATTTTTTTACAATGCTATTATTGTACCACTATTCCTAAAAATTATGGATTGGTTCTGCTCACTCGTCCATTTAAAATTTACATAAAATTAGAAAAACTTTAATTTCTCCATAACAAAAAATTGATAATATTTTATAAAGTAGGAATTGTTGTTAGGAGGCTTGATGATGAGGAATAAAGGGCCAAAGATTATTATTTTGACTGCTTCTTATGGAAATGGCCATCTGCAGGTGGCTAATTCTTTATATCAAGAGTGTATTAGAAGAGGATATGATAATGTAAAGATTTGCAACCTGTACACAGAATCACATCCATTCATTTCAGAAGTGACAGAAAAGCTCTATTCAAAAAGCTTTACGTATGGGAAACAATTTTATAAGCTGTTTTATTACGGGACAGATTTCATTCAAAATAAAAAAATGCTTCGTTGGTATTACCAATACGGATTTAAACGACTTACTTCTCTGATTGAAACAGAAGAACCTGACATTCTAATTAACACTTTCCCAATCAACGCCGTACCTGAATTCCGTCGTCGGACAGGTATTGTAATACCTACCTTCAATATCATTACCGATTACTGTCTGCACAGTCTCTGGCTCCATGACGATATTGATAAATATTATGTTGCAAGCAATGAATTAAAAGCAAAGATCCATTCAAGAGGCGTCACTGAATCCAAAGTTGTAGTAAGTGGGATCCCAATACGTCCTTCCTTTTCTCAATCGTTAGACAAGAGCATGCTCTTTGACAAATACCAGATAAGCCCTAAAAAAGATTTAATTCTACTTATTGCTGGAGCTCATGGTGTACTTAAGAATATAAAAGAAACATGTGAAACACTTTTGTTAAAGACAGATCATCAACTAGCTGTGGTGTGCGGCAAAAATCATTCTTTAAGAAACGAGATGGCACAACTCGAGAATAAATACAGGGATAGACTCCATTGTTTCGGATATCTTGAGAGAATTGATGAACTCTACAGGATTGCCAGTGTTATGGTGACTAAGCCTGGGGGAATTACTCTTACAGAAGCTACTGCAACCGGTACTCCTCTCATCCTTTATATGCCTGTTCCTGGCCAGGAAAAAGAAAATGCACGATTTTTCTCGGAAAAAGGTGCAGCGTTGACAGCGAAGAATCAGGAAGAGTTGCTTAATAGCATAGATTCTTTACTAAAAAGTAAACAGAAACAACTCTCCTTGCAATTATCCATTAAAAAATTGTACTTGCCCTCATCTCAGGAGATGATCATGACTGATATACTCAAAGAGAGCGAAAAAATATCACGAATGAAAAATCACTCGACTATTAAATCACAGAAAAAAAAGCTTGGAAGCTAATTAATAGGCTTCCAAGCTTTTCACGTATTTTATTCGGAATCACTATTTCCTTTTGCTTTTACACCTTTACTCTTGTATGGTTTGTTGCTTTTGGCTTTATTTGCTGCTTTTTGCCAGCGGCTCCATCCCTTTTTACCTGTTCCGCGGCCAGTTCCTCCGCCTTTGCTCTTTCCACTACTCATTCGTTTCACTCCTATATATATAACAACTAAGATTGTGATTTCGTTAAACATCTAGCTTACTACATTAGAGTGATTAAGCAAAGGTTTTTTATGTCGGAAGAGTGCTATTCACCTGTTGTATAGACTTCTTCAAACGGCTGTACGACCACAAATCCGTTACCGGCGAATTTCATTTGGATCGATTCGCCACTTCCTCTTCCAAGGAAAGTTTTCAATTGTACATCTGTGACAAACTCCGGCTGTAGGTTACCTGACCATGCTACCGTTGCGTTAGGATCGGTATAAACAGGCTGTCCTGGATTCACCATTAAAGTAAGAGGCTCATAGTGCGATGTGAATGCAACCATACCACGACCTTCCAGCCTTACATTAAAAAGTCCACCTGCCATCATGCCTGCCACTTTTCTCATAAGTTTAATGTCCCACTCCAATCCTTTTTCAAAAGCAAGCAAATCGTTGCCGTTGATATAGATGCTGTCTCCTTCCAAATCAAGGATTGTAATTTTTTTGCCTTGATCAGCAATATACAGTTTTCCGTTTCCTGAGGCCTTCATCAGTTGTGAACCTTCCCCGGTAAGGGCTTTTTTCATCAGTTTCCCTAAACCGTGTTCTAACATTCCTTCCCGTTGAAACTTAATAGACCCTTCATAGGAAATCATGGAACCCATTTTAGTCCATATGTCTCCATTAAGATTGACTTCAAGTATTCTTTCCGTTTCTAACTCGAATAGACCTTGCCCTTTATCCTCTTGCCTGCTTTTTTGAATAAATTGATGAATGGAATATTTAGACATAATCAAATCGCCTCCCTATTTTTTCTGCAACTCAAAAACCCACATGAACGTTAATGCTTGCTTTAAAAAGCGAGGTAAATTAGTAGTATCCAGTTTTTTCGCTTCTTCCTTATATACGGGCATCCCGTCCAAAAGTTCCCAATCATTTTCAAGTGCCAGCCGTTCAAACTCCCATGGCATCATGGTGTTGCAGATTGCTTCTTTACCATACAGCCTTTGGTAGCTATGTGCCCGTGGTCCGGCAGTTGGTCCCAACAACCCCAAAAACAATTTCCCACCTGGCTTTAACACTTTATGAAATTCTTCTAGCACATGAAGAGGTTGTTCTACCCATTCAATAGAATTAATGGCCATCACGGCATCCATGGAGTGATTCTCTAATGGAAGCTCCGTCAAACTCCCCTTTTGAAACTTGATGTTTGTATGTACCCGTTTTTTTACAGCTCTTTCTATCATGGCTTCTGCAATATCCACTCCTGTTACATGGTACCCATTTTCTGCTAGTAAGAAGGTGCCGAAACCATCCCCACATCCTGCATCCAAAACATGAGCATTTTGTTTTAACCTTTCTTTTATAAAAGGAATGATTGTCTTCCTACTACCGTTTAACCACATGTTTTCACTGTTTTCGTGCCAAAACTCTGCTCGCTCATTCCATACCTTCTCTGTTTCTTCATTCCAATTGAACTTATTCATGTAATCCCTCCCCTTATCTACTTCCTAGACCGTATAATTTTATTCTACAAGGAAACGCTACAATCGTATAGAGAAAGGAGGATCTACTTTGAGCGAAACATTTGTAGCAGTTCAGAAAAATGGCGATGGTGATATCACAGGTTTTAAAACATCCAGCGGCAGAGTTCTCTCCTATCAAGAAGCTGTAAACGACGTAAATCAAGGCACTGTTCTTGGAGCAAATGTATTTAAAGGTAAGGACGGAGAGATGTATATAAGAGGAAATGCCGACGGGGATCCGACAAATAACTTGGATAACTTGCCGATATTCTAAAAGAGCAGAAGGAGCCAACAATCATGACGAAGAAATATAATAAAGGCGGCAGCCAAAATCAGAACAGCCCTACAAGCAGCTTTACAAGCGAGAACGAAAAAGTTGCCGGCGATAATAGCAAGGGCAATATACGTAATAAAGACCAAAAGGATAAAACAGAGCTATAATTCTTGGGAGCTGTCATTTTGGCAGCTCTGTTATTTTTTTCTCCACATGCTCAGAAAATCCTATATAATTTCAATAAGTGTTATTCTATTGAAACTGTAAAGGAGCTTTGTGTCATGTACATACCTAAGCAATTTAAAAAGGAAGAAACAAGCGATATTATCCAGTTTATCCGAGCAAACAGCTTTGGAGTATTATTCTCCCAGCATGATGGAGTGCCAACTGCTACATATTTGCCATTCATCTTATCTACTGAAGAAAACGGCAGCATCACGTTACTTTCACATATGGCAAAAGCAAATCCTCAGTGGAAAACGCTGGACTCTAACGTTGCTTTGGCAGTATTCAACGGACCTCATGCCTATATTTCTGCTTCCTGGTATGAAGAAGAAAATACTGTTTCCACTTGGAACTATGTAAGTGCCCATGCTCAAGGGAAAGTAGAAGTAATACATGACTCCCATACGCTATTACATATCTTAAAAGAAGCAACAGATTTCTATGAAAAAGGGTTTGAGAGACCTTGGAGATTGGAAGATAACCTGGAGACTGTCGAAAGTATGTTAAATGGAATTGTAGGATTAAGGATAAGGGTAGAAAATCTTCAAGGTAAATGGAAATTGAACCAACATCATTCAACCGAAAGAAAAGAACGTGTCATCCAACAGCTGAAGAAACAGGCTCAATATGACTCAAAGGAAATTGCTAGATTAATGGAATTAGACATGAAACCTAACAAGCAAGAATGATCTACATTCAACATTCAGATCATTCTTTTTGTTTTGGGGATATTCGCCAATAAAGAGAACTCTAGCTGTTGATTGGAGCAAAAGGCGAAGACTCCTAAGGGAGAAAGCGCTAAGTGGAGACCCCGCAGGCGTAGCCGAGGAGGCTCCAGCAGTGCCCCTAGGAAAGCGAAGCCATTTGCGGAAATCAACAGCGGTGACTATATGAATACTAATATTTATTTTACATCACACGAAAGAAATATCTTCCATATCTCCTATAAAGTGTTTATAATAGTCACTTGTTAGTGCTTTCATTCAGATAGGACAAGGAGGTAAAAAACAACATGATCGAAGTGAAAAATATCAGTAAGCATTACCGTTTGTTCGAGAGAGATCCAGGACTAACAGGTGCAGTAAAATCATTATTCAAAAGAAAATATATAAATAAAACTGCAGTAAACGATATCAGTTTCTCCATTCCAAAAGGTGAAATTGTAGGATATATCGGTTCCAATGGAGCCGGGAAATCCACCACCATTAAAATGATAAGTGGTATTCTTACTCCTGACGAAGGCTCTGTCATAGTGAATGGCATCACTCCTTATTCAGACAGAACCAAAAATGCTAAAAATATCGGGGCTGTTTTCGGACAACGGACACAGCTATTTTGGGACATTCCAGTCCAAGAATCTCTTGAACTACTAAAACATATTTACGAAGTTCCACAAGAAGTTTATGAAAAAAACCTTGCTAAGTTTAAGGAAGTGTTAGATTTGGAAGCGCTATTGCCGATTCCGGTCAGACAGCTTTCTCTAGGGCAAAAGATGCGCTGTGAGCTTGCAGCAGCCTTTTTGCACAATCCATCCGTTGTTTATCTTGATGAACCAACCATTGGCTTAGATGCATCAGTCAAAATAAAGATTCGTCAATTCATTAAACAAATGAACAAGGAACATAAGACCACAGTCATTCTAACCACCCACGATATGCAAGATATCGAGGAGCTTTGTCATCGTATTATCATCATCGACAAAGGCAGTGTCATTTATGATGGCAGCCTTCTTTCTCTAAAACAGCAGACAAGATTTAACCGAACAATCAAACTTGAGATTGATTCCAATGACGTCTTCACCCTTCCATCTGCCTTGAGGACTTCTGTTCATTTAGAAATACCAGAGGAAGAACATCACTATTTGCTCCATTTTAACAATACGGTTATTACTGGCAGTGAAATCATGAAAGAGATTATGAGAGACTATCTTGTTCAAGACTTTACGATAACAGAACTTGGCATTGAAAAAGTGGTACAGGAAATTTACGAACGGGGGCCAGAACATGCGGAAGTACTTGGAGCTGTTAAAGTCTCAAATTAAAGTCGAGACCGCTTATCTCGCTTGGTACTGGGCGGATGTGGTCTCCACTTTGCTCCGATTGGTCATTATGTATTTTTTCTGGGTGGCTGTCTTCCAAAATCGAACAGAAATCTCTTCCATTTCCTTTGAATCGATGATTACATACGTAGTGATTGCAATGATGCTAGAAAACTATGTATCTGGTGCAGGAAATGAGATGGCCAGAAATATTAAAAATGGCGATATAGCGTTGGAGTTATTAAAGCCTTACGATTACTTGACTAAGTTAATCTTTATGGACCTTGGTTCTAAAGCAAATAGTTTTGTACGGACGACCATTCCTATTTTTCTAGTAGCCATCATTTTCATTGGAATTCAAGCTCCTCCATCTTTAGAGGTCGCTATATTGTTTTTCGCCAGCATGCTCGTTGGAATATTAATCGGTACACAAATTGACCTTATTATTGGCGTGTTGGCTTTTTGGACGGTCAATGTGTGGGGAGTGAGGGTGCTACGCGAGGCGATTGTTAAATTCTTTTCAGGAGCACTCATTCCACTTACCCTATTTCCGGGTTGGTTCCAGGAAGTGAGCAGCTTTCTGCCTTTTCAGTCTATGATTTTCGTACCTGTGGCCATTTACACAGGCCAAATTCAAATGGGCCCTGATGCATTGATTGCTTTTGCAACCCAATTGTTTTGGCTAGCTATCTTATTTGTCGTTGTCCGTGTTGTTTGGACTCAAGCAATAAAAAAAGTAACCGTGTTTGGAGGATAGCCTATGTGGAAAAAGTGTAATCGATATATGTTCTTATACGGAAAATACTTTAGCAATCACTTAAAGGTGATGATGGAGTATAAAGCAGACTTTTTCATCGGATTGTTCTCGGTCATGGTCCAACAATTCACTGCTCTCTTTTTCTTAAAAATTGTGTTTGATCACATAGAAGTTCTTAAAGGTTGGACTTTTTATGAAATACTTTTCATCTACGCCATCGCCTTTTTAGGGCGTTCCATTCATCATATCTTCTTTGATAATTTATGGACGCTTGGATGGCAGTATATTCGTTCTGGTAACTTTGATAGACTTCTGCTAAGACCAGTGAATCCCCTTTTTCAAATTGTGGCAGAAAGAGTGCAGCAGGATGGGTTTGGACAATTAATCATCGGTGGCATTGTTCTAACGATCGCTAGTGTGAATTTGGAGATTGAATGGACGATTCAGAGTCTGCTTCTATTAGTTGTTTTCATTATTTCAAGTGGAATTTTATTTGTCGCCATAAACCTATTTTTCATCACTTTTTCATTTTGGATGGTAGACAGTCTTCCTATTGTCGTTTCTGTGTTCCAGTTAAGTGAGTTTGCAAGATACCCTTTGACTATCTATCCAAAGGCTGTCACATTAATCATCACTTGGCTGATTCCTTATGGATTTACTGCCTACTACCCGGCAACCTACTTTTTTGAAAAAGAATCCGTGGTTGCTATGGCGCTTATAACCCCCGCTATTGCTTTGCTTTCATTTGTTATTGCATATTGGTTCTGGAACAGAGGAATTAGGGCATTTACTAGTACAGGGAGTTAATAACCAAAGTAAAAACATTATTAATGGTGGAACGCCGCTGTTCCTTTCCGCAAATGCCTTCGCTTTCCGCGGGACGGTGCTTGAGCCTCCTCGCTACGCTGTGGGGTCTCAAGCTACCGTTACTCCCCCGCTGGAGTCTTCGCCATTTGCTCCAATCCACAGCTAGGAATAACTAGAACAAAAGGTTTGTGGTGTTCCGTAAACTCAATCAAATTCCTTTTACTAAACCCCTAAGTAAAAGTGAAGTAACCCTTGTTGATTGGAGTGGAAGGCGCGTAGACGCCCGCAGGCAAGCGAAGCGCCTGGAACGGAAATCAACTATGTCATATACTTCTTTACAATGAAAAAAGCCACTCTAGATGAGTTGGCTTTTTTTGCTGTTTATTTATCTCAACCTCAAAAGTTGCTTTCTATTGTTGAACAGTGTTGGATAAGACAATAATCCAAGCATGATGCTGGTTACAGATGCTGTTGTAAGTAATAAAAATACTATTAACAATTGAAATTGTACGGCTTGAATGGGACTGGCTCCAGCGATAATCTGCCCGCTCATCATTCCTGGAAGCTGAACGAGCCCAATCGTTTTCTGACTTTCGATCGTTGGAATCATGCTGGCTTTAATTGCCTGTATCAATTGGGTATGTATGGCCTGTTTGGTGGACCCTCCAAGGGAAAGAATCAGGTCAATCTCATCCTCTCTTGCTTCTATCTCAGAAAGGAATCTATTTAGAAAAAGAATTCCAAGTACCATTGAGTTACCGATAATCATACCGCTTATCGGAATGATATACTGTGCAGTAGGAGGAATAATATTGAATCCAATCAAGATTCCTTGAGTCAGAACTTCAATAAAGATGTATGTTAATCCCACCTTCCAGGTGATTCCTTTAATCGGGGTCTTCTTTCTTGCAACATTTTGAACAGCAGCCCCAATAATAATCAATACCATTAAAATGATAAAGAAATATCCTTCTGATTCAAAAACAAAGGTTAACAGATACCCGACGATAAATAATTGTACCACAGACCTGATTACAGCGATAATCGTATCTTTTTCTAGATCAAGTCGGAATGTTTTAGAAAGAAAGATAGGGATGACTACAAAAATGAGGGCAATTGCGAGCGTGAAGGCGTTCATTTCAACTCCCCCTTAAAAAAAGCTTGGACATGTTCGTTTGTGGAGTTTTGAATATCCTGACTTTTACCTGCTTCTAATAGTTCTCCACCCATCAGGACCCAAGTGGAAGTTCCAACAGTTAAAGCCTGATTCAAATTGTGGGTAATCCATATTATAGTAGTGCCGTACTTTTTGCTTACCCTTTGAATTAATTCGTCAATTTCTTTTTGTGAAGTTTGATCCAATGAAGAAGTTATTTCATCCAGAAGTAATACTTTCGGACGATTTACAAGTGTCCTTGCAATGGATAACTTTTGTCTTTGTCCACCTGATAGATCTTTCACATTCTGATGTATCTGGCTTTCTTCAAGTCCTACTAAATGTAACATGTTGATCGCCTCTTCCTCTTCAAGAGAGCGATCTTGCAGCCGTAAAGGTAGAGAAAGGTTATCAAATACATCTCCGTCAACCATCGGAGCACTTTGAAGAGCAATGCCTACCTGCTTGCGAAGCACTGTTGGTTCATAGTTATTTAGACTTTTGCCATCTATAATTATCTCACCTGATGTAGGAGTCAGAAGCCCGTTAAACATTTTCAACAAAGTGGTCTTGCCCGCACCAGAGGGTCCGACAAAGGTAGTTATTTCTCCACCAGTAATACTTCCAGAAATACCCTTAAGAATTAGTTTATCATCAGCTTGGTATTGTACATTCTTTAACTGTATAGCCTCCTTCAACGGTCCCCCTCCTTCCATTTTATAGTACATACTATACCCTTGTTTTTTAAAAAAATAAGGCCGAGCATCTCACACTCGACCTTAATGTAATTTGAGAAAACTAAAATACAAATTGTAATTTATCTTCTTTCCATTCTAATGAAGCATTAAATTCCTTTTCTCCTTTTTTAAACCCCTTAATTTCAGCTGTTCTTCCTTCTGTTAAGAGTTTTTTCGCATTGGAAGCAGAGATGGTTTTTCCAAGTATTTTTTTTGAAATGGTGAAATTGCACTTATTTGAATTGTAGTTCGAACATCCATAGAATGAAC
The DNA here is from genome assembly GCF_008180725.1 of Sutcliffiella horikoshii. Classification (GTDB taxonomy): domain Bacteria; phylum Bacillota; class Bacilli; order Bacillales; family Bacillaceae_I; genus Sutcliffiella_A; species Sutcliffiella_A horikoshii_B. The sequence goes on along the minus strand of NZ_VTEV01000004.1, from coordinate 430,474 downwards.
CTTTGTCCACTACATCTCCGTCGCACTTTTTACACGTACCCACCTTTGTGCCGACACCTGCAGAACCTCGCCCCCTGCGCTTTCCTTTTGAGTATTTGAATTCACTAATATCCATTCCTTCAAAAGACCAATGTCCGCTTTCGTTTTTTGCATCCTCTATTAATTTCATCGACAGCTTTTTTGCCTGTTCCATGAATTCTTCGGGTGATGCTGTACCTTGACCAATTTCATGCAGACGCTGCTCCCATTTTGCAGTCATTTCCGGACTCGCTAGAATGCTTGAACCAATGGACTTAATTAGGAGCTTTCCTTTATTGGTAGCGAACACTTGGTTCCGTTTCACATCAATATATTTTCTGTCTTTTAACACGCCGATTATCCCAGCACGGGTCGCTTCTGTACCGAGGCCCTCGGTTTTATTTAGGACTTTAGTGAGCTCCCCGTCCTCTAGGTGTTTTCCAGCCGTTTTCATCACCGTTATGAGCTGCCCTTCCGTGTAACGTTTAGGAGGCTGTGTCTTTCCTTCTTTTACTTTTACATCATGCACATGTCCTGTTTCTCCATTTTCTAGGGGAGGAAGATCTTGTTCATCATCATCTGTTTCCTTTACTTTTTTGTTACCATAAATGACCGTTCGCCAGCCTGCTTGAACTTCTTCTTTTCCTTTAGAGACAAACGTGGCACGTCCATCTACCAATGTATGTATCGTCGTGTAGTCAAAAATTGCTTTATCATAGTGAGCTGCAATAAGACGTTTTACAATAAGTGTATAAATCTTCTCTTCATCTGGTGACATCTTGGATGGATCTGTCACCTGTTCTGTTGGAATGATAGCATAGTGATCTGTTACCTTTTTCTCATTTACCACCCGTTTATTATTCATGACGGATGAGAATGGAAGAGGAAAATAATCCTTGAATGCATTAAAAGCACTTAATTTTTGCAAGGTTTCAGGAAACATGCCTGCCTCTTCTTTTGTCACAAAACTTGAATCAGAACGAGGGTAGGAGATAATTCCTTTCACATAAAGCTTTTGTGCAACCTCTAATGTTTTTTGTGGAGAGAACTTATAGAGACTGTTGGCAGTAGCTTGCAGAGAGGATAGGTTAAAAAGAAATGGAGGTTGGAATTCCTTACGTTCTTTCTCGATGTTTTCTATTTTTGCCTCTTTTCCTTTACAGAACTGCACAATCTTTTCGGCTAAGTTCGCATTATCCAGCCTTGACTCTTCCTCTTTATGCCATTTACCTTTATATTTCTTTCCATTCATATTAAAAGTGGCCAGCACTTCCCAAAACGGCTTGGATACAAAGTTTTCAATTTCGAGCTCCCTTTTTACAATCAATGCTAATGTTGGAGTCTGTACTCTTCCTGTAGAGAATACATCGGAGATCCCTTTTTGCTGCAGGAGCAAAGTATAAGCTCGTGAAGCATTCATACCGACCAGCCAGTCTGCACAAGATCTACTCAGCGCTTCATAGTAAACATTTCTCGTTTCATGTTCCTCTAAAAGGTTATCAAACCCTTTTTGAACAGCCTTTGGGGTCAAAGAGGAAATCCACAAACGCTTTAATGGTTTATGACAATTGCTAACAAGGAGAATAATACGTATGATCGCCTCTCCTTCCCGCTCCGCATCGCCTGCCATAATAACTTCTGTCACTTCAGGATGATGAACTAGTTTTTTGACGGTTTGAAATTGCTTCCATTTGGATTTGGTTACTTTGTGTTGGAATTTTTCGGGTATGATTGGGAGAGTTTGCAGGGACCAGCGTTTCCACGCCTTATCGTATTCTTCCGGAGACAATAGTTCACAAAGATGTCCAACAGCCCATGTAAGCAAGGCACCCTTTGGGAACATCGGTTGTGGGGGAATCTCAACATAGCCATCCTTTTTCTTGTAGGAAAATGGAGCAGCAAGCTTCAATCCTTGATCTGGCTTTTCAGCAATTATTAATTTCACTACAACTTCCACTCCACTCTATAAATAAATGTAGGAAAAGAGGGTGGCATCCCTTCTCTTTTCCTACATTAATTATAAAAGCAAAACATTTGTTTGTATAGTTACACGGTCACAATATTTTTTCTGGGCACTATGTTCTGGACGGTAATTAACGGGTATGCACTTTGTTGAGTTTCTCCCACTAAGAGGTATTCACCAACTTGCAACGCGAATGAATCCATGAAATATATGATTTGTAAAGACTCGCGCAAGCTGTTGTAAATCGTATCCTCATCTAATGAGTAAAAATTTAGATTCCTTTTGATCCGTAATATCATTTCCCTACCTTCAAATTTTGTCCGCAGCATAGCTTATCCCTCCTTTACCTATATATATGAAAGGAACAAAAAAATAAAACAGGTACAAAGTTTGAAACCTTGACTCTCATAGAGGAAATATTGTATATTGAAATTGTCATTTAACCGCTTTCTTTTCTGATGGAAATTGGTGATGATAATACAATTTCACGGCACATTGTGCGCTATTTTTAGGAGGAAAAAGAACAATGCAAAACGGTAAAGTAAAATGGTTCAACAACGAAAAAGGTTTTGGATTTATCGAAGTAGAAGGTGGAGATGACGTATTCGTACATTTCTCTGCAATCACTGGTGAAGGTTTCAAATCTTTAGAAGAAGGCCAAGAAGTTTCTTTTGAAATCGTTGAAGGAAACCGCGGACCACAAGCTGCTAACGTTTCAAAACTTTAATCTATAGTTGTAAAACATATATGAAAAAAGAAAGAGACCATCATTTGATTGATGGTCTTTTTCTTTTTAGTGAATATCTTTTGCCCCTTTTACTTATTCTAAAATAAGAAGGAGGCTGTAAAAATGGATAAACAACAATATACTAACAACACGGAATTACACACAGGATATAATGATTTGGCTCAAGTTCAGGTTTCCATCCAATCTGCAGAAAAAATGGTGGGGTCGGCGACTATGAGTCTTGATCCTGAAGCAATGGATCATGCAGAAAGAGCCATTTCTAACGCTAGATCTCTACTTAACGATGCAAAAAGTGCAGGAACGGGGTTAGATACCGATTTTCTTCAAAATTGTGAATTATCCCTTTCTCAATGCGAACATCAGCTTTCTGAAGCACGAAAATAACCGCCTGGATGGGCGGTTTTTTTGTTTTAATTCTTGTCACCGAGGTCTTTATACCAACCGACGATGAGGACTTCTCTCCTCTTTTTTCCTTGTCACCGAGGTCTTCATACCGACTATGAGGACTTCCCTCGTCCTTTTTCCTTGTCACCGAGGTCTTCATTCCGGCTATGAGGACTTCTCTCGTCTTTTTTCCTTGTCACTAAGGTCTTCAATCCGGCTATGAGGACTTCTCTCGTCTTTTTTCCTTGTCACTAAGGTCTTCATACCGACTATGAGGACTTCTCTCGTCTTTTTTCCTTGTCATCGAGGTCTTCATACCGGCTATGAGGACTTCCCTCGTCCTTTTTCCTTGTCATATAGGTCTTCATACCGGCTATGAGGACTTCCCTCGTCCTTTTTCCTTGTCACTAAGGTCTTCATACCGGCTATGAGGACTTCTCTCGTCTTTTTTCCTTGTCATCGAGGTCTTCATACCGGCTATGAGGACTTCCCTCGTCCTTTTTCTTGTCATATGGGTCTTCATACCGGCTATGAGGACTTCCCTCGTCCTTTTTCCTTGTCACCGAGGTCTTCATTTCGGCTATGAGGACTTCTCTCGTCTTTTTTCCTTGTCAGTAAGGTCTTCATCACGATGAAAAGAATTACACTGAAGACTAATCCACAATTCGATCTAATTAATATTTCTTAAAAAAAGAAAAAACCAGCCGGTAAAGCGCTAAATTATTTGCGCTCCACTAACTGGTCTCCTAACTTCTTGATTTCAGCACCTACTGTACATTCACTAATACAAAAAGATTGCGCATGTGTCTTGCCGTAATCTTTACGTAACGTTTGCTTAACGAGGCACTCGGTACAGTAGGTGTCTAAAATTTCACCAACTTCCAAGAGTATCTTTTTTCGATTAATCATTATTTATTGTCACTCCTATATATTCACAATTGCAGTTTGCTTTCTATCGGTGTTCCTTCTAGTGCCTGTTTAGCCAGCTGATGAGCCTCCGTATTATCTTTTCTCGATACAGATTCAAAATTTGGCCGTATCTTAAGCTCCTTCAACTTCTCTTCTATCTTATCAAGCCAGCGGTTAAAAAGTTCATCATAACACGGCCATTCTCCAGAAAGTTGATTTAATACAACAAGAGAGTCGCCCTTAAAAGTAACTTCCATCGCACGGATTTCAAGATGCTCCAATTGTTGGACCAGAAAGTAAAAAGCAGCATATTCCGCTTCGTTGTTCGATTCCAATTCTTCAAGCCTTGCATTTATTCTGTACCTGTAGTCTTTTCTATTTTGATTATAATAAACCACATTTCCGATTCCCGCCAGTTTTGTGTCTACGTCGTATCCACCATCAAAGTAAGCAACAACGTCAGAAATCCCTACTTCACTCTGCTTAATCCATTTATTTATTTCTTTTTTGGTCCATTCTGACCCATCTTCATCAAAAAAAGAAAGACGTTTTACTCTCCCTGTCTTTTCTATATCTTCAGCAAGCCTAAGCGCCAGCCTAATATCAAGTTCATCACTTCTGAAAGTGGTCTCAATATGTTTTGGAGTGTGGTAATGCCATTCTAAGGTCAATTTCATGGTTTGGAAATCCCCTTTACTTCTAAGTGATTCTAACTTATACCCGTTGCTCGTAAAAAGTATGAATAATATAGCTTTAATAATAAGTTAATTATGTGTATTCTTATCTTATCACAGGACATATCGAAATATGTTCGTGTAACACTTATTTAATAGGCAGGCGAATGCAATGATTGAGGTATATATTGACGGGGCAAGCGCAGGTGATCCCGGGCCTTCCGGTGCTGGCATTTTTATAAAGGGGCATGGTTCTGCGGAACAATACAGTATTCCACTTGGAATGATGTCAAATCATGAAGCTGAATTTCATGCATTAATTGAAGCATTGAAGATATGTAAGAAACAAGGTTATCATATTGTTTCTTTCCGTACCGACTCTCAGGCGGTGGAGAGTGCGATGGAAAAGCGTTTTGCTAAAAAACAGCAATATCGCGTGTTGTTGGAGGAAGCTTTAAGCTTATCCGATCAGCTTGATTTATTTTTCATTAAGTGGGTACCGAGTAAAGAGAATAAGATGGCGGATGAGTTGTCGAGGAAGGCGATTCAGCTTAATAAAAAGTAATATTTTGGTTATAAATGCTTTCTCTGTTACTGTTTATGGTATTTGGGAGGAGATTCCATTGATCCCAAAAGGTGTGGAGAAACCCTCTCCATTGAGGAGTTCGGTACTTTGGGTGATGAATTGTTCCCATTTTTTAAAACAGAAACGGCCTGAAGAGGGTCGTTTTTTTATTGTACTGTTTTTTCTGTTTCAGGCGCTTCGCTTGCCTGGTGTTATCACCATTTTCATGCGGAGTGCCACCTTTCTATTCCGCCTTCATCCAGCACTGAGCACTGGATATTCATAAGTCAAAAATGGATAAATTCTTTTTACGATGGATAAATCGTTTTTACGATGGATATAAGTGTCATTACAATGGATAAAACAATTTTAGAATGGATAAACGATAATTCACCCGATATTCCAGTGTCAAACGCAGCAAATATAAATGGGCTTCTGCCTAATTAATAAGAAACTTACCACAAAACACTGTTAAGTAAAACCACAAACAAAAAAAAGCTGCCACAACATCAAGTATTCCCTTAAGATGTGGCAACTTAACAAGTTCGGGCATTAACTTACGTACAAATCCAGGAGCGAAAGTAATTGCAGTAGATCCAAGTGTCATTCCTTTAGGGACAAAAGTCTATATGGAAGGATATGGTTATGCTGTTGCAGGAGATACTGGCGGCTCTGTTATTGTTTGAGCTTTTCGTGACCGGCTTTGGACCTTGACACGTCTTTTCTGTTACCGTTTGGGCTTTTCGAAACCGGCTTCGGCCCTTGACACTGCTTCTCTGTTACCGTTTGGGCTTTTCGAAACCGGCTTCGGCCCTTGACACTGCTTCTCTATTTGAGATTTGCAAAACAGGTATCGGACCTTGAAACAGCCTCTATCCAGTCCTTCCCCGAACAACTTCTGGGATTTAAACACACTCTTATTACAAAAAAAAAAGACTTCCCGCTCATAAAGTGGGAAAGTCCCTTAAATAATCTGCTTTTCTTTAGCTAATTCAAATGCTGCACGTTTAGAATGAATCTGTTCCTGTTTAATCATTTCCAAAAACGAGACAAAAAAACTGCCGTCAAACTGCTTTTGTGCTTTTAGAGTAATTTCAATAGCTATGTTGACCAAATAGTCCGAGCTATCTGTATAATGCTTGCCAAATTCTATAAAACCGAGAGAATCTTCTCCGAATTTAAAACCTTTTGCGGTAAGTTGTTGAAGGTAATCTTCTGTACTCCATGATTTTTTCAAAGTTATCCATCCTTTTGTACGTCCCCTTCTTCGATTTTACCGCAAAATTTGTCGTTTGCCCATCATAGTTTGTCCCAAAGTTCCAATTTTTTCTTTTTGGGTAACAAGCGCATTCCTAAAAAAGCTAGAGCAATACCGAATATAGCTCCTCCCACTACTTCTTCCGGTTGATGCCCCAGGCGTTCTTTTAATCGTTTTTCTAATTTGTCATGAACATTCTTGTCAGGTTTTCCTTCAAGTCTATCCAACTTTTCAGCAAGATCATTTACCGCCAGCGTTATCTCCCCTGTTTGTCTTCTAACTCCCTGTGCATCATACATAACAATCAGACCAAATATGGCGGAAAGCGCAAAATCTATCGTTTTAAATCCCCTTTTCATCGCGATGATGGTGGCTAAAGCAGATACTCCCGCCGAATGTGAGCTCGGCATCCCTCCTGTTTCAAAGAAGGTGTTCCACTCCCATTTACCTGTTCGAAGGAATTTTATTGGAATCTTTAGAAATTGTGCCAATGTGATAGCACTCAGAGCAATTTTAAGTGGTCGATTCATACTAATCACCTCGAGTGTAGTTTGAGTCATTTTGAACGTCACAATGCAACATAATTTTTAGCTAGAAAAGGAAAACTAGGAACGGAGGTGAGAAGCATGAGTAAAAATAACTCAGCAAACAGAGGTAAAAAAGCTCCTGGTGTAAACCCTCAAGGTTACGGTCAAGATGCAGAGTTTGCGCAGGAAGTACAATCCAAGCTTGAAAATAAGGCAAAAAAAGACAATACAAAACGATAAAAAAGAGAAGATGACTTGTTCATCTTCTCTTAACAAACTTTATCTATAAAGCCATGCAAATTCTTGAATTCCAACTCATCAAATTTATTAGCCACTTTGCTGCGGTCAATCGTGATAGTGGCATCATGCAATTCACAAGATACCGGTACATCACACTTGATTGTTGCAAGTTCTCTTGAAAGATGCAATAACTCCAAGCTGTCTTCGAATTTCTGACGTTGGCTTTTTGTAAGAGCAGACAGATTTTCTAAAATCCCGTCCACTGTCTGATACTCCATCAACAGCTTTGTAGCTGTTTTTTCCCCGACACCTTTAACTCCAGGGTAATTATCACTGCTGTCCCCCATTATTGCTTTAAGGTCGATGAGTTGTTGGGGTGTAAGTCCTTTTTTCTCGTAAAAACCATTCTCATCTAACACTTCGTAGTTGCCATAACCTTTCATTAGCAACGCTACTTTAATATTTGGTTTAATCAGCTGAAGAACGTCTTGGTCACCAGTTAGGATAATGACCTCGGCTTCTTCACGATAAAGTTCTGCAAGGGTTCCTAAGCAGTCATCTGCTTCAAAGCCGGCAAGTCCAATATTTGGGATGTCAAACGCCTCAACCACTTCTTTCACAAGGTCAAATTGTGGAATCAACTCTTGTGGCGGTGCAGGTCTGTTTGCTTTATAGTCATCAAACATTTCTGTGCGGAAAGTCTTGCTTCCCATATCCCAGCAGCAAACAACATGTGTGGGCTCGAACGTTTCCATTGACGTGATCATATGTTTAACAAATCCCTGAATTGCATTCGTTGGGATTCCGTTGGATGTATACATGAAGCGATTATAAACACTAGTTGCATAAAAAGAACGGAATAATAAAGCCATTCCATCTATCAGTAGAACTTTTTTCATCAGGACACTCCCTCTCTATTCCGCTTATGATTATAGCATAGATTAGAGTTGGAGGACAGGCATCCGGCGAAGAGTAAATGTTGAAAAAACAGGTTAATTAATCAAAAAAACTGCCCAAAGGCAAAAAAGACTTTGGACAGCGTTTTTAAAGACTAAAACTTAATGGTTTTTCTTATTTGTCATTTTTGCTGCTTCGTATTCTGCGTATGAAGCAAACTCTGTATCCATATTGCCTTTTTGTTTAGCGTTATTGTTACGTTGTGCATTTGCATTTCCTTTTTTTGTACGTCCCATTGTAAATCTCCTCCTTCATATGGTGGATCCCTTATAGTTTGCTCAAGAGAGAACCAATTCAGTGAGGGTAAATTTAGTTCTTTATTTTAGATATTGGATTGTCTGTGTAACTTATCCAGTCACTCCAGCTGCCGGCATACACCTTAACTTTTTCATAACCAGCTTCTTTAAGTGCAAAAAATGTGGGGCATGCTGTAACACCAGAACCGCAGTAGACTACAATTTCTTTAGATGGATCCAACTGGGAAAATCTTTCTTGCAATGCTTCAGTCTTTTTCCATTTTCCATTCTCCATATTCTCCATCCAGAAAAAATTAAGTGCTCCAGGAATATGACCGGCTACCTTATCAATTGGCTCTTCTAATCCTCTATATCGGTTTGGTTCTCTTGCATCCAAAAGGTAAGCTGCTCCACTTTGAAAAGTTGATAATTGGGATTTAACCTCTTCCATATGCATGACAAACTCTTCTTCTATTACTTTAAATGTAAAAGTGTCACGTTTTTCTTGTAAAGGCACTTCTGGCGTTACAGGGTATTCTTGTTTCAGCCATTCACGATAGCCACCATCCAATATCAGAACATGCTCATGTCCCAAAATCTTTAACAAAAACCACAGCCTTGAGGCCATCGCGCCGTTTTGATCATCATAAAGAAGTACTTTGCCTCCATCATGAACTCCGATGTTTTGAAGTTTTCGATGAAGTTCCTGAAAGTCAGGCAAAGGATGTCTGCCTCCATGTGTATCGACTTTATTAGATAGATCTTTATTCAAATCCATATAGTGTGCCCCTGGGATATGATTTTCGTGGTATTCTATAAGTCCTTTATCAGGTACTGCAAGATGGAAGCGACAATCAATGACTGTGATTTCGTTTATATGCTCCTTCACCCAATCCGCTGAAACAATATGATTCATGCTTTCCCCTCCGCAAATTAGTGACTTCGAGAAACAAATTCTTCTACCATTTCTTTCGTTACGAGTTGTCGCTGAGGTGCAATTCCTTTACGTGCCAGTTCGTTAATCCTTTTTGTTACATCGTTAATTTTTTCAGTTGTAAAAGGTTTATTCTGACGGCAAAGTACGATTGCCTCTTCTATGTATGCTTCTCTTTGTTGATCAAGTTGTAAAAAATTCATCACTACTTGATTTTGTTTTCTGGAATGTTCACTTATTGCTTTATGTACGCTCATGGTTGTTCCTCCAATTTATCTGTTCTTTTTTCATTAATTGTATGATGTTATCTTTCGGTTGCCAACAATCAAATTTGTAATGCGGCTTTGTGTCAAAGCCAAGTCTACTGCAACGGTAGACGGTACGAGTATTTAATTTTAGCACTTGATAATGCTTACAGGTTGCACATGCCTGGAATCGATTAACTTTTGTGATCACTCTCACCCTCTATTCCCAGCTGTTGAATAAACAGCTCCTCTAACACGTGAAGATTCATGGATCCTTCTTTTAAATAAGTTAAAGACGTTTCAGAAGCATTGATGAAATGACTAATTTTAGCACAAAGTTGAGAAACAAGTGGAGGTCCGGTAACTTCCTCTCCAGTCTTTAAGCAAAATAAAAGCGATAACTCTTCATTGGTAAATGTGTTGCTTTTGTCTATTAGGTCTTTTAAGTTAATTGTATGCGGTTCATTTTCGAAGTGGATAACCTGTTCTAACATCAAAGATGCCCGGACGGCATGAACAAGGTGAGAAAATTCTTTTTTTCTGCTCCAAGCTTGGAGGTTATTTTTAACCATCTTCGAATAATGAAAACCAAGAACTTTTTTTGAGTAGTCTGTTAAAATAACGTTTTTCAATGAAAGCATGGCAGGATCTAACTTTCTATATACAATTGGAGATAACATCCATTCATATAGGGAAGGGTTGGATTTACCGGCCAAAACCAAAGCCTTCTTTAAATCCCACCCCTGCACGTCATACTTGTCATCCTGGTTTGTAATGGTATCTTCCTTTTTCATCAAGGAAAGATACTCTTTAAGAGGGGCAATATAGATGAACCTGATATCATAATCACTGCTTTCTGTAGCAAAGCCGTATGCCCTGCTACCCGCTTCACAGGCATAAAGGATCTTCACATTATGATGTAATTCAATATTCGTGAGTATTTCCTTTATTGGGTTCACCTTTTTTCCTCCTTACTTTTTATTCTGTTGTATTTGTGATAGCACTTCTTCCAAATGTGGGATGTCCTGTTCTTGTTCAAGTGCTGCCTGCATTCCTCCAAAATAATCCTCGAGCTGTCTTAGTTTATACTTCTTGACCTCTTTTAAAGAAATCTGCATTTCATTTTTGTAATGGACTGTTAGTTTTTGAGCACTCTCTTTCAAGTATGAGTCCATTAATGGTGACAGCTGTTCTTCCAAAAACAGGACCATTTTTTGCTTTTCGTTTTTCTCGAAAAAAGCTTTTGAATTTCGGTAGTAGCCTATCGTTTGTTTTTCCAGCTTTGGAGAAATAGAAGGAAACGAGCTATTCACTTTAAACGGTGTATAGTCCTCTGCTTCCAACACACGTAAGGAAAGCTGAGCTTCTAGCTGTTGAGCTTCCGATTCTAATTCCTTTTGCCAGGACTCTAACGATTTGCGAATAAAGTTCTCTGTTCGCACGGTAGTTGCTCTAACTTCTTGCGAAAGATTGTGAGAGATATCCGTTACAAGCTCGTGCAGGCAACTGATAAGCTGCGCCTTAATATTACGTCCGTCCTCCCTGATCACTGCAGGGTTGAAACTTTCTTTAAAGAAATCGGAGAAACGTAATAACGTTCGTTGCTTAATGTAATAGACAAGTTCGTTTATTTCTTGCTCCAGAAGCGTATAGAAACTTTCCGTTGCGTACCCTTTAATATGTGCTTCCAGGTTCCTTTTGTTACTAGCATGTAAAAGCTGTAATTTCTCTTTTTCCTCGGATCCAAGCTTAGCCTGTTGGACAAAATGTTCGAATAAGGCCACTGCCTTGTTTAGATCGGATTGCGCTGCATGTAGACTCATCTCGACTAAATCAGATTGAATAAAATCAGTAAATGCCTGCTCAAAAGCATTCATCAAAGATGTTTCCAAAAAAGGATGGTCGAATGGTCGGTTTTCTTTTTCTTTCAAGGCAAGAAGACTTGAAACTGGATATAATCGTGGATGACGAATTCCATAAGCAGTCAATTGATCTTCAACATAATCGCATACAAGTTCAAGTTCTTCCTCATTATTAGCAAGATCAGCTGCATTTACAAGGAAGAACATCTTATCCATCGCAAATGCATCTTTCACCCTGCCTAATTGTATCAAGAATTCACGGTCTGCTTTAGAAAAAGCGTGCTGATAATAAGTGACAAACAGAATGGCATCCGCATTCTTAATATAATCAAAAGAAACATCGGTATGTCTTGCATTGATAGAGTCCGCTCCAGGTGTATCCACCAGTGTTAGACCCTGTCTTGTAAATGCGCAATCATAGAACACTTCAATCCATTCCACAAAACAGGATTTCTCTTCTCTGGCGACATAAGCTTCAAATTCATTTAGGGACACCTGCTGAAGCGTTCCCAATTTCGTCTTCATATCCTCCCAACCTGTTAGAAAGGCTTTTAGAAAATGAAAATGAGTCTTCTTATTTGCATCCAGTTCTAGGTGCTCATTTTTAGTGATGATACTCTTGATTGTCGGCACAGATTCTTCAAGATCCCTTATATCCGTATTGAAGATTTGTAAGGCTTGTTGAACATCCTGAAACAGTTGTTCCACTGTCTTCATCTGTACATTGACTGATCCATGTGGATGATCTTTTGTTACAGGAGATATCTTGTTGATGGAAGCAGTTGTTGGATTAGGGGAGACAGGCAGGACTTTCTCTCCAAATAAAGCATTAGCAAGGGAAGATTTACCTGCACTGAATGCTCCGAACAACGCCACAGTAAAAGTCTGATTTTCAATTTTGTCTGCTCTTTTTTTCAGGTCATCCACAATCGTCTGAAACCCATGTATTCTTTTTAAAGAGCTTGCTGTCTCTTTTAGCCCCTTGACTAATATTGCCGGGTCACTTTGTTTCATAGGTTCTACTAGAATGGCTTCTTGTTTCTGTATAGTGTCATTACGTTTAGTTGTTGATGACGGCAATTCATCTCCCCGAACTGTTTTATAAGAACGGTTCAGGTAGTGAGCAAGGAATTTATCCGAAAAAACTTGATCCTCTTTTACGAATTTTGACAGGATGATGCTATTTAGTTCTTCATATTTCTGTTCTAGCTCGATATGCAAATGTGTAATCCCTTCTTGGGCATGGTGAACCGCTTCTAATCTTTTGACTTCCATCGACAATTCTTTTGTGCTATCTTGAATTTTCTTTTCCAGTTTTTCGAAGTAACCTTCCATGAATCTTTGTACTTGTTTTTGATAGGCTAATTTAATAGAATGGGCTAGATCTTTTGTGTAGTGCAAAACGGCATTCCCAGTATAGCCGGCACCAGCTTTTACATGACCAGCTACAAACTCTTCAGTAATGGGCACAGTCAGTTCCTGGACGGAATCAAAAATCGATGGAGAATAAAAATTCTGCCCCTTTAAAAAAGATATAATATGTTCATGAATGAACTTCTCCACCTGTGTTTTCACACGTTCGGTTAAATCACTGCGAAAAGCAGCACTTCTTTGCTCACGCTCTTCTTGTGTTTTTTTCCCAGAGAACAGCATCCCCACCTTGAATCCTTTTTGTTGGGATTCGAGATAACGTTCAGCTAGCTCCCTCATCTCAAACGGTGTAATATTGGCATTTTCCAAGATCCGCTTTGTCTGATTGATAAAATCCTCTTTCATTTCAGCCGTTTCAGATTGGATGGTTGTCAGTTTATACTTTCTCACCCTTAACGTTTCTGCTACATCTTTTGGTAGATCTCCTAATGAGTGAATCGTTTGTTCATACCGGTCAATTTCATCTGCTCTTTGTTCAAGTTGCCATTCTTTATGTTCATCCATTACTTGAATGAGCGCTCGCTCAATCGTTTTTGGCAGAATATCCAACTTGTCTTGTCTAAGGATTTGAATTGTTTCTTTTACAATCGAAAGGTCGTTAAGAGGATGGCTAATTTCTTTTAAGCTTGTAAAATAAATGCTTGCAGGTATAATCCCCCAATCCTTAAAAGACTCCATTATTCTTTCGTTGTATGTGGCAAATGGGATTTCTTCCTCCCGATGCTTGTCAATTTGGTTAACAATTAAATAAATCTTTTTTTCCTTGTCTTGAAGCTCCTTAATAAACTTAAGGTTAACCTCCGATTGGACATGATTATAGTCCATCACATAGAAAATGACGTCTGCCAAATGCAAGGCTGATTCTGTGGAAATACGATGGGCATCGTCAGTGGAATCAACCCCTGGAGTGTCTAATACGACCATATCAGCAGGTAGTTTCTCAAAAGGAAATTGGTATTCAACGGATTCCACCTGATCTCCATTTTTGCAATACGCTTTTACATGTTCAAACGATACTGGTGGAAGGATCTCGAGTGATTCTCCCTCAAAAAAATGAACATGCGCAAGCTCTTCTCCATTTTTTATCTGCACGACATTGGCAGAAGTTGGTATTGGACTAGCCGGCAAGATTGCCTCCTCTAATATCTCATTGATAAAAGAAGACTTACCTGCTGAAAAATGTCCGCAAAAGGCTATACTTAATTCTTTTGTTGAATGTTTATGTAAGAGTTCCGCCACTTTTCTGGCACTTTTATGATCACCGTGTTTATGTAGCTTTTCTAAAATTAAATGCAGTTTGGTTTGGAGCTGATTTATCTCCTTTGTATGCTGTTGGATTTGCTGTTTTGGATTGTTTGATCCCATTTATTCTGTCCCCTTAGTTGTGTGTATCATTTCTCCGCTTCTTAAGTCTATTTTACTTGATATTTCAGTATTTTCCCATATAAGACGCCTTATTTATTAATATTTTTGTTTAAGAAACTTGTGCATGGTTTTGTATAAAGCAATTTAAAAAAAACAGGGCCTCTACATGTATATATGTAGCAGACCCTGTTATGTATTATTTACTTGTTCTAGGCTCACATGTATGCTGTAAAACAACTTTCATTAAAACGGAATATGCTACCACAGTCGTACCAATCAACAATAATGTCATGTTGGTATGTCCCCCTCGTTGATAGTGATAATTATTATCATAATCATATCAGCTTACAATCTAATTGACAATGACTTTCATTCAGTTTCCTTCTGAAAAGTTGGAGAAAAACGATTTCGATCCTCCATATAAGAGGCATAGTTTGTTGTCATTTCAGCTAATGCTCTTTCTTCAAGCGGAATTCTTACACTTAACATCCAGGCATTTAACACGGTAAATACTATGGCTGTGTAAAATGCATGAAACATTAAGGGGATCAGCAGAACCTCTAGCACTACAATCGTATAGTTAGGATGACGTAAAAATTTGTAGGGACCCGTCTTCACTATGGATGCATCAGGCAAGATCAGTACCTTTGTATTCCAATACTTACCTAGGGATTGTATGGTCCATACTCGAAGGGTTTGAGTCATGATAAACAGACTGAGGATCGCTGGCCAAAAAGGACTTAGCGTTCGATCAAATAGGACGACCTCTAATAAGAAACAAGTTAAAAAAGCAACATGAAGACTGACCATGTACTTGTAATGCTCTTTACCGTATTCTTTAGCTCCCATCGATTTAATCCATTTCTCATTTCTTCTTGCAATACCTAGTTCCACCACTCTTTGTGTGACGATAAATGAAAAAAACAATGCGAAGATCATTTTTAACTCACTCCCATTCTAATAGCAGCATTTCTGAACTGAAACCCGGTCCAAGTGCAGCTGCAATCCCTTTCTCCCCTTTGTTCGGACGCTTTTCCATGATTTCCTTTAATACATATAAGACAGTAGCAGAAGACATATTGCCATATTCTTTTAACACCTGTAAGGAAGTATTTAACTTTTCTGCCTCTAACCCTAAACACTCTTGGTATGCTTCCAATACCTTTTTTCCACCAGGATGTAAGACAAAATGGTCCAGTTCTTCTAATTTAACTTGCTGGTTATCAAGAAATCGTGTGACATTAGGTGCTAGCCAGTTCGTGATGATAACTGGGATATCCCGAGAGAATACGACATACAATCCTTCATTCTTTATCTCCCATCCCATCACGTCTTCTGAATTCTCCATTAACGTAGACTGACTTCCTAACACTTTAGGGTAAGGTCCCTTACCATCTATATGCACTTCATCCCCTACCATCAATACACAGGCAATGCCATCTGCGAAAAGGGAGGTTCCAACTAGATTACTTTTTGATCGATCATTCTTTTGAAAGGTAAGACTGCAAAGTTCCACACATAATACAAGCACCTTGGCTTTTGGAAAGGCAAGACAATACTCATAGGCTCTTGAAAGTCCCGCTGCTCCACCAGCACATCCGAGTCCCCAGATTGGAATTCTCTTTGTATATGGTGAGAATGGAAGAATATTCATAATTCTAGCTTCGATGCTTGGAGTGGACATGCCTGTTGTAGAAATATAAAAAATAGCTTCAATATCTTGATAGTCTATAGATTGAGAGAGTGTTTCAGAATTGTGTAAACATGCATTTATTGCCTCTGCTCCATAAGCGACCGCTTCTTTTATGTATATATCGTTTTTTTCCTGAAGTGTATGCGGCTGTTTGAACCATTCAACGTCTCTTGCAAAGTGACGTTTTTCTATTTGGCCATTTTGGAAGACTGTAAGGAGCCGATTGATATCTCTAAACGACTCTTCAAATAGTTCTTTTGCAAATTCGACAACAGTATCTTGTTGGATCGGATATTTGGGAATGGACGTTCCAACAGACAATATCTTTGGCATAATAAGAGCACCTCATCCGATTTGGTACTGTTAACTTTTCCAATATTTATATATTTATGCAGAGGAGACAGTTACTAAAAGGAAATAATAAAGGATAGAAATAGAAAAAACCTTCCCAAATTTACTTTGGGAAGGTACATGTCGTTTTAAAGGAGTTGTTGTGTTGTGCAGTTTTATTATAACGAATGCCGCAAAAATTATCACTATAAATAAATGGAAATCATTTTTTGTAGAACTTTGCCATCCAAATCTCATCAACATATTCCCCATTAATAAAGGCTTGTTCTTTTTGATTACCTTCTTCATGAAACCCATATTTTTTATAAAGTTGGTAGGCAACTTGATTAGAAGAGAAGACGGTTAAAGATAATTTTCTGATATGCTGTTCACACCACATATCGGTATAATCCATGATTTTTTTCCCTATGCCAAGTCCTTGTGCTTCCTCAGCTAACCAAGTCCGAAACAACCCAGTATGTCGTTTCATTTGGATTTCACCCCGAATAACGCGGGCTATTCCTACTACCTTTCCATTTCGTTCTACTCCAATATACATATTCTCTTTACTCTTCATGTCACGAATGAAAAGTTTTTCTTCCTCGGGAGTTCGAGGGACATCCTTTTGTATGTACTGACCCGCAGCAATAATACTCTCCACTGCCGTCACGATATCTCCTGCATCCGATTCTTCCACCGGCCTTAATATTACGGTCGACTCATCTTTCGCTGTAAATTCAAAACGTAGATCTAACATGATGTTCCTCCTATAAACTCTTTAGGTACTACATCCTACTTCATTTATGTTTATTCTTCAACAAAAAACCCTTTATCAACCGTGAAATTGTTGAAATTTGTTGAAAAATAGAAAGGGAAATGTGGTATGATAAATTTGTACTATTCAAATATACGTAGGAGGTGCCAAATGTCCCTTTCAGAAAACTTAACGCAAGTTTTTGACAGGACTTTAGACTCGTTTAAGACGGTTATTCCGATAGAGTTTACCTTTGATCAACCTCGCTTATATACAGAAAAACTTACAAATGTTTCGTACGGTGTGCTCATCATGTTAACCGGTGACATTCGTGGTCAGTTGATTATTCAAGGGGAACGACATGCTTTTCAGCACATCGGAGAAATGATGTTTGGCATGCAGCTAGAAGGTGAAATGCTTCAATCCTTCACGGGGGAACTTGGAAATATGATTGCAGGGACCTTATCATCGAAAGTGGCGGGAAGTGGCATCAATATGGATATTACTCCACCTGATGTATTAAGCGAACAACAAAAGGAGTTTCATCTAATGCACCGCCTACATACTCCTGTTTATTTAAAAGATACCATGCACATGCAAATTATTATGGAATTAGAAGAAGCTTCCTAACCACTCAACCCTCCTTTATGGCGGGTTTTTTTGTTTACACAACAACAAAAAAGACCAGAGAATCTCCCCTGGTCCCATTACCATTAATTAAGTTAATTGATAAATTTTATTATACTTATCTTCCAAGTACTTAATGAGGTGGTCTGCATTCAACTCTTCACCGGTTACATCCTTCAAGATTTCTAATGGTTTCTTCAATTTACCGTGTTGATGTACTTTATCTGTTAGCCATTCTTTCACAGGTTCTAAATTTCCGTTTGCTAAGAGCTCATCGTAGTTTGGCAAATCTTTTAACATTGCTTGTTTAAATTGTGCAGCATACATATACCCCAAAGCATAGGAAGGGAAATAGCCAAAGCTTCCACCAGACCAGTGTACATCTTGTAATACACCTTTGGCGTCATTTGGAGGGGTAATGCCCAGATAGCTTTGGTATTTTTCATTCCAAGCCTGAGGAAGATCCTTTACTTCCAATTCATCATTAAATAGTGCTTTTTCCAATTCATATCGAATCATTATGTGTAATGAATAGGTCAACTCATCTGCTTCAATACGAATGAGTGAAGGTTTGGATTCGTTAATTGCAAGGTAGAATTCCTCTAGACTGATCTCATCAAACTTACCTCCTGCATAACGTTGAAGACTTTCATAGTGTCGTTTCCAGAAGTTTTCATGACGACCTACAAAGTTCTCATAAAATAAAGATTGAGATTCGTGGATTCCCATGGATGTTCCCGTGCACAACCCAGTACCTTGAAGTTCTTTGGAAATATTCTGCTCATATAGTGCGTGCCCACATTCGTGGATGGTTCCGAAAACAGCCGTTCGGAAATCCTCTTCATCATATTTAGTCGTAACCCGAACGTCACCCGGGTTCAGTCCAATAGCAAATGGATGAACAGTCTCATCTAGTCTACCTGCGTCGAAATCATATGAAAGTTCCTTTAATATCTCTAAGCTAAAGTCGCGTTGTTTATCTTTTGAAAAAGGTACCAACAATTCATTTGCCCTTGGGTGGACAGAGGAGTCAGCAATATTTTGGACTAGAGGAACAATCCTCTCTTTTAGCTTAGCAAATACCTCATCCAATTTATCCACTGTAATACCCGGTTCGTACATATCTAACAATGTATTATATTTATTTCCTTCATAGCCCCAGTACTCGATGAACTTTTTGTTGAACGCGACCAATTTTTCTAAGTACGGTTGCAGGAGAGAAAAATCCGATTTTTCTTTTGCTTCTTCCCAAACAGACTCAGCCTTGGTCGATAACACTACATATTCTTGGTACTCTTTTGCCGGAACTTTCTTGTTGCGGTCGTAGTTTTTTTTGCTTTCAAGTAGTGAGGCTTTTGTAATATCATCTAGTTCGTTGAATATATCTTCGTTTAAAAGTTGTGTTAAATAGCTTGCCATTTCTTCTGAAGTTGACATGTTAAATACTTCTGAGGACAGGATTCCGATAACGTCTGATCGACGATCTACTCCTTTTTTAGGAGCACCTGTTCTTAGGTCCCAGAAAATCAGAGATAGTGCTTCGTTATAACTATCCATTTTGTTAATGTGATTTACGTATTCTTCTTTTACTTTGCTGATTTCTATCATATGTATCTCCCCCAATTATTTATAGAGCTGCTGTGATGCTAAACACCGCTGGTGATTTCCGAAAATGGCTTCGCTTTCCGCGGGGCGCTGCTGGAGCTTCCTCGGCAAGCCTGCGGGGTCTCCACCTAGCGCTATCCCCCACAGGAGTCTCCGCATTATCTCCAATCACCAGCTATATATAACTCTAAAATATTCATAACGCTGACATAAATTAATAATAGAGCTCCTGTTAAGAATACACAATTTTCTCACTAGTTGGCAACCATTTGGAAAAGAAGTTCATGGATTATGTAAGGAGGCGGACCGCCCACAGGCAAGCCGAGCGCCAAGAACGGAGCTCAACGTTTTATATACTTTCTTTACTATTAAAAAAGCACCGAATTAAGCTTCGGTGCTTTAGTGTTTAAAAATTATTGAGTTACTGGGCTGGTCGGTAAGACGCCTTCAATTTTTGCACGTACTGCTTCCGGTAATCCAGATGGCAGATAGACGGTAATTTCTCCGCTATCATCTGTCGTACGGATAAGACGGCCCATTCCTTGACGAAGGCGAAGCAGCATATAAGGAACATCAAGTTGCATATATGGATCTTCAAGCCCTTTTCGCTTGGCAGCAAAGACTGGATCATTTGGCGGAAATGGCAAGGACCAAATAACAACATTAGACAATGAAGGTCCAGGGATATCCAACCCTTCCCATAAATGATAAGCACAAAGGACAGCACTTTCTTCATTCTGGAATTCAGAAACCAACACACTGATTTCCTTCTCTCCTTCATAAAGGAATGGATAGTCCACGTTGTTGGCATTTTCCGCTTTAAACCTTATTAATTCCTCTTTGGTCGAGAACAAAACAAGCGTTCTTCCGCCATTTCTACCGATGGATTCCATAGTCTGGTTGAATTTTGTATTAAAATCCTCTTCGACCGTTAATGAAAGTTTCATATTTTCTTCATAATCAAATGGTGAATTTATGGAAAAGGATAAATAGTCTTCTATACCCAATGAAGAGGCAAGATAACTAAAGTTCTCATTGTCTGATAACGTAGCAGATGAGAAAATGAAAGGAATGCGTTTAGAAAAGACATTTTCCTTTAGTACCTCTTCAACAGTTTTAGGCATCACAACAAGTGTCAGGTCCTTATTTGCATGTTCAGCCCAGGCTATCACATCTTCTTTTGATAAAAGAAGTTTTAGTAAAAATTCGATAGAGTCCAAGTACTCCTCCACTATGTGCAGCTGATAGTGATCTACTGTGTGGAGTTCACCTTCAAACACAAGTTGATTGCCTATCTCTTCTATTTTCGCAAGGAGGTCTTTGGCACTTTTCACAAGTCTGTTATCCATCGTGATATCTTTTCGGTCAGAGCCCTCAATGCTTGTCAAGCTATCTTCTAGCATATCAAAAAACAGGTCGTTTGCCTGTAAAGAATCCTCTACTAAATAAGCAAATTCTTCTCTTAAATCGTTTCCTAATAAGCGGGTAAGAATTTCTTCCACCTGCTGGTTTTTAATCTTATACGTTAATGCCTTTTGGGCAGCAAACTCCAATAAATGGCCTTCATCAAAAACGACACTTGATGCTTCTGGCAATAGTGGAAGCTGACCTTCTCTTTTTCTTTTTTCAAAAGTCCAAACATGTTCCATGTAAAAATCATGGGAACAGATGATCAAGTCTGTTGATTTTCTGTAATGATCGCGCGATAGAGTTTGTCCACAACGATGTCGTTTTTCACAACTGAAACAGTCTTGGAATGTGTCCCAACCGACCATGTCCCATTCTTCATCATTCAGTTTTGCGTAATCTTTTCGATCTCCGTAAGGATGGAAAGACTGCATCGCAGCAGGTTTCGTCACAAAGCTTGGAAGTGCATCATACACTTCATCTATGTTGTCGTTATCATATTTATTAACGGCATAATCTAATTTGTTCAAGCACAAGTATTGTTCAGGAGATTTCGCTAGACGAACATCCATTGTAATGTCTAAAACTTTCGATAGTTTAGCTATGTCCCCTTCTTTTTTAACAAGCTGCTCAATCAACGACTCATCGGCACAGGTTATGATAGCTGGCTTTCCCATATATCTCGCATAACAGATTGCGTATAAAAGGTACACCATCGTCTTCCCAGTTCCTACACCGGCTTCGGAGAATATGACCTTTTTCTCTTTAAAAGCTCTCTCCAATTGGAAAGCCATAAAAATTTGTTCATCACGTAATTCGAATCCAGCTTCGGGTAGGATGTCGTAAAAAACATCCCCAATCCATTCGTTCAGGCGATCAAAAAAAGCATCCCCTTTGTTCATTGTAAATGGCAGACGATTGTTCATTCTATGTACCTCCGAGAAAAAGTTTGCATCTAGTCATTATCTACTATCCAGGGAGTACTTGTCAACAGGGCATTAGAAGTCTTTGTTCTTTTTATGAAGACCTCTCTACTCCGATTCCGGCTTCAGTGAGGTCTTCATTCGCTCTTTCAAGACTTCTCCATCTCGTTTCACGCTTCAGTGAGGTCTTCATTCGCTCTTTCAAGACTTCTCCACCTCGTTTCACGCTTCTGTGCGGTCTTCATTCGCTCTATGAAGACTTCTCTACCTCGTTTTTCGCTTCAGTGAGGTCTTCATTCGCTCTATGAAGACTTCTTCATCTCGTTTTCCGCTTCAGTGAGGTCTTCATTCCCTCTATGAAGACTTCTCCATCTCGTTTTTCGCTTCAGTGAGGTCTTCATTCGCTCTATGAAGACTTCTCCATCTCGTTTTTCGCTTCAGTGAGGTCTTCATTCACTCTATGAAGACTTCTCCATCTCGTTTCAAGCTTCAGTGAGGTCTTCATTCCCTCTATGAAGACTTCTTCATCTCGTTTTCCGCTTCAGTGAGGTCTTCATTCACTCTATGAAGACTTCTCCATCTCGTTTTCCGCTTCAGTGAGGTCTTCATTCGCTCTATGAAGACTTCTCCATCTCGTTTTCCGCTTCAGTGAGGTCTTCATTCCCTCTATGAAGACTTCTTCATCTCGTTTTCCGCTTCAGTGAGGTCTTCATTCACTCTATGAAGACTTCTCCATCTCGTTTCACGCTTCAGTGAGGTCTTCATTCGCTCCTTCAAGACTTCTCCACCTCGTTTCACGCTTCAGTGAGGTCTTCATTCAATTCATCAAGACTTCTCCATCTCGTTTCACGCTTCAGTGAGGTCTTCATTCACTCCTTCAAGACTTCTCCATCTCGTTCTCCGCTTCACCGAAGGCAACTCCAAATAAAAAACCTCCAATTAGGAGGCTTCGCTTAGTTCTTAGTAATATGGATAATCTCATCATCAAGCAGGGTGGCGTACAGCATTGCTTTTGTATATTCATCACGTGCAGCGTTCATTCGTTCTACACATTCATGATTATCTAGCAGGTTTTCACTTGCAAGGCGCTGATAGCTACTTTCCAATGCTTTGGAGATCCTCATAAAGTCATTCACATGCAAAGGCATAGAAATCCCTCCAAACAGTATTGATAGGAGTATTCTATGCCCAATTTCTGAAGTTTATTCATCTATGGTGTTTATGAAATTTATCTAGTTTGATTAATCTGCTTTACTCGAAGAACGATTTTTAGAACCCTCTTTGTCGCGTTCTTCCTCTTTTTCATATTTTATATCTTCAAGGGGAAGCTCATCAATCGGCATGACAAGTTGATCGCGGTTTTTTTGATTCTTTTCGTTTTCCTTAAAAGCCTTATCTTTCTTGTTTCTCTCAAGTAGTGTTTTTTCTTTAGTCTGATCTCTCAACACCATCACTCCTTTTTAGGAGTAATTCCCTTTACCTAATGCCGATAAACGTTTTTATCCTTTTCTAGGCGGACGCTTGCCCCAGTATTGATAAAAGTCGGTTTTGATAAAACCATTAAATAACTTACGTTTCTTGGTGGCTTTCTTCCCATAGAAGCTTTCAAATCCTTCATGGGATGTGAGTATATAGACAGACCAAGTATCAAGTTCAGAGAAAGCTTTCCCCATTTCCCGATACATCTTCTCCACTTCCGGTCGTTCACCAAGACGCTCTCCATATGGAGGATTTCCAATAATGACACCATACTCTTTTCTTGTGGTAAAGTCCCTAACTTGCATTTGTTTAAAGTCAATTAGTTCTCCCAGTCCCGCTTCAAATGCGTTTTCTTTAGCTATAGATATCATGCGGTGATCTATATCATATCCTGCAATATCTAGCGGCTGGTCATAGTTAGCCTTATCTTCCATTTCTTCACGGGCCTGTTTCCAAAGGTCATCCCCGATCCAATGCCAATCTTCTGAAACAAAGTCGCGATTAAATCCTGGTGCTATGTTTTGTCCAATTAGAGCTGCTTCAATAGGAATTGTGCCTGAACCGCAAAAAGGGTCTACAAATGGCTTATCAGGATACCAGTTCGTTAGCATGACCAAAGCAGCTGCCAATGTTTCTTTTAGTGGTGCTTCCCCTTGATCTGCACGATAACCTCGTTTATGTAAGCCGATTCCAGAGGCGTCGATGGTGATTTGAGCAACATCTTTTAGCAAGGCAACCTCAATCTTGTAGACTGCCCCTTTCTCTTCAAGCCATGCTGTCTGAATTTTGTAATGCGACTTCATTTTTTCCACTACTGCCTTTTTTACGATAGCTTGGCAATCCGGTACACTAAAGAGCTTGGACTTTACTGATTTTCCGATAACCGGGAACTCGGCATCTTCAGGTAAATAGTCTCCCCAGGGTAAGGCTTTAGTCTTTTCGAAAAGTTCCTCAAAGGAAGTGGCTTTAAATTCTCCTACCACCACTTTGATTCTGTCGGCAGTCCTTAACCAAAGATTCGCCCGGCAAATGGCCATAGCATCTCCTTTAAAGATAACCTTTCCGTTATCAACCGTACATTCATAACCTAAATCTCTTACTTCCTTAGCAACAAGAGATTCTAAACCCATTGCTGCGGTCGCAATTAATGTGTAGTCTGTCATTGTAATATTCACCCTAACTAATATTCAAATTCTCTTATGTATTATTATCACAAATTCTCTTTCCCATATCCCATCTATCAAATAAAGCTCTCCTGGCAACAGGAGAGCTTATGTTACATAATCATAGTTGGATGCGACATTCAATCAATAGTGATCTGTAAGCCATGTTCTGTTCCTTTGTACTGCAATCGGATCGCTCCTTGTACGCAGGTGGTAACCATCTGTCTACAGAAACTTTAAAGTATCTGTCCCTCTCATCGTTGGATTCCTTAGAGAAGGTGCCCCTACCATTATTTGGGTTTCTCGCTCGAGGGGTTTACCTCGTTCCACTCTTACAATTTCTTGTAAGACTACGTCACTGTGGCACTTTCAAGGTATTAACACCATATCTATAAAGACTTAGGTGCGTTCCCTGCCGTTAGCTTCGTCCGAAAACCAAGCTACCCTAGCTTATTTTTTCGCTAGGCACGAACACTACAGGCATCTCAGCCTGTGCGAGCATGGACTTTCCTCTACAGCCGAAACTGTAGCGGTTACCCAATCACTATTGATGTCAGCAAGATATAGTATAGTAAATTTGAGCAATGAATGCAACTGTAAATTAATGTCAGTCGTATAACTTACTTCCGAATACATGCTTTTCAAGGTTTGATAATCTTCTTAGGATATCAAAATTAGTAGATCCGCTGTTAGTATTGGATGGTTGTGGTTTTTTGCCTGCTTCTTCAACTTGACGTTTCAGTCTTGCATTTTCCTGGACAAGCAAGTCATATTCTTGATAAAAGGTTTCATAGTCTTTTATCACAACGTCTAAAAATTTGTCCACATCTTCTGCTTTATAGCCTCTCATGCCTGATTTGAACTCTTTTTCTAGAATTTCTTTTGACGTTAACTTAATTTTATCTGATAGCATAAGTTCCTCACCTCTATGCGAGTGCCCACTTTAAATTAATATTAATGGGTCACTTCTCAATTTCTCTATTCCATTCTTACCACTCTTGATTGCTATTGTACTGTTCTTCTTCTACAACAAGCTGAAGTTCGTAGCTGTCAATCATATATATAGGATAATTTGTCTGAGCTGATTTTTTACGGGCAATGGCAATAATATATTGAGGACTACCCGGCCCCTCTTCATCGTAAACCACCAACAGGGCGTCCGACTTATCCACGACAAACTGGTTTTTCAATCTAAGTTGAAGTGGGGATTCATATTTCTTTTTCGTAATGGAGTCAATATGATTAGCTTGCGACAAAATAGATTCGTAATACTCCTTATTTTGTTCACTCCATTTTTCTTCTTGTTCCAAAAATGGGGTAAATACGGCAAGTTTTAGCTTTGGGAAATCTGTTTGCAGAGCATAAACAACTTCCGCAGCCCAAAGTTCCACACCTAACTGCCCACTAATGACAACCCATTCTAACTCATAATGCTCCTCTAGTAAAGCAGCCAAGCGTTTCTGTATCGCTTTTTTTATAAAGTGTACAGCAGGATCGTTCTTTTTGAATATTTGCAGCTCCTGGGGTTTATACCCTGTAATTACTAATACTTTCATAAGCACCTCTACTTAAAATAATAAATAGAAAGCCAGAAAAGCGCAAGTCATACATCAATATGTAATGGAAAAAGAACTGACTTGTAGCCAGTTCTTTTTCGTCATTTATCAAACAAAAGCAAGTTTAACTCGCTTATCTTCCATAGCCATAATGCTTACATTGACCAGGCATGCCGCCAGGTCCCATTTGTCCCATTCCAGGACCTTGTTGTGCACCCATTACTTGACCAGGCATTCCCATTTGACCATATCCAGCATTGGTTTGTGCGCCCATTACTTGACCATATCCAGGGCCAGTTTGTGCTCCCATCACTTGACCAGGTTGACCACCCATTCCAGGGCCTCCAGGGCCACAATTGAAGTGTTGGTGTGACACAGAATCTACCATGGAGTCTGTTTGCGGGAAATAGTGTTTGTGTTGGAACTGTTGGTTGTTTACATATGTTGTGTGTGAAGGATGGATGTGAGGAACCTCAGTAGTAGAATAAAGATTTTTTACACAACATTTTGTAGGATGGACAATTGGTGCCATCATGTTAGGTCTGCAGTTGTACATACTTTCAATCTCCTTTCAATTTGTTTTTCTCTTTACATTAACAAACTATGAAAGAAGTGAGATACATGTACTAATACAAACACCTATTTTCTTAATTTATATACAGTTGCTTACCATTTTTATAGTAAAATCGTGTAGATATTATCCTTTAAATTGGAAAGACCAAATAACGTAAGACCGATAACAACAAAAAACAAACATAAAATAAATCTAGACAACGTGCTCTCTCTCCCATATATCTAATAGTAATTTTGTCATTCACAATAGTTAATTTTACATGGTATAAAGCACGTTGACAATATATGTTTTACAGAAATATAGACAAAAAGTGAAAATATTTTCAATTTCTCGATTTATTTTCAAGCCGTTCAATTCTTTTCTCCATATCAGCTAAAATAGAACCTCTATTTTTCGGTGGTTTATTATTTGACGACTGAAAAAACTCCAACGATTTCTCCGCATAAAATAAAGCAAGGGAGTAGTCTTTCTCTTTATGCTCAAGTATTTTAGCAATTTCAATTCCCGCCGTATCCTTGCATAGACTATTTTCATCTTCAAAGCACTTCTGGAAAAGTATTTTTGCGTCTTTATAATTCTGTTCCTTTTTCTTTAATAGCCCTAATTTAAAGGTGGCTTCTGGAGAAGAGTCGGAAATATTGTTATATAATGTTTTAGCTGCTTCCTTCTCTCCCAATGTGTCATACCAACGTCCTATTTCGTATTCTTCCACTTTATCTCTTTCTTTGTTATCCACTAAAAGGAGTCCAGAGAGATGTGCATACAATGTAATGAGCGTTAGTACATCCCATTCATTGTGTTTCATCACTCCCTTTATTCCTTGCATTTCGTTTGTTTTTACAAAATCAAAGTAAATCATCGGTGCCAAAAATCCCGGGATATCATCTTTTCGCTCAATTCCGAGGATCTCTTTCTCCACATTTGCAAGTCTTACTGATTCTAACTTCTTTTTCCACAGTCTTCTTGACGCATGTAAAAGATCATAATGCCCAAAGGCAGGAAGTTTCGGGACATGTTCTCTAATAAGGGTGTGCCGTGTTTTTACTTGAGGCCAGTCGAATGCTTTGCCATTGTATGTAACAAGAGTCGTGTAATCAACTTCCTCCAGGAAACTTTGGTAAAGGGCGACCTCATTCCCCGGCCCAGGTAAAAGGTGTTGCCTAACGATCACTCTATCTTTAAGAACTCTTGCATATCCTAGCAAGAAAATAGTTGTGCCTGTCCCTCCACTTAGACCGGTAGTTTCTGTATCAAAGAAAAAAAGATCATTTGCCTGATGACCTTTCGCAGACAACGGATGCTCCACTCCTGAATTTTGCCATTTCTCCATAATGGGCAATAGATCTCCTAACCGATACTTTCCGTGCTTATAATTCAGATCATACTCTACTTCCCGTATGAGGCAGTACTCACCATTTGCATAGTATGGTTTTACCCCATAGGCTTCCCATTCTTTCAAATTAGGGATATCAGCAAGGGATGGCTCCAACAGGTTTGGCATTCCTTCATTCTTGCGTTCCACAGGCATTGCTTCTGAATTACTCGTGAGATGTTTTTTCATTCTATTTAATTTATTTTTCATACCCATACGCTTTCCCCCTTTACACAAGTTTTTGAAGTAGAGAGAGTGCCAATTCTTTGGAGTCTTCATCAGGATAATCCGCACCGATGCATGATGGACATCCTGAACGGCATGGGCAATTGCCTATTAGTTCACTTGCACTTGTAAGTAGTTCATTTATATAGTCGTACGCTTTTTCGCTTAACCCGACTCCTCCCGGATAACGGTCATAAAAATAGACAACGGGTTTTTCATCGTGCGTGGACTTGACTTGAGGTACCACCTGCATATCCATCGGTTCACACATTAATAACAATGGAGTCACATGTTTAAGGGCATGAGCGATACCCAAGAGACTTTTCTCCAAATCATCACCTTTAAGTCGCTCTGTAATTTCTTCTTCAAGTGTAATCCACGTTGCACTTGTCTGAAGCTCTTCTTCTGGAAGGTAGATTGGCCCTGAACCGATGTTTTCGTGCGTTTCAAATTTTATCTTTTTAAAAATAGTTGCCATCGCCCGTACCGAAACATCTCCAAACGATATAGTGCCTGCTTGGTAATCGGTCTGTTTGTCCACCTCAAGTACATCAAGGGAAACAGCAAGATTCGCATCGGTAAAATAGTCTACATTTACTTCTCTTACAAATGCTTTCTTTTCTTCCCAGTCAAGTTTCTCTACTTGATATTGAACACCCTGGTGCAAATAGATCGCTTCATCATGAAGAAGTGTCATAGAACTGAAACGGTCCATTTCCCCAATCACTTTATTAGCAGGTTCTGATGATTGGTCAATAATAATGACATTTTCCTGTGAAGCTGAACGCAAGCTGATGTTATGTGCCGGGAAAGCATCATTCATCCAATGAAATTTCCCTCCGTTTTCGTGAAGTACTCTTTCTTCTGCCAAATAGTCTAAAATATCCTCAAGCTCCACGCCATCAAAGGTATCGCCTATTTTAAACGGTAACTCATAGGCAGCACACTTTATATGGTCCACTAGTATCACGAGATTATTTGGATTAATCCTGGCTGACTCGGGATTACTTTTCAGGAAAAATTCCGGGTGTTGGATAACATATTGATCTAACGGGTTGGAGCTTGCCACCATGACAATAACCGCTTCTCCTTGTCTGCGCCCAGCTCTGCCAGCCTGCTGCCAAGCACTTGCAATCGTTCCTGGATATCCTGTCATGATACAAACCTGCAATTGCCCTATATCCACTCCAAGTTCCAGCGCGTTAGTACTGATAACACCATAAATTTCTCCGTTTCTTAAGCCTTTTTCAATCGCCCGGCGCTGGGTGGGAAGATATCCTCCCCTGTACCCTTGAATGGACTTTTCTCCGAGTTGATTTTTGACTAGATCCTTTAGGTACGTTAACAGAATTTCTACTCGTACCCTGCTTTTGGCAAAGACGATGGTTTGAATTTTTTCCTGAAGAAACTCTGCAGCCAGCTTTCTTACCTGAAGCGTTGCACTCCTTCTGATATTCAGCGGCTTATTGACAATCGGTGGGTTATAAAAAACGATATGCTTTTTACTCGATGGAGCTCCATTATTATTGATAAGTTCAAAGTCCTCCCCAGTTAGTTCCTGAGCCAGTTCTTTTGGATTTGCTATCGTTGCAGATGTACAAATAAATGTAGGGTCACTTCCATAAAAATTACAAATCCGCTTTAACCTTCTAATAACATTAGCAACATGACTTCCAAACACACCTCTGTACGTATGCAACTCATCAATCACGATATATTCCAGGTTTTCAAAAAGTGAAACCCATTTAGTATGATGAGGAAGGATTGCCGAATGTAGCATATCAGGATTGGTTATTACTACATGTCCGGCTTTTCTTACCTTTTGTCTGATAGTAGGGGCCGTGTCGCCATCATATGTATAACTGTTGATCGGCACCCCCATTTGGGTAATGATTTCGTTCAGTTCACTCTTTTGATCCTGGGCAAGTGCTTTTGTCGGGAACAAATACAGTGCTCGCGCGTCATTATTTTGTACAATTTTTTGAAGTACCGGCAAGTTATAACATAAGGTTTTTCCTGAAGCAGTCGGGGTAACCGCTACAAAATGTTTTTTATGGATTGCAGCCTCGAATGCCGCTGCCTGGTGGGTATATAAAGAGTTGATACCTCTTTCGGTCAATGATTTCATCAAACGTTCATCTATTTGAGCAGGAAACGGGACTGTTTGTGCTTCTTTCGGTGGAACAGTTTCCCAATGTACAATATTTTTTGCTATGGATTCCTCACTTTTCATCCAATCAATCACTTCATAAATCGTTTTTCTCCATTTCATTGCAACTCACCTCATTCTCTACTCTCTATTTTAGCGAATAAGCGTTCGGTTCGTAAAGTCCAAAAAGAAAAACCAAGCACTTGAAAGGCGCTTGGTTTTTCCATCTTGGTATATTTACATCTTCTGATTTTGACTGTAGTTATTGATGACTGCTAGCACTTTGGTAGATTGTGTCATGCCGCTGTGGCATAGAGGACATGTTGGGATGTCGCTTTCGCTGTTCTTAAAATTATCTCTCATCCAACCATTGCAATCCTCTGATTCACAAACCCAAACTTTCGTTTCCTCGGTAACGATTTCTTCTACTTCTCTTCTTCCAAAAGCCATAGTACCACTCTCCTATCTTTTGAGGTGGGGCGCAGTTTATCCTCACTAATATACTCTTAGTATGCCAATATACGAGGAAAAAATAAGAAAAAAATAAAAAAAGCATCCTCGTCATACAATCTCTTCCAATATATTATAGCATAAATTTAGGTTAAATGCATTCTTCTAAAAGATTTATCCAATGCAAAATCTGCAATATAAAAACACCAAATACAGTAACCCGACTAAGCCCAAAACTATATAGTAATGATAAAGAGCACGAAAGGAGTCCTACCATGAAAGATGAACAAGGTAAGCTTCCAAACAAAAATATCCCTCAAAACAATATTATGAATTCTATTGATACATTTTTCAGCAACTCACCAATAAAAGGGATGCTTCAACAAATGGATAACTTCTTTGGCCATGCATTTACAGAAGCTTCATTGCCAGTGGAAACACGAGAAACAACTGGAGAGTTTATTGTTATTTGTAAGCTCCCTGGAATTAAAAAGGAACAAATTACAATAGAGACCTTTGATCGATACTTAACCATTGGAGTCAAAAATGAAGAACAACTCGAAACAATTGATGAATCCACATCTTTTGTAAGCAACAGCTATACAATGAAGCACCAAAAACGGACTATCCCTGTCCCACCATATGCAAAATTACATGCCCTTCAAGCCAACTACCGAGACGGACTACTCCAAATCCGCATACCAAAGAAAAACATCAAACAAATTAAAATTGATGATTGAAAGCATAGTAAAATTCAATAAATTTTAGTTGATAGCTATTCGCCGCTGTTCCTTTCCGCAAATGACTTCGCTTTCCGCGGGACGGTGCTTGAGCCTCCTCACAACGTTTCAGGGGTCTCAATCTACCGTTACTCCCCCGCTGGAGTCTCCGCCATTTGCTCCAATCCACAGCTAGAAATTTTAAGAGCTTAATGGAAATATTTTTACAGTGTAATCGGTTAGAATTCCTACTCTTTGGTAATGAAGCTCTTGTTGATTGCCGTGGAAGTTGCGCAGACTCCTATGGGAGGAAGGGACAGGGAAGACCCCGCAACGGAGTGAGGAGGCTTCCGGACCGCCCATGGAAAGCGAAGCAACTGGAACGGCAATCAACGGTTAAATGCAATTTTGATATTCTCAATAACAACAAAAGCAGTCACCCATAAAAGTGACTGCTTTAGTTTAGTTTTTATGCGATTTTGATCCGTACTTCGCATTCTCTTCAGGAGTAGAATCCATCTGAATGCTTGCCAATTCCTTAGAAACTTCTTGCTGATGCTGATTATTAGGATATTTATTCTTGCGTTCTCTATTATCATTTCTATTCGTCATCATTACGCCTCCCAAAAAAAGTTTTCTACCTACCTCTATAGCATGGATGGAATCAAAAATTTTATGAATGGAAATAAAAGTCCTAATACACCCCTACATAAATCCCTCACCAGTACACAATATAACCAATAGGAGGTGTACAAGATGAGCAAACAGTATAAAAAAGTGTATGCAAGCCCATCCACTTCGCCATCACTCGTAATAAAAACCAACCTTGATAAAGAACAAAAAGAAGAAAATCCATATTACAGTTCCTCCCTTAATCATCAGGAAGAAGAAAAATTGGACAACTACTTCTTTGAACGAACAAGACCCAAAAGGCGATTATCATAAGTAACGCCAGGAGAGAACCTTCTCTCCTTTTTTTACCATTCAGGGGGGATAAGAGTGAAGATGCGTGTATTGAAAAAAAATGACGCAGAGCAATTTAGGCAATTGCGTTTAGAATCCTTATTAAAAGAACCCGATTCCTTCTCTTCCAGCTATGAGGAAGAACATAATAGATCCTTAGATGACATAGAAAATCGTATTCCAGAAAATCAAGAATCCTTTATTTATGGTTTATTTGATCAAGAAATTCTTGTTGGTATGATTGGTTTTAAACGAGAAGACAAAATAAAGTTCAAACATAAAGGATTTATTTGGGGCGTTTATATCGCAGAGAATTATAGAGGACAAGGCTATAGCAAGCAGATGCTAAGAGATACACTAAATAAAGCGAACGACATACCAGGATTAAAGCAAATTCAATTAACGGTGGCTGCGACCAATAACTCTGCAAAAAAATTGTATGAAAGTTATGGATTTAACACTTTTGGATATGAGAAAGGTGCTCTATATGTAGACGGTTTTTATATAGATGAAGAACACATGGCTTTACATATATCAAAATAAGATGCCCTCTATTGGAAGGCATCTTTTATTATGCTTTAAATGTTGAAGCAAGTCCTTTAAACATATTATTAAGTTGATTGACTGTGTTCATCATTTGCCCAGCTGTGTCCATCATTTTCTTCATATCCACATTCCCGTCCTGCCCTTTAAATTGATTCATAAAGGAATTCACTTGGGATGTTTGAGGCTTAGTTGATTGTCCCTGGGTAGGATATGGATTCATAAATGGCATACTCATTTGATTTGGCATAAAATTACCGCCAGGTCCCCCACCCTGTTGTGGAAATCCTTGAGGATATCCGTTCTGACCCATTGCATTAAACGGCATGCCTTGGACAAAGCCATTTTGCCCCATACCGCCGTTCAATGGCATAGTTTGTGGGAAACCATTCTGACTCATATTATTCATCATATTAAAAGGAAACGCCGAATTTTGTGTACCATTCCCTGAATATGGTATCGCATTCATAAAGTCAGGACCTATCCCTTGTTGATTCATCCAGCCTCCGTTCATTACCTGCTGAGGAAACATCCCTTGCATGGATCCGCCGCCGGAATAAGGCAGTAAATTATTTAAAAAAGGAAGCTGACTTAACATATTCATATTCCTATTATGTGATAAATGTCTAGGCCTCGCGTACATTCTCCTAAACATTCGAATCCCTCCTCTTTTCTAGCTATAAATAACGTATGAAAAAACCCGGGAAAGGTGCCTATTCAACTTTACAATAAAAGAGCAATGAGTCTTGCCACAATACTCCATTTTTGTCCCAATTTGTCGGAAGTTTCATTTTTTCAAAAACAAGAAAAATTTATTTTGCATGCTATGATGGAATTAACTTCAAAGGGGGGATTGGATTGGTACTTGAAGAGTTGCGTCATAAATTTATAAGTTGTAAGACCTATGAACCAATGGAGCATAATGAATTAATGGATTTTGCCAGACAGCTGTACCTTAGAGGGGAATTAACGATTGGTCAGTTTCGAAATTTGATTCGGGAGCTCGAATCAAAAGGTGCTGTTCCACCAAATACGTTTGAAGACATTTTAGAAGTAACATGATAAACAATATTGTTAGGAGACCTTTATGGGTCTCTTTTTTTTACCTTAATTGCGTAATGAGAAGTGCAATGTGGAAAGCTAAGTAGGATAAAAAAGGAGGGATATAGATGAGTCGCGGAAAAAACTTTAACCATATGAAAAAAGGACACGAACCTACTATCGGGGCAAAGCCGGCTGAAAGAAAGGTGTTCGAAAAAGTGGAATACGCAATCGAGCCTGTGGCTACTGCTGAGGAACGCCCAGTAACGAACAAAGCTGAGAAAGATCGATAAAATGACCCAGCCTGATCTGCTACTGATCAGGCCGGTTTAATTACATATTTTTGGATATTGTATCATTCAATACATAGCGAATAGACTGTAACATGCCTTTAAAACGTTTTTCACGGGTATCCGGATAAAAGCATTGCACAGCTACCATATTGATATTTTCAACTGTACTATCTATTTGTTGGACGTGTATATATTTGGGTTTTTCTGATATGATCCAGTCCTTAACATTACTCTCCCATTGTTCGACTGTCGCATACACTTTGTCAGCATACGGCTTCACTGTTTGAAAGAAATCAGGTTCCTTTTTACTAGCTTTAACTTCAATAAAGTTTGCTTCTATCCTGTCCAATTCCATCAAAATTTGTTTTGTTAATTCCTTTACACTATTTTCATTGCCAGACATCTCACTTCACCTCTAGCAATACATTACCATATCTTCTTAAACAGAGTAAGCACTCTGACTAAAGTCAATTGTTTTTGGAGAGTGTATTTTTAACAGCCGTTGCTCCCCCATCACTTTTTCCACTTCATCTAGTGTGACATGCAACCGTCTAATTTGATGTTTCATGACTTCTTCCATCTCTTCTCGCTCTATTTTAAGTGAATTTGACATCGTCTCCTCTAATACATCCATTTGAAGCATCATTTCATTGAACAAGTCCGCGATCTCATTTCTTGAAACAACTACATTGGACATACAAATCCCCTCCATACTTTGTTAGTTTATATTTTCTCCGTTCATCTCTCACTCCCTTCCTGTGTGACAAAACTAGAAGCAATTCGTCAAAGAAAGTGTTTATTTGCAAAAACACCTCCCATTTTTCGCATGATTGCTTGCCACTTTGTAAAAAATAAGATGGTAAAAAAATTACTAAAGGAGGTTTTAGCAATGTCAAAACAAAAGAAAAATCAACAACAACGTAAAAACCAAGTTGAAAGTGCACCTGGCCAAGAAGATAAAAAGTTAAAAGGACCAAACCGTCCTTCCACCTGATATCATTCCACTCAAAAAACAGCTCCTTTTTCGGAGCTGTTTTTATATGCTATAACCACTTTTTTAAAGCAATTAAACTATGCATCTGATGTTGTTTATGAATAAACCACTTCGTTATCTCTATCTCCTCTCGCTCTGTGTTCCTTGCCCTTTGCTTCCACTTTGCAAGATGCTTTTCCTGCCTAAAAACCCAGTCTTCTTGTAGGAAAGGACGATGAGGAATCACAGGATATACAGCTCTAAGAACAGGAGTTTCTCTAAATACCCCTTTATGCAAATGCTGCTCATAGTCAAATCGCGATCCTGTAGGTTCTGTTTCCTGCGAGAAAATCAAAAATGAATCAAATAGTCTCCGGTCAAACAGAAGATCTGCCAATCTCTTTCCTAAATCAATTCTATTATGGAGCTTTTGAAATCCATGCACAGAATATCCATATAACTTCCCTTTAATTGTTGGAAAAATGACACAACTAAAATGACCAAGATCTTGAAAGGCATATACACTTGTTCCAAAGACCTTTCTTTTCAACTTTTTGTTTTGAAGAACCGGTTCTTGAATAAGATTTTGTTCATTAATAATAAGGGAAGTCATTAACCTATCTATATCCCTTTTCTCCCAAAAATACTGCCACTCCGCTTCCATAAAACAAGAAACATGGAACTCTTTTAATAAATGAAAAAGTGGTTTGTTATATTTCTTGGACAACTCATATAGTAATAATTGAGGGTAGGCATCCTGGAATATCATCCAATTTGCTAATTCGTAAGTCAAAAAAATTGGATATCTCTTTCTCCAATCTAAAGCAAGCTTGAACCATTTCCCCTCCAAGTCCGTTATGTTCCAGCCAGCATTTCGTGAGACCATGCTAGCCAAAAAAGCCCATCGAATTTCTTTGTTTCTATTATAATAATCAATATAGGCTTTGGTCCTAGAAATATTGTCAGCATTGTATTTCGCTGTATTTTTTTGAATAGTAGTGATAAAATTACTTTCTTGAAAGGAGTACTTGTATGTCAATCTTCTTTTTTTTATTTCCGAATATGGAGTACTCTGTTTCACTAACATATCCTCCTCCTTTCAAACAAAAAGTGACAAAGTTTACAAAAAGATGACGTTTTTTTCTAATATAAGATTAGTTTTAGTCTAGAGGGGGAAATTTATGACTATACGATACCCAAATGGTAAAGTATTTCAGGGAAATAGCAGTTCACCTTCCAAAAAGACTGGCCCAACATTGTATGGCAACAGAGGAATGAGTTTAGAGGATGATCTTCATGATTCCAATATGTATTATCTCCACCAAGGAATTGCTGTTGTCCATAAAAAACCGACACCAATTCAGATAGTTGATGTGCACTATCCAAAAAGAAGTGCTGCCGTTATCAAAGAAGCTTACTTCAAACAAGCATCGACAACAGATTTTAACGGAGTGTACAAAGGAAGGTATATTGATTTCGAGGCAAAGGAAACGAAAAACAAAACTTCCTTCCCTCTCCAAAACTTTCATGAACATCAAATTCAACATATGAGACAAGTTGTGAAACAAAATGGAATCTGTTTCGTCATATTAATGTTCCGTCTTTTTAATGAAGTATATCTGCTTCCGGCCGAAAAGTTATTTCATTATTGGGAAAGGAAAGAATCCGGTGAAAGAAAGTCTATTACAAAACAAGATATCGAACGGTACGGCTACTTGATTCCTCAAGGTTATCAGCCAAGAATCGATTACATCAAAATAATAGACATGTATTATTAATAGCTCCGGAATTACTGTATGTGTGAAGAAAGGCAGGTCTGAAACATGACTGAGAAGTATCAATCAAGAGAACAAAGACGAAAAGCTATGGAAGAAGAACGAAGTGCCAAGTCCGGCACGAAAAAGAAAGGGCCTAAAAAAGGACTTTTCAAGAAAATATTTTTATCCGCACTTATTATAGGAATTGTAGGATTAATAACAGGTATTGGTACATTCGCATACTATGTCCAAAGCACTCCACCGTTGGACGAAACGCTACTTAAGGTCCCTGTACCGTCCAAAGTTTATGGGATGGATGGTGAGCTGGCTGCTGAAATAGGCGGGCACGAAGCTAGGGAATATGTAGATTCTGATGAAATCCCAGACCTTGTTAAAGATGCCTTCTTGGCTACAGAGGATGTTCGATTTTATGAGCATAATGGTGTAGATTACAGACGTTTGGCTGGAGCAGTACTTGCAAACGTTACAAGAGGCTTCGGTGCTGAAGGTGGTAGTACCATAACTCAACAGCTAGTAAAATTATCATTTTTATCAACTGATAAAACCTTAAAGAGAAAAGCACAGGAATTCTACTTGGCTTATCAACTAGAATCCCGTTTCACCAAAGACGAAATACTGGAAATGTACTTAAATCGTATCTATTTTTCAAATTATGCATATGGAATTTCCAATGCTGCAAAAAATTATTATGGAAAATCTCTAGACGAGTTAGAATTGCATGAAGCAGCGATGCTTGCTGGACTCCCTCAAAGTCCTAACAATTATAACCCTGTTACAAATCCTGAAAATGCTGAACAGCGCCGTAATATTGTACTGACACTTATGGTGAAGCATGGAAAAATCACAGAGGAAGAAGCCGATGCAGCAAGGGCAATTCCGGTAGACTCGACACTAGCAGACGATGTAGAGAAAACGAATTACTCGAATAAATACAACGCGTTCATTGATCGTGTAATTGAGGAAATCTCTGATCAACTAGGGGATGTAGACCCTCAAGCAGATGGACTAGAGATTTACACCACACTTGATGTCAATGCACAAGAACAAGTGGAATACATTTTATCAGATGAGAGTGGCATCCCGCATTTAGAAAATGAAGACTACCAAGCAGGTATTGCCTTAATTGATACGCAAAGTGGTGAAATTCGCGCCATTGGCGGTGGTAGAAACCATATGAAGACCGGTACCAATTACGCTACAGACATAAGAGTTCAACCAGCGTCAGCGATTAAACCAATTCTAGATTATGCTCCTGCAATAGAGTTTTTGGATTGGTCAACCTATCATCAAATTAATGATGAACCTTACAGTTACTCTTCCGGAACGGAAATCAATAACTGGGACAACAAGCATAAAGGTTTCCTTAGTATGAGACAACATATAGCCGACTCCCGTAACATCCCGGCATTAAAAGCCCTTCAAGAAGTCGGTTTGGACAGAGCAAGGGATTTTGCAGTTAAGTTAGGCATACCTCTTGAAGAAGAAATAAATGAAGCATATGCAATTGGTGGATTTACAAACGGTATTTCCCCTCTTCAAATGGCTGGAGCATACAGTTCATTTGGAAGTGGCGGTGTATATACCGAACCGTTCGCAGTGACAAAAGTCGTCTTCCAAGATGGAACTAGCGTCAACCTGAACAAAGAATCTGAAGTGGTGATGAAAGATTCCACAGCTTTCATGATTACTGATATGCTTAAAACATCCGTAAGAAGCGGATTAGCAACCGCTGCAAATGTTCCTGGATTGAATATTGCAGGGAAGTCAGGAACTACAAACTTTTCTGATGAAACAATGGCAGAATATGGGATACCTGAAGGCGGTGTTCCAAGCACTTGGTTTGCTGGGTATACCCCAACATATACTGCTGCAGTTTGGACTGGATTTAGAAGAACCGGAACTGATAATTATCTGCGACCGATTAATGGCGTAAATCAAGATCAATATTTATCTCGGATTATCTTCAAGCAATTGATGGAGAACATATCTACGACAAATGAAGATAAAGCAGATTTCCCTGTTCCTAACAGTGTTGTCCGTGTTGCAATTGAGAAAGGATCTAATCCACCATTAAAAGCAAGTCAGTTCACACCATCTGACCAAATTACAAATGAATATTTTGTCAAAGGTACAGAACCAACAGAGGTATCTAAAGAATATGATAAGCTGCCTACTCCGTCAGGTTTCACCGCACAGTATGACGAAGAAGCAAATGTTATCAACTTGAATTGGAAATACCCTGAAGAACGATTAGAAGGTGTGACATTTACAATTAACGTAGCTGTTAATGAAGGTTCCCCTCAATCTCTCACTGAAACGAAAGATCTAGGTTTGGTTGTGGAATCACCAGACCCTGGTGCTACCTTCACCTTTGAAATTATAGCAGTACAGGATGAAAACAATGAGAATAGAAGTGATGCAGCAACACAGACTATAACAATTCCTGAATTGGTTGAAGAGGATGAAAGTATCATTCCTGAGATTCCAAACCCGCCTGGGGATGGGGAAGAGCCCCCTGGTGATGGCGAAGAGCCTCCTGGTGACGGGGAAGGTACTCCTGGTGATGGCGAAGAGCATCCTGGCGACGGGGAAGAGCCTCCTGGGGATGGGGAAGAACCTCCTGGGGATGGCGAAGAGCCTCCTGGCGACGGGGAAGAGTCTGATGATGCTAATACACAGAGCAACACAAACAGAAATGGGCAACGAAATAATTCAGAAGAAGACAACGATTAAAGCAAAAAGGGCTACCTGCTATGGTAGCCCTTTTTGTGTAGTCTCTAGATTTACTTCTTCTCTAACACCTTAATTTTATAAAACAACTTGGCACATTCGGTGTAGAGCTGTTGAAGTTGAATAA
The DNA here is from genome assembly GCF_008180725.1 of Sutcliffiella horikoshii. GTDB lineage: Bacteria > Bacillota > Bacilli > Bacillales > Bacillaceae_I > Sutcliffiella_A > Sutcliffiella_A horikoshii_B. The sequence continues at coordinate 390,684 of NZ_VTEV01000004.1, read as the reverse complement.
ATGAATGATACATTTCAGGTTTTTTAATGACAAATTCCAACCTCTCATCCACATTTATCGGCTTCCATTTCAATCTGCACACTTCAATTTTCCAATCGGTCAAACCTCTTACTGGTTGCCCATTCATCCAAAACAGCAATTGCAGAAACCAAGCAATTGGCAGCACAATTTGTTTTCTTGCTTCCTTTCGATCCCTTACTTCGTGAAGAGAGTTTAAAAGGATCTCTTTCTCTTTCCAACTAGTGAGAATATGCGGTATGGAATCACTTGTCATCTCCCAAGGCAATTGATCTGGCGCTACTCCCAGGTAGTATGCTATGTCAAACTTAAATGGGACTTCTATGATATCTGCCAAAGAAAAAATTTTTATGGAAATGGAGTCTTGATTCGAGTAAAAATGGGGATGAAGAAAGCTTTCTGGTATCTTCATTAGCCCACCTTCTTCTTCATTCTCTTCTTGCCTTCTCTGCACATTTCAAGTAAAGGACAGCTTTCACATTGAGGATTCTGAGCTTTACAATGATATCTGCCAAAGAAAATAAGGCGGTGATGCGTGTCAGACCATTTTTCTTTTGGAATTTTTCTCATCAACGTCTTTTCTACTTCTAAGACGCTGTCTTTCCACTTACAGATACCTAAACGCTTACTAACTCGTTCTACATGAGTATCTACTGCAATAGCTGGGACACCAAAAGCAACAGAAACTACTACATTTGCTGTTTTTCTACCAACACCCGGAAGCTTAACGAGTTCATCCCTTTCTTTTGGAATTTCACCATTGTATTCCTCTAAGAGAAGTTGGCATAAACTTCTAATATTTTTTGCTTTATTTCGATAAAGACCGATAGAGCGGATATCTTGTTGCAATTCTTCCAGTGTAACGGCAAGGTAATCCTCAGGCTTTTGGTATTTTTCAAATAGGTTCTTCGTTACTTTATTAACAAGAGCATCTGTACACTGAGCTGACAGCGCGACTGCAATCACTAATTCGAAAGGGTTTTTATGATTGAGTTCGCAATGTGCATCAGGAAACATCTCTCCCATTACATCTACTACTTCGTTTATTTGTTTAAGATTTAACATTCCATAGGTCCTGCCTTTCTTCAAATAATTGATAAAAAAGGGAACACGCAATTCCTCATTACGTGTCCCCTTTTTTTAATCAAGCCAGTTATAAAATGGAACAGTTGAATTGCTTGATTTATTGGGTGGAACGGAAGTTATCTTTTGTTGATTTTTACGGAACTTTTTACCATACTCATTAGCTTGATTGATTGTCTTTATCCCATTCTTCTTCCATTCAAAAAGGATCCTATCAATATAACGAAAATTCAACTTCCCAGAAATAACAGCCTCTCTTAATGCCGCTTTAATAATGGTTGGATCATGGTGATCCTGGTCCATCCACATATTCAAAGACTCACACTCAAACGGCGATAATGGTCTTCCGAATTCCTGCTCAAACACAGTATAAAGATTCATTTCTTGTTGTTGATTCAAATGTTGTGTCGCTTGCTTGTTTTGGTCCATCATATAGGTAATCATTTTTTCCCAAAGAGGTTGGAGAGAATAGCGTTCATATTTGATGGAGTATTCATCCATTTCATCACTAATGGATACATACCCTTTTTGAAGTAGATGACGCAAGATTTCCATACATTCTGAAGGGTCAATTGTCATCTTATCTGCGATTTCCATAGGGGTTGGAAAAATAATTCCACTTTCCACGAAAGAATGTACATGTAGAAGAAGGATAAACTCTTTTTCATTTAACCCAAGATTTACGTAATTGTTTAACAAATATTTAGGAACGGACAGGTTGCCCTCTTCCATGAATTGAATAAATTGTTCTTTTTTCATCTGAGACACCTCTCCGATAAGTATAACAAATATCTACTGATTCTTCATAGGTAATATATTTCAATCTGTTGATGGTTATTTAAAGTGTTATGTTATTTCAAACAAAGGTATGGTTTTAGCAGTATTACAAAAAAAAAGCCTCTCTAGCTCTGTTTGGCTTAATTGAGGGCTTAATTACAACTCTCACGACCTCTCATGGCCTTGTTCGGCTTAACTGAGGTCTTCATTCTACTTCTCATGACCTCTCTCCTCTTTGATTGGCTCAACAGAAGTCTTCATTCAGCTTCTGAAGGCCTCTCACAGCTATGTTCGGCGCAACTGAGGTCTTCATTCCACTTCTCATGACCTCTCTCAGCATTGTTCACCGTAACTGAGGTCTTCATTCTACTTCTCATGACCTCTCTCAGCTCTGTTCGCCTTTACTGAGGTCTTCATTCCACTTCTCATGACCTCTTACAACCCTGTTCGGCGTAACTGAGGTCTTCATTCTACTTCTCATGACCTCTTACAACCCCGTTCGGCACAATTGAGGTCTTCATTCCACTTCTCATGACCTCTTACAACCCTGTTCGGCGTAACTGAGGTCTTCATTCTACTTCTTAAGACCTCTTAAACCCCCGTTCGTCCGCATCTGAGGTCTTCATCCAATTCCTATGACCTCTCTCAGCATTGTTCACCGTAACTGAGGTCTTCATTCTACTTCTCATGACCTCTCACAACCCTGTTCGCCGTACCTGAGGTCTTCATTCCACTTCTAAAAACCTGTCTACCTATACTTTAGTATTGAGATGACGAAAAAGTTCATAAAAACAGTCACCCGTCTTCCAAAGCGGGTGACCATTGTTATTTTTATGGATATAGACGATTTAGTAATCTTGGGAATGGAATTGCTTCACGAACGTGTTCTGTTCCGCTAATCCATGCTACCGTACGTTCAAGTCCAAGACCAAAGCCAGAATGCGGCACAGAGCCGTATTGGCGAAGCTCCAAGTACCACTTGTATGCATCAGACTCCAAGTTATGCTCTTCTAAGCGTTGTTTAAGTAGGTCATAATCATGAATACGTTCTGATCCACCGATGATTTCTCCGTATCCTTCTGGAGCAATTAGATCTGCACACAACACTACATCGTCGCGCTCTGGATGAGGCTGCATGTAGAATGGTTTAATTCCTGTAGGATAATGCGTAATGAAAACAGGCATATCATAGCTTTCAGCAATGGCTGTCTCATGAGGTGCACCGAAATCATCGCCCCACTGGATATCATCAAAGCCTTTTTCATTTAAGAATTTAATGGCATCATCGTAAGAAATTCTTGGGAATGGAGCTTGGATTTTTTCAAGCTTAGATACATCTCTATCTAGAATACCTAATTCCAATTTGCAGTTTTTCACAACCGATTGAACGATGAAAGAAACATATTGTTCTTGAACAACAAGGTTGTCTTCGAACTCATAGAATGCCATCTCAGGCTCAATCATCCAGAACTCAATTAAATGACGTCTAGTTTTAGACTTTTCCGCACGGAATGTAGGGCCAAATGAGAATACTTTACCTAGCGCCATCGCTGCTGCTTCCATGTAAAGTTGTCCACTTTGAGAAAGATATGCGTCTTCGTCAAAGTATTTCGTTGCAAACAGTTCAGATGTTCCTTCAGGAGCACTACCTGTTAAGATTGGAGGATCTACTTTTGAGAACCCATTTTCGTTAAAGAATTCATAAGTCGCACGAATTACTTCATTTCTTATCTTCATGATGGCATGTTGTTTTTTGGAACGCAACCATAAATGGCGGTTATCCATTAAGAATTCTGTTCCGTGGTTTTTTGGAGTGATTGGGTAATCAACCGCTTCATGGATTACTTCCACTCCTGTAACCCCAAGTTCGTATCCAAAAGGTGATCTTTCATCTTCACGCACGATACCTTTTACATATACTGACGTTTCCTGGGTGACAGATTTTGCTGCTTGGAATACAGACTCCTCTACTTCCGCTTTTACGACTACTCCTTGGATAAAACCGGAACCGTCACGTAATTGTAGGAATGCAATTTTCCCACTAGATCTTTTGTTGGCAATCCAAGCACCAATGGTTACTTCTTCTCCAACATGTTTATGTACTTCAGATATTGTTGTTTTCACTACTTTATTCCCTCCAGCAATGTTCTTGCAATGTATTTACACTTTTATGTACATACCCTCTATTATACAAGCCTGTAATATCGTAAGCAAACAATTTTCCATACATTCTACAAAAGGTGAAGGCTAAGTAATTTTACTTAGCCGCCACTTTTGCCATATAGTTTGCAATCCGCTCTACAGCACTTTCCAATAAGTCCAGACTTGTTGCATAAGAAAGACGAACATAATCATCCGCTCCAAATCCTGAACCAGGAACAAGTGCCACCTTTTCTTCCTCCAGCAATGCTTTTACAAAACTATCTACATCATTAAAACCTGCCATTTTTGCAGCTTCAATGGCTTTAGGGAAAAGATAAAATGCCCCCTGTGGCTTAAGGCAATGGAAACCAGGAATCTGATTTAGTTTTTCAAAAATAATGTTTAGTCTCTCCTCAAATGCTTGTCGCATGAGTTCTACATCATCCTGCGGTCCTTGGTATGCAGCAATGGTTGCATATTGTGAAATGGATGTTGGATTTGATGTACTATGGCTTGCTAAGTTTGTCATCGAGCTGATAATGGTTTGGTTTCCTACAGCGTACCCGATTCTCCACCCTGTCATAGAGTGGGATTTGGATACCCCGTTAATGATGACTGTTTGCTCTTTCAATTCTGGTGAAAGTTGAGCAATGGATACGTGTTGGTTTCCATCATAGAGAAGTTTTTCATAAATCTCATCTGATACAATAAGAATATCATGTTCTAGGCATACTTTCCCTAGCACCTCTAGTTCTTCCTTGGTATAAACCATACCTGTTGGGTTACTTGGAGAGTTCAATACTACTGCCTTGGTTTTAGGAGTAATTGTGGCTTTCAGCTGCTCAGCTGTAATTTTAAATTGATTTTCTTCTTTTCCTTCTACATATACAGGTACACCTTCAGCAAGCTTTACTTGTTCTGGATAGCTAACCCAATAAGGAGTTGGAATGATCACTTCGTCCCCTTCATCAAGGATAACTTGGAAAAGAGTATAAAGCGCATGCTTAGCACCGATACAAACAATCACTTCTGAAGGTTTATACGTTAATTCTTGATCACGTTGAAGCTTATTGATGATCTCTTTTTTCAAAGTAGGAAGTCCGCCTGATGGCGTATACTTAGTGAATCCTTTATCCATTGCTTCTTTTGCAGCGTCCATAATATGTGCTGGTGTATTGAAGTCAGGTTCTCCTGCTCCTAAACCGATAACATCATGACCTGCGTCTTTAAGTTCCTTCGCTTTTGCCGTAATTTCCAATGTTGTGGATGGTGTTAATGTTGATACCCTTTTGGCTAATTTCATTTTTACTTCCTCCCGTTACCATTAAAAGATTATTCGTTGAAAGTATTCTCCATTTTCGAATTTAACGTAATAAAGATTATATTGATCATTGATGTCTTTATATTTAATTTCCCATAATGGGGTGTTTTTTTCCATTGCAAGAGAGATGGAAATAATCTCTTTTGGCTCCCTGTCAGTCTGAAGATAGTTCAACACTTCTTCTTTTGGAATTCCGTCGTTCATTTTCATTGTATGGACAATTTCCTTACTTTCTTTCACCCACACAACAAGCTCTTCTTTTTCACTATCGGTTCCTTGTACAATAACATAGGAGTCTGTTCCATTGTATGCCGCTACATCTTCCACTGTTTGCAGCTCTGCCCCTTTTTGGGCAACTGCCACCCCTTTTTCAATCTGATCTTTTACTGGTGACATGGCTGTTTGGTATATAGAGATAAATTGCCACAAAATGATGATGGCAATTATAATAATGCTAAAAATAATCCATTTTTTCATTTCATCACTTCTTTATGTACGATATATTGTAATGACGGCTTTTTCTTTATCTTCCTGGTCTAAAGCCAAGCCAAACATAAGGTTTTCTCTTTTTAATGTTCTGTTTAATGTATCCACGATTTTATATAAATCCGATGAATTCTCTACGGTCACAGTTGACAGAACCTCAATTTTACTTTCCATCCCAAAATCCTCCTGCGTTTAAACAATTTTTGTTACTTATACTGACCTGTATTGTCGGTTAGAATATAAGTACTGAATCACCTATAGTGTTCAAACACATTATAACAGTTTCTATTCAGTTTAGTACATTGATGTACGTGAAAGTATAAAATTTGCTCCTATCCCACACCAACTTTGATGGGTGAATCCTTCTAAAATGGAAGATTCACCCCTTTTTTTATATAAGCCGCAGTTAATTTCCGCAAAAGGCTTCGCTTTCCTAGGGGCGCTGCTGGAGCCTCCTCGGCAAGCCTGCGGGGTCACCACCTAGCGCTATCTCCCTCAGGAGTCTTCGCCTTTTGCTACAATCAACTGCTTTAGACTAATTTAAATTATTCATGATGGCAAAGAAGGAGTCCTTCTTAACAATTGCGTTAGGGATGGATTGTAGGAAGGTGTTACCGTATCTTTTTTCCACCACTCGCTTATCAAAGATGAATATTTCTTTTGGACCTTCTGCTTCTAAAAAGCGACCTATCATTGCTTTGAATCTTAATACTGCTATTGGTAATGATACATCTGTAAATGAATTGCGGCCTTGTCCCTCAACAGTGGTAATTTTAGCTGCCATCACCGGTTCGTCCATTGATTTGAATGGAAGTCGCATGACAACAAGTTTGTCTATTTTTTCACCTTGTAAGTTAACTTCTTCTAGGAATCCGTTAGTAACCAACAGGATGGCCTTTTCAAAGTTGGCTGCAGCTTTTAAAATTTTTTGCTTTCCACCTGACAAACTACTTTGACTGACCACTACTGTTTCATCTGCATTTGGCAGGGATTTGATCGCCTGATAAACAGCAGTCAACATCTCAAGGGAAGAGAAGGTAACAAGAATTCTTCCGCCTCTATCTTCCAAAAGCTCTAATAGTTGCAAGGCAGCAATCTCATTGAATGCTTCATTTTTCCCTCTTGTAATCGCTGGCATATCTGTTGGAATAAATACATCTGGATAATTAGTTCCTGTGTTTTCAACAGTTATGGTCTTAGGATAGAAGTCTGTCAGTCCTAACTCCTCAAGCATATAATCAAAATTCTTGTCCACACTTAATGCTGGTGATATAAAAAGTATACTACTTTTTTGCTGATAAAACATTTCAGCAAGAGTATGGGAAACATCAAGAGGTTGTTCATAAATGGTAACCGAATTCTTTGCCCCTTTTGTGTGAACATCAAACCAAGTTAATCCATGTTTCTCGATACTAAATAACAGGCCATGAAAGGTATCCCTCATTTGTTTCAATGGTGTTGATTCAGCTTCTTTTTCCAACGATAAAAGGACTTCTGTCAACTTCATATACAGCCTCTGGGCAGCTTCTAGAACAGCATACCACCCTGGTGATTTTTCCTTCAACACATCATATCTGTAAATGACTCTTGATTGCTTCTTTTTTGTTCTCAATAGGCAGTAACTTCGGATTAACCGAAATGCCTCGTCCAGCTCCTCTTTTGCCTGTTGGACGACAATGGTTTCCTTAAGTCTGGATAAAGCAAAATATAAATCCAGATAGCTGATTTCTTTCCCAAGGAACCTGCTTACACTTTGGTGAAAAAGACTGGCATCTTCAACAAGAAAATGGTCCATTTGCCTAAAAGCTTCGGGCTTCCAAATTTCCTTTGCTAAAAACATGTGATTTGTAAAGATAATGGAGGCACTTTGTACTCTATTCTTTGCTCTTGTATAAAAACAAAGGTCATCTTGTGAGTCATCAGTTGATTCTCCGTAAGAACAATTGATGGAATCCCAGAGCAACCTTCCACCAGAAGAAAGAGAAAGTTCTTCCATATCACCTGTTTCCGTTTCTGTTAACCAAACAAGAATCTGCGCCTTTGTTAATACAGCATCATAGTTATCATCCGCTTCTCCTAGCACGGTCCCGAACCTCGACAAGCTAAGATAATAATACTTTCCTTTTATTTCTGATAAGAGAAATGCCGCATGCTTATTTAGTGCTAACACTTGTCTCTCAAGCTCCCGCTTCGTTTCTTTTGATACAGAACTCACTACCACTTTCTTGTTTTTTTCCAGAGAAAAAGCGAGCGCGCCTATATTATGCGTTTTGTGAGAGGCTGTAATTTCCAATAAACCATGTTGGCGAGCATCGAGAAGGGCAGTCAATTCTTTATCAATGGGATTTAGCTGACCCTTGACTTTTGTTAGCATCTCATTTTTCACTTTTGCTAGTTCTTCCATAGGCTGCAGGGAAGCTTTTCTAACAGCAAGTTTTTCATCATATAGAACATGGTTAGGAGAAGAAGACACACCATTTTGTTGAAATAAAAGGTGAATATCACTTTTCATCGTATGTAAAAATGTATGTAACTGATGAATTGTAATGGAGGGTAGACGTTGAATCTTCTCCATCAACTTTAGAAAAATAATGGCCGTTGCTTCTGCATCACTATCTGCTCTATGTGGATTGTCATGATTCAACTCATAAAATATAGATAAGTCCGTTAATTTATAGCTTTTTTGTGTAGGCAGTAAAATCCGGGCCAATTCAACTGTATCAAATGTATTTCCTGAAAATGTAGGATGGCCGCTAGTTTTTAGCTCATGTTGCAAGAAAGAAAGATCAAAAGGTACATTGTGAGCAACTAAGGATGAACCTTTTAGCATTTCACAAAGCATAGGAGCTATTTGTGCAAATGTCGGAGCCCTGTCGACCATTTCCTGATTGATATTGGTTAGTTGCTCAATAAAAGGCGGGATGGTACATTGAGGGTTCACAAAGCTTGCAAAGCGCTCGACTATTTCACCATCTTCTATTAAAACAGCGCCAACTTGTATTATTTTGTCATTTTTCTTGGGAGTATTCCCTGTCGTTTCCAAGTCAAGAACGACAAATCGCTGTTTCATTTCATTCCACCTCATTACATCTGTTCAACATATATAAAAGGTACCATAGACATCATCTGAAAAAAATATGTATTTTTATTTTTCCCATGTTTAAATAGAAAAACCCCCTGTTTTGAGGGGGATATGCATAAAACAGTTGATTTTCGAGCATTCCAATGCAATCAACAGATTGTCTCATTCAATTTATAACATCACCGTTGAGGCTGGTTCTGTCCCTAGCATTTCTATGATTTCATTGTATTCGTTCATAACCGCGACTTTTGGTTGATGGTCTTTTACTTTTTCCTCAGCCATCATAGCATAGGATATGACGATGATGACGTCGCCTTCTTGAACGAGTCTTGCTGCTGCACCGTTTAGGCAAAAGTCTTTCCCGCCTCTTTTACCAGGTATAATATATGTTTCAAAGCGTGCACCATTATTATTGTTCACAATTTGTACTTTTTCGTTTGCAGCCATACCAACCGCATCGAGGATATCCTCGTCAATGGTGATACTGCCTACATAATTCAGATTAGATTCCGTTACTCTGGCACGATGTATTTTTGCGTTCATTAGTGTACGAAACAATTTTTATTCCCCCTTAGAATATGAAAAAACCATGTTGTCAATGAGTCTTGCTTTTGAAAATTTCACTGCAATAGCAATGATAATGCTCTCCTCTTCCTTTACCTTCTTTAGTTCTTGAAGGGTCGGATACGTGTAGATCTCTATATATTCCGCTTTGTGTCCTGTATGGAGGAGAATATAGTCCTCCATTTCTTGTTTTACAGCATAGACATCCACTCCGTCTTCCAACTTCGCCTTACCGAGTGAAAGTGCTTTAAACAAGGATGGAGCTTTGCTTCTCTCCACGTCGCTTAAATACACATTACGGGAGCTTTTTGCAAGACCATCTTCTTCCCGGACTGTCCCCACTCTGACCAATTCAATTGGCAGATGGTAGTCATTTATCAAACCGTCAATCACTGCAACTTGCTGTGCATCTTTCATTCCGAAGTATGCTGTATCTGGTGTCACAATCTGGAAAAGTTTCATAACAACTGTTGCTACTCCGTCAAAATGGCCCGGACGATGTTTACCACAAAGAACATCTACTCGTTGTTCCACCTTTATGATGGTTGTACGATTTTCTTTGTACATTTCCTCTACTGAAGGATAAAAAAGATAGTCCACTCCTCGTAATTTTGCAATCTCTTCATCCCGTTTAAAGTCACGAGGATAGGCTTCTAAATCCTCATTTGGTCCGAACTGCAGAGGATTAACAAAAATACTTAACACGACAATATCATTGTTTTCTCTAGCTTCCTTTAGTAATGTTTGATGTCCTTCATGTAGAAAACCCATCGTAGGAACAAAACCGATCTTTTTACCTTGCTGCTTTTCTATTTTTATGACATGTTGCATGTCGTTTATTTGTTTAATGATTTTCACGTTTTATCCCCCATATAAGCGATGCAGTGTTTCCTCTTTCATGGTAAAACTGTGCTCCGGTTTAGGAAAAATATTTTCTTTTACCTCATGAACATACTGTTGCAGACCATCTTTCATTAACATTTGCGAATCCACATAAGAATGCACAAACTTCGGAACCCGGTTTACTCCGTATTTCACGACATCATGGTAAACAAGTACCTGACCGTCAACATCAACACCTGCACCTATGCCGATCACTGGAATGGTCAGTTGAGCAGCTATATCTTTCGCTAGTTGCTTTGGCACGCATTCTAGTACAAGAGCCATTGCCCCTGCCTCTTCAGCTGTCCTTGCATCCTGGATCATTTTCTTGGCACTTTCTACATCTTTACCCTGTACTTTGTAGCCGCCAAGAACCCCAACTGATTGAGGAGTCAACCCCAAATGGGCGACAACTGGAATACCAGCACTTGTCATAGTGGAGATAACATGGAACACTTCACCGCCACCTTCTACTTTCAACGCATGTGCCCCTGATTCCTGAACGATTCTTTTAGCATTTAAGAGGGTGTTTTCCATTGAAAGGTGATAGGACATAAATGGCATATCTGTAACGATAAACGTAGAAGGTGCACCCCTTTTTACTGCTTTCGTATGATGAATCATGTCATCCACCGTGACTGGTACCGTAGATTCGTATCCAAGCACGACCATGCCAAGAGAATCACCCACAAGTATCATGTCAACTCCAGCTTCTTCTGCGAGCTTTGCAGAGGGATAATCGTATGCCGTTAACATGGCGATTTTCTCATTATTTTTTTTCATTTTTAAAAAATCTGATGTAGTTTTCATTTTCCGTCCTCCTTTTTAGTAAGGAGAGGAAAAGAACCGAAAAAATCCCTCTTTTGCGCATGCGAAAGAAGGATGTGGTGTTTAGCTCAAAAAATCATTCAGTTCAATCCCTCTGTCCCAGTCCTTTGGATCAAGGCAGATATTTGGTTGGTTGTATTAAAAGTTTTGAAAAATTGTCAGGTGCAGTTCTATGATAGATACTGCCCAACACCACTATTATAGTGTATGTGATGAAAGAATGCCATCATTTAATCGCTTCCAATTTGAATATCTGCTGAGTGAATATAGTGGGTTACTTCTTGGTCATCCTCAAGCATCAGGACACCATCTTCTGTAATGCCTTTAGCTGTTCCTTCTAATGTTCCTGTGATAGTGCGAGCAATGATCCTCTTGCCGATACTGATAGCATAAGACTCCCATAAAAGTTTGATCGGATAAAATCCATGCTGCAAATACTTATGATAAAGATTTTCAAATTTCATGAGTATGGATTGAATAAGCTCCGCGCGATTGACCTTTTCTCCTAGTTCAATGGACAAAGAGGTTGCAATGGAATGAAGTTCTTCCGGAAATTGTTCCAAAGATTGATTCACATTTATTCCCATGCCGATGATGACAGAATTGATTTTATCTGCTTCTGCCTGCATTTCAGTAAGGATACCTACTGTCTTCTTTTTATTAATCAAAATATCATTAGGCCATTTAATATCTGGACGTAAGCCTGTCACCTCTTCAATCGCCTGAGTGATGGCAACTGCTGTCAATAAAGTCAATTGAGGTGCTTTGGCAGGCGGTAGGTTAGGGCGTAAGATCAGACTCATCCAAACTCCGGTATATTTCGGTGAGTACCAGGCCCTGCTCAGTCTTCCTCTACCAGATGTCTGCTCCTCTGCCACAACCAATGTTCCCTCAGGTACACCATCATAGGCTAATTGATGGGCAATTTTTTGGGTGGAGGTGACAGAATCTTCAAAATGGATTCTTCGCCCCAGTGTTTCCGTTTTTAAGCCAAGAGAGATCTCATTGTGGGATATTTTATCGGGAATTGTTTTTATACGGTATCCTTTTCTTCTTACTGCCTCAAGCTCGTAGCCTTCCTGTCTTAAGTCTTCGATATGCTTCCAAACGGCCGTTCTTGAGCACCCTAACTCTTCGCTTATCTTTTGGCCTGAAAGGAAATCACCTTCAATTTCGGTGAACATTTTCAATAATCTCGATCGTATTTCTGTAGCCAATTGTACACCCACTCCTTCAAAGCCGCTCTTTCATTTTCTATTTCACCATGAATCAAAGCCATTTCCATGTCTGCTAGTATCTCAGAAATCCACTTTCCTCGTTTTCCGCTTGCCAATTCCATTAGGTCATGTCCATTGAACACTATATCTTTCAAACTGTATATCGGAAGTTTGTCGTATAATTCGTTTATCTTCTTTTTAGAAGTTTCTTCGTCCAGACCTAGCACGCACATTACTTGATGAGCTTCTAATGACCGTTCAAGTCCCGCTCTGTAAACAGACTCCTTGTTCCAGCTAAATTGTTGGACTTGTTCCATGAGCAGTAAATTCTCTAGGACCGACTTATTGATTTTCTTTGGTAGTTTCCAGCTAGTTAAAAAAACTTCCACTTCATGCATTTCAAGCTTTAAAACATATGACAATACCGTCCAAATGGCTGACCGGTTCTTAAGATGCTGTAGTGGCATGTCCCCTAGCTCCAACAATTGCTTCTCTTTCCCTTCAAGCTTCGGGAGAAATGCATGAAGACCTGTAGTAACCAAAAGTTCTAATCCAAACTTAAGCCCTTGTCCAAGTAGGAGTTTTTCCATTTCTATCGTTTTTCTTTCAATAGAAACGTTTTCAAGCAACTCTTTGTCTTCTTGTATTCCCAAAAAAGTATCTGCTTCTAAAGAAAAAGACAATTGACTTGCAAAGCGGACAGCCCTAAACATCCTTAAGGCATCCTCTCTGAAGCGATCCGTCGCCTTGCCTACAGTACGAATAACTTTCCTATTTATATCTTTCTCTCCATCAAATGGATCTAGAATTTTACTATGTTTATTCATCGCAATCGCATTCATCGTGAAATCTCTTCGTTTCAAATCTTCCTCTAAGCTCTTCACAAAGATTACTTCATCTGGATGCCGGTTATCGGTATACTTTCCATCTGTTCGGAAAGTAGTCACTTCATAGCTTTCCTGCTCAGACGTTATGACAATAATTGTTCCATGTTCCGCTCCGACATCTACCGTTTTTGGAAAGAAGGCCTGTATTTCTTCAGGAGTGGCGGAAGTGGCTATATCGATATCGCCGATTTCTCTGCCCATTAAGGTATCCCGAACAGAGCCTCCTACAAAGTAAGCCTCATGTCCGTTCGCTTCTAAACGCTCTATGATTTCAATTCCTTGTCGGAAGGCTATGTTCATGGTCTTTCCCCCGTTTTCACCCGTCAGTGCTTAATTAGTTGCTTATACATATCTTCATACTGCTCCACAATTCTTCTTGAACTGAAATGCTCTTTTACTCTTGTAATGGCATTTTCAGCAAATTCTTTATGTAGGTTTGCGTTATCCAATATCTTTACCGCATTTATCGCAATATCTTCTACATCTCCAACATCGCTTAAATAACCTGTCACTCCATCATCTATTACCTCTGGGATTCCACCAATCTTGGTCCCTACTGAAGGAACGCCGCAAGCCATTGCTTCTAATAACACAAGGCCAAAACTCTCTTTTTCTGATAAAAGAAGCATAAGGTCGCTGATGGAGTATAAGTCTTCTAAGTTCTCCTGTTTTCCAAGGAACAGCACCTTATCTTTTAACCCAAGCTCTCTTACTAAATTACAGACCACAGAAATTTCCGGTCCATCACCTACAAGCAGCATTTTGGAGGGTACTTGCTTTTCTATAAGATGGAAAGACTTCACAACATCTTGAACTCGCTTTACTTTCCGGAAATTGGACACATGGATGATGACCTTTTCCTCATCAGATATCCCGTATTGTGTTTTCAAATCTTGCGTATCTTTTTTTGAATACACTCGTTCATCAATAAAGTTATAAACGGTTTGAATGGCCTTCTTTGGTTGCAGTAGGTCATAAGTCTGTTGAACAAGTGACTCAGATACTGCCGTTACTACATCGGATCCTTCAATACCAAAACGAATCATATCGTTTAAAGATGGATCATAACCTAATACCGTAATATCTGTACCATGTAATGTGGTCACTATTTTAAGTTTATCATCCGTCATCTTTTTGGCCAAATAAGCACATACCGCATGAGGGATAGCATAGTGTACATGCAGCAAGTCTAATTTTTCCCTTTTTGCCACTTCTGCCATTTTGCTTGCTAAGGCCAAGTCATAAGGCGGGTATTGAAAAACAGAATACTGATTTACCTGTACTTCATGATAATAAATATTACTATACACTTTATTTAGTCGAAAAGGCATACTCGAGGAGATGAAGTGAATTTCATGCCCCTTTTCCGCCAAGAGTTTTCCTAATTCCGTTGCAATTACCCCAGATCCCCCTACAGTTGGATAGCAGGTAATGCCAATTTTCAATTTCAATTAAATCCCACCTATTAAATCATAATTTAGGACAAGTGGTCCTTTGGCAAAAAAGCCTTCTGCGTACTTGGAGCCGATCTGCTTCCCATATGCCCGTTCACGGCTTATGACTGCGTCCACATACCCATTGGTAAGCGGTGTTTCCACGCCGTCTTTATCTTTTTCGAATTGGCTTGTATAGGCTTGAAGTGCCATTGTTTTTTTATTTATTTGATCTGATACATCTATGTAAAAATCAGGTTTATTCATCCCATTAATCTGATAAAAATAAAGGTTTTCTGGTTTATGTGCTTTTTGGTTCTTGTAATCTTCCACCATTCTAACACCAGAGGAAAAGACTGCCTCTTCCACTAACTTGGCACAATTGCCATGGTCAGGATGGCGGTCTTCAAGGTATGGGGCAAATACAACGCGTGGCCTGTATGTTCTAATGACAGATACGATCTCAGTTATGTATTCTTCTTTCAAATATAATCCCCTATCCGGTAAAGATAGCTGAATAAGTTCATCAAGTTCCAAAATACTTGCAGCCTTGGCTGCCTCACTCTGGCGGATTTCTACGGTGCCGTTGGAAGATTTCTCTGCAAGTGTCAGATTACATATACCGATTTTTAAGCCTTGTTCTTTATACTTGGCAAGTGTGCCTGCCATACCGATTTCAACATCATCAGGATGTGCCCCAAAAGCGAGGATGTCCAGCGGCTCAGTCATGGCTCTCTGCCTCTCTACCGTGAACAATCTCTCTCCAGCTAAGTTCTCCCCTTGCAAGGCCGTGAATTAAAATCTCCGCTGTCCCCATATTGGTTGCTAAGGGAATGGAATATACGTCACATAAACGAAGTAATGCTGTCACATCCGGCTCATGAGGTTGAGCAGTCAATGGATCACGGAAGAAGATTACCAAATCCATTTTATTCTGGGCAATCATGGCGCCAATTTCTTGATCCCCACCAAGTGGTCCAGACTGAAATCGATAAACACTCAAACCAGTCGCCTCCGCAATCCTAAGGCCAGTTGTACCTGTCGCAAAAATTTCATGCTTTTCCAATATGGTTTTATACGCGGTAGCAAATTGAATCATATTCGGTTTTTTCTTATCGTGTGCAATTAAAGCTATCTTCATGACAGTCCCCCCGTTACTCGATAATATTTTCCAAGCCGTATACTAACTCTTCCAGATTCATGATCGTTTCCACAGACAGTTTAACCCCAGACATGAAGCTTGCCCGATTGTAGGAATCATGACGGATTGTCAAAGATTGTCCTTCCCCGCCAAACATTATTTCTTGGTGCGCTACAAGCCCTGGCAATCTAACACTGTGAATTCGAATGCCATCCTTGGTTTCTGCTCCTCTTGCTCCATTGATGGTTTCCTCTTCCTCAGGATGGCCTTGGCGTTTTGGTTCACGCGTCTTAGAAATAAGTTCTGCTGTCTTTATGGCTGTGCCAGACGGAGCATCCAGTTTTCTATCATGATGCAATTCCATGATTTCCACGTCTTGAAAATGTTTTGCTGCCATTTGGGCAAATTTCATCATTAATATGGCTCCCACCGCAAAGTTTGGAGCAATGATAACACCGACTTTTTTGGATTCTGCAAGTTCTGTTAATTCTTGTAGTTCCTCTTCATTAAAGCCAGTAGTACCAACGACAGGGCGAATCCCATGTTCCACTGCAAGTTTGGTATTTATCTTCCCTATTTCAGGAGTGGTAAGATCTATAAGTACATCTGCTTCTATCTCTTTAAAACAAGTTCTTGGATCATTGAAAATTGGCGCATCAATTTTAGGGAACCCTTCCACATCAGAAAGCAATTTGCCTTCATTTACTCTGTCGAGGCAAGCAACCAACTGAAAGTGTTCTGTATTATGTATTAAATCCACTGCTTCTCTTCCCATGCGTCCACGAGGGCCGGCAAGAATGATCTTGATGTTTTTCATTATTTCCCTTCCTCCTCAATCCTTGTCCATCTATCTTTATCTCTTGTTTGAAATTTTTCCATCACACGGTCGTGTGCTTCTTGTAGATCTATATTAAGAGAATTGGCGAAACAAATCATCACAAACAGCATATCACCTAACTCTTCTTCCATCGTATTTTCTTTTTCTGTGCTTTTCTTCGGCTTTTCTCCGTAAAAGTGATTAACTTCACGAGAAAGTTCTCCAAGTTCCTCTGTCATCCTTGCTAGCATCGCTAACGGACTGAAATAACCTTCTTTAAACTGGGAAATATAATGGTCAACTTCCTTTTGTATTTCTTGCATCGTCTTTTCACTCATGCTCATGTCACCTCACCATATCATGTTAGCTAAAACCCTATCATTTGACAAATGATTGAGCTTGATTCTTGCGATTACGCAACACCATCCTGTCAATTATAGTGCAAGGTGTGAGAATCCGGCGGGAGGTAGCGGTAGACTTGAGACCCCACAGGCGCAGCCGAGGCCACTAAAAAACTGATATTATATAGTACTTGGTATTTTTGAGCTGTTGATTGGAGCAAAAGGCGAAGACTCCTGAGGGAGATAGCGCTAGGTGGAGACCCCGAAGGCTTGCCGAGGAGGCTCCAGCAGCGCCCTTAGGAAAGCGAAGCCATTTGCGGAAATCAACAGCGTTGTCTAAACAATTGATAAAATCAAAGCTTTTTCAGTGGCTTAGGCGCAGCCGAGGAGGCTTAAGCACCGCCCCGCGGAAAGCGAACACCTGGAACGGAATCGACAGGAAGTGATAAAAAAACAAATAATAAGCCTTACCCTTTATCTCATTTACTTCTCTTCTCCTTGTCTATTATAATAGAGAGGTTGTAAACTATCTAGGTCTTGGAGGTTCATCATGTTAAAAGGCTTGAAAATCAAAAATATCATCTACATACTAATCGGTTCTGCTATCTTCGCTTTTGGACTTGTCAATTTCAATATGCAAAACAATTTAGCAGAAGGCGGCTTTACAGGTATTACCCTACTTTTATACTTTCTTTTCAGATTTGACCCTTCTTATACCAACCTATTGCTTAATATCCCTATCTTTTTCATTGGTTGGAAGCTGCTTGGTAGGAATACATTTTTCTACACACTTATAGGAACTTTTAGCTTGTCCTTATTTTTATGGATCTTCCAAAGGGTTCCATTGATGTTCCCTCCTCTTGAAGATGACTTAACTTTAGCAGCGTTGTTTGCGGGAGTATTCATCGGAATAGGTTTGGGGATTATTTTCCGATATGGAGGAACAACAGGCGGAGTGGATATTATCGCTCGTCTTGCGCATAAATATATTGGCTGGAGCATGGGAAAAGCGATGTTCATGTTTGATGCAGTGGTCATCGTACTTTCGTTGATCATGTACTTAACTTATCAGGAAGCGATGTACACACTTGTTGCTGTTTTTGTTGCCGCTCGTGTGATTGACTTTATGCAAGAAGGAGCTTATGCTGCCAAAGGCGCTACTATCATTTCCGAAAAGAATGAAGAAATTGCTTCTAAAGTTCATGCGGAAATGGACCGCGGAGTGACGATTTTGCGCGGACAAGGTTCGTTTTCGAAGGTTGAGCGGAATGTGTTGTATTGTGTTGTTGCGAAAAATGAGTTGGTAAAACTTAAAAATGTCATCACTTCTGTAGATCCTCATGCATTTGTGGCCGTCAGTGATGTACATGATGTGCTAGGGGAAGGCTTTACGTTGGATGAGAATAAGAATCCGATGGAGCGATGAGATTTGCTTTTTAAAGTTGGCTGTGGGTTGTCTTGATTTCACTATGAAGACAATTCCACAGCTTTTTTTCTGGCCAAATTGTCTTCATCACCATTGTGAAGACAATTTCAACGTCTTTTACTTGTCAAGATTGTCTTCACCTCCTTTATGAAGACAATTCTACACCATTTTTTTGCTTTAGATTGTCTTCATCCCAAATATTGAAAAGAGCAGCCACTATAATGGCTGCTCCAAATCAATCTAACTATTCCCTACTACCCAAATATATCAAAATAAACCGCACCAGCTCCGCTACCGCAACAGCTGCTGCTGCAACATAAGTCAACGCCGCCGCATTCAGTACTTTCTTTGTTTCACGCTCTTCGTTGTTATTAATGATTCCAAGCGACACCACTTGATCCATCGCACGATTAGATGCGTCAAATTCAACAGGCAAGGTTACCAACTGAAACAAGACCGCAGCCGCCATAAAGATGATTCCAATAAGAATCAGGTTACTTGCACTAAAGATTATCCCTGCGAAAATCAGGAAAAATGACATATTCGAGCCAAGACTAGCGACCGGTACTAACGAATGGCGAAACCGTAAAAATGCGTAATCTTGATTGTCCTGGATGGCATGACCAACCTCATGAGCCGCAATTGCCGCACCCGCTATGGAATTACCGTGATAGTTGTGTGAAGATAACCTAATTGTTTTAGAGCGCGGATCATAATGGTCAGTCAAATGACCCCTGGTTTCTTCCACCCTCACATCGTGAATCCCGTTATCGTGTAATATTCTCCTAGCAACTTCTGCTCCCGGCATTCCGGAAGAGGAAGCAACTTTTGAATACTTTTTATACGCGCTTTTCACTCTTGACTGCGCCCATAGTGGGACAATCAGCAAGAAAGCAAAATAGATTAGATACATTCCCAATCCCATTAGTAAGTCCCTCCTTAGCTTGATTACATAGCTAACTGTAGTCTTCCTATTAGGATTATTTTATTTCCTTTATTTTATCCCTGTCAATCTTTAAGCTTTTTCCGCATTTCGAGCCTCTTAGCTCCCAAGTACTTACGGAAGGCCACATAGGACAGTGTCAATAAAATAAAGCTGCCTGTTGAAATCATTACCCACAAGAGTGAGGGATCTGTTTCATCCTCTTTGAGTTCTTTAAATAGTGCTTTAAGATCTGCCTCAATCACCTGCATATCGTCGAATTCCTCTGAATGCGAAAGTAAAGCCTCTCTATTTTTATCCAAATAATCGATATGGGCATCCATCTTTTGAATATACTCTGGTTTTACATCCATTCTGACACTAGGATGAATCATGTCGTATTCCAATAAAAGTCGTCGATATAATGCCTCATAAGAATCACTGTCCCTCGTATCAACCGAATCTTTCAGCTGTTGAAAGGTCATGATTAACGGGTCTTCCATCTCCACCCACATCGGCTGGTGTTCAGAAGTCATGGCATCTACCGCCAGACGGAGTCTGATGATTGCCCTTACTTTTTCTTCGTGCGGAAGAAGTGTGTCACTAAGGGAGGCCATTGATTGTTGATGAACAACAGATATGATCCTAACTTCATCAGATGGGATTTGCTGATTCGTTACCATCAGCTTTGTAAATTCATCAGAAAAAATATCCATTAGGTTGTGCGCTTCTACATATCGTTCCGTTTTTACCAGCTGAAGTGCATCATCCATAATAAAATTAAGAGCAAATGGCTCTAACGGTTCATGAGAGTGTGCTGTTATACCTGACGGGAAAATAAGTAAAAATAATAGAATAGCTAGTATATGTCTTTTTGCTTTCATCGCTTGTCCCTCCCATATTCTCTACTAAATGTTATGAGAGTGTGGACAAGGTTAGAACATTAATCCAAGGACAACTTTATTCTATTGTTTCGTAAAGAGAAATAATACGCGAGGCCGATGGAAAATATACTTAACCAAAATGTGAAATATCCTATTTGAGGGAAGTATTTCATTAAGCTTCCATACCAAGGCATCATTTTAAATACATAGTCAATAACATCATTATGTAAAGTCCATATTCCTGCTGCTACAAGGTGCCATAGTTTAAAACGATAATATGGACTATATAGAACTCCTTGCACAGCCATCGCTCCATGAGAAACAATTAGCATATACCCTTCTATCGGCAAGTAGCCTGTTTCCATAAGCGTTAACATATTCATCACTACAGCCCATATTCCATATTTAACTAGCGTAATGATCGCTAACGCCTCAAACAGTTTGAAATTCTTTTTTAAAATAAATCCTACCAAGACAAAACAGAAGAAAAGACTTGCCGTAGGACTGTCCGGGACAAAAATAAGAAAAATAGCAGGGGTTTCTGCTAATTGATAACCATACCATATATATCCATAGATGGTCCCAAGAACATTAATAATCAACACCAACCACAGCATCACTGGTGTCTTCAATAAGTGTATAAACCAAGTTAACATCCTATTTCCTCACTTTTTATATTGATGTTTCCATTATACAAAAAAGCTGGCTAAATTAGCCAGCTTCCATGTTATTCTGCTTCCGCAGCTTTTTCATTCATTTCAACTAGGTAGTCACCTAGGATTTTACGCTCTTCGTCCGTACCTTTGAAAATACCGGCTCCCATTCCACCAATACCTTCTACTGCAATCGTCTGATAGTCTTCAGAAGTATAGTCTGGGTTGTCTAGTAATGATGGAGCAACACCAGGGCTACCTTGTAGGTTGTTAGCATGGCATGAAAGACAGGTATTTTCTTGTAGAATCAAGTAACCTTCTGCATTCTCATCAATTTCAATCGCAAGTTCATCTCTGATCTCACCTTGTTCTGCTGCAGCTTCCCAGTCATGAGAATCTACAGACTGCCAAGTCAAGAAGAAGATTGAAGCGATACCAAGTAACATTAGACCAGTAGCAATTGGACGCTTACTTGGGCGACGCTCAGGACCACGGTCTAAGAATGGAGCAAGTAACAATGCACCAAACGCAAGACCAGGCATAATCATTGCACCAATAACAGTGTATGGTCCAGCTGCATATTGATATTTAAGTAGTTCGTATAAGAATAAAAAGTACCAGTCTGGCAACGGGATATACGCAGTATCAGTAGGATCTGCGATACGCTCTAATGGTGATTGGTGAGCGACAGTCAGGCATAGGAATGCGATTAGGAAAACCGCACCAACCATCCATTCTTTTAGCAAGAAGTTTGGCCAGAATGCTTCCGTTTTACCAGGAAACTCGGAATAATCTTTTGGAATATTAGGTTTGCGTACTGCCGGGACACGCGAGTCACCAACAAACTTCATACCTTTTCCTCTATGCATATAGGTTCCCCTCCTTTGTTATCAAAAATAATGAATCTTATAGCGGTCCAGAAATACCTTGCTTACGAATCATGACAAAGTGAGCACCCATTAAGCCAAATAGAGCTGCAGGTAAGAAGAATACATGAATCGCAAAGAAACGAGTCAGTGTTTGAGCACCAACAATTTCAGGATGTCCAGCAAGTAAGGTTTTCACCATATCCCCTATTAATGGGGTTGCAGCGGCGATCTCTAAACCTACTTTTGTTGCAAATAATGCTTTCATATCCCAAGGTAATAGATAACCTGTAAAACCAAGACCTAACATAATGAAGAAGATAAGTACTCCTACCACCCAGTTAAGTTCACGTGGCTTTTTATATGCACCTTGGAAGAAAACACGTAGTGTATGTAAAAACATCATTACGATAACTAAGCTTGCTCCCCAGTGGTGCATACCGCGTACGATTTGACCGAACGCAACTTCATTTTGTAAATAATACACAGATTCCCACGCATTTTTAATGTCCGGAACATAGTACATAGTCAAGAACATACCTGATAGTACTTGGATAACGGTTACGAAGAATGTCAATCCACCGAAGCAATAAACGAATGCGGAGAAGTGATGTGCTGGGTTTACGTGCTCAGGTACCTCGTGGTCAGCGATATCGCGCCACATTGGCGTAATATCTAATCGTTCGTCAACCCAGTCATAAATCTTATTTAACAATTATTACGCCTCCCCTTTAGGTTTTGCGCTACCTAGATATACTTTTCCATCTTCCACTTTATGTGTATAAACATCTAGTGGAGCTAGTGGAGGAGTATTAGGTACGTTGTCACCATTTTTTTCATACAAGCCATAGTGGCATGGACAGAAGAATCTATTCGGATTCGCTTCATCAGAAGCCCAGTTCACCGTACAGCCAAGATGCTTACATACAGGAGATAGTGCAATTACATCTCCATTTTCGGATTTAAAAATCCAAGCAGATCTTGGTTCTTCAGATTCATACCATGCATCAACTTGCTCAATTTTAAAATCAAAACGTTGTGGTTCAGTTGTTAGTTCGCTTTCTTCACAAACATAAACAAGTTCTTGGTCAACTCCAGCTTTAAGCACTGGATCAATTGCAAAACGGACCATTGGCATCAGCATACCTGCTGCCATGAAACCGCCTACACCAGTAAGGGTATAGTTTAAAAATTGACGTCTAGACACGCGATGGTTTTTCTCACTCATTGTTTTCCCCCCTCTATAGAAAGAACTAAGTCCATACGGACAGTAGATTATAACACATAGAAAACTAGGACATTCTCATGATATATCAATCTTGTCCCAAGGTCAATAATCTCCTGCCTTGAAAAAATGGCAAGGTTGTGACGTATTTTTAAACCTTTGAAAATATTTTCGTTTTTTTATTGCTTTTTTAATATCATTTTGCTAGCAGTTTGCCTTTTGGGATATTTTGCACCAATTTCTAACCTTTTAATCCTGCCATTTTTGGATAAACATCGGTAATAACTGATTCATCTGATCTTGAATGATTTTTTGTTTATATTTATCTTCCATATCCTCTAAAGGGATCGCAGGTAACCATATGAGCTTCCCTTCTAATTGCTGTTCTTGCTGACTCCACGAACTGTCGGAAGTCATTAGAAAAACGTGTTTAATATTGTTTTCTTTAATATGTAGAGAAAGGTTATTAAGTTGTGCTACTTTGTTTTCAGCTTGGTCTGATTCAATATAGCTGAATGGAGGCAACAGGATAACTCTTCCTTTAAATTGTCTTTCCAATTCGTAACTTAAAATGTTTATGTATTCTCCGTGGGAGGCAATCGTTTTGATATGGTCCCCGAAACTAATCGGCATCAAGGGAATGATGACGGTATCTATATATTCTTTTGCTTGAACGTATTGGGAGATATCTTTACTTGTCCATTTCATGGTTTGGTTTCATCTCTTTCTTTTAGGGATTTATGGTCGTTCTTTAAATATAAGTTTTGTGATGGGAGAGGTCAAATGTTTTGGGATAACCCACGTGTTTTTCCAATCAAGAACAAATCATCTCTTTCTCAAATACTTAAGAACAAGTAAAAACTGCACAAGATGCAGAATTCGTGGACGAGAAGCATATCGATAATGAAATCCTTGAAGCACAAGCTTTCTTAACAATTCCTGAGCTTCATCATTGACCATTTTAAATTGAAACTTCATTGTCACTGAGGTCTTCATCATAACGGCGATGAGGACCTCTCTTCTCCTTTTTCCTCCTCACTGAGGTCTTCATAACAGCGATGAGGACCTCTCTTCTCCTTTTTTTTCCTCACTGAGGTCTTCATAACAGCGATGAGGACCTCTCTTCTCCTTTTTTCTCCTCACTGAGGTCTTCATAACAGCGATGAGGACCTCTCTTCTCCTTTTTTCTCCTCACTGAGGTCTTCATAACAGCGATGAGGACCTCTCTTCTCCTTTTTTCTCCTCACTGAGGTCTTCATATCTACCATGAGGACCTCTCTTCTCCTTTTTCCTCCTCACTGAGGTCTTCATAACAGCGATGAGGACCTCTCTTCTCCTTTTTCCTCCTCACTGAGGTCTTCATAACATCGATGAGGACCTTTCTTCTCCTTTTTCCGCCTCCCTRAGGTCTTCATAACAGCGATGAGGACCTTTCTTCTCCTTTTTTCTCCTCCCTGAGGTCTTCATAACAGCGATGAGGACCTCTCTTCTCCTTTTTTCTCCTCCCTGAGGTCTTCATAACAGCGATGAGGACCTCTCTTCTCCTTTTTTCTCCTCACTGAGGTCTTCATACCTCCCATGAGGACCTCTCTTCTCCTTTTTTCTCCTCCCTGAGGTCTTTATAACATCCATGAGGACCTCTCTTCTCCTTTTTTCTCCTCCCTGAGGTCTTTATAACATCCATGAGGACCTCTCTTCTCCTTTTTCCTAGTCACAGTAGTCTTCATATCTCCCATGAGAACTTCTCTTCACCTTTTCCACATCACTCAAGTTTTCATCCCGAAGATCAAGCATAAAACTGAAGACTATTCCAACTTTCAATAAATTTATAATTTTCCAATCAACAAAAATCCCCCAACATTTATGTTAGGGGTAAGAACTATTATAATCTCTTCAATTGACCTGTCAGTTTGCGAAATGCTTCTTCATCCTGGCGGTCTAATGCCTCATCAATCATCTTCAATAACTTCTCTTTTTGAAAAGTATAAATGGATTCTTCTAGCATTCTTTCTGCTAAAATACGATCCTTTTCATTAATTTGGGACTGCTTTGGCATAAATGGATTATCTTCAAGTACCGCTGCGTATTGCGGTGAATGATAGACAGACCGGAAATTTAACTGGATATAAATATCCTCATCACGATTAAGCCTAATGTCATGGAAGGACTTCTCAGCGTCCGTCGTCATGACATTTTCCTTATAAAACCTGAATGGCACTTCCTCTACACAATGGGTTGACATGATAATTCCCCGTGGACAAAACTGGGCTTGCTCAACAAAGTGAACTTTCTTCATCAACTGGTCATGACTCATCAAATAGTTTAAAATCCATACACATTCACGTCTTTTTAACTGATAGTTTCCCAAGAACCACCTTATAAAGTCCTTCTTCTCGTTGACAGATACAGGGGTAGCCACAACTATCGTCCCTCCTCTGCGTAGAATATTCCCTACTCTTGTAAATTTAAATACAGATCTTGCAATTCTATGTTGGTTGGGTCAAGTTGTATTAGTTTTTCAAAAAGCGGCTTTGCTTCTTCTCGTTTCCCTTCCTCCAATAAAAAGTGTGCATAATCGTAAAGGAAGCTGCTGTCATCTTTAAAAGAAGTATATGCTTGACGGTAATGATTTAATGCATCCGAATATTTTTCGGTTTGTTGGTAGGCAACAGCTAAGTCCCAATCATATTGCGGGTCGGACTCTCCAAAGTTATTGAGTTCATTTAGGCAGTCTATAACATCTTCATAGCGCTCTTCCTGCAAGAAGATTTTCGTTAAAGTTAAGGCTGCTTCCACATATCCAGGATCGATGGCAATGGCTTCTCTTAATAACTTTTCTGCCTCTTGCACATTCTGCTGTTTCATTGCCACTTTTGCTCCGTACACTTGCAGTTCTTTGTTATATTCATTAACCGCTAACCCTTCTTTTGCAACACGCAAGCTATCTTCTAACAATCCTTCGTGTTCATATGCTTTTGCAAGATACAAGTAAAGAGAGGAGTATTCATAATCCATTTCTTTTACCTGATTAAGTTTTTCGATACTGGTCTTGAAATATCCTGCCTGAAAAGCGGTAAAACCGTATTGAAATAGTACGTCAATTTTCAACTCTTTCTGCAATGCCTGGTCGAAATAAGGCATTGCTTCTTCAAATTGCCCTGTAGCACTGTAGCATTCTGCAAGTCTTTCTTGCAAGGAGAACTCAATTTCATCGGCATGCGGAAGGACTGATTCATAATATGGAATGGCTTTTTTATAGTCGCCTTGAGACAGATATACTTCCGCCAAGGCAAGGCTGATGATCGGTTCTTTTGGTGCAAGTTTTTTCGCAGCAAGTAACTTTTGCTCACTTACCTCAAATAATCCCTGTGCCTGATAAAGGTCTGCAAGTAGAAGCAGAGACTGGATATAGACCTCATCATCTTCTGCTATGTTTTCTAATAACCCCATCGCTTCATCTTCTTCATCTAGATCTATGTGGACTTCAGCCAGTGAAATAATGAGGTCAGACTCTTTTGGAAATTGGTATAGGAGGTTTTGGTAAAGTTGTTTGGCGTCTTCAAGCATGCCGAGTTGTTGATAGATCTGGGCAGTCTGAAACAAATCCTCTTCTCCAAATTTTGATTCGTTTTCTTTTAGGATAGTAAGACCCTGTTCTATGTCCCCGTTATCTATTAGTTCTAGAGCTTTATCAATTACTGTGTAAGACAAAATACTACTTCCCTTCGTTTTTAAAATCCGCCATCACATGTTCTTCAAATCTTTTCAGTGAGTAAGAAGTGCCCTGGAATGGTTACTGTACATTCTTTTCCAAAGCCTGGACGAAATAAAACCTCATCTCCCGCTTTGATAACCGTTCCTTTTTGAACTGTAACTTCTGGAATATGACTATCATAATCCAGATTTTCGATAGTTTCAATAATATGGCCTTCAGGTGACAAATAGAGATTATAGTCTAATTCTCCACCGACCCTCAAATCTCCTTTTGACGGGTAGATACCAATTTTCATTAATAGATCCAAATCAAGCGGTTTCCCCTGTTCTGGACACTCAGTAGAATGTGTTAATTTTTCTTCTTTCATGATCAGTTTCCACTCTTTTTTCTTCTTGTTTTTTTTGGACGGAGAAATGTTTTGCCAGCACGGGAGAAATGTGACCGGAAATTGATACAAGGCATCTTTTATCCACCCCCATGGGACAGAAGAGAGTTCTGTTGTATCATCCATTTGCAAAAAGATGGCAGAAATCTTATACCGTCTGCATTGCCTTACAAATGAAGGTGTGAGTTTATGAAAGGGAATTCTGACAGCAAAATAATAATCAATTGGACTATTTAATAAGAAAGTTCTCGCTCTCTTTAATGTTTGCAATAATTCTTTTTCCCGTTGAACGGTAATGAGAGAAAGAAGGGTTGTACAACCTTTTTTTAGATAGTTGCTTGTGATGAATTGTTTAAACTGCGGAAAAGGCATTTGCTCAAGATTATCGACAAGCATGACATGTCCAGGTGTCAGTACATAGGGGGAAATATCCATTCGCATGGACTTCGCATTGGTAAATGGTCCTTCTTTCATGTAATGGATTTTGTTGTCTTTCACTAGCAGATTGGTATGGAGGAGTGTTGATTTGTTCTTGACTACATTTGCAGCTTCAATAATATATTCCATAGCATCCCCCTCTTTATGTTCTTAAGACAAGCTATGCTTGTGGAGGGGGAAATATTCTATTAACGTGATGATTGGGGTGTACGAAAAAAGTTAGGATTGCTAGTTGAAGGTCGCAAGTAAGGACTGCTACACAAAAATCGCATACCCCCTGCTGGTATCCTGCCTAAAAATCGGGCGATATTTCGAGTTTACAGGCGATTTTCAGCGAAATCGGGCGATAATCTCAATTTACGGGCGAAAACAAAATTTCAAGGTTGAAACGAGTCCCCCATCCTTCGCAAAACTATTGATATACCCCCCCTGCTAGGTTCCAACGACCCTTCAAAGTTAAAGCTACTAAGTACAACAAACTAAAAAGGGCCCATCTGTACGTAGGACCCCTCATCGTAAAATTATCCTCTTCTCAAACTTTCCATATGCTCAAAGAAGCTAGGATACGAAACATTAATTGCTGCATCATTCTGAAGCACGGTTTCTCCTTCTGCAACCAGACTAGCAATGGCTCCCATCATGCCGATACGGTGATCCCCGTAACTGTCTAGAGTGCCAGCATGCAACCTAGTTTTGCCCTTAATGATCATTCCGTCCTCAGTTGCCTCAATGTCCGCTCCAAGCTTTTTCAGCTCGTTCACAACCGTGTCAATACGATTTGTTTCTTTCACCTTCAACTCTTCCGCATCCTTGATTACGGTTGTTCCTTCAGCCTGAGTAGCCATCAATGCGATGATAGGCACTTCATCAATTAGGCGCGGGATGATATCGCCTCCAATTTCGATACCTTTAAGGTCTGAAGTTTCTACTGTAATATCCGCATATGGTTCCGGTCCGTCCTCTACCACTTTAGAATAAGAAACACTTGCCCCCATATTTTTCAGAACTTCTAAAATACCAGTACGAGTAGGATTCAACCCGACCCTTTGCAAAGTAACCTTGCTTCGGGGCACAATTGCACCTGCCACCAGGAAAAACGCTGCAGAAGAGATATCTCCAGGAACGACTATATGCAGATCAGACACCAACTTCTGTCCACCTACCACGCTTACCTTGCATTCTTCCTCTTCTTTTACTTCCACTCCGAATGCACGCAGCATTCTCTCTGTATGATCACGGGATTTAAAAGGTTCACTCACGGAGGTTACCCCTTCAGCCTGCAACCCGGCCAACAGAATGGCAGATTTCACTTGAGCACTAGCTACTGGTGACACGTAATCAAGGCCGCGTAAGCCACCTCCCTGAATGGAGATAGGCGTGAAATTCCCATCTTGATTCCCTTGTATTCTTGCACCCATATCACGTAATGGAACAGTCACCCTCTTCATAGGCCTTTTAGCGATAGACTCGTCCCCAATCAGTACTGAGTGTATGGGCAAGCCGGAAAGGATTCCTATCATTAAACGTGCTGTTGTTCCTGAGTTCCCTACATCCAATATTTCTGATGACTCTCGAAGTCCCTTCAATCCGTTTCCATACACCGTCACATTGGAGCCTTCCTGTTCGATTTTCACTCCAAGCTTGGAGAAACAACTGATTGTACTTAGGCAGTCATCACCCGGGAGGAAGTTCTCCACGGTCGTTTTCCCTTCCGCCATAGAGCCAAACATGACGGAACGATGGGAAATGGATTTATCCCCGGGAATCTGTATGGTTCCTTTTAGCCCGCTCGCGGTACTTGTAAGTTTTTTCATTTACACTCTCTCCTAACTAGACAATATAAGTTTCATACATAGTGTGCTTGCCCAAGCAATCTTCTGCAGATTGGCGATCGTCCTCTGATTGAAAGCTTAGTCTCAACACTCCATAGATTTCTTCTCTTGTTTCCATGATGCGGATATTGGTAATGCTTATTTTTTCTTTTGCAAGTATGCCGGTAATCTCTGAGATGATACCAGGGTAGTCGGGAACATCGACATATAAATCGTAAAATGAAGGAATAGCTCCCTTAGACTTTACTGGAAGACCGTCACGAAACTCCTTGGCTTTGCTGAAATACTCAAGCAAGAAAGCTTCGTTATCCTGTGACAACTGGTCCCTCACCACCACCATTTGCTCCATCCATTGATCTAAAAGGGTAAGAATGGTTCCTTTATTATGTATCAAAATGTCCTTCCACATCGTCGGGTTGCTTGAGGCAATCCTTGTGATATCCCTAAACCCACCTGCTGCCAACCTTGAAACAAATGGATTGATAGATTGCATGTCCTCTGCCTGATGAACAAGGCCAGCTGCGACCACATGAGGAAAATGGCTGATGACTCCGGCAACCAGATCATGCTCTTCAGCAGACATGGTAATAAAATTCGCCTTCGTCCCGGCAAGCCACATTTTTGTTAAAGCCACTTCTTTTGGATTGGCATCCTCTTTAAATGGTGTAAGCACATAAAAAGCATTTTCAAACAGGTGGCTTTTGGCGGCAATCACACCGCTCTTATGGGAACCTGCCATAGGATGCCCCCCTATGAATGTAACATTATCCTGAGGGAAAAGGGTAGCCGCTAAAGTTGTAATAGTATTTTTTGTACTTCCTACATCGGTAATCACAACTTGTGGTTTTGTAAATGTAATCCCACTTAAATGTTTTAACACTTCATTTGCCTGCATCACAGGTACAGAAATGACAATAAAATCGGCATCTCTTGCTTCCGCATCATAATTTTCACAGAACTCATCGATGACTTTTAATGACTTTGCTAATTTCGCCTGCTGAGTATTTATATCGTAACCAATTATACAAGCATTAGGATGTTCTTTTTTTACTGCAAGGGCTATGGACCCACCAATCAGCCCAAGTCCGATTACTAAGACTTTTCCGTTCACTGCACTTCACCGCCTGATGTCTTTAAATATGTAAATAGAGAGGGATGTCTCCTCTCTATTAGATGGCTTGTTTCATTTTATATTCTTTCAAGTAAGAGATAATTTCTTCGTTTTGATCCTTCGTTCCGACTGTAATACGCAAGCAAGTCGGGTAACCTAAAGCTTTTCCAGATCGAACAATATACCCTTTTTTCATCAAGTATTGAAACAATACATCGGAGTCCGTCTGAAAGTCTATCAAGATGAAATTCCCTTCAGATGGGTAATAAGCTAGCTTCATTTCCTCACAAAATGCGTAATATTGCTCTAAACCTTCTTTATTCTTTGTCACACATTCTTTAATAAAAGATTGGTCCCCTACTGCAGCCTTTGCGGCAACTTGGGCCAGAGAATTCGTATTAAAAGGTTCCCTTGCCGGTTCAATGAGTTGGATAAGCTTTTCATTGGCAATTCCATATCCGATACGAAAACTTGCAAGGCCGTATGCTTTAGAGAAAGTACGGGTAATCAGAAGGTTAGGATAGTCTTTTAGAAGTTTCACTGTTTCAGGATAGTCTACTGATGTAACATACTCCTTATATGCTTCATCTACTACAATTAAAGTACTGCTAGGGACTTTCTCAAGAAAAGAAAGAAGCAGCTCTTCCTTAATATAAGTTCCTGTAGGATTATTCGGGCTGCATAACCAAACGATTGCCGTGTTCTCATCGATAGAGTTAAGCATTTCGTCAAGCTGGTGATAACCATCTTTTAATGGAATTTCTCGAACTTCTGCCCCTTCAATGATGGCATTATGCTTGTATTGAGGGAAGGAAGGCGTTGGCATCACAGTATTCTTACCGGGTTCTAATAGTGCTCGGCAAACAATTTGAATGACTTCATCAGATCCATTACCAAAAATAAGCTCTTTTTCTCCTACACCTGTTTGCGCAGCCAGTACTTCTCGCAAGTCTCTTGCATAGCCATCAGGGTATGTGGCAGAATTGTTAAGTTCGGCCATCAATGCCTCTTTAACAAAATGAGAGCAGCCATATGGATTCTCATTAGAAGCGAGTTTCACTATCTTCTCTAACCCCAATTCCCTCTTCACTTCTTCCATCGGTTTACCTGGTTGATACGGGGTCAAGTTAAGCAGTTGTTCTTTTACATCCATCTTCAACATTCACCTTTCTGCTAAAAGTGGAGAAATAAGCTCCTCTACTTGTTCTTTTAATTGTTGCAAGGTTTTTTCTTCATCAACTTTAAATTGCTTTTCTTTTTGTTCAATCATTTTTATGAGTGCACTTCCCACCACAAAGCCATCACAATATGGTTTTAAGGTTTGTATGTGTTCACTCTCTGAAATTCCGAATCCTACTGCAGTCGGGACGTTGCTTTTCTTTTTCACTTCTTCTAGAAAAGCATACAACTCCTCGGAAAATTCCTTACGCACCCCTGTCACGCCAAGCGATGAGATACAGTATAAAAACCCTTGGGCATGTTCCATTATTGTATTCATCCGGTCTTTGGAAGTTGGGGCTACAAGCGAAATATACGTTAAAGCATGTTCGCTGCATTTCTTACGTATGCGTCCGCTTTCTTCGAACGGAAGATCAGGAATGAGGAGCCCGTCGACCTGATTTTGCTTCGCTAAAGCGAAAAAGGATTCTTCACCTAATTGTAACACAGGATTGTAATACGTAAAGAGGATGATCGGAATTTTCAGTCCTCTTCTTCTCATATCTCCAGCAAGCTCCATGGTGCTCTTAATGGTGGTTTTATGGGCCAAAGCCCGCTTGGAAGCACGCTGTATGACAGGTCCATCAGCTAACGGATCGGAGTACGGGACTCCAAGCTCTAGTACGGTTGCGCCAGCTTCCTCTAAAAGAAGGGCCAGTTTTATTGTCAATTCCGGTGTAGGGTCTCCAGACATGATAAAAGGAATAAAAAGCTTGTCATGTTTTGGTAGTCTCTCTAAATACGTAGTCATTCTACAGTCCCCTCCATTCTATTCATTAATGTATGCACGTCTTTGTCGCCTCGCCCCGATAAACATACAAGTACTGTTTTATCACTCGGCAATTTTGCCGCTTCTTTATATGCGGTAGCGAGCGCGTGAGCCGACTCGATTGCCGGTATGATGCCTTCTTCTTTTGCAAGGATATGAAGAGCCTCCAACGCTTCTTCATCCGTCACACTCTGGTATTCAACTCTGTTGCTGTCTTTTAAATAGGCATGCTCCGGTCCAATACCAGGATAATCAAGGCCGGCTGAAATGGAGTATGGCTCAATGATCTGACCATGTTCATCTTGAATTAAGTAAGTCAGCGATCCATGAATGACACCTTTTGTCCCTTTTGTTAACGTTGCAGCATGAAGAGGGGTGTCTATGCCTTTTCCGGCAGCTTCCACACCAATCAGTTCCACCTCATCATCTACAAATGGAGCAAACATTCCAATTGCATTAGAGCCGCCGCCGACACAGGCTACGATTTTGTCTGGCAAACCGCCTTCTCTTTCCTGGAACTGCCTCTTGGATTCTTCTCCAATCACTCGTTGAAACTCGCGAACCATATACGGATATGGATGTGGGCCTACAACAGAACCGATCATATAAAAATGGTCTTCACAATGTTGTACCCAGTAGCGAATAGCTTCATTGGTGGCATCTTTAAGCGTTTTATTGCCGCTTGTAGCAGGTATTACTTCTGCTCCTAATAATTTCATACGAAAAACGTTCAATGCCTGGCGCTCAATATCTTCCTCGCCCATGAACACCTTGCACTCTAATCCAAACTTGGCCGCAACCGTTGCGGCTGCTACTCCATGCTGTCCTGCCCCAGTTTCCGCGATAATCTTCTTTTTCCCTAAACGTTTAGCGAGTAAGGCCTGGCCGAT
Source organism: Sutcliffiella horikoshii (assembly GCF_008180725.1). Classification (GTDB taxonomy): domain Bacteria; phylum Bacillota; class Bacilli; order Bacillales; family Bacillaceae_I; genus Sutcliffiella_A; species Sutcliffiella_A horikoshii_B. Next base: position 357,331 of record NZ_VTEV01000004.1, on the reverse strand, counting down.
AGCGTTATTTATTTTATGTGCACCTGTATGATTTAGATCTTCTCTTTTCAGGTAGATTTTCGCTCCGCCAATTCGACGTGTCAGTTTTTCAGCATATGTCAACGCTGTAGGTCTGCCGGAATATTCCTTTAGAAAATAATGATAGTCTTCTAGAAAGGTTGGGTCTATCAACGCCTCTTGTATGCCTTGTTCTAATTCTTCCAGCGGCAGCATCAATGTTTCAGGTACATACTTGCCCCCGAACTCTCCAAATCTACCGAAGCTATCTGGTGTTTGTACGTTTGTCATGTTCCCTCACCATTCTTTCTATCAGATTCATTTTTTCAGTACTTTTAACAAAATCCTCTTCTATTCCACTTGATAGATCGATTCCTTGTGGAGAATAAGGCAACAACTTTGGGATTGTGTCTACATTTATCCCACCTGCAATCAAATACGGGATATAATATTGTTTTGAGAACTTGTCATAGAGTGGGATATGCTCCCAGTTGAAGCTTGTTCCCGTCCCACCGTACTGATTGCCGACCTTTTTATCTACAACAAAACCATCTATTATTTCAATGAAAGGTTTTAATTTTTCTACACTAGTTTCATCTTCATGGTGGATTACCTTCCAGATGTCCACATTACATTGGGATTTTAACTCTTTTATAAAAGTCAGGTCTTCATCACCATGGCATTGAACGGTATCAAGTGGAACTGTACGGACAGCATGAAGAACTTCTTCTATCGTTTGATTGACAAAGATTCCAACGAGCCGCTTGTTCTGAGGAGAAACTCCAGCAACCCATTGTGCCACCTGTTCGGGTTTAACCTGACGCCTACTCTCTGCGAAAATAAAGCCTAGATAATCTGCGTCAGTCTGATTGGATGCCTCATAATCTTCCAAATTTTTGTTGCCGCAGAATTTTAGTTTCGTTTTAGACACGTTCAAGCTCTCCAAATAATCTTCTTACTCCAGTCCCCGGCGTTTGATCTTTCATGAACGCTTCCCCTACAAGTACAGCGTTCGCTCCAAACCCTTTTACTTGGCGCAGGTCATCTGCTGTTAGGATGCCGCTCTCACTTACAAGCAAGGAAGAGCTAGGAATGTGAGCTGCCAGTTCTCTGGTAGTTAGAATATCCGTCTCAAAGCTTGCAAGATTTCTATTATTGACTCCGATGATTTTTGGAGTGATTGTTTCTAGTAGCCTCGTGAGCCTTTCCAAGCTGTGCACCTCTACCAGTACATCCAAGCCTAAATCTGACGCTTGGTTATATAACGAAGCAAGTTTTTTATCAGGAAGAATCTCCGCTATTAACAAAATCGCATCTGCACCAATACGGGCACTTTCCTCAACCTGAATCGAATCTATGATAAAATCCTTTCTCAGGACAGGCAGGCTTGTTGTTTCCTTTACCATCATCAAATCATGCTTTGAACCCTTAAAATAGGTCTGATCAGTGAGCACTGATATCGCATCCACCCCAACCTTTTCGTATTCGGCTCCAATATCTATTGGGGCAAAGCTTTCTTTCAAAATCCCTTTAGATGGAGATGCCTTTTTCATTTCTGCTATCAAGCCTAGGTCACGTTTGGGACGTGCAAGTGCATCATAAAAGGAGTAACGCTGCACCTTCTTCTGGGATGGTAACGTTAGATTTTTCACTTCCATCTTTTTTGTCTCTACAATGTTAGTTAACATGTTCCGTCACACCTGCCTTTTTAAGTTGTTGTAATAATTCATACGGTTGGTTTGTTTCGATTAATTGAACAGCTAGTTCTACACCTTTATAGATGGTTTCCGCAATACCCGATACATAGAGGGCGGCACCTGCATTTAGACAAACAATATTTCGTGCACTTTCGTTGCTTTTGTTTTGAAAAATCTGTTTGATCAGACGGGAACTCTGTAAACTGTTAGATACCTGAATATCTTCCAGACTTCCACGTTCAAACCCAAAGTCCTCAGGCACTATCGTATAAGAGGAGATTTTACCGTTTTTCACTTCCACCACATGGGTGCTAGATGTGATCGTAATTTCATCTAACCCGTCTTCTCCTGCCACTATCAATACATGTTCGGAACCGAGCTCATTTAACACTTCTGCCATTTTATAAGCATAATCCTTTGAAAAAACTCCTATTACCTGTTTTTTACAACGAACAGGATTTGCAAGCGGGCCAAGAAGATTAAATATAGTCCTGAATCCTATTTCTTTTCTAGGAGCAACCGCATGTTTCATCGCCTCGTGATAAATAGGTGCAAAAAGAAAGCTCATCCCATTGTTCTTAAGATTTTCTGTTGCTTCTTCAAGCGTTTGCTGTACAGGAAGTTGGAGTTGCTCTAGCACATCCGCACTTCCGCTGGAGGAAGATACTGCTCTGTTTCCATGTTTCGCCACTTTCGCTCCGCCACTTGCTGCCACGATCGCAGAAGCAGTGGAGATATTGAAGGTAGAGGCTCCATCCCCTCCGGTCCCGCATGTGTCGATTAAATGAGGATGTTCATAAGCTATCGGCTTCATATGTCCGCGCATCGCTTTAGTAAATCCTAGCATTTCCTCTGAGCTTTCCCCCCTGAATCTGAGAATAGATATAAAACTTGCAATCTGACTGGAGGTGACCTCTCCTTTCATCATTAGATCCATCGCACTCTCTGCTTCTTCCGTTGAAAGGTTCGCTCCATCTATTAATTTTGTCAAATAGGCTTTAAACATAGCTGCATGAGCCTCCCGTCTTTTTTGCAAAATATTTATTCGCCAGTTGGATTGTTTCAATTAATGCTGACGCTTTGTTTATTGTTTCTTGATATTCGAGTTCCGGGACAGAATCTGCTACCACTCCTGCACCTGCCTGAACATAAAAACTGTTATCACGCTTTTGAATGGTCCTAATGGTAATGCACGAATCAATATTACCGTCAAAACCGATATAACAAATGGCCCCGGCATATGTGTTTCTTACTGTCGGCTCAAGCTCTTGTAAGATTTGCATCGCTCTTACCTTTGGTGCGCCGGAAACAGTTCCAGCTGGAAAAGCTGCAAGCAGCGCTTCCACAGGAGTGTAGTTTGGAGCAAGCTCTGCCTTCACGATTGAAATCAGGTGCATTACCCTTGAAAAATAAACAAGCTCTTTCATGACCGGCGTATGGACGGAACCATATTTAGCGACCCTTCCTAAATCGTTTCGCGCGAGATCCACCAGCATATAATGTTCGGCCTGTTCTTTTTCGTCTTGCATTAGGTCCTCCGCAAGCTGCTGGTCTGCCTCTTCCGTTTTCCCTCTTTTTCTCGTACCGGCAATCGGATGAATCTCTAACTTCTTATCTTGTATTTGTATCAGCCTCTCTGGAGAACTTCCGATTAATTCCATTTCATCGTATTTGAGATAAAACAGGTAAGGAGAGGGATTTTGTCTTCTTAGCACTCGGTATACATCAAACCCTTCCATGTCTGCCTGTAACTCAAAACGCTGGGAGAGAACACATTGAAAGATGTCACCTGTCTGGATATATTTCTTTATCTTTTCTACATGTTCAATGAATCTCTCTTTTGTGTAATTGGATTGAACAGGTAACTCAGCCTTTCCATTATCCACTTCCACAAGAGGATCGCTCTCTTGTCGTTTTCTTATTAGAGAAACTTTTTCAAGTATCGATTGTTTTGCCTGATTAAATCTATCCTGTAGTTCTTTTTCATTTTCCTTTCCATCTAAACGAATATAATGAATAAAATGCAATTCATTTTCCTTGTGATCACATACGACAATATCCTCGCAATATAATAGATTTGCTGTGTATTCTCCGCCATAGGAAGGGTGCATAAGCACTTTTTCAATCGTCGGGATAAAATCATAACTCAAATAGCCAACGGCTCCACCTGTAAACCCTAGCTTTTTTTCAAGGTGTTTCACTTGAAGCAATTTATTGGCTTGTTGGATGACCTCATTCAATTCCTTAGAATGGTAGATAGATTTATTGGTCTTTACTTCTCGCAACGTGATAGTGGTATCCTCGGCTGTTATTTTCAAAAATGGATTCAATCCGATAAAGGAGTACCTCGCCCAATCTGAATTGGGCTCTTTACTTTCCAATAGATAGACCGCTTCTTTTGTTAATGCCTGAAAGATGGATACTGGTGTTAAGGTGTCTTCAAAAAAACTTTCAATGATGGGAATGGTTTTGAAATGTTTGCTTGCATCTAGAAACTCTGCAAACTGTTGCATCTGATCTCCTCCATTTTCAAGAAATGGAGAATGAGACTTTGTAACGAGGTGTTACAGAATGAGGAAAAAACAAAAACCCAAAGACAGAGGATAGTCCTTGGGTAGATTTATAGAATACATTCTAACCTCAGCTAATCTCGACTCATTCTCAACTATTCTCTTCTCAACTCGGCTCAAAAATAAATTTCTTGGTTTGGTCATACTCTTTGGCTCTATAGCCCTCAACTTAATTCACTAAACTAATCTCTAAACTGTTTTACTTCTTGTAAGTACTATATGATAGAAGATTGCTAATTGTCAACCGATAAAGTTTTTGCAAGATCGGGTCGTAAGCTTACCGCCTCGTGCAGATAGATGTGGTGAATGTCTTTTTGCGCCACTTCCGTGTTTACTGTCATCATGATCCTGATACAGGATGGCAGTGAATTTGGCACGGCAATTTCTTTTGTACACATGACAGGGACATAATCCCAGCCTTCAAGGTTTCGGAGTGCCTTCGCCGGGAAACATGCCGTAATATCTGCAGTGACGGAAATCAGTACTTGCGCGACATTCTCTGCCACTATGTTGTTCACTTGAATCATGTTTTGTAATAATTCTTCTGTTTTACAGATAATTTCTTTTTCTGAATTCTCAAGTATGGTTGTTGCGCCTCTTACACCACGAATCACCGAATTCCCCCTTATTGGATGATTTTTTAATAAAATTCTTGCAAAGTTTCAAGTATAAGTTCATCTGGCACGGATTGCAGTTCTACATTTCCAATGGACTGTATCAATACCATATGTATATGACTGTTTTGAGTTTTTTTGTCTTTTTTCATCCAATCTAACAGTTCTTCTGGGGAAACGGATGGTTGAATCTTTGTCGGAAAGCCGAAACGACTCCACACTTGTGACAAGTCATTGGTTAAATTCAGTTCCGGTTTCAACTTTTCACTTAATCTAGTTGCAAAAAGCATTCCTAGAGCTACTCCGTCTCCATGCGTTATTTTCCCATAGCCATAAGCTGCCTCAAGTGCATGACCAAGTGTATGGCCAAAATTTAAGATGGCACGCAAGCCCGTCTCTTTTTCATCACTTGATACAACTTCCGCTTTGATTTTAATTCCGTTTTCCAAGCATGCAAGCAGTTTGTCTTCTGTAAGGTCATTCAGATTTTTTATGGCTTCTTTTATCCAATGATAGAATGCTTCGTCCCAGATAAGGGAATGCTTTACAACTTCGGCAAAGCCTGAACGCATTTCACTAACAGGCAGACTCTTTAAGAAATTCACATCATATATGACCGCTTCCGGTTGATAAAAGGAGCCGATCATATTCTTCCCTAACGGATGGTTAATAGCAACCTTCCCGCCGACTGCACTGTCATGTGCAAGGAGTGTAGTAGGAACTTGGATGAATTTGATTCCCCTCATAAATGTCGAAGCAACAAAACCCGCAATATCACCGACCACCCCGCCACCAAGGGCGATGATAGCAGAATGACGATCCAAGCCATTCTCCAGTGCAAATGTTTGGATGGCATAATAATTTTCGAATGATTTTGCTTCTTCGCCATTTGGGAGAACATAGGAGTGGACGATAAAATTTCGCGTTAAACTTGAGACTATTTCCATAAGGTACAGGTCAGCAACTACATCATCTGTCACAATTAGCACTTTACTGGGTTTCTTTTGAAAAGACCCCAGTAACTGTGGCAGTTCTTGAATTGCCCCTTTTCCTAAAAAAACGGGATACTCCTTTGAAGCAGTTTGAACGGTAACCTGTTTCCAATTAGAATTTTGCGGCATGGTCTCGCATCCTTTGGACATTTTCCTTAATAAGGTCCATTCGGTCCTGGCCGAACTGTTCTACGATGGCTTGTGCGATTTCCCACGCGACCACCGCTTCTGCTACCACACTTGCTGCTGGTACCGCACAACTGTCGGAACGTTCTATACTTGCCTGGAACGGTTCTTTTGTATCAATATCCACGCTTTGCAGCGGCTTGTAGAGGGTAGGGATTGGTTTCATGACACCTCTTACCACAATCGGCATACCAGTTGTCATACCGCCTTCAAAACCTCCAAGATTATTGGATAGACGGTAATAGCCACGTTCCTCGCTCCAAGCGATCTCATCATGTACCTTACTGCCCGGTAGGCTGGCTGCTTGAAAACCAACACCAAACTCCACACCCTTAAATGCATTGATGCTCATAATGGATGCTGCTACTTTAGCATCTAACTTTCGATCATAATGCACATAACTTCCTACTCCAGCTGGAACTCCCTCTACAATGACTTCTACAATACCGCCAATGGAATCTCCGTTTTCTTTAGCTGTGTCAATCGCATCCATCATCTCTTGCTCTACTTTTTTATCGTAGCAACGAACAGGGGATGCTTCGGTTTGCGCTTTTAAGTCATCTAGATTTGTAATAGGTTGAGGCTCGGCTTTCACCCCTCCTATTTCCGTTACATGTCCAGCTACCTTAATGCCTAGTTCAGCGAGGAACTTTCTAGCAACAGCACCTGCTGCTACCCTAACTGTCGTTTCCCTTGCGGAAGAACGCTCTAGGACATTCCTCATATCACGGTGACCATATTTAATCGCTCCATTTAGATCTGCATGTCCAGGTCGGGGCTTTGTCACCTTCCGTTTTACTTCTTCTTGGTCTTCTTTAGTAAGGGGCTCTATCCCCATAATTTTCGTCCAATGCTTCCAATCATCATTTGTTACCGCCAAGGTTATGGGAGAACCTAACGTTTGACCATGACGAACTCCACTCAGAATATCTACGGTATCCTTTTCAATTTGCATTCTTCTGCCACGGCCATGCCCTTTCTGTCTCCTTGCCAGATCATCATTAATATCCTCGACAGTCAGTGGCAGCCCAGCTGGGACACCTTCCAATATGGTTGTCAATTGCGGTCCATGCGACTCGCCAGCAGTCAAATATCTCATCGTCATCAGCCTCTCCTTTATCTCTTTAAAGCTTTTAAGCGTGTAAGTGAAATTAATTATGTAATACTATAACACAAGTGTAGCGGATTGTTCTAGTAAAAAAAAGCAGGTTGTTGGGGAAAAGGGGAGAATTGCGGGTTTAGAATCCGTTCTATCAGAAAGGTTGGGATCTTTATGTTGGTGTTTGGGAAGTTAGATCTGTTCTATTAGACTGTTTAGGCCTTTCTTGTGGTTGTTCGGGCTTATAGAACCGTTCTATTAGACAGTTTGGGCTTCTTTCGTTGCTGTTCGGGCTTATAGAACCGTTCTATTGGACAGTGTGGGCTCTTCTTTTGGTTGTTCGGGCTTATAGAACCGTTCTATTAGACAGTGTGGGCTTCTTTCGTTGTTGTTCGGGCTTATAGAACCGTTCTATTAGACAGTTTAGGATTCTTTCGTTGCTGTTCGGGCTTATAGAACTGTTCTATGAGACAGTTTAGGCTCTTCTTKTGGTTGTTCGGGCTTATAGAACCGTTCTATTGGACAGTTTAGGCTTCTTTCGTTGCTGTTCGGGCTTATAGARCCGTTCTATTAGACAGTTTGGGCTTCTCTCGTTGCTGTTCGGGCTTATAGAACCGTTCTATTTGACAGTTTGGGCTTCTTTCGTTGCTGTTCGGGCTTATAGAGCCGTTCTATTAGACAGTTTGGGCTTCTCTCGTTGCTGTTCGGGCTTATAGAACCGTTCTATTGGACAGTTTAGGCTCTTCTTTTGGTTGTTCGGGCTTATAGAACCGTTCTATTGGACAGTGTGGACTTCTCTCGTTGCTGTTCGGGCTTATTGAACCGTTCTATTAGACAGTTTGAGCTTCTTTCGTTGCTGTTCGGGCTTATTGAACCGTTCTATTAGACAGTTTGGGCTTCTTTCGTTGCTGTTCGGGCTTATAGAACCGATTTAATTTACAGTTCAAAGTTCATTTTATAAAGAGATAGCATAAATAAAATGTTATATCTTCCTGTAAAAAAATGTATCCACCACTTCAAAACCATATTTGGCAGGTTGGAAGATTTGTTCAGTACTACCTACAAACAATATCCCGCCCTTTTTTATCGCATGACTAAATTTGTGATAAAGCTGCTCTTTCGCTTCTTCTGTAAAATAAATCAGAACGTTGCGGCAGACAATCAAATCGTGTCCAGATTCAAAGGAATCAGACAACAGATTAAGTCTTTTAAAAATAACCGTATTCTTTATTTCGTCTTTAACCTTATAGAAACCATCATGCTTGGTAAAATACTTATTTTTTACTACCGCCGGAACTTCTTGCAGGGATCTTTCTTGATATGTAGCTAGCTTTGCCCTTGCAATGACGTTTGCGTCAATATCGGTAGCTTTCACTTTAATATTTTTTTGAGGAAGGAAGTTACTAAGCACCATGGAAAGTGTATAGGGCTCCTCTCCTGTCGAACATGCCGCACTCCACACTTTTGGATTTTTGTTTTCCTTCAACATTAATGGGAGGATTTTCTCCTCTAAAATCTCCCACCGTTTGTAGTTGCGATAGAACTCCGAAACATTGATAGTCATTCGGTCTAGAAATTCAAAAAGTTCATCGCGATTTTTATCAAGCAGACGGTAATATTCGTTAAAGTTCTTCAATCCCTTTTTTTCGTAGAGAGAGGTCAGCCTTCTTTTCATCTGCCCTTCTTTATACAGTGCCAGGTCAATGCCTGTCTTCTTTTTTATTTGTTCAATAAACTGAATGTAATCGTCCCTCATGTTTTCATCTACTTTCTCTCTATATCTGTAATTTCAGTATAGCTGATTTGAGAATGGAGAGGGGAGAGAATTTAAAAATTGATGGGAAGGATAAGCGTTGAGAGCAGGCATTCTCCAAGTTCTACACTTAAATCTCAACCTTCTACCGTTTTACAGCAACCTTCTACATTTCCCAGAATACCTTCTACATTGCCCAAACAACCTTCTACTTCTTAACTCAAATGTTCTACACAATAACCTTCCCCCTAAGAAGCAATCACAAAAAATATCCCCACCATCAAAAAACTTCAAAAAAACGCCCCTCTCCAGAAGAGAAGGGCGCATCTTATAAAGCGTTTTCAATTTATCGTAACTATTAGTAGATCCAGTTGTTTACGTCTCTTTTGTATTCAACAAGACCTTCGCCATTGAAGAAAAGACCGATTTCGCGCTCTGCACTCTCAGAAGAATCAGAACCGTGAATGATGTTTTTGCCTACGATTACGCCGTACTCTCCGCGGATAGTTCCAGGAGCTGCATCTTTAGGGTTTGTAGCACCCATCATGTGGCGCGCGGTAGCGATTACATTTTCACCTTGCCAAACCATTGCGAATACAGGACCAGAAGTGATGAAGTCTACAAGCTCTCCGAAGAAAGGACGCTCTTTATGTTCACCGTAGTGCTCTTCTGCCAATTCAGTTGGAATTTGCATTAATTTTGCACCAACAAGTTGGAAACCTTTTTTTTCAAAACGAGAAACGATTTCACCAATAAGGTTACGTTGTACGCCATCAGGCTTTACCATTAAAAATGTTTTTTCCATAATAATTTCTCCACCCCATTACGATTATGTAAGGTTAGGTAAACCCTAACCTACCAAAATATATCACGGTTTTTACAGTTTCGCAACAGAAGATGGAGAATTATCGTAATATTTTACAAAGTTCATCAAATTGGTTCTAATATTTCCGTTTTCCAATGTACTTTGCCACATTGTTGAAGGTGCGTTTAGCAAGTCCGTTTGGAAGTTTCTCCAGCTCCTTGAAGGCCCTCTCCAAATAACGGTCACTAAGTGCAAAGGAACGGTCAATGGCATCAGACTTTTTAATCAACTCAATGATTTCCTTTATTTCTTCCGAACCGCTGTGTTCGTGAATAGTGCGAATCTTTTCGTTTAATTCGGGCGATTCCATAGCATATAAAACAGGCAACGTAATATTCCCCTGCAGAAGGTCACTTCCGGCAGGCTTTCCGAGCTGTTCTTCGGTCGATGTAAAGTCTAGAATGTCATCTGTAATTTGAAAAGACATACCGACATAATAACCAAACCAATATAGGCTTTGATGAACAGAAGCGGGGACCCCGGATGTGATGGCCCCAAGCTGACAACTCACTGCAATAAGGATAGCGGTCTTCCTTTTGATTCTTCGCAGGTATGTACGTAGGTTTTGATCATAGTTATATTTATCCCGAATCTGTTCAATTTCACCTTTACAGAGTTCCACAAGAGTATTAGAGAGGATGCGGTGAGCTTCAATGTCTTCTACTCTGGTCATCATTTCAAGAGATCTGGCAAAAATATAATCGCCTGTGTACATAGCAATACGGTTATCCCATTTGGCTTTAATGGTCTCTTTACCACGCCTCAACTCTGCATCATCTATGACATCATCGTGAACAAGAGATGCCATATGCATGAGCTCTAAGGCAACCGCCACATTCTTGACTTTATGGATGTCGTACGTTCCGAGTTTTGCGGCCAATAGGACAAAGACTGGTCGGATTCTTTTCCCCCCAGCCTGAAGCAAATGTAACGACGCCTCTTGCAACAACGCACGTTCGGTTTGTATTGTGGCTTCTAATTCATTTTCAATTATTTGCAAATCATTATTTAAAAAAGAATACATCATCTTTAATTTCATGTAGGTCACCTTTACAAACTATTTTCTAGGTTTAACTCCTAAATGCATGGCAGCGACTCCACCGGTATAAGCCTTTACTTCAACTGGTCGGAAACCTACTTTTTCATACATCTTTTTTAGTTCTTTCATCCCTGGAAAGTCTTTGGCCGATTCATGTAACCAAGCATATTCATTATAGCTTTTGGCGAAAACCTTACCAAGCATTGGCATTACGTATTGAAAATAAAGAAAATAGACTTGACGGAAGCCTGGCATGGTAGGTTGTGATGTTTCTAGGCAAACAACCTTGCCTCCAGGTTTAACTACTCTGTACATCTCTTTTAACACTTGGAAGTAGTCAGGTACATTACGTAAACCAAAACCTATTGTGACATAATCAAAAGTATTATCTTCAAAAGGAAGTGCCATCGCATTCCCATGAATCAATTCAATGTTGTCCATTCCAAGGCCTTTCACTTTTTCTTTTCCGATAGAAAGCATGTTTTCACTAAAGTCAAGGCCAACAACTTTTCCACTCGGGCCTACTGCCTCTGCCATAGAGATGGTCCAGTCCGCTGTTCCGCAGCATACGTCCAATGCTTTTGCGCCATCTTCCACATTCATTCTTTTCATCGTATCTTTTCGCCACGCTACATGGCGTTGGAAACTGATGACGGAATTCATTTTGTCATAGTTTTTATATATTTTTTCAAAAACGTTATGAACACGCTCTTCTTTGGATGGATGTTGCATGGCTTAACCTTCTTCCGCATACTTTTTTGATGAAAATGGTATTTCGTAGAAAAGTTCTTGTATTCTCGCTTCTAATAAATTGTTCATTGTCGGGATGGTGTGAGTCAATTGTTCCATTTTCTGCTTTATATGATCAATATACCGATCAATCATGTATAACATATATGTTTCCTGTTCTTTTGAGGCGACATCCTTTTCTCCTTTTGAGAAGGCTATCCTTCGCAAGGTGTCGAAAAGAAAAGTTGATCTTTCATTACAGAAAAGTTTCCGTTCTTGAATTAAGCGCTTTAATAAAAGAAAGTTGCCGCCCAATTCTTTTAGGAGCGAGTCGGAAAAGAAGCCTGAAACAGACTGAATAAGAGAGGATTCGATCTTTCCTAGACTGTCCATCAATGGTTCAATTCCTTCAAGTTCTTTATGATAATAGGCAATTTTATGTTCATTTATTTGTTTAATGGAATGTGCAAGTGTTTTTATCATGGAAATGTCATTCACATCTGCCAGAAGCCTGTAATACAGGCCACTATAAAAATCCCCTGCCAATACAGTCAGTTGACGACTTTTCTCATCGCCGACTTCTAGTTGACCTGCTTTTGCATTTGTCACCATATCATGAGTATCAAGGGCAATCTGTACAAGCATGGTTGATAATATGTATTGTTCTTTTTTCTCATCAGATATATCAATGGGCTCCAAGATAGAATAAAGCAGCAATAACTTATCTTCATCAATGGCAGGGTATTCAATATGTTTAATTAAATATGGATGTGTAATCAGATTATGTAGTTTCTCTTTTATTATGGATATATGTATATGACTCACTAAAGACCACCCTTGTTCCCTTTTCTTGACTGCCGTCCGTTTCATAAAAAGATTTACAGACGCTAGAGTCGAACTAAAATAGACAAAGTTAATTATAGCACATTAGTGGAGCATATTGTTAAAATGGGCTATCTTTCTTTAGTTTAACCCGCTATTGAATAGATAATAAGAAAAGCAGAGAAATATTTATTCATCTGCTTTCTTACTCAGGATATATGATATTTATTTTTGCGTCAGTCTGTTTCCATTTCTCCATGTGAAGATTGGATGAGCGCTTTGCCTCTTATCTTGATCGCGGAGGTGTGCTCTGTAAACTGAGCTATCATCACTTCTCCTCTGTCAAGCTTTTCCGAATGATGAAAGCGAGTGTCTGTACCACGTGTAAGTCCAATGACACTTACGCCATCTTCCTTCGCTTTAATAACAATAAAGTCATTCGTGTTAGATTGACTCATGACAATCCTCCTTCTAGTTTACAATATTGGATTACCCTTTTATTAAAGATAAAACTTCCGCTCTTGCTGCAGGATCATTTTCCAGCACACCACGGACAGCAGAAGTAATAGTTAATGCTCCCGGCTTCTTAACACCGCGCATCGTCATGCACATGTGCTCAGCTTCCACCACTACCATTACACCATGTGGATCAAGAGATTCTACAATGGATTCTGCTATGGTAGAAGTAATTCTTTCTTGAAGTTGTGGTCTTTTTGCAACCGCCTCCACCGCACGGGCAAGTTTACTTAGCCCCGTAACTTTTCCACCTTTAGGTATGTATGCTACATGAGCTTTCCCAAAGAAAGGTACCAAATGATGTTCACACATAGAAAAGAACGAGATATCTTTGACAAGCACCAATTCTTCATGTGCTTCCCCAAACACTGTCTTAAAATGTTCTTTAGGATCTTCATTTAAACCAGCAAATACTTCTGTGTACATTTTAGCTACACGTTTTGGAGTATCGAGTAGTCCTTCTCGATTAGGATCTTCTCCGATTGCTTCCAAAATCATTCTTACCGCTTCTTCTATCTGAGCCTTATTAACTTCTGTCATTTATTTATCCTCCTACATTACCGTTAAAAATAGCTGTAATGTGATTCTAGCATAAGTTTTTTTATAAAAGCAAAAATAAAGAGGCGCAAACTATGCGCCTCTTTAAGATGACATTCATTTGACTATGTAGCTGTCAATTATTTCACAGCATCCTTAAGTGCTTTACCAGGTTTGAAAGCTGGTACTTTGCTTGCAGCGATTTCGATCTCTTCCCCAGTTTGTGGGTTACGACCTTTACGCGCAGCACGTTCACGTACTTCAAAGTTACCAAAACCGATTAATTGTACTTTGTCACCGTTTTTAAGTGCGTCAAGAATTGTATCGAAAACAGCATCAACTGCTTTAGTAGCATCTTTTTTAGAAAGTTCACTAGCTTCAGCAACTGCATTGATTAAATCTGTCTTGTTCATGCCATTCACCTCCTCCCAAAGGAGTTATCGCTATTCTAAACCAAAATAGTATTTTAGTCTAGCAAAAGCCTTTAGTACTAACATTTGTTCACAATTTTGATTGATTCTATACATGGTAGAATCGCTTAATCTTGCAACTAGGCTTATATTAACCCATTAAACACTAGATTTCAACAAATTTCTCACAAAAAAGTGCTTCTAGAGGAATATTTCGCCAATTAAGAGAAGATTTTCTGTTTGTAGATTATCATAAGAACGCCTATATATCAAGCATTTCTCTGTATTAATACACAAAAAAGAACTTCCCATCTGTGTTATTTCCACAGTCGGGAAGCTCTTAAACATATTCGACAGATTATTTTAATCTCCGCTGTTGATTTCCGCAAATGGCTTCGCTTTCCTAGGGGCTGGCGAGAGCCTCCTTGGCAAGCCTGCAGGGTCTCCATCTAGCGCTATCTCCCTCAGGACAAGGAAGGCTTCGACAGTGAAACATCGCACGAAGAAAATGCGTAGCATTTTCGAGGAGTCTTCGCCTTTTCTCCAATTAACAGCTAGAAGTTTTATAGAATTATCGCGATTAGGCCGCCGGAGCCTTCGTTGATGATTCGCTCTAGCGTTTCTTTTAGCTTGTATCTGGCGTTTTCAGGCATTAGTGATATTTTGGCATGAATTCCTTCTCTAACGATGGAACTCAAGGAGCGTCCGAAGATATCGGAATTCCAGATAGATAGTGGATCATCCTCAAAGTCTTGCATCAAGTAGCGGACAAGCTCCTCGCTTTGTTTTTCTGTACCAATAATCGGTGCGAACTCACTTTCCACATCTACTTTGATCATATGAATGGATGGTGCCACTGCCTTTAATCTGACCCCGAAGCGCGATCCTTGACGGATAATCTCTGGTTCTTCTAGACTCATATCTGTCAGAGCAGGAGAAGCAATTCCATATCCTGTCTGTTTCACCATTTTTAACGCGTCGGAGACTTGGTCGTACTCAGCTTTTGCATAAGCAAAATCTTGCATTAATTGCAGCAAGTGGTCCTTGCCTCTAATCTCTACTCCTACTACTTCTTTCAAAATGTGATCATAAAGATCATCTGGAGCATATAAGTCAATTTCCGCAATCCCTTGCCCCATTTCTATTCCCGCAAGTCCAGCCCTGTCAATGAATTCGTACTCGCTGAACTGACCTACCACACGGTCCACGTCACGAAGGCGCTTAATATCCTTCACAGTGTCCTTTACAGCTTCCTGGTAGCTTTCACGCAGCCAGTGGTTATCTTTGAGAACCATTACCCAGCTTGGAAGATTAACATTCACTTCTAGTACCGGGAATTCAAATAGTGCTTCTCTTAATACATTGTAGACATCAGATTCTCTCATGCTTTCTACACTCATCGCAATAACTGGGATATCATATTTCTCACATAACTCTCTCTTTAACGACTCGGTTTCCGGGTGATGTGGCTGTACAGTGTTGATTACCATGATGAATGGTTTCCCAACTTCTTTTAATTCCTCCACAACCCTTTCCTCTGCTTCAATGTAATCTCTGCGAGGAATTTCACCAATGGAGCCATCTGTTGCTATGACTACGCCAATGGTAGAATGTTCTTGAATAACTTTCCTTGTACCAATCTCCGCTGCCTCATGGAATGGTATTGGCTCTTCGTACCAAGGAGTATTGATCATTCTAGGACCATTTTCATCCTCATACCCTTTGGCGCCAGGAACCGTATAACCCACACAGTCTACAAGACGGATATTTACATCAAGGCCCTCATCCACTTTAACCTTAACTGCCTGGTTAGGAACAAATTTAGGCTCTGTTGTCATAATCGTTTTTCCAGCCGCACTTTGCGGCAACTCATCTTGAGCACGCGCTTTATCAGACTCGTTTCCGATATTCGGCAGAACCACTAACTCCATGAACCTTTTGATGAAAGTTGATTTCCCTGTACGAACAGCTCCTACGACCCCTAAATATATATCGCCGCCCGTACGTTCAGCGATATCTTTGAAAATATCTACTTTTTCCAAGTGATTCCCTCCCGACATTTATCTTGGGATTTTCATTTTCTAGTAAGGATATAATCTATGACACTATATGTGTATGATGTTGTCCTAATTAAATATGACTACTTTAATAGAAAATTCATCCCGTTTCCCTATTTATTTTTATATATGGTTAATAGCAAGAATTAGTGGGGCATTATGTTTCATAGAAATAAAACAAAAAACCCTTCTTTAGAATGTATTCTCTAAAAAAGGGTTCATGACAACTATTCTATTCTTTATTTAAAAAGACCGGTTCATTGTTCTCATCTATCGTGTAGGCAAGGGAAAATGCAGGTACAAACACGGAATGTTCCACAATAATGTCACGGATGTCATCCCCTGGTTTGTAATTATGTTCATGTTCTTGAAGAAAATCGTACAAGTCAATGGAATAATCCAATTGAGCTTGTCCTTCATTATTCAAAACAAATGGCAGGTTTTTACCGGATATTGGACTCTCTGCGAATGGTTCTGATTCATAGCCAAGTTTTTCCCAATCCAATTTGAATGCCTGATCATTAATCACTTCTTTAATCGGGGCATATCCGTTATTCGCGCGCTTGTACATATCAATTCTAATATTAATATCGCGAATTTGTTCAGCAACACGAAGATCAATTAACTTCACTTTAGGGTCTTCTTCCACATCCACTAACACATAAAGATAGACTCCTCCACTTTCATATGCCGTCCCAGGAGGTTCTTGTATGTATCGAGGGGATAATTTATTAAAATCGATTGGGTACTTTTGATAGATCGGTGTCTCCATATCCCTATCTTTTATGGGTAACAATCCCCCAGTTGCCTCACGGTATTGATCCACAGATGACTGTACGGCTTCTAATTGATCTAAATAAGGAACTTGATTTTCCTTTAAACGATCTTGAGGGTATAAACAACCCGATAGGACGCTGCTTAACATCATTATTCCTACAAGTAGGAAGAACCTATTTAATTTCATAAATTATTCCTTCCTTCTTCATTATTGCTCCGGTACAGGACCACTGAAAACTACATAAAAAATGATTAGGCCGGCAAGTAAAATCAATAAAAAAGCAACCGTATTCAAAATGCCTCTGATAATATTGTTTCTCACCTTAAATCTAGTAAAATAAACCGTTAAAACGGATATAATCATGAACCCCATCGCTACAAACGAAATCCACATCTTCATTAATGCAGGTGACATCCTCATCTCTCCTTTTCCGTGAAACATTATAGCATAAGATATACACTAAATGAAACAACAAAAAAGCTGAAGTAAAAGGGGCCATTTTTACTTCAGCATAAAAAGAAAGACTAAATAATCCAATCCCACAGCTCAACCAGTGATATCCTCATACACATCTTATGCGGCAATTTACATACATGCATCGCCAAATGCCTATTTATCGCAAAAAAGCTTGTAAAAATTATGGATTTCTTTCCTGAGCACCCTCCTATGGTTTCTTCTTTATAAGTTATGCACTTGAATAGGATGGGTGTTTGTTTATTTTATGTATTGATTTCATTAAGGAAAACCGGACAAAAAGTTTTTTTAGACATTAGTTTTTGGTTAATTGCCGCTGTTCCTTTCCGCAAATGGCTTCGCTTTCCGCGGGACGGTGCCTTGAGCCTCACTGCGCTGTGGGGTCTCAACCTACCGTTATTCCCCCGCAGGAGTCTGCGCCATTTGCTCCAATCCACAGCTGAAAATTACATAAACGAAAAGTTAATGCTTATTCAATTAACACAGTTAGATTGCTTTTCATAAACTCTTAGTGAATGAAGCCACCTAGTAGATTGATGTGAAAGGCGCGGAGACGCCCGCGGGAGGAAGGGACAGGTGAGACCCTGGAAGGCGAAGCCTGATGAGAGTTCACGGACCGCCCGGAGGCAAGCGAAGCGCCTGGAACGGAAATCAACCGAATAATATACTTCCTTATACTTTTAAAAAACCTTTTAACTAATAAACGCCCCTTCTATAAACGAAGGGGCATTGACGTTTATTGGACTCTGTCACCTAGAAGTTGCGCAAGGTCGTCCAATTCTGTTGTTTTGGAACGGCTCATCAGTTCATCTACTGCATCCTTTGGGTCCACTCCGTCAAATAATACATGATAAAGGGCAGATGTCAGTGGCATCTTCACTTGGAGTTTTTGTGATAGCTGATATGCGGCCTTGGTGGTACGTACACCTTCAACGACCATCCCCATACTATCCAATACCTCTTCAAGCTTCTTCCCTTTACCTAACATGTTACCCGCCCTCCAGTTTCTACTGTGAACGCTTGTACATGTTACGATCAGGTCGCCCATTCCTGTCAAACCTAGGAATGTAAGCGGATTGGCACCAAGACAGCTTCCTAGACGAGCGATTTCGGCTAACCCTCTTGTAATTAAAGCCGCTTTGGCGTTATCGCCATATCCTAGGCCATCCGTAATACCTGCAGCCAACGCAATGATATTCTTTAAAGATCCACCAATTTCTACACCAACAACATCAGTATTCGTATAAACACGGAAATGCTGGTTGATAAATAGATCTTGTACCTTTTCAGCAGCAGCAATATTCAAAGACGCTGCTGTAACAGTGGTAGGTTGTCTCATACTTACTTCTTCTGCATGACTTGGCCCGGAAAGAACTACAACCGCTTTACGAATGGATTCTGGTAGTTCATCTTCAATCACTTCAGAAACCCTTAAATGTGTATCAGGTTCTATCCCTTTACTCACGTGAACAAATAAAGCAGGTTCCTTCAAAAAGCCTTTTAATTGTTGGCACACTTCCCTCATGGCTTTTGTAGGGACTGCAAGCACAATCGCTTCTGCAGATTCTACCGCCTCTTCCATAGAAGTAATTCCTACAATTTTATCGGATAACTTAATATTTTTTAAGTATTTTTCATTCGTGTGACGTTGATTTATTTCATCGATTTGAGCTTGCTTATGTCCCCAAAGACGTACTTCATGATTATTATCGGCAAGCACCATTGCCAGGGCAGTGCCCCAGCTTCCCGCTCCCAATACAGCAACCTTTTTCACTGACTCACTCCTCCCTTTTACTTTCGTGGACGTGCGATTAGTTTAATAGGTGTTCCTTCAAACCCAAATGCATCTCTGATACGATTTTCCAAGAAACGTTTGTATGAGAAGTGCAGAAGCTCTGGGTCATTAACGAAAATAACAAAGGTAGGCGGTTTAACTGCAACCTGGGTCGCATAATAAATTTTCAATCGCTGCCCTTTATCGGTAGGCGTCGGGTTCATTGCAACAGCATCCATAATCACATCATTCAATACAGTCGTTACCACACGCATAGAGTGATTTTCACTTGCCATTTCAATTTTAGGAATGAGTGTATGAATCCGCTTCTTTGTCATAGCAGATAAGAACACGATTGGTGCATAATCTAAGAACAAGAAGTGATCCCTAATTTTTTGCTCAAATTCCTTCATTGTCTTTTCATCTTTTTCCACGGCATCCCACTTGTTTACTACAATGACAATGGCTCTTCCCGCTTCATGCGCATATCCTGCGATTTTTTTGTCTTGTTCAATAATTCCTTCTTCTCCATTGATTACAACTAATACAACGTCGGAGCGTTCAATGGCACGCAAGGCACGTAGTACACTGTACTTTTCTGTCGTCTCGTATACTTTCCCTTTTTTACGCATACCTGCTGTATCAATTATCACGTAATCTTTACCGTCAAATGTGTAAGGAGTATCAATTGCATCTCTTGTTGTTCCTGCGATGTCACTTACAATAACACGATCTTCACCTAGCAACGCGTTTACTAGGGAGGACTTTCCAACGTTTGGACGGCCAATTAATGAAAATTTGATGATATCCTCATCATATTCCTCATCTTCGTCTTTAGGGAAGTTCTCAATTACAAAATCAAGCAAGTCTCCAAGTCCCAAGCCATGTGAACCTGAGATTGGAATCGGTTCACCAAAGCCAAGTGCATAAAAATCATATAATGTATCTCTCATATCTGGGTTGTCCACTTTATTTACGGCAACCACTACAGGTTTTTTAGATCGGTATAGTATCTTCGCTACCTCTTCATCAGCTGTTGTTAACCCTTCACGTCCGTTGGTCATGAATATTATTACATCCGCCTCATCGATAGCAATTTCCGCCTGTTCACGAATTTGTGTCATGAACGGCGCATCACTTATTTCAATTCCACCTGTATCAATGATATTAAAATATTGGTTTAACCATTCACCGGAGCTATAAATTCTATCTCTAGTAACCCCTGGCACATCTTCCACAATGGAAATTCTCTCTCCAACAATTCTGTTAAATATTGTGGATTTACCCACGTTTGGTCTTCCAACAATCGCTACGGTTGGTTTTGGCATGGTGACCACCCTCCCATTTTTCTATAATTTATGTACTATTTCTTTCATACTTATTAATCGATTATCTTAGTCTTTACAAAAGGCTGTTTTAGGATACTCTATGGTATCTTCTAATAAAAGAAACCCTCCTGCATAGGAAGGTCTAACTTGAATAGTTTAACATTATTCCCCGCAATAAGGAAGTCTGACTTTTTCTAAGATCTCATTAATGTTTTACGATTACATATAAATCATTACCCAACCCGTGTGCAATTCCATCTAGTATTGCCTCAAGGTTTGCTGCAATAAACTCCATTTCCTCTTTCGTTTCACAAGTGAAAATAGGCGCCCCTCCAGCTACTTTTGTGGTATTGGTCGTAATGACAGCAAGTATATATTTTTCCATTTCCATCCTACTTGTTCACCTTTTCCTTCAAGTTTTTCGTAGGCATTCTAATGGCATTTTCTAGCGTTGGTACCCTTTCAAGGATTGCCATCCCTATTTTCAAGTCCTGTTCTTGTGGAAGGAGGAACACTCCAACCCGCCCATCATCCAGATCCCTTTTTGCCAATGGGACAAGTGCAGGCGTACCGGAATCCCGGTAGACTCCAAGTGCAGTAGACATGTCATGAAGAATTGCCTGCCTTTGGCCCAGGTTTGCTATTGTCGTTCTCGCATTAAAGTTTTTGGGCTTTAAAATAAATCCCATACCATATTGCAATACTTCCTTTTGACGCTCTGGCAATCCGATGTTCATGATATAAATATTATCTACATATAGACCTGCCCCATCAAAATGAGGCTTTACATACTCAATATCCACTATATCTTTCAATTGACCGCCAGTCATAAGTTTATGAGATATTAGAGCAGCCGAAATTCCGACGAGTAACCCTACCCATATATTTGCAGCCAAATATGCGAGCGTAGCTAAAAACGCGGTAATCATGACTAGATAGTTTCTTCCTTCAAAAGCAATAGCGATTCCCTCTATATATGTACTTCCTCTCGGCACCAATTCAAATGCATCCAGTTCAGCAAGTGTGTTTCTTTCCATATTTCTAACATCTCGAAATTGAGAAGCTGCCAATGCCAAAAACGTGATTGCTGCAAACTCCTCTTCCATGATCGCCGGGACTGCAATGGTGCCTAACCCCGAAGCAATGAAGGCGAGTGATAAATGTATGATTTTCCCATGCAAATAGGTAGGATATTGACGATAATCTGTAACAAGCATGTATAGCCTGGTGGCTAATCCTATCAATACCCCAAAAATAATGGGCAATGTATACTCATTCATCCTTGTCTCTCCCTTACGCGCTTTTGTATTATTGAATCTAACTGTATTGTCAATGTTTCAAACATCATCCATGTCGCCATTCCTGCTGAGGATAAAGCAAGAACTGCCAAAAACTCGAACGTCCCAATAACCGAGTAAGAAAAGATGCGGTCCATTACTATACTGCGCAAGACCTCACCAAATAAGACTCCAGTGAGCATAAATACGAACCTTTCCCTCTTAGTTTTAAAAAGGAGCAAAGATAAGTATAAAATAATGACAGACAGCAACCAGGTTCTATCTAAAAAAATCCAGACTGGATCATATATTTCAAATAAGATAAAACAAACATACGCCAACGCTATAGTGCAGATAGATAAATAATGTAAAATGTATCTCTGTTTCAATGATTTTACTAAAAGAATAAAAGCAATAACCGCCAATACAAGAAAGGAAGCAGTCACAGTGAATCCAAACATTTGCACAGTAGTAGTTGAACCTGCTATCACCACTAGAATTAAAATAGACATAAATGTTCTGACTACAGATTTAGGGAAGAAAAACGTAACGATTATCCAACCTATCCAACCTATAAAATAAAAGTATTGTCCTGTTATTTCCATTTTTCTCCCCTCCTCTCACCAAATCATTATGCCTAAAAAGAGATGATACTAATCATTAAACACAGTATGTTTTTATCGATTAGGCAAATAATATGAAACAGATTCTTAGAAAAGAGGTGATCATATGGGAAAAGATAGACAAGAAAAAAAATTGAAAGCCCAAAAGAGAACAGAATCAGATCGCGATCAATCTCTAAAGTATCCTGGAGCAACAACTATGGAAGGTCCTGAAGGAGCTAGAGAGCGAAATAAATAAGGTAAAACAAGGGTGAAAGGCCTGTTTTTTTAGGTGATTGGTAAAAAGCCGCTGTTGATTTCCGCAAACGGCTTCGCTTTCCTAGGGGCGCTGTTGGAGCCTCCTCGGAAAACGAAGCGCCTGGAATGGAATTCTACAGGGTTTTACTGAGAGTACGATTATTAAAGCCTCTAATTACTAATGGCCCTGTTGGAAAAGTCTTTATACCGCATTTTAAGACCGCTAATCTCTACCGTCATTGTTGTAGATGTCTTTATACCCCTTGTAAAGACCTCTAATCGCTACCACCCCTGTTGGAGAAGTCTTTATGCCGCTTGTAAAGACCCCTAAGAGCTACCGTCCCTGTTAGAGAAGTCTTTATACCTCTCTTGCGTACTTTCATATATAAAAAACGCCTTCTTTCGATTGTTCAGAAAGAAGGCGTTAATATTTATTCTAGTTTTGTATTGTTCTATTGCTGTAAGCTGAGCAGTCTACTCTACGCTGAGTCAGCCAATGATACGTTTCTCCATGTATCACGACGGCAGCTTGTTGCAATTGCTCAATAGTAGACGCCCCGAGAGCAGTCATCATCCATCTAAGTTCATCGTGAGTTTGATGAATTAATTGTATCAAAGCTTCTTGGCCTTCTTCCATAAACACTTTTAGGAAGTAACCTGCCATCCCAACCGCAGAAGCACCTAATGTTATTGCTTTGGCAATATCCAATGGTCTTTGAATCCCTCCAGAGCCGATAACCGACGCGCCAGGTAAAGCATGCTTCACTTCAGCAATAGAAGCAGCGGTAGGTATCCCCCAAGCATTGAAGAAATCTAACCTTTGTGTACGGCGTTCATTTTCTATTTTTGAGAAGTTAGTTCCACCAAAGCCACTAATATCAATGATGGACACTCCTACATCTACTAATTTCTTAGCGGTTTCACGGCTAATACCAAAACCTGTTTCTTTTACAATCACCGGCACTTCCAAGGAGCTTACTATTTTTTCGATTCTACCAAGGGCACCGGTAAAATCACGATCACCTTCGGGCATCACAAGTTCCTGTATGACGTTCAAGTGAATTTGAATAGCATTTGCTTCGAGCATGTCAACCGCCTTTTTGGCCTGATCAACAGTGGCCTCACTTCCTAAATTTGCAAAAATCAGACCACCCGGATTTGCTTTTCTAACTATTTCATACGTAGCTGCCTCATCTTGATCTTTAATTGCTGACATTTGAGATCCTACCGCTAAGCCAATATTACAGACTTTTGCCACTTCAGCTAGCGCTTTATTGATTTCCCATGTTTTTTTGCCGCCTCCACCTGTCATTGCATTGATAAAAATAGGCGAACTTAGTGTAAGTTCGCCTATTTTTGTATTCAATTGAATGTCAGTGGTGGAGAGATTAGGCAAGCTTTGATGAACAAACATTACATCGTCAAAACCAGTCTGTCTTACTTGTCCTGTTGTTAATGCATGCTGAATATGGTCCATTTTCCTTTGCGCTCTACTCACCAGTAATCACCTTGACATCTTTATTTGTATATAAATTATTATTTCTTAAGTTTGCTTAGTTTATCCCCAATCATTTCGCCCAATTGGAAGCCGCCAGTGTCTTCTGATTGATTATACTGACTGTAATCCTCTTCTTGTTCAGGCTCTTCCAATTCACGGATACTTAAGGAAATTCTTTGATCCGCTTCGTTTATTTCCAACACTTTAACTTGTACTTTATCGCCTTCTGTTAGTACTTCATGCGGAGTACCGATATGCTTGTTGGAGATTTGGGAGATATGAACTAATCCTTCTACACCTGGAAGTACTTCAACAAAAGCTCCGAAGGAAACTAGGCGTTTTACAACACCTTCTGTCACACTGCCTGTGGAAAGTTTTTCGGAAACTTGTGACCACGGCCCAGGTAAAGTTTCTTTAATGGATAAAGAAATTCTTTCATTGTCACGATCAACAGAAAGAACTTTAACATTTACCTTTTGACCTTCTGTTACCACATCTGAAGGTTTTCCTACATGTTCATATGACAATTGAGAGATATGAACCAATCCATCTACTCCACCGATATCTACGAATGCCCCAAAGTCAGTGATTCGTTGCACCGTACCCTCTATGACTTGACCTGTTTCAATGGTATCTAACAATTGATGTTTTTTATTTTGCATCTCTTCTTCTACTACAGCACGGTGAGAAAGGATCACGCGATTCTTCTCTTTTTCCAGTTCTACTACTTTGAATGTTAATGTTTTTCCTTTATAATCAGAGAAATCATCAACGAAGTAGTTTTCAACTAAGGAAGCAGGAACAAATCCTCTCACGCCAAGGTCAACCACAAGGCCACCTTTGACTACATCCTTAATTTCAGCCTCGAATACTTCTTTGGATTCGAATTTCTTTTGCAGATCCTCCCATGCCAAGTCAGCATCCACTGCTTTTTTGGATAACACCAGCAATTCTTCTTCTACTTTTGTTACTTTAAGTTGAAGCTCCTGGCCTTCTGAAACGACATCCGTCGCTTTTTCTACATGAAGGCTGGATAGTTCACTGATTGGGATGATACCATCTAGCTTGCTGCCCTCAATGGAAACAAGGACCTGTTTTTCTTCTACTTTTGTAACTGTTCCAGTTACTGTGTTGCCAACCTCTAAATTGTTAACTTCTACTTGATTCATGTCTTCCACCATCATTATTACCTCCTCCATACAAACCAGCTAATCCATTATTTATGTAAGTAACGGTAGACGTTACGTAAGCATGCCGGCATATGCCATTACATGCGAACTTAACAAAAGTTGCATCTGTTTCGTGTAATAATTCATAAATTAACGGATGTTAACTTACTTGATTGATCGGACAGATCAATTAGAACTGCCAGGTGCTAAATAAATATATATAACCTTAACAAGTTCCTACATAATTTAGCTTCCTTCTACTAACTTCTAATAAATAGGACATTTTGTCAAGTCAAAACTCTTAAACTATCTGTTTTTTTCGATAAGTTCCTTTATGGTATCCATTATTAATAAAGTGGCTTCTTCAGCTGAGATTTTCTCCAAACGATGTTGAGTGAAATCGATAGGCTCTCCATACACCACTTTTAAGGGTTGGAATTTTTTATAAGGTCCAATGATGGCACAAGGAACTACTGTTGCTTCAGAACGAAGGGCAAAAAAACCTGCGCCTGCCAACCCTTTTCCAAGTTCGCCCGTTTTACTTCTTGTACCCTCTGGAAAAAGTCCCAAAACCCTTCCCTCTTTCAGCACTTTTAAAGCATTTCTCAATGCTTCCCTATCACTCATTCCTCTTTTCACAGGAAATGCATGCAATTTTGGAAGAATAGTCTTCAGGATTGGAACATGGAAGATCTCTTCCTTTGCCATAAAATGAACAGTTCTTGGTGATGTAATTCCAACAACCGGAGGGTCCAAATTATCAATATGATTAGAACAGATTAACACGGAACCTTCTTTTGGTATATTCTCACTACCCACTACCTTAATAAGATAGAGCGGCTTTAGCACTACAGAAACGAGGAACTTGGCAAATGAGTAGAATGTCATGGTTATCTAGTCCCCTCATTTTGATGAACCAAATCCATTATCTTTTCCACTACTTGATTAATGTTCAAGGAAGTGGTATCAATTTCTTTCGCATCCTCCGCCTTTTGTAATGGGGCGATTTCGCGCTCGGAATCAAGTTTATCCCTTCTAGCGATTTCTTCTTTTAGTTTTTCAAGGTCAGAGTCAAAGCCCTTAGAAAGGTTTTCAGCATGTCTTCGTTGTGCTCTTTCGTCTACAGAAGCCAATAAGAATACTTTTATTTCCGCATCAGGAAGCACATGGGTCCCTATATCTCTTCCGTCCATGACCACTCCGCCTCTTTTAGCCAGCACCCTTTGTCTTGCAACCATATCTTCACGAACATGCTTATGCTTAGCAACTATCGATACATTGTTCGTTACTTCATGTGTTCGGATTTGCTCTGTTACGTCTTCATCATTTATGTAAACATGTTGCGTCTGGTTGTTTGCGATTCGAAGGTCGATATCCATCTTTTCTACTAGTTGCTGTAAGGAAACCTCGTCTTCAAGGTTAACATCCTCTCGAATTGCCTGAAATGTTACTGCTCTGTACATGGCTCCTGTATCTATGTATAAGTATCCTAGTTTGTCTGCTACAATCTTTGCCACTGTACTTTTACCTGCCGCTGCAGGACCATCAATTGCTATAGATAATTGTTGTTTCATAGTTCCTCCTGAATGTACCTTTAATCATTTTTTACATGAAAAAAGCAGGTCGCCCTGCATATCTTCTTTGACTTATTGCATGTATATTTTATCATACTCATCTACTTTGGTCGAATGTTTCTATATGTTCAATTATCTTCATGCCGCCTACTCCCTCATATTGAATGACTTTGCTTAGAAAAGGGGCAGATTCGGTATATAACAATAGTCCTTGCGCACAAATTAGACAGATTAATTGTATGACTATCAGTTTAAGGATAATACGTTCCACTCTTTTCATATGATTCTCCTTCTATTTCACCGATCTCTTTTACTATTATTAATAGTATGGATGGAATTGGAAGGAATTATGCTAAGGAATGCGTTTTTCTTAATAACAGCTGCTGTTCGAAACAGTATTTCATTAATACTTGCCTTTGAAATTCATTAATGGGATCGAATTGCAATGATGCTTTCCACCTATTCTTTGACGTTTCCTCCACTAGTCTGATTATCTTACTTTTAAGTTTTAAATAGTGCGTCTCCCCATTATTTAGATGAATAACAAATGTGGTGAAAACGTGCCCCTCTTCAGGAAAACTAACGTGTTCAGGCAAAATAAGTGCAGCCCCTCCAGCACTTATATCTTGTGTAAGTGTAATAAAGGGAATGAAATGATGAGATAGTGGATGGACCGATACATCGATATTACTTTCAACCCTCACATACTGTCTCCTTTGCACTTTAAGTACCTGATGGTAACCCGGGAAAGACAATTGGACCATTGGTATTGCTTGCTTTATTCGTCCAAGAACTTCACTTTCAAATGTATATGCAACACCTTCATCTGACACATAAGTAATTAGTAATTGCGTCCCGTTCAATATGTATGTTGTTTTTCCATTCACAATATGTGCTGGATAGTCCACATAAAATTCTTTCTCTTTTACTTCCTGGACCTTACATCTATATTTTTCAACTTTATCATCGTTTTTCACTTGTAGTGTTAATACAACCCCTGGCTTTAACAAGAAACTGCCTCCCTTAACAAACCCGTTCTCTCTATATTCTTATTAAACCATTTAACGAAAAAAAGGAAAAGCCAATTTTGACTTTTCCTCCATAAAATTACAAATCATACAAAAGTTCCGGGTTTTTCAGTTTCTCTACTTTTTCTTCTCGTCCATCATTGGCATTGATGAAAATCTGGTAGGTATCATTTTCAATCGTCCCCAAAAACTCATAACACAGTACTTCTTCCCCGAGGTCATTATTAATGATCGCCAGGGAATCTTCCATGATCATCACTTTATCATTAATTCTATCCGTCGCTTCTTCAAGCGAGATGCCCGGTTTAGGTATCTCTCTTAAATGGTGGGACATTAAGTAATCTTTTGCAGAAAAGCCCACAATCTCACCAGTTTCCAGGCTTACTTTCATCTTGATAGAATCTGGATATATCTTTACTCCATCTACATTTGATACAAATGTGAAAATCCCAAGTTTGTTGTATTCTACACTTTCATATAGATCCAATGTGTCAAATTTGTTTTGTTTCAAAAAGTTTCTCGCTTTTTCAGTTGCATCGTTTAAACTGATGTTTTTCTTTTTTGATTCCTTATTTTGGACCAAGTAAATAGGTATGCCACCTTTTTTGGCAATATCCATGAATGTGTCCTGTTGATTTTTATCTACAATTTTTAAACTGTAGAAACCAAACTTCGAACCTTCCCCATTTTCAGTGATGGTGATTTTTTCATTTCCTTCAAGTTCTAAGTATTTATCGGCAATCTTTTTTGCCTCTTCTTCTGTGATGGTTTTTCCTTGAAGCTGGCTGAAATTTTTGTCTTCCTGATTCATTGAAGTAAAGGTAGGTCCGAAGTCAGCTTCATCATAACCTTCCACGTTTTTTTCCACCGTTTTAAAACCATCAATGATTGTATTATCTTGCGGCTGGTCTTTAGCAGAAAGAGCTAATTCCACATCCATCCAGCGCAAGTTGTTGCTCATAACCATGCTTTGAACTCTTCTCAGCTCTTGCTTTATTTCATCCGATTTTTGATAAAGTGCTTGAAGTGTACTATATTCTTCTTCAGATAAAGGATTTTTGTCCAAGTCTCGAACTGCAACTTGATACGTATAGTCTCCCGTTTTCGTCAAGAATTCTTCCGTTTTGTTAAAAGGTAAAAGTGTCAGAGGCAACTGACCTACGTCGTTTTGTGCTTCTGATGTGATTCTCCACACCTCGGCAAAGGACGGGGAGAGTTGTTCTCTTGAACTCATTGCCAAGGTCGTTCCTATTTTGTCATGTAACAAATCTACATGGTAGACAAGGTCATGAAAAGCACGCTGATAATTGTTCTCCGCATTAATGAGGACTGCGTTTTTATCTTGATGCTCTTGATAACCCCAATAGCCTGTTCCTGCTACTGCAATTGCTAAAACAGCGATGATAACAAGTCTCAACATAATTCTTCACCCTCTTTTTTAGTCACAGAAAATGTGCTTTCCAATGCGCTTAATTTGCGGACGTCCCCAAATCCAACCACTTGTTGCCGTATCAGGATTAAAATAATACGTTGCTCCTTCTGATGGATCCATTCCGTTGATCGCGTCAACTACCGCTCTTTTTGCTGTTTCATTTGGTGTTAGCCAAATTTGCCCATCAGCGACTGCAGTAAACGCAAGCGGTTCAAAAATTACCCCTGATACTGTATTAGGAAACGTCGGTGAATTGATACGGTTAAGGATAACCGCAGCTACAGCAATTTGACCTTCATACGGTTCACCGCGCGCTTCCCCATAAACCGCATTTGCCATCAATTGGATATCATTTTCCGAGAACCCACCAGGCATATTGGTTGCACTTTGTGCTTCTCCTTCATCTTCTGCAGGTTGATCTTCAGGAGCTGGCTGCTCTTCTGGTGCCGGCGTTTGTTCTTGTGGCGCAGGTTGTTGTTGCTCCGGTGCTGGTTGTTGTTGCTCTGGTGCTGGTTGCTCTTGTTGCTGGTCCGGAGCTGGCTGTTGTTGATCAGGGGCTGGTTTCCCTTGATCTTTTTGCGGGGCAGGAGCTTGTTTTTGATATTGCGTTTTTTGCTTTGCCCACTGGTTTGTCGCTCCTTGCTTTGCTTTTTCAACAGTCGCCTGTGATGGCTCTACTTGATACTTTAGTTCCATACCGCCGTAATGGGTAAATTTCTTACCTGAATTTATCTGTTGATGTACCCAATCTTTATAAAACTTTGTGGATTTATGAAGCATTTCTTTCGTTTTAGGCCCAACAAGCCCATCAACTTGGTCCAATCCGAATTCTTGCTGAAAGTTTTTTACCGCCCAATATGTGCTCCATCCGTATACACCATCAATCCTTGCATGGTAATATCCGTTATATTGGAGGCGTGCTTGCAATTCGACAACATCATTTCCCGTCGCACCTTTTTGAATGATTTGCTCAGAGAAGGCACTGACTGAGTTCTGATTTATCGTAAATAACATACATGTGCTAAAAAGAAACATACATGAAATTAACAGTAACCGTTTCACCTTACATTTCCTCCTTTGACTTCTTTAAACAATTGTTACAATGTATTTTCTGTAGAAATTGGCATTTTATACAGGTTCATTTGGAGAAAAGAGGTATTCCATAAAATGGATATTACCCAATAAAAAATAGTCCAACACGAACGTTATTGTATTTCACGTTTGTGTGGACTATATTTCTACCGTATTTGCGAGCTTGACTTTTCTTAAACCGAGCCACCATAGGAAAATCATAAATGGAACCATATATAATCCCCAATATTTCTGGGAGAGGATAATCATGTCATACATACCGTGTAAAAAAATCGGGGTGAATAATGACAATGTAAGGCATATCTTTTTATGTTTGATATTTGTGTTGAATTTCCCTTTTCCAAGATAGTATCCCATTATCACCCCAAATAAGGCATGACTTGAGACAGGAAGTATGGCTCTGCCCAAAGCGAGCTCCACTCCATTTGCAATCAAGAAAAGAATATTTTCAGCAGTAGCGAAGCCAAGAGATACAGCTACCCCGTAAACGATCCCATCGTAGTGCTCATCAAAATGCAGGTTTTGGTAGACAAGGTAAATGAGGATGAACCATTTGAAAAATTCCTCAAGTAGACCTGACAAAAGGAATGCTTTTAATAAATGCGATGTAACTCCAAGCTCGAGTTCAATAACATATTGCATGAACATGAGCGGAAACACAAGCAGTGCACCAAACATAAATATTTTAAATACATAAGTGATTGGTTCTTTTTCAAAAGTATCCTTTAAATAAAAATAAGACAACAATGCTAAGCCTGGAGCAATCCCGGCGGACACAACTGCCAGCATAAATAAGCCTCGTTTCAATCTGTTTTTTTTTATCGTATCATGTTATCGTAATTATTGAAATAAGATGTCTAAACTTTTGGAAATTGTTTGTAAAATAAAGGAAAAAAATAAAAGAAAGAAAGCCAAAATTAACGAGGTGCATACGACAATGAAAAAGAAAATCATGATTATACACACAGGAGGGACCATTTCAATGTCAGAGGACGAACGCACTGGCGCTGTTTCGCCAGGAGAAAGGAATCCTTTGACAACGATACCTTTGATTGTCGACTCTAATATTGATATAGAAAGTCATGAACTATTCAATCTTCCTTCCCCACACATCACATCAAAACACATGCTTATGCTTTCAAAATTTATTGATCAACAAGTCATGGAGCACAGCATCGAAGGTTTTGTAGTCACGCACGGAACGGATACTTTAGAAGAGACAGCCTTTTTCCTTGATTTAACGGTTCAGACACGAGTTCCAATAGTTCTGACTGGAGCAATGCGTTCAAGCAATGAAATTGGATCTGACGGACCTTACAATCTCCTTTCTTCTGTAAAGGTCGCAGCAAGTGAAGAAGCTAAAAATAAAGGGGTACTTGTTGTGTTGAATGATGAAGTTCATACAGCTAAAAACGTTACAAAGACGCATACCTCTAATATTGCAACCTTCCAAAGTCCACAGTATGGCCCAATAGGAATTGTGACAAAGCGAGGAGCATTCTTCCACCACTCGCCTGTTTCCGAAGACAAATACCAAGTGGATTCCGTTACGAAAAACGTCATGCTTTTGAAAGCATATGCAGGAATGGATTCAAGTATTTTTCATGCTCTAAAAGATATGCATGTGGACGGGGTGATCTTAGAAGCTTTGGGACAAGGTAATATTCCTCCAATGGCTGTGGAAGGAATCAAGTCCTTACGGGAGGCTGACGTTCCCGTTGTAATGGTATCACGTTGCTTCAACGGTATCGTCCAGGATATTTATGGCTATGAAGGTGGCGGCCGCCGCTTAAAGGAACTTGGGGTTATATTCTCTAACGGTCTTAACGGACAAAAAGCACGAATTAAACTGATGGTTGCACTAGAAAGCACAAATAACCCTGATAAACTGCAGGAGTTGTTTTTAAGGTAAGAAGCTGTTTGTTTGTTTGTTTTTGGGAGGATCTCTCGCCGATGAGCTCTCTGTTACCGTTTTTGGGATCTTGCATACGTTTTGGGCGTTGAGACGCCCTCTCTCTTACCGTTTTCGGAATCTGATAAGCGCTTTGGTCGTTGAGACGCCCTCTCTGTTACTGTTTTCGGAATCTAAGACGTGTTTCAGGCCTTGAGACGCGCTCTCTGTTTCCGTTTTCTGGATTAGACACTTTGTTCGGGCCTTGAGAACCCTTTCTATTACCGTTTAACAAACCTTGGTCGCTGTTTGGGGCTTTGATAGCCCCAAATCAAGCTCTCTAACAACATTACAAATCCCTACTATCGCCCTTAATACTTTCTGCTATCATCCCGCCATGAAAACGTCCGTTTTCAATAAAAATCTCGTTGGCATTATTACCTGCTGCAATGACACCTGCAATGAATATACCCGAAACGTTTGTTTCCATTGTTTCCTCGTTAAAAATTGGACGTCCTGTCTCTTCATCAATCCCTACACCCATCTTAGTTAAGAAAGAATGATCTGGATGATAACCAATCATAGCAAACACGTGATCATTATATAACGTTTGCTCCTCACCTGCTTTGTTAACAAATGAAATCTCTTTCTCCGTAATTCTTGTCACGTTTGACTCAAACTCCATGCGGATGGTGCCATTACGTACCAACGCGTCAAATTCCGGAAGGATCCAAGGTTTCACACTCGGTGAATACGTCTCTCCTCGATAGATGACGGTTACATGTGCATCAGCTTTCACTAATTCCAATGCAGCATCCACACTCGAGTTTTTGCCACCAATGACAGCGACATGTTTATCGAAATATGGGTGTCCTTCCTTAAAGTAATGCGACACTTTATTTAAATCAGCTCCAGGCACATCTAGTTTATTGTGATTATCATAATAGCCTGTAGCAATGATGACATACTTCGTGGAATAGGATTGTTTTGAGGTATGTATGATAAAAGAACCGTCCTCCACTTTTTCCACATGCTCCACCAATTCGAATGCATTCACTTCAATTTTTTTCCTCTTCACTACTTCCCGATAGTAAGTCAGTGCTTGTATCCTGACGGGTTTTCTATTTTCCGTAATAAATGGCACTTCTCCTATTTCCAACTTCTCGCTTGAGCTAAAAAAGGTTTGGTGCGTTGGGTAATTGTATATGGCATTTACAATGTTTCCTTTTTCTATGACAAGCGGGGATAGTCCTGCATCTTTAAGTGCAATGGCTGCTGCCAGTCCGCATGGACCACCGCCGACAATGATGGCATCTCTGTTTATCACCGTTGTTCAACTCCATATTCTTAAATTCAGGGGGTCTATTTTAACTTTGTTGATCTCCGTTGCAGGCTCTTCGCTTTCCGCGGGCGGTACGGGAGGCTCCTCGGCTTCGCCTGTGGGGTCTCCCCTGTCCCTTCCTCCCGCAGGACAAGGAATGCTTTGACAGCGATACATCGCACGAAGAAAATGCGATAGCATTTTCGAGGAGTCTTCGAGCCTTCATTTACTTACTCAATTAGAAAATCCCCCATCATTATATGATAGGGGAATGTGAAAGCTTAAGCAAATATTAAATCCAGCCTCTAAAGCGGGATGCTTCGGCCATTTTACGTGCACCGACCATATAAGCAGATAATCGCATGTCTACTCGGCGGCTTTGAGAAGTTTCGTACACATTATTGAATGATTTAACCATTACTTTTTCAAGCTTTTCTTCTACTTCTTCTTCTGTCCAGTAGTAGCCTTGGTTATTTTGTACCCATTCGAAGTAAGACACTGTCACTCCGCCAGCACTTGCAAGTACATCTGGAACTAGCAAGATGCCACGGTCCGTTAGTATTTGCGTACCTTCAATTGTTGTAGGGCCATTGGCTGCTTCTACAACGATTTTAGCACGGATATTGTGTGCGTTCTCTTCCGTAATTTGGTTTTCAATAGCTGCTGGAACTAAAATATCACATTCAAGCTCAAGCAATTCCTTGTTTGTAATAGTATTATTGAAAAGTTTTGTCACCGTTCCGAAACTGTCACGTCTATCTAATAAATAGTCTATATCCAGACCATTTGGATCATACAGCCCACCATAAGCATCAGAAATACCTACAACCTTCGCTCCTGCATCATGCATGAACTTGGAAAGATAACTACCTGCATTACCAAACCCTTGTACAACAACACGAGCACCTTCAATGTTAATTCCTTTTTTCTTCGCTGCTTCACGAATGCAGATGGTAACACCTTTTGCAGTAGCTGATTCACGACCATGGGAACCACCTAATACTAGAGGTTTTCCTGTGATGAATCCAGGTGAGTTGAATTCATCAATTCTGCTGTATTCATCCATCATCCAAGCCATAATTTGAGAATTCGTAAAAACATCTGGAGCAGGAATATCTTTTGTCGGTCCTACAATTTGACTGATTGCACGAACGTAGCCACGGCTTAATCTTTCTAGTTCTCTAAATGACATCTCACGGGGATCACAGACAATCCCGCCTTTA
The DNA here is from genome assembly GCF_008180725.1 of Sutcliffiella horikoshii. Lineage (GTDB taxonomy): Bacteria > Bacillota > Bacilli > Bacillales > Bacillaceae_I > Sutcliffiella_A > Sutcliffiella_A horikoshii_B. Next base: position 322,729 of record NZ_VTEV01000004.1, on the reverse strand, counting down.
CCTCCACCATAAGGAAGGTCCACAATACCACATTTCAAACTCATCCAGATGGATAGTGCTTTAACCTCTTTTTCAGAGACATTTGGATGGAAACGGATTCCACCTTTAGTTGGACCAACTGCATCATTATGTTGTGCGCGATATCCAGTAAAAATCTTCACTGATCCGTCATCCATACGAACAGGGATTTTTACCGTAAGCATACGCATTGGTTCTTTTAGTAATTCATAAACTTCTTCGGGATAGCCTAGCCTCTCTAACGCTTTATGTATAACAACTTGTGTCGATTTTAATACATCTAACTTATCTTCGTTAGTACTTTTTTTATCATTGCTTTTCTCGGCTACCATAAGTAAACCTCCTAGATTGTCTCACATAATAAGATTGAAAAAAGTCCATCTTCATGACATAGTATACACCTTACTTCAACTTATGCAAAGATAGAAAATAAACTTTTATTAAAAAAATGTAACCGATTACAAAACGTAAGAAATATCTGAAAATACTTACAGCCTACACTACAAATTTATATATGTAGAATAGGCTGTTTTCTAATTAAAATACGTGTTAATTTGCTTTATTGCGGAATGTTTCATTATTAGTTTTCCATATTCTTCAATTCGGTGTATTGTCATGGTCGATGGTGTGCCATATTCAGACAAAAGTGCGATTAAGGTGTCAATATTCAAATCAGTATCAACATCATCATCCATCAGCACAAGATAGAACATTTGCTCATGAGAATATATGGTACCGCCATTTATATTGAGGCCTCGCAGCCTTTTGGCTAAATCAATTAAGTGGTCGAATGATTGAAACACATAAAAAAGCTCTTGGCATTCATCTACTGTCACTTGCATCTCTATATAATCATCATGGAACTCTTCTTCTAATTCCTCATGTTCTGTTGATGTTACAATAACCACCATTCCCTGAGCTTGAAGAGCATATACTTCTACATTCAATGATCCGCTCACTTCAAAACCCAGCTCCGCACTAGCTTCATCAATCATGTCTCGAAACAGCTGATGAACCTTTTGCGAATCTTTCCATAAATCCTCTTTTGTTAACCCGCGGTCTTCCAAGTCATCAAATGTGAGGAATATCTTTATCTTGTTGTAGTTTAAACGTTCCAGCCGCATGAAAGACTCCTCCCAACCTTTAACACCATTGAACTTCTTACATTTTATGATAAAAGGTGTAAGTTGGTTCGTGAGTAATTGTTATTGTTAGGGATGAATTCAGTTCATTCTTACTCTCAGCCAATCTTCCCATTCTTTCATTGAATTTCCAATCAAATGTTCCTTGTATTGGCTTTTTTTATTTTCAGGCATTTTATCCACAGCTGTACCACCCAAACCAATTATCAGCTCCGGATATTGTTCTTTAAGTGATGTCACTAACTCTAATGTTTTTGGCAGATTGATGGATAGTGTACATGATAGGAATAGAAACTTAGGTTGTACTTCTTTTAGAACAACATGTATATCATCATCGGCAATACTTGTACCTAAATATATTGTTTCAAACCCTTTTCTACGTACAAACAATGTGTAGATTAGTAAACCAAGCTCATGCCATTCTCCTGGTCCGCACACTGATACGGTTTTAGGAAGGAACCCATTAACAGGTAATCCATGAAGAATCATTCCTATTCGAGAACGTAAAAATGCAGATGCAAAGTGTTCATGGGCACTAGATATTTCATCATTCTCCCACATGTCACCAACCTTCACGAGCAGCGTCCCCAAAATATCTATCAAAACTTTTTCTACAGAATATAAGCTAAATATTTTATCCATTAATTCGTGCGCTTGACCTTCATTAAACTCTAATAGAGCTTCTAGCAACTGGTTTAGCAAATCAGTAGATAAATCTTCTTGATCCGTATGATGTGGAGAATCTGATTCCAAAAGAGCCTGATTGTTTTTTTCAAATAGTGAAACGGCTTGACTGATGGTAAACCCTTTATTTACCCTCTGAATCAACCATTTTAGTATTTTAATATGCTCTTCGGTGTATAAACGGTGCCCAGATTCGTTCCTTACGGGCGCTATAATCTGATACCTTCTTTCCCATGCCCGTAATGTACCCGGTTGGATACCCAGCATTTTGGATGCTGCCTTAATATTATATTTACCTTCGTTATTTGCCATACAGATCCCTTTCTCTCTTTGCAAAATCATTACTTGCATTATATAGTACGAATGTTGTTGTGTAAACTTTGTATAGGTTTTGAATAGGCTGACACCAAAAAAAGCGGCACCTGGAAATCAGGCATCCGCTCTAGTGGTAATGGTTAATATATGTGTTTCAGGTGGAGCACCGAGTCTTAACGGCACCAAGGATGTTCCAAAGCCATTACTAATTAACTGTGTTGTATGATGCATTTGAGTCAGTCCTCCTCTTTCATGGGGACCGAAACCGAATATCCTAATTTGCCCACCGTGAGTATGCCCACTTAAAACCAGGCTAATTTTTTCCTTCTCTGTAAACTTATCAACTATCTCAGGTTCATGACTGACCAAGATTTTAAAACTGTCTCTCTTTGTTTCTTCTAGAGCGGTTTCAAGCTCGTCCCGTTCATGTACCATATCGTCCACACCCACTAACTCAAGCATATGTCCTTGTTCACTTTCAAATAAATAGCTCGAGTTATCCAGTATTTTCACTCCGTGGTGAAGAAGAAGGGAGTCTAATTCGTGATAATCGACCTCGTAATCATTATTTCCCCATACGAAAAAAACAATGCCCAGTTTCTTTAGTTGTTTGATATTTTCTGAAACTTGCTCTAAAGGTACCTTCTTTTCTGTTAAATCTCCACCTATAATGACCAAATCTATGTTGCTAATCTTATCAATGAATTCTGAATTAATTTTACGTTTGTGAATGTCGGAGATAAAAAAGATCCTTATTTTACCAAAACTTTCCGGAAAATCTGGAAAAGCCAGCGTTTGCTCCATAATATTTTCTTGTGTTGCTTGCTTGTTCATATAAAAAAGAAGTGATACTCCAAAAAGAGCTACCACTCCAAGTAGAATCCAAATCATATTGAAGTTCCCCTTTTGCACATGTTTGTTAATTAACTATATCATAATCCTTGGAAATTGCATTACACTCACTTGGTTTCATGATATAAATTAATATCAAACTCTTTTTTCATGAGATCAAAGACGTGGTGTCTTTGCTTCCAATCAGCCGGTTTCGACCAATAGTCGTCACTGCGTTTTACCATTTCTTTTCTAAGGTCATGATATTCCTTTTCTGCTTTATCTTTTTTATATAGTAGGTATTTAATCATCCCAATTTGATAAGTAATAAACATGACAATCCAAAAGTGAATGGAACGATCAAAGAAATAGGAAATGCTTGCTGAAGAAGAAGAAAACTGTTTAAAAATAAAAAAATAAATGTAAGTTAAAAAAAGGCCTAAAGTAATGCAACAGGAGATTCTCCATCTCCACTCCCGCTTCTTAAATGTATCTTGTTTACGCTTTTTGTCTACTAAGAGTTGTAGTGTTTGTTTTGTAGCTTCGTCTGTATGGTGATTTAGCGTCTTTATTACATGTTCCAATGTGATCCCCTCTTTCCAACCTGTCCTACTAGAAAACTATGCAAGACACACCCACTCTATGATTTACTAATGAAGAGAATTAGGGCATTAGAAAAGACCGAGCAGAAAATCACTCGGTCTTTAAAAGCGAAAATTTTTAGTTATTGGTTAATCACCGCTGTTCCTTTTCGCAAATAGCTATGCTTTCCACGGGGGGCGACCTCGAGCCTCCTCGGCAAGCCTGCGGGGTCTCAACATTGCCGCTACTACCCCGTAGGCGCAGGCAAGGCCACTGAAAAACTGATAACGTAAATTTTTTTATAATTCATAGCTGTTGCTTGTAGCAAAAGGCGGAAACTCCTGAGGGAGATAGCGCTAGGTGGAGACCCCACAGGCGTAGCCGAGGAGGCTCCAGCAGCGCCCCTAGGAAAGCGAAGCCATTTGCGGAAATCAACAGCGGAGTCTAAACAACATAAAAAATATAAGACTTTTTCAGTGGCCTCGGCGCACGGCGAGGAGGTTCACGGACCGCCCCCAGGCAAGCGAAGCGCATGGAACGGAAATCACCGACACCCTGTCTTCCTTCTCATTAGATCAATGTTATCTATTTATAGGAATGAGAAGCTTTTGACCGACATTAACTTGATCGTTTACAAGGTTATTGTGGTCACTTATGATTCTTTCTCCTTCTCTGCTGCTGAAGTATTTCATGGAAATGCGATAAAGTGTTTCACTTTCTTGGACAATATGCTCTACATAGGTCACATTTGATGGTTCTTCTTCCACTTCCTCTTCCGTTACATCATTTTCTTCGGTTTCCGGTTGTGATACAGGCGTTGAATCTGTTTGATTAGTAGAACTTTGATTCTCTTTATTATCTGCAGTTTTTCCAGTGCCCTCTGCATCATTTCCTTGATTTGTACTTTCATTTGATTCTTTTTCTTCAGTAGACATCTTTTCAGCATCTACTGGGTCTTTCTCCTCTTCCTTATCAGCTGGATCTACAGTACTTGCAGAAACATTCGTAGGGATGGAGATTTGCTCTACGTTTTTAACTGCAGGTGTAAACATCTTGTCTAAGAAATTAGTTTCCTGATTATTAAAATGAATGGCCATAATACTGATTGGAATCAACAAAAACAATACACCTATTAGTCTGACGAACGGAAAGTTCACTTTCCACTTTGTTTTCTTGCTTCGTTTTTGTGCGTGAAGTTCACTTCTAGATGGAAGTTTGTTTGCTTCTTTTTGTACTTCTTCCCGTAAGCCGTCTGCTTGGTCTAAACCACTTTTATTCTCCATCTCTCTCCACTCCCATCTTCCACTTATTTTTATTTTTTATATAGTCTGCTCTTATCTTGTAGGCGAGCAACATATCAATTAGAAAATGGGCCCAAATTGTAACCCATAAACTTCCTGTGACTTCGTAGGTGTATCCCAATATAAAGCTGATAATGACGACCGAGATGAACAATACCCATTTATGTAAATACCTGATATGAAGTACTGCAAACAAAATACTAGCAACCCATATGCCAAAATGAGTTTGAATTACTCCTCGAAAAAGGAATTCCTCTGCAAAGGCTATAATGAATGCCAAAAAGATAATGTGCGGCAATGACCTTGTCTGAAACATTTTCTCATTAATACCGCCGTCATCTAAAAGCCTTTTAGGTACCAACTTCATGAGTACAAGATCAACGCCTACCACAATAAGTGCGACGACTGTCCCAATGACAAAGATGTTTATGGGCTGCCATGCAAATATTTCTCTAACGGATTGCATACTGGTAAACAAAAAATAGGCTAATACTATTCCAATAACGAAAAAAGCAATCTGAGAAAGATAAAGATGATATAAAAGCTCTCTCGCATTCATATGTTTAATAATTTCTGCTTGTCTGTTCTTCAATTCTCATCTTCCTGCCAAAATATTTTTTTCAAAACCTTTTCCCAGCTTACAGGTTCATCAAAATTACTAGTTGGTGTGTTTTTTAATTTTTTACTATAAATGTCCAAAATCAATCCACAGTTATCACAACATTGTTCGATACGATTGGACATGTTTTCATCGAAATATAAAAGCAATTCTTTTCTCCTGCAAAGAGATGTAGTAGTCCATTTATTAAATTCCTCAAGCTTGGAACGTTTCATGGAGGTTCGCTTTTCAATCCTGCTTTGTATCTCAAATATGCATTGTTCAAGGGAGGTGATATTGAGTTTTCCGTGTCTTTCTAAGAACTCATTTAGTTGAAAAAAGAGGTACCTCCAATGGGACTCTTGCTCTGGGTATTCTTCTATCCATACTTTCATTTGTTGCTTTGATAAAGATTCAATTTCAACATACTTCTTCACCAGGTTTTGTAGGATAAATGACACCCACTGCAGGTCAGGTAACTCATTACCAATAATAAACTCTGGTAACATCGCATCTTCCTTACTTTTCAGCAAGAGCGCAATACTTTGGTTTCCCCCTCTTCCTGCACGACCAATTTCCTGCACATAAGACTCCATCTGAGTTGGCTGGTGGTAGTGAAGAACATATCGAACATTACTTTTATTGATGCCCATTCCAAAAGCACTTGTACAGCAGATTATATCTATCTGATCCATCAAAAACTGTTGTTGAATCAAAATCCGTTGTTCTTGTGTTAATCCAGCATGATAAAACGCGATCTTATTTATTCCATTTTCTGTAAGATACGCGTATAACTCTTCCGTTTTTGTTCTGCTTGAAAAATAAATAATACCTGGGGGTTGCAGATCAGTAACCAATTCCAAAAGTCTTTCCTTCTTTTGTTGAATATTGATGACTTCTTCCACTTTTAAAGCTATGTTTGGCCTGTCCAGTGAATTGATATGAAAAACAGGGTCTGACATGCATAAAAATGTTTGAATATCTTTAATGACGGCTTTAGTTGCTGTAGCAGTCAGAGCCAAAGTTGGTGGCTCCCCAAGCAATTTCTTAACCGTTCCCAATTTTAGATAGTCTGTCCGAAAATCATGCCCCCACTGGGATACACAATGCGCTTCGTCCACTACAAACATATCAATACGTACTGATTGAAGTTTCTTAATCCATTTATCTACCTGAAGCATTTCTGGTGAAATAAAAAGGTATTTATAAGAATTCAGGTCGATGGACAACAGCTTTTCCTTTTCAGAGTAAGTTAAAAACGAATTTAATGCGACGACACTCTTTTCTCCACTTGATCTCAGTTGTTGTACCTGGTCTTCCATTAGCGATAATAGAGGGGAAACTATGACGACAGTGCCACGAAGAGCGTAGCCTGGCAGTTGATAGCATAGAGATTTACCCCCTCCTGTAGGAAGTAACGCAATGACATCTTTTTTGAATAGGACATCCTGAATAATTTCCTTTTGTCCCGGTCTAAAAGAAGAAAAGCCTGTTTTAACTTCCAGCAGGTTGTCTAGATTCATCGCTATCCCCCATCCTCGTTAACACTAACCTTATTTGAAAATAACTAATATCCTGGTTGTTTAACTTCTCTTTTATTTTTCGAAGTTGGTGTGTTTGCAAATCATCTATAACAGCTTTGATTGCTTGAACGTCGGCCTCTTTTAGATAAGGAGTTATCGAAAAATCTTGAATCTGCATGGCAATCTCTACAATGTGATCTTCAATGGTACTTTCCTTCAATCTCCGAATATTGGCGATTTCCCCTAGAGTGAGTCCTTGGTGAAGCAGCTTCAAACTTTTTTGTGTCGTTCCGGTAAGCAGTGGTCTCTCCAGCAAATCGCGACAAATTAAAAAGAGATGTTTGTATGTTGACGCAGCATCTTTTTCCTCTAAGTGTTGAATAATATAGTGCAGAGCTGATTGAAACTCTACATGAATCCATGTAATGTCTTTTTTTAAGGTTCTGGCTATTTGTTCATCTGTATTTCCTGCATGACGATATCCAGATAGTTTGAGTGCAAAGACAGTTGCCTGATTAGTCGGCAATTGCGTCAGCAAACCTTTCGTTTCCATAAACAAATCATTTAACAACCGTATCTTGGAACTGCCTTTTTGACAAAACAAAAAATTTTTTACCCAACTCTGGACATGATCCTCATACTGAATAGGGATAAAAGTGCTTTCTTTTCCTGCCAGATTAGACAAAGTTTGAACCAGCAGTGAATATCTCTTCCAAAATGTCAAACTTTTATCTTTATATGCATATCCATTTAAATAGGGAGCTAAATAAAAAAGTTTTTGGCCTTTTGATAACTGCATTTTCCCTTTGTGCGTAAGTTCAAAATGCTCGCTATGTATTTCACGTATCAGTTGTTCAGCCTGTAGTAAATGTATTGATTGTTGAAGGAAATTTCTGTTTAAATCGGGTAAAAGTCCATAAACATTCACCAAAGCGAAGATATTGGCATCCTGTATAGTTTGAGAAGATTTCTTACCTCTAAACAAATGGTATATCGCTGAAATGCTTCTTTCTCCTCTAAATGATTGAAGACATTTCAGACACAAATATTCGAATGATTTCATCAAAATTCTACACCTTTCTTCCCCTACAGACATTTTATCAAAATTTTGTAAAGGATGACATGTTTATCACATCTTTTCGTCGGGTAATCTAACAATATGTTTCAAAACCCTTGTGTGATAAGCATTCTCATTGAGTTTTCTATTGAAAAGTTGGGTAAACAGTTTTACAATATATAATATGAGGAATTGGTTTCCATCTAAATATTGGAAATCATTTAATTGACTAGTTACTATTTGGGAGGTTTATTTTCATGGCAAAATACACGATTGTTGACAAAGATACTTGTATCGCTTGTGGAGCGTGCGGTGCTGCAGCTCCAGACATCTATGATTACGATGATGAAGGTATTGCATTCGTAACACTTGATGACAACCAAGGAATTGTAGAAATTCCAGACGTACTTGAAGAAGATATGATGGACGCGTTTGAAGGCTGTCCAACTGATTCAATTAAAATTGCTGATGAGCCATTCGATGGCGATGCTTTAAAATTTGAATAGTAAATAACAAGAAGCCCCAATCCATTTCAGGATTGGGGCTTCTTTTAATGAGTATTTATTTATATATTCTTTGTTTCTAACTGACGGTCAAGCCAAATTGCAAGCTTCTTATATAACAATAAGAACAAGAAAGTAACAATCAGCCCTTTAATTATATTAAATGGAAGGATCCCCTTCACAATTCCTTCAATCATCTGAGCAGAAGACCCGGATGGTACATTGAGGAAATATGTGAATGCGGGTAGGAAGATATAGTAGTTGAGCACACTCATGATTAATGCCATGGAAACTGTACCAGCAACCAAACCTAACCCTAATCCTTTCGTTGTACGGATCTTATTAAAGATGAAATAAGTCGGCAATATAAACAAGATACCTGCTGTAAAATTAGCCAATTGTCCAACAGGAACTCCTGTCATGCTTCCTTGTACGATATAATGCAGGATATTTTTTATTGCTTCGACTGTGATTCCTGCAACAGGTCCAAAGATAATGGCTGCCAGTAATGCTGGGACGTCACTGAAGTCCACCGATAAAAATGGGGGCAACAATGGCAGTGGAAAGCTTAGCCACATAAGCAGGTACGAAATACCACTCAACATCCCTACTGTAACCATTTTTTTGACGCGTTTTGATTGATTCATTTTTCTTCTCTCCTTTTCAAATGGAGATCCACCTCGTACGAAAAGAGAGAATTCAAAGATGTATGTTTACTTCTTGATGCCCAGCCACGCAAATAACCGCTTGTCAAAAGAACAAACGGGAGTACGAAGGCATCAGGAAATAAGCATCGAAAGTGAAGAGTTTTCGACAACTTTGAACCTCCATCTTCTCCCATCCAGACTATACTGTCGGCTTTGGAATCGCACCAAATCCTGCCCCAACATCAGGCTCGCGGGCTTAGAGAATACCTCTCATCACCGCCGATCGGGAATTTCACCCTGCCCCGAAGATAGATCATATTATTAACTTACGATTTTATTATACTCAAAAAATAGTAAAAAGGGAAGAGAAATGAACTGTTATTCATTTTTATAGGGAAATTGAAACAATAAGCGCTTACATAGGTTCGACCTGTTGTAAAGTTATTGACAGTCCCTCTGATAGATGATAAATTATCAGAAATTTTATATATTTTTGGAGGGATTGCATTTATGTTTCATGTGCTCGTTGCAGATTCTATAAGTTCAGATGGACTGACTCCGCTCTTAGAAGCGGAAAATATTAAAGTATATCGGAAAGATCGTGAAGGAGATAACTACAATCCAGATGAAATCGATGCGCTACTCGTACGAAGTGCTACCCAGGTGGATGATGCCCTTCTCTCTTCCCTTCCCAATCTCAAAGTAGTCGCCAGAGCAGGAGTGGGCGTAGACAATATTGATATAACCGCTGCAACAAAAAGAGGCATAGTCGTGATAAATGCACCCGACGGTAATACGATATCCACTGCAGAGCATACTTTTGCCATGATTTCTTCATTAGTTCGCCATATTCCTCAAGCAAATATGAATGTGAAAGGCTCCCAATGGAGCAGAAAAAAGTTTATTGGCACTGAGCTATTTGGAAAGACCCTTGGAATTGTGGGATTTGGCCGTATTGGCGGTGAAATTGCCAAGCGTGCAAAAGCTTTTCAAATGAAAGTAGTAGTTTATGATCCGTTTTTAACAGACACTCGGGCTGAGAAATTAAGTGTCACCTCCTTATCTTTAGATGAGGTGATGAAGCAAGCAGATATTATTACTGTACATACCCCTCTTACGAAAGAAACGAAAGGTTTATTTAATAAAGAAAATATCCCTCAATTAAAGAAAGGTGTTTATCTTGTTAACTGTGCCCGTGGTGGAATCATTGATGAAGAAGCATTACTTCACCATTTAAACACAGGTCATGTTGCTGGTGCCGCTCTTGATGTTTTTGAAGTGGAACCTCCAACCAATTATGATCTTGTCCAGCATGAGCATGTAATTGTTACGCCGCATCTTGGGGCTTCCACCAAAGAAGCACAATACAACGTAGCTTATCAAGTTTCAAAAGATGTGCTGGCCTATTTAAATGGCCAATCTGTTAATACAAGCATCAACCTGCCTACCATCCCAAAGGAAATTTACAAAAAGATTCAACCGTTTTATCAACTTGGAAAAACGTTGGGGTCTATCCTTTCACAATCAGCGAAAACACCAATTGAAGAAATTACTGCAACCTACGCCGGAGTAATAACAGAATGGGAAACATCCATTTTGACTAAAAGTATTATAGCAGGATTCTTGAGAAATCGTGTCGATACGACTGTCAATGAAGTGAATGCTGCTACCATTGCGAAAGAACGTGGCATCAGTTATGGTGAAAAACATCAAACAGATAGTTATGGATACTCCAATATCATTCAAGTCGAGGCACGGGGAAAAGATGTAAACTTAGTAGTAAGGGCGACTTTCATTGAAGGTTTTGGTGCAAGGATTGTTCATATGAATGGATTCGATATTGACTTTGCACCTAGTGGGCATTTGCTATATGTACAGCATACGGATCGTCCCGGTGTAATCGGGCAACTCGGTCTCATTTTCGGTAAACATGAAACTAATATTGCGACGATGCATGTGGGCCGGATGCTCCAAGGCGGTAAAGCCATTATGATGCTTTCTTTTGACCAACCGCTTGAAAAAGTGCTTGTAGATGAAATCCTTCTCATACCGGATATCTCCTCTGCCATTATTTTAGAGCTATAGCCCGAAAAATGATCCCCTTACATAGGTAAGGGGATTACTTGTTGTCATAGAGGAAGAATGATTAACCCAATTCCATTTCTGTCCGTTCGCCTCTGTTAAAGGTCATAACTGTTTTGTAACCTATCTCTTTGGCAAGTTCAATCGCTTGGTCATAATCTGCACCTACATGTTCAGGTATATGAGCATCCGAGGAAAGCACAATCGGCACCCCTTTTTCATGACACATCTTCAATAACCGTTTATCAGGGTATAGTTCCCCAACAGGCTTCCTGAGTCCAGCTGTACTGATTTCCACACATGTTTTTGAGTTGGCAAGTGCAGAGGCTGCTCGATCATATTGCTCCAATAGAAACTCCTCATCTTTTGGAACATATTTAAAAATTTTTACCAAATCGAGGTGTCCAATAATATCAAACATATCTGACTGGGCTAAGGTGACAACTTGATCAAAATATTTGGTGTATACCTCATTGGTATCGCGGCGATCCCATTCTTTACGAAACTCAGCCAAGTCAATCCCAAAGTCTTCTACCCAATGTATGGAACCGATCACATAATCAAAAGGATATGTATCAATAAATTTTTTCATCTCCTCGTGCTTGCCAGGTGTATAATCCATCTCTATGGACATTTTCACATTGATTCCTTCATTCCACGCCTGCTGAAAAAGTTGATAATAATCTGCCATATCATAGTATCTCCGTTCTTCCACCCACGGATTACTGAGGATATCTTTGGTTTGATAGAAATGATAGGCATGTTCTGAGATGCCAAATTCGTGAATGCCTTTTTGTTGAGCTACTGTCGTAAATTGTTTCAAATAATCTAACGTTAATGTTCCTCTCTCCAGATGGTTATGATAATCAGTCAGCATAGTAATATATCCCCTCGCTTCTTTTTTGCTAATTATACTATTTATCCAGAGAATGTTGGTACATATTTTCAAAAAATTCACAAAGAAAAAAGATGCTTAATCAGCACCTTTTTCCTCATCATTTAATAGCGGAGTACTATCTCCCAAATTGTATAAGCTGCCGTCCTCATGATCTGAGTCATGATAGAATTGCTGCTCAAGTTTCATGTTTGTAGCCGTGATTTCTTCCTGCGCCCTCAGCTTCTCTTTGGATTCCTTTTTCATTCCCTCACCTCTCCATTCTATTGTGCGGTGTACCCACCATCCATGACAACCGCTTGGCCAGTAACACCCTTCGCCTTATCACCTGCTAAAAACAATGCATAGTCCGCAATCTCATCTACCGATAATAAACGTTTCTGTGGAACAAGCGGATAGATAACCAATTCTAACGCTTTTTCTAATGGAATATTAACTGATTTCTCCACATAACCAGGGCATAATGCATTCACTGTAATGCCATGCTCCGCCCCTTCTAATGCGGCTACTTTCGTTAAGCCGACTACTTCATGTTTCGCACTGTTATACCCCGCTTTACCGGCAAAACCAATCAATCCATTAATGGATGCCATGTTTAGTATTCTTCCAAATCCGTTCTTTTTCATTAATGGAAAGACATGTTTTTTAGCCATAAATGGAGCAATGAGCATTATTTTTAGCAGCAGCTCATATTTTTCTGTAGAGAACTCTTCAATCGGCCCAACGTGCTGCATCCCTGCATTATTTATTAAGATATCTACGGATCCAAAATGTTCATAAGTTTGGTCCAAAGCGCTCTTTATTTCTTCTTCGTTTGTTACATCACATTTTACTCCGAATACTTGATGTCCTTTGTCCTTCAATTGCTTAACTGCTTTTTCTATTCCTTCTTACCGTTTTTGATTTTCTGGCGGAGTTTCGGGCTGTGATATCCCAAAAAAAGTAAAAAAGCGTGCTCATCTGCACGCTTTTTCAACTTACTCAGTATATGGAATTGGATTAGGCGAGTAAGGAACACTTACTTCTTGATTAAGTGTAATAGTCCCAATCGTCACATTTTGAGAGGACTCAAAAACCACACCCCTTAATCCAAATTCTTTTGCTACCATCATCATCGCCTCAAGAGCAAAGATGGTTTCGTCATTATTTTCAAGTACGCTGCTATCTGCTAGCTTAATGCGGACTACAGCACGATCACTTTCCAACGACAATTTTTCCACTTTTACAGTATCTGGAATGGATGGCTCTAGCTTACTGGTATCAGCTTGCTTTGGTGTAACGGTCATCGCCGTAAGAGCATCTCCAATTGAAAAATACCGATCATGTCCAGCTACAAGTAAAGGCAGGCTACCTGTGTAATATTTGAAATAAGCTCTCTTGTTTTTAGTCGGTAATTCTACTGGTCCATCATATACACGATTGCCGATTTCTACCCCATTAGTTGATCCATTGTCACTAAACAATATATGAGTATAGTTAGTACTAAAAGTATCACTAAGTTCTTTTGGAAACAGCCTGTTTTGATGGGATGTTAAACCTTTAGCCATATCAGTTACAACTAGTATTGGCATAGGACTAGCTAACCCTATGTCCCCTTCTGATATTTTTACATTGTCATTGATAGTCGGAGCAATAGTCCCATAATCCTCATAAGGAATTGCCCCTCGGATCTTATTCAGAGCATCGACATATGTGTCATTTTCACCACGAGGAACAATCACTGTCAATGGGGTTGTAGACCCTCCATGTTCAAGGTTATCCGCCTCCATCAAGGACACCCCTATGGTAACGGCGTATTCTGACCCTTCATTATAAGAAGATGTAACAAAACTCTTTCCTTCAGCTGTATGGATCTCCGCTGCAGCAAAATCATTTGTTTCCTCTTCCCCCTCCAACTTTAATGAAGATTCTTCCTCTAGCGCTTCCCTACTGGTGTCTGCCGCTGAATCATCTGACGCTTCATCCTCATTCATTGTTGCCATATCCATACTTTCTTCTGAACTACTATCAGAACCGCTTAAGCTCATGTCAAATTGCATGTTATTTATGAACATCGGTGCCACCATAGCGAAAAGGACTAAAGCCGCAACCAATGCAAATGCGGGTACTATTTTTGACCGACGTGGGGAATTTTCTAGTTTCGGTTGTATTTCTCTATATATTTGTTTCGGATCACGATCATCTTTAATTTTTGGCATTTGCCTTAATAGCTTTTCCATTTGGTCTTCATCATTATGACGCATTGCTGTTTCCTCCTTTCTCTTGAAGTTCTTCCATATATGCCTTCAAGACCTTTAAGGCTCTATGTTGAGTTGTTTTCACCTTACTTTCCGTCCAGCCAAGAATATGGGCTGTTTCTTGAATAGAAAGGGCTTGTATGTACCGCAGGACAAGGACTAGTCGGTGATCGACTTTACATTTATCCAAGCACCGGTACATTTGTTGAACTTGTTCATTTTGCACGGCTATCTCTTCAGGGAGAGGAGCATGATCTCTGACCTGTTGTTTATTCCAATCGAAAGTTTCAAGTAGTTTGTTTTTCCATCCTTTTTGTTTGCGAAAGGAATCAATGGCAACATGCTTGGCAATAGAAAACAGCCATGTCTTTTCGCTGCTTTTCCCTTCAAAACGGTCATAGGAACGCAAAACTTTTATATAAACTTCTTGAACGAGGTCTTCCGCTTGCTCCTTGTTGTTCACCATGTAATATAAGAACTGATAAACATCCTGGTGATATTTTTCATAGAGCTCTTGAAAAACGGTATTCATAGTTTCCCTCCGTTCATTTCATTAGTCGTTTATTATAGTAAGAAAGTTACATTACAAATATATTAAAAAAATTACAATTTGACTAGGGTAATATGGTAATTATTTCTTCTGATTTATTGTTTGTAATATAAGTATACGGGATGTCCATCTAGGATTGTAGGGATTTTTGTAGGCTTTTCCAAAGAGGTTTCATACATATTTCGACCTATTTTCATATTTTGAGGTGTATGGTTACACCGCTGTTGATTTCCGCAGGGAACTTCCCCAAAAAAGTAAAAGCGCCAATCTGATTGAATTGGCGCCTCCATATCATTTCTTATGCGAACTGCTCATTTGGTATTCAGCTATACTCTCTTTTCTTTTTATCATAAAGGATGCTCGTTCATTTAAGAGTTTGGAAAGAATCGGATAGAGAATGATAAAGAATACGACATTTCCTATTGCATGGTTGATATCAAATGGAAGCCCGGCCAGATAATAAGGCAGAAAAGGAAATCCACCAACTATCATGTTTTGAATGGAAAAAACTAAACCGAAAAAAAGCCCGCAAAGTCCAGCATAGATAGAAAGAATGAATATAGGAATTCTTTTAAACCAGATCCCAATTGCTCCACTTAACAACCCAATAACAGACCACGCAAATATTTGTGTAAATGTCCACATACCAGTGCCCAGAACAAGATTCGTTGCAAAGGTTGTGCCAACTGCAAGGATTACACCAGAAACTGGCCCCATCCAGAAAGCACATATTATGATGATCGCTGTGACTGGCTGTATGTTAGGTACGGAAGCGAAAACAATTCTTCCAACCACACATAATGCTATTAGAACGGCTAGCAAAGCTATTTTTCTGGTTCCCATCATTATTCCACCTTTTGGTAATCAAAATGAACTTCGTCGTTCTCCTCTAGCACGTAATCACTTGCCCCAACCATTAGGCTTTCACCGTTAACGGAGATATTCCAATAATAATCAGATTTTTCTTCGGACCCTAGGCCGTCAATACCAACGATGAAGTCACCTCCAAATCCAGTAGTAAGATCAAAGTTTCTGTCCATAACATCCATTAAGGACTCCCCTTCTTCAAACTCAACTGTTTCCTCACTAATTACTTCATCACCTTGATTAGTCAATTTAATGGTAGTGGATAATTGGCTTTCTTGTTGTTCTTGATTTTCTGCAGGTGTTTGATTATTAGTTTTTTGATTAGTTTCATTACTGGCATTAGCGCACCCTGTAATTGCAAGAGTTAATGTGAGTAATAGTGTAAGTAAAAGTTTTTTCATTTGTTTTTACCCCTTATGTAAGATATTTTGTTATGCAAGTAGAATCGTGAAATGAAACCTTCTCCCCCTACCTTTACTCCTGGAAGTCTCAATCAATGTGTGCTGAGCAAAAACAAAAAACCTCACCCAATTCAGGATGAGGTAAAAAACGGCAATGTCATAATACGATAAAAAAGACGGATTTCTGCCGTTTCTCCTACTCAACCCCCGAAGTATTGAAACTGGTATCATAATTGGCAGGTCTACTGACTTATGCTTCTTCCTACTTTGAGCCTTCCCATATGGGGACCTAGTTCTTAAGCCCGTTCATACAGTGGTCATCTCATTTCGTCCACATTTACAGTTGCGGGGACAGTTTTGGCATCGCACCAAATTCCCTATTAAGTCACAGTCGTGACACCAACTATTTCATATCGCTATTCAATTCGCTATGATTCATATTACAAGATATGTCTAGTCTTGACAAGAAAATGTTTCATAGAAAACAAGATTTTTCGCTACATGTCTCCATTTTGAGAGTGTTTTTGCGGAATATACATGGAAAATGTCGTTCCCTCGTTCTCTTTTGAATGAACAGAAATGGTACCACGGTGCGCTTCTATGATGTTTTTTACAATAGCTAGACCCAGACCAGTCCCAGCACGGCCTCTTGTCCGAGCCTTATCAGCTTTGTAGAAACGTTCAAAAACAAAAGGCAGGTCTTCTTCTGGAATTCCGTGGCCTGAATCTTTTACATCTATTTTGACACCGTTGTTTATTAATTTTGCATGGATGGTAATGGTCCCGCCATCGGCTGTATGGCGAATCGCATTGTCCACTAAGTTCGTCATGACCTGTTCCATGCGGTCCACATCCATTTGGATTGCGCCATCCCCATCTACATGAGACTGCAGCACAATCGACTTTTCTTTTGCAAGGCCTTGAAATTTTCTGGTTATTTTTTCGACAAACGAGACAATATTGGCATTCTCATAGTTCAATGAGATATGTCCTGCTTCCATTCTTGCCAGATCAAGTAAGTCATTTACGAGGCGGCCCATCCTGAGTGATTCATCATAAATAACAGAAGCTAATTCTTTTTTCTCTTCATCGGTTCCGGCAATATCATCCACAATCGCTTCGCTGTAGCCTTGGAGCATGGAAATTGGGGTTCGCAATTCGTGGGACACATTGGCAATAAAGTCTTTACGCAGTTTGTCTAGCCTTCTCTCTTCGGTCATATCTCGGATTACGGCAACTGCACCGCGAATATGGGTTTGGGTATATAATGGACTCATAACAATCACCCATGTACGGCCCTGGTAGGTTAATTCAATAGTTTGTTCTTTTTCAACAGATATGGCTCGTTGGAACATTTCTTTCACTTCTCCAGGCAGGTCTTCCCCGCTGGCATTGCCTTCTTGGTAGAACCATGCTTGTAAAAACTTCTCCGCAGGGGGGTTCGTTACAAGAATGGTGCCATCTCGGTTTAAGGTGATTACCCCGTCCGCCATACTACTGAGAATGTTGGCCAAATGCTCCTTCTCTTGATTCAATGCATTAATATTGAATTTGAGTTGTCGTCCCATTTGATTAAAGGCCATTCCAAGTTCTCCAATTTCATCCGAAGTTAATATTGGAACCTTTGTATCAAACTTCCCTCTCGCCACTTCAAACGCAGCCTCTCGCATATTACGCAGCGGAGCTGTAATTCTTGTAGATAAGAAGAAGGCGAAAATAGTCGTTAAGAAGATCGCAAAACCTGCCGCAAGCAAAATGAGTTTCGTTGTCTGCTTAGTAGTCTCTTTAATTGCAAGCAGTGACTGATAAACAAAAACAGCTCCATCTTTATCCTCATTGATATGCAAGGGAATGCCGACGATCATTACTTCGCCTTGCATTTCATCTGTAATTTGAAAATCAGGCAGGTATGTTTTTTTCGTCACGATAGGCTGATCTTCAAATACAAGGGAAAGATCCGGGTCATTTAGGAAGAATTCAGCGGGTAAATGGTCAAATTGAGATGTCGGGGAATGCGAATATTCCCCTTTATCTGTAAAAATGACCACTCGAGACACTTCATCTACAAGTTCCCATGCTATTGCTTTGGATTGCTCCATGTCTTCATGTTGTTCAAGAATCAACGATATCTTGCTTGCTGCCTGCGTCAAATCCTTCTCTGCTTCCTGTACATGATAATTCTCAAAGAATTCTAGTAAGAGAATGGTTAAAACAAATAATACAAATGAAACTAGGAGTAACACGGTAAGCCAAAGCTTACCAACTACACTTCTCCAAATCATGATTCATTGCCAACCTCAAATTTATAGCCTACGCCCCATACTGTTACAATCATTTTGGAGGCTGGTTCGGACACTTTATTCAGCTTCTCGCGGAGACGTTTTACATGCGTGTCGACTGTACGTAAATCTCCAAAAAATTCGTATTGCCATACTTCTTTTAACAGCTGCTCGCGGTCAAAAACTTTGTCCGGAGATTTTGCAAGGAAGTATAGTAGCTCATATTCTTTAGGAGTAAGATTTATTTCTTTCCCTTCTGATGTAACCCTGTGTGCATCATTATCGATGGTCAGATGAGGGAAGACAATGACATCCTTTGTTGTTGTTTCCGTATTCAGGAAGGTGGTGCTTGAAGACCGACGTAATAACGCTTTCACTCTAAGCACTACTTCTCGCGGGCTGAACGGTTTTACAATATAATCATCAGTTCCCATTTCAAAACCTTGTACTCTGTTTGTCTCTTCCCCTTTGGCTGTCAGCATAATGATCGGTGTAGCCTTTTTTTCCCTGATTTCTTTACACACTTCCATACCATCCATTCCTGGCATCATAACATCCAACAGAATGACATCGTATTCTTTTTCAAGTGCCAGCTCTAGCGCTGTGTTTCCATTATCAGCTTCTTCAATGACGTAATTTTCTCTTTCAAGATACATTTTCAGCAATCTTCTAATACGGTCCTCATCGTCCACTACAAGAATTCTCACTTCTTTTTCCATTTTCCTTAAACCCCCTTTGGATATCTGTAAGAAAAGCCCTCACAATAATGTGAAGGCAGGTTATTTGTTTTACATTGCATAGGAATGAAGACCAGCAATGATTAAGTTAACGCCGATTAAGTTGAACAGGATGATGGCAAAACCGACAAGCGTGAGCCATGCGGATTTTTCACCTTCCCACCCTTTAGATAGACGTAAATGTAGATATCCTGCATAGAATAACCATGTTATGAACGCCCATACTTCTTTAGGATCCCAAGCCCAGAATCGTGACCAAGCTATTTGAGCCCAAATGGCGGCAAAGATAAGTCCACCAAGCGTGAAAACAGGGAAACCAATTGTTACTGCCCGGTACCCGATTTCATCTACCACATCAAGATTCACCTTAGTAACTGCAGGCTTTAATGCTTTTCCAATTGGTTTTCTAAGGACGACTCTTAATAATAGGTACAGTAATGCTCCTCCAAGAAGAGACCATATCACTGTGTTTAATTTTACTGTATTAATCCATGGGGAAAGATTAACAATGGAATCCATTCTGTTTTCCGTCAGTAATTCCCCATCATTTGGCCCAACTATTGGGTATAAGTTATATGTTACCTGTTCTTGTGCCCCGTCTTTATTGATATAAGAGAACTGCGCCTCATAATCGATTGCACCAAAACCAATGGAGATAAGAATAAATCCTAGGAAAGAAATTAGTACATATAGGGTAAATTCAACCCAGAAAGGCTTTTGCCCCTTTTTACTATAATCTACCACTTTCACCAAATATATTAAACCTGCAGCAAAACTGACAGACAGAATAGCAATTCCTAGTGCTACCGTTGACACGTGAATGGCAAGCCAATGACTTTGTAATGCTGGTATCAATGGAGAGATATCACTTGGAAACATAGCTGCATAAGCAATCAATAGCAATGCTATTGGCAGAGTGAAAACTCCCAGTGTACTAGTTTTATATATGAAATAAATGACGATAAAAGCCAACACCATCATCATTCCAAAGAATGTTGTAAATTCGAATAGATTACTTACAGGTGCATGTCCTCCAGCAATCCAACGGGTAATAAAATAGCCTAGTTGAGCTATAAAACCTAGGATTGTAATAAAAATCCCTATTTTCGCGGCTTTATTTCCTTTTTTCCCACGGATGGCCCCACCGAAGAAGGCTGTACCAATCAGATAAAGTATAAATGCAGTGTAAAGCAAATTACCACTTAGCTGAGCCATAATTATGCCTCCTCTTTCTTTTCTATCTTCTGTTCAAGCGCTTTTTCCGCTTCGACTTGATCAACCGGAATGGAAATAGAAGTATTTTCTAACGCTTTATTAATTTCATTTTTTAATCCGAACCAGTTCTTGTTCGTATGACCTGCTAACATAATTTCATTACCGTTCCTTCTAATCCAAACACGGCGGTGATTCCAATACATTCCTTGAATGACACCTATCATAAAGATGGCTCCACCTGTGCCAAGTATCCATAAAGTCAGGTCTTTTCGAACAGTCAATCCAGATACATTGCGGGTTTCTACTCCAGCAAATGTCATCTTATTCTGGTTTGTCCCATTAGGTTCAATGTTTTGTCGTATTGCTACAAGTGCAATTTCCCCTTCAGGTGTCTCAGGTGTTATCATTCTGAAAACAAATGCAGGATTATTTGGTACCCGAGTTTTCGTTGCTGGTTCTCCACCCTCTAAAGTGAAATCTGGAAAGTAGTTTACCAATTCCACAGACATGCCTTCACCAAGGTCGTATGTTTCTTGAGGATTTAGCAAGTCCACTGTTATTGGACCAAAACTTTCACCAGACTCCTTGTTTTCAAGGTTGAATGACATGCTCTTAAATTCGTTTAACTTATAGTCTACTTGATAGAGCGCATAGTTATCATGTTTCAAAGGCTGATTTACTTGAACAGCATGCTCTTTTACTTTTTCAAGTTCGGGTTCAGCCCCGACAATATATTCTCCTTTGCGCTCATATAATACGGCGTTCGTTTGGAAGTTACTCGCAATGGCATCTTCACCAGCTCTAGAGATGGCAGAATTAAATATTTCATCAGATGATTCACTATTATATGTTTCAAAAATAAATCCTTCATTTTTTAAATAATATTGACCACCGGTTCCTGGGATAAGCTCTGTCTCCCCTTCACGCACCCAGACTGTTTCATCTACATACATACCTGGGAAAAACCGAAGCATAGCACCAATAAGGAAGATGATGATCCCGATATGGTTCACATAGGGACCCCATCTGGAGAATCGATTTTTCTCTGCTAAAATATTTCCATCTTCTTCTCTTACGTTAAACTTACGCTTAAGTAAACCTTGCTTAGCTTTTTCAATATCCTCACTTGAATCTCCGTCTACTACAGTTATCCCATATACACGCTGGCGTTTCATGAAGCTCTCATGTCTAGTCACCTTTTGTGTTTTCAGCGATTTATGTAAAGGGATAAATCGGTCTAAACTAGCGATAACTAAGGAAATTCCTAAGGCTGCAATCAAAAGCATATACCACCATGATCCGTATAAATCATGGAAACCTAACGTATAATACAACTTTCCTGCAAACCCGTATTCCTGCTCATAGTACATTTCAGCTGGGATTGCCTGATTGATATAATCTTTTTGCGGAAAAATGGTTCCGATGGAAGAGGCAACTAGAATGATAAAAATAATCCAGATACCAACTTTTACAGATGAAAAGAAATTCCATACTTTATCTATAATTGTTTTGTTATAGGTTTGTGAACGTCTAGCACTACCCTCATAGCGCATATCCAATAGTTTTTCTTTACTTTGATCATTTTCCGTCGGTTTTCCGCACGCTTCACAAAGTATAGTACCTTCTGGATTGATGTGTCCACATTCACATTTTATTTCATTCATTCGTAAAACTCCCTATTATTCAGGTTTAATCATTTCCATGAATTCTTTAACTTCTTCCTCTGTTAAATCACCTGAATGCTTTTTCACGATTTTGCCGTTCTCATCCAGTAGAATAGTAGTCGGTAATGGTAAAATTCCATAGGCCTGTCTTACTTGGTCACGCTTATCCATCGGGATAGGAAAGGTTAGTCCATGACGATCTCTGAATTTCTCAACTGCCAGGTTCGTTTCTCTAATATTTACAGCAATTACTTCTACGCCCTGGTCTTTAAATGCTTGATATTGATTTTCCATATATGGCATTTCTCTTTCACAAGGCTTACACCATGTTCCCCAGAAATTAAGGAATACACCTTTTCCACGGTAATCCGAAAGCATCACTTCATTACCTTCAAGATTGGTAAGTACAAAATTTGGTGCCTCATCTCCCACATCCACTATTTCTTTAGATTGGAAGAAGTTTGTATACATGGTATAACCAATTGCGACTAAAAGAAGCAATAGTATGCTTGTCCGCATCAGTAAGCGTTTCTTTTTATTCATATACATACTCTCCTAAAACTGAGACATTTCATCCTTGTTATTATAACATTTACTACTTTTTACATAGATAAAAGAATATGAAGGTTTTGTGACTGAAAAACATAGGTTCCTTGACACCTAGTGCGGGACACAAACAAAAGCGGAAGCTGCCTTATAAGCTTCCTCCGCTTTCACTACTATTTACTACTATTTTTTCGGTTTTGTCGCCATCACACGAAGTTGCTTCACTTCATGCGGAGTCAACTCTCTTGCTTCGCCCGCAGACAGTCCATGCAAGTTAAGGAAGCCATAACGCTCCCTTTTCAGTTTCATGACCGGATGGCCGATCGCTTCAAACATACGACGAACCTGTCTATTACGGCCTTCATGAATGCTAATTTCAAAAATAGACGTGTTCTTCGTTCTCTCCATGGAAAGCAGCTTAATTCGAGCTGGTGCCGTCTTGCCGTCCTCTAGCTTGATACCCTTTTCCAAACTTTTTATAGCTTCTCTAGTAGGAATTCCTTTTAGCTTTGCGACATAGACCTTTTCAACTTCTGAAGCGGGATGCATTAGTGCATTTGCAAATTCGCCGTCATTGGTCATGAGCAATAACCCGGAAGTATCATAATCTAGTCTCCCAACAGGATAAATACGCTCCTCAATGTATGGAAAGAAATCAGTCGCTACTTTTCTCCCTTTGTCGTCACTCACACTGGAAATAACGCCTCTTGGTTTATATAGTAAGAAGTAAACTGGTTCCTCGCGTTCAACTGGAATTCCTTCTACTTCAATTTTGTCATTTGGGTTAACTTTTACGCCTAGTTCTTTTACCACTTTATCATTAACTTTGACTTTACCTTCTTTTATCATTTCTTCTGCTTTTCTTCTGGACGCAATTCCTGCATGTGCAATTACTTTTTGTAACCGTTCCATATCTTTCACCTCATTCAACATCTTACCCGACTTTCACAATAAAAGCCAAGATTTCTCTACTTCTATGATTCCCAATGTTTGCAAACTCTAATTATACCTGTTGTTGTTTGTAAAAAGAAAGAGGAAATAATAGATAAGCGTATTAAGCTTTTTACTTTAAGTAAAAACCGAGCACGGTCCATTTTAGTTGCTTGCTTATGCACCGCTGTTCCTTTCCGCAAATGACTTCGCTTTCCGCGGGACGGTGCTTGAGCCTCCCTCACTTCGTTGCGGGGTCTCAATCTACCGTTATCCCCCCGCAGGAGTCTCCGCCATTTGCTCCAATCCACAGCTAGAAATTACGTTAAGAATGTTAATGCTTTTTTCAAAAAACTCGATAAGATGCTATTTACCCTAAGTTGAATGAAGGCATCTTGTTAATTGTAGTGGAAGGCGCGTAAACGCCCGCAGGCAAGCGAAGCGTCTAGAACGGAAATCAACGGGTAATATAGTCTTTAAACAATAAAAACGCCGAGATTTTTCTCGACGTTAACAGTCACATGGCAAAGAAAATGGTAACGACCAAAATAGATACGACTATTCCCACTACATCCGCCAGCAAACCTACTTTCAAAGCATCTCCCATCTTCTTGATACCAACTGCCCCAAAATAAACCGTTATGACATACAGCGTAGTATCGGTACTTCCTTGGAGTACTGAAGCTAACCTGCCCATAAATGAATCTGGTCCGTAGGTTGCTATCATATCTGTCGTCATTCCAAGGGCTGCTGTACCTGAAATGGGCCGAATGATGGAAAGTGGAACTATTTCAGCAGGAACGCCAATTGCCTGCATAGCCGGTCTGACAAACTCTACTAGAAAGTCTAATGCGCCGGAAGCTCTGAAGATGGAGATGGAAACTAACATCCCAACTAAGAATGGAATGATAGATATCGCTATCTTGATTCCTTCTTTCCCTCCTTCAACGAAGGTTTCGTAAGTAGGAACTTTTTTAAACGTAGCATACAAAAGAATGAACCCAATAATCAGAGGGATCATCCATAAGGATATGAGCGAAATGAGTTGCATGGCCTACCTCCTTTTTGCCATTCGCCTGTAATAGAATAAGCGGTCGATGGTTATCGCTGCGATAGTGGAGCAAAGTGTAGCAACAAGGGTGGGGCCGACTATTTCTGTAGGAGAAGCAGATCCATAATTCATTCTGATGGCAATGACCGTGGTAGGAATCAAGGTAAGACTTGATGTATTTATCGCTAAAAATGTAATCATAGAACGGCTTGCTTCTATTTTCCCACCGTTCAGTTCCCTAAGTTGTTCCATCGCTTTTATACCCATTGGGGTGGCAGCATTTCCAAGGCCGAACATATTAGCAATCATATTCGAAAGCATATAGCCCATTGCAGGATGATCAGGTGGTACTTCTGGAAAAATTCTTCGAACGACTGGTTTAAAAAGAGATGCTAATTTTTCAAGGAGACCCGCTTCCTGAGCAATTCTCATTAGTCCAAGCCAAAAAACTAGTATACTGATAAAACCGATGCAAATCGTTACGGCTTCTTTTGCACCTGTAAATATTGCCTCGTTCACTTTATCCATCGTTCCATTAATCATCGCAAACAAGATTCCGATAATGGTCATGGCCACCCAAATAATGTTTACCATGGGGTTTTTCCTGCCATAATGAGAAAGATATTCTTGAAGATGCTCCAGAAACCGCCTTCCTTTTCTAGTTTTTGTTCGAAATAGATCGGCGTTTCCACAACAGCCTCATCATGGATAATTAATGTATACTCCCCTACCACTCCCGGTACATTTCTCTCATCTTTCCACTCTTTTTTTGGTTTTTCTAACGTAACCTTAATTCTTACATTTTCTCTTTCCTTTTTCGTCATAGGATATTTCACATCACGGGAGAGGGAGACTTTCCCTTTATAGAAATCATCTTTCACATTGTCGAGTTCTCCCTTTTCTGCAATATCATACAATTTATAGTCTGTAAAAGCCCGGTTAAACATATAAATATGATCTTTCCAATCATCCGGCCCATTCAATGTCACGGCAATAACATCTAATCCATCTTTTGAGGCGGTCGTAATAAGGGTCCGCTTAGCCCGTTTTGTATATCCCGTTTTTCCACCGGTTGCATAGTCGTACATACCTGTTACTAGACGGTGTTTATTGGTCCAACTCCTGTCCCATGATTCACCTGGAGCAGCAGGTGCTCTGTAAACTTTAGTGCCTGCAACTTCTTTGAATTTATCATTTTCCATAGCATATCTAGTTAATAGAGCCATGTCGAATGCAGTAGAGTAATGGTTCTCATGGTCATCTAAACCATGTGGATTTGCAAATTCTGTGTTGGTCATACCAAGCTCTGCTGCCTTTTCGTTCATCATGAATACAAAGCCTTCCAAACTTCCTCCAACATGTTCGGCTATCGCAACAGCAGAGTCATTTCCAGAGCGGAGCATCAGACCATAAACGAGATGTTCCAGTTTAATTTTTTCTCCTGGTTTCAAGTACAGGGAGGACCCTTCTGCACGAACAGCCTTATCACTGACCTTCACTATTTCATCCATTTTTCCGGATTCGATTGCCAGGATAGCTGTCATGACCTTGGTGATGCTGGCAATTCTCTGTTTGTCATGTGCATCTTTTTCGTAAATAACCCTGCCGCTTTCCTGCTCAATCAAGACTGCATTTCTTGCACTGACCCCTACTTGTTCTGCAGACACATTTTTGGGAATGCATATGGAGAAAATCAGCAGCGAAATAAACGCAATGCTGAACATTTTTCTTTTGAGAGACATCCAATCCCATCCCTTATCTATTTTTGTACAAGTTTATGCACAACCTGTCCTAGATTATGAGTGGTTTTTATGTCGATTGGATAGAAAAGACATTTGAGGACCTCTGTCTATCTATTTCCGTGCCACTCAGGTCTTCATTGTGAACTGATGAGGACCTCTCTCTACTTATTTCCGCGCCACTCAGGTCTTCATTACCCTGATGAGGACCTCTCTCTACCTATTTCCGCGCCACTCAGGTCTTCATTACCCTGATGAGGACCTCTCTCTACCTATTTCCGCGCCACTCAGGTCTTCATTGCCTTGATGAGGACCTCTCTCCACTTATTTTTACGTCAATGAGGTCTTCATTACCCTGATGAGGACCTCTCTCTACCTATTTCCGCGCCACTCAGGTCTTCATTACTCTGATGAGGACCTCTCTCTACCTATTTCCGCGCCACTCAGGTCTTCATTGCCTTGATGAAGTCTCTCCACTTCTTTTTCCGCAACTCAGGTCTTCTACATTACCCTAGATGAGGACCTCTCTCTACCTATTTTCGCGTCACTCAGGTCTTCATTGCCTTAATGAAGACCTCTCTCCACCTATTCCCGCGCCAATCAGGTCTTCATCCTCTTAATGAAGACCTCTCTCCACCTATTCCCGCGCCAATCAGGTCTTCATTACCTTGATGAGGACCTCTCTCTACCTATTTCCGCGACACTCAGGTCTTCATTGCCTTGATGAAGACTTCTCTTCACTTATTTTTCCGCAACTCAAGTCTTCATTACCCTGATGAGTACCTCTCTCTACTTATTTCCGCGCCACTCAGGTCTTCATGCGCACGTTATCTCCCCCTAAACAAAAAAGAGGAGCACAACGCCCCCCTGAGTAATCAATACGGTTTCCATTTCAATTTTGACGCTTCTTGGTAGCGTTTTTCAACGTCTTTCCAATTTACAAGATTCCACCACTTATCGATATAATCTTTTCGGTTATTTTTATATTGAAGATAATAAGCATGTTCCCATACATCTAACCCAAGAAGCGGGATGGTGTCCCATTGTGTAAATAGTTGTTGCTTTTCCGTTTGCAATATTTCTAATCGGTGTGCTCGTGGAGACCAAACAAGTAAAGCCCATCCAACCCCCTCCACTTTGTCAGCAGCTTCTGAAAAATGCCTTTTAAATTTTTCATAACTACCAAAATCTTGAACTATCTGCTGCATTAATCTTCCGCTAGGCTGGCCCCCACCATTTGGTGACATGTTATCCCAGAACATGGTGTGCAAATAATGGCCGGATCCATGAAACGCCGCTTCCCGTTCCCAGTGTTTGATAAGATCATAATTGCCAGTTTCACGTGCCTCTAGCATCTTCATTTCCGCTTTATTCAGCCCATCCACGTAGCTTTTATGATGTTTCTGGTGATGCAGTTCCATTATCTCTCTTGAAATGTATGGTTCTAGTGCATTATATGGATATGGAAGTGGTGGTAGGGAATGTTGCCCTATTGGCACTCTTCCATTATTAGTACGTCTGCCTGAAACATTACGCATCTCTTCTGAAGTCTCTTCCACACACTTTTTTATCTCCAGGATATCAGTCTCAAAAATATACTGTTGTTCTTGTGTATGTTGAACCCTCTTTAATAACCCTCTTACCTCGGGTAACCAACAATTACGTATATCCTCTTTGCTGCCTTGATTAGAGGTCAATATTTCCAAACACCAATCTTCCACATCGATTAAGTACTGTTTAAAAACAAGCTGATTTTGTTTGATCATCCTCACCCTCCCATGCACTCATCGTTTTATTGTATGCAGCATCTGGGCGATATGGAACAAGAGTGCAGTGGTAGAAAAACAAAAAACACCAACCCACAAAATAGGGCTGGTGTTATAAATCAATTGCTTTGCATCATTTTTGTCCGGTAGTCCGTTTCATAATATTCAAGTTCTTCACGAACTGCTTGAAAATCACTCTCCAAGCCTCTAATTACTAATTTCAATGATTCTGGTGGCGCCTCATGGAACTGAATAGAGTTTTTCCCGGTGTATGCAGAACGGCTGTCCTCATACCAAGCATCGTTTCTCGGAGCAAAAAACTCTTCAATACATTGATGATAAATGTTATATAAGACTTTCTCAGCAGCTGACTTTCTGAACGGTTCACTTTTCAGGATAACTTGACAAGCATTCAACCCTTCGTCACAGAATACAGCAAGTCGACGAGTATTCAATAAAAGAAGTTCTACATATCCCTGGTTCGTTGATGACTCTTCCATCAACGTAGAAAGCGTAGCTTCATTCAAGAACGTGTTCAATTGATGTACCGTATTTCCTAAAAAGCTCTCAACCTGTTCTGTTTGTGATTTTACAATTGTATTTGCCATTGAAAAATGACCCTCCAAGTATTAGTTTTTTCTAATTGTCGGTTTCTACTACGTTACGTACCTTAACATAAAAGTATTACAAGCTATGCTAGAATGTACTTCTAGCTTGGCCTACTTCAAGATGAAGGTTGTGCTAAAAAGTGCAGTGGAGAGGTAAGTTTATAGTCACCTTGATGGTGAATGCCTTCAAAGATTTCTCTTACTTTAGGAATATTCACTCCTTCAAAATAAGAAGCAAGCTCTTCTTGTGTATTGATATAGATGCGTTTTCTTTGACGAAAACTTGGGTTTTTTATTAAACAAACAATGGCTACCAAATCTTTAAACGTAATTTGTTTTTCACCAATCTCGAAAATAGGATCTGCTTCTCCACTCATTGTGGGGATGGACTCACCAAAGGTTTCGTCATAGTACCGAATGTACAGTACATGTAAGGTCTTTTCTTCTCCATCATCTTCGAAAGTCACTTCAGAGCGGTTAAAAAAATCCTCAGAAGTGTTGGGTTGTGCCTTTTCTAATTCATACCCTCTACATTTTATTATACGCATACGGTCACTCCCACCTGCTAATCTGTCATAGGGGCTTTTTTAATTTATAGCCTCCCATACTACTATTTTACCATAATAGGATTAAATAATCTTAAGATTCAAACGTTTCTTGAAACTTTTCAAAAAACAAATCAGCTTCTTCGTCCATTTCCTCCATATTTACAGATAGAGGCGGTAATTCTTTTATATCTTTTAACCCAAAATAATCGAGGAATTCCTTGGTCGTACCATATAAAATAGCTCTTCCTGTTCCTTCCGCTCTACCGACTTCTTTTACAAGCGCTTTTGCTGCCAATGTTTGCAGCGGTCTTTCACTTTTCACACCGCGAATGCTCTCCACTTCTGTCCGTGTAATCGGCTGCTTATATGCAACAATGGCCAGTGTTTCAAGAGCTGCTTGTGAAAGGGTTTGGGAAGAAGGAGATTCCACCAGCTTTTTCAGATAGACAGAATGCTCTTTTTTGGTCGTCAATTGATACGTACCTGCAAGCTCTATGAGGGTGATCCCCCTCTCTTTCTTTTGATAACCTTTTTTCAACTCTTCTAAAATATCCCTTGCAACATGTTCCTCCACTTCAAGAACAGTTGTGAGTTCTTTAAGCGTGAGCCCTTCGTCTCCTGCAGCAAAAAGAAGGCTTTCCACAATCGCTTTCCAGTTAATAATAGCCACTTTCCTCGTTTCCTCCTTCCTTATAAGACACATATATATCCGAGAAATTATTATCTTGTTCCAATAGAATGCTATTCTTTTTTAGTAGTTCAAGTATCGCTAAAAATGTCACGACAATATACTCTTTACTTGATTCTGGGAATAGCTCATAAAAATGCTTGCGACCCTTGAACTGACGCAAATCCCGGATCAGTTCTTCCATTCGCTTCTCAATCGGGATTTCCTGGCGTGTAATCCTCGTTTGCATCGGTTTCTGTATTTTTTTCCTTCGCATTAGTTTCTGCAAGGCACCTAGCATGTCATATAAAGAAACATCCAGTTTTACTTCTTCTGGTTTTACTTCTTTCATCAGACCGCTCAAATCACTTGGAGGCTTCGTAAAAAGATGGCTGCGTTCCTCTTCCATCTCTTTGAGGTCATCTGCTGCCTCTTTATATTTTCGATACTCTATTAGTCGGTTCATTAATTCCTCACGAGGATCCTCTTCATAATCGGATAAATCATCTTCCTCGTCCAGGATTTCATCATCATGTTTTGGGAGCAGCATTTTGCTCTTGATTTCAATAAGGGTTGCTGCCATGACAAGGTACTCACTTGCAACATCTAATTGCAGTTCTTTCATAGTATGTATGTATAATAAGTATTGCTCGGTAATTTGAGCAACCGGAATATCATATATATCAATTTCCAACCTGTTAATTAAATGTAATAATAAATCCAACGGGCCTTCAAAGGCCTCTACTTTCACATTGTATTCCTGCACAATCATTCATCCACCTAACATAAACATCAAACTATACAATAGTATAGAGTATTGTAGCAAGATTTTATAGAGTTTTCATGATTATGTTAAAATATTATTAGATTTGTATTAAGGAGGAAATCCTTTTGTATCCTAAAGCTTACCTCGATTATTTATATCATTTTCATTGTGATAGAGACTATTTTGAATGCCACGAAGTTTTAGAAGAATACTGGAAGGAAAAAGACGCGAGTGAACGGGAAGTTCATTGGGTCGGTCTTATCCAAATTGCGGTGGGTCTCTACCATCAGCGACGGGGAAATTATAACGGCGCTTTGCGGATGCTTCAAAATGCGTCTCGGATTATCGGCAACGAGTCGGCAGCGATTAATGCATTGGGGCTTGATAGCGGGCGATTGGTCGGATTGCTTAATGAGCGGTTGGAAGATGTGAAGAAACAAGAACCTTATATGAGTATGAATTTGCCGATAGTAGATCCTGATCTGCAACTGTCTTGTGATGCTATGGCGACAAGTGGGGGGAAAGTTTGGGGAGCAGCCAGCGATTTGCTTGACGGATCTTTGGTGAACAGGCATACTCTTCGTGACCGTTCGGATGTGATAGCAGAAAGGCAGAGGCAGCTTGAATTGCGGAAGAAAGGGTAGATTAAGGGTTGAACATGAGACGGGAGGAATTTGTCAGACTTTGACTAATGTTGTCGAACGGCATGTATTTGATGCATTTCGGCTTGTATTTTCGTTTTTCTGACCGTATTTGCTCTGATTTCGCTCGTATTTTTATTTTTCGGACCGTATTTGCTCTGGTTCCGCTCGTATTTTTATTTCCGGGCCAATTTCAAAGGCTATCCAACAAAGAATATCCAATCTACAACACAAAAACGACGCGCTTTCAGAAAGAAGGCCGTCGTTTTTATCATATATGCAGTTAATCGCTGCATTCATCTTCATTTAAATCACATTTTTCAATAAACGCAGTAGTATATTGTGTTGTTTTGACTGCTTTGTTTGGATAGGTTTGTGTGAGCGCGACAACCATTTTTTTCCCAAATCCTTGCCCGCGGTGGGACGGGATCACACTGATGTGTTGAATGGTAAAGCTATCCTCTTCCAACTCAATACCAATCAACCCAATGATATCGTCTTCCTTCCAAAGGAAAAGCTGCCAGTTTTCTTTCTCTTCGTAGTCTCTCATCGATTGCTGTAATTTCTTCAGCTCTTTTTCAGTTGGCATAAAGGACATAAGACCCATAGCAATTTTCTCAAAGCTCTTCTTATAACGAATTAACATAAATTACCCCTCATTATCGAAAAAACTTTCATAAAGTATAACTACAAGTAGTATAGGAAAATGGATGAAAAATGTTCCTATCTGAAAGATTTTCTTACTCTTAAGTATACATTCTATCCAAACAAAGCTTTAAAGTACACCTTTTTAAAATAAAACTTAAAATTCGCGTAATAAATTTGCCATTTCAATGGCAGCTGCAGCTGCTTCCCAACCTTTGTTTCCAGCTTTCGTTCCAGCTCTTTCAATTGCCTGTTCAATGGTTTCTGTTGTAAGCACGCCAAAAATCACCGGAATGCCTGATTGCATAGAAGCTTGGGATACTCCTTTAGCCGCTTCGTTACATACATAGTCAAAATGAGGAGTGGATCCGCGAATTACGGTCCCAAGGGTAATCACCGCATCATATTTACCTGAGTCAGCCATTCTTTTGGCTACCAATGGAATTTCAAATGCACCAGGTACCCATGCCACGTCTACTTGGTCCTCTTCTACACCGTGTCGTTTAAGTGCGTCTTGTGCTCCGCCGAGAAGTTTGCTTGTAATAAATTCATTGAATCTGCCCACTACGATTCCTACTTTAAGACCTGTTCCTACTAAATTACCTTCAAATACTTTTGCCATGTTTAGTTCCTCCTAGTTTCTTTTTCACTATTATTAGAAATGCAACATATGTCCTAATTTTGAATGCTTGGTTTTTAGATAACTTTCATTAGCTTCTTTGGTAGGCATTTGAAGTGGGACGCGGTCCACAACTTCCAGTTCATAGCCCTTTAACCCTGCAATTTTTCGAGGATTGTTTGTCAGAAGCTTCATTTTGGATACACCAAGGTCTCTTAAGATTTGTGCCCCAATACCGTAATCGCGCAAATCTGCACCAAAGCCCAGTTTCTCATTGGCTTCTACCGTGTCGTACCCTTCTTCCTGTAACTTATAGGCGCGCATCTTATTAAGTAAGCCAATGCCCCGCCCTTCTTGTCTCATATATAGAAGCACTCCATTGCCTTCCTTTTCAATCTGAGCCAGTGCAGCATGAAGTTGCGGGCCACAATCACATCTATTAGATCCGAACACATCTCCTGTTAAGCATTCAGAGTGAACACGTACAAGGGTTGAAGAAGCAGAGTCGATATCTCCTTTTACTAATGCTACATGTTCTTTTCCATCCACCACATTTGAGTAACCGATAGCTCGGAAATCACCGAATTCAGTCGGGAGCTTTATTTCTACTTCCCGTTGAACGAGTTTATCTTTTCGATTACGATACTGAATCATATCTTTGATGGTAATCATCTTCAAATCAAATTTGTCGGCAATTTTTCTTAGCTCTGGCACACGTGCCATGGAGCCGTCTTCATTCATAATTTCACAAATGACACCAGCTGGATAAGAGCCGCTCATTAAAGCTAAATCCACCGCTGCCTCTGTATGACCTGCTCTTCTTAACACCCCGCCTTTTTTAGCTACAAGCGGAAAAATATGTCCTGGACGTTTGAAGTCTCCTGCTTTTGATGCCGGAGATAAAAGCTCCAAAATGGTCGTAGAACGCTCAAATGCAGAAATGCCAGTCGTTGTGGATTTATGGTCGATGCTGACAGTAAAAGCAGTGCCATGTGAATCTGTATTATGATTGACCATTGGCACGAGATCCAGTTTCTCAGCCAACTCTTCTTGAACAGGAACACAAATTAATCCACGACCATGTGTGGCCATAAAATTCACAACAGCGGGAGTTGTCTTTTCAGCAAGAGCCACAAAATCTCCCTCGTTCTCTCTATCTTCATCATCACAAACAATGATAACTTTGCCCTGTTGCAAATCTTCCAATGCTTCTTCTATTGTATTAAATACTTCACTCATCGTTCTCACCCACCTTATTTAAATCCATGCTCTTCTAAAAATGATGCCGACATACTAGATTTATGGGAAGGAGTTCCGTTCTGTTGTTTTAACAGATGCTCCATATATTTTGCCAACATGTCCACTTCAATATTGACGGTATCACCTTTACCTTTTCCACCAAGAATTGTTTCATTCAAGGTGTGGGGAATAAGAGAGATAGTAAAGCTATTATCTGTCACTCCAAATATAGTCAGGCTTGTACCATCTACGGTTACCGACCCCTTGAGCATTAAATAACGAGATAATTCATTTTCAACCGTGATAGTATAGTAGACCGCGTTGCCCATTCTCTTCTTATCTTGAATGGTCCCTGTTCCGTCAACATGACCGCTGACAAAGTGCCCTCCGAATCTGCCATTGGCAATCATCGCTCTTTCAAGGTTTACCCCGGAGCCGGCGTTTAATGTCTTTAACGAAGTTGCACGTATCGTTTCAGGCATAACATCTACTGTAAACCGGTTTTCAGTAAAACTTGTAACCGTTAGGCAGACACCATTCACTGCTATACTGTCTCCCAGCTTTACATCTTCTAACACTTTCTTGGCTTCTATCTCTAGAATAATTGCTTGATCGCCTCGAATGATTTGTTTAATTGTTCCTATTTCTTCAATGATCCCTGTAAACAAGTGCTCACCTCCGTTTATCTACTTTAGGTGTAGAAATAATTTTTAGGTCGGGGCCAATTCTGGTAACCTCTTTTATTTCAAGTTCCATCACTTCGTCCATTGTTGCAAAGCCTTCCCCGCCAATAACTGTAGGAGCATCTTTACCACCTATCAATTTAGGAGCGATATATGTTATTACTTGCTGAATGGCATTATTTTTCAAAAAACTGCCATTTACTGTCGCTCCCCCTTCTACGAATAAAGAGGTGATTCCTTCCTCCCCAAGCAACGAAAGAAGAGCGTGGACCTCTACCTTTTCCATCGGAAGTGAATAGACCCTCACTCCTTCTCGTCCCTCTAAGATAGCCATTTTCTCATTATCCGGTTTGGAGCCGGTAATGATCCAGGTAGGCGCCTTGCCATCTGTAACCACTTTAGAGTCCAAAGGAGTTCTAAGATGAGAATCCAGGATGACTCTTATCGGGTTTTTACCGCCATTTGGGAGTCTAGTGTCTAAACTTGGGTTATCTGCAAGCACCGTCCCCACTCCCACTAGGATCGCATCATGTTGATGACGATATTGATGTACATCCATGCGTGCATCAGGTCCAGTAACCCACTTACTCTCATTAGTGTGAGTGGCGGTTTTTCCATCTAGGCTGGCAGCCGTTTTCAATGTAATAAATGGTTTCCCTGTTTTTATATGATGGAAGAAAACTTGATTCAAGGCCAGAGCTTCATCCGCACATACACCAACTTCCACTTCTATCCCTGCCTTGCGAAGCTTTGCAATTCCTTTTCCTGCAACCAA
This sequence comes from Sutcliffiella horikoshii, assembly GCF_008180725.1. GTDB lineage: Bacteria > Bacillota > Bacilli > Bacillales > Bacillaceae_I > Sutcliffiella_A > Sutcliffiella_A horikoshii_B. The sequence continues at coordinate 287,378 of NZ_VTEV01000004.1, read as the reverse complement.
TGGGTTTGGATCTGTTGATGCTATAACTACCCTACTAACCTGTGATTGAATGAGCAGATCTGAGCAGGGAGGCGTTTTCCCAAAATGACTGCAAGGTTCTAGTGTTACATAAACCGTTGACTCTCTTGTTTTTTCTTCTCCTGCCATTTGAATGGCATTGACTTCTGCATGAGCCTCTCCTGCTCGCAAGTGTGCCCCAAAGCCTACAATTTCTCCTTCTTTCACTACCACACAACCTACCACCGGGTTTGGAGAGGTTTGACCTGTTGCACGCTTGGCTAGATCAATAGCAAATTTCATATAATACTGATCTTCCAAAACTAATCCCCTCCTAAATACATCAAAAAATAATAAAAACCTCTAAGCATATCGCCTTAGAGGTTTGAGTGGATTAAAATTGCGTATAGGAAAATAAACAGTGTCATAAATAAATTTTTCACTGCTTGCAATCTATAATCCTTCTCCCATCCAGACTTTCACTGTCGGCCCTGGAGTTACACCAGATCCACCGCTTTTCTTTTACAAGAAAACCGGGTCACGGACTAAGAAACATAATGCTTCATCACCGCCGGTAGGGAATTTCACCCACCCCCGAAGGACATTCATATGTAGTTGTATACCGTTATTATTTTAGCATATCTTCCTGATAAGTAAAATTTAAAGTTTCAGATAGGTTTGTTAAACGATGAAAAACCAGTAAATGATGCCCCAGACTAGGGACATTGCCAGCAACACGCCTAGTAAGATCAAATTCTTTTTATTCATGGTAGCTACCTGCTTTCTTTTCTTGTAAAAAAAGAGAGAGCATCTCTGCTCCCGCTTTTAAAACTATTATTCAGCGTCAGTTACTTCTACTTTCTCCATAACGTCGCCATTTTTCATGTTTCTAGCTGTTTCAAGTCCAGAAGTCACTTTACCAAAAACAGTATGAACACCGTTTAAGTGAGGTTGTGGCTGGTGTACGATGAAGAATTGGCTAGAACCAGTATCTCTTCCAGCGTGAGCCATAGAAAGGCTTCCTGCTTCATGCTTATGTGGGTTACCTTCTGTTTCACATTTGATTGTAGTGCCGCTACCGCCTGCACCTGTACCAGTTGGGTCTCCACCTTGGCTAACGAAACCAGGGATAACGCGGTGGAATGTCACACCGTTGTAGAATCCTTCGTTTGCTAATTTTTCAAAGTTTGCAACTGTGTTAGGAGCTTCGTTTGGGTAAAGTTCGAATTCGATTTTTTCTCCGTTTTCCATAAGTATGTATCCTGTTTTTGCCATTATGAACATCTCCTTGTATATAAAATTAAAATGAACCAGTTATTATCATACATGATTATAGTAGGAAAAGGAAGTCAGACGGCCGGTCAAGCTGCTATTTCGTTAGCAGACCTCATAGTAACCGCTGTTGATTGGAGTGGAAGGTGCATAGACGCCCGCGGGAGGAAGGGACAGGTGAGACCCCGCAACGGAGTGAGGAGGCTCACGAACCGCACGCAGGCAAGCGGAGCGCCTGGAACGGAAATCAATATTGTTTAATATTTCTTACCTCTAAAAAAAGCCCACCCTTATTTAAAAGGGTGAGCTTTTGTTGGAATGGGCTTATTTCGTTAGCTTGGTTTTTGCTTGGAAAGGCAAATCCAATCTTACCAAGTCTTCAAAGGTTTCTCTGCGGATGACGAGTTGAGCTTCGCCGTCTTCTACAAATACAACTGCCGGTTTGGTGATTCGGTTATAGTTGTTTGCCATTGCATACCCATATGCTCCGGTACAGAATACTGCCAAATAGTCTTCATGATTAGCTTTTGGTAACGGAAGGTCCCAAATCAACATGTCACCAGATTCGCAGCATTTTCCTGCTATGGAAACCTTGTCATCTGCTTCGTCTTCCACTCTGTTCGCAAGTACTGCTTCGTATTTTGCCTGATACAACGCCGGACGGATATTATCCGTCATTCCGCCATCGATGGCCAAATAATGCCTAATATTAGGAATCTCTTTTTTGGAGCCGACAGAATAGATGGTCGTCCCCGCATCTCCAACTAATGAACGGCCGGGTTCAATCCATATTTCCGGCATTTTTAATCCATGATCTTTTACAAAGGATTTAACATCGGTGATAATTTCTTCAACGTAAACAGATGCAGGTAGGGGATTGTCTTCTTCCGTGTATCGAATTCCAAATCCACCGCCAAGGTTTACTACGCGTGCTTCGAATCCATCTTTATCGTTCCATTCATTTAACGTTTCAAACAGTTTGCCTGCTGCAAGTTTGAATCCTGTTGTTTCAAAGATTTGAGAACCAATATGACAATGAATTCCCAGCAAGTCCAAATGAGTCGCATTAGAAGCAATCTTCATTGCTTTGTGCGCCTGACCGCTTTGCAAGTCAAACCCAAATTTGGAATCCTCTTGGCCTGTCAAAATATAGTCATGTGTATGTGCGTTGATTCCCGGTGTAACACGAAGCAAGATTGGCATAGTATAATCATGCTTTTCACATATATCCTGTAGCAATGTCAATTCCAAAAAGTTATCTACAACAACACAACCAATTTTCTTCTCCACAGCCATTTCAAGCTCTTCTACACTTTTGTTGTTGCCATGAAAGTGGATGCGATCTACAGGAAAATCCGCAACGAGTGCCGTATAAAGCTCGCCACCAGATACTACATCTAGAGACAACCCTTCTTCTTTTATAAGCTGAAACATAGCAACAGAAGAAAATGCTTTGCTTGCATATGCCACCTGTGCTTTGACACCAAGATTTTTGAAAGTGGTTTGAAAATCTCGTGCACGCTCTCGAATTAGTGCTACATCATAAACATATAGTGGAGTGCCATAATCGCCTGCAAGTGTAATTGTGTCGACTCCTCCTATTTCTAAGTGTCCTTTTGCGTTTACTTTACTAGTTCCATGAAAATACATATGCCGTTTCCCCTCGCGCAGTTAGTTTATAAGTAACTCTATTTAATACCATATTCTCTATTAGAGGATTGTGGATGTGTTCTAGCCCTGATTAAAAAATTTAAGCAAAAGACAGCTAAACAGAATCTTTAGCTGCCTACAAACTCTTTCATTCTGTACTTGATTAAACTAAACTTTACCACACATGAATGCCTCTATCAAGCGAATATTCTTACTAGTTTGTTATTGAGGTTGCCTAAAACGATTTCTTGGATGAACGATACTCGGACGAATTTTTGCACCCGGTGTACTTCTTCTTACTAGGATCATTAGCAATGCTTTTGGACTGAATGGAATGAATGGCCATAAGTAAGGCGTATTTAACGAACGAGTTCCTGCAAGGAATAATATTAATAATGTGATCCCGACAACCAGTCCTGGTACGTGGAATAAAGCAACCAGTGCTAAAAGAGCCAATCGCATTATTTTATTGGCGACACTAAGTTCATAACTTGGGGTTGTAAACGAACCAATAGCTGCTACCGCAACGTATAGGATAACCTCAGGTACGAAAAGTCCGACATCAATAGCAATTTGCCCAATCAAAACGGCGGCAATTAAACCCATCGCAGTGGATAGCGCGGTTGGTGTGTGAATTGCTGCCAGTCTTAGAAACTCCACCCCGATATCAGCAAGAAATATTTGAAATACCACAGGAATATTAGACTCTTCATTTGGTCCTATAAAACTAATCTGTTCAGGAAGTAGACTTGGTTCTAAAATCATTAAGAACCAAAGCGGCAAAAGGAACAAAGAAGCAAAGATACCGCAAAAGCGAACCCAGCGGACAAAGGTACCTACAGCTGGAGACTGCCTGTATTCCTCTACATGTTGCACATGGTGGAAGAATGTAGTCGGGGTGATGATGACACTTGGGGACGTATCTACCATCACAATGACATGGCCTTCCAACAGGTGAGTCGCTGCAATATCAGGCCTCTCTGTGTAACGTACGAGCGGGAATGGATTATAGCCTTGTTTTACAATAAACTCTTCTACCGTTTTATCTGCCATGGTAAGCCCGTCAATATCAATATTTTTCGTTTCTTTACGAACTATATCTACCAAATCAGGGTCTGCTACATCTTTTATGTACGCAAGACAAATGTCTGTTTTTGATCGTTCGCCTACTTGGAAAATTTCATAGCGAAGCCTCTCATCTCTTATCCTTCTTCGTGTTAAGGCCGTGTTCACAATAATATTTTCAACATACCCATCCCTAGCTCCCCTGACCACTTTCTCTGTGTCAGGCTCTTCTGGACTTCTTCCCGGGTATGCACGAGTATCAATGACAAAGCCGCTGTCTTCGCCTTCAAGTAAAATGACTACGAGTCCGCTAAGCACTTGGTCGACCACTTCATCCATATACTCAATATTGTTCACTTGCTGATTGACCAAACGATTGTTTACAATCTCTTTTACTTTGTAAGTCTTTTTTTCAAAGTCATTGATATGAAGCAATTCTTCCATAAGTTCGATGATAAACATTGTGTCACAAAGACCATTTACATAATAGAGGTTCAACTCTTTTCCAAGAATGGTGAACTTCCTTACGCCAAGGTCAAAGCTGACATTTAACCCAACCTCGTCTTTGAAAAATTTCTCATTAATCGTCAGCTTCGGTGATATCGGTACTTTTTCCATTCCATTGTGAGACATCATACCCATTCCTCTCTAAAATGATTTCGACCGCTTTGCTGGTAATGGGAGCTCCTCGTTTTACATCATCTCGCCTTGCCATCTTGCCTATATCGCCAATTCCGACAATAAGAGGAAAATGCAATTCATCTAAACAATACACGGTATCTCCATTTATTCTTCCAATATCCATTTCCTGTATTCCACTTTTGTCAACTCCATAAGAGGAGACTTCCAAATCACGATCAACTGTCAGGTGCACTTTTGTCCATTCCGATTGATGGGTTTTAGAAGCAACCGCGATTACTCCTAAGACTTCAATTTGTTCATGGGTGGCAACATAACGGAGAGCCCGTTCTCCTGCCCCCTCTCCAAGAAAGCCACTATCATCAAACATTACAAAAACGGGTTCACTTTTCGCCTGCAATATCAGCTTTACTAACTCCTCCCCACTTAACAGGGTAGGATTTCCAAAGGAAGCGGAAATACATCTGCCACCATAATGTTTAGCAACAAGCTGTATCGTCTTCTTGGCATATACATCTCCATCCGTTATTAAGATGACCCGTTTTGTAATCACATCTATCTACCCTTTCGGTTTAAAGATAAGTGCGGCGATAAAAGCGAACAGAATGGCAGCTGAAATTCCCGCAGAGGTTAATTCAAATATCCCCATCCCAATCCCGATAAAGCCATGTTTCTCTGACTGGTGCATGGCACCATGTAATAACGAATGACCAAAGCTCGTAATTGGAACGGTTGCGCCTGCACCAGCAAAGTCAATCAGCTTATCGTATATCCCAAAACCGTCCAGGATTGCTCCAGCTACAACAAACGTACTCATCACATGCGCAGGTGTAAGCTTGGCAAAATCCAATAATAATTGTCCAATTACACAAATTAATCCTCCGACTACAAATGCGATTAGATATTCCATTATGGATCCACCCTCTCTAATACCACTCCATGTGCGATCGTTGGAATCGATTCCTTTTGTTGTATCATCGTAGGGCTTAGCAATGCTCCAGTTGCAACTACAAGAACTTTCTTCATCATTCCAGTCATAAGCTCATTAATCAGATGGGCATAGGTTACAACTGCACAACATCCACAACCGCTTCCCCCGGCAAAAACCTCCTGATCTGGCCTGAAAATCATCAACCCGCAATCACTATGCTTCACCGTTATATCATAGCCTTCTTCTTTTAGAAGTTCTTTGAGAATAGGACTTCCTACACCAGATAAGTCCCCTGTCACAATCAAGTCATAAGTATCAGGATTGACATTTAGATCTTCAAAATGTGCTTGAATAGTATCAGCTGCAGCAGGTGCCATGGCAGAACCCATATCAAATGGGTCTGTGATGCCAAGATCCATGACCCTTCCAATGGTCGCTGAGGTAATGCGTATTGGGCTTGGCTCTTTGCTGACTAGCGCAGTTCCGGATCCTGTTACAGTAAAGGTTGCAGAATCCGGTTTTTGCCCGCCATATTCAGTCGGATAGCGGAACTGCCTTTCTGCAGTGGCATTATGGCTGCTAGTCGAGGCAAGTACCCTGTTTGCAAAGCCACCGTCCACAAGCGCTGCACCGACTGCCAATGTTTCCATCGAAGTAGAACATGCACCAAACATACATAAAAATGGAATTTGATGATGCCTGGCCACATAATTAGCCGTTACATTTTGATTGAGTAAATCTCCGGCAAGGAAAAAGTCAATGTCCTTATATTCCAAATTCACTTTATTAAGACATGTTTGAACGGAATGTTCCATCAATCTTCTTTCTGCAAGCTCCCAATTTTCCTCCCCGCAGTGGAGCTCATCATATGTTTTATCAAACAAGGAACCAAGCGGTCCTTCCGCTTCTTTAGGTCCAACGACGGTCCCAGTTGAGTTGATATAGATTGGTTGTTCGAATACCCAACTTTGTTTTCCAGTGAGTCGCACTACTTTTACCCCCTAACCAGTAAAGCTCATATTTAATAGATATCTGATCATGCCTACCACATAAGCAGCCACCACTCCAAAAACAATCACACTGCCTGCAAGCTTAAACATATTTGTCGCCACTCCAAGGACTATGCCTTCACTTCTATGTTCCATTGCTGCGCTTGTCATGGAATTTGCAAAGCCAGTTACAGGTACTGCAGAACCAGCTCCAGCAAATTGCCCAAGTTTATCGTAAATGCCAAGACCTGTTAGCAAGGCAGATATTAGAATAAGAGTAGCAACAGTTGGGTTTCCTACATTTTTTTCAGAGAAGTCAAACACCTTCATGTAAAAATTCTGAATACCTTGGCCAATTAAACAAATTAGCCCTCCTACAAGAAAAGCCTTCACACAATTAATAACGTAAGGTGTTTTAGGCTGATATTTTTTTATGTTATTTTTATAATTATCCTTAAGCTTTTCACTCATGATTGTCCTGCCTCCTACAAATTGACAAACACTAGCCAGTGATATAATGATCCAATTATTTTTCCGAATACAATGGCCATTAAAAGAATTGCCATCTGACCATCCACCCCGATTCTTTTTGCCAGAATCGGCAACACATTCAATACTTCCGTCAAAGCTGCAGCCAGTAAACCTACAAACACCCCACAAAACAACCCAATTGGTATCGCAAGAATGGAAGGAAGATGAAAAGTCACACTGTTTAAACTGATCCAACTTCCAAACAACGCGCCCCCAATTACTCCCCATTCATAGCCATACACAAACTTTGTTGTTTTGGTCAATTGGGTCAACCTTGGAATAATCCCCAGCACCGCAAGAAACGCAACAAAGCCAGATCCAACAGCAAGCCCCCCAGCCAAACCGAGAAATACAACAAATACGATATTAATCGTCATCAATTTTCTTCGAGCTCTCCTTGTTTTCATGCATAATTACATATTGATCAAGGTCCTGTTGATAGTTGAACATTTCCACTTCGAGGGGGCTTGGCTCTTCATTAATCCGTTTACGGAAAACATGATTAAAAAACAAGATCATTCCCAAACCCAAACCAATGGAATAGGGAATCTGAAGTAGAAGCGGTTTGTCATCCTCAAGGCCAGTGATGGTTTTGAAAATCTTCTGATGAACAATTCGCATGCTAACATCTTCATGAAAATTCATGATGGCGAGTGCTGCACCTAGAAAAAGCAAGAGCCAAACACCGACAAAAAACATTGGACGGAATCGTTTTTTCTTATATACAATCTCCACAATGGTCTGAGCAGGTCCAAAAGTCTGAATATCCACTTCTCCATCCACTTTTCTAATCTCTTTAATCAACCGCATTACATCTAACACGACGATGGACTTATCACTCATGTTTATTTGATGTATAGAAATATTCCGTACCTTGTCCAAAATTTCTTTATCTGCAACTAACTGGGCTATATCTTCTATTTTTATCATTTGATTGGGACGAGCTTGAATACGATGACGAAGGCGAACATATAGCGATTTATCCATCTTCCAAACACATCCTGCCAAAAGATATTGTATATGTAGTATGGATTAGCGGGAGAATTACCATGCAAAGGAAAAAAGAACACCAAGAATTACCACGTTTGCTCCACAAGAAAAAACCGTACGGACATCATTCATCCATACGGTCTTTCATTTGTTGCAATATTTTCTTTTCCAATCGGCTTACCTGCACCTGGGATATACCAAGACGCTGGGCAACTTCGGTTTGAGTCTGGTCTTTATAGTAACGCAGATACACAATTAGCTTTTCTCGTTCATCCAGCTCTTCAATAGCCTCTTTTAAGGCAATCTTATCAAACCAGCGATGCTCAGAATGATCAGCGATTTGATCCAATAGCGTTATAGGGTCCCCATCATTTTCATAGACGGTTTCATGGATAGAGGAAGGTGCGCGTGCAGCTTCTTGTGCTAGCACCACTTCTTCCGCTGTGATCTCCAAGAATTCCGCTATTTCATTGATGGTCGGCACTCTACCATATCTTTTGGATAACTCATCTTTCGCTTTTCTGATCTTGTTTGCTACTTCCTTCAACGAGCGGCTAACCTTCACACTTCCGTCATCCCTGATGAATCGCTGAATTTCTCCAATGATCATGGGAACGGCGTAGGTGGAAAATTTTACGTCATAGGAAAGGTCAAACTTATCGACTGATTTTAAAAGGCCGATGCAGCCTATCTGAAACAGGTCGTCCGGCTCATAGCCTCTGTTCATAAAGCGTTGAACCACCGACCAGACAAGCCTCATATTCTTTTGCACTATCGTATCTCGCGCTTCTTGTTCGCCAGATTGACTTCTTTTTATCAGTTCTTTCACTTCATGATCTTTTAGGTATGTTTGTGTTTGGTTCTTGACCTCAACATCCATAGGCTTAGCTCCTTAATTACAAAGCGCTTTGCTCTTAGCTAAATACTTGGTCATACGGATTGAGGTGCCTGTTTCTCTAGATGAATGAATTTCTACATAATCCATAAAGTTTTCCATGATGGTAAACCCCATACCAGAACGCTCGAGCTCAGGCTTAGTAGTATATAACGGCTGTCTAGCTTCCTCTACATCATCAATTCCCATACCTTCATCCTTGATGGTGATATGGACAGCTCCGTCTTCTAGTTCGACAGAAATGTAAACAGTGGCATTAGGGTCATTGTCATAACCATGAATAATAGCATTTGTCACTGCTTCTGAAACGACTGTTTTGATCTCAGTCAACTCATCCATGGTCGGGTCCAATTGCATGATGAAAGCCGCTACTGTTACCCTTGCGAACGATTCATTTTGGCTTAGGGCAGAAAATTGAAGGTTCATGTGATTTTTCATTATGCCACCCCCAATTTTTGCAGGGCGTTTTCTTCACTTTCTTCTAAACGGATAATTTTAAATAGCCCGGACATTTCAAACAAACGCTTAACAGCAGGTGAAATAGAACAAACCACCATTTCTCCCCCATTATTTTTAATTTGTTTATAGCGACCCAATATGACACCGAGTCCTGAGCTATCCATGAAGGACAACTGTTCCAAATTTAAAATAATATGAGTGATCTGATGTTTTTCAATTATAGCTGTAGCTTGGTTACGTAAATTTTCAGCTGTATGGTGATCCAATTCACCTGCTAAACGTACACAAAGAACATTTTGTTTGACTTCCAAATCAACGGTAAGACTCACTGCACTTTCCCCCTTGTGGAAACTTTGTTCAGTGAGTCAATTTCTCTATTCTATTTCCGTTTTCCTGCCTACAGACAAAACTAGTGTTTATTCGCTAAAAAAACATGTTCTATATTTGTGGGAATTCAAAATTATCCTAACTTGGAAAAGTGCCCCATAGAACGTTTGAAGAGTTGCCACCAGCTTGCTTCGTTACTGTCTTTTGCAGCTACAAGGTCACTTTCAGAAAGAACCTTTCCACCTTTTTTAAGGACAATCTTACCTACTTTGTCTCCTTTTTTAACTGGCGCCTTCACATTTTCATCTACCGTGATTTCTTTCTCCACGTCATCGGTATTCTCACCTTTTTTCGTGAGTACAGAGATCGGTTCGCTTGTCACAGCATCTACTTCTTTTTCAGAACCTTTACTGATTTCCACCCTACCTACGGTTACGTTTCGTTCATACATCGGGTGTGTTTTGTACTGACTGAATGCAAAATCCAGCATGTTCGTGATCTGAGCATTCCTGTCTTTTGGTGTCGGTGCACCAAATACAACTGCAATTACTCGCATGTTGTCTTTCTTGGCAGTAGCGGTTAAACAGTATTTTGCTTCTTGAGTAAATCCTGTTTTCACTCCATCTACTCCAGGATAGAATCTGACTAGTTTATTTGTATTCACCAACCAGAATTTCTTTTCGGAATCTTGTCGGAGATAGTCTTCATATTGACCTGTATATTTGGTGATGCCTTCATATTTCAATAGTTCTTTTGCCATTACCGCCATGTCATTTGCCGTGCTGTAATGATCTTTTGCCGGTAAGCCTGTTGGGTTTTGGAATAGTGTGTTTTCTAATCCAAGATCTTTTGTTTTAGCATTCATTCTGTCTACAAATGCAGCTTCAGATCCCGCGATACGCTCTGCCATAGCGACAGAAGCATCATTACCGGATGCAATTGCAATACCGCGAAGCATTTCATCTGTCGTCATTTCTTCACCAGGTTCAAGGAAGATTTGCGATCCTCCCATAGAGGCTGCATATTCACTTGTCCTGATTTTTTCATCCCACGTAAGTTCACCTTTATCAATAGCTTCCATTATTAAGAGCATTGTCATGATTTTTGTCATACTCGCCGGAGGCAATTTTTCGTGTCCGTTTTTTTCATACAGCACTTGACCCGTGTCGCGTTCAATCAATATAGCAGATCTAGCATTTTCAGTAAGTTGAACACTTTTTTCTTCCGCCCCTGCAACAGGACTAAATGCGGAAAAAGCAAAAGCAATTGCAATTATTGCGATGGTTAACTTTTTCATCCTTAGACCTCCATTCATATTCCTACTTCACATTTTTTCCAAAAAGTTAAGTTTTATACTAAGTATTGGTAATGGAGGGAAATAATTTTAAGAAAATAAAAAAGCGCTTAACATCTGGTAACTGCTACAGGGCCAAGATACTTTGAAATATTGGCAGGACCTTGCCTTTGCTCTTTATCCTCTGACGAATGAGGACTTCTCTCATCTTTTTTCCTCGTCACTCAGGACTTCATAACGGGGATGAAGACTTCTCTCCTCCTTTTTTCTCGTCACCGAGGTCATCATAACGACCTAAACAATAAAAAACAGCCCCACCAAAACGGCAGGGCTGCTCTCAACAGTATTCACTATTATTCAGAAATCGTATCATAAACAAGTGGTGGAACCTTTACGTCGCCAATTACCACTTTAATGCTTTCATACAACGCTTCTTTTACTTTCGTTAAATCTTCTTGGTTACTGTGGATCGTTGCAAGAGATTCGCCGGCTTCCACTTTGTCACCAATCTTTTTGCGTAGAACAATTCCTACTGCAAGATCGATTTCAGAGTCTTTTGTTGCGCGGCCAGCACCAAGTAACATAGCTGCAGTTCCAACAGAATCAGCCACAATCTCAGATACTACTCCAGCTTCTTTTGCTTCAAGCTCCACAACATGCTTTGCTTGCGGTAATTTCTCCGGGTTATCTACAACTGACGCGTCTCCACCTTGTGCTTCCAAGAAGGTTTTTAAGGTTTCAATTGCAGCTCCAGAACGAATAACTTCTTCCAGCATACCGCGAGCTTCTTCCAGGGTAGATGCTTTTTCCGCTAAAAGAACCATGTAGCTACCTAACTCTAGGCATAGCTCTTCTAAATCCTTTGGACCTTCACCACGTAATGTGTCGATCGCTTCTTTGATTTCCAAAGCATTACCAATCGCAAAACCAAGTGGCTGACTCATATCAGAAATAACAGCCATTGTTCTGCGTCCCACATTGTTTCCGATATCCACCATTGCTTTTGCAAGTTTTTTCGCTTCATCCAAATCTTTCATAAATGCGCCGGCACCTGTTTTTACGTCCAAAACAATTGCATCTGCACCCGCGGCAATCTTTTTGCTCATGATAGAACTTGCAATTAAAGGAATGCTGTTAACGGTAGCTGTTACATCACGCAATGCATAAAGTTTCTTGTCTGCAGGTGTTAAATTCCCACTTTGTCCGATAACGGCCACTTTATTTTTGTTTACGTAGTCGATGAATTCTTGGTTGTCGATTTCCACGTGGAAGCCTGGTACAGATTCAAGTTTATCAATTGTCCCACCAGTATGACCAAGGCCACGTCCACTCATTTTGGCAACAGGAACACCAACAGCCGCAACTAGTGGTGCAAGTACCAATGTAGTCGTGTCGCCAACGCCGCCTGTACTGTGCTTATCAACTTTGATACCTTCAATAGCAGATAGGTCGATAGTGTCACCAGAGTGTACCATTGCCATGGTAAGGTCTGCACGTTCTTGGTCACTCATTCCTTGGAAGAAGATAGCCATGGAGAAAGCGCTCATTTGATAGTCAGGAATGGATCCGTCTGTGAATCCTGTTACGATGAATTGGATTTCCTCTGTTGTTAGTTCTTTTCCGTCACGTTTCTTTTGAATAAGGTCTACCATTCTCATGCCGAAACACCTCTATTTTCTATAAAATAAATGCCTTAAAACTCCGCTGTTGATTTCCGCACCAGGCTTCACTTTCCGCGGGGCGGTGCTTGAGCCTCCTCGCTGCGCTGCGGGGTCTCAAGTCTACCGCTACTTCCAACCGGAGTCTTAGCCCATTGCTACAATCAACAGCTAATGTATTTTTTTTTACATACCTTTAACGATTGTTTTTACGAATTGTAGGAAGTTTGCTTTTACCATTTCGGTTGTTTCCATTACTTCGTCGTGTGTTAATGGCTGGTCAAGGATTCCTGCAGCCATGTTGGAGATGCAAGAAATTCCAAGTACTTTCATTCCACTATGACGGGCAACGATGACTTCTGGTACAGTGGACATTCCAACTGCGTCTCCACCTAGTGTGCGAAGCATTCTAACTTCTGCAGGAGTTTCATAAGAAGGACCTGTGTTGCCTACGTATACTCCCTCTTGAACCTTTAAGCCGATTTCTGCAGCAACGTCTTTAGCCAATTTGCGAAGATTTTTGCAATATGGTTCTGACATGTCCGGGAAGCGCGCGCCAAGCTCATTATTGTTCGGTCCAATAAGCGGGTTAGTCCCCATATTGTTGATGTGATCAGTAAGAATCATTAAATCTCCCGCTTCGAAGCTTTCATTCACTCCACCGGCAGCATTCGTTACGATTAATTTTTCCACACCAATATATTTCATCACGCGAACTGGGAACGTTACTTTCTCCATTGCATAACCTTCATAGAAATGAAAACGACCTTGCATCGCGATAACAGTTTTTCCTTCCAGTTCACCAATTACAAGCTGGCCAGCATGACCTTCGACAGTGGATACTGGGAACTCAGGAATCTCTGCGTAAGGAATCACGACAGGATTTTGAATCTCTTCTGCTAACACACCTAGACCAGACCCAAGGATTAGGCCGATTTCTGGTTTATTTGATAATTTGGCATTAATATATTCAGCTGATTTTTTGATAGCTTCTAAATTCATTTGTAGGTTCCTCCTAGTTTAAATCTTGTAAAAAGCTTTTTCCGTGCTTAGGCATTCTTGTATTAAAGTTGTCCGCAATTGTAGCGCCGATATCAGCAAAAGTTTTACGGATGTCTAACTGTTTACCTTCTTTATGTTTAGGGGAGTACGCTAATAATGGCACATATTCTCTCGTGTGATCTGTTCCAGGCGCTGTTGGGTCATTGCCGTGGTCAGCGGTAATAATCAAAAGATCATCCTCTTTTAAATTGGCAAAGACTTCAGGAAGGCGTGCATCATACTCTTCCAAAGCTTTCCCATACCCTTCTGGATCTCTTCTGTGACCGTACACTGCATCAAAATCAACCAAGTTCAAGAAACTGATACCAGTAAAGTCCATGGTTGTCGTTTCAACCAATTTGTCCATTCCATCCATGTTAGAGATGGTGCGTAGTGATTCCGTTACCCCTTCACCATCATAAATGTCAGAAATCTTACCGATGGAAATAACATCAAATCCACTATCTTTCAATTCATTCATAACAGTACGTTCAAATGGTTTTAATGCGTAGTCATGACGGTTGGATGTACGTTTCCAGTTACCTGCTTCTCCAATAAATGGGCGTGCAATAATACGACCGACCATGTATTTTTCATCTAACGTTAATTCACGTGCAATTTTACAAATGTCATATAGCTCTTCAATAGGAACAACATCTTCATGCGCTGCAATTTGAAGAACGGAATCAGCAGAAGTATATACAATCAATGCTCCTGAATCTACGTGTTGCTGACCAAGTTGATCAAGAATTTCCGTTCCACTAGCAGGAATATTCCCGATGATTTTACGGCCAGTACGTTCTTCTAGCTCTCCAATTAGCTCATCTGGGAATCCATCAGGGAAGACACGGAATGGTGTATCAATACGCAAACCCATAATCTCCCAGTGACCTGTCATTGTATCTTTTCCACTTGATGCTTCTTCCATTTTCGTAAAATAAGCTAAAGGCTTTTCTGCCTTAGGGACACCTTCCACTTCTTCAATATTACTTAGACCAAGTTTGGCCATATTTGGCATGTTCAGCCCGTTCATGCGTTCTGCAATATGCCCTAATGTATCAGCGCCTTTATCACCAAACTTTTCAGCATCCGGTGCTTCGCCGATTCCAACAGAATCCATCACTACTAGAAACACTCTTTTATATGTATAAGAACTCATTTTTTAACCTCCTACAAACTTTCGATCTGATTTTACCTCTTGTATTTTCCCCTTTTTTATCTAGGATAGTCATACAAGACTACACTTCTACTTGTCAGAAGTCTGACCTCTTATTCCAGTATAAACAAGCGCTTTCAATGTTGCAATTAAAATGATAAAAAAAGACTGTTCAGATAGTTTGAACAGCCCTTTCCACTGTTCCCGCAAAAGAATCTATTGTTAAGCTCTTGGATGGAACATCGAGTAAACATCCTTCATGCGGGTCTTCGTGACATGTGTGTATATTTGAGTAGTAGAAATATCCGCATGACCTAGCATCTCTTGAACGGCACGAAGATCTGCCCCATTTTCCAAAAGATGTGTAGCAAAGGAATGTCGCAATGTATGAGGAGTCAACTCTTTTTCAATACCTGCTTCCTTTGTCAACTTCTTTAATATTTTCCAGAAGCCCTGTCTAGTAAGACGGTTACCATAAAGATTCACAAACAATGCATCAGTGGTCTTTTTCTTTAACAGCTGGCTTCGACTTTCTTCTATATAATTGGTGATGGCATTTTGAGCCATTGATCCAAGTGGAATGATTCTTTCCTTGTTTCCCTTTCCAATACATCGGACGAACCCCATTGTTAAATGCACATCACTAAGATTTAGGGATATTAGCTCAGAGACACGCATACCAGTTGCATACAATAGTTCCAGCATGGCTTTATCGCGAATTCCGAATACTTTGGCTGTATCAGGCGAATCAAGTAATGCTTGCACCTCTTCTAAAGACATCACTTGTGGAAGCTTTTGTTCTTGTTTAGGACGGTCAATATGTACGGTAGGATCTTGAGTTGTGACCTTTTCCCTAAGCAAAAATTGATGAAATGAGCGTATGGAGGCAATATGTCTGGCAATGGTTTTGGATGATTTCCCATTTTCCGTAAGAAACTTTAAAAATTGTATGATGGTAGACCGAGTCACCGCATCTAACGATGACATCTCCTCTACCTTATTCAAATACAAAATGTAAGATTTCAAGTCTCGCTCATAGGAAACGACAGTGTTTGATGCCAGGCCTTTTTCCACTACTAAAAAATGAATAAAATCTTTTAATTGATCCTGCAATACCCTCTACTCCCCGTAATGATAAAAGAAAACCAAGCGCTGCACCCAGCCCTCATCCCTCTCTTCTACCATTTTTGTCACTTTCACCGCTGCCCCTTCAGGCTCGTCATAGCGGTGATAATTTTGATACTCTTGATTAATCCACATAATTCCATAGTAAAATAAGACCGTACAACCGGTGAATAATATAAATACTTTAAATGTATTATAGCATGAATCTATAATTTTCTTCATGAAAGACTACCTCCAAATATGCAAGTTAAGCAAATAAACTTGTCTTATTAGAAGGTATGACAAATTCAAGCACAATTATACCTTTAAAACAAAATAAAAACCTTTTCCGTGTTCGTCGGAAAAGGCTTATGTACTTTCTTCTTCAGTTTGATCTTCCGAATCTTGGCATCGATGGCAAACTCCATGAAAGGTTAAACGATGATCCTTAATTTTGAAGTTCCAATCACGTTCTACAATCGCCTCTACATCTTCTAAGAGATCATCTTGAATTTCATCAACGGCTCCACACTCTATACAAACTAAGTGATGATGGAAATGCTTAGCGCCCTCTTGGCGTAAATCATACCGAGATACTCCATCGCCAAAATTTATTTTATCGACAATTTTCAATTCCGTCAGTAGTTCCAAAGTTCGGTATACAGTAGCCAGTCCAATTTCAGGTGACTTTTCTTTCACGAGGAGGTATACATCTTCCGCGCTCAAATGGTCCTCTTCATGTTCCAGCAAGACCCGGACTGTTGACTCTCGCTGAGGAGTTAGCTTATAGCTTGCGGAATGCAGTAGCTTTTTTATGCGATCTATCCTAGTTTCCATTTTGTTCCCTCCCTCGCTATACCACTTTATTTTATCGAAAGCGTAGGGAACTGTCAAAGAAAAAAAATAATGATTATAAATAAGAGAAGATAATAATTATCATCTAGTTATTATTCCAATATAGAAATGACTGACTTCATGAATACTGGTGATGCCAGCGCTTCAATTAATGATGCACCGACAAGCAGTAAGCAAATAAGCCCCATCGCCATCGTGTACCTCATAAACTGTTGAAAAAACGGTTCTTGTATTCTTTTTAAAAATTGCTGCCTGATCATTTTTAAGGAAAAGGCCACTGATAAAGTCCCGATAATAATGTACGCCGGAATGGCAATCATGTTCTGTGGAAGAATGGCCACAAAGGAAAACAGGAACCCTTTCCAGCTAAGTTGATTCACTAAGAACCCCACAGTAAATCCAACTACCACTCCTTTTAAGAACAGCAGTATTAAAATAACCGGAAGTCCAATGATGGATATCCCGAGTACCCACATGAGAAGAACATATTTAATATTATGAAAATAACTCTGGAAAAATATATCTTTCGAGCTTGCAAACTGCCCTTCTTCCACCTGACCAAAGAAGCGGCTCAAATAGACAAACAGATCTTGTTTTTGTGAAAAGTTCATGCTATTGACCACGATGGCCCCAAAGATTACTCCCATAAAAAAAAGTACCACTATAAACAAATATAGAGAGGAGTGTTCTTTTATATGCCCTAGTAAAATAGTAAACCGCGACTGTTTTTTCATCCCTCTTCCTCCTATCACTCTCTTACTAGATTGTATGATAGAGGCATGGAAGTATGACTTTTTTAAAATTAGAATTTTAAAAAGGGGGATTGCGTCTATGCGAGGGGAACAAGGGGAACAAGTGGAATCTACGGTGTATGAGGACAATGTTTCATGTGTTTTACCTGTTGAGGGAGTCATTGGACCTCTATGAGGACGATGTTTCACGCATTTACCCTCTTGAGGGAGTCATTGGCGCTCTATGGAGACAATGTTCCTCGTGTTTCCTTTCATGAGGGAGTCATTAACACTCTATGAGGACAATGTTCCATGCATTTCCCTTCTTGAGGGAGGCATTGACACTCTATGAGGACAATGTTCCTCGTGTTTCCTTTCATGAGGGAGTCATTAACACTCTATGAGGACAATGTTCCATGCATTTCCCTTCTTGAGGGAGGCATTCACACTCTATGAGGACAATGTTCCTCGTGTTTCCCTTCATGAGGGAGTCATTCGGGTCCTCCCTCCCCACAACCAAGTAGAAACCAATCACGTTATTCATCACTTACCTTACCAAACCTGCCCCCACCGCCAGCTTTAAACGCCAACTTTCCGCTTCGAGCAGCCACTATCAGAGAAGCTACTTTTTCTCCTAGAACTTCCACTAATTCGTCGTAATTTGCTTCATGCAGGATTCCCATCTCGGTTCCAAAAACTCCGCGTAACTTTGATAAAGTTTTAGGGCCTATACCTGGTATGAAATCTAAAGGAACCTGATGAATATATGGCGGGCGGTGCCTCAAGGGGTCTTCATTATCAGCCAGCTCTTCAATCCGATCTGAAACACCTTTAACAAATTTGGTGTAGTCACAATTGGTACATATGTCTTTCCCCTGTAATAAAGGAGTAAAGCACTTTTCGCAAACTGTTGTATAGTACTTTCCTAGCTGCGGACTCAAACCGTAATTTGCCACCACTTTTCGCCCATCTACTTCCTTCAGAGCAAGCCGCAACTCCTCAAAACTTGGTTCCATCATGCGCACCTTCTGATACTCGCGAGCAATTTTCCCCACAGAATGAGCATCAGAATTTGAAAGAAACGCATACCCGGCCAACTCACTTAATCGGCCCGCCATCGACGTGTCCGCACTTAACCCTAGCTCGATTGCATCAATCAGCTCTGGATCGAATACTTCAGACAAACTCTTTTTTACTCCTTTGCCATACAAACTCTTAAAAGGTGTAAAAACATGAGCCGGAATAAAAAGGCCATCTAATCGATGAACTTCATGCTGAATATCAACCGCATTTGCATAAACTCGCTGTGTGGACAATGTGACATTTTTCATTCGCTTGCTTAGCCAGTTTGAGAACTCCACCATTTTCTCTACTGTCTTTATATAACAGAGTGCATGTATTAACCCCTGACAGTTCTCATCATAAATTTCGATTTCCGCACCAAGAATCAACGTAATATCACCCATCCGTACACCGCCATCAACGAGCTCCTCCAACTCACCAGTTGCAATACTATTACGAAGACTGATAAGTACTTCAGGTACCTGGCAATCGATAACTCCGACCACGTCTAAGCCTTTTTTAAAACGAGCCTCTTCCAAAACAGCCTCCAATGTCAATTGATTGGAGGCTGTAATTTTTACTGGCTTACCACTTGCTGTCCGGCCCAAATGTATATGTAAATCGACAAAATAATCTTGCATGGAAGTCCCCTACTTTCGAAGCAATGTTTGCAATTGCAAATACTGCACCGCATAAGCAGTCTTCGCATCAAAAATTTCCTTCTTTTCGATAAGTTCACGTGCTTCATCTATTGATACTTCCAATAGATCTACAAACTCATCTTCATCTAGATGATGTTCTACCGTGTCTTTGCGCAACCCTTTTGCAATGAATAAGTGCACCAATTCATCTGCAAAACCAGGTGAAGTATAAAAAGAAATCAACGGCTCCAATTCATCACATGTATAGCCAGTTTCCTCCTGAAGTTCCCTTTTTGCGGTAACAATCGGCTCTTCCCCTTTTTCTAGCTTACCTGCAGGGATCTCCACCATTACACGTTCCATCGCTTTTCTGTATTGGCGGACCATAATGATTTTGTTCTCTTCCGTTACAGCAATAACCGCCACTGCTCCTGGGTGTTTAATAATTTCTCTTTTACTTGTTTTACCGTTTGGAAGTTCCACATCCTCCAAATATAAATCGATAATTCTTCCTGAGAATAATTTTTCACTATGTAATGTTTTTTCTTTTAAATGATTCATCTGACCGCTCCTTGTTCTGTAGTCATCCATTTCTTCATACATTCTACCATACAAGGGTTAGGAGGGAGCAAATTGAAGGTCTATGTCCGTCCAAACAATATCGTATTAGTAGGTAAGGCATGGGAAATCCGCAACAAGCTTAGGGAATATTCCCTTCATCACGTGTATGTCAAAACATGGATCAACGCCTTAAAAGATGAATGATTTGTAGCAAAACCCTCCTTTTCGGTAAAATAAAGAAAAGGAGGCGTTTTTTTGTTACCTAAAAATCGACTTGGCAATTCAGAACTACTTGTAAGCCAATTGGGACTTGGTTGTATGTCCCTTGGTACGGAAGAAACTAAAGCGGTAGATATCGTAAAAAGAGCACTTGACTTAGGAATCAATTATTTAGATACTGCTGATTTGTACGATTTTGGACAAAATGAGGAACTCGTTGGAAAAGCTATAAAGGGGCAACGTGACAAAGTGGTTCTTGCCACAAAAGCTGGGAACAAATGGACGCAAGGAAAAGAAGGCTGGGAATGGGACCCTTCAAAACAGCTTATTCAATCAGCAGTCAAAGATAGCCTGCGCCGCCTACAAACAGATTACATCGATTTATACCAGCTTCATGGTGGAACAATAGACGACCCAACCGAAGAAACAATCGAGGCATTTGAGGAGTTAAAAAAAGAAGGGTACATCCGCGAATACGGGATATCTTCCATTAGACCGAACGTTATTAAACGATTTGTGGAAAACTCCTCGATAGTTTCGGTAATGATGCAGTACAGTCTGCTTGATACACGTCCAGAAGAATGGTTGGATTATCTTCACGAAAAAAAGATTAGTGTAATAGCTCGAGGCCCATTAGCGAAAGGACTCTTGTCGGACAACGGTCTTGATAAGCTACGGAACAAATTTAAAGGTAAAGATTTTCTTGATTATAGTCACGAGGAATTGGAGAATCTCTTACCAAAGCTATTGAACATTACTGGTGATAATCCTCTTCAGGCAACTGCCTTCCACTATTGTTTGGCACACCCTGCCGTAGCAGCTGTTATCCCTGGTGCAAGCTCTATTGAACAATTGGAAGCTAACGTCAATGCCATGAATAAACAAACACTCTCAGAACAAGAGTACACAATCATCAAAGAACTCGTTAAACGATCTAATTACGACTCACATCGTAATTAATATCAAACAGCTTCCTTTTTAGGGAAGCTGTTTTTTGTGTTTTAGAAAAACGGTAAGTTTTTGAAGGCTCATAGCTGTTGATTGAAGCAAAAAGCGAAGACTCCTGCGGGAAAGTAGCGGCGATGATGAGACCCCTAAAGCGTTATCAGGAGGCTCAAGGTCTCCGCGCGGTAAGCGAGGCCATTTGTGGAAATCAACAGCGGTGTTTGGCGGATATTTATATCAAAATTTTGAAACTTATTCCATTTTTTATACGTAGATTAATATAACTATGTATAAAGGAGGAAACATAATGGTCAAATACCTTATCACTTTAATAATTGTGCTTGCAGTAGAAATTGGCATCTTACTGGGAATCTCCACCTATTTTGCCTTTAACCTCTTAAGCACCATGTTTTTCGGCTCTCTTGCATTTGTCTTCCTTGCCTTCTTCTCTAGTTCCTCAGGAGACATTTTCACTAAAAATTCAGAAGCAGCTGTTTTTGATTCCATGGCTGGTCGTTACACCCCACAACAACAGAAGCCAACACTACACATCGGGCCATTTTTACTAGGATCTCTGTTATGTTTAGCTGTCTACTTCGTCATGGCTTTTTTTCTTTCCTAACAAAAAAGAGAATGGTTATCTAGACAGACCATTCTCCCTTTTCAATTAACCCACCCAGCCAAACTCACTTGAATTCCTTCCAATTTTGACTACTTTCTTCAAACAGTTCTTCAAACGATTTGTTCTTCTCCCTTAATCGCTTTTCTTCCTTTTTTCTTTCAGCTTCTTCTGCTTTTTGTTTTTGTTCTGTTTGAACAAGCTGGTCCTTCATGGATTTTAATTTCGAGAAAACATCGCTTTCTAATTGGTCCTTCAATGATATCTTCTCTTCTCTATTATTCTTTAAAGGTCTTGGATTACTTTTATTCTTTTTCTTCACCGCAAGTCAACTCCTATCATCACGTTTTCTAGTAGTATAGCAAATTCACAATCAACCATAAACAGTCACGTAAAATATACAGATTACTTAAAGATATATATTATTACTTTATAATAATTATAAAAAAGTATTGATTTTCGTCTAATAACTGTTATCATTATGCGTGTAATATATTTTTTTCAATTTGAGGTGAAGGATTTTGACAACTAATAATAAACTTACAACTAGCTGGGGAGCTCCTGTGGGAGATAACCAGAATTCCATGACTGCGGGTTCAAGGGGACCTAGCCTCATACAAGATGTACACCTTTTAGAAAAACTCGCCCATTTCAACCGGGAACGTGTTCCTGAACGTGTAGTGCACGCAAAAGGTGCTGGTGCACACGGGTACTTCGAAGTAACGAAGGATGTTACAAAATACACGAAGGCAAAATTCCTTTCCAAAGTAGGAAAACGAACGCCGCTTTTTGTACGTTTTTCCACGGTAGCAGGTGAAAACGGCTCTGCAGATTCCGTTCGCGATCCACGTGGATTTGCAGTGAAATTCTATACCGAAGACGGGAACTATGATCTTGTCGGAAACAACACACCAGTGTTTTTCATAAGAGATGCCATCAAGTTTCCAGACTTTATTCATACTCAAAAGCGTCACCCTCAAACGCATCGAAAAAACCCTAATGCCGTTTGGGATTTCTGGTCCTTATCGCCAGAATCCCTTCATCAAGTGACCATCTTGATGTCTGATCGTGGAATCCCGGCTACATACCGACATATGCATGGCTTCGGTAGCCACACCTTCAAATGGGTGAACGAAGAAGGCGAAGGTGTTTGGATTAAATATCATTTTAAAACAGAACAAGGTATTAAAAACTTAACTGATGAGGTTGGTACAAAGATTGCAGGTGAAAACCCTGATTATCATACAGAGGATTTATTCAATGCCATCGAAAAAGGTGATTACCCTGCATGGAGGGTTTACGTACAGATTATGCCTTTAAAGGATGCGGATACTTATCGCTTTGATCCATTTGATGTGACAAAAGTTTGGTCACAAAAAGATTATCCGTTGATGGAAGTTGGAAGGATGGTATTGGATCGAAATCCAGAGAATTACTTTGCCGAGGTGGAGCAGGCGACTTTCTCACCAGGAACACTTGTACCTGGAATTGACGTATCTCCAGACAAAATGTTGCAAGGTCGCCTTTTTGCCTACAATGACGCGCATCGCTACCGTGTTGGAGCCAATCATCAGGCGCTACCCATTAACCGAGCAAGAAATGAAGTTCACACCTATCAACGCGATGGCCAGATGAGGTTTGACAACAATGGTGGGAGTTCCGTCTACTATGAACCCAATAGCTATAACGGGCCAAAAGACACACCTGAAAACAAGCAAGCAGCTTACCCTGTATCAGGTATAGCAGATAGCGTTGCCTATAAGCAAGATGATCATTATACTCAAGCAGGTGATTTATATCGTTTGCTAAGTGTGGAAGAACGTACCCGCTTAATTAAAAACATTGTAGCTGCGATGGCACCTGTGGAAAGCGACGAAATTAAACTTCGTCAAATCAACCATTTTTACAAAGCGGATCCAGAATACGGCATGTTAGTTGCTGAAGGTCTTGGTTTGAAAGCTTCACAAGTAGCTCGATAAAATACATTTTCATTTCTCTTTTATTCTCACTTCTGTCAAGCAGGCACTAAAATTTGGTGCCTGTTCCTGTTTGTTAGAAATATTTACACATAGTTACTATTATTAGCTTCAAAATTTTAATGTTTCTGCTATTATTAATGGGAATGGAAGTTGCAACAGAAGGGACGTTTAACCTCTTGATTGAAACATTATTATTGAATTTTCTTTTTTTGATATTACCTATTATCATCTATCTAGTATTTTTTGAAGACAAACATCATACATTTAATAGGTGGATGTACAGTTTATTTGCCACTATTTCCATGGTGCTATGTATGTCTCACCCTATTCATTTACAATTAGGGTTCATTTTCGATTTACGCTATATCCCTTTTTTCATTATTGCGCTATATTCTGGTCATAAGTATGCTTTTCCGCTTTACATAGTCTTAAATTTATTCCGTTTTTATATCGGAGGGGAAGGAACTCTCAATTCTTTCCTTACTTCTACAATTGTATTTTTATTCGTTCCATTTCTAAAAAATATGTTTTTGACATTTAAACCAAAGAATAGATTGATATTTTCAGCTGGTATAATAACGGTGTTTATGGGAATCTACCTTATTCTACTAAGTCTGTATTTCGAAAAATTAACTAGCGAATTTATCATGCTAAGTATATATGCCGTCACAACGCATGCAGCGTTAATGGGAGTTATTATCATACTAATAGAAAAGATCATACTTAATATTCGAAATCGTGAGCGCTACATCAGTGCCGAACGACTAAATGTGGTAAGTGAACTGTCTGCAAGTGTTTCGCATGAGATTAGGAATCCATTAACGGTTACGAGCGGTTTCCTTCAATTACTGGGTAAATCAAAGACAATTGGTGTGGAAGAAAAGAGATATTTAGATCTCTCCTTGCAAGAATTAAAACGAGCAGAAAAAATTGTGAGTGACTACCTATCATTTGCAAAACCACAATCTGAAAATATGGTCTACTCTAATCTAGAAGAAGAGGCTGAATATACAAAAAATCTTATCATCCCATATGCAGCCATGCATCAGGTCGAAGTTCAATATTCCTTTTACAACACATTGAAAACGTCCTATGACCGCAACCAATTGCAACAATGTTTCATTAACCTTTTCAAAAACAGTATAGAGGCGATGAAACCTAATGGAGGTATACTTTCTATTGCAATTACGGAGGTAAAGAACGACATCATTATTACAATAAATGATTCAGGAATTGGCATGACTTCCGATGAAATAAACCGGTTAGGTAAGCCGTATTTCTCAACGAAAGAAGAAGGAACCGGCCTTGGAATGTTGATGGTGTACAGTACAATCAATAAAGTCAAAGGGACCATAAATGTAAAAAGTAAAAAAGGAAAAGGCACCACCTTTATCATCACCATTCCTACATAGAAAAAAGGTAGACTTCTGATGAAGAAGCTACCTTTTTCTTTATATCTATACAATTAATGAAACGACCGCCAAAACGCGCCTTTTTTGTCAATGATGTTATTTATCTGTTTGAAAGGGATTTCAAATGTAGGGAACCCAGCTGCATATGGGGCTATCTCATATGGCGTAAAATAGAGGAACAACGCATCACTAGATAAATAGAATGGCTGATCAGGTTGAATCCCTTTAAATGAATCTGGGAAGTAGTTATCAGGATTTTCCTGTATTTGTTCTTCAACCAAATCACTTAATACTTTCACGTAATCACTGTTGGGTTTGAACAAGTCTTTCAACACGTATATTTTACCTGTGCTGATATCTATTGGCACCATGATTTGTGTTGGCATGCCATGTGCTGCTCCAAAAGGATAGTTGTAGCCATTAAGCTCTAGTATTAGTAAGTTCTTTTTATAAAATTGCACAGAAAAATCACCTGTGTAATTATAATCCAGCTGTTTATCCGGGGGAATAGGAATAATTTGAGATTGTGTACGTAATACTTCGTTGACTTTTTTCTCTGCTTCTTTATTTTTCATTCCCTGTAACTGTGGATAATACACGAGATAATCTTTGTTTGGCCGGTATTTTTCTTCGCGGATTGAGACATTCCTATTTACAGGAATGACTGAATTTTGAGCATACACTAGATTGCCAGCTTTATCATAATAGGACAACCTCTGATCCACAAATGCCCTCACCAACTGCCCTTCGATAGAAAGCGTTCCAATGCCATCTATAACAGGAAGGTCTTTTGCCTGTCTGCCGCTTTTGTTGATAAAGAAACTTTTAAGCCCTTGCGTCACAGAGCTATATTCCCCTTTGTAGTTGTTCACTGTATCATATTGAAACTCAGTCATTATCTGTCCGCTCACCGTATCCGCTATGGCATATGTCGAGCCAACAAATGGTTCTTCAGGGTTAATGGCTCTTCCGATAGCTGCCCTGTTCCCACCAAGTTGGTTCACATCGTTATATCTTGGAGGAATGATATAGTTTCCGCTCTTATCAATTAAACCGAATTTATTTTTATAATCATTGGAAGCATTGACAACTGCCCTCCCCCCCTGAAAAGGTAATGCCATACCAAATTGCGGTTTTATGACGACATTCCCTGACTCATCTACATACCCCGCTTTATCCTGATAGGTTTTCTTGAAGGAGAGTAGCCCTTCACTTAATCCATTCATCTGTTCGTACGGATACGTTTGTAGTTGGGTGCCAGTAGAATTTAATAAAGCATATAAGCTATCTTTCACCTGTACGAGTGCTTTGCCGCTACTCATATCAAAGGCATACTGGAATTGAGCAGGAATTGCTACATTACCGTTCAGATCTAAGTATCCATAAAGTGTGGTTCCCCCATCTTGAGAATCTTGGAAAACTGCACGGCCCCCTTGATAGGGACTAATAAACGAATATGTTTTTTGCGTCAATACTTTACCTTTTTCATTTAAGACTACTGAACCACCCTCATTCAACATAGCTATGGCGCGGCCCTCTGTAAATGGAAAAATGGAGCTGTACTTGGGGCGAACCACAAATTTACCGGTTTGTGTAATAACCCCTGCCCCACCTTTACGAACAATCGCTAGCCCGTTTTGCTGAAACTCCCCCGCATCTTCAAAGCTAGGCTTTAACACAAACTTCCCCTTCTCATCTATATATCCCCACTTTGTTCCTTCAACCGTTCTTACCGATGCAGGAAACAAACGCGGTTTAATAATTCTTCCGAACATATATATGGTCACCCCATTAGTTTTTGATATCTTATGGAATAATGGGGTGATAGGTGAAGGCCTAACATGAACGGTCGAACGATTAAGGGATTCTTTCAGCTCTTATAACAGCCATTTTTTGCGGAAAAGAAAATCATCTTTTCACCCTTTCTTCTACAAGCCAACATCTTCTTTATACAGTACCCCGATCGAATTCATTTCGTTAAGATGATGAAAATATAGGTTGTCTTCTGTTTCGGTTACTCCTGTAATAGAAGTAAATGGAAGAGAATCACTTTGCATATCCTCTACTACTTCGCCTGATTCATTAATTGCAATAACATGCGAGTACCCAGACCCTTTAGGTAACATCTTAGCTGGAAGACGCATTGCCATTTTCCTTAATATGGGCTTATCAGAACTAAATTCCAAAAAGTCATTTCTAGGCATAATTAAGCCAATCCAGATTCTACCGTCATTTCCACGCATCATATTATCAGGTAGTCCAGGTAGGTTATCTATTAGAACTTCTAAATATTCACTTTTATTCTTTGTACTTATTGTTTGATCTGATTCTAGATTTAATTTCCAGACGCGGTATCTTCCCGTTTCATTTATTAAGAGATGTTTTTCGTCCATACTTAATGCTAATCCGTTTGCAAAACTAATATCTTTCACCAGAACTCTAGTTTTTTTCGTAGTCGGATCATACTCCAATACTCTTCCTGTACTGCTATTTTCGAGAATATCTATCTCTCCAGCCCGTCCAACATCACCGATCTCTTTCGCTTTTGTTCTTTGAGAAGCATCAGTAAAATAAATGATTCCACTATTAGAAACTACTACCGCATCAACAAACCTAAATGGAGCTTCGGTTTCTTCAGCGGTGTCTGTTAAAAGTTCGATTTCTGGATCACCTTCTTCATAGTTGCTTATTTTAAGTAATCCGCCATGATTACCATAAAGGGGGTCAGCAACCACAATTGACCCTTCGTTATCAAAGTCAAAGCCTAAAGGTCTGACTTTCATATTGGCAATTTCCTGTAATTCTGTACCATCCTCTCGTACACGAATGATTGCACCTGTTTTTGTGGCAGCGTACAACCATCCTTCCCGATAGACGATATGCTCAGGCTCTTCATATTTTCCAATTGAAAGAAATTCCATTTCATTTAATCTATTATTTTTTTCGTAAGCACCGATGTATCCCTTCGATTTCGGAGAATCCCATACAACAGGGTCAATCGAGACAGGCCACAATAACAGATACAAGATTAATACCGTACAGAGAAATGAAAGAGCTTTGATGATGGTTAGTTTCATAATTTCCCTTTACCTCCAATAACTACCATATAGCTTATTATCTCTCACAAATAAGGTTGAGTCCACGCAAAATTGTAGAAGTTTTGAATTTGAAGGTAGAAGTTTGGCTGGGAAATGTAGAAGGTTATCCGGGAAATGTAGAAGTAGGCAGTTTAACGGTCGAAGCGGGCAAGTAAACGGTAGAATCTCCTTTTTTCCCAATCAAAATACAAAAAGCAGTTGCACTCCAAAAGAGTTACACCTGCTTAATTTCGTCTCTTATTACTAAATATCGATTCTGAACCAGTCCTGAAGAGAATGACTTACTCTCCAAAAGCTCTAGCTTATTTTCTTGTTCGGTTTCTTTAAATAATCTAATGCCATTCCCAATAAGGATTGGTATTGTTGATAGGACATACTCGTCAATTAGGTCTTGCCTGACGAACTCTTTTATTACTTCCGCTCCGCCATCAACAAATATATGTCCTCCACCAGTTGAGCGAATGTTATCAATTAATTCTTTTACATCGCCTGTGTAGTATTCAACATTATTATCTGATCCTTCTTTAGAATTGGAGAGAACATAGGTTTTTCTTTCCTTGTGGGGAAATTCCACGCCAAAAGACAATACTTTCTCATACGTTCTTCTACCCATTATAACTGTGTCCACACTTTCTACAAAAGCCAAATACCCATAATCTTCTCCAGGGGTATCTACCATGGAAAGCCAGTCGATATTATCGTCTTTTTTTGCTATAAACCCGTCCACACTTTGTGCGATGTATACAATTACTTTTCTTGAATGTTCCACCATGTTTCCTCCTATAGAAAAAATTACAATTATTTTAATGATAGTAGCATGTAAACAAAACAGGAACAAGCACCATGTGCATTGCCCCTGTTTCCTCTCCACTATTGCTCTGACACTTCCAAAGGAAACATTCCTGCTTCCTTCAATGGTTCCAAATCTTCATCATTCAACGACATTTCAATGAAAACCCCATCCTCATCTGCTTCGAATAATTCAGCCAAGTGAGTGGCTGATTCCTCGAATTCCCCTAAAAGAGACAAATAGCATGCACGATTATATAATAGCATAGCGTCTTCAGGACCAATTTCTAATGCCTTATTCACCAACTCTAATGCTTCATGGAATTCACCATTTAACCTTAAAGCTATACTAGCTTCATTCATAATCTGCGTGTCGTCCGGAGCAATTTCTAATGCTTTCCATATTGTATCCTTCGCTTCTATAACGCGGTTGGTTTCTCTGTAAAGGAGTGATAACTGATAGTAAGCAGCCGGATCGTCGGATTCAAGTTCAATAACTTGTTGATAGATTGATTCCGCTTTATTAAAATCACCAAGTAGCTTGAGCACATAACCATACTGTGACAGATACCTAGGAGCTTCTTCTTCTGCCAGACATCTTTCCACCAGTTCTTTCGCTCGCAATAAATATTGTTGATATTTTTTCTCTGGCGCCTCTTTATCTAGTAACTCCAGTATCGTAGAGGTTAGCTGGTAGGCTACATCAGATTCCCAATGGTACTTTAAGAATTTTTCGTAGGACTTGATGGCGTCCGTTTTCATTTCAAGCTGTAGGTAAACATCTGCCAGCCAGAATACTGCGGTGACATTTTCCCTATCATGTTTGAGTGCGTTTTCGTAAAGACTGATCAGAACACCAAAGTCCACACTCGCTTTGCCAAAATTCTTCAGCTTCTTGAACCAATTTCGTTCGGATAGATCATACTCTTCCTTTTCTCTTCTCGCCATAAGCACTTTGTCAAAGGCCGCAGCTGTGTACATGCTGACCATACTCTTATCTTGGTCAGAAAGTTTAAGTCGATTTACGACTTTTTCCAAAGTTAGCATAGAACCCGCACCGACATGAATTTCTACAAACAACTCATACAAATTCCGGTTTTCGATGTCCTTACATATTAATGGTAAGATTTCTTTCTTGGCTTCTGCATATTTCTTCTTACGCAAGATAATTTGTATCCGATGCATAAGAAGTGGGATCTCGTCTGGTTCCAAACCAAGGGCTTTCAAGACATACTCCTCTTCTGCCCCATGATCTCCAAGCGCTCCATATATATATCCAAGGCTGTCATAAACAAAAGAAGCATTTCTTTCATTTAGAAGACTATCTAATTTCTCTTTCAGTTCCAATAGTTCATTTTTCTTTAAAAGAGAGGCAAAATACTCGATATTTACAGCATACGGGTTAAGTGCAAACGCCTTACGGATATGAAAAAGCTCTTGTACCTTATGGTTTAGTCGATGACAGATATCAGCAATATTAAGGTGGGCCTGAACATGAGTCGAATCAAGTTCAAGGACCATTTTGTAACATTTTCTTGCTTCCTTATCTTCCCCTAGCTTAACCAAAATTTCCCCAAGACGGTATAGAGGAAGTAGTTTGTAAGCTTTGGAAAGAGCTAATTCATAACATTCCTTCGCTTGATACCACAACCCTCTACTCTCATAAAGACATCCCAAATATGATGGATATAGATAAT
The DNA here is from genome assembly GCF_008180725.1 of Sutcliffiella horikoshii. Classification (GTDB taxonomy): domain Bacteria; phylum Bacillota; class Bacilli; order Bacillales; family Bacillaceae_I; genus Sutcliffiella_A; species Sutcliffiella_A horikoshii_B. Next base: position 256,772 of record NZ_VTEV01000004.1, on the reverse strand, counting down.
TTTCTACATCTTCTTCGTGTTTGTTTTGCAGGAACGTGAATCCTCTAGCATTATAAGGAGTCTCTTCAATAAGATTAACATAGAGTTCCAATGCATCTTCCACGTTTGCAGGGGCGCAATTAATTCCTTTTTCCAATAAGGATAATGCCTGTTCTAAATGTCCTGGTGGCGCATCCATTGCCAGTGCAGCTTCCCACATATATTTTCCTGCATTCACCAAATACTCACTGTCATCCTGAAATCTCTCATAGTTCTCATTTAGCCATGCATACGCGTCACTGAATTTCCCTTCTTCTTTTAATAAATGACCAAGATTTACCCAGCCAGCAGAATCCTCCGGATACTTCTCTGTTGCTCCTAAGTATTGAACTCTTGCTTTTTCATACTCTTTCTGGCGCTCATAGAAGTCACCAAGTTCAAGAAGTAGAAGAATTGCTTCGTCTGTTTCTTTTAATCCAACATGTAAAAGCGGTTCCACTTTCTCAGGTTGCATATAGACAAATTCGTACAGCTGGGAAAGATCGCGATATGGTACAGCAATTTCAGGATCGAGTGAAATCGCTGTTCGAAATCCCCTTTCTGCATGACGGTACCGTTCTAATTCTTTGTCACATCTTGCTCTTTCAAACCAAGCATGACTGTGCGACTTTACTTCCTTCAGGACAGAGCTGAATTGTTCTCTTGCCTCTGTATAAAACTTATTATCAAACAAAATCATTCCATGGTTGATTCTGGTGAATGTATCTAGATCGTTAATATCCATTGCAATGGACGAGTAACGTAGAGCCTGTTCATCTAACCCTCGGAAGGAAGTGGAAAGCGCTAGATAGGACCAGAGAACAAAGTCATCCGCTTCAAAAGTAATACCTTTTTGGAAGCAGCTTGCCGCCTCTTCATGTTCGTTCTTCTCGTAATGAATTCTTCCTTTTAAATACCAGTAAGCAGATGGATAATAATGAGGTTTTACATATGCAAGGTATTCTTCTGCCTTACCCCATTTTTTTATGCGAACATATGCCATTGCGATAATAAGATATTTATATTCTTTTTCAAATTTGGACTGTTCAACAACGTCTGCTGCTTGTAACAGCAAATCTTCCTCACCCTGTTTTGCTAGGAATTTCAAGAAACTTGCAGCGACAATTATGTTTGTTATGTTTTCACGAATAAAGGTTTTGTCCTCTTCGGAAAAGTCCTCATTACAATTTTCTCCGAGCACTTGTGTTCTAGCAGCAATTTCATGTTCTTTATCGTCTAAAAAATGGAGAAAAGCTGCCTGTTGTGATGGAACGACTGCAATCGCCAGCGCGTGGCTATTGGTGAATTCTTCCTGAAACTTCTCATATTCCACATAGAGAACATCTGTCAAGTTCGGATCCTGAATAATTAGACACTGCAGATTATCATCATATCCAACCACCACCTGTACATGGGAAGATGTAGGATACTCCAAGCTCATAATGACCGAGATGCCTGATTGTAACATCTGTTTGATAAGCTTCGCATCGCTATAAAAATATCGGCTGTAAAAGCCTCTTTCCTCTAATAGCGTAATAGCTTTGGAAATGCTAGAACCTGAAACGGTAAAGATGGACTCTGCCACCTCCTCTTGTGAAACGTGTTGATTATACATGCTGAACACCATCTCAAGACTTGCTGGGACACAGTAGTTGTTTTTTTGAAGGGTCGGTTTGTACATATTTATTAATATAGATTCACTTTTCACTGTTTCCGGTAGATGCCTAAAATGGGATTGGGTAGCTATCGTATCATTCTTTTGAAGAAAATCTCGCAAAGCGGAAATATCATGTTGATGGTACAAACTCTCTGCCACCCACAAGCTGTTGACTGTCTGATAGCTATGAAAAGGAGTAACATGCTGAAGCTCTTTAACTGCCTCCCTTAGTTCGGACCACTCTTTTGTTTTATAAAGATAGCGAATTTTCTCCATTTGTAGCCTCGGAAAATTTGGATATTGTAGGATTGCATGGTCGATATACTTTTTCGCCTCCTGCAAATTACCTTGAAGCATATAATGCCTGATTAACATTCCAAAGGCGTAGGCACCGTCTTTCTTATCCTGTAACCCTTCAAGGAGTTGCTTTACTCCTTCCTCCCACTCACCTTTTTGGAGATAATAGTAACCCCAGCGTGTTTTCATCGAGTTGGGAGTCAGTTCTTCACATTTCTTCAGATAGTCATAGGCAGCTTGATAACGGCGCATACGGATACAGGCAATAGCGAGGTTATAGACAACTTTTTCTTCTTCTTTTTTTGTTAGGTCTTCCTGTATTAATGTTAATAATAAATCCTCTGCATTGATAAAATCTCCAAGATCAATAAGTTCCTCACAATACCAGATGCTGGATGCTACTGTTTTCTTTTTTCGATGATTTGCTCTTATCAGCATTCCAGAAACATCATCCATCAGAGCAAGGTCCATAACCTGTAAAATGGGCCTCAGTTCCTCATCCGTAAGCGCTAGGACCTCCCGGAATGCTAATAATCTTGGCTTTTTCGTATAATCGGTAAGAGTACTTATAAAAAGTTGGAGTGCAGCTTGATAATTATTCTCTTCCATTAATTGTGCCAACTGTTTGGTATTTATCATAACTTCTCCTCAGATCCCATTCGAAATTTTCACATAACTAGATTAAATATACGATGTTACATTACTCTTTACCATCTATTTTTTATAGGTGAAAAGAACTGTTAAAATAAGAAATGGCTGCCACATGAGAAGATGTTGGTTCATTAGCCTATTTCCTATATAATGAGTTTACAAGAAACAAAGGAGAAATTAGATGATGGACAAAAAAGATTTGGAACAAGCAATTATACAAAACTATCAAAAAGAGGAGAATATGATGATATTGGTTTTTGCACAATGGTGTATTAACCATAACTTAGACCCATTTACACTCTATACAAAGGCATATCCTGATCAAGCAAATAACCCTGCACTGGCTCAAGCCTTGGATTTAACAGTGTCTAAAGAAGAGGCAGGGGATATTTCGAACGATACAGTATTAGGAGTGTTAGCTATGTTTGGGAATGACGACTTAGCTTTTGTTGTGTCAGAGGAAGTGGAGAAGGCAAAAACGAAAAAATAAAAAAACGGCGTAAGCAGTCTGTATTCTGCTTACGCCGTTCTTTTATTTTTCACCTGTTTATCAGTTAGATTTACTCTACTAGCCCATATGATTAAAGGTAATAACAGGAGGGAGAATAGCCCACCACCTATAGACAGCAGCGAAAAGCTGGTATGTGAGACAATCACTCCTGACATTATGCCGCCTGTTGCCCCAGATAATGCAACCAACACATCCATAGAGCCTTGGACCTTGGCACGTGAAGAAGGCGTAGTGGCATCTACAATGGTTGCCGTGCCGCTTATCAAACCGAAGTTCCAACCTAAACCGAGTAGCGCTAATGCCATTATCAATACAAATAAATTATCACCAGGAGCAGTCGCTGCAATAATCCCTGCTAGAAGTAGCGTTACACCAGCTGCTGAAGCCATAGTGGTACGTCCAACCTTATCGACTAGAATCCCGGTAACTAGTGAAGGCAGATACATAGCACCAATATGAATCCCGATTACAAGTCCGATTGCATCTAGGCCGTGTCCATGATGCCCCATATGGATGGGTGTCATCGTCATGATTGCCACCATCACCATCTGAGTCAACACCATTACAGAGCCACCGATGATGATTCCCCGGTTATTCTTTTTTGGACTAGTTAAGGGAGGGTTCTCCGCATTCTTCCAATTTTCATTTTCCAATGCTTTAGACACCAGTAAAGGATCAGGTTTCATATAAAAAAGTAATACCAATCCAGCCAAAATAAAAGCTGCTGCTCCTAAAATAAAGGGACCCGCTAATGATGGGACACCTATGGAAACAGCGAAATCTCCCATCACACCGACTAAATTAGGTCCCGCAACTGCCCCAAATGTAGTCGAAACTAGTGCAATACTAATTGCTTTCCCTCTTTGTTTGGCAGATGCCAGATCTGTACCGGCATATCTTGCTTGAAGATTAGATGCCGTTCCTGCCCCGTAGAAAAGAAGCGAGAAAAACAGCAACCACACATTATTGGTGACAGCTGCAAGCACTACACCTAATGCACTGATTCCTCCGGTTAAAAAGCCGCCTGCCAAGCCAACCCTTCTTCCAAACCTTTGTGATACACGTCCAATCAAATATGCCGCTCCTGCTGAACCAAGTGTCAATAAAGCAACAGGAACACCAGAATATGCATCTGTCCCAAGCATGTCTTGAGCCAACAATGCCCCTACCGTGATACCTGCTGCCAGACCAGCCCCACCAAATACTTGCGATAGAACGACAATAAAAAGAGTTCGTCGAAATATTAGTTGTAATTTCTCAGGGGAAGCGACTATCTCTTCTGAAGTTATTTTATCACCTTTCAATTATCTCTCCCCTTTGTTCAATTAAGACATTTCTTCCTATTTTAGCATGCTTCCATCATAAGAGCTTATTATTTTTATCATATATTTCATCCATCTATCATAAAGAATTTAGAAGAACTTTCTAAGGGGTTGAATCAATGCGCACAGAATATAGGCAATGGTCTCAGTATCCATATGAAGGAGAGCAATCACCACCTATTGGAAATCCTAATGCCGGCTTTTGGCCGATATTTTTCATCAGACGAGAGGGAGCCAATAGGTTCCTAGACCCTTTTGGAAAAGAAATAACTTGGCAAATAAGAGAGCCTTTATCAATAGATTGGAACAACGAACTACATATTGTCGAACAAACCATGAGCACCCTAACCCCACAACAAATCCAAAGTGCACATTATTGGGCTACCGGTGAAATTGCAGAAAGATTTTCAACCATGCTGTATGATTTTGCAGAGCAATATCCGATGGGCTCTCCAAATTGTGCCCGAATGCAAGGATTTTTCCATGCAACCATGAATGACGTTTTTGTAGTTTGCTGGTATTTAAAGTATTTATGGGATGTTGCCCGTCCCAATCAATATGGAAGAAATATTAGAAAGATCATGGATACACCGAGATTTCCTGCATACCCCTCTGCACACGCAACCTTAGCAGGAGCGGCTCAAGAGATCATGACGTACTTTTTTCCTCAAGAACAATCCCGAATAAAATCTACTACCGAGGCTTCTGCTCAATCCCGCTTGTATGCAGGGGTTCATTTTCAAGTGGACAATGATGAAGGAATACGACTCGGCAGGCAAATTGGCAGGATGGTAGTGGAAGTGTTAAAGGTTCAGAATGTTAATCAGTAATAATTCATTATCATTAAAGCCTACTGACCTTTATCGGTAAGGTCAGTAGGCTTTAAAAAATTCTTTCTTTGGCTTACGATTCTTTTGTTTTCTCGGTTTGAACCTCTAAACGTTCTACTCTTTCCATAATTCTTCTCTTCTGATAGAGCATAGTTCCAGCTTCTGTAAGATCGCTCACCATCGTACGATTGGCAAACGCTCCAAAAAGAATCCCTGCAACCGGTACCAATTGAAAAAGCTTTTTCCAACCAAAGGACTCTGTGAATGACACGGTTACTTCTCTCCAACCTTGAAGTTGGGAGAATACCTCTTTTGATTTCATTTCTTCATTCGAAAAATCAACCAGCTCATTTAGAATTGCCTGCTTCCCAACAATATCTGCCGATGTAAATTGTAAGCATTTCAAGATAAATATTCTCTCCGCTTTCTCTTTTGGATCATATCCATGCAGAATCGCAATTTCCTGTAATGTTTTTAGAGAAATAGCTAAGATTGCAGGAATATCAATTACTAAAGTAAAGATTCCCCCGATACCTGTACTTGCTCCTTGGATAGTAGCTGCATTTTTACGTGTTTTACCTAATTCAAGAGAAGCTTCTTTCATTTCAACTACAGGAACTTCTTGAAAATCTTTAAGACTTGTAATCGTTCTGCCCGTTTTTTTCTCAAAATAATGAAAGACACTTTTCTCACTTGATAGATAACTTCCTCCATTTTGAATAAAGCTCCCCAGTTCATCAAGAAGGCTTCCTATCTTCCCTTGAATAAATCTTGGAGTCAATCTATCAAGCAGTTTAAAGGGAATACGGCCGATTCGCTCCCATAACCATAGCCCCTTTTGATCTTTTTCCCATTTCTCTATTAACTTTAGTTCATTTTGCAGTGTTTCTTTTGTTTCCATTCCTGTTTCTCCTTTAGATATATAGTCGTGTTGTCATCTGTTACTATTTGAAACTTTTCCTTTCAGCATACGTATATACATTGTCACAACCATATTTAGGAGGCAACGATGAAAAAGGAATTATCCATGAAAAATTTATTGAACATTATAGGGCTCTTAATTTTTTTAGGCATGATAATCATGGCAATAACTAACCCTTTGACCATAGATCCCAACTTAGGAATCTATCAAACCGAAAAGGCTGTTATTAAAGGAAAAAAACTATACAAATTCGTATGGTTTCTTCTAATTTCTAGTATTACTTATTTTCTTCTCGTTCAATTATACTTTTCAACTCCAAAAGGACGAAAGCTGTTTTTCATAATTCTTTCTGTTTTAGCCATCGCGGCCCCAATGGCTGCTATCTACCTTGAAAGGTGATTACTGGTTGAGTCTCTTTTTTTGTTTAAGTAATCTAGTTTCATAGATAACCAAAAACGAAAGAAGTGGAGGCATCATTTCATCCTCCACCCATGTTTATTTGAATAGCTCTAAATTGCATGGAATATCTGTGTAACCTATTATTTCATTTCAGAAAACAGTTTCTGAATCCTATAGTAAGATTGTTTTAAGCGTTCATGATAAGTTGGCATTTCCCATTTTTCCCATGCATATAAGAAGTAATCTTCCTGCCTGCTCTTTCCGTTTACTGTTTTTGGAAGACTATCCACAACATTTCCATTGGAATTGGACACGGCAATAGCACCTATTTGGATTCCATCAACCCATGCACTGCTATTCAATCCATTATCTGTCCACATATCCCCCATCACTTCTCGTTGACCTGGATCCTTCACATTGAGCAACGCCCATGGAATACGAACTTCTAACAAGCCTTCCTCCTCATTTAAATAAAAATCTGTTAAAGAATCGAAGTTTTCTTCGTTGGGATTGGAATTACCAGAACGTAATATACCAGTTTCATAGCTGTCAAACGGGACAATCTGTTCCTCGCCATTTTCATTTTTAACCGTTAACTCTTTGTTTAAAGTTAACCTTATAGGATGAAAAATGCCATTATCTTTTTTATCAGCATACTCCTGCTTCTCTACCATACCTAGCTTATGGCCATACATGTAGTAGAAACTGTCATAATAACTATCTACAAGCATTCTAGCTTTTTTACCATTCTCCACGTTAAGAAGGAAATCTATGCCTTCCGTGAAATAATCAGACCCAGGTACCACCTTTGACTGCCCCTGGTTATTCATTATATTAAACAATAAAGATATCTCATGTTCTTTAAAATTATCCGCCTTCAACTTTACATATAAAAACCCTTCATCATGTGTTACTTGCATCTCTTTTATGATGGAAGAAGGGCTGTACACTGATTTTTGGTCTAAAGCTTTCCAGTCCTCTTCTTTTCCGTCAATAACTATCTTTTGTGCTTGACCGGGTTCAAATGTCAACATTCCGAACATCTGCTCATTTGTCTGGACGTTTTTCCAGTAAGGTCTCTGGTCCGGGTTATCAAAATCCATCGTATTCCAAGTCCGCTTGAACCACTCGTCATGCCATGAAAAGATTAATCCACCTGCCATTTTTTCTTCCACTATATCTTCAAAGAGATGCGCTAAAATCTCTCCCTGCTCTTTTTCGGTATGACCGCCCTGGTTCCAACCGTATATATTATTATGAGTATTCCCTCTTGAAGATGGAATGCCGAATTCAGCAACTAATAGCGGCATGTTGTGTGCTTCTTTCATATGTTGTAAATACCCTGCGTAATTGTTTTTCTCTCCCCGGTGGTCAATATATTCCACATACCGTTTTTCAAAATTAAGGAAATCCGGATAGTATGGATAGATGTGGTAGGAAGCGAACATACCTGCTTCAAACTCATCTTTGAAGAATATCAAATTAGGATTGACGCTTACAAGATCCTCTTCTTCTGAAGGTTCAGATGGATGATCAAGCAAATCGGTAGTCACCCAGTTTGTAAAACTCATTGGCCGCTGCCATTGATAGGTCTCCTGTTCGTAGGTAATCGTATACTCCATCATTTCTGCAAGCCACACTTCAAATGGCTGAGCGCCTTGTGTGAAAAGGAATTCTCCATTAAACTCAGATATACCTGTATTTTTCCTATTTGTATTCAGCACTACTTGCGGATCCCACTCTACCCCGAGGACCCACCCGAGTACATAGGGTGAAACGTCTGCCGTGTATTTTCCATGTGCATGACCAGGACGCTCTTCTAGAACTACATCTCCATGAATTAAATCAACGGTTTTTTGGATTTCTTCTTTAAAATCTTTGACATTTTCCTCCGCAAAAGCATCATTTGACTCCAGGAAAACCTCTTCATTTATCCAGATGCCATGAAATAGATAGATGGGTTCCTCTGCCATACGATTGTATTCAGCCAAAGCCTCATAAAAGTGCGGAGGATGAATCGTATAAATTCGTATAGCATTAGCATTCATGTCGCCAATCTGCTCAAACCAACGGTAATACTCTTGCTTCGTAATAGCTGTTTCACCTGGCCACGTTCCTGGTTTCGCTATTCCCATGTTAACCCCTTTAATCAGAAAATTTTCCCATTTTCCATCTTTTTGTATTTGTAAATAATCACTGCCTGCTCTGCCTGGAATATAGGATTCACCTACAAGATTAGCATTTACTTCCTTTTTTACAGTGCTCTTATTTTTCTGTTGCTGCATAATTTCACTCATCATAGGATGATACACTCTCCAATAAAAGGATTTTAGATCATCTTTATTCCTTGCCTGCCATTTCTTCAGAGCCGTATATCCTTTTGCTTGATAAAGGGATGGGAGTTCTGCCTGGTCAGCGAAATCACCTGAGAAATAGTAGCTTTCATGAGTAGGGTTTACATGATGTATGACGGCTGGAAATTTGACAGGAATCCCATTTTCTATTAATTTTTCTTCTGCTTCATTTGTTAATGAAAGGGAGAAGGATGCAAGCACCTCATCATTTTCTTTGGGTGCGATAATATCAAACCAATACTGATAGGCTGCTCTATCCTCAAGATTAAAGTGTTCTTTGCCATTTTGCGTAAATTCAAACATGACATGTTGTTTTTCCATATCTTCCTCTGTTAAGACTAAGAGCTGATCGCTATCATGAACGAATACCATCCCTTTACCACTAAAATCCCACTCTTCCCCGTACTGCTCAAGATAATTCTTTTTTGCCCAGACAGGTACTTCTGACCCTTCAAGCTCTGTAAAGAATCTCCCTATCCAGCCTGTCCACTCTAAATTATACAGTTGGTAAAATGACTCTTTTACCTCTTCTGGAGTAGGACTTCCAAATGTGTTAAACTCTCCAATTAATGTTGTACCATGTGTAGATACAGCTTCTCTTATATAGTCCACATCCTCCGATGTCATGCCCCCGTATATCAGGTCGGAACGTTGCCCTTGAACATTGCCTGTTGTGATATCCTCTTCATATACACCGTATCCATCTGCTATATAGATTACATCGTGCACCTTATTTTCAGGAAATGATCTAACTTTATTAGAAACATCACTTTTTGGGTCATATCCGACGTAATCTGAATGCAGATTGTAATTACTTCCGTCTGTTTTGCGTATTTTTTGCTGGTTAAGTAACCACGTCAGCCCTAAATGCTCCCTGTAAGAATCATCTGGCACCGTTTTATCTACAATTAACACATCAAGTGTTGTAGAAGGCTTAAGCAGCCATCCTATTACTGGTGAACAAAAACCAAGAATTAATAACAGTATTAATATTACCCACAGCCACATTCTTTTCTTTTCCATCATAACCATGCACCCACTTCTGAAAGGGGAGTGATTTTGACTTTATCGTACATAGTCATATTAATAATCTCCTAAACTCTTCATCTATTTATCTGGTATGACAACATATTTTTCTTTAACGTAAGGTATTGTTCCAGGTTTGTATCCTGAAATGCTTCTGCTCTATTGGAAGGAATATCGGAGTAATGTACTCCTTTATCAAACTGAGAGGATGTATAATCATAGCGAATACCATTTATCTTGTTATAGAAATGCCAACCTTTAGGCATCAAAGTCTTAACAATTTCCCCTCCCAAAAAGTCTTGAACTATTAGTGAGGTTACTCCACATTGGCCTTTAGCAGGATTCTCAGGACTCCACTTTGAACTTGTGTTTATAGACCAAGATTCAAAAAGGACATCTATTAGATTTTTCTCGTTAATCATTTTTCTATTTTTTGAACGATTAGTGTTTGATAAAGATTTTATATACCTTAGGATTATGTTTATTACCAGCTTCGGTTCATCGTTCTGAATGTAATGAGCACTATTTTCAGCAATTAAGAATTGACCGTTTGTCGTGAATCTTAGAATCTCTTCTTGCATCCTGTTCCATAAGGCTTGGGATTCCTTGGAATAATGGTCTTTTTTCCCTGCTGACAAAACAATGGTGGGTGTACCTGAAACTCTATTACTTTTGTGTAGTTGTTTCAAACTCTCCATAAACTCATGGAAGTTCCCTTCACGAGTGAACTGCTTTTTATAAGCCACTTTGAATTCTTCAGACATAGTGGGGAGAAATCTTTCCGCGTAGTCTTCTGGAGTAGAGTCTATCAACACTAAACCAGCCACTTCCTGAGGGTACAGATTATTGAATAAACGCATGTTGACACCACCGTACGAATGACCTACAAGAATATAGGGGGGCAAGACCTTCTTACTCTTTAAGAGCTCTCTTAATTCCTCTACCATAAAAAGGCTGGTCCTCGGATTAGAGCTTCTTTCGCTTTTCCCAAGTCCAGCTCTGTCATATAGAATGACCTGAGTTAATTTTGATAATTCAGGATAGATTGATTTCCAGGCTTTTGAATAGTCTCCATATCCAGCATCCATGATGACAGTTGGAAATTCATTTGATTCCCCATATATTGTACAATCCAAGTGAAGACCGTTTAAATTTGTCTGACTATCATTCATACCGATTCCCCTTACTTTAAATAGCTAATACCAAGCTTTTGTTTTTCTATATTTAGTTTGGGTTTATGTATTTCCACTATGTTGATAACCTCTTCTACTAATTGTTCCAAGCTTGCAAGACTTTCCATTGGATTTCCAAGTAAAATATCATTCATCCTTGAAAGAAATTGATCTGGTTTTATATGCATTTGTTCTATTTTATGAGGCAACCACTTGTATTCAGGATGATGCACATACAGTGAGTTTAAGCCGAATAAAACACCCATTAATTTCTTTTGCACATTACAAAAAACATTGTATAACATTAGCCAATCCTCACGTTCTAGAAGGGCTCGACGGTTATTCCACCTGCCACCAAATTCAAGATTTTCTAAAACCATCTTAATCGCCAGTTCACTTGGGTATTTAACCACACGTTTTTTAAACGTATTAATTAAATTTTTTCCATGTAGCCCTGTTCCATCTTGTATAGAAGCAACTAGGCATTGTTTATCAAAATTAACCTTAGATTTTACCACTACATCTTCTACAACGGATTGAATGGTTGAAGTAAGAAAATTACTAATCTCTAATTTGATTCCTTCACTTGTGACATATGATTCTGACCATTCTTCCTCTTCATAAGGATAATAGGTTAAAATACTTCCATTTACACACCGAATGGGTCCTTTTCTATCTGCATCAGTAGGGGCTTCTTTCCAAAGAATATGTAATTCAATATCTGAAAACTCATCCTCCCAACCCAATGCAACTGATCCAGCAAGGAGAATGGCATCTACCTTTGGGTTCGTTTTGTATATAGCTGCCACTTCAATGGCTTTTTGTTTTAAGTTCATATATCTAACCCCGTGTTTATGTTTTTCTATATCCATAAAATTCTCTAAAACCGTTTTCCTTATAGAAGTCCTTTGATGTGGAAGTGGCAAGTAAATCTAGTCGTGTTGAAGGGTACATTTCATGAACATATTGAAGCAAGAATTTTGCAATTCCTAAACCTCGATATTGCTTGGATATCAAAAGTTCACATATAAATAATGTTATAGAATAATCTGTAAGCCCCCGGACATAACCAACCAAAGAATTTTCCTTCCACACACAATAAGTAATATTTGAATTTTCCCAAGCTTGTTTTGTGAATGTTTCTTTTGATACAAGGTTGTTCCATTTTTCTTCTTTATTTAGTTGTTGAATATAGAGAAAATCATCGCTTTTATATTCACTGACATATATGGATTCTCCATTTCTAAGTTGAAAATGCACTTATTTGTTCCCCTTACTTAAATTTGATATGACTGATCCCTAACTACAACAGACTGAGGTTGAAATTTAATTCTCGGATAATTTGCAAAGCTCCCCACTCCTATTTATCTATTGTATATTCCTCCAAGTTTTGTTCTTCAATTATTTCAATGTTTCTTCTATTCTCTACATAATCATGAATGTGTTCCCTAATATTCGGATATAGAATCACTTTATCCAATTCGGTTAAAGGAATCCATTTTACTCCTGTCTGATTAGGATCTGGTTTCGCCGGCATTCCTGGAATACAGTCTTCTTTAATGTTACATTCAAACATTAGCCCCAAGGAGTGCGTGTCACCGTACTTGTTATTATTTAGGTGAGGGGCATATTCATAAACAAATGCCAAAGTGCCCACTTCCACATCTATAGACGCTTCCTCTTTTGCTTCTCTTTTTACAGCTTCCTTTACCGTTTCACCTGGCTCTGTTCCTCCAGCAGGTAAATTATAATGCAAACCATTTTCATCATTAAATTCAATTAATAAAATAAAGGCGTCCTGTATGATTAATGCGCCAGCTCTAACTCTCATATGAAATGACATTTGTGTAGTACCCACCTTTTTTCTATTCACTTTAAGTCACTGGGAATGGTTGCCTCTTTATTGTTTTGTATCACCCATGAAACAATCGTTGTACTATCCCGTACGTTGTTTGATTGAATATCCTCCAGTAGCTTCCTGACTCCTATCTCACAAGACGCGATACCGTGAAGCATACGGTAGATATCTTTTGCATAGTTATATGGAGCATTCGGACATTCCACTAAACCGTCCGTTGTCATAAAAATATGATTTTCACCAGTCCTCAGTTCCTTCACACCCGTGCTATAACAGGGAACATCTTTGTTGAATGTACTTTCTTTACCGACCCATTCATAAAAGCTGCGATGATTCTGTTGATATTCGCCTAACTTCTCAAGTTCAGGGTGTTGTAGAAGTAATAAACAATCACCTATCGAAAACCACCACAGATAGTTGTCTTTGCGGAAAACAAGTAAACAGGCTGTCTCTCCCTGAACATTCTCACACTCCTGTATGAAACTTTCACTCTGAAAGATACCTAAGACCAAGCGATTCAAACTTTTAAATAAACTGTTTATTGGCAATGTAAAAATATCCAGAAATCTTTTTTCGTTCTTTTCAATTGTTGAAATAACCAATTCAGCACTTTCCGCTGAAAAATGGGCATCTAGTAAAATAACAAACTCCCAATCCTGGTTGTCATCACACCAGATCAAACACCCATCTTCGTTTTTATATTGCCCTGAAGTGGAATTCCCACCAAAACGACCGAGAACAACATCTTCCCCAACTTTCATTACACTAATTTCATCCACAAAATGCTTCTTGCTACCTACCCAGCTTAGTTTCTTTACTACCATATAATCCCCTCTACCCAAGGTATCTTGTTGGAAGTTCTTTTTCAATCAGCATTTTATTGAAATAAACTTTATATGCTTTTGCACTTGGCCTTGAACTAACAATATGCTCGAGTTTATCGTCCATATAATGGAGAGCAACACCATCATCAGTTGCGATACCTGGAATAATGCTTTTGCTTGCAACCATTTCTTGATAGGATGGCCTCCTTTTTATCTCCCCATCATAATGAGGACAGTTGCTACCTTCCAGGAAACCTAAGCACTGAAGAGGCTCCAATACATCACCAAAGGAATCTGTCACCCCTTCTTGAAACCAACAAATGGAACCTGCACTAATGCCTGCCAGTAACACACCCTGGTCATAGGCCTTTTTGAGAATGACGTCTAGTCCCCATTCTCTCCACAGTAGTAATAGATTTCGAGTGTTCCCACCTCCAACATAAATAATATCTTTTTCTAGTAAAAAAGTTTCAAAGTCTCTTGTAGGCGGGTTAAAAAGAGAAAGATGGGAAGGTACACATTCCTGCTTCTCAAAGAACTCATTGAACCTAGCAATATAATTATCCGCGTCACCGCTGGCGGTAGGGATAAAGCATATTTTAGGTTTGGTCTTACCTGATTGTTGAAGGATATAGCGATCTAGCAATGGATTTTCAGGCTCCATGGAAAAGCCTCCCCCACCGAGGGCTATTAGCTGTTTCATATTTCATTTTCCCCTTTCTCTTTTAATAGGTGTATAGTGTTCCACCTAGGAATGATTTCACCGAAATATGTACCAATCTTCTGAACTTCATTCATAACACGATTTATGCCCATTTCTGTTAAAAACCAGTTTTCCTTTGTTATTCCATATCTATCAACACAAGGTGAGACTAAAAACTCACAATCTATTGGAAATTCGGCTTGATAGCATAATAATGAACGTCGAGCATGCCCTGCTTTACAAATCAAGATTGCTTTTTTCGGAACTAAATTGTTCCTATGAAGAACTTCTAACGAAAAGCGAGCATTTTCTAATGTATGTTGTGCCTTGTCTTCTTTTAACATTGCCTTTTCAGGGATTCCATTTTCCATGGCAAGGTTTCGTAAATACTCCCATTCAGTCATTCCAACGTGTGGTTTATATCCGCCAGATGGAAGCACATAAGGAGCCATTCCTTGCTTATACAATTCAGCAGCCTTCTCCATTAATGGAGGATGATTGGCACCTGGCACTAATATTACGTCTGCTGGGGAAACAGCAGTTTCCACAAAAATAAATTCAGTAATACAATCAAACGGGTTTACCATCTGAATAAGCTCCTTTTATATTTTTTAGCGTTCTATGATCACTTTTTATTGAAAAACCTACTGTATATATTAACATAAAATACCATAATCTTTAGATTAATTGATTGTGTATATAGAAAATTTAACCTACAAAAATAACTCAGATCGAAAATGAACTGAGTTAAAGATTGTATATTTTGTTAGGCGCTTATTCAGCAATTGTTTCAAATGTTAGTGGAATAAGTAGTTTAAAAAAGTTAAGGTTTATCTCCTGTAAGCCACGCAAATAGGTATCCGATAAATACAATTATTAGAAACAGTAAAATCTTTGCGACCTTTACGATTTTATTTATTAACAAATTATGCCTTGTCTGTTTTTTAATTTTAATAACATCTAATGAGATAAAATAATGGATAAGTGATAAAAAAGTAATCATTATTGACAGCCTCCAGGGGAGTCTTTAACTTACTTTTCGTTCAATAATTATTGCCCAAAACATATTTAAAGAGCGAACCGCTTAGTAGCAATCGCTCCCGGAAAGTTGAAATAGGACCTGTCCTAATAGAAAATTCCCTTGTCAACTAATTACAACGACCAAAAACTAATTGGTTTCTGGTGATTTTTTATACAATTTCAACATAAAAAACATTAAGATACCTAATATTAATAGCGTGAAGGGTAAAACCATTATATTTCCTTCACCAAATAACGAGACCAAAACCTCGTGGTATGAAGGCATGCCAAACGTGCTCAACGGAAGTAGAGTTGAGAGTAAAGCCCCAGTAACAATCGCAAGCAAAAACAGTTTTTTCTTATAAATTATCATCACCCTCTTTAAACCATTTTAACATACAATTCCTAATTATGTGAAAATTATCAAAAGGAAAAAAGTACTTTTTATGTCGTAGTCAATAACTGTCCCATATTTCCAATCTTCACTTTCTTCCAAAAGATCCACTATTTTATCTTCAAGTGATACTTCCCTACCAATAATATTAATAGGACTAAAGAATATGCAAAATGTGCACTTGTTATTCTACTCACTATTCTAAAAACGCCAATAATTATATAAGAAACAAGCCGTTTCAACAATCGCCCCTAGTTAATTAAAGAGGAGTTTCAAATTATGAATTCTGCAAATATAATCCTAAAGTCCATATTAAATCATACAATAACCATACAAGATACGGTATAAGACCTCTAAATGAATAAACATCGATTTTTTTTAGGGGCTAATGTAACAACAATTATTGAAAATGGAATTAAACTAATAAAGCCTAAAAATGTGCTTTTAAGACCAAAGAATAAATAATTCCATAATTCGTTACCTATCAACATACTTATTGTTAAGATTAGAGCAATTTTTCGCAACTTTGATTCTGAAATATTATTAATCTGTCTGTATAAAATGATTCCTGACATAATGTAATAAAAAATCCCTACAATAATAAATATCCATAATGGTACTAAGTACCAGGGTTTATTAAGATTGGCATACCATACTGTTAATGCATCATCAACAAAAACGTTACCTACAACTGCAAAAAAGAATACAACTGAAATACTAATCAGTATTGACTTAATAGTAATCATCTCCTTTTACAAATAAGTTTATGAATTAGATTCCTAACATTACCATCCATTTTTAAATAGCTATAATCCCAAATTGTAAAAATTTCCACAACAATTTTCTTCAAGAATTCTTCCCATTAACGGAATTACGCTTACGTTGCACCTTATTATTTTAACATAATTTTCCACTAAGCCTATAAAAAATAATTATGCACTTTTACCTAAAAATTGTTATATCTGAATTTGCATCATAAAATAGGTGAATTTGCCGTCATACAATGGCTGGTGTTATGTTGCAAATAAGAGTTACCTTCTATCTGACTGGACTGGAAAAACTTTAATACAACCAAAAATTGCCTATCAAATTAGCTTGCAAATTGATAGGCAAATTATTACTTTTCTATTTTTGCGATGGGTAACGAAATCCGCTTTATTTTCCAGGCTTATTTCATGGGTATTTGTACTTAAGTAGATTTACATTTTAGTGGCGAAGGAATTAGGGGATTGGACTTGAGGAAACATTAAACTTCTGTATTTTTCTCTAACCTATTGATCCTAAATTCCAATTTGGCGTTTTTCTCAATCAGAAGATCTGTATCAAACTTAAACGAATCGAGTCTTTCGTTTGTGGCGTTAAGTCGTAAATCGATCTTTTTCATATCACGCCTGTATTCATCTTTATATTGTTTAAACTCGACTTTAAGCGTATCTACATCACTCTTCAATGTGCTAACATCACTTTTCAACGTGCTAATGTCTGTTTTCATCTCATTGATTCCTTGCAAGATTTGTTTTAACAGTTCATTTTCCACTTTAGCTCACCTCCCTTTACCTTATTATAGCATGCTTATTAATTAGCATGTACAAAACATTGTCATTATATAGGCAAAAAGACCCGAATGTAACTTTCAGAATAATACAAGATTGAATGAACATAGTTTTTTATAAGGAGCTATTTCCGCCTAATTATTACACAAGCTTCAACTAAGGGGTTGACTGCTTTGTACAGGAATAAAAATAAACAATTGATCATATTTTTAGGTATTTTGCTATTGCTAATTCTTGTTGTTAATGTTGTCCATCACGTACGGATCTATGTTGTTTATAGTTCGGGTGTAGGTCCATTCATTCTGGGAGGACTAATTATTTTGGCAATAGTTGTTCTGTATGTTAGAAGGTAAAAATATTGTTCCTAATAAAAAAACAGGAAGGATGACTGCTCCCTCCTGTTAGCTTTATAGCTGAATCCTAAAAAGCCTCTAACTTCACATGCTCATCCACAATCAGCGTCGGCTCTGTCGAATTCTGGATATCCTCCACCGTATACCCGCTTGCCACTTCCACAAGCTTTAAGCCCTGATCTGTTACATCCATTACTGCACGATCAGTGATAATTCGGTCCACCACACCTTTACCGGTCAAAGGCAATGTGCAATTTTTTAAGATTTTTGCTTCACCGGCTTTATTGACGTGATCCATAATGACAATGATACGTTCAGCACCGTGCACAAGGTCCATTGCGCCGCCCATGCCTTTGATCATTTTTCCTGGGATCATCCAATTGGCAAGGTCACCATTTTCGCTCACTTCCATGCCACCTAAGATCGCGATGTTAACATGGCCACCACGAATCATCGCAAATGATTCAGCGCTGTCAAAGTAGGCTGCTCCAGGGATGGCCGTTACGGTTTCTTTTCCAGCATTGATAAGGTCTGCATCCACATTCTCTTTTGTCGGGTATGGCCCGATGCCTAATAGGCCGTTTTCTGATTGCAGGACTACCTGCTTGTTGTCGGATATGTAATTCGCCACAAGAGTGGGCATCCCGATTCCAAGGTTCACATAGTAGCCGTTCTCGATCTCTTTTTCTGCTCTTTTTGCTATTTTTTCGCGGTTATTTATAGTTGTCATCGTTTGTTCCCCTCCTTGCTAGTCTCTTGTGGTAACACGTTCAATTTTCTTTTCTTGCTGACCTACGATTAGTCGTTGAACATAGATGCTTGGTGTCTGAATCAAGTTTGGATCCAAGTCACCAATCTCTACCAGCTCTTCCACTTCGGCAATGGTTACTTTACCAGCTGCAGCAATCATTGGGTTAAAGTTTCGAGCCGTTTTGTTGTAAATGAGGTTCCCCATTTTATCAGCCCTGGTCGCTCTCACTAAACTGAAATCAGCACTGTAAGCTTCTTCAAGCAAGTATTCTTTTCCGTTAAATTCACGGACTTCCTTGCCTTCAGCAATTGGTGTTCCAACTCCCGCTGGTGTGTAGAATGCAGGTATTCCAGCTCCGCCTGCCCTAATCTTCTCAGCAAGTGTACCTTGTGGTGTTAACTCTACTTCTAGCTCGCCAGACAATACTTGACGTTCAAACTCTTTGTTTTCCCCAACATACGAGCCAATCATTTTCTTAATCTGTTTGTTCTTCAATAGAAGTCCAAGACCCCATTCATCAACACCGCAGTTATTGGAAATGACCGTTAAATCTTTTACCCCTGTTTCCACAAGTGCAAGAATTAAGTTTTCCGGAATGCCGCACAATCCAAATCCGCCGACCATGATGGTAGCTCCATCATGAATGTCTTTTACCGCTTCTGTAAAGGATGTATAAATTGGTTTCATCTTAAGTTGCACCTCTCTCTTTATATGTTTTCAACAATTGTAGCGACACCTTGTCCGCCGCCAATACATAGTGTTGCAAGTCCTTTTTTTGCGTCACGGCGTTTCATTTCGTGGATAAGTGTTACTAAAATTCTAGTTCCACTAGCACCTATCGGGTGACCAAGTGCGATTGCACCGCCATTAACATTCAGCTTTTCAGGATCGAACTGCAATTCCCTGCCGACCGCAAGTGCCTGAGCGGCAAAAGCTTCGTTTGCTTCTACGAGGTCCATATCTTCCATGGACTGTCCGCCTTTTTCCATCGCTTTTTTCACGGCTGTAACAGGTCCGATACCCATGATACTTGGATCTACCCCACTGCTTGCATTTGCCACAATCTTAACTAGCGGTTTGATTCCAAGCTCCTCCGCCTTCTCCTTGCTCATTACCACCACAGCCGCAGCTCCGTCATTTATCCCAGATGCATTACCAGCAGTTACTGAACCATCCTTTTTAAAAGCAGGACGCAGCCCGCCAAGCTTTTCAGCTGTGGTTCCTTTTCTAGGATATTCGTCTGTATCTATCGTCAGGATTTCTTTTTTCTTCTTTACTTCTACAGGAACAATCTCATCTTTGAACTTACCGTCTTCGATTGCCTGTACTGCTTTTTGTTGACTGTTAGCAGCAAATTCATCTTGTTCTTCTCGCGTTAACTCGTATTTATCGCAAAGGTTTTCGGCAGTGACACCCATATGGTAATCATTGAAAACACAAGTTAGTCCATCCGCTACCATGCTGTCCACTACCTTTTGGTCTCCCATTCTAAATCCGTCACGTGCACCTTTTAACAGGTAAGGGGCCTGAGACATATTTTCCATACCACCTGCAACTACTATGTCAGCATCTCCAGCAAGGATTGCTTGTGTGGCAAGATGTACTGCTTTAAGACCTGAACCGCAAACTTTATTAATTGTCATAGAGGACACTTCTTGCGGCAGTCCAGCTGCCATCGCCGCTTGTCTTGCAGGATTTTGTCCAAGTCCTGCCTGCAGCACATTCCCCATGATTACTTCATCAACACTATCTGGTGCAAGCCCGGCTTTTGCGAGCGCTTCTTTAATTACTACTGACCCTAACTGTGGAGCGGAAACATCTTTAAATACCCCACCAAAACTTCCAATCGCTGTTCTGACAGCGCTTACAATGACTACATCTTTATTCGACATGATATCCTCTCCTCTCGACTGATTAATTTCTAGATTCATGTCGAAAATCCTTCTTTTTTTATAAAATTTCTATTATTCTTGCTTTTAGTACCCTCTATTCCATAAAATTAAAGATGGGAGAAATTATTGTGAAGGGGGAACAACGATGAAATTGCCGTCCAAAGCAACCATTATTGAAGTCGGTCCACGTGATGGATTGCAAAATTTGAAAACATTTGTACCGACGGATGCGAAAATTGAATTTATTACGGAATTAAAAAAATCAGGTATTCCAGAGATGGAGCTAACCTCCTTTGTCTCTCCAAGGTGGGTACCACAAATGTCAGATGCCGCTTCTATCATCGAAAGTTGCAATGATAGGGAGACTAGAAATTTTGTGTTGGTACCAAACCAGAAAGGCATTGAGAGATTAAAAAGCACTTCATGTAAAAATGCCGCTGTGTTTGTAGGTGTAAGCGATACATTTAATAAGAAAAATATTAATAAAACTACCGAGGAAAGCTTGGTGGAATTGGAACCTTTAGTAAAAGAATTAAAAGAACAGGGATTCTTTGTTCGTGCGTGTATCTCAACTTCTTTTTATTGTCCATATGAAGGGAAAGTTGAGATGAAGGATGTCGTTTCATTATGTAAGCGATTTGTTTCTTTTGGAGTGGATGAATTAAGTGTTGCAGATACTATTGGAATGGCGAATCCAAAGGAATCCTTTCAGCTTTTCTCTGTTTTGAAAGAGGAACTAGTTGACGTAATGTTAACCGCTCATTTTCATAACACCCGCGGTATGGCTTTGGCTAATATTTTTGCTGCACTTCAAGCTGGCGTAGATAGATTTGACACATCAGCAGGCGGCCTAGGGGGATGTCCGTTTGCACCTGGTGCATCCGGAAATGTTGCAACAGAGGACGTTGTCTATATGCTTGAACAAATGGGCATTGATACTGGTATCAATTTGAAACGGATTGTTAGAGCATTGGAGAATCTCCTTCCTCATCTGGATAAACAATATGAAAGCCAATATTATAAACTTGTACAAGCGAATGGAACAGCTGTCCCTCCTGGTGTATAAATCATTGCTTCCTTACTCACATTAATTAGGGAGAATAAGGAAGGGAGAGACCTCTATGTCCAAGCATAATAACCATAATGGTCCCAGCCAAAAGGGACAGCCTAACGCTCAGAGCGTAAAGCAAGTTGTTTCTGCGGAAGAAGTGGAACGCGCAAACCATCCGACAAAGCGTCAGAATTCGGAGCAATAATTTTTGATGGAAACTGCAGTGGTGCAGTTTCTTTCTTTTTTGGCGTTTGATGCCAGTTTCTTGTGTTTCAAGCTAACTTTGTCTTTATTGACTTCCTATGAACCACGGCAACTGAGAATTTATGTTAAGATCATCCCCATTGACCTTCTATGAACCCCGGCAACTCATGATTTATGTAAAGAATGTCCTCATTGACCTCCTATGAACCCCGGCGACTCCTAATTCATGCTAACATTGTCCTCATTGACCTTCTATGAACCCCGGCAACTCCTAATTCATGCTAACATTGTCCTCATTGACCTCCTATGAACCCCGGCAACTCCGCAATTATCCAAACTTTGTCCTCATTCTCCTCATTAACTTCTTGGTGCAAATAACATGACTGAAACTCCCACCAAGCAGATACCTGCTCCGATCCAATCGAAGAAATCCGGGGTCTTCCTATCCACTCCCCATCCCCAAAGTACTGAAAGTATGATAAATACACCGCCATAAGCAGCATAAACTCTCCCAAATGAAGGAAAACTTTGAAACGTTGCCAACACACCATATAACGCCAATGCAATTCCTCCAGCCAATCCCAAATACGCAGATTTCCCCTCCCTAAGCCACAGCCAGATCAAATAGCCCCCACCAATTTCCGCTATACCAGCAATGATAAAAAGTGCAAACGCATGAACCAATATCAACACTCCCTAATAATCATTTCAATTCCACCAACCGTACCTCCAAATGAGGTCTAAAACAATGTTTCCAAACATAATTTGTAAAAAGTGTTATAAGAGCAAGCTCCTATAACCCATTCTAAAATGAAACAGGTGAGTTCTCTATGTATTTCGTTTACTTCATGGAAAATAAGAATGTAGTTTTAAGTCAGTATCGGAAAGAGCTGCCGAACGTGGATGAGGAATTGAAGATAAAGGGGCGCAAAGGGAAAGTCCTCAGTGTAAATCATGTTGATGACCGACATATTAAAGTTCACGTTGCTTTAGAGAAAGTCGTAAAAAAAGGATTTGTGGACTTATCGAAAAAGAAGAAGAAATAGAATCATTCAGGAGGGGTTCTTCAGTGAAGAACTTCTTTTTCCATTCTATTCGACCAAACCACCTTCCAAACCTAAAGAACTGTCCAATAAAAGCGCTCTATTTGACCAAACCACCTTCCAAACCTATAGTTCTGTCTAATAGAAGCGCTCTATTTGACCAAACCACCTTCCAAACCTATAGTTCTGTCTAATAGAAGCGCTCTATTTGACCAAACCACCTTCCAAACTTACAGTTCTGTCTAATAGAAGCGCTCTATTCGACCAAACCACCTTCCAAACCTACAGTTCTGTCTAATAGAAGCGCTCTATTCGACCAAACCACCTTCCAAACTTACAGTTCCGTCTAATAGAAGCGCTCTATTTGACCAAACCACCTTTCAAACCTATAGAACTGTCTAATAGAAGCGCTCTATTTGACCAAACCACCTTCCAAACCTACAGTTCTGTCTAATAGAAGCGCTCTATTCGACCAAACCACCTTCCAAACTTACAGTTCTGTCTAATAGAAGCGCTCTATTTGACCAAACCACCTTCCAAATCTATAGATCTGTCCAATACAGCCATACTCCCAAGCTAAAATTACCGAATCTCCCTATACCAACGAGGAATGTTCTCCCTAAATTCATCATGATCCCTCCATACATCCATTGCATACCTGGACAATAGATCATACTGCTCTTCTCCCATTTTCTTCCCCCACACAAATGATGAAACTACATGCATCGCACTATAGAGGGCAAATAGCTGCCAAAATTCCTCACTGATTTCCTGTCCGCCATTATATCCATCAATGGCACCAATGGAAAAAGGTACACTCACCTTCACACCAAAAAAGCCGAGTTTTTGTAAGTCATGAATAGGATCTCCCCAATCCATCCTCTGAAAATCAATAAATCCAGTGAACTTCTTCTCCTTTACGATGATATTGCAAGGGTGAAAATCATCATGCTGGAATCTGTTAGGGCGGCCATCCATTAAGTACTCATTTGATTTTATATAGCTTATAAGTTTACTAATAACTAAGGTGTCTATTTCTTTTAGTAGCTTTAATTCTTTTATGTATCTATCACTTTTTCTTTTTTTATGTATGTTCCATGGTTCAGTTCCTTCAGGAGCAGGATACTCATGCAATTTTTTTAGTTCTTTCCCTGCTTGAAACCCAACATGATACTGCTCTATTTCTGTCAAACTACTTAACGCCTCTTCCCCATCCTTACCAGGCAGATATGTCAATACCATATAAGCTAACCCTCGCGCTTCCTGTTCGCCAAATTCGATGGCTTCTGGCAGAAAATCCGAAAGGGAGGATAACATAGTAATAGTTTCAAATTCTTTCCTTCTATGATCTGCGTCTTCTAAAGGAAACAGTCGAATAAGGTACTTATCATCAATTACGAACTTCTGATCGTTCGAAAACCCCTTGGTAAGCTGTTGTATCCTGTTTGCTTCTCTCATGAAAGGAATTTCATGCTCCATAACTTTAATCAATTACACACATCCCCTTTACTATCGTATGGACATAATATTATCCCTTATTACTAAATAACGGTCCATAATATTTTTATACTACTGCACTTCCTCTTAGCACTTTCTTCATCTCCCACTTAGAAAATCTCCAAATTATGTCCAATACCCCTGTAATACTTATGTTATAATTGAGTGAAAATTATGGATTTAAAACAGACTAAATGAGGTGTTTAAACATTGGCTGCACTTTTAACACTGCTAGGTGATATTTTCGCTGCAATTGCTACTTCCTTTACACGTAACAAGAATAAAAAAGAGAAGGAATAGCATCAATTATTCCTTCTCCCATTCCAACCCTCTCTTCCCTCCAGCTCTTTATTTGTAAGAACACCATCAACCATCCAAACTTCCCATTATTCATTTTCTATTAATCTATATCAACTTTAACATAAAATTACATATTTTTTATTTCACATTACAATCCTCAATATATTGCTTTCTTCAATTTATGGGAGTAGAATGTTTCTTAAAACCTGGCAGGAAAGTGATCTTGATGGTAAAACACTTTTACATAATAATAGCTACCTTATTTCTTTCCTTTCCTTATTTGGCGTATGGAGAAGTAGCACATTCTTTTCCATTACCCAGTGATACCATAACATCTCATAGTGATATGCAGATTGAACCGGTAGTTCAGGCTCCGGGTACTTTTGTCTGGCAAAAAAAGAAAAAGGACTTTATTTTTCAATCCTCACCTTCAAAATTAATAGAAATTCATCAATTTCCATACAAGCATTCAATCAGAAGGAATAACTTAGCAAATCCCCACCTATACCTTACCCCATACTTTTTTCAGGGGAGTTATCTATCTTTTTCAGTGATTTAAATACTAAATAAAACTAAATCACTGAAAAGAGGAAAGTCATTGAACCAGAAAACTGAGCTCAAAAAGTCTATGGAAACATACGTATTACTAATTTTAATGACAGGAATATTTCTCACAACTATTATGGTTGCGGCTGCATTAACCGACCAAAACGTTTTTGCGATGCTGCCTAAATTTTCTTGGAACATGGTAAATAGTTGGGATGAAATTATAAATCGTTAAAAATAACAAAGTCGACTTGATAAGGGATATCCCCCCTTTACAAGTCGACTTTTTTATCTATGTTGATCAATTAAGATAGGATTGCCGTCTGGATCTTCAATGGTGAAACTGGCTGGTCCCTCAGTGGATTCGTCTGCTTCTGTAAGAATCTTGATTCCTTTTCCTTTAAGACTCTTTTGAAGGTCTCTGACATCCGTAAATGCATCCACGTTCTCTGCATTTTGATTCCAGCCTGGATTGAATGTCAAAATATTTTTCTCAAACATCCCTTGAAAAAGACCGATAATACAATCTTCATTTTTCATAATCAACCAGTTTTGGCTGATTTCCCCTCCAAATACTTCAAAGCCGAGACACTCATAAAATTCTTTTGATTTATGTATGTCTTTAACCGTTAAACTGACTGAAAATGCTCCTAGTTTCATGCTTCCTCCCTCTGGATAGGATTTCCCTAGCCGAATAAAGTTCTCTCTCTTATTATAGCCACAACATAGATAGAGAAAGTAGAGAATTTTCACTTTTTTTATATTATAATGTTTCAATGGGGTGATAAAAGTGAATTTTACATATGAAATAGTACCAATTGATAGGTTAGAAACTTGTAAAGAGATTTGTAATGAGCTTATGGTGTACCAGAAATCATTGGCGTATATTACACCAGAGCGTTTTGACGACATGACATATGAAACGCGATTAATTCCGTCAGTAAAAAAAGCTCAACACAATTATGTGGTGGTAGTTAAAGATCGGGATGAAGTGATTGGATATGTTTATTCGAACATTTCTCCAAAAGAAGTCTATTCGTCTGATTTTGCCACTTTTTTTGATATGAATACCGTGGAGAACACACATGTTGGTTGCTTGTCTCAATTCTACATAAAGGATAAATATCGCAAATACGGAATTGGTTCAAAGCTATTTGCCATGTCGATGGATTGGCTGCAGAGTTTCAATAAAGTGGAAGATTATTTTATCTTTGTTTCCAATGGAAATGAGCAAGCACTTGAGTTTTATAAACGAAAGGGCTTTTATGTAAGTCATGACATTTTAAATGGGTTTATTACAGTTTTAAGAAACAAAAGGGTGGCATGATGAATAGTATCTTCAAAGAAAACCTTGGGAAATACGCAGACGCTATGGAGTATGATCGAAAACATGAAAACTATTTAGTAGATTTGCCATTGATTATCGAATGGGCACCGGAAAGTTGCCCTATGATTGAATTGGCGTGTGGAACCGGAAGATTGACTATTCCACTGGCTGAAAAGGGACATAGAATCATTGGTGTGGACATTCATAGGGGGATGCTCGAACGAGCTAAAACCAAAGCTATTAATAAGAATCTCTCCATTCAATGGTTCTTACAGGATTGCACGCAGTTAACTCTTAAACAATCAACTAAGTTAATGTTCATGAGCGGTAACTCCTTTCAACATTTCTTGACCAATGAGATACAAAATGCATTTTTTCAATCCATCCACCGGCATCTAGAAGATCGGGGAATATTCATTTTTGATACAAGAAATCCGATTATGGATGAGTTAGGAAAAGTGGATAAGTATGAAGAGCATTTTAAGCACTCTAATGGTATGCAGGTGGCCGAGTATCATGAGCCCATGACACAGATACTTCACTGCGAGACAGAAAGGAGATTTTTTAAGGGGACAAATTTAGAGTCAATTGAGAAAGATAAAATTTCATTACGTTACGTCTTCCCAATGGAGATGCGCCGGCTTTTAAATGAACATGGATTTGAGGTGTTGCATGAATACGGAGACTGGAACAAAAGTTCATTAACCGCAAAAAGTCCTCAAATGGTCTATGTTTGCCAAAAGAAAGGGAGTAGTTAAAAAGCGACTACTCCTTTCCATGTAAGTCCTTCTGATCTACATTGAATTCAATCAAATTATTGGAGGGATCCATACAAAAGATTTGTGCAAAACTGCTTTTACTATTTGGTTTTTGTATTATTTCAATACCTTTGCTTTGTAAAAATTCTACCGTATGATAATAATCTTTTACTCTGATGGCAAAATGTCCATCTCTACTATCGATATTTTTTTGGTGCCTCAGCGTTTCTGCCTGTTTATTTTCAATTAAATGAAGTTGCGCATTCCCCACCTGATACCATGCTCCAGGAAAATCAAAGTCTGGTCGTTTTAACTCTGGAAACCCAAGAAGTGTTCCATAAAAGTGTTTTGCCTTTACAATATTATTGACTGCTAAGCTGACATGATGTAGGTCTGATATTTTCATCTTGGTTACACACCCAATCTAAAAAGTTTTAGTGCTAGTATAACACTTATTGATCCTTACCTAGTGAAAAACCATCAAACAACCTACCACCATACGGTTCTAATATACTCTTCACAATATGTATTACCTTGCTTTTATCATTCTTACTATAAAATAAATCAAACGCTTGCGTAAATGCTTCTGCGAAGTTCTCATCGTATTCAACAAGAGAACGAATAACCCATTTGGAGGAACCAATCCACCTATTATTGGTTCTTAATGTAAATTCCGCCGCAAGCTCAGCAAGGGTCCCAGCAATAAATATTGCTTCCGATCGATTTGAAGTCCCAATAAAATCATCAAGTACATCCGTAAGAAAATATTGTTTCAACTTAATTGTTGCAGTGTCCCATTTTTCTGGACCTGCATGTAAAAGTGTTTCCGATTCTTGTTTAATACCATCTAAAATACCGTTATCCTTGAGAACAATCCCCTCTGAAATCATCCTTGGCAAACTTGGTCTTGCCCTTTCACAATCGCTTTTAAAAAAGGTTTGATAGGACTCAAGATTATGACAGAATAGTTCAACCGGCCATCCAAACTCGACAAAAGATTCTCTATAAGAATCAGGTATCTTTTGATCAAAGACCACAATATCCAAGTCAGATGTTGCGCTTTCCTGACCACGCACCACACTGCCAGCAAGTATGGCTCCTTCACAATCAGGAAAATATTTATCTACAATTTTCTTTGCAGCTTGTTTGGAAGATAATCGTTGATTTTGATTTACTTGCATCTCTTATACACCTCTTTTCTCAAAAGCATATCATAAACAAATGATCATCTTTAAGAAAATTTTCCTCCCTCTCATTTCCTTCTGACTAATCCAAATGATAAACTATGGTATATATATCCTTTTTGGAGGTTTTTCGGTGAAACAGCTAAAACGTATTTTAATTGTTATGGGCATTTTACTTTCCTACATTCTATTTATCGGCATTTTCTTTACCAATAAAGTAATGTACATTCGTAAAAAAACAAATGAAGAAATTTTACAGCGGGAAAAACTGCTCGGACACTTTAAAGAAGACCTATATATCAAATTGCCAAAACGAGAACTTACTATCCCCTCTCCCCTTGGCTACAATATTTACGGGGAAATGTTTGATGTACCAGGGTCTGCTCGTTATATGATTTTCAGTCATGGTGTGACTCAGAACACCCTCAATTCCATTAAATACATGAATATCTTTCTGGAAAGAGGCTGGAATGTCGTTTTATATGATCACCGAAGACATGGCAAATCCGGTGGAAAGACAACAAGCTATGGATTTTATGAAAAGCACGATTTAAAAGCCGTCGTAGATTGGGTTCGTGAACATGCAGGAAGTGACGCAATCGTAGGTATACATGGGGAATCAATGGGTGCTGCTACGCTATTGATGTATGCAGGAGCCATTGAGGACGGTGCTGATTTTTATATAGCTGACTGTCCGTTTTCTGATCTGGAGGAACAATTGACCTATCGATTAAAAGCGGATTTCAAGATTCCTAAGCAGCTTGTTATTCCAATTGCCAATACTTTTTTACGCATAAGAGATAAGTACTCCATCCGAGATGTCTCACCTATCAATGTTATAGAAAATATTGAAAATCCAGTCCTGTTTATCCACAGTGAACCGGACGACTTTATTCCCATTATGATGACCCAGCAACTTTTCGAAAAGAAGAAAGGGAAAAAACAACTATATGTCGCAAGAAACGGGATGCATGCGATGAGTTACTCTGATAACCGCGAGGAATACGAAAAGGCGATTGATGAATTTTTGGACGAAATTGGATTTGGAATCAATAAATAATTCCTAAGGAGCAATCATACCAATGGTTGTTCCTTTTTTGTTCCTAAGAATAATTTCCTATTGTTAATTGAATCATAAAGGTAGCGACAAATTGGAAGGAGTGAAAGAAATGGACGAGCAAATTAAGGAATTGAATGCTTTTTTGGAAGGCGAATTTATGGGCATTCATGCATATGAACATTATATTAAAAACACAGAGGATGCTGCGATAAAGAAGGATTTACAGACAATTCAGCAGAACCATAAGATGCATGCTATTTTTGTAGCAGAAAGAATTCAGAACTTGGGAGGCGAGGCGGTCGATGATGTTGGCCTTGTCGGAGCTTTTCAGGAAAGAGTTCAACAGGTAAAAGGCTACCCGAAGGATTCTCGTGCCATTATTGATGGTGCCATACATGGCGAGGAATTTGGGTCCGATATGATGGCCGAATTTGTAAAGGGTGATTTGGATTTGGAGAGCAGGAATATCGTTCAGTCTATATTGAATGAGCATAAGCAACATATTGAATTATTGAAGAAACATTTAAAGTAAGTATGAAACGAGGACGGTGCGAATGTCACTGTCCTTTCTTTTATGTTGGTAAGTACTCTCTAAATTTTTCTACCTTCCTTTCATATTTACTTCTATAATAAAAGTAATATAAATAAGGAGGAGCGTAACATCATGCTTGAATATTTTAACGTTAGTATCACCCCTTTTCAATCTGAACGAAGAGTAAGTGTCCTCTTACCTAAAGGATACGAAACATCCGACAAGCGATATCCTGTTTTGTATATGCACGACGGACAAAACTTGTTTATTGATAGTGAAGCAAGCTTTGGAGTGAGCTGGGGGATTAAGGATTATTTAGAACAACAGTCAGACCTTGAAATTATTGTAGTAGGTATTGATTGCAATCATGAAGGTTATGAGCGGTTTAATGAATATGCGCCATGGGAAAATAAAGAACTTGGACAAAGGCTTTTCAATGATGAGAACCTTACAGGTGGTAAAGGCAAAGAATATATTGATTATCTAACGTTTGAATTAAAGCCCTTGATTGATGAAAAATATCGAACACTACCGGAAGATACTGCGATGGCTGGCAGCTCTATGGGTGGACTAATTTCCACTTACGCTGCATGTAAATACCCTCATATTTATAAGAAGATTGCTTCCCTGTCTTCTGCCTATTGGATTAATCAAAGTGAAATGGAAACATACATAAAAGAACGTGATTTAAGTAAAGTCGAACGATTTTATTTGGATGTTGGCACAAAGGAAGATACTTCATTTATCAATCATCAAATTTACATCGACTCCAGTCAAAGTGTGTATGAGTTGTTGGTGGAGAAAATCGATAACGTGCGCTTTGATGTTGTGGAGGATGCCGTTCATAACGAAGCGGCTTGGCGCGAGAGGCTTCCAGTCATGTTTGAATTTTTATATAAGTAATATGAAGCTCTAACACAAAAGGACTCACCTCCTAAGAAAGTGAGTCCTTTTGATCATAACTACTTAAAACGTTTCATAAGTTACAACTTCGTCAAGTGGGAATCGCAATGTACCGTGTGCTTCTGCAGCCGCTTTTCCAACAGATATTAACATGACAGGGACATAGCGCTCAGGGATATTAAATTCTTTTCTGAATGCTACTTTATCGAATCCACCCATTGGTACGGTGTCATAACCCTTTTCTTTTGCTGCTAGCATCAATTGCATAGAAGCAAGTGCACCGTTCATAACCGCTTCATCACGCGCAAACTGATCATTTGTGTATGCTCCATGAATTTGATTTGTTAAGATTTCTTTAACTTCTGGAGTCATGAAACCTTTCTTCACCACTTCTCCATATACTTTTTCCGCATTATGATTAGCTTCTAGGTCACCTAAAACTGCAATAGTTATAGAACTATCCACTACTTGCTGTTGATTGTAAGCAATTGGTAGTAGCTTTTCTTTCTGACTATCGGATTGAATGACGAGGAACTTCCAATGTTGTAGGTTCCATGAAGATGGTGCCGTAATGGTTGCCTCTAATATGTCTTGAAGATCCTTTTGCGGCATATCATATTGTGTATATTTACGTACAGAATGACGTTCTTTCATCGTTTGTATGGCTGATTTAGTAGTTGTGTTATTCATGAAGAACTCTCTCCTTCTTCTTGTTGAATTTTATTACTAATTATTTTTAACACACGAATATCTCAATGTCAAAATATATACTTTCGAGATAATTGGAAGTTTCAGCTACCATTAGAAAGTTATGGAATACCCACTTATATATATTTTTCCCCTTAAAACAGAAAAACTCCATTCCAATAATAGAGAATGGAGTTAGTACGTTATTTCAAAACCGCAATGACATATAAGCATCCATCAATTCCTGCTAAGGAACCGTGTACCGTGTCTTTTGGTAAGTAGATCCGATCCCCCTGTTGACAAGTAATGAGATCACCACCCACCTCCATTGAAACACTGCCATCCAGTATATGTAAGACCTCGTTTGTTGGATGGGTATGAGTGGGATGGGCTTTGAATGGCTCATCTTTCTGAATTTCCACATATCCTGTTCCCTTGATTGGTAACAATTCCATCGTTACTTTTTCAAGGCTGCCACCTACCCCACGTTCTACTTTAAATTCTTTAAAATCGGAGGAAAAAGAATAAGCAACTTTTTCAGTATTACTTTTTTCTTTCTCCAAGGACGCGTGAAACGGACATTTTGTAGTTTCCACATTATTATCATCCATTAAGAAGTACTGCCTCCATTCTCTTGTCTCTGTTTTACCATACCAATTAAGGGAAGGGTGAGCAGGCACACTATCATACACTTCCAAACGATCCCTCACTGTTTTTTGGAACAACTTTCCAATCTGGGTTTCTCCACTTATACCGTCAAACACCCATCTTGGCTGAAAAGTAATCATAAACGTTGCAGCTTTCCTACTTGCCCGTTTTTCATGTACAGGAGTGTTACATACAACGAATATGGGCTCATCATGAAAGGAAAATTCCCATAAATGATGATCTGGGTCTGCTGGAATATTTTGCGGCCATTCCTTCTCATCCAACTGATGGAGATGTTGAAGTATACCCCAAAATTGTTTTTCATACTCTTCCAACGTTTTTTTCTTTTCTGGCTTAAAGAAAGCAACAAACGAGGTGTTTTTTCCAAGTCCCCTCGCTTCTTCAAGATATAACTTCAATGCATCAGCCAAATCCTCCATTGCATTGGGACAAGTTGGGCTTTCAATAAACGTAAAACGGAGCGAACCTTGTTTAAATCCTTCTACTCCAAATATACACGGAAACGGACGATTCTCCGATATCATATCCTTCGAAAATTCAGAGAAGACATGTCTTCCCCATGGAGGAATATTCTCTAGTGAATAAAATGCCTCCAAATTTAACTGCTGCATCCATTCTCCCCCTTTACTTTAACAAAGTACTAATTATAAATACGAACAAATCTCTCCATCTATGCATGAAACGACTTTACTTTTACATATAAATTTATGGACAAGTCTTGTAGTTAGGAGTAATTCACATGGATATTATTTGGACCGTCCTTCACTTTATGGTACTTGGAATAAGCTTGGCCGCTCCAGTTGGGCCAATAAATTTGGAGATGATTAAACGAGGAATTTCATCTGGATTTTATGCATCATGGCTTGTGGGACTAGGTGGTATGACTGCTGATATCATTTTTTTATTGATTATCTTAATTGGAATGGCTCCCTATCTCCAAATTGAATGGGTGGAGTTATGCATGTATGGGATAGGAGGAAGCTTGTTGCTATACCTTGGTATTACCACTATCTATGGATCATTTGCCAAAAGGAGAATTCTTGAACTTGGACAACCCACTCAGAGAAATTCGTTCATTGTCGGTTTTAGCATTGCTGCCTTTAATCCAATAAACTTTGTATTCTGGTTTGGAATTTTCGGTTCTTCCATCCAATCCCTCTCCGAGAAGAGTTGGATCATTGCTTTGATCGGTTGCCTCTCCTTATTACTCGGAGTTTTTCTTTGGAATTTAAATATCGCTTTTACCGTTCATTTTGCCCGTGCGTTCATAAAGGAGAGAATACTTAAAACAGTTAATTTTGGTGCGGGTATTTTTTTAACAGCTTCCGCGTTCCCGTTTTTATCCAAATTCCTAAACCTCATTTTATAGAATAGATTCCTCCCTTTTGAAAAAGATAGTTTAGAGGGGGGAATATAATTGAAACATATGCTATCGACGTTCACTGAATTTATCTGGGGTTTCCCGATGATCATTCTTTTTGTGATTGCTGGACTCTTTTTAACCGTCAGACTTGGCTTTCTCCCTTTTCGTTACTTTCCTCATATTGTAAAAATGACACTAGGTCAAATAGGGAAAAAAACAGAGGGTTCAGCGGGAGGAATCAGTCCGTTTGCCGCTTTTACTTCTGCATTAAGCGCCACTGCTGGTGCAACCAATATTGTCGGTGTTCCGGTTGCGATCGCTTTTGGAGGTCCAGGGGCTTTGTTTTGGATGTGGATTGTAGCGTTTATTGGTATGTCCACCATTTTTGCAGAGCTTGTATTAGGAATTACATACCGTGAAAAAAATAAAGAGGGAAAATGGGTTGGCGGTCCTTTTTACTATCTTTCCAAAGGCTTGCGCTGGGACAAACTTGGCTGGTTTTATGCATTCGGATTGATGCTTGAGGTGGTACCAAGTGTCATGGTTCAGTCCAATAGCGTAAGTGTACAATTGGAAAATGAATACAATATCTCGTTGTTAGTGGTAGGAATTACTTTGGCCATCGCTACTGCCTTTATCGTGTTTGGTGGCATAGATCGTATCGGTAAAATTAGTTCAAGATTGCTTCCCATATTTGTTCTTAGCTATGTTGCCTTAACATTAACTATTATTTGTATGAATATCGGCAAGCTTCCAGGAGTTTTTTCCATAATTATTCAGGATGCTTTTACTCCAACTTCTGCTGTGGGAGTTTTTGCAGGAGCAACTGTCGTTCAGACTATGCGATGGGGTCTGGCGCGCGGACTATACACCAGCGAAGCCGGCATGGGGACATCTGCAATCGCCTACGCATCTGCTGAGACGGACCAACCAGTAAAACAATCATTCTGGGGGATGATTGCGGTAATTATCGATACCTTGGTCATTTGCACCCTCACCGGGCTTACAGTATTGATAACAGATGTCTGGAAAGAAGTAGGCGTGAAAAAAGCTGCTTCTATGGTGTCTTATGCAATGAAAACTACGTTACCAGATTGGCTCAGCTCCCTTTCCATTTCCGTATTTCTAGTGTTCTTCGTCTTGGCTACCGTTGGGGTAATTATCTTCTACGGGGAAAGTCAAGCAGAATTATTATTCGGTCGGAAAATGCGTTATGTTATGAGATTCGTTTATTTAGCTGCAATTATTATTGGTGCTGTTGGGGGATTAAAGTTTGTATGGGAACTGTTGGACTTGCTGCTATTCTTCATTGTGGTACCGAATATAATTGGGATTGTGTTTTTGAGTGGTGTGGTGAAGAAGGCGAAAGATGAGTACCTTAAGGAGTTTGTGAAATAATGTTAGGATAAAAGGTGCCACCGGAAGGGGATGAGCACCTTTTACTGGTTTAGTCTTTAGTCCTTTTCATTGGACTAGATACTGTCGGGAAATTAAAAATACAATCCAAACTGTACACTTTACTGTCCAAAAACTAGTAAATACATGCGATCCGACAAAAGACGCCATAACTTCCAATACTGTTTCCTTTATGTACTTTCGATATATGCGTTTTCCTTAAATAGCAACTCACCCACTGGAAGGTCACACATTTTAAAAGCGCCTCTGAATCTGCGCTCCAGTCCCTCTTTGAATTCCCCATACAATTCCTCAGAAATGGAAGTTTGCCAGGCAAACCGGTAATGCAAAATCTCGTCATGTTCCAATTTTTCGAGAGGATTCAATGCCATTCCCATCTTAGTTGAACTAGCGTTTGATTGAGCAGCTAAATTAAGTAAGAACACTTCAAGGATTTTAACTTCCCTGTCATTTAGATCATGATCATTCATTTTTACTTTTACATCTACCATTGCAATACTAATAGCGAATTCCACCTAACTACTTAAATTTTGTCGCTATAATAAATTCGGCAAGTTAGTTAACAATACCTTCCTATTTTTCAATATTTTATAATTTATATCTCATAAAAACACAATTAGGATCCTCTACGTAATCTGCAAACGGCTCACAAAACTCAAATCCATAACTTTTATATAGTTTTTGTGCAGGATAAAATGCCTCCATTGAACCTGTTTCTAGATATAAATTCTGATACCCACGTTCATTAGCCTTATCAATAATGGATTGAAGAATCTGTCCTCCAATCCCCTTTCGTAAGTGACTCGAAGACGTACGCATGGATTTAACCTCACCACTCATTGCATCCAATTCCTTCAATGCTCCACATCCAATAACCTCTTCACCATCCCATACACTCCAAAAAGTAACATCCGGTTTTCTCAAAGCATCTAAGTCCAAATAATGGTTGCTTTCTGGTGGAGAGAGCAGATTTAAATTTCTCATATGCTCCTCTACAAATGCAATGACAGCTGGGTGTGTAACATCATCAATTTTTATTTTCATGTTCGTTTCTCTCCTTTTGCTTTGTTTCCAAACTTATCTCATTGTGTTGAATTTTTTACTTCATTGCTAAACTTTTTTAGTTGTATAACTATATAAATGTTAAAACACATAGAGGCAATCAGAAAAGTGTAAAGCATGATTTCTATCCCCATGCTACCGAAAAGAACAGAAAACGAAACTACTAATATTGCAAGAATAATTCCATTAAACATCATCTCTCCTCCTTAAGTGAAACTGCATGGTTAGGGAATGTTAAAGCTATGGAAGCACCCGAAGAGAAGATCACTTCAAAGGAAAGTGTGAATGGATCTACAGTGAGAAATTCTTCGTATAACCATTGATCTATATCACGGTTCATTACAGGTTGTTCGTTGTGATAGTTTTCATGATGGTATTCAAACGAGGACACATCATGAAATACTAAGATAATCTTACTTAAACCACCATCATTGCTCAAAGTAAATCTTAAACCCATTTTCCGGAGGCTTTTATGCTCTAATTCCCAACTTAATAATTGATAATCATGAAAACCAAGACCAGAAAAATGTTGATAGACATCCATTGATATTTTGTTGGCCAATGCTTTATATAACGCCCTATAATCCAAAACATTTTGATTCCACTTCTTCTGAATCTTTTCTTGTTCTAATTCGCTTATATTCTCATTGTTTTGCGCAAGGAATAATTCATAAGCAAAATACTTCATTTATCCTTCTCCTTGTACTGCATCTCACAACTTATTTTAGCATTAAATTCCAATAACAGACTATAAAAATAGGATCCTGATACAATTTTTACCTAATCTGCTAATATACATGATATAATTCTCTCAAACTTATTTCTGGGGTGAAAAGATGATATTAGAAAATCAGAAATCAGAAGTCAAAGTATTTCCTACTAATTTTATGAAACAAAAAGAAACATCTACAAAACTTGCCATCATTTTACCAGGAGCAGGTTACACTTCTCAAGGACCATTGTTGCACTATTCTTCCGGACATTATTTCAATAAAGGATATGATGTCCTTCAGGTCAATTATCGGTTTAGCGAAGAGGAACTTAACCCTTTTGATGCAGATGGATTTACTGCTAATGTTCTACATACATTAGAGGAAAACCTGAAACATAAAGATTATGACCAATGCGTAATGGTAGGAAAATCAATTGGTACTATAGCATTGTCAAGGCTGATGGAACAAGCAGCATACAAACATGCACATCTAATATGGCTCACTCCATTGCTACATAAAGATGATGTATACCATGCTATGTTACAAAATGAAAATAATGCCCTTTGTATTATTGGGGACAATGACTTCTGCTACAGGGAAGAACGATTTGCCAACCTAAAGTCTAATCCAGCATTAAGAACACTTTTGATAAAAAACGGAGATCATAGTCTTGAGAATAAAGAGGATGTATTAGGTTCCATTGATATACTTAAAGATGTGATAGACAGTGTTATCCAATTTTCAAAATAACTGTTCCCAATACGGTTTCTTGTACCTTTCTAGATATTTGAAGATAATAAAATACATCAAAGAGTATCGATGAATTCCAATCATGCAAATAGGCATTGCTAAGCTGCCTTATTTTCGTTCCAATATGCTTTTTATTTGATCGGTATACATCCTATCCAAACTTTCTGTTGTGTAATGAAAATTATCCATGCTTGATTTTTTAGTTATCCCTATCTCTATTAAACGGACATCAAGTTTATTCAGAACATAGGTCGGATGTTCATCTTCATTTTCATAACCGCCAGCTTCATCATTTAAATCTATCATCTTTCCATCAGTGAGCTCGATTTTATAATAAAAATCCCCTTTATTATGTGTGAAGGGAAAGTAATACCTATCACCACGAACACCAGCATCTATTTTGACCACATCAGTAAAGTCATACTCCTTCCCTTGTGGATGCAGGAATGAATGATCAATGATTTTCTGATCTGTTATTACTGTCACCGAAGAAAAGATAATATAAAATCCAACTATATTAGTTACGATGAAGCTGATCCACAAAACTCTACGCTTTCTAGTGGCCTGAGTTTTCTCCCTGTATTTCCTATAGAAAAAATATAAGAATATAAGAAATAAATAGAGACCAATAATGATCATAAATCTAGAGGCAGGGTATTTAAATACCCATAGCATATAATCCTCAGGTACAAAAACCAAGTATTGAAGATAACCTATAAAGCTGTATAGGAAAAAACTTAAAATTAGAACCACTAAACATCCTAGTAAGTAAACTATAGCTCGCCCTACTGTTTTCATCCTCTTTTCCCCATCTCAAATAAACTGCCAACACTTAAGCCATAAAAGAATTTAAAAGATTAGCAAAACCCTTAATTGCTCGATGAAACTGAAAAGAACCTGCTACAATGATACAAGACATACCTATGCCACTGATTAACCCAGTTAATGATCGAAGGAAATTGTTGCTCACTCTCCAGCCTCGTAGCTGTGTATATCCATCTGCAACCATTGGAATGTTAAGGAGAACACCAACTACAAGAAGTTTTATAAACGAAACGTCTGCCGCCAGCCATAGTAATGGAACCACAGCAAGGTAACCTAGCAATATGGACATACATCTGTAGCACATAGGGAATTGCCTGCCCCCTATGACAAGTGAACGATCTTTTCTTTTATGGCACGGAAAGAATCGCAAAGTCATAACTGCATGAATGTAATCATTCATCTTTCTTTCCCCTTAATTAAATGGATTGCAGTCACATTCTGTGCAATCCAATCCACTTGATTTTCCTGAAGACCCTGGAAGTGGAATATCACAATAGTAACAATCACACCATCCGTCACTTCTATTTTTCTTTCCGCTTCTTTTCATATAGTAATGAATGCTCGCAAACAGTCCAATCATACTTAGTACGAGAAAAATAATACTAGCTATTAGCTCTGACGTTGAACTGGCTACGGCAATGCCATATATACTACCAATTGAAGTTATACATAGTAAAGCCCATATAATAAAAATCATTTGCAACCCTCTTTTGTTGTAAGTTAATTTGTTGAATACGTATATCCCCCACCCCATACAATTCTTTCAATAACTTAAAAACCCTGCTTCTTTTTGTCGAATATGTATCTTTTTTCCTATTAATATAGTAACTACTCCAAGTCCTTCCGCTCATTTTATGAAAATCTATTCTGAAAGTGTTCCCTTTTCCGATAGAATAGATGGGGAGATATCTCCTAATTTATTCAAGAGGAGTGTTGAAATGAGAAGGTTGGTGATCTTATTGTTAGTAGCAATGCTAGTTGTACCAGTATCCGTTAATGCCGGCACCATTGGTGGGAAAGACAATCCTGGTGGTGTGCCTGGTCAGTGGTATGTGGGGGATACACCTAGTAACGTCGATCCGAACAAGCCGGTTCTTGTATTCGTCCACGGAATTAACAGCTCATCAAAGACTTGGTGGGAAAACAATAATATGTATCAAACAGCTTTGAATAACGGATATGAGACAGCGTTTATTGATGTTCATCCTGATAAAAACATGTGGGATAATGGAGCCATCATCAATAGTCGAATCCGTGATATATCCAATCATTTCAATCAAAAGAAGATAGTGATTGTTGCGCATAGCAAAGGCGGCATTGATGCACAAAACGCCCTTGTTCATTATGGCGCGCATCCTTATGTTTCAAACCTCATTACTCTGTCCACCCCTCACTATGGCTCACAGCTAGCAGACCTCGCTTACAGTGGCTGGGCTGGTTGGCTTGCAAGTATTCTTGGTAGTAAAAATGATGCAACCTACTCACTTCAAACTGGTTATATGAATAGTTACCGGCCTCAAATAGATAATCATACAAATAGAAACCGAAATAAAATTTACACCCTAGCAGGAACTAGTTGGGGCGGGTTCGGCTCTGCTCTTTATTGGGGTGGATTATACTTAAGTTCTTATGGATCTAATGATGGTGCGGTTACCGTCAATAATTCCCGTCTTACGTACAGCACCCAGGTTCGGGTAAGCAACTGGAACCATACCACAGTCCGTGAAGGGGGTACGTTCCAATACTTCCGTCCATACCTTACTACTTCTCAAACAGCCGGTTTTTCACTTGCCGAGGCAGCTGCAACAGTAGAACCTATGGAACAGGAGCCAATCAACATAAGTGCACTTCATCGTGGCGGTCAGTTCCAAAAAGAAGTGAAACAAACCTTTACAGTAGAGGAAAATGTACAAAAGATTGACCTTGATTGGCTGAGCGACAAGCAAACTAAAGATATTAAAGTTATTAGTCCGTCCGGAAAGGTATATACGACTTTTGTCCATTCCATCGATCAGGAAATTTTTAAAGGCGGACACCACCACTCTTTCCAAATCACATCACCTGAAAAAGGGCAATGGACCGTAAAAGCTAAAAAAGATAAAGCTGCTTATTTAATGACTGTTGGTTTCCATACAGATCTTAATGAGGAAGTAGTACTAGAAGATGCTACATTTGAACTGAAGAACAAAGGGCAAAAAGTGAAAAATATGAATGTAGATGTCAAAATCAATAAAGATGGGAAGGCTAAAGCAGACTTCGGGATGAAGGTTCCTAATAAAGGTAAGGTAGACGTAGACTTTAAAGAAGAAGGCGTCTACACCATTACTTTAGATGTGAAAGGTACCACCAAAAACGGCAATTCCTTTGAACGGACGATTGTAAAATCGTTTTATGTTGATAAGAATGGCAACAGATATTGATATGAAGAAAGTGCTCTTCCGTTTTTGGGAGGGCACTTTTCTTTTCAGTTTAGTTGTGCTTTTCTAAAATGATGGATGGCCGCAGAACCTAAAAGCAAGAACCCAATTAGTATTAGTGAAAGCATAAAGACCCTAGCACCAGAAGTCGGTGAACTAGAAATTAATCCTGCTCCAATAAGTAAGAGTACACCCAAAATACTTACAAACAAATTTCGTTTTGTTCCAGACTTAAGAAATTTAATTCCTAATGTGAAGACCATATAAATAAAACTTACCATCATGATAACCGGAAAGATCGGTTTAAATTTGATAGAGTACACAAAATAGTCTAATTGAGCTATATTTTCCCGTTCCACTTCCCCATCATGAATCCATGAAGTAAATACTGCAGTGTGTTTCCATTCGAAAGGATTATCTACCAACTCGCTCCCTTCATACCATGAAGCAAAAGTGGCGATGCAAAAAAACATAATAGCCAAGCCGAACGAAATTGTTCTTTTATAACTCATAACCTTCCCCCTTACTAGAATGTTCCTATAAATATAAACGATTCTGATAATGAAAAAGTTTCAAACAAACTGTTTTAATATTTTTGCAATAGGGAACTACTACAACATTGAGGAGGTTCACCTATGAAGAATACAATCACCTATGCTTCCGCATTAATTGTGGTTTCGCTTATTGGGGTGGGCTTTTATAGTGGCTATCAAGAGGAATCTAAAACTAATGTACTTGATCATTCACCAAAGACAATGGTTACACTGGGTGACTCATTAACATATGGAGTCGGTGACAACTCCGGCGAAGGATACGTAGAAAATTTGGAGAAGTTGATCCAAGAAGAAAAAAACGCAAATATTAAAGTGAAAAACTACGGTATCCCTGGACAAGAATCAGACGGTGTCGTAAAGCAAGTGAAACTTACTAACATTCAGGAGGACATCCGCAACGCTGATTATATCATACTCTTTATTGGCACCAATGATCTCATTCAAAGCAATGGTGGCGACTTAAAAGGAATCAATGAAGAAAAAATAAAGGAAGGCGCTATTGAATACGAGAAGAATGTTCAAGAAATTCTTAAGACCATCCGTCAAGAAAACAAAGATGTTCCAATATTATTTCTCGGGCTATACAATTCTTATCCGGATTCAGCTGAACATGAAAATATCATTGTCGAGTGGAA
The DNA here is from genome assembly GCF_008180725.1 of Sutcliffiella horikoshii. GTDB lineage: Bacteria > Bacillota > Bacilli > Bacillales > Bacillaceae_I > Sutcliffiella_A > Sutcliffiella_A horikoshii_B. Next base: position 214,769 of record NZ_VTEV01000004.1, on the reverse strand, counting down.
TGAAAATAGCCAAAGACTAGTGGATGGCTTTAAACGCATCAAATTTATTTCCACTAATGATCTTTTTAAGGAGAAGTCAAAGGAGTATTTCAGCGATTCCTTGCACCCTAACGCTAAGGGATATGATTTGATTACTGAAAAGATTATTGATGAATATGATTTTTAAATTTACATTAAACAGTTGATCTACGTTGCAGGCGCTTCGCTTTCCATGGGCGGTCCGGAAGCCTCCTCGGGCATTCGCCCTGCGGGGTCTTCCATGTCCCTTCCTCCCATAGGAGTCTTCGCGCCTTCCACTACGATCAACAAGGTATTACACTCTCCTATAATTAATGCCAATAAATGACTACTTTAGCTCTAGTTACACCTCGACATTTTCAATTTTAAATACTCCCCCTTCATAAATTAATTGATTCAATAGGTAAACATGCCCTACTCCATATATGACTAATAAACGATCATTTTCACTGGCCAAGCTCTTTATGTTTTTATAAATTAGTAAGTTACGATAATACCAATAATTTGCGACCCACTTAGCACCTATCGGATTGTCATTATCTACTATCATCGCCATATCCATATATATTTGATGGCTCTTTCTAACTTGTTCAGTATCATTTAAAAATAATAGATATTCCCAGATTGTAGAGGTCTGAGATTTATTATTGGCTTCATCTATCACTTTTTCTATATCCATAAATATTTGCTTAGAATTTTGTGTTTCTTGCTTTTGCATATACCCGAATATATCTGGTACACCTTCATCTTCGTTCCAATCCACTGCAAAAATGTTTTTATGACCTAACTCTTTTGCTAATTGGAATCCGATTTGATGCCGTTCATTAGCTGATAACTTTAATTTTCCATCTAGATATTCTTGAAATTCTTTTGTTAAGTTTGATTGATACTTTAAGGGATACTCCAATAGTATTTTGGTAGGGGTGTATTCTTTCAAAGTAGTTAAGACATTGTTTATCTCCAATTGTTTCTCTGATGTGAAAATGTCCAACTCATCCGTTCTTGCATAATCTTGAACAGCAGACTTTTCAAAGTGATCGGTACCTAAAATCATGATTGAAGGTTTATTGGACATCGGTTTTCTCTATTTCTGCTTTATTTTTCCGCCCTAATTTTTTTATAATATTAATATCTTCAGGATAAGTATGTTCAATTTTCTCAAGGTCATAGATTGATTTCCAGCTTACTTCCATGATGGTGTTATCTGGATCGTTTATCCCCTTACTCTCTCCCAATTTTTTTACTTTATAATAATGAGTAAGAACCTCAAAATCCTTGATAACTTTTTCTTTGATGAAAAGTTTCTCCACGATATTAATTCTATATCCTGTCTCTTCCATCACTTCTCTAATGCAACATTCTTCAGGTGTTTCACCAATTTCTATGCCACCAGAAGGCACAGCCCAACCCACATTATCATTTGCTCTCACCATCAGCACTTCATCCTTGTCATTTATGCAGATTCCAGCTGAACCAAGCCACTTTTTCATAGAATTTTATCCTCCATTCTCTCGCTATGATTTAATTCAAAATGCTCCTCCTGCAGCTTTATGATGGAAACCCCTTCTTCCGCTTCTTTCACTCTCAGTGCCAAACTCTCTACCCCAAAGATCTCCGTAAAGATATGGCTTCCAACAAGTAGGTTTATACCTGCAAACTTAGCATATTGAATGGTATATAAACTTGCCTCTCCAGTTATGTAGGTATCGCAGCCCTGATCTAAGGCAAATTTTATATGATTGGTGGAATGCCCTGCACCTGTCAGTACACCAACCTTTTTCACCTTATTCTCGTGATTTTTCCACACTCTTACAGGCTCTTCCAGTTCAGTTCTCATAGTCTCTACCAAGCTCTCGAATTTTTCACCTTCGTTAAACTCTCCTATACCAGGTACACTAGAGTTCCTATACTCTGAGAAACGTATGATGTTATCAATACCAATCCTATTCATCAATGACGTGCATGTACCAAATTCAATATAATCCAATGGACCATGTATCCAGAAATGGCTTATGTTATATGCTTTTAACCTCTTCATACATTCATCTTTTAATCCATAAATAAAATCCCATGCGTCATGATGGGTTATGATTAAGTCGACCTTTGCGGCTTTTGCCTGATCAATCACTTCGATTGAAAGGTTGGTTGAAAATCCAATTGTCTTAATCATGTTATTGGAAGTGTTGTTAAATCCATAATCGTCTTTGAATTCTTCTAATAATTCTCTAGGAAAAAGCTCATTGATAATGGCTTTAAATTTTGTGATTTTCATAATTCCCTCCCCCAAATTCGCATACTAATCATTTCATTTATACCAATTATTTCAAATTGGAATCATTAACTCAATACTTATTTCCAATTATATCTAAACAAGTTTAATAGATAGCTTGGGTAAACAGCTCTATTTCTATATTATAATAGTAAATCTACAAATCTTTTCCATTGGGAAAATAAATGCTTATTTCTGCTATTATTGCGGTCTTTTTTTCTGAATTTTCCCAATATAAATTCTTCTTTTACTATGCTAAATTATTCTTGTGTTACCAATTGAGAGGAGATGAGCATGAGGATGAAGAAAAAGAAACAATCTAAGAAAGTATTTTTATCCGTTTTATCAGCTGCAACCATTCTATCAACTGTTGCGCTAAGCAGTCCATCAACTGGGGGAGCAAGCAACTTTGAACTAGATTTCAAAGGAGTTAGCCAGATTACAGATAAGAAAGCAGTTTCTAAAAACGGAAAATTAGGTGAAGCTTCTTTTCTAGCAGATACAGAAAATGTTAAAATTCCAAAAGGCCTGAAAAAGAAGCTAGAGGTCGTGCCAAAAGACAATAGCCTGTACATTGTGCAGTTTGATGGTCCTATTTTAGAAGAAACGAGAAAAGAGTTGGAATCTACTGGGGCAACTATTGTAGATTACATACCAGACTATGCATACATTGTGGAATATAAGGGCGATGTTGCGAAGGCAACGAAAGGCATTGCCCATTTAGAATCAGTAGAGCCGTATTTGCCTCTTTATAAGGTCGATCCACTATTATTTACAAAAGGTGCTTCTGCTTTAGTAAAAGCTGTTGCACTTGACGCAAAACAAAAAAACAAGGAAATGAACTTCAAAGGCATAAACGAAATTGTTGAATATGCAGCGAACAATGATGTTCTTTATATCTCTCCTAAACCGGATTATAAGGTGTTGAATGATGTTGCGAGAGGGATTGTTAAAGCCGATGTTGCCCAGAGCAGCTATGGGTTATACGGGCAAGGTCAAACAGTTGCTGTTGCGGATACAGGACTTGATACTGGCCGTAACGACAGCTCCATGCATGAAGCTTTCCGCGGTAAAATCACCGCATTATATGCTCTAGGAAGAACCAATAATTCCAATGATCCGAATGGTCACGGTACTCACGTTGCTGGATCTGTTCTTGGAAATGGGACAAGCAATAAAGGAATGGCACCACAAGCAAACTTAGTATTTCAATCCATCATGGATAGCGGCGGCGGATTGGGAGGCCTTCCATCTAACCTGAGCACTTTGTTCAGCCAAGCTTACAGTGCCGGAGCAAGAATTCATACGAACTCATGGGGTGCTGCGGTAAACGGTGCTTACACGACAGATTCCAGAAATGTCGATGACTATGTTCGTAAAAATGATATGGCGGTTCTTTTCGCAGCTGGGAATGAAGGGCCAAACAGCGGTACCATCAGTGCACCTGGTACTGCGAAAAATGCAATTACAGTCGGAGCTACAGAAAATTATCGTCCTAGCTTCGGGTCTTACGCGGATAACATCAACCATGTTGCACAGTTCTCTTCCCGTGGACCGACTCGTGACGGCCGTATTAAGCCGGACGTAATGGCTCCAGGAACATTTATCCTATCAGCACGTTCTTCCCTTGCACCGGATTCTTCTTTCTGGGCAAATCATGACAGCAAATATGCGTACATGGGTGGAACTTCCATGGCAACACCGATTGTTGCAGGAAACGTAGCACAATTACGTGAGCATTTTATCAAAAACAGAGGCATCACACCTAAGCCATCTCTATTAAAGGCCGCTTTGATCGCTGGTGCAACGGATGTGGGTCTTGGTTTCCCTAACGGCAACCAAGGTTGGGGCCGTGTAACATTGGACAAGTCTTTAAACACTGCATTTGTGAATGAGACAAGTTCCCTGTCTACAAGCCAAAAGGCAACATATTCTTTCACAGCAACAGCAGGCAAGCCACTTAAAATCTCTCTAGTATGGTCTGATGCTCCTGCAAGCACATCTGCATCTGTGACGCTGGTAAATGACCTTGACTTGGTAATCACTGCTCCAAACGGCACGCAGTATGTAGGAAACGACTTTACGGCTCCTTACAATAATAATTGGGACGGCCGTAATAACGTAGAAAACGTGTTTATCAATGCTCCGCAAAGTGGGACATATACGGTAGAGGTTCAGGCATATAATGTTCCTCAAGGACCACAGGCGTTTTCATTGGCGATTGTAAACTAATTTTGATTTAGGGTAGACCACTGTGATCGAGAGTGAGAGCTTTCGGTTGCAGTGGTTTTTGTTTGATTTCTTGGGCTTTGGTTGGCTGTATTAAATGAATGTTGCTCTAATTAGATGGTACATTAGCTTCGATTTTCTCCATCTTGGTAAATGTCCGAAGTTTTTGTAAAGTTGACCGAAGATTGCGCCATTTTTGACCGAAGTTTCTCCAAAGTTGACCGAAGTTTTTGTCTTTTTGTCCAAACCAAAAATTTGAATGGCCGAACCTCGCTTGATAGTTGACCGAACACCGCCAGATCTTGTCCGAACCAACCACTATTTCGCCCTTGAAATGTCCGAATAACTATGCAATTTGGCCGAACCATTTTTTCACACATAAAAAAACCCTTTTTCAACCTCTTTTCGGCCTATTTTTCAATCCTTCTATCACAACACCATCTACCAATATAAAAAAGCACCTAGAAGCAGACCGACTACTATTTAAATAGCCGCTACTCCCAGATACTTTTATTCACTTAACCTATTCTTCGTTTGTTTCCCCAGTTTCAGTATTCGTTTCATTTTGTTCCATGTTCGTTTCGTTGTTGTTCATTTCTTCATTCTCAGCGGCGCATCCAGTTGCAAGAGCTAATAATAAAACGGAAGATGATAAAGCTAGTAACATTTTTTTCATGATTGAACTTCCTCCTTGAGCTATGCTTGTTTTAGTGGACTACAAGGTTAATCATACAGAAAATTCAGCCAAAGAAAAGGTTTTTTACCAATAATTCACATCAATTAAACAATGTTTACGTACGCTTTACATCCCCTAAATATCAGTCGTCTGACTCCTCTAAGATAACTTCATCTACATGGCGTTTCTTCATTTTATTTCGGAGCTTACGGTTTTCTTTTGATTCAAAGACGATATCCATATCATAGTCTTCCGTATATAAATCCTCCGCTTTAATATAGAGGGAAAGTCGCTTATGGTTAAAAGTTTCTAGGCTTCCTTTTACCATTACTTGCACATCCCCTTTCTCATCAGCAGGTTTAAAGACAATACCGAACTCACCGATAGATGGAATCTTTACATTGTCCCCTTTCTTAAAAATGATTTCCTGCTTTGCTTTTTCTTTTTCTGGATGCTTCATCTTTCTCACATACTTCTGGTTCATCGCTAGTTGCCTGTCTAGCTCATGTCTTTGCCTATCCGATTTATCGGTGTAATCTTTTGTTTCTTTGTACGTGATTTCATGTGCCCGTTCGATCAACTTAGGATGCATGCCCAGACGCAACGCAATAGCAAAAGCTTGACTATCTCCACCTTTTCCAACAATAAGACGATAAGTCGGCTTAAGTGTCTCCACATTGAATTCCATCGAGCCATTACAGAAGCCTTCATGCTCATTGGCAAATTCCTTAATTTCACTATAGTGGGTGGTGGCCAACATCGTTGTTCCTTTATTATATAGCTCTTCTAAAATAGAAGTTGCAAGTCCCATCCCTTCTGCCGGGTCTGTTCCTGAACCGAGTTCGTCTAGCAGCACCAATGTCTGCGGTGTAGACTCAGCTAATATTCCAATAATGTTTTTCACTCTGGATGAAAAGGTACTTAAAGACTGTTCAATACTTTGTCCGTCTCCTATATCTACCAAAACCTTATGGAAGATTGCTATCTCGCTGCCTTTTTCAGCAGGAATGTGCATGCCACATTGGGCCATCAAAGTCAGGAGTCCAACCGTTTTAATTGTTACTGTTTTTCCGCCTGTATTGGGACCTGTGATTACGAGCGCGTCGTAATCCTCACCAATAATCAAGTTTAACGGTACTGCATTTTTTCCTAGTAAGGGATGTCTGGCACCTTCCAATCGGATAACGTGGTGTTCATTTATCTTTGGTGCTGTGCCATTTAGTAATAAGCTGTGCTTTGCCTTGGCAAAAATCACATCATAACTGACCATCAAATCCATTGCCAATTTGATTTCTTTTTCATGCTCCTGGACCAAACCAGTAAGCGCAAAAAGTATTTGCTCCTCCTCTGCCTCTTCTTGAAACTTCAGCATACTGATGGAGTCCTGAATGATGCTAATTTCTTCTGGCTCCATGTACACGGTAGATCCCGAAGCAGAAACATCCAGAACCGAGCCCTTAATATTATTTTTGTATTCTTTTTTGACCGGAATGACATACCTACCGTTTCTGGTACTAACAAGGTTTTCCTGCAGAAACTTACTGTACTTTGTCGATTTCACTAGCTGCTCAATACGATTCTTGATGCGCTCCTCCAAGGTAGATATCTGCTTTCTTACTTTTAGCAGTTCCTTGCTTGCGTAATCGTCCACCCTTCCATTTCGAATACAACGAATTATTTCTTCCATTACATGAGAAAGCTCCGAAACAGAGTAAATATAGCTGGTGATGACAGGTGCTACGTACTCTTTATCCTTCATAAAACGTTTGAGCTTTTCAATGGTATCTAGGAAATCATGTAGTCCCATCAGTTGGTCTGGTCTGAATGCAATCCCCTTGTGAAGATTTTTCAAGATATACTCAATGCCTTGCAGACCGTGAATTGGTACACTTGAACTAATGGCAAGTATCTTTATTCCTTCTGTCACTTCGTTTAGCCATGCTTCAATCTGTCTTTTATTAATGGATAGCTCTATTGCCAAGACAGCGTTTTTTCCTGGCTCTGATATCGCAAAAGATGCCACGTCTTTCTTTAAATCTGTAAATTGTAAAGCCTGAATTGTTTCGTTGTTCACTGTATTTTCCTCCTAGTAATTAGTAAGCAGTTTTTTGGATGCAGTCACTAAAACCGTGCAAGGAAATGCTAAGAGCAGGGCGAAAAAGATTTAAGCATATAAAAAAACACAAAGAACAACACTCGTCCTTTGCGTTTTGAATGGTAGTTTTTAAATGGAATGCACGATAGGTAGAAAAATACCTATACTTATGCTGTAACTATCATTTTATGGAGCAGGCGCAAACCCGTGTTCTTAACATTCCGCTATGAGATAAAAAGCGTACTCAAACAGAGCTCGACAATATCGAACTTTTTCCTCATATCGCACGTATTTGATTACGTTTAGTTAAGAACTACCTTTTCCATAAAACAAACTCCTTCTGTTTGAAGATACTTACATTATAATGGATGAACTTTCAAAAGTCACGCCTAATTATTTTTTACATTTAATATTTGCTTTGTAAATTCTAAATAGTCTTCAAGATGTTTCTCGACAATTACTCTTACAATTTCTAAGTTAATTTCTTGGTAGTCATGAACTGCTATGTTACGAAATCCTACCATTGCCTTCAACCGTAAAGACAAATTTTCATTAATGATAGTATGCGAAGACAAATAATCAAACGCATCTCGACTTGATTGAGGAATACCCAACTTCTTTTCGGATACTACATGCATGGCAATATCTATACTTGCTTCACATGCTCGTTGGATATTCAGTATGATAGAATCTTGCTTTGTAAAATTCTTTAGATTTAATGGGTCATTATCATATTCTTCTCTAATTCTTTTAATACACCGCTCTATCGTACTTATTTTATTTAGAATAATATCCTTATTCATAAACTCTCCCACTTTCGGTAACTCGATCGAGAATCCTCTTTCTTTCCTCATTTAACATTGCATACTTTTTATAGGTGACCATTTCAAACAAAGCCTGTCTTTTCTTATCGGACAAATATATTACTTTTCCTTTGGTTATAATTTGCATTTGAAAAACAGTAGATGCTTGCGTAAGGTCAACTAAATCCACGTCTTTATTAATATGACTTGCTAATTTCTGAGCAAGCATATACCTTTCGTAGTGATCCAATTTCTTGCTGCTCAGATAAGCGACATCTACATCACTACCTGGATGAGTCAACTCTGGTGTAGTTTGAGAACCAAATAAATAGATAACTTCTGGGCCTAATTCTCTGACTAAGAAGTCTACAATAGTATTCTCGTCAACCATCATCTTCCCTCCATCCCAACACAATTTTATGTAAATCATACCACATCTCATTATTCTTTCCACATATATCCTCAAGCAAAACGAAACTCCTGTATAAACAGGAGTACATTCGATTCTATTATTGTATGTTATTCCTTTTATTAATGATCAATTTCTTTGTTTTCTCGTTAACATAGGCGTAAAGTATGTCTTTCACATCGATCTGTCGAATTGTTAAATGGTCTAATAGCCATTCTTTGGATCTGTCCAGCAGTTTTAGATTCTTGTCTTGAATTTTCCCATCAATGATAACTGAAATTGGCAATCCCTCATCATCAATAGATATTTCAAGATGTTGTACCGTCACAGGGGTGTTTTCGGGCTTTGGAATGATACTTATCTCCCCAATTGGTTCTAAAATGGCATAGTCAATGTCAGAGATTTTTGGGTACCCTTTACTTCTTAGGATGGAAAGCATCTGGGCGATGGAAACCATGGATTTTTCCATATTATCCTCTACTATTTGTCCATGCTTAATGAGGATGGTCGGTTCTCCCAGAAAGAAGCGGTTGCCCCATTGCCAAAGTGTCAGTTTCGAAAATATTATGTGGATGGTAACGAGCACAGCAAGTGCACCAAGCGTCGGTAGGTATTCTGTGCTGATTAGCGGTTCTGATGCCACTGTTCCAACGATAATAATCGCTACTAAATCATATGGAGTCATCTGTACGATAGTGGATTTCCCCATTAATCTCATAATGGCAATCGTAATTATGTATATGGTCAATATTTTCAGGATTAAAATCATGGTTAACTCCTCATATCTCTTTTCGAAATATGATGTCCTGATTTCCTGATAATATCCAGTGATTTAGTTGCTTACTATTAGATGCTCGGTTGTCTCAGGTACTTTCTTTAACGCCTTCTTCAAAAATTCGGGGTACAATACTACATCTTCTAACTCTGAAATTGGTACCCATTCATAAACCAACCTTTCTCCTTCCACCCCATGAAACGATTCATTAGGTAGAGCTTGTTTATCATCCGTTGAAACAAGATAGTAAAAACCTATTTCATGCACTTTCTTCGCACGGTATTCAAAGAAATTCTCCACAATCCAAACCAATCGTCCGACCTGTACGGATAGGTCGAGTTCTTCTATAAATTCGCGTTGCAGGCTGAGGGGGGATGCTTCGTTCATCTCCACTCTTCCACCTGGAAGCGACCAGATTTTGTCACCGCTTGCTCTGTGAAGGAGGATATGGCCTTCCTGTATCCAGACGCCTGCCACTCTGTAATTGAAAACGGCTTTTTCTGTATGGAAAACAACGTCCATTTTATGCGCCTCCTTTGAGATCGTTTATTATGGTTGCAATTTGTTCAGTCAATGCTACTTGGCTGCTAATAATCCAAACCAAAAATGCAATCAATACAATTGAATAGAATATTACGTACCTTTTCCAGTTATTTTCAGGCCGAAATGGCTTATAAGTGTTTTTGAATAACAACAAGAAAAATACCAAGCAAAAGACATATGTCACATTCCAATAAGCATTTGCTTTTGATATCAACTCTATTGCTTGTATTGCTTCATTGGTGGGAGTGTTTATCACTTGCTCCTTTATTATGTAGCCTTTTTCAATGGTCAGTTCTCCATTTTCATGATATTGATACGAATATCCTGTTAAATTGAAGTTGGTCACCGTAGTAAACAGTATAAGGCTAAGGGAACCTAGTATATAAAAAATAAAAATATGTCTGGTTTTAATTTTTGAAATGAGATTCACTCCAAACTTCTAATGATTTAACGAACACCACCCGGTCCTGCCCGAGCCCGTCATAGTTCTGATGAATGGGAATGTCGTTTATCACCATGTCCCCGTCCTTCATTGTAAAACCCATTCTTTTATGAAAGTTAATAGAGCCGGTATTCACAGGCGAAGTCACACAACTCACTTCTGTACACCCTTTTTCCTTAACTGCTTGAAAAAAATGTTCATACAGTGTTCTTCCGATACTTTTCCTGCGCGCGTTTGGGTTTACCCCTACAAAATGTATGTATGCTTGGTGTGAATTGGATGGAGAAATAAAACCTATTACAAACCCAATGGTCTCTCCGTTTTCTTCTATAATAAAACTCGTATCTTTAAAATGATGAATGAATAATCGTGGCAGCATGTCAACCATATCCCGTCCGCCCCACCAAGTGTTGAGGTTGGTGGATATTCTGAGAAAGTCTTCGTCTTTAATGTTTCTTATTCTCATACGATTGCCCCCTCTATCTCACCTCGTATGTAATCTCTAACACTAGTTAACTCTTCCTTTTGAAGTTCTCTTACTCTGATTCCCTGATAGCTCTCTACCACTTTACGGATGGTCTCCTTGTATTCTTGCGGGAAAAAAGTCAGCCCATATTCGCCCGCTTCTAGTTTGGAGGAGATTACTCCCTCTTTTATGTACCAATACACTCTTATCAAGTTCAGCACACAATATACCGGGTCCGCCTCTACGTTTTTTAAACAATCCTGGTAGTCTGCAAGGATAGAAGATAAATAGTGATCTCGTGGAATGACGGGAAAAACATCATCTATCGGAGGACCTTCCCAGCAAATTCCTCTATGATTGAGTATAGTGAGATGGGCTGCCAGATCAGGGTCCACTTTATGATTAAGGTTAATAGCCTCGTATTGACCTGTTAACAACTCTGTTTCAAAACTTTGCCTCCACCCTTCACTAAAGTGGAATTCATAGGGACTTGGATGAGTCCAGTTTTCAAGTTGCTTCTGTGTTAAGAAACTGACTTCAATCGAATATGGGTCGTTAGAATTGGCTAGCATGAAATTTGCTAGTTCGCATTGCGTAGAGATGTCCAGCGATTGTTTAACTACTACCAGTAGGTCTACATCACTTCGATGAGGATTAAAGCCGCCCATAGCCAACGAACCATGAATATAAATGCCGATAAAATTTTCTTCTATGATGTTTTTAATTGAATTGGTTAATTTGTTAAAATAGTTATCCATATTCATATCTTAAGCAAACCCTTCCGCCATACGAATCAATGCTTTTTTACTTACTTCCTTTGGCGTTAATTTGTAAAAGTAGGTGATTTGGTAATGTACATCATTCTCTTGCCAAGCCAAGATGCTTTTTCCTGAATCCTTCGAGATAAAGGTTCCTCGACTATTGTTTATTTGAACTTCTTCTCCCACTAATTCATCAAATGATTCTTTTGGTTCTTTTCCTATATAAACTTCCAATGTCTCTTTGTTTATATTAGTCAATGTCACATTCAACTTTTCTTTCTCTTTTTCAAAGTTGCGTTGACTAACTTCCAATCCTTTAAAAGGCATTTCCATTGGCACTTTATTTTCAAAGGTTAGGGATGCTGCAATTGATTGGAACGTTTCATGGTCATATTCATACAACTTTCCTTTCCAAGTTGACCAACCAACTATTAATCCCACTAAAAAGGTCAATAGTATTGCCATGCCTGTAATCTTTCTTTTAGTCATGTTGCTTCACCCCTAACTATTCAAGCGTATCAACCCTATTAAATGGATAATACCTCAGGACTACTTTCCCCATCACGTTTTCTTTTGGAATAGAGCCAATCTCACGGCTGTCCCTGCTTTCATTGCGATTATCCCCCATGACAAAAACATGACCTTTTGGTACCGTCACTTCTTCAAACGGATAAAGCATTTCTTCTTGAAGGTACTCTTCTACCAGCGCTTCACCATTGCGATAAACAGTTCCACCGCGATATTCCAACTTATCACCCTCAACACCAATCACTCGCTTAATCCAGTAATTGTTTCCCTGGGTTTTATCCAGCAGAGCGTTTACTAGCGGACTCTCCTTGAAATTATCTGTTAGGCTTCTTTCGCGCTCCACCCGACTATCAATGACAACAATATCATTGTACTTTGGGTCGATCCCCACCATGTACCCGCTTTTAAAGATTAACACTTTATCACCATCATCCTTGTTGCTCCAGATATCCTCCCCATCCAATGTCGGTTCCATGGAGCTCCCTTTTACGGTAAACGGCTGCATCACCAATGCGCTGACGAGGAAAGCGAAAAAGAGGCCGATTACGCAAGCCTTCCCCCAACTAAACAATTCTTTTTTAATTTTTTCTGTTTTCATATGTATCACCCTTATTTTCTTTAAGATAATGCCTGTCCTTGTACTACGTTTTTAAAGGAAAAAAGGTTCTAATTTCCAATGATTACTTCACTGTTTTTTCAACTATTACACTTTTCAACTCTTCCAAACTACTAATCACCAAATCTGCTTGTGCTAGCTCTTCTTCTTGGGCAAAATCAAACCTGCATCCAATTGCTATCAATCCATTTCCTTTTGCCGCATTTATATCGGATAGTCGATCCCCAACAACCGCACCATGTTGTATGGAATACTTTCTCACTATCTCCCCTACAAGCTTTGTTTTGTCCAAGGACTCAATTTGATTGATACTGAAGACCTCTGTAATCCACTTCGTCAAATTATACTGTTCTACTATTGCACGAAGATAAGGCGTTTGCCCGTTGCTTGCTATGTAAAGATCAACATTTTGCTTCTTCAGATACTCTAGAACTTCCTGTACTTTTGGGTACAGAGCTCCATTGCCATTGTTTATATTGTTTATTAGCTTTTCATGGAAAATCTCGTTTGCTGTGTTCCTGACTTCAAGTGAATGGGAAGGCAAAAGTGTCTCCCATACTACTGGTAGGGGAACTCCCATAATTCTCCTGTATGTATCAATGGGAGTAGGCTCTTCTTTCTCTCAAACATTCATTTCCACTAACAACTTGAATGTATCATCTAAAGCAAACTCTAGTATTCTATCTGTTTGAAAAAGAGTTCCATCCATGTCAAAGATTATTGCATGCATTGTTTTTATGCTCCTTTATCTTGTTGTTTATTTTTCTTGAAGAAGGGAGGTATCTAATGTTTTGGCTTCGACTACCAACGCAAGCATCCCGCTCTCGCTTCCTGATTCATGCCATTCACCTTCTTCCCACATGACTCCTTCTCCACTTCTTATGGAGATTCTTTCTCTGTCTGTACCAGTTACCCACCCTTCTCCTTGGACTACAATGAACAATTGCTGTACAGTTGCCTGATGATATCCCACTACACCACCTGCATCCAATTGAATAAATCCGATACTATTCTCCTGCTTGTTTCTACTAACTTTTATAAAATGGGCAGCCTGTGAATCGTAATGTTTTATTGGGAAACCTACTTCTTTGTCAAATCGGAAAAATTTCATTGTATACTCCTTTCCAATTACACATTTCTAAACAAAGCTCCCTGCCTTCTTGCAAGCCGCTCCATCACATTGACCAGTATCAGGGCAATGATGAAATACGCAACACCTACCATTAACTCATTTAACAAGAGTGGACTTATTGCGTTGTATTCCAACTGATAAATGGACCGGATTGCTTCTATGCTGTTAGTAAGAGGCAATACTCTTGCCACGGCTTCCATCGGTCCAGGAAGTAGACTGACCGAAAAGTTCACTCCACAGAATACCTGAAACGAGGCGATCATGAAATTCAAGAACAGGTTTACATTGGAGAACAATAAACTTACACATGCAAAAAGCAGTGAAAAACTTAATAGAGAAAACATAGTTACTACAAATAGGAGTAGCAAGTGACCAAACTGCTCCATCGGTAGTTCAACTCCAAACAAAAATCTCGCGATGACTAGCCCTACTATAAAAACAAACAATCCATCTAGTAAAGGTACGATAGCTTTCCTTGAAATAATTACAAAAGTGGAGGTCGGGGAAGCAACATTCAACTCCAATGTTCCATATTGCCTCTCTCCCCTGAACATGGACATAAAATTAATCATCATTGTCCGGCCGGTATAGAAAATAACGTTTCCAAGTACAACATAGGACAAATACTCCGGACCCGCAATCGCAATTACTAATGTTGCAAAAAATAAATAGTGCATGAAAGGATCTAATATCCTAAAGAGTATAAACAATCTCAGTGTTTGAAAAGAATAGAGAGCTTTATAAGATAGATAAGTAAAACCATATTTGTTTAGCAGTATCATCTATATCGCCCCCAGACTGCCATGGTTTCTTAACACCATTTCCATTTTTTTAATGATGAGAACGGAAAGGAGAAAATAGACACCACTTACCAGCAATGCAATGATCATGGTAGTAAACATTTGCGGTGACAAGACAAGCGTCTCATATACCCCCTGAATCCCCCATGTCATCGGTATGACATAAGCAACTGTTCTAAAAATCCACGGCAAACTGTCCACTGGCACAAATACCCCACATATTAAAAGTACCGGGATCAAAATTAAGTTCTGATAATCAAATACATTTTGAAAAGCAACAAATACGATGGCAAGTATCATGCCTACGACACTCAAGGAAAACAACAGTACCAGAACCGAAAGGAAGAAGAGCCAATAGTCCTGAATGCCAATCGGCAATTGAAAAATGAATCTTGCATATACGAAACTAAGAATCATCGATAAAAGAGCAATAAATGCATTGCTGATGGCCTTTGTCAATATAACTTGGAATAAGGATACAGGAGCTGCAATCAAAAGCTTCAGCGTGTCACTCCACTTTTGGGATATCAACGCCGAGCCTGAAGAATATAACACATAGCTCCACATACTGATTAATGCAGACGCCACCACAAACTTTTCCACATTCACGCCACCTCGCATCTGCTGAAGAAAGTAGACAATTGCCAAGAACATCAACGGCTGAAAAAACAGTAAAAACTGATACATTTTGTTTTGAAAGTTAGTAAAATATTTTAGCTCTCTCACTAATAAGTAGAAAAAGTTCATGCCAGTCACCCCACATCCTTCATATGGTGAACATATGCATCTTCTAACGATATCTCACGTCGTTCAAGCTTAATAACATCGCCATACTTTGCTAGATATTCTTTCAATTGATCCAAATGGGATTGTTTTTCTTCCACCTGAAACATAACAGAGTAATAAGGAGCTTTAATTTCTGTCACTTCTACTTGTTGCAGGTATTTATCCTCTTTTAGTTTGCCAGTCTCATAGACTTGCATCGTAGCTTCAAACAGCTTTAGGTGGTTGCAACTCTCTTTTATATGTGTCGGATCCCCAATCATACTGATTTCCCCATTTTTAATAAAAGCAATTCGATCACAAAGCTCATCCGCTTCCTGCATGTAGTGGGTTGTTAAAATGATAGTAATACCTTTTTGGGCAAGTTCTTTCACAATATCACGGAGAAGCCTCGCTCCAATTGGATCGAGCCCTATTGTCGGTTCATCAAGGAAGATGATTTTCGGATCATTGATTAAGCAACGTGCTATATGTAGTCGTTGTACCATTCCTTTAGAATATGTATGTATTTTCTGGTTTGTTGCCTCTGTTAATCCTACTAATTCAAGTAACTGGGAAATAAGTTGGGATTGTTCTTTGTTAGGGATCTTATATAAGGTACAAAAATAGTGCATATACTCTTTGGCAGTAAGGCGCCCGTAAACTCCTCGCTCCCCTCCATAGACGAAATTTATTTTGTCTCTAATTTTACTACTTTCTTTTACCACGTCATAACCGAGCACTTTGACGCTTCCTGCTGATGGTAATAGCAACGTGGTCAAAATCTTTATTGTGGTGGTTTTTCCTGCGCCATTCGGTCCAAGAAGTCCAAATACTTCCCCTTCCATGACCTCGAAGCTTATTTGATTAAGCGCCGTCTTTTTATCCCCCTTCATTTTGTATGTTCGTGATAAACTCTCAACCCCAATTACTTTTTTCATATTTTTGGCCCCATTCTGAAAATTATAACTGTAATTATAGAGAAGATGGGGTTAGGTGTAAATATTTGGTTTTATTTTTTAGGGAAAATAGGAGTTTTCTATCAATTTATTAATGTTCATCTCCATCAACACCTTTTATTGTCCAAAACTCACTGTTTACTGTCGGTTTGGAATAAAATACTGTCCAAAATTTAAAAATACGATCCAAAGTGAACCATTTACTGTCCAAACTCATCACAATACATGCCAAACAACACAGTACGACAAATACCTACATTGATAAAATATTCCCAACACAAAAAAGCCGAAGAACAAAGTTCCCCGACTATTTTGCGTAATCCACTTAACCTAACACATCCGTAATCCCGTCCATATTCTCCGAGATCCATTCCACTGCCACATCCAGGTTCTCAAACTCTTGAACCTCGAATGTCACTTCATCCTGAAACAGCCATACATCTTTGTCATCATGATTGATGCCACCAATCGACCAGTGCAACAGGCTGTAAGGATGATTATGATTTAAGAATGATGCCCACGTTTTGGATTGGGCCACATTTTTCAACGAGTTGATTTTGCCCCCATTGCTCATTTTGCTCCCTCCACTACTAATAAACTCATTCGTGGATTCAAGATTTGACTTGGACATTTCAGCATGTAACAGTTTGCACTTTCCACAAAATCAACTGTCATGTCTTCATCAAAAAAGAGAAGCTTTGATTTTTCCATTAATAATGGTCCTATGTTTGTTTCTAACTCTACATCATCATCGTCTTTTTCAGGTGTGATCCATAATGCGGAAACTCCACTAACGACACATCCGCATCCATCTGTATCATATTTTAGCTTTAACCATTTTCCTTCTTGGTTTTCAAGCTTTGCTTTTACTCTTTCTGCTGCTTTCTCTGTAAACGTTACTTTCACGTTTCATGCCTCCAACTGTTTCATTGTTAGCCTGATTGTACCATATATTGTTCATTAGTATAACTAGAAGGCATTTGGAAAGGATGGTAGTGGATAAGTTCTTGTTGTCAAAATGGATAATTGTAGGTACGATACTAATATCTTTATTAGAAGGAGGAGATTACCAATGTCAAAAGTAACAATTAAAGTAATGGATAACGGAGGCTTCCGTGTAACAGGTGATGTAGAGTTAATTGATGCAGAAGGAAACAAGTTCGAGGACAAGCCCGCGTTCACTTTATGCCGCTGCGGGCTTTCTAAAAAGCTCCCTTATTGTGATGCTTCCCATAAAGGGAATTTTGAATCCTGTGTTCGGGCTGCCCAAGTATTGAATGACTGATTTGGTGCAGCCGTAACAAGTAAAGCTTGGAGGGGGAAAACTCTCTCCCCCTCGTTGCTATTATGAAAAATGTAGTCGCTGGAGTTTTGGAAGGTAAAGGGACAAAAAGAAGGAACGACCCAGACTAAATATAACAAAAGCCAGCCAGATTCCCTGATTTTGAAGCGTCGGGACGAATAACCAAATGAGCAGCAAAAATACAAGTAGTGCAAGAAAGATAGAATCTCTGATAGACTTTGCGTCTGTCGCCCCTGAAAATATACCTTCTAGTTGCAACCCCCAAAAGCCCACAAACGGAAAAATTATCATCCAAATTAAGTTTTCAATTGCCATTTCCTTGACCGTGACAATATTGGTAAACAATCCGACAACACTATCTCCAAAAATCACAATGAGGAAGGACAGTATAACAGCAGTTCCTAACCCCCATATTACAGACAGTTTTATAGCTCTTCTAAAAAGTAATGAATCTTTTCCTCCTACTGACCTGCCCGTCAAGATACTAGAGGCATTTGCAAATCCTCCAATCAAATAAGCCATTATATAATGTATTTGTAGCAGAATTGCGTTTGCCGCCAGTGTTACTTCTCCCATACTAGCACCCTTTGATGTGAAAATTCCGGTCATGATTAACAAACATACCGTTCTTAAAAAGAGGTCTCTATTTACTTTTACCATCTTCATCAAAGGTTCCGGATCTAGTATCATTCGAAGCTTTACGTTGGAGATCCCTATTCTGTTATGTCTGGCAATGATAAATCCACCAAAGAGAACCGCACTTATTTCAGAGATAAGTGTGGCATAGGCTACCCCCGCTACCCCCAGTCCTAAAACCAATACAAATATGATGCTTAGGACTATGTTCATCATATTCATAACCAGTTGAGTGGCAAGCGAGAGCCGTACCTTTCCCATTCCGATTAACCATCCAATAAATACATAACTCATAAGGATAAACGGCGCACCCCAAACGCGAATGGAAAAGTAGGTGGAGGCGAAGGAAGAAACCGCTTCGCTCCCTCCAATCACATTTAATGCAATATGTAGGATAGGCTTTTGAAAAATAATGAAAAGCAAGCCGAAAATAATAGCGATAATCATCGGCCTTAGTAAAGTTAAAATAGTTTCATTGGTATTATTTGAACCTTGTGCCTGTGAAGTAAAGCCACTTGTACTTACTCTTAGAAATCCAAGTAACCAGTACATAGTATTGAAGATGACAGCACCAATTGCCACTCCACCTATGGCAGAGGGATCAGGCAGCCTACCAACAACCGCCGTATCGACCGCTCCGATTAGCGGTGTGGTAATACCCGCAATAATTAGGGGAAAAGCCAATGCTACATACTGCCTGTTACTAAAGGCTGATTTCTCTTTTGCTACTACTATATTCATTCTTTCTTTTCCTTTCTGTCCTTAAAACGAAGCAGCCTTAATTAGTGCCTTCGTATACGGATGCCGATTATCGTGGTAGAGGTCTTCCAACGGAAACCGGTCCACTACGATGCCATCTTTTAAGACGATTATCTGGTTGCATAAAAAGGTTACAGCTCTTATGTCATGCGAAATGAATAGTATTGTCATGTCTGTTTTTTCTTGTAAGTCTTTTAGTAACTGCAGGATTTGCTTTTGGATGGTAACATCAAGGCTTGCGGTAGGTTCATCACAAATTAGAAGGCCCGGTTCTAGACTTAGAGCCCTGGCAATACTGACTCGTTGTTTTTGTCCTCCACTCAACTCCCCTGGAAACCGCTCCAACAGATGCGTGTCTAGACCGACCATTTCAAGGAGTGCCCTCGCTAATTCTTTGCGGGATGCCTCTTCTCTATTTAGGAAAGATGGCTGAACTTCCTTAAAATTATCCAGCGGTTCCATTATGCTTTTCCATATTGGAAGCTTGGGATTAAGCGTGCTGTTGGCATCCTGGAACACCATTTGGACTTGTCTGCGATACTCCCGCAACGCATCTTTCTTTTTGGGCACAATTTGATTCCCATTAAATGTTATGTGCCCCTCCCTATAAGGTTGAAGACCTAATAGTACCTTTGCAAGCGTACTCTTCCCACTGCCGCTTTCCCCTACAATTCCTACACACTCACCTTTGTTTACAGCGAGGGACACATTATCTAGAGCTTTAACCCCTTTGGAATAACGGATGGAGAGATTTTCTACGATTAATTGACTCATATGGACATCACCTTCTCGTTAGTTGGCTCCGACCGCCTTTCTTCTCCCGGTAAAGCCAATAGACAACCGCATAATTTTTTCGTATATGGGTGCTGATGATGACAGCGAATCACTTCAGGAGTTCCAGTTTCTACTATTTCACCCTGTTCCATCACATATATCCTGTCCGTCCGCTTGTAAGCTTGAGTAAGATCATGTGTGATCATCAAAACGGCACACCCCGTCTCTTTGCTCATTTTTTCAATGTAATCCAATACTTTTTCCCCGCTCATAACGTCAAGGGCAGTAGTCACCTCATCACAAATTAGCAACGATGGCTTCAACGCAAGGGACATCGCTATTGCAGCCCTTTGCACTTGTCCTCCACTTAATTGAAAAGGGTAATTACTATAAACTCTTTCTGCTTCAAGTCCCATTTCGGCAAGCACCTCCAAAGCCACAGCTTTTGCTTCATTTTTTGATAGAGGATTATGTACCTGTATGGTTTCAACCATTTGTTTTCCTATGCGGATAAAAGGCGTGAAACTTCCTCTGTAATCTTGAAAAATAATGCCTATTTCTTTCCCGAGAAGCTTTCGGTGTTCCTGACGTGACAGACCTAATAGATTTCTATTTTTATAGAGAATCTTCCCTTTTGCGTTCATTTGTCCTGGAAGAAGGTTCAAGATTGCTCTCGCCGTCATGCTTTTCCCGCAACCACTTTCGCCTATCAATCCAATCATTTCTCCACTAGCAACCTGGAGATTTAATCTGCTGATGATTACCTTAGACTCTTTGTGTTTTTCCACAATTAGGTCTTCAATAGTAAGCAAAGGTTCACTCATCGCTTATCACTGCCCTTTCTAATGTCAAAGTGATCTTTTAATCCATCTCCCAATAAATTGCATGTTAAGACCGTTATCATGATGGCAAGCCCAGGATAAATCATTAGGGAAGGCACTGCTTGAAAATATCCTCGTCCTTCATTCAACATAGCTCCCCATTCCGGAATAGGCGGCTGTGCTCCAAGTCCGATGTAGGATAAGGCAGAAATCATAAGAATCACCTTACCTACGTCAATGGCTGCCATCGCAATGATCTCTGGCAATACTTGTGGAAAAAGATGCATACGAATGGTTTTCCATGTACTAGAGTGAGAAATCTTAGACACAAGAATATACTCTTTTTCCTTTTCTGCCATAACCAAACTTCGGACCACCCTCGCATACATAATCCACCTTACTAAAATGATGGCGAGCACAATATTGGTCAGGTTCGGACCCAATATGCCGGCAATTGCTATCGCCAAGATAAAATCGGGAAATGCCAAAATGCCATCAATTATTCTCATGAAAATGGCATCTACCTTTCCTCCCAAGTAACCGGAGAGAAGGCCAATGGGAACACCAATTACTATTGCAAGGAAAATCGCAAGCAATCCAAGCCCGATGGTTAACTTTGCTCCATACAGAATTCTTGAAAAGACATCTCTGCCCAATTGATCTGTCCCAAGCCAATGGATGGATGAAGCCTCTTTTAGCCTATTTCCCATATCTATCTGGAAGGGATCATGGGGAGCCATCACGCTTCCAAACAAAATGACACCAGCCAGTACGCTTGCAAGTATGGAACCAATCACTAGATTAGGATTGCGAAGAAGACTAGTGTTTTTCCATTTTATTGTCATGCTTTCCATTAACTTATCTCCTTTCCATACCTAATCTGTGGATCTATGATCAAATAGAGAAAATCTACAATTAAATTGGTCATGACCACTATGAGACCTACCACCAGAATGTATCCTTGTATTAGCGGATAATCCCGTTGCATCACTGCTTGTACAATCATTTCTCCCATACCCGGCCAGGAGAATAGTATCTCAATTACGGTGACCCCTCCGAGAAGACTGCCAATACTCAATCCAAACATAGTAACAAGCGGAACGAGACTACCGCGTAAAGCATGAAATAAAAGGATCCTCCCTTTTCCCAATCCCCGGGCATAAGCAGATTCGATATATGTACTTTGCAAGGTAGAAACGAGTCTTTCCCTCAGTAATTTTATATATAAAGGCGCCATTGCGACCCCAAGAGTGATAGAAGGCAGGACAAAGTGGGTAAGTGTTCCCTTTCCCATAACAGGCAGCAAGTTCCACTTTAATGAAAAAAAGTAGATGAGTAGTAACCCAAGCCAAAAGCTAGGAATGGATGCACCGAGTATGGCAAACCATCTACTTATATAATCCGGCCATTTTCCTTCATATACCGCTCCTAGTACACCAAGTGGTACAGCAATAACAAAAAGAGCAATCAGGCCTCCTACGGATAAGGCAAAGGTCGCTGGGAGTTTATCTAAAATTATTTCCATTACAGGCCGTTTAGAGATAATAGATTCTCCTAAATCTAATTGCGCTACATTCCATAGCCATTGAACATATTGGATGACAATTGGTTTGTCAAATCCATATTCCTTCATAACCCTTTCCTTATCCTCTGTGGTCGATATAACATCATCCACTTTCAATAATGCCCTGACCGGGTCTCCCGGGGTTATTTTCATCAGGACAAATGTTATAAAAGAAAGGATCAAAATCATAATAATCAATTGAAACAGCCTTGAGCCGATAATAGAAACAGCCTTTCGCATTTTCCCACCCACTTCCAATCATGAAGAAAAGTGAAAGCATCTATGATACTTTCACTTCATCATTTTATTTTACATCCATCTTGTTTGTTATAAGATAATATTCCTCTGATCCTGGCTCCCAATCTTTCACTCTATCATTTACACCTACGATAATATGCGGGTGTAAGATGAAGGAATGAGGAACCTCCTTCTGAATGATACTCACAGCTTCCTTCTGTAGTTCCATCCTCTTTTCTGGATCTGCTGTAGTGTTTAGTTGTTGAGTTAGTTTGTTTAATTCCGGAATATTAATCTGGCCAGGATTCAATGCTCCTTCTGGCAGATAAGCAACATTAAGGAAATAACCGCCATCCCCTCGAGGAGCTGTCAGGTTAGAGTATGTCACCATATCCCATTCATCTTGTTGCTCCCATAAATAACTATCAATACTTTCAATGGTGATAATTTCTATATTAATCCCAACAGATGCAGCCTCACCCTGCAGGTATTGAGCAAGCAAGGGAAGCTCAGGTCTTCCTGGATACGTCGCCAGTTTAAGAGTAAGCACCTTTCCGTCTTTTTCCATCTTTCCGTCCGCGTTCTTCTGATAGCCCGCCTCTTTCAATAGCTCTTCTGCCTTTTCCGGGTCATAACTGGTTGGTTCCGTTTCACCTGCAAACGCAAAGTTAGGATTAAATGGACCAGCCGCCTCTGTTGCGTGACCATTCATTATTTCTTCTACTGCTACTGGACGGTTCACCAATAGGTCCAATGCTTTTCTCACATTTACATCCTGCAATGCAGAGTTAGCATTGTTATAGAGTAGAAAGTGAACACGAAGACTTGGTACCGACTCAACCCTTAGCTTATCGTTGCTTTCAATTGGTTCCAACGACTCGGGAGGAAGATGATAGGCAATATCTGCTTCACCAGATTGAAGGGCGAGTGCTCGAACGTTTCCATCAGAATTAAATTTGATTTTGACTTGCTCTAACTTAGCTGCTCCGTCCCAATAATCTTCATACCTTTCTAAGTTCACTTCCGTTTCTGAAATGAAACTTTCAACCTTAAATGGTCCAGTCGCTATCGGCTGCTCTCCAATATTTTCAGCATCCGCTTTAATGATGGAGGTATTGGTATGTACTAACTCTGAAAGAAAGGCAGGATATTCCTCTGTGTTGACGAACGTTATCTCCTGACCGTCTGCTTCCATTGACTCGATTTTCAGACTTGATGAAATTGCTTCATTCGTTTCCAGCACCCGTTCAAAGGAAGCTTTCACTGCTTTTCCATCCACTGGTGACCCATCATGGAAGGTGACACCCTCCCTAATTTTGAACGTCCAAGTTTTTTCATCTTTTCTCTCCCAGGCTTCTGCCACCCATGGCTGAATTTCCAGGTTGTCATCAATTCGAACCAATGTTTCTGCCACTCCAGCACGCACTCCCATCCAATCCTGATGCGGATCCATTGTTTCGGAAGCAAAACTGAATAGCATCGTTACAGACTTTTCACCGGATTCTTTTGATGTTGTCTTTTCATTTGCACTACTGCAACC
Source organism: Sutcliffiella horikoshii (assembly GCF_008180725.1). Classification (GTDB taxonomy): domain Bacteria; phylum Bacillota; class Bacilli; order Bacillales; family Bacillaceae_I; genus Sutcliffiella_A; species Sutcliffiella_A horikoshii_B. The sequence continues at coordinate 190,852 of NZ_VTEV01000004.1, read as the reverse complement.
TGTAATGATTAATAACATGACGATTAAAATGGAAAATACCAATGACTTTTTTGATTTCATATTTTTCTCTCCTTTTACCTATTCAGCCTTAACGAGACTCGGTTTAATTTTAGCTTCAGGCATTTTCTGTCTGGAAAGCGCAATGGATGCACCAATGATTAATGCACCGCCAACCAGTGAGAGAACACTTAATGTCTCTCCCCAAAATACAAATCCCCACATTACATTAAAGAAAATTCCTATGTATCGAACAACTTCCACTACCATAATATTTTCATGTGTAAATGCACTCGTTAACACTAACTGTCCTATCAGTGACACCACTCCGATACAGAGTAGGTAGAACCAGCCAAGAGGCGTCGGCCACACAAATTCATTCCACATGAGAGGGAGAGAAACAAGTGTACCTGATGCCAGAAAATAAAAAACAATTTCATACTTATGATGTCTTGTGCTTAAATACCGAATCGAGGTGGCTGCACATGCCGCTAAAAAAGCGCTGAGAACACCGACCAGTGCATAAACCGTGTAAGAATTATAACTAAGTGGGTTTATCAAAAGCATTGCACCCACAATGAATAGAGGAAACAACATAACCATATTCCTGTTCATTTTTTCTTTTAGAAAATAGCCGGAAAGCATGATGGCAAAGAAGGGCGATAAATGCGCAAGAATGCTTGCATCCCCAAGAGGTATGTGAGCAATGGTAAAAAAATAAGCCAAAAGATAAAATGCTCCAAGGGCTCCACGCAACACCAGCATCGGAACACCGTTTTTAGAAAACGTCACTTTCGCTTTTCGCATTAAAATGAAAATAAGAAAGGCTCCTATAAAGCTACGAAAAAACACTATTTCAGACACTGGAATAGTTTCACTTGCAGCTTTTACAAAAACATTCATGATACTAAATGTTAATGATGACACAATGGCAAGTAAGATCCCTTTATTCAATATTCAATACTCCCCCTCCTTGAAAAGGCCTTACAATAATCTTTAAAATAGAATGATTACGATTTAAATGCCGTGCGTATTTTGAGTTTAATCGAAAGTCCTCTCGATAAAGCGTAATTATTACTATTTGCAAATTTCACTATACACCCACCTTTTTAAACCGTCAATACAAAAATAAAAAACCCTGAAAGAATGAATATCCCTTCAAGGTTTTACTATGAATTACAACTAAAATATTGTTTGAAGATCACATAGTGAATGAATAATATAATCATATTCTTCCACTTCTCCAAACCCATAGGTAGCGTAAACAAAAGGAATACCTGCTGCCTTCGCTGCTTGTTGGTCTCCAAGCGTATCTCCCACATAAACGGGGCTCTCAAGTTTATTCCGCTCTATGATTAGTTTTATATTTTCACCTTTTGAAAGTCCTGTTCTACCCGGATTCTCATAGTCAATAAAATGTTTCTCCAATTGGTGGTATTTATAAAAAGCTTCTATGTATCCCTCTTGGCAATTACTTACGATAAAAAGTTTGTATTTTTGAGATAAGCTCTCTAGCACTTCATCTAATTGGTCGTAGAGCTGCCCGCCTTTTTGCTCTAGAAGCACTCTTTCCGCTTCGCAACATTTGTTCGACAATTGAGTACGATACGCTTCGTCTATATCTGGAAAGAGAATCTTTTCTATTTCATGCATTTGAAGCCCCATGGTTGCTTTGAAATCCTCACTTGTTAACTCTTTCTCGATCTTATCATCATTTTTCAGAATTTCATTCCAAGCTACCAGTACTGTTTCGCGAGAGTCCCATAACGTTCCGTCTAAATCGAAAATAATGCTATCCATTTGTTGACCTCCTTTGTTTTATTATTACTATTTTTCTATTGTATCGTATTTTTACATTTTTCTGTGAATAACAGTAACCTTCTTCCAATTTTATCGTCTGTAGAGAAGAGGTGGTTATTAAATGAAACACATTTACATTATATTGTTGTCTATTTTATTCTTCATTTCCGCTTGTAGTTTCGATGAGGATGTTAGTTCTCCAGTCATGCCTGCAGATTTTGAATTTAGCCTTACATACGGTACCTACGGCAAACAAAAAGTGGATACTTTTTGATAGTTAAAGATCTTGTGATAGACGGTACTATAGAAGCTAAGATACCTTTAACAGTCGAAGAGAAAGATCTTATTTATAGCGAAATGTTAAAAATAAACATAATGGGAGATTTGGATACTGGTAGGGAGCTTCAATGTGCAATAGAACCTCCTTCATTCACGTCTTGGCACATCCAAATGAATGGGGAGACGAAGGAGTTTTCCTATACTAATTTTTGCGAGTATGATGGAGACGCTAAAAATCTGATGGACCTCGAGAACTATATACATGAATTAGTTGCAGCAAAGAAGGCGTATCAGGAGCTACCCGATTTAAATGGCGGGTATGAATAAAAAATGAAACTTCCCTCCTTTTCTTCCGTATTAATTACTAGACAGATTGGAGTGATAGGTATGGAAGTTAAGGTTACAATAAAAGGGGAAAATCTAATTATTAAATGGCAGTTTAGTACTATTAGCGTTCCCCTCTCTACGATTTTATCAGTCGAAAATGACCCCACTTACAGCGGGACGGATAAACATGCTCTTCGCATCGGGTTTCCATCAGGCCATTCTGACAGGGTAGTGATTCGTACGAAATCGGATACCTACTTAATTTTCACCAGTAACGGTGGTTTAACAGACAAAATTCGGTCTTATATTTCATTATAAGCTTAGGAACCTTGTCATCCTAAGCTTTTGAATTCCACTATACTTTAGGCGGAAAGAACCCCTCTGGACTCCGGATGACTTGTTCTTCAGGAAATACTGTTCGTATTACCTCGAAAACCTCCTGTTGCACATTTCCCGCCACCCACTTCGCCTTTTCTCCCGTTTCATATTTCTCATATACACCTAAACGGGCTGTCCGCTTGCCCCCACTTCCGTCCCCTGTAAAATCATCCACACAAACCCTGTCCACTATCCCTTTTAGTTTTAAAGCAAATTCTTCGGAAAACGGCAAGGCTGGTGCAATAGCCACTTGGGTTGGAATGCCTTCTTTATGCAATGTTTTTAACGCCTTAAGTCTTGCAGGTATTGGTGGAGCTGAGGGTGAGAACCTTCTACGTACCTCTTCTAGATCAGTTTCTATTGTGATGCTTACCATCACGCGGTCTCCCAATTTCTTTAGGAGGTCGATGTCTCGTGTCACAAACGGGCTTCTTGTTTGAACAAAAAGAAAGTCAGGCGGTTCTTCTGCCATTACCTCTAAAAGGGTACGGGTAACCTCTTCCTTTTGTTCTACCGGTTGATAAGGATCCGTACTGGATGACATAAAAATGCTGATGGGCTGCTCTTTTTTTCTTAAAAGCCGCATTTCTTTGGCGAGCTTTTCTTTTACATCTTTTTTCACATCCACCCAGGTGCCCCACTCTTGTTTGCGAAACAAACCAACCGGGCTTTGTCTCACATAACAATAGGAACAACCAAAGGCGCAGCCGATATAGGGGTTGAGGGTGTGGGTATAACCTTTTAGAAAACCGCTCGCTTTGGTCAAAAGTTTTTGTGGTGTCTTCTCTGTTACTTCAACTCTCATCCTTTTTCTCCCTACTTCCATCACATCAATATTTTTCTCTTGTTGTTTCCATCATTTTCTTTATACTTAAAGTATTACAATACAAAAGGGGTAGATACATATGGTACTTACAGTTTTAAAACCTATTTTTGCCGAGTCTGCAAGCAATCTAGTGAATACAATCAGTTCTTATTCTGGAACAGTTTTATTTAAAAAGGAGCATTGGGTAGTGGATGCAAAAAGCTTGCTTGGTGTTTTGGCGCTTGCTCTTCAGCCAGGCCAGGAAGTAGAAGTAACGTCTGATGAAGGCGAAGAAGTATTTGAAGCGATTTTGGCTCTTGGGTATTTCGAAAAGAAATAATAATGGAGCATCCTTCCTCATTTAGTGGGAAGGATGTTTTTGTTTTATCAGGAAATATCCAAAATATCATCTACACATAAACAGCCTGCTTCGCCGAATTTATCCACCACATGCAAGCGCCTCTGATAGGCATCAAGATGATGCACTGCTCCTACAAACAAATGGTATCTTCTTTTTTCATAATAGGTAATGGTTACTTCCTTACCCGTTTCCATCGCTTCGCAAAACAGTTCATTCATTTCTTCGAGCCGCTGTTCGTCCAGTTCCGGCTTTGTTTGGTATAAATCCTCTTTGGTCCAATCGCGCAGCATTTTGACATGCTCCGGCAGCATCATGGACGTCCATTTAATGGTTCCCCGATCTCGTATCATCCTTAAACATCCTTTCTTACGTTTCTAGCTATAGCAAATTCTCTATGCCTTATGGCCACCAACCAGCCTGCTTCGGTGCACCGCAGTTCCGGCATTGGTATAGGACACAGCCCGCAATAGCGCATTGGTTCCGTATTTTCCACGGATGGTGTCCATTACATAGCCTAGTTCGCGTTTTTTTGGCTGTTCGAGTTCAAACAGGCTCAGTTGCATTTCGCTATCCTCCACAATGTTAGAGAGCGAGACGGCAATTTTCCGGACGGTTTTTGGTTCATAATTTTCCTCAAACAGTTCGAGGCAGGTACGGTATAAGTCCATGGTGACGTTGCTTGCTCGTTCCATCGTTCGGGAGCGGTAGAACCCTCCGCCAAGTTCATCGCGGCTGTAGCCGATTCCAAGACTGATAGTACGGCCGGCTTTTCGGTGATGCCGTGTTCTTCTGGCGACTTCCTCACAGATTTCCAAGATGACTTGTTTCACTTCTTTTGGATCTGTGTAGTCACGCATTAAAATCTGACTTTTGCCAAAGCTGATCTGCCCTTGAATAATGGGGGCGCCAAGCTCTGATAGATCAATCCCCCAGGCATGATAGTATAGCTGATTTCCCATCACACCGAACTTTTTCTCCAGCAGCTCGAGGGGATAATTTGCGAGCTGTCCAACATTGAAAATTCCCATTCGATTTAACGTTTTTTGTACTCTGGATCCAATTCCCCACATTTCACTTAAGGGGGAAAGCGGCCAGAGTTTTGTTTTCACATCGTCATAGGTCCACTCGGCTATGCCCTTCTTTTTTGCTTCAAGATCCAGGCAAAGTTTTGACATGAGCATATTCGGACCAATTCCGATGGCGCATGGAAGCTGAAATTCCCGCTCCATATCCTCTTTGATTTTTTCAGCAATCGTGGTCGCATCTCCCCAAAGTGCCTCTACCCCGTCGACTTGCAAGAAGCTTTCATCGACACTATAGGTGTGGATGGCGTCCTTTGGGACATATCGATTGAAAAGTCGGGTAATTTCTGTGGAAATGCGCAGATAGGTTGCCATCTTGGGGTTTACAATATGGATGCGTTTGTCATTTGGAATTTCAAATCGACGTGAGCCCGTCTTAATTCCAAACTCCTTTTTCAGCATGGGAGAAGCTGCAAGTACAACGCTCCCCTGTCGCTCCGTATCCCCAACCACCGCCAAATAGCAGGTGAGCGGGTCAAGACCCATCATTACTGCAGAGCAGCTGGCATAAAAGCTTTTCATATCTACACATAAAATCTTGTTGTTTGGCATCTTGCTGTAATCCATGTCCACGACCTTCACACCTCACTAAAACAGAAAGTATGTTCGCATTAGTAGTATATACCCAATAATAAGCGAATATACGTTCTGTTTCAATGGTAAATTCCACTACATATTTCGACAAATAGCTTTTTCGTATTCTTGTTAAGTGTGAAAAACCCTTATAATAAAGGAAATGAGGTGACGACGTGGAGAGAAATTTAGTGAAAAAAATGATTCGAAATTGCTTTGTTCAATATCAGCATGATTTTGAATCTGTTCCGCTTAGTGAGGAAGAGTATGAAAAAATGGCAGAGGAAGTGAGCAGAGCGGTTGCCGAAGATCCCGATTTGGAAGTGTTTGATGTGGTCAATGATGTGGTGTATGAATATTTGAGTAAATGGTAAGCGCACATGGCAAAATAATTAATAAATCCGATGTAATTACACAAGATAAAAGAAGAGTTCATCTAGAAAAGGAGCGACATCATGAAGAAAAAGCCTGTGCTTGTATTATGGATAATGGTATTCATCTCCATTCTGACACTCCCTTTTCTTGGGTGGAAGCACTTTAAACGTTTTTTGCCCGGAACAATATTTATGTCTATATTAATGGCATTAGAGAGCATTGTGGCGGAAAAGTATAAATGGTGGGCCATCTATAAAAAAATCCCGCCCTATTTTGTGAATGAATTTGCATTTATAGTTGGACCGTTCTTTGCCGGCTCTCTGTGGATATTGCGTCTAACATATGGACGATTTTACCTGTACTTATTATTGAATGCAGTCGTAGATGCTATATTTGTATATCCCATCTACGTATTATTTAAAAATATAGGGATATTCGAGTTAAAAAAAATGAACAACCATCAGCTATATGGACTATTTTTAATAAAAGCCTTATTAATGTATGGATTTCAGGTTATATGGGAGAAGTACGTCCGTAAGAGTTCAACCAAAGAACCTGAACAAGAAAGACCTTATACCATATCCCCTGCAGATTGAGCACCCTTCTCACGGAGCCACTCAATTAGCTTCACATCCGTGTTATTGCGAACAGCTACGTCAAATGGAGTAAGTCGGTCATAACCAATCCAATTAAGATTTGCTCCTTGGCCGAAAAGGTACTCTGCGACCATAAACTGACCACCGTGGCAAGCCAACCAGAAGGCTTGAGTGGTTTCGAATGAAGAAGGAATCTGTTTATCTTCATAGTATGCTTTCACTTCATCCAGCATCCCAAGTCCCGCTGAATTCCAGAGCTTGGTCTGTGCGCCATTCTCTACTAACAGGCGGGCTGCCTTCCACTGGCCAAATGCTACTGCATCGTCTAATGGGGTGCCTTCCGCAATTACAGCTCCTGTGGAGTTTATGTCCGCACCAACATCAAGAAGCGTCTGAAGAACTTCTACGTCATTACTGCTGGCAGCCCAATGAAGGGGTGTTTCCGTGTGATGACCGGTAAATCTAGCATCCACCTCTGCTCCCGCTTCCACTAATGTGCGAACGATTGTTGATCCGTTCGGAAAGTGACCAGGCCAATCGGTGGCCACATGAAGCAATGTGCGGGACACTCCGAATGCGTCAGAATTTTCATCATGATAACTTCTTGCAATAATTCTTGCCGTCACAAGGTCGGGATGATCATCAAGTAAACGTTTAAGCACTGGAACATCGCCGGATTTAATTGATTTAATGACCTCGATTCCTAAATCCTCATCTTCTAAAATAAAATTCATATGTATATGCCTCCATTTCATGTGTAAGGTTACAAGAAATACCCGTCCGAGACCACTTACTGTCGAAGCAGACCCATTTACTGTCCGTTTTGAGGTAAATACTGTCGGAAACTTTCAAAATACAAGCCAAAGTCATCCATTTACTGTCCAAACTCCGGATAATACGTGCCAATCGACAAACTTCAACGAGCTTCGACGAATCGACCTCAGGAAGGAACCTCTCACTAAACAAAAAGACGGCTTGCACCAATCACACAAGACGTCTCACAAAGGATATTACTCCTTTTCTACTTCCACCTCAATATCCACCGGCTCGCTATCATCTAACAGGTTCTTCAGAGTTACCTTAAATAATTGCTCACCCTGTTCAGTCACTTCCTCGACGTGCCACGGATAGCCGGCATCCACTCCTTCTAATGCCTTGGCAACAGCCTTTTGTTCCAGTTCATCCTGATCTGCATCTACCATCACCTTTATGGCGCCAGACTGGGCCGGAAAGGATTCAGCTACAATTCCTGAGTTCCATACAGTCACTTTCATTCCCACTAAAAGATCCATTGCTTCCAATGGCTCTCCTTCCGAGTCTTCCACTGTCGTGCTTTCTTCAAGGGTGTAAATCGTAGCAGAAATGCCTGAACCGCCGCTACTAGGGTGCTTTCCCGTCACTAAAATTCGTGTTTGACCATCATTTGAAATAGAAACGACATACCCGGTTAAGTCCTCCACTGCCTGTTCCTCGTCATCCGCAGGTTGTTCATTTGGTGCTTCGGAACCCGTATTGGACCCTGAGCTGTTATTGTCGTTTCCGCCTGTTGTACCACAACCGAATAAAAGGAGGAAACAAGCCAACAAAGACATGATTTTAACTCTTTTCATCTCATTCTCACCTCTTGCTCTATTGGACGAAAGAAGGATAGAAAGGTTACAGAATCCGCTCTTTTCATAGCAGGACAGAATAGAAGCGCATGATATTTTTAAAAAACTAAGCGGTAAAAAGTCCAATTGTCGACTTTTTACTGGTAGTAACAACACCTTTTGTGAAAAGAGCCTGACTATTTTTGTCGAAAAGCTTTGCCACCTAATTTTTCCACCACTCCTGGAAACACCTGATACAGTTTGCTGGCCATGTTCATCCAGCCAGGAAGATTAATTTCCCGGGTACGAGTGAACATCGCATCTGCTATCCGTTTAGCAACATATTCAGGCTCAAGCATCCACTTATCCACTTTTTGCTTATAACTACCGGATGAATCCGCAATATCAAAAAACTCTGTTCTAATTGGACCAGGGTTAACGGATGTTACAAAAATATTAGTATCATATAGCTCCATTCGCATACTATTAGTGAAACCGAGAACAGCATGCTTCGTTGCTGCATACACACTCGACTTCGGTGTCGCAATCTTCCCAGCCTGTGAAGCAATATTAATGATATGCCCTTGATTTTGCTCAATCATGGACGGCAAGACCATTTTTGTACAAGCAATCAAACCATACACATTCACCTCGAACATTCCACTCATATCATCAAGAGAAAGGTTGGCAATTTCATCAAATTTTCCGTATCCAGCATTGTTCACCAACACATCAACCGCAGGAATCTCGGTCAATAACTTCTTGAAAGTATGCTCGATATCTGTCTGTTTACGAACATCAAGTGGATAAACAGGCGCCTCTATCTGATGAATCAATTTTATCTGGGCTTGCACCTGTTCCAGCTTATCTAAGGATCGTGCCATGAGTACAGGTGTCGCTCCTCGCTTGGCGACCTCAAGAGCAAGTGCTTTCCCAATTCCACCTGAAGCACCGGTGATCACAATATATTTACCTTGAAGATTAGCCATTGCTTACTTCCCTCCTGCTAAATACGTAAATGGCTTGGATGATGCATCTTCTATAATCAAGCCCTTATCAAGAAGATAATCCACCTGACCAATCGTTTCAGAAAGTGTCAGTAGCAGTTGTTTTTCATAGACAGATTTAAAAAGATACTGACAAATTTCATAGGCAGTAGCAGGCTGATCTTGGAGGAACTTTAAAACCTTGTTTGCACGCTTATCCTGTTGTTTCAATCGTGTTTCTAATAACTCCGGGACATTTTCAACCATATCTCCATGCCCTGGTAGCACACGCTGAATCGGCAAACGTCTCATTTTCTCAATAGAGTGAATGTATTCAAGCATGGCTTTCTTCCGTTCCGTTTCGTCAACATAAGGCGGCTCTACCAGTGGATTAGGTGAAATATCTGCTAAGATTAAATCTCCCCCAATTAAGGTTCTACTCTTTTCATCAAATAAAACCAGATGACTGCTTGCATGACCAGGTGTTTCTATGATCTGCCAATTTGCCAGACCGTCTAGGCGATCTCCTTCTCCAACGAAAGAAGTGAGCCCCCTGTGGCAAGCAAAACGTAACGGTTTATCAATGGCATCCAAGACAGAATAAAAGCGTTGCTCGACACCCATACGTTCAAACATCTCTTTATAATAAGCTTCATGAGTAGAAAAGTAACGGTGATCCTGCGTCATCCAAGGATGTGCACGCTTATGCCCGAATACTGGAATATTAGAAGGAAAATAATCCAATAGTCCAACGTGATCTGGGTGATGATGGGTCACTACCACTTGGTCAATATCTAAAACTTTCAGTCCATGACTACTTAACTCACGCTGAAAGATTTCCCAAGCTTCCATCGTTTTCACACCAGCGTCCACCAGTGTCACTTTATCAGTAATGATAAGATAGGTATGTACGTCCCCAACCGCAAACGGGGTCGGGATTGTAATTTGTTTGATCTCTTGCTTACAAGAAACGTCGTTCATCATAATCCCCTTTTAATTCGTTTTAGTATGTATATATGTAAGAAATGTACAATAAAATTATAACAAAATAATAGAACCAAAAAAGTAATTGAATAACCATTCAATTATAGAATGCACTAAATAAGGAAAAAAAGAAAGGGTTATTCCTCAATAACTAATAAAATTTCCCAGTTCATTTTTTTGAAATAACGTCAAGCACGATTTAGGATTTTGGGAGCAGTTTTCTCCAAAGAATTTATATAATCATGACAAATATCCCCTTGACTTTCCCCCGCTTCCGATAGATAATGTATAAAATTACAAATGATAACGTGACGAATGGGACTATTAGAAAGCTGCAAGATGACAAGAGATGGAGGTTCACCGGCTGAAAGGCCTCCTCATCCCCTGCACTTTTGAACCTACCCAGGAACAATCAGGTAAACCTGATCGTCTTCCCACGATACGGGAATGAAAGCTGGGTTCAACTAACCAATTAAGGTGGTACCGCGGATAAGACTTATCCGTCCTTTTATACAGGACAGATAGGTCTTTTTCTATTCTTAAAGGAGCGTGTTAACGATGAAAATAGCATTTATTGGTGCCGGATCTATGGCGGAGGCAATTATGGCCGGACTGCTGAAACAGCAGATCTGTACAAAAGAGGACATTACGGTAACAAACAAACAAGATCAACAACGTCTGGAAAACCTTGAAAGTAAATATGGGGTAGCCACTTTGGAAGATAAAGAGACAGTAGTGAAAAATGCAGATGTGATCTTCTTGGCAATGAAGCCTAAGGATGCAAAAGATGGAATCCAGGCAATAAAATCCTATGTAACAAAAGAGCAGCTTATCGTTTCCGTACTGGCCGGAATCTCAACTGAAGTCATCCAAGACCTTTTTGAACAAGAGCTGCGTGTCATTCGCTCCATGCCAAATACGTCAGCAGCCATTGGTCTATCTGCTACTGCCATTGCAAAAGGCTCCTTTGCCACTGAAAGCGATCTCGCGCTAGTACAATCGTTATTCTCAGCAATTGGTCTATGTACCATTGTGGAAGAAGACCAACTTCATGCCGTAACAGGCGTCTCCGGAAGCGGTCCTGCTTATATCTATTACATTGCAGAGGCGATGGAAAAAGCAGCGTTGGCTCAAGGCTTAGATATGGATGTTGCCAAAAAGCTCGTCAGCCAGACATTGATTGGAGCAGCTCATATGCTCCAAGAAACTCATAAAGATGCAGAAGTCTTAAGAAAAGAAGTGACGAGTCCAGGGGGAACGACACAGCGAGGGATAACATTGCTTGAAGAACGAAAAGTCTCCGAAGCATTTGAGAGTTGTATTGAAGGGGCAACAGAACGTTCTAGAGAAATGGGAGAGGAAATGGCGGAGAAGTTGAAGGAGAAAGCGTCGAAATAATAATAAAGCAAAAGCACTTGGAGATTGATCTGCTCTCCAAGTGCTTCTCTGTAAAGAGACCTTATTGTTCATTAATAATCTCTATAGCCTTCTCTAATAATTCATCTCTTCCCTCTTTTATTCCTTCAATGGTCGGTCTCATGTAAATGTCCGGGATAATTCCGACCCGTTGCGTTTCAGTACCGTCCGGATAATACACACCAATACCGGTAATGGATGTTTCAATGCCACCTGGCAGCGTAAAAAGGGATATATTTCCATCCGCTGCAGCAGTAGTACTCCCAATTACTGTTGCATTCTCAGCGGTACGGAAAGCCATCGCGTGGTACTCAGCACTGCTTTGGGTGACTTCATTGATAAGAATGACGATTTTACCTTTATAATGTTCGTTATTTTCTTCTCCTACTATCAGAGGATCTGTCATTGTAAAAAGCCCAGGGTGCTCAATACTACCATTAGTAAACTTGACAAACTCCCTACTAGCTGGGAGTAAATATTCTCCCAGACTAAACACCGTAAAATCAAAAGGGTAACTTCTAAAATCAATAATCAGGCCTTTTGTCTGTTCTAGCTCTGATTGATACTCTTTTAGAGAAGAGTAAAAAAAACCTCCCATATACATATAGGCAACAGAATTTGAATCCAACAATTGAAACGGCTCTGTTCCATTATGAAATATATCGTATTGATCTACTTGTAGATTATTTTTTGTGAAAACGGCAAGCTCCAGACTTTTCAACTCCCCGTTTCTTTCAATTTCAACAAATAACGATTTTTCATTTGTCCGCAACAGCTTTGGGGCCATATCCCTTAATTGCGTCTCATAGTTAGATGCAGGAATATATTTTAGTTGAGTTTCTAATATCTCATCAATGGTTTTTCCATCAACCTTTGTTATTACATCGCCAACTTCAAGTCCCGAACCCGCTCCTTCCTCTTCTTTATAGAATCCTGTCACAACAGGCTTTCCTTCGACAAACGTTAAAATGGCGGGGGCATATCTTTTCCCCCAGTACCCTTCAATAAATGAACTAGGGTTCCATATGTTTGCGTGGGTGTCATGTACTCTCGCTATTAACTCCAATGTATTTAGGTGGTATTCCTGTTCATTTTTAGCCTGAATTAGTTTTGGAATGAACTCTTTCATAACATCGTCCCATTCCTCGTTGATCAAATACTTGTAAGGAAAATAATATTCAATAATGTTCCAATACCTATATAGGGAAAGCAAGCGATATTCAGTTTCAGGATATGGGTGTCGGTATTCCAGTTCGTTCTGAAAGACAGGATTTCCAATACCTTCAGCTAGTGAAACATAATGATGGGAATCGTTACGTTCACTATTTTTAACAGTTTGCAAGACTCCTTCTAGCTCCTCGCTGAAACCTGACGAGTTCAACCAATCAAGGTTAGGTTCCATTTTGACTTCCCCTACTCCATCCTCAGGTGGAGTCGTTTTCCCGCCTTTAATTTCCCCTAAACCTTCTATCCACTCCACTAACACGGCATCTCTTTCTAAAGAGGAAGTGGCAGACAAAACTTCTGGCATTATGTAAAAAAGCTCTTGGTCCCAATTAAATTCACCTTCCGCAACATTAGGATGGTAATACTTCAAAAAGCCCCAAACCTTCCCTAAATAAAACAAATTCTCTTCCACATCTTTAGAAATACCTTCTGGTTGCTCTATTGTTCTGTAATCAAAATTTATTTCTGGTTCTCTCTCCTTCGGTGCCTCTTCAACAGCACCTTCAAAGAAACTACAGCCAACAAGTAGAAAACAAAACATACATAACCAAATGGACTTCCCTAACATAAAAATTCTATTTTTCAACCATATCCCCCCTTATTCTTCAAATGATAGATTGGTAGGTTCCTCTAACAACTGACTAGCAAACTCAATATTAGTAGTGGGTGTATTCTCGTCTACTTCAACAAACTTCAATTCATCTATCCAAACTTGCCCACTCCCCACTAAAAGCACTCCAAAGGAAATGGTTGAACTTGTATCTGGAATATCTAAAACGATACTGTAGTGATTCCAGTCTGTATTACCCGTAATAGGTCTGTCGCTCATGTTATCAAATTGAAGAATATCTCTTAGATTGTCGTCCACTCTCATCCAAAATCCGCAATAGGCATCTACTTCACTCGATTTAATAAAACCCGAGAGTTTTAATCTTTTTCCCAAATAATTTTGTGCTTTGAATTGCTGCATCATAGTGGCAAATTCTTCTGCCTTGTGAGCAGTCACAGACTTGAGATAACCAGATGCCTTACCTTTATGAAACGTCTCGCGATCAACCCCCATCTTATAATGAAATGGATGACTGCCACTAAGGAACCACCCCTTTAACATCTGTTCATTTTTCAATGCTATCACCTCCTGTTGATGTTGAATACTGCTCATAATCCTCCGGTACTGTCCAGGCGGGAGATTATAAGTTCTTTTAAAAGATCTTGTAAATGACTCCTGAGTCTCAAATCGGTAAAATAATGCGATTTCTAGAATAGGATCATTGGAATAAATGAGTTTTTTTGCTGCATTGGCAATGCGCCTGTAACGGATATATTCCGATGCCGTAACACCGACTTCAGCCTGGAACAATCGCAAGAAATGATATTTGGAGTAACCAGCGACCTTAGATAAATGGTCAAGGGATAAATCTTTATGTAGGTTTTCTTCTATAAACTCAATCATACTTTTCACTATAGTATCGTTACTCATCTCTTGGCCTCCTTACCTGTATTTTAGCAAACAACAAAGAATCATTTTTGACATTTATTGCTTTTATATCTATTTTTCACCACACAAAAAACCACCAGCCTCAACAGCTGCTGTTGGTTCTAAAAGCTATCATTCTCGCTTCTTATAAGAGCACCGGATGAAGCATCATAAACCTCCCTATAAATAAATGAACATTCATCTTTATAAGAACAATCGTTGTAGATATACTCTATAGTTAATGATGGACTTCTAGTACCACTCATATTCCCCGCATTAATTTTTGAGTGATAGGGCTCAGTATAATATGCTTTCTTTAGTGTTAGGTCACCACCAGTGGTGGACTGTAATCGTTCAAAGCTCAGAGCCACATGTTCATCCCACCCCTCAGGGAAAAGCCGTTCTTTTACAATGAAATTAGATATTTCCGCATGTATCATCATAACACCTAAAAGAACCAAATATGCTGAGCAAATGTAAATAATTAGTCGAAGCGGCTTCCAACGGACGGATTTGTTTCGAAATGTATGTAATGCACTCCAAATAGGAATAAGTAACCACATTAATAAAGGTAATCCAAAAAAAGAACCGATAATAGTGACTTGGCCGTATGCATCTAATGGGTGAGCAGGATTGAAGATGAAAAAAATAAGATAATATATCCATATATATATAGTGGCTTTAAACCACAAGGATAGTTCATTCCCTATAAACCTCATAAAGCAGCCTCAACATAATAAGATTTAACGATTGTCTCCACATACACTCCCCAATTCCAAACAATCCTCTAAAACTGCTTGATAAACTTTGTTCCAGCCCCCATAATAATTTGATATCTCTGCCGGTTTAATAAAGATCCTTTCCATAGATTCATATTCTCCCCTAAAACTATGAAACTTCGTAATATCCATTCTATAAAAAACCTGATATCCTATTTTCGGATAAGGACTTTCCTCATTCCAGTTCGGATTTTCATGATGATCGACCACTATGGAACCAAGCAAGCGGCAATCTCCTTCCACATATCCCTCCTCCATTGCTTCCCTTTGAAAACACAATTCTGGGGTTTCATTGAGTTCGATATGCCCACCAGGAAAATCCCATCCTCTATCTTTGAGGTTTATCAGCATCAGCTTATCTTGATAAAAGCAATAGCCGTGAGCGCTAGTTATCAGATTTCTTGGGGGAAGTTGAGATTGCTTGTCCCAGGTTAATTGAACGAACGAATCGCCCCAAGTTACTTGAATAGATATCATGTACATCAAACTCCAATCATAGATTATATATGACAATTTTAGCATAATTAACCAATATATAATGGTTTTTCAAACAAAAAAGCAATTACCCTCGGGTAACTGCCATTATGGGATTAAGGTCTCAGATGCTTTGAAATATTGGCTGGAGCTGCCTTCCCGCTTAACCCTTGACTAATTCAATGAAACTCATTGTCACCGAGTCTTTATACCGGCGATGAGAACCTCTCTTCTCCTTTTTTCTCGTCACAAAGGTCTTCATCACGGCGATGAGAACCTCTCCACTCCTTTTTCCTCGTCACAAAGGTCTTCATCACGGCGATGAGAACCTCTCTTCTCCTTTTTYCTCGTCACAAAGGTCTTCATCACGGCGATGAGAACCTCTCCACTCCTTTTTCCTCGTCACAAAGGTCTTCATCACGGCGATGAGAACCTCTCCACTCCTTTTTCCTCGTCACAAAGGTCTTCATCACGGCGATGAGGACCTCTCTTCTCCCTTTTCCTCGTCACCGAGGTCTTCATCACGTCCATGAGGACCTCACCTCTCCTTTTTCCTCGTCACTCACGTCTTCATCCCGACTATCAAGAATTACCCAAACAACTATTTCACAATTCCAATACAATAAAAAAGCCTGTCCAGGAAGACTACGCTCTCCAAACAGGCTATCAAATCATTATAAATTCTTCACAAAATCAGCCAATATCGGCGGAAACTCCTCAAAAGAAAACTTAACATTCAATCTCTCTGTCCATTGATGAGGATCCTTCCCTACAGGCCCTAAGTTAAACACCGGCATCTGCAATGCTTCCATCTCTGCAAAAGGTAAGGAGTATGTCGCCCCGTAAACCGGAATATTGAATGGCAGACGATCTTTTGCTGAGAAGTCCCCTTTGCCTATGAAACTCAAATCACATAAACCCGAAAAATAGCGCTGCTCATTAAATTCAACATCCGAATCTACTTTCCACTTCTGAATGAATTGACGCGCAGAATCCAATAATTCCTTATTATCCGTCGCTACCGCCGGATAATATGGAGGTGCAAAAAACAAGATAATCATCGGACCTAAATCCTTACAGAGCGAGGCTACTTCTTCCACAACTTTGATGGATTGCTCCCTTTCATCTAAATGCAAATTGGATACAATCACCGAAGAAATTCGCATGACCATTTCCTGATCTCCATGGATGGCTTTTGCCTTTTCCAGAATTTCTTCATAGGTGTAAACCGCTACGTCTACAGGCATTTCGGTAAAAGACGTAAAACGCTTAAACTGGTCCGCTTTCCCTTTGCAAAATTCATTGATATTCTTTGCCGCCTGCTTTGCAATTCGAAGGAAATCTGCCTCCCAATCCGTCAGTGACTTTTCCATAAATAGGACATTGTATAACGTTACCGCAGTGTGTGGAATCTGCACGGAATATTCCATTTTTAGATCCTTTTGTATCAAGCTAGTTGGAGGTGGTGTAACTTCCGCACCTACCTGCTCACACAGATCCGTATTCCACTCCATTAATTTTTGAATCTCTGAAACCATCAAATTAGCATTAAGGCCCGCCAACGGTTCACCTACATGCGTTTCTTTTCCGTAGCAGAAAAAGCCCGGCAATAATTTACCGATTGCACCAGTATAAAGATAAAGGTTGTTGTCACCAGGGTATTTTTGAAACATTGGTTCCGAATTGACGCATGCCTTATAAGTCAAATCATTCTTGGAAGCTAGATCAGCCAAAGCTGGCAAAGCCTGAAGCATTCCTTGAGAGTTCACCTCTTCATCTGGGACAGCCAGTAGGAGCAGATTTACATCCCATTTCTCGTCAATCGCTTTTTCCAAGAGAGACATTTGCAGTGACAGTCCCGCTTTCATATCCATGACCCCTCTGCCAAACAACCAATCTCCTGATAAAAGATGTTCCTTTGCTTCAGCAGGAAGTGCATCGGCATTGTTCTCGAGTTCCCGAGTCAGCTCAACAGGTTGAAAGGCCAAGTCCTTTAGGAAACCATAATCCTCCACACCTACTACATCAAAATGACTGACAAGCACAATCGTTTCTTTCTTCTCAGATTGCTTCACTAAAGCGGTTACAAAAGAACGCCCATCCTCCATACGATGAAGCTCCAGATTCCCAGGATTCTCTTGGAAATAATCCAGATGATTAAGTTGATAATAAATAAAAGAAGCCAAGCGCTTCTCTTCCCCGGATAATGTCACACTTCCGTGCTGGACAAGGGATACAAGTAGATTTGTCAACTGCTCTTTCGTTTGCCAGTGCATCTCCCATCCTCCTCTAGATAGTAGTATTTTGCTCCTATCATACTACTAATTTTAGAAAATGAACACCTATCTTTTGGTGGGAATAAAAACGTTTGATATAATATTTTAGGAACTCGAAATATATAGGAGGAATCATTTATGAAATCAGCATTATTTTCCCCATATACAGTAAAAGGCGTCACACTGAAAAATAGGATTGTCATGTCTCCGATGTGCATGTATTCCAGTCATAATGAAGATGGACATGTTCAAGATTGGCATATGACTCACTATGTATCCCGTGCAGTAGGCCAAGTAGGGCTAATTATGGTAGAAGCAACAGCGGTACAACCACAAGGCCGCATTTCTCCACAAGACCTTGGAATTTGGAACGACGAACATATTCAAGGCTTTCAAGAATTAAATAGACAAATCAAGGTCCATGGATCCAAAACTGCCATCCAGCTTGCTCATGCAGGCAGAAAAGCTATGGTAGACGGCGACATTTATGCACCAACTGCTTTGGCATTTAACGAAAAAATGAAAACCCCTGTGGAAATGTCTAAAGATGATATTAAAGAAACAATCGCTGCATTTGTGGAAGGCGCCAAGCGTTCAAAGGAAGCAGGATTTGATATTATTGAACTTCACGGTGCTCATGGATATTTAATCAATGAATTCCTGTCCCCTCTTACGAACAAACGTAAGGATGAATACGGTGGAAGTACAGAAAATCGCTACCGCTTCCTTCGTGACATCATCAATGGTGTAAATGAAGTATGGGATGGACCATTATTTGTCCGTGTATCAGCTAATGACTATCACCCTGAAGGCTTAACAGCAGATGACTATGTAACCTATGCAAAATGGATGAAGGAGCAAGGAGTAGACCTAGTCGATGTTAGCTCTGGTGCGGTGGTGCCGGCAGCCATTGATGTGTACCCAGGCTACCAGGTTGGCTTTGCAGAAACGATCAAGTCCGGTGCTGCTATTGATACAGGTGCGGTTGGACTGATCACTTCTGGTTTGCAAGCGGAAGAAATTTTAAGAAATAACCGTGCAGATTTAATCTTTGTTGCAAGAGAACTTTTGCGTGACCCTTACTGGCCAAGAACAGCTGCGAAAGAACTTGGCCTTGAGATTGAGTCCCCTAAACAATACGACCGTTCTTGGTAATCAAAACGGCCACTCATCGGAGAGTGGCCACTTTCTTTTAATTTGAAGACTCAAGCAGGTTTTTCTTTTCTTCTTTTACAGAAAGCAACTCTTCTTCCATTTGATCTCGCTGACCTTTTAAGCTTCCAAGCAACCTAGAAACTCTTCCGATAATTTGAGATGTTTGATCATAGCTTTCCGTAATTTTTCCATGCACCATCCAGTCCACGATCAGCCCGTCAAAGAAGTAATCAGCAAAAGTCAGCATTCCACCTACTTCAATCGTGGAATCAAAGTGGTGTTTGATATCAAGTAATTCATCTTGGAAAACTCGTAGCTTATTTTGTGCTTGATGAATATGCGCTTTGGCTTCATCCAAGCGGCTATGCTTCATCGCAGTGGATACCATTCCGCCGCCGAACATATCAAATGTGGACCAGCCTTTTGCAGAATCTAATGAAGATAACGCTCGCTCCAAAGCATGCAATGCCAATTGCCCGGCATCAATCGCTTCCTTGTATTCATTTAAATTTGATTGCAGGTCCGCCTCTTTATCTGCCAAGTCAAATAATTTTACACTCCAAACGGAATTGGAGTCATGAATCAGCTTTTCTTTTTCGCGAATAATCTTCTCGTATCTGATAGGAGAGTTAGCAATGGGTGCTAAAAGCGCTTGAAACTCTGCCAGTTCACCTTCTACGTCCTCTATAGTCTCAACCGCTTCCGTATATTTTAGTTTTGCGGAAAGTACTTCTTTTTGTTCTTGATCGAGCTTCTCCAACTTTTTGCCAGTCAAGGAGTAGAAAACACTTGTAAGTGTAAAACGTTCAAGCCGAGCCACATCCTCTTCTTCTTTTTCCAACAGTGCCTTTAACTGACTTCTTTTCCGCTTTTCTTCTGTCAAGTATGTATTCAATCTTTCCATATGTTCTTCGTACTTTGCTTTCTTACGCAAGTTGTCTTTAACTTCTAATAACTCTTGGTTTATATCCGTGAACAAAATAATCCCCCCATACTTCTACCTATGTAATTTACGTTTAAGAATAGATTAAGTTTCATTCTCTTTCACATGCCAACCTTTTTAATGGATGAACCTATTTGACCTTCATCAAACTCGTCCATAAAAAGTCCTCACCAAACATTTCAGCCGGCTGCGAAACCTTTACCATTTCCCTAAATTCTAAAATATTAAAGTCTCCCATGAAAATACGCTTCAATCTTTCTTCTGAATAGCCGATTCCTCCGTTCATGCTTCTTTGTGCATAAACATCCCAGTCAGAAGTTACTGTTGCACCTTTTGTATTAAAACAGACCAAACCAAAATGACCGCCTTTTTTAAGAGCTTTTGTTATCGTTTCTATATAGCTCAATCGGCGATGAGGAGCAAGATGATGGAACAATCCGCAATCATAGATAAAATCATAAGTATGAGGTTCAACTTCATACTCAAAAAGAGAGGATTGTTGAAAATTAATAGACACATTTTCAGAAAGGGCACGTTCTTTGGCCCAGGACAATGCATTTTCCGAAATATCTATTGCGTCTACCGCACAGCCCTTTTTTGCTAGATATATTGCATTCCTTCCTGGTCCACATCCTATCTCTAATACTCGTTTAGGTAGCAAACCTTTTTCAAAATAGGATACTAGATTTTCATCTGGACCTTTCACTTGGAAAAATGGGATCTCCTTAGTTCTGTCCTCATAAAAGTCATTCCAAAAAGCTCTAGGCTCGCGTAAAAGTCCGTCTAACATTTGAAAGAGATCTTCATTATTGACAATTTCTTTAGCCATTTTCACTCCTCCTTACCTTATATGTAATATTGTACCAATACACTATCCATCCATTGTTACAACACCTTTAAAGTTAAGTGAAATAGCTATAATTGCAAACCTGGATTCCCTATAGAATACCTATCTACTGCAACTACATTCGCACTGTATTTCCTCTTGTCACACTAATTGACCTAAAGGGTAGGGACACACTAATTGAAGTTTTAACCCACCTAAAATCATCCAGGCAAATGATGGATTTTTCACCCTCTGTAACAATTGTAATTTAATTGTAATAAAACAACTAAAAAAACGATTACCTCGAAAGTAACCGTCCTTATAACAAAAATTTATTTTATAGTAATTTCATCAAAATCATTTACCACTACCGTGTTAGAAAATATCTCTTTTGCCTCTTCCATTAAAGAGAGAACATCCTCTTTCTGATATCTAGCACTTATATGAGTAAGCAATAATTGCGATGCACCGGCCTCCCTAGCTACAGTTGCAGCCTGTACCGTAGTGGAATGAAAATACTCTTTTGCAAGCAATTCGTCCTTTGCTGCAAAAGTTGCTTCATGAATTAGAACATCCGCAGCTTCCGCTAGCTCAACAGCAACAGGAGTATACCTTGTATCCCCCAATATGGTAATCACCTTCCCCTTTTTAGGAGGGCCGATATAATCATTTCCTTCAACTATTCTGCCGTCAGAAAGGGTGACGCTTTTTCCCTCTTTCAGTTCTTGGAGGTGTGGGCCAGAAGGAATATTGCTTTGCTTGACCTTATCCATCAATAAAGCCCCAGGCAAATCTTTTTGAACGATTCGAAAGCCAAAGGAAGCAATTCCGTGGACAAGTAATTTCCCAATTATGGTGAAGTCCTCTTCTTCCAAAAATAATCCATCTTCTTCAAACTCTTCAATTACTATGGGATACTTCACATGCGTCATACTTACACGCAAAGAAGTTTCTATATACTCTTTTATCCCCACCGGTCCATAAACCGTCAACGGTGTTTCCCCACCTTGAAAAGAACGGCTGCTCAACAGTCCCGGCAAGCCAAAGATATGATCTCCGTGTAAGTGGGTGATAAATATTTTTGAAATCTTTCTTGGTTTTAATGATGTATGTAAAATTTGGTGCTGTGTTGCTTCCCCACAATCAAAGAGCCACACAGAACCCTCTTTATCATCTATATGTAATGCCAGCGAAGATACATTTCGGTGCTTTGCAGGAACACCAGAACCTGTACCTAAAAAAGTTAGTTTCATATTCATCCGCTCCTCTTGTTCCATTATACTCAAAAATGAAAATTTCCATAATACTATCCATGAATATAGTACAATGATAGTATCACGCAAAAAGGAGAATGGATGCTATGGATAACATTTCTACAATCGTATTTGATCTGGACGGTACTCTTTATGAGGACACTCATCACTTTCAGTATTATGCCGATCTTCTCAAAAATAAATTGCCTGCGGAAGTACAGCCCAAGTTTGAAGAAGACTATAAAGCTATTGAAGCAGGTACACATACGCTTAAGATGGGTAGGGTGTATGATGCTAAAAAGGATCTAATTCTAGCACATTTTGATGGCAAGGTATCTAAAGGCTGGACTTGGGATGGAGTGGAAGTATCACAAACAGTACTTACTTCTTACTATCCTGACATTCTTCAATTTGACCTATTTGATATGCTAAGTATCGGAGATCTATGGTGGGTACCGGTTTCCATTGCCAAGCACTACGGATTAAGCAGCGAGGAAGCATATGCGGCATTTCTTCAAACAAGAGAACATATGATGACAGATGATTTCCTGTTAGAACCATTAGCAGAGTTTGCTACTGTATTAGAAAAACTCCATAAAAAATTTATATTAGTTCTTATGACCAATAGCCCGCAAACTGACAGCGATGTCATATTGAAGAAACTTGGATTCACTTCTTACTTCCATGATAAAATCTATGAAGCCAATAAACCGGTAAATACAGCAGATCGCCTTTTATACATATCTCAACAACACCATGTTCCTTACAGCCAAATGCTGAGCATAGGGGATAACTATATAAACGAGATTCTTCCGGCCGCAATATTAGGTTGTAAAACTATATGCATCGATCCTTTTGACCTATTTAAAGAAAGTGAAGCAACCTATACAGTCTCAGGATTAACAGAGCTCTCGATGTTTTTAGATAAGTCCTTTTTAAAATAACACTTCACGGTGTTATTTTTTTTGAATAAAACGCTTGCGTTTAGAACGTCTGTTCGATTATAATAAAAACAGAACAAACGTTCTAAAAACTAATGAGGTGATACTAATGAAATTAATCCAAAAATCTTTCTACGTTATTTTGAAGCTATTGGCTGTTTCCGGTTTTGCCATTCTTTTTTATGTCATGATGACAGATAAGACAAGCAATGCCCCAATGTTCATGCTTAGCTTGATGACTTCCCTTAGTTTGATTGCAATCCCTGGTATGAAAAATGTAATCAATAACTACGAAGAGACTCATCATGAATCCTGATTCTTCTACTATAACCAAGGAAACTGCCCTTAAAATTGCAAAAAGAATGATTCATTATAAAGTTACTAATGACTTGGATATAATCAGCTCCGTAGTAGATGTCTGTAAAGAAGATGTCGTTGACTACCTGAAAAAGCCAACAAAATTTAAAAAAGCCCTGCAATCGAACATCACAGGACCAGGTTAATCAGTTATTATTCTTTTGTTCTTCTACTGGAATCTCAGGGATAATAACTGGTGCAACTCCTCCACCACCGCTTCCACTTTCATGATAATACATCGGAACTTTTCCTGGAATCACCAGATCTCCTATTTTAACAGAGTTATTTATCTCCATTGGCTGTTCGACTAACGGAATGATGATGTTCATCTTCACACTCACATTTACATAGACCTCTATAACTGTATTATTTATTCCTGTTTCAATCACTTTCGTTTCCACATTCGAGATAACATCACCAAGTATCTCAAACCGCACCGGTATTTTGGGTCCAAGATTGGAAAAAAGGGTCGTTTTAGTCGCCATCCCCAACGGAACCTTATAAACGATCCCATTCTGCTTTTTTGATTCTTCGTAATCTATGTTCAAATCATTTTTATATGATTCCATTCCTTCCAGATTGCCTTCTTCAAGGAAATCCAAATACCTTTGAACTCGTAACGTAGTTTCAGAAATCACCGTGTTGACTACTTTATGATTTGTACTAAAAGCTACATGATCTGTACCTTCATTTAATACGATAATTAATTCCTCTGGATTTAGACTGTTTGCAATCTTCTTTGATACGGCATCATTAATAGCTTGGGTTGCAATTTGACGGGCTTTCGTTTCTGCTATACTCCTTAAACTCGGTTCCAGGTTTTTATTGATGATAATCAAACTAAAAACCGTCAAAATATTAAACAATATAAATGTAATTAAAAACACGTACTTTATTGGCAGTGGCCCACTTTTCAATAGGGAAGTCCGACGCATTCTCCTCATAGTTGCAATCCTCCTCCCCATATATATATAAGATTGTTGGACAGATTATTAATCATTTTTTTAATAGTCTCTGTTAAAGTGGACTGTGATATTATAAGTTTTCTAGCTGCTGATTGGAGCAAAAGGCGTAGACTCCTGCGGGGGAGGAGCGACATTGTTGAGACCCCCAAGCGTTGTGAGGTGGCTCAAGGTCGCCCCGCGGAAAGCGAAGCCATTTGCGGAAATCAGCAGCGGTGTTACAAAGCGATATTTATTTGACATAAAAAACCTGCAAACCAATATGGTTTACAGGTTTGAAACTACTATTCCAAAAAATCCTTCTGAAAACTAGTCGTTATTTTAGCTTTTGAGCCCGCATCTGCAGTATTCTTACTCTTAATCCCCCTTTTTATAATCCCCTTCCCAAATTTTTCTTCTAGATCTTGAAGGGTTTTATGCAACGGCTCTTTTTTGGCATCCTCTTGAAACGTAAAAAGATCTAGCTGTTTAACGGAATCATCCTTTTCCACAAGTTCTTGAGCAGTTACACCCAACAAGCGGACAGGTTCCCCATCCCAATGCTTTCTAAGCAAAAACATGGCAGCTTCTTTGATATCACTTTCACCTTCAATTGGATTCGAAAGCTTTCGGCTCCTTGTCACCGTATGATGAATACCATACCTTATCATGAGCTGAATGTTATGGCTGAGCACAGATTTCCTCTTCATTCTTGCACTCACGGAAGATGACAGCTTTTCGATGGTCTTTTCTAACAAACGTTCATCGTCTGAATCTTTTGGTAAGGTAGTCGAGTTACCAATACTTTTAAATTCAGATACACTATCGGGATCAACTGGGCGATTATCCTCACCATTTGCTCGTTTTTTCAACCTCTCACCATTCATGCCAAGGAGGTGTTTTAGTTGGTAATCATTCCCCTCAGCCAAATCACCTATTGTAGTAATATTAATTGTCTTTAGTTTTTCAGCTGTCTTGGCCCCGACACCATGCATCTCTCCTACATCCATAGGCCATAAGATATTTGCAATTTCCCTCTTCCTTAAAATAGTTATTCCCATCGGCTTTTTCATATCTGAAGCCATCTTCGCCAAAAACTTATTTGGTGCAATTCCAATGCTGCACGGCAATAATAGTTCTTTGTGTAACCTCACCTGGATTTCTTCAGCTAGTTGTAAGGGTGTTAAATGTCCAGAATAATCTGTGACATCTATGTAACCTTCATCAATCGAAACCGGTTCAACCAAGTCTGTATACTCTCTTAACAGATCAAACATAGCTTGGGAGCTTTTTCTGTACCTATCAAAGTTTGGTTTTCGCACAATAAGTTGAGGACATTTTTGTCTTGCCTCCCATAGAGGCATCGTTGTTTTTACACCAAAGGCTCTTGCTTCATAGCTACAAGTGACGATAATGCCTCTTCGTTCTTCTACATTTCCCGCAATTGCTACAGGTTTTCCCTTGAGCAATGGGTCGTAAGCCATTTCAACAGATGCGTAGAAACTATTCATATCTACATGGAAGATTATTCGATGTCCCTTTGTTTTTTCTCCATTCATACAAACCACCCTAAACTACTTTGCCTACTTTAATTAACAACCAGCTTTGTCAGAAGTTCGCTTAATGATTTTAGTTCATCAGTATTTAAAGATACTTTTTCAAGAAACTTGTTTGGGATACACTCTACCTGTTCGTTTAAGTCCTTTCCTTTCGGGGTAAGAGTTATCACAACAATTCTTTCATCTTTTTTGGAGCGACTTCTTGTAATTAATTGATTGGTTTCCATACGCTTTAGCATTGGAGTTAGAGTACCTGAATCAAGCATAAGCTTTTCACCTAACTCCTTTACAGAAATGGCATCCTTTTCCCACAACACCAATAGTACTAGATACTGAGAATAAGTTATTCCCAACTCATCTAAGTATGCTCTATATAATTTCATCATTTTTTTTTCTGCAGAGTAAATTTTAAAACAAAGTTGATTATCTAGTTTTAAGTTGCTTTCCATTCATATATCTCCTTTAAATCTCAATAATACTATTGTACAACTCACTTAACTTATACACAAATTCCTTTTACAAAACTTATTAGTTGACTAAATAATTAACGCACGATATGATAAAGGAGAATTAAATTTTGCACAATATAATTGTAAACAATTAAAAGGAGTGGATTTTTACATGGATGCGTTATATACAGCGAAAGTAACAGCCTCAGGTGGTAGAGCAGGAAGAATTAAAAGTGAAGATGGGACTTTAGATATTGCCCTATCAATGCCAAAATCATTAGGCGGTACAGAAAAAGAAGGCGCAACTAATCCAGAACAACTATTTGCAGCAGGATATTCCGCTTGCTTTGACAGTGCACTAAACCTTGTTGCACGACAAGCTCGCCAAAAAATTGAATCCGAAGTTATTGCAGAAGTTTCTATCGGTAAAGATACTGATGGTGGTTTTAAATTGGCGGTCGTGTTAAATGTGAGCATAAGTGGCGTTACTCAAGAAGAAGCAGAAAAGCTAGTTAAACAAGCTCATGAAGTTTGCCCTTACTCTAAAGCAACAAAGGGAAATATAGAAGTAGAATTAATAACAAAAACAGAATAAAAACCTAACAAGACCACCTGTTTTAGCAGGTGGTCTCATTTTGTATAAACTTATATTTTTGCTTATAAAAAAATATTAAGCTTTTATAAAGTAGAAGCTTCTACCGCATCCTTGATATGGTGAACTTTTTCAAGCCTCCCCACTAAGTTATTCGGATTAATAATTGCAATTAATCTCCTATCAAGATTTACCATCCCACTTATATATGGAGAAGACTGTAATGCCAACACATTTAAATCCTTAATGGCCTCTTTTTTTACATCCAGGATTTCTTTCGCATCTTCCACTAATAACCCTATAGAAAGTTCCGATGTTTGAACCACAATTAAACGTGTCTTATCGTTCACTTCAATCGGGCCAGAAAATAATATATGCTTCACGTCAAGAACCGGTATTAGTTGTCCCCTTACTTTCATAAGGCCTTTTAAATAAGCCTCCATTTCAGGCAATGCAGTTACGTTTCCAAGCTTTTCAATGGACACCACATGATCAACTGGTATGCCATACTCTTCTTCATTTACTTCAAAAATCACTAGTTTTTGGGATTCCATGACTTTTCTCCTATTCGCCCTTTTTCTCTATTATAAAACAAGGTATTAAAAAAAGCTTGGCAAATTCACCAAGCTTTCCCATTTTATTTTGCTACTTCTTTTATGATGCTAACAACCAGTTCCGTTGTTTTAATCAATTCTTCAATTGGCATTCTTTCATTTGTTGTGTGGATTTCTTCGTAACCAACAGCAAGGTTGACTGTTGGAACGCCAAATCCTGCGATAACATTGGCATCACTGCCTCCGCCGCTACGTTGTAGTTCAGGCGTTCTTCCTATCTCCGTAACCGCACGCTTTGCTACTTCCACCACATGATCACCATCAGCAAATTTGAAGCCTGGGTACATAACGTCTACTGTTACTTCCGCACGGCCACCCATATCTGCTGCAACTGTTTCAAATGCGTCCTTCATTTTGGCCACTTGAGCTTCCATTTTTTCAGGAACTAAAGAACGAGCCTCTGCTAAAATATCGACACGGTCACATACGATATTTGTTGGACCGCCACCTTCAAAACGTCCAATGTTTGCAGTCGTTTCTTCATCAATACGACCTAAAGGCATTTTGGCGATGGATTTAGCAGCAATCGTAATCGCAGAAATCCCTTTTTCCGGTGCAACTCCAGCATGAGCCGTCTTCCCGTATATCGTTGCCTTTACTTTAGCTTGTGTAGGCGCTGCAACGATGATGTTTCCAACTGTTCCATCGCTATCAAGAGCAAAACCGAATTTTGCAGTTACTAAAGCTGGATCTAGAGCTTTTGCTCCTACAAGACCGGATTCTTCACCGACTGTGATGACGAACTCGATTTTTCCGTGTTCGATGTTATTTTCTTTTAGTACTTTCACCGCTTCAAGCATGGCAGCAAGTCCTGCTTTATCATCAGCTCCAAGGATAGTCGTACCGTCAGTCACTATGTAACCGTCTTTAATGGATGGTTTAATTCCCTTACCTGGAACCACTGTGTCCATATGGGACGTGAAATAGATGGTATCCACATCATCTTTTGTGCCTTCAAGTGTACAGATCAGATTACCTGCACCATGTCCCGTTTCATTCATGGTATCATCTTCTACTACTTGGACACCAAGAGCAGAAAATTTTTCTTTCAATACTTTGCAAATTTCTGCTTCAAATTTCGTTTCTGAGTCTACCTGTACAAGCTCTAAAAATTCTTCGACAAGTCTGTCTCTATTAATCATATGTATGTTCCTCCTACTACTTTTTGAATCCCATCCTATTATAACCTATTCATGTGATTTTTTCCTTGCTTGAGCCTACACCAATAAAAAAGATAGCAGGCTTATACCCACCTACTATCTCTCCTCACGAATTATAGTGGGATATTCCCGTGTTTTTTATATGGTCTTGTTTCCTTTTTATTGCGAAGCATTTCTAGTGATTGGATCAATTTAATCCTTGTCTCTCTTGGATCAATCACGTCATCTACCATTCCTTGGCTTGCCGCCACATATGGATTAGCAAATTTTTCACGATACTCTTCAATCTTCTGGGCGCGTGTCTCTTCTGGATTATCGCTCTCATTGATTTCACGGGCAAAGATGATATTTGCTGCTCCTTGAGGACCCATTACTGCAATTTCCGCATTCGGCCATGCAAATACAAGGTCGGCTCCGATGGATTTACTGTTAAGGGCTACATATGCACCACCATATGCTTTACGCAATATTACAGTAAGCTTTGGCACAGTCGCTTCCGAATATGCATAAAGGATTTTCGCACCATGACGGATGATTCCACCGTGCTCCTGCTTCACACCGGGGAAGAACCCAGTAACATCCTCAAACGTAATCAACGGAATATTGAATGAGTCACAGAATCGAATAAATCTGGATGCTTTATCGGAAGAATCGATATCAAGTCCCCCTGCCATCACTTTTGGTTGATTACAAACTAGTCCAACTACTTCTCCCTTCAGTCTTGCTAATCCGACTACGATATTTTTAGCGAAATCCTTATGAACTTCCATGAACGACCCTTCATCTACTACCTGGTTAATGACAATTCGAACATCGTAAGGTCTGATTGCATCAAAAGGGATGGCATCCGCTAAATCCGGACGGTAGTCATCACCTTGTTCACAAGAAATTCTTTCCGGCTTTTCTTCATTGTTTTGCGGAAGGTAACTTAGCAGATTTCGCACCTGTGCCAATACCTCCTCTTCCGAAGAACTGGAGAAGTGAGCATTACCGCTTATCGCGTTATGTACTTTTGCCCCACCAAGGCCTTCTGAACTGATTTTCTCTCCTGTTACCGTTTCAATTACCTTTGGTCCTGTGATAAACATTTGACTCGTCTTTTCCACCATGAAAACAAAATCGGTAATGGCCGGAGAGTAAACGGCACCGCCTGCACATGGTCCCATAATGACTGATATCTGCGGAATCACTCCTGAATAAATGGAGTTTCTGTAAAAAATGTGCCCATATCCATCTAAGGAAAGAACACCTTCCTGGATACGCGCGCCACCAGAATCATTCAATCCAACAATCGGTGCACCATTTTTCGCAGCCATATCCATGACATTGGCAATTTTCTTGGCATGCATTTCTCCCAGGGCTCCACCAAATACAGTAAAGTCTTGTGAAAATAAATAGATTGGTTTGCCGTTCACTTTTCCATAACCTGTAACGACACCATCTCCAGGACCTTTTTTCCCCTGCAGTCCAAAGTCATTGCATCGGTGTTCGATAAATGGATTAAGTTCTACAAAAGTCCCTTCATCTACCAAAAGCTCAATTCGCTCTCTTGCAGTCAATTTCCCTTTTTCATGCTGCTTGTCTATGCGATCGTCTCCACCGCCAAGTTCTACTTCGCGACGTTTGTCATAAAGCTCGTTTATTTTTTCATAGATATCAATTGTCATGCTGTTTCGCCGCCTTTTCGCAGAATTCTACCAGTACGCCATTGCTTGCTTTTGGGTGCATGAAAGCGATATTCGCCCCGCCAGCCCCGACGCGGGATTGCTTGTCAATCATAGGGATTCCCTTATCCATCATTTCTTGAATTCTATCTTCTATCGATTCTACACTTAAGGCTACATGGTGAATGCCTTCCCCACGCTTTTCGATAAATTTGGCAACCGGACTATCTGGAGAGGTAGGTTCCAATAATTCCAGCTTACAATTCCCGGCATCGATGAATGCCACTCTAACCCTTTGCTCCGCTACATGTTCCACAGCTTCAAAAGTCAACCCCAAAGTCTCTGTATAAAATGGAAGCGCTGTCTCAATTGAGTTTACAGCAATCCCAATATGATTTACATTTTTAATCATGCCAATCCCCCTTGTTGTATGTCCCCTAACTATGACTCTATAACAATTCGACTTTTTGTGCAAAATTCCTTCCTTTTTCGTCTAGAATCGTAACTTGAGAAAGAATTGAAATCCATGTAAAATAGGGATAGTAGAATAAATGGGGAGTGAATGAACTCAAATGATGAATCGCAAATTCCAAAAGGTTGTCGTATATTTAATGATCGGCGTTATGCTTATTACGACACTATTAGCTGGAGCTTCCATGTTTTTTTAATAGATTACCAGACAAAAACGAGCCAGGGATTTCCGGCTCGTTTTTTTTGATTAGCTGTAAAGCTTTAAAAGGGCGTCAATATTGAACAGAAAAACTACAAACACAATATTCATAAGCAGCGTAATGATGAATTCTTTAGATTCCTTAATATAAATATATTGGATGATTGCCTGAAAGCAAAATAGAACTGTAAAGAAAATAATAAAGAGATAATTCATTTCTAGTACTTCTGTTTCAATAAAAGTGGGATACAATACAAATGCTAAAATGACACAAATAACCCTTCCGAGCAAATCTATTTTCTTCCCTTTTGGATCTGTTAGCTTCGCACGTTTTATTCCCAGTAACTTTCTCCCTACCACATCAATAAAAATCAGTGCAACTGCGATTGTTAACATCAACCACACAAAAGTCATAACAACACCCCTTTTCTATAAGAATATGCGGAATGTACCAACATAATAGGACTTCTGTTCCTCAATTTTCCTTTTACAGAGGTCTTCATTTACTCTATGAGGACTTCTCTTCCCCGATTTCCGCTTCACGCAGGTCTTCATACGCTCTATGAGGACTTCTCTTCCCCGATTTCCGCTTCACGCAGGTCTTCATACGCTCTATGAGGACTTCTCTTCCCCGATTTCCGCTTCACACAGGTCTTCATACGTTCTATGAGGACTTCTCTTCCCCGATTTCCGCTTCACACAGGTTTTCATACGTTCTATGAGGACTTCTCTTCCTCGATTTCCGCTTCACACAGGTCTTCATACGCTCTATGAGGACTTCTCTTCCCCGATTTCCGCTTCACAGAGGTCTTCATTTACTCTATGAGGACTTCTCTTCCCCGATTTCCGCTTCACAGAGGTCTTCATTTACTCTATGAGGACTTCTCTTCCTCGATTTCCGCTTCACACAGGTCTTCATACGCTCTATGAGGACTTCTCTTCCCCGATTTCGAATTCACCGAGGTCTTCAAACGCTGTTGTCCCCGACATTGGGAAAATCCACCTCTTAGTAATACGTAAGAAAACACCTAATGTTTCATTTATTTTCCAAAAATTAAAAACCGAACCAAATCGGTCCGGCAAAATTTCTAAAAACCCAGCATCCTTGGAATAAATAACACAGCATCCGCCCAATATGTAATAATCATTAAGATGAAAATTCCCATTAATAGAAATGGGGTGGTTGCTTTAATCAGCTTCTCGATTTTCACATCCGCGATGGATGAGACAACAAACAATCCAGTTCCAACAGGTGGTGTTAAAAGTCCAATGGTTAAATTGATACAGATGATGACACCGAAGTGGATTGGGTCTATCCCAAATGCTACAACAAGAGGCATTAATACAGGAATTAAAATAATCAATGCGGCAATTCCGTCTAAGACCGCACCGAGCAATAGAAGCATCAAATTAACCATCAGCAAGAATACTAGCGGGTTTTCTGAAATGCTTAACATGCCGTCCGCTACAAGTTGTGGAATTTGTTCAAACGCAATCATCCAGCCAAAGATGTTTGCCATCGCAATAAGAAACGTTACGGTGGCGGTACTTATTACCGTGTTCATCAAAAGCTTTGGAATGTTCTTGAGTTTCAATTCCTTATAGAGGAACAGACCAACTATCAAAGCCACGAAACATGCAACTGCAGCTGATTCTGTTGGAGTAAATGCACCGCTTAAAATACCAAAGATGATGATAAATGGAACACTTAATGCAGGGATGACATACAAACCGTGATGTAGAATTTCTTTAAAGGACGCACGGTCACTTTTGGGGAAATTGTACTTATACCCCATAAAGGCAATGAGGCCAATAAAACCTAAACCATAAATGATTCCGGGAATTATTCCTGCCATGAATAATCCACCTATGGAGGTGCCAGAGAGAGTCCCATAAATGATGAATATCATGCTTGGAGGAATGATAGGGGCGACAATGGAGGAGGCAAGGGTGAGCGCGGAGGAAAACTCTCTTTTGTACCCTTCTCTTTCCATTTCAGGGACCATGACCTTACTCATCATCGCAGCCTGAGCATTCGCTGAACCTAATATGGAAGCGATAAACATATTGGATATGATCGTTACGTATGCAAGGCCACCTCTCACATGACCAATTAATGTTTTTGAGAACTTCACTAGCCTTGTTGTAATTCCACCACTATTCATTAATTCGCCCGCAAGCATGAAGAGTGGGATTGCCAATAGCCCGAAATTTTCTAACCCAGAATACAAACGCATAGGGGTGGATTCCAGTAGCACGGGGCTTCCTACAAGTAAGAAGTACAATACAGTTGTCATACCTAATACGAGAGAGATAGGGATACCAATCAGTAAAAATACAAAAAACAAGACAATTACTAGTACTGTCATTCTACTTCCCCCTCTCGAAAAACGACTAGAAAGTTAGTCAAAATATGAAACGATGCACAAGTAAGGCCAATTGGCACTGCGCTATAAGGAATCCACATGGGCAACAGAATGCCACTGGATTTTTGCAAAGCCACATTGGGAGATAATATCCACGTGTAGGTATAATAAAGAATGACGAAAAGAAACAACAGCATACATATATGACCGATCAAGGTTAATGCCTTCCTTATATTTGTTGGTACATACTCCAGGAATATCGAAACAGAAGCCTGGGACTTGTATTTCAGTCCCAAGCTACCTCCAATAAAGCTGATCCAGATTAATAGAAAGATAGATACTTCCCCAGCCCAAGACAAGGGGGAGTTCAGGAAATATCGGAAGGCTACTGATAATGTTATGATAACCGCCATGCACAACATTAAGAATGCACCGAGAAATTTCTCGACTTTGGCTATTCCGTCACTGATTTTCATCATTATGGTGACTTCCCCCTTCAAACTTTATTT
The DNA here is from genome assembly GCF_008180725.1 of Sutcliffiella horikoshii. Classification (GTDB taxonomy): domain Bacteria; phylum Bacillota; class Bacilli; order Bacillales; family Bacillaceae_I; genus Sutcliffiella_A; species Sutcliffiella_A horikoshii_B. Next base: position 157,072 of record NZ_VTEV01000004.1, on the reverse strand, counting down.
TCTATACGTATCAATAAATTCTTTAATTAGAGGATCTGAATCTTTGTATTTTGCATCAAACTCTGCAATCTGGTCTGCAAATGCATCTGCAGGGATATCATAAATTTTCATTCCATTGTCGCTTAGTGTTTGCCTGAATTCTTCCTCCTGTCCAGAGCGAGTATTTACTGCAAAATCGGTGGCTACTGTCAGTGCATCACGAACTAACTCTTGATCTGCTTCAGACATTCCTTCAAATGTCGATTTATTTACGATGGCAACAGATGGCCAAACCATATGGTTGGTAACAGCTCCATATTTTACGACTTCATAATATTTATTAGTGATGGCAGCATCCAAATCCATGTCCATCCCATCAATCACGCCAGTTTGAACGGCTGCATACACTTCAGGAAGTGGCAGTCCTTCAGGTGAGGCACCTGCGGAACGATAAAAATCTTGCATCGGCGGACTTGGCGTTACACGTAACTTTAAGCCGGCCATATCTTCTGGGGAAGTAACTTCCTTGTCTTTAAATAGCATGACACGCTGTCCGGCAAACAGATAATCCAATCCAACAAGACCTTGCTCATCCAATGTAGCCAAAATTTTCTTAGAAACATCAGAGGTTCTAGCTTCATGTGCAGCATTGATATCTTCAAATGCATATGGCATAAACCATGCGGCAAAAGAAGGAGAGCGCGAACTCATATAAGCTGCTGTGATCAATCCAAAGTCTACAGATCCTGCCTCAATTTGTTGAACCATATCTGCCTCTGTACCAAGCTGGCTTGCTGGATAGATTTCCACTTTCATTCTTCCATCGGATTTGCTTTCCAATTCTTCTGCAAATTTTTCTGCAGCCTGATGCCACATATGGTTGGTTGGGGTAATGTGTGCTAATTTAAAGGAATATGTCTTACCTGATTCATCTCCGCTTGTTTCGTCTCCTCCACATGCTGCGAGCAACAATACCATTGAAAAGACCATCATCATAGCAATACTTTTCTTTACCTTTTTCATCGTTCTCCCCCTTTATTTTCCTTATTCATCAAGTTGTGCCTTTGTAACACCGCCTGTACCCCAATTTCCCTTAGGTATTTCCATGAGCAACACCCTCACTTGTTCAGGAGCAGTTCCAAGCGTATGGGTGATGGCTTGGGTAACATTTTGAATCAGTTCTTGTTTTTGCTCGATACTTCTTCCTTCCAGCAAATGAATGTAAGTAATCGGCATATTGGTACTCCTTTACAACTCGACGTTCAATTTCAATGTTCCTAAATGATCGTAGTGAACCTCTACTACATCTCCGTTGTAGACATTAATCGCTTCTGTAATTCCACCGGCAAGAACCACCATTCCAGGTTTGACGGAAAGTCCTTCGCGGGCCAGCATTTTCACCAATTCCACAATAGACTTCACAGGATGATCTAATACTGCCGCTCCCACTCCTGTTTGAACCGTCTCTCCGTTTCTAGCCATTGATACTCCAACCTTATCCCAAGAGGTGAAATATGGAGAGAATGCTTGATTCCCTAGAATGAACTTAGATGAAGATGCATTGTCTGCTACAACATCCTCTAGAGTAAAAGAGAAGTTGCGATACCTGCTGTCAATGACCTCTATGGCAGGGAAGATACATTCTGTTGCCATCCAGACATCACGAACGGTAATTCGGTCTCCTTTCAGTTCTTTGTTAAGAATAAATGCAAATTCAGGCTCCACTCGCGGATGAATGAGATTACCAATATGTAAGGTAGGTTCCGTTAATTCCATAGAAGATGTCAATCTACCATAAATGGCCTCCTCGACTCCAACAGACAGTTGTTTAGCCTTACTAGTCAACCCCATCTTCCAACCTATTAATCTGTCTCCATTCTTTATGGCATGATCCATGCACAGTTTTTGAATTTCATAAGCATGCTCCACATTCATGTTTGGATGACTCAGTGTGATTTTATCCATTTCTTGTCCATTTTTTTGGTGATCTGCCACATGTTTTGCAATTTGAAGTAAGTCCAATTTAGATCCTCCTCTTAAGCCTTTACGGTCTTTTTGGCCATCTCGGCAGCAATATCGACAATCATATCCTCTTGTCCGCCAACTACTTTTCGTTTACCTAGTTCTATCAATATATCCTTTGCATCTACCTTAAACTGTTTTGCTGCTTTGTTGGCATGAACCAAGAAACTTGAGTAAACGCCTGCATATCCAAGCAGCAGACCTTCCCTCGTGATTTCTTGCGGTTTCTGCAAAATAGGGGCGACAATCTCCTCTGCCACATCCATCATTCTATATACATCTATACCAGTCTGAATATTCAGCCTGTCAAGGACAGATACCAACACTTCTGTCTGTGTATTACCGGCACCTGCCCCAAGGCAACGAATGCTCCCATCTATTCTGGTTGCCCCTTGTTCAATAGCTACTAATGAATTGGCCACCGCTAATGAGAGATTGTTGTGGGCATGGAACCCAATTGGTATATCCAAGCTGTTTCGCAAACAATGAACTCTTTCTTTTACTTGATGTGGTAAAAGAGCTCCCGCAGAATCAACCACATAAACCACGTCCGCTCCATAGCTTTCCATCAAGCTTGCCTGTTCGAGCAACTTTTCCGGTGGTGCCATATGAGACATCATCAGAAAACCAACCGCTTCTAAGCCTAGCTCCTTTGCATAAGAAATATGCTGCTTTGACACATCCGCCTCTGTTACATGGGTAGCAATTCGGGCTATCTTGGCTCCACGCCTTGCCGCTTCTTTTAAATGCTGAACGGTACCTATGCCGGGAAGCAACAAGACGGCTATTTTTGCTTTGGTAACAATATCTGCCGCAGCGCTAATGAGGTCCATTTCATTTGTATGCGACAATCCATATTGAAGGGAAGATCCTCCAAGTCCATCACCATGGGACACTTCAATAACAGGTACATTCGCTTCATCTAGTGCTTTGGCTACATTTTTCACTTGATCAATGGTAAATTGATGACTGATGGCATGACTGCCGTCCCTTAGAGCAACTTCTGTAATCCATACATCACGCTTCAACCTGTCCCCTCCCCTCTCTTATGTAGCTTTAATTGCTTTCGCTCTTTTTCCTACCAATCTATCGGCTTTTTCTTCTCCTACTTTTACTGCTGCTGCAGTCATGATATCCAGGTTACCTGAGTACTCTGGCAGGTAATCCCCCGCTCCCTTCACTTCTATGAAAATACTGACCTTATCTCCATTAAATATTGGGTCAGTGCGTAGTCTATAACCTGGTACATATTCTTGAATTTCTTCTACACGTCTAGCTATAGCCGAACTTATTTGTTCTTCTTTTCCTTTAAGGTTTTGCACTTGGCAGTAAACCGTATCTCTCATTAAAATTGGCGGTTCTGCAGGATTAAGAATGATGATGGCCTTGCCATTTTTAGCACCACCTATTCTTTCAATGGCACTAGCTGTAGTAGTAGTAAATTCATCAATATTCATACGAGTCCCTGGACCAGCACTTTTGCTTGCAATGGTTGCAACAATTTCCGCGTACTCCACCTGACACACTTGACTGATGGCATGAATGATTGGAATGGTTGCCTGTCCCCCACAGGTAACCATGTTTACTACAGGTTCATTCATATGTTCCATCAGGTTTACGGACGGGATAACGAAAGGACCTATTGCTGCAGGAGTTAGATCAATGAGATGCTTCTCCGTTTTTTTCAGAGCTTCTACATGCCTGTAATGTGCTTTGGCAGAGGTTGCATCAAAAAGGATGTCTGCAAGGTCCGGCTTTTCTAGAAAACCATCCACTCCATTCATGATAATGGTATGTCCAAAAGCCTTTGCTCGTCTGAGGCCGTCTGAATGAGGATCTATGCCAATCATGGCCGTCAGTTCCAGGGACTTGGAACGATGTAGTTTAAGCATGAGGTCTGTACCGATGTTTCCTGACCCTATAATCGCTACTTTCACTTTCCCCAATGCGTACTCCCCCTTTCTTTATTCAAAGTTCACTTTTACTTCTCCGAGTGTTTGAAATTTGGCTACAAATTCATCGCCGTCTCCTGCGTTTGCTGCGGCGGATAAAGCACCCGACAGAATCACCTCATTGGCTCTCAATCTAATTCCAAATTCGGATAGTTTGTTAGCAAGCCAAGCAACACAATAAGCGGGATCTCCTAAAGCCGCTTTACCGATACCTTCATTGATTAATTGTTCATTCTTATAAAACGCCATTTTTTCTTCCTTAAGATCCAGTTGATGCGGGGGGATTTTTTTATCACCTAGTACGTACAGGGCTGATGAAGCATTATCTGCTATCGTGTCACACAGTTTGATTTTCCATCCTGCTATGCGACTGTCGACAATCTCCAATGCAGCCATTACATATTCAGTTGCTTCCAATACATCCCCTACACTGACATTTGGTCCAGCCAGATCCTTTTTTAAAAAGAATGCTATTTCTCCTTCCACTTTCGGTTCGAGAAGCTGCTGGCAAGAAATAACCCCGTTATTAGGCACTTCCATAGATTGAAGGAGATGACCATAGTCGGGTTCGTTCACGCCAAGAAGCTGCTGCATGGCCAGTGAAGTAAGTCCGATTTTTTTCCCACTGATTGTCTCTCCATTTTCTAGCTTCACCTGAATGTTATCCATTTGAATGTTGTATGCTTCTACCACAGTTAGATCAGGCTTCAATTCAGTTAAAGGTGTCACACCTTTTTTAGATTTTTCTGCATTTAATAACAGGTCTGATAGTTTTTTCGTTTGAATGGTCAATTATAGGAACTCCTTTCTGGCACTAAAGTTTTACCGTTACATTTGACAATTCACTGTAAAAATCAAAGCTGTGCATGCCGCCTTCCCTGCCAATTCCGCTTTGTTTCATCCCACCGAATGGAGTCCTTAAGTCTCTTAAATACCATGTGTTGATCCAGATGATTCCCGCCTCAATTTCCCTTGCAACTCGATGTGCGCGGCGAAGGTCATTCGTCCAGATTGTTGCACCCAGCCCATAATGTGTATCGTTTGCCTGGTCCAATACTTCTTCTTCTGTTTCAAACGGAATAACGGTGACGACTGGCCCGAAGATTTCCTCTTTGACACATCTTGCATGTCGATCAAGTCCAACGACAATAGTTGGCTCAATAAAAAACCCTTTATCAACAGAATCCGGTCGACCACCACCTGTTAAAATGGTCCCGCCTTCTTCCTTAGCTATTTCAATATAGGAGAGAACCCGTTCGTAATGCTCTTTACTGATTACTGCGCCTACTTTGGTTGCAGGATTAAAAGGATCTCCGGTTTGTAGTTCTTTAGTTCTGGCAGTGAACTTTTCAAGAAAAGATTCGTAGATCGAACTCTCCACATAGATTCTTGAACCACAAAGACATACTTCCCCTTGATTCATGAAACTCGATTTAAGCGTGGTATCAATCACTTCATCCAAGTTTGAGTCCGCAAAAATAATATTTGGATTTTTCCCACCGAGCTCATAGGATAATTTTTTCAGTGTAGGAGCTGCCGCTTTCATAATGGCGGATCCTGTTTTGGTTTCCCCTGTAAAAGTAATTGCATCTACACCAGGATGCTCGGTTAATGCAGATCCTGCTGAATCCGCTCCAAAACCATGCACGAGATTAATAACCCCATCCGGTACACCTGCTTTCTTGCAAATTTCCACCAGAACAGTAGCTGTCATTGGTGACCATTCCGCAGGCTTCATAACCGCAGTATTCCCTGCAGCAAGACATGGAGCCAATTTCCAAGTCAATAAGAGTAAAGGTAGATTCCAAGGATTGATCATCCCAACAACTCCAACAGGTCTTCTAATAGAATAATGAAGCGCAACATTATCTTGTTGGTAGGATTCCCCGCCCATTGATGTTAAGAAATCTGCAAAAAAATAAAAATTGTAGGCAGATCTGGTGATGTCCATTTCAAGAGCCAATTCGTAAGGTTTGCCTGTATCCATAGCCTCCAAGACAGCCAGTTCTTCTTTTCTCTCTAAGATTCCATCACCGATTCTTCGCAATAATTCCGACCGCTCCTTGGTTGTATACTTTTTCCAAGGACCTTTTAATGCTTTTCTTGCTGCAGTAACTGCACGATCAATTTCCTCTTTCCCGCCTTCCGCCACTTTCCCAATCACTTCTTCTGTTGCAGGATTGATATTATCGAAGGTTTTCAAGTTAATAGAATCGATGTATTCGCCGTCGATAAAGTGCCTACAATCTATCGGTTTGATTTTCCCAGGAATAACCTCTCTAACTTGCATCAGACAACCCATCCTTTCCAAAATGAAGACTCCCTCTCATCCAAGAGAGAGAAGGAGTCGTTACTCTGCAATTTCAACAATCAATTCTATTTCAATGGCCGTATTGTTAGGCAGTTGTGCCATGCCTACTGCAGAACGAGCATGTCTTCCTCTTTCACCGAATACCTCAACCAATAGGTCTGATGCCCCGTTCATCACCTTAGGTTGATCAGTAAAATTCTCTGTACAATTAACAAAGCCTAACATCTTCACAATCGTTTTCACCCTGCTTAATTCACCTAGCTCATGCTTTAACACACTTAACAAATTAAGCATCGACTGGCGGGAAGCAAGATACCCTTCTTCAATGGTAAAGTCTCTGCCCAATTTACCATGGTATTGATCCACCCCTTGGCCAGCAGTGAAGATTAAATTACCCACTCTGACATGACTGACATAGTTACCGACTGCCGGACGTACATCTCTTAACTCAAGACCTAATTGTTTCAGCTTTTCCTCTGGAGTCATCAGCTTTTGTTCCATAGTCGGTCTCCTTTATATTCAAAAATTCCAAAGCATTCTTCCCTAACAACAAATTTTTGTCCGATTCAGACAGGTCCTCCATTTCATCTACCACTTTTCCTGGTGCAATTTCTCGTAACAGGAAAGGGTAATCAGAACCCATAATCACTTTATCGATACCAAATCGCTCAATCAGAAATTTCATGGTGAGCGAATCATAGTTCAATGAGTCGAAATAGAACTTCTTTGCATAATGACTAGGAGGATGTGTCGTAAGCCTGAGGTGTGGCCATACCTCCCACCCCTTGTCCAAGCGCGGTAATATATATGGGAAAGATCCACCACCATGGGCAAAACAAATTCTGAGGTTCGGGAACTTTTCCATTACCCCACTCCAAATCAAGCTTGCGGCAGCAAGAGCTGTCTCACTTGGCATTCCGATTGTGTACATGAAATTGTGTCTTGGGGTACGGTCTTTCGCCATCGTTTCCCAAGGGTGAATGAAAAGAGGTACACTCCACTCCTCTGCCATCTTAAAGAACTCTGTCAAATGAGGTGAATCAAGATTCTCACCGTTTACATTAGTTCCGATTTCTATTCCGGCAAGTTTCAGGTCATGCATACACCGATCCATTTCCTGAATGGCCACTACCGTATCTTGAAGAGGTACGGTTCCTAGACCAATGAATCGGTTAGGATATTCTTTTACCGTATCAGAGATAAAATTATTTTGAAGATGCGCCATTTCAAGTGCAGCCTCTTTGTCCGCCCAGTAAGAAAATGTCACGGGAATTGGGGATAGAACTTGTATGTCCACACCCTCTCTGTCCATGTCCTGAATACGCTTATGCGGACACCAAACTTGATCGGTCACTTCCCGAAAGACTTTTCCGGCAACCATAATGTTTGCCCCACATGTACAAGTCTGATCTAGCGTCGGCCAGCGGTCTCCACCATATTTTTCTGCAAAGTCCGGAAACTCCTTTGGAATGATATGAGTATGGAAATCTATTCGCATTTCCACACATCTACTTCCTCTGGCATTACATGACCGCAATGGTCACATGTGCGCAGTTTTTCGCTTCCGTTAAACTCCTCGATCGCTCCCTTTACCTGAGTCTCAATATTGGTTAATTGAACCGTCACCCGATGCATTTCTTCATTACAGTTATCACAGAACCAAACAAAGTCCTCTAGCTCTCCTTTGTCCCGTTTCCTTTCTAAAACAATGCCGTACGTGTCTGCCACACGGTGAGGGGAATGAGGTACGTTTGCAGGAAGCATAAACATTTCCCCTTCTTTTACCGTAACCACTTCGCGCTCTCCATTTTCATTGATGCATTCTACATAACAGTCACCTTTCACTTGATAAAAAAACTCGTCTGAGGGATCCACATGGAAGTCCCTTCTTCTATTCGGTCCTCCAAGAAGCATCGCAATAAATTCAGAATCCTCCCAAAGAACTTTATTATTAACCGGCGGCTTCAATAGATGCTTATTGTCCTCGATCACTTTCATAATGTTCATAGATCTCGTCTTTAATGCCATAGCCAATTCCTCCTCATAATTTTGTAAGCGCTATCAAATCGCGCTAATATAACCAAGTTCTTTTGAAATTTGCCTGGATGTCCGTAAAACACTTTGAATGATGGCCTGTTTTTGCTCGCCTTGCATATATGAAATGGGACCAACCATATTAAGAGCCGCTACAGTTTGCCCTGTATAAGAATAAATCGGAGCCGCAATTCCGTATAACCCCAATTCATTTTCATTATTGCTGATGGCGTACCCTTGTTCTCTTATTTCTTCCAATTCTCTTTTTAATTTTTTCACACAAGTGATGGTATTGGGTGCCCTTTGCAACAGGCCTTTAGAAATAGTAGGTTGGATGAATGACGGATTGAAAGACAATAAAATCTTCCCTGTACTTGTACAATAAGCAGGCTTGCGGGCACCGACAAAAGTCGGAACAGGTACGGAATTTTTGGCAGATACCTTCAGGACAAAACGTACCTCCCCAGCATCAAACATACCGATATGGACGGTACCGTTGTACTGGCGGACCAGGTCCTCCACGATCGGAATGGCTTCACTGTATATGTCCTGCTGATACATGACATGATTACTCCACTCGAGCAATTTCCAACCGAGCCGATATTTCTTTCTGCTGTCCTGTATTAATATTCCTTCATGGCATAGCGTACTGACAATATGATGGACCGTACTTACATTCATCCCTAACTTCTCCGCAATTTCCCGGTTACCCAAAACTGGCTCATTTCCTGTAAAACAGTCCAAAATCTTTGCTACTTTCAGCACAGAGGATATCATGTCTTCGCCCCTTTTTCATCAAAGTTCTACAATAAATATCAGAATATAACTAATATTCTAATATTTATACAAAGAACGCCATTTCCCTTTATTTATATGAGATTTTTTTCTGGTTTCGCTGTATCCTTCAGAGCTTGTTCAGCCATATCGAATTTACTCTTACGCTTGTATTGATTATAAAAAATTGCTCTTTTTCTGATTGGATCCCCGGTATAATATCGTTCATATTGCAATAAGCGTTGGCCGAAAGCTTCTCCGCAAAGGTCCCATGCAAGCTTAAATATGCGAACACGCTCTTCTGCCGACACTCCTTCTCGTCCTCCAAAATATTTGTCCAAATCAGGGCGTAATTCCGTATTTTCAAAGTCGGCACCTGTAGGAGACATCAGCAAACCACCTGCTCCAATAATTTGCATCACTTCGATTGCCCGTGGGTACATTTTCGGTAATAGGCCTCTAATTGTTTCAAGAGGTGCCGGTGCAGGACGGTATTCTCCATCCTTTGTCACTTCGTACTCATATTCTGATACACGCAATAGTGCTCGAATTGTTTCTACCGCTTGAACCAGCTCACCAAGATCATTTTGTACATTCAAAAATCCATCTACTCCAATGGAATCCGCTACTTTACATGCGACCTCTGTTGCAAAGGCTAGTTTCACATAACCTCTGACCCCTGACTGATGCGCAGGCTGCTGAGCAATTCCTGTCATTGGATATAAGGAATTGGCCGCTTCCACATTGTTATACATGAATACTCTGTCCCACGGCACCGAAACATCGTCAAACGCAAGGATAGCATCCATTTCTTCGTACCTAGAAGCCAACGGATGATCAAATACAGATCGTTTTCCATCCTGCATCGGCTCACGGCAAATAATACGTAATCCTGGTGTATCAATAGGAATGGCAAATGCAAGTGCATACCTCTCATCACCCGGTTGGAAGCCTGGGAAAGAGTAGATAATCACTTCATCTGTGATAGGAGCTAATGTTGCCAACATTTTGGCACCTCTAACAACTAACCCATTCTTCGTTTCTTTTACGGTCCCTAAATGGGTAAACAAATCCTTTTGTTCATAGGAAGCTTTACTTCGATCATTTTGCGGATTAATGATGGCATGTGTTAAAAATAAATCATTATCCCTGATATGACGGTAATAGTTTCGTATATTTACGGACCAATCCGGATTGTATTTATCCAAAAACCAGGAGTTGCTTGCCATTGAAGTAACCACTACATTCAAGAAATCCGGAGTTCTTCCCATCAGTCCGAATGTTGCACGTGCATAAGCTTCAAACAATCTGCTGCGGGCCATGATATCTTCATGGGACCTAGGTACAAGAAACGCGTTATTCACTCGTTCCCCTGTTTCTTCACACACATGCGTGATCTTATCCTGATACTTGGGATCAAACTGCATGTCATAAAGTTTGGCAATTTCATGAATTGGCTGCTTGAACACATCTTCGTTATATAAATCCTCTACTTTCCGACCACCAAGCCAGACTTCAGGCTTTCTTGTTCTTAAAGAGTTAATGTATTGCTCCCCTGTCCTGATTCCCATTCCATTTCCCCCTCTTTTGAAATCGCTTTCATTTTGTTGCACTCTGTCTCCAAGAATATGTAGGTTCACCTCCATACAAACTGTCTTCCTAAACTATAGGGTGAAATATTTATCAAAACAATTAGAAAATTTCAAATAGTGAAATCTCAATAAAAAAAGCCAGTTCTTTTTAAAAAAAGAACTGACTCTTATATAAAATTAAAAAGTAGAGGAACTACCAATTGTTCACCTCAATACACCCTTCTCTTTCCCAAGCTCTTCAAAAGTTTTCCCTGTTTTCAATATCCATATTTTCGTCCCCACAGGCACCCTGTCGAACAAAGCTTCCACATTTTTATTTTCCAACCGAATACACCCTTGTGTCACATAGCCTCCAATGGAGTATGGATTGTTCGTACCATGCACTCCATACGTCCTGCCGTCGGTATCTTCTGCATCAAATCCGATCCATCTTGTGCCAAGGGGATTCTTTGGATCGCCGCCAGCAATATCTTTTTTGCGATAGTATGGGTTAATTGCTTTTACCGTAATGGTGAACTCACCCTCAGGTGTCAGTTCTTTCGATTTACCTGTGGCTACTGTATGGACTTCTTTCAATTCTTCCCCTTGAAAGTATGCAAGCTGATTGGTCTGTTTATTAACAATAATATATGGATCGCCTGGAAGAGGATTTGGTCCAAGCGGCCAGAGTGGGGAAGTCACCAGTGCGAAAATTAATGAAAAAATGAACATCTTCCATCCTCCTACCTTTTAGGTATAGTGTGGTTGAAAGATGTCCATTCCATTCGCTTACTTCGTAGTTTCCAAACCGATAAAATCACTTTTAAGTATTAAGTATTGTTCAAATTCTTTTAAGAGATGACGAAGAGCTGCTCTCGTCTCAAACTCTTCACGGGATTTTGGAAGCGGCATTTCTTGAAAGGTTTCGTGCATATCGCGCAAGCGTTGCAAGAAAAGATAAGCAGTATTTCCTGCGTGAATAGCATGCTCAAGATCCTCTATAAAATCTGATACCATATGAGCCTGTTCCACATTATGTTCTATTGTAGCAACTATAGGAAGCATCCGTTCCATGACATCCAGCTGCTTTTCCCTCATTTTAAAATAAAAATAATGATGATTTTCCTCCCGTCTGAAGTGATTTTCCACATCACGGAAGGCCAGACTCTTCGCTTCTTTTAATATTTTATTTGTTTCAGGTATCTCTTGCCCACCCCATCCACGATCACCATGACGAAGAAAATGGGCTATCTCTGAAAACACCTTATGAAAGTTTTCCTCCACTTGCAACTGGTAGCTTTTCAATTCCTTTTCAACACTCGGCATGTAAGTATTCATAATGAGAGCGACCCCTATACCTATGAAAATGATGCTTAGTTCATTGATGACAAGTCCTAATGAATAAGCTTCAACTGAATACACATGAAGAAGTATGACGGAACTGGTTGCTATACCCTCTGTGATTCTGAGCATCACCGTAACAGGTATAAAAAATAACAAAAGAAGTGCTATCGATACCGGATTGTAACCTAACAACTCAAAGAACACAAAGCCGAATAAAAGACTTAAGGAGCATGCGATAAAACGAGCAGTTGCCACTTTCCATGACTTCCTTACTGTATTTTGGATACAGAGGATTGCAATGATCCCAGCTGATGCGTAAAAGTCCAGGTTCAATAACTGTGCAATACTGATTGCAATCCCTGTACCGAGGGCCGTCTTTGCTGTTCGGTATCCGATTTTAAATTTTCTCATACATAAAACTCTCCCGACTTTCGTTTGTTCAATATATCACATAGTACTACTATACATGAAAATTGGAGGGAGTTGTTTACTTATTTATCGGTACTAGTGCAATAGCTCCTCAAATTCATTGACCAGCTCTTCAAATCGTTTCAACGATTCCTCAATCGGCTCTTTTTTACTCATATCCACTCCTGCCCGTTTCAAAATATCAATTGGTGGTAAGCTGCCACCTGAAGAAAATAGCTCTTTCACAATCTTATTCTGCGCATCAGTTCCCCCTTCTTCCAATTGCTCTGCAAGCGCTGCGGATGCAGCAAAACTTGTTGCATATTGGTACGTGTAGAAACTGGAATGGAAGAAATGCGGTACTCTGGCCCATTCCATGGAAATTTCCTTATCCACGTTCATGTCCTTTCCATAATACTTTTTATTTAAATCATAATAGACTGATTTAATAGCTTCTGCATGTAACGGTTTTTCATTTTGCCCCATTTCGTGGATAATCTTTTCAAACTCCGCAAATTGCGTCTGACGGAATAGCGTTACCCGAAAGTCCTCTAAGTATTGATAGAGAGCATGAATCTTTTCTTCTTTCGTTTTTGCTTCATCCATCAATTGCTTATGAAGAAGATGCTCCTGCAAGGTTGAAGAAACCTCCGCCGTAAACGTCACATATCTTGCATCTTGATAAGGCTGATTTTCATTGGAAAAATAAGAATGCATCGCATGTCCCATCTCATGGGCGAGAGTCAATACGTCGCTTGGAAGCCCCTGATAATTTAATAACACAAATGGATGGGAATCATACGAACCAATCTGATAAGCCCCTGTTGCTTTACCAGGTGTGTTATAAACATCCACCCAATTTGAAGAGAGCCCCTTGGATAGCATTTTAATATATGCCTCTCCTATTGGCGATAATCCCTTTATGACTATTTCCTTTGCCTCCTCATATGGAATCTTTTCCTCTTTGGTATAAGGAGACGGGGCAGACAAATCGTACATATGCATGGAGTCGTCGATGCCAACATATTTTTCTTTTAATTTTAGATACCGATGAAATAGCGGAAGTCCTCCTTCTACAGTGTCAATGAGTTGGGTGTAAACCTTCGGGTCAATATCGTTCCCCTCTAAATGTGCTTCTAATGAGGAGGGATAATTCCTCGTTGTAGCAAAAAAGTTATTCGCCTTTACGACATTGGCAAGCATGGAAGCAAAGGTATCCTGGTAGTTTCTAAGGGTCTGGTAATACGTTTGGAAAGCAGCCTTCCTCACTTCCCTGTCCTTGCTCGACATATAGACAGAATATAAAGGTGCTGACATTTCATACACTTTATCCTTTACCTTAAAACTTGGGAGGACAAGGTCTTTAGACATCATCGTAAAAAGCTCGCTAGGTGCATTTACAATTGGCATCGTCTTTATTAGAATCTTTTCCATTTCCGGAGGCAAGGAATGGATTTTTTCATCATAGGTGTCTTGTAAGTGACTGTAATAAGGCGTTAGTTTCGGACTTTTCATGAGTTTTTCCCATTGGTCCTTTTCTATTTCCTGTAATTCATTCGAAAACCATGCCGTCCGCTCCACCACATATATCATCATGTTTTGGCCTTCATCAGATAAGGCTTGAGCTGAAGTATTGCTAATATCCACATCCAGATTGATACGGGAATAGACAAAGATTTTTTCCATCAAACGAAACAGCTCAAAGTAATCCTCGAGTAAGTGTAGGATTTGAATGTCGTTGTCCAGCTTTTCTTCTTTTTTGGCAAAACGGTCCGCCAACTTTTTAGCTTTATATACATCCTGTTTCCATTGCGTTTCATTCTTATATAGAGTCTGGAGATTCCATTTATATGCAGTTGGAATATCTGTCCGCGATTTGTAGGTTGGGCTTTCTGCGTAGGTTAGAATTGTGGTGAAGCTTAGCATGACGGTTATTAATAGTGATGTAATAATTCGTGTGATTTTCATTTTTATTGTGGTCCTCCCTTAGTTTTCTGCTAAGGGTTAGTGTTTGTTTTCCAGCTTTTTCTATACATCGGGTAATAACACTATTTCTATATTGAAAATGAATCTTGGGAGGTGGTTGTAGGGTTCTATATGACTGAAGGGGTGTTTTTATTTAAGCTTCGGGCGTATAGAAGGGCTCTATACGACTGAAGGGATGCTTTTACTTGAGCTTCGGGCGTATAGAAGGGCTCTATATTACTGAAGAGCTACTTTCACTTGAGCTTCGGGCGTATAGAAGAGCTCTATACGACTGAAGTGATACTTTCACATGAGCTTCTGGCGTATAGAAAGGCTCTATACGACCGAAGGAATGCACTCACTTAAGCTTCGGTCAAATAGAAGTCTTGGATCAAGGCACTCCGCAGCAGTTAAATACCGCTTATGAGTGTTTTCATCCATTTCCTATTAATAGATTAGCCAGCGTGCAAACCAATTTACCGTTTTAATCCATTGACCAACGATATTAACTTGGCTGCGTCTTCCCTATCCCAAACCAAAATCTCTTCTTTCAAGGTAGCAAGGGTCCCATATCCTTTCACAAAACTGTTTAACCTCGCTACCAAAGTTGAATCTGTAAATGACTCTTCGGTAGGGAAGTGCTCTCGTAACTTTTGTGTCGCACTTGAATATCTTTTCAGGTAATATTTCTGATGCCTTTCTTCAGCGAGCGTGAAATGAACTATTGGTGCAATTTCCGTTCCTATTAATTGTGCGTTTGTGTCTTGGGTTTCTTGCTTAAACTTTTCTAGTACTTCCTTTTGATAATTTTCATGAAATAAAAAGATAGACAGATATTGTCTCCCCTTATAGTTACCACGATTAGAATTGTGGGAGTTCCAAAAATGCCGGGTTATCTCATCAAAAGTTATTTGGGTAGGATCATAATCAATTTGTAGGCACTCGGTGTGATCTCCCATTTGTTTATAGGTTGGTGCAGGCGTGGTGCCACCTGCGTAGCCTACCCTTGTGCGGATGATTCCTTTTAAATACCCGAACCGGGCATCAGTTCCCCAGAATCAGCCCATGCCGAGAGTTGCGGTTTGAAGGTTGTGGTCGCGATTGGTCATATTTTGTACTCCTTTCTTTTGGAAGAGTTATTATTTGTTAGTTTTAAGTTAGCATGAATAAATATGTATGGGAAGCTGTTGTATGAGGACAATGTTTCTCTTTTTACGCTTACTTTGTCCTCATACATGCCCTATGAGGACAGTGTTTCTCCTTTTCTGCTAACTTTGTCCTCATACATGCCCTATGAGGACAGTGTTTCTCCTTTTACGCTTACTTTGTCCTCATACATGCCCTATGAGGACAGTGTTTCTCTTTTTTCGCTTACTTTGTCCTCATACATGCCCTATGAGGACAATGTTTCTCCTTTTCTGCTAACTTTGTCTTCATACATGCCCTATGAGGACAATGTTTCTCCTTTTACGCTTACTTTGTCCTCATACATGCCCTATGAGGACAGTGTTTCTCCTTTTCTGCTAACTTTGTCCTCATACACGCCCTATGAAGACCATGTTTCCCTTTTTCACGCTAACATTGTCCTCACACTAAAATAGAAAACCAGCTCTTCAAAATAGAGCTGGTCCCTCGTCAATCCTATAACATCTTCTCCAAAAACACCTTAGCACGTTCTGTTTTAGGTGTGGTAAAAAACTCAGCAGGTGGCGCATCCTCCACCAACATGCCATCATCAAGGAACAACACGCGATCTGCCACTTCACGTGCAAAGCCCATTTCGTGTGTCACAATAGCCATCGTCATTCCTGTATGAGCAAGAGCTTTCATTACTTCCAGTACCTCTTTTACCATCTCTGGATCCAAGGCGGAAGTTGGTTCATCAAACAACATAACTTCTGGATCCATCGCAAGAGCTCGTGCAATCGCAACACGCTGCTTCTGCCCACCGGACAGGCGATTAGGATATTCTTTCGCTTTTTCAGCTAGTCCCACTTTTGCAAGCAAGTCCAACCCTTTCGCTTCGGCTTCCTTTTTCGATACTCCTTTTACAGAAACCGGAGCATACGTTAAGTTTTCTAGAACTGTCTTGTGAGGGAACAAGTGAAAGTGTTGAAACACCATTCCTAAATCCTGACGCACTTTATTGATGTTCGTTTTCTTATTTGCAACGTCTTGGTCCTTAATCCAAATGTGACCAGAAGTTGGCTCTTCTAAAAGATTCATACAGCGAAGTAAAGTGGACTTTCCAGAACCAGAAGGCCCTATGATTGCCACTACTTCCCCTTCTTTAATTTGTGTAGATATCCCTTTTAGCACCTCTAACTTGCCAAAGGACTTATGCAAATCTTCTATTTTAATCATAGCGTCTCATTCTCCTTTCAATGAGCTTGCCAATTAACGTGAGTATCATTACTAACAAATAATAGATAAGTCCAGCGAAAATAAATGCTTCCAAATATGCATAAGTATTCGATGCTGTCATAAAAGAACGTCTCATAACGTCCATTACTCCAATGACCGTAACAATAGCCGACTCTTTCGTAAGCGTAATATATTCATTCATAAGTGCTGGTAAAATGTTTTTCAGTGCTTGTGGTAAAATGATGTCTTTCATCATTTGGCGATATGGTACGCCAAGAGCCATGGCTGCTTCTCGCTGCCCTTTGTCAACCGCCATAATTCCTGCTCGAATAACTTCCGAAATATAGGCCCCGGAGTTTAACCCGAATGCAAGGATGGCTGCAGTGACCGGTTCAAATGTGATGCCAGTTGCTTGAGGGAGTCCAAAAAATATTAACATTAATTGAAGAACAAGCGGAGTTCCTCGGAAAATGGATGTATAAACATCCGCAAAAATTTTAAGTAGTTTGATTCTACCAATCTTACATAATGCCAACAGCGTTCCGATGATAAAACCAATAATCCCTGCTAGTGATACGACTTGAAGGGTAACCTTCACACCGGCAAGAATATAATCCATCGAACCCGTGATGGCGCTAAAATCTAAGAAGTCAATCGTCAAGTGCTACCAGTCCTTTCTGTCAAATTACCTAATTAGCAAAGGCAAGTATGAAAATACAGTTTACTAGCGGATGATTGGAGTGAAAGGCGAAGACTCCTACGGGAGGTAGCGCTTAGGGGAGACCCCGCAGGCTTGCCGAGGAGGCTCCCCAAGCGCCCCGTGGAAAGCGAAGCCTTGCACGGAAATCATCAGCGGTGTAAAACCGTATTCTGATATTAACAAGAAAATCAAAAGGGCGAATACTGCACCCTTTTGATTACATGAAGGCTTATTCTTCTCCACCAAACCATTTGTTAATTAACTTTTCCATCTCACCGTTCTCTTCCATCTCTTTCAGAACTCGGTTAAATTCCTCCGTCAATTCACTGCCTTTAGGAAGGGCAATGGCAGATCCTTCTTCATCAGACTCTAATGTAAACCCAGTAAGGTCTGCATCTTTTTCCATGAAGCCTTTCATAACTGTATCTTCAATGATAGCTGCATCAAAACGACCTGTTTTTAGATCTTGTACAATTTGTGGGATGCGGTCACGGTTTTCAATAGTGATATTCACTTCTTCTGCAATTTCTTCCGCTTTGTCAAATTGAATGGATCCCATTTGTACACCAACCGTTTTACCTTCTAAATCTTCTAAACTAGTAATTTTGCTATCTTTCAATGAAACAATCATGTGATTAGCAGTATAATATACATTTGTAAAATCAACTTGCTCTGCACGCTCTTCTGTCGGCGTCATACCTGCCAAAATAAGGTCAATGTTACCTGATTTCATCGCAGTGATTAAACTTCCAAAATCCATATCTTGAACTTTCAATTCGTAACCAAGCTCTTCTGTAATAGCTTTTGCAAGATCAACGTCGAAACCGATAATCTCTTCTCCTACTTCTGTATCAATATACTCAAATGGTGGATAGTCAGCGGAAGTTCCCATTACTAACACTTTCTTTCCATCTTCACCTTCTCCACTTGTTTCATCCTCATTGCCGGATGTTCCACAAGCAGATAACAAACCTACTACTAAAATACTAATAAATGAATACAAAAACCATTTTTTCACAATAATTTCCCCCTATTCTTTTTTCAGAAAAGTAAAAATTTAATCTAATTATGAAACAAACCTACATTTAAATCAAGTATAATTATGATGTATGTTTATTCGGATAAGTGTATTTTAACACAGGTTAATATTTATGCAATATAGTTAATAAAGATAAATAATGTTTTTATATTTTTATTATTCTGAAATATGTACCTTTTGTTATTATTCCATTAGTTTAGGTTCATGTTATAATTACAATGGACTAGAAAAAGGAGGTGAACATAGATGAATACAGATGCTAAATTGGATTTGATTTTGAATAGGATGTTGGATTTTAAGGTTGAAATAAAAAAAGAATTAAGTGAATTGAATGACAGGACTTCCACTCTCTCTGATAATCAGATTCTGATGAAAGATGAAATTCGCAGTCTTAACGAAAAAACCTCCATCCTCTCTGACAACCAGATTGTGATGAAAGATGAAATTCGAGGTCTTAACGAAAAAATCTCCATCCTCTCTGACAACCAGATTCTGATGAAAGATGAAATTCGAGGTCTTAACGAAAAAACTTCCATGCTCTCTGACAACCAGATTCTGATGAAAGATGAAATTCGAGGTCTTAACGAAAAAACTTCCATCCTATCAGAGAACCAGATTCTGATGAAAGATGAGATTCGCAGTCTTAACGAAAAAACTTCCATCCTATCAGAGAACCAAATGCTTATGAGGGAAGAAATCAGCGGTCTGAGTGAAAAGACATTTATCCTTTCTGCTGGGCAACATCAGATAAAAGAAGAGCTTCATTCTTTGACAAATACCACTGGTACACTTCGGGAAGAATTCTATTTATTCAGGCATGATGTGAACGATCAGTTTAATGAAATAAACGCTACCTTGACAAGGATAGAAGAGGATCAAACGAAGGATATTGAAGCGATACTTGAAGAAATATCTGCAAAATTGGATGAAAGAGATCAACGTGATTTTGAATCTAGATAATTATTTTCTTAAATATACCCATTGGAGTTTGTCCTCGTAAGAACTTCTTTAGCAAAACATTTATACCAATTCCTATTCAAAAAAAGTGCAGGGAGCACTTTTTACGAAATGTGTCCCCTGCACCAACAATAATCCCCCTAAGCACTCAACTCTACAGCCATGCGCTCTTTTAATTTCTTTCTAGCTCTATGGATCTTCGATTTCACTGTAGCTGGATTCATCTCTAAAGCCTTAGCGATTTCCCGCTCCTTTAATCCCTTTTCCATTTTAAGAACGAGCAGCTTCTTGTCTTCAATTGTGAAGTCTTCCATCTTTTCATCCAAGAGCTCTTTCAACAATTTCGCTTCCACTTCTGCTGCAACATTATGGCCTGCTTCTTTTCCAAGACTATCTAACAGATCTAATTCCATTGGACATCCACCGATTTTTCTCTCTCGTCTGATAAAATCAATAGCTGTTCTCGTTGCAATCACGCAGAGCCAAGCACCTACTTTATCACTCTCTTGTAAACTATCCAACTTTTTATACACCTTTATAAAAGTTTCCTGCACATTGTCTTCAGCCAACTGGCGGTCGCGAATTACGGAGAGACTCACATGAAAGACCCTATCATAATGCACATTATATATTGTAGTGAAATCCACTTATTCCACCACTCTCAAACAGATATTCACTTTAAATAAATCGCCGTCCGTTTCAATGTCAAGACTGCCTCCATGAAGATCAATGATAGATTTTGCAATCGCAAGGCCAAGTCCAGAACCATCTGTATGTCTCGAGGTATCCCCTCTTTTAAAGCGTTCGTATAATTCCTCACTTTGATCGTTCAATTCGTATTTTGATACATTTTTGAACGTGATTTTTGCTTTGTTCTCTAACTGATGGACTTGTATATATACTCGTGAATTTTCCAGGGAGTATTTCATGATATTTCCGATTAAGTTATCAAATACACGCCACATTTTCTGTCCATCCACCAAGGCATATAAAGGTTTATCCGTGTTGGTAACACGAAATTGCAGATTAGATTCTTTTAATGAATCATCGTATTCCGCCAACGCCTGTTGCAGAAGTTGATTAAGGTCCACACGCTCTTTTACCAGCTCGATATTCCCGCTCGCCATTTTGGAAACTTCAAATAAATCCTCAATTAACCCCTTTAACCGTTGTGACTTTCTATCAATAATCTCAAGGTAGGCAGAGCGGTCCTCAGCCGTTAGGTCGTTTTTCTTCATAAGCTCCGTGTAAGTGATAATGGAGGTTAAAGGTGTTCGAAGATCATGACTGACATTTGTAATCAATTCCGTTTTCAAACGCTCACTTTTTGCCTGCTCATTTAAGGACACCTTTACCCCTTGATTTAATACATTTAGGTTAGCTGCCATTTTAGAAAGAACGGAATTCCCCTTTACTTCGATTGGCTCCCCCAGTTTACCTGATGCCATCTCCTCTGTTTTGATGGAGATCTTATTGAAATAACCGACACTTTTTACTAAGTGAATGAGTGTTGGTACACCTATGAAAACAGCGAAGAGAAAATATAGTAGGAAGAAAGCTATATCAAAGAAAATCATAAAGAAACCAAAACCTAGTCCAAAGACTATCGCAAGGAGAATAAACACTTGGATGCCAGTAGCTGTATTTAGAAATGCTTCCTTAACAACTTCAAAGATGCGTTGATATACTTTTTTACAGGTTTTAAAAATAATAAATAATAAACTATTTTTCCCTTGTTGTTTGAAGTCAGTCATACCCCTCATACTATTTGTCAAATAGCGTAACTGGACGTAAGTGAGTAAACTTAAAATAGTAGAGATCATTACACTTATAACAAGTTCAGTGAAATACATGGTTGAGCTATTGTAGGTTAGCAGATTGATAGAATCATGAACCCACATTAGACTGAATAAGATTAATAAAGCAGAGAATCCTACCACTACAACGCTTAGATCAACTGGAATTTTGTTATATAGATTTTGCCATTTCCCTCGTTCCTTTGGTATGGAAACAACTTTTATCATCAATACAAACCAAAACAATAAAGCAATCAATGATCCTATCCCAAGTCTCCAAAACCATATTCTATTTTCTTCATAACCAGTTTTTGCAATCATTAATTCGCTATCCGAAGCTAGTCCTTTTGGAACACCAATAATCCCTTCAAAGTCCCCTCTCACTTCTGCGACTATTTGGTACAGCCAATCCTCATATGGCCAATTGTAGGAATTAAAATAGTCATCTCCCCTTATAGTATAAATGGTTACGTATTGCATATTTTCGTCACTGAACATTCTATCTACGGAAGTTTTGTTTGCGCCTATGTTGGTGAAACTTTCCCCATCTTGTTCAAAAAAGTACTGAAAATCTTGGTGGAACCTTGATGGATACGATTGAAAGTTTGGATCTTTTGCGAAATACTCCTCCACTATTTGTTCTTTTTCCGCTCTTATTTTCTTCTCTACATGCTCATCACTTGAGAAGTTTTTTCTAATATCATCTAGCACTTCATCTCTTTCTGCAACTAGCTCTTCCGGTTCCTCACTTATTTCACCATTCTCCGCAAGTTGAATTCTTTCTTCATATTGATAGCGAATATTATCTAACTGCGCATCCAAGGAACCGTATTTATATCGGTGTTCTCCTATTTCTTCCATGGAAACGGAAATTTTCTCTTTTACACTATCTGCTGATACTGACCCAAACTCGTTGATAATCAAGTAGTTTGCATATTCCTGAAGTTCATATTGAAATTCTTCCGTTTCAAAATAACTCTTCTGGCCAAATCTATCTAAGTTATAAATAAAATAAAAACTTCCACTTATTCCACAAACAAAAACTAGTGCTATTAAAATAGCAACTATTCTATTTCTCCATCTTGTACCCAATCCCCCATACCACCTTTAAATATCTTGGATTTTTTGGATCTATCTCTATTTTTTCTCTAATTTTTCGAATATGAACCGCTACTGTATTTTCCGCATTGTAGCCAGGCTCTTTCCATACTCGCTCGTATATATCATTGATGGAAAATACCCGTCCGGCATTGGTCATCAACAGTTCCACTATTTTATATTCGATCGGTGTCAACTTAACCGGGTCTCCCTGAACCGTAACTTCTTTCGACTCCTTATCAATGGTCAGTCCGTTCAAGTCAATGCCTTTCTTAATTCCTTCAAACGTTCCAAGTGTGACATACCTCCTGAGCTGGGATTTCACTCTTGCAACAAGCTCCATAGGGTTAAACGGCTTTGTTACATAATCATCCGCTCCTACCTGAAGTCCAAGGATTTTATCAGTATCTTCACTTTTTGCGCTTAAAATAATGATCGGGATGTTCTTCTCCTCGCGAATTCTGTGCGTCGCAGATATCCCATCAAGCCTTGGCATCATCACATCTAGTAAAATGAGATGCACCTCATTTTCATGAAGCATTTCTAGCGCTTCCACCCCATCTTTAGCTTTTAAAACCTTAACACCTTCATTTTTTAAATAGATTTCGATCGCATCTCGTATTTCCTTCTCATCGTCCACTATTAACACTGTAAAGTTCGCCATCTCTCACCCTTCTCCCACTTACCATTGTTTCTCTATGTACACATCATATATGGTAAATCTTAAGTATTATTGAAGTATTTTCTTAAGAATTTCTTAAGTTACTAACCTATTATATAATTGTTGCGAAGTGGGAAACATAGGTAATTACAATTTATTCGGTGTAAAACAAAGAGACACGCAAAGTATTAATAGCGTGCCTCCCATTCATCATTTATTAAGTTCTTTATAGATTCGATTTAAAAGTACTCTTTCGGGATCTTGACTCAACTCCCACATCATTGCTCCACCAAGATGATACTTTTTTAAAAAGTCGGTCTTCTTCGCAATAGATTCCTCGTCATCATAACTAATGAACGTCTCTCCGTTATATAGAACTGGGACTTGAGTCTCTTCTATCCAATGACGTTCAAATCCGTTTTTGCCAATATAATCTGCTTTGAGTTTTCCATAGCTTAACGAAGTACCTCCATTAAAGGCCTGGTACAATCCATTGTTGTCAGTATTAGCTTCATGGAAAACACGTCCGTAAAACGGCATACCCATTACTAGTTTTTCTGAAGGTACTCCACTTGATATATAAGTATCAATACCGTCCTTTACACTCCACTGCCAACTGAACTCACTATTGGGATCTGGATACAATGGCGCATTCAAACCGGTCAACTCATCCCATTCCCCATTGATATCATAGGTCATTAACTGTATATAATCTACATATTGATGCAACTCTGATAATTCCATGTTTGCGGCATGTGATTCACTGGCTCCTGCTGCGATTGTAAGCAAATACTCTTTGCCATCCTTTTTTTCTTGGTCGTTCAAGGTTTCCCTGATCTTCTTAAGTAAAAGTGTGTAATTACGCTTATCCTCCGGGCGATTTACATTATCAGGATGTCCCCCACTCACCGGGTACTCCCAATCCAAATCCACTCCATCAAACCCATTTTCTAAAATAAAGCGAAGAACACTTTCTGCAAACCTTGCTCTTGAATCTTCTGAAGCTGCTGCGTCAGAAAAATTCTTCGACCAAGTCCACCCTCCTACAGAAATCATTGTTTTTAGATGAGGGTGCTGCTCCTTTAGCTGTCGTAACTGCTTAAAGTTTTGAAAATCTATTGCTGGGTCGCCCACAACTATACTTCCATCGTCTGAAACATTAGCAAATGCATAGTTGATGTGTGTCAGTTTACTAGCATCAATATTGGAGGCATTAAACCCCGAATATCTGGACCAACCAGCATAATACCCGACCATTTTGTAGTCTGCTTCCGCTGCCTCTTTATTGTCTACCGTTACCTTTTTCGTTGCTTCCGCCTTTTGTCCGGCGCTATCATACACAATGATTTTCAGTATCTGCTCTCCATTCTCTATCCAAGGATCGGTAGACCAATTGATAGTGTATGGCGCTTCTGCCTTTTCGCCAATTAAGTAAGCACCATTGCTAGAATAAAATTCAACTTTACTAATTTCGTTGTCATCTTTTGCTTCTACTTGAAGTTCTACATCCCCGCTTACTACATCATCTTCCTTCTTATCTAAAGAAGTATGTGTAAAATTGATAATTTCAGGTGGGTTGTCAGTTAGTTCCTCCTCGACTTTCTGTTTCTTTTCTGGGGTTGAATTAGATACTGGCTTTGTGGAATTAAATAAATATATAGTTATAGCACTCCCTAAAGCTAGGAGAGCCAAAAGAAAAAACGTAAGTTTCCGTCTAAGTTGCATATTCTGTAACTTCCTCCTATTAAACTGCCTAACTATTATTGTAATATGCTAATGGTGGAGGATGTAGCGGTAAATATTAGCTTTCAATGCTACAACAAAAAAGCACTTACCTTCTGGTAAACGCCAAAATGGAATCAAGGTCTTAGATGCTTTGAAATATTGGCCGGATCTTTCCCTAACGCCTTATTCTTGCCTGATCGAATATAATTCATTGTCACCAAGCTCTTTATCTCATCTATGAGGACCTCTCTTCTCCTTTTTGTTCGTCATCGAGGTCATCTCGCTCATGAAGACCTCTCTTCTCCTTTTTCCTCGTCAATGAAGTCTTCATCCCACCTATGAAGACCTCTCTTCTCCTTTTTCCTCGTCACTGAAGTCTTCATCACTCCTATGAAGACCTCTCTTCTCCTTTTTCCTCGTCACTGAAGTCTTCATCACCCCAATGAAGATCTCTCTTCTCTTTTTTCTTCTTCACTGAGGCCTTCATAACGACGATTTAGAATTACCCTAACGATTATTCTATAATCCAATTATTTTATCATCTTTTAAACAACAAAAAATACCGGTCCCTTAAAAGGAACCGGCACTCTTCTAATTATTTTTTAAAGCTCTTCACAATGCTCTTCGAAATACCCTTGAAGCTTTGTGATAACAGACATTGGCGCATGGCCTTCGATTTCGTGTCTTTCTACCATCGTTACAATCTTGCCGTCCTTCAATAAAGCAAAAGAAGGAGAGGATGGCGGATAGCCTTCAAAATATTCGCGTGCTTTCTCCGTTGCTTCTTTATCTTGGCCTGCAAACACAGTAACTAAGTTTGTTGGACGCTTGTCATAATGCACCGCATGAGTTGCAGCTGGACGAGCGATACCGCCGGCACAACCACAAACTGAGTTGACCATTACAAGTGTCGTCCCTTTACGTGCAAATGCTTCTTCAACATCTTCTACTGTTCTAAGTTGCTCATATCCAGCGTTATCCATTTCTTCTCTGGCAGTACGAACAACATCATTCATAAACATATTAAAATCGATATTCATGTTGTATCACCTCAAGTTTTAAACTACTCTTATCATACCAATTTTTTTCAAATAAAAAAACAAAAAAGGTTTATTTTCTAATTTGGCGGGTATTATATCTGTAACATCTAGATATCCATACCCCTATACTCCCTAGATGAAGGAAAGTGATATGCTCACTTTCCTTTTTTTGTGCTCTCTAATTAATGTCTGTAACTTCCAATTAACTTCTCTACAGCCAAAGATACAGAAACTTCATCTTCCCCAACTTGCTTCTCAAGCACCCGCAACTCTTTTTTTACCTTCTCATCTTCAAAAAACATTCGCTCTATCTGATCCTTTAACGAAGTATAAAACCAGGTCCTCTTTTGTCCATTCCTGCGATTCACAAAAACCCCAGATTCCTTGGTTCTTACCATAAACTCCTGAACAATCTTCCACGTCTTATCAACATTTACATTATTCAAAGCAGAACAAGTAAAGGTCTTCGTTTCCCATCCTTCTGTTGCAGGTTGCAAGAAATGAAGAATTTGTTTGTATTCATGAGCTGTTTTCTCAGCCCTTGATTTGTTTTCTCCATCCGCCTTATTCACGACAATCGCATCCACAAGTTCCATAATACCTTTTTTCATACCTTGCAGCTCATCGCCTGCACCTGTTAAAACAAGCAGTAAGAAGAAATCCACCATATCACGCACTATTGCTTCACTTTGTCCGACTCCAACAGTTTCTACTAAAATCACGTCATAACCAGCTGCTTCACATAAAAGAATGCTTTCACGCGTTTTCCTATGAACTCCACCCAATGTGCCACTAGAAGGAGACGGACGGATGAACGCCTTAGGGTGCCTGGCAAGTTGCTCCATCCTCGTTTTGTCCCCAAGAATACTACCACCTGTTTTGGAGCTGCTCGGATCGACTGCAAGGACAGCGACTTTATGGTCCTGCTCGCACAAATACAATCCAAATGCTTCAATAAAAGTGCTCTTACCGGCACCTGGAACGCCGCTAATACCGATGCGGACAGAGCGTCCAGTCGAAGGCATAATTTCTTGTATGATTTCTTGGCTTTTATGAAAATGGCGTGTTGCATTACTTTCTACAAGCGTGATGGCTTGAGCGAGGTCAGATCGGACTCCTGCACGGATACCAGAAATGATGTCCGCTGTACTTCGCTCCACTTTTTTGAGCACCTTTTTACGAGGTTTACGCTCTTTAGTCATGCGTCTCTTCCACTTCCTCATAGCCAAGGCGTTCGTATATTTCTTCTAGAACCTTTTCAGCTGCCCGCGGGATGACTGTTCCAGGCCCGAAGATAGCGGAAGCACCTTTGCTAAATAGGAATTCATAATCCTGTGCTGGGATTACCCCGCCAATAACCACGATAATGTCTTCACGGTTCAATTTTTTCAACTCTTCCACGAGTTGTGGAAGAAGTGTTTTATGCCCGGCAGCAAGGGAACTGATACCGATAACATGCACGTCATTTTCCACTGCTTGCAGCGCTGTTTCTGCAGGTGTTTGAAAAAGAGGTCCGATATCCACATCAAATCCAAGGTCAGCGAATGCGGTGGATATAACTTTTGCTCCCCTGTCATGTCCGTCCTGGCCCATTTTAGCAATCATGATCCTCGGCCTTCTTCCTTCAAGCTCTAGGAATTCCTCAATTTTATCTTTCACAGTCTTCATCTCTTCCTCATTGGAAAATTCACTGCTATATACGCCGCTGATAGAGCGGATAACAGCACGATGACGATTAGCTACCTTTTCAATAGCATCTGAAATTTCTCCTAGACTTGCTCGAGCACGGGCAGCGTCCACGGCTAGCTCCAACAGATTACCTTGACCTGTGCGAGCCGCATCTGTCAGTGCTTCTAGGGCAGAAATCACTTCCGTTTCATCTCTCTTTTCACGAAGTTCTTCCAAGCGAAGGATTTGTTTTTTACGAACCTCTGCATTATCAATATCCAAAACATCAATAGCCATATCTTCTTTATCCAAACGGAATTTGTTCACGCCAATGATGGATTCTTTCCCTGAATCGATTTTCGCTTGACGGCGTGCCGACGCTTCTTCAATTCTCATCTTCGGCAATCCTGTTTCAATCGCTTTTGCCATACCACCAAGCTCTTCAATTTCTTCAATATGTGTCCAAGCTTTATCAATCAATTCCTTCGTTAATGTTTCCACATAATACGAGCCAGCCCAAGGATCGATAACTTTGGTTATCTCCGTTTCCTCCTGCAAATACAACTGCGTATTGCGGGCGATACGTGCGGAAAAGTCCGTTGGTAACGCAATTGCTTCATCCAATGCGTTGGTGTGCAAAGATTGCGTATGCCCATTGGCAGCTGCTAGTGCTTCAATGCAAGTGCGCGTGACATTATTAAATGGATCTTGCTCCGTCAAGCTCCATCCTGATGTTTGAGAGTGTGTCCTTAAAGCCATGGATTTTGGATTTTGAGGCGTGAACTCCTTCATCATCTTCGCCCAGATAAATCGAGCAGCCCTCATTTTCGCCACTTCCATGAAAAAGTTCATGCCAATCGCCCAGAAGAATGATAATCTTGGCGCAAACTTATCAATATCAATGCCAGCTTCAAGTCCAGTTCTCACATATTCCAGACCATCTGCAAGCGTATAGGCAAGCTCAATATCCGCCGGAGCTCCTGCTTCTTGCATATGATAACCGGAAATACTGATGCTATTGAACTTCGGCATATGCTGGGACGTGTAAGCAAAAATATCGCCAATGATTCTCATGGACATCTCAGGAGGATAAATATACGTATTACGAACCATGTACTCTTTTAAAATATCATTCTGAATGGTTCCTGAAAGCTTCTCTGGACTGACCCCTTGTTCCTCAGCTGTAACGATGTAAAAGGCCATAATAGGCAGGACCGCACCATTCATTGTCATCGATACAGACATTTTATCCAGTGGAATTCCATCAAAGAGAACCTTCATATCAAGAATAGAATCAATGGCCACACCAGCTTTTCCAACATCCCCTTCAACACGGGGATGATCAGAATCATAGCCACGATGTGTCGCAAGGTCAAAGGCAACCGACAATCCTTTTTGCCCCATCTCAAGGTTTCTTCTGTAGAAAGCATTGCTCTCTTCTGCTGTCGAGAAACCGGCATACTGACGGATTGTCCATGGACGGTTAACGTACATCGTCGGATAAGGTCCCCGCAAATACGGAGCGATACCAGGAAGAGTTCCTAAGTGATTGGCTCCATCCAAGTCGGCCTTTGTGTAATTAGCCTTCAATTTGATTTGTTCATTTGTTTCATAAAATAGTTCTTCCACCGCTTCATTGGACAGTGGGACTTGGGTAGCTGTGGTTTCCTTATTTAGTGTTCTTGTTGAAAAATCAGGCTTCATTGTCGGTCAACCCCATTTCTTGGTGTATCTTTACTAATTGCTCATAACAATTGGAGCGCATATGAATGAAATCACTAACCTCTATTTCCTGCAGCTCTTTTTGACGTCCAGCTTCAGGTAAGCCAGCAACCAATACTTTTCGGTTAGGAGAGTTAACAGCCATCAACGCTGCATTTAACATCTCTTCGTAAGTGTCATCACTGCCGCAGATGCATACATAGCCAGTTATGTTTTGTTCAGAGACCCACTCCACTATTTCTTTAGCATCCTCAAAGCTTGGGCTGAGTACAGGCTGAAGACCTCCTACCTGGAAAAAGCCTGATGCAAAGTCAGTTCGGGCCTTGTGGGTTGCCAACGAACCAAGATTAATCAAGGTAACTTTTGGCGCTGTCCCCTGTTTCTCCTGATACACCTTCGCTTGGTAACGCAGGCTTTCAAAGGCTTCAGATAGCCTTAATGGTTGAATGCCCTGTACCTTGACTGGAGCATGTTCATTTTCTTCAATAGGTTTTGTGCATATTTTCCAATTTAGCTCCTCTTGAAGATTTGCAAACTTATTAGTCCCGACCAACACTTTTTTCCTGCATTGGACATCCTTGAGACGCTTTTCTTTTACCTCAGCAATCCGGTCCTGTAGGAAATTCGTTCGCAGCGCTTCCACAATTCCGCCAAGCTTGTCCAGCTCCTGAAATAGCTTCCATGCCTCATCAGCCAATTGATTTGTCAGATTTTCGACGTAAAAAGAGCCTGCTGCTGGATCCTCTACTTTATTTAAAAAGCTCTCTTCTTTTAAAATGTAGTGGGTATTTCTTGCAATTCTTCGTGAGAAAGCATCTTTACCTTGCTGATAGCTGTCCACATTGATACTGTCTGCTCCCCCTATTGCGGCAGAGAATGCCTCAGTTGTCGACCGGAGCATGTTGACGTACGGATCAAGATTAGATTTGGTAAACATAGAAGTTGTTGCATGGACTGTCATCTTCTGTGCTTTTTCATCGCCCCCAAAAGCTTCCACGATATTTGTCCATAACACTCGTGCCGCTCTCAGCTTGCTAAGTTCCATGAAAAAGTCACTTCCTACCGGAAACATGAATGCTATTTCCTGGGAAGCTTCACCAATAGTCAAACCTCTATTCATCAGTTGTTGCAAATATTCAACGGCCGTCGCCATGACAGCCGCAAGCTCCTGCACAGCATTGGCTCCCCCGTTGTGATAGGCGTTGGACTGGACCCAAACTGTTTTAAGGTGTGGAGCTTTGTTTTCCTTCCACTCTATATTGGATTTTATTTCGTCATAATACTGCTCCAAAGGTTGACTAAGTCTGCCTGTTGCTGCAAGCTCCCCAACAGGATCTGCCCCAATGATTCCTTGCAAGTTCTTCGTTTCCATCCCGCTATCGATCAATGCATTGATGAATGTTGTGGCGCTGGCTCCAGCATGTACTTGGAGTGCTATGTCATTCATGGGGATGTCATTGAATAGTTTTTTAAGGTCTGTTTGATCTTTTATTAATAGTGCATTAGGTTCTGTTGACGGATAAGTAGCAAAATGAATGGATTGCAAGCCACTCTCTAGTTCCATTTTCATTTGAGCATTTAATTCCTCGAATGATGTTGATGCATAAAGTTGCTGGCTGACTTTCCAATCAGACTTCTCTATTAATTGTTTGGATGCATTTGTTTTATCATTTTCTGTATATACCGGTTTACGTATTATACCTTCGTATGTAGCGGTGTTGAGCTTGGAAACAGGTTTCCCCTTTAACGCTTTTTCTGCCTGCTCCACCCACTCTTCCATTGTAACTTTCGGGAAACTATTGTTTTTCATGTCTTTTAATCTATTCATCTTCATCCCCTCGTCCCCTCAATTGAGTAATCGCTTACAAATTTAAATTTTTCAAAAGTTCATATATTTATTTTAATATAGTTATGTGGGCACGGCAAATAAAGAAAGCATTGGAATTACTTATTTTTCGGTAGTATTCACCCGGCAAAAAAACTATACTTACTATATAAATGATAGTTTCTTAAAAAGGTAGTGATTTGTAGCGATGTTATACATATGGAATATTGAAAACATAATCAATAAAACACTTGAGGAACTTGGTTTAGATATTAATTATGAATTTGACAATAACTTGAAAGCCCCAATGAGTTTTAATATTTCCACTAACACAATTAAATTCAATTATTTACAGATTAACGGATACAAAGCGAAGATTAACAATAAAATTAGAGAAACAGATGAAAACTTTGTGAAACTCATACTCTTCCATGAAATCGGCTATTTCCTGGATTTTAAGAAAAACAAGCATGACTTGAGGATCCTAATGTATGGAGGAGAAGATGAAAAAGAAATCTTGATGCGACAAATCGAAAAAAATGCGTGGGTGTTTGGTAGGACGGTTGTACCTGCTCACCTTTTGGATGCTTATGATAAGATGCGAGAGTTGGATGGGACGTTCTTAACGAACAGATAAACTGAATATCTGAAAAAAAGGTGTAGGAAACATATCGGTTTCCTACACCTTTTTATTTTACTTATTGATTGTAGGTTTCATCGATAATAACCCCAACATTACCTTTCTTGTGTCCCTTTTCTACATAGCTGTGAGCAACTGATAATTGTTCCATCGGATAGCTTTTATCGATAACTGCTCTATACTTGCCTTTTTCAATCAGCTCTTTCAAAAACCTAATGTCTTCTTCTTTCTCCAATGCCAGACCTGAAATTATTTTATAGCCATTCGTCATCCCACTCCAATACCCTTGAAACATTTGAGAGAATCCCGAAGCTCCAAGTATCCAGGTTCCTTTTTTCTTAAGCGTTTTCTTGACCGCTTCGTATGGAATTTTCCCTACAGTATCGAAAATGACATCATAATGTTCTCCATCGATTTCATCTTTGGTATAGTCCATTACTCTATCTGCCCCTAATGACTTCACCAAATCAACATTAGCTGTGCTGCATACCCCTGTAACCTCAGCACCATATAATTTGGCGAGTTGAATTGCAGCAGTTCCGACTGCACCTGATGCTCCGTAAATAAGAATTTTTTGACCAGGTTTTATATTTGCTTTTCTTAAAAAATGAATGGCAGTGTGTCCTCCGAATGGAACAGTAGCTGCCTCAACATAGCTTAGATTGTATGGTTTCATTGCTACAATTCCATTTTCAGGCAGACATATATATTCTGCGTAAGCTCCTAGGCTCATTCCTGTTGATCCAAAAACCTGGTCCCCTGCTTTAAATCGAGTAACTTTACTTCCAACAGACTCAACTATACCTGACAGGACTCCGCCTAAAATGGACTTCTTTGGACGGGTCAACCCAAAGAACAATTTTACTGCTACCGGGTCTGCTTTTCTCAATCGCCAATCGGCTGCATTGACAGCTGTCGCCACTATTTTCACTAGAATTTCTTTATCTTTCGGAACTGGTTTATCGACTTCTTTCAGTTGAAGTACTTCTGGTGGACCGTATTTGGTGTACACAACAGCTTTCATAGGCTGCCTCCTCTGGGGAAAAGTTTTTTATTTGCCTGCAACCATTGTATGTTGATCTACAAGTAAATACGTCCACCTGTATGTAGACATTTTAAAAATATTAACGTACGGCCGAAGTATCGGTGAAAACTTTTCGGGCGATTCTGAAGGCCTTTCGGGCGATTTTTGAGATTTACGGGTGAAAATTGACTGCATTCGGGCGAAAATTTGATTTTACAGGCAATTTACACGAGTAATCGGGCGAAAACAAAAAACCGATAAAGCCCTCCATTCGAGGAGGACTTTATCGGTTGGTTCCAAACTATTAATAGATTGAAGTATTCTCTTTAGACATTTTCTCAATGATTTCTTTAACGCGAGCTAGGAAGCGTCCGCATACAAGACCATCAAGTACACGGTGGTCAAGGGACATACATAGGTTCACCATGTCGCGAACAGCGATCATGCCGTGGTCCATGACTACTGGACGTTTCACGATGGACTCCACTTGCAGGATGGCTGCTTGTGGGTAGTTGATGATACCTTGTGATTGTACAGATCCGAACGAACCAGTGTTGTTGACAGTAAATGTTCCACCTTGCATCTCAGCAGATGTTAATTTACCAGCACGAACTTTGTTTGCAAGATCTGTGATTTCACGTGCAATGCCTTTGATTGTCTTCTCATCAGCGTTGCGGATAACCGGCACATATAGTGCATCATCAGTGGCAACTGCAATCGAGATGTTGATGTCTTTCTTTTGAACGATTTTATCTCCAGCCCACATGGAATTGATTTGTGGGAATTCTTTCAGTGCTTGCGCTACCGCTTTTACGAAGAATGCGAAGAAAGTTAGGTTGTAGCCTTCTTTTTTCTTGAACTCGCTCTTCAAGGAGTTGCGGTATTCTACAAGGTTTGTCGCATCCACTTCGATCATTGTCCAAGCGTGTGGAGCTTCGTGTTTGCTGCGCAGCATGTTTGCAGCGATTGCTTTACGTACACCTGTTACAGGGATTTCGATGTCGCCTGCTTCCACTGGTACATTTACAGGTTGAGCCGCTTTTGGCGCACTTGCTGCTGCCGGTGCAGATGGAGCCGCTGATGCTGCAGGCGTCGCTTTCGGAGCTTCAGATGCTGGAGCTTGGGTAGCTGCCGGCTTGGAATCTGCTGTTGGAATGTTACCAGAATCGATCACCGCTTGAATGTCTTTTCTCGTAATACGTCCGCCTGCTCCGCTTCCTTTTACTTGCTCAAGATCTACATTGTTTTCTTGTGCAAGACGAAGCACTGCTGGAGAATAACGACGTTTGTTCGGAGCCTCTGCATCCTCTTGTGCAGCTGGTGCTGATGGTGCTTCGGATTTCGCTGCAGGTGCAGGTGCACTTTCCTCTTTTGGTGCGTCAGGAGTAGCTTCTGCTTCTCCGCCGCCTTCTGTTTCGATATAGCAGATGATTTCTCCTACTGCTAATGTATCACCGTCTTCTGCTACAAGTTCTTTGATTGTTCCTGTAAAAGAAGATGGGATTTCTGCGTTCACTTTATCGGTCATGACCTCTGCTAAAGGGTCGTATTTGTTTACTTTGTCGCCTACGCTTACGATCCAGCGGCTGATTGTACCTTCCGTTACGCTTTCCCCAAGCTGTGGCATGGTAATTTTTTCTACTGCCATGATGAGAACCTCCTTTAATCGATGGGCTCTGTTGAACTCTGCAGTTAATCTCCGTTCCAGGAGCTTGCTTTCCGCGGGCGGTCCGGGAGCCTCCTCAGGCTTCGCCTTGCGGGGTCTCCCATGTCCCTTCTTCCCGCAGGAGTCAAGCTCCTTCCACTACAATCAACTGCAGGAAACTCAACTTTACCTTTCGTTCACTCTTCCTCTTATATCAGAAATTAGTATTGAGCTAGCTCACGCATCGCTTTTTCTACTTTGTCTGGGTTAACCATGAAGTATTTTTCCATGGTTGGTGCATATGGCATTGCAGGTACGTCTGGTCCAGCAAGGCGCATGATTGGTGCGTCAAGGTCGAATAAGCAGTTTTCTGCGATGATAGCAGATACTTCACTCATGATGCTTCCTTCTTTAGTATCTTCTGTAAGTAAAAGTACTTTACCTGTTTTAGAAGCAGCTTCCACGATCGCTTCTTTATCAAGCGGGTAAACCGTACGTAAATCTAAAATGTGGGCGGAGATTCCGTCTTGTGCAAGACGCTCTGCAGCTTGAAGTGCAAAGTGTACACATAGACCGTACGTGATTACCGTGATGTCTTCTCCTTCACGTTTTACGTCTGCTTTACCGATTGGTAAAACGTAATCATCTGTTGGCACTTCGCCTTTGATTAGGCGGTATGCACGTTTGTGCTCGAAGAATAGAACCGGATCTTCATCACGGATAGCTGCTTTCAATAATCCTTTTACATCATAAGGAGTAGAAGGCATAACAATCTTTAAACCAGGTTGGTTTGCGAATACTGCTTCAACTGATTGGGAGTGGTAAAGTGCACCGTGAACTCCCCCGCCGTATGGAGCACGCACAACAAGTGGACAAGTCCAGTCGTTGTTGGAACGGTAACGGACTTTCGCCGCTTCAGAGATAATTTGGTTAACTGCAGGCATGATGAAGTCTGCGAACTGCATTTCTGCAATTGGACGCATACCGTACATTGCTGCACCGATTGCAACACCAGCGATTGCTGACTCTGCAAGAGGAGTGTCGATAACTTTATCTTCACCGAATTGATCGTAAAGACCGGTTGTCGCTTTGAATACTCCACCTTTTCTTCCTACGTCTTCCCCAAGTACAAATACTTTAGAATCACGTTCCATCTCTTCACGGATGGCCATTGTTACTGCATCTATATAAGAAATAACTGCCATGATAGTTCCCCCTTACTCTGCGTAGACATGCTTCATTGCGGATTCAGCATCTGCATATGGAGCATTTTCTGCGTATTCTGTTGCTTCGTTTACTTCTTTTGCAATTTTATCGTTAATTTCTTTTTCTTTTTCATCTGTTAACACGCCAACCTCTTTTAAGTAAGCTGCAAAGCTGATGATTGGGTCATTCGCTTTAGCTGCTGCCACTTCGTCACGCTCACGGTATGCACGATCATCGTCATCACTGGAGTGAGGAGTCAAACGGTAGGAAATAGCCTCTACAAGTGTAGGGCCTTCGCCACGACGTCCACGGTCAGCTGCTTCTTTAACAGCTGCATACACTTCAAGCGGGTCGTTCCCATCAATAGTGATACCAGGCATTCCGTATCCTAGTGCTCGGTCTGAAATTTTCTCACATGCCACTTGTTTTTCATAAGGAACAGAGATTGCATATTTGTTGTTTTCGCACATGAAGATAACTGGCAGCTTATGTACTGCTGCATAGTTAGCGCCTTCATGGAAGTCTCCTTGGTTGGATGAACCTTCACCAAATGTTACAAACGTACAAAGGTCTTTTCCTTCTAAACGGCCACCAAGTGCCACTCCAACTGCGTGTGGTACTTGTGTTGTTACAGGGGAAGAACCGGTTACGATGCGGTTTTTCTTTTGACCAAAGTGACCAGGCATTTGACGTCCGCCTGAGTTTGGATCTTCTGCTTTTGCGAAACCGGAAAGCATTAATTCCGTTGCTGTCATACCAAAAGTAAGTACAACTCCCATGTCGCGGTAGTAAGGTAGTACGTAGTCTTTTTCACGGTCTAGAGCGAATGCCGCTCCTACTTGAGCTGCTTCTTGACCTTGACAAGAGATA
The DNA here is from genome assembly GCF_008180725.1 of Sutcliffiella horikoshii. Lineage (GTDB taxonomy): Bacteria > Bacillota > Bacilli > Bacillales > Bacillaceae_I > Sutcliffiella_A > Sutcliffiella_A horikoshii_B. The sequence continues at coordinate 120,732 of NZ_VTEV01000004.1, read as the reverse complement.
ACGAATGGGATTTTCCCTGCGCGGTTTAGTAACCACATACGCTCGTCAATGCGGCGAGCTAGTAACATTGTTTCGAACATTTCTAATACGTTTTCATCTGTAAGCCCTAGAGCTTGGTGACGATTTTCTGCCATTTAAGTTTACCTCCTATATGTAGAGAGTTGGGAGCGGTTAGCTCCTCTAACAATTAAATCAATTTCTATTTAGGCTGTTGATTTCCGCTGCCGGCACTCGCTTTCCGCGGGCGGTCCGGGAGCCTCCTCAGGCTTCGCCTACCGGGGTCTCCCATGTCCCTTCCTCCCGCTGGAGTCTCATGCCCTCCGCTTCAATCAACGTTCCTTCTTACAATTTTTACGAATGTATCGCTTTTCCATCTACTGCAAGGGCTGCTTCGCCGATTGCTTCGGATAGGGATGGATGCGGGTGGATCGTGTGTCCGATTTCCCATGGTGTTGCGTCAAGGACGCGTGCAAGGCCTGCTTCAGAGATCATGTCCGTAACGTGTGGCCCTATCATGTGAACGCCTAGGATGTCATCGTTTTCTTTGTTCACTACAAGTTTCACAAAGCCATCAGACTCTCCGTAAACAAGTGCTTTTCCGATTGCACGGAAAGAGAATTTACCGGTCTTCACGTCGAAGCCTTTCTCTTTTGCTTCTTCTTCCGTGTAACCAACAGAAGCCACTTCAGGGCTTGAGTACACACATTTGGAAATCAAAGAGTAATCGATTGGCGCAGGATTTTCGTTTGCCATATGCTCTACTGCTACGATTCCTTCGTGGGAAGCAACGTGTGCAAGCTGTAAGCCGCCGATTACATCACCGATTGCGTAGATGTGAGATTCTTTTGTTTGGAAGAAGTCATTTGTTTTAATGAAACCTTTTTCTACTTGAATGTCTGTATTTTCAAGGCCAATTCCTTCTACGTTTGCTTGACGGCCAACGGACACAAGCATTTTTTCCGCAGTAAAGGATTTCTCTTCCCCTTTATGCTCGGCTTTGATTGATACAGATCCCTCTGCTTTTTCAAGTGTATCTGGAAGAACCTTCGCACTTGTAACAACCTTTATGCCGCGCTTTTTCAACAGGCGTTGCATTTCTTTGGAAACTTCTTTGTCTTCTGTCGGCAATACGCGATCAGCATATTCAAGTACGGTTACTTCTACTCCGAAATCATCTAACATGGACGCCCACTCGATACCGATTACGCCTCCACCAACGATAATGATCGATTTAGGAAGTTCCTCCAATGATAATGCTTCATCAGAAGTCATCACTTGTGTGCCATCAATTTCAAGTCCAGGTAGAGAACGTGGACGAGATCCTGTTGCTACGATAACGTTCTTTGGAATTAGCATCTCATTCTCGTCACCATTTTCAAACTCAACAGAGATTGTTCCTGGCATTGGAGAGAAAATAGAAGGTCCTAAGATACGCCCTGTTCCATAAAATACATCGATTTTCCCTTGTTTCATTAGGTGTTGCACACCACCGTGAAGCTGGTCGATAATTTTCTGTTTGCGCTCTTGCACTTTGAAGAAGTCTAGTTTTACTTCTCCTGAAATTACCCCGAATTCTTCACTGTTCTTCGTTTGCGCAAATACTTCTGCACTGCGAAGTAATGCTTTACTTGGGATACACCCTGCATGAAGGCATGTTCCGCCGATTTTCTTTTTTTCTACTACTGCTGTTTTTAAGCCAAGTTGAGATGCACGAATAGCCGCGACATACCCGCCTGTTCCGCCACCTAGGATGACTAAATCATATTCTTGTGCCATTATTCCTTGCTCCCTTCTAGCTCTGTACTACTTTTGTGTCTACGACCGTTCCAGGGTATTCTTTTGCTGTTTCTTCACCACGTAATACGCGAAGTGCTCCTTCTGTAAGAGCTTGCAATTCATTTTCACCTGGTTGTACGATGACGTCTGCAATCCAGCTAATGCGCTCGGAGATCTGTTTTACAAATCCTTTTCCGTATGCAAGGCCACCTGTCAAAATGATGGCATCTACTTTCCCTGCCAGTACTGCACTTGCGGACCCGATTTCTTTGGCAACCTGATAAGCCATTGCATCATATACTAAAGCGGCCTTTTCATCGCCTGCTTCAATCATTTGTTCGACTTTCACTGCATCATTGGTTCCAAGGTATCCAACAAGGCCACCTTGTCCTACTAGCTTTTTCATTATTTCATCACGATAATAGTCACCGGAGAAACATAGTGATACAAGATCACCAGCAGGAACCGTTCCAGCACGTTCTGGACTGAACGGGCCGTCTCCATGAAGACCGTTATTTACATCGACTACTCGGCCTCCAACGTGTGTCCCCACTGTGATACCTCCACCCATGTGAGTAACAATCAGGTTCAGATCTTCATATTTTTTACCAAGATCTTTGGCTACTCTGCGTGCAACTGCTTTTTGATTCAAAGCGTGGAAAATACTTTTGCGCTCTATTAGAGAGAAGCCTGTAATCCGAGCGATGTCAGACAGCTCATCGACTACCACTGGGTCAACGATGAAAGACGGGATATTCAATCCAGTAGCTATTTCATAGGCGATGATTCCACCAAGATTAGATGCATGTTGCCCAGCAAAACCTATCTTCAAATCATGTAACATTTCTTTATTTACAGAGTATGTTCCGCCTTCGATTGGACGAAGAAGTCCACCGCGACCACACACTGCACTAAGTTTGGAAATGTTGATACCTTCTTGATCCAGAGTCTCAAGAATGGTCGTTTTTCTGAATTCATATTGATCATAGATACTTGCAAAGGAATTAATCGTTTCGCTATCGTGACGTAATGTTTTCTCAAATACAGAGCGTTCATTATCAAATACGCCGATTTTCGTTGATGTGGATCCTGGATTGATGACAAGTATGCGATATTCCTTTTCTAACACTGTTGAAACCTCCATTTCAGACGGACGGCAAACGAGAGAATTCATCATCACCCCGTTTGCCCCTTCTGAGAAACTTAATATTTATTTATATTAGCGTCCGTTACGACGGCTTAAAATATGATGTCCATTTTGTAAAAATTGACTACGAGAGTTTTTCATTCTTTCAATACGCTCTTCAGCAAGACGATCTGCTGCACGGTAAGTTGGGATACCGTCACGTTTTGCAATTTCAATAACTCTTTCAATGTTGTCGTAGATTCCTTCTACTTTTTTCATTGCACGCTCACGGTTGTAACCGTATAACTCATCCGCTACGTTAATTACACCACCAGCATTGATTACATAGTCAGGAGCATAAACGATACCCATTTCATGGATGATGTCTCCGTGTTTTGTATCAAGTAACTGGTTGTTTGCTGCTCCAGCGATAACTTTTGCTTTTAATTGAGGAATCGTTTCGTCATTGATTGTTGCTCCAAGTGCACATGGTGCATAAATGTCGCAATCTACACTGTAGATGTCATTGATGTCTACTGCTCTAGCACCGAACTCTTCTACTGCACGGTTAACCGCTTCTTTATTGATATCTGTTACGATAAGCTGAGCACCTTCTTCGTGTAGGTGACGGCAAAGGTTAAATGCCACGTTACCTACACCTTGAACAGCTACAACTTTTCCTTCTAGTGAATCTGTTCCAAATGCTTCTTTCGCTGCAGCTTTCATTCCGCGGTATACTCCAAATGCTGTTACTGGAGATGGGTTACCGGAAGAACCGAATGCAGGTGATACACCAGTTACATAGTCTGTTTCTTCATAGATCAAGTCCATATCTGCTACAGTTGTTCCCACATCTTCTGCTGTGATGTAGCGTCCGTTTAATCCTTGAATGTAACGGCCGAAAGCACGGAACATTTCTTCGTTTTTGTCAGTGCGTGGGTCACCAATGATAACTGTTTTACCGCCACCAAGGTTTAATCCAGCTGCAGCGTTTTTGTAAGTCATCCCTTTTGCAAGACGAAGTGCATCTTCAATGGCTGCACCCTCGTTTGCGTAAGTCCACATGCGTGTACCGCCAAGTGCTGGCCCAAGTGTTGTATCGTGAATAGCTATGATTGCTTTTAGTCCTGATTGTTTGTCTTGGCAGATCACCAGTTGCTCGTAGTCGTAAGTCTCCATATATTTGAAAATTTCCATGATAAAATTCCTCCCCAAGTTAGTAAATAATTTTAGTATAGTAATTTGTTCTACACCGCTGTTGATTTCCGCTAAAGGTTTCGCTTTCCTAGGGGGCACTGCTGGAGCCTCCTCCGCTACGCCTGCGGGGTCTCCATCTAGCGCTATCTCCCTCAGGAAATCTCCGCCTTTTTCTCCAATCAACAGCTACGTTTTTTTTTGAACTTTAATTTATTTCACAGAACAAACTGCAAGTGCGAGTGAGTTTAGTTTACTCTCTGCTGAGTCAGCTCTGGATGTTAACACAATCGGTGCTTTTGCGCCGGCAATGATTGCTCCGACTTTTGCTTTTGCAAAGTAGATTAATGATTTATATAAGACATTTCCAACTTCAATGGTAGGAACAAACAGGATGTCCGCTTGTCCTGCCACGTCACTTTGAATTCCCTTGTGCTCAGCAGCAAGTGCTGATACGGCGTTATCCAATGCTAGTGGGCCATCAATGAGGCAGTCTTTTATTTGACCTCTATTATTCATTTGTGTAAGAAGTGCCGCATCCACCGTAGCTTGCATCGCTGGGTTCACTACCTCTACGGCAGCGAGTGGTGCAACTTTCGGTAGTTCAATCCCAAGTGCTCTTGCCACCTGAACAGAGTTTTGAACAATCTGCACTTTTTGTTGAAGATCTGGTGCCACATTCATTGCTGCATCTGTTACAAATATTAATTGCTCATAACCTGGCACTTCAAATGCTGCAACATGGGATAACACATTGCCCGTCCGCAAACCATATTCTTTGTTTAGCACTTCTTTTAGAATGATTGCCGTTGGGACATTCCCTTTCATCAGTACATCTGCTTCGCCGCTTGAAACAGCTTTTACAGCAAGTTCTGATGCCTTCTTAGCACCATCAGCAGAAACAATTTTCAGTGCATGGTGTGATGCATCCACCTTGTGTTCTTTCAGTAATGCTAGTATTTTCTCCTCATGTCCAAACAGTATAAAGGAAGCCAACTGCTTGTTTAAGGCATGAGAAACCGCTTCGATCACTTCTTCATCTTCGGCTGCTGCAATTGCTACCACTTTAGAAGTGAGCTGGGTTGCTTTGGTGATAAGTTCCTCTAGTTTCATTTTCTCAACCCTTCCTTTCTACTCCAATATTATCTATGCAAGAAGCGTGCCAACTTGTTTTTTTGTGAAAACGCTTTATTTTACTGCTCATCATTAAGCAAAATTTTTCATACTATGCAGTTTTTTGCATGCATTATTAATCAATCATGAATTTCTCCATTTTATAATAAAGATTTCTAATCGATACTCCGAGCTCTTTAGCAGTCTTTGTTTTGTTTCCTTTATTCTTCTTCAATATCTTTTGAATTATTTTCGCTTCATACCCTTCCAGCAATTCTGCTAAAGTGTAATCACTAGAGACTGTTTCAGCAGAATCCTGCACTACTTTATCGCCGGTGATAGCCAAGTCCGGAATATGCTCTGTGTCGATAAATACTTCATTGAATTTCATAAAAATGATAGCTCGTCCGAGAACATTTTCAAGCTCCCTCACATTGCCTGGCCAATCGTAGGCAGCGAGGTGATTAATGGCCCGTGGAGTCAACCCTTCCACATTTCTACCGTAATCTTGATTTATTTTTCTTATAAGATGTTCACTTAACGCTTCTATATCTTCTTTTCTTTTACGAAGAGGGGGAATGTGAATAGGCATTCTATTTAAACGATAATACAGATCCTCTCGGAATGACCCGTCTGCAATCCCTTTTTCAAGATTAACATTCGTGGCAGCAATCACTCTGACGTTAATGGTAATTGCTTTTGTTCCACCTACACGTATGATTTCATTTTCTTGAAGAACCCTTAATAGTTTTGCTTGAGTATTAGCAGATAATTCTCCAATCTCATCGAGGAAAATACTACCGTTATTTGCTTCTTCAAATAGCCCTTTCTTGCCACCTCGCTTGGCACCAGAAAACGCACCTTCTTCATAACCGAACAATTCACTTTCCAATAAAGATTCAGAAAGGGCAGCACAATTAACTCTGATAAATTTGTTATATTTGCGGCTGCTTGCGTTATGGATAGCGTGGGCAAAAAGTTCTTTCCCCGTGCCGGACTCCCCTCGTAATAAAACAGTTGCCGGGGTTTTCGCGCCTAGTTTTGCTTGTTCAATGGCAAGGCTCATTTCTTCAGATGATCCGATGATATCCTCAAAAGAATACTTGGCTTCGAGTGTTCTGATAATTTGCCTTGCCCGATCCAACTCAGTGGTAAGCGTCTGTATTTCGGAGACATCGTGAATGACACCAACACTCCCTTTTAACTTGCCATCCACTATTATTGGTGCGACGTTTACAATGACTTCCTTTTTTGATGGACCTACTTTTAAATTAACACCACGAACAGCTCTTCTAGTTTCCAGTACCTTCATATGCATACTGTCACCTTCATAAATATCTGCTGTTGCAGGCTTACCAATGACTTGTTGTTCTTCAAGTCCAGTCAACCTCGAGTATGCAGGATTTATCATCAAGCCCCTGCCATATTCATCTACAACGGAAATCGCTTCATCAGACGACTGAATGATCGCTTCAAGCATGGTCTGAATACCTTTTAGGTTTGTAACTTCCTCTGCAAGGTTCATAACTTCTGTGATGTCCTTGAAAACAGCAAATGCACCAATTACCCTTCCATCTTCATCAATAAGAGGAGATCTTGTTGTAATGATTTTTTTACCGTTTTCAAGTAGCATTTCTTTATTCTTTTCTACTTTTTGCGTATGTATCACATCTTGCAGTCTGCTTGTTGGAACATTTTCCAAAATATGTTGACCAAGCATATGCGCTTTTTTTATTCCTACTATTTTTTCAGCACTTTTATTGTAGATGATAACTTTGCCGTGTTGATCGACCACCATCAAACCATCATGTAGCAGATTAAATATGAGGTCGCGTTTGTGGGATTCATATTTCATTTTTGCAATCAGTTCTTCTTTTTCTTCTACCAGAGTTGCTGTAATGTGAGCCACCGTTCCAGGAACGAGAACCGTTCTCGGGTTCTTCGCCTCACGAAGCTCTCGAAATACCTCGTCCGAACCAGTCGCTTCAATGATTATATCTACCTTCTCAGATAAGAAATCTTTCCAATCTCGACCGACTGTAATTCCCATGTCTTTTGCAAGCTCCAAGCCAGGTGCCGCCTGGTTAATATCGACAACAGCAAGCAAATGGAACATTCCTGAATGCGTTAACATTTTTAATATCGCAGAACCGCCTTTACCAGCACCAACTACTAATACTGTCTGCATAATAAACCCCTCTACACCTGTTACATTTATTTCTCATACTATTTGCGAATTGAAAGAAAATTCACAGTCTTCTTTAAAAGGTATGAAATTTTTTGCACACTTTTATCTTAAATGTTTTTTCTCTTCTATGCAAGGTATTTTCTGCTATAATGGAAACCGAAAGCTTTGAAAGTGAGGCCAACAATTGATATGCAACGAATAATTGCTTTGATTATTTTATTGATTCCAGGAATCATAGCTGTATATGGTATAAAATTAATGCGTGACATGGTATTTAATATTGCACACCCATTAATTCCTTCATTAACCTTGCAATTCATTATCGGATTTCTATTTTTTTTAGTGGGATTATGGTTTGTCGCTGGTTTCATTTTTCACAGAGACCGCAAGCGGAACAATGTTCAAAAACGGTTTCAAAAGAGAGAAAAATAAGAAAACCGGCTGTTCATGGCAGCCGGTTTAATTTTGATATTTTAACTGTACAGCTTTCTTTGGATAATCCGTGAAAAATCCTGCACACCCTTCTTCGAACAGTCTTTTCATGACTTTTTCATCATTGACCGTGAAAGGCCTGACAGGTACTCCGGCATGTTGAGAGCGTTGAATGATACTTGCAGTTGCTGCCTTAATATGAGGATGAATACCGCTTCCACCAACCCATTTTGTATAATCCCACGGTTTATAGATCCCTTCCATATACAAGACTGCTTTTTCTATGTTTGGCGCTAACGTATTCAATCGAGCGATGCTGTAGTGATTAAAGCTTGAAAAGATTATCAGATGCGCCATCTTATATTTGTCCACTAGATCAAGCACTTTCTCCTCCATTCCCGCGTAGGGAAGAATACTGTTCTTTAGTTCTATATTGACTATCGTCTGCTTTCTTGAAGCCCACTCCAACACTTCTTCCAATGTAGGAATTTCTGCATGTTTGAATTGTTTTTTAAATTTATGTACCGCGTTTAATTTTTTCAATTCATGTAAAGTTAAATCTTGTACAAAGCCTTTACTGTCGGTTGTTCGATTCACTTTTTCATCATGTATGACAACAGGAATGCCGTCTTTGCTTAATTGCACATCTAATTCGATTCCATCTGCTCCATCTTTATATGCTTGTTCAAAGCTGATCATCGTATTTTCAGGATGAGTACCCGCTGATCCCCTATGGCCAAAAATTTTCGTCATTTTTACACACCTTTCTACTTCACTCTTGTCAGAAATAATTGTAAACGAACGTATTATTTAGTAAAATTTTTAGATGAAGCGAGGTGAACAGAATGCGCCCATTACAAATATCCGCTGAAACCGCTCAAAAACTTGCTGAGGCTTTGGATGTGCCTATTGAACAAGTCATGCATATTCCTCAACATATCCTTGTTCAAAAGCTTGTAGAATTAGAGCGAAATGAATCCAGTAACAGCAATAAGGAGTAATCCTACTTTTTGATATATGTAACATAAACAAACCCAACATACAAATTTGCATGTTGGGTTTTCATATTGCTGGTATTTCCTATATCTTACCCTCTCAAGAGGCTCTATGCTCCAGTCTTAACTTATCCGCGACCATCGCAATGAACTCACTATTTGTAGGTTTAGCTTTTGACATTGATACGGTATAACCGAACAAAGAGGAGATGCTGTCGATATTACCACGTGACCACGCAACTTCAATCGCATGGCGAATGGCACGCTCGACACGGCTCGCTGTGGTATTGTATTTTTTCGCGATATCAGGATAAAGGACCTTTGTGATGGAGCCCAATAATTCGATATCATTGTACACCATGGAAATTGCTTCGCGTAAGTATAGGTAACCTTTGATGTGAGCAGGCACTCCAATTTCATGAATGATACTTGTAATGTTTGCATCAAGATTTCTACCTTTAGTTTCTGGGCTGGAGGAACGAACAGATGATGAACTAGATCGCTTAAGGATTGGTGAAGCTTTCCCACTCACTTGACGAATGTTGCTCACTAGATTTTCCATATCAAATGGCTTTAAAATAAAATAGGAAGCTCCCAAGTCTACCGCTTTCTTTGTCACATCTTCCTGTCCAAAAGCAGTTAACATAATAACGTTAGGAGATTTTTCTAGGTTTAGACCACGCATTTTTTCAAGTACTCCTAAACCGTCCAAGTGAGGCATAATGATGTCGAGTACTAACACATCTGGATTTTTATCTTGAAGCAACTGAAGACATTCTTGACCATTGTGAGCTACCCCTACAACTTCCATGTCCTCTTGCGCTGAAATATACTCTTCCAATAGACCGACCAATTCGCGGTTGTCATCTACAACACATACTTTAATTTTCATATAACTAGTTTCCTCCTCAGTCCCTATACTTTCTTTAAAGCATTAAGCCTTAAATTTTATTCTAAATGTTAAATTCGACAATGCAACCTCTTTTCCTTTAAAAAATTTAAAAAACCGTAAAAATTATATAAAATCTTTATTTTTCTCCAGAATACTCTTAATTTCGACGCAAACCGCATTCCATTACATTTATTGGATAATATGTCGAATAATCTTTACTATTTTCATCTTAACGTAATTTTAAGCAAAACAAAAGAAAAAAAGTGAGCTGTCTTAGCCCACTTTCTTCTTTTTGTCTTTTTGATAAATATCAATTCCGGCTTCATTCAGCATCCATTCGATATGAACCCCATAACCGCTTGTAGGATCATTAACGAATACATGTGTGACAGCACCGATCACTTTGCCGTTTTGTATGATAGGACTTCCACTCATGCCTTGAACGATCCCACCTGTTTTTTCTAAAAGGGCTGGGTCCGTGATCTTAATGACCATCCCCTTGGTGGCTGGGAATTTTTGAGGAATGCTACTCAGAACTTCTACATCAAACTCTTCAACCTTATCCCCTTCGACCACCGTCAAAATCTTGGCAGGGCCTTCCTTCACCTCAGAAGATAATGCTATAGGCAAGGCTTTGTCCATAATGCCATTTTGAATATCTTTATGCAAGGTACCAAAAATACCGAACGGACTATTCCTAGAGATATCACCAATGGCTGAGCGGTCGCTTGAAAATCGTGCAAGCTTTTCACCCGGAACACCGTTACTGCCTTTATCAATGGAAGTTACCGTGGATCGTACGATTTGACCATCTTGGACAATGATTGGTTTTTTCGTATCCATATCTGATATTACGTGACCTAATGCACCATATTTCATGGTAATGGGATCATAAAATGTCATGGTTCCAATACCTGCTGCAGAATCTCGTATATATAATCCAATTCTAAAGGAGCTTTCTTGCTTGTCTTTTAAAGGAATTAGTTTCGTCTCAATGGTTTCTTTATCACGTGTGATGACAACATCAAGGGGATTTCCGGTTTTTCCGGACTCTTGTACGAATGGAGCAACGTCACTCATTTGTTCAATGGTTTTCCCATTTATCTTTGTAATAATATCGCCAACCTGAATACCAGCTATTTCTCCAGGCGATTTTTTTCCATCTGCTGTGTCCACTTGGTGATGACCTACTACCAATACACCTAATGTATTTAACTTGACGCCGATCGATTGACCACCAGGATACACTTTATATTCAGGTATGACATCTACATTGACTTTCTTAACTGGGATACCTGCCAGTTGTAGAACAACCTGACCTTCACCAGCCTGTTTGCCTTGAAATGCTAACGTTTTATCGTTTGCCTCAATCCCGAGAGAGGAGGAAGAATCTTCATTCACTTTGGCAGTCACCGGAACAGATGACTGGAAATGTAATCCTTGCCCTTCAAATATCGTTATTTTATTTGGGATTTGGACATACTCTTTAAATGGTTGACTTACACATAATACCATGACTGAAACAAGGAGAAATACACCAACAATTTTTCTAATTATATCTTCTCTCAAACATTTTCACTCTCCTCGGTCCTATCCCACACCATTCATGGCTACATTATATAATTTTGCCTTGTCAGGCTACATTTATAACAACGATATTAATTTAAATGCTACCCTTTATGGATAGTTATGTTATTTGAGGGGAATGGGGATAAATATCGGGAGTAGGGATGGGGAATATTATGTAAATATAGGTCTGGTTTGGAGGCGTCGCTGATTTTGCGAATGACTTCGCTTTTTATGTGGCGCGAGGAAAATGTGGTCATTTCTACAGCTGATGGAGAGAAAGCGGCTTCACTTTTAGCGACGCGAGGGCAAATGTCCGAAGATTTTGAAAAGTTGACCGAAGATTTCGGATTTTTGACCGAAGTTTTTCGAAAGTTGACCGAAGTTTTTGCTGATTTGACCGAACCAAAATTGAGAATGTCCGAACCACACTTGAAAGTTGACCAAAGCATGCTTTCAAATGTCCGAACTCACCTACTTTTGAGTGTTCAAATGTCCAAACATTAAGCTAAATTGTCCGAACCGTTTCACACGCCCTAAAATTCATCCAAAAACCAATCAAATTGCTGATTTTGAACAAAACCAATCAAAAAACCGTCCACACCTCTAAATGCGAACGGCCAATCTTAATTCCTTACCCTTGCTTAATACTCCCTGCAATCTCCAACAACTCCCGTGCATGCTCCTTCGTCAACGAAGTAATCTCCACACCAGAAATCATCCGGCCAATCTCACGTACCTTTTCATCTTGATCCAGTCCGCGCACTTTGGTTTTCGTGCGCTCACCGGATACTTCCTTGCTGATGAATAGATGAGTGTCTGACATAGCTGCAACTTGCGGCAAGTGGGAGATACAAAGAACTTGCGAATCGACAGAAACCTGATATATCTTCTCAGCAATAGCTTGTGCCACCCTGCCGCTGACTCCCGTATCGACTTCATCAAAAATAATGGAGGTGATACCTTGATGTCTTGAGAAGATACTCTTCAAAGCAAGCATAATCCGCGAAAGCTCCCCGCCAGAGGCGACTTTTGCCATTGGCTTCAACGGTTCACCTGGGTTTGTTGTCAAATAGAACTCCACAACATCCACGCCGTTTTTACCAAATACGACCTCGCCTGATGCCTTCTCTTTTTTCACATCCATGTTCACATCAAAGATGGCTTTTTCTAGGTACAAGTCTTTGAGCTCTTTATGGATGCTCTTCATCAACTTCTCGGAAGCTTTTCTACGTGCATCAGTTAAGGATTTCGCTTCAAGTGCAAGATCTTGTTTCAGTGACTCTAAGGTCTCCTGTAGCTGGTGTATGTGCGAATCACGGTTTTGCAGCGTCTCTAGCTCTTCTTCTATTTTCGAAGCATATTCCAAAACTTCAGCAACCGTAGTGCCATACTTCCGCTTCAACTGTTTAATCTCATTTAATCTTCCTTCAATAAAATCAAGGCGGTTTGGATCAAATTCTAGCTGATCTATTTCATCTCTAATACGATAAGATAGTTCCTCTAATTGATAATAAGAATTGGATATGATTTCGTGAACATCTTTAAGGTTTTTATCGATTTCTTCGAGACCTTCCGATTCAGACATGGCTTGTCCGACCCAATCAAGTCCCTTTTGTTCCCCGTGCATTGCATGGTAACAGTTGTTGAGCGATTGATAAAGGCGCTCATAGTTACTGATTTTGTTCCGTTCCTCGAGCAACTCATCTTCTTCATTCACGGTTAATTGCGCATTGCTGATCTCTTCTGCTTGAAACTGTAATAAATCAAGGCGATGTGCAACCTTTTGTTCGTTTTCAGTTAGTTCTAGCAGCCTTTTCTCAACGTCCTTAAATGAAGTATAAATATTTCTATACTCTTGAAGTTCCTTTTGTACTGCCGCTCCTCCAAACTGATCTAAAAGAGAGAGATGCAAGTCCGGATCCATCAACTCCTGATGTTCATGCTGACCATGGATATCCACTAATGTTTGTCCTACTTCCCTTAACAGTGCAATGGTGACGAGTTTTCCATTAACACGACATACACTTTTTCCTGTAGCATGAATTTCTCTTCTTAAAACAACCATTTCGTCTTCTATTTCAATTCCGAGCTCCTGACAAACTTTATAAGCAGGGTGATTTTCATCCTCAAGTAGAAATAAGCCCTCTAGTTCCGCTCTTTTTTCACCAAAGCGGACAAACTCGTGTGATCCCCTTCCACCCGCCAACAAGTGGATGGCATCAATAATAATGGATTTCCCCGCTCCGGTCTCCCCGGTTAAAACTGTTAACCCTTTGTCAAAAGATACAGAAAGGGATTCAATAATAGCAAAATTTTTAATGGTTAACTCAGCAATCATATCATCACATCCTCGCGTGATTTTATAGCATATTAATAAAGCGGTCAGATAACTCTTTTGCATCCTCCGGTGTACGGCAAATGATCAAACATGTATCGTCACCACAAATAGTCCCTAAGATTTCCGACCAATCAAGATTATCAATTAAAACACCGATAGCATTTGCATTACCAGGCATTGTTTTCATCACAATCATATGACCTGCTATATCGATTTTCACAAACGCATCCATCAAAGAGCGTTTTAGTTTTTGCAGAGGATTAAAGCGTTGATCTGCTGGGAGGCTGTATTTATATCTACCGTCTAATAGCGGAACTTTTACGAGGTGTAGCTCTTTGATATCTCTTGAAACGGTTGCTTGGGTCACATTGAAACCTAAGCTTTTTAAGCGATCGACTAGCTCGTCCTGTGTTTCTATTTCACTGTTTGTAATTAGTTCTCTAATCTTTATGTGTCTTTGGCCCTTTGTCATGTTGGCACCCCTTAATAATCTATATAACCTAGCTTTATGTTAATGGAAACCTTTCAATATGTAAAAGAAAAAAGGAACAACCATCGTAATAGTTATTCCCCTTTTTCGACCTTCAATTGTAGGTGCGCATCTGCAACTAGAGCGGATATGGAAGTTTCGAGATTATTTTCTGCGTTTTCTTCTGTATGTCCATTCCATTGCAAATGAAGGAGGAATTCAATGTTACCCTCTCCTCCCTTAATCGGGGAGTAAGAGGCATTCATCACGTCATACCCTTCCTTCAAGCTGAAGTCAATAATCTTATCCATCACCGCTTCGTGTATCTTCGGTTCACGGACAATACCTTTTTTGCCGACCTGCTCTCTTCCCGCTTCAAATTGAGGCTTAACAAGCGCCACTACGTCGCTGCCTGATACAAGCAGGGTTTTTAGAACCGGTAATATAAGTTTCAATGAAATAAACGAAACATCAATGCTGGCAAAATCCGGCATGCCTTCATTTAAATCCACCGGTGTAACATATCTGAAATTAGTTCTTTCCATCACGACTACCCGTTCATCTTGACGGAGTTTCCATGCAAGTTGATTATACCCTACATCAAGTGCGTAGCTAAGCTTTGCACCATTTTGCAGTGCACAATCCGTAAATCCGCCTGTAGAAGCCCCGATATCAAGAAGTATCTTGTCTTTCACATCCAAGTTAAAGACTTTTAGTGCTTTCTCCAGTTTTAAACCGCCTCGACTTACATATGGCATAACATTGCCTTTTACAGTCAAAGGTGCATCCATTGCTACTTTTTCACCAGGTTTGTCCAGCCGTTGTTCGTTTGAATATACAAGTCCTGCCATAATGGAGCGCTTTGCCTTCTCTCGTGTTTCCACAAGCCCACGCTCCACTAAAAGTACATCTACTCTTTCTTTTTTCGCCATATATCCTTAAGCCCTTTTTTGTTTTCTTCTAGCTGCAATCAATTTAACATTTTCCACTACTTTTTCTGTTGTTAAATCTATTTCCTGTAGCAGCTCCTTTACACTTCCATGTTCAATGAAGCGATCCGGAATTCCCATTCTTACCACACGGTTCGTATAGCCATTATCACTTGCAAACTCGACAACTGCACTACCGAATCCACCTTGAAGAACTGCTTCTTCAATTGTTACAAAAGGTATGCCTGACTTGAAGAGGTCGTGCAACAACGCCTCATCCATCGGTTTAATAAATCTAGCATTCACTACTTTTACTGACAGGTTTTCCTTTTTCAGATAATCTGCAGCTTCAAGTGCCATTCCGATTGTCGTTCCGAATGTAAGAATAACTGCATCTGTTCCTTCTTTCAGAACTTCCCAAGATCCAATTGGCAACTCTTTTAACTCCTCATCCATTTTGACACCTAATCCGTTACCACGTGGATAGCGAAGTGCAATCGGGCCTTCGTCATACTTATTTGCCGTATATACCATGTGTTGGCCTTCGTTTTCATCTTTAGGCATCATTAGTACCATGTTTGGTAAATGTCTTAGGAAGGCGATGTCAAATACACCTTGATGCGTTTCGCCATCTTCCCCAACCAAACCGGAACGGTCAATTCCGAAGAAAACATTCAAGTTTTGACGACAGACATCATGCACAACTTGGTCATACCCTCTTTGGAGGAAAGTAGAATAAATGGCCAGGAATGGTTTCATTCCTTGTGTTGCAAGCCCTGCTGCCATCGTGACAGCATGCTGCTCTGCGATTCCAACATCAAACATGCGGTCTGGGAATTCTTTTGCAAAACCTTCAAGCTTAGATCCTACAGGCATCGCAGGTGTCAAGGCTACTATGCGCTCGTCTTCACGCGCAAGTCTTCGAACTGTTTCACTAACTACACTACTCCACGCCGGCGGTCCTCCAACAGGCTTTAGGAAGTCACCTGTATCAATTTTATATGGGCCTGTTCCATGCCACGTACCGATCGTGTCCAGTTCAGCTGGCTCATAGCCTTTTCCTTTTTTCGTAACCACATGAATTAAGACAGGTCCTTCTGTCTTCTTAGCATATTTAAGATTTTCAATTAAATCGTTGTAATTATGTCCATCAATTGGTCCTAAGTACGTAAAACCAAGTTCTTCAAAAAACATCCCGCTGACAACAAGGTATTTCAAACTGTCTTTGATACGCTCAGCCGTTGACGCCAGTTTCCCGCCAACTGCAGGTATTTTCTTAAGAAGCACTTCCAGTTCGTCTTTTACCCAATTGTACTTACCAGCAGTACGCATTCTTCCAAGGGCACTATGCAATGCACCGACATTTGGAGCAATGGACATTTCATTATCATTCAAGATAACAATCATGTCTTTCTTTTCATGACCAATATGATTTAATGCTTCAAGTGCCATTCCACCTGTTAAGGCACCATCCCCGATTATGGGAATCACATACTCATCGGTTCCTTTGATGTCTCTAGCAGCCGCCATACCCATCGCTCCGGAAAGAGAGGTGGAAGAATGTCCTGTTTCCCATACATCGTGTTCAGACTCATTCCTTTTCGGAAACCCACAGAGACCTTTATATTTACGCAACGTACCAAAATCACAGGCTCTTCCTGTCAAAATTTTATGGACATAAGCCTGGTGACCCACATCCCATAAAAACTTGTCTTTAGGGCTATCAAACACTTTGTGCAAAGCAACAGTTAGTTCGACTACCCCAAGATTCGGCCCGATATGGCCGCCTGATGTGGAGAGCTGTTCTATCAGAAAACGTCTGATATCCTCACTAAGACTCTCCAGTTCATCTATAGACATTTTCTTTAAAAATTGCGGATTTTTAATCTTTGTAAGATCCAAAAGGGATCACTCTCTTTCCTTGCTAATTTCGCTTATTTTTACGCTTTTTATTTTCTTTCAAGACCACAATATTAAATTTGTTTTCTAGTATATAAAACAGCCTGCCCACTTGAAACAGGATAGGCGTGGAATACTGAATGGCCATCGACTTTCCGAATGCCTTTCCCCCAACTGTAACAGCCGCCACTACGCTTGTGAATACAACTGCCACAATATAATGGAACAAAGAGTCTTCGGTTTGCCCCACCGAAAGGGTGAAGGAAATGACTACAATTGCTGATGCAGTTCCACTGATAATACCAGAAATATCACCGATAACATCATTACAGAAACTTGCAAACCGATCCGCATTCCTGACAATCTGTATGGCTTGCTTGGAACCGTTTACTCTTTCTGCTGCCATGGCATGGAACGGTTTTTCATCTGCTGCTGTGGATGCAATTCCAAGCATATCGAAAAAAATTCCGATAAAGACGATAATAAATACAATGACCATTCCTATTGCCCATGTTACTCCTGAGAGCAGATAGGTGGAAACGATTGAAAAAATAGCCGCTAACACGAGTGTGATAACGGCGATAGCTAAACTCCAATTTATTGCATCTTTCCATTTATTAACCATAGTATAAAATCCCAACTCTATATAAGTAAGCTTTTGTAGTTATCCTACATTTTATTATAGACAATAATTATTAGTCCACCAAACTTCAATAGTTTTATGTATAAGTGGTCATGCACTGAGTAAAAACTGCGGCTTAGGTCCAGTAGGTTTTCCCAAGCAAGTACCAGATGTCGCCATACTGGCGGTTTCCCTTTAAACCTGCCTTAGCCGTGTCGCCATCGACTAGACTGGATTACCACTTAGTCCGCACTATAATCCCCAATACATGTCTTATATTTAGAACAGTCTAGGAGTTTTCCTCTACAGCCCTTAAACCTTGTCTTAGCCTCTTTTGCAGAACGGATTTCATATGGAATACATAGATAGATTCACCGGCCTAGTGAAAAAATCCCCTACCATAATCCCCTCCGACTCCACTCAAGGCAGGCTACGCTGTATATGCCTAACCCAGTTAGACATATAGCAGGTTTATCACCATTTCACCACTTGCTCCCCTAGGGGATAAACAAGCGTGAGAATGGGCCTCCACGGAAGTAGGGTCTTCGCCCACATGCCATTGTGGATCGCCCTACTACCTTAACTCCCAGCATCAACCCAAGGCTGGGCGCCTCAAGCCGACACAAGGAACTTCATCGATGTGCCCTTTAGCGGATTTTTAGGCCCGCCTTCAGAAAAGGTAGACTGACTAGAATACTGCACCACTCATTTGTACCATATACTATACCACAAAAAGAGGAAATGCTCAATTTTGACTGCTACTTTTGTCGATTAATGGTCCCTTTTGGCAATTAGATCGCAAAGTTGCACCAAAAGATCCGACTCTAACGGAATGTCAGCTAGAATTTGCTTCGCCTCATTAATATGATATTCCAACTTTTCTTTTGCCCCATTCATGGTTAGTAGAGAAGGATAGGTCACTTTTTCGTTAAGGGTATCTGATCCTACAGGCTTGCCAATTTTAGACGCATCCCCTTCAATATCCAGAATGTCATCTCTAATTTGGAATGCAAGGCCCAAGTGGTCGGCAAATTGCTCTAACTTGGCAATTTGCTCTTCTGTAGCATCCCCGAGTATTGCACCTGCCACTATACTATAGCCCAGTAGTTTTCCTGTTTTGTTTCTATGTATATATTCAAGGTCTTGAAGTGAAAGTAGTTTTCCTTCTCCTTCCATATCCGCAACCTGTCCTCCAACCATTCCTCTTGGTCCGGAGGCTTTGGCTAATTCCTTCATGAGGGTGACGACTTTCATTGGCTGGACATCTAGATTTAAAAGGTCCTCCATCACCTCAAAGCTATGGGTGAGCAAGGCATCACCAGCCAGTATTGCCATCGCTTCACCATACACTTTATGATTAGTAGGCTTTCCGCGTCTGAAGTCATCATCATCCATACTCGGAAGATCATCATGCACTAAAGAATAGGTGTGTATCATCTCTACAGCACAAGCTACTGGCATACCGAGTTCTTCAGGTTTCCCAAAAGACTTTAACGTTGCAAGCACTAACAAAGGTCGAAGTCTTTTTCCGCCTGCCTTCAAGGAATAATTCATGGATTCCAATAAAACTTCTGGTGCTTCAACAGAATTCATATAGGAATAGAGGGCATCCTCCACAAATTTCTTTCTATCTTTCATAAAAGTTTGTAGATCCATTAGCTGTGACAATTAAGCTTCATCCTCCTGTACTTGGAATGACTCCAATTCGCCATTTTCTTTTAATATCTGTTCCATTTCTGACTCTACATGTGAAAGCTTGTCATGACAAAGCTTGGACAATTTCATTCCTTCTTTGTAAAAAGAAATGGCTTCTTCTAATGGAACATCTCCCTCTTCAAGCTTTTCCACAATGTTTTCCAAATCTTTCATTGCTTCTTCAAATGTAACTTCCTTTTTTTCAGTCATTTCCTTTTCGCTCCTTCACTTCTTGTATTTCACATTCTAATCGGCCATCTTGAAGGTGAACTTGAATGGTATCTCCTTTTTCTGCCTGATTTACATTTTTTATAATAGTACCATCTTCCTGGTATGCAAGGCTGTAACCCCTGTTCATGATTTTAAGCGGACTTAAGGCGTCCATTTTGGAAAGTTTATGTTGAAATTCCCATTGTTTCTTTTGAAGTGTTTGTTGCATCTGCCTCGTTAGCAATTTCGTCTGCTGTTCAAGTGTAAGTTTATCTGCTTCCCATTGCTTTTTCGGATGGTTTCTAGCAAGCCTTCCCGAAAGTTGCTCCCACTTATCAAGCTTGCGTTCTGACATTCTTTTCATCGCCGTTTCTAAATTATCCATGGTACGGTCAAGATCTTGTTGCTTTTGAGCGTATAGGTTTTTCGGAAACCTGAACGCATACGACTTTTGTAAAGCTGTCAACCTGTCCTTATAATGTTGCATTAACTTGTTGGAAGCCCTGTGTAATCGGAATTTACGGTCAGAAAGTCTCTCCATCAATTCGTTTATATGCGGAACAGCCAATTCTGCCGCTGCCGTTGGGGTAGGGGCACGCATATCCGCTACAAAATCAGCTATCGTAAAGTCTGTTTCATGTCCAACTGCTGAAATAATCGGTAGCTTGGAGGCAAAAATTTCTCTAGCCACGACTTCTTCATTAAAAGCCCATAACTCTTCAATCGAACCTCCACCACGCCCAACGATAAGTACATCGAGTTCAGGAAGTTTGTTGGCGGTTTGAATAGCCTTAACGATAGATGGGGCGGCATTCATACCCTGGACTAGAGCAGGAATAACAAGTATTTTCGTTAGTGGATATCTCCTTTTCAACGTGGTGATGATGTCTCTGACAGCAGCACCTGTTGGGGAGGTGATTACTCCGACAGCACGCGGATATTTTGGCAGCGTTTTTTTGTAGTCAGGAGAAAACAACCCCTCCTGGGAAAGCTTCTTTTTCAACTCCTCATAAGCTAAGAACAGACTACCAACCCCATCTGGCTGCATTTCTTTTATGTACATCTGATAGGACCCATTTGCCTCATAGACCGTTACTTCACCACGAACAAGGACCTTCATCCCTTCTTGCGGTTTAAAGGCAAGGTTGCGATTCTGCCCGGCAAACATGACTACCTGGAGTCGAGCGTTTTGGTCTTTTAGCGTGAAGTACATATGTCCTCTACTATGTTGCTTGAAATTGGAAATCTCCCCTTTCAGCCATACATCTTGCAAATGAGGGTCCACATCAAACTTTCTTTTTATGTATTTTGTTAGAGCAGTAACCGTTAAGTACCTGCGTTCACTCATAATAGTTAACTCCTTTTTGAAGCATGGTAATACGAAAAAAAGACGGAAGAACCTTAAGTCCCATCCATCTTCTAAGATACCATATTAACTGGAAAACGTCTTGTTTTCACACGCCTCGTTTTGTGCTGATTGTAGAGTATTGTGCAACAACATCGTAATTGTCATCGGACCGACCCCTCCAGGAACAGGTGTGATATAGCTCGCTTTTTCTTTCACCGCTTCAAAATCCACATCTCCACACAGTTTACCTGTCTCAAGTCTGTTGACACCTACATCAATTACAATTGCGCCATCTTTTACATATTCAGGCCCAATCAATTTTGCACGCCCAACTGCAGCGATTAAGATATCTGCCTGTTTGGTAATGGAAGCTAAATCCTTTGTACGAGAATGACAGTAAGTAACAGTGGCATCCTCTTTTAGGAGCAATTGCCCTACCGGCTTCCCTACTATATTACTTCTTCCAATAACAACGACATGCTTACCAGAAATAGAAACGTCGAGTGATTTAATCATTTCCACAATTCCATATGGCGTACAAGGGAGAAATGATTTCTGATCAATCATCATTCTACCGATATTAACAGGATGAAACCCGTCCACATCTTTACCAGGGGAAATATGTTCAATAACAGCCAGTTCATCTATATGATCAGGCAAAGGTAATTGCACCAGAATGCCATGCACTGAAGCATCACCGTTAAAATGAGTGATTCTTTCCAGCAATTCGTCTTGCGTAATTGAACTTGGGTATTTTTCTAGAATGCTGTTAATTCCAGCTTCTTCACAAGCTTTCTCTTTCGCTCTAACATAGGATTGAGAAGCAGGGTCCTCTCCCACCAAAATTACAGCCAAGCTTGGTTGGATATTCTTTTCCGTATGTAGCTCAGATACCTTTTCTTTAATAAAAGCTCTCTTTTCCTTTGCAAGATCTTTACCTGATACGATAACTGCTGACATGAATAGCTCCCCCTTTTATGCTACTACTTATGCATTATTTTCAATCGTAGTTTTTACTTTAGATAGAACTGCGTTAATAAAACCGCTTGATTTGTCATCACCAAATGTTTTAGCAAGCTCTATCGCTTCATTCATGCTGACATTAACCGGAATTTCTTCGACAAACATCATTTCAAAAACAGTCATGCGAAGAATGGTGCGGTCCACTGTTCCAAGACGGTCAAGTGACCACTTCTCCAAATGGGATTTCAACGTGGAATCGATTTCCTCCTGATGCTCTTTCGTGCCAAACACGATACTGCTTAGGAAATCATCCGGTCTTTCCCCTTCTTCTAATACATTTGTGATTGCTTCATCAGGCGCAATATCACTTAAATCCATTTGAAAAATGGCTTGAAGCGCCTTTTCTCTTGATTCACTACGTTTCATTGTTCGATCTCCTTATCGTGCCTATACTAGTATAAAAAGATAATAGCACATTTTTATAAAAAAACACATGTTTTTCATTCGTTTTTCGACTAAATTACATACAAAATGTTCATACTTTCATCAAATGTTCGGAATTAACCGTTTTCATCATTTGCTCTGGGGGAGCTTGAAAAGTCTAATTCTTCTATTTAATAATGTCAGTTTCATCTTTACCGAGATACTACCCTACTATACTTTTCAATAAAGTCCAGTTAAAAGTAGCGACTAAAATTGTACCTAATTATGTGAGGGAACACAAGGGAAACTTGGCATGGTAATTTCCCAAACAAAAAAATTGTAGACACCCTTCTAATGAGAGTGCCTACAAGGTAACGTACTATTAAATTTCTTGTTCTACTTCCACTTCATTCTTTTGTGCTTCAAATTGTACGCCGACAACATGAATATTAACTTCTGTAATTTCCAAAGCGGTCATATTCAACAATGCTTGACGAATGTTGTCTTGTACTTTTTGTGCAACTGTCGGGATAGAAATGCCAAACTGCATCACACAAAATACATCTACTTTAATGCCTTCTTCGGAAAGGTCTACTTTAACACCCTTCCCGTGATTCTTTTTCCCAAGTCTCTCAACCACACCAGCAGCAAAGTTTCCGCGCATCGCCATGACACCTTCCACTTCGGAAGCAGCGATACCTGCAATAACTTCAATGACTTCAGGAGCAATTTCAACTTTTCCAAGTGAATTGTTGTTTTCCATTTCCAATAAGTTTCTTTCGCTCATAATTAACCCTCCTAAAATAGTTAAGAATTCATGACATCATATTTCTCAAGAAATTTCGTATTAAAGTCCCCATCTTTGAACTTTTCGTGATCCATTAGTTTCAGATGGAAAGGAATCGTAGTATGAACGCCTTCAATAATAAATTCACTTAACGCACGTTTCATTCGTGATACAGCTTCTTCACGTGTTGCTCCATAAGTGATCAGCTTTGCCACCATGGAATCGTAATATGGCGGTATGCTGTAACCAGGGTAAACAGCCGAATCCACTCGAACACCTAGACCACCTGGAGGAAGATACATTTCAATCTTCCCTGGGGAAGGCATAAAGTTCTTTTCAGGATTTTCAGCATTGATACGGCACTCAATCGACCAGCCGTTGAAAACAACATCTTCTTGCTTAAGAGATAAAGTTTCTCCTGATGCAACCCGAATCATTTCCTTGATAAGATCCACCCCTGTCACCATTTCTGTAACAGGATGCTCTACTTGGATACGGGTGTTCATTTCCATGAAGTAAAATTTTCTATCTTGATAGTCATAAATAAATTCTATCGTACCTGCACCCATATAGTCCACTGCTTCAGCAGCTTTTACTGCCGCTTCACCCATTTGAGCACGTATTTCTTCGTCAAGTACAGGGGACGGCGTTTCCTCTACAAGCTTTTGTAGACGGCGTTGGATAGAACAATCACGCTCACCAAGGTGAATCGTATTACCATGACCATCTGCCATTACTTGAATCTCAACGTGACGGAAGTCTTCAATGAATTTTTCCAGATACACACCAGGATTACCGAAAGCGGTAGCAGCTTCCTGTTGCGTAATAGAGATCCCTTTTTTCAGTTCCTCTTCGTTTCTGGCTACACGGATACCTTTACCGCCTCCGCCAGCTGTTGCTTTTATGATAACCGGATATCCAATGTCGTTTGCAATTGTTATGCCGTCGTTAATGTTTTCAATGATCCCTTGGGAACCAGGGACAATCGGCACACCAGCTTTACGCATCGTTTCACGCGCCACATCTTTCGTTCCCATCTTGCTAATTGCTTCTGGACTTGGTCCAATAAATGTAATGTTACACTCTCGGCAAAGCTCGGCAAAATCCGCATTCTCTGCAAGGAATCCATACCCAGGGTGAATAGCATCAGACGCCGTAAGTTTTGCCACGCTAATGATGTTGGTAAAATTAAGATAGCTGTCTTTTGATGTTTTTGGTCCTACACAGTAAGCTTCATCTGCCAACTGTACATGAAGGGATTCTTTATCCGCTTCCGAATAAACAGCCACTGTTTCAATATTCATTTCTTTGCATGCACGAATAATTCGTACAGCTATTTCTCCTCTATTAGCAATCAATACTTTTTTTATCATGAGTGTCGCCCCCTCCTTATACTGTTTTTACAAGGAATAAAGGTTGACCATATTCTACTAATTGGCCATTATCAACCAAAACCTCGACAATTTCGCCTTTGACTTCTGCTTCAATCTCATTGAACAGTTTCATTGCTTCTACAATACAAACGACAGAGTTTTCGCCAACTTTATCGCCTTCCTGTACGTATGCCGCTTGATCTGGTGATGGAGAAGCATAGAATGTGCCTACCATCGGTGATGTAATTTTATGTAGGTTCGCATCTTCCTGTTTTGGTGCCGCTGTTTCTTGTTTTGCTTCAGCTGCAGGTGTATCAGCTTGTTGAACTGGAGCTTGTGCTTGTGGTGCTGCTTGAGTTTGTTGTTGTGGCGCTGCTTGTAGTGCAGGTGCCGCTACTTGTTGCGTGCTCACGACCGTTTGCGCCGCATTCTTTTTCATATTAATTTTGGAACCTTCATTTTCATACGTGAATTCATCTATATTGGATTGGTCAATCAACTTAATAATTTCTCTGATTTCTTGGATCTTTAACATATTTCGTTCACTCCTTGGTCCTATTGATGATTAGTTGCTGCGTTGATGATGCTTGTTGTTGCCTAGCTGTTGCTATGTACATTTTAACAAAATAGTTCATATTCATCATACGATACAAGCTTCCGAAATTCAACTAAAAATAGTAATAGATATTATTACCTAGTGCTAAGTTTGTATGATTCGGCGTGTTACGTTGATGGGCGGATGAAAACGCTTTAGTTTTTATTATAGGGGATTTTGGTTGCGGTGGATAGGGGGAGTGTTGGGGAATTGGTGACTTTAGCGTGGAAGGTTTTGCACATGGTGATGCTGATATGCAAGGAATATTGTTAACTTCTTAGGTGACTTTGCAGAGTGTCAGAAGTTTTTCGGGTTTTGACCGAAGTTTTTCGAAACAGTAATTTGTCCGAACCATTTTAAACGCGCTCAAAACGTCTGCATTTTATGATTTTTTCTCAAATTTCACTTTCATCTCCCATAAAATTTAGGCAGCAGCCCGTCCCCAATATGTGATTTTCACAAATTGTCCGAAGTTTACCGGAAGTTGACCGAAGATTCACGAAAGTTGGCCGAAGATTCACGAAAGTTGGCCGAAGATTTTGCATAGTTGTCCGAAGTTTCAAGAAAGTTGACCGAACCTGTTTTTCAAATGACCAAACACCCCCAATTCTTGTCCGAACTACCACACCTAATTGTCCGAACACCCGTCCAAATCAGTATGAAATTGTCCGAAGTCACAAGTAATTTGTCCGAACCATTTTAAACACTCCTAAAATACCCTCATTTCTTAGGTTTTTCCGCGAAATCCTCAAAACTTTGCACCAAAAGTTCAAAAGATTAATTTGCTAAAAGCTTTCTAATAAAACCTCCACCCCAATACAAAAGGTTCCCAGAAAATTTGACAAGTTTTGCAGGAAAAAGCTACCTCAATGTCAAAAATAGTAACATCTGAAAGAAAAAGGAGCTGTATGCCTATGATCATTTTGAAAGAACGCGAAATGTCTTTAAAAATCAAAGTGTTAGAAGCCTTAAGTCGGCGCCTCCCACATTCTCACCCCATGTTACCGAAAATAAAATCAGATCTCGGTAAAAACATAGCTGGTTTTAAAGGAGAAGAGTCACTTAATTACTATTTGGAATTGCTCCCAGACGTTGAAGGAGAGTTTTATGTTTTACAAGATATAAGGCTACCTTTTAAAGGACATCACTTTCAAATTGACACACTTTTAATCTTTCCTACTTTTTTCCTCATATTAGATGCTAAGTATATGAGAGGCACCCTCGAATTTGACCCGGCCTTCCAACAACTCATTCAAAAATTCACCGAAAATGAAGTGGATAAAACTATCACCTACTCCGATCCCATTATCCAGGTACAAAATCAACTCACTAAATTCAAAACTTGGTTAAAAGACTATAAAATCCAGCCTGGTCCATTTGAAAGTTTAGTAGTCATTGCGAACTCAAGGGCAGAGATTAAATGTATCTCGCACCCCAATCTCGTTAAGAACATGGTAGTTCGCAATTCAGGAGTAGAATTCAAGGTTACAGAGTTCACAAAAAAACACACTAAAGTTATGTGGGACGCTAAAGGGCTACGTAAACTTTCCTCCCTAATTATCAAAAAGAACGAGCCCGTCACTTTTATAGATTTGGAGAAAGATTATGGAGTAACTTCAGATTGTATACTAAAAGGCGTGCAGTGCCAGAAGTGTAATTATATTGGTTGCGAGAAAATTTTTGGTGCTTGGGGTTGCCTTAAATGTAACAGCACATGTAAACATGCACATATCAATCTTCTTCAAGATTATAAGTTATTAATCAGCCCCACTATTACTGTTTCCGAGTTTCAAATAATAACAGGAATAACAAAAGAGCGCACTGCTAGACGTTTACTACTTTCATCAGGTTTATCCTATTCAGGCAACACCAGTAAAAGAGTCTATTATCTATAATACAAAAACCGAAGCCCCACAATTCCCTGGGCTTCGGCACTTTGCCAAACTTCTATTATTCGCCGCCTTCTTCCGTTACTGGTGGGAAGTCGAATGCGATGTCTTCGTTACGTACATCTTTGAATTCTTGGCGTACCATGTGGTAGATGTCGTTTGCCATTTGTGGTGAGTGAGTGGCTGTTTTGACTGTTACTCGGATTTTGCCGTCTGTTACGCGAACAAGTGCATCTTCTACGTCCTTATGGGAACGGATTGTGGATTCTAGGATTAATTCTTTTTCAGAGATTTGTGCAAGTTCGTTGTATTGGTCAACTGCTTTGGAGATTTCTTCTGCTGGTAGATCTGTACTTGCCATCATTTCTTTTAATTCTGCACGGTGAGCGCTGCGAAGGTTTTCCAGTTCATAGCGCATTTCAGCTAATGTCTCATCAGATGAGATGTATTTTACTACAGCACTGCCATCTTCCTCTGTAGCTTCTTCGCCTTCAACGCCTTCCGCACCTTCAGTTCCTTCTTCTTCATCAGTGCCAGCTGCTTCGCCTTCTTCCCCGCCGTGATTTTCAGCGGTTTCAGTTGCTGCTGGTTGTTCTGTGGCGTCATTTGCCAGTTGTTCGCCGGCTTGTTGATCACCGATAAAATAGTAAGCAGATAGGACAAATACGAGACTTAACATAGTTAGTAACCAAACGGTTTGTTTTTTTAATAACACGAATTATTCCCCCTCGGATTTTTTTGGAAGTACTGCTACTTTGTGCTGTGGTACGTCTAGCACTCTAGTGACAGCATCCAAGATCATTTGTTTTACATGTATATTTTCAGCGCCCTTTGCTACAATCAGAACTCCGCGTATGACCGGTTTTTTGGTTTCGGCTACGACCGGAATTTCTTGTTCATTTTTCCTGATGACGAGGACTTGTTCTTCTTCTGAGGTATCAGTGACATCGCGTTTCCCACCTTGCTGGTCAGTTTCGACCGTTGTTTGCTGTGAGGTGGTTTTGTTTGTCTGAAAGACTTTCTTTTCGGAGGCATCGATATTTACGACGACAGAAACGTCATTAACTCCGGTAATTGCCTCAAGTGCATCTTTCAGCTGATTCTCAAAGCTTGCCTCGTAATCAGAGATAGTAGAAGGTGCGTTGGCATCGTCATTTTGTCCAAATACCGGTTCATCTTTCGGTTCTTCCTGCTTCATGGCTGGCAGAACCCCGCCGCCAGGAGAAGTTGCACTGTCTCCTCCGAAGAACAGATTTCCAAATAAGATAAATCCTACACCAAGGACGAGTATGACCGTCATGTATTGGTATTTTGCTTTTTTATCTTTTGACTGATTGGTAAGCAGAGATTTTAGCCATGGAATGAATGCTTGGTTTTTCTTTTCCACCTTGTACTAATCCCCCCCTTCGACTGCTACTGAAATATTGGTTGGTTGTAGTTGCCAACGATCTGCTAGGAAATTTGCTATTTTTCCTTCTTCTTTTGAGGAAGGAGCTGGTTCCTTTTGTCTGGAGGTGTCAATTTGAACAGGTTTTACAACTTGAATGGCTGTCTCGTCTTCCGCTTGTTCCAGTAGAATCACAACGGATTCTATATTTTCTTCAATAGGCAATTCGGTAAGCTGGTCCTCATTTTTTACGACAACTTGCAAGTCTTTCACGGTTACACCATAGTTTTCTCTCAACTCCTCCTCCACATCTTCTTTCATTAGGACAGCCGCTTTATTTAAAATGTATGCAGCATGGGAGGCTTGTATTTCTTTTTTCTTCATTTCTATTAAATTTTCTGTGTTTTCTTTTGATGTGTAGGAAGAATGCGTGGTCATTTTGGCAAAAAGTTCATCCATATCTGTGGAAAGGAGCTTCAGGATGGGAGTTAGAATGACGACAATCAGTAGAAGTCCAATTACTAGCTTCGTATACTTCTGCATGGAAGAATTAGGAAGTAACATTTCTACTACCGTTGCTAAAAGAATAAATAGGATGATACTGGTGATCCATTCTGTTAAGTAACTCATACTCTCCCCCCTTACCTGACCATCACGGTAATATTTCCTGATGCTATGATGACCGTGATGCTTAAGAAGAACATAAAGGAGACAATAGCCAGTGCAGCAAAAATGTAGATGATGCTTTTGCTGATAATATCGAGACATTTTATGACGGTGCCGCCACCCAGTGGTTGAAGAAGCGCCGCGGCAAGTTTATAAATAATAGCAATTGATAGGATCTTCACTGCCGGGAATGCAGCTAATAAAATCAAAGTCGCCACTCCAAGGATCCCGACTGTATTTTTTAATAACACAGAGGCTGTAATTACGGTATCTGTGGCATCTGTAAACATTCTGCCGATTACAGGAATAAAGTTTCCCGTCACAAATTTGGCGGTACGAATGGCAATTCCATCTGTCACCGCTGCCGTTGCACCTTGCACAGAGATAACACCAAGGAATACCGTTAAATAGATTCCTAGAATTCCGATACTTACATTTCGGAGTAACTGTGCAAGTTGGGTTACTTTGTAGTGTTCACTTAACGTGCTGACAATACTTAAAATGGCTGAAAGAAACAACAGTGGAAGCACGACATATTGAATAAGCAGACCGCTTGTATTCATTAAAAATAAAATGATTGGATGGAAAAAAGCTGCCGATACCAATCCTCCTGAAGAGGCAATGAGAGCGATGAGAAGTGGCACTAAGGCTATGATGAACCCTGTCATGCCGGTTATTGCTTCTAGTGTATACGAGATAACGATATGAAAACTGTTGAGCGCGATGATGATCAGAACCATGAACACAACGCTATAGGCGACTTTACTGACTGTTTTTTGCTCAAAAGCATTTTGAAGGGTTTGTAGGAACATGCTGAAGATGGTGAGTAAGATCAGACTGCCAAGTAGTTTTCCGTTTGCTAGGAGTTCATGGAATAAGTATTTTAGGAACCCTTTTGACCATTCTTCTAAGGAAAAGGACTTGTCCCCTTTTACAAATTCCATGAATGAGCCTTTTTGGCTTTCTGGCAAAAATCCTCCGTACTCTTCCATCACTTCTTCCCAGTACACCTTGATTTCCTCTACATCAATTCCTTCTATTTGTTCTGTTACTAATTCTGACGGCGAAGAGGGTGAGGCTTGTACTATTTCAAATGGAATGAACAGTAGGATCAACACGGCTGCAATGATTGCAAGAATGAGTTTCATTGATTTGCTCCCCTCTGAAGGTTCATTTTAAGAAGGAATGA
The DNA here is from genome assembly GCF_008180725.1 of Sutcliffiella horikoshii. Lineage (GTDB taxonomy): Bacteria > Bacillota > Bacilli > Bacillales > Bacillaceae_I > Sutcliffiella_A > Sutcliffiella_A horikoshii_B. The sequence continues at coordinate 90,665 of NZ_VTEV01000004.1, read as the reverse complement.
GATTAATGATGGTTTCGATGATGACGGTCAAAATGGGAATGGCCATTGCCAAAATTAATATCTTTCCGGCCAATTCAATTTTGGATGCGATGGCTCCTTGGCCGGCGTCCTTTGTGATTTGTGCACCAAACTCAGCGATGTAGGCGATTCCAACAATCTTCAGTATGGTTTCGACATAAATCAAATTGACATTGGCATTAATAGCAATCCTCTCAAGCATTCTAATAACATCAAACACTTGCTCTACTAAAAATAAGAAAATCGCACAGCCGACAAATACAACTAGCATAAAGGCAAATGTCGGTTTTTGCTCTTTTACTACTAATGCAAGAAAGGTGGCAATTAAGCCTAGACCTACTATTTGGAGAATCTCGATAGGTCAACACCCCTTATCATTGGAACAGGAATACCGATTTTATCTTCTTGAATAGATCGTCGACGATGCTTGCTACCATAAAAAGAATGTAAATGAATCCGAGTAGGGTTACCCAGTGTGCGTATTCTTCTTTGCCGAGTTGTTTTAGCACGGTGTGCAGGAAGGCTACAACGATGCCGATGCCGGCGATTTTGAATATTACGTCTACTTCAATGCCCATGGACGCTCCTCCTATTTTTTACGGTTTGCTTTTGGGGAATTTTCTTTAGTTCAGTCGTTGATTTCCGCAAATGACTTCGCTTTCCGCGGGGTGACCTTGAGCCTCCTCACTTCGTTGCGGGGTCTCAACAATATCGCTACTCCCCCGCTGGAGTCTTCGTCATTTGCTTCAATCCACAGCTAATAGATTTCAATTATTTACAACTACCATTTACCTTTTGTCATGCTAAATCAGTAAAATCACCAGCAGTAATCCTGATAGTACTCCGAGGCTTTTGACCATTCTTTCGTAGCGGTTTTGTTTGTCGCGGGCTTCTAGTTCTTCGCGTTCTAAGTGGGTTAGTGCCAGTTGGATGTGCTTTTGTTGGGTATAGCGGTCGTGTTGGCCGAGTGTTTCGCCGAACTGTTTCATGATTTCGAGTTCAGCCGTTTTATATGCGGTGTTTTTCCAAACATCATCTAAGCTTTCTTGCCAGGCTTCTTTTACTGTAAGACTTGCTTTATCTAATTTATTGGCGAAACTTTCAAAAAACCATGAAAGTGGTTTTTCCAATTGGCTGGAGATATTTTTGGTCGCTTCCGCTAGTGGAGTGTGACCATACATGATTTCAGCTTCAAGCGATTGCAATGCTACCTTCAACTGTCTTAGTTGTCTTGGCCTTTCTGTCAGGTGCCTTGCTGCTTCAAAACCTGCCCAGGAAGTTGCCACGAGAATTAAAACTGCTCCAACTAACTTGATCATCTTCTCACACCCTCTTCCCGGAAGATCTCTTCCCCCACCTCATTAACTATTCTCTTGATGGAGCCTGGTCCATTGGATCTCGTCAGTTCCACGAACCGTTTTACTGCCCGGTATGATAAGATTTCCCTAAGACTAGGTCTGCTTTTTAATTCCTCAAAAGAAAAAGCATGAACAGACATGAGAAGCCCCACTCCTGCATTGACGGCTTCCATCACTGCCTCACTGTCTTCCATTCTTCCTATCTCATCGACTACGATGACATCAGGGCTCATGGAACGAATCATCATCATCATCCCTTCCGCCTTCGGACAACCATCGAGCACATCTACCCTTTGTCCCAAGTCATGTTGAGGAATTCCATGTACACAACCCGCTATTTCAGAACGTTCGTCCACAATCCCCACTTTGCATGATGCCACTCGCTTTTCCTCACAGCCTGAGCTCATCATTCTTGCCAAATCCCTTAATAATGTTGTCTTTCCTGTTTGTGGTGGCCCAATTACCATTGTGCTTAACCATCTACCTTTTTCATAAAGGTATGGCATCAAAGGTTCAGCAACTCCAATTTTTTGTTTGGCTATACGGATATTAAAGGAGGATACGTCGCGGATAGCCTTCACTTTCCCTTGTTCTGTAATCACTTTTCCAGCTAGTCCAACACGATGTCCCCCAGTAATAGTGATATATCCACGTTTGAGCTCTTCTTCCAGCGCATAGATGGAATGCTTACTAATTTTGTTCAAAATGTGAATAGCATCCGTTGGAGTCACTGTATACGACGGAAAATAGGGGTCTCCACCTATTATCAATTCCAAGGGGCGATGCACGCGAACTCGAATTTCTTCCATTCTCTCTAGTAACGGTGGTGAAAGTGTATCAATTACACCGGTTATTTCCGGCGGTAAAACGGTCTTAATACTTGCAAGCATACAGATCCCCTTCTTGTCCTATTATTACTTACAATGTATGCGCGCTTGGACAATATATAACAACGGAATACAATTTCTCATTTATAGATCCCAAATAAGATAAACCCCAGCCCAATCGCTATATAGATCATTTTTGAAAAGGAAATCTCATCAGCCATGCTGATCAAACCTATCATCATGGTGGAAATAAAAATGAGGGGCCCTACAACAGCTAACATCGAGTTCACCACTATTGCTTTTTTTACATCATTTAGACTGAGCATGATGATGGCAGCGGTAATTTCTAATAACCCGGAAAAGATTCGAATCCCTGCCATGGATAGAACGGACGGGTCGAAATGACTTAATATTTTTTTCATGATCCTTTTGTCCTCCCTCTTGCAGCTGCACAATTAGAGCATCTTGTACAACCTATGCGAAGGATATTGAAAGAAGAAGTAAATTAAATTTGAAAGGAATGAAGTAATTTAGGGAATGCTAGCGAAAGGATTACATAGGAAAGGCGTGGTTGTTATGAAAGGAATCGGTAAAGTTTTTTGGATTTCCGTTATCATTGCTGCTTTGTTTGTACTAATTGGGGTTATTTTCCCAGAGCCATTCAGTAAAGGAATGGAACAGGCAAACTCCTTCATTCTAAATGTTTTTGGCTGGTTCTATCAACTGGCGGCTACTTTCTTTCTTTTATTTGCCCTGTTTCTTATTTTTAGTAAATACGGCAAAATAAAGCTTGGAAAGGACAAAGATCTCCCAGATTACTCTACCTTGACTTGGTTTGCGATGCTTTTCAGTGCTGGGATGGGAATTGGACTAGTTTTCTATGGAGTCGCAGAACCGATTTCTCATTTCGCCACTCCTCCACTTGGGGAAGGCGGAACTGCTGCCTCTGCAAAATTAGGTCTTCGTTACACATTTCTACACTGGGGATTTCATGCATGGGCCATCTATGCGACAATCGCTCTTTCCATCGCGTATTTCAAATTTAGAAAAGACGCCCCGGGATTAATGAGTGCTACTTTATACCCTATATTAGGGGAGAAAACAAATGGAGCTATAGGAAAGACAGTAGATATTGTTGCCGTTTTTGCTACCGTTTTCGGTGTATGTGCATCCCTCGGTTTAGGTGCACAACAAATTAATGGCGGACTGAACTACTTATTTGGCATTCCAAATAACTTTGCCATTCAACTGACTATCATGGCAATTGTGACCGTTCTATTTATTATTTCAGCAGGAACAGGCCTATCCAAAGGGATTAAATACTTAAGTAACACCAATATGATTTTGGCTACGCTTTTATTGTTTACTATGTTGTTCATTGGCCCTACAACCTTTTTGTTAAATTTATTTACCACCACTCTCGGGGAGTATATTCAGAATCTTCCAAGCATGGGACTTCGTCTTGCCCCATTCAATAAGGAAAATGCCGAATGGATTGAAGGCTGGACAATCTTCTATTGGGCGTGGTGGATTTCCTGGTCACCCTTTGTCGGGACGTTCATCGCGAGGGTATCTAAAGGACGAACTGTTAGGGAGTTTGTCATTGCAGTGTTATTGGTTCCGACACTTGTATGCGCATTTTGGTTCAGTGTCTTCGGAGGAACCGGCATTCATATGGAGCTATTCGAAGGGGCCAAAGTCTCCGCTCAAAGTTTTGAAGCTGGTCTCTTTTACGTCTACAAATTACTACCTTTCGGTACCTTTTTATCAATTATTACCATTCTGCTGATTGCTACCTTTTTTATTACGAGCGCAGACTCTGCCACTTTTGTGTTGGGCATGCAGACAACCAATGGAGATATAAATCCGCCTTTCTTTGTAAAATTAACATGGGGATTAATTCTCTCTGCCTCTGCTGTTGTGTTAATGTATTCAGGTGGGTTGGAAGGACTTCAAACTGCTATCATCGTGAGTGCTTTCCCTTTAACTTTTGTATTGTTGATGATGGCCTTCTCCATTTTCAAAGCATTTCGCTTGGAGGTTAAAGGGAAGGTTCCTTTGAAAAAGACGAAGGAGAGTTGAGCGGACAAACTTAAATAGACTACTTTAATGGAAGGGACGATTTTCTTATGAATTTTAAAAGTGAATTACAAGAAGCACAAGATATCATTCATAAAGCACACCATCATTTAAAACAAGTTAGTTCAAACACTCCAGAATCAGATGCCTGCTATTTTGCAATAGAAGAACTTGTGAAGGCTCAACAGAAGATCCAACAGGTCCAACAACAAATCAATGAATAATATAGAAAGAGTGCACATCTTCAAATGAAAATGTGCACTCTTTTTAATTAATATCTATTCCAGCTTACAACCTCATCAAGCGGAAGACGTGTTTTCTCAAATCCTGCTTTCGCACCTTTACCTAATGAAATTAACATAATGGCCTCATAATTTTCCGGAACATTGAATGCTTTTACGAATTGCGCTTCATCGTAACCGCCCATTGGAACTGTATCTAAGCCTTTAGCCTTTGCTGCCAGCATTAATTGCATTGCAACAAGGCCACCATCAATGTGAGCAATTTTCGCTAAGCGATCTTTTGTGAAGTTTCCGTACCCATCAAGAATACTGTTCACATACATGTCTTTCACATCTTTTGGCATTCTTCCCTTTTCAGCGATTGCACTATAGATGCGGTCAGCATTTTTGTATGCTTCGCGGTCTCCAAGAACAGCTATAACAACGGATGCATCCACAATTTGTTGCTGATTATTTGCGATTGGCAACAAACGCTCTTTTTCCTTTTGATCTTCAATAACTAAAAATCTCCATGGTTGAAGGTTACTCGAAGACGGTGCTAACGTAGCTGTTTCTAGAATCTCCAAGATTTCATTTTTATCCAATTTGAATTCAGGATCATATTGTCTTACTGAACGGCGTTCTTTTGCGACTGTCAGAAAGTCTGTATCTTCCAACTGCTTAGGCGCTTCTTTGGTTGTATCAATTTCTTTTACTTTATTTAAATATTCTTCTTTACTCATCGTGTTCTTAGACATATTTAGTTCCCCTTTAACTGTATTTTCTACAAGAACAGTATATGACGTTAACTGTTCCTTTGTCAACTACAGTTAATGCAGACAAAATAAAAAAGCAAAACAGCTATGTTTCACTTTTTCATTAAGTCTGCTATGGTCTTTTGTTTTAAACCAGCTATGACCCAGCCTTCCATTTCATCACGCAATGTACAAAGGGATTCGCGAGTAGTGGGAGCAAAACATTCTTTGCTTTCTACATTAAAAAATCCTTTAGGAAATGTTTCTGCTTTCATTGCATCATACACTTCGGACAACTTAATTTCGCTAGGGTCTTTTACAAGGAAATAGCCACCGTCCCGGCCCTCTTTGGCCTGAATTAAATTAGTTTTAACCAGATGCCTTAATATTTTTCTTAAAAAGACAGATTTAGAATCAAGTTTTTCAGCCAATTTCCCGCTCGGACATAGGCCATCATTATTAGCAAGCACGACAAGTGCCTGAATCGCCACACTAAACCATTTTGTACTCGTTACATTTTCAGTCATTGTTTCACCTCTTCATCTACACTTTATTCTGAAACATCTCCCATAAAAAGTCAAAGTGTTTAAGAAGTTGGTAGGTGCCTTTGAAATTATAAACGATTAAATTACTACATGAGTAATTTCAATTTCACCTTACATAAAAATTTTGCATTTGGGCAAAATTTTAAAAACAAGTTTAATTGGAGAACAACATTTATGATTATACTGTCTCTTTTCTTAATGTTAAGTGGGTTATTGATTATTAATACTATTTACGCTTACCAAACTAAGCACATTGACTCTAATTTTTTCCATACTTTATGGTACTATATTAAACTTATTCCTCTTTTCCTGTCTGCTAGTATGATGATTGGATACGGTATCAAATATTTAACAAAAGTCGTAGGTAACTTAACCTTTTCCCTTATTGTATCAAAAGGAATGGAAATCCTAGTTTGTGTTGTAATTGGATACATATTTTTTAAAGAATTTCCTAATTGGCGCACGGCATTGGGTATTACGATTATTTTATTTGGTTTTTGGATACTAAAAGGAAAATAAGGAAAACCTGTAAAGTGACGCTATTTTTTAGTAATTTTAATTTTTTTTGCAATGTACTGCCCTTCAAATATTTCTATCCATACTTTAACCTCTTGATTTTCGTCCAAATCTTTAATGCTACTTAATTTTCCTGATACTTTAGTATTCTTTAAAAAATATATTTCAGGAGTAAACGGTTCCTCTTCTGGATTTACTTTCGTAGGGTATAGGATAAATTTATTCTCTTCTAATTTTCCAACTTTACCACGATAATCTGGTTTAATTACATACCATCCTGATAGGAAAGCCACAACAACAACTAAGAATATGGAGAGTGAAATTAATTCTTTTTTCACTCTGTTTGTCATCGAATTCTACCTCCCTTATTTTTGAATCTGCCCTATTAAAATTGTTAAGACTAACAATAATACCTTAATATAAGATTTCACATTCTTATGTTGTAAAGTATGTTCCATGTACTACTCCTCCTTAATTTACTTAAAACAGAACACCGCTTATTCAAGTAAACTGCCCAATTGCTTAATACCAATTATTTCATAATCTATAAATTCCACCAATTGATATCCTACACCCTGATTAATATAAAATGAGCGTTGATCCTTGTAACAGGTTCGCGCACTTTAATGGAATAACTTTGAATTTACTATGCAAATGAAAGACGGAAGCAAGTTTATCTTACGTTACAAAATTCGATCTAAGCAAAAAATGCATACCATTGGAGACACTAAAATAAAAGGAAATAGATATGACTACGTAGGGATTTGAATAAATTGTCATTTATTTGTTAGGCTAATTAGTAAGAAGTTACATTAGGAGGCACTTGTCTTGGATTTAGATTGGATTTGGAAAGCGGTACTTATTGTGATTGTTGGGTTTCTTATTTTGCGATTAGCTGGAAGAAAATCCATTTCTCAACTGACAGTTGCACAAACAGTCCTCATGATATCTATAGGGAATTTAATTATTCAGCCAGTAACCGAAAAAAACATTTGGATAACCTTTTTAATCGCATTATTACTAGTATTAGTCTTAATAACAATAGAACGATTGCAGATCAAATTTGATAGGTTCGAAACCTTCTTAACTGGAAAAGGAATAGATGTTATAGAGAATGGAGAAATCATTGAAAAGAATCTAAAAAAATTGCGAATCACCGTTGACCAATTAGAAATGCGGTTACGCCAAGATAGCATCTCTAGGATTAGTGATGTGAAAACAGCAACCATTGAACCTAGTGGACAATTAGGGTATGTGCTAAAAGAGTATGCCCAATATGCCACTAAAGAAGATATTAAGGTTATATTAGATTATATTCATAATAAATTTCCTACGGGTCAACAGCCCCCAGATATCACTAAAGAAATAGATATTCATTCTATTTTTTCAGAGGTAAATAGGCATGAGCATGTTATACCTCCCCCTAAGCATTTAGAGTGACCAACTACTTTGCCAGAAGACCTTTTTACACCAACCAAGGTTAACAGGGGTTCAGATTTCAAGAAAATGCAGATTATTCGTTCGACTAAGTACGTATTTACCAAATTACGGTTGAAAAGTACCTATCTAATTTTGAGTTGAAATTAACACCATTTTGGCTTTAAGAAATGAAAATTCATATTGTTAATTGGAAAGTATCTACATCAGTATTTTATAGGCACTTATCATTTACGTTATTCCATTAACTAAGGAGATTGCCCCTCAAGAGACAGTTGCTTGTTCTTGGCGTAATATTTGCTCTCCTTTTATTCCATTAAAGCCCTATTTAATTGAATAAGTAATTTTTATTTAATCTACTTAGATTCTTCTATCAATGCTGTAAAAGCAGATTCTATTTGGCAAATATTCAACTCATATTTTTTAGCTACCTCTATAGCAATCTTGTATAACTCTTTAATGAAAATATCCTCTTGGTCTTTCCTATTGAGGTTAGAGAATTCTTCCCAATTTAATGAAGTTTCAACTTGCAAGATGCCCTTTCTAAGACTTAGTATTTTCAAATAATCACCGTCGTTTGCATCTGTATCAAAAAATATCTGTACTGAACTAATCTTATTATTTCTGCTTACATATTTCTGAATAAAATCATTGAGTTGGTCTTCCAAAGGGTAAAGTAAGCGAAAAGTTTTGGAAACTTGCCTTATGCCTGTTTGTGGTCTTGAACTTAAACGCATATCATACACCTCATTTATTTTTCGCTAGGGTTATTCATCTTGACCTATCCTGCCCCATACTTAAGTATGGAAAGAGGGATTACCTATGCTTCAATCGCCCTAGTTAGTTCAATATCTACCAAAAAACTTTTCAATTTCATCTGAGGCTTTCCTTGTTTCATCTCCCATATACTTATATGCAGTTTGTAGCAATTTCTTGGAGTCACCGAGTCGTGCAAGAATCGTAACACTTAATAATTCTTTGACATCATCATCACCTTGAGTTGCCATCAGCTCAAGAAAATTAAATAATTCTTGAATCTTGACTATATCCTTCTCTTTACCAATCAACTCAACAAAATAATCGTTACAATCCCCAAAGAATACGTGATTTAAAATTTCACCGTTTAAGTCTTTATGTACCTGTAATAAAGGCTTATACTCCTTAAAGTTTTCAGTAAAATGCTTTGCTAAGTCTCTTAAATCCACCTTTTTCCCCCTGTTTCAAAACGTCTTTTCATTTATCATTCTCTAAAGTAAATAGGTTCTCTTATTCAACAATCCTGCCCTATTGCTTAATACCAATTATTTCATAATCTAAAAAGACCTACAATAAGTTGTTTTCTTGTAAACAAAAAATGAGCGATGATCCTTGTAGGGATTGCGCTCGAATTATCAAAGGTAACTATCAATGTACATATCAGATAGCAAAGAACTTATTCTCTAAATAGAACTACCCTCTCTTCATAATCCTCCCAGTCTCCAACAGTGAATGTTATCTTCTTTTTCTTATCGAAGTACTGACATCCATCGCACACCATTCTGATTTTAAACTCATTTGATTCCTTCAGTGAAAATACTCCACCCACACCCAAATTTTCTCCTTTGTCAGTGAATGAGTAGTACATTGTTGGGAGGGTCTTTATTTTCTCATTATCTCCTTTGTATCTAATTTTTGTCTCATATTCTATCTCTGTTCCAACAAGATACATCTGGTGAACAACAAGCCAGTTTTGATCTTCACCTTTAAATGTTATGGAATTTGGTCTTCCAAACAAATTTGTATTTTCAGCACTCGCATAAGTAGCTCTTGAAATGAAAACTAATATAACTAGGCATAACAAACTTAGATTTTTACTCATTAATTTCCTCCTAGTTTTTAGCTTAATATTCAGCATTACTCATCAAAATATTCATATCTTTTTTAAACTAACTTATCTCATTTAATCTCTTTTTAATTAATAAATTCATATATTTAATGAAAACTTCATGATCGATTGGAAAGTAAACTAAACGGAACGTATATTTTTGTGACGAAACACTCCATATTAAGTATCTGTATCACTAAAATTAAGATAAATTATCAGTTATCCATTGTAAAAAAATTTTATCCATTGTAAAGGCACTTATATCAATTGTAAAAATGATATATCCATTATAAAAACGATTTATCCATGTTTACATCCACTTTATCCATTGTAGCTATATCTTAGACTTGTGTTCCACCTTATTTCACGCAAGCAAACGCCAATACAACTGGTATCCGCTGTCTCCTAACAAATTCTTCTTCACTACTAAAATGTTCGCGCTTCGGTGTACCTTCGCGTAAATCTCGTACGGTAAAACCAGCTTGCCTTAATGCTGTGAAATACTGTTCGATCGTACGATGATATTTAACCACCACTTGATTAATCCAAGGCTCTTTCCTTTCACCATCACGAAAATAATCATCCACAATCCAATTCCCTCGCTTATCTCCAGCCTCCTTACTGGCAAAAGATGAGGTTGTAAGCGGATGTTGAATGCTAAAAACAAATCTTCCATCGTCTTTCAGGGTTTCGTAAATATTCCGAAACAGGCGGTCAATGTCTGATACATAATGAATGGCGAAACGTGAGGTTACGAGATCGTATGATTCACTCGGATAATCATAAGATTCCATTGTTTTAGTATGTATAGTTGCCTCGAGTTCAAGTAAGTTAGAGCGCGCGGCTTCTACCATTTGTTCAGAACCTTCGACTCCAATGTAGTGCCTTGCCCCTAATTGCAGCAGTTCTTTACCAAACGAGGCATCTCCACACCCTAAATCTAAGATGGTATGATTTTTAATGTTCCCAACTAGTTCCAACATAATTGGACCTTCAATGGCATTATTTGGACTGTCTATTCTATTCCTTCTATTAAAATAATTTGTAAAGAAATCCGATTGATCGTAAACACTAGATCCTCTGAATTCCATTGAAACATCTCCTATTCTTTGTTTGAGTTACGAACGCTCCAATATATCTCTGTGTGATCATCACAATAAAACCCTTCTAGGTTACACCATTTTATTATTCTATCTATCTTCTTTTTATCATCTGAACATATCATAGAAAAATGGCTATCCCAGTGAGTGGTAATAAGGATGGAGTTATCATGAGTGAACAGATTATGTCTTGCCAATGTATCTTGATCGATTAAGTCATCTATGTACTCTAATTTTCTTTCTGTACCAAATTCATCGCCAACCCAAATCCAGTCATACTTTTCCTTTTTTATTGCTCCTAATAGTTTATTAATCAAAAGCTCAGGCAGCATACCCTCTGTAGGAGGAATAAGATTCTCTTTTTTACTGACAGAGTTAATCATCTCTTTTAATTCCTTATTCTCATACTCCTTATTTAAGCCTAGTATTCGTGTTCGAAGGCCAATATCTAACTCTTCATAACTTTTCATTCCACTAAGAGCTAAAAACTCTTTCCACGTTAAAATCTCACAATGATTGATAATTTGAAACTTGTCAGGATATGATTCTGGATAAAACAGTTCTGAATCAATGGTAAGTGGTTTAATAAAAGGATGAAAAAATATGTAAACTTCATTAAATACATCCTTATAAAAATTCTTGATTGATACGTCCTCACAGGCACAAACTGCATATCTATGGGGTTCCGGAAGCACTCTTTCTACTTTCAAATGTGACACTCCTTCTTCTAGCGTTAAAAACAACTTTGATTCCTCTACCTATGCCCGTCTTTCCTTGCTTGAATATATCCATAATACGCGCATGTCCCATTCTGAGTTAAGTCTTTTACCTCAAAACCGCACTTCTCATAAAACCTGAAATTATTAGCAGAGGTGTGTGCAAACCAATCACCATGAGGAAGTTTTTGAACACAAAGTTCTACGATTTTCTTCCCGATTCCTTTCCCGCGATATTCGGAAAGAATAACTAAATCTATAATGTTTGCAACCATTATTTGGTCCGAGATTACTCGAACCATCCCAATCATCTTGCTTTGATCCCAAACTGTAAATGCCCACGTAGAGTTTTCGAAAATCAGGGAAAACTTTTCTTTTTGCCAAGACGGTGTATTCCTAGCCCAACCTGCATCTTCAAATAGAGCTTCCACATATTCGGCCGGAACGCCTTCTGTTCCTTCCCTTATTACAAAACCATTGAAATATTGGTACATATCTTTCCTCCCCCTACAAAATTCTATTTAATTTACACTTTTCTACTTTCTTAGCAACCTTAGCAATTGGAGTCCATCAGAAGGATGACCATAATATGGTCCCATCCAACGAGGGTAGGTTATCGGAATGACTGTCCAAACAACCATACCCAGATTAATATTGCATACTCCCCAAAAGAATGCACTCAAATCACTTGGGGGTAACGAATATGCTATTCCAGCAAATAAAAACACAAGTAATAACGACATAAGCGGTCCGCCTGCCAAAGCTACAATCCTCTGTCGTTTGTTTAATTCCCCTCTCCATTCAGCAAAGCCTACATAAGACCAATGAATATGGAAACGAAACCTTCCAATTCGAAAATTTTCTTTGTTTTCCTTATTTCTTTTTCCTAAATAAATGTGCGCATCATGTTTTGAAAAGGAAACAACTCCTACACCATGCCCAATTTCGTGCATAAGGACACAAATAGGGATAACCAAAATATAAAACAGAAGAAATAATAGCATATTTTGCTCCTTTACTCATATCTAGTAAACTCATTTTCCGTCCCTTATAATTTTAAATGACAAACTCGACAAAACAAAAGTCAATATCATTAGCAATGGCGCAACCACAAATAATCCTATTAAATCCGTTGTAAGATTCCACGGTACGAAAGCATTCCAGAATATCCCCATAACCTTCCACAACAGAACAAATATAAACACACTAAACAAAAGAAATAATATTTTTTCTAATCCTTTTTTCAACACAGGTAATTCCTTTCCATTATTTTTCCATCTATCAATCAACAAATTTTAAGGCCCATAAACAATCATAAAGATCATGAGACTCAGGTTAAATACAATCAATATCTTTCCAAAAAAATTTTTAAAAGCTAGAACAGAAAAAACCATAGATATTAGAAATGAAGGTATTGCAACTTTTGAGGGGAAATAGGTAAAATCTAAAATCCCTACCATGGGAACCATTAGAATAAGGATGCATATTGAGGTAAATGCGAATGAAAAAAGACATGCAAGAGTGAGGTAGCTAAATGTGACCATACTTTTTATGTGTTGTTTTTCAGAAATATTATTAGACATCTTTATCTCCTTTTTATATAAATTTTTTAATAAACACTACATGGTGGGCAACTTTAACTTCTTTAATTCCTGATACCAATTATTTCAAATTTTTAATATTTACACAATATTAAATTTCATAAAAAAGAAGCTTACCTTTTTTAAGATAAGCTTCCGTAGTATGATTTATTTTCTAGTTAACGGAAATAAAACACAGTCCTTAATCGTATCACAATCTGTTAATACCATCAGTAATCGTTCAATCCCAAATCCCCAACCGGAAATAGGTGGCATCCCATATTCCATCGCCAATAAGTAGTCTTCATCCATTTCCATTGCTTCTGTATCACCGCCGCTTTTCAACATGGCTTGTGCCTCTAATCGTTTTCTCTGTTCTACAGGGTCGACTAATTCTGAATAGGCATTGATGATTTCAGCACCATTTACTACTAGTTGGAAGCGATCTGTTATTGCTGGATTGTCATCATTTGCTCTGGCTAATGGTGACAGATCAATTGGATGGTTAATAAGGAATGTTGGTTCTATTAAGTGTGGGCGACACACTTTTTTGTATAGAAGGTCAATAAAGTTTCCTCTTCCTAATGTCTCGATTTCCTCTCCTTCTAAATGAATATTTCTTCGTTTTGTTTCTTCGTATAAGCTTTTCACATCTGGATATAACTCAATATCAATACCAGTATCTTTTAAAATTAACTCTCTAAATGAGACAACTTTCCACTCTAATGAAAAATCAATCGATTGCCCTTTTATACTTATAACTGTTGAGTCAAATGTTTGTTTAAGGACATAGATAATCATTTCACGCATAAGCTTCATCGTATCTTCATAGTTCCAATATGCTGCATATCCCTCCACCATGGTGAATTCTTGAAGATGTTGAGGGCTGATTCCTTCATTTCGAAAGCATCTTGCAAATTCGAATACTTTTGTAAATCCCCCCACAATTAGCCTTTTCAAATAAGTCTCTGGAGCAATACGTAAATTTAATTCTGTATCCAGAGAGTTATGATACGTTTTAAATGGACGCGCTAAAGCACCCGAAGAAGTATGTTGCAATACAGGCGTTTCCACTTCCATGAAGTCTTTTTCTTCTAAAAACCTACGAACGGCACGCACCAATTTTGTTCGCATTAACATGCGGTTTTTTGTTTTTTTTGTCATCATCAAATCTATATATCGTTGTCTATATCGTGTGTCTATATTACTTAATCCATGCCATTTATCCGGCAGTGTCTGTAACGCTTTCCCAAGTAGCACATAGTTTTCGATACGAAGCGTTTTTTCATTTGTTTTCGTGGAATACATTTTTCCTTCTACACCTATAAAATCGCCTATATCAAAATAGTCGAGGAAATCACTCATAGCCCGCTCCCCTACCTCGTCTTTTTTCAGTAGAAGTTGCAACCTACCTTGTATGTTTGAAATGGTGATGAAACTGAATTTACTAAAATGGCGAATCCCCATAATTCTTCCTGCTACACGAACACCAGATGTTCCATCCTCAAGTGAAGATGCCTCATATAGTTCGTAATTTGTCTGAAACCTTTCAGGATAAACTGGAATCCCCTGTGACCTTAAAGCCTCTAATTTCTCCATTCTTATGGCTCTTTGTTCTTGACTCATTTTTATCAACTCCAATTTTTTTTTACCTATTATCAAGCTGCCATACTATTTTTTAAAACAAAAAAACTCCCACCCCCAAGATTATTCATCTTGAGGACGAGAGTTGTTAACTTCGTGGTACCACCCCAGTTTGTTGACATGTTGCCATATCAACCTCTTCGGGTACTTCTGTTTTTCAAAAAACAATTATACCCTATCTCTATAACGGGAGATCCCGTCGCAGTATCACTAAGAAACCTTAGATCCGTGCAAAGGCTCCGAGGCTTTTTTCATTAAGATCATTATTGCTTCTTCTCACCTACCGAAGCTCTCTGGAAATAATTAATCCTATTTACTCTTCTCTTCACAGCCGTACATTCCGTATGTTTTTTAGAATATTAGCACAAATAATTTGTTTAGGCAATAACTCTTCATTTTTTTTGAAAAATCACTTTCAATTATGATATGGAACATACCCCGACTTTTCTACCAGCAATTGGCCTTCTTCCGATTTAATCCACTCTAAAAATGATGCGAGATTAGGATTGGTTGCAGTTGAGAGATGCACGGCGTAAAACGGACTGACGAACGGATAGGTATCCTTTTGTATAGATTCAATAGAAGGTGCAACTCCGTCCACCTTTAAATGCTTAATCTTATTGTTTTGCACCATCGTTTCCGAGAAGAAGCGGAACGAGAAGCCAATCGCATTTTTCCTATTTTCATAGTCTAGGGTTTCTTTAATAATTCCCCCCATACCTGAAACTCGCTGATCACTAGGTGGATCCATCAACCTTTTGGTTCCCATTACTTTTCGAAGCATCTGTTGGCTCCCACTGTCTTCTGGTCGTTGAAAAGCTAAGATAGGCTCGTCGCTACCACCAAGCTCCTTCCAATTCGTAATCTCACCTGAATAGATTTTTTGGATATCCTCCACGGTAAGATTATTAACAGGATTATCTTTATGTACAAAAAAAACGAATGCTTCTTTTCCAACTGGGGTTAACATCAGCTCCACGTCTCTCGCCTTTGCTTGAGATTGGATAGAGCTTGGAGGTTCTGGAACAAAAATCAGTTCTCTTTCTTCTTTTAGGAGACCAGCCCACGCTCCTGAAGTCTGGGTGGATTGCACTTCACT
Organism: Sutcliffiella horikoshii; assembly: GCF_008180725.1. Classification (GTDB taxonomy): domain Bacteria; phylum Bacillota; class Bacilli; order Bacillales; family Bacillaceae_I; genus Sutcliffiella_A; species Sutcliffiella_A horikoshii_B. The sequence goes on along the minus strand of NZ_VTEV01000004.1, from coordinate 74,906 downwards.
CATAGAAGAATCATACGCGCCTTCTGGATAAACAGCCTGAGCAAAAGAGGAAAACACAGGGTATAAAGCAGTCGATCCGTCAAGCTTTAATAGAGGTTCTTCTAGCTGCATGGATGCCTCTTTTCCTAAATCCGCAACACGATCATTATTCTGAAATGGTTCATATTGACTTAAATCTACGTCCTGGGTACTCATGATTTTTAAGGAATGGTGATACCAGGCTTTACCGCCTTCGACCGTGACAAAAAGAACAAATATACTAGTCAAACATATAAACGTGTACTTTACGGCTTTTTTAGTAAACTGCCCCCACACCGATAAATTCACGAAAATAAGCAGGGTAAGCACAAATGCTGCTGAAACAAGGCCGTATAGATCCTTACCAGTAGAGATTAATAAAATGATAGTACCGTAAAATCCAAAAAACATAATGGCAATTGAAATAATAAGCGATGTTATAACTCTCATGGTTTCTCCTTTATGAAAATGTTTTGTAAAATCCCTCTATTTCCACTTACTTCCTTTAGGGTAATTTTACACTAAAACAGTAAAAATAACCATAGTTATTTTTATTTTTAGATTATTCACTAGGAAATCCCGCCATTTTTAAAGGGTAACATTCTATTAAGATTTATTACCAACTGAGGGATTGCTTGATTAATATAATCAACCATATCGGCTATCTGCACTAAATAATTCCCATCTTTATCTGGAGGCGGCACAGTTATTGAACTACCAACACCTTTATAAACTTCATTAAAAAGATAAATTCTCTCATTATATTCTTGCTGGATGTAATCCTTATGTTCTTTTCCCATTCCAATTATAATATCGAACTCATCTATTAGTCTCCGATTAAATGAAGTCCTGCTAAATCCATCCGTACTAATGTTTAATTGCCTCATCCTATCAAAATGAATATTAGAAAACGAACTCAAATCACTATCAGCTTTAAATCCCGCTGAAGCAACTATGATATTGGTTATATTGTTTTGTTTTATAAAATGCTTCATACAAAATTCAGCTGTAACACTTCTGGTAAAATTATCTGTACACAGGAACAAGACTCTCACATCAGGGACCCCATTCTATACCTTAATCAAAATCTTGCCTTCATAGTTGCGACTCTCTATTAATTTATGTGCTTGTGCAGCTTCACTTAAATCAAACACCTTGGCAATAGGGAGTGTAATCCTTTCTGAAGCAAAAAGTTCTAAGACCTTCTCTGCTACATCAGCTAATCTTGCAGGATCATGTTTTCTGGTTGTACCTAAGCTAAACCCCTTGATATTTCTACAACTGCTATGAACATCACTTGTTTTAAAGTTGCCTGCTTTTCCACTGCTATTACCAAATTGAACAAGAGTGCCATATAAGGCTAGACACTCTAAGCTTTTACTTGTAACCTCACCGGCAACGGAATCAAAGATAATATTAGCTCCCAAGTTATTGGTTAACTTTAATACTTCCTCAACAAATGATTCATAGGTGCACACAACGTCTGCACCTAGATTTTTCACATAATTTTCTTTATTAAGATTTCCAACTGTTCCGACAATTCTCTTTACACCAGCTAGCTTGGCGAGTTGCACTAGCATGGAACCTACCCCACCTGCTGCACTATGTATTACAATGGTATCCGTTTTTTTCACTTGGCCTATTTCATGGATTAGGATATATGCTAAAATGGATACGGTTGGGGCTGTTGCAGCTTGTTTGAAAGAAAGACTATCTGGAATTTTAAACACCAGTTGTTCATTCGCTACAACATACTCCGCATATGAACCATTTTTCGGAAAAGCTATTACCCGATCGCCCTTTGAGAATGGTGAATCATCGGAAACCTTCTCAATTGTCCCAGCAACATCCAATCCAAGTGTTAATGGAAAATCACCCTTCCCTTTATTACCCATGCGTTTTTTTATATCTGCATAATTTACGCTCGTATATTCTGCTTTTATTAAGACTTCATTTTTGCGAATCTCTGGTAATTCTATTTCTGTATATAAGAGTACATCTGAATTACCAAATTCATTCTGAATGACCGCTTTCATGTTAATCTCCCTTTCAAATTCAATTTACGTATGCAGCCGATCCAAGTCTACTAAAAAATTTGTGACAGTTTTAATGAATCTATCATAATTAGGTATCCATAATTCGTGACCTGAATCTGAGAATTCAACCACGTTCACATTACTCAAATTATTCTTGTATTTTTCTGTAGCTCTCTCCTTTAATAGTGAGTTGTTTGTCCCACCCTTTATAATAAGAACCGGACACTTTATTCTTTTTAGATCTTCCCATAATTCAACTTCTTTTGACTCTTTTTGGATTGCTCTAACGACGTGTTGACGTTCTTCCTTAACAAATCCCTTTGATAAAACCGTATCAACCGATGACTCCGGTATATCAGGATACTTGGCTGGATAATCACATATAATTATTCCTTTTATATGTTCAGGGTAATTAGATGCATGCTTAATGGCGAATGGTACTCCCATAGAGTACGCCATTAAACAATAGCGTTTAAGTTGACTTTCTTTTATCACTGCTTCGATATCTGAGACATGATCTTCCAAGCTATATGCTGAAAGCGGAGCATCGCTTTTCCCATTTCCCCTGAGACTGAGTGACAAACTACGTCTTGGTGATAAAATTCCCATCTCATTCACGAAATGTTCAGCAAATCCCAAAGCTCCAGGAACATATACTAATGGTGTCAGGTCAGGAGAATAATCAGTTGATTCAAGGTAGTGAATGAAAATATCTTTGTTTTTGGAATAACGATCTCTAACTGGCATATTATCTCCCCTTAAAATTTAGAAGTACTTGTACTAGCTGAAGATTCAGCAATAAGTTTTGCCCTCTTTCCCCTTAGTTCAATTGTATATTCCTTATATTCTCTAATGAGACCCTTGCTTCTATGTAACTTCTTATTAGTTTCCAGCTATCAAACTTTTCTTTTTTAAAGGTTTGGAAAAATAAATGTGCAGAATCCATGCTCTAACCTTGTAAAGTCATAGTTGCAGATATAATTACCAATGTCTCATCTGCCCCAAAGGTATAATCGAAATCTTCCAACTCGACTCAGTTTGCAGCTTTATATATACTCCAATAGCCTAATATCCACTTCATCTAAGTAGCCTATTTCTTCTTTTAAGTCCCAAAGCCTTATTTCAGAGGATTCTTCATTTTCTATGAATGGTTGAAGCCTTTCCATTTCTGTAAAATAAACTGGATTGTAAGCAACTTCTCCACTAATTGTTTTTTGGAATTTTAATAACCCCTTAAAATCTAAATCACTTACCATTTGACCAGTTTCCTCAAACAACTCTCTAATCGCACATTCCTTAGGAGTTTCATCGCCTTCTCTACGTCCTGCCGGTAATTCCCATTGTTCACGCCATATGTTGTAACACAAAAGATATTTACCTTTGCATTTTATAACAGCAAAGGAACCGGCTAACGGCAGATAATTATCAATAACTTCCTCAGTCATACTAATGAAATCTAGAAATACTCTTCCATTATTCTTTGTTAGATTCAATAAGATTCCTCCAGATTAGTCCAGTATAATCTCCATTTTTCTACTCTTCGTTGCCATACCAACTGACTCATAAAATTTGATTGCAGAAGAATTTCTTTCTGATACTCCCAATTCAATACTCTCAACATTTAAGCTTCTTCCAAATTCAAAAACATATTGCAAAAGTCTTTTTCCAATACCTTTATTCCTCTTTGTTTCGGCAACACATAAACTGTTTATATATAGTATTTTTCTCGCTTTCACAAATGAATTTTCAATTATATCTTCTTCCTTCATCACAACGATTCCAACTATTTCATTGCCTATGGTTGCCACAAAAATATGCTGCCTGGCATCAGCTAGCTGGCTTTCAAAGAACCCTTGACCAACTGGGGTAGAATTCTCTTTATATAAATCCGGTCTTTCATAGACATGTAATTCATGAACCTGCCTGAATAACGGCAATAAGGAATTGTAATCACTTTTGATAGCTTCTCGAATAGATATGCTCACACTAATCCTACCTCTTTCTATTCTTGAGTCTTTCCCTTTCTTTTTCTTGCTTCTGATTCTACCCTTCTTTTTTCAACCTAATAAAGAATAGACCGCTAACTACTCGGAAAGTGAATAACTGCATCGCTTCCATTACCCACTTTTCCCTGCTTATTTTTACTCTTTCTCGTGAACTTTTACATATACTGTGCCGAACAGGTTATCTCCTACATACGCGTCTAATTTCCACAAGCCGCTTTCAGGAAGAGACATCATAGAAGGTACGTGTTCGTCGGCTCCATTATTTGCCCCACCTAAGGGCCTATCCAATATAGTAAATGATTTTTTATCGTTTTGGTGGGTAGCTGTTACCTTAAATTCACCTTCCAGCTCCTCTTTGTCTCCCCATAGATGCCACATGTATTTTTGTTCTTTGTTTGGGTAAAATCTATCGTTGTTACTATCATCATATATAAAACCAATTCTTCCCTGCTCTCCAATCATCGTAAATCCTCCAGATTCAAAAAGAGCACTTTCCTTCCATTCAGTTTCGGTATCTGTTTTTTCCGAACAACCTAGCAAAAAAGAGGATATAACAACAATCAAACTTAGTAGCAAAAATTGCTTTCTTTCCATCTAATACCTCCTATTTTTTTAATGTTGATTCAACTTCTCAGCTATCTTTTTTAATTCCGCTGCACGCGAAACAATGAATTTTCTCATGTATCTCTCTAAAAACAACTTATCGGCTGCAATGCCAATAATACCGAATGGTGACTGGTATTGGAATTGATCTATCATTAACGTCCCACCATCAGCTTCCAAAAAATGATGCGTGTGGGTAAAAGAATGGAAAGCTCCCTTCACCATAACATCGACAAACTTATGAGGGTGTTCCATTAATGTCACTTTAGCAGTCAACCTTTGTTTTATTCCTAAGTGAATTGCTTCCCAGGTGACAGTATCTCCTTGTTCTAATAAGCCTTCTGTTACTCCGGCAGCAGCTCTTTCCTTTGTTTTAGAAGTGGTCTGAGTATGAATATCTACATTCCTTGCTAGATTAAAACATATTTCAACAGGTGCTTTGATAAATTGACGATGCTCAATCAGAGGCATTGAACTTTCTCCTTTTTACAAATACTTACGAACACTATAATTTCATTTTATGTATTTAATTTTTGTTAGAATCTCTGCAACACACATCGCTATACTTGCATTTAACATTATTAATACAGAAACTATCATTGTTGTATCTTCATAATTAGTAAAAAAATTCATCACAAAAAATATAAAACTTAAGAAAAATACGATAATGCCAAAGGCAAATAAAAACCTATCCATAAACTCACTCCAACCAATTAATGTTCGTCTTTCACTTCCTCCATTTTGCTTAGAATTTACTTCCCAGTAGTTATGGCTGTTTCACTGATAATGGAACTAAGTTTCAAACGGCCCATCCACTTTTCCGATTCACTTAAACTTTTAGTAATTCCATTTATTTCTTCGTGGTATTCTAAACCTTCACAAGGAGCGTAACCGATTTCTAGGTTTGCAATTCTATGTACAATCATCGCCCATTCGGCATCCGTCATTTTTTCTTTCGAATGTTTATTTATATATTCCGCACTACTCCTGGAAAACAAGCAGGAACCAGCTGTTATATCAACATTCATTCCTAACTCAAGAGAACAAATTTTGTTTGTAATATTTTCTGTTTCAATCCATTCCACCGGGTGTGTTTCCATAGCTCTTTCTGAACGTCCTAAAATAAGGTAGTCGCAGTTCGGTAGATTAGAGATTAATAGTTTCAGCTCTTCCAAATGGTTTACTCCCCAAGTTAGAAGTCTGTCCAGGTCGCAATAATGATAATAATCACTGTGACCCGTGAGTCCGAACTTGACCACTTCTCTTCTCGCTGCAGCTGCTCCTTTTTTTGGAATTATTTTTACTTTAAAGTTGCTTTTTTGAACTTGTTCCAAAAGCCTAATGGAGGATTCATCACTTATCGTTATATATAGATCTGAATAGGTGTCCTCCAATTCTTTTTGTAATTCTTTAAATAGCTTAATATTTTTTCCCAATGGATCGTGTGTAACTGTTAAAAGAGCAATATTTGGCAATATATTCACCTCAAATTTCAATTAAAAAAAACCGTTCATTTTACTAAACGTTTATACACATCCCTCATATATCCTCTGCAAAAAAGCGAGTTCTTTGGCTTAAGAGCAATGAGAATTGAATTAATGATATCTGAGGCAGAAATCAACGTGCTGAACCAACTAATAAGTAATAAGATTAAATTTAGATCTCCAGAAACATAGAAAGATAGAATGAAAGGCACAACTGATAATACAATAAAAGGTAAGCTCATAAAGGAGTCCATACTGTCAAATCCAAACTCACTTGTGGTAAATGCCGAAACCATAATATCATAGCCGTTCACCTTCCTCGCCGCTCCTAATAGAGTTAATGGAAGACCTTTCTAATCTTGAATATTTTTTTCTTTATTTTGAATGTATATCTGCTGTAATGTTGAGTGAATATTATTTAAACTTAAAAAGATAAACGATAACATAATAAAAGTTACTATCTCACCCGTAAAAAAAGACACTACCCCAATAATTATAAAATAAAATCTATACCACCAATTCATTTATTCGCTCCTTAAGTAAGACTTCTTTATTTTTTTATTACTCTATTAACCGTCCGTTTTTATTAACCACCAAGTTCATTATTTCATATAATCCATAACTAACTTATAGCACCTTTCTTCTGTAAGTTTTGCTAGCACAGCCACGTATTCCAGGTGCTCTTGCGTACCACCTTTATACTTTAGAGATGCTTCCAATGCACTATCATCTCGATAGGTTATCCAGTTCCTTTGTTCTTCTCTTAACTCGTCCATCTCTTCAGAAGGAAGTTGTGCCTCTAAGACGCCATAAATCTCATTTAATAATTTATCCCATAGTTCCCATCGATCATTTTCCATTTTTTTTAAAGCGTATGTCGATGAATCTGTTGCTTCCAATTCTTCCGCTTCTTTTTTCGTATATTCTAATTGTTGGAGATATTTTTCTTTTACACTTATAGCATCTTCTTCAGCAGTTTCATCAATTGATGTATCAACTTTTTCGTTTGTTTCATTATTATCTTCAAGGTCTTCCTTAGAGTCTTTATTTAAATCCTTTTCAGTTGTTACTTCACTTATAGAACTTTGATTTGTATATTGCGCAGTGTCTAACTCATCAATTAATAGGAAGACCCTTGAATACATTTCTTTAAGATGTTCATTATTTTTAATGTCATTGTGCAGACCAAATCCCCAATGTTTCAAAGTATCATCTTCCTTTGAGGTAAGAATACCAACAGCATAACTCCTGCCAGCTGTCCATTCGGATGTTTTGTCGTATTGCCAATCTTTTTCCGTAAAAAAAGCAAAATTGTCAGTTCCAATAAAGAAAAATGGAATGGTTGATTCTGAATAAACTTCTGCGTATTGGTCTTCAGCAGCTTCTGAAAGGTTATTCTCGGTAATAATAACCGCATCATATGAGGTCAGATTTTCAGGTGTCATTTCATCAAAAGAAATTTCAGTAAATATCACTTGTTCTTCTTTAACTTCTGGTGGCTCTCCAATCACTGCTATGTCTAATTTTTTTCCTTCGTACATTTTAAAATCTACATTCTGAGTACAAGCTGTTACTACAATTACTATTACCATAAAAATTACAGATATAGTAAAAGTTTTTAATATTTTTCTCATAATCAACTGACCTCCCCAATCCCATACTTCATAGCTACCACCAACGAATTTTCTTATTATTCTTCTCCCTTTTTTATGGTTATTAGTTTTAACATGACAAAATGAATCAGTGCAATAGTAAGTAAATAGTCTCTATAGGCCTCGTTTGTTCCTCCGAATAACGGAACAACCGCATAAAAGAATACAAATGAAACCATTATTAACAAGAGAACATAGTATTCCATTTTCAGTTCCATTTTTTCTCCCCCTAGAAACAGCATTAAATAAAACTCAAATCAATCATCTCAAATTCCCAGTATTTCCACAATAAGTAATTGAGGTTATATTAGATCTTCTAAACCATTCCCCCAAACCTGCTGTTACGGATTTGAATATTTTTCATTCTAATACTAAGATTGTAACTCTTCAGTAACTCTTCTCTTTTACACTACAATTATCAATTTAAAGGAGTTGGTTTCCTTATATGTCAGGTAAACGTTTGTGGCTGATGTCGCTTGCTTTGGTATTGGTTTGTGCAAGTACTCTGTTTCCAGGTTCCTACTCTGCTTCAGGTCAGTTAATAAACGGTTCATACGGTGGCAAACCTTATAAACTGTATGTTCCAAATGGGTACGATTCTAATAAAAGCTATCCTTTATATGTCATGCTTCATGGGTGCACACAGGATGCCAGTCAATTTTCTACAGGAACTAAGATGAACGCACTTGCAGATGAGAAAAAATTCTTAGTTCTATATCCGGAACAAACAAGTAGCGGGAACTCAAATAAGTGCTGGAACTGGTTTGAAACAGCACATCAGTCTCGGGGAAGTGGGGAGCCTGCTATCATTGCGAACATGGTAAATACAATAAAGAATAATTATTCAATTCAGGAGAATCAAGTGTATGTAGCTGGACTTTCAGCAGGTGCTGCCATGAGTGTCATCATGGGGGCCACTTATCCTGATCTCTTTTCTGGTATTGGTGTCGGGGCAGGTCTTGAATATAAAGCAGCTACAAGTATGACCGGTGCATTTACAGCCATGTCAAGCGGCGGTCCAAGTCCAAATCAGCAGGGAAATGCTGCCTATCTGGCAATGGGAAGTCGTGCAAAAGTATTACCCGTCATTGTCTTTCATGGAACCTCCGACTATACAGTCTATCCTATTAATGGTGATCAGGTTATATCACAATGGTCTATCACAAATGATTTGGCCCAGAACGGAACAAATGATAGTTGGATTGATGACCAGCCTGAGCGAACAGAGAATCTAACTGTAACAGGAGGGAAAAATTATAGTGTCAGTGATTACGAAGGTGGGGACGGAAATGTCTGGATGAAAAAGGTCACCGTCCAAAGCATGGGGCATGCCTGGTCCGGCGGCAGTTCACAAGGTAGCTATACTGACCCTCAAGGTCCTGATGCAAGCCGAATGATGTGGGAGTTCTTTAACTCTTTTACTAGCGACGGTGGTGGCGAAAGTGATACAACTGCTCCGATTACCTTTGCCAATCCAAAAGGAGGGACGTATAACCAATCTGTACAGGTAGAACTACAAGTAAATGAAGAAGCTTCTACTTTTTACACAACTGATGGCTCAGAGCCAACTATTCAATCTGAATTATATACCGAACCGATTCAACTCACAGAGGATACTACTCTTAGATTTTTCAGTCGTGATTCATCAGGGAATTCTGAGACTATTAAGCAGGAAATCTATGTGATTGACGAATCAGCTCCTCCCAGTGAAGGCATTACAATTCCTTCACTCTCGTTGGAAGATGGATTTGTTGGGCAACTCACAGCTGATGGTAAAGGAACAGGTGACATCAAAGTTGGCGATAAAGGAATGTACAACATAGACACATATAGAGGCATTCTATCGTTCGATACGGGCGGTCTGGGGCAAACAATCATTGATTCTGCAGTCATCCGCCTATACACTAAAACACTCACAGGTACAGTTTCATCAATTCAAGTCGATATCAAAAATGGAACCTTTGGTAGTGCGGCGATTGAACAAAGCGATTATTCGGCTATTGCAAGCCTGAATAACATTGCAAGTAATCCATCACCCACTGCATCTGGATACATTGATTTGGTTCTTTCTGCAAGCGCATTATCAGAAATTAATAAAAGTGGGAAAACTCAATTCAGATTGAAAGCTGCAACCACTCCAGGCTTCCATCAAAATCAAGTAGAGTTTCATGGGGGAGGAAATGATGCACAGTCTCCTGTTTTAATTATCAATGGGCAAACAAATTGATGTTAAAGCTATATATCCTTAAATAACCATTCCCCTTAAATGACCAACTTAGAAAACGATTAGTGGGCCAATCACTAGTCGTTTTCTTAATATACAGCTACTCTTACTTTAATTTGTCCCTATTGGTTATAACACTTCTTAAGTATGACTCCCATAGTGTTGTAAATAATTATGCATTATCTTCTCTGACCCTACCACATCTCAATTATGCAGAGATGTTATACCTCTGAGACCATAGCTCTCAAATTACTAAATATGCCAGATTCTTATCAAAAGTACTTAAAGTTTAATCCCAAATAAATCAAACTTGAAACGGCAATAAATCCAATGAAAAAGAATACTTTATATCTGGTAGACCAATTCTTCATCCAACCCCATCTTTTTCTGTCTGTGTCCAGCCAATAGTAATCGATGAAAATTGTTAAAATAAGAATAAGAAAGATTAAAAAAGAATTCATTAGCTTACCACACTCCTAATAAGCCATTGTATGTTAATACAGAGATTCACAAGAAATTCTAACCTTACCCCTTTCTTTCAGTAGATATACCGTTTCTTTCTTTCATCATTTCTAACTCAATTTGTTTCTCTTTCAAATCAATTTCTCTTAATTTTTCCTTATGTTTCAATCCATTTTTATGAGCGTAATACATTAGTGAAAATGCAACGATTAACGGTAACCATAGCCATTCCAACATTATTCCCCCCTCTCGTCCTTTAACTAAAATGTAATAGCATTTATACCTGATTATTACTTCCTTAGTTTTTTAGTGGGTGATTATTTATTTAGTTCCATCCCATATACTTTAAATATCCTTTAATTTCTTTTAAAAAATAGGCTCTGTTAAAGCATATTGTTGATTTTTGCAGCAACCTAGCTGTTGATTGAAGCAATAGGCGAAGACTCCTCGAAAATGCTACGCATTTTCTTCGTGCGATGTTTCGCTGTCGAAGCCTTCCTTGTCCTGAGGGAGATAGCGTTTAGGGGAGACCCTGCAGGCGCTTTTCCGAGGAGGCTCCCCAAACGCCCCTAGGAAAGCGAAGCCTATTTTGTAAATCAACAGTGGTGTTTAACAGAGCCAAAAAATAAAATAGTAACTTGGAACTAAATTTACCGGATAACTCTTTCATGTCCTTCGATCCTCTTCTTTGCCATCTCTGCCCAATAGCTTAATACCAATTATTTCAAACCTTGAATATTTACTCAAGGTATTTTCCATAAAAAAGAAGCTTACCATTTTAGGACAAGCTCCTGATTGCTGTAGATGTTAATGACCCCTGTGAAATACCGTGGTCATTTAATAGTTGCATTAACTGCTGTGAATGACACATATTAAGATATATTAAGGAAAACATATATTTATCGATACTATAAGAAATTTGATAATATGTTGGTTTTTCATGGGAACTAAGGTGATTCCATCTAATTAATAAAGTGGGGCTTACATAATGACACAACGCTTTGAAAAGTATACTCTTAGATTTTTATTGGTACTCGGACTAATTATGTTTATAAATTTAATCAAGAAGCCTCCTACTAAAGATTGGTTATTAATTTTCTTGTTTAAAGGGTTTATCTCATCTATACTTGACAAAATCATTGTCACAAAAAATAAAATAGTGTATCCTGTAAAGTTATTTAAATCGTTTGATATTAGTTTTATTTTTGACTATTTACTGTTTCCAGTTGTATGTGTTTACTATAACCAGGTTACTAAGACATCCAGTATTTTGTGGATTATCATTAAGATATTTTACTTCAGTGTACCAATGACTTTACTCGAATACTTTTTTGAGAAGCGTACCAATCTCATTAAATTTAATAGGGGTTGGAATATTTATCACAGTTTTATAACTTTAAATGTTACTTTCCTCATTTCTAGAGCATTTATTGCATTAGTTAGAAGTGCTGATAATACGCAAGTCTGATAAAATTAGATTTTTTCTTAAAGTGTTGGAAACTCATTTATGTTTATATGTTCGATTCCTCACTGACATAAGTTTGATAATCGAAGCTACCTTTATTAACAATATAACCATGCACTTTTACCTTACTTGGAATTAAAGGGTTCTTCTTTATGAACCCTATATTACTTTGAATTATATTCTCTACATTGCTTGACCCACTTAGCCATTTCATTACATCATTGCTTCCTACAGCTTTAATATAATTGAGGGTTTCGATCACTTCTACATTTACCCCTTCTTCTTCCATGGGAGCATAAAGATTTTCTGGATTAATGGTGAATGTTTTGTCGTATTTATCCACAATAATATAAATATCTTCTATTTTTTCCAGATAAACAGACAGGATTATATTCCTCATAAGAGAACTATAGCCTTGTGATATTTCTGCTCCGTAGCTATTGATAATAAGTAAGTCTTCTAATTTTCTTTTTGTAATGTCTGGAAAATAACTTTCTACTTCTCTATCTAACCCTGTCAAAACTAATGCTTTCTTGATTCTCCCCATGATAGTACCTCCTAATTAAGTAATTTAGCTATTTCAAAGTATAATGGGATTCCTATAATTAAATTTAATGGGAAAGTTACACCTAACGATAACCCCAAATAAATAGAAGGATTTGCTTCTGGTACCGATGTTTTTAATGCGGCTGGGGCTGCTATATATGAAGCACTGCCTGCTAATACCCCCATCAATGTAGCTCCACCTAGTGATAATCCTATACTGCTTCCAATAAAAACTCCTATTGTCCCCAAAAACAAAGGGGCACTTAACGCAAATAGTAAAAGCTTTACTCCCTGCTGCCTTACTTCAGGTAACCGTTGCCCGGCTATTAGTCCCATATTTAATAAGAAAAGAATAAGAACACTATTATATAAATCCATGAACAAAGGTTTCACCATTGGAATAATCTCTTCTCCAAGAGCTAAACCGATTAATAAGCTACCAAGTAAAAGCAAGATACTCTTACCAAAAAGACTTTCCTTAATAACTTCTTTATCAAATACTTTAATGGATGCTGGCATAAACCCTATGCTGTGATTGGGTACATTTAACGCAGTATGGTTTTTTTCCATTACTTTCATCAAAAAGATAGAAACCAAGATTGCAGGGCTTTCCATTAATACAACCATTGCATTCATAAATCCTTCATAGTCAGTATCACTGCTATCGAGAAAGGAAACGGCAGCCCCATACGTAACAATGCTAATAGAGCCATAGGTGGCTGCAAGACCAATAGAGTTTTTAAAATCCATCTTTATCAAACGCATAATAAATAGGATGAAAATTGGGATCATCCCCCCTAAAAGCAGCGTTGCTAAAATGGGTGTAATAACAGACTGAAGGGAATATTGAGATAGTTCAATTCCTCCTTTGAGCCCAATGGCAATTAGAAGATAAATGCTCAAACCTTCACTTAGTCCATTAGGAAACTTTAAATCTGATTTAAAAATTGCTGCTAAGAGTCCTAAAACAAAGAATAGGACGACAGGTGATAATAAGTTTTGCACAATAATTTCTGACATTGCAGTCTTCCCTCCTTCATTTGATTCAATAAAAAAAACCGACAAATCCAGAAGAATAGCCGTTTAAAGCCATCTCTTCATCAAATTTGTCGGTTTACTTCCAATTGTTAATAAACCCTTGGAAAGTCTCCCTGCTTACTTTTATTTTTTTCCAACTAACTCCTCGAAGTTAATACCTAACCTAAACACCATGACCCGCTCTCCTGTCACAGTACTAATATCTGTATAAAAGCTTTTGGTTTCTTCTCCGGTAATATTTTTAATAATTTCTTTGAGACCTTCGACTCCTGACTCGACTAAATCGGATCGGGTTCTTTTTATGGATATCATTCCCTCTTTCGTACTACATATCGTTAACTCAGCGGGTGTTAGAACTCCCTTTAAATTTACAATAATCATATCGCGCAATATATCCGTTTTAACAGACACAGAGCCGCGTCCCAAATAGTCCTTTTCCCACTGAGTCAAAGCTTTGCTAATTTCTGATTCAATTGAACCTTTTGATTTCATACGTGTTCCTCCCTTACATAACCACAAAAAAAACGGTATACTTCTTAACAGTTTTCCCACGTTAAGAAATATACCGATTTATCTTGATCTCTTTCTAGTTTTGAGCCCGATAAATCTTTTTCACACAATCAATCGATTATTAATTGTGTGCTAAAGCAATCTAAAATCATCAGAAAGGATCCTAATCTGTCGGTTATTAACTTAAATAATACTTTACCTTTTATTATTTTGGATGTCAATCTCTAACTTTATATGTACTCAATCCTCATCTAATAGTGACAATACCCATTCTTTTATTTCTTTCATACGTAAATAGGCAGGCTGTGAGTTAGTTCCTGTAACAACTAAAGGGATCAAAGAGTCTTGTTTATGAAGGCCGCCATGACTCGCACCTCCAACATGAGTCGGGGAGCCTTCACCGATGAACTCATACCCTGGCTTCGCACTGACAACAATAAAATCGCCTTCATGGGAATAAAGACTACTATACAGTCTTTCGAGGGCATCGGGATAGTCCCCATAATGAATTTCATTATTCCTTTTGTTCAAATCCAGTAAATTTAAGTCTCCTTCGAGTTTCCATGATTGGTTATAGGCATCAATCAATGGTCCTCCCTTGCGGAAACGGAGTTCTCCTTCTTGTTTTCCGGCCCGAACTTCTATGTAGGAACCTTCTTTCCAAGCAATCACGTCAATTCGTTCCTCATTTTGCACGGTTTGAACGAGCTCTTCAATTGATAATTTTTGCTTATCTAATGTGTATATATAAGACATCCGTTCATTAACCGCCAACACTATTTGATTTTGAGGCTGAATTCCTTTTTTCAGCTTCATAATGTCATATTCACCTAATAGCTGCCTTAAATCTATTAGGGCTTTTTTTCGGTTGGAATCAATCCATGCCTGGCCATTATCCCCAATCGTTAACCATATATTTTGGTGGATGGCTTCTTCCCAGGTATCATATGCATTCAGCAGTTTCTGCAGATAGTGATCAACTTTTTCTATGCCTAGAATGTCCATGCGACCATGCTTGTGAACCCGCTGGTCCAGTTCGGGAAAGTAAACAATTGTAAATGCAGGTAATTGATCTGTTTTGATTAAATGGGTTAACTCCTGTGTGGTAAAAGAATTATTGAATCCAAACCTCTGCCACAGCCGTTGAAAACGGGTTGAACCACTGATGTTTTTTAACGATCCGTATGTAAATGTGGCTGGAGCAAATGTTGGACGATCTTTTTTTAAAGTTGTGAACCATGTAATTAATTTTGGCAATTTATAATAATGGGGAGAATTGCCACGATAAATAAGTGCATTTATAGAAGCAGACTTTTTACCTTTTTCCTCTATCTCCTCATGTATCGTTTTTACATCTCTGCTGATATGACTACCGTTCATGTTAAATAAAATATCTTCAAGCGACTGGCTTATACCCAGCTTCCATAGTTCACGAATATGACTGCCATAATTCACAAGTCGATTTTCCTTTTTATTGAACCATACCAATCCAGGTAGGCAATGTTCATTGCAATAGGTACCTGTTAAAATTGTTGTATCCACATTAACTGACATGGTTGGGAAAGGACTTACCACATCTGGAAAATACTTGCCCTTCTCTATCAAAAATTTCAGTGCTGGTGCTCGATCGCCTTTAATAGCCTCTTGCAAGGGTGGGTCCATTAATGTATCGATAACAAGCATAATTATTGGCTTTGATTTAGATGACACCATGTAAACCATCCTTGTTCACTTATTTTATGGGAAGCGTCTGCTCTGCAATGTCTAACTAGCATGGCCCACTTCATCAAATGACTCAGTTTTCACATTCTAAAAATGTTTCTCATAACAGCTTACTACTTTGTTATCCCATTCGCTGCTACCATAATACGTAAACCCCATGGACTCCCAAAATTCTCTAGCCTTTTTATTGTTCTTTAATACCCCTAACCTCACACATTTCCATGAGTGCTGAGAGATGATTTTCTCTTCAAAAGAAAGATAAACCTTTTTTCCGTAACCCCTGGAGTGGTAATTATGGTGAATCATTAATAAACCTATCCAGGGATGATTGTCTTTTGGATTATTTTTCAAAAAATCTATTACTCCAATGTATTCTTCTTCCCATTTAACCAAATAACTTTCGGTAAATGTATTAAGAAATTCATTGCTTACCTCTTCTATAGTCCTTGATGGATGACCATTTTCAAGAACATTATAAGATGGATTTGAATTCACAATGTCCCTGGCTATTTCTAATGATTTTAGAGTTATTAGTTCAAAAATCATTAAATTACTCTCCATTTGTTAAACCTCAATAATTATAGGTAGGATCATCGGTTTTCTTTTCATTTGGTGAAACAGATATTGACCCACTGATTTCTTCATACTTTGTTTTATTATGTTCCATTGATTTTTGTCCTCTTTTTTCAAGTCGCTAACCGTCTTCTTGATAAGACTTTTTACCTCTCTGAAGAGATTTTCTGAATCCTTTTGAAACACGAATCCTCTAGAGATGATGTCTGGGTCATGAATTAGCTTTGCTTCCCTTTTACTCATTGTTAGTACCATTATCAGCATACCGTCTTCAGAAAGTTGCTTGCGATCACGTAAGACAATATCCCCAACATCTCCGACTCCGAGGCCATCAATATAAGTATTTCCTGTTGGAATTTTGCGGGTTTGGCGGGCGAGGGAATTGGCAATGTCGACAACATCACCATTATTCATAATGAACGTGTTCCCTTGCTCTACTCCAACTGACTCTGCCAACAAGCGGTGATGGTATAGCATTCTATATTCACCATGTATTGGGATAAAATATGTTGGTTTCATCAAGGTGAGCATCAGTTTTAAATCTTCTTGGTAGCCATGGCCAGAAACATGCATTCCTGAAGAACTTCCCGTTCCATAAATTACTTTTGCTCCTAGTGAAAGTAAATTGTCTACCACACGTGTAACATTTCGTTCATTTCCAGGTATTGGACCAGCGGCAATGATAACTGTATCCTCCGGTAAGATTTCAACTCCCCGGAAGTTCCCTGTTGATAATCTGGATAGAGCAGCTAAGGGCTCTCCTTGACTTCCAGTACATAAAATAGTCACTTTTTCAGGAGCTAGTTCATCAATTTCATGTTGTTCTATCAACATACCATCTGGTACTGTTAAATATCCTCTTTCGATGGCAACATCCACTACATTCAACATACTTCGCCCAAGCAACGCGACTTTACGATGGGTTTTTTGAGCTGCATCGACCACTTGCTGGATTCTATTGATATTGGATGCGAATGTAGAAAGGATTACTTTTCGCTCTGCTTTCATAAAGGCTTCTTCAACATGCTTGCCCACCATTTGTTCCGATGGAGATAATCCAGCACGTTCTGCATTGGTACTTTCAGACAGAAGAAGAAGTACTCCTTCCCTGCCGATTTGAGCCATTTTATGAATATCAGAATGCTCATTATTTGCAGGGGTTAAATCAAATTTGAAATCACCAGTATGTACTATTTTCCCCTCAGGTGTTTGAAACACTATCCCTAAGCAATCTGGTATACTATGGTTTACCTTAAAGAATTCCACACCTATATCATCAAATCGTAAACTTGAATTAGAATCTATTTCAACAAGTTCCGTTTCCCTTAAGAGCTTATGCTCACTTAATTTCAACTCTATTAATCCCAGCGTAAAACGTGTGGAGTAAACTGGGACGTTTATTTTTTTCAAAAAGAAGGGAATCCCTCCAATATGGTCCTCATGGCCGTGTGTAACAATGAGTGCCCTTATGTTTTCTTTATGTTCAAGCAAATAAGTTATATCCGGAACAATTAAATCTATCCCTAACAGACTTTCATCCGGAAATTTATTGCCACAGTCGATAATGACTATATTGTCACCATATTCAATAGCATACATATTTTTACCGATTTCATTGAGACCGCCTAAAGCGTAGATGGATAGTACATTCTCTGTTGAACTCAAAACTTTCCCCTCCAAATTCTTATTAATACCTACTATTTCCATTGAAGTATTTATTTATTAGGGAAGGGGAGAATTGGATGGTATTACAACGTGAAAAGCGTTTATTCATAAGAGAATAAACGCAATCAACACTTACCTAAAATTGAATCTATTTTACGAACCGTATGAATCTCTTTTTTCCAATTTGTAGCACTTCATCGTTCATTAACAAGAATGTAACTTTATGTAATTCAAATTTCCTTTCTATAAAATATCAAAGTTGTATGATTATTTATTTCTTTCGTGACACTTGTTTTGACGTATCCCATCTTTTCATACAAATAACAATTACGTCCTTCTTCTAAAATGGTAGCAAGTTCCCAACTGGTTGCTTCCATAAACCTTTCCTCAACAGAGATAATAGTTTTTTGTGCTATGCCTTTGCCTTGGTATTCAGGAAGAATAAACATGGGACTTATCCAATGTGCGCTTCCTTTATTAACGACACAAATAGCACCGACAATGATGTCATCGACTACAATTTTCAAAAATTCACCATTAGTATTCTTTATTCTTGTTATAACTTTATCAATGGATTCATTTGCTGGGTTTGTATCGAAATCTCTATATTTTGCTAACAATGGCCTAAAAGCTTTTTGTTGCATGTCAAAAATTAAGGACGCATCTTCTTCAGTAGCTTTCTTTAAAACAATTTTTAAAATAATATCCACCCCCACATTAATTCTACCCTACCTAAACCATTCAAGTATCTCAATCTTTTTCTGTAAAAAAAGACGCTTCCATATATGGAATGCGCCATGTTAAAGACTTTACTCATTCAGAATTATTTTTGCTTATAATACGTAATTCCAAGTGCAAAGGCGAGCACCAGGCCTTTAACAATATCCATCGCATAATAAGGAACGGACATCATGACAAGGCCGTTTTGGAGGATTCCGATTAATACTGCACCGATAAATGTCCCGAATGCATTCGGTTTGCCTGCTCCAAGTACGGCAAAGCCTATGAATGCTGCTGCTACAGAATCCATTAAGTACGGGGTTCCAGCATTTATTTCCGCAGTCATGATCCTCGAAGCCAGTACCATTCCGCCAATTGCTGCTAATAAGGCAGAAAATAAATATGCCGCTACCTTGTATTTATTTACTGCAATACCCGAAAGCTTGGCCGCTTCTGCATTGCCACCGATGATGTACATAAATCTCCCATGCTTCGTGTAGGTGAGTAAAATATGAACCACCACCACAATCGTCAGCATGATGACGATAATCCATGGGACCTGCCCAAATTTCTGAAATAACGGACTGATGGTTCCCGTTGCAAACGTACCGTCAGACATGACCATATTTTGCGATATCGTTGAGCCTTTTGTATAGGTTAGCGCGATTCCCTGAATGATAAACATAGTCGCAAGGGTCATCAGCATATCAGGAATTTTTAATTTTACAATCATAAAAGAGTTGAAAGCCCCTACTAACAGTGCTGCTGCGATTGCTGAAAAGATCGCCACTGCTGTATTTTGTGAAAACCAGACAAACATGGAGATGACGATGGCATTGGATAGGGAAGCAACAGAACCTACTGATAAATCGAAGCCATTCACTGTTAGTGAGATGGTGATGCCGATCGCGATAATCGTAACAATTGATATAGATCTTAGGATGTTGATAACATTATTGGATTGGATGAAGGCTGGGTTCACTAGGGCAAAGACGGCAATCAAGACAAAAATGGTAATGATGGTCCCGTATTTATATAAGAAGTCGAATAATTCAAAACGGATGGCCGGTTTTGCATTCTCTTGAACTACTATGTCAGTTTTCATTACTTTGTCCCCCTGTTGAAAGATATAGAAGCTCTTGCTCGTCTGTTTCTGCGGTGGATAGTTCTTTGGTAATCTTGCCATCGTAAAGGACATACACCCTGTTAGTCAGACCGACAATCTCAGAAAGCTCAGATGATGCGTATAGGATCGCCTTACCACGTTTGGCAAGCGCGGTAATCAATTCGAAAATGTCGCGCTTTGCTCCAACATCGACTCCTTTTGTCGGCTCATCAAAGATATAGATATCCGCATCAGAGACAAGCCATTTTCCAATAGCGATTTTTTGCTGATTTCCTCCTGAAAGGGTGTGTACACTTGTGTCGGGTGATGGAGTTTTAATTTGTAAAGCTTCGATGATTTCTTGTGATTTTGTTTTTTGCGCTTTTTTATTAAGAAAATGCAGAGCCTTTGTGAATGCATGGAGGTTAGCGGAAATCAAATTAGTTTGCACAGATTCGTGGAGGATGAGACCTTCTTTTCTCCGCTCCTCTGGAACAAAGGCCAATCCGTTTTGTACCGCAACATGAGGGCTTTTTACCTTTACCGTTTCCCCTTTAATTCGGATAGTTCCAGTAGTTGTGGGTGCATCTCCGAACAGAGCCTTGCACAGCTCCGTTTTCCCCGCTCCAACAAGGCCAGCTATTCCCACCACTTCTCCTGCTTTAACGTGCAAGCTTACATCTTTCACCATACTATGGTCGCTGAGTCCTTCTACTTCTATAATGGTCGCACCAAAGGTTGGGTTGGGTACCGGAAACTGCTGCTCTAGTTTCTGACCGAGCATCCACTCTACAATCTTATCTGGTGTGAGGTTAACCACCAAGTCCCGTTTAACCACTTTACCATTTCTCATAATCGTTATTTCATCACAGATCCCCACGATTTCCGGTATACGGTGCGAAATGAAGATAATTCCTACCCCTTCCTCTTTCAATCTCTTAATTACGGAAAAGAGTTTTTCTGTCTCCCTGTTGCTGAGTGGCGCTGTTGGTTCATCCAGAATCAAAAACTTACAATCTGTTGAAATGGCTCTGGCCAGGAGGACCATTTGCTTCTCTGCCAACGTCAGCGTGTTTACAAGACGCTTGGTTAAGATGTTACTATCCATTTTTTTCAGGTGCGTTTCTGCTTTTTTATGTATCTCTCTCCAACGTATCCATTGCTTGTTTCCAGTCTTCTGAACTGTCTCTTGCAGCATAATATTCTCTGCTACCGTCAGAGTCGGAATCAAAGCCGCATCCACTTCCTGATATACGATTTGTACGCCTGCCTTTTGGGAGTCAGTTGGTTTAGAAATGGAGAGTCCCTTGCCTCCGAGTTTAATTTCCCCGCTAAAATGATCGTACGCTCCCGCCAGCACTTTCATTAACGTCGATTTCCCCGCTCCATTGGCGCCGATTAAGGCATGCACACTTCCGGGTTTTGCGGTAAATGTCACTTGGTCCAGAGCTTTCACGCCAGGAAACTCTATCGATATATCTTTCATTTCAAGTGTTATGTTGGTCATTCTGCTCCCCCCTTTTCAAAAATACAAACACTCTCTCCTGTTGAAGAGAGTGCCTGTTATTATTTTTTGTAATGCTCTTTCAACGTGTTCATCCACTCTTCTAAAAAGGCATCTGACTCTCCCCAGCCTTCTACTACCGATGAAAGGTTGCCCATGTTTACCGCTTCACTAGATTGTTGCAGCTCTTCTTGAGAAATTAATGACGCTTCAAGGTCATATGTTTGTGGCGTTTCTTCCCCGGCAAGCTTTTTCGCAAGCAAGCGAAGGTTAACAGCACCAATCAATTTCGGATCCACTGCTGCCGTGTATTTCCAAGGGCTTCCTTCTGTACTGATTTCCTGCAAGTCTGCATTGGAAACATCGATTCCGTAAATCTTGATTTCCTCTCTGCCGGCCTCTTTCAACGCACGAGCCGCTCCGACTGCGAATGCATCCCATGTAGCAAAAATAGCATCAATACTCCCTTTTGGATGCTTGTTCAACATTGCCGCAACCGCATTCTGTGTTTGAACGGAAGTATCTGCCGCTGCAACACCAAAGCGTTCCACTTCATTCAGACCAGGATTATTCTCTAACGTATCTTTATACACATTGTTGCGTCGAACCATTGGCGGGAAACCGTCCACCCACAGATACACCACATTCGCTTCCCCATTAAAATCGTTGACCAATTGATCAAGTGCCAAAGATGCCAGTTCTTCATCATTTTGAGAAGTTAGCGTCACGCCTTCAATATTGGCCAGGTCTCCGTTGGAATCAAATGTCACCACTTCCTTGCCACTGTCAATAAGCTGTTGAACGCCTTCCACCGTTGCTGCATCATCCCCATGTGAAATAATGACCCCGTCATAATCTTGGTTAACAGTCTGATTAATGGCATCGTGGAACTTTGCACTATCACCATTCGCAGTAAACACATCCACTGTAAACCCAAAGGATTCGCCTTCCTCTTTCGCGCCTGATAAAAATTGAGCTGTGTGATCATCCCCGCCAATCTTACGTATAACTTTAATTTTTTCACCTTCCCCATCAGCAAACTTCTCAGGTACATTCTCAATCGGCCCCGTCGGCTTACTGCTCGCTGCGGTGTCACCACCAGCACTACAGCCAGATAATAATAGAGTTGCTGTTGTTAATGCTACAATTCCTTTTTTAAAAATGTTTTTTTTCATTCTTCTTACTCCCCTTCTGCATAATTTGTCTTTTGTTAAATTGGGACAACATAGCTGTTGATTGGAGCACAGAGCGAAGACTCCTAAGGGAGATAGCGCTAGGTGGAGACCCCACAGGCAAAGCCGATGGGGCTCCAGCAGCGCCCCTAGGAAAGCGAAGCTCAGTGCGGAAATCAACAGCGGAGTTTATTCGAACCCAAAATAAAAAACCTCTCCAAGAAAGAGAGGTTTGAGCGCTAATTGAAAACAAAAAGACTTGTCCCTCTCTTATCTTTCAAAACATCACTGTTTTGCAGGATTTAGCACCAATTCCAAACGGAACGGTTGCTGGGCGTCATAGGGCCAGTCCCTCTGCCACTCTTGATAAGAGATCGAAATATTTAGTTTATTAAAAGAATTAAGTATTACTTTACCGCCTTAAAGGAGAGGTGTCAATGATTTTTTTATTGAATATTAAAAATTTCCGGTTGGTAGTTTAAAGTGTAGTGCACTTCGCCTTTATAGGGTCGATGAGGACCTCTCCTTTCTCTTTCTCACCAAACCGAAGTCTTCATAAGGGCGATGAAGACCTCTCTCCTCCCTTTTTCTCCAAACTGACGTCTTCATAAAGGCGATGAGGACCGGTCTTATTAAACTTTATCTAATTATAGGTTCTCATTACTTCTACACCTAAGAAGTTCCTTACCTTCTCCCAGAACAAGAAGAAAAAGCCCCACCAGAAAGGCGAGACTTCTCCATCAAATAGATTTACTTCGCTAGCACGTATACACGAGTTTCATAAGGCTTCAATGTCCATTTAGACTCTGCTTCATGTGCAGCAACCTCATAGTTTTGAAGACGAAGGTCAGTTGAAGCTACCTCAAGGTCTTCAAGCTCTACCGTTACTTCTTCTTCGCTCAAGTTACATAGTACAACTGCCACTTTGTTATCAAGTGTTCGTGTGTAACCGTAAACTTGTGTGTCATCTTCAAGAATCAGGTTGTATTCTCCGTATACAAATACTTCCTCTTCTTTACGGATTTTGATCATGTCGCGATAGAAGCTTAATACGGAATTCGGGTCATTCCATTGCTTTTCCACATTGATGGTTTTGTAGTTTTCATTTACGCCCATCCATGGAGTACCAGTGGTGAATCCTCCGTTTGGCTCATCGTTCCATTGCATTGGAGTACGGGAGTTGTCACGGCCTTTAGCCCAGATGATCTCCATCACTTTTTGAGCATGCTCTTCGCCTTTAGCACTTTCAATATCGTAAAGGTTTTTCATGCCAACATCATCATAATCGTTAATGCTGTCGAACTTCACATTCGTCATACCAAGTTCTTGACCTTGGTAGATAAAAGGTGTTCCTTGCATTAAGAAGTACAGTGCACCAAGAGATTTCGCACTTTCTACTAGGTACTCTTTATCATTACCCCATGTCGAAACCGAACGAGCCTGGTCATGGTTTTCAAGGAATAATGCATTCCAGCCGTTTCCTTCCAACCCTTTTTGCCATTTCGTTAATGTTTTCTTTAGTTGAAGAAGGTCTACGCCGCCTTCTGTTCCTTTTTCCCAAAGACCAAGGTGTTCAAATTGGAAAATCATGTTGAACTTTCCGTTTTCTTCGCCAACCCACTCATCTGCTTGGTTCAGCTTCACACCATTTGCTTCCCCGACAGTCATGATGTCGTAACGCGCAAACGTTTGCTCTTTCAATTCCTCAAGATGCTTTTGAATTCCTTCCACATTCATCATGTAGTCAAAAGATGGAACATAATCTAAACCTTTTGGGTTCGGCAAGTCTGGGAATCCAGGTTCTTTTTTAATATGAGAAATTGCATCCACACGGAAACCGTCAATCCCTTTGTCCAACCACCAGTTAATCATATCGTACAATGCAAAGCGAACATCTTTGTTTTCCCAATTCAAGTCAGGCTGTTCTGTTGCAAAGATGTGCATGTAATACTGGCCAGTCTTCTCATCCAACTTCCAAGCGGGACCATTGAAAATACTTTCCCAGTTGTTCGGCTCTTTGCCTTCTTTTCCATCTTTCCAAATGTACCAATCGCGTTTTGGATTGTCCTTAGTAGATGCAGATTCAATAAACCACTCGTGCTGATCAGAAGTGTGATTAATTACTAAATCAATGATAAGCTTCATATCGCGGTTATGCACTTCTTCTAGTAACTCATCAAAATCTGCCATGTTACCGAAGTCTTCCATGATATCTTGGTAATCACTAATATCATACCCGTTATCTACATTCGGAGACTTATACATTGGACAGATCCAAATAACATCTATACCCATATCTTTTAAATAATCTAGTTTAGAAATAACTCCTCTTAAATCACCAATACCATCACCATTGGAATCCATGAAACTTCTAGGATATACCTGATAGGCAACTGCTTCTTTCCACCATATCTTTTTCAATCTTGATACACTCCCTTATTAACTACACTCACTATGATAACGGTTGCATGATTGCGTAACCGTTTGCACAAATCTACAAAAAAAATATCACTTGGAATAATTCCACTACTTTACTATACCATCTTTTTCACTAATTTCAACTTAATTTCTGATTTTGTTTTATTCATGAAATGATGGTAGCTGGTAACAATAAGGGGTAGGAATATTTTAGGAGGATTTTATCATGAAATATTTATTGGTTTGCCTTTTGGCTGTATCTGTTGTTTTCGCACCTTTGTCTAGCTTTTCTGCAGCAACGGAACAACCAAAAGTTGCTTTTACAAGATACCATTCCTTATGGCTGTTTGATGGTACGAAAGAAGTCCCATTGCACGAAAACATTGATGTAGGAAAATTCAGTTGGTCAAATGACGGAAAATGGCTTGTATATGAAGCAAAACAGGTGGATCTGCAATCAGATTCTGAGGAATATGACATCTGGTTATATAATACGGAAACCATGAGTTCCAGCAAACTAAAAATTGCCGGGCATGACCCACAGTGGAATCCCGTTGACCGAACATTTGCCTTTCTGACAGGCTCCATTCTCTGTGTTGTGGAACTCACATCCGGAACGCCTATTATTCATCAGCTTACAGGTGGAGTATCTAGTTTCACTTGGGATGCGGAAGGTGTCAACTTACTTGCATCTGCCAGCGCCGCTTTATTTCCTGATGGATGGAGCCACCCAAGACTTTACGAAGTTCATTGGGGCGTAGAAAAAGAAGCCCACGAAATGGATGTAAAAGTAACACCGCTTCACACGATTTCGTCCCCTCTTAAATACGAGGACACTTCTATTTTAGCAGTAGATGTAGAGGATTTTTCTTGGTCTCATGACGGAAAAAGCTTAGCGATGGTGGTTACGCCTACAGCTTCGTGGTCAGCTGACAGCAATATGCTGAGTGTATATGTAAAAGAGAACAAGCTATTTATACCGCTAGGAGAAATGTTACTTGATTCCAACTGGATAAAGTGGGCGCCCACTAAACCTCTTCTTGCCTCAATTCAGGGCGGCGGCAGGATGACTAGTGGTGTTGTAAATAATAAAGTCCTGACAACAAGCACCATTATCCCAAATTATAAAAAGGCACATACACCAAAAGGGTTTGCAGATGTAGATTTTGACTGGCTGGATGATGAGAATATTGTAGTGGCTCGCGGTAGAGAGACCAATGAGAACTCTGAGAAATTTGTCTCTTCTTTATATTTGGTAGGCCTGAAGGAAAAAGAGGCAGTTAAGATTCTGGAAACGCCAGATGGTTATTCTGATGGAGAGCCTGTGGTTTTGGGAGAAGCTTCATCATTGGCTTGGGTTCGCGAAGATGCGGACGGCAGGAGGCATATTTGGATGAGTAAGGTTGATGGATCTGACGGTAGAATGGTTGTGGAGAATGTGTTTGAGGTGGTTTGGTATGGGAATTGAGTTAGGGTATTAATCTATTGGCCTGTTTAAGTGGAGGTTGTTGGGGTTGTTGGGGTTCGGGGGTTGAGAGGGCTTCTCTCTTACCGTTTTCATGGATTTGGTTGTTGTTCGGGCTTTGAGACAGTCAAGTCCATATTAATGTGTAAAAATAGTTACAACGAGATCTAATGATTTATTCTCTATGACGACCGGTCCTCTGCTTTTTCACCCTCACCGGTCATCATACACTTCCTATGACGACGGCTCCTCTGCTTTTTCACCTTCACCGGTCGTCATACACTTCCTATGAAGACGGCTCCTCTGCTTTTTCACTCTTTCCGGCCATCATTGAGACGCCTTCTCTGTTACGGTTTCCCTCTTTCCCACTGAGCTTCGGGCCTTGAGATGGCTTTTCTCTTACCATTTTCATCAATATGTTTCTTGTACGGGCTTATAGATTCCTTTTATTCCCTTTTATTGGACAGTTCACCAGGAATTTGCTGGTGTTCGGGTTTATAGATCCCTTCTATTGGACAGTTCACCATCATTTCACTGGTGTTCGGGCTTATAGATCCCTTCTATTGGACAGTTCATCATCATTTCACTGGTGTTCGGGCTTATAGAACCCTTCTATTGGACAGTTCACCATCATTTCACTGGTGTTCGGGCTTATAGATCCCTTCTATTGGACAGTTCACCATCATTTCACTGGTGTTCGGGCTTATAGAACCCTTCTATTGGACAGTTCACCATCATTTCACTGGTGTTCGGGCTTATAGATCCCTTCTATTGGACAATTCACCATCATTTCACTGGTATTCGGGCTTATAGATCCTTTCTATTGGACAATTCAACATCATTTCACTGATGTTCGGGCTCATAGAATCCTTATATTGGAATGCAACACCACACAAAAAATCCAAAGACAACAACAAAAAGGAGAAGCTCCCCTACCAACACGGGAGCTTCTCCTTTCTTAATTAAACTAAGCTCTTGAAACGTAAGAAGAATCAGTCGTATTGATAATCAATACGTCTCCTTCGTTTACGAAGAACGGTACGTTAACTGTTACACCAGTTTCCATAACTGCTGGCTTGGATCCGCCGGAAGCTGTGTCGCCTTTGATTCCTGGCTCTGTTTCCGCTACTTTTAGTTCTACTGTATTTGGAAGCTCGACTCCAAGTGTCTCGCTTTGGTACATCATGATGGCAACTTCCATGTTTTCTTTTAAGAATTTCAATTCGTATTCGATTTGAGCAGATGGAAGCTCCAACTGGTCATAGGACTCGTTGTCCATGAATACGTGCATGTCGCCGTTTGCATAAAGGTATTGCATTTTGCGGTTGTCGATCTGTGCTTTTGCTACTTTTTCGCCAGCACGGAATGTTTTTTCTTGAATAGCACCATTACGTAGGTTACGTAATTTAGAACGTACGAATGCTGCTCCTTTTCCTGGTTTAACGTGTTGGAAATCCATTACACGCCAAATGCCGTTGTCTACTTCAATTGTTAAACCTGTACGAAAATCGTTTACTGAAATCATTTATAAGTTCCTCCTAAAGCTATGTAAAATAATGCCCTACACGTATTGTATCCTTGAGTGCTTTACTCTAGTCTACAACACGGTAGATACATTTTTACAGTATAATTAGTTCTTTTGTAGAGAAGGAAAGTGTTTCGTTACCCGTTTCTGTAACGATTGTATCGTCTTCGATACGCACTCCGCCTAGTCCAGCAACATAAATACCAGGTTCTACTGTTACAATCATTCCCGGTTCTAAAACTGTGTCTGACTTCACAGACAGAGATGGACCTTCATGCACTTCCATTCCAAGTCCATGACCCGTAGAATGTCCAAAGTACTCTCCATATCCTTTTTCCGTAATGTAATCACGTGTCAATGCATCTGCTTCACGGCCGGTAATGCCTGCCTTGATGCCTCTCATGCCTCGTAACTGTGCTTCCAATACAGTTTCATAGATCGTTTTAAGCTCATCGCTTGGCTCTCCAACAGCAAGTGTTCTTGTAATATCAGAGTTGTAGCCTTTATAGTAAGCTCCAAAATCAAGCGTTACAAACTCACCTTTTTCAATCACTTTATCTGAAGCGACGCCATGAGGCAGAGCGGAGCGGTAACCTGAAGCAACGATAATATCAAAGGATGACGAAACAGCGCCTTGTTTTCTCATGAAGAATTCTAACTCGTTGGAAACATCCAATTCTGTTAGTCCTGGCTTGATGTATGTAAGAATATGTTCAAAAGCTGCGTCAGCAATCTGTGTAGCTTCCTTTAATATCTTAATCTCTTGTTCACTCTTAATCAAGCGTAACTTTTCAATTAGGCCAGAAACAGGGACAAGATCCGCTGTAATCGTTGTTTTGTAGTTTAAATAGGTGGAAAAAGTGACATGGTCTTGTTCGAAGCCAAGTTTTGCTACTCCAAGGTCTTTGACAACATTTGCGATTTCCTCTACCAATCCGCCTTTGTGCTGGACGATGTCAAAACCTTCACATTGTTTGGCAGCTTGTTCGGTGTAACGGAAGTCTGTGATGAATACAGCTTTGTTTTCTGTTACCACTGCCACACCTGCTGAGCCGGTAAAACCTGTGATGTATTGGCGGTTCTTCCCGCTTGTAATTAGTAATGCATCAATTCCTGAAGCTTGAAAGCTCTCTCTAAGTTTTGTTAATTTTGTCATCTTGCTATTCCCCCTTGTTCTGATTTAAAAAAGCTAATAGTGCCAGTTCGTAACCGTAAAAACCAAGCCCTACAATCTGGCCCATTGTAACAGGTGCGGTGACGGATGTATGTCTGAATTCTTCCCGCTTATGTATGTTGGAAATGTGCACTTCCATTACTGGTACAGTTATGCTTGCAATGGCATCGCGGATTGCATAGCTGTAGTGGGTAAAGGCGCCAGGGTTTATGACAATCCCGTCGTATTGGCCTTCCGCATCGTGAAGCTTATCGATAAGCTCTCCTTCGTGGTTGCTTTGGAAACAAGTTAGTTCACACGAGTTTTTGCTTGCGAATGCTTGAAGTTGCGCTTCGAGATCCTGCAATGTTTGACTTCCATATACTGCGGGTTCTCTTAGTCCCAATCTGTTTAGGTTAGGCCCGTTAAGAACAAGTAAGCGCATTCCTAAATCTCCTTTTTTTTACTCTTGTCGATTTCCGTTCCAGGTGTCGCTTTTCCAGAGGGCGGTACGGAAGCCTCCTCGGCTTACGACAAAGCCACTTAAAAATTCTCTGATTTATGATGATTTAGACACCGCTGTTGATCTCCGCAAATGGCTTCGCTTATCCTTTGGGCGGTGCTCGAGCCTCCTCACTACGTTGCAGGGTCTCAAGCTACCGCTATCTCCCACAGGAGTTTCACACCTTCCACTACAATCGACAAGGAAAACACTCTAATTTTTAATAAGAAAAAGAATGTCCAATTACTGAACATTCTATCACATTCCGTTATTCCCTACTACTCATTCGTTGAGGATTGTGTTTGTTCTTGGGAGTGCTGTTTGTCCTGATTCTGCATTTCATTATGCTCGAATGAGATGGAATAGCCTACAAAAACCCCGAACAATATGTACAAGCATACATTTGTCACGTTGGTATCTAGGGTAAGTTCCTTGACTGTCTTAATGGAAGGAAACATTGGGTTCAATAAGAAGAAAACTAGTCCCCATAGTGCAATGCCATAAACTATCCCTATCCAGAATTGCTGAAACTTCTTTAGTGTCGCGGCATAAATGAGCGCAGCTCCGATACCAAACAACCCAAGCAGGATGATACTAATTACATACCCCAGCCATCCCTTTTTCCAATCACCAAGTGCCCAGGGCTGAAGCACCACATTTGGGCTGATTTCGGTAAAGCTGAATATGTAGGCAATATATCCGATAATACTCCAGAACACACCACCGACAAATCCGGTAACGATTACTTTTGTCATAAACCCCATCGGTTGTTCTCTTTGGTTCTGTTCTAATTTCTTTTTATCACTCATGATTTGGCTCCCTTTCTTCTGCATCATTACACATATCTTTCCATAAGAACGACAGAACCATACAGTACCAGGGAACTTTTTCAAACAAAGAATCTTAGGGAGTAGAGGTTTTTTGAAGATTCGGGTAGAATATTAAGTAATAGAAATTTTTTCTTCTTAGAAAAGTTAGGTTGGTGCTATTTATGTCAAATGATTCAAAACCTGTTTATGGAGGACAGGCTGTGGTTGAGGGTGTGATGTTTGGTGGAAAACGCCATTATGTTACTGCCATTCGCAGAAAAGATGACTCCATTGAATATCTGCAAGTGCCAAGAAAAACAAACCCGACATTACAG
The DNA here is from genome assembly GCF_008180725.1 of Sutcliffiella horikoshii. Taxonomy (GTDB): domain Bacteria; phylum Bacillota; class Bacilli; order Bacillales; family Bacillaceae_I; genus Sutcliffiella_A; species Sutcliffiella_A horikoshii_B. The sequence continues at coordinate 44,194 of NZ_VTEV01000004.1, read as the reverse complement.
TCGCTTAAGAAAATTCCTTTTATCCGAGGGATTGTCGCAATAGTGGAAGCAGCAGGGAATGGATCCAAGCATCTGAATTTCTCCACGGAACGATATGATGTGGACCCGAGCCAAGATGAGGAAGAGATTTATAATAAAAAAGAGCCTTCCAAACTAGAAATGATCCTTAGCGTTGCAGCAGTCGGGGTTTTATCGTTTATTTTCGGGAAGTTCATTTTCACCCTTGTGCCCGTTTTTTTGGCAGAACTAACAAAGCCAATTTTCCCGGGGGATTTTGCACAGGTATTGATTGAAACGGTTTTTAAATTGATGCTTTTGTTGGCATACATATACTTCATTTCCTTTACCCCGATCATTAAAAGGGTATTTCAATATCATGGCGCGGAACATAAAGTGATTAACGCTTATGAAAACGGGAAAGAATTAACTGTAAGCAATATACAAGCGCAATCAAGATTGCATTATAGATGTGGCAGTAGTTTTATATTATTTACAGTCGTTGTAGGCTTCTTTATATACCTTCTTGTACCGACAGATCCTTTATGGTTACGAGTTTTAAACCGTTTAGCGCTCATCCCCGTCGTTTTAGGTATCTCTTTTGAAGTATTACAGCTTACAAACAAAGTCCGCGAAATTCCTGTTTTAAAAGTTTTAGGGTATCCTGGTCTTTGGTTGCAACTGCTAACAACGAAGGAGCCAACGGACGACCAAGTAGAGGTTGCCATCCTTTCCTTTAAGAAATTATTGGAGCTAGAAAAAGATTCAGAGAAAAAGATTACCGAAGAAATAGTATAAAAATCCGCAACAAGCCTTATCCTAGAAAATATACTATTAAAACAATCAGTGGTGGTAACCATCGAAAACAAGCATACTGGTTACCTGGGAGGTGGCGAAGATGAAAAGAAGCTATCGTAAACCAATATTTTATACTCTTGTTTCTTTAGCAGCTTTTTATTTGATCATTCAATTATTTAGCAATCCAGGAGGATTATTTACGAGTCTCCTTTTAATTGTAGGGGGTGCAACCGTATTTTATTTGATTTTCCGCTATTTTATCCAAGGGAAAATCGGAGCGAAAACGGATGCCCGGTATAGTAAGGCTGTCAAGCAATCTAAAAAGAAATACGCAGCCACCGGAAGCACAAAACCAACTATCAGCCCAATTACATCTAGCAGAGATCGTGCAAGCTCGAAGCCTTCAAAACCGGCCGTACCTAAACGAAAAGCCCCTTCCCATCTGACCGTCATTGAAGGGAAAAAGGGGAAAAAGAAAAACCGTGCTTTCTTTTAAAGAAGGAAGCTCGGTTTTTTCTGTATTAGTAACACCATTTCATCAGGAATGCCTCAGCTCTTTTTCTCCCTATTTCCACTAATCCCCTTTTCCTTTCCTCCGTTAATGCAAATTCCGTCACAGCAATATGGTCCATCGGGATAAAGATAACATCCTTCTCATGGCGACTTGAGATATGCTTGGCATCATGAGCATCTTTCATCGTCTCAAACAACGCACCGAACATGGTAATGGCATTATTTATTTTGTTGACTGGCCGATCCTCTTGTTTTGCACTTAATTGAATTCCAAGTACAGGGCGCACCTTTGGGATGCGATCATTATCAAATAGCCATATAGGAAAATTACTCAATACTCCACCATCCACAAATAGATAGGTAACTCCTTTTCCTTTAAGCTTAACAGGTTCAAAAAAATACGGAATGCTGCAGCTCATCCTTACTGCTTTGGCTACAGAAAACTTCTTCGGATCCATATTATATTTTGAAAGATCATCAGGAAGGACGGCAATGGTTCCACTTGTCAGGTCAGAAGCAATAATTCTTAGTTGATCCTTAGGCAGATCCCCAAATGTTCTTATCCCCTTTGCAGCGAGCTTTTTCTCTAGCCACCTTTCCAACACTTCCCCCTTATACAAACCTAGTCTCCAATACAAAAGCAGCCACTTCGTAATGGGGGATGGCAACAAAGTCCTTCTCTGATCCAAAAAATTCATGATATCTGTTTCATCTAGCATGTTACGGATTTCGTTTGCCGTATACCCTGCCGCTGTAAACGCTGCTACAATAGAACCCGCACTTGTCCCTGCTAATCTCTGAAACTTTAATCCCCGTTCCTCCACAGCTTGAAGCGCTCCGATAAGCGCAAATCCTTTAATTCCGCCACCTGAAAACACACCATCTATCTTCAATGGAATCCCTCCATCACATTAAACCGGATAACTTCCTTTTACATCTTTAATAAGGAAGAGGTGAAAATATACCCTTTTCCTTATTGGGGGCAAAAAAAAGAGACTGACCCCACTGCCAGATGGCAAGGTCTATCTCTTTACTGGTTCTCTTCATTCTGTTTTTGGATGATTTGCAAAGCTTCGACACGTTCTTTTTCTTCTTCAAAATATTGAACAAGATCACCAATCCGATCAATGGCATTCCAGCTCAAGTGATGCTCTATGCCTTCCACATCTTCATAAATATTTTCCTCATTAACACCTATCACTCTTAAGAACTGCTCGAGTAATTCATGACGATATACTAATCGCTTACCAATTTTCTTTCCTTTAGAGGTAAGAACTAGTCCGCGATATTTTTCATAGATTAAGTACTGGTCTTTATCAAGTTTCTGGACCATTTTTGTTACAGAAGAGGGATGTACCGCCAATGCTTCGGCAATGTCTGATACCCGTGCATATCCTTTATCTTCAATCAACATGTATATTTGCTCTATGTAGTCTTCCATACTTGGGGTAGGCATAATATCCCTCCATTTCCAATCCACGTTCTAAGCCGTCATATAAAATGATACCCTAACTCTCGGGGTATGACAAGCTAGGGCTTAGTTTAATTCGTTTCGTATTCATAACTGTTGAAATGGAAGATTTGCACGTCGACCTTTACCTCTTTCAAGGAATCCTTTTGTAGATAAAAATTTTTGGAGTCTTTTAATTCCTTAAAGGCTTTGGGATGTTTTCGGTACCATTTCTCGCCTGCGTTTAATAAATCCATTTTACTCTCCACTCCTTGTTCATAGAGAGATAGGACTTGTGTTTTGATATCATCTTCCAGTACTTTTTTCAGCTTATCTACAGAAACATCTGTTAATTTTTCAAGCAAGTCAGCGCGAACTGAAAGCTCTATGGAGAAACTTGGGTTGGATTTATCTTTGTCGTAGGTAATCTTCATTTTCGGACTGGCAAGCTTTACTGCTGCAATTAATTCTTCTCCATCTTTCACGGGATGATTTAGCGCTATTTCCTTTTCTACAAGCCAATCGAGTAATACTGCATCTTCTAATGTGATATTTTTTACAAATGCCTGCTGCTGAAATATAGAATATCCACCAAAATAAAGAACGGGATATTCCTTGTCTGAGCGCCATGAGTTTGTATCAATGGCCACGGTAGGAATCTTAGCCACTCCCATCGGTTCATAATACGATCTTAAAAAGTACAAGAGCGATGTCGGTTCTAACTCATCTTGAGCCATCCCGCTTGCTTTCCCTTTAAATAGTACCGTGTACATAGCAGGATACTCAAAAAGTGCATTTACACTAAAAATTTCTTCTATTCTCGCTTCGGTTGTTACAATCCTCAATCTATGCCTAAGTGATTTGTTTCTAGCAACCTCCTCTAAGACTTCTTTTGATTTACTATTAATTAACCGTTGACTAAGAACAAGTGTTTTCACATGACCGAAATAGACGGGCGGCTCTGATTTACTATACAAATCACTCACAGCAAGGTTTAATGTCTTACCCCTTGCAGAACCAACGAAGCTTGGAATTGGTTCAGAAGGCTTCCCACCTTCTTGCTTGGCAACGTTTGCAAAATTCAAGCCTTGTAAATAGACGATGTACTCCTCTTCCATCTCATCATAGTCCATTCCAATTGCCACAATGTAAGTTAAGTCTTGAATGTTCTTAGCGCCACCGCACCCTGTGAGCAAAAGAATACAAAGAAAAACCAATAAGGCTCCTTTTCGTTTCAATTATGCTCCCCCCTTGATGCATCATCAGGACTTGTTGAGGCAGTTCTCATCTTGTAAAATTGGACCGGTGCCTTTAAAAAGGATTTTACTGCCTCGGTTAAGCTAATAGGTGCCGCTGAACCAAAGTAAGGCGCTCCAAATGAATTTAACGAGGAAAAGTAGAAGACGGTTAATATAAATCCAAGGATCACCCCGAAAAGTCCAAAAAATGTACTTAAGAAGATAACGAAAAATCGAACGATGGTGATGGCAGAGCTTAATGACTGGTTCACTAGTGTAAAGGAAGCGATATAGGTGATAGCTGCAACCACTAACATGGTTGGGGATGTCAAGCCGGCTCTTATCGCCGCATCTCCTACAATTAACCCTCCAAGAACTGCTACAGTCTGCCCAATAGCTCTTGGGAGACGTACGCCTGCTTCATTAAATAATTCAAAAAGAAATAAGATGATAAACATTTCTATTGGTGCAGACAACGGCAACCCAAAACGTGAAACCGATATGGTAGCAACAAGTAAATATGGGATTTGTTCTATATTAAAAGCAGAAAAGGCAATCCAAATACCTGGAAAAAAGCCTGAAACCATAATGCCAAGCATTCTAATTAACCGCTCAAGTGATACAAAAGCATAATTTATATATGTATCTTCTGGCGATTTTGTTTGCAACAATAAGCTTATTGGTGCAAATGACACTGTAGGATTCCCATCCACTATTAATGCAAATCTTCCTTGATTCAAGACCTGCACAACAAAGTCGGGTCTACCTGAAAAGTCCATCGTCGGAAAGACGGAATAAGGGCGATCACGAACGGAGGACTCCAACTCATAAGCACTTGTTAAAATATCTAGTTCTACTCCATTTAATCTCTTTCTTATTTCATGAAGAACTTTCTTATCGATGACATCATCTAGGTACATCAAAACAACTTTTGTCTTGCTCCTTTTTCCTATTGTAAATTTCTCCAGACATAATGACGGTGTATGAAGTCTTCTTCTTATTAATGAAACATTTGTTTTTATGTCCTCAACAAACCCGTCCTTTGGTCCTCTAATTGACGTTTCTAGTGCAGATTCTTCCGGCTGTCTCTTTGGAAAATCCCCAGCATTGATACTTAAAAGACTATCACCAACATAGAAAATTACATTTCCATCAAAAAGCAAAGAAGCCACATCTTCCAACGATTTGAAAGTGACCTCTTCTACTTGAAATAATGTCTGCATGTGTAATTTTATGGATGCATCCTTATATTCATTTAATTTTGGTAAAATATATTGATCTAAATATTGCATATTCACGAGACTGTCTATGTAAATGATTTCAAATGTTTCTTCATCGGTTTTATGTTTTTGGCAAACGAAATCCTGGCTTTGACTAAATTGAGATTTTAACTGTGTAACTTTTTCCCAAAGACTGTCCTTACATTCCAGAAGTGTTTTGTTTTCCATGTGAGCCCTCTCTCTTCCTCATTACTAGTACCAATAAGGCTGATATTAGTATTTGGAAAAGAAAAAATACCATACATGCTGGTAAAAAATAACGATAGATAAACTCATAGAAATAAAAAGTTTCTACTTCCATCCACATTACACCGAAGAAAATTACATAAATGCCCACTACCAATAGAGGGTTCACTTTATAATGTTTTTTCTTTTTGGTAAAAAAAGCAGCAGCAAGATAGATAAATAAACCAATTCTTATTATTGCCCCAGTAAGCCATTGATAAAGAGCAAAAAAATCAAGATGCGAAATATAATCACCTATATTTAAGACCCGCCACTGTTCATAGGCAGGATAGCGGAAATTTGCCGATTCCACAGGCCCAAACTCCATGATAGCAGCTGTCAACGGACCAAGAATTAATCCCATTAACAAGGTGATTAAGATGAATACATGTCTAAATTTAATAGGAGATTGTGAATATGGTTGCAATAAAACAACAAGGTAGATTTCAAGCAGACCTGATAAAGAATACATCACCCCTTTTATTACCGGTGTGTACCCTTCACTTAACAATGGGAACAACAGGCTCGGATCTTTGATGGTTGTATTGGTAATGGCAATGAAGATACCAAAAATCATCACTAACGGCAGTAAAAATCCGCTAGAAATGGCCATATACTTTATTCCACCAAGAGTGACCACACAACAGACCAATATCAAAATGAAATTAATCATCGTAACCGAAGCATCTGATAAAAAATAAGAATTAAGCCAAATCATCAAATCTCGTAAGGTGATGTAAGCACTCAAAAAAAGGTAAACAACAACAGGAAATGAAATTACAGCGGAAACAAATTTGCCGAATCTATTTTCAACCATTGCGAAAAACCCTTTATCAGAGCTATTTTTAGTAATAAAATAAACCAACCATGAAAAGACGAGCGCTATCGGGTAGGCTATTAGCACACCAAGCCAGCTGTCCCTGCCTGCAGCATTTAATAGATTCGGTATTAAAATAACGTGATTGAGCAGCCCCGTTGATAGTATCAGCATCAAGAACAGCTGTCTCGGAATTAAAATTTTCAATACGTTCTGCATAGGTCATCACCAGCTTCATAAAGATATATTTATGATGACCCGGATTTGATAAAATATGCCAATTTGAAATCAGATAGATGAGATGGTGGTTATGTGAAATGGTTTTTTGAACTTGCGGGGGCGTATCTATTATCTTTTTTTCTTTTGTTGAGTGGTTTTGGGCGATGACAAGGCTTCTCTGTTTCCGTTTTGGTTTTTTTGGATTGGTTTCGGGCGGTGACAGGGCTTCTCTTTTACCGGTTTTACTTCTCATCCGAGATTTCTGGCGGAGACAAAGCCTCTCTATTCCTAAAGCAAAACAAAAACGAGTATGGAATACACTAGCATTCCTTACTCGTATCGTTACAATTATAAACCGCACTTCAGCTGAGCACCACAATCCGTGCAAGTATTGCAGCCACCAATCTCTTTTACGGTACCAATACGGCATACTGGGCATGTGTTCCCTACTTCTGATCCATACTGGACATTGGTAGAGCGTAGGTCGTTGATTGTTTCTACAAGCACTACCGGCTTTTTGACGACATCTTCCATTTGGATTTGCTCGCCTTCATCCATCGTATTCTCTTCTGCTTTTAGCGTCAGTACTTGGGAGTCACGGCTACCATCCACATAAACGGTACCACCTTTTGCTCCACCTTTATAAAGGCGTTCGTATACTTTCTTCACTTGATCGACCGTATATCCTTTAGGTGCGTTTACCGTTTTGGAAATAGAGCTGTCAATCCAGTTTTGGATAATGCATTGTACATCAGCATGTGCTTCTGGAGCAAGTTCCATAGCAGAGATGAACCAGTTTGGAAGGTTCTCTGAATCCGCTCCTGGGTTCGCATCCAAATATTCTTGAACGATGTCTGCTTTAACTTCAATGAACTTCCCTAAACGACCACTGCGGAAGTAGGAGAAGGAGAAGTATGGCTCAAGTCCAGTTGATACCCCTACCATTGTTCCTGTAGAACCAGTTGGTGCTACTGTTAACAGGTGAGAGTTACGTATGCCTGAAGTCATGATACCTTCTTTAATATCTTCTGGCATTTTGCTCATGAAGCCTGTTTTGGTAAATGCTTCACGAAGGCGATTCGTTTCTTCTGCTGTTGCACCTTCTAAGAACGGGAAGCTCCCTTTTTCTTTTCCAAGTTCCAAAGAAGCACGATACGCAGTAACAGCAATCGTTTCAAATACTTTATCAACAAGCTCATTGCCTTTTTCAGAGCCGTATTCTGTTTCACAATAGATTAGAAGATCGTGAAGGCCCATAACTCCTAAACCAACACGGCGCTCTCCTAATGCCTGCTTTTTATTTTCTTCTAAGAAGTAAGGCGTTGCATCGATAACGTTATCTTGCATTCTAACGCCGACTTCAACTGTTTGTTTTAGTTTTTCAAAGTTTACTGTTTTTGTTTCCTTGTCCGCAAATTGAGCCAAGTTTACAGCTGCTAAGTTACAGACAGAAAATGGTGCGAGGGGTTGTTCCCCACAAGGGTTGGTTGCTACAACCTTTTGTCCGTATGCTTTTGCATTTGTCATATCGTTTGCATTGTCGATGAAGAAGATTCCAGGCTCGGCTGAGTATGTTGCACAAATATTGACTAGGTTCCAAAGTTCTTTCGCCTTAATCTTTCTATACACTCTCACCTTGTGACCAAGTTTCTCCCACTCTCGAACGTCTCCAACTTCTGACCATTGTTCATTGTAGATGGCCATTTCGTCTTTATCGTATGCTTCCACATCAGGGAAACGAAGATCAAAGTCAGCGTCGTTTTCAACAGCTTCCATAAATTCTTTTGTAAGTGTGATGGAAATGTTTGCTCCTGTTAGGAACTCTGAGTTATGAACTGTGTATGTTCCGCCAACTTTCAATTTCTGCTCTGCATCTTTGATGATTGCTTCTGTAAATCCGCCGTACCCAGGAATGTGTTTGAAGTTTGTAACAGATTGGTACATCGTTATTTCTTGATCTGTTAATGGTGTAAACTTCAACTTGTCCTCTGCTGCTTTTTTGATGCTTTCATCATTTGTATTTTCAATAAGGTAGCGAAGAATTCTAGGGTTTTGCATTTTGGAGATGATGAATTCTACGATATCTGGGTGCCAGTCTGCTAGCATGATCATTTGAGCCATTTCGTTACGCCGATTCGCTTAATCGACTCTCTATGTCACCATAGAGATCAGACCATATCTTACACTTTTTATAAAAAGTGTCCTCGCACTTCGGATTCGCTTGAATCCTACTCTACTCACTTCTACCAAACTTCGGCATGTTTTCGATGGTCGTTGAACCTTCACCATTTACAGGTGCTTGGCTGCTGATTATCTTTTTCCACTTGTTGTTTTTAAGCATTCACGCTCACCGTTTCCAGTCACGTTGTAGCCAACAAGTCATAAAAGACTTTCCAGCAATTCACGAGGTTTGTTTATAGACGAGGCACTTAAGCTGATTTACCACGTCTTGATCCACCTTGTTCCACAAGATGCGTCAATTTTGCAATGTCATCCAGCCAGGAGACACTACCAGAGGATTTACCGTTCACTCCCCTTGCAAGCGCGTTTCGTGGACGAAGCGTTGATCCATTTGTACCAACCCCGCCTCCTCGGCTCATGATTTCCATTACTTGCTTACGGTGTTCTGAGATTCCTTCGCGGGAATCTTGAACGAACGGCATCACATAACAGTTGAAGTAGGTTACATCTGTGTCTGCCCCTGCTCCGTATAACACACGTCCTGCCGGTACAAAATTCATGTTAACTAGTTCATGATAAAACTTTTCAAACCATTCCTGGCGCTTCTCTTCGGTCGTTTCTACCGCTGCCAAGCCTTTGGCGTTACGTTTGGCAATTTGCTCGTAGAAGACTTCTAGAGGCTTTTCAATGACATCCAGGGAACGAACAACTACGCCCGTTTCAGCTTCACCTTGCTTTGTCAGAACTCCACGATACTCTTCTTCAATTAGTACAGAAGCCTTCTTGGTAGACCAGTCTATGTCTTGTATAAAACCAAGACCTCTTGCAGGGAACTTAGGATCTTCTTTAATCGTTAATACTACAAAATCTCCAGCTGTAAGGGTTACTTTCTCTGTATCTTTGAATGCGTAACGATCGAGCATGACCAGGCGGGAAACACCTTTATGTGTGGTGGTCATGTCCTCTGTGATGGGGTGTACTTGAGGAAACAAGCTGATGTCCTTGTTCAAGCGTTCTACATTGATTTTCAATTTGTTTTCGTTAATGGCAATGGTCATTATTACAACTCCTCTAAAACTAGTAGTTCTACCAAAAGTTACTTCTGTAAAATTTGTTTGTACAGATAAGGTATCATATCCGCCAACAAAATATCAACATATAGTATATAAAATATTTTCGACACTACTATATATTGATTTCCCGCAGAATAAATCTAAATTTGTCAAATTGTAAAAGGGTCAATTTAGGGAGGATTATCAAGATAAACGAAGATTATAATCTATTTTCGAGGCAGAATGACTTTTTTTGTCGGTTGCGCATTTTTACGAAATATAGCGAGCCTACTGTACCAACGTTTTAAGAAATTCCTTCCTATTTGACGAAAAATATTTTTTTATTTTTCATTCTTGACTTTTACATATCTAGTCGACTCTTTACACTACCCTACTAGATGTAGTGCAAAACAAAAAGATAACGAGAAATATGCTCCTCGTTATCTTTTATAATTCCACTCGTCTGTGGAATATTTCTTCTCCATTATGGCATGTACTTCAGCTAGTTCCGCTTCTGTCAGCTCATATGGTTCAAGTGTAAGGTTAAGCCCTTTTTCAAATCCTTCATAGAAAGCTTTCTTTGCTTCTTCCATGGAAACTGGAGTTTCACGAATAGCATTGATCGCCACCGCTTTATTTTTAAAATTCTTCTGCATTCGTTCCTTTACGCGTTCGCTAGGGTAGTTAAACAGGCTAAACAGCATGTCCTCATCAATATCTAGTAGAATGGAGCCGTGCTGCAGAATGACACCCTTTTGACGTGTTTGCGCACTGCCGGCAACCTTTCTTCCCTCCACTACAAGCTCATACCAGGACGGTGCATCAAAACAAACAGAAGAACGTGGATTCTTCAATCCTTGCTTTTCCTCTTCTGTTCTTGGAATTGCAAAATAAGCATCTAGTCCAAGTGCCTTGAATCCTTCTAAAATACCTTCTGAAATGACTCGATATGCCTCAGTTACCGTTTGCGGCATTTCTGGATGCTCTTCCGAGACAATCACACTATAGGTTAGTTCCTTGTCGTGAAGGACACCTCGACCGCCTGTAGGTCTTCTGACAAAACCAAGGCCAAGTTCTTTTACACGTTTCATATTTATTTCTTTTTCCACTTTTTGGAAATAACCGACAGATAATGTCGGAGGATTCCAACCATAAAAACGGATAGTTGGTGGAATCTTGCCTTTACTGTGCCAATCTAATAATGCTTCATCAAGCGCCATATTAAATGCAGGAGATTGATATTGTGAGTCAATAAACCTCCAAGTTTCTCTCGTCATGTTATGTACCTCATTTATCTTTATATGATGAATTAGTCTACCAAAAGTACACCGGGATTTCAAAGTTAAAGCTTGGCAGTTTTTTATAACTGCCTAGTAGAAAAGGATGACATTTCGGACAAGCTTTTATATAATATACTTTGGTATAAAAAGAAAAAGAGGGGTTGTCTAGTTTGGCTTTGTACGTAACATTAGGAATTTTGGCGGCATTTATTGTCTATTCAGTGATCATGTTTATCTACCAACGTAAAATTCTAACAACCTTAACGGAAGAAGAATTTCGTGCTGGTTATCGTAAAGCGCAATTGATTGATGTTCGTGAACCAAAAGAGTATGAAGGCGGGCACATCCTTGGCGCAAGAAATATCCCTCTGTCTCAAATGAAAATGAGAATAAGAGAGGTCCGTCAAGACCAACCTGTCTATATTTATTGCCAGAATACCATGCGCAGTGGTCGTGCAGCTCAAATGTTAAAGCGTAAAGGTTACACGCAGCTTTATCAACTTAAGGGCGGATTCAAGCAATGGGGCGGTAAAATTAGAACGAAGAACTAATAGATAAGAGCACTCACGTAATGGGACTGTGAGTGCTCTTTTGTGTTTATTGAACGGTGTTGCTTAATGTTTGGTTGATTTGATCGATGTGACGTCGCTCATGGAACCCAATGAGTTGTACCCATTGTTGTGCGGAGAGGTCGCCTATCCAACGGTGATTGAAACCGTATTTATGTAAAATCTCATCGTTCACTTCTTGAATGAATGTGTTCAGGTTAGATCTGGATTGCTCCAGTAGATTGATTAGTTCAGCTTTTGTATAGTGATGTTCAGAAGGAGTAATGTCTTCCGGAGCCACCACTTTATATGTTCTGTTGGCTAGGATTTTTGCCAAATTTAAATCTTTCTCTTCCACTTCATGCTTCACTTCAATCGCTTTTCTTAGGCTGTTGGTGATCTTGTTTTCAATTAAATATAAGTGCTCTACGTTTTGAGAGACGGTCCAGAGGTTTTCGTGTTTTTGATGCAGTTGTTCTTCTGAGATTCCTTTTAATAGTTCCAGCAGTTCTTCTCGTGCTTTATAGGTTTGCTCATAGTACATTTGCTTTCCCTCCCTTTGTTTCTAGTTTTATCTTAAGGGTTTTTGGGGAGTTTGAGAAGTGATATGATACTCAAGTTTGCAAACTAAGATCATGCTGAGCTGTCAAAGAGCTTGCAATGGATAAATGGTGAGTTTCATTGGATAAAATTAATTAACAATGGATAAGTTGCGGCGTAGAATGGATAAATCTGATTTACAATGGATATAACGGATTTACAATGGATAAAACGAATTCCTCGTAAAAGTTCGCCTTTTAATTGTCTTTCAAACTCCCTATATAACAAAAATGCGATGAGTTTACTTCTAAAGCTACACCAAAATCACAAAAAATCACTAAAAAGAGTAAAAAAGAGAACAGGTCCCCCTGTCCTCTCTCTAATCAAATCCTAATAATCAAGCTTCCTTCTGATAACGCAACACAGGCTTACGTGCCGCCAACGTTTCATCCAATCTCTTAATTACCGTCGTATGAGGTGCTTCTTGCACGACTTCCGGATTTTCTTCCGCTTCACGTGCAATTTGGATCATCGCTTCTATGAAGGAATCCAATGTTTCTTTTGATTCCGTTTCTGTCGGCTCGATCATGATGCACTCTTCTACATTCAATGGGAAGTAGATGGTTGGCGGATGGTAGCCAAAGTCAAGCAGGCGTTTGGCAATATCCAATGTACGCACACCAAGCTTCTTCTGACGCTTACCGCTCAATACGAACTCATGCTTACAATGTCTGTCAAATGGCAGGTCGTAGTGCTCTGCCAAACGGCGCATCATGTAATTCGCGTTCAGTACGGCATATTCCGTTACTGCTTTCAATCCATCTGGCCCCATAGAACGGATATACGTGTAGGCACGAACATTAATGCCGAAGTTACCGTAGAATGGCTTCACGCGGCCGATTGATTGTGGACGATCGTAATCGAATCCGAACGTGCCGTCTTCTTTTTTCACTACTAACGGTTTTGGCAGGTAAGGGATTAAATCAGCTTTTACGCCGACTGGACCGGAACCAGGGCCACCGCCACCGTGAGGACCTGTGAATGTTTTGTGCAAGTTCAAGTGAACCACATCAAAGCCCATGTCTCCCGGACGCGCTTTGCTTAGCACTGCATTTAGGTTCGCTCCGTCATAATAAAGCTTTCCGCCTGCATCGTGTACAATGCGTGCCATTTCCAAGATATTCTCTTCAAAAAGACCAAGCGTGTTCGGGTTCGTCAGCATCAAAGCAGCCGTATCTTCCCCTACTACTCTGCGAAGATCCTCTAAATCTACCAAACCGTTTTCGTCGGATTTTACCGTAATGGTTTCAAGTCCAGCAACTGTTGCAGATGCCGGGTTTGTTCCGTGTGCGGAGTCTGGAACGATAACTTTTGTACGGTTATGGTCATTGTTTGCTTCGTGGAATGCACGAATCATCATTAGACCTGTCCACTCACCATGTGCTCCGGCCGCAGGTTGCAGTGTCACTTCGTCCATTCCTGTGATTTCAATCAAATGTTCTTGCAGGTCGTGCATTAATTCCAAAGCACCTTGGACAGTAGACTCATCCTGAAGTGGGTGAATGTGAGCGAAACCTGGGAAGCGTGCCACGTTTTCATTGATTTTCGGATTGTATTTCATCGTACAAGATCCTAGCGGGTAGAAACCAGAGTCCACGCCGTGGTTACGATTACTTAATGCTGTATAGTGACGCATAATATCAAGCTCGGAAACTTCCGGCAGTTCTGGCGCTTCCTCGCGAATATATTCAGCCGGGAAAAGTTCTGCTAAATCTATTTCTGGTACATCGTTTTCAGGCAGGCTGTATCCGATACGACCTTCTCTGGACATTTCAAAAATGAGTGGTTGGTTTTGCTTTTTCATTGTTGATGAGCCCCCATTTCTCTCGCTAGTGTGTCAATTTCCTCTTTCGTGCGCAGTTCTGTAACTGCAAGTAACATATGGTTTTCAAGCTCAGGATAGTAAGTACCCAAGTCATAACCACCGATTAATCCTTTTTCTAGAAGCTTGCGGTTGACTTCTTTGATTGGAGTGGAAAGCTTCACAACAAATTCATTAAAGAACGGACCGCTGAACGTTACTTCAAGGCCTGCAGCTTCCAAGGAACGCTTCGCATATTGGGCTTTTTGGATGTTTTGAACCGCCATCTCTTTAACACCTTTTTTGCCAAGGGCCGTCATCGCAACGGAAGCAGCAAGTGCATTCAATGCCTGGTTCGAACAAATGTTGGAAGTCGCTTTATCACGACGGATATGTTGTTCACGTGCTTGTAGCGTCAGAACGAATCCGCGTTGGCCTTCTTCGTCCACTGTTTGACCTACTAATCTACCAGGAACTTTACGCATCAATTTGGATGTTACCGCAAAATAACCACAATGCGGTCCACCGAATTGAGTCGGGATACCAAACGGTTGTGCATCACCAGTTACGATATCAGCACCAAATTTACCAGGAGGTGTCAAAGCACCAAGCGCCAACGGATTAGAAGAAACAACGAACATTCCCTTTTCTGTATGTGCAAGTTTCTCAATTTGTTGCAGCGGCTCCACTTGACCGAAGAAGTTTGGATATTGAACCATAACTGCCGCAACGTCAGATGACATCATTTCTTCTAATGCAGCTACATCGGTTACTCCATTTTTCGTTGGGATCTCTACCACTTCCACATATTGTCCTTTTGCATAAGAAGTTACCACTGCTTTTGCTTCAGGGTGAACTGCGCCCGAAATAAGGACTTTTTTCTTTTTCGTATGACCGCAAGAAAGCATCGCTGCTTCTGCGAAGGCTGTTGGGCCGTCATACATAGATGAATTTGCCACGTCCATGCCTGTTAGTTCACAAATCATTGTTTGGAATTCAAAGATTGCTTGCAGTTCCCCTTGTGATATCTCAGGCTGGTAAGGAGTGTAGGCTGTATAAAATTCTGAACGGGAGATAACATGGTCAACGATGACCGGCATGTAATGATCATATACGCCAGCTCCCAAGAAAGAAGCATGCTTTCGTAAATCTTTATTTTTAGCAGCAAGCTCACTTAACTCGCGCATCAATTCTGATTCGGATTTTGCTTGTTTGATTTTCAGTTCTCCTTCAAATCGTACGCTTTCCGGGATGTCTGAAAATAGTTCGTCTATACTTTGTACTCCTATTACTTGCAGCATTTCCTGGATGTCTTGGTCTGTCATCGGTAAATAACGATGTTTCATGTGAGTTCCCCTCTCCGGTTAGTTTTTCGGACGTTGATAGAATGGTGCTTTAACCACTTTTGCTTTTAGACGCTTTTTACGAACTTGCACTTCCACTTCTGTTTCAAGCGCAGTGAATTCTTTTTTCAGAAGTGCCAGGCCGACATTTTTCTTTAAAGTTGGAGATTGCGTACCAGTTGTTACTTCTCCGATTTGCTCGTCCCCTACAAATACTTCATAGCCGTGTCGCGGAATTCCTTTGTCTATCATTTCAATTCCAACGATACTGCGTGGTGCGCCGTTTTCTTTTTGCTCTTTTAACACTTCTTTACCGAAGAAATCTTCTTCTTTGTTTGTTTTGACTGCGAAACCGATACCAGCTTCAATCGGAGTAATGTCTTTTGAAAGCTCTTGACCGTAAAGAGCAAGCTTTGCTTCAAAACGCAAGGTGTCGCGGGAACCTAATCCACATGGAACTAGCCCTTCTTCTTTTCCAGCCTCAAGTAACGTGTTCCAAAGATTGACCGCGTCTTCTTGCTGGCAATAGATTTCAAATCCATCTTCTCCTGTGTAACCAGTTCTGGAAACAAGCGCTGAAATACCATTAATATCTACATTTTCTTTAAATTTAAAAAATTTAATTTCTGAAAGGTCAGTACTTGTCAGCTTTTGCAAAACTTTCTCTGCAACTGGACCTTGAATCGCAAGCTGTGCGATATTATCTGAGATATTTGTGACTTCTACTTCTTCTATTGCATGGCTTTTTAACCAATCATAATCTTTTTCTATATTGGATGCGTTCACAACAAGCAGGTAATCCTCATCTGCTTTTTTGTAGACTAGAAGATCGTCTACCGTCCCGCCGTCCGGATAACACATTGCTGTGTATTGTGCACCACCGTCTTTGAGTTTGGAAACATCATTTGTCATCATTTTCTGTAGGTAAGCAAGACTGTCTTTTCCTTTTACTTCAATCTCTCCCATGTGGGAAACATCGAATAAACCGGCTTTTGTTCGAACCGCTTCATGTTCTTCTTTAATACTTGAAAATTGAACGGGCAGATCCCATCCACCAAAATCAATTGTTTTACCACCATGCTCTTTGTACACATCAAATAGTGGTGTTTTTTTAAGTTCAGTCATTACTTTTCTCCTCCTTTAACTAACCAAAAGAATGTAAACCTACTAGTTTGCCTTTTTGCTCTGATCCAAAAAAGGACAGAGAAACTCCTTTTTCAAAAAAGAGTTCTCTGTCCTTTGCACCTGAAAGTTTACCTTATATAGAAGGCTTTCCCCTTTGGTGGTTTATTCCGAATCAATAGGAATAAACGCTCTCCAGAGTTGCGTCCAACAAGAGTCTTTTTGCCTGAGAGATTCACAGTCATTCTGCTTGCTCCTTCGGCGCTGCCGTATTTATGATGGCAGTCTCTCCCCTTGTTCTCATTCGCAATATAATATTTTCTTCAAACATGGTCATACTAATAGAAAGCTACAACATTCATGTTTATATAGCCAGGCAAACTGCCTTAAAAAGCTCACTATTATCCTACCATTAGACAAAGGAATCTGGCAATATAAAAACACTTATTATTATTATTTTTATATAGCTAAATGTTCGTGTTTAAACAAGTAGATTATCAATATTTTCTAATGTAAACGCTATCCTTTTGCAACATACTATAAATTGGATAATTCAGAAAGGATGCACAACAATGAATGTAGAAATTGTTTTTGACAAAGAATGGCAGGACGAACTGTTAAAACGTATGGAAGATGATGGTCCTTGGGCTAATTACGAACTATTCAAGCTTGCGTTAGAAGTGGAAAACCATCTTAGCATCCCAGAATTTGAAGGATTGCTTGCTCCTTCCCACCTGCCACAACTGACTCCACTTCCTCACCAATTGGAAGTTGCCAGAAATGTCGTAGAGGAGATGAATGGGAAAGCCATACTTGCTGATGAAGTGGGGCTAGGTAAAACCATTGAAGCAGGACTTATTCTTAAAGAATATATGATTCGAGGACTAGTGAAGAAGGTGTTGATTTTAGTTCCAGCTTCCCTTGTATCACAATGGGCCATTGAATTGAATCAAAAATTCTACATCCCTGCTATCGGTCAAAAAAAGAGTTATGTGTGGGAGCAATGTGACGTAGTGGTATCTTCCATTGATACGGCAAAAAGGAGTCCGCACCGCGAAATCATTAATAGCCTGGAATACGACATGGTGATCATTGATGAGGCTCATAAACTGAAAAATAATAAAACCAAAAACTATGAATTTGTGCAAAATTTAAAGAAGAAGTTTTGCCTTTTGTTAACAGCCACTCCTATTCAAAATAAAGTGGAAGAAATTTTCAACCTAGTGTCCCTCCTTAAACCTGGCCACTTAGGGAGCGAGAGTAATTTCACAGAAGTATTTCGTGCAAGAGACCGAAAGCTTGAGAACGACGATTATTTAAAAGAACTCGTCAATAAAGTGATGATTCGAAACAGGCGCGGGGATACGGGAATCGATTGGCCAAAACGAAATGTGGAGTCTTGTATCATTGAATTTACAAAAGAGGAACAGGATCTTTATGATGCCATTAATCAGCTAAAGACAGACCCTTATGTGCCGATTACCAGTCAATTCTCTATTATGACCTTGCAGCGGGAAGCATGCAGCAGCAGGGAAGCAGTCTACTATACCGTTAAGAACATGATTGAACGGAAGCAACAAGAAAACCCACATTATCAACCTTCACAGGGGCTGTTGAACATTTTCGAAAAAATTGATTTAGTTGGACGAAACTCTAAGGCAGAGAAGGTTTTAGAGCTGATCAGAAATGTTAATGACAAAGTCATCATTTTCACCGAATATAGAGCGACACAAATGTATCTCCAATGGTTCTTAAAGCAAAATGGCATCACCTCCGTGCCTTTTCGGGGTGGCTTCAAAAGAGGTAAAAAGGATTGGATGAGAGAACTGTTTAAAAATCATGTGCAAGTGCTGATTGCGACAGAAGCCGGGGGCGAGGGAATCAACTTGCAATTCTGTAACCATATTATTAACTACGACCTCCCCTGGAACCCTATGAGACTTGAACAGCGAATTGGGCGGATTCACAGGCTCGGGCAAGAGCGCGATGTAAACATCTATAATTTTGCCACAAGCAACACGGTGGAGGAACATATTTTGAAGCTTCTTTATGAGAAAATCAACCTGTTTGAACGCGTAATTGGAGAGCTTGATGATATCTTGACGAAGATGGAAATCAAGAATTTAGAAGAGCACATACAAGATATAATGCTTCATTCAAAATCAGAGGGTGAAATGAAAATAAAGATGGAGAACCTCTCCTCTATTATTGAATTTGCCGATCAGATGAAAAAGGAGGACGGCCCACATGCAGCAGCAGGAAATTCATAGATTTTTGGAGCGATATTTTTCGGCAAACAGCTGTGAAATAGTCGAGAACACAAACAGCCACCTTGCCGTGCAATTGACCATCGATATGGACAAAGAGCTAATGAACCGACCTTTCTATTGGCACTATCTAGAGAAAACCGGTGGCGTGCCGAATCCAATGAAAATGACATTGATTACGGACAGCAACAAGGCACCTGAAGACTTAAAAGGGGATCATGTCCATTTTGGCTCTCCACGGATGCATCAGATTTTCGAATCGACAAAAAGTCTTGCAGGGTATATTCGGCTGTATGAAAATATTCCTTCTCATACCGGTGCAGGCCATCTTCCGCTGCATCCGTGGCTAAATGTAAATATGAAAGTAAGTTATCAATGCGACCGTAAGAAGGACGTCATTATGTCACTTGGTATCCATCTGATTACTGGAACGATTGTTGAAAAGTTTCAAGAAGAAGTAGAAAAGATCAATCTGACACCAAAAATTCCTGATTTTTGTTTTACCATGACTCCTATTATAAAGCCGGCAAGTGGCCTTACTAGGCTGGAGCATTATGTAAATGGATTTATTGCAAGTGAAGATCATCAATGGGCCGAAGACGCGAGGAAAAGATGGGATCAAGATCTCCAGCTTTTGACACATTTTTATGAGGATGATGAAGAAAAGCCTGAGTCTTATGAAACCGAGATGAAGGCCCTTCAAGAACAATACGAGCCGAAAATTCATGTAACGATTATTAATGGTGGACTTTTTTATTTGGGTCCATCGTTTATCAATAACATACACAGTGGTAGATAAAGACCATTGTGTATGTTTTATGTTATATAGTAATAAATCCAGTACATATGTAGGATATTGACCATACTGTATACGCATACGGCGGTAAGGCAGACACCTTTAAGAATGGCTGATTTAAGTTTGAGATTATTTTGTATGAAGAACAGTAGTAGTATGGAGATGCCAAGTTTAAAGAGTAAAAATAAGGCCGGACTTGTCTCATAGAGGGATTCCATTAATGGATTGCCTTCTTTAATTAATTGAAAGTGCAGGCCAAAATAGGTGGCAACTCCGTCAAAAATGTTTAATAGCAACAGCGCGATTAATAGCTTTTTGACCATCTTACACCTCCACACCGTTTTTGTTCTTTAACAAGAACAATTATACATTATTTATTCGTTATCACGCAAGATTTTTGTTCTTTTTTAAGAACGTTTAACTATTATTATATCTCCAGTGTATCCATTTTAGGTTGGATTATAAGGTGGCGTGGGAGGTTTTTGGAATAGGGTTAAGTTTTTGTATTTTGTATGGTGACAGAAATTAGAGGGTCCTGCACTTTTTGGCATCGTTCGGCTTCTTAGATGACAGAATTTAAGGTTTTCTTTCTTTTTTGGGATCGGTCCACTCCTTAGATGCCAGATTAAAGGACTTCTGTTTTTTCTGGCATCTATAAAGACTTTAGTATCAAAACCAAGCTTGATTCATTTTCTCCAAAAACTCTTTAGTAATAGGAACCCCTGAACTTTCCCCAATAACAGAATCAATTCCGCAATGGGGACACACAGCCGTTTGACTTTGGTCAATCCATTCCGTTATAAGAGAAGGATTGTAAATTTCCAGACAGAAAAAACACCCACATTTCTTATCCTTTTCTAAATCTTTTTTATGATGACTGCTGAATTTGTGAGCTTGTGCAATATTATCTTCCATGATGAAGTACCTCCTCTCCATTTTCAAAAAAATAAGAGTCCACCTTATCAAATCAAGGTGGACAATCTACCATTTATTTTATCGGTATCCAGATCTCCGAGTAAAGGTCTGGATTCGCCGGATCCTCATCCGTGTACAATTCAAAATCAGGTGCTCCAGAATGCTCGTAACTGTTGGATGGAAACCACTCCGAGAAGATCCGCTTCCAAGTATCCTGCATGGCATACGGCATCGGGCCATGCACTTCAAAAACTACCCATTTTGAAGCAGGAATTTCCAACTTATCTAACGTTTCCGGAATCTCCCCTTCTATCGTCGTAGCTACCCAATAATCCATTACTTGCTCAGATTTCATTTCTTCCGTTGTCCCTTCACACACACCAAGGACACCCTTAATGGCACCATTATTTAATGCAAACAGCTTATCTGTAAAACCTTCTGCATTTACTTCCTGCCAAAACTTCGGTATTTCTCTGGACTGTTCATCATTAGCACATGAAAACCTTCGTTTTTTCCCAGCTACTGTAAATGCCTCTTTGTTCACTACACTATACTTCATCGGTTCTGCCCCTTCCAATGTCACCTGGATAACCAGGCGGTTATAAGTTTGCAGCTTCCCTTCATGCTTCCGCACTTCTGTTGGAGAAGTTCCGTGTTGCCTGCGGAATGCCTTCGTGAAAGCCTCGGGAGTGTCGTAACCATATTTGCAGGCGATATCGATGATCTTGTTGTCTGTTGTAAGCAATTCCTGTGCAGCAAGTGTCAACCTTCTTCTTCTCAAATATTCTGCAACTGATGTATCCGTCAACAAACCGAATGTACGTTGAAAATGAAAGGAAGATACATTTGCACGTCTAGCTATATCTTCGATCGTAATGTCTTCTGTCAGATTCTTTTCCATATATTCGATTGCCTGCTGAATCGACTCTACCATCGCCATATTGCCTCACCCCTTATGTCTATCTTATCAGCGTGAACGATTGGTTTCCTGTTCGTTTGTGCTATGTTTTGGCAGGTTTCTTAATCTATCTGCTTCGCTAATATTGTCATGTAAATAGGATTCCGTCCTTGGATGATTGATTATTTCTTCGGTCGTCATCCAATGAACAGCCTCCACTTCATCCGGACTTTTAGGATAAGGCTCGCCACTTTGCCATTCACACAGGAATACGATGTCCACAACTTCCCGGCCATCCGGTAAAACGAAAGAGGTATTGCGGACATACGTCATATTTTCATGAACTTTGATTCCCACTTCCTCCATCAGCTCACGTCTCAAAGTCCGCTCCAAAATATTAGAAGAAGCACCTTCCTGATCAACCGTCCCCCCAACAAAGGAAAGCATCCCTCCTGCATGCTCCTCCTTATGACTCCGCTCAATCATCAGCCATTTATCCCCTCTGTACACCGCACCTTCCACATTAATAAAAAACATCCCTAATCCCCCTTATTTTCTAGCTTTAATAATTAGTGTTGATGGAAATCTGCGAGTTTTGTAAAGAGAATAGTAGCGGTCAGATACCGGGGCGTCCTCAGCTTTGAACCGCTCTCCCACTTCACTTTCCACTACCTTCTCAATGGTAAAACCTGCTTGAATCAGTTCATTTATGTAGGTTGCCAGTTT
Source organism: Sutcliffiella horikoshii (assembly GCF_008180725.1). Taxonomy (GTDB): domain Bacteria; phylum Bacillota; class Bacilli; order Bacillales; family Bacillaceae_I; genus Sutcliffiella_A; species Sutcliffiella_A horikoshii_B. The sequence continues at coordinate 22,128 of NZ_VTEV01000004.1, read as the reverse complement.
TCTAGTGTGGATGATCATCGGTGCATCTTCCCCTTTGAACTTTCCAAAGGTGTGCAGTCTTTCTTGCTGATAAGAGCCGTCTAAAGTCAAGACACCATTTTCGCTTTTAATATGAGCGTACAAAGGGTGATCCCAGCTGAAAAGGAAGCTTCCTCCTACTTTCAGATAAGAATAGATTAAATGTAAGGTTGTCTTCAAATCCGTCGTCCACCCTAACGCATAAATAGAATAAACACAATCAAAATAATCTTGTGGAAGGTCGATTTCTTGTTCCATCGGCGCACAAAACAAGCGGGGTTCCAGCCCTTGAAGAGTCTTTTCTGCAGCTGATTTCTGCTCGGCGGAAAGATCCACTCCCCATAGTTCACTTGCACCTTTTTCCTCCGCCATATATTTTAAAGAATGGCCACTTCCAAACCCGATATCCAACACCTTTTTATTTTGAAGATTATCGAACAGTTTCAATTCATCTTCCGTTTGAGTAAAAGGCCCGTAACTCGGAAGGGCATCTACCCCGTTGAAATAATGGGCGATCTTGTTCCAGCTTTTACGATTACTTTCCAACAGTTGATTCACTATTATTACCCCTTTATGTCTTTAATAAATGCAATTAATCTACTTGATTCCTTAAAGCCCATTCCAATGTGGAAATCATAACTTACATGATTGTCCAGGTGGATGTCCGATCCGATTTGCTTGCAGCCCTTCTTTTTAAGCCACTGTTCTCCTATTTCTAAAAGCTTGGCGGAATAACCTTTTCTTCTATAATCAGGCTTCACATATACCCCTTCTATGTACCCTGTAGGTGATGATTCCGTTCCTTCTACATAATCCACCCTGATAGAAAGATGAATAAATGAGACAAACTCAGAACCTAATCGGTAAAATAAAATATTGTCCCGATTGGACGCCATGATCTCTTGAAAAGATTCATGAAGTTCCTTTTCCGTGCTTTCCGGCCATAGGTCTAACGCCATTTCGGTGTATGGTGCCAAATGATTGTTTGAAGCAATTACAACGTTCTTATCTAGGCTCCTTCCTGATGACTTAAGCTCCAGCCTAGCAAGCTGCTCCCCCCACGAAGCCATTTCCGTTTCCACAAAACCAGCGTCCTTATACATCTTTTTCGCTACGTAGTTTGTCGGTTCAAAGCCAAGCACGACATACGGAATAGCAGTGGAATTAATATTTCTAATGTCTTTTAATACCTCATCTAGCGCTGCTCTACCAAATCCGTTTCCTTGTGATTTTTCGTCAATCATCAGTCGGTAGATCCAGTAATTACCGTCATCCTGATCAATTCCATACATCGCAAAACCGACCATCTCCTCTTCCTCATAAACTCCCATTGCTTTAAAATCCGGTAAGAATTGAACTTGTGCAAGGGAATAGAGGTTGGATGCTACGAAGTTCTGTTGGTCCTCTGAAACTTTTAATTGAATTGCCTTTTTCCAATTTTTAGCTGTAATTTGCCGTAGTGTGATTTTCATAATCTTGTCCCTCTTCTATTTTTTAGTTTTCTTCATACTAATAGAATAGTGTGTATTTCCCCACTATTTTTTAATTAAGGGTGATCTAGATGACTGATAATACAATAGACAAACGAATCCCTCAACCAATCAGAAGCGATGGGGCAGGAGCATTGGACCTTGGACCCCGAAATGTACTGAGAGATTTACAGAATCCTGATCTGCTCGTTCCACCAAAAACGGATGCCGGTATCGTTCCAAATCTGCGTTTCTCTTTCTCCGATACTTCTATGATTTTAAAACATGGTGGATGGTCCAGAGAAATTACGGTCAGAGAGCTTCCTATCGCCACCACTTTGGCTGGTGTTAATATGAGTCTGACTGCCGGTGGTGTTAGAGAGCTCCATTGGCACAAAGAAGCAGAATGGTCCTATATGATTCTTGGCAGGGCCCGCATTACAGCAGTAGATCAAGATGGCAGGAACTTCATTGCCGATGTCGGCCCTGGTGACTTGTGGTATTTCCCACCAGGCATCCCCCATTCCATTCAAGGATTGGAGCATTGTGAATTCCTGTTAGTTTTTGACTCTGGCGATTTTTCCGACCTAAGCACCCTTTCCATTTCCGACTGGTTTGCCCATACACCAAAGGAAGTATTATCTGCCAACTTCGGAGTACCTGAGAGTACATTTGACGACCGGCCAAAGGGACAACTATACATCTATCAAAGCGAGGTGCCCGGACCTCTTGAAACGCAGACTGTCTCATCTCCTAATGGAAAGGTTCCACTTCCATTCAAATATGAAATGCTTAAACAGCCACCACTTGAATTTTCTGGAGGATCGGTCCGCATTGTCGACTCCACCGTTTTCAAAATATCCAAAACCGTCGCAGCTGCCCTCGTCGAAGTAAAGCCTGGAGGAATGCGGGAACTCCATTGGCATCCAAACAATGATGAGTGGCAATACTATCTTACCGGCAAAGCCCGCATGACCGTCTTTCTTGGAGACGGAACAGCCAGAACCTTTGACTATATGGCAGGCGATGTCGGCTACGTCCCATTTGCCACTGGACATTACATCCAAAACACAGGTGACGAAACGGTCTGGTTTCTCGAAATGTTCAAAAGCGATCGATTTGAAGACGTGTCCCTGGCCCAGTGGATGGCACTGACGCCAAGACAGCTGGTGGACAGTAATATCAATGTCCGTTCCGCCTTTACAAAAAACATACGAAAAGGAAAAGAACCTGTAGTGAAGTTTCCACCCTATACGTATAAGCCAAAGAAAAACTAAGACTGATCGAGAGCCCGGTTAATGCTGACGGGTCTCTCTTTTACTTGCATACCTCAAGGAATAAACTATAAAAAGAACAAAAGCCACAATCCCTAGCAAAATATATGGCAGAAGATCGGTCCAATAAAAAGGAGCTTCATGGAGGTAGACAGCTTTTACCCACTCCCCACTACGTTCTTCAATTGCTATGGCTGTATCCGGAGCAACTCCCTCAATTTCATAATACTTTGTGCCTCTATCAAAATGGTTAGATGCATCTCCATAATAGTTGCCAGAGTACTCATCAGCCTTTCTTTTCACCTCACCAATCTCATTACCGATTGCTCCATTAGTGAGTCGTTCTTCAGTCACCTCATACACTCCGCCTTTATAAACCACAAATGTATAAGCCCAGTCCATGGCATATACATTATTAGAAGCAAAGAATGTGAAAAGGAGACAAAGTATCAATTTCTTTTTCAACTACTCATCCCCCCCAATAAAACTAGCCTTTCTAATAGTTCTATTTCAGTTAGTCTAAAACCTTCCCTCTTTAACATCAAATAGAATACTCCTTACCAGTTTTAGAAAATCTTTCTTTTAATTTTAAAGAAAGAAAAAAGCAGGAGAATTTCTTTTTGAAAAGAAATTCTCCTGCTCTTTGTTTAGATGGCCCATTCACCATCTGTCATAATTGCTTCTTTAACTCCATCTTCCGTTTCTCCTTCTATGTTCAGCTCCCCTGAACCAATCATAAAGTCCACGTGGATCATGCTGGTGTTGATTCCCTTTTCTTCTAACTCTTCTTTGCTCATTTTTGCGCCACCCTCAATATTGATTGGGTAGGCAGACCCTAGAGCCAAGTGACAAGAGGCATTTTCGTCAAACAGTGTATTATAGAAGATGACTTCTTGTTTGGAAACTGGTGAGCTGTGTGGTACAAGTGCAACTTCTCCTAAATGAAGAGCTCCTTCATCCGTTTCTAAAAGCTTTTTCAAAACTTCATATCCTTGCTCAGCTGAAAACTCCACCACTTTACCTTCCTTGAACGTAAGGCTGAAGTTATCAACAAGGTTACCATTCAGATTTAACGGTTTCGTGGAAGCTACCACTCCGTTCACTCCTGTTTTCACAGGTGCTGTAAACACCTCTTCTGTTGGAAGGTTCGGAACAAAATAAGTACCTTGGTCATTGTTCATTCCGCCTCCAAGCCAAACCTGTTCGTTTGGAAGTTCGATAGATAGGTCCGTTCCTGGTGCTTTGTAATGAAGCTTTTTGTATTTTTTCGTGTTTAGTACTTGTAACTTTTCTTGTAAGGTTTTGATGTGCTTATTCCAAGCTTCTACAGGGTCGTTTTCATTAACACGTGTTACTTGGAAAATGTTTTCCCACAGGCTTGCAACCTGGTCTTCAGGAGATTTATCAGGATATAACTTAGCTGCCCACTCTTGTGAAGGGACGGAAACTATCGCCCAGCTGACTTTAGCTGTTTGGATGTATTTTCGGTAGTTTTGCATGGCTTTTGCCTGCGCTTTATTAGAAATGGAAACGCGCTCAGGGTCTACGTCTTTCAGAAGATCCGGGTTGGAAGCAACGATCGACATAAATGCCGCACCTTCTTCTGCCATTTCCTCCATTCCTTTCACTTTCCACTCGCGAACAGTTTGGAGGGAGTCGGTCGAAGCCGTTTCATATGTAATCTTAGTTAGTTGTTCGTCGTTCCATTCAGTATGTACGTATTTGGCACCAAGCTTGTATGCGATTTTTGCAACTTCTCTGACAAATGGTGCGGCTGATATTGGGGCATTGATGACTAGAGGTTGATTCTCTTGCAGGTTAATCCCAACTTTTAACGCAAGTTCAGCGTATTTGGTCAATTTATCTTGTATCACTATGTATTTCCTCCTTTTGGTTGATGAGAATATTGTATCATAGGATGCGATATTGTAGGTTTAGGGAGATTTTAAATATTTTCATGTGGAAACTTCACTGGCTCGACTAGGATTGTAACTTTTGAAAGGGTTATTGTAACTATTTTTAGGCTGATTGTGACTTTTTCATGGGTCATTGTGACTTTTCTGACGCTCATTGTGACTTTTTGAGCCGTCATTGTAACTTTTAAACCAACCACCCTTAACCCACCCATCAAAAAAAGACCAACTCCCCCTAAAAGGAAAGTTGGTCTCGCTCTATTCCATGCTTACACATTAAACTTCTCTTTTACAAATTCCACCACTTCTTCTGCTGTGCTCATGCCAAGGATCTCTTCACGGTAGGAAGCAGCTTCCTCTTTAGAGATGCCACGCAATTGGCTCCTTGCAGGCAGGATGGATGTCGCGCTCATGCTGAACTCGTCCAGTCCAAGCCCAAGAAGGATTGGAATCGCGATTGGGTCGCCAGCCATTTCTCCACACATGCCGGCCCATTTGCCATTTTTGTGTGCAGCTTGAATGACATTATCCACTAGGCGCAGAATTGCAGGGTTGTATGGTTGATACAAGTAGGAAACCTGCTCGTTCATACGGTCCGCCGCCATTGTGTATTGAATCAAGTCGTTTGTTCCGATGCTGAAGAAGTCTACTTCCTTCGCAAAAATATCGGCCATGACCGCTGTTGATGGAATTTCTACCATAATACCGATCTCGATATTCTCGTTTACAGTGGTACCGTTCTTCACAAGCTCTTCCTTCTCTTCTAAAAGAATGGCTTTTGCTTGGCGGAACTCGTCCAATGTTGCAATCATCGGGAACATGATTTTCAGGTTTCCGTAAGAACTAGCACGCAGTAATGCACGAAGCTGTGTACGGAAAATGTCTTGTTCCTCTAAGCAAAGGCGAATTGCGCGGAAGCCTAGGAATGGGTTCATTTCTTTTGGAAGGTTCAGGTAAGGAAGTTCCTTATCGCCGCCGATGTCCAATGTGCGGACAACAACCGGTTTGCCTTCCATGCTTTCAAGAACCTCTTTATAGGCTTTGTACTGCTCGTCCTCTGTCGGAAGTTCGGTTCTACCCATGTAAAGGAATTCTGTACGGTAAAGACCGACTCCTTCTCCGCCATTGGATAGAACACCCTTCACATCTTTAGGAGTACCAATGTTTGCAGCAAGTTCGACTTCTTGTCCATCAGAAGAAAGACTCTTCTCATTAACAAGCTTAGCCCACTCTTTTTTCTGCTCTTCATGTTTCTGTTGCTTTTCTTTGTAAGAAGCAATTTCTTCTTCTGTCGGATCGACGATTACCACACCGTCCAAACCATCAATAATGACCATTGTGTCATTTTGGATAGTTTCCATGACGTTCTTTGTTCCAACTACTGCCGGAATTTCCATAGAACGAGCCATAATCGCAGAGTGAGACGTTCGTCCACCAATATCAGTCGTAAATGCTTTTACAAATTGACGGTTCAGTTGAGCAGTGTCAGAAGGAGTCAAGTCTTCCGCAATGATAACAACTTCTTCAGAAATAAGGGCAGGATTGGACACCGCTACACCCAGTAGGTGGGCAAGAACACGTTTTGTCACGTCGCGGATATCCGCTGCACGCTCTTTCATGTACTCATTGTCCATTTGTTCAAACATGTTGATGAACATGCCTGCTGTTTCATCCAAAGCATACTCAGCATTTACACTGTCGTTTTTAATTTTATCTTTAATTGGATTTAAAAGTTCTGGGTCACTTAATACAAGAAGGTGTGCAGAGAAGATTTCCGCCTTGTCTGCTCCAAGTTCCTTGTTTGCGTGCTCCTTGATTTTTTCCAATTCAGTTTTGGAGATTTCTACTGCTTTTTCAAATCTTTCCACTTCCGCTTGGGCATTGTCGATCGTCTTTTTGTCCACAGAAAGCTCCGGGTTTTCAAGACGATATGCTTTCGCAATGGCAATCCCGCTAGAAGCAGGTATACCTTGAATCGTGTTTGACATTATTCCCCTAACCCTTCTGATTTCAAAGTTTCTTCAATCGCAGAAATTGCCTCGCTCTCATCAGAACCTTCTGCAACAATCTTGATTTCCGCTCCTTGAGGAATTCCTAGAGACATTACACCCATGATGGATTTCAAGTTTACAGATTTACCGTTGTACTCAAGGTTTACATCCGCATCAAATTTACCTGCAGTTTGTACTAATTGAGTTGCCGGACGTGCGTGAATTCCTGAATCTGCTGTTACTTTAAAAGTTTTTTCTGCCATTGTAATCAAACTCCTTTGAGATATGTGTATTTTTTCTTTAAGAAACTATTCAACTAAAAGAACCTTGTTCCCTCTAATCCTATACCCTGTAGCTTTCACCAGTAACCGCGGTGAATATGTAGGAAAGAGTATAGAAAAAGGCATGAGCGAGGGGATTGTCTCTATAAAAGGGTACACTCGTCCCCTTAGTATGGATCAAAACCTCTTCACTCATGCCTGATCGTATCAGTAACACGTAAAGATCTTATCTATGTTGAAAGCATTTGCATGAACATTTAGTTGAACGCTTCTTAACTGTCCGATGAGATTGTAGCATAAAAAACAAAAGTTTGGCAATACTTTTGCCTTACTTCTTCTTTTTGAATATCATCATAATGGCATATGGAATGACGCCAAACAGTTGGAAAGCGATTGGAGAACGCTCCTGCTTTCTAATTTGCCTTTGCTCTCGTTTTACTTCTTTCGGTTGATCCATGTAGGTAACCAATTGTTGTGTCACGTACTTTACATAATCATTTGTCTTCAATATCATTCACCACCAAAAGGAAATACTTTTGCCTTTAGTGTTGACGGTTATTCCATGTTTTAATCGCTTTATGTACAGCCTCAACCGCTTCATCCAAAGAAAGGTCTGTTGTATCCAATGTAATATGGGCTTGTTTGTAGAACAGGAGACGATTGCCAAATAACCCCAGAACCTCTTCCTTTTTTCTTTGTTGAATGAGAGGTCTTGTTGTATCATTTTCTAACCGATTCCAAATTACTTCTGGATCTGCGTAAAGAAAAATTACACACCCATTTTCTTTCATCCATTCCATGTTTTCTTGCCTCGTTACAATTCCTCCTCCAGTGGTGACAATTACATCCTTGGAAGGAAGCACTGTTAAAATTTTTGTCTCTAGGTCACGGAAATAATTCTCTCCATACTTTTCAAAAATGTCCTTTATTAGCATGTTTGTGCTACTTTCAACCATGAAGTCCGTATCTATAACAGAGACGTCGAGTTTTTGCGCTACTGCCTGCCCAATAGTGGTTTTCCCTACCCCCATAAAACCTGTAAGATAAACGTTTTGCATGCCGATTCCTCTCTTTCCTAACTGCTTGAACCATATCACCATTATAGGAGAAAAAGCACTTGCTGGAAACGGCAAGCACTTTTTCATCACTCTTTTTAATTATCTGGCATGATCCAAATTATTTCAGCAGTCCGAATGAAAAAGCTGGAGTCTCCTGCCATTAGTACTATATGATCCGGCTTTACGTCTTTCAAATTGCCTCTAATGGAACCACGTGTTGTCTCAATTACCACTTCGGTCCCGATGATGCTCTTTAAAGTATGGTACACATATGGCTCTACCACCATATATTGAATGGGCATATCATTGTCCGCTTGATGCATTAGGCGAAAACCTCCTTTATCACTGTACATTTATATGATTAGGTCAGTGAGATGGTGAAGAAAAAGGACTAAATTTAATTGGTTTCATACCAAGCAATAACTTCATGAATACCCATATCATAGATTATGGTCGCCTTGTACTCCCTTCCTTCCGTTGTGGAGCAAATAATCATTATTTCCTTTATCTCATCCACATCTTTTGAGGTGACGGAAGCTTCCCCCGTCGGAAAAATATAAATCGGAGCGGGATTGCTGCCTACCAACAATGACTCAGCTTGAATCGTATCCCATGTGTATTTCATCATAGCCTCTAATTCCAACTGCTGATTGGTTTCGTGATAAAATAATTTCTCAAGCCGGTAACTCTCAATTTGATGCAGTAAGAAAGCAGACAAAAAAATACTCATAAATAACGTGACGGGAAAAATATACCCTGCTTCCCTCTTACTCTGGATGCCATTTGATTGGTATAGCACTAACTCTGAATTCATAGGTAGCATTATCACTTCCTTCCAAGATGAAAATTGCTCCATTTGCACGCTCCGCAAAATCAACATTTTTAACTTGGTGAAGGAGTAATTCGTGCCCCGTACCATCTACTCTTCTTCTTATTTTTTGTTGAAAGAATTCATATGTCACCCTTTGTCCTCCTTGGTTGATGATGACAAAATCTCCTGCTTCGACTGAAGTTTTTTTGGCTGTCCTTACTTCTCGCGTTGCCTGTTGAATAAAAACCTCTAGCTCAAATGGATGGATACCTTGCTTCTTTTCAGTCAAGGTATCCAAATTTTTAATCAAAATAGGAAATAATGACGTTAGAATCATGATGACGGAAAAGCAAATTAGTACTTCCAAGAGGGTAAATCCACCGTCTTTACGGATAACGGACATATAGACACCTTTCTTTCACCAATAGCTTATAATCACTATACGAGACACATAATGTCGGAGGAATGGTTTCTTCCTTTAATGTAACGATGTAGAAATTGCCATCTTTATTAAAGGTCTTTTCCTGAAACACCCCTTTTTCTGAACGTATGCTTTCCAGTTCAAGCGTCAAAATAAATCGTGCCTGTTGCTCTAAAACAAATCCTTTTCGTTCTTGATTCATTTTTACAAGACCGGGAAGTAGTACAGATGCGATCACCATCCAAATGACAAGCGTTGCCAATACCTCTAGCAAGGTGAATCCTCTATGATTTTTCCACATAAAAGCGGCCCTTTCCAAGCGTAAAGACATATTGATAGTGTTCTTTTTCATCCACATATATTGCAAATGCCCCTGATTTGTTGATACTGCCGTTGCCGAGATAGGTAACCCTCTGCCCCATCGTTCGTGTGTCAATTCTTATGGAAGAATGATACTTCCTCACCACAAGTTCATTTATTTGAAAGGTTCCCTGCCAAATTCGATAATAGTTCTCGTTTGGCGTAAAGACGATATAAACACTGTTCTTTGAGCTTAGTGCATATTGTTGGGCGAACAAGAGATCATTGCTTAATTGTTCGTTAAAATGCTCGCCTACATAGCTTTCCTGTGTAGAATTTAATGTAAGCACTGTCACGGAAAGAATGACAGAAATGATAGTCATGACAAGTAATGACTCGAGGAGTGTGTAGCCTCCATTAGACTTATAGTTACTGTCCTGCACTACTTGCGATCGCCTTATTATCATCAATTGTAATGACACTTCCGTTCGGACAATTCAATGTTGCCGTTGTCTCATCAAAACGATCAGCTAGGTAATCCGAAGTATTCAGGTCGTCTATTGTTGTTACATTACTTCCAGTATCCAAACGATAGGCTTGCATCTGTGCTTCCACCATGCTTAGAAGTGCCTCGCAACCCTTATCGCCGATCACACTTGTATTCTTTGTGACGTTTGGAATCATAATTAGCAACAACACAGTGATGACTAGCATGACCAAAAGCATTTCTACCAACGTGAACCCGCGATCATTCATCAGATATTTCCCCATTTATAACCCTCCTAATAATTGAAACATTGGAATGAAAATACAAAGATATAAAACAAAAACAAACCCGCCTACGCCAAGGAATAAAATAGGTTGTATTCTTCCTAACAACTTTTCACTAAACTCCTGCATCTTTACTAGTAAAAGCTTGCTGTATTGTTCGAGCTCTAAACCTAATTTACCGTTCTTTTGTCCGTGAACAATTACGATGGAAAGCCCGTGAACAAACACTTTCTCACTTTCCACTAACTTTTCTAATTTTTCACCTTCTACCAGCCTGTACCGAAATTCTTTTGCTTTCACATGGAAAAAAGGGTGATAGCGTTGCTGCTCAAAAACAGTGATGGCTTCATTAATGGTCAACCCGCTTAATAGCAAGGTGCTGAGCTGTTGTGTGAAATAATGTGAATAATGAAGGGAGAGGAAGGTATTTACTATGGGAATTCGCATTAACATGCTTACCCTCTTGGAAGGTGATATTCTTTTTTCATAAACCTTGAAAAAAAGATAGGTTGCAAGAAAACAGAACACGATAATTGATACAAGGATTGGAATACGGACTACAAGATTGAAAAATAGGGAGATGACTGGACTTAAGGAGATATTCATTTGAGAAAAAAGCAGATGAAACTGAGGCAGTAGAATCAATTGAACAAAAATGAACATGATTAACACGAGAAAAATAAGTAGTATCGGATACTTGAGAATAGACATGGTTTTTTCACGATACTGCCTTTTCCGCTCAAGCAAATTTCCCCCTGTCCTAAATGCCTGACCTAGGTTACCATGTTTCTGGGAGAAGAACAATAAGGACAATATATCCTGATGGAATCGAAGTCCTTCTAATACCCGATGAATGCTGTATCCTTTTTGCAATTCCTGTATTGCTTCTAGTAAATTACGTTTTTTATCGGCTTCAAAGTGAATACTCATCAACTCTAAAGCCTCTAACAAAGAATACCCATTAGAATATAGCTCCCCCATCCTTTTTAAGAAATCCTCCTGAACTTTCAATGACCACCCCTTATTTGTTTTTTCCATCAGTTACCCATCTTTCATATTCCCTCTGGTGAATAAAACCTAATGCTATCCCTTTTTTAATTACTTCTTTCAAGGTTGGATAGCATAGTTGCACTTTTGTTCCTTTGCATTCCTCCATCACCTTTGACAATTCCCGCCCATACAAGAGTTCATATACACTTGCTAACCTGTGTACTCTATATTTTTTGCAAAAAGTAGTACATTCCCTTTGGCAATAAGGACATTTCAACTCCACTAATCTTTGTGCCGAAATTGCTATTAATGTTTGTTCAAGCTCCTGTTGGGTGACTCCAAACTCCAACAGACGATGAACCGCTCCCTTTGCATCTCTCGTATGCAAGGTGCTTAAAACTAAATGGCCTGTCAACGATGCCCTTATCGCAATCTTGGCCGTTTCCTCATCCCTAATTTCCCCTACCATAATAATATCCGGATTATATATCAATGTTTTCATTTCATTTTATTTTGTTTCATTTAATGAAAACCCCCTGTTTTTAAGGATTTCATCACTCGACATGTTGAAGTTTTAGTTTTAATTAATTTCATTTTATTTTAATTACGTGGTCAAAAAAGTGGTCAACGTGGTCAAACACGTTGGCTTTTTTGTGCATTAAAATAAGCAGCTGTTGTCAGCTGCCCTCCACATACTCTGCTAGATCATCTACGTTGCAATTCAGTAATCGTGCCAATTCATGAGCCTTTTCAAAGTTAGGGTAACTGATACCCTTTCTCCAATTATAAATGCTACGTTTCGAAACATTTAGCTTCTTAGCTATATGATCATCTGTAAATCCAACCTCTTCAATTAAGGCCCCAATATTACTCTTCAACATATTCATCACCTGGTATTACATTTCTACATCAGATCAAGACAATCCTTTATGAAAATAATTAGTAATTTTTAAGAAAATAAATGGAAACAAGGACAAGAAGTGCCCATAAGTATATACCATACCACGATGAAAGGAAGGTTCGCATATGAAAAACTTCAAGATTTATCTATCTAAAGAAGGTCAGAAGAAAGTAGCAGCTGGTCAAATGCCGGAACAGTTAAAGAAGGTGCTAACTGTTGTCACTAATCGGTAGTATATTTGCAGGTGCCAGAGGATCCAGAGAGAAGAAACACCGCAAGTATGAGTATGATCGTTTAACCACTACACCGTTTTTGCATGGATCTGAATATCTGAATGAACTGTGTGAGGGTGCACAGAAGAAGGAGGAATATGAGTGTATCTTGCAACACATCTACAACCATCAAAATGTGGGGGTGCTTGAGATTGAGTCATATCAATCCATTGAACAGAAAATCGTTGAACGTTATCGGTGAGTGGATAGAGGAAACGGATGGTTCTCAATTTTACAATACAGAGGCAGGTGATTTTATCACTTTTAAGAACGGTCAATTTCTATTAGATGGCGAAGAAGAATGTCGTGATGAAATAGCTGATATCATCTGGAAATCTAAAATCGGTCGGAGGGTTAGATGATGTGGTGGAATAACGTTAAAACCGTACCTTATCACGATTTCATGGCTGGCACATACAAAATCGGCAGCATTCAAGTGTTCTCTGGTTTTGAATCCATGCTCGATGGTGGACTCATGTTTTTCGGAGGGATCGCCGTTGTGACCATCGGATTAGCGCTGGCAGAAAAGCTTGGTTATAACGTAGACTCGTCCAAAGTAGTTGCTACATTATCTGTCCTATTTTGGCTGGGGCTGTTTCTTCTCCTTGTGCTAAAGAATCCACTATTTGGGTTCATTCGATAAGAATGTTCCCTTCTCTCTCTATTAAATTGTCTACACTTGTTCGGTACGTTCGTTTAGTTTGGGATTATTCTACTTTTTTATCTGTTTTTTGTTGATATTTTATAAAATATCATTTGGAGGTGCTGGCTTGCTTTCAGAAGAGCTTAGGAACATTGCTTATAACTTGAAGTTGTCTTACGACTTACTATTAGAGTTATCGGAAGTTGCAGATGTTCGTGGTGATGAATTAAAAAGTTTGGCGGGGGACATCATGAATCAAATTCAAAAATTATATCCAGTTGATTATTAGGAGGTTCAATGTATGGAAGTATTCTTATTAAAAATGATTGCGTACACTTGGTTCTTTTTATTAGGGGGTTGGTTTGCTTCGTCTAATGATAAATATGAGGTAGTCAATGTAAAGAAGGATAGGTGCTCATGATAGAAATTTTACTCATTCCGGCTGCGGTCGGAGCAATTGGAATACTTGGCCCGAAGTTTGGAAAGATGTCCGATAAAAAGAAAGTGGAGAAGATATTCAAAAATGTTGGCATCGGTATTAAGGATAAAGTGGTGAAAGATGGTCATGAGGTGACGAAGTGGACGTATCCTCGATTCCACAAGAAGGAAATCATTAAGGACGGGGAAGAACAGGTTGGAACCAGGTACACCTACTCCATGCCACTTGGTAGCAGCTCAAAAATATTGGATAAGGTAAAAGAGGCGCATATATTTGTGGAGGGCTTAAATAAGCCTGTGGACGTGGAATATGACAAAGTAATAGGTAAGGTTCACATAGACGTGTTTGACCGCCATACACCGGAGAGGGTGGAGTTAAAAGACATTCCTGAAACAAAGGGGTGGAAGGTTCCCATTGGTCAGAATTACAAGGAAACAATATGGCACGATTTCGAGAAGATTCCGCATCAAACTGTGGCCGGGACCACTCGTTACGGGAAAACCGTATTCATGAAGTCCAGCATGACCTATTTAATTGAGAACCACCCTAAAGAAGTAGAGTTTATCATCATCGACTTAAAGGGAGGGTTGGAGTTCAACCCTTACAAAGGATTAATGCAAGTACAATATGTAGCATCAAACCCCGAGGAAGCTTACAAAGTTTTGACCATTGTCATAGAAAACATGCGAAAACTAGAAGAGTATTTTAAGCGGAACTACTGGAGTAACATTGTGGACTCCCCACTTAAAAAGCGGACCTTCATTTTAGTGGATGAAGCTGCACAACTCGCTCCAGAAGGGTGGATGCCTAAACAACAGAAACAATTACTAGGTGCTTGTCAGTCCATGTTAAGCGAAGTGGCCCGTATAGGCGGAGCTTTAGGATATCGGCTCATATACGGAACACAGTATCCTACCGCCGACACATTACCCCGTCAAATAAAACAGAATGCTGATGCGAAGGTGAGCTTCCGTCTCCCTACCGGATATGCTTCAGCGGTGGCGATAGACGATTACGGGGCCGAAGAATTACCAAGCGGAAAACCTGGTAGGGGATTATTCAAAACGCATGAATTAAGGGAGTTTCAAGCTCCTTATATATCGGATGAAGAAATGAGGGAAAGGCTCATGAAATATGAGATTGCAAAAGTACTGGATGTGAATCCAGATGATGTTGTCGAATATGCAGAAGAAAATGATACGAGAGGAACAGATCTTGTTAAGTTTAGATAAAATGGAGTTTGCTACACGAAGTCAATTACAGGAGCTTCATGGACTCTCTAGCAAGCGTAATGCTTCAAGGGTCCTGCACAACATGAAAGAATATTTACACGTCAAGAGGATGGAAGAGAATATCTATTGGCTTAATTCTTTAGGGAGGAAGGTTATACGGAGTAATAAGAAGGAACCGAAATTCACCTTGCAAGTTCCACATGCAATTATGAGAAATGACATTTTCATCTATTACAACCAGCCGGATGATTGGGAAGTAGAACGTCATATTGATGTGGAGGTAACAGAGATTCAAAATGGAATTATGTTCAAGAAGGTAAAGTCGGTTAGACCGGATGCCAGATTTACGATAAACGGACAGTGGCACTTCTTGGAGGTAGATCGCACCGCCAAGATGAAAACAAATGAAGACAAGATTCGACTGTATCATCAAATTTTGCCGAATTTCACTAAATCGTTTCATCGACCAAAGATTATCTTTTATACGGATATAGAGAGCAGAAAAGAGAAGTTGCTGCAGTTGGGGAAGGGGTTGGATATGGAGGTATTGACAAAGAGAGATATTTATTAGTTAAAAACAAAAAAGCCCCCACATTCGGAGGCTCTTTTTTTATGCTTCTTTCATCATTTTAACTTGCTTCTTCATACGTTTATCAGCTTTTTTCTCATTAACCACCAAAATAGCATGAATTGCTCCTGGAATCCATAAGCATAGAGTCAACAAAAGGTTGATCAATGCTTGAAAAGGTTTCCCGGCAAATAAAACTGCCACTGGTGGTAACAAAATCGCTAATAAATACATCATAAGAATCACTCCTTGAATAGGTATTATGCTTATTTCTATACCTATGACCGGAATACCTTCCTAGAATTGGTATTTTATCTTATTCTTCAACAATATATGTCGAATAT
The DNA here is from genome assembly GCF_008180725.1 of Sutcliffiella horikoshii. Taxonomy (GTDB): domain Bacteria; phylum Bacillota; class Bacilli; order Bacillales; family Bacillaceae_I; genus Sutcliffiella_A; species Sutcliffiella_A horikoshii_B. The sequence continues at coordinate 6,432 of NZ_VTEV01000004.1, read as the reverse complement.
CCATCTTTCTTTAAACGATCAGCCATCTTTTCCGCATTTGTTTTGTCGGCATAAGCACCAACTTGCACCTTATATAGTTTTCCAGACGGTTTAGGTTTGGCTACCACCTTCTTCTTTAATCCAAGAAATTCAGCTACACCCTCCACATGACCTGCTGCAATGGTTTTAAGGTGCGTTTGTTTCTTTAAGTTCGCTGCATCTCCACTGTTGTCAATAAACCCACATTCGGTTAATACGGCCAGCATTTTAGATTCTCTTACCATATGGAAGTTAGCACGCTTTTTTCCACGATCTGCGAAGAACTGGCATCTGTTCATGATACGTTTGTGTACAACATTTTGCAAAGATACGTTAGCAGCTTCATCCACACCGTAATAATTACCGTTGTAGATAAAGGATTCAAATCCTTTACCACCACCAGCATTGATGTGGACGGATACCAAAACATCAGCTCCCCATTTGTTCGCTTCGTCAGTGCGTTGGGAGAGTGTTAAGGACTTATCTGATAATCTGCTAAACTTGTGTTCTACATTTTCGTATTCACCCATTAGTGAATCAATGTATCTACCAATTGCTAAGACAACATCTTTCTCATGCAAACCATTCCCGATAGCGCCTGGATCTGTACCGCCATGACCTAAATCAAAGTATATTTTTTTCTTCGCCATTTTTCTTTTCCTCCTCGTCTTTATTAATGACATGCAATTTATCCGTAATCACCGTAGGAACTTTTACTCCAATCTGTGCAAGATTCTCCAGAATGCTCAACCCTTCATTGGCAATATAAAAAAGAACCGTAGCATATGCCACCGCCCCATTTAACCCCAGTATATTGTCAAGTACGTTTGCTACGATTATAACCCCAAACACCAGCATCTTTCTGGCGTATCCAAATAGTGCATTCCTGCTGCGTAATCGTTTTTGTTTGATGGCCTTAAAAATACCCGTCACGATATCGATTAACATTAACAAAGCTAGAAAATCCAGAAACTTTACTCCCCCGAACAAATACGCTTGTACCACTTGTAAGTTCTCTATATTAATCCACATCCTTTTATACCTCCTGAGGTGTTGCGGTTATTTGATCATATTCTTCTTGCGTGATAAAACCTTTGACAACGTAACTCTGCAACCGTTCTTCATCTACCCTTTTTTCCTTCCACATCCTTAAAAGGAAATCGTACATAACCTCACACCCAATCCATTAGCGTTAAAACTGTTTCTTCCAGGCTTTTTACGCGGCCTTTCAACTCTTCATTCTCTTGAATGAGATTCTTCTTTTGTAACTTCGTTTTTTCATCCAAATCGATTATGCTCTGGTCTATTGTCTCGCCTATTTCAACCTCATCCGGCAGAACGATAAAATTTGCCTTAATCCCTTTTACAGCTCCATCATTCCAAGTAACTTCATCTGTCCCTGCTTCTACTTTACTTATATTCTTGTAGACATCTAAAACCTTATTTTCGTTATTGTACAAAACTAACTTCAACTCATCACCTCCTTACTCGTAAGTGATTTCTAATTTTGCGTCTACAAAGAACTTGGCGTAGTTTGCTTCGCTTGTAGAGTTGATATAAATCCCTATACCTTTATAACTGCCACTCTCGAACCCTGCATAAAAACTAGATGGAATGGTAATCCACTTGGCTTCATTCCACTTAAATGCCGCCTGCGTACTAGGTGATTGAAAAGATGGAACGCTCCCGGGCCGGCCGGTGTAGGTATGCGGCTTGAAATAACAAGTCACAGAGCCACCACTCCCACCACTATTTTTTCGGTGAGCATATAACCGCATGGATTTTATTGTCTTTCCTGTTACTGCCGTAGAAGGTGATGAACCAAAGAACCATAGACCTCTGTAAATACCAAACCCACCGTAATAACCTTGTACTACTGCATCCTCACCATATCCGTCTGTAAACCATTGACCCCCAAAATTATCACGCCAAGAGTCTCCTTTATAAGTTCCGGTGCTGTTCCATGTGCTCGTAGTTTCCGGTTCTGGCGGAGGTGGTGGTGGTTCTGTATAAGGATAGTCGAATGTTGCAAAAATCTTACCTCCTGCATTTTCAGATTGGTTCACAGTATTTCCTTCGGGAGCCGTTCCATGCCCTACTACATATCCGCCATAAGCATATATTCCTTGACTTGTACATACACCTGTATTATCCCTAGCCCATACCGTAGCTCCGTAACGTCCTAGAATACCTTGACTTACACTTTGCACATCACATTCTGACACTTGACCGTAACCACTTTGCAAAAAGTCAAATCCTCTATCTGAGCTATTGCCATGAAGGTTGATTTTGTGGAAATTAGCATAACTATTTTGATAAGAAGAAACAACTGCGTAACTACCTGACCGACCATTAATCGTGAAATCGTGAAAATCTAAATTAAGTAGGTTGCTTCCTGCTGAAATGTTTCCAACAATTTTCGTCCCTGTTCGATTTTGACCATCAATTTCAATTCTACCTCTACCTACAAAGCCCCTTAATACGACATCTCCATAATGAGTGCCGCCGGAGTTCAACCATATTTTCGCGGAGCCATCGTAGTATAGAGGTATTCTTCTTAATGCCTCGTTTATTGTTGCCAGTGGCTCCGACCAACTTGTCCCATCATTGTCATCATTCGGATCAATTGCTCCTGTATATTGTGTTAATTTCTTGTCTGACACATAAAAAGTAAAGTTTTTTGCACTATAATTCACCACAGTAGGGGATTCAAACTTCGATGCGTATAGATTTTCATAGGCTGCGTTATTTCCGTCCACATCGGCATTTACTTCTCCGTTTTCATTCAACACTAGCATTCTACCGTTACCATTATCAGGACCGCCCAAGGTCAACGTACCGCCCTTAATACGGTCAAAGAGCATCGTACCTACTACAATGAGATCTGCCACGATACCTTCACCTGTAATGGCTTCTCGGAATGTCTGACCATTATCCACACTGACACCTACACCGGCTGAAGATACTAACACAAGATGGTCAGGGTTTATTTTCGACCTGGCCACTAAGCCATTCTCTGTGTACTCTAGTTCCGTAGCAGAGCCTAGAAGCATTTCTGTTGCCCTTCTAACCGCCTGATCTAACACGCTAATAGGAAGGGTACCAATACCGTCTAATAAGTCCTGATAGCTTTTAGACGTTTGCTCAAGACGTGTGATGCGGTCAGTTGTTTTTCTTCTAGGATTAGCTAACGTAACATTGGTTTTATCAACCACCCATTCACCGTCAACCTCTTTAAAAAGTTCATCTAATTCGACCACGCGAGCCTCGATTATTAAATCTTTCATAGGTTCATAGATGATGTAACCGTAGTCACCTTCATTAGCTATGTTGTGGGTGTAACCAGGTATTTGGACAATATCCACCTTTAAACTGAGCTGAGGTTCGTCTACCAGCAATTGTTGCAACTTGCTTTGCATGCCATCCACAGTTGTGATGTTTTCGTTGTAATATGCTTTCGCTTCTTTATCCCCGATATTGTCATAATTAGGTGATATATACACTTCTTCGATTGGATAGTTTCCATCGTCATCAGGCTTACCCCCATAACCTCTTATCCAACTATTTATATTCTTCGTGCTGATCTGTTTATCTATAGATTTAATGTTCATACCATAACGGTATTGAAAATCCGTTTTAACACCGATTTCGCGCTTCAAATATACTGTGTTCCCCGTAATGTAAAATTCTGCTCCATAACGCTGTAAAACTGTTTCAAATAATGCTAAACGGTTATCTCTTCCGAAGTTTTCAAAGGGTTGAGCAAGAAAGGAGTCTAGGACTATGAATGAATATCCTGTATCTTCAAATACGAAGGTTAATGCTGCGTCAAATGTCATGGATCCATTATGCAAATCATGCTGCTGTATATTAATAAGGTCATCAAAAAACTTGTGGACGGCATCCACATGCTTGATTGTAGAAAGACCATAATTTCGTTCGTTTACTGATTTAATTACATATTCTTCGCCTTTAAACTTAAAGATTGCTTCTGGTTCTACTAAAACAAAAGCATGTTCATTATATTCATTAGGGATAACTGAAAACTTTATGGTTTTTTCACCATTAACTTTTCTTTTTCTGTTTAAACCTTTGATGTTAATTAAATTTTCAGTTGTATCATTTAACGTAATCGGTAACATATAATCACATCCTTCCAATAAAAAAAGAGCCTCAAAGGCTCTATTGCACTAAAAATCTCTTATGCTGTTGTCTTTTTCGCTCTTCTGTTATCTGTGCGTATCTAATCGTTGTTTCTGGAGAGCTATGGCCTAAGAGTTCCTGCACAGCTGCTATCTCAGCACCATTATTTAAAGTAAGGGTTGCAAAGGTGTGACGCATGACGTGTGGGCTTACCTTCTTTTTAAGTCCGGCAGCATTCGCAATCTTCTTAATTTCACACTGTATGCCTCGTTTGGAAAGTCTCCGATATGGCCTGCGTTCTGTTACCATTAACGCTTCACATTCATCATCTCTACTTTTCAGGTACATGTCCAAATGGATTAGCGCACGATCAGACAAATATACTTCTCTTTCTTTGTTCCCCTTACCCACAACTCTTGAGCTCATGGACTGTAAATTAATATCCGCTTTGTTCAAAGAGTGGATTTCTGCAAGACGGCAGCCGGTCGCATACAGTATTTCCAGAAACGCTCTTTGCCTAACTGTTTTACAGGCTATTCTCATCCGTTCCAATTCAGAAATGGTCAGTGCTTTTGACATACGCTTTTCGACTTTAGGGGTCTTTAGTTTGGCTGTGGGATCTCTTTGGATAATTTCTTCTCCGGCTAACCAACTGAAGAAGCTTTTAAGTGTAGTTAGCTTTTTCCCCACAGTGCTCATCTTTAAGTGACTGTATCCGCCAAGGAACACCCGTATGTCTGCAGAAGAAATATTCTCTGCACGTTTCTTCACTTTCTCTGCAAATATGCGTAACTCTAAAGCATAGCCGGTTAAGGTACTGGAAGCTAGTCCTTCAAGCTTCTTAGTGGATAAGAACAGTTGGATCTTCTCTGTGAGGTCTGGGTGGATTTCATCATTTTCCACTTTTGTGACGTGATAGTTTGTAAGAATAGTAGATAATTCGTTTTTGGTTTTATCAACATGAATAGGGACCTGTTCCGAAATATAAGAAGCAACTTGTGATATGAGCATTTCTCCAGCAGTGTTCATTAAATTTCCTCCTTTTGATACGAATATCGTAGTCGTTATATACATATACTACTATGATACTATTTACGAATCAATAGGAAATTGCTACTATATTCGTATCACTTTAAAAGGAGGGATATTATGATCATCATTAAACTGGATGAATTACTGAAAGAAAAAGGGATTTCTCAACGTGAGTTGTCAAGAAGAACCGGTATCAGGCAGCCAACCATTAGTGAGATGTGCTTGAATACATCAAGATCATTGCCGGTTGAAAATTTAAACTTAATCTGCACCGAATTAGATTGTGATCTACACGAAATTTTGGAATTCAAAAAGCCACTTAGAGATTAATCTAGGTGGCTTTCTTTTTGATTTGATTTATTGCACAGTAGTATCCACTAGTCCCAAGTTGACAAAAGTGTTGATATATAAGGATTTCTAACCACCTTTATACAACTGTAAATAAAACTGTGCAGTAATTTTGTGCAAGAAAAAAGCACTCATTTTTCTGAGCGCTTCTTCATACGGTATTCTTCGATCATTTGCTCTTCTTCCAAAAATTCATCCAATTTCGCATTAACCCATGTGGAAAACTTGATACCTTTCTTTGTTGCCAGTCGATAAAATTCGTCCAACTTATCTTTATCAACTGTAATATTAACTCGCTCCTTCGCCAAATCGACATCACCCCTTAAGAGTAATTGTCAACTATTGGCATCCATAATACAATACTTTTAGCTTCTTTTTGATTAGCAACCTTTCATCTTCGGTTGTCTCGGAGCAATCATTTTTACCTTCGTAATGCTCTATTAAAATATTCACTAACTCACAAACATCCAAATCAAGTGACTTTAACAGTTTTATTTCTTCCACCAACAGCACTCCCTTTCTTGGTTATGTTAGAAGTTTATGCAGGGAGTGCTTGGTTGTTTACACTAATGTATATAAATGTTTATTAATACACATTAATACGCAGTAGTTTCCAAAAGTTCATTAGTAGTTAAAGTAATCTTTTAAATGCGTAGCGATTTGCTTATCTGTATTGTCAGTAGCGATTACCTTACCAAACTTATTTACAACAATGTAAGGTTGGTCAAGAAACCATCCTTCACGATAAATAGTGCCGCCTTCCGGATCGCCTAACTCATACACGTTACCGAAATGCTTCATGGCTTCTGTTCGTGTTGTGATTTTGATGCCTTTTTCAATAGCTTTACTAATCAGGTATTCCAATTTTGACGAAGTAAAGGCAGTTTGCCA
>NZ_VTEV01000003.1 GCF_008180725.1 Sutcliffiella horikoshii | reverse complement strand
CCGGGATGGACGCACCGCTGGTGTACCAGTTGTCTTGCCAAAGGCATAGCTGGGTAGCTACGTGCGGACGGGATAAGTGCTGAAAGCATCTAAGCATGAAGCCCCCCTCAAGATGAGATTTCCTTTTACTTCGGTAAGTAAGATCCCTGAAAGATGATCAGGTAGATAGGTTCGAGGTGGAAGCATGGCGACATGTGGAGCTGACGAATACTAATCGATCGAGGACTTAACCCAAATAAGTATCGAAATAAGTGAACGATATGAATATCTTGATAGGAACACATTATCTAGTTTTGAAGGAACAAAGAAAGATGTAAAAACATCTTGATTTTCTTCCTCAATTTTGTATAATATAATTTGTCTGGTAATGATGGCGAAGAGGTCACACCCGTTCCCATACCGAACACGGAAGTTAAGCTCTTCAGCGCCGATGGTAGTTGGGGGATCTCCCCCTGTGAGAGTAGGACGTTGCCAGGCAGATACATGGAGGATTAGCTCAGCTGGGAGAGCACCTGCCTTACAAGCAGGGGGTCGGCGGTTCGATCCCGTCATCCTCCACCATAATTTTTTCACTTAGTGAAATTTATTTATAATCTTATGCCGGTGTAGCTCAGTTGGTAGAGCAACTGACTTGTAATCAGTAGGTCGTGGGTTCGACTCCTATCGCCGGCACCATATGTGCCATTAGCTCAGTCGGTAGAGCATCTGACTTTTAATCAGAGGGTCGAAGGTTCGAGTCCTTCATGGCACACCATTTATCTTGCGGGTGTGGCGGAATTGGCAGACGCGCTAGACTTAGGATCTAGTGTCTTTGACGTGGGGGTTCGAGTCCCTTCACCCGCATTGTAATTTTATTAGCGGAAGTAGTTCAGTGGTAGAACACCACCTTGCCAAGGTGGGGGTCGCGGGTTCGAATCCCGTCTTCCGCTCCAACAGACTTGCCCTTGCCGGGGTGGCGGAACTGGCAGACGCACAGGACTTAAAATCCTGCGGTAGGTGACTACCGTACCGGTTCGATTCCGGTCCTCGGCACCAGAGTTTTTTCCAGCAGTAAAATAATTTTCATTAATATGCGCCCGTAGCTCAATTGGATAGAGCGTTTGACTACGGATCAAAAGGTTAGGGGTTCGAGTCCTCTCGGGCGCGCCAATAACGGGGAGTAGCTCAGCTTGGTAGAGCACTTGGTTTGGGACCAAGGGGTCGCAGGTTCAAATCCTGTCTTCCCGACCATTAAATTCCTATTTTAAATTTGGGGCCTTAGCTCAGCTGGGAGAGCGCCTGCTTTGCACGCAGGAGGTCAGCGGTTCGATCCCGCTAGGCTCCACTTTATACTTTTTATGAAATACTTTATCTTTTTTGGCGGTGTAGCTCAGCTGGCTAGAGCGTACGGTTCATACCCGTGAGGTCGGGGGTTCGATCCCCTCCGCCGCTACCAAAAAGGACCTTTAGCTCAGCTGGTTAGAGCAGACGGCTCATAACCGTCCGGTCGTAGGTTCGAGTCCTACAAGGTCCACCAGTTCTTTCTATACGCGGAGGAATACCCAAGTCCGGCTGAAGGGATCGGTCTTGAAAACCGACAGGGGTGTCAAAGCCCGCGGGGGTTCGAATCCCTCTTCCTCCGCCATATTATTTTAGATGATATGGTGAGTATAGAGACTTATATTTTATTATCGCGGGGTGGAGCAGTCCGGTAGCTCGTCGGGCTCATAACCCGAAGGTCGCAGGTTCAAATCCTGTCCCCGCAACCAAATGGTCCCGTGGTGTAGCGGTTAACATGCCTGCCTGTCACGCAGGAGATCGCCGGTTCGATCCCGGTCGGGACCGCCATTTATGTTTGGCTCGGTAGCTCAGTTGGTAGAGCACGATCGAGTAAACTTCCCTGAATATACATCAGCGCACAAATTTTGGTTTTGAAATTTGGGTAATGGTGCGAAGAAAGCATTAAAATTATTACTATTATATATATTACGGCTCGGTAGCTCAGTTGGTAGAGCAATGGACTGAAAATCCATGTGTCGGCGGTTCGATTCCGTCCCGAGCCACTTTGATTTTTAAATGCCGGTGTAGCTCAGTTGGTAGAGCAACTGACTTGTAATCAGTAGGTCGTGGGTTCGACTCCTATCGCCGGCACCATCTTTACTAAATAAATATTGTTATGGCGGTTGTGGCGAAGTGGTTAACGCACCTGATTGTGGTTCAGGCATTCGTGGGTTCGATTCCCATCAGTCGCCCTTTTTAGCGGGTGTAGTTTAATGGTAAAACCTCAGCCTTCCAAGCTGATGTCGTGGGTTCGATTCCCATCACCCGCTCCATTTTTATGTGGGCCTATAGCTCAGCTGGTTAGAGCGCACGCCTGATAAGCGTGAGGTCGGTGGTTCGAGTCCACTTAGGCCCACCATTTTTTTGTATATACCGTTTTATTCCACCATAGCTCAGCGGTAGAGCATTCGGCTGTTAACCGAAGGGTCGTAGGTTCGAATCCTACTGGTGGAGCCATATCTGGGGAAGTACTCAAGTGGCTGAAGAGGCGCCCCTGCTAAGGGTGTAGGTCGTGTAAGCGGCGCGAGGGTTCAAATCCCTCCTTCTCCGCCAGAATATCTGGCCCGTTGGTCAAGCGGTTAAGACACCGCCCTTTCACGGCGGTAACACGGGTTCGAATCCCGTACGGGTCATCAAAAGTTGTGGTATTTTATAAATACTATGGCTTTTTTTTTTGTAAAATTCTGCTCAAAAGTGTGCCCCGTATTTCACCGTATTGCACTCGTATACAATATTCAATTTCTTCTTATTGAAGAAATAGTCTTCTACTTATTTGAAAACATTAACTCATACATTACCCTTTTTCCAAAGAAGCAAAACCCCATTTTGAAAAGTAAATTTATTATATTGAAATAATCTATTGATGTAAGCGTGTACATTTATGGGTTTATACTACATTTCACAAAAAAACTTTTCGACAAATATCAACATTCCTCCTCCTAATTTTTAGTTAAATCTTCTTTAATTGTAACCCCTTTCAAAAACATTGATATAACGCAATTTCAAGTATACCAACAATGAAAACGGTTTCCTTTAATTAACTATTTTTTACATAATAATATATAAAAATTTGTATTGTTGATTTATGTCATACGATTTCGACTTGTCGGATAAAGGAGAATATTATAAAAAAGAGAATAGAAGTGTATAACAATATTCTTTTTTATAAGGAATGATGGAAGGGTGAAAAAATTGATTGCTACGAGTGTGACGGATTTTCAGCTGCACCTTTTTCATGAGGGAACATTGTATAAAAGTTATGAGCTTTTTGGCTCTCATTTAGTATGGCATCGAAAGAAAGTGTTAGGGACTAGATTCACTGTGTGGGCACCTAACGCCAAGAAAGTACGAGTAATGGGGTCTTTTAATGAGTGGAATGGAGAGATGCATCCACTAGAAAAATTAAATAACGAAGGTGTTTGGAGCATTCAAATAGATGAAGACCTTTCCGGTCATTTATATAAATATGAGATTGTGACACAATCTGGTGAGATATTACATAAGGCTGATCCGTTTGCTTTCCATGCAGAGGTAAGACCTAATACAGCTTCCATTGTATATGACTTAGAAGGTTTTAAATGGAAGGATCAAAACTGGCGCAGGAAAAAGAAGCGAAAATTGGTTTATGAGAAACCGATGTTTATCTATGAACTGCACCTTGGTTCATGGAGGAAAAAGGATGATGGAGAACTTTACTCCTATAGAGAGCTGATAACGGAATTAATACCTTATATTAAGGAACATGATTTTACCCATATAGAATTGTTGCCTTTAGTAGAGCATCCATATGACCGCTCTTGGGGCTATCAAGGTACGGGCTATTATGCTGCAACAAGCAGATATGGAAACCCTAAAGAGTTAATGGCATTCATTGATGCATGCCACCAGGAGGATATAGGTGTGATATTGGACTGGGTACCGGGGCATTTTTGTAAGGATGCTCATGGGCTATACATGTTTGATGGGGCACCAGTCTTTGAATATGAAAACTATCATGATCGCGAGAATGAAGTATGGGGGACGGCAAATTTTGATTTAGGAAAGCCGGAGGTAAGGAGCTTCCTAATATCGAATGCACTGTACTGGATGGAAAACTTCCATGTTGACGGCTTTAGGGTGGATGCCGTGGCTAACATGCTTTATTGGCCAAATTCCAAGGAAGAGCATGCAAATCCTTATGCGCAGGAATTTTTGAGAAAGCTTAATGAGGCGGTATTTGAACAAGATTATAGTGCACTTATGATTGCAGAGGATTCAACTGATTGGCCATTAGTTACATCCCCAACTTCCAGTGGAGGACTTGGATTCAATTACAAATGGAACATGGGCTGGATGAACGACATATTGCGGTACATGGAGGCTGCTCCAGAGCAACGAAAACATCTACATGACAAAGTGACTTTCTCCATCGTGTATGCATTTTCCGAGAACTTCATTTTGCCTTTTTCCCATGATGAAGTGGTTCATGGCAAAAGATCTTTGTTAAACAAAATGCCTGGAGATTATGAAGAAAAGTTTGCGCAATTACGCTTGCTGTACGGATTTTTCTTGACTCACCCAGGAAAGAAGCTTCTCTACATGGGTGGGGAGTTTGGTCAATTTGATGAGTGGAAGGACCTTGAACAATTGGATTGGTTTTTAGTTAACCAGTATGAGTCCCATCAACAAATGCACCATTATTTTAAGGAACTGATGGCCCTTTATCAGCAGTATAAAGCATTGTACGAATTGGATCATGATCCAAATGGATTTGAATGGATTGATGCCGATAACCGAGAGCAAAGCGTCTTTTCTTTTATCCGAAAAGGGAAAAAACCTGCAGATACACTAATCGTAGTTTGTAATTTCACAGGAACTTCCTATGATGGATTCAAAATTGGTGTGCCTTATTTTACAGACTATGTAGAAGTTTTCAGTTCTGATGCGAAAGAGTACGGTGGAGCCGGCCTTATAAACGAGCAGGAAGTTAGTGCGGAAGAGGGAGCATATCATGGCAAGGACTATCATATGATGGTCAATGTTGCATCATTTGGCGTAAGTATATGGCGTCCGAAAAAAATTAGAGGGGAGAGATAACGCGATGGCGAAAAATAAATGTGTAGCAATGTTATTGGCAGGGGGAAAAGGGAGCAGACTCAGCTCCTTAACAAAGACGTTGGCAAAGCCGGCTGTTCCTTTTGGAGGGAAATATAGAATCATTGATTTTGCATTAAGTAATTGTACGAATTCAGGTATTACTACTGTTGGGGTATTGACGCAGTATCAACCTTTAGTACTTAATTCATATATCGGTATTGGTAGCACGTGGGATCTGGATCGTAAAAATGGAGGGGTGACAGTATTGCCTCCTTACACCGAATCTTCTGGTGTGAAGTGGTATACCGGGACAGCAAGTGCCATCTATCAAAATATCAATTATCTCACTCAATATGATCCTGAATATGTCCTTATCCTTTCTGGTGACCATATTTACAAAATGAATTATGAGGAAATGCTAGACTACCATATTAAAATGGATGCGGATGTATCGATTTCAGTGGTGGAAGTTCCTTGGGAAGAAGCAAGCAGGTTCGGAATTATGAATACAAACGATAAGCTTGAAGTGGTTGAGTTTGATGAAAAACCAGCGAACCCAAAGAGTAATCTAGCATCTATGGGAATCTATATTTTCAAGTGGTCTGTCTTAAAGGAATATCTTGAAATGGATGATAGAAACCCTGAGTCCAGCCATGACTTCGGTAAGGATGTCATTCCTTTGTTATTGGAGGAAAATAAAAAATTGGTTGCCTATCCTTTTAAGGGATATTGGAAGGATGTTGGAACAGTTAAGAGCTTGTGGGAAGCAAATATGGATTTATTAAAAGAGGATTGTGAACTGAATCTTTTTGAATATGACTGGCGTATCTATTCTGTTAATCCAAATCAACCGCCTCAGTTCATCGCACCATATGCAGATGTTAAGGATTCTCTTGTAAATGAGGGATGCTTCATTGAAGGGAAAATTGATCATTCCGTATTGTTCCAAGGTGTGAATGTAGGAAGAAACTCAGTGATCCAAAACTCAGTAATCATGCCAGATGCCATCATTGGTGAAAATGTCTATGTAAACAAGGCAATCATTCCTTCTGGGATAAAAATTCCGGATGGAGCTGTCATTTGCCCGGAGAAAAATGAAGATGAGATTATTTTAGTAACAGAGGAAATGATGGATAAAGGGATTTTCTCTATAACCCGTTAAATGACGCGAAATTAAACACAGAAAGGGTGTCCATTTATGAATAAATCAATGTTAGGTATCATCGATGCTACAATCCATAATGAAGAAATGAAGGAGTTAACTGTAAAACGTTCCATTGCAGCAGTTCCTTTTGGAGGACGATATAGACTGATTGATTTTGTACTCTCCAACATGGTCAATTCAGGAATCCAGAATGTTGCGATTTTCCCACGTTATCAGTACCGCTCTCTGATGGATCACCTTGGTTCGGGAAAACAGTGGGATTTGGACCGTAAACGAGATGGCTTGTTCTTTTTTCCAAGTCCTGAGAATGAAAACACAGGTTCGTTCCAACATTTCAAGGAAAATGTGGACTTTTTTGGTCGAAGCAATCAGAAATATGTCGTCATTGCAAACAGCTTTACGGTATCCAATATGAATTACAAATTGATTCTCGATCGCCATATCCAAAACAGATGCGATATTACCCATGTGGTAAAAGAAGATGAGACGTTGGATATGTATGTTCTAGAGAAGGACCTGCTTGTGAAATTGTTCATGAATCATGAGCAAACAGGGTATAGAAGTATCATGGATGTGGTAGAGGATATTACAAGCGGATATAAAATCTGCAACTATGAATATACCAGTTATGCAGCAGTAATTGATTCGTTGGAAAGTTATTATGAGCATAGCTTAGAACTATTGGATCCTGTTGTTTGGAAGCAGGTGTTCGTGAAGGATCAGCCTGTCTTCACAAAAGTTAAAGACGAGCCCCCAACAAGTTATTCTAAAGATGCTTATGTGAAAAATTCAATGATTGCAAACGGTGCAATCATTGAAGGGCATGTAGAGAACAGCATTATTTTCCGCGGAGTCAAGATTGGAAAAGGTACAGTAGTCAAAAACAGTATTGTCATGCAAAAAGGTATTATTGGAGAGAATTGTGTTTTAGATTCTGTCATCTTAGACAAAGATGTTAAGGTAGAAGACGGTATAAGATTAACAGGGAAAGCAGATTCCCCGTATTTAGTGAAAAAAGGATCGGTACAAGGAGCTCTGATGAATTCGTGAAAGTATTGTTTGTCGTTTCAGAATGTGTCCCGTTTGTAAAGTCAGGTGGCTTAGGCGATGTTGCGGGAGCATTGCCTAAGGAGTTAAAGAAACTTGGTACAGATGTACGCGTTATTTTGCCGAAATATGGGCAAATACCGCAAGTATTTAAAAACAAAATGAAAAGAGTCCAGACCACTTTTGTAGACGTGGGGTGGCGTCATCAATATTGTGGTGTAGAAAAATTAATACACGATAATGTAACCTATTATTTTATTGACAATGAATATTACTTTAACCGCGATTCCCTGTACGGTCACTTTGATGACGGGGAACGCTTTTCCTTTTTCTGTCGTGCCGTGCTGGAAAGTATGACTGCTATTGATTTTATACCGGATGTCATTCACTGCCATGACTGGCATACGGGAATGGTCAATTTTATCCTGGAGCGGGAATACAAACAGAATCCAAGGTTTGAGCATATTCAAAGTGTGTTTACTATCCACAACCTTCAATTCCAAGGTGTGTTCCCGCCGAGTATCCTGCATGATTTATTGCGTATTGATAGTAAGCACTTTAATGCTGATGAACTGGAGTTTTACGGTAATGTCAATTTCATGAAGGCAGCATTGGTTTCATCCGGGTATATTACAACGGTAAGTCCCACCTATAAAGATGAAATCCAGACGGCCTATTTTGGAGAAAAGCTGGATGGGGTTCTCCGTCATAGGAATGATTCGTTAGTAGGGATCATTAATGGAATTGACGATGATTTATATAGTCCTGAAACGAACGAATACATTAAAGCTAATTATTCCGTCAGTAAAATGGGGAATAAAAAGGTGAATAAAGCTGCCCTGCAAAAACTATGCGGATTACCTGTAAAAGAAGATACACCGATCATTGCTATGGTAAGCAGGTTGACCAAGCAAAAAGGATTGGACCTGGTTACATGCGTTTTACATGAAGTGTTAAATGAGGATGTACAGGTTGTCGTTCTAGGGACAGGTGAACCTCAATTTGAACATTACTTCCGAGAATTATCGTATCAATATCCTGAAAAAGTGAAGACATTTATTGGGTTTGATGAGCCGCTTGCCCATCAGATCTATGCAGGTGCGGATATGTTCTTGATGCCATCGAAGTTTGAACCATGTGGTTTAGGTCAACTTATAGCACTGCGCTACGGCACCATACCAATTGTGCGTGAAACCGGCGGACTGAATGATACAGTCCATTCTTATGATGAAACGACGTTGGAAGGAAACGGATTTTCTTTCACCAACTTTAATGCCCATGATATGCTTCATACCATCAGGCGTGCCATAAGCATGTATGAGCAGCCAGAAGTGTGGAACGGTATTATGAAAGAAGCGATGGAGCGTGATTATAGCTGGGCGAAATCGGCGTTTAAATACAATCAATTGTATTCAACACTAATGGCTAGGAGTGGAGTGCATGTTCTCTAATAAAGAGAAATTCAAGGCTGCTTTTTTAAAGAAATTGGAGAGTATGTACGGAAAGAGCTTTCAGGAATCAACCTCAAGAGATCATTATCATACACTCGGAAATATGGTAAGAGAATATATCAGCGCCAACTGGATAGCTACCAACGAGCGAAATAGAGCTGCCGATGAAAAACAAGTGTACTATCTTTCTATTGAATTTTTGTTGGGAAGATTATTGGGAAGTAATCTTTTAAATCTTGGAATCCAAGATGTCGTAGAAGAGGGCCTGAAAGAGCTTGGGCTAGACTTCTCTTCCATTGAGGAAATCGAAGCTGATGCTGGTCTAGGAAATGGTGGACTTGGCCGTCTTGCAGCCTGTTTCTTAGATTCTCTCGCGTCTTTAGACCTACCAGGTCATGGGTGTGGCATTCGCTATAAACATGGATTGTTTGACCAGAAATTTGTTGACGGTTATCAAGTAGAATTGCCTGAGCAATGGCTTAGACACGGAAACGTCTGGGAGGTAAGGAAGCCGGATCAGGCTGTCGAAATTAATTTTTGGGGTAAGGTAGAATCTTATACAGAAGATGGAATAGAGAAGTTCAGGCATGCAAAAGGAGAGGCAATCACAGCAGTTCCGTATGATATGCCGGTTGTCGGATATCAAACAGATACGGTCAACATGTTAAGGCTTTGGAGTGCTGAGCCCGCGCCTTTTCCGACGAACAAAGATATCATGCAATATAAAAGGGATACGGAAGCAGTTTCTGAATTTCTATATCCAGATGATACGCATGATGAAGGAAAAATTCTCCGTTTAAAGCAACAATATTTTCTTGTTGCAGCAAGCATAGGAAGCATCATCCGTTCTTATCGAAAGAAGAATGGTAGTCTAATAGATTTCCACAAAAGAGTGACCATCCACATCAATGATACCCATCCGGTGCTGGCCATTCCGGAATTGATGAGAATCCTTTTGGATGAGGAGGATATGAGCTGGGAACAAGCGTGGGAAATCACCTCTCATACAATCTCTTACACTAATCATACAACTCTTTCTGAAGCCTTAGAAAAATGGCCAATCAACATCTTTCAGCCATTGCTACCGCGTATATATATGATTGTAGAAGAAATCAATGAGCGCTTTTGTGCGGAGTTGTGGAAAAAGTATCCTGGACAATGGGGACGGATTGAAGAGATGGCAATCCTTGCGCATGGCTTAGTGAAGATGGCCCATTTAGCGGTAGTTGGTAGCTTCAGTGTTAATGGTGTGGCTAAGATACACACGGAAATATTAAAAAACCGTGAAATGCGCTTATTTTATGAGACTTTCCCTGATAAATTTAATAATAAAACAAATGGAATTACACACCGCAGATGGCTGTTGAAAGCAAATCCCCAATTAACTTCGCTTATTCAAGATACGATTGGTCATGGATGGATGAAAGACACCACGCAGCTTCGACAGCTTGATGTATATGCAAACGATTCCGCTTTCTTAGAAAAGCTCGATCAAGTGAAACGGGAACGAAAGCAAATTCTTGGGGAACGAATTAGAAAACAAACGGGAATCGTCATTGATTCATACAGTATCTTTGATGTACAAGTAAAAAGGTTACATGCTTACAAACGTCAGCTCTTAAACGTTTTTCACATTATGTATCTGTATAATCGCTTAAAAGAGGACAGTAGTTTTGATATACATCCTAGAACGTTTATTTTTGGAGCTAAAGCTTCCCCTGGCTATTATTATGCTAAAAGAGTAATCAAACTAATCAATTCTTTGGCGGACAAGGTGAATAATGATCCGGCAATTAATGGGCGATTAAAAGTTATCTTTCTAGAAAACTATCGTGTTTCTTTAGCAGAAGATATTTTTCCGGCAGCTGATGTCAGTGAACAAATCTCTACTGCGAGCAAGGAAGCTTCAGGTACAGGTAATATGAAATTTATGATGAACGGGGCTTTGACGATTGGCACGCTAGATGGTGCCAATATTGAGATTAAGGAAGAGGTCGGAGAAGAGAATATGTTCATTTTTGGCCTTACCGCAGAACAGGTCTTGAATTATTATCAAAATGGCGGATACCGATCAAGCGAGTATTACCATCATGATAAGAGGATACAGCAAGTTTTAGAGCAGCTTGTCAACGGATTTTTCCCGGATGTGGATGATCACTTTGAGCCTATTCATGACTCCTTGTTGATGCAGAATGATGAGTATTTTGTATTGAAGGATTTTGCGTCCTATATCGATGCACAGGAGCGGGTGGATGCAGCTTACCGTAACCGTAATCATTGGTTAACAATGAGCGCAAAGAACATCGCCCATTCCGGATTCTTCTCAAGCGACCGTACTATCAAACAATACGCAAACGAGATCTGGGGACTGGAACCAAGCTACAGCAAGCGATAATCGCAAGAGGAAAAGAAAAGGAAGTCTATTAACTGTTGATTTCCGTTCCAGGCGCTTCGCTTGCCTGCGGGCGGTCCGGGAGCCTCCTCACTTCGTTGCGGGGTCTCCCCTGTCCCTTCCTCCCGCGGGCGTCTGCGCGCCTTCCACTCCAATCAACAATGTGACTACATTCACTAAAGGATAACGAAAAGGCTTTTAAAATAGTTAACTGTAACCATTTCGTTCTCGTAATTTCTAGCTGTGGATTGGAGCAAATGGCGGAGGCTCAAGGTCGCCCCGTGGAAAGCGTAGACACAGCGGCGTTTTACTAATTGCCAAATATTATAAAAGGACCGAGCCTTTATTGGAGGCCACTGAAAAACTGATAACGTAAAGTTTTTATTGATTCCTAGCTGTTGATTGGAGCAAAAGGCGAAGACTCCTGAGGGAGATAAAGGTAGCTTGAGACCCCTCAAGCGTTGCGAGGAGGCTCAAGCACCTTCCCTAGGAAAGCGAAGCCATTTGCGGAAATCAACAGCGGTGATTAATAAAATTTCAAAATCAAGGTCTTTTTCAGTGGCCTCTCTTTATTGCGCGGTCCTTTTGTGTGGTCAGAACTTCTCTTTCATGGCTTTGATATAGGTTTCAATGCTGTGGTTTTTGATGATGGAGCCTTCTGTTAGTAGGAAGCGGTAGGGGGTAAAGGTGTGTTTGTAGTGCCACGTTCTTTTGCTTAGAGGTGCTACGACTTTTGTTGGTGGTACGAAAGGGACGAGGTCTGCTAAGTTAACGAACCTGATAGACCCTGGAACAGCTTCATTATACAGGTGTGCAAACGCTTCGTTCCCAACTCGCGGTGCACCAAAACTATACATATATAGCGAGGAATGGTTTGCATTTATAGCACAATCAAGGGCAAATAGTGTAGCGAGAGCTCCACCGAGACTATGCCCAGTGATAAAAATGGTTTTCGAAGCAGATAGCTCTTGCTGAAGGTACTTCAACAGCTCTTCCCTCATAGACTCATATACGGAAAGGAAACCACCATGTACAAGTAGCTGGTTACCTGTTTCGCAATAAGGAAAAGGCTCTTGAAAAATTTCTGCATCCGCAATCCAATCAGGATCTGTTTGTGTCCCACGGAATGTAACGATGATTGCTTCTTCAGATTCTAAAATAAATCCAAACCATTCCAGGCTATGAAATGATACACCTTTGAATTCTTTTACCAAATCAAAGCCGTTTGGTATAGAAAAAATACCATTTTGATGATACTGGTCATATGCAAGTTGACAGCATTCTGCTAAAAAAACTGCCCACGCCTTGGAGAAAATATCTCTAGTGTACATGTATCATATCCCTCACTTTCCATCACAAATCGTGATAACTGCCTACGATAATGTATGGTTGTGACGATAAAGAGGTGCATGGTTGGATAGATGAGGAAGGGAAATGATAAGATTTGTGGAATAAGTAAGGAATGATTGATATTGGAAAGGAGCAACATGGATGGGCTATGAATTAAAAACAAAAGAAACGGATAACAGTGTCATTGAATTCATTGAAACGGTGGAAAGTCCCAAAAAGCGGGAAGATGCGTATAAACTGTTAGAGATCTTCACAGAAACGACAGGTTATGAAGCGAAGATGTGGGGACCAAGCATAATTGGGTTCGGATCTTATCATTATAAGTATCCTACAGGTCATGAAGGAGATGCTATGCTTGTCGGGTTTTCACCAAGAAAAGCAAAAATAAGCTTATATTTTGCAACAGGTGATTCAAAAAGAGAAGAACTGTTGAAGAGTTTCGGCAAGCATACAACAGGCAAGGCATGTGTGTACATAAATAAAGTGGCAGACATTGACGTGGAAGTATTAAAAGCGTTGATTAAACAATCTATGCTATTTTTGCAAGAAACGTATCCACCCAAATAAACAAAAGGAAGCCTTAGCGCATTGGTGCTTTAAGGCTTCCTTTTTTAAATAGACTCTAGTGCGTAAATCAACAGCGGTGTTTAACACAGCCTTTAAAAAAGACAAACTTATTCTGTATAAGGATCTTTCTCATAACCATGTAAGTCACCAAAGGAAGTCATAATGCCTTCCTCATCAAGTGCATCTTCATAGGCCTCATGTTTGATGGAAGGATATACGGTAACATTTTGACCATACATGTCAGTTCCTACAAAGTTTTCGTAATCCTCTACATAACCTTCATTCTCTTCGCTTTCTACATATGTGCGGTCGTAATTTTCTACATCATCTGCAAAGTCTGATGGGCTCTCAGATGTTCCGTATCTCTGAACAATTTGCCATGTGTCTTCCGCGTCAAAAGCCACGCCTTCTGATTCATCGTATTCAAAGCGACCATACGGTGGCATCAATACTTTTTCCTCTACAGGTCGGTCGCGAGAGACAACCTGGTCGGGGCTGTGTTCTTTACAATAAGTGGTGGTTGGAATAGCATCTAAGCGCTCTACGTCTATTTCTTTTCCGCAAACTTCACATATTCCGTACGTGCCAGAGGCCATAGCTTGAAGAGCGTGATTGATGTCTTTCATTTCTTTTTCGGCATGCTCATTTAAGGCTAGGTCTTTTTCTCTTTCGTATAACTCGGTTCCAAGGTCACCTGGATGGTTATCGTAAGCGGAAAGCTCACTAACTGTTTCATATGGATGTTCCTGTTCCAGCTGATAATGATCATTCTGGTCCAGGTGTGCTTGAAGTGTTTGTTTTGTATCTTCTAGTTGCTGCTTTAACTCATTTATTTTATCAGGGGATAACATACAAATAGACTCCTTTCAAATCCTGTCTATTTGTATTATGAGCGTTCATTCTAAAAATCATGATTGCCAATTAAAAAAACTGACTCCATGATTAGAGTCAGTTTTTTATATTAGGAAAAGTAACCAATAACAAGGCCAATTCCAAGCAAAAAGCCGAAAATAGTATTAGTCTTTGCAGTTGCCACCATCGCCGGCATCATCGTCACATTGCTGTTATTGTTTGTAAAACCTTTAATCGCTGAAAGTGGCTTGGCCACAGATAAGAAAACTAATAATAACCAAAATGACGCGTAACCAAGTGCAATAAAGAGTACAATAAGTGCATATGACACAATAAACATGGCAGCTAGAAGTAAAATCGCATTCTTTCTGCCAACTAAAATCGCCACTGTTTTGCGGCCATTCTCTTTGTCGCCTACAATATCGCGAATGTTATTTGCTAACAGAATGGCTCCGACTAGAATGGAAATCGGAATGGAAATTAACATCGCAGTATCTGAAATCGTACCTGTTTGAATGTAGAAAGAAATAAGAATAATAACAAAGCCCATAAAGAATCCTGCTACAATTTCACCAAATGGGGTATATGCAATAGGGTAGGGACCTCCTGTGTAGAAATACCCTGCTGCCATACAGGCTGTTCCGATGGCAGCCAACCACCATGTGCTATTCATGCATATAAACACACCTAGTAACGTGGCGATACCAAAGAACGCAAATGCCAGCTGTAGAACAGTGGACGGTTTAACGCCGTGCCTTACAATCGCGCCGCCAATCCCTACTGAATTTTCATTATCGAGTCCCTTTTTATAATCGTAATACTCATTAATCATATTAGTCGCTGCCTGTATTAACAGGCTGGCCAATAGCATGGCAAAAAATAAAGGCCAATCAATGCTGGTGTCATAAAGAGCAAGTGCTGTCCCGATAAATACAGGAACAAACGCAGCTGTTAAAGTATGTGGACGCAGTAGGTTCCACCATACCTTCCATCTCTTTTCTGTAGGTGCTTGAAAGCTTGTCTCTGTTTGAATTGTCTGAGGTTGCATTATGTGACCCCTCCATCTATTATGGCAAAATAAAAAACGAAAACAATATATTATAAATACAATATAAGTGTATGTAAAGGGACAAAAGGTGTCAACGGTTTTTCAGAAGAAACACAGGAAGATTTTACATGTATCTATATATAAGGAAGAAACGCGAAAGAAAACGGCTCATTTTGTTGACATAAAAAGGTTTTGAGGTGTATCTTTAAGGAAGCGATTTCGAGACAAAGTCTTGCGGTAACAAGGCCTCGGGGGGAGTCTTACATGATTACAATACCATTTCATCATATAGTGAGTTTATGGGAGGAAGCAAAAATTAAAGCGACCTCGATAAACCAGACGGTCTTAATTAGTTATACTAAGAAAATAGAACAGCTAGATCCCCTTCATTTTTTTCAAAAAAGTGAGCAATTCTTCGAAGGGCAACGGTTCTTTTGGTCAAATCCTGATCATTCTCATATGATGGTCGGTGCAGGTGTGACAGCGGAATTCACTGCAGATGGAGAAGATGACAGGTATCATGCGATTGAAACGCAATGGAAGCGTTTTACCGAGCAGGCTGTATGCAACAAAGATTCACATTTGGTTGGTCCGGTTATGTATGGAGGATTTTCCTTTGATCCACAAAAGGAGAAGACAAAGTTATGGGACCAATTTGCTGACGCCTTATTTATTTTACCCACCTTTATGCTTACAAAGGTAGAAGGCGAAACTTATCTCACCATTAACTATTTGAGTGATTGTGATGAAAGTGTCCTGAAAGATTTGGTTAACCTTGAAGAGGAGCTATTGAGTGGCTCTTCTATTAAGCATGTCAGCACCACTTCCATAGTAAAGTGCCTGGAAATGGATCCGATGGAATGGAAAGAGTCCATTTCTAAAGTTACAGAGAGAATAACAGACGGGCAGATGGATAAGGTGGTGCTGGCAAGAGAGTTACGGGTACTATTCCAAGATAAGGTAAACGTTGCGCCTGTATTGAAAAACCTGATGGAAGAGCAGGCGAACAGTTATTTATTCACAGTGGAAAGAGGAACCGATTGCTTCCTTGGTGCGACACCAGAACAATTGGTAAAAAAGCAAGGCAACAACGTTCAGTCTATGTGTTTAGCAGGATCGATTGCCAGAGGAGACTCGGTGGAAGAAGATTCGATGTTAGGCAAATCTTTACTTACTGATGAGAAAAACATGCATGAACATGACCTTGTTGTGCAGATGATACGGGCATCGTTAGAAAAAGTTTGTGAAAATGTACGTACTCCATCTGAACCAAACCTTTACAAAATGAAACATATTCAGCATTTACACACACCTGTAACGGCAGAAACTACCGATGATTGCAGCCTTTCAGATTTAATAAAACTACTTCATCCAACACCAGCACTCGGAGGGTTTCCGCAAGAAATTTCCCTTCAAACAATCAGAGAAGTGGAGAGACTGGACAGAGGCTGGTATGCAGGTCCGCTTGGCTGGATGAATTGGAAAGAGGACGGAGAATTTGTTGTAGCTATTCGTTCAGGCTTGCTACAGGATAGGGAAGCCTCCTTGTTTGCTGGATGTGGTATTGTCGGAGATTCCGATCCAGAAAGCGAATATCTAGAAACACAAATTAAATTCCGACCAATGTTATCAGCACTAGGGGGTAACTAAACACAATGAATTCAATAGATGACATGACCTTTTATCTTGCAGCATTTGTAGATGAATTAGTAAAAAGCGGTCTGGAGGATGCGGTAGTTAGCCCTGGTTCACGCTCCACTCCAATCGCTCTTCTTTTGGCAGAACATCCTGACATCCATGTTACCGTGCTAATTGATGAGCGTTCTGCAGCTTTTTATGCACTGGGACTTGCAAAAACAAAGAATAAGCCAGTTGCCATTCTTTGTACATCAGGCACTGCAGCAACGAACTATTATCCTGCCATTGTGGAGGCTTTTCAATCTAGACTGCCGCTTATTGTCCTAACAGCAGATCGCCCACATGAGCTACGCGATGTCGGAGCGCCACAGGCAATTGATCAAGTGAAAATGTATGGAGACTATGTGAAATGGTTCGTTGAGATGTCCTTACCGGAAGATACGGACCACATGATTCGATACGCACGAACGATGGCAGCGCGAGCTACAGGCACTTCCCTAAGTGCGCCTATGGGACCTGTTCATCTCAATTTCCCTTTACGTGAACCGTTGATTCCTAACTTAGAGGCGGAGGAGCTTTGGGCCAAGTACAAAGAAAGCAATGAATCGATAGTAGAGGTAAATGTAGGCGAATACTCCATTTCAGATGATCAGGCTGGCTTTTTTGCCATGCTAATGAACGACCGAAAAAAAGGAATTATTGTTTGCGGAGAAATGCCTCAGTCAATGTGTGATACATTTTCAAATGCTATTACCGAACTTTCTCAAACCTTACAATACCCGATTTTCGCTGACCCATTATCAGGGCTTAGAACGGGAACACATGCAAAAGAGACGGTAATGGAAGGCTATGATGCCTTCTTGCGATCGGATGAAGTGAAGAAGAACCTAGAACCAGAGATTATCATCCGTTTTGGCGCAATGCCGGTATCAAAGTTTTTAATGCAATACATAAGCAAGTCCAGTAGTGCGATACAGATTGTTGTAGACGGAGACGGCGGGTGGAGAGATCCGACGTTACAGGCAAGCTATATGGTTCATGCAGAAGAAACGATCTTTTGCCATAAGGTAATGCGAAATCTCTCAGCTCGTGACTCCTTTGAATGGATGGATGGTATTAAGTTGTTAAATGACAGGACAAAAAAGATACTTTCCCATGAACAAGAGGAAGTCGGGATGTTTGAGGGGAGAGTGATCACAGAACTTCAAACGATGTTACCTGATAGTTCGGCCATTTTTGTAGGAAACAGTATGCCTATCCGTGATGTGGATACTTTCTTTTATACAGATGATAAAAAGCTGACGGTGCTTGCAAACAGGGGGGCAAATGGGATTGATGGAGTGGTTTCTACTGCACTTGCAGCAAGTAAAGCATATGAAAACCTAGTCCTGGTAATTGGAGATTTATCATTCTACCACGATATGAATGGCCTGCTTGCCGCAAAATTATTAAAGCTTAATGTCACTATTGTGCTTGTAAATAATAATGGAGGGGGAATCTTCTCGTTCCTTCCGCAGTCAAAAGTGGAAAAGCATTTTGAAACATTGTTTGGTACTCCAACCGGTATTAATTTTGAGCACGCTGTAAAGTTATACGAAGGCGATTATGTGAGAGCGGAGAGTTGGTCTGATTTCCAAGAAGCAGTGTCATATTCTATTACCCAAAAAGGCTTGAAAGTAATTGAAGTTCCAACGAACCGGGCAGAAAATGAAGAGATTCATCGCAAATTGTGGAAAAATGTTTCCCAGGAAATGATTTCGATGTTGGACAAAGAAGAATGATGGAGATTAACGGGGTTTACTATCATGTAGAGAAAATTGGTCATGGTGCCCACCATATTCTTATGTTGCACGGTTTTACTGGGAACGGAAGAAGTTTTCAAGAAATAATCGCAGGTTTTGAAAATGTGGAAGACTATACGTTTATTTTGGTAGATCAACTGGGCCATGGAAAAACAGATGCACCTGGGCAATCGGAGCGTTATCGGATGGAAAAGGTACTTTTCGATTTAAAATCTATTTTGGATACATTAAGTATTTCATCGGTATCTATTTATGGATATTCTATGGGAGGAAGGGTGGCGCTTTCTTTTGCGGTTGCTTATCCTATGATGGTATCCAAAATAGTGCTGGAAAGTGCGTCTCCTGGTTTGGAAAAGTCAGGGGACAGGCTTGCAAGGAAAGAAGCAGATGAAAAGCTTGCAGAGCGGATTGAAAAGGAAGGGATAACATCTTTTATTGATTTTTGGACTAACATCCCCCTTTTCCAATCACAAAAACTATTGCCTCCGGAAAAACAAGAGGCTATCTATGAGCAACGAATGAACAATTCACCTGTGGGACTAGCAAATAGTTTGCGTGGTCTGGGTACAGGGGTGCAACCATCTGTTTGGAATTCTCTTGATAAAATCAACGCTCCTGTACTTCTGGCGGCAGGGGAATGGGACGAAAAATTTGTCCTTATTGCTCAGGAAATGAAAAAAAGGATAGAAAAATCGATTTTTTTGAAAATAAGTGACGCGGGACATGCAATTCATGTGGAACAACCGCGAAAGTTTGGTAAAATAGTAAGTGAGTTTTTATCGAACTAATTTATGTTAGGGAGGAAATAAAACATGGCAAGAGAATGGATAGCAGGACCAAAACAATTTGAAGACATTTTATATGAAACATATAACGGGATTGCAAAAATTACGATCAACCGTCCGGAAGTACATAATGCATTCCGTCCGAAGACAGTAATGGAATTAATTGAAGCGTTTGCGTATGCACGTGACGATTCTAGTGTTGGGGTTATTATTTTAACTGGTGCCGGTGACAAAGCGTTTTGTTCCGGAGGAGACCAAAAGGTTCGCGGACATGGCGGTTATGTTGGGGAAGATGAGATTCCTCGCTTGAACGTACTTGACCTTCAACGTCTAATCCGTGTAACCCCAAAACCTGTAGTAGCAATGGTTGCAGGCTGGGCAATTGGTGGTGGACACGTATTGCATGTTGTATGTGATTTAACAATTGCTGCTGACAATGCACGCTTTGGTCAAACTGGTCCTAAAGTGGGAAGTTTTGATGCGGGGTACGGTTCCGGATACCTTGCTCGTATCGTTGGACATAAGAAAGCCCGTGAAATCTGGTACTTGTGCCGTCAATACGATGCGAAGGAAGCACTTGATATGGGTCTAGTAAACACGGTTGTTCCTTTGGAGCGTTTAGAAGATGAAACAGTACAATGGTGTGAAGAAATGTTAGAAAACAGCCCGACTGCTCTACGTTTCTTGAAAGCTGCCATGAACGCAGACACAGATGGCTTGGCTGGTATCCAACAGTTCGCTGGTGATGCTACATTATTGTATTACACTACGGAAGAGGCAAAAGAAGGTCGCGATGCTTTTAAAGAAAAAAGAAAGCCGGACTTTGGACAATTCCCTCGTTTCCCTTAATAAATAGATTTATGGTGATTGGAGGGCAATCTAAGAGCTTTTGGCTTTTGGATTGCTCTCTTTTTATGGGAAAACAGGTGTAGGGAGGTTATTTCGATGACAGTATTGCCAAACTTTTTAATGAAACGGGCTGCTTTGACTCCGGACCGAATAGCACTTGAAATGGAAGATAGAACGGTGACTTTTTCAGAGTTATACAGAAGTTCATTGATCTTGACCGGTAAATTAGTAGAATTGGGTGTAAGGCGAGAGGACCGGATTTCTGTCTTTATGGCCAATAGCATAGAACTTGTAGAATTACTGTTCGCATTGAAAAATCTTGGAGCAATCACTGTATTACATAATTTGCGATTAACATCTAAGGAGCTGTCCTATCAAGTAGAGGACGCAGCATCCCGATTTATTTTGGTGGATTATGAACAAGAACCCGGGCTTCAGAAAAGTAAAGAGTTTAAGGGAACCGAGAAGATTGTCTCCTTTTCTAAGTTACTTTCTTTAAAAGGCAGTGACATTTCTATTGTAGAGGAGTTCTCCCTTGAAGAAATTGATACCATTATGTACACAAGTGGCACGACGGGTTTTCCTAAAGGAGTGAAGCAGTCCTATGGCAATCACTTTTGGAGTGCT
Organism: Sutcliffiella horikoshii; assembly: GCF_008180725.1. Lineage (GTDB taxonomy): Bacteria > Bacillota > Bacilli > Bacillales > Bacillaceae_I > Sutcliffiella_A > Sutcliffiella_A horikoshii_B. The sequence goes on along the minus strand of NZ_VTEV01000003.1, from coordinate 574,667 downwards.
ACTGGCTCTGCTCTAAATATGGGGCTGCATGAAGATGACTGTTGGTTGTTAGCGGTGCCGATTTTTCATATAAGTGGATTATCCATCTTGATGAGAAGCGTTATTTATGGAATGAGAGTGATCATCCATAGGCGTTTTGAAGCGGAAGCAGTACATCAGGACTTGATGGAACGGAAAGTTAGTATTATGTCAGTCGTGACCACAATGCTAAGTAACTTGTTGGAGCAACTCGGTTCGAAGACCTATCCGGAAGCCTTTCGATGCATGCTTGTTGGTGGAGGGCCTGTACCCAAATCCATTTTGGAAGAGTGCATGAGTAAAACTATTCCGGTCTATCAAACGTATGGAATGACGGAAACCTGCTCACAAATTGTCACACTCTCTCCGGACTTTGCCATGTCTAAACTAGGTTCTGCTGGGAAACCGCTCTTTCCTTGTCAGCTTAAAGTAATGGTCGATGGAGTGGAAGTTGGTCCTATGGAAACAGGTGAAATTGTCGTGAAGGGTCCAAACGTAACAGCTGGGTATTACAACCGGGAAGAGAGTACTTCTGAGGCAGTAAAAGACGGATGGTTGTACACTGGCGATTTAGGTTATGTGGATGAGGACGGGTTTTTGTTTGTTGTGGACAGACGAAGTGATTTAATAATATCAGGCGGGGAAAATGTCTATCCTGCAGAAATCGAAGCGGTTTTGGTTTCTCACCCTTCTATAAAGGAGGCGGGGGTTACAGGGATGCCGGATGATCGATGGGGACAGATTCCAGTAGCATTTGTTGTTACTGCCAGGGAAGAAGAACGGATGGAAGAAAAATTATTGTCTTTTGTTCGTGAGCAGTTGGCTGGTTACAAAGTTCCAAAACAAATTTATTTTGTGGAAAGTTTGCCGAGAAATGCTTCCAATAAGTTAATGCGCAGAGAGCTATTAAAAATGTTGCCCGATTGGGAGGACAGTAATGAAAATTGAGAAGGTTGATTTATTCCTGACTTCTATGAAATTAGTTCAACCGTTTCGAACTCACCAGGAAACCGTCACAGATAGGGAGAGCATCTTAATTAAAGCAACAGATGGTTCTGGGAATTCCGGATGGGGGGAAGTGGTTGCATTTTCTTCTCCATGGTATACAGAGGAAACCATTGAAACTGCTTGGCATATGTTGACTGAGTTTTTCATTCCAACTGTTTTACATCAAGAGTGGGAATCCCCGCGAGGAGTGAACGAGGCTCTTTTACATTGGAAGCGTAACCAGATGGCTAAAGCTGGAGTAGAGATGGCAATCTGGGATCTATTTGCCAAGCAGGCGGGGGTCTCTTTGGCAGAGTATATTGGTGGTGTCAGCAGAGAGGTGAAAGCTGGGGTAGTAGTGAGCATGGATACTCCTGAGCGGATGCTCTCTACCATCGAGCATAGAATTAAAGAAGGCTATGAGCGGATTAAGGTGAAAGTAGACCCAGCAAACGACTATGAGATATTAAAAAAGATACGAGATGCGTTTCCTGATATTGCTTTATTAGTAGATGCAAATTCCGCCTATTCGCTTCGGGATGCGAAGCGGCTTAAAAAGTTAGATGCACTAAACTTGCTGATGATCGAACAGCCTCTTGCTGCTGATGACATTGTGGAGCATGCGGAACTGCAACAAGTTTTATCTACACCGGTATGTTTGGATGAAAGTATTGTTTCCATTCAGGATGCCAGAAACGCTATCAAGCTTGGAAGCTGTAAAGTGATGAGCATTAAAATCGGTCGGGTTGGCGGACTGGCAAACGCCATTGACATCCATAATACATGTGCGGAACATGGAATTCCTGTTTGGTGTGGAGGTATGTTGGAAACCGGAATTTCGAGAGCATTCCATATCGCCCTTGCTTCTTTACCCAATTTTACGATCCCAGGAGATCTTTCTTCATCAAGCCGTTATTGGGAAAAAGATGTAATAACGCCGGAAGTGGTAGTGAAAAATGGGAGATTGCCTGTACCAGATGGACCAGGTATCGGCTTTGAAGTGGATGAAGCGTTTATAAAGAAAATCAGTAAGCGAAAAGCAAGCTTTCCTACAAAAAAATAAAATAAAATTTCCGACAATATAATAAAAAACAAAAAAGCCTCTGAAGCCCCAGCGCTGCAGGGCTTTTTTACGGTAACTTTATATATATTCGACGTAAAGAGCGAAATTCCTAGAGGGGTCTGACCCCCTTTCTTTCTTTTTTTCTATTTTTTCGCGCTTTTTCGTTCTTGACAAAAGTTTGCTTAGGGTTTAAGTTTTGTATGAGGGCAACTTTTTGAGTGTAGGCTTAAATTACTGTAGTTGGTCAAGTTGAATCACATTTTTATCTTCTTCTACATACAGTGATTTAGGAGAAAGATAAGAACGTTTGTATTTTTTTTACCATAAAATTTGCACTAGACAAACTTTTGTTGACTAGTACAAACACTTTGAGAAGAGGAGAGAGAAAATGAAAAAACTATTGGGGAAATTGGTATTGCTAGGAGCTATCAGTTTGGGATTGACTGCTTGTTCTTCAGGAGTAAGTAGTGATGAGAATGAAACAATTAAGGTTACCACTACTATTGCACAAATAGCAGATATCGTTGAAAATGTTGGTGGAGACAAAGTAGAAGTGGAAAGTCTTATGGGGCCAGGTATTGACCCTCATTTGTATAAAGCCTCTCAAGGAGATTTGAAAAAATTAAACGAAGCGGATATTATCTTCTATAATGGGCTTAAATTAGAGGGAAGAATGGGAGAAATCCTTAGTAAAATGAAGGATAAAAAAGCAACGGTTCCTGTAGCTGAGTCTGTTCCAACGGATAAGTTGTTAATTGCTGAAGGAGAAACAGATAAAAAGGATCCTCATGTTTGGTTTGATATCTCTTTATGGGTGTATGCAGTGGAAGAAGTGAAAGAGACATTAATTAAAGAAGATAAGGCGAACGCTGATTTATATGAAAAGAATGCGGAAGCATATATAAAGAAATTGGAAGAATTAGATACTTACGCGAAGGAACAACTTGCAACTATCCCTGAAGAGAGTAGAGTATTAGTAACGGCTCATGACGCGTTCCAGTACTTTGGTAAAGCATATGGAATGGAAGTGACGGGTTTGCAAGGATTGAGTACAGACGCAGAGTTTGGTTTAAGTGATGTGCGTTCCATTGTAGATCTTTTAGTAGAAAGAAACATTAAAGCAGTATTCGTTGAAAGCAGCATTTCGGAAGACTCCATAAATGCAGTGGTTCAAGGAGCTGAAAGCAAGGACCACACAGTTGTAATAGGTGGGGAACTATACTCTGATGCAATGGGAGCTGCTGGAACAGAAACAGGAACATACTTAGGAATGTTCAGACATAATATTGATACAATCGTAAAGGCGTTAAAATAGTTCTTTCATGGGTAAAGCAAATTAGAAAGCAAGGTGAACGAATATGCAGCCGGTCAAAATAGAAAATTTAACAGTAGCTTATCATCGTAAACCTGTATTAAAAGAAATTAGTTTCAGCGTTCCGGAAGGAAAACTAATCGGGATTATTGGACCGAATGGTGCCGGTAAATCTACATTAATCAAGGCGGCTTTGGAATTAATTCCAAAGGCGTCTGGTACTATATCAATCTATGGAAAATCATATCGATCACAGCGTAAATTAATTGGATATGTTCCACAGCGTGGGTCTGTGGATTGGGACTTTCCAACGAACGCATTGGATGTTGTACTGATGGGGAGATATGGTCATATTGGTTGGGTGAAGAGACCGAACAAAAAGGATATAGAGTTTGCTTATGAATGCTTGGATAAAGTTGGAATGAAAGAATATGCAACACGACAAATTAGTCAGCTTTCAGGTGGACAACAACAACGAGTATTCCTGGCAAGAGCACTTGCACAGGATGCGAGTATTTATTTTATGGATGAACCCTTCGTAGGGGTAGATGCTGCAACAGAAAAAGCAATCATCACCATTCTCAATGAACTTAAAGCACAAGGAAAAACTGTATTGGTAGTTCATCATGATCTCCAGACAGTGAAAGAGTATTTTGACTGGGTGTTGTTGCTTAACCTTAGAAAGATTGCCATCGGTCCGACAGAAGAAGTATTTACAATGGATAATTTGCAAAAAACGTATGGTGGTCGGTTGGCATTTTTAGACCAAAATCATGCCATTGTCGAACAATAGGAGTGACAGTATGGAAACGGTTCTCAATATGCTACAAGATCCGAACGTGCAGTGGGTACTGCTAGGGACCATTTTACTAGGAATGGCAAGTGGTGTCATTGGTAGCTTCGCTTTGTTGAGAAAACAAAGCCTTCTTGGAGATGCAATGGCACACGCAGCTTTGCCGGGAATATGTATTGCTTTCTTACTGATTGGAGCAAAGTCGATGTCATGGTTATTGATTGGAGCGTCCATCTCAGGATTAATCGGAACTTACTGTATTCAAGCCATTATTAAACACTCCAGGATAAAAGAAGATACTGCAATCGGTCTCGTTTTATCTGTGTTTTTTGGCTTTGGTATCGTTCTATTAACCTATATTCAGCAGTATGGAAGCGGTAATCAGGCTGGACTGGATTCATTTATTTTTGGGCAAGCGGCGGCTATTGTTGGTTTAGATGTACAAATCATTAGTGTAATAGCCTTTATCTTAATTTTTATCACATTCATCTTGTTCAAAGAATTGAAGCTTATAACCTTTGATCCTCAGTTTGCTCAAGGGATAGGACTTCCAGTTAAGTGGCTGAATGGTCTTTTAATGACTATGATTGTCGGAGCAGTTGTCATTGGGCTGCAGGCAGTTGGCGTTATTCTAATGGCAGCTATGTTAATCACGCCGGCTATTACTGCAAGGTATTGGACAGAACGGCTTGACTATATGGTTGTTTTGGCTGGAGTGGTAGGTGGAGTTTCAGGTGTTGTTGGGACTTTGCTAAGTACACTATCCCGCGGGATGTCGACAGGACCATTAATTATTTTGGCAGCGACCATATTGTTTGTGTTCTCCCTTATTTTCGGTACGAAAAAAGGATTATTGCCTAAAATGATCAAGCAATGGAAGGTGAAACGCCTAGTAACTAGGGAAAATATTTTATCTAGTTTGTATGAGTTGAGTGAGACGAAGTTGAAAGAGTCAGAAGGTAAAGAAATTGGAAGTTACCCCTACCAACAAGTGGTGGAGCTGCGTCCGATATCGACGCTCACGATGCATGCAGTGGTAAAGGAATTGAAAAAGGAAGGATTATTAGCCGAAGATCAGGCTAATAAACGTATAATGCTAACGGAAAAAGGGCTGGAGATGGCCCATGATATTGTTCTAAAAAACAGGTTAATGGATATGTATCTTATGTTTGAAAGCAAGTTCCCTGTTTCGAACTGGAGAGAGGGAAGCATGGACCTTTTAAATGGACCAAAAGAAATAATTGATGAACTTAGGGCTTTACTCAAGGATTTTGGTAGAGAACCTAATGGCCTATTTTTATATAAAAAGAAAAGAAATATAGGGAACAAAGGCTTCCATTCTGCAGTAGGAGGGAGTGAAGGCTGATGAGTTATGAAGGGTGGATTATTCTAACTGGGTCCTTAGTTGGCATAACATGCGGTCTTACCGGTTGTTTTCTCATTCTAAGAAGAATGGCAATGCTTGCAGATGCAATTAGTCATACGGTTTTACTAGGTATTGTGGCAGCCTACCTTGTTTCAAACAGTCTAGACGGTATCTATATGTTTGCCGGCGCATTGATAGTGGGTTTACTGACGGCATTCTTCATTCAGCTGCTGCATTCATCAGGAGTTCAATCTGATGCAGCAATTGGAGTTGTATTTACTTCCTTATTTGCCCTAGGGGTAATTTTAGTTTCCTTATTTGCAGGAAGAGTTCATTTAGATGTAGATCATGCACTAATGGGGGAAATTGCGTTTGTTCCCTGGGATACGTTAATTATTGCAGGGATGGATGTCGGTCCAAGGGCAGTATGGATGCTTGGAGCTGTTCTTGTCATCAATTTGGCAGTTCTTTTACTTTTCTATAAAGAATTGAAAATTTGCTCGTTTGATCCAGAAATGGCCCTTGCCATTGGAATTCCAGTCATGTTCATGCACTATTTATTAATGGGGATGCTCTCGATTACAACAGTTGCATCTTTTGATAGCGTAGGAGCAATATTAGTGGTTGCGATGCTTATTGCGCCAGGAGCAAGTGCTTACCTATTGACTGATAAACTAAGTATCATGCTTTTGTTAAGTGCTGGTATAGGGGTTGCCTCAGCAGTTCTTGGATATTATGCGGCGTCCTTATTTAATGTTTCAATATCTGGTATGATGGCTTCCATGGCAGGAATATTGTTTGTTTTAACTTTTTTCTTATCGCCAAAGCATGGTTTGGTAATGAAATGGTTCTTTAGAAGAAATTTATCGAAAGAAAGCAACAGCCTCCAGTAAATGGGGGCTTTTTCAAAAGTTATAAAAGTATATTATTACGGTTGATTTCCGTTCCGGTCAAAGAAATAGCCTTTGATTTTAGAATTTTTTTAAACACCTCTGTTGATTTCCGTAAATGGCTTCGCTTTCCTAGGGGCTGACGTGAGCCTCCTCGGCTTCTGCGTGGTCTCCACCTAGCGCTATCTCCCTCAGGAGTCTTCGCATTTGCTCCAATCAACAGCTGAGATTAACCAAACAACTAATTTTACTTTGATTTAAAAAGATCATGCGGTTTACAAATATCTATATTTTTAACATATAAAAGCCCAAGAGTTACCTGCCGCGTAGCTCTTGGGCTTTTTGTTTTTTACATTAATGAGCAGGTTTGAAAGTTTTGCAGTCGGTATCCTTCGAATCGTGTGCAGTGTTCCCTTTATGGCTCACCACATAAATAGCATCTGCTTGGCAAATGTTTCCTTGTCCCCAGTAGTTACAGTTTTCCACTTCACACAAAACTTCTTTAGCCATTATAACGTCCTCCTTTTTTGTACAGAAGATACGTTCCTATTGTTTGCCATAAAAAAAATTTCATACTTCATGATAAAAATAGGTATATTCTATAATTTTATTGACAAAGAGAATCATTCTCAATTATTATGGACTTATAAGAGAGAACGATTCTCAATTAAGCGATAGAAAGGAAGTAGAAAAAGATGGCTTCACTTATGGTAGTTGGTGCAGATCATTTAGGCAATATTCAAGAAAAGCTTGTCACACAAGGATTTGAAAATGTCCTACATATTGATGGAAGAAAGGTGCAAGTAGTAAAAAGAAGCATTCCGGAGCATATCGATATTATTTTGGTTCTAACCGATTATATTAACCATAACCTTGCTAAAGTGATCAAACAAAAAGCAAAAGAGAGCAATAAACCAGTTTTCTACTGTAAGCGTTCCTGGAGTTCCATCCAAAAAGTGCTTTGTAATTTTTCGAAATAAAATAGCCAGGAGAAAATATACTCCTGACCTTAATTTTCACTTTTGATGTATTTTTCATCCTTCATAAACAATCGCCAGAAGTAGATAAAACCTGGAAACAAGATGATAAATCCGACAATATAAGAAATGAAGAGCGCCCGAAAGGAAGCTGGATCTGTAAATCCGTTTTGGATTGTGACATTTGGATAGACGATGTAGGGAAGATGTGCGCGCCCATATGCGTAACTAGCCAATGCATACTGTATAAAAGCAGAAACAACTCCTAACCTTGGCAGGCCGTTCCATCCATCCTTTCCAGGTATAACAAGTGCAACTCCTGTCACGACGAACATACCAGCTGAAATGAATAACCATACAAGATAGTCCATCATCCCATTAAATAACCATGTTGCTTCGTATCGCATGGTAATCATGATTAGTAGAGCGCCTAGTAATGAGACAGGACCTAAGATTAAGGCATCCCTTCTGTAAATAGCATACGCATGTCTGTCTTTTGCAACCTTAGAGAAATCCGCAAGTAACAAGGAAGACAAAAACAAAGTGCTGCTAACCGCAAACAAGATGAAAGAAAGGGCATGTGGGCTGGTTAATAACCGGCCAAGCATTAATGTATCCACCCCATTGATGTTATCCACAAATCCACCATGTGTAATGGGCAAAACAAGTATTAAAAAGGCTGGTATTATAAATCCACTGATTCCTGATACGTACGTTAGCGGTTTATGATAATCGTCGACAATATGGGAGAACACAAGGAATCCGCTACGGACTGCAAGCAAAAGTAGAATGATGCTTCCTGGTATTAAAAGAACAGTTCCGAGTGTATAGGCGGCGCTTGGAAAGAAACTGTATATAGCCACCACAACAGCGACAACAAATACATTGGTGACCTCCCACGTAGGGGATAAATATCGGTTGGCGATATTGGTGGCATTTGTTTTTTCATTCTTTATATAGAGCATAGACCAGAAACCGGCTCCGAAATCCATCGTCGCCATGACGGCGTAGATAAAAATGAAACCCCATAGGACCGTAATTGCCAATATTACGTCTGTCATGAAGGTGATCCTCCTTATGCTTGAACCCCAGTAGGTGTTGGGGGAATATCGTTCAACTCGTCCTCAATTGGATGTCGCTTGAAGTAATAGCGAAGGACCATTACCACTGCAACACCTAGAAGTACATAAATACCTGCAAACGCTATAAACAATGCGGCGAGATTTTGGTTTCCAGTAACTGCATCCTCCGTTAACATCACGCGATAGATAACCCATGGCTGTCTTCCGGTACACGCGAAAATCCATCCAAATTCTATAGCCAACATCGAGAGTGGACCTGCAGCGACAAACAGCCACATAAGCCATTTGGGATAGGTTGTTTTTTTGAGAATCTTACTCCAAAAGAACCCTACTAAAGAGAGCATGATCAGTAGTGAACCAATTCCAACCATTGCGTTGAAAAGGGTATGTACAAACAATGGCGGCCAATACTCTTCAGGAAAATCATCCAGACCGACAACTACCGTGTCAAAACGATCATCCGCCAAAAAGCTTAGTGCCCATGGAACCTCGATTCCCCATTTAACCTCTTTAGCTTCTCGATCGGTGAATCCTCCCACTGCAAGAGGTGCATGAGATTGGGTTTCAAACAGTCCTTCTGCTGCTGCTAACTTTTCTGGTTGATACTGGTGCAACTGTTGGGCAGATTCATGTCCGTTTATAGCAGTCATAAACGAAAAAATCCCTCCTACAACAAGTCCCATGATCAGTGCTTTTCGGTGAAATTTATATACCCGCTCATCATGTTTGTTTCGTAACATTTTATAGGCTGCAACAGAGGCAATGACAAAGGCCCCTGTCATAAAGGCAGAGACTGCCACATGCGCAGCCGTAACGACGAAACTAGGATTGAAAAAAGCGGCCCAAGGATCCACGTCGACAATCTGACCATTTTCAATCCGAAAGCCTGCCGGTGTTCCTTCAAACGCATGGACATTTGTGATGAGTACGGCAGATGCTGCCGCACCGATTGTAACAAGTGTCACACTTAAAATGCGCATCCAGGGTGAAATGCGGTCTGCAGCATACACGTATATGGATATGAATAATGCTTCAATGAAAAACGCATATATTTCAATCTGAAACGGAAGAGCCATGACCTTACCGATGACCTCCATAAATCCAGGCCACAAAAGGGAAAGTTGAACTCCGGCAATTGTACCAGTAGGGATTGCAACCCCTAGTAGCACCGCTTTTGCTTTTGTCCACCTTTTTGCCATAATCGCATATTCACGGTTTTGCGTTTTTTGATACATCAATTCGGCAATGAGAATCATTAAAGGAATCCCAACGCCCAGTGTTGCAAATATAATATGAAATCCCATTGTAGTTCCAAACAATGACCGAGCAATTACTACATCTTCCATTTTGGCTACGTCCCTTCGTGCTTTTATATAACGTTAGAGTCCACATTTTTCCACCAATTATACATATTTTACTAATTGAATTTGTACGATTTAGCTGAAAGGGTAAATAACTTGAATAAAAAAGGTTTTAGCTATAAAATAAAAAGCGTAATGATTACGATTTATTGTCGGTGTATTTGCTTTTGAGTCCATTGTATAATGGGTATTAGGATAATAAGTTAAATGTAAGGAGTGCTAATATAATGTCAAAAAAAGTACCAGTTTACGTTATCAGCGGGTTTTTGGGAAGCGGAAAAACAACCGTGCTTTTACATATGTTAAACCACTTTAAGAGTCAGGGACTAAAACCAGGGATTATCTTGAATGAACTTGGGGATGAAAATGTGGAATCTCATCTTTTTCAGGGAGAAAGTGTAGTAGAACTTCTCAATGGATGCATCTGCTGTACCATTCAAGATGATTTAAAATCTACTCTTGATCAGTATGTAGGTGAAAAGGTAGATGTTTTGATTATTGAAGGAACAGGTGTTGCAAATCCACTTGAAATCAAAGATGTTTTATTGAACCCTCTCTATATGAATTATTTTGAACTGCAGTCCATGATTAGTCTCGTGGATGCCAGTCACTATCTTGAGTATCAAAGCTTCTTTAATAGCTCTAAAGAGATCAGAGGTTTGTTGAAGGAACAAGTCACATCTGCTCATTTGTTGGTGCTGAATAAGATGGATCTCGTCTCGGAGAAAGAATTGATTAAAGTCGAGTCTAAGCTTGCAGATGAGCTTGATGATCATGTTCCTGTTTACAGGACTAGCTATGGGGAGGTTCCATTGGAGATCCTTTTGGAAAAGAGAATGCAATGGAGAGAAGTGAAGGTAGATAAGCATGGAGAAGGTGCTGGACATAATCATGATGGTCACCACCACCATCATCACCACCATCACATTGAAGCTGTAAAAGTGACGTTTTCCGAGCCGATTAATCGTGTGGTTCTTGAGAAACAATTGAAAAAGCTATCTAAAAACGTGGTAAGATCCAAAGGAATTGTACGGCTTGATGAAACGCCAGGCTTTTACGAGTTTCAGTATGCTGCATCTACTTTGGTAATGAACAGAATCGAGAAAACCGACATAGAGCCTTCCATTATACTAATAGGAAAAGAAATTGATGATAAGAAAGTGGAGAAGTTTTGTGAAGCATTGAGAGGGGAATAGGAGAACTAAAAAAGAAAGAGGCAGGCCATTCGGCTGCCTCTTTCTTTTTTAAGTTAATTCAACGCTTTTTTCAAAGTCTCTAAGTTCTTACGCATTAAGCTGAAATAGTCTTCATCATTTTCTGCATCTTCTTCAGTAATTGCCTCTAAGTTATGAAGGACCAGCGCTTCTGCTTTAATTTCATTTTTTACCACTTCGGCAATTTTCCCGCTGATGTTTTGATCGAAAATAACGTACTTGATGTCATTTTCTTTTGCAGTATGGATAACTTCTGTTAATTGTTTCTGTGATGGCTCTTGGGTTGGAGATAAACCATTAACGCTGATTTGTTCCAAGCCATAACGATTCTCCCAGTAACCGTATGCTGAGTGGTTAACTAAGATTTTGTTTGTTTTCGCGCTATCCAATGCTTCTTTGAATTCTGAATCTAATTTTTCAAGGTCAGTTTTCAAGGATTCAAAATTAGCTTCGAAATCTTCTTTGGCTTCTGGTTTTAGTTCCACCAGTGCGTTTTTAATGTTTTCAGCAAGTGTAATAGAAAGTGTAGGATCTAACCAAACGTGCGGATCGCCATTTGAGTGATCGTGCCCTTCATGTCCTTCATTCTCGTGATTGTGCTCTTCTTCATGAGCTTTGTCCTCATGCTCGTGATTGTGCTCTTCTTCATGAGCTTCGTCCTCATGCTCGTGATTGTGCTCTTCTTCATGAGCTTCGTCCTCATGCTCGTGATTGTGCTCTTCTTCATGAGCTTCGTCCTCATGCTCGTGATTGTGCTCTTCTTCATGAGCTTCGTCCTCATGCTCGTGATTGTGCTCTTCTTCATGAGCTTCGTCTTCATGCTCGTGATCGTGCTCTTCTTCATGAGCTTCGTCCTCATGCTCGTGACCGTGCTCTTCTTCACCACGTAGTTCAATTCCATTACCAGCTGCTACAACAGGAACATCCTCATTTTCCAACACATCTTTTGCTTTATCAGCAAAACCTTCTACTCCAACACCTGTATAAATAAAAACATCAGCAGAAGCCATTTCGCTCATTGTTTTTGTAGATGGCTCAAACGTGTGTGCATCTGAACCAGGTGGAAAGACAGACTTCACTTCGACATGATTGCCACCAATTTTCTTTGTAAAGTCCTCTAAAGGGAAGATGGTCGTATAGACAGTCAATTTTTCACTACCGTCAGAAGCCTGATTATCTGAATTACATCCCACAAGGAATGTAAAAACTACTAACATCATTGCGATAAAAATAGATTTAGTTTTCATTGTTTTCTCCTCTCGTTTTGTATCCCAACACATTATATCGTAACTATTACGATTTGAGAACTAAAAAGTCAAATGTTATAAAATTTTTACAATTACTCTACGATAAAAGCAGGTACAGGATCTGCAAGCTTGGACCAGTCCTCATTCATTTCTTTTTCTGTAAGAAGACAGGTGTCCAGTGAACGTTCGATTTGCTTTTGTTCCATTTCAATGCCAATGAAGACTAGTTCTGTCATTCTGTCTCCATATGTTTCGTCCCATCTTTCTAGTAATTCAGGTTCTTCTTGTAATGTTAACTGTTTTTCCTCTTCACTGTAACTTGCAACCCATTCTCCAGCACCCTGAATCATGATGGAGGCACCTGCTTGAGAAATTAGTCCAGCCATATCATTCCTAGAAGCAAGCCAGAAGAAACCTTTTGCACGAACGATTTCTTCCGGCCAGTTATCTAGCCAGTTCTTGAAACGCACTGGATGGAAGGGTTTTCTACGGCGGTACACGAAGGAAGTGATTCCGTATTCTTCCGTTTCAGGAATGTGCTCTTCGTTTAATTCCTTAATCCAACCAGCAGCCTGGCTCGCTTTTTCAAAGTCGAATAACCCTGTGTTCAGAATCTCTTCCAATTCTACTTGGCTATTCACCGTTTGAATTATTCTTGCCTCCGGATTCAATTTCTTCAATAGTGCCTCTAATTCCACTACATATTGTGTTTCTAGTAAATCAGTTTTATTTAATAACAGAATATCGGCAAATTCAATTTGGTCTATCAATAAATCAGATATTTCGCGTATATCCGATTCATCTGTTCCCTGTTTGCGATCTAGTAAGCTTTCGCCAGATTGATAGTCATCATAAAAGCGGAAACCATCCACTACGGTAATCATCGCGTCCAGGCGGCACTTTTCTGTGAGATCAATATCGAACTCCTCATCTAAGTAAGTAAAAGTCTGGGCAACAGGGATTGGTTCACTTATGCCGGAGGACTCGATCACAATATAGTCAATGTTCCCTTCATCAACTAGGCGCTCCACTTCCTTCATGAGGTCTTCTCGCAATGTACAGCAGATGCAGCCGTTTTGCATTTCCACCAATTTTTCTTCGGTTCTGGAGAAACCGCCTTGTTGGATAAGTGCAGCATCAACGTTTACTTCACTCATATCGTTAACGATTACTGCAATTTTCAAACCTTCTCTATTGGATAAAATGTGATTTAACAGGGTTGTTTTTCCTGCACCAAGATAACCGCTTAGCACTGTTACAGGTATTTTCCTTTTCATAAAATACATACTTCCTTTCTTGTTTAAAACGTAACCTTTACGATTTACTTATAAAATATTACTAAAAACATAAAAAGAAAACAAGCTATTTTTATTGTCATTTTGTTTTGAGTTTGTCATATTGAAAGAAGGGAATCTAAACTATTATTCAGAAAGAGGGTAAAAAGAATGAAGTTACTGGATGAAATTTTAGAACATAATACTGGATTTGTTGAAAAAGAGGAATACATTCAATACCAGACCACTAAATTTCCTGACAAAAAATTAGTAGTATTATCATGCATGGACACAAGGTTGATGGACCTGTTACCAAAAGCGATGAATCTAAAGCATGGTGATATGAAGATTGTTAAAAATGCCGGAGCTATTGTATCGCATCCGTTTGGAAGTATTATGAGAAGTATCTTGGTTGCCGTGTTTGAACTACAAGCGGATGAAGTATTAGTTGTAGGACATCACGATTGCGGAATGGGAAAAATCAATCCCGAGGGCATGCGTGAAAAGATGGAAGCAAGGGGAGTAACAAAAGAAACGATTGATGATTTGAAATATGCAGGTATTGATGTAGCAGGTTTCTTAAAAGGGTTTGACAGCGTGGAGGAAAGCGTCCGTGAAAGTGTGGATATGATTGCAAACCATCCACTTATGGCAGAGGGTGTACCTGTGCATGGACTAGTTATTGACCCGCACACAGGCAAGCTCGATCTTGTTGTTAATGGATATGAAAAAAATTAACATTTGTCTTTCTTCTCCGGAACATGATCAATGCCCCCAGGATGAAAAGGGTGGCACTTTAGAATTCTCTTTATTGTCAGCCAACCGCCTTTAATTGCTCCAAAACGTCCAATTGCTTCCATTCCATATTGAGAGCATGTTGGATAAAATCGACAAGTTGGCGGCGTTAATGGGGAAATGAATTTTCGATAAAAACGAATGATGTATAAAAAGACATGCTTCATTTACTGTCACCTCAAGTAAATTATAATCGAAAATTAGGGAAACCAAAAATTTATTAAATTCGTATAAATCAGATGAATTTAATTGGAATTGAATTTGTGTTATACTGTAAATAACTTTTAAATAAAGGGAGAGTGCTATTATGCCTTCAGTAGAAAGTTTTGAACTAGATCATAATGCGGTAAAAGCTCCTTATGTTCGTCATTGTGGAGTACACAAAGTAGGGACAGACGGTGTTGTTAATAAATATGATATTCGTTTTTGCCAACCAAACAAACAAGCGATGAAGCCAGACGCTATTCACACTTTGGAGCATTTATTGGCATTTAACATCCGTACACATGCGGAAAAGTACAGCCATTTTGATATTATCGACATTTCTCCAATGGGTTGCCAAACTGGCTACTATCTAGTGGTAAGCGGCGAACCGACAGTAGATGAAATTGTTGATTTGATGGAAGACACGTTAAAGGATGCAGTTAAAATTGAAGAAATTCCGGCTGCAAACGAAAAACAGTGCGGTCAAGCAAAGCTTCATGACCTTGAAGGTGCGAAGCGTTTGATGAAGTTCTGGTTAGAGCAGGATAAAGAAGATTTGAAAAAAGTATTTGGTTAAAAGGGAAGGATGACTCAATCTGGGTCATCCTTTTTTAAATGGAAGATATGATGTTTGCTGCTACTCTGGCACCAGAAATATTGCGTGCTATGGGGCCAACTTCAAGTTCCGCCAGGGCGCCGCTTACATAGAGATTAGGTGCCCATTCCAACATGTGGTTAACAATGGGATAGCCGCACTTTGCACATGGAAGGTTTTCTTGTTTTATGACAGGCTCCAGCCATTCTCTGCCTGGAAGACCTTGTTCAAAGCCTGTTGCCATAATAATCGAGCTGCCTGTAATTGTTTCTCCATTTTCAAGCAGCAGCTGTACACCATTGCGCTGAATCAGGAAATTATTTACAACTCCATTCTTAATGGTTAATTTTTTTGTTCGAACGAGATGATTAATTTTGTTTCTTAATTCAGAAGGAATGGAGCCTTTATGCCTTGCAGATTTTATTGCTTTGCGCCTATTTTCATAATCTTTCATTTTGACAAATGGCTGTCGCATTTTAGGACCCAGCCATTCTGGATTACTGTCAAAGTCATGGACTCTAAAAGGATGCCTTTTTAGCATCGTCACTTTACCTGGAAACATGTTTGCCAGTTTGATTGCTAAATGTGTGGCTGTTATTCCACCACCGACCACTACAAACGGTCCATCCATTTCTTCAAAAGGAGGAAGCTCTTTGTCAAAAACATGAAATAAAGAATTTGTACGTTCCTTTTTTAGGTTGCTAGCCCATTCAGGGAGATGCAACTGATCACTGATTCCAATGGCAATGACGACTTTTTCCGTTCTTAACACTTCTCCATTTTCAAGATATACCTTCCAATACCCATCGCCCTTCTCTACATGACGGACCTTTGATGGGACATAAGCTTGTTGGATATCTAAATCATTTATTAGGTGATCACAATGATCATTGAACATTTGTAAGGATGGCCTTTTATACCTACCATAAAAGTCTGTGTTAGGTTGATATTTATGTTCTTTTTTAGAAAAAGCTTGCAAGCTAAATGGTTCTTTATCCAAATGATGAACAGAGGGCGATCTTAAGTACGGCATGGAAATGGTAGATGTACACCTTTTCCAATTTTCCAAAGGCTTTGGATTTGGATCAATGATTCTCAATTTATTAATAGTGGTTTTATTCTTTTTTAGTAAAAAAGTGGCAACGGTTAAACCTTGAATGCCACCCCCGATGATAATCCATTGAAGCATAGTAAACACTCCTCTTCCTTGCAAATAGTAATCATTACGATTATAGATATTTCATATAGTATAGGAATATGCAAAAGGAATCAAGAAGCAAAAACGCGAACTAGTTTTCCATACTTTTCTATCATACTGTTAATAGATTAGACATATATTGCTAGTAACAAAGATAAAGTTTTAAAAGTTTGATATGTTATAATACAAAATAGAAAATATGATAGGAGTAGAAGAATGAGGAAAAGCAGTAGTCTTTTGAAGGATTTGATCGGGCTTGCTTTAATTGGAGTGTTCCTATACCTATTCTTTTTTATAGACTTCAAGGAAATCTCTCTTGATATTCCAAGCTCATGGCTGAATGTAAATACGATCTTCCTAAGTATTGTCATTGAAGCTATACCGTTTATTTTACTTGGTGTTTTCGCCTCTGCATTGATCCAAACATTCGTGTCAGAGGAAAAAATAAAAAAATACTTACCTAAGAGTCCCATAGGTGCCATTATTCCGGCAGCGTTACTTGGGGTTATTCTACCAATCTGTGAATGTGCCATTATTCCAGTTGTTCGCAGATTAATTAAAAAAGGGATGCCGCTTCATGTTGGGGTAGTGTTGCTTGTAGGTGCACCTATTCTTAACCCGGTAGTTGTTGCTTCTACATACTTTGCCTTCAACGGGGACCCCACTATTTTATACGGTAGATTCGGACTTGCCTTTATTTTATGTATGGTTATCGGCTTTTTGATGTTGTTGCTTTTTGATAATAAAAACCAGCTTCGTTGGTCGAAAAGTGAGCTGGTAGGCAGACAAGAAATGGAGGAGCCGGCTCTACAGCAGAATAAATGGAAAGCGACCTTCTACCACGCTAGTGATGAGTTTTTTGATATGGGGAAATACTTGATAGCCGGTGCGTTCATCGCGAGCTTATTCCAGACTTTCCTTGATCGTAATGTATTAATGGCGCTAGGACAGAATGAAGTATTGTCTCCAGCTGTCATGATGGCTTTTGCATTTGTGCTCTCGCTTTGTTCAGAAGCGGATGCCTTCGTCGCCGCATCATTTGGTTCAACTTTTACAGTGGGATCTTTATTAGCGTTCATGGTATATGGACCAATGCTAGACTTGAAAAATACATTTATGCTTTTTGCCTATTTCCGTACAAAGTTTGTACTTGTTTTTATGGCAGTTGTAACCATTGTCGTGTTCGCCGCGATACTTATTTTCCAGCAGCTTGTGCTGTAGGAGAGAGGATGATAATAGATGGAAAGCAATCGTGATTATGGGTTTCATATTTATTTGCGTGGAATCATACTGCTGGGATTTACTCTCTTGTTTTTTAAGCTTCTGGCCACTGGGAATATAACGAATTTCATTGCACCACGGATGATGCCGTTCATGTATTTTGCAGCAGGAACTTTGTTTATTCTTGGTATTGTGCAGATTTGGCGCAGCGGCTCTAAAGATAAAGAAGAACTGGTGTGTAATTGTGGATTTGACCACGGGGAGTCATCCACTCCCATTCAATCAATTTTGATTTATTCCATGTTTGTGTTGCCTGTTGTGACAGGATTCATGTTCCCGGAAAATATTTTGGACAGTTCCATTATTGATAAACGAGGTTTTACAAATTCAAAGATGATTGTGGAACAGCGTGAGCAAGCTGGGGCATTTGATGGTCCAGCAGGTGGTACTGCTTCAAATGATGGAAGCGGAGAGTCTGACACATCAAGGGCGGAAGCTTACTTGGATGATCCTGAAGGGTATATGGAGGATCAAGAAAGCGGTGCACCGACCATTGATGAACAACTGGCGGACGCACCTTTAGAGCATCCAGAAGGGTTTGAATTGCAAGAACCGCCGGAAGGATATTATGAAGAATTGAAAGCTGAGATGCTTGAGATGGACACCATTGTCGTGGATGATGAGAGATACATTCCAATGATGAATATCATAGACATGAGCATTGATGAATTTGTCGGAAAGAAAATTGAAATGGTTGGGTTTGTATATCGCGAAGCCGACTTTACGGAGAACCAGTTTGTTGTCGCGCGTTTTGGATTGTCTTGTTGCGTAGCAGATGCCAGTGTTTATGGGACGTTGTCTACTATAAGCGGAGCAGGGGACCTTCAAAACGATGACTGGGTGAAAGTGAGCGGAACCCTGACAACCACTCAATACAATAACTGGACCCTTCCATACGTCGAAGTAGAAACCCTTGAAAAAGTCGAACAACCAGAATCACCATATATCTATGAATACTACTAATTATCTTAAACCAGAAAATTAAAAGTAGGAAACCCCCTGAGCCTGACGCTCAGGGGGTTTCGACGTTAAGTGCAAAACTCCTTTAGGGGTCTGACCCCTAAAGGGAATTTTTTTATTTCTTCTCCTCATCAACGGGGTCTTTTTGGTTTTGTGTTGGTTCGATTGGGTCTATGGTGTGTTCGTATTTGTAGGCTTTGTTGGTGGAGAGTAGGGTGAGAAATAGCACGACAAGTACGATGATGATGCAGATGATTAATATGGTCATCATGGTGATGTATACCTCCGGATAATTTAATATTCATTATCTATCATTATTACCCTCTAACAAAAACTAATCAAGGCATAAGTCCATTGTTTAGGGGGACGCTATAAGGGGTAAATAACCTATATATTATATTGGAATATTTAAAGGAGGCAATGGAACAAAATGTCTAAACAATTAACAGATGTAGTAAATAAGCAAGTAGCAAACTGGAGTGTTCTTTATATCAAGTTACATAATTATCACTGGTTTGTAAAAGGGCCGGAGTTCTTCACACTCCATGCAAAGTTTGAAGAGTTATATGGGGAGGCTGCCACTCATATTGATGAATTGGCAGAGCGATTATTAGCAATTGAGGGAACTCCTGTTGGAACAATGAAAGAGATTTTGGAGATATCCACTATCCATGAAGCGGAAGGGAAAGAAACGGCAGAGCAAATGGTCCAATCCATTGCAAGCGACTTCTCTACCCTTATCGAAGAGTTAAAAGAAGGCATGGAGATTGCGGACAAAGTGGGAGATGAAACCACTGGTGATATGCTTCTTGCCATCCACCAAAGCGTGGAGAAACACAACTGGATGTTGCATGCATTCTTAGGAAAATAAAATCAAGTAGCCTGATGGAAGGACTTTTCCGAAGTCCTTGCATCAGGCTTTTTTTTCTGACAAAGGTTAATGAAGCAGACCTTGGTCGCCATGACCTCCACTAATCAACAACTCTTTTACCTGCTCCATCACCAATTCTGCCACCACTTGATGGAGGTCTTCATCTGATAATTCCGCTATAAGATCGATGCATTGCTCTCTTGAAAAACTGTTCACGATAGAATACGCAACTGCATCAATATCTTCATCATCCCGAATCCATTTTTTATGATATTTATTAACGAACGTTTCAAAAGTCTTCATATTTCTTCTATCTCCTCTAGTAAAATAATGATTAGTTTCCTCCAATTTGTTAAGTTCATACACAAAACCCTACTATTTCGTAACGGGCTATTAGTATTTTGCATAATATGGATTATAGAAAAAAGTGAGGTGCAGGGGGATTTGTCATGGACAAGTACAATTTAATTTGTTTTGGAATTGCATCAATAGTGGGTTCCATGGCTTCTATTTTTTACGGAGGCTTTAGTTCACTATTAATGTTTTTAATTATGTTTGTAGTCGTTGATTATTTAACAGGGATTATGGCGGCATTTGTTGAAAAGCGCCTTTCGAGTCGAGTGGGTTTTAAGGGTATCGCACAAAAGGTATTTATTTTTGCATTAGTTAGCATTGCGCATGTGTTGGACATTATATTAGGTACTAATTTAATTAAAGACGTTACGATTTTATTTTATTTGGTAAATGAATTTATTTCCATTATGGAGAACGCGTCACGAATGGGTGTACCAATACCGAACATCTTGAAAAAAGTTATTGATGCCATTAAAAAAAAGGCGGACCCATAACTAGTGAATCTAAAAGAATAAAGCACAGGTTTTGTGTGAAAATAAGAGAAGATACTGGAAAGGGTGAAGATACATGGAGCGTAAAACGTACTACATTTCACTAGCAGAGGGTTCAATTTCACAAGTGAGTACAGCATCTTCTTGGGACTATCAAATACAGGCAACAGATGATGAAATAACACATTTAAGGGAAATTTTTGATCAAAACTATTCTTCTGATTGGCAAGGCTTTTGGCGGGCCCACATACCGTATGTACAATATCATTTTGACAAAACAAATGATGCATATGATAACGGATTGCAACAGGCGTTCAAGATGATATATGAGCTTGGGGATGAAGCAACTAAGAGCCATATTAAAGATCAGGGATTAATGGAAGATCTAATCGAATAGATGTTTTTTACCAATGATGGTCTAAATAGGGTACTTGACTCTCACATTTTCGATGCTACTATGATAAGATAAATAAGAAAAAAGAGATATTGGAGTTTCGATAGTATGTATGAGTTTGAAGATATTTATAACAACCGAGTGATGTTATCCTTTGAAGACCATCCTTTTTCTCAAAATCCCAAACACGTCTGGGTCATTTGCCGTTACCAAAATCATTGGCTGTTGACCAGTCATAAGAACAGGGGAATGGAGTTTCCAGGTGGAAAAGTAGAAGATGGGGAAACCGCCGACCAAGGTGCGATTAGAGAAGTAAAGGAAGAAACAGGTGGACATGTGTCCCAGTTAAAATACATAGGGCAGTATAAAGTGGACGGAAGAGAAAAAGTCATTGTTAAAAATGTATATTTTGCAGTAATTGATAAGTTAGAAAAGCAGTCTACATACTTTGAAACAAATGGTCCTGTCCTCTTGAAGGAGATACCAGCAAACATAAGAAAAGATAACCGATTTAGTTTCATTATGAAGGACGATGTTCTAACGCATTGTCTTGATAAAATAAAGAAGAGCAACTCCATTTGAGGGGTTGCTCTTTCTTTTTACGTATGTTTAACAAGCTTTTTTTCAAGATACTCGACTAGTTGATACATGATGGTCGCAAATACTGCGATAATTAATAAGCTCAATAGTACGAGGGTGAAGTTGAATACTTGAAAGCCATAGATAATCATATACCCCAGTCCTTTGGAACTGACCAGAAATTCGCCGACAATGACTCCGACCCAAGCCAAACCGACATTCACTTTAAGGGTAGAAATAATAGTAGGATAGGACGCTGGGAGAACTGCTTGCTGGAAAAGTTGTCTGCGGGTTGCTCCGAAGGTCCTCAGAACTTTTAGATAGTTATCATCTACTTCTTTAAAGGCGGTATAAACAACAATGGTTGTGATAATGACGGAAATAATAGCGCCCATTGTAATAATCGACCCCATATTAGGCCCAATAGCTACAATTAAAATAGGGCCCAGCGCGACTTTAGGCATTGCATTAAGAATGACTAAATAAGGCTCAAGCACTCTAGAAATCATGGGTGACCACCAGAGGATGGCAGCCAAGATCGTTCCAATGAGTGTTCCGAGAATGAATCCGAAGATGGTTTCGGTTACTGTGATACTGATATTGGAAAGCAGCGTTCCGTCTTTTATTTTCTCCATGAACAGATTCCAGATCCGACTTGGATAGCTGAACAGTAATGGATTAATCCAGCTGTTTTTCCCGGCAAGCTCCCAAGCGGAAAAAAAGACAATAAAGATGATTAGCTGATATAACCTTACTTGATAAGTTACCTTTTTAAGCTGTTTTAAATAACCTTGGTGAAGAAGGTCAATGTTCGCTTTCTTGTTCAAGTTGCTCCAACTCCTTCCAAATCTTTTGGAACAAGGAGGAGAAGTCAGGGTGCTGCCTTGCTTCAAATGGGATCATGTTTCTTAATTCTTCTGGAACGATGAACGTTTTCGCCAACCGTCCAGGGTTCGCTTTTAACAGAAAGATGCGGTCACTCATTGCGATGGCTTCCCCGATGTCATGGGTGACGAGCAAAGCGGTTTTTTTAAAGGACTTGAGTGTGGTGAAGACTAAATCCTCAAGCTTAAGCTTCGTCTGGTAGTCCAGAGCTGAAAATGGTTCATCAAGAAGCAGGAGCTGAGGATCGGTGGCAAGTGTTCGGACAAGTGCTGCGCGTTGCCTCATTCCACCAGATAACTGAGAAGGATATAACTTTTCAACATCCGGCAGTCCCATTTCTTTAAGCAGTTGTAAGGTTCTTTCCATATTTAATTTCGTCTGTTTATCTGCAATCTTCAACCCAAGAAGTACATTCTCCTCAATAGTCTTCCATGGAAAAAGATAATCCTGTTGAAGCATATAGCCAATATTGGAGACGCATTCTTTGGAAGGTTTATCGCCTAACAATACGGTACCTTCTGTCGGTTTAAGGAGACCCGCAATAATGGATAAAAGTGTTGTCTTCCCACAGCCACTAGGGCCAAGGAAGGAGATGAACTCGCCTTCCTCAATAGAGATGGAGATGTCTTCTAGTACCTTTGTAGCCCGTTCAGGAGTAAAATAGATATGATTTATATGATTAACTGATAATAAACTCATCGTTCATCATCCTATTCTTCCATTACCTCTTCTGCAATGGTTGTATTTACTAATGTGCCGTATTCCACATATTGTGGAAGCTCCCCGGCTGTGTCCATGATGTTTTGCAGGTTATCCCATTCATCTTGATCCAGGATTGGATTGGTGGCGAAAGAACCTTGACTCTTGTAACGGTCCACAACGGTTTCAATTAATTCTACTGACGTATCTTCAAAGTATGGAAGGATGACTTTGGCAGTTTCAGAAGCAGGGTTATTCTCCACCCATTGTTGTGCTTTGTAGAGCGCACGGGTGAATTTCTCTGCTGCCTCAGGGTTTTCTTTTAGATAACTTTCCTTTGCCATGAATGTCGTATAAGGCAAGTGACCTGACTCTTCCCCGAAAGAAGCGACAATATAGCCGATGCCTTCCGCTTCAAAAATACTAGCCTGCGGTTCGAATAACTGCACAAACTCACCTGTACCGGAAGCGAAGGCGCTAGGGATGTTGGCGAAGTCCACGTTTTGAATCAGGTTTAAATCATTTTGTGGGTCAATCCCATTCTTTTTTAGGACGAACTCACCGGCCATTTGAGGCATGCCGCCTTTACGCTGCCCAAGGAAGGTACTGCCTTTTAAATCATCCCACTCAAAATTATCCAATTTTTCTCTGGACACTAAGAAAGTTCCATCAGTCTGTGTTAGTTGGGCAAAGTTAATAATTGGGTCATTGGAGCCTTGCGCATACACGTAAATAGACGTTTCAGAACCCACTAATGCCACATCCGCCCCGTCAGCGAGCAAGGTGGTCATGGTTTTATCCCCACCCCAAGTAGTGGTAAGTTCCACTTCAAGACCTTCTTCTTCAAAAAAGCCTTTTTCAATCGCAACATATTGGGGAGCATAAAAAATAGAGCGGGTAACTTCGGCAATCCGAACCTTTTCTGTTTTGCCGCCACCGCAAGCTGCAAGCGCAGCGATTAAAGCAAAAGATAATAAAATACTTAACGTAATTCTTAAACCTTTCATGTCCTACCTCCTCAGAAATTGTGGGCATATGCTTTGTATGTTTTTATAGATTAGCGTATGATTTGGGCTAAATATGTGTGAATGCCTAGTGCGTCAAAAGGGGGCAATATTTTGCAAGACGGGATGATTATTGAAAAGACTCCATTTCCATCGCCCAGTCCGTATATCAGTGTTTTTTCAGTGACCTATTTAAGCAATGGTTTGAAGGTAAAGGGCCTGCTTGCTGAACCGAAAGCGGAAGGGAAGTATGATGGATTTTTATATTTAAGGGGCGGCATAAAAAATGTCGGACAAGTTCGTGTTGGCCGTATCGTTCAATTCGCCTCTGAAGGCTTTGTGGTGATGGCGCCATTTTACCGTGGAAATCAGGGCGGCGAGGGGAATGAGGATTTTGCTGGAGATGATAGGGAGGATGCGTTTGCTGCTTATAAGTTGTTAGCGTGTCATGAGAAAGTGAAGGCTGATCGTATTCATGTCTTCGGTTTCTCTCGCGGCGGTGTGATGGCTCTCATGACAGGTATTGAATTTCCTGAAGTATGTTCTGTTGTTTCCTGGGGCGGTGTTTCCGATATGTTTCTCACCTATGAGGAGAGAGTGGACCTGCGCCGTATGATGAAGCGCGTAATTGGAGGGACTCCGAATAAATATCCAGAGCGATATGAGTGGAGGACACCACTGTTCGAGCTTGAAAGGTTGGTTGCTCCAATCTTAATTATCCACGGGGAGCAGGACAAAAACGTTTCTATTGAGCATTCTTATAGATTGGAAAAGTGTGCGAAGGAGATGGGGAAGAAGGTGGAGGCGTGGTATTATCCGGAGTACACGCATTATTTTCCGCCTAGGGAAAATCGGAGGATTGTTGAGCGGTTGACGAGGTGGATGAAGGAGCAGTGATGGAGTGAGCGAGGCAGCAGGGGCTTCAGCTTCCTAAGTCAGAGAGGTGGCTTCTCTCACCGCCCAAAACACAATGTGGGGAGGGAAAACAGTAGGAGAGAGGGGTTCTCTCCGCCCGAAACGCATTGTGGAAACAGAAAACGGTAGAAGAGGAAGCAAATTATACGCCAGGTCCCATGAAAAAATAGAGAAGCGGTCGAATAGAACAGCTCTATAAGCCCGAACGCAGGTTAGGAAGAGAGAAACGGTCGAATAGAACAGCTCTATAAGCCCGAACGCCGGTTAGGAAGAGAGAAACGGTCGAATAGACCAGCTCTATAAGCCCGAATGCGGGTTAGGAAGAGAGAAACGGTCGAATAGACCAGCTCTATAAGCCCGAACGCCGGTTAGGAAGAGAGAAACGGTCAAATAGACCAGCTCTATAAGCCCGAACGCCGGTTAGGAAGAGAGAAACGGTCGAATAGACCAGCTCTATAAGCCCGAACGCCGGTTAGAAAGAGAGAAACGGTCAAATAGACCAGCTCTATAAGCCCGAATGCGGGTTAAATAGAGAGAAACGGTCAAATAGAAGGGCCCTAAATGCCCCGACCGCCGCTGAACAAATGGAAACAGTCAAATAGGGTGATCTTTTAGCGCCCCCAATAAACCAAAAAGCCAACCAAGTCTCTCACAGCCTTGGTTGGCTCAAATATTTTACCAATTATACCGTAGGTCCGCCCAACTCAAGGACTTCCGCAGGTACATTTTCAAACTTCTTGAAGTTCATTTTGAACTTGCCTGCAAGCTCACGTGCAGATTGATCGTATTTCTCTTCGTTATGCCATGTTTTCTTTGGTTGTAACACTTCATCAGGTACACCAGGAACATGTACTGGAATGGAAACGCCAAAGTATGGATCTTTTTCTACTTCTACATTAGTCAAGTCGCCTTCTAGTGCCGCCTGTACCATTGCTCTTGTGTAGGAAAGCTTCATGCGACTTCCAACGCCATATTCTCCGCCAGTCCAGCCTGTGTTAACAAGGTAGACCTGTACGTTGTGCTCATCGATTTTCTTTCCAAGCATCTCTGCATAGGTCGTAGCAGGTAGCGGCAGGAACGGTGAGCCAAAGCAAGTGGAGAAAGTAGCTTGTGGTGATGTGATTCCGCGCTCTGTGCCTGCAAGTTTACTTGTGTAACCACTTAGGAAATGGAACATAGCTTGTTCTTTAGAAAGCTTAGAGATTGGAGGCAATACACCTGTTGCATCGGCTGTTAAAAAGACGATGGTATTCGGGTGACCAGCAATGCTCGGCTGAACGATATTTTCCATTGCATCCAGAGAATAAGCTGCACGTGTATTTTCAGTTAGCGTAGAGTTCTCATAATCAGCAATTCTGGATTGACCGTCAATGACTACATTTTCAAGGACTGATCCAAAACGGATCGCATCAAAGATTTGTGGTTCTTTTTCACGTGTCAAACCGATGCACTTAGCATAGCATCCGCCTTCAATGTTAAATACACCTGTGTTAGACCAGCCGTGCTCGTCGTCACCGATAAGCTTGCGGTTAGGGTCGGCAGATAGTGTTGTTTTACCTGTGCCGGATAGTCCAAAGAATAATGCTACATCGCCTTCACGTCCTACGTTCGCAGAGCAGTGCATTGGCATAATTCCGTTTTCTGGTAGAAGGTAGTTCATAACAGAGAAAATGGACTTTTTCATTTCCCCGGCATATTCAGTCCCACCAATCAGCACAATTCGTTTGCTGAAGGAGATCATGATGAATGCTTCTGAATTTGTCCCGTCCACTGCAGGATCCGCTTTGAAGTTTGGAGCAGAAACAATGCTGAATGCGGTTTCATGTTTAGCCAATTGCTCTTCATTTGGCTTGATGAATAACTGTTGTGCAAAAAGGTTGTGCCAAGCGAATTCGTTGATTACTTGAATTGGCAGTTGATATTTATCATCGGCACCTGCAAATCCTTTAAACACGAACACTTCATCTTTGTTTTCTAAGTATGTGAGAACTTTGTTATATAGGCGATCAAATACATCTTCAGAGATAGGGCGGTTGACGGTACCCCAATCAATTTTATCTCGGCTAATTTCTTCTTCTACAATAAATTTATCTTTAGGGGAGCGACCCGTGTATTTGCCAGTGGTTGCGAGTACTGCACCAGTTGAGGTCAAGCAGCCTTCGTTACGGTTTAATATTTTTTCTACCAATTGAGGAACAGACAGTTGAACATGTGTGTTGCTTCCGTAAATTAATTTTGTTAACCCATTATCAATTCCAACCGTTTTCATCATGGATAACTCTCCTTCAATTATATAATTTGCTTTTTTTCTCATCTGTTAAAAAGTATAACACATTTAACTTAATAGTCCATACTAATTAGCTTATTTTATGAAAATTAATAGGAATTCGTTAACATTTTGTGAAAAAGAGGCTTATCCCACTGGAAAAGCTTAATATTCATAAAATGAAAGCGTTATCATTTTATGCCTGTCCACTAAAATTTTCACCAAACGTCCTATCTCATTATAAACCTTGCCATCCAGAAGTAAAAGGAAATGATAAAGAGATTTTCAAGAGAGAAGATCTATATTATAAGAAAGCAATTATTTCCTGTAAATTGATGTCGAATTTTTTCTCTTTTTTGTTGACATAAAAGGTTTTAGTACGCTAATATAAAACCTTGAACGGATACTCTTATTCCGAGCTGGTGGAGGGACAGGCCCTATGAAACCCAGCAACCTGCTCAAAGGATGAGCGAGCGCAAAAAAGCACGCCGCTGTTTTGTATTAGGCCAAGTTTTTGGTCGCTTGAGAAAAGGTGCTAAACCTGAGCAAGGCTTTGACCTTGACCGATAAGAGTGAAAGGCTAATTCTCGACATCAAACCTTTCCTCAATTTTGTGGGAAGGTTTTTTCTATTTTTACACAAGATAACATAGAACATCACAATAGGAACTGAGATCCGTATCAAATATAACTGCTGTACATGAAGAGAAGTCAAACGCTTTTCATAAGTAAAAAGGAGGAACTTTTTTTAATGACTAAACAACGTCGTTTATTTACTTCTGAGTCCGTAACGGAAGGGCATCCGGATAAAATTTGTGACCAAATTTCTGATTCAATCCTAGATGCAATCCTTACAAATGATCCAAATGCACGTGTAGCGTGTGAAACTTCCGTAACTACTGGATTGGTGTTGGTTGCTGGTGAAATCACTACTTCCACGTATGTTGACATCCCGAAAATCGTTCGTGAAACAATCCAAGGCATCGGTTATACTCGTGCAAAATACGGTTTTGATGCGGAAACTTGTGCAGTACTTACTTCCATCGATGAGCAGTCTGCTGACATCGCAATGGGTGTTGACCAAGCTCTAGAAGCTCGTGAAGGTCAAATGTCTGATGCAGAAATCGAAGCAATTGGAGCTGGGGACCAAGGTCTAATGTTCGGATTTGCTTGTAATGAAACAAAAGAATTAATGCCATTACCAATATCATTGGCGCACAAGCTTTCTCGCCGTTTAACGGAAGTAAGAAAAGATGAGGTTCTTCCTTACTTACGACCAGACGGTAAAACGCAAGTGACAGTAGAATATGATGAGAACGACCAACCGGTTCGTATTGATACTATCGTTATCTCTACTCAGCACCACCCTGAGGTTTCCTTGGAGCGTATCCAACGCAACATCAAAGAATACGTAATCAAGCCGGTAGTTCCTGCTGAATTGATTGACGAGAACACAAAATACTTCATCAACCCAACTGGCCGTTTCGTGATCGGTGGACCACAAGGGGATGCAGGTCTTACAGGACGTAAAATCATCGTTGACACTTACGGTGGATACGCTCGCCATGGTGGTGGAGCATTCTCCGGTAAGGATGCAACGAAAGTAGACCGCTCTGGTGCTTATGCTGCGCGTTATGTGGCTAAAAACATCGTAGCAAGTGGACTTGCTGACAAATGTGAAGTTCAATTAGCTTATGCGATCGGTGTTGCTCAACCAGTATCTATTGCAGTTGATACTTTCGGAACTGGTAAAGTTTCTGAAGAAAAATTAGTTGAATTGGTTCGCAACAACTTCGACCTTCGTCCAGCAGGAATCATCAAAATGCTAGACCTTCGTCGTCCTATCTACAAGCAAACTGCAGCTTACGGCCACTTTGGACGTAATGATCTGGATCTTCCTTGGGAGCAAACAGATAAGGCTGATGCTTTGAAAGAGCAAGCGAACGCTTAATATATGTTAATAAGAAAAACCGCCCGGAAATGAGGCTCTTTGAGAGCTTTATTCATGGGCGGTTTTTAGTTTTATAGGATTTCTTCTAATTTTACATATAATGAATCTCTTTTCGTTTCTAAAAGAGTGAGCTCTTCTTGTAGCCTTTGAAGTGTTAGCAAATCCTCTTCATTGTTCATTAGCGTTTCCAGCTCATTTATCTCTGTTTCTAAATCCTCTAATTTTTTTTCAACCTCTTCGAAACCAATACTTTCAGAGGTTGGAGTGGAATGCTTTATTTTTTTCTCTATCTCGACAACTTTAGGAAGATCAGCAACCTTTTTCCTCTCTAACTCCTCCCGCTTTCCACGCGCATACTGATAATTCCCCTCATAGGTAACGAGTACCCCATCTTCTAGCCAGCATGTTTTTTCGAAATATTTATTTAAGAAATATCGGTCATGGGAGACGGCGAGGATGGTACCGTCAAACTCTTCCAGTGCTTCTTCTAGCACCTCACGGGAATCTATGTCAAGGTGGTTGGTCGGCTCATCCAATATTAGCAGATTGATGTCCTGGTGCATGAGCTGAGCCAAACGGAGGCGCATTTTTTCGCCGCCGCTTAAATTCTCGACTTTTTTGAATACAGATGCGCCATAAAACAAGAATTTAGCTAGCACATGTCTTGCTTGTTCCTGTGTGATAGAAATGTCTTCACGGAAAGCTTCAATTAATGTTTGGCTTGGATTACCGGCCTTGATGTGCTGAGAAAGATATCCTATTTTTACATTACTGCCAAGTTTCACTAAACCGCTGTCTGCCTCTAGTTCCCCAAGAAGTATTTTTAGAAGAGTAGATTTCCCTGTACCATTCTGACCAACAATTGCAGCCCGTTCTTTAAAATAAACCGCAAGATCGATGTTTTTGAAAAGATCTTTTGTATCAAATGATTTACGTACACTTTCCATTATTACCACATCTTTTCCGCTACGATCTGTGGCATCAAATTGAAGACCCATTGCCTTTCTTTCTAGGATAGGACGTTTTAATTTTTCCATTCTATTCAAGGCTTTCTCCATGCTTTTCGCACGACGGTGCATGGCAGCATTAGGTGGATTGCTTTGATTCGCCCATTCTTTCAGGCGTTTGATAGCTTCTTTCATTTTCTTGATTTTTTTCTGCTGTTCTTGAAACGCGGAGAATTCCAACAGCAATCGTTCTTCTTTCTCCTTAAGGAAACCACTGTAGTTAGTGTGGTACGTGTGGATCTCCCCGTCTTCTAAATCGATAATTTTAGTTGCAACTTCATCTAGAAAATAGCGGTCATGTGATATTGCAACAACTGTACCATCATAATCCTTTAAATATTGCTCGAGCCATTCTACTGAAAAAATATCAAGATGGTTGGTCGGCTCATCCAGCAATAATACATCCGGGTTTTGCAACAGGATAAATCCTAAGCATATTTTTGTTTGCTCTCCGCCACTCAAGCTTGAGAATCGCTGAGAAAGTAGGGAGGTGATTTTTAGTCCGTTTGCAATCCGCTGAATGGAGGCATCCATTTCGTACCCTCCCATAAAACCATAGCGTTCTTGCAGTACTCCGTATTCATGCATAATCTTGCTTAACTCGTTCTCTTCCACAACGTCCGCCATTTGTTTTTCTAAAGACCTTAACTTATGCTGCAGTTCCACAGTTTCTCTGAATGCGGAAAGTAATACATCTTCTCCTGTTGTCCCATCAGGATAGGAGGGGATTTGGGCAAGGTAACCGATTTTTGCGCCTTTTTTTATATGAATAGCTCCATTATCAGGAGCTTCCAATCCACTAATCAGTTGGAAAATTGTCGTCTTTCCGCTTCCGTTTCTACCAACAAGTCCAATTCGGTCATTTGCCTGGATTTCCATAGAAACATTCTCAAAAATCATCGTACCTGCAAAGCTTTTAGTTATATTATTTAATGTACATATCATCATATTAAGTTCACTCCTTCAGAATTTAAACGCACAAAAAAACCATGAGTAAGAAGAAGCCTTCTTTCCCATGGTTTTTATCTAGACGCAAAGTACACGATGCATCTGGTGTGTGTGGGGCTAAAGATCTCTTACTATCTGTCTTTTCTATTCAGCTGTCTAAAAAAGGACATACGTGTCCCGTTGATAGCTGAATCATGAAAAATTGCACGACAAATATGCAAGTATGACATATATTGAGTGCGAGCATTTACAGATAGTAACATCTTTTTCCCTCCTTCCGAACAAGTAAGATAAATATATTATATAATATTCCATTTTAAAGTTGCAAATCTTTTAATAATTTCTTCGTTTTAACAGGAAAAGGAGGCGCAGTGGCCTCCTTTTCTTATGCAAGTATTTGTAGTTTTTGTGGTGTTAAAGCACTTTGGTAATCGTGAAGCAGTCTTTCGAAAACAGAGTCCCAAGATTGCTCCAAAGCATAGTGGCGGCCCGCATAACCCATTTGTTCTCGTTTTTCTTCGTCTTCTATGAGACTAGTGATGGCAGACGCAAAAGAAATAGCGTCATTTGGGTTGCACAGATGCCCTGTCACCCCTTGTTTAATGATTGTCTGGACACCTCCAGCATTAGCACCCACTACAGGTGTCCCAGATGCCAAGGATTCTAAGACGACATTCCCAAAGGTTTCGGTTGCAGAAGGAAAGACGAATACATCAGAACCGGCATAGATCTCTGCCAGGTTTTGTCCAGACTGAAAGCCGGCGAAAGTCATATTGGTGGGGGCATTGTTTTGTAATTCTTGTTTGATTGGTCCGTCTCCTACTATAAGCCAGTGCACATCATGACGTATTGTTTCAGGCAGGGAAGATTGAATGTTTGGAAGTAAGGCCACATCTTTTTCAGGGGCAAGTCTGCCAACGTAGGATAGGATATATTTTTCTTTTATATTAAATTTGTTTTTTAAGAGTTGAGAGGATGTACCTGGATAGAATACTGAGCAGTCAACTCCTCTAGGCCAGATAGCAGTATTGGTGAATCCGTGATTCTTGAGGTGGTTCTGGGTGTCAGTGGATGGAACAAAAATCTTGCGTAATGGGCGATGAAACCAACGCATATAGCTCCAAAGTACTTTTGTCAGAAATTGAAGGTCGTAGTATTCGAGGTATTTGTCAAAGTCCGTATGGTAAGAACCCACAACTGGAATGTCGAGTTTTTTTGCATAGTGAAGTCCGCAAAGGCCGATATTAAATGGGGTTGCAACATGAATGAGGTCTGGTTTGAATTTTATTAGCTCGGCCTTCACGGACAGTATATTCGGTAATGCAAGTCGGCAATCGGGATATAAGAAGAATGGAAGACTTGCAAAGCGGTGGACCTGGCTGGAAAAAAGGTCTTTGTTCGTACTTTCTGGTGCAAATACTCGGTATTCCAATCCTTTGTTGTCCAAGTAATTGGTCAAACGTTTTAACGTCTTTGCGACACCATTGACATCTGGTGCAAAAGTGTCTGTGAAAATGGCAATTTTCATAGTGAGCCTCCTTCTTTTTATGAAAATAGTGGAATGATTAGTAGAAAGGAAAATATTCCTGTGCTGCTTCCGAGTATCATTCCAACTGCAACATCCGATGGATAGTGAAGTCCAAGATAAATCCTTGAAATGCCTACACATAACGCCAGAGGTATTAAAAGGATTGCCAGTGGCGGAAGAAATAGGACAAAAGGAATTATACTTGAGAAAATGGCAGTAGTATGACCAGATGGAAAGGAGTGATCTTTAAGCGGGTTTGTGGCCACTTTGATCTCAGCAAGCGCTAGGTATGGACGGCGTCTTGGATATAGTTTTTTTGCAATAGCTACAGGTATGTGACTAAGCGCCAATGATAGCCCCGCTGCAATAGCTGTATGTTTTAGGGAATGATTGCTGAAGATAATGAAAAGTAAGAGGGTGCAAATGGTAAAAGTGGCTCCGCCAACATGAGTAATGTTGCGAAAAAAGAAATTCACATACTTTCTGTCAAAATGACGATTCACACTGCGAAACAAATTGCATTCAAATTCGTAGAAATTAGCTAGTAATTTGACCATCATTAGGACTCCTTTTAGCTAGGTTTTATTCTTATTTATATTTTAGATGGAGAATATTTAGGAAGTTATAAGACTATGTAAAGAATGGGTAAGAATTTGGTGATGGAAAATTTACAGAAATTTTAGAATAAAAACACCACCCGGTTTTTGGGTGGTGTGTGGGATATATATTTTGCATTAATGATTGACCTTTAATCAAAAAATCAACTTTGTATGGATTTGTAGAATTGGCCTTTTTCGACGTATTCTCTTCGTATGCGGGCCATGTCTAGTTTGTCTTCTTCTGTTAGTTCGCGGACTACTTTGGCGGGGCGGCCAAATGCAAGTGAATTTGGTGGAATGCGTTTTCCAGGTGGAACAAGGCTGCCGGCACCGATGAAGGAGCCTTCTCCAATTTCAGCTCCGTCTAAAATGATGGAGCCCATGCCAATTAAGGCGTTTTTGCGAACAAATCCGCTATGTAGTGTACATTGATGCCCAACTGTGACATCATCTTCTATTATCAAAGGCTTATTCGGACTTTGATGTAATAGGGATTGATCTTGTATATTTACTCTATTCCCGATAATGGTCGGCGCAACATCTCCGCGAATGACAGTATGAAACCATATGCTGCTTTCTTTTCCTATGGTCACATCACCAGTGATCACGGAGAAGTCTGCCAAATAGGCTGTCTCATCAATTTGTGGTTTTTTATCTAGATATGGGTATATTTTATACATGTGTTCCTCCAGCTTGTAAGAATTGATTGTTTTATTTTATTATATCAGAAAGAATTTTATATTTTTAAGGGAGTGTTTGAAATGTGGAAATGGGAGGCTGAAAATCCGAAAGGCACCATCGTCATTGTCCACGGAGCTCAGGAGCATCACGGGAGATACACGTGGTTGTTAGATCAGTGGAAAACAAACGGGTATAATGTCATTATGGGGGATTTGCCTGGGCAAGGTCTTTCCACACGGAGAAGAGGGCATATCGATAATTTTGATGAGTATATAGAAGAAGTAGAAAAGTGGATCAAAGAAGCATACCTCTTGAAACCACCTGTCTTTGTTATCGGACATAGTATGGGAGGATTGGCAGTTATCCGTACACTTCAAGAAAAGAAGCCGTTGATGGTCGACGGTGTTATCTTATCTTCACCATGCTTGAAACTGTTGCATCATCCAACCAAAGGGCTCGACGTCCTTTCTAAAGGGCTTAACTTTATCTTGCCGAAAACAAAGTTTAAAACGGGTTTGACGATAGATAAAGCTACAAGAAATGAAGAAATACGAAAAACTGCTGCAGGAGATGAGCTTTACATCACGAAAGTGTCTGTTAGATGGTATCGTGAACTTGTTCAATCGATGAATCAGGCTTTTACGGGCATTGAAAAATTCCCGGATGTTCCTGTTTTGCTTTTGCAGGCAGGAGAGGACTTGGTTGTGGACAAATTTGCATCAGAAACATGGTTTAATTCCCTTTCTGCCAAAGAGAAAACGTATAAGGAGTGGGAAGGACTTTACCATGAAATTTTCAATGAACCAGAGCGTGCACGTGTTTTCCGTTATGCAAAAGCTTTTGTGGACTTACAATTAGAAGGAAGTGACTGAATTTGAAGGTACCCACCCATCCTTTTTCTTTGATGAAAAGAGTGTATCGAGATGTGTTTCCTGTTGTATATGAGGAGCTGGAGCTTTGGAAAAAGAGGGCTTCTGTTATTCCAGATGAGGAGCTTCGCAAGCAGGCACTGGCAAGTATTGAGACGAAAGCTTTCCATTGTGAAGGGGGAGGGATCCTGTCTTTACTTGCAGGTGCTGATTTTCGTAATGCGGTGAAATTCATTGTTGCATATCAGACTATCAGTGACTATTTGGATAACTTATGCGACAGAAGCACATCGTTGGATCCTAAAGACTTTGAAGCACTGCATGAGTCCATGCCGGACGCTTTGACGGTCGGAGAACCTTTGAAAGAGTATTACCGATTTCGGGTTGAACAGGATGATGGGGGGTATCTCGCAAGTTTGGTGACGACCTGTCAGGAAGTGTTAAGGTCTCATCGTAATTATGAATTAATAGCTCCGCATCTAGTTAGGCTTGCAGGCTATTATTGTGATTTGCAGGTACATAAGCATGTGATTGAGGAAGAACGCGTGCCGAGGCTGGAAGAATGGTTCTCTCTTTATAAAGAGGAGCTGCCTCCCATGGAATGGTATGAATTCTCGGCTTGTACAGGATCCACTCTTGGGATATTCTGTTTGGTTTCGCAAGCATACCGCGAATCCTTCACCTCCCAACATGCCGAGAAAATAGTAGGTGGTTATTTCCCTTATATTCAGGGGCTACATATTCTGTTGGATTATTTCATTGACCAGGAAGAGGATATAGATGGTGGGGATCTCAATTTTTGTACTTATTATGAAAGTGAGTCTGTGTTTATGGACAGATTACAGCATTTTATGGATCAGGCAGATGCCTATACAGCTGGATTGCCATTTGAGAAATTCCACCGCCTGATAAATCGCGGCCTGCTCGGAGTCTATCTTTCAGACCGTAAAGTCCACGAATGCAAAGACATCTCCTCCATGGCCAAAAGCATCATCAAAGCAAGCGGCGGCACCGCCTACTTCTTCTACATGAACGGACGGGCTTACCGCAAATTTCAAAGCTGGCGGGGGGCGTAAAGCGTGGAGAGGGGAAGGCTTTAGTGGTTTAGAGAACTGAAGAGGAGTCTGACCCTCAATGCGTTAATGCAACAAAGGAACCGGCATCTCTGCCGGTTCCTTTATTTTTTTTCGATTGCGATGATGAATGGTGGGTTGTTGATTTGGTTGATGAAGCGGTATTGAAGGACGTGGGCTTTTTTTTGGTCGAGTTTGGTGACGTAGTCTAGAAGTGCGTCGCGTTCGACTTGTCCTTCTGGGTGTCCGTGGTAGATGACGAGGACGATCACTGCCTCTTTTTCCATCACAGATAATAGGTTGTCGACGGCTTGTATCGTACTTTCTGGAACTGTCACAATGTCTTTGTCGCCACCAGGAAGATAGCCGAGGTTGAAAATGGCTCCTCTGATTAGTCGATGTTTTTCCAAAGGAATTCGTTTCAACACTTCGGCATGACTGTCTTCAAAAAGGGTGACTCGTGCCTCCAACCCATGCTCCGCCAGCAAAGTTTTCGTGTTCGACAGTGCTTCTTCCTGTATATCGAAGCCATACACATGGCCGGTTTCCCCGACAAGCTCTGAAAGGAAAAGGGTGTCATGGCCGTTTCCGACCGTACAATCCACAGCTATATCCCCCTCAGATAAGGCGAGCTTCATGATCTTTTTGCTATAAGGCAATACTCGTTCTAATTTCATCGTCCATCACCACTATTATAATATTTCCCCTGCCAGCTATCTCGTTTTTTCAACTCTGCATCAATGGCATTTAGTACAGACCACTTGTCCACACTCCACATGGGACCAATCATAATATCAATAGGACCGTCTCCTGTAATACGGTGGACGATCATCTCTGGCGGTAAGATTTCAAGCTGGTCGCAAACAAGTTGGATGTAATCCTCAAAAGACAGAAATTCAAGCATCCCTTTTTCAAATTGCTTCACCATCGGAGTGCCTTTCAAAAGATGCAGCAAGTGAATCTTGATACCTTGAACGTCTAACTTTGCAACAGCTTCTGCAGTCTCCATCATCATTTTATTATCTTCAAGCGGCAGCCCGTCAATGATATGTGAACATACACGAATACCGTGTTTACGCAGTTTATTGACACCTTCTACATACGTTTGGAAGTCATGTGCTCTGTTAATCAACAGTGCGGTACGCTCATGAACGGTTTGGAGGCCAAGCTCCACCCATAAATACGTGCGTTCATTCAGTTCTGCCAGATATTCGACCACATCATCCGGTAAGCAATCTGGACGTGTTCCGATGGAAAGTCCGACTACACCGTCTAGTTTTAACACGGTTTCGTATTTTTCCCGCAGAACTTCAACAGGTGCATGCGTATTGGTAAAAGCTTGAAAATAAGCCATGTATTTGCCGTCTTTCCATTTGTGATGCATTTTATTTTTAATTTTATTAAATTGTGTAATCAGGTCATCAGCTCGATTTCCTGCAAAGTCACCAGAACCGGCGGCACTGCAGAAAGTACAGCCGCCATGTGCCACCGTACCGTCCCTATTCGGACAATCAAAGCCGCCATCTAACGCGACTTTAAATACCTTATGCCCAAAATGGTTACGTAAATGATAATTCCAAGTGTGATATCGTTTATCTTCAACGGAATATGGAAACGGATTTTGCGCATTTATTTTGTTCATCCGTACTCCTCCTCTTTTTTATCCATTATTGCTAACAAACCATTTTAGCATGTAAATTGCTTCTGCTTCAATGCTCCTCAATTTTTTAGCATGGTCTAAAGAAAAATGAGCAAAATAAAGCCGAGTACACAGAAAAAATGTGGGGTGAATGGAATCATGGCAACAAGAGAATCGGTTGAACAGTTTATACAGCAATGTGAAGATGCATTGCGCAATGCACATGCACAGTACACAGAAGCAAAACAATTGGAACACTACAATGATACAGAGTTTACAAGCGCTCAAGAGCAGATTGAGGCAACGTATAATGACTTAATGCACCTTTCCCAAAGTTGTAACGCACAGCAACGTGAGCAATTGAACCGCATGCGTCTTCAATTGCAAAACCTGCAAAATGAAATGACTTTATTGAGACATTAAGGGAGGCTACCATCAATGAAAAAACGTTCTAAGCAAAATAACCCGGAACAAAAAACGAGAAATGCAGAGAACACTGCAGTCGAAATGGGAGCAGAATATAATCCGGTAAGGGAAGTAAAGCAAAAAAATCTGAAAAAGTCCCAGCCTGTCCGTTCTAAAAATCATAGCGAAAACGAGTAGTAAGCAGCCTTAGTGCTGCTTTTTTACATGCAATTTGAGTCTTCTAGATAAGTGAGAAATGTTGCATTCTGTCCGCATACTAGATAAAAATGTGCAAAGTTACAATAGTCTTTGCAAAAGTCACAATAACCCTTGAAAAAGTTACAATCCACTTTGAAAAAGTCACAACAACCCTCGGAAAAGTCACAATAACCTCTGAAAAAGTTACAATCCACTTTTCAAAAGTCACAATAACCTCTGCAAAAGTTACAATAACGCTCTAATAATCACCATCCCCCTCCAGCTCATCCCAAAAGTCAGAATACATACACTTTCAAATTTCAAGATATTTATATTGAAACTCCCTTCAAAACGGATTACAATTATTTTGGATTTCGAAATAATTGGTTGAAGGAGGGCATGCAGTGATGCGAAAAATGCCCAGAGCCCTTTGGTTATTAGTTATTGGAATGGCAATAAACGTAACAGGGGCTTCTTTTTTATGGCCGTTAAATACAATATACATTCATGACATACTTGGAAAATCTCTCTCTGTAGCGGGCCTTGTTTTGATGGTCAATGCCGGAGCAAGTGTCATTGGTAACCTGATCGGGGGCATCCTTTTTGATAAAATTGGTGGCTACCGGTCGATACTGTTGGGGATTACCATCACCATCACAGCATTAATTGGGATGACCATCAATCACTCGTGGACTTTTTATGTGGTGTATCTCACCATCATCGGTTTCGGTTCCGGTATTGTTTTTCCATCCATGTATGCAATGGCCGGTTCTGTCTGGAAAGAGGGAGGGCGCAAAGCATTTAATGCCATGTATGTGTCGCAAAACCTCGGAGTCGCAATTGGAGCTGCGTTAGGTGGACTTGTTGCAGACATCCGCTTTGACTACATATTCCTAGCGAATACGGTCACATATGCGGTCTTTTTCACTATAGCATTATTCGGTTATCGGAAAATCCAAGCAAACCCTACTAGCCAGACTTCGGTGTTGGATCAAAAGCGCAAAATAAAAGATCATACTAAACTTTACGCTTTGTTAACGGTATGTATCGGTTATTTACTGTGCTGGATGGGCTATGTCCAGTGGCAGACGACCATTGCTACACATACTCAATCGCTTGGCATTTCCCTTAAACAGTACAGCATTTTGTGGACGATCAACGGGGCATTGATAGTGTTGGCGCAACCTATCATCTCGTGGATTGTCAAAAAATATACCAAAACGCTGAAAACACAAATCATCGTCGGTTTGGTTATCTTCATTATTTCTTTTGCAGTCGTTGGCGTAGCAGAACAATACACAGCCTTTGTAGTAGCGATGATCATTATTACAATTGGAGAGATGTTTGTCTGGCCGGCAGTTCCAACTGTCGCGAATCAGCTTGCTCCAAAGGGGCGTGAAGGATTCTATCAAGGAATTGTGAACTCAACGGCAACAGGAGGACGAATGCTTGGACCTTTCATGGGTGGAGTATTGGTGGACCTCTCCGGCATGGGGATGTTGTTTGGAGTGCTGATGGCCTTTATGCTGATCGCCATTTTCACCACTTCCATTTATGATCGAAAATTAAAAGCCTCTGCAACAAATGTACCTGAGTTGTCTAAAAGTGCATCCTAAACAAGCAACTAAACGGTGTGATTCAAATAATCGAATCGCACCGTTTTTTCGTCCATTTCTATTGACATAAAATATCCAAATATGATAATTATTTTATAGAGTATTAGCACTCGTCGTTTGAGAGTGCTAAAATATAGTCATACATATTTGGAAGGAGAAATCAGAACATGACAAAAAAAGAATTCCAAGCTGAATCTAAACGACTGCTAGAAATGATGATCAACTCCATCTACTCCCAACGTGAGGTATTTCTACGTGAGCTCATCTCCAATGCAAGTGATGCAATGGATAAAATTTATTATCGCGCATTAACAGATGATTCTCTTACATTCGAAAAAGACAACTATTTTGTAAAAGTTATCCCAAATAAAGAAAACAGAACCTTAACCATTGTGGATACAGGTATTGGGATGACAAAAGAGGAGCTAGAAGCAAACCTTGGTGTTATTGCAAAAAGTGGTTCCTTGGCATTTAAAAAAGAAAATGAAATCAAAGACGGACATGACATCATCGGACAATTTGGTGTTGGCTTCTATGCGGCATTCATGGTTGCGGATGTAGTGACGGTGACAAGTAGAGCACTTGGCAGCGATGAGGCGTACAGATGGGAATCAGAAGGTGCGGATGGGTATACAATTCAGCCTGCCGAAAAAGACTCTGTCGGTACCGAAATCGTTTTGAAAATAAAAGAAAATACAGAAGACGAAAGCTATGACGAGTACTTTGAAGAGTACAGATTAAAGTCCATCATCAAAAAATATTCCGACTTTATTCGCTACCCAATTAAGATGGATGTTACGACGTCCAAACCGAAAGCGGACAACGAAGAGGAACTAGTAGAAGTAACAGAAGAGCAAACCATTAACAGCATGGTGCCGATCTGGCGTAAAAACAAATCAGAATTGACTGATGAAGATTATGAGAAATTTTATCATGAAAAGCACTATGGTTTCGACAAGCCGTTAAAGCATCTTCATATTAGTGTAGATGGTACAATTCGCTATAACTCTATTTTATATGTTCCAGAGAGTATCCCATTCGATTACTATTCTAAAGAATTCGAAAAAGGGTTGGAGCTATATTCGAGTGGCGTACTAATTATGAACAAGTGTGCGGACTTACTGCCTGACCATTTCAGTTTTGTGAAAGGGTTGGTAGATTCTGAAGATCTTTCCCTTAACATCTCTCGTGAAATGCTGCAGCAAGATCGTCAGCTGAAGTTCATCGCGAAGAACTTGGCAAAGAAAATTAAGAGTGCCTTGCTTGGCATGATGAAAGACGAGCGCGAGAAATACGAGAAATTCTTTGAGGCGTTCGGCCGTCAATTAAAGTATGGAGTTTATGCGGAATATGGAGCTAACAAAGAGCAGTTACAAGACTTGCTCATGTTCTATTCTTCCACAGAGAAAAAACTTGTGACATTAGATGAGTATATCTCCCGCATGAAAGAGGACCAAAAGTATATTTACTATGCAACGGGTGAGTCCAAAGCAAGAATTGAAAAGCTCCCTCAAACAGAGCTTGTATCGGATAAAGGATATGAAATGCTTTATTTTACAGAAGATATTGATGAGTTCGCTATCAAGATACTGATGAATTACAAAGAGAAAGAGTTCAAAAACGTATCAAGCGGCGATCTTGGAATTGAATCTGAAGAAGATGACAAGCAAACGGAATCCGAGCAAGAAGCTAACAAAGAAATGTTTGAAGCGATGAAGGAGATCCTTGCTGATAAAGTTTCAGCGGTTAAGGTATCTAAGCGTTTAAAAACACATCCAGTCTGCCTTTCAACTGAGGGAGAAGTAACCATTGAGATGGAAAAAATCCTTAGTGCGATGCCGGATAACCAAAATATCAAGGCTAATAAGGTACTGGAAATAAACACAAACCATGAAGTGTTTACTGCGTTGAAAAGTGCGCATGAGGGAGATCGTGAAAAACTTGCGTTGTACACAAACCTATTGTACAGCCAAGCATTATTGATTGAAGGTTTGCCACTTGAAGATCCTGTTGAGTTTACAAATGATATCTGCAAAGTAATGGTGTAAGAAAATAATACAGGCCAACCCTGCTCTTTAATGAGTGGGATTGGTTTTTTTGTTAATTGAGGAAGAGTTTAATATAGTTGATCTCTGTTCCAGGCGCTTCGCTTGCCTACGGGCGTCTACGCGTTTTCCACTCCAATCAACAAGATGACTTCATTCAATGAAGGGTTTATGAAGAGGTATTTATCTAGATTAACTGATAAAGCATTAACTCTTAGTTTTCGAAATTTATAGCTGTTGATTGGAGCAAAAGGCGAAGACTCCTGAGGGAGATAGCGCTAGGTGGAGACCCCGCAGGCTTGCCGAGGAGGCTCCAGCAGTGCCCCTAGGAAAGCGAAGCCATTTGCGGAAATCAACAGCGACGTTTATCTAATAAGCAAAAGTTTATAAGATAAATAGAAATGCCAATTGCTCGGTTTTCATTATTGCTTACAAGCTTCCAAATTTTCAAAGGGATTTTACATAAAATACCGAATAGTAATCAAGTGAACCTAAAAGGAGGGCGAAGAAACATGCAAAAAACATTGCCAATTAAAAATCAAATGAATGGTGTGTTTATTCACGTATCTAATCTAAGTAAATCCGCTAAGTGGTACTCTGATCTACTTGGGTTGGACCTCAACCCAGAATTGGTACAATCGCCTGTGTACAACATCCCCTTAGTAGGAAGCAGTTCGTTGACACTAGATGATCACACCTTTGATCCAGGATTTAAGCATGTTCCGAGCAATGCACCTTTATTCAATTTTTATGCACCAGACATTGATGAAGCTTATCAATATATCCAATCAAAAGGCATTGAAGTGACACGGGAGATAGAGTGGGTAGGAGAGACAGCGTGGTTTAACATTAAAGATCCCGATGGTAATGTAGTCATGGTATGTAATTGCTGATCAGAACCTACATGAAATAAAGCCGATGAAGTACTTTCGCTTCATCGGCTTTATTTTATTTATGAAATCGCTCTCATTACTATCTGATTTTTGTGATATATTTATTTCAGATAAGCAGGAGGGGTATAGATGGGAGTAAAAGAAAGCTTACTTACAGATGAAATGATGGATACCATTATTGCCAACGCTTTTGAATGGATCGTGGTGGTCAATCATGAAGGTAAAATTATCTACATGAATGATAGTTATTGTGATTTTATCGGGGTAGACAATAAAGAAGTCATAGGACAGCACGTAACACAAGTCATAGAAAACACCAGGATGCATGAAGTGGTCAAGACGGGAAAGGAAGAGCTAGCCGACCTTCAATATATAAGAGGAAACTACATGATAGCCAATCGTGTGCCTATTTTTAATAAAAACGGTGAAGTAATTGGTGCATATGGTACGGTAATTTTCAGGGACACTAGTGAATGGGATAAAATGAACAGTCATGTGAAAAGCATGCTCGGGAGAATCCGAAACTATCTACAAGAATACGAGCAACAAACAGGTGTGAAGTACACGCTAGAGGATATTATCGGAAACTCAAAGCTTATCAAACTGTTAAAAGAGAAGGTAAAGCAGATTGCCGCAAGTGATGTATCCATCCTCATTAGGGGAGAAAGCGGAACGGGAAAGGAACTGTTTGCGCATAGCATCCATCAGCTAAGCGACCGAAGTCAAATGCCTTTTATCAAATTGAATTGTGCTGCGATCCCAGAGCATCTTTTGGAATCCGAATTGTTTGGATATGAAGAAGGAGCCTTTACAGGAGCCAAAAAAGGCGGGAAAAAGGGGAAATTTATGCTTGCTGATGGTGGTACGCTGTTTCTTGATGAGATTGGGGACATGTCCCTGCCTATGCAAATTAAGCTTTTGCGTGCCTTGCAAGAAGGAGAAGTGGAGCCGGTTGGTGCTATAAAGCCGATACAAGTGAATGTGCGTGTGATTGCAGCG
The DNA here is from genome assembly GCF_008180725.1 of Sutcliffiella horikoshii. Classification (GTDB taxonomy): domain Bacteria; phylum Bacillota; class Bacilli; order Bacillales; family Bacillaceae_I; genus Sutcliffiella_A; species Sutcliffiella_A horikoshii_B. The sequence continues at coordinate 531,142 of NZ_VTEV01000003.1, read as the reverse complement.
ACTAACCGACCGCTAGAAAAGATGATGGAAGAAAAGCGGTTCCGAGAGGACCTTTATTATCGCATTCATGTTATACCTTTTCAAATTCCTTCCTTAAGAGAGAGAACGGAAGATATTCCGCTGCTTGTTGAGCATTTTATTCAAAAGATTTGTAAACGGACAGGTAGAAGGGTGACATCTGTTACTGAGGAAGCACTTAATGCATTGTTGCGTTACAGGTGGCCGGGGAATATAAGGGAACTTGAAAATGTCATTCAAGCTGCTGTACATTTATCCAAAGGTGAAAAACTGACATCGGAAGCACTTCCAGATTACTTAAGAGATTCCTATACCATTCCAATTGGCTCCAAACCGTTAAAAGAAACGTTAGAGGATGCAGAGAGACAGGCTATCCTTCAAACGTTAGAAAAGTTCCAACAGGACAAGTTGATTACAGCGAAACAACTTGGTATTAGTAAATCAAGCCTCTATGAAAAGTTAAAGAAATACGAGATAAAATAGCCATCAAGACTTTTGGTTTAAGAGTCCAGATTTCCGGAAAACATTCCAGATATCTGGACTCCTTTGTTTTATAGCAGTTCGTCTGTTTTGTCCAGATTTCCGGAAAAACTTTTTGTTCGAAATATTGAAACAATTAAACTATTTAGTTGGCACGCTTCTTGCATTGATAAATACGGAAAGAAAAATAATAGGTAAAAAGTTTACGACATTTTGTAAGCGTTTACCAAAAGGAGAAAAAGGGGGAAAGAAAAATGTGGAGCATGATCGGTCTTATTGGTGGTTTGGCATTATTAATTTTTTTAACGATGAGAGGGATGAACCTTCTTGTAGTAGGTCCTCTGTCAGCATTATTTGTCGCTCTTTTAAGTGGAATGCCGTTATTTCCACAACTAGTAGCTGAAGGGGAAGTCAACTTTGTCAGTAGTTATATGGGCGGCTTCTCGTCCTTTGTGACTTCCTGGTACCTTATGTTCTTGCTTGGTGCCATTTTCGGAAAAGTAATGGAGGATAGCGGAGCGGCAGATTCCGTTTCCAGATTGGTTGTGGATAAGCTGGGCATGAAATTTGCTGTTCTAGCTATTGTTGCTGCTTGTGCGATTTTAACTTACGGAGGAGTAAGCTTGTTCGTTGTTGCATTCTCCGTTTATCCAATGGCAATCAGCTTGTTCAAACAAGCTAACTTGCCGCGCCGATTTATTCCGGCTGCACTGGCATTTGGATCTGTAACTTTTACGATGACTTCTGCAGGGTCTCCAGAAATTCAGAACTGGATTCCAATTCCGTACTTGGATACAACCCCATATGCAGGTTGGGAAGTAAGTGTGCTTGTTGCGGTGTTTATGATGATTTTCGGATATTGGTGGTTGAAACGAATGATTACCAAAGCGGTTGGTCGAGGAGAGACGTTTGTTTCTAGAGATAGTGACCCTACAATTGATGGAAATAGGCCACTTCCGAATCCTTTATTGAGTTTTATTCCATTAGCAGTAGTTTTAATTATCTCTTTCATTTTCCATGATGATTTGAAGCAATCTGCTCTAATTATCGCTTTACTTGGCGGTATCATCACAACTTATGTACTTGGCAGAAAATACTTTAAGGATTTTTGGAATGCAATTTCAGAAGGGACAATGGGTGCTTTGATTGCTATCGGTAACACTGCTGCAGTAGTAGGTTTTGGCGGAGTCGCCAAAGCGGTGCCTGCATTCGGCACGGTCGTTGAGGCAATGACCAACATCCCGGGCAGCCCGTTAATAGGTGCAGCAATTGCAGTCAGCGTAATCGCAGGTATGACAGGATCAGCTTCTGGCGGCCAGGTAATTGCCTTGCCATTAATTGCCCCACATTATATGGACATGGGCGTAAATCCCGAGGCACTTCACCGTACTGTTGCAATTTCTTCCGGTGCGCTCGATTCCTTGCCACATAACGGTTATGTTGTAACGACCGTCCGAGCAATCTGTGGGGAAACGCATCAGGCGGCATATGGGCCAGTTGCAGCATTGACGGTCATCGTTCCGTTGATTGGATTGGCTATTGCTATCGCATTATTCTCTATGGGACTAGGAATCTAATATTTTTTTCCTGAAAGGAGTTTGGAGCAGTGGTAAAAGATAAAGTTGTTCTCATTACGGGAGCAGCCCAAGGAATAGGATACGAAATAGGAAAACAATTTGCCGAAGCTGGTGCAAAGGTCGTGCTGACGGATCTGCATGAAGAGAATGTCGTGGAGGCCGGAGAAGGATTAAATCGCCTTGGTTTGACAGCTAGAGGATTGCGTTGCGATGTAACGTCTGAAGAAGAGCTCAAATCTGCAATTGATGCAACGGTTTCTGAATTCGGAAGGTTGGATGTATTGATTAATAATGCGGGACTTCAATATGTTTCTATGTTGGAAGACTTCCCGACTGAAAAGTTTGAGCTCCTTACTCGCGTGATGCTCGTCGCACCATTTGTCGCGACAAAGCATGCTTTTCCTGTAATGAAAGCTCAAGGATTCGGAAGGATATTGAACATGGCTTCCATTAATGGCTTGGTTGGATTTGCCGGGAAAGCGGCATATAACAGTGCAAAACACGGAGTGATTGGTCTGACAAAGGTGTCTGCCTTAGAGGGGGCAGCAGATGGAATCACTGTCAATGCACTGTGTCCTGGCTATGTCGATACTCCGCTTGTCCGAGGTCAATTGAAGGATCTTGCAGAAACAAGAAAGGTGCCTTTGGAAAAAGTGCTGGAAGAAGTCATTTACCCATTGGTTCCACAGCGGAGACTGCTAGATGTAAAAGAAATAGCCGATTATGCAATGTTCTTAAGCAGTGACGCTGCTGGCGGCGTTACCGGTCAGGCAGTCGTGATTGATGGTGGGTATACGGTGCAATAAAAGTAAGCTGCTGTATACTATTTCAAAAAACGTCCATAATGAATATTAGTGAAAATACCCCTTGCAGTTTTTTACTAAATTCATTACAATACAAACTAACAACTAAAACTTTTACGTTGAAAAGGATTAGTAGTGGACGAAACGAGCATAGAGAGTTGACGGGTGGTGGAAGTCAACAAACGATCGGACATGAACTCGCCTTGGAGTAGCAGGTGTGAACCCTTCTAAATGGAAGGCAGTAATATTTCGCCGTATCATCCGCGTTAAGGATTCGAGTGATTATCATATTTGTGATAATAATCTGGGTGGTACCGCGGTAGGTTAAGTATATTCAAACCTCTCGTCCCTTTATTGGGATGAGGGGTTTTTTGTATTTATTTGAGTTAACAGGAGGAAGAAAAGATGTCATTTCAACATCAGTCCATTGAACAAAAATGGCAAAAGTATTGGGAAGAAAACAAAACATTTAAAACGCAAGAAGAAAAAGGGAAAGAAAAATTCTACGCACTAGACATGTTCCCATATCCATCTGGAGCAGGCCTGCACGTAGGTCACCCAGAAGGATATACAGCAACAGATATCCTGTCCCGTATGAAGCGAATGCAAGGACAAAACGTCCTTCATCCAATGGGGTGGGATGCATTCGGTCTACCTGCAGAGCAATATGCTTTAGACACAGGAAACGACCCAGCAGAATTTACGGAACAAAACATCAACACATTCCGCAGACAAATCAAGTCCCTAGGCTTCTCCTATGACTGGGATCGCGAAGTAAACACAACTGATCCCGAGTACTATAAATGGACACAATGGATCTTCTTAAAGCTTTACGAAAAAGGATTGGCATATGTGGATGAAGTTCCAGTAAACTGGTGCCCTGCATTAGGTACAGTTTTAGCAAACGAAGAAGTAATTGACGGGAAATCCGAACGTGGAGGTCATCCGGTAGAACGCCGTCCAATGCGACAATGGATCCTTAGAATTACCGAATACGCAGATCGTCTATTGGAAGACTTAAACGAATTGGATTGGCCGGAAAGCTTAAAAGATATGCAACGCAACTGGATCGGACGTTCAGAAGGTGCGAATGTACATTTCAGCATCGACGGTACGGATGAGAACTTCACCGTTTTCACAACACGTCCAGACACACTTTTCGGTGCAACATACGCAGTACTTGCTCCTGAGCATCCTTTGGTGAAAAAAATCACAACTGATGAACAGCGTGATGCAGTAGAAGCGTATATCGCAAAAGTTCAAAGCAAGAGCGACCTTGAACGTACCGAGCTTTCCAAAGAAAAATCCGGTGAGTTCACTGGTGCTTTCGCAGTAAACCCTGCTAACGGAGAGAAATTGCCAATCTGGATTGCCGATTACGTGTTGATGAGTTACGGGACTGGTGCCATCATGGCAGTACCGGCGCATGACGAGCGCGACTGGGAATTCGCAACTAAATTCGAGCTTCCAATCATAGAAGTAGTTGCAGGTGGCGATGTTACCAAAGAAGCATACACAGGCGACGGGGAGCACGTTAACTCCGATTTCTTGAATGGTCTTGGAAAAGAAGAAGCAATCTCCAACATGATCGATTGGTTAGCAGCTAACGAAAAAGGCGAAAAGAAAGTATCCTACCGCCTTCGTGACTGGTTGTTCAGCCGTCAGCGTTATTGGGGCGAGCCGATTCCAATCATCCATTGGGAAGATGGCACAACAACAGCGGTACCGGAAGATCAGCTGCCGCTTGTATTACCGAAAACATCTGAGATCCGACCATCAGGTACAGGCGAATCCCCGCTTGCTGCCATTGAGGACTGGGTGAATGTCGTAGATCCTGAAACAGGTAAAAAAGGCCGTCGAGAGACAAACACTATGCCGCAATGGGGCGGAAGCTGCTGGTACTACTTGCGCTATATCGACCCGAAAAACAGCGATAAATTAGCTGACCCTGAAAAACTAAAAGAATGGTTGCCGGTCGACATCTACATCGGTGGAGCAGAGCACGCCGTCCTTCACTTACTTTACGCTCGCTTCTGGCATAAATTCTTATACGATATCGGTGTGGTTCCAACGAAAGAGCCATTCCAAAAACTTTTCAACCAAGGAATGATCCTTGGCGAAAATAACGAAAAAATGAGTAAATCCAAAGGGAATGTCGTAAACCCTGATCACATCGTGGAATCCCACGGTGCCGACACACTTCGTCTATACGAAATGTTCATGGGACCACTTGAAGCATCCATCGCATGGTCCACCAACGGACTAGACGGATCCCGCCGCTTCCTTGACCGTGTGTGGAGATTGTTTGTGGAAGAAAACGGCAAATTAAGCTCCAAAGTTGTGGAAGTGACAGAAGAAGACACATTAGAGAAAACGTACCATGCTACCGTGAAAAAAGTAACGGAAGACTACGAAGGCTTGCGCTTCAACACGGCTATCTCACAAATGATGGTCTTCATCAATGAAGCGTACAAAGCAGACACCATTGCTAAAGATTACGTCGAAGGCTTCGTAAAAATGCTTTCACCAGTCTGCCCACATATTGCAGAAGAACTATGGGAAAAGCTTGGTAACGAAGGCACTATCACTTATGAGGCATGGCCGACATTCGATGAATCCAAACTAGTAGAAGATGAAATCGAAATCGTGGTCCAAGTAAACGGTAAGCTTAAAGCGAAACTTTACGTTCCATCCGACGCTACCCGCGAAAAAATGGAAGAAATCGCTCTTGCCGATGACACGGTAAAAGAAAGCATCGAAGGCAAAACAGTACGCAAAGTCATTGCTGTTCCAGGGAAGCTTGTGAATATTGTAGCGAACTAATCATAGATAAATGCAAGACTGCCGCCGTCCGGTTTGGCAGTCTTGTTTTCTTTTTGTTAAAATAGAGGTAATTACATTACACTACATAGAATCGAGGTTTTCACACATGTCAGAAATCCAAACAATTACCACTGATGAGTTGAAGAAGAAACTTGACGCAGGCGAAGAACTTCACCTCGTCGACGTCCGCGAAGACGAAGAAATCGAAATGGGCAAAATCAAACAAGCAGAACACATCCGCATGGGTGATATCCCAGAAAACCTGGACAAGCTAGACAAAAACAAAGAATACATTGTAATCTGCCGCTCTGGTCGCCGCAGCGAAAACGTCTGCCACTACCTGCAAGACCAAGGCTACAAAGTCCGCAACATGGAAGGCGGCATGTTAGAGTGGGAAGGCGACGTAGAATAATTTGATACTTGTGAGACCACTGACCAGTGGGCGAGAAATGGGCCGCTGGTTGGTGGTTTTTTTGGTTTTTTTGAAAGTAGGTAATTGGGGGTTGGGTTCTCTAAAAAATAGGTAATTAGGGCTTGCAACGGGGGGGGGGAGTAAGGAGGTATCTTGCACCGCAATTCGAAATATCACAATAACTAGTGAAAAAGTTACAATACCGATCAAAAAAGTCACAATCCCATTGGAAAAAGTTACAATAACGCTTTGAAAAGTTACAATCACAACAGAAGTGAGATGCTTCGTGGTTTATACAGAATATTCGTTTCAATTTTTTGTGTAGAAAAAGGAGGAATTATGTATAACGGTGTCTAATTGTAATGGCATACCAAAGTAGAGGTGATCTTTTGATAAAAAAACAAAGAACAATTCCCTTAAGAGCGCAAATTTTAAGAGCAATGAAGAGGAGGGTACATCCAAACCACGATAAATACGAAGATTTATTGATGGAACTAGGTATAAAAGAAGCAGGTATCTATGGCGAACAGTCTCTCGATTATTACCTTAAACTCCTTCCCGAAACAGACACCCCATATTATATCTTCCATGATTTAAGGCTCCCATATAGAGACTCTCATTTTCAAATAGATACTCTTATTTTATTTTCAAATTTTTGTTTACTCCTCGAGGTAAAATATTTACGAGGAATCATATACTTTGATCCTAAAAACAATCAACTTATACAAGAGGTAGAGGATAAGCCGCTTAAAGCTTTACAAGACCCCATACTTCAAGTTAGCAACCAGTGTTTTAAACTGACTTCATGGTTGAAACATAAAAATCTCCCAAAGGCCCCTTGTGAAAAGCTGGTTGTGTTAACCAACCCAAAAGTTATCGTAAAAGTCCTCTCTTCCCCAAGCATTGTAGAAAAACATGTGATAAAAAGTCCGGCTCTTTCCGAAAAAGTAATCCCACTCTATAAAAGAAATTCAACCCATTACTACGATAAAAAAACTTTAAACAAAATTTCCAGATTATTAATTAAAGATCATACTCCGCTTCAAAGCTCTCCGATTGAACAATATAAAGTTAGACCGATAGACATAAGAACAGGAGTATTTTGTCCAAATTGTTCTCCTCATGTAGTGATGGGAAAAATCCATGGGAAATGGAAATGTACTACTTGCTCATTGATTTCAGGTGATGCATATGTTGAAACTCTGAAAGATTACGCTTTATTAATCAGCTCTGAAATTACTATGAGGGAGCTGAAGAGATTTTTACGTATTGAGGATAAGTATATTATTAGAAGGTTGTTAAAGAAATTAGAAATAAAAGGAGAAGGCAACACCAAATCCCGCACCTACAACCTCACCCCACTTCTTATAAAAACTTGAAACCATTCCCAAACTCAGTCGTATATTGATATATACACCATCCGCCAGAAAGGAGGCCACATCAACCATGGACTTCATCGACCAAAACATTTTTCCACTTTTTCTTCTTATGATAGGTGCATTACTCTTCATGGATGCAATTACAAACTTCCAACAAAAAGGAGTTTCAAAGATTTCCACTGGTAATAGATTTCAAGGAATACTAATTACAGGGCTCATAACACTTGGATTATTGGTTTACACGACTTCTAATAAATATTGGGATATTAACTCTCTCTTTTTGGCACTAAGTCCAATACTTGTGCCATTTATCATAATGATCATGCAAAGAAAAAAAGACGAGATACATATAAAGAAGTATGAACCCCAGAAAGTCATGGATATTTTAGAGAAGAAACTTAACGACAAAAGATATTCTTTTAATAAAGACGTCAAAGCAAATGAAGATTATATCAGCAGCAACTATATCACGAAGTATTATTTAGATGACTCTAATCAAACCATCAAAATAAAGTGGAAAGATCTTGAAACAAGTGGTTTGGAGGTGGAATTCCAAAATTTTGCCGATAAGGATTTCATAAATGAAGTAGTGGGGGACCTTCGGGAGGAAAGGCCACCTATCTCATTCTTCAAATTCAACAAAATATCACTGATTATCTCAGCAATCGCTATATACATTGGGAGCATGCAATTGCTTGGATTCTAAACATAAAAGGAGCATCGCTCATTAACAGCGAAGCTCCTTTTATTTTTCAATCACACAATCGTTTATTTGGGTTACGACATATCCTTGTGGAAGCATGTTAATCACTTGTTCCATATTCTGTAGAGAGTTCATATTTGAATAAAAATTGAACCCTTGCCCATCATGGCTCACCTTCAACGCGGCAATATCTTTATTTCTACATAGCTTAGGAAAAGAGTAGCCATTTCGAGATATAAGTTGAACGATATTTTTAAACGATATACCGTAAAATTGATTTTGTGTTGCTAGGTGGTAGGTTTCTGTCATGATTAATTGCAGCTCTTCTATGGAAGAGGCTTCGATTTGAAAAAATGGGGGATGATAGGTAAAGTTTTTGCCTCCCGTGGAATACATTCGCTTATCGGTAAAATAGTCAACCGAATAGGAGAAACCCAAGCCTTCAAAAATCCGCCTCATTTTTTCTTCCTCATCATATCCTTCAACCAATACATTTAAAGGGAAAATATTAAGCTTCCCAATAAAATCTAAAAGCAACTGCTTGTTTTCTTCCTGATAATCCACATCTTCAATCCTATAAAGATAAAAACGATAAAACCCATCACCCTCTATTTCACTAAAATCTCCATCTTCTGAAATCCAAACTTCTTTCACTCACATTACCCCTTCAAATCAATAAAATTCTCTAACTCTATTATATTCGACGTAAAGAGCAAAAACCCTTTGGGGGTCTGACCCCCAAAGGGTTTTTTTTCTCATTTTTTCTCCATTTCCCCCAAACCAAAGTATAAAACCGAAACTTTCCACCTATACATAGTAATAGAATACGAGCTATCTATACACCAGGCTATAAGGAGGGTGTCGGGGTTGGTGCAGATTAGGGTTTTTGATGAGGAGCATGAGCGGGACTTGGAGGACGCGGTTAATGATTTTCTTAAAGGGTTGTCTGACAGGGATGTAATTGACATCAAGTATCAAGTTGGGTGTATCAACGACGAGGATGACCAGATTTATTGCTTTTCAGCGATGGTAATATTTAGAACCTGAAAACTTCCCTAAAAGATGTTTATCAGGTTCTTTTTTGTGGGTATTGATAAATATCTAAAATAATTCATAAATAATTGAAACATTTTTGTAACACTACTCGTCTAATTAGTAACAGGTCATATAAACAGAAACTAAAACAGAAAGGATGTATTCACTATGAACCACCACACACAAAACGAGGTACTTCAAGAAGAAAGTAAATCATTTATCAACGAGTTTGGCATGTATGGAGTAGGACTAGCATTTGTAATGTCTTTCGTATTACTAGTAACGACGTAGGCTTGCCGCCTTTTTCCCGGCGTTCAGGCCTGCAAGTCTTCCTGTCACCAAGGCCGAGGTGATATTGTAACCACCAGTATATCCATGGATATCAAGTACTTCTCCACAAAAGTATAAACCGTCTTTCATTTTGGAAGACATCTCTTTCGGATGAACTTCTTTCACAGAAACGCCGCCTCCGGTTACAAATGCCTTTTCAATGGAAAGGGTTCCAGATACTTCAAAACGGAACTGTTTGCACATTTTTGCAAGTTCCCTTATTTTTTCGTGAGCCAAGGTTGCGCCGATCTCCTGTTCATCAATCCCGCAAACTTCCAACAAAAATAATAAATATCTTTCAGGTACAAGCCCTTTAAGCACATTCTTAATGGCTTTTTTTGGTTCGTCCTTCAAAGCGTTGTAGAGCTGCTGAAATACTTGTTCTTCATTTAATGAAGGCATAACATCCAAATTCATCGTTACTCGATCCACACCGAATTTCTTCATTGTCTTTACAACATATTGGCTGCAGCGTAAAACTGCAGGCCCGGATACTCCAAAGTGAGTGAAAATCATATCCATTTGATGTGTTTTTACCACTTTTCCTTTAGGATTTAAGACACTTAAAGCTACATCACGCAGGGACAGACCTTGCAATCTTTTATCACGTATGAATTTTTCTTGTGAATTTAACGGAACCTCTGTCGGGAATAAATCGGTAATGGTATGCCCGGCTTTGCGTGCCCAAGGATATCCATCACCAGTAGAACCGGTATGTGGCACGGATTTTCCACCAACAGCGATGACTACACAACTGCACTCCAAAAATTCACCGGTCTTTAACAACACGCCACGGGTACGCTCCTCATCATATTCCACCGTGTCTACAGAAGTATTGGTTCGCATCTCCACCCGCAACTCTTTCATTCTATTCAACAGCGCGTCAACCACACTTTGTGCTTTGTCTGAAACAGGAAACATTCTACCGTGATCTTCTTCCTTCAACTGTATCCCAAGCTTTTCAAAAAATTTGATGATATCTTCATTATTAAACTCCGAAAATGCGCTATATAAGAATCTCCCATTACCAGGGATATGTTTGATGATTTCGTCTACAGGAAGCCTGTTCGTCACATTACAGCGGCCGCCTCCTGAAATGGCAAGCTTCCGCCCAAGTTTATTTCCTTTATCAATCAGTAATACTCTTGCTTTTTGTTCTGCTGCAGCGATGGAGGCCATAAGCCCTGATGGACCGCCGCCTATGATAATTACATCGTATTTCATTTTTTCACCAACCAACTATATTTTGCGTACATGTTGACTATTATACCCTCTAATCTCTTGTTGGACAAAAAGAGCTACATTCCGTATGATTTCAAGTAGATTACATTAAAGAAAAGGGGTATCCTATGACATATTCACCGAATCTTTCAGAAGCACATATTCCATATGACGGTGGTTGGACTGAGGAAAATGGAACCCCAGTCCTGTTGCTTTCCGTCCCAACCATTCCAGTAAAAATGAACACTAATATACATAAATTCTCGTATACATGGCTCTATGAAAAAGAGATGAATGCTTATGTTCTTTGTATACGCCTAAATAATGAAGAAGAATTCGGGCTTATCTTCAGTCAAAAAGAAGCAGGTGTGCTCTTACTGGACGCTGATGCAAATGCCGAATTCACACTGGTTGTAACCAAAGAACACCTGGAAAATTTGAAAGACGACACGCCATATCTATCTTTTCCAAAGATTTCACTCTCTAGAAGTTTACTGGCGGGATGGTAAAATAGTGCTTCTGCAATAAGAAGTGTGCTAAAATACAAAGGTTAGACAAAAAGTTACAAATAGTAGGTAGGGATTTTATGTCAACATCTAATATATTGAGAGGTACCTTGATTTTGACAGTGGGAACAATGCTGTCAAGGGTACTCGGTCTAGTTTATATTTTTCCTTTTCATGCCATGGTTGGTAATGATGGTGGAGCTCTTTATTCATATGCCTATGTGATATATTCTGTCTTCTTAAGCATCGCTACACTTGGAGTACCACTCGCAGTCTCCAAGTTTGTCGCAAAGTATAATGCTTTGGGTGAGTATAGTGTGGGGAGGAAGCTTTTCCGTTCGGGTATTATGATCATGAGTATTACAGGAGTGGTTTCATTTTTAACGTTGTTTCTGTTGGCGCCATATCTTTCTCCTATGATCATAAAAGAAGGTAAGCATAGTTATGAAGATATTACATTTGTCGTTAGAATGGTAAGCGTGGCTTTGCTGGTGGTTCCTGTTATGAGTTTGATTCGTGGGTTTTTTCAAGGGTATGAATCCATGGGACCAACTGCAATATCACAAGTTGTAGAACAACTAGTAAGAATTGTTTTCCTATTGGGAAGTCTATATTTTATACTGGAAGTTTTAAATGGGGATATGACTGTTGCAATTGGCTTTGCAACATTTGCTGCTTTTATCGGTGCCATTGGAGGTCTTGTCGTATTAGTTTGGTACTGGTATAGTCGGAAAAAGAATTTGGACTCCATGCTGGAAAAAGACCCAGAGACAGTGGAACTTTCTTATAAAAATATGTATAAGGAATTAATTTCTTATGCAATGCCATTCGTCTTCGTTGGATTGGCGATGCCTCTTTATCAATTAATAGATACATTTTCTTTCAATGATGCAATGGTGTTAGCAGGATTTACTGCAACATATGCAGATACCGCTTTTGGAATCATCAATACTTACGGTCAAAAATTAATCATGATTCCGATTACACTAGCGACAGCTTTTGCCTTGAGTCTGCTTCCTGCCATAACAAAATCGTTTATTAATGGACAGCATCAAAGTTTGCAAAAACAGCTTAGTGTGACATTGCAAATATTGCTTTTCTTGACTGTCCCGGCTTGTATTGGACTATCCCTTCTTGGAGGTCCAGCTTATGCCGCATTCTTCTCTTATGATCCTTTAGGTGGACAGCTATTGACTTGGTATGCGCCGACCGCTATACCATTGGCAATTTTCACAGTCACCGCCTCCGTATTACAAGGCATCAACAGACAGAAATATACGGTTGTAGGACTTGCGATTGGACTGCTATTGAAACTGGTCCTGAATTATCCGCTTATCCTGTTGATGGGTGAGGAAGGTTCTATTGTTGCCACGGCAATTGGCTATACAGCCAGTGTTGTGATAAATCTATGGGCTATTAAGAAGTTTACTAAATTTGATTACTCCATGGTACTAAGACGTGGTTTTCTCATGACCATCTTCAACGGAATCATGATTGTTGCAGTCCTAGTAGTGCTTCAATTATTAGAAGGCGTTGTCCCATATAGCGAAGGTCGCATACAAGCCATCATCGTAGTGGCTGTCAGTGGTCTAGTGGGAGCCGGCATCTACTTCTTACTCAGCTACAGAAGTAATTTATTAATGTATCTGTTCGGAAACCGTTTTTCATTTTTAAATAGACAAGAAAGAGGATAGAGGTCTCAAGTCAAAGGGGCCTCTTTCCCTATGAAAGGAGCGACACAAAGTATGAGATTGGATAAAATGCTTGCCAACAGTGGTTTTGGAACGCGAAAAGAAGTGAAAAAGCTTTTGAAAACTGGTGTGGTAAAAGTGGATGGAAAAGTGGTAAAGGATGCGAAGGTGCATGTAGATCCGGAGGTGCAGGAGGTAACTGTCCATGATGATATCGTGGAATACCGTGAGTTCATTTACTTGATGATGCACAAGCCACCTGGACTATTATCTGCAACGGAAGACTACCGCCAAGAAACCGTAGTGGATATCCTGCAAGAAGAGGATAAGATGTTTGAACCATTCCCAGTTGGACGCTTGGATAAAGATACAGAAGGTCTACTTATTCTGACAAATGACGGGCAGCTTGCACACCAGTTGTTGTCCCCGAAAAAACATGTACCGAAAACGTATTATGCGAAAATTGATGGTGAGGTAACAGTAGAGGATATTGAAGCGTTCAAAGAAGGGGTCACCTTAGATGATGGCTATGAAACCTTGCCTGCTGAACTGAAGATACTTGAGGCTGGTCCGGAATCTCAAATCGAGATTACCATCGTTGAAGGAAAGTTCCATCAAGTGAAAAGGATGTTCCAAGCAGTTGGAAAAACGGTTACCTACCTGAAGCGTTTGAGTATGGGAGAATTAAAGCTTGATGAGGACCTAGAGCTTGGAGAGTACCGTGAGCTGACGGATGAAGAGTTGGAACTATTGCAGCGAAGATAAAAACGAAGAACCCCATTCCGAGTAAAAAAGGAATGGGGCTTTATTATGGTCTGATTAATGTTATATGTAGTCTTATGAAGTCAACCTAACTTTTTTCTGCGTAGTAGTCCACTTACCTTTCGTTGGACTTTGAACCAGGTCATTAAATGCCAGCACATTTAAATCACGCTGGACGGTTCGGGGAGTAATCCCAAATTCATCGACCAACTGCTGTGTAGAGACAGTTCCCTTTTCATGAATAAACATGTAGACGGCTTTAATACGGGTTAGCATACGGTTAGTTGAAGGCTTCAAAAAACCACTCCTTATCCGGTATTTAACATGGTACTACTCGCTAAATTCTTAATGATAGGTGTTAGGTATTAAGTTAGTTTATATTGTACACGATTTTGTGGAAAAAATTCTAGAATAATGATGCAATTTACACAATATTAACATTTAGTCTTGGATGTGTTAAGAGTAAATGATTGGATTATGAGTCTATATACATTATTTTACACTACTCGACAATATTCTGCTAGTAATTTTTTGAAAAATATGAAACTTTTGACCTAAAACATCGTATGAAACAGGTGAGAGGAGAGAGCTTATATGGAATTACTCACATTACATTTAGAAAAAGCAGGGTATGATGATGAAATGTCTGTCGTGCAGAATATTGATTTTACAGTGTCAAAAGGTGAGATGGTGGGACTGATTGGTCCAAACCGTAGGACGATCCTAGCCTATATTTTCCTTACATTAATATGCGTTGCAGCCATGATTTATGATATTTTTCCGAGTTTAATTCCATTGCTTTAAAAACTTCCATTTGGCTTGTTTATGGCGTTTTTCTTTTTTCTAAAAGAGTGGTTAAATATAGTATATGATGAATTGGTGGGACATCCATTTTTGAATATGCATAAGGGGAAGAAGCTGATTCAAGAACACTATCAAAATCTTGTTACAAGATGGCTGTACTATCCCGCTGTAGGATTGGTAGGATTTGTGCTTATGATGAATACGCTTTTTCATTTTCTAATGAGGTGATAATTAAATGGGACATATTAATTGGTTGGAAGAAGTAGAGAAAAGAAAAGAATCCTTGATAAAAGATACACAGGAATTTTTACAAATCAACAGTGTGCTGAATGAAGAAGAAGCGAGCCCTAAGACCCCTTTTGGCAAAGGAATAGAAAAGGCGCTACAATATTTATTACATAAAGGGCAAGAGGACGGCTTTCTTACAAAAAATGTCGACCATTATGCAGGACATATCGAACATGGCCAGGGTGAAGAATTAGTTGGAATTTTATGTCATGTTGATGTAGTGCCAGAGGGAGACGGCTGGACAGATGAGCCGTTCAGTGCTTCCATCCGTGACGGAAAAATTTTCGCACGAGGAGCGATGGATGATAAAGGGCCTACAATGGCGGCTTATTATGCTCTAAAAATAGTAAAAGAGCTGGACCTACCTCTATCTAAACGTGTACGCATCATTATCGGTACAGACGAGGAAAGCAACTGGCAGTGTGTCGATCATTATTTTAAACATGAAGAAATGCCTACTATGGGATTTGCTCCTGACGCGGACTTCCCAATCATCTATGCGGAAAAAGGAATAGGTGATATTCAGCTAGGGTTTGAATTCAAAGGTGAGACGCCATCTTCAAATGTCACCTTGTTAACGTTTGATTCAGGTCGCCGATTGAACATGGTGCCAGATCATGCTAAAGCGTCACTTGAAGTGACAGAAGAAATGGAAGAAATCACGCACGCTTTTAATGAATACATTTCAGAAAAAGGTATCGAGGGTGGCTATACGAAGGAAGGCAATGCTTTGTTCCTTAGCATTAAAGGTGTGTCCGCTCACGCGATGGAGCCGGACAATGGGACAAATGCAGGATACCACTTAGCGTCCTTCCTCCAGTCTGTAGGATTAGATGCAATTGGCGCATCTTATGTCGGTTTTATCAGTGAAAAGCTTGCATTTGATTCACGTGGGAAAAAGCTTAACATCAATTTCCACGACGAGATTACCGACGACCTAACCATCAACACAGGTGTTTTCCGTTATAACCGCGAAGCATCTATCGGCACTTTAGGGGTAAACATTCGCTTTCCTGTTACATGCGATACGAAGAAAGTGGAAGAGCAGTTGCGTAAAGAGGCAGAGGCGTATGGCTTTGACGTGAAAAAATTCAATGTTTCCCCTGCACACCATGTGCCACAGGATCACAAGCTTATCCAAACTCTTCAAAAGGTTTATGAAGAACAGACTGGAGATAAAGCGGAATTATTGTCCATCGGTGGCGGGACATATGCCAGATCGCTTGAAGCTGGTGTAGCTTTTGGTCCGTTATTTCCTGGCAGGGAGGATGTGGCGCATCAAAAAGATGAACATATTTTCATTGAGGACCTCATCAAGGCGACGGCCATTTATGCACAAGCAATCCATGAATTAGCAAAATAA
The DNA here is from genome assembly GCF_008180725.1 of Sutcliffiella horikoshii. Classification (GTDB taxonomy): domain Bacteria; phylum Bacillota; class Bacilli; order Bacillales; family Bacillaceae_I; genus Sutcliffiella_A; species Sutcliffiella_A horikoshii_B. Next base: position 514,947 of record NZ_VTEV01000003.1, on the reverse strand, counting down.
CATATTTATCCGAAATATAATTATGGTAGAATGTAAAGGTTACTTCCCTATGGGGCGGTAGCCTTTTACTTTTTCCTTTATTTGACGAGAAGAAAGAAGGATAAATCATGAGTAATGCCTCAATAAAAGACAAAACAACTCGCTATTTTTACAGTTTTTACTTTTTAACATTTTTCAGCTTTGGGGCTCTATTCCCATTGTTAACCGTATATTTGAAAGAAGATGTGGGGCTGAGTGGATCCCAAATCGGGATGATCATGTCGATCAGTCCTGTTGTGATGATATTCGTACAACCATTGTGGGGAGTCTTTAGCGACTATACCCAAAAACCAAAACAGATCCTGCTTTGGACGCTTTTTCTTACAGCAGTAACAGGTATTGCTTTTTCATTTATGGAGAGCTATGGCGCCTTGCTGGCTGTCGCGTTTCTGTTGGCTGTTACGCAAAGCGCCCTTGTACCCATTTCAGACAGCATTACCCTTAATTATGTTCAAAGGACAAAAGGGAATTATGGTTCCATCAGGTTATGGGGAGCGATAGGTTTTGCTGTGGCTGTTCTAGTTGCGGGATGGCTTTCTGATTTCTTCTCCTTAAAAGTAATATTCTTTACCTTTGCGATAGCTTTATTGATTGGCACGGTCGTGTCGAGCTTTTTACCGAAGGAAAGTCAGACAATCAGTGTCAATGTCCGTGATGGTATCGGAACGCTCATGAAGTTGCCTAAGTTTGTGATGTTCCTTGTAACAACTTTTCTTGTATTCGGTCCCGTATTTGCCAACAACTTTTACTTTGGCCTGTTTATTACTGATATAGGAGGCACTGTTACCGGAGTAGGGATTGCCTTCTTACTTGCTGCCGGAAGTGAGGCCCCTTTTATGAGGGTGGCAGGCAAGTGGATTGCGCGCTTTGGCCTTCATACAATCATGATCAGTGCGGCGTCCATTGCGATGATTCGTTGGGTGCTTTATTTCTTTGAACCGCCACTGTATGTGGTGTATGCAACTACGATTGCCCAAGGTTTTTCTGTTGGCCTCTTCATACCTGCAGCGCTGCAGTTTGTACGGGATATCGCCCCAACCTCTGCTCGTGCAACGGCGGTTTCTCTATACACTGCCATCGGTAATGGGTTAGGCAGTTGGTTCTGTACGTTCTTTGGCGGCTTTATTGCAGAGTACTATTCCGTTGCACATGTCTATTTGTTCTTCGGCCTTCTAACCATGTGCGGACTAGTGTTCATCCTGATGATCAACCAAGCAGATAAAAAACAACTCGCAAAAGCTTCATAAGTTCATAAAAATGAGTGGATTGGATCGGAAGGCACTCGACTCCGGCGGGAGGTAGTGGTAAACTTCTGACCCCGCAGGCGAAGCCGAGGAGGCTCTCGTCAGCCCCTAGGAAAGCGAAGCCATTTGCGGAAATCCACAGCGGAGTCTAAATAATATCTAAATTCAAAGACTTTTTCAGAGGCCTTTGCGTGAGCTGAGGAGGCTCCAGCAGCGCACTGCGGAAAGCGAGTGCCAGCAGCGAAATAAATGACAAAGACCCTCAGCTACTTCAGCCAAGGGTCTTTTCCTTTATTCATTCTCAAAATCAAAAAGGTCCGTAGACAAATATCTTTCCCCCGTATCGCATGCGATACACACCACAACATCATCAGGATTCAACCTTTTGGCCACCTCAATCGCAGAATAACAAGCAGCACCAGAAGATGGTCCAACCAAAATCCCTTCATGACGAGCAAGCTTACGAGTGATTTCATATGCATCCTCATCTTCAATCTTGAAAATCTCATCATATACTTCCTGATTCAAGATATCCGGAATAAACCCAGGACTAGTTCCCACAAGCTTATGTTTGCCAGGCTTCCCGCCGGAAAGGACAGGTGATCCTGCAGGCTCCACGACATGGACAGTCAACCCTTCATAATGCTTTTTCAACTCTTCTCCTGTCCCAGTAATGGTTCCGCCAGTACCAGCAGTGGCTACGAAAGCGGATAATGGCTTGCCGATTTGTTCCATGCCATCAATAATTTCGAGTGCCGTAGACTTTCTGTGTGCATCAGAATTGGCATGGTTTTCAAACTGCATCGGCATGAAGCTGTTAGGTATTTCTTTAACAAGCTCCTGGGCTTTTTTAATAGCACCTGGCATTTTTTCATCGCCTGGTGTTAATACTACTTCTGCACCATATGCTTTCAAAAGGTTAATCCGTTCTTTAGACATCGTATCCGGCATGATCAATATCGCTTTATATCCTCTTGCTGCTGCATTCATCGCCAAACCAATCCCGGTATTACCGCTAGTTGGTTCAATGATGGTTGCACCAGGTTTGATGAGGCCATCCTTTTCTGCCTGGATAATCATATTAAACGCAGCTCTATCTTTTACACTGCCGCTAGGGTTTTGAAATTCTAATTTTAAGTAAACTGTTGCCGCTCCTTCAGGCACAATACGGTTCAACTTGACAAGCGGAGTATCTCCAATTAAATCAGCCATATTTGAAACAACTTTCACGACTACGCACAACCTTTCTCTTACATGACTCTAATAATCCGTATTGTATCATAAAATATTTAAACGGACTAAGCACATAGCTTATTATGGGATTAACATAAAACTAACTATATCGTCTGTTTGGTGCTAAGATAATATGCAAGACAATAGAAGATATCTGGTAAAATAAGAAGGGTGAGAAAATGACAACACAAACTCATTATTTTGTTGCTGTACCTCTTCCACAACCGTTAAAGGAAGCGTTTCATTTATATATCAAAGAATTAAAGAGTCACTTTCCGTTTACAAGATGGGTGCATCCGGAAGACCTTCATATCACGCTCGCATTTTTAGGTGATTTGGAAGAAGGACAAAAAGAAAAATTGACAGCCTTTCTTTCAGAAACTGCCGCAAATCATCAACATTTTTCGGTCACATTAAGTGAGCTCGGCACATTTGGGAACCCTCAGTCACCACGAATTTTTTGGTACGGTATCGAAAAGTCAATGGAACTTAATCAGTTGCGAAAATCTGTATATGATGCTTGTGAGGTGGTTGGACTCCAGCTTGACTCACGGCCATTTCATCCTCATATCACCATTGCAAGGAAGTGGAAGGGACCAGGATCCATTAATCATGATCTGATTCCTGTCCACAGTTCGCAGAAAGAGACGTTTAACGTGAACACTATCATTTTATATGAAACACATCTAAACAGATTGCCCAAATATGAAGAAAAGGAAATTTTTTCTTTAGTATAGGAGTAGGATTTGAAAATGAGGGGAATGAAATTATTAATTCAAGTAGCAGTATTTTATTTGTTTTACAAAATTGGTGTAGTACTACAAAGTACTTGTGACATCCCGGTCCCAGGTAGTATTATTGGAATGGTTTTTCTGCTTATGCTGCTTTTGACAGGTGTAGCAAAGGAGAGGTATTTGCAAGACGGAGCGAATGTATTGCTTACATATCTCCCTTTGTTTTTTGTGCCCGCCACTGTAGGAGTGATGGACTACTTTAGCATTCTATCAGGAACAGAAGGAATGATTATGTTGCTTGCTCTTTTAGTAGGAACCATTATCGTGTTGGTATGTTCGGGATTGGTTGCTCAAAAAACGGCAGCATCTGTCGATAATAAGACAGAAGCAACAGGAGTGATGGATGATGAATAGTTGGTTTAGTTTCTTGTTCATCCTTACTACCTTCCTAGTTTTTCTGGCAATGAGACATATTTATAACCGATTTCGTATGCCTATTTTCAATCCTGTCGCCACTACGACTCTAGTAATTATTATTGGCTTGCTTTTGACTGATATATCATATGATACATATATGCTGGGAGGTTGGTGGATTCAGGAGTTGCTCGGCCCGGCGGTTGTCGCGCTTGCTTACCCCCTATACCATCAACGTTCAAAAATTATCCGTTATCGAATCCCGTTGATTGCAGGATTATTATCTGGAATAGTTGCCGGCATGGTTTCTGGCTTCTTGTATGTAAAGGTGGCTAGTCTTCCTTCCGTATACTCCGCATCGTTCCTTCCGAAATCCGTGACTTCCCCTATCGCTATGGAAATTGCTGACCTTACAGGGGGGATACCAAGCTTAGCGGCAGCGCTCGTCATACTAAGTGGCATCTTTGGTGCATTGTTTGGGCCAGTCTTGATGAGAAGACTTGGGATAACCCACTATTTAGGAGTTGGAGTGGGGCTTGGGTGCGCTGCACATGGGATTGGGACTGCTAAAGCCATGGAATATGGAGAAGAGGAAGCGGCATTCAGTTCCATCAGCATGACACTATCTGCATTACTATACGCCATAATATTACCTGCAGCCATTCATTATTTATTATAGAAAAGAGTGACCGCCATTGGCACAATTAATAAAATTACAAGATTATATCACCCGTTATGAAGCCGATATATATCGCTATCCAAACCAATATATCAGGTTAAAAAAGCAACAATGGAATACCTACCAAGAGATGTTAAGAAGCCCGGTTGATATAAAGAGTCCTTCTCCTAATGATCAAACGGAGATAACATCCTCAAAAGATGGCAGGTTAATCAGCCTTATGAAGTCCTTCAGGAAAAAAGAACAAGAAGATGAGCTGTTCACTGGTAACATCCTAAAAGTTGATGACGAACAGGAGGAAGAGTGGGAACTTCCCCATGTCTCAGGCAGTAAGACGCCTGAGGAGAGAAAACAACAATTTCTTGATTCCATTCTTCCGCTCCAGCTAAAATGGGCAAGTTCCACCATCAGAGAAATGTCCTATCTGCAGAAGAATTATAAACGTGAATGGTTACTGAAATATTTTTTGCAAAGGTTCCCGGATACGTTTTTTGTGATGTATAAACCTATCTTTTTAGTGAAGCATGCACCAGTGGAACTTGAAATCATCCTTATTACCCCAAACGAAATTATCGGTCTCTATTACATGGAGGAGCAAGAAGAGAGTGTGGTTTTAGGAAATAATGACCGCTTCTGGTCCATTCGGGAAAAAGAAAAGGAAAGAAAAATAGTAAATCCAACGATTAGTCTCAACAGGATGGGGTCCATTATTAAAAATATTCTTCCACTATATGATGTGAGCTTGCCTGTTACTAAGCTATTGTTGCACCCAAAAGGGTATATTGACATAACGGATGGGCCAGCAGATGTACAAGTGGTAGATAAACGTACATATGTAAAATGGTTTGAGAAAATGCGGGCTAACAAACTTCCATTAAAACATAGTCAGCTAAAAGCGGCTGGGGCGTTGCTTTCTCATTGTCAGTCCACTTATATAGACAGACCAGAATGGCAATAATGAAGAATTGTATGAATATATGTCAAGGTCATGACCATGCTTGAATAATATAGAAGATGGTCAGTTCTAAAAGAATCGCACTTTTAGGAGACAGGGAGGGAAATGCATGATTTTCATCAAAAGAGAATTCGAGGCTTATTTAGATGAAATGGATCAGATCACTATTCTTTTGCCTAACGGAAGTTTTAATGGAGAATCAGCTTCCTTTACCCTATCAGATGAAAAATCAACTTACCCGCTTGAAATTATAGACAGAAAAACGCTCCAGAGCTCCGTTAAATATATATGTAAAACAAATATGCCAATCACCATAGGCTCCAAATATATGATTATAGATGAACATAGTAGGAAAACAGATTTGCAAATCGGGGCAGTTATCCGCTCTCAAGCATTTGATGAAGCATTCTATTATGAAAAGGATGACCTTGGGGCGCAATATCAAAAGGGGGAAACCACCTTTACCCTTTGGGCGCCGACGGCATCTGCAGTGAAAATAAAACTTGTAGCTCCTAAAAGTAAGGAGAGCATTTTCTATAGCCTAATTCGTGAGGAAAAGGGGATATGGCGAATTACGGTGCAGGGAGATTTAGAAGGTTTTTATTACACATACCTGGTTTGCGTGAATCTTGTATGGCGGGAAGCCGTCGATCCGTATGCGATTGCCTCTACTATAAATAGTGAGTCTGCAGTGATTGTAGATAAAGAGAGAATAAACGTTCCAAAAGTGTCAATGCTTCCTTTTAACGATGCAACAGATGCCATTATTTACGAGCTGCATGTTCGAGACTTTTCCTCTCATCCAAAAAGCGGAATGGTTCATAAGGGTAAATATGCCGCTTTTACAGAGGATCCTGTAGAGGTGTCCGAAATCGGAATGACAGGCGTTCCTTATCTCCAAAGTCTAGGAGTAACTCATATTGAGTTATTGCCATTGAATGACTTTGGCGGTGTAGACGAAGCAGAACCTGATAAGGACTATAACTGGGGGTATAACCCTCTACTTTTTAATGTACCTGAAGGAAGTTATGCGCTAGATCCAAATGACCCTTACTCTCGAATATTGGAACTGAAAAATCTAATAAATACGTTGCACCATAAAGATTTAAGGATCATTATGGATGTTGTATACAATCACGTGTATATCCGCGAGGACTCCTCGTTTGAAAAAATAGTGCCTGGTTATTATTTTCGCCATGATGAGCATGGAATGCCATCAAACGGAACGGGAGTAGGAAATGACATTGCATCCGAACGGAAAATGGTACGTAAATTTATTCTGGATTCCATTCGATACTGGTTGCAGGAATATGATGTGGATGGTTTCCGATTTGACTTGATGGGAATATTAGACGTTCAGACAATAAATGAAGTAAAAGAGGCGGTATCTGTCATCAAACCAGGAGCCATCATCCTTGGAGAAGGGTGGGAACTGAACACCCCTTTAGCCGCTGACCGTAAAGCAATGATACTCAATGCAAAGAAGATGCCTGGAATCGCATTCTTTAATGACATGGTTCGCGATTCGGTAAAAGGTAGTACGTTCAACTTATTCGACAGGGGATTTGCGCTTGGCAATACCCACAAAATTGCTCTGTTAAAACAATCGCTTGCAGGTAGTGTACAAATTGATCCGAACCATAAAGGACTATTCCTTGATCCTGCTCAATCAATCAACTATATTGAATCCCATGATAATCATACAATGTGGGATAAAATAGCTGTCTGCAATAGCCATGAAAATGAAGAAACAAGAATAAAGCGTCATCGCCTTGCCGCTTCCGTCACACTCCTATCTCAAGGCATCCCATTTTTACATGCAGGGCAAGAGTTTTTCCGGACAAAAGGCGGGGAAGAGAACAGCTATAAATCTCCAGATTCTATCAATAGCTTAGATTGGGAAAGAAAAAATCGTTACTCAGAGAATGTGGCTTATGTGAGGGGGCTAATCTCGCTTCGAAAAGCACATAAAGCTTTTCGTTTATCGACAGTTACGGAAGTAAAAAGACATGTGCGTTTTCCGCTAGATAAAGGAAATCTGCTCATGTATCACCTTAATGATGTGAAACAGTATGGAAAGTACAACCATTTACTGATTATTTTCCATAACGGTACGAATACGGAAAACGTAACCATTCCATTTTCAGGAGAGTGGGAAGTTCTTGCAGAAGGCAGTACAGCAAGCGATTTACCAATCCGCAAAGTAAACAATGAAGTACAAGTGCCACCCATCAGCACGGTTGTATTGGCACAATATTAATTGTTACACAAGGACTTGATTTAATTGGGAAATAACGATAAAATTTAAAAGATAGCTATTGCGAAATTGTTCAATAGCTGTTTTTTTGCTTAAAAAAGTTATTAATATGAAAATTCTTATGTAGCGCTTGCGCTTTTCTAATATTTGATAATGAAAAGTTGTGTTGAAATTGAAGGTGAAATGGTTGGAACATTTATTAGGTGATGAGTGGAAAATCAGTCCTGCGGGTGGTTTGACGGGAGATGCGTATTTCGCTCAAAATGAAGGGAAAAAGCTCTTCCTTAAAAGGAATTCATCGCCATTTTTGGCTGTTCTTTCAGCAGAGGGAATTGTCCCCAAATTGGTCTGGACGAAACGCCTGGAAAATGGAGATGTCATTACGGCTCAGCACTGGATAAGTGCAAGAGAACTTAAACCAAACGACATGAATATGGAAACAGTGGCTCAGCTTCTTCACAAGATTCACCACTCCAAAGAGTTGCTTGATATGCTTACTCGATTGGGCAAAGAACCTGTGGAGCCATCGACTATACTGGAAGATATTAAGAATGGGATGGCTTTAGATCTCTTTTCTTTGGACGTGATTCAAAAATCACTCGATTTTCTTACAAAGGAAATTAAAAATGTTCAGTTCAGAGATAAGGTAGTCTGCCATTGTGATCTTAACCATAACAATTGGTTGCTTTCCGATAATCAAGAGCTTTTCTTAATTGATTGGGATGGAGCTGTTATAGCGGATCCAGCCATAGACTTATGCATGTTATTATATTGGTATATTCCAGAACAGGAGTGGAATGACTGGCTTTCCACTTATGGGATACCACTTACAGACGATTTGCGCCACCGTATGCACTGGTATGTGATAGCACAGACTATACTATCCGTACAATGGTATCACCATAAAGATATTGAAAAAGAGAAACAGAACTGGTTGAACTATTTGGAAAGACTTTTACCGGTTGAACTATGAATATTGATCGATGCTATCGATCCAGTTGGTGAATTTTGATTGATGCAATTGATTGTGATCATGATCGTTGCTGGAATTGATGCCTGCTTGGCTATAAGTATAGATATCCTGCAAGATATTCTTTACATTATGATCGATCTCATTATTGACCATTAATGATTTGATGACGCGCTCCAACTGCTCGTATTCAGCAACAGAACCGCAGCAATCAATTTGATGATCCGCCAAAATATCCTTTAGAAGATGTATTTGATCATGATAATTTAACGGCATTTGTCAGCACTCCTTTATTTTATATATGTACTAGCCTTTGTTTATTTATCATTCTTATACACGACAAAAGAATCGGTCCATCGCGATCGGTTTTTTTCTGTCATCGACTATAAACTAATAAAACACCGAGGTGACCAAACGACATGAGATTCAGAAACAAACCATGGGCAGCAGATTTTATTGCCGATAATTCCTATTACTGCATTCCAGATCCTGAAAGCAAAAAAGGGAAGTGGAGTGAAATTTTCGGAAATGACAACCCGATCCACATTGAAGTGGGAACGGGAAAAGGAACATTTGTTACGGAAATGGCAAAAGCTAATCCTTCCATAAATTATATCGGCATAGAATTATTTGAAAGTGTTATTGTAAAAGCATTGGAAAAAGCAGTAGCAGCTGATATTCCAAACGTCAAACTGTTAAATGTCAATGCACAAAAGCTATCTGAATATTTTGAGGCCGGTGAAGTGGACAGAGTTTATTTGAACTTTTCTGATCCATGGCCAAAAACCCGACATGAAAAGAGAAGGTTAACCTACAAAGGGTTCTTGGACCTGTATAATGAAGTACTGGTTCCACAAGGTGAAATTCACTTTAAAACAGATAACCGTGGACTTTTTGAGTATTCGTTGATGAGCTTTTCTGAGTATGGGTTATTATTGAAATATGTTAGTCTAGACCTTCATAATAGTGAGTTTGAAGGCAATATCATGACGGAATACGAGGAGAAGTTTTCTAGCAAGGGATTCCCTATTTATCGTTGTGAGGTAAAATATCCAGAATGAATAAATGGCGAAGCGTCCTTTTCTTTTAGTGGAAGGGCGCTTTTTTGTTGTTTAGTGGTTGATTTCTTATTAAGAACCTTCGACTTCCTACGAGAGCCTGACTGGCGCTGAAGACCAACCTGTGGAAACGTTGGAGACATAGCTTTAGGGCATCAACAGCCTCATTAAACAAGTAAGAAGAATAATGAAGACAATCTCATATTAATATTTATGACGAAATTGTCTTCATAAAGTGAATGAAGACAATCTCAGGCTGGACTTTACTATAAAATTGTCTTCATAGGGTAGATGAAGACAATGTCAGCTTAGATTTTGTTCCGGAATTGTCTTCATAAGGTGGATGAAGTCTATATTAAACTTGATAAGGCGATGAGATTATTTTCTTGAAATTGATACGCCAGTAAGTTCGCGAAAAGTTCTCTTTTTTTGATACAATAAAGACATACATAAAAATTGTACAAAGAGGGAGATGGCTGATATGGAAACGCTAACATTCGGTAAGTGGAAGCTGACTTGGTTAAACGGTGGAGTAACGCATCTAGACGGTGGTGCAATGTTCGGAGTGGTCCCGAAGGCTCTATGGTCAAAAAGGTATCCTGTGAATGACAAAAATCAGATAGAGCTTAGAACGGATCCTATTCTTGTTCAAACAGAGGAACGCAATATTCTAATTGAAGCAGGACTTGGGAAGGGGAAGCTCTCTGAAAAACAAAGAAGAAACTATGGTGCAACGGAAGAGTCGTCGGTGGAGGAAGATCTACACAAAATTGGGTTGACACCAGAAGACATAGACACCGTCATTATGACTCATCTTCATTTTGACCATGTATGTGGACTGACCAAATGGGATGCAGAAAAAAACAAGTACGCATCTGTATTTCCAAATGCAACCATATATGCCACAGAGGTTGAATGGAATGAAATGAGAAACCCTAATATACGTTCAAGAAATACGTATTGGGAGATGAATTGGCAAGGAATTGAAGATCAGGTAAAAACATTTCAAGGTGAGACAACCATCATCAATGGGATAAAAATGATACATACCGGCGGACATAGTGATGGACATGCCATCATTGAAATGACACAAGGGGAGGAAAGCCTTATTCATATGGCAGATCTCATGCCTACCCACGCCCATTCCCCGTCCTTATGGGTCCTTGCCTATGATGATTTTCCAATGACGTCAATAGAAGCGAAAGAGAAGTGGATTAAAGAGGGAATAAGAAGGAATGCGTGGTTTACCTTTTATCATGATGCATTTTACCGTGCAGTAAAATGGAATGAATCCTTTGAAATACACGAAAAAATAGAACGGATAAGATAAAAAAGACCTGGCAGCTTTTTAGCTGCCAGGCATGAGTTCATTTTAATTGACTAACATCCAATATGACTCCCGTATTCTTGTCGACAATAAATTCATATTGCTCCAAGACGTCCTCTATTCTACGAGAAATTCCACCTCTGTAGATGGAGTAGGACATATCATTTCGAATAATCGTTTCCGGCACCATCTGGATCCAGGAGCCATCAACAGGGCCTCGCTTTTTAAAAGCTTCCTTGGCAATTTTTAACGCTTTTTCAGGTTTTATGGCTTGCTGCTTTGATGCTTCCGTAAAAAGATATGCGGCTGCTGCACCAATTCCAGCACCAATTAGTAGTGCTTTCCATTTCATTTCGTATCATCCTTCCATATATCATACTCGTTTTCTAAGTAAGCCTTTTCAAATGGGAGTAGCTGATGAGTTGAATTGATTCTGCCTATCTTACTAATAGTATAACTTGTAAAACAAATAAATGTCATGCTAAAGCTGGAAACAATAGAGAAAGTTCGATACAATATAGTTAAAATATTTCGATAATCTAACGAAATATAAAAGATCATTCTACATATAGGTTTTGATAAAAGGAGCTGACTTAGTTGAATCAGGAAACATTGACTTTATTTAAAACATTAACGGAGCTGCAAGGGGCACCTGGCTTTGAACATGATGTGCGCCGCTTTATGCGCAGTGAATTGGAAAAGTACTCAGATGAAGTGGTCCAAGACCGACTTGGTGGTATATTTGGAGTGAAAAAAGGCGACGAAACTGGCCCAACAGTCATGGTCGCAGGCCACATGGATGAAGTCGGCTTTATGGTCACTTCCATTACAGAAAACGGAATGTTAAGATTCCAAACACTTGGCGGCTGGTGGAGCCAAGTCTTGCTTGCTCAACGTGTGCAAGTAATGACAGACAATGGTCCAGTTATTGGTGTTATTGGATCGATTCCTCCGCATCTTTTAGATGAAGCAAAACGCGCCAAGCCAATGGACATTAAAAATATGTTAATCGATATCGGTGCCGACAATAAAGAAGACGCAATTAACATCGGCATCAAACCAGGCCAACAGATTGTGCCTATCTGCCCGTTCACACCCATGGCAAATGAGAAGAAGATTCTGGCTAAAGCTTGGGATAACCGTTATGGCTGCGGACTTGCCGTTGAACTATTGAAAGATCTTCAAGGTGAAACATTACCAAATATCCTTTACTCAGGAGCTACGGTTCAGGAAGAAGTAGGTTTACGTGGAGCACAGACAGCTGCTAACATGATTAAGCCTGATATTTTCTTTGCGCTTGACGCTTCACCTGCAAACGATATGACTGGAGATAAGAAAGAATTCGGCCATTTAGGCAAAGGTGCATTATTGCGTATTTATGATCGCTCTATGGTAACTCACACTGGTATGAGAGATTTTGTCTTGGATACGGCTGAATCTAACAGCATTCCTTATCAATATTTTATCTCTCAAGGTGGCACAGACGCCGGTCGTGTCCACACATCCAATGAGGGAGTTCCTTCAGCGGTAGTGGGAATTTGTTCACGATATATTCACACACACGCTTCCATGGTTCATGTGGATGATTATGCCGCGGCAAGAGAGCTCATTGTCAAACTTGTAAAATCTGCGGACCAGTCCACAGTAGACTCCATTAGAAGCAGATAATTATATTATATTTGGGAAGCGATGGGGATCCCCATCGTTTTTCTTTTAATTGAAAGGTGAGATTAAGATGAAAGTGGTAGTCGGTTCAAGAAACCCAGCAAAATACAAGGCTGTGCATAATGCAATGAGAGAGCTTGAGATGGAAGCTGAAACAATTAACCTAGAGGTAGAATCTGGTGTAAGTAAACAACCCATGACAGATCAAGAAACGATTGAAGGGGCATTGCATCGTGCGAGAGGAGCTCTAAAAGAAATAGAAGATGCCGACTTTGCCATCGGACTTGAAGGTGGCGTGGTTCTTGATTCCACACCATCCGCTAGTGTAATGGTCTGTAATTGGGGGGCTCTAGTTGCTAAAGATGGTATGGAATACATAGCTGGTGGTGCCAGAATACCTCTTCCTGATGCTTTTAAACAGGAGATTTTAACAGGTAAAGAGCTGGGTGACATAATGGATGAGTACTGTCAGCGAAAAGACATTAGGAAACATGAAGGAGCATTGGGAATTTTCACAGAAGGTGCTGTTTCAAGGATAGAAATGTTCCAACATGTTAGTAAGCTATTGATTGGACAATGGATATATAATGAGAAAAAGCAGGCTTAAGGAGCCTGCTTCTATTCTAATACATAGGTAAGTACTTTTAAGGCTTGGTTGACTGTTTCTACGGTTACATTTGCTTTATTAGATAACTCTTTTAACGGATGATGAAGGTTTTCCGGACGAATTAAAATAAGCGGTTTTTGTAGACTAATGGCGGCACTTGCGTCCATCGCAGTGTTCCATTGTTTATATTTCTCTCCGAATAGGGCGATAACAAGGTCAGATTTTTTCATTAAGAGTTCCGTACGAAGATTATTGATTTGAGATGCGGATTCATCTTTTGCAATAGAGCTAGGCTGTGTACCCATAATCGCTTCTCCTATGTTGTCTGAGCGCTCGTGGTCTGTCATTGGTCCTACAAACTGTAAAGGAAGATCCAGTGCTTGTGCTTTGTCTATTAATTCTTCTCTCCAATTAGTATGGATCTCACCAGCAAGGTAAACAGTAAATTTCATTACAATCCCTCCAAATAGTACCTCTTGTTATTTACCTATTTTCTAGTCTATCATAAAATAGGGGAATTAAGTGACAATTCCAACTTATCCTTGTCAAGGGTGAAGATTTATAGGTATGATAAGTTTGGTGTGTATTTTCTGGTCTTATTGTACTTGTACTAAAAGGAGTGGAGAGTTTGACATTTGGAAGAGCCATTATTTCTATTTTATTTTTATCATTACTATTTTTAACAGGTTGCTCTGTGTCTATTGAAGACGCCGCACAAAAATCTGTTGATACTTTTGAGGACACATTTAAAGCGCAACCACTAGATACTTCTGAGGATACAGATATATTTGCTTATCATTTACCCACTGGGTTTACCATTGATTCGGAATCGGAGAACAATATTGTTCTTACAGAGGACGAACAAACTTACCTTTTGTTTGTAAACCCATTTGAACCAAAAGATTCAGAGGTATTATATGATTCTACAAAAGTGAATCTCTCTGATATATTAGTAGATCATACCGTACCTGATGAAGGTCGTTTAGGTTACTTGCTGGTTTCTCCTGTTGATGGGGAAGAGGAAGAGCTTTACGAAGTGACAGTGGGCTTGGGTGGAGTAAAAATGACAACGGTAACAGAAACGGGCAATATGGAAGCTAGTACGAAGAGCATGATGGAGATTATTTCTTCTGTGAAAATTAAATAAGTGTGAGTAAAGATTACGAAGGGGAAACCTGGAGTAATCTTTTTTTAAAAGATAAGAAAGCAGATAATCCAGTTGATTTCCGTTCCAGGCGCTTCGCTTGCCTGCGGGCGGTCCGTGAGCCTCACTCCGTTGCGGGGTCTCACCTGTCCCTTCCTCCCGCGGGCGTCTACGCGCCTTCCACTTCAATCAAAGGTTTCTTCATTAAACATAAGGTTTATAATTAGGTATTTGAGTTAACTGAAAGAATGAACTCTATTGTTCTTGTTATTTCTAGCTGTGGATTGGAGCAAGAGGCGAAGACTCCTGAGGGAGATAGCGCTAGGTGGAGACCCCACAGGCGTAGCCGAGGAGGCTCCAGCAGGGCCCCTAGGAAAGCGAAGCCATTTGCGGAAAGGAACAGCGGGTTTTAACTGAGCCTCTAATAAATGAAAAAGGTTTGCCTCCGTGAAGAAGGCAAACCTTTTTTACATTTATTTATTTTCTTTTTCTTCAGTTTGTTCAATAGAGGCAGCTGCTTCTTGGTGTATCCAGTTTTCTTTTTGAGTTTCTTCGTCATCGTAATGGTAAGAAACGGTGTCTTCTTCTAATTCCTCGTACTGTAGGTTTTCATCTGTGTGGTCAGACTCTTCTACTGAAAGTTCTTTCTCATCTTCCACCGTAAACTGACTGACTTCTTCTTGAAGTTCAATGGCTATATCCGATAGGGAGATAGCTGCTTCGTTCACTTGTTCAATAGCGACTATTTGGTGTTCGCTCGAAGCACTTACCTGTTCTGAAGTTGCGGCTGCCTCTTCGGAAATATAATGGACTTCTGATAGTTTTTCTTCAAGCTGCTTGTTTGATTCTGTTACATGTACAATTGCTTCCTGCACATCGTCTACCTTATTGTTAATCTCCATAACATTTCCGGCAATTTTTTCAAAAGAGGTTTTCGTTTGATTTACCGACTCCTGTTGGAGATCCCTGTATTCGTTAAATTGTAGGGCGTCATCTGAAAGCTTACCCATTTGCTTGCCCATTTCTGTTACTAGCTTTTTAATAGACAACGCTTCATGCTTGGAGCGTTCAGCCAATTTTCTAACCTCTTGTGCAACCACGGCAAAACCACGACCAGCGTCCCCTGCACGAGCTGATTCAATGGCAGCATTAAGTGCAAGCAGGTCTGTGTTTTCGGCGATTTCCTGAATGGTAGCGACAATAGAATTAATTTGTTGCGACTGTTTTGTAGCTTGTTGCACACGTTCCGTTAGGTGGTTGGCCAGATTAAGAAATTGTTCAGAAGAGTTATATAAATCCTTTACTACTGTTAGCCCGTCTTCTCCCATTGTTCTTGCATGATCGGCCTTACTCTTAATATCTATACTTAACTGATTCGCCTGTTCTACTGCGGCCTTTACTCGCTTTAGGATTTCTGTACTTTCATCGAGATGAAGTGCCTGTTCACTTGAACCTATGGCTACTTGTTTGATGGCTTCGTTCACTTCTGTGGACTGAGCGGTCGTCTCTTCAGAAATTGCAGCAAGGTTTTGGGAAGAGGATTGAAGCTTATCAGTCGCTTCCATAACTTTTAAAAGTGAAATCTGTACCTTTTCAGCCATACTATTAAATGTTATTGCTAAGTCAGCCATTTCATCTTTCGTTGTAATTGGTACTCTGTAAGCAAAATTGCCTTCTCCGATCTTGGATGCACCATCTTTTAACGAACGAATAGAAGAAGCTATTTTTCTATTTAGGAAATAGCCTGTAGAACTTAAAAACACTAATAATAGCCCGCTTATTATTAAGGTTAGCAACATAATGGTCTGAAGCTTGCGATTTGATTCCTCTTGAAGACTTGATTGTACGTCCATCACCGCAGCTTCCACTTCATTTACGCTTTGTTCAACCCCATTACTGATTTCTTCAAAACTTCTTATAAAGCCGTATGAAGAGTTGTAGTTATTATAAAGGTTAGTCATTGACTGTACATAAGGATTGTAGAGCTCCAATAGACCATTTTTTTGTGAATCTGGCAAATCGGTTGCGTCCAATTGCTCCTTAAATGTCTCAGCACTTTTCATGAAATCTCTAAATCTTGCTTCCTGTTTTGTCGCCATATATTGTTGTTCAAAAAGGCGAAGGTTCATAAGTGTAGCATTCAGATCCTCGCGATTGGCACCTCGTACATTAATAACCAAATTTCGGATGACACCGTTCATTTCCCCTTGAAGCCCCGTAAACTCTGTATAACCTATCTCTTTATACAGCTCTTCTAAAGGGACAAATTCGTTCATATAATCGGAAGCTGCTGTTTCAATTTGTGCAAACCGACTAGCAATTTCTTCATATTCTGCGAACTGCTTCTGCATTTCTGCTGCTTCCTGCTTAATGTTTTCAAGGTTTTCCTTCATGACGGCGGAAGTTTCGTCACTTGGCACCCGTAAGAACTCCTGCTCATTTTTCCTAGTGTCTGAGAAACCGAATTTTATTTCTTTACTACCATTCACAGCTTCAAATAGAGCGGCTTCTTGCTCTTTTGCGTTGGATTGCGTAAAGTAGAAAAAGAAATTAAATAGCAATACGATGATGAGCCCTGTAATGGCAGTCAATAAAATAAATCTAACTCTACCTCTAATTGTTTTCATGTTACCCCCCTAAAACATAAAAGACTTTCGAATTTTATATGTTTTGTTAAAAGTCTGATATTTTAAAGTAATTATAGACATAATTCTACAAAATCCACAACAACCTTTTAACAAAAGCTAGAATATTCTACTAGTATATATCGACTATGTTTCGGTATTATTAATGTAATAGAGGTAGGAAAAATAAAAAGGAATGAGTGAGAATATGAAATCTTTTTTACATAAAAAAGGAGTGACCCTTTCTCCAAGGGTGTACTTTATTGATGGCCTGAGTTATATGGCTCTTGGACTCTTCTCCTCGCTTATAATTGGCCTGATTATTAAAACAGTTGGGGATCAAGCAGGCTGGACTTTCTTCACAGATATGGGAATATTGGCAATGAGTATGATGGGTCCGGCAATTGGGGCAGCAGTAGCATATGGCTTGAAAGCGCCTCCTTTAGTGTTGTTTTCTGCACTTATTGCTGGGGCAGCCGGGGCCCAATTAGGAGGACCTGCCGGTAGTTTTGTTGCAGCATTATTGGCTACGGAAGTAGGAAAGATGGTCTCAAAAGAAACAAAAGTGGATATCCTGGTGACGCCTTTTGTAACAATACTCACAGGATTTCTTGTTGCAACCTTTATAGGTCCTCCAATAAATGCCGGGATGAATTCATTAGGATCTGTCATCATGTGGGCCACTGAACAACAGCCTATTGTAATGGGTATCTTAGTAGCCGTATTGATGGGTTGGGCATTAACGGCTCCTATTTCAAGTGCGGCAATTGCTTTGATGTTGGGGCTTGAAGGAATTGCAGCAGGAGCGGCAACAATTGGTTGTGCAGCTCAAATGGTTGGATTTGCTGTTAGCAGTTACCGCGAAAATAAAATGTCTGGGCTATTAGCATTAGGTATTGGAACTTCCATGCTGCAAGTGCCGAATATTATTAAAAATCCAATGATTATTATCCCGCCAACGATTGCGGGAATAATTTTTGCCCCGTTAGGAACGACAATTTTTCAAATGACGAATGTAAAAGAAGGGGCTGGTATGGGGACAAGCGGTTTGGTCGGTCAGATTATGACCTTTGCTTCTATGGGGTTCTCTGTGTCAGTCCTAGTAAAAGTCTTGTTGCTTCACATTTTGGGTCCTGCTGTGGTAAGTTTAGCTGTATCAGAGTGGATGAGAAAGAAATCTTTCATTAAAGAAGGCGACATGAAAATAAATATTGGAGGGTGACGTTTTAATGGAAAAGTTACAATCGATAGAGCAATTCAACCAATTGAAAAGTGAGAAGAATGTTGTGTTTATGTTTTCTGCGGACTGGTGTCCAGATTGCCGTGTCATTGAACCGGTATTGCCTGAAATTATGGAGAAGTTTAATGAGTATACGTTTATTTACGTGGACAGAGACGAGTTTATTGATCTTTGCGCCGAGTTAAGCGTATTTGGAATTCCAAGCTTTGTTGGGTTTAAAAATGGAGAAGAAGCAGGGCGTTTTGTAAGCAAGGATCGTAAAACCCAAGAAGAGATTGAAGCTTTTGTTGCTTCATTATAATTCACAAAGGAGCAGGCAATCACGGTGTCCCGTGGGTTGCCTGCTCCTTTTCAACTACTTAGTTCTTTTTCTTTTTCTTTTTATCTTTTTTACTACCATCATTTCCTTCATTGATGAACAGCTTACCATCTGCAATGGCACGAGTCACATTACCGAAGTCATCAGATACTTTAACCTCGATTTCTGCTCCGCTCGCTACGACGCTAGAAGTTGCAGTCCAATATCCTACATAATAGCCAGGAGATTGTTCCATCAAAGGAAGTTCAACTGCATTGTTTAAATTATAGTTAACATCGTTGCCTTGCATCATCATAGAAGCATTTGTTAATGGCATACGGATAGAGAATGTTGCACGCAGGCCTTCTGCACTGTTAAATTCAATCTTCACAGATTCACCGGCACTTAAGTGCTTATCTTCTTCTGGTTTTAGGTTTGTAATTTCAGGCGCATCATAGTTCGCATAAACCGTTACATCTTGTCTCTTACGGTTGCCAGCTAGGTCCTGAGCAACTACACGGATGTTATTTTCTCCGTTTTCAAGCATTACTCTTAAAGAGTATGTGCCATCCTCAACAGAAGCTTTCTTCCCGTTGACTTTTACAAAATCAAGGTTTTCATCTGCTACTGTACCTGTTACGGTAACCGTTTCACGGTTCGTTTTGGAACCATCTTCAGGACTTGTAATGGCAAGCTCAGGTTTAGCTTTATCAAGAACAACTGTAACAGGTGCAGATTCTTCTGTCACGCCTGTTTCAGTGGAAGATTTAGCCGTTAACACGTTTTCGCCGTTAGCAAGCTCAATATCCACTGCAAACGTTCCTTCTTCAGAAGCTGTAGCAGTTGCAACTTCTTCACCGTTGTTCATTACATGAACCGTTGTTGTCGGGGATGCATTACCTTCCACCGTTACAGTAGATTCATTAGTGAATGTTCCATCGGCAGGAGAAGTAATAGTAGGTGGTGTTACTTCAAAGTTAACCAAAGCACGGATCATGTAGTTTCCTTCTTCTTCAGGAGCAGGAGACCATGCACCACCTACATATTGCCAGCTACGGCCAGCGTTTGGTCCATCTTCGTCAGTTCCAAGTCCAGGAGCATTTGGATTTGGTTGAGACTGGATGTAAACCATGTAGAAGTCTTGTTCTACGATGATTCCATGCGCAGCTAAGTCAACAGTTGTCCATTCGCCTGTACGAAGTGCCGTTCCATCAAATGGTCCAGCAAGCTTGGATCCGGGAGCTCCATCAGTGCCAGATGCATCCCAAACCTCTACTTTAAAGTCTGTACCACCAGGAGTTGGCCATGTAGTATCCCAGAATCGGAATAATCCACCAGTCACCAGAGCACTGTTTTGACCTTCAGGTAGAGACATTTTAACTGCCCAACCGTTTCCGGCATCATAGAATGCGCGGGCATTTTCAGCTGTACCATCGTCATAGCCGATTTCGCCAGGATATCCAATGAATGGGCGTAATTCGATGTCAAGTTCTGTTGTAGCATCTCCTTCAATGGAAATCTCCACATTTTCACTGTAATAAGAAGGAGCCATTACACGTAGCGTGTAGTCGCCTTCATAAGCAGTAATAGAGAAGTTTCCGTTTTCATCAGTTGTTACAGGTGCAATAGCTGCATCCTCAACAAGCATCAATGTTGCGTTGGCAACAGGTTCACCTGTCGCGCTGTTAGTTACAGTACCAGTAACGGTTCCTTGTGCAATTTCGTCTAGTACGAAGTTTGCAACCGCCTCACCGTCTGCAGGGATGTCAACTGTTTGTTGAGCTGGATGATATCCATAAGCTGCAGCTTCTACAGTGAATGTGCCTGCTGCATGTAACATTTCGTATTGTCCGTTTGCAGGGTTTGTGTTAACAGAACGGTTTGTTTCCAATACAGTCACTTGTGCATGTAATGGAAGTGCCGCCGGGTTAACATCTTCTTTCACTGCTTCTTCTTTTTCAGGAGTAGCAACCGGATGGATTTTATCAGGATTTACTTGCTCCTCTTTTACTTCCACTTTCTCTTCTTTCGTAACTTCCAGCTGAGTGGAAGCAGACTCAGTTGCATTAGATTCTGCAGATAATGCTACATCATCAATGTACCAACCTGTACGTACAACACTACCGTCTGTTGTAACGTTGAAACCGATGTAAATACGTTGACCAGCATATGCAGAAAGGTCAACTTCCCTAGCAGTCCAGCTTTCGCTGATACCATCGAAACGCAGAAGTTGAGTCCAGTTCTCTTGGTCTGTAGAAACGAATACATGACCGAAATCGTAACGAGTCTCCAGGTTGAACCAGTTCATGAACTGAAGATATGCACCACTATCTTCAGGTAGGTCGATAGGAGGCATCACAAGTGTCATGTTTGCACGGTTTCCGTAGTTGCCTTCAAGGTTTGTTCCATATACTTTTTCACCGGAGTTTGCCTCAGCCGGACCAGCAGAAGGTACGCCCCATTGCCATGTGTTTTCAGCTCCGAAAGAATACCAGCCCACAGGATCTGTTTCAAAGTCTGTGGAGTATCCAACGGAAATACCAGGTTGAACGCTTACTTCGTACGTATCAGATGTTACTTCGTTGCCACCGAAGTCGACAATGTGAAAGCGGTAAGATACGGATGGTTCACCAATGTCATCACCAGGAATGGATGCTGTGTAAGTAGCGTCATTGTAAGAACCAGATGCACGTTCTGCGGCAAGATCTACCCAATCACCAGCAGTGTTTTGATATTGCAATGTTACAGAAGAAATACTTACATTATCCTGCACATGAATGCTTAAAGGAAGGCTCATACCAGCATACGTTTCAGCAGGTGCTGTATGTTCGAAGGTTGGAGCTTCGCTATCTTCTCCATCCTTTGCAACTTGCCCTTTGATTTTTCCAAGACCGGAAATGATGGAAGAAACAGCATCAAATGCATTGATGATACCATGTCCATATCCGTTGTTTGGAGAGTCAGGGAAGTTGGAATCAGTTCTTGCCGTTGCAGTAGTCATCAAAATTTCCTCGATGTCTGCTACAGTCAGGCTAGAGTTAACCTGCTTTAGTAACGCAACCACACCAGCTACGTGCGGGCTTGCCATGGAAGTACCACTTGCAGCACCATATTCGCTTCCAGGGAAGGAAGAACGAATTCCAACTCCAGGTGCGGATACTTCAGGCTTGATTTCATCATAAGGAGATGGACCTTGTAAAGAGAAGCTAGCAAGATTCATGTTTACATCCGTTGCACCAGTGGCAAAAGATTCCGGATAGTTACCAGGAGTGGAAACTGACCCAGGACCACCAGGGTTTCCGATGCGCGTATTTCCAGCTGCGAATGCAGGGAAGATATCAGCGGCAACCCATGCTTGAACCATTGGACGATACCACTCATCTAAGCCAGGTCCGCCGCCCCAAGAGTTGTTCACAACGTCCGGAGCCATCGCAGGGTTTGGAGTTCCGCTAGCATCTTTTGGAGCTAGAATCCACTCACCAGCTGCAAGAAGGGCAACGTCCGTACCACCGGATGGAGTAAATGCTTTAACGCCAATCCATTTTGCTCCAGGAGCAACCCCAATTTGGTTAGATCCATTTGGCTCAGCACCGACCATTGTACCTGTTACGTGGGTACCGTGACCGTCGTCATCGTAAGGAGTGGACTGGTTTGCCGGAGTAGCGTCAAACCAATTGTACTCATGATCCGCACTACCACCATTGTAGCCACGGTATTTTTCCATTAATGCTGGGTGGTCCCACTGGACACCAGTATCAATGCTTGCGACTACAGTCCCTTGACCGTCAACACCCATTTCCCATGCTTGAGGTGCACCGATTTGAGCAACGCCCCACTCGATGTTCTCAAGATTTGCAGCAGGCTTTTCTTCTACTTCAATTTCAGTTGTCGCAGCTGCCTCTGCTGATGGATCCAACTGACGTACTTCGTTTGGTAGAAGTTTTTCGATTTCTGGGAATCTAGCAAGCTCTTCCATTACTTCTTTCGTAGCAGTAACGGCCATACCGTTTACTACATAGAAGGATTGGATGTCCTTTGCTTTCCCTTCTGCTACCGCTTTTTCAAGATACTCTTTTACATTTGCTTGGGTTTCGATTGATGTTGCTCTTAACTCAGATACAACAGCATTACGCTTCATCAGTTTTTCTTGTCCAGCAGAAGCTTTTTGAACCTTTGCTGCTTTCACAGCTTTAGCAGCTACTGCCTGCGTATCTACCTGTTCTTTAAATTTGATAAGGAAGGTAACTTTTTCCCCATCTTTAGAAAACTGTGTAGATAAACGATCCGTTATTTTACTTGCCATCACTTCTTTAGATTCCCCCAAAGAGACGGAAGCTTTTGTCCCTTGTGCAGAAGCTGTACCAAAGTTAAAGCTTGGGGCGATCAGTAATAAACACATAATGATACTGAATACTCTAGCAAAATTACGCTTGTTCTTCCTACTCATTCAACATCCCCCTTTAAAATGAAATACAAAAAAACCGACGAATCTTCCCCCCTTTTTTTGTTAAGAAAATGTCCACCTGCCACTACGGAAGGTAGAGTCTTTCGCTATGTAGGAGTATCTCGGTGACAATTAAAGATTAATAAAGTGTGTAGAAGAATAGTGTCGAAAAAGAAAGAAAAGTATCAGAATATTCTAAAAATAGTCCGTTGGTTTGAGACAGGTTTTTCATAATAGTAAATTGGTAGAGGTTGGATAAAAAGTGACAAAACGAAGTAAAATTGTTAAAAAATTCTATTTTAAAGGGTTTTCTATTATTTATAGTCTTAAATAACAAGTTGATGGGTAATAGTGGAAATGTCCCAGTGGGTGCAATTAAATGACAACCAATAAAAAAACAAGCAAAATCTACTAGACACCCTATTCCTAAAAGAATAAAGGAAGCCAATATGAGCACTAAGGTTCAGCTAATAAATATGCAATGAAGGTCTTTTGGTGGATAAACGGAAGGTGGAAAGGGGTATCAAGTCTATGTATAGAGAAAAAACGGTGGAACATGGCATGTGGGACATTCTTTCTGTAAAACAGACTTCGACAATTACATTCTTCCATAGATTTGTTGTACAATAAAGGGTAAGCAATGAAGAGAAAGGATTGTTTCTCATGGGAAAAATGACAGTACTACAAATAAAACGATTAATGGAAGAGAAGTTATCCCATCCTAACTGGGTATTTACATATGATCGAGAAAAAGAATCCTTACGAGTGGAGGATAAGGAAACAAAAAAAGGAATCTCTATCGCACTCCAGGGTGTGCTTTCAAAATACGAACAAACAAATGATATAAATGCTATTGAAGAGTATGTGTATTATGTCAAAGAAGCGCTAACAAGCATGAAAATACCTGTACAATTAAATGGTGCTGAACGCCATATTTATCCTGTTATTCGCTCTACTTCATTCCCAACGACAAGTAATGACATTCCGTTGGTTTATGATGAACATACAGCGGAAACAAGAATTTACTACGCAGTAGATTTAGGGAAATCTTATAAGTTGATTGATGAGCAACTTCTTCAAAGAGAAAACTTAACTAAAAATACCATCAAAGAAATGGCCATGTTTAATGTAAGATCGCTTCCGACAAATATGAAAGAAGATGTGGTGGCAGGCAATACCTTTTATTTTGTCCGTTCCAACGATGGTTACGATGCAAGTAGAATATTAAATGATTCATTCTTGGATTCGTTTAAAAAGCAAGTGTCTGGGACGATGACGGTATCTGTTCCCCATCAAGATGTCTTAATACTTTCAGATATTCAAAATGAAGTAGGCTATGACATTCTAGCCGAATTGAACATGAGCTTTTTCGTAAACGGCAAAATTCCAATTACTGCGCTATCCTTCCTTTATGAAGAAGGAGAACTAGAACCAATATTTATCCTAGGAAAAGACAATAAGAAAAGTAAATAAATCTCCCAGGTTGACTGTAGTGCAAGGTGAGAGACTTAAGCACCGTCCTCTGGATAAGCGATTCCCTGGAACGTAAGGAAACCGGAAGTTATAGAGATAACTTAAAGGTAAACAAATCCCCCAGTTGACTGGAGTGCAAGGGGTGAGACTCCAGCGGGGGAGAAACGGTAGCTTGAGACCCCGCAGGCAAAGCCGAGGAGGCTCAAGCACCGTCCCGCGGAAAGCGAACCCCTGAAACGTAAGGAAACTGGAGGTTAAACCTAACCCTAAAAAAAGAAAGGAAGAAAAACATGACCATAAACGTGTACTATAACCAAGAAGGCATAGGTGACACACTACTAATCTACATAAAAGAAATCAATTTAAACAATCGAATGGTAGAAAAAACCGGAGACATTGCGAAGATTATAGATAAAGAAACAAAAGAAATAGCGGGATACAACCTTTTTAACGCATCCCAATATATAGCAGTAGACGACTTCAAAGGCCCAGTCAACCTAACAGAAGACCTAATTGCAAAACTTAATCAAGCCTTAGAGGAAAATGGAGTGAAAGAAACCCTCAATCCTGATCTTAGCCCGAAGTTTGTTGTTGGACATGTGATAGAAAAAGAAAAACATCCAAATGCAGACAAACTAAGTGTATGTAAAGTAGATGTAGGGACAGAAGTACTTCAGATTGTTTGTGGCGCCCCAAATGTAGATAACGGACAATATGTCGTAGTTGCGAAGGTTGGAGCAGTCATGCCTAGTGGACTTGTTATTAGAGATGCAGAACTGCGAGGCGTTGCATCCTCAGGGATGATTTGTTCTGCGAAAGAACTAGACCTTCCAAATGCACCGGCAGAAAAAGGTATCCTTGTTTTAGAAACCGAGAAATATGAGGCGGGCCAACCGTTTTCAGGTTAATTTCGAGATGACTTTCTTTTTCACCACTAGATGTTCTCTAGTGGTTTTTTGCCTACTGAACCTGATAAGAGAACAGGTTACGAACAACAAAGAAAGAGTGTGATGAATGTGAACTGGTTTAAAAAGCTGTTTGCTCAGCTAAGTGATGAGGAAGAAAGGACCATTGAGCAAGATTACGCTAAGAAACCGGAAAATAAGCAAAAACAACCTACAGCAAAAGTGACTTATCAATATCCTACAGGTAAATTTCGCTTTCCTCTTATTCCGGATGAAGGAAAAAAAGAACAGCAGCCAAGACAGGAAAGAAGACAACAAGCTAAAGCTAATCATCCTAATAAACCTAAATCAGCAGAACAAAACAAGCCAAAATCAATAAAAGTGAAACAAGAAAAAGCGACAGAAGAGCCAGTAAAACCCAAAGAAACAACAAAGAAAAAAAGTACACCAAGAGCATTCGAAAAAGTAACAAATAAAAATAAACAACCCTTCCATCCAACAGAGGTGGTGTCCCCTATTTATGGATATAAACCTCGTCCACTTACGGAAAAGAAAGAAGAATTTATCCCTGAGATTGAGCTGTACAGTAAAGAACCAAAACCAATCTCTAATGAGGCAACCCAATGGAACCCACTTGAAAGCTACGCTAGTGTAAACTTTGAAGAAATGACAGATAGAGACAAATCAAAGGTACAAGCTTTTAGTGAAGAGTTAATAGAAGAGAAGGATACCTCAGAGGATAGCTGGGAAAGGGAGAATCCGATCACTTCAATGATAGATAGAGCTGTCAGCGAAGAACACTTTGAAGCTGATATAGATCAATCAATTGAAGTTATAGAAGATATTGAAGTAATAGAAGATATGGATGAAGTAAATGAAGATGTTTCTATTTCTCAACAGGAATCAGCTGCAACTATGCAATATAGCGAGCCTAAAGAGGAAAGGGTAGAACATTCAAAACCAGAAGTAACTCGTAAAAAAGAGTCATCTTCTAAACAGAACATTCCTTTTAATGTAATTATGCTTAAGCAGGATAAACGTTCTTTGGAGAAAAAACAACAGATGTTGGCTAAAGCAGAAGTATCCCAACCATTTTACAGAAAGCCACCTATAACAATGCTAGCCATCCCACCACAGCATTCGCAAGGTGACCAAGATTGGGTAGAAGCGCAAAAACAATTACTAGACGAAACCTTACATCATTTCAGGGTAGGTGCCAAAGTAGTAAAAGCAACACAAGGGCCATCTGTTACTCAGTTTGAAGTACAACCAGAACCTGGTGTAAAGGTAAACAAAATTACTAATTTAAGTGACGACATTAAACTAAGCTTGTCTGCGCGTGATATTCGGATGGAGGCACCAATACCAGGGAAAAACACGATTGGAATTGAAGTTCCTAATCGTGTAAGTAAGCCCGTATTTATCCGAGAAATTATTCGACACCCATCTTTTATCCAGAATAATTCTCCATTGACTGTAGCTTTAGGGTTGGATATTTCAGGTCAACCTGTCGTATTGGATTTGCAGAAAATGCCTCACGGATTGATTGCCGGTGCAACGGGATCTGGAAAAAGCGTCTGTGTAAACTCTATCATTATGAGTTTGTTATATAAAAGTACTCCGGACGAAGTGAAACTTTTATTGATAGATCCCAAAATGGTAGAACTTACACCATACAACCACATTCCTCATCTTGTAAGCCCGGTTATCACAGATGTTAAAGCAGCAACAGCTGCGTTGAAATGGGCAGTCGAAGAGATGGAACGCCGTTATGAGTTGTTTGTTCATGCAGGCGTAAGAGATATTGGAAAGTACAATGAAACTGCGAAAAAGCATAACCAAGAAACCTTGCCATATATGGTCATCATCATTGATGAATTGGCTGACCTGATGATGGTTGCTCCAAGCGACGTAGAAGAGGCAATCTGTCGGATTGCCCAAAAAGCACGTGCTTGCGGGATGCATTTATTGATTGCCACACAACGTCCGTCTGTAGATGTTATTACAGGTCTTATCAAGGCAAATATTCCAACACGAATTGCCTTCTCTGTTTCATCCCAAGTCGATTCCAGAACCATCATTGATATTGGTGGAGCTGAACGCCTTCTTGGGCGTGGGGATATGCTGTTGCTTGAAAATGGTGCTCCTAAACCAATCAGGGTACAAGGTAACTTTGTATCAGATGAAGAGATAGAGAGAGCTGTTGACCATGTTCGTAAGGAGCAAAAGCCTAATTATTTGTTTGAGCAGAGCGAATTACTAAAAGAGAGCACCATACAAGAGGAAGATGAGCTCTTTTTGGAAGCTTGCCAATATGTAATTGACCAAAATGGAGCATCCACTTCCAGTTTGCAAAGAAGGTTCCGTATCGGCTATAACCGAGCTGCACGATTGATGGAAATGATGGAGGACCAAGGTGTTATATCGGGTCCAAAGGGTAGTAAACCAAGAGATGTACTTGTTTCAGAAGAGGAGCTTGTCAGTATGCAAGATTCTGACTTTTAATGCTCCTTAACTGAAGTTGTTGTAAATGGATACAATCTTCTATTATTATTAATACTAGTAAACAATAGGAGTCGGTCTATCCGACAAGACAGTAACCCAAAAACAGGGTCTTAAGGAGCTTTTAAGAGGATGAAAGAAATTGAGTTGAAGCTGCAAGGTAAAATTAAAAGGCTGACCAATCGCACGTTTAAATTTGATGAGCGTGTAAAAGAAGGATGGTTTTCAGCTGTATATTTTTTGAAAACACGAGAAATTGTTAAAGAGTTTAAACCAGATAACATTGTGACGATGCAATTTTTCCAAAAAGATCATGCGGTTTTGTGTGGAACAGACGAAGTGATTGCATTAATTAAGACTTTCGCTGATGACCCGGAATCACTGGAGATTTATTCCTTAAAAGATGGAGACAAAATTGCTCCGTTTGAAACAGTTTTAACCATTACGGGCCCTTATCAGAATTTTGGATTCTTAGAAGGAGTAATTGATGGTATTCTGGCCAGAAGAACGTCGGTGTCTACGAATGTTTATAATGTAGTGAAAGCTGCAGGACAAAAACCAGTCATATTTATGGGAGATCGTGATGATCATTATACCCAACAAGCGGGAGACGGATATGCAGCGCATATTGGAGGCTCCACGGCCCAAGCAACCCATGCGATGAATGAATGGTGGGGGAAAAAAGGGATGGGCACGATGCCGCATGCCCTCATCCAGCTATTTAATGGGGATGTTGTAGAGGCTTCTAAAGCTTACCATGCGAAATTCCCTGAGGATGACTTGTTGGTGTTGGTAGACTACAACAACGATGTCATAACAGATGCATTGCGAGTGGCAAGAGAATTCGGTGATAAGTTAAAGGGAGTCCGCGTCGATACATCGAGAACCATGATCGATCAGCATTTCATTCGCCATCAAGATGTACTGGGAACCTTTGACCCACGTGGGGTAAATGCTCCACTTGTTTTCGCACTGCGTGAAGCATTGGATAAAGAAGGATTCCAACATGTGAAGATTGTCGTAAGCGGTGGATTCAGTGAGCAACGCATCAGAGAATTCGAAGAGCAGAACGTGCCGGTTGATATTTATGGTGTGGGAGGAAGCTTGCTGAAGATTCATATTGGTTTTACTGGAGATAATGTTGTGTTAAACGGGGAACCACAAGCAAAGGCGGGACGAAAATACCGCTTCAATGAACGACTGGAAAAAGTGGATTAGAGTATACCAATGCGTGGGATATGGAGAAACTGTTAGGAAGAAGGTCTATCAGTTTTTCCTGTGATGGTCCGATACATAAGAGTACGGTAGAGGAATTATTGAATTAGTGCTATAATAGGTCGTTGTTAAGAAAAGTCTTTTCTACATATGGTTTTAATCCCTAAACATAAGGGAATTAGCATTTTTAGACGCTAATCATATAATGGATTATCTATGCGGAGAAAACTACGTTTGGTAAAAAAATAAAAACTATTATTCAGTTCGTTTGCATGAATAAGCGAATTATATATAGATAAATGTTGGAGGTTTTTTCATGACCATTTATCATTTTGTTGGTATTAAAGGATCAGGAATGAGTGCCCTTGCCGGTATATTGGACGATATGCATTTTCAAGTACAAGGGTCGGATATTGAAAAGAGGTTCTTTACGCAAAAAGGCCTTGAAGAAAAAGGGATTACCATCCTCCCTTTTGACAAGGACAATATTACGGAAGATATGACGGTTATTGCCGGTAATGCATTTCCTGACACACATGAGGAGATAGAAGCGGCAAAAGAACTAAATATCCCAGTTATACGCTATCCGCAATTCCTGGGCCAATTTATGGAGAAATACACCAGTATCGCCGTAACGGGAGCGCACGGAAAGACGTCTACAACAGGATTGCTTTCTCATGTCATTCAAGGGGCGAAGCCTACATCTTACCTTATTGGAGATGGCACAGGGCGTGGAGTAGAGGGTAGTGAATATTTTGTATTTGAAGCATGTGAGTACAAAAGACATTTCTTATCCTATTTTCCTGATTACACGATCATGACAAATATCGATTTTGACCATCCTGATTATTTTGGCAGTATTGATGATGTGTTTTCTGCCTTCCAAGAGATGGCAATGCAAGTGAAGAAGGGGATCATTGCATGTGGAGATGACGAGTACCTGCAAAAAATCCAAGCAAAAGTTCCAGTAATCTACTATGGTTTCGGGGAAGAGAATGATTTCCAAGCACGTCATGTGGAAAAATCAACAGAAGGTACCACATTTGATGTATATGTACGTAATAACCATTATGCTACATTTAAAATAAATGGGTATGGTGACCACAACATTATGAACTCTTTGGCTGTAATTGCGTTATGTCACTACGAGGAAATTCCTGTCGATGTGATTCAAAGCCAGTTGCTGACTTTTGAAGGAGTTAAACGAAGATTTTCAGAGAAAGTAATAGGCTCTCAAGTGTTGATTGATGATTATGCCCATCATCCAACTGAGATCCGTGCGACAATTGATGCAGCCAACCAAAAATATCCTGATCGCGATGTGATTGCCGTATTCCAACCACATACTTTTACAAGAACTCAAACATTCTTGAATGAATTTGCGGAAAGTCTAAGCGGAGCTGATCATGTATATCTATGTGATATTTTCGGTTCTGCCCGCGAAAATCAAGGAAAGCTTACGATTAATGATCTGTTGGAGAAAATAGATCGTGCAGAAATTCTGACAGAAGAAGGAACAGAATTGTTGGCAAAGCATGAAAATAGCGTCATTATTTTCATGGGAGCCGGTGATGTTACCAAATTCCAAGAAGCATATGAGAAGTCACTTCAGCATGAAGTAGAATAAAAATGAAAATAAGAACCGGCTTTCATTCAGGTAGAGGGGAAGCCGGTTTTTATTTTGTCGAATTGAATGAAGACCTTTGTAGCGTAAAAATGGGAAGAGAGAGGTCGTGAGAAGAGGTATGAAGACTTCAGTGGCGTGAAAATGGATAGAGAGAGGTCGTGAGAAGAGGTATAAAGACTTCAGTAGCGTGAAAATGGATAGAGAGAGGTCTTGACAAGGGTGCAAATCATTAAAGAAGTCTAAAGCAATAATAAAAAACCACCCGCAATTCCTTTGCGGATGGTTCAAACCTTACTTCAAGTTCTCCGGATTCAATCCCTCAAGTTCCGAAACAACAAACTTTCCATCTTTTCTGATCAGAACATCATCAAAGTAGATTTCTCCTCCGCCATATTCAGGACGTTGGATCATTACCATATCCCAATGAATATCGGAATTATTGCCGTTCCAAGCATCTTCATATGCCTGACCAGGAGTGAAATGGAAGCTTCCATCGATTTTTTCGTCAAACAGGATATCTTGCATCGGATGTTGGATATAAGGGTTCACACCGATAGCAAATTCACCAATGAAACGTGCACCTTCATCTGTATCAAAGATTTTATTGATACGGTCGGAATCATTGGCTGTTGCTTCCACAATTTTTCCGTCGCGGAAAGTCAATTTCACATTTTCATATGTGAAGCCTTGGTATGGAGATGGTGTATTATACGTAATCGTACCGTTAACAGAATCCTTTACAGGAGCTGTATATACTTCACCGTCTGGAATATTCATTTCACCTGCGCATTTAATTGCAGGAATATCTTTAATAGAGAATGTAAGATCTGTACCTTCTCCGGTAATTCGTACCTTGTCTGTTTTATTCATTAATTCAACAAGAGCATCCATCGCATTGCTCATTTTTCCATAATCAAGATTACATACATCGAAATAGAAGTTCTCAAAACCTTCTGTACTCATTTTTGCAAGCTGCGCCATACTGGCATTTGGATAACGAAGAACGACCCATTTTGTTTTAGGAACACGGATGTCACGGTGCACTTTCTTTCCTACCGTACTGCCTTGGATTTTTTGTTTGTCATCAGGAACATCAGACAATTCTGCGATGTTGTCGCCAGAACGAAGCCCGATATAAGCATCCATATTTTTCATGACATTTGCTTCAAAATCTGCTTTCATGCTATATTGTTCTTCTTGGGCTCCCATTAATAGGGCGCGGTCTACCTGAACATCTTTTAATGATACGAATGGATATCCGCCAGCTTTATATGCTTCATCAACAAGTGCGACAACAAGTTCTCTTTGCAGTCCAAAGTTTTCGATTAATACCTTTTCGCCTTTTTGAAGACGAACAGAATAGTTAATTAAGTTTTTTGCAAGTGTTTGAATCCGAGGATCCTTCATTGTATTGCCCCCTAAGAAAATGGTTATGTAACATCACTATTGTAACCGATTACGCGTATTTTGTTGAATTTTTTGTCTAAAAATATTAGTAATATTTTTTTATTTTTCTTTAAATTTTTGAAGGGATTTTCCTTTTGTCCTAGAATAAAACAGAGTATAGAATGTTTAAACTGTAGTAAGTGGGGTAAATAGTAAGTATGTAGGTCAGCAGCCAGGAGGTGTCACGTTGAGTGAGTTGCTTTACATTAGCGCAATTATTGTAGCTATTGCTTTTTTAATATTGGTTATTTTTGTTTCAAAAACACTTCTTTCCGTGCAAGGCACTTTAAATCAAGTTGCCGGTACATTAGGTGGAATTGAAAAACAGATGCAAGGGATTACATCCGAGACTGAGCAGATATTACATAAAACCAATGTATTAATGGACGACATTCAAGACAAGTCGCAACAACTTAATACGGTTGTAACTGCTGTAAAGGATGTTGGAACTTCCATTCAAGGATTTAATCATTCCGTTTCACGTTTATCTAATAATGTTGCACAACAACTAGATCAAAACCAAGATAAGGTGTCGCAAGTAGTTCAGTGGTCCAATGTAGCAATGGAGCTTGTTGACAAATGGAATGAGAGAAAACAGAAAAACAAAATCAACAAAATTTGAGGAGGAATCGGAAATGAGCGAAGAGAACAAGAAAGAGATGAACACGAACACTGACGGTATTAATACGAAGGACTTTTTAATCGGTACACTTATTGGTGGAATTGTGGGAGCTACAACTGCATTGTTCCTGGCTCCAAAATCCGGTAGAGAGCTTCGTGAAGATATCACGGACCAGGCGACTCAATTAAAAGAAAGAACAGATAACTGGAAGGTTCAAGCTACTGAATATACTACTGAATTAGCTGAAACTGCAAAAGATAAGAAAAACCAGTTGACTAAGGCCATTACTGATCAAACACAACAAGTGATGGATAAGGTAAAACAATTGCGTGATAAAAATGGCGATGTATCCATGGAGCTGCAAGAGCAGGTTCAAGATATCATCTCAGAAGCGGCTACTGCTATCGAAACAGAATCTGATGAAATGACGGATGAAGTGAAGAAGCGACTTGAAGATACAAAAGCTGCGTTAGAAGACGTAGAGAAAAAGCTATCTGCAAGCGAAGAGGACAAAGAAGAAAAATAAGCAATCTCATAACTTGAGAATAAAACGGCGAAGTGGTATGATAACTTCGCCGTTTTTAATTTACATAATTCATATAGAAAGGGTGTCAAGTATGAGTAAAACCATCGTACAATCTGTAGAAGAATTCGATCAAATCGTCCAAGAAAATAAGACTTTTTTGTTTTTCAAAAACAGTACAACTTGTCCAATCAGTCATGCTGCATTCGAAGAATTCGAGAACTTTGTAGCAGACCAAAATCAGGTTCCATGTTTTTATTTGAATGTCCAAGAAGCTAGACCGCTCTCCAATCACATCGCGGAGACATTTGATGTTAAGCATGAATCACCGCAAGCTTTGCTTTTTAAAGATGGAAAAGTTGCTTGGAATGCATCTCACTGGAAGATAACTTATTCTTCCCTTCAAGAGAATGTAAAATAAAACGAACGTGCGACTTTGCACGTTCGTTTTATTTTGGACTAATAATGATCAAACTTTATCTTTTATGTTCGCTTCAAGAAGTTTGCTTTTCCACTCTATATCTAACTCATCTCCATGATCGATAAAATCGTAGAAGGAGGCTTCCGTTCCATTTTTCTTTAATATAAAGGATCCGGCCCCTTGTGGTCTGTCGATGTCTACGAAGCGAAACATATCTTGGAAAATGAATGGCTCCTTGCGTCTGACCATCACTTGTAAATGATCGCCTCTGTTTAATAAATCCTCTTCTAAAAGCAACTGCCCATTTCGATAAAATTCAAGCAACACCTTACTCAAAACAACTTTTTTCCCTTTGTAAGTTACTGCTATTTCTTCTTTTGTTTCATACTGCTGAACAATTGAAAGCATTTTTACTGTAGGTGTGCTTCCTTTTTCCCATACGATATTGTCATCAGTTGAAAAATGATCATCTATTGACACTTGTTTTCCATTCTTTTTAACTTGGACAGAAAAGGGTGATAGGTTGGTTTTTTCATCATTGATGAATAGGTAAAACGGTTCTAGATCTTGCTCTGCAATATTACAGTTTTGTATAAGGAGCTCTCCTATGGTATCCGGATAAGCGTAAGTAACCTTGTCACGGTCTGCGAGTGGTTGTTCTAAAGCAGTAGGTTGACCGTTAAGGAGTATGCTGGGATTGATCGTTTTAGAAAGGCCGTTCACAGAAACTGAAATGGTAGGTAACGCTGACCCTATAACCTCCGTGATAGTTAGAGCGGCTGATTTTCCATCCACACCTTTTTCCACCAAAATGACATCGCCGTTTTCAATTGGATCGAAGCTTTGAGCAGGCTGCCCGTTTCTTAATATCTTAGGTGCCTCTCCAAAACTTCCTGGGCATGTCATACTTTTTCCATTCACTTCTACCATTAATGCCAAGCCTGGCTTTCCAACCAATTTGTTGATACTGATACCAGCAGCTAAAAGGCTGTCTCCGATGGTCAATTTTTTTACATCAAATAAACGAACGGGGAGCTCATTAACAGTAACAGAAACATATTCAATTGGCTTTTCCTTTGCGGCAATGGCAATCCCTACAGGTGTGATATATTCAGGTCCTTGTACAGGAATGTCTGTTTGATCCAATTGTTGGATCGCATCAACTCCACGAATTGCCACTCGATTTTCGGGTAAGCCCAGTTTTTCTGCGATGAGAGAAGGCAAGGAGGGGGTTAGGCTTCCGCCTCCAACAAGCATGACTGCCTTGGGTGCTATCTGGTTATTTTGCCTCTTTATTTCCTTTGTGATAGAGGATGCGAGTTTTTCAATGGATGAGAAAATCTGATCTACCATTTCCTGTTTGGAAAGGGTTTGTTGAAAGCCAAGAATATCGGTAAAAGTAACTTCCTCATAATGGAGCAAGTCTCGTTTTGCCTGTTCCGCCTGTGGAAAGTCTAATAGAAATGCATCACTCAAACCTTCCGTAATTTCATCTCCTGCAACAGGGACCATTCCGTATGCAGTGACGGTCCCATCCATAGAGATTGCGACATCAGATGTTCCAGCACCAATGTCTACTAAGGCAACATTCAATCTTCTCATAGAAGGAGGAATGAGAGCATTAATAGCCGCAATTGGTTCAAGTGTCAGTGCCTCAAGTTGAAGATCAGAGCGTTGGAGGGCTGAAATCAATGATTCTACTACAATTTTAGGCAAGAAGGTCGAAATGATTTCAACTGATGCTTTTTCCCCCCTTTGATCGAGCAGGCTGCCTATTTCTTCTTCATCTAAGTAATACCTAAGCACTGAATATCCGACGCAGAAATACTGATTAATATAGTCAATTTCACTTTCTTGGAGTAACTTTCTTTGCGCCTCTTGAACAGCAGAAAGTTCTAATAAGAATATATCGTCTTCCGTAAACAATGCCTTTCCTTTTATATCTTGTATCGCGTAGGCTGTTTGAGTCTTTAATGCCCGTCCTGCTGCAGCGACGCATACTTTTTTTAATGGTCCATGTTTTTCTTCTAACTTTTCTTTCACATATGTAATTACTTTTGAGACTGCCAAAATATCATGAATTTGACCATCTAACATGGCCCGTTCTTCGTGCTCTTTTACTACTATATCCTTAATACGGAACTTACTCTGATCTTGTTCTAACAGCAGGCCAACTACTGATCTTGTCCCAATATCTAATGCGAAAATCAAAAAAGATTCACCATCCCTATGTAGCATCATATAATACTTTACCGCTTAAAAGCGTTTAATTAATAAAGAAAAAATCCGTGACAATCAGAAAGTCATCGTTTATAATAACTAATTAATAATAGAAATGTACCACAACTCGGTACTGTTATAAATACAGAAAGGATGAAATTATATGAGTCATAACGAATTAGACGCCTTGCGAAAACAAGTCGAAGAACTAAACTTACAACTATTAGAGGTTATCAACAAGCGCGGTGAGCTTGTCCAAGAGATTGGAAAGCTTAAAGAGGCGCAAGGTGTGAATCGATATGACCCAGTCCGTGAAAGAAAAATGTTAGACTTAATCACGGAACATAACGATGGACCTTTCGAAACTTCCACTTTACAGCATATATTCAAAGAAATATTCAAAGCAGGACTTGAACTGCAAAAAGATGATCACAGAAAAGCACTGCTCGTTTCCCGTAAGAAAAAACCAGAAGATACGGTGGTTGAAGTAAAAGGAGTAAAAATTGGCGATGGATCTCAAAACTTCATCATTGGCCCTTGCGCCGTTGAAAGTTATGAACAGGTTGCCCAAGTGGCTCAAGCTGCAAAAGCACAAGGAATAAAACTTCTACGTGGTGGAGCATTTAAGCCAAGAACTTCTCCATACGACTTCCAAGGACTCGGATTGGAAGGCTTAAAAATTTTAAAACGTGTTGGTGATGAGTTTGATATGGCAATTATCAGTGAAATCATCAACCCAGCTGATATTGAAGTTGCATGCGATTACGTAGATGTCATTCAAATCGGTGCCCGTAACATGCAAAACTTTGAGCTACTGAAAGCAGCTGGTGCAGTGAAAAAGCCGGTCCTTCTAAAAAGAGGACTTGCAGCTACGATTGATGAGTTCATCAATGCAGCTGAGTACATTATCGCTCAAGGTAATGATCAAATCATCTTATGTGAGCGTGGAATTAGAACTTACGAAAAAGCGACACGTAACACATTAGATATTTCTGCAGTACCAATTTTAAAGAAAGAAACTCACTTACCTGTATTTGTGGATGTAACACATTCCACTGGTAGAAAAGATCTTCTATTGCCTACGGCAAAGGCTGCACTTGCAATAGGTGCAGATGGAGTTATGGCTGAAGTTCATCCTGATCCAGCAGTAGCACTTTCTGATGCTGCACAACAAATGGACATTGATCAGTTCAACGAATTCATTACGGAACTACGCAGTCATTACGCATACAAATCTTAATCGATTTTCAACAAAGACGAGCGCGCTAAACGCTCGTCTTTGTCTGTTTTCATTAGTTTTCATAAAAAGTTTACATTTAGCAAAAGATATAAGCAGGAGTATAGTAAATTCATTGCTTGTCTGCTTAGAATAACGTATGATTATTAGATAAATGCGTTATTTTGCCAAATTTATCTTATTGGCTGTGTTATGGAAGTTGTTGAAGTATCCCAGCTGTTGATTGGAGCAAAAGGCGAAGACTCCGGCGGGACAGTAGCGACAATATTGAGACCCCGCAGGCTTGCCGAGGAGGCTCAAGGTCGCCCCTGGATAAGCGAAGCCATTTGCGGAAATCAACAGCGGTGTTCTACAGAACAAATTATTAAATATTGCCCTACATAGATGCATGTATATAGAAGGAGAGTGTGTGTGAATGAATGTAACAATTTATGATGTTGCCAGAGAAGCGAATGTATCCATGGCAACGGTATCCCGTGTAGTAAACGGGAACCCGAATGTAAAACCAACCACAAGAAAAAAAGTATTGGAAGCGATTGAAAGGCTTGGATATCGTCCAAATGCAGTAGCAAGAGGACTGGCAAGCAAAAAAACCACAACAGTAGGAGTTATTATCCCTGATATCTCCAATATCTTCTATGCAGAGTTAGCTCGCGGAATTGAAGATATAGCAACGATGTATAAATACAATATCATTTTAAGCAACTCCGACCAAAATGTAGACAAGGAATTACACCTGTTAAACACGATGCTTGGCAAACAAGTGGATGGAATTGTTTTCATGAGTG
This sequence comes from Sutcliffiella horikoshii, assembly GCF_008180725.1. GTDB lineage: Bacteria > Bacillota > Bacilli > Bacillales > Bacillaceae_I > Sutcliffiella_A > Sutcliffiella_A horikoshii_B. Next base: position 477,036 of record NZ_VTEV01000003.1, on the reverse strand, counting down.
GGAACATAACAGAAGAGTTGGCAGCTGAGTTTGAAAGATCACCAGTTCCAATTGTATTGGCTGCATCCATTGAAAGAGACAACAAAGTGCCATCTGTAACTATTGATTATGTACAAGCCTCTTTTGATGCTGTAACCGCATTAATTGAAAAAGGGCATAAACGAGTGGGCTACGTGTCAGGTCTTTTTGAAGAACCGATCAATGGAGAGAAAAAACTGACTGGTTATAAACGCGCACTAGAAGATGCGGGTCTTTCTTATGATGAGGAGATTGTTTTAGAAGGTGACTATTCGTACGATTCCGGAATAGAAGCGGTAGAAAAACTTATCGCATTGAAAGACCGCCCAACTGCGATTTTTGTTGGAACGGATGAAATGGCTTTAGGAGTCATCCATGGTGCTCAAGACAACGGATTGAACATCCCGGAAGACATTGAAGTAATTGGATTCGATAACACAAGACTTGCTACGATGGTCCGTCCGCAGCTCTCTACAGTTGTACAACCAATGTATGACATCGGGGCAGTAGCCATGAGACTACTTACGAAATTTATGAATAAAGAGAAAGTGGAAGATCAAACTGTCGTACTTCCACATAGAATTGAATTTAGACGCTCAACAAAATAAAAAAACTGTCGATATAGATAGTAAAAGAAGAGGACAACCACCAAAAAAGTTTGTCCTCTTTCTTTATCTAAAAATGTCAATCAATTGATTAATCCACTTTCCCCAGTTGACTGGCGTGTAAGGTGAGAGACTCCAGCGGGGGAGTAACGGTAGCTTGAGACCCCACAGGAGAAGCCGAGGAGGCTCAAGCACCGTCCCGCGGAAAGCGACCACCTGAAACGGAAGGAAACTGGGAGTTAGTGTAGTAAATCAATAAAAAACAAACAAGAGCGTTTAAGGTCAGGGGAGAAAGTATGAAAAAGTTTGATATGTTAACACCAATAGGTCTCGTTCTCGGTCTAGCAATGATATTATTCGGCATCATTAACAACTCTGGATTCAGCGGTGCAAGCAGCTTCTTGCATTTTCCCTCGTTTCTAATCGTAATTGGAGGAACACTTGGAGCGCTACTAATTACCTTTAACCTAAAAGAAATGAAAGTAATGCCTACCGTAATGAAAGCAGCATTTTCCCGACAAGAAAATGAACTGCCAAACTTAATTCAGACATTTGTCCGATTATCAGATCGAGCTAGAAGAGAGGGGCTATTAGCTCTCGAGGCGGAACTTGAAGATGTAGAAGATGATTTTATTAAAAAGGGCGTTCTGCTTGCAGTGGATGGAGTGGAACCTGAAGTAATCCATGACATCATGAATGCTGAAATCTCAGCAATGGAAGAAAGACATATGAAGGGAAGAAGCATCCTGGAAAAAGCAGGCGATTATGCTCCTTCTTGGGGGATGATCGGTACGTTGATTGGATTGGTCCTAATGTTGAAAAACTTAAACGATCCCACCACCCTTGGACCAAATATGGCCATTGCTATTCTGACTACGTTGTATGGAACACTTTTAGCAAATCTTGTATTTCTCCCGATGGCTAGTAAACTTGCAAATAAGACAGAAAAAGAAGTATTTTTAAAACAAATTATTATTGAAGGGGTTATCGGCGTTCAATCTGGACAGAATCCTAAAATTTTGGAGGAAAAACTATCTGCTTTCCTTTCCAATCAAGATCGGGAAAGAAAAGAAGAAGCAGTAGCTGAAACATTGGAGGAGAACTTTCAATGAAGCGCCGTAAAAGAAAGGTGTCTGTTGAAAGTGGTGCACCAAAGTGGATGGTCACGTTTTCCGACCTCTTTATGCTTGTATTAGTATTTTTCATTTTATTATTTTCTATGTCACAAATAGACTTGGTGAAATTTAAAGCTGTAGCAGAGTCGTTCAAGCAAGTGAACATCTTGGATTATAATCCTTCCGCTGTACCATTTGAGCACCCGACAGATTTCTCTGTAAATACAGAATCGACCAATAACCAAGAAGATGTTTCAAAAAACCAGGAAGAAGCACAAGCGAATGAAGATAGTTTGCAAGAATTGCTTGTTGAAGTACAAACATTTTTAGCTGAAAATGACCTCGAGGATGTAGTAGTAGCCAACAGGACAGAGCGCGGGATTGTCCTTGTGCTTGAGGAAAAAGTTTTATATGAGACAGCTGAAGCAAGAATCCTTCCTATTGCGCACCCTTTCCTCGATAAAGTAGGAACATTATTAACCAAAATTCCTAACTTGGTCAAAATAGAAGGACATACCGATAACAGACCGATTTCAACAGAAAAGTTCCCTTCTAACTGGGAACTATCTGCAGCGAGGGCAAGTAGTGTCATTCGATATTTGGTGGACTCCCATGACTTAGATCCTGAGCGCTTTATTGCCGTAGGTTATGGCGATACAAGGCCGATTGTAGAGAATACGTCAGATGCTAACTATCAGAAGAATAGAAGAGTAGAGATCGTCATTTCCGATCCTCAAAAAGAAGAAATTGTAAACTGAACATGTGAAAAACCAGCTCTTCACGCTAATCGGCGTAGTGCTGGTTTTTCTTTATCCAATCTGTGAATTATTATCAGTCCGCAGGTGGCTTATAGGATATAGTGCTTTTGATAGGAGCTGTTTATTTTTCTCCGTAATTTCCTGTTTTCGTGGAATGGGTTTATATAGATCCTGAGGGTCTTCCCATGTGGAAGGCAACGGAACAGGTGCCTTTTCTTTCCACTCGTTTATCCAATCTTCTGACAATGAACCGTGCATACTGTTCTTTTCCATCATCTCTAACCAAATATGAGACCATGCCCTTGGAACGACTCTCCAAATATCATAGCCGCCTCCTCCAACACCAATCCATCGCCCTTTGCAATATTGATGGGCTATTTTATGAGCAAGCTTTGGAATCTCTTGATACACTTTAATAGAAGTGGACAGATGGGTAAGTGGATCATAATAATGAGCATCAGCACCATTTTGGGTTAAAATGACATCTGGTTTAAAGAAATTAGCCACTTCTGTAAGTGACTGTTCATAAACCTCCAAGAAAGAGTCATCCTCTGTAAAGGCGTCGAGGGGTATATTAAAAGAATACCCATATCCGTCCCCTTGCCCTCGTTCATTCACATTACCCGTCCCAGGGAATAAATAACGTCCTGTTTCATGGATGGAAAGGGTGCAGACATTGGGATCCTCGTAAAAAGCCCATTGCACACCGTCGCCGTGATGGGCATCTGTATCTACGTAGAGAACTCTTGCTCCATACTTTTCCTGAAGATACTTAATGGCCACGGCAGTGTCATTATAAATACAAAATCCTGATGCCTTTCCCCTGAAACCATGATGCAGCCCGCCACCTAGATTTAAGGCATGTTCGGATTTTCCTGTCATGACTTGATCGACAGCTGTTAACGTTCCGCCGACAAGCAGTGCACTGGCCTCGTGCATATTAGGAAATATAGGTGTATCTTCTGTACCGAGCCCATAGTTGTTTGCTTTTTCTTTAGGCAATAACCCTTTTCCAGCCAATTTAACAGCCTCAATATAGCGCGGATCATGAATGAGCGCTAATTCCTCATCAGTAGCCATTCTCGGTGGAACGATATCTTGACTAGAGAGCAGGTTGCTCTTTTGTAGCAAGTCATAAGTGAGTTTAACTCTTAGTTGATTAAAGGGATGGTTTTCATTGAACTTATAGGTCTGAAAATCATCCGAATACACAAAGACCGCTTTTTTCATGAGGTTACACCCGGCAAGTTTGGCCACAGTACTTCATAGCCTTCTTCCTGCAGGTCATGAATGACACCTGTAGGATTCATCGTCTGAACACGGAAGACAAGAATTTTGAACTGCTCATCTTGATGAGGGTAGACAAGCACACTAAGGATATTTAGCTTGCGTTTCTTTAACATGGAGGTTACTTCTGCAAGCTTCCCGGCAATATTTTCGACTTTTACTTCGAACTGTGATGCCGGCTGATTTGCTCCTGTTAATTGTACAAATGTATAGAGCAGGTCCGTCTCTGTAACAATTCCTACGAGTTTGGATTCTTGTATGATTGGAAGGCAACCAATCTTATATTCATAAAAAGTCGCGGCAACCTCCTCAACGAAATCCAGGGGGTGTCCTGTTAATAGATTTGTTTTCATTACTTTGGATAGAGGCTGCTGTAGGTCCTCTTGGGCACTATTTTCATATAATGCTGCCTGGAGCCCGTTTCGAACATCCCTATCAGATATTATCCCAACCAACTGCTGATTATTATTTACAATAGGAATATGACGGATATTCTTTTCTTCCATAAGATGAAGAGCTTGCTCCACCGTATCTGTGGGCAGTAATGTATGAACATCTTTCTTCATAATTCTTTCTACAATCATGGTCTTTCCTCCTTGTAAAACAAGTTACGTTTAAGACATTATATGCTAGTACATAAAACGGTTGTGAAAGCGAAGTTGATCGAATCTCTGTACAGATTCCTGGTTAATATTTTTGCCGATTCTGGCCATTAAACAGTTGGCAGGATGGGAACTGATTTCAGGGTCGTCGGTTGCATAGTACTCCAAACCGCCGGCATTCATCATTTTCTCCATTATCTTTCTATACTCCCAGACATTAAGTCCCGTACCTTTTAAATCCCAGTGCCAATAATATTCGGTTGTTATCACAATATAGTTTTCCATCATGTCATCCATCATAGAAACCTGAAGCAGGGATTTACCAACTGAACTACCGCGAACTTCCGGCACTACTTCAATGGCACCAAGTTCAATAAGGTTTTCCATTTTCCCCTCTGACCATCTTTCCATCGGATCAGGATAGAGATAGGTAACATAGCCTACAATGGTATCGTGTGTTCTTGCAATGATGATTCGTCCCTCTGGAAGGCCTGCAATTTCAATCAAGGCCTTACGCTGTTGTTCCGGAGGTCTAAATGCAACAAGGTCTTTATGAAACTCATAGCTTGCCAGCTTCTCGGGTGTTACTGGTCCTTCAATGATCAAGCGGCTATTTTTCGTTCTGATTTCCTTTGCATTATACGTTTTTCTGTGTTCCATCTAACTCTCCACCTACTTTTACCTACAAGAATATTAGTAATCTTCTAATGATATTTTCTCATTTTACTAGAAAAATACAAGTGAATTAAAACGCTTTCATCTCACTCTATCTCTAGTCTACTAGAAAACACAAAATTATTCATGCAATACTATTAATTTTTAAAAAATTGAGAAAAAATTCTTTCTGTACTATAATAGTGTTGTAGAAATATACATAAGGGGTGTTTGTGGATGAAAGTGGAAGCGTTACCAGTAACGAAGGGGAACTACAATCTAGAAGACTATGAACAAACCTACCGAAATTTTGACTGGTCAGAGGTAGAAAAAAACTTCAGTTTTTCTGAAACGGGAAGAGTGAATGTCGCTCATGAAGCCATCGACCGTCACGCAGAATCTGCTCGAAAAAATAAAGTAGCACTATATTACCGTGATCCGGAACGTGATGAAAAGTATACGTTCAAGGAAATGAAAGATATGTCCAACAAAGCAGGTAACATTTTAAAACAGACTTGCGATGTGGAAAAAGGAGATCGTGTCTTTATTTTCATGCCACGTTCCCCTGAATTATATTTTGCAGCACTTGGAGCGATCAAGCTTGGCGCGATTGTCGGTCCATTGTTTGAGGCATTTATGGAAGGCGCAGTTAAGGACCGATTAGAGGACAGTGAAGCAAAAGTTATCATTACTACACCAGAACTGCTAAATCGTATTCCGTTAGATGATCTGCCTGCACTGAAGCATGTTGTGCTAGTAGGGGAAAATGTGAAAGAGGAAGGACCTTTCATCGATTTCAACTCCCGTATGAAGGAAGCAAGCAGAAAGCTTCAAGTGGAATGGGTGGAAAAGACAGACGGCTTGGTGCTTCATTATACAAGCGGATCCACTGGGAAGCCAAAAGGAGTGCTACATGTTCATAATGCCATGATTCAGCACTACCAAACAGCTAAGTGGGTATTGGATCTTAAAGAAGAAGATGTGTACTGGTGCACGGCTGACCCAGGTTGGGTAACAGGAACGGCATATGGTATCTTCGGACCTTGGCTTGTAGGAGCATCCAATGTTATTGTTGGCGGCCGTTTCAGACCGGAAGCATGGTATGAGACTATTGAGGATTATGGCGTATCTGTATGGTACAGCGCACCAACAGCATTCCGTATGTTGATGGGAGCAGGAGACGAAGTGGTGAAAAAGTATGATCTATCTTCTCTTCGCCATATCCTGAGTGTCGGCGAACCGTTAAACCCTGAAGTAATCCGTTGGGGCGTAAAAGTGTTTAATCTCCGCGTCCACGATACATGGTGGATGACTGAAACAGGTGCACAATTGATTTGTAACTATCCAGCAATGGAAATCAAGCCTGGATCCATGGGCAAGCCTATTCCGGGAGTTGAAGCGGCAATTGTGGACGATCAAGGAAACGAACTTCCACCATATCGCATGGGCAATCTTGCTATTAAAAAAGGCTGGCCGTCCATGATGCACACGATCTGGAACAACAAAGAGAAGTACGAGTCCTATTTCATGCCAGGTGACTGGTACGTTTCCGGTGATTCGGCTTATATGGATGAAGAAGGCTACTTCTGGTTCCAGGGCCGTATCGATGATGTTATCATGACATCAGGTGAGCGTGTCGGACCTTTTGAAGTGGAAAGCAAGCTTGTGGAGCACCCTGCTGTTGCAGAAGCTGGAGTTATCGGGAAACCAGACCCGGTCCGCGGTGAAATCATTAAAGCGTTCGTTGCACTACGTGACGGCCATACAGCTAGTGACGAACTGAAAGAGGAGATTCGTCAATTTGTGAAACGCGGGCTTGCAGCACATGCGGCACCACGTGAAATTGAATTCCGCGACAAGCTTCCAAAGACTCGTAGTGGTAAGATTATGCGTCGTGTGTTGAAAGCATGGGAGCTAGATCTGCCAACTGGTGATTTGTCTACGATGGAGGATTAATAAGTTTTGTTTGGAGACAACAACCTGCCGTTTTAGCGGTGGGTTGTTGTTTTTTTTGTTTTGGGGAAGGTACGGTGTGTCGGACCTTGTTGAAAGGCAGAAGGTTGCGTGAAAATTGTAGAAGGTGATTTGGAAAAGGTAGAAGGTCGCTTGAAAGTTGTAGAAGGTTATCCAGAAAAGGTAGAAGGTCGTACAAAACTGGTAGAAGCTCTCCCTATAAAAAAGGTAGTTAAAAAATTATACAATTTTTAAAATTTCGTATTGCGAAATAAACCTCAACAAGAGTACTATAGATACAGAACAGAGAGAGTAGGGGAAACCGTGATGGGAAAACACAAATTATTTTTATACACAAAAGCATTATCTGACTTCGGTTCATTTATGGATTTGATTGTATTGAATGTAGTCGTATATGCAGCAACTGGGAGTCCTGTCTGGCTGGCTGCAACAATGGCGGCTAGAACAATTGGGGGTGTTCTGGCCAGCTTAGTTAGTGGAGTAGCGGCAGATAAATGGAATAGAAAGACCATCATGCTTGTGACGGACATCTTGAGAGCGGGTCTGATTCTTCTATTAATCCCCTTTCCTGATCCAGTAATGATTCTGGTGGTATCTGCTTTAATCGGATTTATCAGTAGCTTCTTTATGGTCAGTTTTAGTGCGGAGGTTCCGCAAATATTCGGCCAAGATAAAATTCTTGAAACGAACTCGCTTATTGCGAGATTGACATCCATAAGCCTTGTTACTGGATTTATTGGTGCAGGTGTTATAACGGAAGTTTTAGGATATAAGTATACGTTGATAATTGATGCAGGTACATATTTGTTATCTGGTTTTGTGCTTTGGAGAATGAAGTGGGATGCTACTGCAGCTAAGAAAAACAAGGAGATTGTCAGCGGATTTAGAAATAATATTTTGTCCGTTTTCAGGGATACAAGGGAGGTGTACCGTTACCTGAAATTAGCACCAATGCTTTTAATGATTAATGTGGTATTTCTGGTAGGTGCTTTTGCAGGTAGCTCACATAATCTGGGGATTCCTTTATTAGCGGAACAGATAAATGGAGATCGTCAAAGCTTCTATTACGGCATGATTTGGGGTGTCTGGGGAATAGGTTCGGTTCTTGGAACGTACACCATACCCAAACTAAAAATTATTAGAAGTGAAAAAATTTTTTCTGTATTTTTCTTATCGGCTATGTTCATGTCACTCGGCTTTATTATTTTCTTATCGAATACAATTGTTAGCGTTATATTAATTTTTGCGTTTTTTACAGGGATTTTTGATGCTTGTTTTACTACTTTACATGCAAGCATTCTTCAGAAGTCGGAAAATTACATAAGAGGGAGGGTTTTTGCCGTAGGGATGCTGCTGAAGTCATTAGGGTTTGCGCTTGGTTTTGTCGTTGCCCCAATTTTGTTAAAAGGTCTTACAATGCCGCAGATGGTACTCATTCTGCACGGAACTCTCATAACAACGTCATTAGTAATTCTTATTGTAGCTGGCAACTGGAGTAATAAGAAAAGACAAAACGCAGCTTTGACATAATGAAAAAGGCACTTACCCATGTGGGTAAGTGCCTTTTAGGTTTATCGCAGAGAATTAATCTTCTCCGTCGTCTCCACTATCATCTGGTGGAGGATCTGTAGAGTTATCGTCGCCGTTACCACCGTCGTCATTACCTCCACCATCGTTTCCACCACCGTCTCCATTACCGCCACCACCATTGGAAGGTGGTTTAGGATCTGGCTTTGGCTTTGGTTTCGGTTCTTCTTTTTTATCCGGGTCTCCAAGCTTTGCTGAGCTGGATGGAGAAGATTCTTTACCACTGGCATTAACTGCAGTGACATAGAAAAATCCGGATTTTTGAGAGATCTTGGTGCTCATGTTGTTGTCAGCTTGCACGGAAGCAATTCTACGTGCGGAACTTGCGCTGTTTTCTTTATAGTAAACGTAATAACCAATAACGTCTTTTTGTGAGCTTGCTGCCCACGTTAAAGTGGAACCGGATACGTTCACACCCCCAACTTGTTTCGGTGCCGAACCGTTAGCTGGTAGAGGATCCTCAGAAAGTACCGTCAATCCATCAAAGAGAGTTTTATCTTTCATGTATTTAGCGAGTTCTTCCAAGCTATCCAGTTGAAGTTTCTTCAAGAAATCCGGTTTAATCATTGGTCCTTCTTTTACAAATTCAGAAGGTGTTGAACTTAAAGGTGCATAGGCAATGTCCCCAATTCGAACATATTTTCCTGTTGTTAAACTATCATCCGTTTTCGTAGGAGCGTATTTTGCATTGAAAATATCTTCTCCAACTAGACCTGCTTTTTGGCAAAGGGTGGATGGTAGCAAACCTGACAGTTTACAATAGCTGCGGCGAACGATTCCGCCTGGCATTTGGAACTGTCCGGAAGGGCCGATTAATTCAGGGTTGATGTCGTAGGCACCGTTTAGTAGCTGTGCCCAGAGTATTTGGCTTCTTTGGGTAGGGGTTCTACCGCTATTTGATTTTAATACATGTCTCTCGTCATACCCCATCCATAGACCAAAGGTAATATTTGGATTAGAACCCATCATCCATATATCATGTGTATCCTGTGTGGTACCTGTCTTTCCGGCCCAATCAGAACTGAATTGCATATGGTCTCTTGCTACGTTTGCAGTACCTCTTCTAAAAGTATCACGCATAGTATCTATCATTAAATATGCAGTCTGGGGAGAATAAATCTCGACAGGTTCTACTTTATGCTCATAGATGACTTCCCCATCTTTTGTTTTGATACTTTCGATTAAGTATGGTTCAACGTAATTTCCACCATTTGCAAATGTTACATAACCTGCCGTATTTTCTTCTACACTAACCCCGACAGAAGGTGATCCAAGAACTGCCGAGATGTTTGCAGCATCGGCCTGGGTTAGTTTTGAAAAGTTTTGTTTGAATAAGTATTCCATCGGACGTTGAGGTAGAATTTCCATATATCCTCGAATAGCCGCTAAGTTATGGGATAGTGCCACAGATTGTCGTACTGTTTGAAGACCGTTGAATTGGTTATTCCAGTTGTTCGGTGACCACGGATCTTGCCCTGGAAGATGCACGGTCAACGGTGTATCCGCAAGTATGCTACCTGGTTGGAGTGTCCCCATTTCATAAGCAGGTGCATATCCAAGTAACGGCTTCATAGTAGACCCATTATGACGCCAAGTGTTGGTGGCGAAGTTTAAGTCCTTGATTTTGAAATCTCTTCCTCCTACAAAACTGATGATTGCGCCAGTTTTGTTATTCATCAACAAGGCCCCTACTTGCTCTGCGTTTTTTGCTACCAGTTCTCCTGTTTCAGGGTCAGTCTCTTCTTCATAAGAATATACCTTTGTTTCATTGAAGTAAGGAAACTCCTGTGTAATCTGTCTCATTTTCGAATAAATGTCTTTATTGATTGTTGTTTTGATAACATAGCCTTTTTGTCTAAGCGTTGTATCCGCCAACTGCAAATATTCTCCAAGTAATTGTTCGTTACTGTCTAACTCTTCTTTTTCGTAGCCATCGTTTAAAGCCAGTTGCTCTGCAATGATTTCTTGCGCACGTTGTTCTATCTCAAATGCAACATACGGGTATTCTTCAATGGCACTGCTAGTAGGATCTGCTAGATCTTTTGTGATGTCATAAGCAAGTGCTTCTTCATACTGATTATCATCAATATGTCCCATTGCGTGCATACGGTAAAGTACATATCGCATTCTATCAAGACCTGCTTCTAGTCCTTCAGGAGTTTTTACTTCCGCTGAACGAGTAAAAGGAGTATAGGCAAATGGACTTTGTGGAAGTCCTGCAATAAAAGCAGCTTGTGGAATGGACAATTCACTGATGTCAACACCAAAAATCCCCTCTGCTGCTGTTTGAGCTCCGGCAATGTTTCTACCGTTTGAATCTCTACCAAAAGGAGAAACATTTAGGTAAGCTTCAAGTATCTCTTCTTTCGAGAAATAGTTCTCCAGGCGAAGGGCAAGGAGTATCTCTTTCGCTTTTCGATCAAAAGAGACATCATTTGTTAAAATTTGATTCTTGATCAACTGTTGTGTTAATGTACTTCCACCAGTTTGATTAGCGGAATTTGTTACTTCCTGAACAAGGGCACGAACGATGGCTTTTGGTACGACCCCTTCATGTTCATAGAAGTACTCATCTTCTGTAGAGACAAGTGCATTAATTAAATGCTCTGATACGTTATCTAGGGACACTTCTTCACGAAGTAGATCTGCTCGATATTTTCCTAAATAAACGTCATTGGCAAAATACATTTCTGTAGATTCTTCGTAGTTGTAAATGTTTTTTCTCAAATCTTCGTAAGAACGGATTGGCTCTTCTTTGACGAGAGCTGCAAAGTAACCTGCACCTGCACCGCCAGCGAATGATACGCCGATCACTCCGATGACGAGAAAAACAAGAATGAGATTCCACACTACTAAATATGTAATGTTGGCGCCTTTTTTCGTCTTATTATTTATGAAAAGTTGAAAAAAGGTCTGTGATTTTTCTTTGAACTTGTCGTAGTTTGACATATTTTATCTACCCCCCGGCAAATCATACTAATTATAGCATATTGCGGTTTTATAGCGACAAACTTTTTGTTTTCTTCCAAAATTTTCTTTGTGTTTCTGTTGACATGATACTCTTTTTTATGGTAAAAAGACTTTATATAAATTTTTGATTAGTTATAGAATGTGCTAAGACAGGAATAAGTAGTACAAATAGGCATGCTTAAAGAGAGCTGATGGTTGGTGAGAATCAGTACACCTGTTTGGATGAATTACCTCCTCGAGCATCTTTTGGGAAAGGCCGCACTTTGGCTTAGTAGCAGGAGACGGTGAGAACCGTTACATTTTTGAGTGGGAAAGCGGCTTTGTCTGCTTTTCAATTAGGGTGGTACCGCGTATAAACTCGTCCCTTCTTTTACAGGAGGGATGGGTTTTTTTGTGTTCTATTTAAACAAAAAAGGAGATATTACGATGAGTTTATTAGAAGATTTGCAGTTTAGAGGGTTAGTGAATCAGATTACGGATGAAGAGGGATTGACGAAGCTTTTAACAGAGGAAAAGGTGAAGTTGTACTCTGGTTTTGATCCAACAGGGGATAGTTTGCATATCGGACATTTGCTGCCGATTCTTACTTTGAGAAGATTCCAGCAGGCAGGGCATCATCCTATCGCATTGGTTGGAGGGGCAACTGGTTTAATTGGCGATCCTAGCGGTAAGAAAGCAGAACGTACGTTGAATACATCTGACATCGTAGTAGAGTGGTCCAACAGAATTAAAGGACAACTATCTCAATTCTTGGATTTCACAGCGTCAGAAAATCCAGCCGTGATTGCAAACAACCATGACTGGATTGGGGAAATGAACGTTATCTCTTTCCTTCGTGATGTGGGGAAAAACTTTGGTCTTAATTACATGCTTGCAAAAGATTCCGTTCAATCTCGTATTGAATCAGGTATTTCTTACACGGAATTCAGTTACATGATTCTTCAATCCTTGGACTTCTTGCATTTATACAGAGATCAAAAGTGTAAGCTTCAAATTGGCGGAAGTGATCAGTGGGGAAATATCACAGCAGGTATGGAGTTAATCCGTAAATCCGAAGAAAATGCCAAAGCATTCGGTCTGACGATTCCGCTTGTAACAAAAGCGGACGGCACGAAATTTGGTAAAACAGAAGGCGGCGCAATCTGGTTAGATCGCGAGAAGACATCTCCATACGAGTTCTACCAATTCTGGATCAACACAGATGACCGTGATGTTGTGAAATACTTAAAGTTCTTTACGTTCTTGTCGCGCGTTGAGATCTTGGAGCTTGAAAAAGAACTGCAAGAAGCACCAGAGAAACGTTCTGCACATAAACGTCTGGCAGAAGAAGTTACGAAGTTGGTGCATGGTGAGGCTGCTTTAGAACAGGCAATCCGCATTTCTAAAGCATTGTTCAGCGGATCCATCTCTGAACTTTCTGCTGATGAAATTAAACAAGGTTTTGCAGATGTTCCTTCTTTTACAGTGGAGAACGAGGAGCAGCTTGCATTAGTGGAACTGTTGGTTGCAAGTAAGATCGCACCTTCTAAGCGTCAAGCGCGTGAAGATATCTCTAATGGTGCTATCTCCATTAATGGGGAGAAAGTACAAGATCTTGCGTATGTGCTTGGGGAAAGCGACCGCATTGAGGGGCAATTTACTGTTGTAAGAAGAGGGAAGAAGAAATACTTCCTTATTAAATACTAATCTTTTGTGAGGACTGTCCGCTTGGGCAGTCTTTTTTTATTAGCGCAAACTTTATTGATGAAGACCTCAGTGAAGGCGGAATGGAGTGAGAGAGGTCTTCATGGAGGTTATGAAGACGTCCGTGTCGTGAAAATGGAGTGAGAGAGGTCTTCATGGAGGTTATGAAGACGTCCGTGTTGTGAAAATGGAGTGAGAGAAGTCTTCATGGAGGTTATGAAGACGTCCGTGTCGTGAAAATGGAGTGAGAGAAGTCTTCATGAACGGTATGAAGACCTCCAGGACATGCAAATGGAGTGAGAGAAGTCTTCATGAACGGTATGAAGACGTCCAGGACAAGCAAATGGAGTGAGAAAAGTCTTCATAGACGGTATGAAGACCTCAAGGACATGCAAATGAAGTAAGAGAAGTCTTCATAGAAAGTATCAGTAATCGCAAACGTGATAAAGCAGTCATTTTTTCCACCCTCTAGCTTAATAGGTGGTAAACTTAGTTGTATGTGGATGAACCTTTAGGAGGGATGGGGAATGTATCGAAAAGAAATGTATGTTTTTGATCAAGACAAACCGATAAAAGCTGTTATCCGTAACTATCTGGAAAAGGACTTTGCTCAATTAATCCGCGTACAGCAGGAATGTTTTCCGCCACCATTTCCGTCAGAGCTGTGGTGGAATGAGGTACAGCTAAAGAATCATGTGGATTTGTTTCCAGAAGGAGCACTATGTGTAGAAATTGATGGGGAAATTGCTGGCTCCATGACGGGTTTGTGTGTAATCTACACTCCAGGTGAACCTGATCATAGTTGGGAACAAATTACGGATAACGGCTATATTCGTAACCACCAGCCTGAAGGTAACACTTTGTATGTAGTGGATATTAGCGTCCGTCCAACTTACAGAAAGCTTGGACTTGGAAAGTTGCTCATGCAATCCATGTATGAAGTGGTCATTCAGCTGGGGATAGAACGCTTATTGGGTGGAGGAAGGATGCCGCACTATCATAAATATGAAGCTGAAATGTCAGCAGAAGGCTACCTAGAAAAAGTAGTTAACGGCGACATCAAAGACCCCGTTATTTCTTTCCTCTTACACTGTGGAAGAACCCCTGTAAAAGTGGTCAATAACTATCTCGAAGACGAAGACTCACGCAACCATGCCACGTTGATGGAATGGAAAAATCCTTTTAGAGCATAAAAAAAACAGGACGGTAAATTCCGTCCTGTTTTCTAGGTCATCACTATTAACGAGAGTAGAACTCAACGATTAGTGCTTCATTGATTTCAGCAGCTAATTCAGAGCGCTCAGGTAAACGAGTGAACGTACCTTCTAAAGCGTCAGCAGTGAAAGTTAGGTATTCTGGTACGAAGTTGTTTACTTCTACAGATTCCTTAACAGAGCTTAGGTTGCGAGACTTTTCGCGAACTGCGATTACTTGACCAGGCTTCACGCGGAAAGATGGGATGTCTACACGAGATCCATCAACCGTGATGTGACCATGGTTAACTAATTGGCGAGCTCCACGACGAGTGCGAGCAAGACCTAAACGGTAAACTAGGTTGTCTAAACGAGATTCTAAAAGAATCATGAAGTTTTCACCGTGTTTACCTTGCATTTTACCAGCAGCATCGAAAATGCTACGGAATTGACGCTCATTTACGCCGTACATGTGACGTAATTTTTGTTTTTCTTGTAATTGTAAGCCGTACTCAGAAAGCTTTTTACGTTGGTTAGGACCGTGTTGTCCTGGTGCGTAAGGACGCTTTTCTAATTCTTTACCTGTACCGCTTAATGAAATGCCTAGACGGCGAGAGAGTTTCCAACTTGGACCTGTATAACGAGCCATGAATGACTCCTCCTTCATGTTATTATTTGTTGTAAAATAATAACAGATGTGACTCATCTACTTGACCATTTTGTTTTCATGTATCCTCGCTCTGCAGCAAAGAGTTACACGATACACCTCCGTAAAAATGTTACGGGGAACAGAATGAATCAACATAGCATACCACATAGGCTGCAATATTTTACACAAAGGCTATTATATCGGAAAAATGGATAAGAAGTCAAGGATAGTTTAGAAAAGGTTGGGGACTTAAAAAATGCGGACTATTAAATAGGATAAAGTAGCAGATGTTTATGATATAATTTTTTCAGAATTATATCAAGGTGGAATGAAGATGTATAAAGAAACAGGCAAGGAAAAAATGATCCGATTCAGCATTATTTCAGCAATTGCTGCGGTAACACTCTATCTATTTGTAAGTCAATATACTCCTACTAACGAAGTGGTTGTTGTTCAACCAGAAAAAATACAGGTAAAACAACTGGCTGTCGTTCTTCAAGAATTCAATATACAACATCATTCTCCAGTGCTAGCCATGGTAAAAGAACATGAAAATCAACCAATGCTAATTATCTATAAAGTAGATATTGAAAACAACTATCGTTTTGAAACACAGTACGCCGTGAATTTAGAAGACGCGCCGACCGATATAAAACGGGATGAAGTCTCTGATGGGGTTTGGTTGAAGACAGACAACACCTGGACCTATTATGATTCACAACTGCGGCAAGCGAAAAGGCAAGAACAACATATTAATAAGGAAGAGCCAACATTTTCAGTGAATATTAATGAAGTGGATTCTGAACGGTATGAACTACAGATTCATAATGAAGATGGAACTGTACTAAAAAAGGAACTTGATAAAGAACCAATTACCGTCGTTCTACTTTCTGAACAGAAAGATCTTTGGTTTGTTTTATTTGAAAAAGACACGATTTTATTAGTTCCGTAAAATAATACTAGGAAATTGTTACCTGTTACCGTTATAATATAGGTAATAAGTAATATAAAAGGTGAAAAAAATGGAATCCAATAACAAGATGCTCGAAATTAAAAGCAGAATATTTGATTTTTTCCTTTCGTCTTCCAATCTTACACAAACTACTTTTCTCACACAGTTACAGCTGTTATTGAAAGAAGAACTCCAAGCAGAACAGGCTATTGTAACGTTAAAAGGGGATCTCCTTCCACAGAAACAATCTATTATTTGTGAGCAGGCAATCTCCTATACTATTCATTCAGGTGAAGGTAGTGATGTGGAAAATGTCATCATTCCTCTTTTTGAAGAGGAACATGCAATCGGCAAAATTGACCTGCATTTTCAATCTCCTGTACCTCTTCCATTAGATAGCTTCAATCAAATGTCAAAAGAACTCTCAATTATTTTTCAACATTATAATCAATACATACATAAAAGAAATGAAGAAAAACAATATCAAGAATTGTACACGATCACTTCTAAGTTTCATTCGTCTATGAAGGTAGACGGAATCCTATCTGAAGTGATTAAACTGTTACAAAGAATGTATGAGGACTTTTCTTACCTTCTCTTACTTACTTCAGATAATGATGATCTTAAGCATCTTCCCATAAAAAAATTGGATTTTGAAGATAACAATATGTGTGCCATGAATGCCTATGTGACAGGCGAGGTTCAATATGAAAATTGCATTCAAGATAGGAGGTCGAATATTTATATCCCTATAAAAGGCGGACAAGGGGTCTATGGTGTTATGCAGATTATCTCTTTGGATGCTGCGACCCTTCCTGAATCAGAAATAAAGTTCATTAAACTACTTGCAGATGAAACAGGTGCAGCGCTCGAGAATACGCAACTCTATGAGCAATCCAAGCAGGTTATATCTGATTTGCAACTAATCAATGAAACTTCCCATCAATTGAATACGAACTTAAGGCTAACCGAAGTGACCTCTTTTATGGTAAAAAAAATTCTTCAGTCCTTTCATGCAAAAGAAGTAGCATTCGTTTTTTATCAAGAAAAAGGCACGGAGATTTTGCCAGGTTCGACAACTTTCTTTCAGCAACATGACATAGAAGAATATCTGCTGCATATGAAGGAGTTTTTATATTCCGATGAGGAACCTCTTTTTATTGGAGATCTTCGTGTACATAAACGTTTATCGGACCTTCCCTTCTGTTCATGCATGGTGATCCCCATGCTCATCCCGAATGGGGGTAGAGGGGCTTGTGTTGTGACACATCCCTTGCCGTATTTTTTCAGCTTTGAACAATTCAAGCTCTTGCAGTCACTTATTCACCATTCGACTTTGGCTTTTAATAACTCCATGCTACGGGAAGAATTGGAGAAATACGTGATAACGGATTATTTGACAAAGCTTTATTCTAGAAAATATTTGGATGATAAAATAGAGAAATCAATGAAAAATGATTCCTATGGGACATTCATTCTTTTGGATATTGATGACTTTAAAATTGTAAATGACACGTTTGGCCATCAGGTAGGAGATAAAATCCTCATCCAGGTCGCCGATATTATAAAGGCAAATATCAGAGAGACCGATATCGGAGCAAGATGGGGTGGAGAAGAACTTGCCATTTATTTACCGAAAGTAGATTTGAAATTAGGGGAAAGTATAGTCCTTAGAATTATAGAAAAGATTAGGGAACAGACGAATCCGGGAGTAACGGTTTCATGTGGAATTTCATTTTGGAACAAGAATACTCAGGATTCACCAAGGGATCTCTTTCACAGAGCGGACTATGCCCTTTATAAAGCGAAGGATCAAGGGAAAGACCAATTATTTATAGAGGATTTTTCTGAAACAAGTAAAAAGGTTAAAAGCTAATGACACGCTCCCTTCATCTGGTACAGATGGAGGGTTTATTCATTCTAGAACTAATTTTAGCGACCACTAAAGAAAACGCTTTCATTTTTCTGTTGTTTGCCATATGCTAGTAATGGATGGGAAATTGGAAGGGAGAAATTTTTATGGATAAGCAGAAAAAACAACAGTTTGAGACGGAAGTTATTCATCATGGATATGATAGTTCCATCTATCAAGGAAGCTTGGCACCGCCAATCTTTCAAACTTCTACTTTTTCCTTTCAAACAGCACAACAAGGGGAAAACAGGTTTGCAGGAGAAGAAGAGGGCTACATTTATTCAAGACTTGGAAATCCGACAGTAAAAATGCTAGAAGAGCGGATAGCAACCCTTGAAAACGGCGAAGCAGGTCTTGCATTCGGATCGGGTATGGCAGCAGTGTCCGCTGTATTGATCGCGTTAACGAAAAGCAACGACCACATCCTTTGTTCACAAGGGATCTACGGATGCACGTTTGGCCTATTACAATTATTGAAAGATAAATATAATGTGTCACATAGCTTTTGTACGATGCAGACAGAATCGGAAATTAGAGAAGCCATCCAACCAGAGACGACATGCATCTATGTGGAAACACCAATCAATCCAACCATGGCATTAATAGACTTGGAACTTATCGTTTCCATAGCTAAAGAGAAAAATATTAAGGTAGTCGTTGATAACACCTTCTGCTCTCCTTATTTGCAGAAACCGCTAGATCTAGGGTGTGATATTGTGATTCACAGTGCGACTAAGTACATTGGCGGACATGGAGATGTGATCGCTGGCTTGATTGTCGGATCTAAAGAGATGATTACAGAAATATCCATGACTACATTAAAAGATATTGGTGGTGTCATGTCTCCGTTTGATGCGTGGCTACTGATTCGTGGCCTGAAGACTTTGCACGTCCGCTTGGACCGTCATTGTGATAATGCCGAATATATTTTTGAACAACTAGAAGCACATCCTATGGTGGAGAAGGTTTTTTATCCAGGTGATAAGAAGAGTGAAGCTTATCCAATCATGCAAAAACAGATGAAAAAGGGTGGGGGGCTTATTTCTTTTACCATTAAAGGTGGAAAGGAAGAAGCGCAAAGGCTATTAAATGCATTGCAGCTGATTAAAATTGCAGTAAGTCTAGGAGATGCGGAAACCTTAATCCAGCATCCGGCTACGATGACCCATGCGGTTGTACCAAAAGAAAACCGAGAATTGATGGGGATAACAGACAGCCTGCTGCGCCTCTCTGTAGGCCTGGAAGGCAAAGAAGACATCTGGCAAGACCTCAAACAAGCATTAGATAGTTTATAAGAAACATAGAAAAAGCGTCTAACCCTGAGTATTTGGGTTAGACGCTTTTTAATGAATAAGAAAGCATATAAGTTTTTTGATTTCCGTTCCAGGCGCTTCGCTTGCCTGCGGGCGGTCCGTGAGCCTCCTCAGGCTTCGCCTTCCGGGGTCTCACCTGTCCCTTCCTCCCGCGGGCGTCTACGCGCCTTCCACTCTAATCAACAAGGTGGCTTCATGTATAAAAGGGTTTTTGAAAAGGCATTACATAGGTCTAAGTAATTTTTAGCTGTGGATTGGAGCAAATGGCGGAGACTCCAGCGGGGGAGTAACGGGAGGTTGAGACCCCGCAACGAAGTGAGGAGGCTCAAGCACCGTCCCGCGGAAAGCGAAGTCATTTGCGGAAAGGAACAGCGGCTATTAACTACTAACTAATGTTTTTTTACTAGATAGGAACGGACGGTTTTTTCTGGATTTTTATTATGCATCAGCAAGCAAAATAGAAACAAATTTCTCCAGATATACTTTATCCAGCTCATCAAAACGATCCTTGATTGGGCTGTCAATATCAAGAACTCCGATAACCTTCCCATCTACTACCATCGGAACAACAATCTCTGACTGTGATGCAGCATCACAAGCGATATGGCCCGGGAAAGCATGCACATCAGCAACAAGTTGTGTTTCCATGGAAGATGCAGCCGTTCCGCATACACCACGACCAAATGGAATTCTAACACATGCAGGCAAGCCTTGGAACGGTCCCAACACCAACATGTCTTGTTTAGACTCATCTGTTAAGTAAAAGCCCACCCAATTCACTTCCGTTAAAAAAACATTTAACAAAGAGGACGCATTGGAAAGATTGGCAATGAAATTAGGCTCATCGGCAATAAGAGCTTGCAGTTGTTTTAGCACAAGTTCGTAGTTTTCTTCTCTTGTGCCTTTATAGTTTTCGACTTGAAACATCATAATCCCCTCGCATTTTCATAGCTAATTGTGGAAAAACAACAACAAAAGTAGAATACCTAATGAAGTTGTCGACATTTAATAAAAGGATATACGTTCATCTTCACGAAATCAATAATTAAGAATCGAAATCACCAGAAAGGGTGAAGAAGATGGAAAAGACAAAGCAACGAATCATTGATGCAGCAATCATTCTTTTTAATACAAAAGGGTTTGATGGCACCTCTGTACGGGAGCTTGCTAAGAAAGCAAATGTAAACGTGGGGCACATCTCCTATTATTTTGATAATAAAGCAGGTCTGCAAGAACATCTATTATCTAGTTTCTTTGATCAGTACGTTTCCATATTAGAGAAAGTTTACAAAAAAATGTCCTCTTACACGGCAAAGGAATGCCTTTTGGAATGTGTGGAAAAAACCATGGAGTTTCATCGTGAAAATCGTCAATTGGCTAGGTACGTTTACCGAGAGCTTACGTTTGATACAATTCTTGTAAGAGAAATTATGTCAACGTATTTGACGAAGGAGAAGTATTACTATAAAGCAATTTTAGAAAAAGGGCATAAAAAGAAGGAGTTTCATGTTCCGTCTGTTCTGATGGCTGTCATGCAATTGAAGAGTATGATTAGTACGCCGTTCTTGCAGTCTCAGTATTTAGCGGAGGTTTGGCATATTATGCCGTATGAAACGTCTGCGGTGGATCAGTATGAGAAGGTTATTGTTCAGTGGTTAGAGCAGTTTATATTTGTGGAGCAAGAGCAGTTAGAGAAAATTGCATTATAAATAGAGAGGGAGGATAGCCCTCTCTCGTGTGCTCTCCTTCAAATGAGCAAGTCTTTATCAATAAATTCATATCCTTGCCCAAGTCCCTTTGCTGCGTGTGC
Source organism: Sutcliffiella horikoshii (assembly GCF_008180725.1). GTDB lineage: Bacteria > Bacillota > Bacilli > Bacillales > Bacillaceae_I > Sutcliffiella_A > Sutcliffiella_A horikoshii_B. The sequence goes on along the minus strand of NZ_VTEV01000003.1, from coordinate 455,954 downwards.
GTCGGATCCGTACACAAGGGGGATTTTTCTTTTTTTTGCTTCTTTTGCAATGGATATTGGGGGATAGGAATCTCCACATAAAGGTTTGACAAATCCAGCACCATTATAGTCCAGTTCATACCCTTTTAGAGCGATTGCAGCCAGTATTGGGTCGGCATATTCTTGGATGGGTCTAGTGTTTGGAAAGCGCTTTGTGAATTTTTCTACCAAAGTAATATGGCCGATTCTTTTTGGTTTGTATGGGCCTAAATCAGAGTTGATGGATGTTAAGAGAGTGGAAAAATAAGATTCATAAACTGCTGAAAGCCCTCCGAAAACCCCGATAATTCTTTCAAACTCATCCTCACTGAAATCTAAGCAATAATACAGATCCTCTTTTTTCAAAAAATGAACAGATAATATGCTGTCATCCAAATGGGGTCCCAGTTCTCCTAGAATTTCACGTGTTTCTTTTTCGTATCCATCAATATAATCCACTTCCAAACCTATGTTGATCTTTATGGCAGGTGCATAAAAGGATTTTATTTTCTTCAATTCTTCAAAATAACCAGGAATGCTGTCCCAATCCATGGCACTATCCCTGTCAGGAGCTGGATCGGTAAATGATTTAGGTAGTGGGGCGTGTTCTGTAAAGGAAATCTCTTTGTATTTTAGTTGTAAAGCTTGTTTAATATACTTTTCTATCGTATCTGTGCTACCATGCGGACAATAGGGGGTATGGACATGTTTGTCGATAATCAAGAAAAACCCTCCGATACTAGAAGAAATATGTAAAAAAATTAAAAATATTGGTCAAAAAATGTCGTTTACATGGTATCATAAAAACATTGAAATATAAATAAAATGGGCGTGGAATATATATCGACCCATTTAGCTTTTTTATACATATAGAGTTATTGATTAAGATGAAAAAATGTACATAGAAGACAGGAACCACCATCCGGGTAGAAGGGGACTAGGTATGGAGTATATTATTGGGATTTTAGCACTAGTAGTTATTTTTATCAGCATTAGTTTTGTTAGAAGGAAGAAAATTTATCAAGAAGTGGACCGCTTAGAAAATTGGAAAGTGTCGATCATGAACAAACCGGTATCAGAAGAACTTTCTAAAGTGAAAGATTTAAACATGACCGGTCAGACGGAACAGCTTTTTGAGAACTGGCGTTATCAATGGGATAATATATTATCAACAGAACTTGTAAATATTGAAGAATACCTTTTTGATGCGGAAGATTTCGTTGATAAATATCGCTTCAAAAAAGCAAAAGATGTGTTGTCATTAGCTGACAGTAAGCTTCAGGATATTGAATTGAAAATTAAAGCGATATACGATGAATTAGATGAGCTGATTGGCAGCCAAGCAAAAAGTGCTGAAGAAAATGAAAAATTGGAAGCGAAATACTCTAATTATAAAAAGCAGCTGCTGAACCAACGCCATCAATATGGAAGCACAACCCCTTTATTGGAGAAAGAACTGGAACAGATTCAACAGCTTTTCGCAGAATTTCACCAATCCATATCCAATGGAGATTATCTAGTTGCAAGAGAGTTGATTGTAAAAATCGAGAAAGATCTAGAAGCTTTTGAAAGCAAATTAGAACATATTCCAGGGCTGTTAATTGAATGCCAGTCTGTGATTCCTAGTCAACTTGCCGAAGTGGAAACAGGCTATAAGGAAATGCTTGCAGAAGGGTACATACTAGATCATGTAAACTTGGAAAAAAGCATTGCTAGTCTTCAAGATAAACTCAAGCAGTCTACGAAGTTGCTTATGGAAACTAAGGTATTGGAAGCTAAAGAAGGAATCGAGCTTATTAAAACGGAAATGGATGATCTTTATGATCAGATTGAAAAAGAAGTCTTGGCAAAACACTATGTTGTAAAAGAACTTCCATCTGTTGAAGCCATCCTGATCGCTTTATCATCTGCAAGTGAAAAGACAAAGCAAGAAACCTACGTGGTGCAGGAAAGCTATCAGCTACAGCAGGAAGACATTCAAACGCAACAGAAAATAGAAGAATCCATGATGGCACTCAATGACCGCTATGAGAAACTGAGTGGCCACCTTCTTGATCAGACCATTGCCTTCAGCATTTTAAAAGAGGAGTTGGAGGACATCTGTGAACAGATCAACTCTCTTCAGGACATCCATCAACAATATACGGAAAGCTTGATGGCATTGCGAAAAGATGAAATGGCTGCAAGAGAACAGTTGAACTCTTTAAGAAAAATGCTGTTTGAAGTAAAACGTTCTATAGAAAAAAGTAATATTCCTGGATTACCAAAGAGCGTATATCAAGAGCTATCCATGGCGAATGATCAGCTGAAGGCTGTAACTGGGAAATTGGAAGAAAAACCGTTAAATATTGTGGAAGTAAATGCTGTGTTATACGAAGCAGTAACAAGTGTGGAGAAATGCCATGAAGAAGCACTGGATATCCTTGATCATGCTTACTTAGCAGAAAGTATTATCCAGTATGGAAATAGATACCGCAGCAAACATCCTACCGTGCATCAAAGCTTAGTAGAAGCAGAACAGTTATTTAGAAATTACGAATATAAGAGTGCGTTGGAAGAAGCGGCTACTTCGCTAGAAAAAGTAGAACCAGGTGTACTAAAAAAAATAGAAAAAGTACTTGAAAAGGAAAACTAACAAGTGAAGTACGCGCAGACTTTACTTGTAGCCATCCTACTCATCAGTGGGACCTTTATATGGTACAGTTTTTATACAACCTTTCAGGAGAAGGGAGAGGAGGTTGCACAACCTGCTGTTTCTTCTCCTTCACAAGAAGAGGAAACAGGTGCTCCTCCTTCAGCAGATCAAGGTAAGGTTGAGAAAGTTAATATCCCATACATTCCTCCATATGGACTCACTCTTCAAATGGTCAATGAGTGGAATCTAGAGGACGAACGCATCAGCATCGACCGCCTACTATCTCTACTAGAAAAAAAGAAACCATAAAAAAAGGCTTGGATTCTCAAATCCAAGCCTTTTTTTAAAGAATAAAGAAAGTATAAAATCCAGTCGATTTCCGTTCCAGGAGCTTCGCTTGCCTGCGGGCGGTCCGTGAGCCTCCTCACAACGCTTCAGGGGTCTCACCTGTCCCTTCCTCCCGCGGACGTCTACGCGCCTTCCACTTCAATCAACAAGATGGTTTCATTCACCTTATGGTATAAGAAAAAGTATTGATCAGGTTAATTTGATAGTACATTAACTTATTGTTCTCGAAATTTATAGCTGTTGATTGGAGCAAAAGGCGAAGACTCCTCGAAAATGCTACGCATTTTCTTCGTGCGATGTTTCGCTGCCGAAGCTTTCCTTGTCCTGAGGGAGATAGCGCTAGGTGGAGACCACGCAGGCTTGCCGAGGAGGCTCTCGTCAGCCCCTAGGAAAGCGCAGCCGTTTGCGGAAAACAACAGCGGAGAATAACCAAGCAACTAAAAAAGAACCGGACGGTTTTGCCCGGTTCTTTTTATAGTATTACGCGATACTTTCATTAGACTGCTTTGAAGTTAAAGCACCAACAACCATCCCAACTAACACACCAATCACTGCCGGAACCAACCAACCTACCCCTTCATTATAAAAAGGAAGGATGCTGAAAATGTCTTGTAAGAAAGTTAATTGGATATCAGCCATTGCCAATCCATCCACGAAGCTAACAATACCAGTGAACAACAGCGCAAACCCATAAACAAAAGACTCATTTCTCCAACGATAAAACGAAAGAATAATCAATACAATTGCTAATGGGTAAACCATAATCAATACAGGCAACGAAATCGTAATCAATTGCTCTAGGCCGACGTTAGATACAACTAAACTAAAGATCGACAAGATTGCCACAAATACTTTATATGATACAGAAGGCATAATTTTAGAGAAGAATTTGCTTGTCGCAGACACAAGTCCGACAGATGTCGTTAAACATGCAAACGTAATTGCAAGTCCTAAGATAACTGCTCCGATAGAACCAAACAGATAATTGGCAGCACCTGATAATATTTGACCCCCATTTCCTGCAGCTCCTACTGCATCAAGGCTAGTTGCCCCTAGATAAGATAAACCTGCATAGACGATAGTCAAGCCTATGGCAGCAATAAATCCTGCTTTTAAACAAAGGGAAGTAATCGTCTTTCTATCTGTTACACCTTTATCCTTTATTGCAGAAATTACAACAATTCCGAAAACTAAAGCTGCAATGGTGTCCATTGTTAAATATCCTTCAAGGAAGCCTTTAAAGAAAGCGGAACTTTGGTATGCTTCTGTTGGAGCACCTATAGCACCCATTGGAGTGATAATACTTTTGACAACCAGAATACCAATTACCAGCAACAATATCGGTGTTAAGACTTTCCCTATCCGATCCACAAGTTTTGCTGGATTTAATGCAAGATAATACGTAATAGCAAAGAATACTAATGTAAATAGAAAGAGTGCCAGGCCTTGTGGATTAACCGATTCAGGCAAGAAAGGTGTTGCAGCAATTTCAAAGGCTACAGTACCTGTACGCGGAATACCAAAGAATGGTCCAATCGCTAAATACATAATGATAGTAAAAACAATTCCGAAAATTGGGTGTACACGATTAGCTAGTGTTTGAAGGTCGCCGCCTGTGTAAGCAATGGCCATTACTCCAAGCAGTGGCAGGCCAACTCCTGTAATTAAGAAACCTATAACAGAGATTCCTACGTTATCACCGGCTGCTTGTCCAAGTAATGGAGGGAAGATCATATTCCCGGCCCCTAAAAATAAGGCAAACAGCATTAGTCCCAATACCAATATATCCTTATTTGTATATACTTTATTTTGCATGAAAATCCTCCTGATGAGAAAATGAAATGAATACGTTTTCATCCTATCATAATTTTGATGAAATTTGTCGAATAACATAAAAGTTCAACAATTCAATATATTAGAAAAACAATTATTAGTTTAACATGTCTATACATGTTTAGAAAGGGAAAAGGAACTATTTCTAATAAATACCTTTCACCTATCCCTATAAGGGGAGGCAATTCTTTTCCACAGATATAAAATGTGCTAACATTAATATTCGCTTAGAAGAAAATATTATCTATATTAAAAATTGATGATTCAAATTCCTCATCATGCTAAATGGAGGATGACCATGATCTATTTAGACAATAGCGCAACTACTAAACCATATAAAGAAGTGTTGGATTCTTTTCTTAAGGTGTCCTCAGAGTATTTTGGAAATCCATCCTCGCTTCATTCCCTTGGCGGCGAGGCAGAAATGCTCCTTAACCGTTCAAGGGAGACTATAGCATCCTTGCTGCAGGTTCATCATAAGGAAGTCATTTTCACTTCAGGTGGAACAGAAAGCAACAATTTGGCGATTAAAGGATGTGCCTTAAGCAAGAGAAATATCGGTAAACACATCGTCACAACCGCTATCGAGCATCCTTCCGTAACAAATGCGATGAAAGATTTAGAAAAGGAAGGTTTTGAAGTGACAATCCTTCCTGTTGATAAAGAAGGAAGAATTACTGTAAAGCAAGTGGAAGATGCGTTAAGGAAAGAAACGGTGTTGGTTTCAATCATACATGTGAATAATGAAACTGGAGTAATTCAACCTATAGAAGAAATAGGAGAAGTTCTTATAAACTACCCCAATGTAAGCTTCCATGTTGATCATATACAAGGGATCGGCAAGGTTCCGTTAAGAATGGATGTAATAGACCTTTGCTCACTTTCGGCTCATAAGTTTCACGGGCTAAAAGGAAACGGTGTACTTATTGCCAAAAATGGAGTCAAGCTTCATCCCCTTTTTAGCGGAGGAGATCAGGAATGGACGTTACGTTCTGGAACAGAGAATGTGGCTGGGATAGTTGCCATGACCAAAGCACTGCGAATGACCTTAGAGAATAGTGAAAACTGCTTGTCAGATTTAACTGCGATGAAAGATTATCTTCTTGATGAATTAGTGCAGATACATGGAGTATATATTCATACACCCAATATTCAAAGCGCTCCGCATATTGTCAATTTTTCCGTTCCGGGCATAAAGTCGGAAGTACTGGTACATGCATTAGGCAATAAGAATATTTATGTATCCACCACCTCTGCCTGTTCTTCCAAGCGAAAAGCACCAAGCAAAACCTTAATGGCGATGGGTGTGACGAGACAGCAGGCGGAAAGTGCTATTAGGATAAGTATGACCTACAGTACAACCAAAGAAGAACTACGCTTACTTATAAAAGAACTTATACAAGCCATAAACACAATAAAAGAAGTAACGAGGTAAAAAACATGAACTATGATCACATATTAATACGATTTGGTGAGCTGTCTACAAAAGGAAGAAACCGTAAACAGTTTGTGCAGCGTCTTAGTTACAATATTTTAGAGAAAATCAAAGACTTCCCGAATGTTTCGATTGAAAAAAACAGGGACAGAATGTTCATTAAATTAAATGGGGAGCCTCATGAACAGATTTTGGATAGACTTCAAAGTATCTTTGGCATCCACTCTTTCAGCCTTGCTGTCAAAACGAAAACAGAAATAGAAGAAATGAAAAATGGAGCATTATTTGCTCTCGAGGCGTTACCTTACAAAGGCAAAACCTTTAAAGTGACTGCAAAACGCGCTTACAAAAACTTTGAACTTGATACCAATGAATTGAACCATGCGATCGGATCACATCTATTGCGTAATACCGAAGACTTGACAGTGAATGTAAAGCAACCGGATATTAATGTCAGGGTGGAAGTCAGAGAAGAAGCCACTTATATTACGTGTAAGGATATTGCCGGCGCAGGAGGTCTACCGGTCGGGACTAGTGGTACCGGTGTGCTCATGCTATCTGGCGGGATAGACAGTCCAGTAGCAGGTTATTTAGCAATGAAGCGTGGCATTAGACTGGAGGTTGTCCACTTCTTCAGCCCTCCGTATACAAGTGAACGTGCGAAACAGAAAGTAGTGGAACTGACAGAAAGATTGACTGATTTCGGACACTCCATTAATTTGCATATTGTTCCTTTTACAGATATTCAAGTAGCAATTCAAAAGCAAGTGCCGGAAAACTATACGATGACGTCCACTAGAAGGTTCATGTTAAAAATTGCGGACAAAATCTGTGAAAAAGAGCAAGGGCTTGCCATCATTACTGGAGAAAGCTTGGGGCAAGTGGCCAGTCAGACGTTGCAAAGCATGTCGACTATAAATGAGGTAACTTCCACTCCAATCATTCGCCCGCTCATTACGATGGACAAAATAGAGATCATGGATATTGCTAGACAAATTGATACGTTGGAAATTTCCAACCGCCCTTATGAAGACTGTTGTACCATTTTCACCCCGTCTGCACCAAAAACAAAGCCCAAAAAGGAAAAAATCAATTTTTACGAAAGTTTCTTCGATATAGATAAAATGGTGAATGATGCAGTGGAACGTACAGAAAAGCTACTAATAACAGGGAAAAAGAAAGAAGAAGACAGTATTATCAATGATTTATTTTAACAGTTTGTTACTGTGAAGAATTACCATATTTAAAATATGAATGATGCCATGTGTTTTTACACATTCTATATTCACAAGGAGGTGAAAACACATGGCAAACAACAGTTCAAACCAACTAGTTGTACCTGGTGTACAACAAGCTCTTGACCAAATGAAATACGAAATCGCTTCTGAATTTGGAGTTCAACTTGGTCCTGATGCAACTGCTCGCGCTAACGGTTCCGTTGGTGGAGAAATCACTAAACGCTTAGTTCAAATGGCTGAACAAAGCTTCGGTGGCGGTTACCAAAAATAATATATAAAATGGCTACGAGGTGGGGGAAACCCCACCTTTCTTCTATTCTTATCTTGGAGGTGCTTTTTAATGAAGGAGCAAAATCAAGTAGAAAAACAACAGAAGAAACAGGGGAGAAAACGCCGCAATGAGCCAAAGCATGCGGTTAAATCAAACGAGCAGTAAAATTTTTTAGGGCACCTTCTTTTTGGGAAGGTGTTTTTAATTTGAGGGGTTTTATTAATGGAGGTAGATACAGTGGTAGTGGATCTACGTTCAAAAATGCTGTATTTTTACAAGAAAATGCCCTTATTTTTGATGTGGAAAATTGATTCGGTCAATTTTCTCCTTTGTTTGGACAATTGTTGATGAAAAATAAAGGTGGTTCGGCCAATTAGAGGTGAGTTTTGGTCAACAATTTTAGTAGGTTCGGTCATTTGAAAAATTAGTTCGGTCACTTTTAGAAAAACTTTGGTCAATTATGCGAAATCTTCGGTCAACTTTCAAAAATCTTCGGTCAACTTCCCGCAAAACTTCGGACATTTTCTAAAGTTTCCACATTTAACCCCAAAAATAATAAAAAATTCCACAAAATAATTCAAATTATTTAAAAAATTTTGTAATATAGAGGTAGTACTATTACAAAGGGGATGACTTCATATGAAAAGAGAAGAACTTTTAGCACCGCAAAAGTACAATCTGGTTGAAGAAGTGGAAAAGTACACACAAGACAACGAAAAGCTCGCACTCATTTGGGAAAGTGAACAAGGGGAGAAGGAACAAGTAACCTATCAACAATTAATGAAAGCTGCAAATAAAATTGGAAACGCTTTACTTTCTGAAGGACTGCAAAAAGGGGATGTAGTTCTTGTCATGATGCCGAGGCTTATTGAATCGTATCAAGTGTACTTAGGTGCATTGAAAGCAGGTATTGTGGTTATTCCATGCTCTGAAATGTTAAGGGAAAAAGATCTTGCTTACCGTATTGAACACGGAGATGTTAAAGGGATTATTACATATCAACCGTTTGTGGAACAGGCAGATAAATTAGAAGAAGTAGGCAACCTGGTAAGATTTAGTGTTGGTGGTTTAGCGGAAAAAGGCTGGACAAACCTGCAGGAAGCGATGGAAAAACAATCAGATCAACTTGAATTTGCTTCCACTTCAAAAAATGATATGGCTTTCCTTTCTTATACATCAGGTACAACAGGTAACCCTAAAGGCGTAGTTCATACGCATGGTTGGGCTTACGCGCATCTTCGTACCACCTCCAAAAATTGGCTTGGTATCGAAGACAATGATGTAGTATGGGCGACAGCAAGTCCTGGTTGGCAGAAATGGATTTGGAGTCCGTTCTTATCCACGCTTGGTTCTGGAGCAACAGGCTTTGTCTATCATGGGAAATTTGATCCTAATACCTACTTGAAGCTTTTGGAGAAACATGAAGTGAATGTCCTTTGCTGTACACCGACAGAGTATCGTCTGATGGCGAAAGTGGATAACTTGAACGCTTATCAGCTGCCACATCTTCACAGTGCAGTATCAGCCGGGGAACCACTAAATCGTGAAGTAATTGACACTTTCCGAAAACATTTCCAAATTGATGTTCGAGACGGCTATGGCCAAACGGAAAACACGCTATTACTTGGTGTTTTAAAAGGAATGGAAATCAAATCTGGTTCCATGGGAAAACCGACACCTGGCAACCGGGTAACCATCATTAATGAGGATGCCGAAGAGTGTGCAGTGGGGGAAGTTGGGGACATCGCAGTACACGTAGAGACACCTGCACTTTTCAAGCACTATTACAAAGATCCTGAGCGTACTTCCAGACAATTTAGAGGAGACTATTATATAACTGGAGATAAAGCAAAGAAAGATGAAGAAGGATACTTCTGGTTCGAGGGAAGAAGTGATGATATTATCATCAGTTCCGGATACACGATTGGACCATTTGAAGTGGAAGATGCATTAGTAAAGCATCCGTTGGTACGCGAATGTGCAGTAGTAGCTAGTCCGGATGAAATCAGAGGTAATGTAGTCAAGGCGTTTGTTGTACTTCAGGATGGAGTAGAGCAAGAGGAAGACAAACTGACTAAACTGCTTCAAGAGCATGTTAAGGAATTGACGGCTCCATATAAGTACCCTCGCAAAATCGAGTACGTTGCTGAGCTTCCGAAAACTACTTCTGGAAAAATAAGAAGAATAGAACTTAGGCAGCAAGAATTCTCGCAAGCGGCACAATCCTAATAAAGATAAATTTATGAAGGGAAGGCAGTAAGGGTGGGGCTTAGATTCCTTGACCCTACCTATACTGCTTTTTTTAATGCAATTTTTTTGTGCCAGACCTTCACAAATGATAATCTAAATGTAATTTTATAAAAAGAAGGAGAAAGATCACCATGGGAGAAATTTGGTACGGCGGAACAATCTACACAATGAAATCAGAATTGGAAACAGTCGAAGCTGTGTATACGGAAGATGGACTCATCAAAGACATCGGCACGCAAGAAGAGCTTTTCTCTACATACCATAATGCACAAACGCAAGATTTAAAAGGGGCAGTTATGTACCCCGGCTTTACAGACAGTCATATGCACCTGATAGGGCACGGTGAGAAATTATTACGACTTGATTTATCAAACTACACATCCTCCCAACAGGTAAAAAAAGCCTTATTGAAAAAAGTGCAAGAAACCCCTGAAGGCGAATGGATCTTCGGAGAGGGGTGGAATGAGAATAATTTTGTTGACCGGAAAATTTTCCACATAACCGAGCTTGACGAAATCACTTCCAATCACCCCATGATTTTATCAAGAGTTTGCCGTCATGCTGTTTTAGTCAATAGCAAAGCATTAGAATTTGCCGGCATTACTAAAGAAACAGAAAATCCTCCGGGAGGAGTGATTGTTAAAGATATCTATGGCGAACCAACTGGGTACTTGCTTGACCAAGCACAAGAATTAGTAAAAAAGAAGATACCAAAAGCGAGTGAAAGTTATTTATACAATGCTTTAAAAACTTCTATTGAAGATTGCTTACGCCTCGGATTGGTAGGCAGTCACAGTGAAGATTTAAGTTATTATGGCAGTTTTGCTAAAACATTTGGAGCGTTTGAAAATGTAATTGAACGGGACAAGTTAAAGTACCGTGCCCATTTGTTGGTTCATCATGAAGTAGTGGATGATATGCATGAAGAAGGTCATAAGTTTAAAGAAACAACAGGCTTCATCACTCTTGGTGCCATGAAAATATTTGCAGATGGAGCACTGGGTGGCAGGACTGCTTTGTTAAGTCGTCCTTATAATGATGCTCCTGAGACATCCGGTGTGGCTATCCATACACAAGAACAACTTAAGAGTCTAGTAAAAAAAGCAAGAGAATATGGAATGACCGTTGCGGTTCATACCATCGGTGATCTTGCATTTGAGTATATGTTAGATGCGATTGAAAACTATCCTGCTCCAGAGGGAGAAAGAGATAGACTTATTCATGCACAAATCTTAACGAAGGACCTGATTGATCGTGCGAAAAAACTGCCACTCATTTTAGATATTCAACCGCGTTTTGTGGCAACAGACTTTCCTTGGATTATTGAACGCTTAGGAGAGGAAAGACTCAACTATTGCTATGCCTGGAAAACACTTCTGGATGAAGGTCTCATTTGTGCAGGTGGTTCTGATGCTCCAATTGAACCGGTTAATCCGATATTGGGAATTCACGCTGCAGTTACAAGGCAAACACCTTGGGACAAAGAAAGAACAGTCTATCAACCAGAACAACGTCTTTCCATGTATGAGGCAATCGGTCTCTTTACAAAAGGTAGCGCACAAGCTATTTCAGAAGAACATAAACAAGGAATCATCCATGCAGGCTATTACGCAGACTTCACAGTACTCGATACCGACCTTTTCAAAGCAACAGAAGATGGTATCCTTGAAACAAACGTACTAATGACAATAGTAGACGGTACGGTTGTGTACGAGAGAGAGTAAGAATAGCAAGCATGGTATGGATATATATAGCTGATAATTGGAGCAAAAGGCGTAGACTCCTGCGGGGGAAGTAGCGACATTGTTGAGACCCCTGAAGTGTTGTGAGGAAGCTCAAGGTCTCCCCGAGGAAAGCGAAGCCATTTGCGGAAATTAACAGCGGAGTTATAGCGTATACAAAAGGACACCGCGTTCATACGGTGTCCTTTGTTGATATAAATGGTGGTGTATTTTATAAAAATGTCCGTTTGACCTTCTCCCAAAACGAATTATCCTTTAATTTCACAGTCTTAATTTTTTTATCAGTAAGCTGAATATCCAACCTCTCGACATGTTTAATGCTAAGTGCCTCATTATCAATGCCAATCGTAGGATAGTCATTCCCATCTTGAATTACTTTTAGAGTCAATTTCCTGGCACCTGCCATGATAAACGGCGATCCAAGGGTGCGATAGCTGTTATTGTTAATAGAGGCAAGCTCACTTACTTGAAAACAAGGGAGCATCGGGTCCACAACAGCACCATGCACTGATTTATTGTAAGCAGTGCTGCCAGTAGGGGTGGATACAATCATTCCATCACCACGGAACGTTTCAAAGTGGAGCTCGTCTATGTACACATCAATGGCAAAAGTCTTTATGATAGCAGAGCGGATGGAGCATTCATTTAAACATTGAAAGGAAGAAGTACCATCAATTGTCACTTCAATAGTAGGATACTTTCTAACTTCAATCTGTTCAAATGCCATAGCCTCTACCATTTTTTCTGTATCATCGATATGGAAGTCACAATAAAAGCTAGAAGTTTCCCCCGTATTGATTCCAGCATAAAGGCAATCATCCTTAAAACCTGTTTTCTGAACGGCTTGAAGGAAGGTTCCATCTCCTCCGACTGCTACAATAATGTTCGCATTGCGGTAATCGCTTAGTATTTCAAAGTTATTTTGTACCGCCAATTGTTCAAGCTTTTTAACCTTTGCAACTAGCTCTTCTTCCCTTTTATAAAAGAAAAATATTTTACGGCGTTCTGTCATTGTTTTTCCTCCTCTTTATAATAAAAAATGGAACTTAAACAAAAAATATCCAAAAACATTATCCTTTTGGAAAAAATTTTAGTACAATTCTATATTGTGATAAGTTTACCATTTTGATGAAACTTTTTGAAACGATTTAACGTATAGTTACTGTACGTACAACTAGGAGGTTTAGATATGAGCGGAAAGCGTTGGGCTGCATTAGGTATTGCGGGATTATTGTTTTTTGTGTCAATTATGACGAGTTTTGCAACAAGACCTGCGGAAAGCTCCACATCTGATTCTTTTTCAGATATTTTCGGAGGAAAAGAAGAGTTTATTGAGGAAGTAATAGAAGACGGAAGTCCAAACCGCAAGATCCTTGTTCTAGAAGTTAATGGTGTTATCCAAGATACAGGAAGCGACGTGACTTCTGTATTCCAATCTCCAGGATATAACCACCGTCAATTTTTAAGAATGCTTGATCAAGCCAAAGAAGATGATTCAGTTAAGGGAATTATCGTGCGAGTCAATACACCGGGTGGTGGCGTTTCTGAAAGTGCAGAGATACATAAAAAATTGGTGGAGATTAAAGAAGAATCAGAGAAGCCAATTTATATTTCTATGGGCGCAATGGCAGCTTCAGGTGGATACTATATTGCTGCACCTGCCAACAAAATTTTTGCATCACCTGAGACCATTACGGGTTCCATCGGTGTTATCATGCAAGGCATTAATTACAAAGAGCTTGCTGAAAAATATGGTGTGAAATTTGATACCATCAAGAGTGGGCCATACAAAGATATTATGTCCCCGACAAAAGATATGTCTGAGGAAGAGCGTCAAATTCTTCAATCAATGGTAGACAATATGTATGATCAATTTGTAGAGGTTATTGTGGAAGGCCGAGGAATGAGTGAATCGGAAGTAAGAAGAATTGCTGACGGAAGAATCTATGATGGCCAACAAGCGAAAGATATCAACATAGTCGATGAGCTTGGTTATTTTGAAGACGTTATTGAGGCAATGAAGAAAGACCATGATATGGGGAACGTCCAAGTTGTTCAATACACAGAAAACCTAGGCTTAGGTTCATTATTCGTTATGAACGCTCAAGCTCTATTAAAGCCAGAGTCTGAAATGCAGATGTTAGCAAGGCTTATCAATCAACCTAACTCTCCAAGACTAATGTACTTGTATGCAGAGTAGGAGGGAGAAGAAATGAGAGATGAGCAAAATAATGAGTATACAAATGAGAATGTAATAGATGAAGACGTGAACGCAGTTGAACACAGAACTAGCAATGATACGATCTTTCCTTCGAAGGAAGTTGCGGTCATCGAATATCGCTATGCAGGGTTTTGGATGAGACTTTGGGCATTTCTGTTAGATCTACTAATCATTTGGAGCATCGGAGCTATCGTGATATTCCCGATTTTTAGACTACTAGGGGTATCGACTAATCAAAGCTTCATGTTCTCCCCTGCAACTATTGCCACCACCATTGTGCTATATGGATATTTTATTCTTATGACAAAGTATTTTAAACAGACGTTAGGAAAAATGGTGTTTGGTTTACGGGTGGTCGACCTAAAGGCTGATGAGCTTTCTTGGAAAACCATTTTCTTTAGAGAAGGTGTAGGACGTTATATAGCTTTAGTCTATGCACCTATCACCTACATCGTATTTCTTGTGGCAGCTTTTACAAGCAAAAAGCAAGGTGTGCACGACTTTATTGCTGACACGACAGTCGTTCATGAAAAATAACCAATAAACCTGAAGTCCATCGTGACTTTAGGTTTATTTTTTTTATGCTAGGAGATAATGGAAGGGGGAGGAAAGGGTGTGATAGTGTGATTTGGGCCATAATAATTTTTGCCATCATCATTCTTCTCTTAATCATGGTTCTCGTCACTAAAATTACCATCCAATTTTACTACCATCATCAACAAGATAATGATCAGATGACAGTGAAACTAAGTGCATGGTACGGGTTGTTGCGGTACACCATTGATGTACCTTTAATCAGTGTGGATAAAGAAACAGCATCCATTCATGTCGAGGAAAAAACCAAAGTTGGAGGCGGAAATCCGTCTCAAGGAAAACAAAAAGAGAAAGATTTTTCTCCAAAAGAGATATGGCAGAGTTTTGAAGATACATACGAACTGGTGCGCCACGTTGTGGGGATGCATGAGATTGTAAGAAGACTGCTTTCAAGAATGGAAGTGAATCACTTGGAATGGCATAGTAACGTTGGATTAGGGGATGCAGCCCATACTGGAATGTTTGTTGGGGCAGGTTGGTCGATTAAAGGAGGAATTGTTGGTTTTTTAAGCAATTATACAGACTTCCGAGCTCAGCCGGAACTCTCCATCACCCCTTATTTCCAATATGCTGTTTCCCAGACAATGTTTAAGTGTATGATTCGGTTTCGAATCGGGCATGCTATGTTGGCAGGAATAAGAATCGTTAAATATTGGAAGGGCGGTAGACCAAAGTTTAAAACTCGTCCTTTATCCGTGTTATCCAAAGAGGATAATCACAAATCCATGTAACAGCAATAAGGAGGATCAATATGTCTGAACATCCAATTAAGAGTCTTATGACAACAGCGATGGAAAATTTAAAAGATATGATTGATGTTAATACCATCATCGGTGACCCGGTAGAAACGCCAGATGGAAGTGTCATTTTGACTGTTTCCAAAGTCGGATTTGGGTTCGCAGCAGGAGGAAGTGAGTTCCAAGGCGGGAGTTCTTCAGGACCTGAAAGACACGATGGCGGTGGCAATCAACAAAGCCAAGGTAACAAGCTTCCTTTTGGCGGAGGTAGTGGGGGTGGAGTTTCCATCACTCCAATCGCTTTCTTGATTGTAAATTCGCAAGGAGTGAAAATGCTTCACCTTGATGAGAGCACAAGTATCTATGAGAGATTACTGGATCTGGCTCCACAGGCAGTTGAGAAAGTGCAACAAATGTTGAATAACAATAAACATAACAGTGGAAATCACTCTGAACATTCTTACAACAACCATAAACAGGATTTAGATTTCTAAAATTGCCGGCTGCACAGCAGTTGGCTTTTTGTTTGGTTGCTTGCTTGGTTATTGGGAGAGTGTGAGGGGATCAAGGGATTTCGGGCGGATATCAAGAAACTTCGGGATATATCAAGAAAACTCTCGTGGATATCAAGAAAACTCAAGAAATATCAATAAATCTACACATTTTGACAAACTTAGAGCCCTTATTAAAACCAACACTTCCCCCTCTACACAAATAAAGATTGATTAATTGCAAAACTAAAAAAACATAGCTATTATTACAAGTGTACATACAATTTGAGGAGGGAAATTAACATGGCAAACGTAACATTTAAAGGTAACCCAATGACACTACTTGGAAGCGAAGTGAAAGTGGGCGACCAGGCTCCAAACTTCTCCGTTCTTGCAAACGACCTATCTCCAGTAACATTGGAAAACTACAAAGGATTCAAGAAACTAATCAGCGTAGTCCCTTCCATTGATACAGGGGTATGTGATCAACAAACCCGTAAGTTTAACGAAGAGGCAGCAAAGCTTGATAACGTTAAAGTTATTACAGTTAGCATGGACTTGCCTTTCGCTCAAAAACGCTGGTGTGCAGCTAGTGGGCTTGACAATGTTGAGGTAGTATCTGACCACCGTGATGCTTCTTTCGGTGAAGCATACGGCGTACTTATGCAAGAACTACGTCTACTTGCCCGCTCTACGTTTGTTGTGGACTCCAACGACAAAGTAACTTACGTTGAATACGTAGGGGAAGGTACTGACCACCCTAACTACGAAGCGGCAATCGAAGCAGTAAAATCCGCTGAATAATACCTTACTCAAAATCATTGCACCAAGACGAGCAGACTGTGATAATAGCAGTCTGCTTTATTTTTGCCCAATCTCCATGTAAAATAGGAATACTGAAAATTGGTTGGGAGCAGTTCCCCAAGAAAAGGAGTGGCACAATGTCCATAACAAAACTAGAAAATACATTTTCCTTATTTGATACAACCGCACAAATCCTACAAGAAGAACTAGACTGTACATACCTAGAAGCACTAGCAGAAACTGCAGAAAACCTCTTCCACGGAGCAGTCATCCAAGAAGAAGTATCAGAAGTGACCAAACGCAGACTTGAAAAAGAATACAGCAAACAACACATCGCTTCCCTTCAAAAAGAAGAAATCAGAAAAGGGTTCCAACTAGCAATCCTTAAAGGAATGAAAGATGCCGTTCAAGCTAATCACCAAATGACTCCTGATGCGATCGCGATGTTTATGGGATACCTCGTCGGAAAATACACCTCACATCTGCAACAGATGACAATGTTGGATCCTGCCATCGGTACAGGAAACCTTCTTACAGCTGTCCTTAACCACCAGCCTAACAAAAAACTAGAGGCATTTGGTGTGGATGTGGACGACCTGTTAGTGAAGCTTGCCTATAATAACGCCAACCTGCAAGAGCAGGCAATCAGTTTATTCAACCAAGATGGCTTAAGCAACTTATTTGTAGAGCCAGTTGATGTGGTAGTGAGTGACCTTCCGGTTGGCTATTATCCTGACGATAACAATGCTGCCAACTTCAAGTTAAAAGCAGAAGAAGGCCATTCCTATGCACATTATCTTTTCATCGAACAAGGTTTGCGTTACACCAAACCAGGCGGACACCTGTTATTCTTGGTTCCAAACTCTATGTTTGAAGAAGAGGAAGCCAAAAGAGTCAACTCTCTAATAAAAGATGAAGCGTATATTCAAGGTATGCTTCAACTTCCGGAAACCATGTTCCAAAACAAAAACCATGCAAAAAGCATCCTTGTTTTGCAGAAAAAAGGAATAGGCATTGAGCCTCCTAAAGAAGCTCTATTAGTAAACCTGCCAAGCTTCTCCAACATGCAGGCAATGGAAAAAATCATGGCTCAAATCAACCACTGGTTCTCTGAGAAAAAGAATACAAAATAACTATGCTATTCTTCAGAAAATAACGAATATATAAGGTAAGCGTTACCATATAGGGAAGCCTCTTGCAAATGCAGTATCACGGTGTTTAAATGAAAAAGGTATATATAATATCGGAACTTTGCACAAGATAGGTAGAGTGTAAAAACATTTAATCATCCATCCAAGTGTGACCATATAAAAGGAGTTGTACGTATCGTCATGTCAAAAGTTATTGCAATAAATGCAGGAAGCTCTTCTCTTAAATTTCAATTGTTCGAAATGCCTAGTGAAAATGTTATTACAAAAGGGTTAGTGGAACGTATCGGCTTAAACGATGCTGTTTTCACCATCTCTGTGAACGGTGAAAAAGTAACAGAAATCACAGACATTCCAGAACACGGGGTAGCTGTTAAAATTTTATTGAAAAAACTAATCGACCTTAACATCATCAAAAGCTTTGATGAAATCACAGGAATAGGACACCGTGTTGTACATGGTGGAGAGAAGTTCAATGATTCTGTCCTAATTACAGATGAAGTGTTAGGTCAATTAGAAGAACTTTCAGAGCTTGCACCACTTCATAACCCGGCAAACCTCGTAGGAATTAAAGCATTCAAGGAAATTCTTCCGAATGTACCGGCTGTGGCTGTTTTTGATACAGCATTCCATCAATCCATGCCGGAAAAATCATTCCTTTATAGCTTGCCTTACGAGTACTATGAAGACTATGGCATCCGTAAATATGGTTTCCATGGTACCTCTCATAAATATGTTTCCGAGCGTGCTGCAGAATTACTTGGCAGACCGGTTGAGCAACTTCGCCTGATTTCTTGTCACCTTGGGAACGGTGCCAGTATTGCGGCAATCGAAGGCGGAAAATCCATTGATACTTCCATGGGCTTCACACCGCTTGCAGGTGTAGCAATGGGAACTCGCTCTGGTAATATTGACCCGGCTTTGATTCCATTCATCATGGAGAAAACAGGCAAGACAGCCGATGAAGTATTAGAAGTATTGAACAAACGCAGTGGTATCCTTGGAGTTTCAGGATTCTCCAGTGATCTTCGTGATATTGAATCTGCTGCAACTGAAGGTAACGAGCGTGCTGAACTTGCATTAGAAGTATTCGCAGGTCGTATCCATAAATATATTGGTTCCTATGCTGCAAGAATGTACGGAGTGGACGCAATCATCTTTACTGCAGGTATTGGTGAGAACAGTGATGTTATCCGTGCAAGAGTTCTTCAAGGACTTGAGTTTATGGGCGTTTACTGGGATCCAGCATTGAACAAGGTTCGTGGTAAAGAAGCATTTATTAACTACCCGCACTCTCCAGTTAAAGTCATCGTCATTCCTACGAATGAAGAAGTAATGATTGCAAGAGATGTAATGAAAATAGCATTATAATTTTCAGTCCCCGATCAGTTTAATTCAACAGATCGGGGACTGTTTTTTTGTACAGAATTACTATGGTATAATGGAGAAAACTAGCAGTTGGAAAAGTGAGGGGAAGAATTGTGTCCAATAGAAGTCAGGAAGAACAATGGAAACATAAACTTTCACAATGGGAAGAAAAACTATATACATACGAACCATCCCAATTTTCAGATACACTGGATCATTGGGTGGACAAGGCCTTCGATCTACTGTCAGACGATAAAAAGCAGGTATTTTTTGCCCAAATCGACACATGGTTATTTCATTTACACGGCATCATTCAGCAGTCTTCCTTCCAACAGCAAGCAGAAGAACGGATTGTCCATATGGCACGTAGCTATAGGGATGACATTAAAAGGATTGAAGATATACGAGAACTGCCCTTATCACAAAAAGCATTCATCGCCGAGCAACAGATTGCCACGCAAAAGCTTTATTCGGTGGTTCAGGGTGGGATGACAGGAACGGCAAAACTGTCTACCCTTGCCATTGACATCCCAGCTTTTGCGGCACTAAATATTCGTACTACACAGCTAATTGCGATGTCTTACGGCTATAGGGCAAGTACGCCGGTTGAAATGGTAAAGTCATTACAATTATTCTATGGTGCGACCATTCCAAAAAAATATCAGCATGAGCGTTGGGAAACATTGAAAAGTGAACTTGGACAGGATGTTGATCATTATTTTGACGTGTTAACAGATAAAGATCATCCGACCGTATGGCTACAACAACCTTTAATGCACCTGATTAAATTATTATTTGTCGCAATAATAGGACGTAAAAAAGTAAACAATGTCCCGTTTCTCGGCATGATAACCGCAGCAGGAACCAACTATTACTGGACCAAAGAAGTCTCAGAATTTTCCCATTACTACTACATGATGAGACACCTAGTAGAAAACGGAGAACTAGATGAATCGGAATGTGAGATGTTTTAATGTAATATGGAAAATATAGCAGTTGCTTGGAGCAAAAGAGGTGTCCAAGAAAAAGACGAATATCCATAGCGGATATTCGTCTTTTATGAGTGTATTTTAGATGATGAAACATGCTGGTTCATTCGATACCAAAGCCATAAATCATTGATAACACTAGCGTGACCAGCAATCTCCGAATTTAGTTCGCATGACCGTTCAAAATCTGCTTCATCATTCAATTGAGCCTGCTTATCATTAATTTCTCCTTCTAACTCTTTAATCCGGTCCGGTATACTCCCGCGTATCTTTTCCCACTTTAATAAGATATCCTGCTGTGTTTCTTTGTTATATTGAGTCCATTCTAAATCCAGCTGTGGCAAAGATATTCCAAGCCTTGGATCTTTTACAAAAGAAAACATCGCTACTTCCTTCCTTTTCTCCCCGTTTTTACTCATTGTATAATAACTAACAAGAACATTCTATCCATTTACCCTGTAATTTTTTCCACCTTTAAATGTTTGTCACGCGACGCAAACTAGAATGGATACTTAGTTGAAAGGTGGAAACCACTATGAAGAAAAAAGATCCAAAAGAAGTTTTCTCTTATGATGATAATGCGGTAAATGAGGTTCACAATCAAATTACGGATGCATATTCAAGCGGAGTAGTTGGACAGCAATACAGTTCAAACGCATACCAACCGGTAGAAGGAGAAAGTGAACATACTTCCCACGAATAAGAAAAACAGGTGCCGTCAAAAGGGCACCTGTTTTTGTGATTTTTTTATAAAGAATAAATAAATAACTCCTGTAAAAAGGAAAGCCAAGAAACCAGGGGATAAGTTTTCGGGCAAAAGTAAATAAACGCCTATTCCAATTCCAATACAAATAAAAGCGATTTTGTTATAGGAAGGTAACCCCTCACTAATGTCAATTTGCTTCCTTTTTATAAATAGAAAATCAGTGATAATGACAGCGGATAAAGGGATGACGAATGCCCCAATAAAAGATATATATTTTTCTGCTTCTTCCACCAATGCAGGTGATAGGGATAATAGTATTCCAGCAGCTCCAAAAAATATGCTACTTTTTATTCTTCCAAGTTGGGGTAAAGAATTCAATAAACTGAATCCACCTGTATAGGCATTGCTTAAGTTGATGGAAACCATCGATAATATGGCCGCACCTAAAATGATCGCGGTTAATAGACCGGAGTTGGTCATTTCGCTGGTTGCAATAAACGGATTATAATTTCCTGTCAGACTGGCTGTGTAAGCTCCGAAAAAAGCAGTAAGAATAAAGCCTAGGGCATTTCCGGTAAACAACCCCCAGAATCCCTGTCTGGAAGTAATGGCGTACCTCGTCACATCTGCTGAAGAAGACACACCAGATACATATTGAACAAAAGCAAGACTTGCAAAAAAGCCCATGGTCGGAAGGTTCCACCCACCATCTACTTTTACAGCAGATTCCACACTCATTCCTTTAGTGAGCAAAAGATATAGCATTACTAGCTGCCCGAGAATCAGCCATGGCATAAAGTACTTGGTTGCCCTTTTTACAGCATCAAATCCGACAAGTGCAAGGCCGCTCATGATGAAGGCTAATAACATGGCAATTATGTAAAATGGCAATGAAAACTGAAATGCTCTCTCAAGAATAAATTGTACCACCAACGTACCGCCTATGGTCTGTACAGAGAACCAGTAGAGAGACGTGAGGGTGCGAATGGGGGAGGAGATATACCTGGATCCCTTTATGCCAATGATAGACCGTATGGCAAATTGAGAAGGAATTCCCCGCTCCGCACCAGGCAATGATAAATAAGAAACAAATAAAAAGGCGAGTATTGCGCCAAATATAGTGGAGATAAAGGCTGCATAAAAGTTGAGACCCCCTTGAATTACAGCAAGTGCAGGGACAAGGAAATTTCCCGCATTGACCGAAAATGCAACCTGTATAATTAAATATTCATACCAACGTGTTTGCCTTAATTCTTGTGGAACGGCATCTAAACCGAACCGCTCTATCCGGCTTTGAGGAGGAAGTGCCACAGTTTGTGCTTTAGACATGAGAAGGTCATACTCCTTTCTTTCGTGTACCTAACAATCATTTTATCGTATCTTAACGGGTTATATGTTGTAAATTTAATGAATTTACAAGAAAATATAGAGGTAAGCAATTCTATTAAGGGGGAATCCAGTTTGAGACATGCCGTAATAACAGCTGGTTCCAAAGGACTTGGAAAAAAAGTGACGGAACAGCTGTTGATAAAAGGATGTTCTGTTTCAATAAATTATAGAAATGACACAGAAGCTATTGAAAAATTTAAAGAAGAATGGAGCCACATCGGAGAAAACAGACTGCATTTTTTTCAAGGAGACGTAACGAAAAAAGAACAGATGCAGCAATTCATAGACGAAGTGATCCAACGCTTCGGTAGAATTGATTTTTTAATCAATAACGCAGGACCTTATATTTTTGAACGTAAAAAATTGGCTGATTACTCGGATGATGAATGGTATGAAATGATAGAAGGAAATCTTAGTGCCGTTTTCCACCTTTTCCGTAAAACCATCCCTGTTATGAGGGAACAAAGATTCGGGCGCATTATTACATACGGTTTTCAAGGGGCCGAATCATCTCCAGGTTGGATTTATCGATCTGCTTTTGCAGCAGCGAAGGCTGGACTTGTATCGCTGACAAAATCCATTGCTATTGAAGAAGCAGAACATGGCATCACGGCCAATATGGTCTGCCCAGGTAATATTGTGGGGGAAATGAAAGAAGCGACCATTGATCAGTCCAGAGAGTTGGAGGATTCTAAGGATACCCCTGTCGGCCGTTCCGGGACAGGGGAAGATATTGCAAGGGCAATTGAATTTTTATGTGAAGAAAACTCTGATATGATTACAGGAGCCGTTCTGGAAGTAACTGGGGGAGTAGATGTTATCAACCGATTTCGTTAATCCAAGTATTTTTCATCATTAAATTTAGATAATATTGATAATTCCGCCTGTTTTAAAGCGCTTACAAAAATGCTTAAAAAACTATTTTACATTTTCTAGTTTAATGTTATATTAGTTACGTCTTAACGCTTTGTGATTATGATGAGGGAGGTATTTAATCCATGAGAATTGGAGTACCTAGAGAGATAAAAAACAATGAAAACCGTGTTGCGATGACACCTGCAGGGGTAGTGAACCTTGTTGGCTTCGGACATGAAGTATACATAGAAAAAGAAGCTGGGATCGGATCTGGCTTTACGGATGAGCAGTATGTACAAGCTGGTGCGAAAATGGTGGAAACAGCAGAAGAAGCATGGTCCATGGACATGGTCATGAAGGTGAAAGAGCCACTTCCTTCTGAGTACAGCTATTTCCGTGAGGGGTTAATCCTTTTCACGTATCTTCACCTTGCTCCAGAACCTGAGTTAACAAAAGCACTTATTGATAACAAAGTAGTGGGAATTGCTTATGAAACCGTTCAACTTCCAAATGGCTCGCTGCCATTATTAACACCAATGAGTGAAGTAGCCGGTCGTATGGCTACACAAATTGGAGCTCAATTCCTTGAGAAAATCAAAGGTGGCAAAGGTATCCTATTAGGTGGTGTTCCTGGTGTTCGCCGCGGGAAGGTAACGATTATCGGTGGAGGTGTCGCTGGTACGAATGCTGCGAAGATGGCAATCGGACTTGGTGCGGATGTGACCATCCTTGACTTAAACCCAGATCGTCTTCGTCAGCTGGATGATATTTTCGGTAAAGACATCCAGACGCTAATGAGTAACCCGTTGAACCTTGAAATCGCAGTAAAAGAATCTGATCTTGTCATTGGAGCGGTACTTATTCCAGGTGCCAAAGCGCCGAAGCTTGTGTCAGAGGAAATGATTCAATCCATGGGTGCAGGATCTGTTGTGGTGGATATCGCTATCGACCAGGGTGGAATTTTTGAAACGACAGATCGCATCACCACGCATGATGACCCAACATATGTGAAACATGAAGTTGTTCATTATGCAGTTGCAAACATGCCAGGTGCAGTTCCGCGAACATCCACAATCGCATTAACGAATGTAACGGTACCTTATGCGGTGCAAATTGCAAACAAAGGCTACAAACAAGCATGCTTAGATAATGAAGCGTTACTAAAAGGTATTAACACGCTTGACGGTTATGTAACATATGCGGCAGTGGCAGAGTCTCATGGCTTGGCATATGAGAGTGCAGGTAATCTTTTAGTGAAAAACTAATGATTATAAAAACAGGTACCCTTTCAAATTGGGTACCTGTTTTTCTTATTATGGCTTAATGATTTGTAGGTCTTTTGGATAGCTTGTTAACAATTCGATTCCGCCGTCCGTTACTAGAATATCATCCTCGATTCGTACACCACCGACTCCTGGTTTATAGATTCCAGGCTCAATCGTAAATGCCATTCCTTTTTGAAGTTTCATTGAATTAGTTTCATTCATGGATGGATACTCGTGTACTTCAATTCCAAGTCCGTGACCAATGCGGTGGGTGAAAAATTCTCCAAATCCACTTTCCGTTATGATGGAACGAGCTGTTCGATCAATCTGCCCTATTTCCACTCCTGGTTTACAAATATCCACGGCAGCAAGCTGTGCTTTCAATACGGTTTCATAGATTTCCTGCTGTTGTTCGTCCACACTACCAAAGGCAACCGTTCTTGTGATATCTGAACAATATCCATTCAATACAACACCAAGGTCAAATAACACAAGGTCTCCTTCCTTCACTTGATCCAAGCCTGGCTTCCCATGAGGAGCGGCGGTTTTTAATCCTGTCAGCGCCATGGTTGAAAAGGACATTTGGCTGATGCCCTTTTTCTTTAGCTCATACTCGATGGTGGCAACAAGCTCCTGCTCGGTAACACCTTTTTTTAGATGATGAACTCCAACTTCCACTCCGAAATCAGCAAGTTTAGCTGCTTCTCTCAAGATGGAAACCTCTTCTTCATCTTTTACTAGACGAAGCTGATACATCTTATCTTCTGCAGCGGCAAGTTTTACGCCCGGGAAAATCTCCTCTAACTTATGTAAACGAGCCACAGTCATATGTTCCTGCTCAACTGCCAGCTTTTCTATACTTAAACCTTGTTGATTCACATACTCTTGGACTTTTTGCCACGGATCGTCCGTGTCGTTGTAACCCACAATGCCGTAGGCCCAACCGGTTTTCTTCACCTGCTCGACTTCCATATTCGGACAGACAATCGCAGGCTCGCTGTTTGGGAAAGCAACTAGTCCCAACAGCCTTTCGTGTGGATCTGTGTAAAAACCACTTATGTAAAATATGTTCGGGGTAGACGTTAAGAAACAACCGGACAAGTCCTCCTGTTTCAGCCATTCCACCAGTTGTTGCAGACGATGTTCTTTCAAATCAGCCACTCCTTTATTGGATAAATTACTTCTAGTTACGAAGTTTAATACGTTTACATTAAGAGTATCAGGGAATCATACTTGTGTAAATTTTATTAGAAGGATTTTTGGTTAAAAAAGAGAAGATTAACTGGGTGGAAGAATTTAAGTTGGAGAAGGAGAGGTTGTTAGAATGAAGGTTTCCTATCATGGACATTCTGTAGTAAAAGTAGAGGCTAACGGAAAGACCATTCTTTTTGATCCGTTTATTACGGGAAATGGCTTGACAAATTTAACAGCAGAAGACGTAAAAGTGGATGTAATTCTTTTAACACACGGACACAATGACCATGTTGGGGATACGATTGACCTTGCCTTGAAGAATGATGCGCTGGTGGTAGCGCCATTTGAACTTGCCGAATATTTAGGGTGGCAAGGCGTGAAGGTACATGAAATGCATATTGGCGGAGCGCATGAGTTCGATTTTGGTAAGGTGAAACTGACGCAGGCTTTTCATGGCTCTAGCTATACAGATTATGAAACGAAAACGATTGTCTATACAGGAATGCCGAGTGGAATCTTGTTGACCATTGATGGGAAGACGATTTTCCATGCCGGAGATACAGCACTATTTTCTGATATGAAGCTAATCGGCGAGTTAAATAATATTGATGTGGCCTTCCTTCCAATTGGGGATAATTTCACGATGGGTCCGGATGATGCGGTGTTGGCTGCAAAGTGGTTGGATGCTTCAACAGTAGTACCAATTCATTTTAATACGTTCCCTGTCATTGAACAAAATCCACATGAGTTTGTTTCCAAACTTCCTGAAGGTGTGGGGAGAGTGCTAGAAGTAGGGGAAGCTATAGATTTATAGTGGCTTTTAAAAAAGAAGCAGATTTGCTTCTTTTTTTTATTGTGCCGAATATACTTGATACAAGCTATCGAGTTTGGAAGGAGTGTCAAGTGTTGAAGAATAGACTTTTATTATCGTTATTGTGTATCGGTGCCATGCTATACGTTGCAGTTCCGCGTTTGCCGGTGACCGAAGATGGTCTTGCAGGATGGTTTGGCGTTGCATGGCTGGTGCTAGCCTTAATGGCAGTTGGAGGTAATATTGCAGCAATCATGTATTTGCCAAAGCGAAACCGTATGGTCCGAAAAGCGAAATTGGCAGAGGTCAAAAAGGTCCGATTGCGTCAATATCAGTAAACACGTTGAATACAAGCTCTAACACCCGTATAATAAAGGTACAAATAACTATGTGGACGGGTGAAGAGTGTGACAAAGCATGAACAGATTCTCCAATATATTGAAGAACTTCCTATTGGAGAAAAAATATCAGTACGACAAATTGCCAAGGCATTGACGGTGAGTGAAGGTACGGCATACAGAGCGATTAAGGATGCCGAAAATAAAGGATATGTTAGTACCATCGAACGCGTTGGTACTATTCGTATTGAGCGGAAAAAGAAAGAGAATATCGAAAAGCTGACATTTGCCGAAGTGGTCAACATTGTGGATGGACAAGTTCTTGGTGGCAGAGAAGGACTTCATAAGACATTGAACAAATTTGTCATTGGTGCGATGAAACTAGAGGCGATGATGCGATATACGGAAGCTGGCAATTTGTTGATTGTCGGAAACCGCTACAACGCCCATAAGCTTGCCATCGAAGCTGGTGCAGCGGTGTTGATTACCGGTGGATTTGATACTGATGATGAGGTAAAGCGATTAGCCGATGAAATGAAACTTCCGATCATCTCCAGCAGCTATGACACGTTCACTGTTGCAACATTGATTAACCGTGCCATCTATGATCAGTTGATCAAAAAGGAAATTGTGTTGGTCGAGGATATTTTGACACCAATCGAAGCGACGACTTATTTAACAACGGAGGACACGATTGCAGAGTGGTATAGGGTAAATGAAGAAATCAAGCACAGCCGCTTTCCAATTATTGATAAAAACTTGAAGGTGCAGGGTGTGGTTACTTCTAAGGATGTTCTAGGGAAGGATTCTTCGACGCCTATTGAAAAAGTAATGACAAAAAATCCAATTACCGTTAATGGGAAGACTTCTGTCGCATCCGCAGCCCATATCATGGTGTGGGAAGGGATCGAGATGCTGCCTGTTGTTGACCCGAACCACCGTCTACTAGGAATCATCAGCCGTCAGGACGTATTGAAGGCGTTGCAGATGATCCAAAGGCAGCCGCAGGTCGGTGAAACCCTTGATGACATCGTGACCAATCAATTTATGGATGTCACAGAATCAAAAGGGGAAGAGGCTTACCAAAGTGAAGTGACCCCACAGATGACCAACTCGGTCGGAACGATTTCATACGGAGTATTCACAACGATTGTGACGGAAGCAGCTAAGCGTGTGATCCGTAATGTGAAAAAGAGTGATATGGTCGTGGAGAACATCACGATTTATTTTATCAGGCCAGTACAGATTGACAGCACGATTGAGATTCGTCCGAAAGTACTCGAGGTCGGCCGTAAGTTCGGTAAAGTAGATGTGGAAGTTTATCACGAAGGCAATGTTGTGGGCAAGGCAATGATGATGGTGCAGTTGATACAGTAGCTGGTTTGATTAAGGGACGCGCGGTAAAGGCGTGGAACGCTCTCACCTTATGGGGTGGGGGCTTTTTTGTGGTTTGGCGGAGAACGAAGGTCAAGGGCAAAGATTAAAGTGTTGAAGGGCTTTTGGTGGTGGGGCTGGGGGAGGGGTGCGGATTTTGTCGTAACTTCTCGATTTCTTGATATATTGTATTTTTTCTTGATAAAAGTTGAAATTTATTGATATATCCCAAAATTTATTGATATATCCCTAGAATTCTTGATATAATCCGATTTTTCTCGATATCCCAAATATCTCTCCGCAAATTCCACACTCTTGAAGGATTTTATGCCTCTTTATCGAATTATATCCTACAGGTCATATTAAGGAGAGATGAAATGATAAAGAAACCACGAGAAAAGTCAGTAAGACTATTAACATTGGAAGCTGCAATGAGAAGAGTTCCCCTCGAGCACCCGCAATATAAACAAATAGAGAAGGAACACGCTAGATTGCATTACGGATTTGTCGGAGAAAAAGCACTTGATTATTACCTCACTTTCCTTCCCAATAAAAACTCCCAATTATTACACGGACTTCGTATAGAGGATCCCCTAAATCGATTCTTTCAAATGGATACACTATTGATAACTCCAGCATATTGCCTAATTTTAGACTCGAAGTATATTTCTGGTACCTTGGAATTTGATGAGACGACAAATCAATTGATTAGGCATAGAGGGGAAGAGAAGGAAAAGTTTGGTGATCCGTTGTCTCAGGTTGAACGGCAAAGATATCAACTTTCTCTATGGTTGGATAAAAATAATTTTCCACCCTTACCGATAGCTAGCCAAATAGTTCTTACTCACTCGAATGCCACCTTAACTAAAGCGACCCCATCGTTAATGAAAAAAGTCACCTTTCATACAAACCTTCCAAATAAGCTACAAACTATTGATAATTTTAAATACCCTCCATTACTTGACAAATCCAACTTTAGAAAAATAGCAAAGGTTCTTATTAAAAAGCATACACCAGATGAATTTTCTTTGTTAAAGTACTATGGAATTCCATATCATGAACTTAAAAAGGGAGTTGTTTGTCCAGGTTGTGCATACCTGCCTATGCTACAAAAACAAGGGAATTGGATTTGTAGAAATTGCGGATTGTATTCTAAAACGGCTCATATAGAGAATCTCATGGATTATAAGTTACTAGTTGGTAATATGATAACCAACAGAATAATAAGAGACTTCCTTCTGCTTCCTTCACCAAGTGTAGCAAACTATCTTTTAAATTCCTTGGAACTCCCGGTACAGGGGACCAACAAAGGCCGCAAATACCTACTGACTCAGTTCAAATTATAAATCAAACAAAAAAGCCGCCCCCAAAAAGGAACGACTCTCCACTCAACCTCAATCCGTAACTGTCTTCTCTTTCATTTCTGCTTCCTTCACTGCTTCTGCTTCTTCTATGGCAAATGGCAGGTAGAAACGGTAGGCTTTGTAGCCCGCCCAGATGCTTCCTAATCCTACAACCAACAAGATTATTCCGACAACGATGGCAACCGTGGATAGTGGATTAATGAGAGAATTAACGCCAAAAAAGAAAACGAAACTTCCCAGAGCGATGCTGGATTTTGCACTTAGCCATTTCTTTTCGGCTGGCAATTGGGTGCGGAAGTATTTTACTTTATACATTAAGTAGAACATTAATGAAAAGATAATGAGAAAAACAAAAATAGCCAAAAGGACACACTCCTTTATAATTCAAACATGATAGTTAATATTTTACCATACGCATACAAGCTATATTGTAACGTGTTCGTGAACAAAATTCTACTTTTCCACGAAAATGATATTTCTTTGAGAACCAGGGAAACTGTGATTAAATAAAAGAAAAGAAACAGGTGAAAGAGGGTTACATACGATGAGGCAGCAGATTATCGATGAAATTAAGGCGCATGATACGGTCATTATTCACCGTCATGTTAGGCCGGACCCAGATGCGTATGGGTCGCAATGTGGATTGGCTGAGTTGATTAAGGAGAGTTATCCGGAAAAAAAGGTGTATCGCGTTGGAGAAGCGGAGGAGTCGTTAAATTTCTTGAGCAAGCTTGATGAGATCCCGGACTCCAGTTACGATGGGGCGCTTGTGATTGTCTGTGATACGGCCAATACGGATCGTATCTGTGATAAACGCTACAAGTTGGCGGCTAAGTGGATAAAGATAGACCATCATCCGAATGAGGACAGATACGGGGATTTGATGTGGGTGGATACGGATTCGAGTTCGACGAGTGAAATGATATACGAATTGTATCTTGCCGGGAAAAACCAGGGATGGGTGATGACAAAGGAAGCTGCAAGACTTATATTCGCGGGTATAATTGGAGATACGGGGAGATTCCTTTTCCAAAGCACCAATACGAAGACATTTCAATATGCGAGTGAACTATTGAGCTACGGATTCTCTATGACAGAGCTTTATGATGAGCTGTACCGAACGAAGTTGCACATTGCCAAACTTAGCGGATTTGTGCTTGAGAATTTCTCCATGCATGAGAATGGGATTGCTTCGATGAAGATTACACCTGATATTTTGCAACGATATAACGCTCTTCCTTCTGAGGCGTCACAATTGGTTGGGATGCTTGGTAACATCGAAGGGATTAAGGCGTGGGCTTTCTTTATTGAAGAAGCAGATCAGATCAGGGTGAGGCTTCGTTCGAAAGGGACGATCGTCAATGAAATTGCCAAGAAGTACAACGGTGGAGGTCATCCGTTGGCGTCAGGGGCATCTATCTATAAATGGGAAGAGGCGGACCATGTTCTCGCTGACCTTATCGAAGCTTCCCGAGCACAATTGCAAGGGGAGTAGGAAAGTAAAAGAGGAAGTGGCTACAACAATAGGCAGTCGCTTCCTCTCCTCATTCCATTTTCACAATTAACAAGTCCATTTCAATCGTCGTGTCTATATAAAGAAAGTCGACCTCGAAGTAGTATCGTTTGTCATCAAGTGTGTAGCTTTTGTTTTCAATGACTTTTATAAGCAATTGACGATTGTCTTTAATGCTCGCGACATCTTTAGAAACCTGGTCGTTAAGATCCTCTGTAATCCTTGCAATGATGGAGGAACGGCTGAACGAGTTGAGCATGTACTTTTCATGATTAATGATGGATATTTTAAAATCTTCTATTTTTAATTGGTCTTTTTCCTCTTTTAATTTATCATTGTCCTCTGTCAGAATATGAATTCTGTTTTTGTAGCTTCTCACTTCTTCCTTATATTTAATGAGATCGCCGATATTCTTTTCCAAAGTGACGCCGTACATAAGCATGAATATCAGCCAGCCTACGATTGCACCCAACACCACTCCGGAAAAAAAACGTTGCCACCCGGGATCGCGGTTATATGGAGGAACCCTCATGTTATAAAGTCTCCTGTGTGAGCCAGCTGATAATGAGTGCGCCGGTTTGGGCGCCACCGGTTGCGGAGATAATTAATAGCAATTGTTTTACTAAGAATTTTGTTTCGCCGTTGAACAATCCTTTTTCCAGATTATAAAAAGTATCAAATGTACCTCCGATTGCAGCTACGATTGCCCATATCTTCAAACTTTTGGCCAAGCTCCACATTCTCGTCAAGGGTGGATCCCCTACTAGAAATGCGGCAATTCCACCGATGATTGCTCCTCCAAGTATTACCCCGACTGCAATGAAAAAACTGAAAATAAGGGTAGCGACGAATGGATCTTTTACGTCCATTTTCATCATCCTTTCTGTCCTTATTCATATATATGGACAGGAAGTTGTAAGTATGTGATGTTAATGGAGAAGTTTCTTCATTGTGTTTGGAACAGTATAAACCCTATAATGAATATATAAAATGGAAGCGTTAAATAAGGTGTGATGATTAATGAGTGTGGTTCATTTACATATAAAAAGCAGTTATAGTCTTTTGAACAGTTCTGTCCGGTTTTCTAAGCTTGTTGAACGTGCCAATGAGCTTGGTTTAAAGTCCCTTACGCTTACAGACGAAGATGTGATGTATGGGGCTGTGGATTTTTATAAAACTTGTAAAGCCGCAAACATTAAGCCGATTATTGGTCTGACGCTTTCTGTCTTGTCGGATGAGAAGGACGAGGAGTCAAGGTATCCTGTCATTCTTTTGGCGAAAAATAACCAGGGATTTACGAACCTAATGAAGTTATCAAGTGTGGTGCAGACCAAATCGCCTCAAGGGGTTCCGAAAAGATGGTTGAAGCATTATACCAAAGGACTGATTGCAATTTTGTCTGGTTCCGAGTCCGAACTTGCGCACAAAGAAGCGCAAACTGCGGAAGAATACCTTGAAATGTTTGAGCAAGATTGTGTATATCTGGGGATTGATCGCAATTCCATTCTCGCACATGAACGTTCAGAAGCTACACGGAAAAGACATAGCGAGTTGCCAATCGTGGCCTTAAGCAAAGTGCATTATCTTTTCAAAGAGGATGTCTTTGTTTACGAGTGTTTACGCAGCATCAAACAAGGCACGAAGCTTGAATCCCTGCCTAAAGAGGCTCCAGATTATCTACGGGCATCTAATGAAATGACACAGTTATTTGAAGATATCCCGGATGCATTGGAGAATACTTGGAAGATTAGTAACCAATGTCACGTGGATCTGGAGTTTGGGCAAGCCGCTCTCCCAAGTTATCCGGTTCCTGAGGGGGAGACTGCAGACGATTATTTAGAAAAGACCTGCTGGGAAGGACTTCAAAAAAGGATCGGGGAACCGTCTGAAGAGTATAAGGCTCGCCTGTCCTATGAGCTTCAAGTAATTAAAGGGATGAAGTTCAGTGACTACTTTTTAATTGTTTGGGACTTTATGTATTTTGCCAGAAATGCAGGGATCTTGACTGGACCCGGCCGTGGTTCTGCTGCTGGTTCATTGGTCGCTTATTCCCTTTTCATCACTGATGTGGATCCGATTGCACATGATCTTCTTTTTGAAAGGTTTCTTAACCCTGAGCGTATCACCATGCCGGATATTGATATCGATTTTCAAGATAATAAGCGTGATGAGGTCATTCGTTATGTGGCGGAAAAGTACGGAGAGCTCCATGTTGCCCAAATCATCACATTTGGTACTTTGGCTGCAAAGGCGGCATGGCGGGATGTTGCTAAGGTTTTAAACCTTTCAGGGAAAGAACTTGAGATGATTTCTAAGATGATCCCATCAAGGCCTGGTATTACGCTTGATGAGGCATATCAAGAGAATGAAAAATTGCAAAGAGCGATAAACGAGACAAAGGAAAGAAAGCGTGCCTTTCAAACAGCGCAGAAAATGGAGGGGCTACCTCGTCATTCTTCTACACATGCAGCAGGGGTGGTCATTACCCATAAGCCTCTAACAGAATTAATTCCGATACAAGCTGGTCAACAAGACATTTACCTCACTCAATACACGATGGAAACCCTTGAGGAGCTTGGGTTGCTTAAGATGGACTTTCTTGGACTGAGAAACTTAACAATGATTCAAAGCATCCGTTATCAAGTGAAAAAAGAAACAAATCACCACATGGAAGAAATCCCGCTTGATGATGCAGCAACCTTCCGCCTTTTAAGTGAAGGCGATACGTCCGGGATCTTTCAACTAGAGTCACCTGGGATGAGAAAGGTTCTAACAAAGCTTAAGCCTTCAAACCTAGAAGATATCGTGGCGGTTAACGCCCTGTACCGGCCGGGTCCAATGGAACAAATTCCTTTGTTTATTGAACGTAAGCACGGACTGAAAAAAGTGGAATATCCGCATCCAGACCTGATTCCTATTTTGGAGAAGACGTTTGGGGTTATTGTGTATCAAGAGCAAATCATGCAAATCGCGGCCGTAATGGCAGGATTCTCTTTAGGCGAAGCAGATTTGTTAAGAAGAGCGGTAGGAAAGAAAAAGAAAGAAGTTTTGGCAAAAGAAAGAGCGCATTTTGTGGATGGATGCCTGAAAAAAGGCTATGAGGAGAAGGTTGCCAACTATGTCTATGATTTGATTGTCCGATTTGCCGACTATGGATTTAACCGAAGTCATGCTGTTGCCTACAGTATGATATCTTATGAGCTTGCCTACCTAAAGGCAAACTACCCAAAAATTTTCATGGCGACACTTCTTTCCAGTGTGATGGGAAGTGAGCAGAAACTCTCTCAATATATCACGGAAACAAAACGGAAAGGCATACAAGTCCTTCCACCCTCGATCAATAAAAGTGGAATTGCATTTCAGGTGGAAGAGGCAGGTATACGCTTCAGTTTGTTAACGATTAAAGGAGTGGGAGTGCAGGCTATAAAAGCTCTAATAGAGGAGCGGAGAAAAAAGCCTTTTAGTGATCTATTTGATTTTTGCAACAGGGCTTCTTCCAAAATCAATCGGAAGACGATCGAAATGCTGATCTTTGGTGGGAGCATGGACGAGTTTGGGGAGGACAGGGCTACGCTTCTAGCAACTTTGGATGTAGCCATGCAACATGCAGAACTTGTCATGCCTTCAGATGACGATCAAATTGACTTTTTCTTAGAAGAAGAATTCAATATTAAACCGAAGTATGTAAAGGTGGAACCGTTACAATTGACGGAACAATTGCAATTAGAGAAAGATGCCTTGGGCTTTTATCTTTCCAAACATCCGACAGAACCTTTTGCAGCTTACTTTCAGCTCGGTGGTGCGTCCCTTATTCTTGACCTTCCGTCCACAACATCGAAAAAGGTGAGAGTCGGAAGTTTCATATCAAATGAACGGGTTATTCGAACGAAAAAGGGAGATCTCATGGCATTCCTTACTCTTTCTGATCAATCGGGTGACTTAGAAGCTGTAGCGTTTCCTGAACTTTATAAACGATTTTCTCATCTGTTGAAAACTGGGGAAACGTTAATGGTAGAAGGAAATCTGGAAGAACGGGAAGGGAAAGTACAGCTGATCATAAAAAATATCATCGAAATTGATACACTGATAGAACAATATGCACATTTAATTGGTGATCTTTTTTTACAAATTGACGAAGAAAAACATGAGCAAGAAGTGTTTCAACATCTGCAAAAAGTGCTAAAAACGCATCATGGCCCATCAACAGTGTATGTCCATTATACGCAAGCGAAAAAAACGATAAAGCTTCAGCCGTCCTTGTATGTAACACCTACCGAAGAATGTTTGCTCAAGCTGAAAACCATCCTTGGCGATGAGAATGTAGTGTTTAAAAAATCTTTACAATGATTAATATTATGATATAGTTAACAAGGAGGTGGTCAGACCACCTTTTCCTTGTTTTTTTTAGTATAATGAAATGGTAAATATATTAAATGGAAGTCATCACAAGATCCTACTGTAATAAAGGTAATGAGGATGACAAAAATAGCAGGGGGGACATGTATCATGTCTTTAAAAGAAGAAGCATTACATATGCACAAGATTCACCAGGGGAAATTGGAGTCAAAATCAAAAGTTCCCGTAAGAAATGCTAAGGATTTAAGCCTGGCATATTCTCCTGGAGTAGCTGAGCCGTGTAAAGCAATTTATGATGATAAAAACAAAGTCTATGATTATACGATGAAGGGCAATATGGTAGCTGTCGTTTCTGATGGGACAGCAGTATTGGGACTAGGCAACATCGGTCCTGAAGCAGCTTTACCGGTAATGGAAGGAAAAGCGGTATTGTTCAAAAGCTTTGCTGGAGTGGATGCATTTCCGATTTGCTTGAACACGACGGATGTAGATAAAATTGTGGAAACGGTGAAGCTTCTTGAGCCTACTTTTGGAGGAGTGAATCTTGAGGATATCGCTGCTCCAAACTGTTTCGTTGTGGAAGAGCGTCTGAAGAAAGAAACAAATATCCCTATTTTCCATGACGATCAACACGGTACAGCAATTGTAACGGTCGCAGGCCTAGTAAATGCCCTCAAGCTAGTGAAAAAGAATATCGGAGAAATTAAAGTGGTGGCGAATGGTGCAGGTGCAGCAGGAATTGCCATCATCAAATTATTATATCGATATGGTGTAAGGGATATTACGATGTGTGATTCTAAAGGTGCCATCTATGAGGGGCGCCCTTATGGAATGAATAGTGTAAAAGCCGAAGTGGCTACCTATACAAACCGTAGCAGAGTGGAAGGGACATTGGCTGATGTTATGAAAAACGCTGATGTGTTCATAGGGGTGTCTGTTGAAGGTGCTTTGACACAAGCGATGATTGAAAGCATGAACAAGGATGCCATCATCTTTGCCATGGCCAACCCAAACCCGGAAATCATGCCGGCAGAAGCAAAGCTTGCAGGTGCCAGTGTGGTAGGGACTGGACGTTCGGATTTCCCTAACCAAGTAAATAATGTCTTGGCTTTTCCAGGAATATTCCGTGGTGCGCTTGATGTAAGGGCCACTCATATTAACGAACAAATGAAAATAGCTGCAGTCGAAGCCATTGCAAGCCTGGTATCTGATGATGAGCTAAGTGATGATTATGTCATTCCAGCTCCTTTTGACCCACGTGTAGCTCCTGCTGTGGCAGCAGCTGTCGCAAAAGCTGCAATGGAAACAGGAGTTGCCCGTATTAAAGTGGATCCAGAAGAGGTAGCAGAAAAAACCAGACGGACCGCCATTATTGGAAAAAGTGAATAGTCTATGACAACACCTACGAAAATGTATCTAGAGATCGTCAAAAAAATTCGGGCCATCATTGTAGCAGACGGCTTGAAAGCAGGCGACAAGATTCCTTCCGAGCGTGAACTGTCCGACAGATTAAATGTCGGACGGTCTTCTGTTCGAGAAGCACTTCGGGCACTGGAGCTCTTGGGCCTTATCGAGACAAGACGTGGAGAAGGAACATTTATTAAAGATTTCAAAGAACACCACCTGGTAGAGCTATTAGGTACGTTCATTTTGGAGCAGGATAAGACCAAAAATGATTTAATAGAAACCAAACTGGAGATAGAAAAATCATGCATCCAGCTATTTATGCAAAAAGCTTCCGTAAAAGATCATGAGAAACTGAGAGAAATGCTTTCAGCTCCCATATCTAGGACAGAACTTTTCAAAGGGATTGTGACGATAGTAGACAACAGTTTGATGCTAAGAATTTGGACGCTTGTCAATAGTTATGCACAGATTATCTCAAAGGATAATATGATAGAGAGTGGTGTTTTGGAAGAGTTACTAGAGGCGATGAGAGAGAAGCAAGCGGAACAAGTGATAAAGCTATATGAAAAACATTTTACGGAAATTGTCGATAAAAAGTAGACAAGAATCTACAACATCCATCGTGGAGTTTCCGTTACATTAACAGTATGAGTATAAAGGTAAGTAAAGGAATTTGTTTATTGAAATAATGTTAACAGCCTTACTTACCTATATTTTGACCTGTTATTAGTACCAAATACCAAAACTAAGTAACAAGTTTCTGGATTAAAGGGAGGTTCTGTTGTTTTGTTGAAGGATTTGTTCACAAAGAAGAAAAAATATGCATCCATTCCATCGGAACAAGCAAATCAAGATGTACCAGAAGGAATTATGACCAAATGTCCAAGCTGTAAAAAAATAATGTATACAAAAGAGTTAATGAAGAATCTGAAGGTCTGTCTACACTGTGGCCATCATCATCCTATGAATGCAAAAGAAAGAATTCAAAGCTTATTGGATAAAGGCAGCTTTACCGCATATGATGTGGATATGGTTTCTGAAAACCCTCTAAATTTTCCAAACTATTTGGAGAAACTAGAAGGTGACCGGAAGAAAACCGGAATTAATGAGGCGGTTGTAACTGGTGAGGGGACGATTAATAGTTTCCCGCTTGTCGTTGCTGTAATGGATTCTACTTTCCGTATGGGAAGCATGGGATCGGTAGTGGGTGAAAAAATCACCCGTGCCATTGAAAAGGCAAAAGAGAAGAGAGTGCCATTCCTTATTTTCACTGCTTCTGGTGGTGCAAGAATGCAGGAAGGTGTTTTAAGTTTGATGCAAATGGCGAAAACTAGTAGTGCCCTAAAACTTCATAGTGAAAGTGGCGGGTTGATCATTTCGGTGATGACTCATCCAACTACTGGTGGTGTATCTGCAAGTTTTGCATCATTAGGAGATTATAATTTTGCAGAACCGAAAGCTTTAATTGGGTTTGCAGGTAGACGTATCATTGAGCAAACCATTCGGGAGGATCTTCCGGAAGACTTTCAAACGGCGGAATTTTTATTGAAATGTGGTCAATTAGATGCCGTTATTCCTCGTCTTGAGTTAAAAGAAACCTTAACAAATGTATTAGATATACACCAGGGAGGAGGGGAGACGAGATGGTAGGAGAAATGGAATTCGAAAAACCGGTTGTAGAACTTCGCAAGAAAATAGGTGAATTAAAAGAGTTCACAAAAAATAGCGACATGGATCTTACTAGTGAAATTGAGAAACTGGAAGTAAGACTAGAAAAACTAGAATCAGATATCTATGGAAACTTAAGTCCGTGGGATCGCGTCCAAATAGCCAGACATCCCGAACGCCCCACCACGTTGGATTATATTGAACGTGTTTTTACGAACTTTCTAGAATTACATGGAGACCGATACTATGGCGATGATGAAGCAATTGTAGGTGGAATTGGAAAATTTGACGGCGTGCCTATCACCATCATCGGGCATCAGCGTGGAAAGGATACGAAAGAAAACATCCGCAGAAACTTCGGTATGCCGCACCCGGAAGGATATCGCAAAGCACTAAGATTGATGTATCAAGCTGAAAAATTTAATCGTCCAATCGTGTGTTTCATTGATACGAAGGGTGCTTACCCTGGAAAAGCTGCGGAAGAGCGTGGACAAAGTGAAGCCATTGCCAAAAACCTGTTTGAAATGGCAGGTTTGAAAGTGCCGGTTATTTGTATTGTCATCGGTGAAGGAGGTAGCGGCGGAGCCCTTGCACTTGGTGTGGGGAATCATGTACACATGCTTGAGAACTCTACTTATTCTGTTATTTCACCAGAAGGAGCGGCCGCTATTCTTTGGAAAGATGCCAGTCTCGCAAAGAAAGCAGCAGAATCTATGAGGATTACTGCACCTGATCTGCACGATTTAGGAATCATTGATAAAATTATTCCAGAAGCTAAGGGCGGTGCCCACAAAAATGTAGATGTTCAAGCAAAAGGAATTAAAGAGATATTGAAAGAGTCCCTTCAAGATCTCATGCCACTGACTGCAGAAGAATTAATCGAACACCGCTATGCAAAATATAAACGAATTGGTGCATTCTCGTTTAAAGAGCAACTTAAGCCTGAAAAAATCAACCAGTAGATATTCTTAGATATTCCATATACAACACAAAAGAATTTTCAGCAGGAGGGAATAGGTTATTTTCCTCCTGTTTTCTTTTGGATAGGAAGGAATAAGCTGGGTATCTTAATGGAAGAGCTAAAAGTTTGTGAATACCTATAGAATATACAGATATACATAATAAAATTGACCAAAATGTCAACAATGGAAAATGACAGCGCATCCAAAACTTTTCATTGACAATTTTCAGTTGTTTTCGACATACCTTCATGTTAATTTTGAATAAAGAGGCTTTACATGATACTCATTCTTCTAATAAAATATATGTTTGGGTATACGTTTATAGGTAAATTAGCTCAAGAGGTGAAAATAGAATGAAACGAATAGGCGTTCTGACAAGTGGTGGAGATGCACCAGGAATGAATGCTGCGGTCCGTGCAGTAGTAAGAAAGGCTATTTTTCATGATATCGAGGTATTCGGAATCTTTCGTGGATATGCTGGATTGATTGATGGAGATATCAAAAAGCTTGAAATAGGTTCTGTTGGTGATATCATCCATCGAGGTGGAACCATGTTATATTCTGCGAGATGTGAAGAATTTAAAACAATAGAAGGTCAGCTTAAGGGAATTGAAAACCTGAAAAAGCATGGTATTGAAGCATTAGTTGTAATTGGTGGGGACGGTTCTTATCAAGGTGCTAAAAAGTTGACGGAACACGGCTATCCATGTATTGGTGTGCCAGGTACAATTGATAACGACATCCCAGGCACTGATTTTACAATTGGATTTGATACGGCACTAAATACAGTTATCGATTCCATAGATAAAATTCGTGATACTGCCACATCCCATGAGCGTACATACGTGATTGAAGTAATGGGACGCCATGCAGGAGATATTGCACTTTGGGCAGGTCTCGCAGGCGGGGCGGAAACCATTCTTATCCCTGAAGCGAAGGATGATATGCAAGAAGTAATTGCAAGACTGAAACGCGGAACGGAGCGAGGGAAAAAGCATAGTATCATCGTCGTTGCTGAAGGAGTAGGCAGCGGAGTGGAGTTCGGAAAGAGAATCGAAGACGAGACAAATTTCGAAACAAGAGTAAGTGTACTTGGTCACATCCAACGCGGTGGATCACCAACGGCATTTGATAGAGTTTTGGCAAGTCGATTAGGTGCACGTGCAGTGGAACTACTTATGGAAGGTAAAGGCGGCAGATGTGTGGGAATCCAAAGTAATGAGCTGGTTGACCATGATATCATTGAAGCACTTTCTAAAACACACACAATCGATGAGAAGATGTACGACCTTTCTAAAGAGCTATCCATTTAATATGATAAGCACATTGGAATCGTTTTCATTACCAGGTTACTGAGGCTATCGTTGGTGTAATGCCACTCTATTGCTTTATAATATAAAAGGACGATTGAAAAGAACGGTATATAACTAGGAGGAAATTTTACATGAAAAAAACCAAGATTGTTTGTACGATTGGACCAGCTAGTGAAAGTGTCGAAACGTTAATTCAGCTGATGGAAGCAGGGATGAATGTTACCCGTCTGAACTTTTCACATGGTGACTATGAAGAGCATGGAGCTCGTATCCGTAATATTCGGGAAGCGGTAGAACGCACAGGGAAAAATGTAGCAATTCTTTTAGATACAAAAGGTCCGGAAATCAGAACGCATACGATGCAAGATGGTGCGATTGAATTAGTACAAGGAAATGAAATTATCATCTCCATGGAAGAAGTAATTGGTACTACTGATAAGTTCTCCATTACGTACCCTGGACTAATGGAAGATGTACATCCAGGTTCCCGCATTCTTTTGGATGATGGTCTTATCGGATTAGAAGTTCTTGAAGTAGGAAACAACGAAATCAGAACAAAAATCCTGAACTCCGGTACATTAAAAAATAAAAAAGGTGTAAACGTTCCTGGTGTAAAAGTGAACCTTCCTGGAATCACAGAAAAAGATGCTAACGACATTCGTTTTGGTATTGAGCAAGGTGTTGATTTCATTGCAGCATCTTTCGTACGTCGTGCGTCTGACGTTCTTGAAATTCGTGAGTTACTGGAAGCACATAATGCTACAGACATTCAAATCATCCCTAAAATTGAAAACCAAGAGGGTGTTGACAATATCAACGAAATCTTGGAAGTATCTGACGGCTTGATGGTGGCTCGTGGAGACCTTGGTGTGGAAATTCCTGCAGAAGAGGTACCTCTTGTACAGAAGGACCTTATCAAAAAATGTAATCTTGCTGGTAAACCTGTCATCACAGCAACCCAAATGCTTGATTCCATGCAACGCAACCCGCGTCCAACTCGCGCAGAAGCAAGTGACGTAGCGAACGCAATCTTTGATGGAACAGATGCAATCATGCTTTCTGGTGAAACAGCAGCTGGATCTTATCCTATCGAAGCTGTTCAAACAATGCACAACATCGCTTCCCGAGCAGAACAAGCTTTAGCA
The DNA here is from genome assembly GCF_008180725.1 of Sutcliffiella horikoshii. Lineage (GTDB taxonomy): Bacteria > Bacillota > Bacilli > Bacillales > Bacillaceae_I > Sutcliffiella_A > Sutcliffiella_A horikoshii_B. Next base: position 414,172 of record NZ_VTEV01000003.1, on the reverse strand, counting down.
TACGGTGAGATCCTTACAAAGCACAGCAAGCAAGCTGCGCTTACAGTAACAGATTCCATCGGACAATCTGTTGCTTACACGGCAATCAGCTTGGATGTTTCTGCAATCGTGACGCCAACTGAAAGTGGACATACTGCACGCATGATTTCCAAGTACCGTCCAAAAGCACCGATTGTTGCAGTTACTTCTTGTGAAGCGGTATCCCGTAAACTTGCGCTTGTATGGGGTGTTTACCCTCGCATCGGTCGTCAAGCAACTTCAACAGATGAAATGCTAGAAGTAGCAGTTGAAGAATCATTAAACACTGGCATCGTTTCTCACGGAGACCTAATTGTTATTACAGCAGGTGTTCCGGTTGGAGAAAAAGGTACAACAAACTTGATGAAGATCCATGTAGTTGGTGACGTTCTTGCAAGCGGACAAGGCATTGGCAGAAAATCTGCTTACGGAAAAGTCGTTGTTGCAAAAACTGCAGAAGAAGCTGCTGAAAAAATGACACACGGTGCTATTTTCGTAACAACTGGTACTGATAAAGATATGATGCCTTCATTAGAAAAAGCATCTGCGCTTATCACAGAAGAAGGCGGTCTAACAAGTCACGCTGCTGTAGTAGGGTTAAGCCTAGGCATTCCTGTCATCGTTGGAGTAGAAGGAGCTACATCTATTCTAGAAGACGGTCAAGAAATCACGGTTGATTCTTCCCGCGGTACTATTTATACAGGTCACGCAAACGTATTATAATATAGGACATAAACCCCTCTTTCTGGCATATGCTGGGAGAGGGGTTTGTTTATATTAGAGTAATTCTTTCACATTTGCTATAATTGATTGGTAGCTTGTTTTTACTAGAAATGAGGTTGTCCTATTATGTTTAGAATTTTATTAGCGTTGATTATAGTTGTACCAGCATTGGAAATTTGGCTTCTTATTACAGCCGGTAAGCTGATTGGGGCGATTCCTACAATCATATTGATTATCCTTACTGGAGTTTTGGGAGCGTGGCTTGCAAAATATCAGGGTGTTTCCGCTCTTAGAAGTGCTCAGCAAAAAATGAACAGCGGCCAGATGCCTGGTGATGTGATTATCGACGGTTTATGTATTTTAGTTGGTGGTGTTGTTCTGTTAACTCCTGGATTTATCACCGATGCAATCGGTTTTGCTTTGCTTTTGCCACCGACAAGGAATTTGATTAAACCGTCCATCATGCGAGCAATTAGAAACAGAATGGATCGCGGGCAATTTATTGTTATTAATAGAAGATAAAGAGAGAGCAATTGATCATATTAGTTTGGGGGAAATGTAATGAAACATTGGTTAAAATGGTTGCTAGTGTTGACCTTGGTTTTATCTGGCCTTACATTATCAAATGTTGTACAAGCTGCTGGCGGGGAAGATGAAGAGGAGAGCATTAACGAAAAGTTCGGTCTTCCTATTGTCGTATACGGCGGTACCTTGAATGATGACCAAAAACAGGAAGTGCGCGAGCATCTAAATGTGAAGAACCCTGAAATGGTCGAGGAAATCACAGTAACTGGTGAAGACCTTGTTACCTATATCGAGGGAGAAGACAGAAATGCCCGCATGTTTTCTTCTGCTAAAATTACGAGAAAAGAAAAAGGAGAAGGGCTTGTAATTACAAGAGCCACTCCAGAAAACATCACACAAGTAACAGATGATATGTATGCAAATGCCCTATTGACTGCAGGAATTGAGGATGCAGAAGTAATCGTTGCATCTCCTGTTAAGGTTAGTGGTCATTCTGCACTTGTGGGAATATACAAAGCTTATGAAGTAAGCGGAGAAGCACTTAATAAAGACCGTATGGAAGTGGCAAACGAAGAATTGTCCATTGCAACTAAGCTTGCAGAAGAAGAAGGCATGGATAGTGAAAAAGTCAGTGAGTTACTGACGGAAATCAAAAAGCAGATTGCCGAGCAAAACCCTGCAACAAGAGAAGATGTTGAACAAATTGTAGAAGAACAATTAGCTAAGTTGAATATTGAATTAAGTGAAGAAGACCGACAGCTATTGATTGATCTCTTTGAAAAAATGCGTGAGTTGAATATCAACTTTGATAGTGTAAAAAATCAACTAGAGCAAATTTCTACGGACATAAAGAATAAAATTGACGAAGTAGTCGGAAATGAAGGTTTCTGGCAGGGAGTTCAAGACTTTTTCCGTAACCTGTTTCAGTCTATTGCTGATTTGTTTAAATAGGAATACATGAAAAAGGCTGTCCGCTCTGGTCAGCCTTTTTTGTGTATTGGTTATGCTTAGTTGATTTCCGTTCCAGGCTCTTCGCTTGCCTGCGGGCTGTCCGTGAGCCTCATTAACGGGCCAGATTGAAGATTTATACTAAAATATAGGGTCAAAATTGTGAAGATTTGTTCTTCTACATTTTTATTTAGGATGCAGTAGTCTTGACAGATAAATATATTTAAGGATATTGTAGATATAATAAATCTATAATAGAGGTGTTAACATGAAATTTTCAAAAGCGACTAATTATGCTTTACACACCATGCTTTCTCTCGTTAGTGCTTCTTCGATTGAGCCTATAGGTGTCCAGAAACTGGCAGAATCCCAAGGTGTTTCAACAACTTATTTGTCCAAAATTTTAACCAAGCTCGTAAAAGCAGGATTAATTGAATCAATTTCTGGAGCTCATGGAGGTTATCGATTATCTCGTCTAAAAGATGATATTACATTTTTAGATATCATTCACGCCATAGAAGGTACAGCTTCCTTATTTGAATGTGATTTTGTTCATGGAGATGAATGCTTAATTCAAGCTGAAATGAAAGTAGCAGAAGAGAAGATGAAGAAACATTTAAAAGAAATAAATTTAGTGGACATAGCTCAAAAGCAAATGGGAGTATAACATGCTTTATGGAAGAATGATGAATCTTTCTACACTCTTAAGAGCATCAACAATCTAAATACCATTAATTCATCAAAAGCGGAATCTTATGTTTAATTACAGATATAATACATCTATATTATCTATTTAGGTGGTGCAGTTTATGATTTATGAATGTGCAATTATTGGTGGAGGCCCAACAGGTTTGAATGCAGCCCTTGTACTAGGGAGAGCCAGACGAAGTGTAGCATTGATTGATAATAATCAGCCTAGAAATTCTGTTGCACATGCTTCTCACGGGTTTATTACAAGAGATGGTATATCACCGACCGAATTTCGTCGTATTGCTTATAAAGAATTGTTGAATTATCCTTCTGTCAATCATCTACAAACTGAGATAGTCACAGTCAACAGAACAGCTTTGGGATTTGATGTATTTGATAGATCAGGAATTCGTATTCAGACAAAAAAATTAATTGTGGCAACAGGGTTAAAAGAAATTTTTCCTCCCATCGAGGGCTTTGATTCGTTATATGGAAAAAGTTTGTTTAATTGTCCTTATTGTGATGGATGGGAACTGCAAGATCAGCCGATTTTCGTTATTTCCGAAAATCCGTCTATCTTCCATACGGCAAAACTTCTCTTCAATTGGAGTAAAGATTTGATTGTTTGTACAAATGGTCTTTCACTCTTATCGGAAGTGCAAAAAAAGCAACTGCAATCAAAAGGGATTACTGTGATAGAGAAACCCATTTTAGCCTTTATCGGGCAAAACAGTCGATTGGAATATGTTCGCTTTACTGATGGAACGCATACTGCAAGAGCTGGTGGCTTTGTAATGCCACAATTTATTCAAAGCGCACCGTTCAGAGAACAACTGAGGTATGAAATGACAAAGTCTGGTGGGATCAAAACAGATGAATTTGGTAGAACCTCAATACCTGGTTTGTATTCTGCTGGAGATGCTTCTTATGTAAAACCATCTCAAGTGGTTTTTGCAGCAGCTGATGGGAGCCGTACTGCTATGACTGTTAATATGGATTTAACAGAAGAAGAGTTTGAATGACATCAAAACCTTTAAAAGTTTGTTTTAGTATATGGAAGTTAGCCCACTATTTTGTTCTTTCTTAGACTGTATAATTAAAAATCTATTTCCTTGGTTTTCTTGCTAAAGGACATTATCAATATGAGGAAGAGTAGGTCTTTACAATAACAATGATGATGAATTTGCTACAATACTTACAACAGAGCAACTATTTAACGATCTTTTAGAATAAGGGTATACAATTATAGGCGCGATCCAGGAACAAGGATCCGCGCCATTTTTGTCGTGGCCAAAAGAATTTCATATTGTAGGAATTTTTAGATTATGAAATAATTGGAATTAAGCAGTTGGGAAGGGTTTTGGAAGAAAAAGGTTTCTTAGGGGGTATTTATGCGAATAAAAATAATAATAGCCTTGGTATTTATATTATCAGGTTGTAATCAGGAAGTTTCCCAACACCCAATAGTCCATAATTTAAAGGGTATTGAAGAATTTCCATATGATTTTAAACTACCGACTTATTTACCTTATGATGTAAAGGAAGTAAGGGTGTATGACTACATTCAAATTATAGAAGAGTTGCCTGAAAGATTAGCAGATGCCAAAACCAATGATTTTGCTTTATCAATTGGAATTGGTGGTTATTCCGAGGAACTTATCTTTATAGAAATGACACCACCTAACAATAGAAATTCAAATCATTTAAGTGCAGAACAAATAGTTTTAAGTGGTGGTAGAGAAGGGTTATATTCATACGTCAATAACAAACAAACTTTAACTCTAAACGACGAAGGATTAAACTATAGCATCATTGTTTTTACTCATCAAGAAGGAAAGGAACTGTATTCACAAGAAGAGTTGATTAAGGTTGCAAATTCTTTAACTTTAGTAAATAGATAAATTTGGAGGTAAGGTGGATACTTAAAATAACAAATTCTATATTCAACAATCTAGGAGTTTCCTGTAATAAGGATCACCGCTCGTAATATTTTTTATCGTTATGATACGATTTAATCTTAAATTGTAAAATGATAGAAGGTAACCAATTAAATTTTCAAGGAGGACTTTAGTGTGAGAAGTATTTGGGAAGAGGATAATGATTATGGCAAATTAAAACCCTTAACAGATGAGACTTTAAAAAAAGCTGAAGAAAAATTAAAAGTAAGGTTACCGAATTCCTACATAAATATCTTAAAACAACAAAATGGTGGTTATATAAAATTCAATTCACACCCTACAAATAAACCAACGTCATGGGCTGATGACCATGTTAATGTTGACCATATATTTGGGATAGGACTGGATAAGGAGAAAGGAATTTTAGAAAGTGAGTATTTAATTCAAGAATGGGGTTTGCCCAAGAATGTTGTACTAATCTCTGGGGATGGACATTCTTGGATCGCATTTGATTATAGAAAAAACAAAATTGAACCACCTGTTATTTTCATTGATGTTGATGATGAACAGATTATAGAATTAGCTCCTAATTTTGAAGCATTCTTAAATGGTTTAACAGTTAGAAATTACTAGTTAACTTCTTAAAGAATGGACCTATTATGGCATGAAAGACTTTTGAATATGAGAGTGATTTACAGTAATAATAAATAATCTGGGAGCGATTGTAGAATTAGAAGTGAAACTGCACGACGATATAAAGCAAATTTGAAGAAGGAGGAATAATATTGGTTACGAGCTTAATTATATTCGGAATCATAATAATAATTCTAGGAATTTCTACACCTATTGGTTCAGGAACAACAATTCTCATTTCTTTAATTTTGTTTGTTATGGCAATTGTACTATCGTTTAAAAAAAGAAAGGTTTCAAATACCTGATACCTAAGCTATATTGGAGTTGTTGAAAAATATAATAAAGTAAAAGGGCTTAGAGGGGAAAACTCTCTAAGCCTTTTTGATGTGGAAAATGTCATGATTTTAAATGTGATATGCCCTGTAATTTAGTTTTTTGTAAATTTTTTATGCAGCTTCTTTTTGTGACAAGTATCAGAACCTGTTGATCTCTAATTGAGTTCTTTGTTATTAGCATATTTTCTAGTAATGGAGCAAATGGCAAAGACTCCAGCGGGGAAGTAACGGTAGATTGAGACCCCGCAACGAAGTGAGGAGGGTCAAGCACCGTCCGCGGAAAGCGACGCCATTAGCGAAAAGGAACAGCGGTAGTTAACCTTACAACAAAAATTAAACCACCCTATTCTTACCGACTATGAATAGATAGATATCTTTTATCACGCCTGCATTCCAAAGGGTGTTAAAAATGACTACTGTCACAGGCCCGACAATCAGGCCAAGGAAGCCTATCAATTGGAAACCTACAAATAAACTTACTAATGTCGCCAAAGGATCAAGGCCGATACTGGATGATAATATCTTTGGTTCCATAAGTTGCCGCTGCACGATGACAATTAAATAAAGGACTCCAAGTCCAATAGCTAATGGTAAATTCCCACTAATAGCTAAAAAGATAATCCACGGAACAAAAATGAGCCCAGTTCCAAGATACGGGATCAAGTCTACCAATCCGATGATTAAGGCAACGGTAATGGCGTATTCAACCCGTAATATTAATAATCCAATTAATACAATGATGGTAGTGATCGAAATTAGCGTGGCCTGTGCCCGCATGAAACCGAAGAAGGCCTTCTTTAAGCTTACAAAAACTTTTGTAAGACTTCCTTGCGCTTTAATTGGAGTGATTTTCTTCAGTCTTCCTTTAAGCTTGTACCAATCCTTGCTGATGAAAAAAGTTGCCAATAAGGAAAAAATCAAGACTGTGGCAACACTTGGAATCCATGTGATGAGTTTTGGAAGATTGGTTAAAAAGGATTGGATGAACTCACCGACTGTGCTGGCAACCGTTCCGCCAATATCTTCAATATTTGTCAATAGAGATTGTTGCTGATCCTCCTCCAAACTATGAAACATGGTACTAACCTGCTGGAACAAAGGAAGTATTTTAGTTACGACAAACTGCTCCATATAGACAACCAACGTTTCAAAATGTCCCGGCACTACTTTAGCCAAATACTCAGTTCCAGAAACAATCTCAACAATTAATAATGTGACGACACCTACAACCGTTGCGAACAAAGCCATGATGGAGAGGAAAACGGCTAAACTTCTTGGAAGTTTTCCGTTCTTTTCTAGTAAATTAACGAGCGGGTTAATTAAGAAAGCTAGAACTAATGCGATGATGAAAGGATAGGCAATGGAGAAGAGATGAAAAAATGAAACAAGACCGATCGTGATGATGAGAAGCACAAGAAGGAGACGAAAAACGATATGTACATAATTCCAATTCAAGCATAACACCCCTTATGAGTACCGGAATTCCCTTACTTCATATTTTACAACCTGACTTATTGTTTTCATAGTTTTATATTTAAAAATTAGGAAAATTCTGTACGGTTTCAATTCTTTTTCTTTCGTATTTTATTATGGTAGTATGGAAAAAGGGTCTGGTTTTGGAAGGATGAAACAGAATGATAAGTCAAGCTACCGTGTTCTTACTAATACTTCTATTAATCGGCTTTATTGCTAAGAATCCATCATTGATGTTTGCTGTGGCAGTATTGCTTGTTATTAAAGTTATTGGTCTGGACAATAAAGTATTCCCCTATCTACAGTCCAAAGGAATTAATTGGGGTGTCACGATCATAACCATTGCAGTTTTAGTTCCGATTGCTACAGGAGATATAGGATTCAAGCAATTACAAGAAGCGTTGAAGTCTTCCTATGCATGGGTGGCGCTCGGAGCTGGTATAGCTGTGGCTCTAATTGCAAAAAGCGGGTTAACATTGCTTGCCAATGATCCGCATATTACAACAGCATTGGTCTTTGGTACGATTCTTGCGGTTTCCTTGTTTAATGGAGTGGCTGTAGGCCCGTTGATTGGTGCAGGAATAGCTTATCTTGCGATGAAGGTAGTGGAGTATTTCACATAGGGGATTTTTCACAAATTATTTTTTCGTGATAATATTTTTTGCAGGACTTTCGTTCTTTTCATTCACAAAAGTCAGATAATTGTTTATAATAGGGACAAGGACACTTCCTTCCTACTTAGCAAGAGAAACATTGTTCGCCGAAAATGCGCGCACACCCATGAACATAGTGGATATGGCGCATATTTTTATGAATGGAAATGTAAGCATTTTCTTAGTTTGCTAGATTCTGAATTAATGAATTACTCTTAATATTTATACAGATCATTAATTTTTATCATTATGGTGAGCAAGCGTTCGGGTGGACAATGGTAGATAAGGATTTGAAGAAATTTTCACATAAAGGAGAGGTTTGAAATGACAACAACTAAAGGTCTTGAAGGAATTGTAGCAACAACTTCCGCTATCAGTTCCATTATTGATGACACACTAACGTATGTTGGCTACAACATTGATGACTTAGCAGACCATGCTAGCTTCGAAGAGGTAATCTATCTTTTATGGCATCAGAAATTGCCTAACAAGGAAGAGTTGGCTTCACTGAAGAAAGAATTAGCTGAAAATGCTGCACTTCCGGATGAAGTCATCAATCACTTTAAAACTTATCCAATTGATAAAGTTCACCCTATGGCTGCTTTACGTACGGCAGTATCACTATTAGGTCTTTACGATGCAGAAGCAGATAACATGGATCCTGAAGTAAATTATCACAAAGCAGTTCGCCTGCAAGCAAAAATGCCGACAATTGTGACAGCGTTCTCAAGAATCCGTAAAGGGTTAGACCCGATTGCTCCTAGAACTGACCTAGGAATGGCAGCTAACTTTTTATACATGTTAACTGGAGATGAGCCATCTGAGGTTGCGATTGAAGCATTTAATAAAGCATTAGTTCTTCATGCTGATCATGAATTAAATGCATCTACTTTCACTGCACGTGTATGTGTAGCGACATTATCTGATGTTTACTCTGGTGTTACTGCTGCAATCGGAGCGTTAAAAGGCCCATTGCACGGAGGAGCAAACGAAGCGGTTATGAAGATGCTTTCTGAAATAGGAGAAGTAGAAAACGCGGAAAGCTATATCCGTGAAAAGCTTGCAAATAAAGAAAAAATCATGGGCTTTGGTCACCGTGTATATCGTCAGGGAGATCCTCGTGCGAAACATTTGCGTGAAATGTCAGAGAAACTTACTCATCTGACAGGACAACCTAAATGGTATGAAATGTCCGTGAAAGTGGAAGAAATCGTGACTTCCGAGAAGCCACTTCCACCAAACGTTGATTTCTACAGTGCGTCTGTGTACCATTCTTTAGGAATCGATCACGACTTATTCACACCAATTTTTGCTGTGAGCCGTGTATCCGGTTGGTTGGCGCATATTCTTGAGCAATATTCCAACAACCGTCTAATTCGCCCGCGTGCAGATTATACTGGCCCTGGCAAGCAGGACTATGTACCACTTGAAAAACGTAGCTAAGGGAACTTCACGCTACAACAAGATACATTGATTGAATTTTTGCTATAATAAAGGGGAGGGGAAATCCCTTTCCCAAACATCTAATGTCATCATATTTCTTAGGAGGTTTTTACTTTGACACAAGGAACAAAAATTACTGTTACAGATGGCGTACTAAACGTACCTAACAACCCAATTATTCCATTCATTGAGGGAGATGGAATTGGTCCTGACATTTGGGCATCAGCATCCCGTGTTTTAGAAGCAGCTGTTGAAAAAGCATATAATGGTGAAAAGGAAATTGTTTGGAAAGAAGTATTGGCTGGAGAAAAAGCATTCAACCAAACTGGTGAATGGTTGCCAAGTCAAACACTTGATGATATCCGTGAGTACATAATTGCAATCAAAGGACCTCTGACTACTCCAGTCGGTGGCGGAATCCGTTCTCTTAACGTTGCATTACGTCAAGAGTTGGACCTTTTCACATGCTTACGTCCTGTTCGTTATTTCCAAGGAGTTCCTTCTCCTATTAAACGTCCAGAAGATACTGACATGGTTATTTTCCGTGAGAATACAGAAGATATCTATGCTGGAATCGAGTATGCGAAAGGCTCTGAGGAAGTAGAAAAACTAATCAACTTCCTTCAAACGGAAATGGGAGTTAACAAAATCCGTTTCCCTGAAACTTCCGGTATCGGAATCAAGCCGGTATCTGAAGAAGGTACTTCCCGTCTTGTTCGTGGTGCAATCAATTATGCAATCGAGCATGGCCGCAAATCTGTAACACTAGTACACAAAGGAAACATCATGAAGTTCACTGAGGGTGCTTTCAAAAACTGGGGTTACGAGCTAGCTGAGAAAGAATTCGGCGATAAAGTATTCACTTGGGCACAATATGACCGTATCGCGGAAGCGGAAGGCAAAGATGCTGCAAACAAAGCGCAAGAAGCTGCAGAAGCAGAAGGCAAAATCCTAGTAAAGGATTCTATCGCTGATATCTTCTTACAACAAATTCTTACTCGTCCAAAAGAGTTCGATGTTGTTGCAACAATGAACCTGAACGGTGACTACATCTCTGATGCACTTGCTGCTCAAGTAGGTGGAATCGGAATCGCTCCTGGAGCAAACATTAACTATGAAACTGGTCACGCAATTTTCGAAGCTACACATGGTACTGCTCCGAAATATGCTGGTCTTGATAAAGTAAACCCATCTTCTGTTATCCTTTCCGGTGTATTAATGCTTGAGCACCTTGGCTGGACAGAAGCTGCTAAACTTGTAGTAGATGCTATGGAAAAATCCATCGCTTCTAAAGTAGTAACTTACGACTTTGCACGTCTAATGGACGGCGCAACAGAAGTAAAATGCTCCGAGTTTGGTGACGAACTAATCAAAAACATGTAATTTCAAAAAAAGCAAAAACTCTCGATGGGTTTTTGCTTTTTGAAAATAAAGCAGTACACTAGCTGGGAATTGGAGCACAGGGCGAAGACTCCTGAGGGAGCTAGCGCTAGGTGGAGACCCCGCAGGCGAAAGCCGAGGAGGCTCCAGCAGTGCCCCTAGGAAAGCGAAGCCATTTGCGGAAATCCACAGCGGTGTTAGGAAGACATTAAAGGGTTAGGGAGGAATGAATATGACAATGAGACGTAAAAAGGTATCGGTAATCGGTGGAGGCTTCACAGGCGCAACAACAGCATTCTTACTAGCACAAAAAGAACTCGCAGACGTTGTACTAGTAGATATCCCACAAATGGAGAACCCTACTAAAGGGAAAGCTTTAGACATGTTAGAAGCAGGTCCAGTTCAAGGATTTGATGCAAACATTACAGGAACATCCAACTATGAAGATACAGCCAATTCCGATATCGTTGTCATTACAGCAGGAATCGCCCGCAAACCAGGTATGAGCCGTGATGATCTGGTAACCACAAACCAAAACATCATGAAAAGCGTAACAAGAGAAGTGGTAAAACATTCTCCTGATTGCTATATCATCGTGTTGACCAATCCAGTAGATGCCATGACATACACGGTGTTCAAAGAGTCCGGCTTCCCGAAAAACCGCGTTATCGGTCAATCAGGCGTGCTAGATACAGCTCGTTTCCGCACATTTGTGTCACAGGAACTTAATCTTTCTGTGAAAGATGTTACTGGCTTCGTTCTCGGAGGTCATGGAGATGACATGGTGCCGCTTGTTCGCTACTCTTACGCAGGTGGAATCCCGCTAGAAACACTACTTCCTAAAGATCGCCTAGATGCGATTGTGGAAAGAACAAGAAAAGGCGGCGGGGAAATCGTCAACCTGCTTGGCAATGGTAGTGCCTATTATGCTCCTGCAGCATCGATGGTGGAAATGGTAGAAGCGATACTGAAAGATCAACGCCGCATCCTACCTTCCATCGCCTATCTTGAAGGAGAATATGGACACGACGGAATCTACCTTGGAGTACCAACAATCCTTGGTGCTGGAGGCATCGAAAAAATCATCGAACTAGAACTAACAGAAGATGAAAAAGCAGCACTCTCCAAATCCGTCGAATCCGTCAAAAACGTCATGAACGTCCTATCCTAAAACTTTAAAGAAAATGTAGAAAGTATTAAGAACTTCTAGCTGGTGATTGGAGCTTAGGGCGAAGACTCCTTAGGGAGATAGTGCTAGCTGGAGACCCCGCAGGCTTGCCGAGGAGGCTCCAGCAGCGCCCCTAGGAAAGCGAAGCCCTAGGCGGAAATCACCAGCGGTGTATAGCAGGATATCTCACCTGCAAAAATGTAACTAATAAGGGGGTTATATCCCCTTATTTTAAAAACACTATTGTAAACGTTTACAAGAAACAAGGGGTATTTTCCAACATCATCAGGGGGTGTATGTATGTTACTAGGCAAAAAGAGAAAACTCGGAAGAAAACTCGCAGAAATTCAAGTGGGAGAAAAGCTTGAGCTAACCGAAAAAATAGAAGACAAAGACCTATTATTATACCTAGGGTTAACGAATGATGCGAACCCACTCTATATTCAGCACGACTACGCGTCCCAAACACCATTTAAAAAACCAATCGTACCTAGCATCATGTTAACTGGGATTATTACTTCAGCCGTATCCAAGTATTTACCTGGACCAGGAAGTCATGTTGTACACCAAGAAATTACTTTTCCAAAACCAGTCTTCCACTATGGTAGTGTTCAATTTCTTTTTGAAGTGGTGGAAATCAACGAAAAAGACCATTGCATCGTAATGAGTGTTCATGGTACCAATGAAGAAAATCATACTGTTGCAAAAGGCTCCATCACAGTTTGTCCTCCTCATCGTCTTGAACCGATGGAGAGCAGTGCGATGGAAAACTTCTAAAAAAGAGCTTAGGCTCTTTTTTATTTTTGAAAACTAAATCTTACGATGACGTCCTTAATGGAAAGCTTTTCTTTATTGTGATGAATAATGAATACGTGTAAAATGGAAAAGTAATGATAAAGAAAAAACAATTGGTAGTTGGATGAACAACAAAATGGGTTTTCCAAAACAGTTTGGTGGAGGAAAAGAATGAATAAAAAAATTCTTATAGTAGATGATGAACAATCAATCGTAACATTGTTACAGTATAATTTACAGCAAGCAGGTTACGATGTTTCCGTTGCAATGGATGGAGAAGAAGGTCTGAATAAGGCAATGGAAGAACGATTTGATATGATCGTTCTCGATCTTATGCTTCCTAAGAAAGATGGAATAGAAGTGTGCAAAGAGTTAAGACAGCACAAAGTTCATACACCAATCCTCATGCTTACCGCAAAGGATGATGAGTTTGATAAGGTGTTGGGACTAGAGTTAGGTGCTGATGATTATATGACCAAACCCTTCAGTCCAAGAGAAGTCGTAGCTAGAGTAAAGGCTATCCTCCGCAGAATGCAGCAGATGTCAGGTAACACGGAGGCGCAGAAAGTAGAAGAGGACACTTCGGAAAAGATTGTAATCGGAGATGTAAAAATACTGCCTGAGCACTATGAAGCCTATTTTCGTGATGAACGATTAGAACTTACGCCAAAGGAATTTGAGCTTTTGGTCTACTTATCTAAGAATAAGGGAAGAGTGTTGACTCGCGATCAACTGTTGAGCGCGGTGTGGAATTATGATTTTGCCGGAGACACTCGGATTGTGGATGTTCATATTAGTCACTTAAGGGAAAAAATAGAGACGGATACGAAAAAACCTACATATATAAAGACAATTAGAGGGCTAGGTTATAAGCTGGAGGAACAGAAATTACATGAATAGGTTCCGCTCAAGACTGCTCTTTGCACTTATCACCTTAATCATCGTGGTGCTTGTGTGCCTAGGGCTTTTGCTTGGTCAGCTCTTTAAAAGCTTTTATTTAAATACCTTTAATCAGAGGCTCATCAAAGAAACAGAACTGGTAACGATGCTGGTGGAAGAGGAGACCAGTGTGACACCTATACTGCAAAAACATCTCAATGATGTTAGCAACACTTTAGCAGCAAGGGTCAGCATTACCGATAAGGATGGCACGGTGTTATATGAGACTACTGGGCCGACTGTATCTGGGATAGAATCTCAAGAGGAGATTATAAAAGATGCGGTTAAAAACAACAAGAACCGTGACAGGATTTTCTATGAGCAGAATGATGAAATGTATTATTACGGAAACTCCATTACAAGAAACGGATCTAAAGATGGATATGTCATGCTAAGTACCCCAATAGATTCTCTCCAAAGAGTCAATCAACAAATTTGGGGATTATTAATTGCAAGCCTTGGTGCAGCGTTTGTGGTTATTTTGCTTCTTGGGGTAAGGATTACATCTCAATACACCAGGCCGATTGAAGCTGCCACCAAAGTGGCAACGGAGCTTGCCAAAGGAAACTATAAAGCTAGGACATTTGAGGAACATGTTGATGAAACAGGAATGTTAAGTCAGTCCATTAACATATTGGCACGAAACCTTCAGGATATGACCAAAGCGCAAGAAATGCAGCAGGATCGTCTCCGGACTCTTATTGAGAGCATGGGAAGTGGATTGATATTAATTGATGGTCGAGGCTACGTAAATCTCATCAACCGTGCCTATAAAGATACATTTGATGCAGATCCTGCAGAATATCTTTATAGGCTATATTATGAAGCCATAGAGCAGAAAGAAGTTGTCTCGTTGATTGAAGAGATCTTTATGACCGAGGTGAGTTTGCGAAAGCAAATCTTGCTTCCTTTGAAGATTGAACGCAGACACTTTGAAGTGTATGGAGCACCGATCATCGGCATCAATGATGAGTGGAAAGGCATTGTCCTTGTGTTCCATGACATTACAGAATTAAAGAAGCTTGAGCAAATGAGAAAAGATTTTGTTGCTAATGTATCTCATGAGTTAAAAACCCCAATCACATCTATCAAAGGGTTTTCAGAAACATTGTTGGATGGAGCGATGAATGATAAAGATACATTGCAGTATTTCTTATCCATCATTCTAAAAGAAAGCGACAGACTGCAGTCACTTATTGAAGATTTGCTGGACCTTTCTAAAATAGAGAAACAAGGTTTTAGACTAAACCCTGAGTATGTGGAAATCAACGATCTGTTGGAAGAAATCTTTGTAATATTGGAAGGAAAGGCAAGAGAAAAAGAAATAAATCTTGTTTTATCGCAACCTAAAAAACAGCTGTATTTATTTGCTGATACCTCTAGGATTAAACAGGTTTTCATTAATCTTATTAACAATGCCATCGCTTATACATCAGCCGGTGGAGAAGTTAAGGTGAAGGTGGAAGAGGTAGAGAAAGAGGTAATCATTGTTGTATCCGATACTGGTATTGGTATGGAGCAGCATGAGATACCAAGGATTTTTGAGCGGTTTTACCGGGTGGATAAGGCACGAAGTCGGAATTCAGGTGGAACCGGGTTAGGTCTTGCTATTGTAAAGCATATCGTGGAAGCCCATCATGGCAGTATTTCTGTTACGAGTGAATTGAATAAAGGGACTGCCTTTACGGTGAAGTTGTCTAAAGAAAATGAAGATTTACAATAGCTTTACACGTCTTTCATAGTCACTTTACAAACTTTTGTTAATATAATCTATGAAAACCCCTTCATCCAAGGAGCCAATTTTGGAAGAGGAGAGAGCCTACCCTGCTCTCTCCTTCTTTTTGTTGTCTGGGGAATTATAGAATTTATGGAACGATATTCGGTAGGGTATTTCTTGATTCTTGTGATGAAGACCTCAGTGACGAGAAAAAAGGAGTAGAGAGGTCCTCATAGACGAGATGAAGACCTCAGTGCCGAGAAAAAAGGAGTAGAGAAGTCTTCATAGACGAGATGAAGACCTCAGTGCCGAGAAAAAAGGAGTAGAGAAGTCTTCATAGACGAGATGAAGACCTCAGTGACGAGAAAAAAGGAGTAGAGAGGTCCTCATAGACGGGATGAAGACCTCAGTGCCGAGAAAAAAGGAGTAGAGAAGTCTTCATAGACGAGATGAAGACCTCAGTGACGAGAAAAAAGGAGTAGAGAGGTCCTCATAGACGAGATGAAGACCTCAGTGCCGAGAAAAAAGGAGTAGAGAGGTCCTCATAGACGAGATGAAGACCTCAGTGCCGAGAAAAAAGGAGTAGAGAGGTCCTCATAGACGGGATGAAGACCTCAGTGACGAGAAAAAAGGAGTAGAGAGGTCTTCTTCTCGGATACGGAAGACCTTCAATCAATAGCGGAGCATTACCAAGAAACTAAAAACCCATATAAATACTGAAACCTTCCCCACCTTCATACGTATTAGTTATGGAGAACAAAAAAAGGGGAGAAGACAACTTTGATGAGTTTAAAGCGTATTTACACGACCATTTTTCTTGTAATACTTGCTGCTGTCATAGGGTCAGTTGCTTTAACGTCATGGTACACAGTAGATCAATCAGAACAAGCTGTGATTATGACATTTGGAAAAGTAGAAGAAGGAATCAGTGAACCAGGACTTCATTTTAAGATGCCTTGGCCAATACAAACAGTTGAAACAATGTCCAAGGAGACCTTCAGTTTACAGTTCGGCTATCAAGAAAAAGATGGAGAGATAGTTGAATACACGAATGATACAAAAATGATAACAGGTGATGAAAATATCGTATTGGCCGATATGGTTGTCATGTGGAAGATAACCGATCCAGGAAAATACTTATTTAATAGTGATGATCCTCAGGCTGTTCTTTATAATGCTACATCCGCTTCACTACGAAGTATTATCGGTAGCACTAAGATAGATGAAGCATTAACTTCAGGAAAAGCACAAATTGAAGTGGAGGTCTATGACTTACTTACTTCCCTGATGGAGACCTATGATATTGGTATTTCCATTACATCTGTCAATCTTCAGGATGTGGAATTACCCAATGATGAGGTTCGTAAAGCTTTTACAGATGTAACAGATGCACGGGAAATGGAAAACACGAAGAACAATGAAGCGAAAAGATATCAAAACCAACGTCTAAATGAAGCAGAAGGGGAGAAAGATGCCATCATTTCCAAAGCGGAAGGGGAAAAGGCTGCAAGAATTGAGCGTGCTCGTGGAGACGTAGCTAAATTCAATTCCTTGTATAACGAATATGTGAACGCTCCGGAATTAACGAAAAAGCGTCTTATTTTAGAGACGATGGAAGAAGTATTACCGTATGCCGAGATCTACATTATGAATGATGATGGCAATACGATGAAATATTTCCCGCTCCGAACCGAAAATCCAGCTCCAAAACCACCAGCGAACTCGGAAGGAAGTGGGAACAATGAGTGATCAAAACATCATCAATTTAGAAAAGAAAAAACCTGACTTACAATGGAAAACCATCATCCGCGGAGGAATATTTGGAGCGGTAGTACTTATCGTTCTTGGTGTAATCCTTGCGAATGTTTTTGTCGTAAAAGAAGGTGAATATAAGGTTGTTAGACAGTTTGGAGAAGTAGTGAAGATTGTGGAAGAGCCTGGTTTGAATTTCAAAACTCCATTTATTCAATCCGTAACGACTGTTCCAAAATATCAAATGCTTTATGATGAAGCCGGTGCTGAAATAAACACTCGCGATAAAAAGCGGATGCTAATTGATAATTATGTGGTATGGCGAGTGGAAGATCCAGAATTAATGATCAGTAACCTAGCGAGTCTTGTGAATGCAGAAACCAAGATGTCCGAGTTTGTATTCTCTGTTGTCAGAACAGAACTTGGGCAATTAAATTATGATGATATTATCAATGATGAGAAGTCATCAAGAGGAAGCTTGAATGACAGAGTAACGGATAGAGTAAATGAACTTTTGGCAAGAGATAATTACGGAATTGTCGTGACCGATGTGCGCATGAGAAGAACGGACCTGCCACCTGAAAATGAAGCTGCCGTGTTCACACGAATGATTTCAGAGCGTCAATCAACTGCTCAAGAATACCTTTCTCGTGGAGATGCCGATAAAAACAGAATCATGGCAGATACAGACCGTGCAGTGAAAGAAATACTAGCGAAAGCGGAAGCCGATGCAGATACAATCCGTGGTCAGGGAGAAGGAGAAGCAGCTAAAGTTTACAATGACGCATTCTCTAAAGATGCTGAATTCTATGAGCTTTACCGCACACTCGAATCCTATAAAAAGACCATTGATGGAGAAACTGTCATCGTCCTTCCTTCGGATTCCCCATACGCCAAACTCCTAATGGGCGGAATGGAATAAAAAGAGTAAAATTTTTATGGAAGGCACTCGACTCCTGCGGGGAAGTAGCGGATGGTTGAGACCTCAGAAGCGTTGTGAGGGAGGCTCAAGCAACCCTCCGCGGAAAGCGAGTGCCTGCAGCGGAAAGGAACGGCCAAGCTCATAAGCTAGATTCTCCACTTCAACAACAAAGCCACAATTTTTGTTTCTGTTCTTATCCATGATAGAATAGAAGAAGAATTGTGGCTTTTTATAGTTGGGATTTTACATAAGAAATATGATTAAGAAACAAAGGAGGAGTTATGACTATGGCAACAAACAAACTAGTATTGATTGATGGAAACTCCATCGCCTATCGTGCTTTCTTTGCACTTCCGCTATTAAGCAATGAAAAAGGAATACATACCAATGCTATTTATGGATTTACCATGATGTTGATGCGCATTTTAGAAGAAGAAAAACCTACCCATATGCTTGTGGCATTCGATGCAGGCAAAACAACATTCCGCCATAAAACGTTCGGAGAATACAAAGGGGGACGTCAAAAAACTCCACCTGAACTGTCCGAACAATTCTCCTTCCTTAGAGAGCTACTGGACGCATACAACATAAAAAGATACGAACTGCCTGAATATGAGGCCGATGATATTATCGGGACATTGGCTCAACAAGCTGCCAAAGATGATTATGAAGTGAAAATCATATCAGGAGACAAAGATTTAACACAGCTAGCCACAGAAAAAATCACGGTGGATATCACAAAAAAAGGTATTACAGATGTAGATTCTTACACACCTTCATTCATTGAAGAAAAATACGGACTGAATGTGGATCAGATCATCGACATGAAAGGCCTTATGGGAGATTCGTCGGATAATATCCCAGGTGTACCTGGAGTTGGTGAAAAAACAGCCATTAAACTGTTAAAGGAATTTGGTACCATTGAAACACTTCTTGAGTCCATTGACCAGGTAAGTGGGAAGAAGTTGAAAGAAAAGCTAGAAGATAATAAAGAGCAGGCAATCATGAGCAAGCAACTCGCAACTATCATGACCGAAGCGCCGGTAGAAATTACGGTAGAAGAACTTGTTTATGAAGGTTTTGATAAAAAGAAAGTCGTAGATATCTTCAAAGAACTTAGTTTTAACTCCCTTTTAGACAAGCTTGGAGAAGATGGAGAAACGATATCAGAGGATTTAGAGGATATTTCCTTTGAAATACTGGATGAAGTAAAAGAGGAGCACTTTGCCAAAGAAAACTTCTTTATGGTAGAAGTGTTAGATGAAAATTATCACCGTGCAGACATTCAAGGAATCGCACTTGTGAATGAGACTGGGAACTATTTTATCCCTACAGATGTGGCTTTGCAGTCAGAAGAGTTCGCAGCATTTGCTTCAGATCATAAAAGAAAAAAGACTGTTTTTGATGCAAAAAGAGCAATCGTAGCACTAAAGTGGAAAGGGATTGAACTGAACGGAATTGACTTTGACTTTATCATTGCATCTTATATCGTGAATCCGTCGGAGACATCCACTGACCTTGCCGAAATTGCCCGTAAAAAAGGCTATTATCAGATTGAAACAGATGAAGCTGTTTACGGAAAAGGTGCCAAGCGTGCTATACCGGATCAACAGAAGGTGGCAGACCATCTGGTGAGAAAGACTTTCGCCATGCAGGAAATGAAAGAGTCCTTCATTCACGAATTAAAGGACAATGAGCAGTTGGAATTATTTGAGGAACTGGAAATGCCATTGACATTGGTACTGGCAGAAATGGAAGCGCTCGGTATTAAAGTAGATAAAGCACGATTAGAAGAAATGGGAACAGAACTTGGCGAGAAGCTAGAGAAAATTGAAGAGAAAATTTTTGACCTGGCAGGCGAAAAGTTCAATATTAACTCTCCAAAGCAGCTTGGTGTCATTCTTTTTGAAAAGCTTGGATTACCGCCTGTAAAGAAGACAAAAACAGGGTACTCGACTTCTGCTGACGTGTTGGAAAAATTAGCAGAAAAGCATGAGGTTATTCAGCAAATCTTACACTATCGTCAATTAGGTAAACTGAAATCAACATACATTGAAGGGTTATTAAAAGTGATCCATGAGGATTCGCATAAAATACACACACGCTTTAATCAGGCGTTAACACAGACTGGTCGTTTGAGTTCGATTGATCCAAACCTGCAGAATATTCCTGTTCGTCTAGAGGAAGGTAGAAAGATAAGAGAGGCATTTATTCCATCCCATGAAGATTGGGTTATCTTTGCTGCCGACTATTCCCAAATCGAACTAAGGGTTCTTGCTCATATTGCAAATGACGAAAAACTGATTGAAGCATTTAAAGAAGATGCGGACATTCATACAAAAACGGCAATGGATGTATTCCATGTATCAGAAGATGAAGTCACTTCCAATATGCGCCGTCAGGCCAAAGCCGTAAACTTTGGAATTGTCTATGGAATTAGTGACTATGGTCTTTCACAGAGTTTGGGTATTACAAGAAAAGATGCGAAAACATTTATCGATCGATACTTGGAAAGCTTCCCTGGAGTGAAAGAATACATGGAAGATAGCGTCCTTGATGCAAAGGATAAGGGATACGTTACAACTCTTCTGCATCGCCGCCGTTACCTCCCAGAGATAACAAGCAGCAACTTTAACTTGAGAAGTTTTGCTGAAAGAACAGCGATGAACACACCGATTCAAGGTAGTGCCGCTGATATCATAAAAAGAGCAATGATTGACATGGCAAACAAACTAGAAGAAGAAAATATGAAATCGAAAGTCCTCTTACAAGTACACGATGAACTTGTATTTGAGGCCCCTAAAGATGAAATAGAAAAATTAAAGAAGATTGTACCAGAAGTAATGGAGCAAGCAGTGGAATTGAAGGTGCCGCTTAAGGTGGATTATTCATACGGCTCTACATGGTACGACGCGAAATAATGAGGATGTGTTACCATGCCAGAACTACCTGAGGTTGAAA
This sequence comes from Sutcliffiella horikoshii, assembly GCF_008180725.1. Taxonomy (GTDB): domain Bacteria; phylum Bacillota; class Bacilli; order Bacillales; family Bacillaceae_I; genus Sutcliffiella_A; species Sutcliffiella_A horikoshii_B. The sequence continues at coordinate 393,199 of NZ_VTEV01000003.1, read as the reverse complement.
CGGTCAGAAAAACACTGGTTGAACTTGTACAAGGAAAAAAAATCAAACACGTGAAAGTCTTATGGCCTAAAATGATAAAAGAGCCAGATGATGCTGCTCTTTTTGAGGGAATGCTGATTGGCCAAGAGATTGTGGAAATCGGCAGAAGAGGAAAGTTTCTCCTCTTTTACCTTAACGATTATTGCATGGTCTCTCATTTGCGAATGGAAGGAAAATATGGCCTTTATCAAAAAGAAGAGCCGGCTAATAAACATACCCACGTGTTCTTCTATTTTGAAGACGGCACCGAACTTCGCTACCAGGACGTTCGGAAGTTCGGCACGCTTCATCTTTATAAAAAAGGCGAGGAACTTGCAGCTAAATCGCTTGCCAGTTTAGGACCAGAACCTTTTGAGGATGAGTTCAACCTTGATCTCCTTAAAGAAAGACTTGCTAAAACAAACCGAAACATCAAGGCTGTTTTATTAGACCAAACAGTTGTGGTGGGCTTAGGGAATATTTATGTGGATGAGGCATTATTTAGAGCGGGAATCCATCCAGAAAGAACGGCAAGCAGTTTGAACGAGGAGGAGCTTATAGAGCTGCAACGCGAAATAGTCCTGACTCTTCAGGAAGCTGTCGACAAAGGTGGAAGCACCATCCGCTCCTATGTAAACTCCCAAGGTCAAATCGGTATGTTCCAACTCGAGCTTTTCGTCTACGGCCGAAAAGGAGAACCTTGCAGAAAATGCGGCCAAGAAATTGAAAAAACAGTCGTAGCCGGCAGAGGAACCCACACCTGCCCCAAATGCCAGCCAAAGCCATAAGAGTCCACTTAATCTACCCTTTTGCCTGAAGAGCAGGGTGTGAGACTCCGGCGGGAGGTAGCGGTAGGTTGAGACCCCGGAGCGCAGCGAGGAGGCTCAAGCACACGCCCCGCGGAAAGCGAACACCCGGAGCGAAAGGCAAAAGGGAGTCAGAGCTAAAAAATATTTAGAACACATCGAATGGGCTCCTGCCATATACTATCGTAGTGATAGTTAGGGAGGAGCTCTTAATGATTCCATACATCTCACTTATCCTACTAGCCTTTGCCGTTAGTCTGGATAGCTTCAGTGTTGGCTTGACATATGGCCTAAGAAAAATGCATATGCCGCTTAAATCAATCACTATCATTGCGTGTTGTTCGGCCGTCTCGCTTCTGCTTGCCATGTTAGTAGGCACCATACTTATGAAATTTCTCTCCCCTGCTTTTGCAGAGACAGTTGGTGGAAGTATTCTCATTCTTTTAGGAATGTGGGTTCTCTACCAGTTTTTCCGTGCCAGTACAGCCGAAGATAGTACTTCTTTTGCAGACGAACGTATACTGTTCAATCTTGAAATCAAATCACTAGGTGTGGTCATCAACATTTTGAGAAAGCCAACGGAAGCTGATTTTGACCGTTCCGGATCCATCACTGGATTAGAGGCTTTTTTTCTAGGTATTGCTCTTTCCCTTGATGCTTTTGGTGCGGGAATCGGTGCAGCTTTGCTTGGTTACTCTCCCGGGGTTATGGCAGTTTCAGTAGCCGTGATGAGTTCGTTATTTGTCATCACCGGTATAAAATTGGGAAGGGTGTTTTCCACCGTTTCGTGGATTAATAAGTTCTCCTTTTTACCGGGCGTATTACTTATCGTTATCGGGATTATTAAAATGTAAAAAGAAACACCAGAGGTTGTTTAGCGCAGCCTCTCTTTTAAAAAGGAGGAGTGGACATGCCGTTAATTATAGGACTTACTGGCGGAATTGCGAGTGGTAAAAGCACAGTAGCCAATATGCTGAGGGAAAAAAACATACCAATTGTGGATGCTGACGTGGTGGCTCGGGAAGTCGTAGAAATTGGTACAGATACATATAAGAAACTAGTAAGTGAGTTTGGAACGGACATACTTAATGATGACAAAACGTTGAACAGACCAAAGCTCGGTAGCATTATTTTTCAAGATGAAACAAAGCGGCAAAGTCTGAACAACATCATGCACCCAAGTATCAGGACAAGCATGAAAGAAAAGACAAAAAACTACATAGAAAAGGGACATGATGTGGTAGTCATGGATATTCCCTTACTTTTCGAAAGCAAGCTGACCCATCTTGTAGATAAAACACTACTCGTCTATGTTACGGAAAAAACACAACTGAAACGTTTAATGGAGAGAAACGACTTATCCGAAAAGGAAGCAACAGACAGAATTCAATCACAAATGCCCCTTTCTGAAAAAGTAAAACTCTCCCACGCCGTCATTGACAACAACGGAACCATCACCAAAACAAAAAAACAATTAAACCAAATACTAGAACAATGGCATATCCAGTAACCCCGGTTGATCGTAGTGCCTAAACGGATATCAACTGTAAATGCAAAAACTAATAGGTTAATAGTACTAAGGACATATCCAAAAATAGGGATATGCCCTTTTTTTATTTTTCACATGACATATAGAATTTAATTATGTTATACTAATTGCAGGATAACAGATTAATAAGTATAACATATATACAGAAATGGGGAATTTTCATGAAGGCAAAGGTTGCAATTAACGGGTTTGGACGAATAGGGAGAATGGTATTCAGACGCGCCATCCAAGAAGAAGGCTTAAATATCGTTGCAATCAATGCGAGCTATCCAGCGGAAACGCTAGCTCACCTTATTAAATACGACACAAACCATGGACGTTTCGATGCGGATGTATACGCTGAAGACAATGCCTTAATCGTAAATGGTAAGCGCATTCAATTAGTAAGCAACCGTAACCCAGAAGAGCTTCCTTGGAAAGAAATGAATATAGATATCGTTATCGAGGCAACAGGGAAATTTAATTCTCGCGAGAAAGCGGCACTTCATCTTCAAGCAGGTGCTAAGCGGGTCGTACTGACAGCTCCTGGCAAAAACGAAGATGTAACGATTGTCATGGGTGTAAATGAAGAAGTACTAGATATGAATGAGCATTTTGTCATCTCTAACGCTTCTTGTACGACAAACTGCCTAGCTCCAGTTGTAAAAGTGTTAGATCAACAATTTGGAATTGAAAACGGACTAATGACAACCGTTCATGCTTACACAAACGACCAAAAAAATATTGACAACCCGCATAAAGATCTTCGCAGAGCAAGAGCTTGCGGTCAGTCCATCATCCCAACTTCTACAGGTGCGGCAAAAGCATTATCTCTAGTTCTTCCACACTTAAAGGGTAAACTTCACGGAATGGCGTTACGTGTTCCGACACCCAACGTATCGCTTGTGGACTTAGTGGTAGACTTAAAGAAACCGGTTACGGTAGAAGACGTGAATGATGCGTTCCAGAGTGCTTCCATCGGTTCTATGGATGGTATATTAGGGGTTACAATGGAGCCGCTTGTATCTGTGGACTTCAACACTAATCCGCATTCTGCAATCATCGACGGTTTATCCACGATGGTGATGGGCGATACAAAGGTAAAAGTATTGGCTTGGTACGATAATGAGTGGGGTTACTCTTGCCGAGTGGTAGATCTTGTTCAGTTCGTGGCTGAAAAAATGGTAGAAGCTAAAGAAGTAATGGCAGGTTAATTTTTGCCTGAAACAATATTATACTAAAATAAATGTAAGCGGTTAACATTTTGTGTTAACCGCTTTTTTGCATGTGTCGGAAAATAGAATTATTTTTTCTAGTAATTTCTAGCTATTGATTGGAGCAAAAGGCGAAGACTCCTAAGGGAGATAGCGCTAGGTGGAGCCTCTCAGGCGTAGCCGAGGAGGCTCCAGCAGTACCTCTAGGAAAGCGAAGCCATTTGCGGAAATCAACAGCGGTGCATAACCAAGCAACTAGGTTTTTCTAATAAATTCATAGATTACAAGAAAAAAAGTCTCAAATGCCTGTTGCAAATCTAAAATAAAAGCATTATACTATTTTTCGTGAACTTCTTGAAACGATTATGTGGCTACTTAAAGGGTTAGGACCTCTCTGGACTAACTTTCCCCCGTGGTAGTAATACATCAATCACTCTTCACCTTTGAGGAATTCATGTATTTTAAAAAATGAAAAGGGGGAACGTGAGATGGAAACAGTAGGTCGTCACGTTATTTCAGAATTATGGGGTTGCGATTTTGACAAATTGAATGATATGGATTACATCGAAAAAACTTTTGTCGATGCTGCATTAAAATCAGGTGCAGAAGTAAGAGAGGTAGCTTTTCATAAATTTGCTCCTCAAGGGGTAAGCGGAGTAGTTATTATTTCCGAATCCCACTTAACGATTCATAGCTTCCCAGAGCACGGATATGCAAGTATCGATGTTTATACATGCGGAGAATTAGATCCTAATATTTCAGCTGACTATATTGCAACTGCTTTAAATGCTCAGACGCGTGAAACAATCGAACTTCCACGTGGAATGGGTCCTGTTCAAGTAAACAAAGCAAAAGCTCTTTAAAATTATAACTAAATGCATTAAAATAAAGAGAGGTGTATAGCATGCACCTCTTTTTATTATACTCAAAAATATATCATACATAAAAAACACAATTTAAGGGGTTGTCAGGCTAAAGTGGGAGCGATACAAAAGCTGAAAGGTATATTGACCAATCACTCGGAAACACGGGAAAATCATACAGAAGAATCCCTTCGTAGCCGGTATTATAAAACTACCAATAAGAACGCAATGAAGGCTTTACAAGAATTGTTTAACAAGATGGAAGGGGTAACGGTAAAGTCTGTCTCTGAAGAGCACGGGGAAATGGCATTGCAAGTGAACAAAGGCAGAAAAGCATTTGTCATTGTCACAGTTATATCTGTCCGACCTTTTGAAACGGCAGTTGATTTTTCCGTTACAACAGAAACCAAGCTACCTTTCGATTTTGGATACAGTCGTCAGCTGATCAAACAGATGTATGAACGGATTGATAAATCGATGATCTATATTGGATCCGGGCTGAATTCGGAGAAAAAGTAGATTGGAAACGGAGTGGAAACCATCATGAAATGTCCTGCCTGTCACCATAATGGGACGAAGGTGTTAGATTCACGCCCTGTAGAAGAGGGAAAATCCATTAGAAGAAGAAGAGAATGCGAGTCATGTTCCTACCGTTTTACAACATTTGAAAAAGTGGAGGAAATGCCGCTTATCGTTGTGAAAAAAGAAGGAATACGAGAAGAATTCAGCAGGGAAAAAGTGCTGAGAGGCTTAATACGAGCATGCGAAAAAAGACCAGTTGCCCTAAAGCAACTCGAAGACATTGTGATGGAAGTAGAAAAAGAATTAAGAAATATCGGCATATCAGAAGTGAAAAGCGATATGGTCGGTGAAATGGTAATGGAAAGATTGTCAAAAATAGATGAAGTAGCATATGTACGTTTTGCTTCTGTATACCGTCAATTTAAGGATATCAATGTCTTCTTGGATGAATTAAAGGAAATCATTGATAAGGAACGAAAATAAGCAACCCTAAGTGAGAGAGGAAACATATGCCTCTCTTTTTCGATTATTTTTTTAAAAGAAAGGTTTGGATGTATCATGTCTGATCGCCATTGGAAAGAGCTGGTCCCTGTAGACCGGTATATTGTCCGTTCAAATGGAGTGCTCCAGCAGTTTGACCGAAAAATTCTTACCATGCTTTATCAGCCGTTGCTTGGTTTCAGGGGATTCAGTTTGTACATGACCCTTTGGAGTGAACTGGACCAAGATCGCTTATGGGGCGGAGAGACAACGCATCATGGAATTATGACAACGATGCAATGCAATTTAAAAGATATCCATCAGGAAAGAATAAAACTTGAAGGCATCGGCCTATTAAAGACGTGGGTCAAGGAAGATGATCAGCTTCGCACTTTCATTTATGAACTTCAACCTCCACTTTCCCCGGAAGCATTCTTTTCAGAACCAATGCTAACTATCTACTTATATAATCGACTAGGGAAAAATAAATACGCAAGTGTAAAGAAATACTTTTCCGACAAGGTACTTCCTGTAGATGATTACCAGGAAGTGACACGAAGTTTCAGTGATGTCTTCCATTCCGTTCAGTCGGAAAATATGGCCTATGCAGCGAACGAGGAAATGATGGAAGAACTGCCGTTGGCTGAAGGTGAAGAGTGGATGGACCGTAAAAAAGGAAGCGAGCCAAAGGTAGCCCAAGAAACCTTTGACTTTGATCTGTTTTTTGCAGGACTGTCAGAAGTGGTCATTCCAAAAAAATCGATCACCGCTAAAGTGAAGGAAGCGATTGTCAAACTATCTTTCATCTATACCATTGATCCAATATCCATGCGAAACCTAATGATGAATGTGATTGATGTAGACGAAAAAGTAGATCTGGAAAAACTCCGCAAGGCGGCAAGGGATTGGTATCAGCTGGAATACCAAGATACATTGCCGGGACTTGTGGAAAAAACACAGCCTCTGAACTTAAGACAGTTTACGGACAAAAAGCCTGCCACAAAGGATGAACAACTCATTCAACAGTTGGAGAATGTCTCTCCAAAGCAAATGCTAACGGATCTCTCTGGTGGATCGGAACCTTCTGCCTCTGACCTTCGTATTGTTGAAGACGTCCTGTTCAAACAACAACTGACACCAGGAGTCGTAAATGTGTTGCTTTATTATGTGTTGTTGAAAACAGATATGAAGCTTAACCGGAAATACGTCGAAAAGATTGCAAGTCACTGGGCACGTAAACAGGTGAAAACCGTCAGTGAAGCTATGGAACTTGCAAAAGAAGAGCACCGTCAGTACCAGAATTGGGCGGACACAAAGCCAGCTTCTAAGGGTACTGGTGGAGGTAGCACCTCTAAAGCCCAAGCAGGGAAAGTGGTGCGCAATCGTTTTGTCAGTTCGGATGGAGCGGCGACGGAGTCGGATGCTACAAGTAGTCAGTCTGATAAGTTTAAGGAAGTAGAAGAAGACGAAAAGCAGAAGCTGATGGAACGTTTAGCGAAAATGAAAGAGAAAAAAATAAGGTTGGATCCATAAAAAAGAGGCTGCATGTACCTTTTAGGGGATGCGGCCTTCTTTTTTGGATGCTATATGTTGAAAAGATGTTAATACTACAAAAAAAGGGTATCGTCTATTATAAGACTAAAGAAAAGGGGAAATAACCTTTGAAGAGAGTAGCGGTGATCGTTAATCCAAATGCCGGGAACAAGAAATTAATTAATTCCATCGAACAGATAGAAGAGATGTTATCGAACACATTTGAGGAAGTCACCATCCATCCGACCGAAAAAGAAGGTGACGGTGCCAAACTCGTTGAGGAGCTGGCAGGGCACGTAGACCTTATTATTGGGGCTGGCGGGGACGGAACCATCTTCGAATTAATAAACGCATTGGCTCCTCTTAAAAAAAGGCCGGTATTTGCTATCATACCAGGAGGAACCTGTAATGATTTTTCTCGAACGCTTGGAATCACGCAACACCCGTTAAAAGCAGTGGAGCAAATTCTAGAAAAGCGTACAGAAAAAGTGGACGTCGGCAAAAGTGACAATCAGTATTTCTTGAACTTCTGGGGAATCGGTTTAGTTTCCAAGGTTTCAGGCAACATTGACAGCGGGACCAAACAGCTTCTCGGGAAACTATCTTATTACATCAGTGCTGGACAAACGGTAATGGAGGAGGAACCGTTTCAGCTTACAATAGAAAGTGAAACAAAATCCTATAAAGGGGATGCTGTCATGCTGCTGATCGGAAATGGTTCTTTTCTGGGCGGTATTCAATCGTTTTTCCCTTCTTCAAGCGTACAGGACGGTGAACTGGATGTGTTGATCATAAAGCAAACCTCCATTGCCCAACTTTGGACATGGATGCAGACCAGACTTCAAAAAGAGTTCCCAGCAGAAGGCAACGACGATCTTGTCTACTTCCGTGCAAAAGAATTGAGAATACAGGCAACTCCCAATCAAGAAATCGATACAGACGGTGAAAAAACCTACCATACACCTTCTACTGTCTCCATTCTTCCTAATCATTTGGAAGTTCTCGTAGGTGATTTTCCATTTTCGTAAGATTTATGAGATGCGCTAGTCCTTTCTTTAGGGGGGATGGCGCATATTTTTTTATATTTATTCATTTTTCCAACCTCCATCCCATATACATTGAATTAGGTGTACCAAAGGGGGGACAAACTTGTTTGAGATTTCCTTTCGAAATGAATCGGACGCAACTGCTATATATATGAATATACTAGAGAAAAATCCTGAGAGTGATTCTATCCTTTCTTTACATAAAGAAAAAATCGTCGTGGAATCAAAGGATGTTCATTTTTACAGAAATACCATTGTCCCGGTGCTGAAGTATTACATTCACCGTACTAAAGAAAAAGAATGGATATTGTCGGTATTGGCAAATACGTTTTACTATAAAGAAGAAGAAGAACAGGAACAGATTCTCTGTATTCTGCAATCCATTCTGCTCGGAGAACGGTCTGATATACCGAATCTCCCGGCTCTAGAGCAACGTGATGCCCAGTTGGAATCTGTCATGCAGTCCTTTTTTCAAAAGCCCATATCGTTTTCATTTGACTCCTTTATTACATTCCGGTTGAAAGAATACTTTGAAGGATTGCAAGTATTTGTGGAAGCGGCAATTGATGAGTATAAGCTGGAACAGGAGTATCAATCGTTTGTCCATCAACTACGGGAATTACTGACGACCACAGATTCAAAGCTTGACGAATTGCACCTTGTTTATCAATATCAATTCGATTTTTATGATAAGTCTTTCTCGCATATTCCAAAAAATCAGCTCATCAAATTTATGAACCGCACTCATTTTAACAATTATTCGTATTATATAGACTCGGTCGTACTTGCTCCACTGGTTTCTATTGCGCCTAAAAAACTGTTTCTCTACACGGATAATACAGAGCATCAGCTTGTGGAGACAATCCGAAATATATTTGAAGAGCGTGCCGTTGTTTTACCTTTTCACTATTTTGGGCAAAATAAAAGTAAAATTGATTAAAGTGACCACTTGATTTTCCTCTAACAGGAGAATATAATAACCTACATAATCAATTTTAACTTCATAGCTCAAAAAGTATCGATGAGGACATGAGTGTTTTAAAAACGGATTTTAGAGAGGGAAGTCACCGGCTGTAAGCTTCCTATCACGATTAAAACCCTAACCACCTCTGAACTTCAACGGTGAACATCGCAGTAGCTGTTGACGGGGAAATCCCTCGTTATGAAATAATGAAGCCGTCTTTTAGTATCTTTAAAAGATGGGAACTTGGGTGGAAACACGGATATTAAACTCGTCCCTTATATTATATAAGGGGCGGGTTTTTTTATTTTGGTTCAGTTAATCTCTAGCTGTTGATTGGAGCAAAAGGCGAAGACTCCTAAGGGAGATAGCGCTAGGTGGAGACCCCGCAGGCGAAGCCGAGGAGGCTCCAGCAGCGCCCCTAGGAAAGCGAAGCCATTTGCGGAAATCAACAGCGGTGTATAACAGAACCTAAAAAATTCTAAAGAAGAGGTGACAGAGATGTCGGAATTAATGAAGATCACATTTCCAGACGGAGCGGTAAAGGAGTTTGAACGTGGTACGACAACAGAAGATATCGCTGCATCCATCAGTCCGGGTCTGAAAAAGAAAGCAATCGCTGGAAAACTAAACGGAGAACTCATCGACCTGCGTTCCCCAATCGAAATAGACGGAGAAATCAGCATCATCATGCAAGACTCCGACGAAGCGCTTGGAATCATGCGACACAGTACTGCCCACTTGATGGCACAAGCGATCAAACGCCTATACGGCAACGTAAAACTGGGAATCGGTCCTGTAATCGAGAACGGGTTCTACTATGATATCGACATGGAAGAATCTTTAACTCCAGAAGACCTTCAAAAAATCGAAAAAGAAATGAAGAAGATCGTCAGCGAAAACTTGGATGTTGTTCGTGTGGAAGTGAGCAGAGAAGAAGCATTGCGCCGCTACGAAGAGCTGAATGATGAGCTGAAGCTTGAATTGATCCGCGAACTGCCAGAAGGAGAGACTATCTCTATCTACGAACAAGGCGAGTTCTTTGACCTTTGCCGTGGAATACATGTACCATCCACTGGGAAAATTAAAGAGTTCAAGTTGTTAAGCATTGCAGGTGCATACTGGCGAGGCGACAGCAAAAACAAAATGCTTCAACGTATTTACGGAACTGCCTTCTTCAAAAAAGCAGATCTTGATGAGCATCTTCGCCTGTTGGAAGAGGCAAAAGAACGTGATCACCGTAAAATTGGAAAAGAGCTTGACCTTTTCTTTAACTCCCAAAAGGTTGGGCAAGGATTGCCGCTATGGTTACCAAAGGGTGCAACAATCCGCCGCGTAATCGAACGCTATATCGTCGATAAAGAAGTGGAACTTGGTTATGACCACGTGTACACTCCTGTAATGGGTAGCGTAGAGCTATACAAGACTTCCGGGCACTGGGACCACTATCAAGACGGCATGTTCCCTCCAATGGAAATGGATAACGAGCAACTTGTTCTTCGTCCGATGAACTGTCCGCACCATATGATGGTGTACAAAAACAGCATCCACAGTTACCGTCAGCTTCCTGTACGTATTGCCGAACTTGGCACAATGCACCGTTATGAAATGTCCGGTGCGCTTGCAGGACTACAGCGTGTACGTGGAATGACTCTGAATGATGCCCACATCTTTGTTCGTCCTGATCAAATCAAAGATGAACTGAAGCGTGTTGTGAACCTAGTTCTTGAAGTATATAAAGACTTCGGCCTGGATGACTATTCTTTCCGTCTCTCCTACCGTGATCCTGAAAATAAAGAGAAATATTTTGATGACGATGCAATGTGGGAAAAAGCCCAAGGCATGTTGAAGGAAGCGATGGATGAGCTTGGTCTTGATTATTTTGAAGCAATCGACGAAGCAGCATTCTACGGTCCTAAATTAGACGTTCAAGTACGTACTGCTCTTGGAAAAGAAGAGACACTATCCACAGTTCAACTTGACTTCTTATTACCAGAGAAATTCGACCTCACTTATGTTGGGGAAGACGGCAAGCAGCACCGCCCGGTTGTTATCCACCGTGGTGTTGTATCCACAATGGAACGCTTTGTAGCATTCCTGATTGAAGAATACAAAGGTGCATTCCCAACTTGGTTGGCGCCAGTACAAGTGCAAGTGATCCCTGTATCACCTGACGCGCATTTCGACTATGCAAAAGAAGTGCAAGACCTTCTAAAATCAAAAGGAATTCGCGTGGAAATGGACGAAAGAAACGAAAAGATCGGCTACAAAATCCGTGAAGCACAAATGCAAAAGATTCCATACATGCTAGTGCTAGGAGACAATGAAATACAAGAACGCGCAGTAAATGTCCGCAAATACGGCGAACAAAAATCCGAGACAATCTCACTAGAGAAATTTGTGGATAACTTGGTGAAAGAAGCAAAGAGATAAGCTTTTTTGAAGGGGGAATGCCTTGGCTCTGAGGATGCCAGGGCATTCCCTTTTTTTCGAGTGATTACTGGCTACGTTTGGCGTGTCGAAAATCAACTAAATTTGTCGTTTTGCATGTATTTCAGGTGGTTTGGACAGTAAATGTCCTACTTTGGATCGTATTTTTACATTTCGGACAGTATTTCCCTCCGAATGGACAATAAATGGGTAGTTTTCGACAGTAAGCTAAGCCTGAATGTATTTACAAATTCCCCCTGCCGACTGAAGTGCAGGGTGGTCGACTCCAGGGGGAAAACGGTTGGTTGAGACCCCGCAACGAAGTGAGGAGGCTCAAGCACCGTCCCGCGGAAAGCGACCACCCGGAACGAAAGGAGGCAGGGAGTTTACACTCGAATAAAAAAACTATTGCACAATCGCAATTTATCTGATATCATTTAAAACGTTGTTTCATTTGATACGAATTCTTGACAATCAATCATCATTAATGATATATTATACAAGGTCAAATTGAATACTTGTTTGAGGACAAGAAGAAGCACCCGCTTCTCACCTGATTGACGCATCTGATGCAGTTGGCAGGTTTTACGAGAAAGATTCTATCTTTTACTTATGTAATCGTAAAGTGTGGGTGTATGTGTACATCCACACTTTTTTGTTTGTACAAAAGAGTAAATTGTTCGTCAAACGGTGTTCGGAATAAACCTTGGAGGTGGCTAATTATTAGCAAGGACATGATGGTAAACGATGGCATTCGTGCCCGTGAAGTACGTCTAATCGGTCAAAATGGAGACCAGCTAGGAATTAAGTCAAAAGTCGAAGCTCTAGAAATAGCAGCACGTGCTAACCTTGACTTAGTAATGGTTGCGCCTAATGCGAAACCTCCTGTATGCCGAATTATGGACTACGGAAAGTTCCGTTTCGAGCAACAGAAGAAAGACAAAGAAGCGCGTAAAAACCAAAAAGTAATCAGCTTAAAGGAAGTTCGTTTAAGCCCTACAATTGATGAGCATGACTTCAACACGAAGCTTCGCAATGCAATTAAATTCCTTGAAAAAGGAGACAAAGTAAAAGCATCGATCCGATTCAAAGGACGTGCAATTACACATAAAGAAATCGGTCAGCGTGTGCTAGATCGTTTCTCTGCTGCATGTGCAGAAGTATCAACAGTTGAGTCTCATCCTAAAATGGATGGACGTAGCATGTTCTTAATTTTGGCACCTAAAAACGAAAAGTAATTCATATGAGGAGGAACTCCAATGCCTAAAATGAAAACTCATCGCGGATCAGCGAAAAGATTCAAGAAAACTGGATCTGGTAGCTTAAAGCGTTCTCACGCATACACAAGTCACTTATTCGCTAACAAGTCTCAAAAGCAAAAGCGTAAATTGCGTAAATCAGCTATGGTCAGCAAAGGTGATTTCAAACGCATCCGTCACATGTTAGACAACTTAAGATAATATTTTTTATAGGAGGTATTCATAATGCCAAGAGTTAAAGGCGGTACAGTAACACGCCAACGTCGTAAAAAAGTCATTAAATTAGCCAAAGGTTATTACGGTTCTAAACACACTTTATATAAAGTAGCTAACCAACAAGTAATGAAATCCCTAATGTACGCTTATCGCGATCGTCGCCAGAAAAAACGCGACTTCCGTAAGCTTTGGATCGCTCGTATCAACGCAGCGGCTCGCATGAACGGTCTTTCTTACAGCCGTCTAATGCACGGTTTGAAAGTAGCTGGTATCGAAGTAAACCGCAAAATGTTAGCTGAGCTAGCAATTAGCGACGAAAAAGCATTTGCTGAATTGGCAACTGCTGCGAAAAACAGCTTAAATAAATAATTACCTAAACAAAAGAGGCTAACATTTGGTAGCCTCTTTTGTGTTTTGATAGAATATTGTTGAGACTGAGAAGTCAGTCAACAAAATGTGTGCACACATTCGAACATCGGAGGATATGATGGAAGTACTCGTCGGTTATTATATCTTTATCAACATTGTAGGTTTTATTATTATGAAAGTGGATAAACAAAGGGCCATCGAGCATCGCTGGAGAGTGCCAGAATTACACCTATGGGGAATTGCGTTGCTTGGGGGTGCACTTGGTACCTGGATGGGAATGCAAACCTTCCGTCATAAAACAAAGCGCCTGTTATTCCGGATAGGTCTACCATTCATAACGTTTATACATATCGGGTTTTGGGGGTATATTCTGATAGCCTGATAAGTTAACATAATTTATTGATAGTTGAATAAGCTTTATTAAAAACTAGGAGGCAAGCCAAAATGGACGAAAAAATGAACGTACTATTTGTCGTGATTGAAAGTCACTGGTGGCTGGCTTCTCTTGGTTTTATTCTTTTTCATATATTAAGACAAGTTTTATTCATTCCGGTGGTCATCATCTGCATTGCCGGAGGAGCCCTGTTTGGTGGAGTAATCGGCAGCATTTACTCTGTCGCAGGCTTAACGTTATCTAGTTTATTTTTCTACTTTTTATATCAACAGTTTCCCGGCATATTTGGGAAGATTTTAAAAATGAAAGAACGACTGTTTGGCAACAGAGCAAACTTTTCGGTTGGACAGATTACTGTCATGCGTCTTGTTCCATTCATACACTTCCACTTACTTTCTCTCTGCTTGATTGAAACAACAAAAAGCTTTTCCAGCTATGCAAAAGCTTCTCTCCTGACCAATATTCCTCTCGCAATTATCTATACCGTCTTTGGCCAATTTATCACGGAATTTTCCCCAACTGCCATGGTTGTAGTACTTATAGGCCTTCTATTCCTAATGCTTGTAATGAGACAAAAAGTTGTCGTCATGAAGTGGGAACAATTCTTTCATAAAGAAAAGCAATATAAAAGAGGATAGCGCGTAATAGCGTTATCCTCTTTCCTCTTTTAAGAACTCTTTAATTGGACTTTTCCAATCAATCAAAGCATCTGGGTATTGCTTTCGAACCTCTTTTTGGATAAATTCAAAGTCATGCTTCCTTAACCCTTGCAGCTTTTCAGGATTCTTAGGCCAGATAAAAATGGAGATGACTTCAAACGCTCTATCTGTAGTCCCCAAATATTTTTCCCCTTCAAACATGACCCCTTTATAGGTCAGAAGAAAATTCTTCCGTACATTGCTTTTTTGGTCAAGAAGGTAGAAGTTCTTCTTTTCATGCGCAATCTCGAGCTTCCTTTTCGGATTCAAGAGATACTTAAAAATGGAATAAATAATAAAAGCAAAAAGTGCAAGTAAAGCAAGACGAATGAGAATCATAAACATATTTGCTACTCCTTCGCAAAAATACAGTTTGTATTATAAAATACCTTATATACGGGTGTAGGTATCATAAGGTTTCATTTTTTTATAAAATTTTTTTAAAAGGAAGGCGATTTTTTTGAATTTACAACGTTTATACGACATGCAAAGAGAACTTGATGACAAAATTGAAACACAACATGGGTTAAAAAAAGAAGATTTGGTTGATGAGAAAATATTGGCTTTGCTTGTAGAGCTTGGTGAATTGGCCAATGAAACTCGTTGCTTTAAATTCTGGAGTGTGAAGCCTCCTGCAGAACGCGGAGTAATACTGGAAGAGTATGTGGACGGTTTGCATTTTATCTTATCTCTTGGATTGACCTTTGGATATAAAGGTCCAGAAGCTTCTAGAGGGCTTGCGGAAGAGGCAGCCTCGCTAACAGAACAATTCAATAGAGTTTTTCAGTTAGTCTCTATTTTTAAAGACGATCTTTCTGAGGAAAATTACTATCTATTACTGGATTCCTATATTCAATTGGGCGAAATGCTAGGGTTTGTATGGGAGGAAGTAGAGCAGGCCTACTTGGAAAAAAATCAGATCAATCATGAAAGGCAACAGCAAGGTTACTAATCCTTTTTACATTAGTAAGAGTTTTCTGTATAATAATTGTTGGATTGATAATTATTAAGGGGGTCGAAATACATGACAAAGCTAGATGAAACATTAACAATGTTGAAAGATCTAACAGATGCCAAGGGTATTCCCGGCAACGAAAAAGAACCACGTGACGTAATGAAAAAATACATAACGCCATTCGCTGATGAAGTATTCACAGACGGACTGGGAAGCTTAATCGCTAAAAAAGTTGGGAAAGCAGACGGACCGAAAGTGATGGTAGCCGGTCACTTGGACGAAGTGGGCTTCATGATTACACATATCGATGACCGCGGATTCCTTCGCTTCCAAACAGTTGGCGGCTGGTGGTCACAAGTTATGCTAGCACAGCGCGTTACAATAGTAACTTCTAAAGGCGACGTAACAGGTGTGATCGGTTCTAAACCACCACACATCCTGCCTCCTGAAGCTCGCAAAAAGCCGGTAGACATTAAGGACATGTTCATCGACATCGGTGCATCCAGCCGTGAAGAAGCACAAGAATGGGGAGTTCGACCTGGCGACCAAGTTGTTCCTTACTTCGAATTCACAGTCATGAATAACGAAAAAATGCTACTTGCAAAAGCTTGGGATAACCGCATCGGCTGTGCCATCGCGATTGACGTGATGAAGCAGTTAAAAGACGCCGACCATCCAAACGTTGTGTACGGAGTAGGTACAGTACAAGAGGAAGTTGGCCTTCGTGGTGCGAAAACTTCCGCAAACTTAATCCAACCTGACATCGGATTCGGTGTGGACGTAGGGATCGCAGGAGATACTCCAGGCGTTACCGAAAAAGAAGCACTAAGCAAAATGGGGAAAGGCCCACAAATCATCCTTTATGATGCATCCATGGTCTCCCACAAAGGTTTACGCGACTTCGTTACAGGAGTAGCTGATGAAATGGAAATTCCATATCAGTTCGACTCTGTTGCAGGAGGCGGAACAGATTCCGGTGCCATCCACCTGACAGCTCAAGGTGTACCTGCACTTTCTATCACGATTGCAACACGCTACATCCACTCTCACGCAGCAATGTTGCACCGCGATGATTATGAGAATGCGGTGAAGTTAATTGCAGAGGTTATTAAGAAGTTAGATACGGACACTGTAAGCAGATTGACGTTTGATTGATAGATTTTTGGAAGGCTCGCCGCTCACTTTTGTGGGCGGTTTTTTTATTAAACAACAGGCATGGTTAATGAAGACCTTTGTCACGTGGAAGTTCAAGTAGAGAGGTCTTCATGGAGGGTATGAAGACCTCTGTCAGGTGGAAATGTAAGGATAGAGGTCTTCATAGATGGTATGAGGACCTCTGTCAGGTGAAAATGTAAGGAGAGAGGTCTTCATGAAGGGTATGAAGACCTCTATTAGGTGAAAATGTAAGGAGAGAGGTCTTCATAGATGGTATGAGGACCTCTGTCAGATGGAAATGTAAGGAGAGAGGTCTTCATGGGATGGTATGAGGACCTATGTCAGGTGTAAATACAAGTAGAGAGGTCTTCATGAATGGTATGAGGACCTCTATTAGGTGGAAATGCGAGGAGAGAGGTCTTAATATGCTCATTATTAAGTACACAAAAAAAACAGCCCCCCACAAAGGAGCTGCCTCAATCCAATACTATTTCAATCCATCCTCTAAAGTTGAGAGCATTTCAGCTTTGTCCTGCTCAGAAGAATTCTCCCATATTACTTCAAACAACACGCCTAAACCTGGAAGCATTTTTTCTTCGCCTTTATTAATGGCATCTAAGATTGTCTCTCTAAGCTGGTCTTGAGAATTTCCTTCCACATTCTGACGTATCGCATGACGTAAATTTAAATTCATCCTTATCACCTCGTAGGGAAAATAGTATCAACACCTAGCATGTCCATTAGATGGTTTAATTATGTGTACAAAATGCGTATAATAGCAGTATTGAGTAGCGGAAAAGGAGAAACAAGTATTGAAACATATAGAATCCATCAAGAATAATAAAGTGAAACAGTGGAAAAAGTTGCAGAAAAAGAAAGAACGTGAACAATCCGGAACTTTCATCATTGAAGGATTTCACTTGGTTGAAGAAGCATTGAAAGTGGACAATCTGGTGGAAGAAATCATCATTTCAGAAGATCGTATCATCCCGAATGAGTGGGACCTTAACCATGTGGAGTTAATATATGCCTTTCCCAATGTGTTAAAAGAAATCAGTGAAACGGAAACACCACAAGGAGTCGCTGCAATTTGCAGAATTCCGGCACAACATACACACACTATCCAACCTAACCAAAAAATTCTTTTACTCGATAATGTTCAAGACCCGGGAAATGTGGGCACCATGATAAGAACAGCGGACGCTGCAGGAATGGACATGGTAATCTTAGGAGAGGGATGCGCAGACCTTTACAGCTCCAAAGTCATTCGTTCGACCCAAGGATCAATTTTTCACTTGCCAATAGTAAGAGGAGATCTCAAAAGCTATATCAAGCACTGTAAAGAGCTTAACACACCTGTTTACGGAACTTCCTTACAGAACGGTGTGCCTTTTCAAGAAGTCCGACCATCTGAAAGTTTTGCGCTTGTTCTTGGCAATGAAGGAAAAGGAATGGCCCAAGAACATCTCGACATGACAAACCAGAACCTTTATATCCCTATCCATGGACAAAGTGAATCATTGAATGTCGGGGTAGCAGCGGGAATTTTAATGTATTATTTACGCGGATAGAGTTGCATCTGCCACATGTTTTCAATATAATATAAAAATAGTTACATACTGAACAAAGCAATGAGAGAGGCAAGTAGCTCGTTTCAGACCTTATCAGGGAAAAGGTGCCGCAGACTGAAAGCATCTTTAAGGAAGAAAGAGTGAACATTTCACCTCTTGAGTGACACTTGGACCAGCAGGCTTAAGCGATGCTGTAAAGGTGGACCGGTTAGATAGCCGTTATCTGGAACAGAGCGAACAAAGAGTAATTTTGTCTTTGTTAACTAGGGTGGTACCGCGAATATCTCGTCCCTTTTTGAGGGGCGAGTTTTTTTGTTTATTTATAGGAACTGTTAAACGCCACTGTTGATTTCCGCACTGGACTTCGCTTTCCGAGGGTCGGTGCTTGAGCCTCCTAACTTCGTTGCGGGGTCTCAACCTACCGCTACCTCCCTCCGGAGTATTCGCCCTGTGCTCCAATCAACAGCTGGAATTTTCAACAACCTTATTTAAAAATGAACCAAGGAGGAATAGATGTGGAACAACGATTGAAAGAATTAGAGACACTTGCCATTGAGCAAGTAGAACAAGCACAAGACTTAAAAGCACTAAATGAAGTCCGTGTGGCGTACCTTGGAAAAAAAGGTCCTATCACGGAAATTTTAAAAGGGATGGGTAAGCTGTCTGCAGAAGAACGCCCGAAAATGGGAGCACTTGCTAACGTTGTGCGAGGAAATGTTGCGGAGAAAATTGAGGCGAAACAAGCTGAGCTTGAAAAAGCGGAGGTAGCAAAGAAGCTTGCATCTGAAACAATTGATGTAACATTGCCTGGCCGTCCGGCACCTACAGGGAACCCGCATCCGTTAACAAAAGTCATTGAAGAAATCGAAGATCTGTTCCTGGGAATGGGCTACACGATCACGGAAGGTCCAGAAGTGGAAACAGATTATTACAACTTCGAAGCATTAAATTTGCCGAAGGATCACCCTGCTCGTGATATGCAAGATTCTTTCTACATTACAGATGAGGTGCTTTTAAGAACCCAAACTTCCCCTGTTCAAGCAAGAACAATGGAAGCGAATAAAGAAAAAGGACCTATCAAGATCATTTGCCCTGGTAAAGTGTATCGCCGTGATGATGACGATGCGACCCACTCCCACCAGTTCACGCAAATTGAAGGGCTTGTTATTGACGAGAACATCAGCATGAGCGACCTTAAAGGAACGCTTGAAACGTTTGCGAAAAAGATGTTTGGTGAAGACCGCGAAATTCGTTTGCGTCCAAGTTTCTTCCCGTTCACAGAGCCGTCTGTCGAGATTGACGTAACATGTGCGAAATGTGGAGGTAAGGGCTGCAGCATGTGTAAAGGAACTGGCTGGATTGAAATTCTTGGAGCTGGTATGGTTCATCCGCGCGTGCTTGAAATGTCGGGTTATGATCCGAAAAAATATCAAGGATTTGCTTTTGGAATGGGACCTGAGCGTATTGCGATGCTTCGTTACGGCATTGACGATATCCGCCATTTCTATACGAACGATCAACGTTTCGTGAAGCAATTCAATCGAGTTTAAGAGGAGGGGAAATCATGTTAGTATCTTACAATTGGTTAAAAGATTACGTAAATATAGATGATATTTCTGCTGAAGACTTGGCAGAGAAGATTACAAGAAGCGGTATTGAAGTAGAAGGCGTGGAAGTGCTGAACGACGGGATCAAAGGTGTTGTAGTCGGTCACGTATTAGAAAAGGAACAGCACCCAAATGCGGATAAATTGAACGTATGCCAAGTGGACCTGGGAAACGGAGAGACTTCACAAATTGTCTGTGGAGCTAAAAATGTAGACAAAGGCCAGAAAGTGGCAGTGGCAACTGTTGGGGCAGTGCTTCCTGGTAATTTTAAAATAAAGCGTGCCAAGCTTCGCGGGGAAGAATCAAATGGAATGATTTGTTCTCTGCAGGAATTGGGTATTGGTTCTAAGCTTGTAGCCAAAGAATTTTCTGAAGGGATATTCGTATTCCCGAATGATGTGGAAGTTGGTACAGATGCATTAGATTATTTAAACCGCAACGACAAAGTGATGGAACTAGGGCTTACACCAAACCGTTCAGATGCATTAAGTATGCTGGGTGTCGCTTATGAAGTTGGCGCTATCCTTGGCCGTGACGTAAAATGGCCGTCTACTGAATATGAAGCAAACAGTGAGCAAGCGTCTGATTATATTTCCGTAAATGTGGACGCTTCTGAAGACAACCCATTATATGTAGCTAAAGTAGTGAAAAACGTGAAAATCGGTCCTTCACCGCTTTGGATGCAAGGTCGTCTGATGGCAGCGGGAATTCGCCCACACAACAATGTGGTCGACATCACAAACTATATTTTATTAGAATATGGTCAGCCATTACATGCGTTTGATTATGATCGTCTTGGCAGCAAGGAAATTCTTGTACGCCGTGCTTACAAGGATGAGAAAATCACTACCCTTGACGATGCAGAGCGCACGTTAACAGAAGACCATCTTGTGATCACAAACGGCTCAGAGCCAGTTGCGCTTGCCGGTGTCATGGGTGGAGCTAATTCTGAGGTTCAATCTGATACAACGACGATCCTATTGGAGTCCGCATACTTTAACGGAGTTACTGTCCGTAAAGCTTCGAAAGACCACGGTCTTCGCAGTGAAGCAAGTGCCCGTTATGAAAAAGGCATTGATCCGAACCGTACACACGAAGCGGCAGAAAGAGCCGTTGCACTTATGGCAGAATATGCTGGCGGTGAAGTGGTCGCAGGTTCTGTGGAAGTAAACACATTAAAAGTAGAATCTGCAATGGTAACGACTACTGTAGAAAAGATAAATTCTGTTTTAGGTACTTCTATTAGTACTGATGAAGTGAAAAATATTTTCACAAAGCTTAAATTCGATGTAACAGAAGACAATGGAAGCTTTACGGTAACGGTTCCTACTCGTCGTGGGGATATCACGATTGAAGAGGATCTTGTAGAGGAAGTTGCACGTCTTTACGGATACGACAACATCCCAACAACATTGCCTGTAAGTGCTGCAACGCCTGGTGTGTTGACGCCATATCAAGCAAAACGTCGTAAAGTTCGCCGTTACCTGGAGGGTGCTGGTCTAATCCAAAACATCACATACTCCCTGACAAGCGATGAGCGCGCGAAGCAATTCGCCCTTGAAGATGGAAAAGCGATTCGCCTGGCGATGCCAATGAGTGAAGAGAGAAGCACGTTGCGTCTAAGCCTTGTGCCTCACCTTCTAGAAGCGCTTCAACACAATATTGCTCGTTCTTTACAAGCAAATGCAGTTTATGAAATTGGTTCTGTTTTCATTGGAAAAGACGGCGCAGTGCTACCTGAAGAAAAAGAACGTCTTGCAGGTGCATTAACTGGCCTTTGGCAGCAACATCCATGGCAAGGAGAGAAAAAAGCGGTTGATTTCTTCGTAGCTAAAGGGATTCTAGAGGGCGTATTCTCCATGCTTGGTGTGAGTGAAGCTATTACTTACACTCGCTCTGAAAAAGACGGTTTACACCCAGGTCGTACAGCGGAAATCTTACTCAACGGAGAAAGTATCGGCTTCATCGGTCAACTTCATCCAGAGAAATTAAATGAACTAGACCTGCCTGAAACATATGTATTCGAGCTTTCCTTATCTGCACTACTTGGAGAAAGTATCGGAGAAATTCAATACGAAGCAATTCCACGTTTCCCATCCATCAGCCGGGATATCGCGCTTGTAGTGGACCGTGAAACTCCAGCAGGTGAACTAGAAGCAGTCATCAAGACAACAGGTGGTTCTTTATTGAAAGAAGTTCAGGTATTCGACGTATACGAAGGAGACAAGATCGACTCAACCAAAAAATCAGTCGCTTTCGCCCTACGTTACTACCACCCAGAACACACCCTAACAGATGAAGAAGTAACAAAAGTCCACACAAAAGTGCTTCAAGCAGTCGAAGAAAAATTCGAAGCAGTACTAAGAAGCTAAAATAAACAAAAAAGGGATTCCGAATGGGATCCCTTTTTTTATCGTCTAACTGAAAATGGAAAACCCTAGTTGATCGTAGTGAAAGGCGCGTAGACTTCCGGGGGAGGAAGGGACAGGGGAGACACCGCAACGGAGTGAGGAGGCTCCCGGACCGCCCGCAGAAAAGCGAAGCGCTTGGAACGAAGATCAACCGTTAATGCAAAACTAGGTATTTCGAATGATTTATAAGAACGTGTGTTCTGTTTTTTCGATAGAATGGTATAATAGAGTGGACAGTATAATAGGAACGGGTGGTGCGGTGAATCCCTGTGGAGAACGGGGGTGACCGTATGAGCGAGATGCAGCTATTCCTCACATCAGGACTATTCCTCTTTGCGTTTGTAAATCTAGTAATCGTGTTAATAAAAGAAATGACAAAAAAATAACCCACCCGTGACTTCTAATTCGCTGTTAGGCAGTCGGGTGAGTTACTTATTACGTTCGACTCCACAGTAGCCGTGCTTCTGCGGAACTTATACTGTTAAGTCAAAGTGCGTCCAACACTTTGGCTTCCTCAATCATGTGTATACACAAATTATAGCACAAGACAACCAACTGTAAACGAACTTTCCATTGGTAAAGTTATCTGACCAGTTTTTTTGCCTTCAACGTGTTGGCAAAATGGACTTTCGCTACTTTGTTCAAAAATCCTTCACCATGCTTTTCAATGACCCTTGCAGCTGCACTATCCACTTTAGAACCCGCACCTTTTGGTATCGTGATCCCTGCTAATTCGCTCAGCTTATCCATCTCTTTTAAAAATGAGTACCTTGCAATAATGGACGCCGCTGCCACGGAAAGGTGCAGGCCTTCCGCTTTGGTATGAAAATAAACATTTTCACGAACAATTTTCTTCTGCTGAGCCACATGGCGATAGTAGATCCCAGATTCAGCAAATTGGTCAATCAAGATAGCCTCAGGTTTCTCTGGAGAGATTTTATCTAATACATGTTGCAATGCTTTATTATGCAGCAACGCCTTGATTTTTCCTTGGCTCATCCCACTCTGCTGCAGTTCATTATATTTTTCATTATGTAAAACTAATAGGCTGTACGGAACATGCGGCAAGATTGCTTTTGCTATCCGCACAATCTTTTCATCATTTAATGCTTTCGAATCCTGCACACCCAGTTCTTTCAATTTATCCATGTGCTCTTTTTTTACATAAGCGGCACAAACAGTAATCGGCCCAAAGTAATCTCCTGTCCCCACTTCATCAGATCCGATGACAGAAAGGGATGCAAATCCTGCAGGCAAGGAGGATTTCACTTTGCTTTCTGAAGATGAGACCGAGGTTGCTTTTTTGCTAGATTTAGACGGCGCGTCCGTTGCTCCGAATCCCTTCCAAATGTTCGCTTCCTCTTCCGCCCCTTTGCCTTGGAATAGCACTTTTCCCGACTTGTATGCGGTAATATTACAAGTAGGCGATTTGGCGACAAAAACAGCCCCTGATGGAAGTTTATCTATTTTATGTTCCTTATAGAAACTTTCGATTTTGTTTAAAATAGTTCCAGATACCTGGATGACTTGATATGACAATTAATTCACTCCTACTACAAATTTTTACATTTTTCCATGTTTCTTTTCCACTTTAGAACGTTTCGTGGTATTATAAAGATTAGGATTTTAATGAATGGGGGCATACACGTTGTCAGAGCATAAAACTCGCACAACTGTCGACATATATGGACAACAATACTCGATTGTTGGTACGGAAAGTATTAGTCACATACGACTTGTTGCTTCCATTGTCGATGAAAAAATGAGAGAAATCAATAGCAAAAATTCAAACTTGGACATCAGTAAACTGGCAGTTCTTACTGCGGTGAATGTTGTACATGATTATATCAAATTAAAAGACGAATACGATATGCTTGAGAGAGAATTAAAGAAAAAGGGTTGAGTACGATGTTAGACTTGATTATTATCTTTCTATTTATTATGGGACTGATTGTTGGAATCCGCAGGGGATTCATTATGCAGATTGTCCATCTTTCCGGCTTTATAGCAGCCTTTGTGGTTGCGTATATGTTTTATGCTGACTTAGCACCTAAATTAAAACTTTGGGTGCCGATGCCAAGTTTTGGCAATGCTGAGTTTTCCATGTTTTTTGAGACGATTAGTCTAGATACGGCTTATTATAGGGCTGTAGCTTTTGCCATTCTTTTCTTTGGAACAAGGATTGCTGCGCAGATTATCGGATCTATGCTGGATTTCCTCTCCCACTTGCCGATCTTAAAACAGGTGAACAGCTGGGCAGGTGCAGTGTTAGGCTTTGTGGAAGTTTACTTGATTGTGTTTATTTTCTTATACATAGGAGCATTGGTTCCTCTGGAGATGGTGCAGACCTCGATCAGCGATTCGTCGATGGCAAAGGGAATTGTGGAAAATACACCGATATTCTCAGAAAAGCTACAAGAATTATGGTCCGGTTATTTGGCAAGCAAGCAATAATACAAACAAACGATAAAACAGGCCTTCTTTGGGCCTGTTTTTTTGTGGAAACAGTTTGTTCGATTGTACATTTGCCTGATTTATTTGTATGATTTAATAAGATAAGTCTACATAAGGTCAGGTGAAAGAACGTGAATAAAAAACAAATCGTAAAATGGCTTGAAACCATTGCGACATATATGGAGTTAAAGGGCGAGAATGGCTTTAAAGTTTCGGCGTTCAGAAAAGCTGCGCTGTCACTTGAAAATGATGAGAGAAGCTTAAGTCAAATAGAAGATTTCACAAAAATAAGTGGCATCGGAAAAGGGACTGCAGCTGTCATTCATGAAATCTTGGAATCAGGGAAATCCTCCGTTTTAGAGGAGCTGCAACAAGAAGTTCCAGAAGGTTTGATTCCGTTATTAAAATTGCCTGGGCTTGGCGGCAAAAAAATAGCGAAACTTTATCAAGAGCTAGACGTAGTAGATATGACAAGCTTAAAAGAAGCGTGTGAAGCAGAAAAAGTCCAGGGGCTTGCCGGATTTGGGAAAAAGACAGAAGAGAAAATCCTTGCTGCAATAGAGGAAGTCGGAAAACGTCCAGATCGTTTGCCGATCTCCTTTATGACGCCGATTGCAGAGCAGATCGAACATTTCCTTGCAACCGTGGATGGAATAGAGGAATATTCGCGTGCAGGAAGTCTACGCAGATATAGGGAAACAATTAAAGATTTGGACTTTATCATTTCCACAACAGAACCTACCAAAGTACGGGAGCAGCTTGTGAAAATGGATAGGGTGATAGAAATCATTGCAAATGGTGATACAAAAGTGTCCATCATTTTAAAATATGATTATGATGTGTCCGTTGATTTCCGGATGGTGGAACCTTTAAGCTTCCCAACAACTCTGCATCATTTTACTGGATCAAAAGACCATAATGTCCGTATGCGCCAGCTTGCAAAAGACCGCGGAGAGAAAATCAGTGAGTATGGTGTGGAAAATGTGGAAACAGGAGAAATGAAACATTTCAAAACGGAAGAAGCGTTTTTCCGTCATTTTAATCTTCCATTTATACCGCCCGAGATAAGAGAAGATGGGACGGAAGTGGATTATGCATTAGAGCATGGTGAGATACCATTAGTGTCACTAGATGACATCAGAGGAGATCTTCATATGCACTCCACTTATAGCGATGGTGCCTACACAATCGAAGAGATGATAGAAGCAAACCGTGCAAAAGGGTATAAATATATGGCGATTACTGATCATTCCCAATATCTGAAAGTAGCAAACGGATTGACGCCAGAACGTCTTAGACAGCAAAAGGAAGAAATTAAGAAACTGAATGAAAAGTATGATGATATTACGATTTTATCCGGTGTGGAAATGGACATCCTTCCAGACGGCTCTCTTGATTATGATGATGAATTAATGGAAGAGATGGATATTGTCATCGCATCGATTCATTCAAGTTTTTCACAAAAAAGAGAAGTGATCATGGACCGCTTGAGAAAAGCGTTGGAAAATAATCATGTAGATATAATCGCACATCCTACAGGCCGCCTGATTGGACGCAGGGAAGGATATGATGTGGATGTGGAAATGTTGATTCAGCTGGCTAAAGAAACAGATACGGCGCTTGAGCTCAATGCCAATCCGAACCGTTTGGATCTTGCTAGCCATTATGTTCGACTCGCACAAGATGCTAGAGTGAAGCTTGTCATCAATACAGATGCCCACAGCATCGACATGCTCGATCATATGGAAGTGGGAGTGGCAGCGGCAAGAAAAGGCTGGATCAAAAAAGACAATGTAATCAATACATGGTCACTGGACGAGTTAAAGAAATTTTTAACACGACACCATACGTAATGTAAAGACAGAAGGGAGTTATGGTACCGTGCAACCGAGGGTTTTAAAGGTATTGGAATTTAATAAAGTAAAAGATAAATTGGCTACTTTTACCGCCTCCTCCTTAGGGAAAGAAAAAGTGGCCCAGCTGACGCCTGCCACCAATTATGAAGAAGTGGTAAAGAGACAGCTGCAAACAGATGAAGCAGCAACTGTGCTCCGATTAAAAGGGGAAGTTCCGCTAGGAGGGATCACTGATATCCGTGCACATGTAAAACGTGCGGAGATTGGCGGGACATTGAACACTCATGAACTATTGGATATCGCAGGAACCATTTATGCAGCCCGAAAGCTAGACCGTTTTGTGGAATCTGTACTAGAAGAAGATATATCCATTCCTATTTTAAAAGAATATATGGATCAGTTAATCATATATCCTGAACTTGAACGCAATATTAAAAATTGTATAGACGAATACGGGGAAGTTCTGGATGGGGCGAGTGATAAGTTAAGAGGTATCCGTCAGCAATTAAGGTCCACAGAGTCCAGGGTACGAGAAAAATTAGAGAGCATGATTCGTTCTTCTAACGCACAGAAGATGTTGTCAGATGCTATCATCACTATCCGCAATGAGCGTTATGTCATACCGGTAAAACAAGAATACCGCGGTTCTTATGGTGGGATAGTGCACGATCAATCCTCCTCAGGAGCGACATTATTCATTGAGCCGCAGCAGGTGGTAGATCTCAACAATGTTCTTCAAGAAGCGAAGGTAAAAGAGAAGCTTGAAATAGATCGTATACTTGCTGAACTGTCAGCCGAAGTGGCAGAAGTTGCCCGTGATCTTCTTGGAAATGTTCATATACTAGCGGAAATAGATTTTATGTTTGCCAAAGCGAAGTATGGAAAGCATATCCGCGGAACAAAACCTGAAATTAATGAAGATAAATATATCAGGCTTGTCCAGGCGAGACATCCTCTCATTAATGAGGATGAGGTGGTCCCGAACACCATTGAACTTGGAAAAGATTATACCTCTATCGTTATAACTGGTCCCAATACTGGTGGTAAGACCGTAACGTTAAAAACACTTGGTTTGTTAACAATTATGGCGCAATCCGGGTTGTATGTACCCGCTCAAGACGGATCGGAAGTAGGTGTGTTCAACGCTGTGTATGCAGACATCGGTGATGAACAATCTATCGAACAAAGTTTAAGTACATTTTCGTCCCACATGGTTAATATTGTGGATATCCTTAAAAAGGTCGATCATGAAAGCCTTGTTC
Organism: Sutcliffiella horikoshii; assembly: GCF_008180725.1. Classification (GTDB taxonomy): domain Bacteria; phylum Bacillota; class Bacilli; order Bacillales; family Bacillaceae_I; genus Sutcliffiella_A; species Sutcliffiella_A horikoshii_B. The sequence continues at coordinate 365,591 of NZ_VTEV01000003.1, read as the reverse complement.
TTTTTGATGAATTAGGAGCAGGGACAGATCCTCAAGAGGGGGCCGCCCTTGCTATTTCCATCTTGGATGAAGTCTATCAACGCGGGGCTTGTGTGATTGCGACCACCCACTATCCTGAGCTGAAGGCTTATGGCTATAACCGGGAAGGTGTGGTAAATGCAAGTGTCGAATTTGATGTGGATACATTAAGTCCTACCTATCGTTTACTTATCGGGGTACCTGGTAGAAGTAATGCGTTTGAAATTTCTAAACGTTTAGGGTTGAGCATGGAAGTCATCGACCGGGCGAAAGGCTTTGTCAGTGAGGATAGTAACAAAGTGGAGAATATGATCGCTTCTTTGGAGGCTTCCCAAAAAAGAGCGGAAGAAGAATGGAAAGAAGCAGAAAAAATAAGAAAAACATCACAGCAATTGCACGAAGATCTTGAACAGCAAATGCTGGAGCTGAACGAACAACGTGATAAACTGTACGAAAAAGCAGCGGAAAAAGCCGAGAAGATGGTGGAGGATGCGAAGGAAGAAGCAGAAAAGGTTATCCGTGAATTGCGCAAGATGCGTATGGAACAGCACGCCAATGTAAAAGAGCACGAGTTAATCGATGCAAAAAAACGATTGGAAGGCGCTGTGCCTACTGTAAAAAAATCTGCTGCTACGAAAAAACAGGAAGCTAGCAATCAAACGCTGGAGCCTGGTGACGAAGTGAAGGTATTGAGCCTAAACCAAAAAGGGCATCTCGTGCAAAAAACGGGAGACAAAGAATGGCAAGTCCAAATCGGTATCATGAAAATGAAAGTGAAAACGAAGGACATTCAATATGTGAGCAGGCCAAAGCCTGTGGAAACGAAACCACTCGCTACCATCAAAGGGAAAGACTATCATGTAAGCATAGAGCTTGACCTGCGTGGCGAACGGTTTGAAAATGCACTCATGAGAGTGGAAAAATACTTGGATGATGCTACATTAGCAGGTTATCACCGTGTATCTATCATTCATGGTAAAGGAACGGGAGCACTGCGAGTTGGGGTGCAAAATTACTTGAAGAACCACCGCTCCGTTAAAAATTATCGATTTGGTGAGGCGTCTGAAGGTGGCACTGGTGTTACCGTCGTCGAACTGAAATAAGAGGGGAGCCTGATATGTCTGCTTTTTGGGAAAATGAATTAGTAAGAACGGCTGCCAACTTTAGTGTGGTGGTACTATGTCTTGTTCTGTTTCTGGCTATTTTTGAACTAGTGACAAAGTATAAAAACATGGAAGAAATTAAAAAAGGTAATTTTGCTGTAGCGATGGCAACAGGCGGTAAAATACTCGGTATCGCCAACATTTTCAGGTACTCTATCAGCGATCATGATACGTTGTTGACGATGATTGGCTGGGGAGCGGTTGGATTTGTCTTGTTGTTGTTTGCCTACTTTATCTTTGAGTTTTTGACACCAAGCTTTAACATTGATAAGGAAATAGAAAAAGGGAACTGGGCTGTCGGATTTATTTCCTTTGTTATTTCTGTAGGTTTGTCTTTTATTATTGGGGCAAGTATTGGATAAGGAGTAGGGAATTTTGGAAACTTTAGCAAAAGTGTTGATCGGTTGTTGTATAGTGTTTGTCATAATAGGAATCATTTATCTTTTTATTGCATAAAGAGTTAATAACAGTAAGGAAGAAGAAGCAAGTTTCACATTGCTGCTTCTTCCTTTTTTTAAAGGACAATAAAGTATAATATACTGTTGATCTCCGTCCCAGGCGCTTCGCTTGCCTGCGTGGCGTCTGCGCGCCTTCCATTCCAATCAACTTGGGTATTTCATTCACCAATAGTATTACAAGAAGAGTTGTAAAAGAGTTACCGGAAAAAGAGTCAACAATAAGTCCATGTAATTTCTAGCTGTGGATTGGAGCAAATGGCGGAGACTCCTGAGGGAGATAGCGCTAGGTGGAGACCCCGCAGGCGAAAGCCGAGGAGGCTCCAGCAGCGCCCCTAGGAAAGCGAAGCCATTTGCGGAAAGGAACAGCGGCAATTAACCAATTTATCCAAATTAGTATTAGTACAGGGCGAGTTTCTTTCCCAGTTTTTCTTACATTAAAAAGTTGTTCAGCAGGGAGAATGGATAGAGTCGGAGAATATAGGTAGTAAGGAAGGGGTTGTTGGTATGCAATTTAAAACGACAGAGCTACCGGGGATTGGGAAGAAGCTATCGTTTGTGACGGCTGAGGGGAATATGGTGGTCTTGGTTGTTCACCATTCAGGAAAACGGGAAATGTATTTTTTTGAAGACCCAGATCATGATGAAGCAGATTTCTCCATCTCATTGACCTCAGATGAAACAAGAGAACTTGGTGCCCAGCTGCTAGGTGCTATTTATCAACCTGTAGATATGGATAAGATGAAAATATTTAAGAAACAAATCATTATTGAGTGGATCGAAGTGAAAAAAGCTTCCTCCTTAATCGGAAAATCGATAGGAGAATCGAAAATAAGAACCAAAACAGGTGCATCCATTATTGGAATTGTAAAAGGGGAGGATAACATCGCTGTACCAGATGTCGATGTAAAGCTCCATGAAAAGGATATATTGATGGTTTGTGGCAAACAAGCGCAAATTGAAAAACTGACCAAGCTTTGCGAGGGAGGGACTGCTACCTGATGCATGAAGGTACTCCAATACTTGTAAGCATAGGAGTCATACTACTCGTTCTATTTGTTATGGGGTATGTCGGAGGAAAAATGAAGATCCCCGGCGTCATACTATATATATTTTTAGGACTTGGCATCGGATCATTTATAACTGAAAACGAATTATTGCATACTGCTAGTGAAATAGGCATTGTACTATTATTTTTTCTGCTTGGTTTAGATTTCCCCCTTAAAAAATTAAAAAATATGGCATTCAAGGTATGGAAACCTGGGTTATTGGATGTAGCCTTAAATTTTGGAATGTCTACTCTCATTTGTCTCTTCTTTGGTCTAGATCTTCTAACTTCCTTCTTAATAGGCGGTGTCCTATATGCCACAAGTTCCTCGATTTCTGCCAAGCTTCTGGAGAGTACGAAACGATTGGCCAATGCAGAGTCGGAATACATACTTGCAATTCTCATCTTTGAAGATGTTGTGGCACCCATCATTGTTGCAGTTCTAATTGGATTGGCCTCGGACAGCGGGATAACAGGGATGGACTTTGTGATTCTTTTAGGTAAGATCATGTTGTTAACCTCAGGTGCGATGATCATTGGTCGCTATGGCTTCACTCGTTTGGAGAAATTTTTTGAGCGATTGGTCGGAAGTGATATTTTCATCATGCTTACAGTCGGAATTGCCCTTAGTTATGCCGGCATTGCCTTGTTACTTGGGCTGTCAGAAGTATTAGGCGCATTTTTAGCAGGTATCATGCTTGCCGAAACGAAGCGCTCAGAAGATATCGAGCAGGTTACCTTACCTGTGAGAGATTTACTTTTACCAATATTTTTTATGCATTTCGGCACGACGATTGACCTTGGGGAAGGAGTTCCCTATGTTGGATTATTGCTTACATTGATTGGATGGGCTTTGCTTGGAAAAATCTTGGTCGGAATGCTTGGAGGTAGATGGTACGGGCTTACAAAGAGGGTTGCTTTACGAGCTGGTTTTTCACTCACACCAAGAGGAGAATTTTCCGTGGTTATTGCATCTATTGCTACTGGAGCTACCAAATTATTTAGTAGCGTGTTCATCCTGGTTTCCGCGATACTTGGAATCGTGCTATTTATTTTAGCGCCAAAATTAACGAATATGTTTTATGAAAAGAAGAGGATAAAAAAGAACATAAAGTTGAAGGTTCCTAGTTAAGTGTTGTCATATTTCATCATTTTTTGCAAAAATCAAAAAAATGTTATAATTTTTATAGAATTGCTGATATACTATAACAAACAGATATGGGCCTTTTGTAGTAGTACAGGCCGATAAAGAGGAGGGAATGGTATGGAGCAAATAGTGAATAAGCCATGGCTATCACTTTATCCTGAAGAAATACCTCAAGAGATCAACTTCGAAGAGCGAACACTGCAGTCTTATTTGAAACAAGCGGCGGAAGAATACCCAACAAAAACGGCTATCAGCTTCCTCGGCAAAAAATTAACATTTGAAGAAGTTTATGATCAATCTTTAAAACTGGCAAACTACTTAAAAGGACTTGGAATTGAAAAAGGCGACAGAGTGTCTATCATGCTCCCAAACTGCCCTCAAGCCGTCATCAGCTATTATGGCGTTCTTTTAGCCGGCGGGATTGTTGTGCAGACAAATCCACTTTACATGGAACGTGAACTGGAATACCAAGTCAATGATTCCGGTTCCGAGATCATCATCACGTTAGATATCCTCTATCCTAGAGTGTCCAAAGTGAAAGCGCTAACAAATCTAAAGCATGTTATCGTTACGGGGATAAAGGACTATCTACCATTTCCAAAAAATATGCTTTACCCTTTTGTTCAGAAAAAACAGTACGGAATAGTAGTAAAGGTGGAGCATAGTGGACAAAACCACTTGTTCACCGAAATCATAAAACAATCAGAAGCACAAACAATTGATGTTCCGATCGATCCTAAGGAAGATCTCGCGTTATTGCAATATACGGGGGGCACCACCGGATTTCCAAAAGGCGTCATGTTGACTCATATGAACCTTGTCTCCAACACAATCATGAGTGTCAAGTGGATGTATAGATGCAAAAAGGCGCAAGAAAAAGTAATCGGTATTCTTCCGTTCTTCCATGTGTACGGCATGACGGCAGTGATGAACCTTTCCATTATGCAGGCATTTGAAATGGTCCTTTTACCAAAATTCGACCCTGAAACCACATTGAAGACTATTCAAAAGGAAAAGCCTACCTTATTCCCAGGAGCACCGACCATCTATATTGCCCTTTTAAATCACCCTGATATTAAGAAGTATGATTTATCTTCTATAGATTCATGTATCAGTGGATCCGCAGCCCTGCCTGTTGAAGTGCAGGAGCAGTTTGAGCGTGTAACAGGAGGAAAGCTTGTAGAAGGCTATGGTCTATCGGAAGCGTCGCCGGTTACACATGCTAATTTCCTCTGGGATGAAAGGGTATCAGGAAGCATTGGGATACCTTGGCCGAATACGGAATCCGTCATTCTTTCCATGGAAAATGGAGAATTGGCACCGACCGGAGAAATTGGAGAGATTGCTGTAAGAGGTCCACAAATCATGAAAGGGTATTGGAACCGAAAAGAAGAAACCGAAGCTGTCTTGAAAGATGGCTGGCTCCTTACCGGGGATTTAGGTTATATGGATGAGCGCGGTTATTTCTATGTGGTAGATCGCAAAAAGGATATGATTATTGCCGGCGGCTTCAATATCTACCCGAGAGAAATTGAGGAAATATTATATGAACACGAAGAAATTCAAGAAGTGGTGGTCGCAGGAATTCCTGATCCATATCGTGGTGAAACCGTTAAAGCATACATCGTGAAAAAGGCCGGATCCAATTTGTCAGAAGAAGAATTGGACCAATATACAAGAAAACACCTTGCTGCCTACAAGGTGCCAAGATCCTATGAATTCAGAGACGAACTGCCAAAGACCGCAGTCGGAAAAATCCTCAGAAGAGCATTGGTGGAAGAAGAAAAGCAGAAAATAGCGAAGTGATAAATATAGAGAGGGAGATGTAAGTTACCTCTCTCTCTTTTTTTATAGTAATTTGTACGAAAATTATGATAAGATAATGATTGACAGTTCATTCATGGTACAGTATCATGAAAATATGAATGATTATTCATTCATTTTTAAAAGGGAGCGAAAAGGTTGAAACAACAAAAACCTAAATATAAACAAATAATAGATGCCGCAGTCATTGTCATTGCGGAAAATGGCTACCACCAAGCACAGGTTTCCAAAATCGCCAAACAAGCCGGGGTAGCCGACGGGACCATCTATCTTTATTTTAAAAATAAGGAAGACATCCTGATTTCACTATTTCAAGAGAAAATGGGACTCTTCGTCGAAAAGATTCGTCAAGAAATTGCAGGAAAATCGACATCAACAGAGAAATTATTAACGTTGATAGAAAAACATTTTTCCATGCTAGCTGAAGATCACCATCTCGCCATTGTAACCCAATTGGAATTAAGACAATCCAATTTAGAGCTTCGGCTGAAGATTAATGAGGTGTTAAAAGGGTATTTACATGTTGTAGATGAAATTCTACTGGCTGGTACCCAGAACGGTGAGCTTCGTTCCGATTTAGATGTCCGCCTAGCAAGGCAAATGGTGTTTGGTACGATCGATGAAACAATTACTACTTGGGTCATGAATGATCAAAAGTACGACCTGACCTCCATCGCACCAAGAGTACATGAACTATTAATCAAAGGGTTTGGAGCTACCCCTTAAGTAGCTCTGTGTTCTATACATAAGGAGGGGATTATTAATGGAATTTTTGCAAATGAAAGTAGAAGAACGAATTGCTCTCATCACCATCAACAAAGCCCCCGCGAATGCTTTGTCATCCGCAGTTTTGAAAGAGCTTACATTATTGATGGATGACTTAGAAAAGCAAGAAGATGTTAGGGTCGTTCTGATTCACGGAGAAGGAAGATTTTTCTCTGCAGGAGCGGATATCAAAGAATTCACCACGGTAGAAACCGGTGAAGAATTTGCTGAACTTGCGAAATTCGGTCAGGATCTTTTTGAAAGAATGGAGAACTTTCCAAAGCCGATAATTGCAGCCATCCATGGTGCAGCTTTAGGCGGAGGCCTTGAGCTAGCAATGGGTTGTCATATCCGCTTAGTGACAAAAACAGCTAAACTTGGTCTGCCGGAATTGCAGTTGGGGCTAATCCCTGGTTTTGCTGGAACTCAGCGTTTACCGAAATTAGTTGGTTCTGCCAAGGCATTTGAAATGCTGTTCACAAGTGACACATTAACAGGGGAAGAAGCTGTTCAATGGGGACTAGCAAACAAAGCCGTCGATGAAGAAGTTTTAATGGATGAAGCTTTTAAGATGGCGAAAAAGATTGCACAAAAAGGACCAATCTCGGTTGCTTCTGTCATTGAGTTGTCCCGCTTTGCAAAGCATGAAGAATTTTATCAAGGCGTAGAAAGAGAAGCGCAATTATTTGGGAGAGTCTTCACATCAGAAGATGGCAAAGAAGGTATTACAGCGTTTATGGAAAAAAGAGCTCCCGAATTTAAAGGGAAGTAATTTTTTTTATAATATAAAATCTGAATATTACTAATAAAATCAATGTTTAAACAGGAGGTACTGTGATGAATATTTTTGTTTTATTAAAAAGAACATTTGATACTGAGGAAAGACTAACCGTTTCAAATGGCAGCATAAATGAAGATGGTGCAGAATTCATAATCAACCCATACGACGAGTACGCGGTGGAAGAAGCGATTCAAGTAAGAGACACACATGGCGGAGAAGTAACGGTTGTGACAGTCGGTTCTGAAGAGGCAGAAAAAGAACTTCGTACGGCGCTTGCGATGGGTGCTGATAAAGCGGTGCTAATCAACACAGAAGATGACGTAGAAAACGGAGATCAATTTACAACGGCGAAAATCTTGGCTGAATTCTTAAAAGATAAAGATGCAGACTTGATTATCGGCGGTAACGTAGCTATTGACGGTGGTTCTGGACAAGTTGGGCCTCGTGTGGCGGAATTATTAGATATTCCTTACGTAACAACAATCACAAAGCTAGAAATCGAAGGCGGAAAAGCTACTATCGTACGCGATGTTGAAGGTGATTCCGAAGTTATTGGAACATCCCTTCCATTGCTTGTAACAGCACAACAAGGATTGAACGATCCGCGCTATCCATCTCTACCTGGGATTATGAAGGCAAAGAAAAAGCCTCTTGAAGAGTTAGAATTAGATGATTTAGACCTTGATGAGGATGATGTAGAAGCGAAAACAAAAACGCTTGAAATCTACCTTCCGCCGAAAAAAGAAGCAGGTCGCGTGCTTCAAGGTGAGTTAGATGCACAGGTAAAAGAATTGGTTTCCGCATTAAGAAACGAAGCGAAAGTAATCTAAATTAAACCCGTCGTTGAAAGATCATTATAGATAGATACATGGACAGGAGGAGACAAACATGGCAAGAAAAGTATTAACATTAGCAGAAGTGCGTGATTCCGCATTACGTAATGTATCATTTGAAGCAATTGCAGCAGGGAAAACAGTAGCAGAAGGTGGCGAAGTAGTTTCTGTACTAGTTGGAGAAGGCGTAGGATCACTTGCTCAAGAACTGATCGCTTACGGTGCAGACCGTGTTGTAACAATTGAACACGCTAACTTGAAAGCGTACACATCTGATGGTTACTCCCAAGCATTAATGGCAGTTATTGATTCGGAAAGCCCAGAAGGAATTATTTTCGGACATACAGCTTTAGGAAAAGACTTGTCCCCTAAATTGGCTTCCAAATTAAATTCCGGCTTGATTTCTGATGCAACTGAGGTGGAAGAGGTTGGTGGAAACTTAGTTTTCACAAGACCAATCTACTCTGGAAAAGCATTTGAAAAGAAAATTGTAACGGATGGCGTAATTTTTGCAACGGTACGTCCAAACAACATTGCATCTCTTGAAAAAGATGAGTCACGTACAGGTGACGTTTCTTCCCTTGATGTTGATGTTAAGGATCTTCGCACAATCATTAAAGAAGTTGTTCGTAAAGCAACGGAAGGTGTAGACCTTTCTGAGGCGAAAGTAGTAGTAGCTGGTGGACGTGGAGTGAAATCTGAAGAAGGCTTCGAGCCACTAAAAGAATTGGCAGACGTACTTGGAGCGGCAGTTGGTGCTTCCCGTGGAGCGTGTGACGCAGACTATTGCGATTACTCTCTCCAAATCGGTCAAACTGGTAAAGTTGTAACTCCTGACCTTTACATCGCATGCGGTATTTCCGGAGCGATTCAGCATCTTGCTGGTATGTCCAACTCCAAAGTAATCGTAGCAATCAATAAAGACCCAGAAGCAAACATTTTCAAAGTAGCTGACTACGGTATCGTCGGTGACCTGTTTGAAGTGGTTCCGATGTTAACAGCTGAATTCAAAAAGCTATTGGTGACGAACTAAGATTAAATCAACAAACAGCCAGGCACGTGTGGTGCTTGGCTGTTTTTGATGTGATGGATTAGGGATAACCTAGCTGGTGATTGGAGCAAAAGGCGTAGACTCCAGCGGGGGAGTAACGGTAGCTTGAGACCCCACACCACAGCGCAGCGAGGAGGCTCAAGCACCGTCCCGCGGAAAGCGAAGCCATTTGCGGAAATCACCAGCGGTGTTTCAAGGAATTTTAGCCTGAAATAAAATGGCCGGAAAAGGGTAAACCTATAACGAAGCAAATAATTAGCAACACTATGTCGTAGATGCTATACTTTAGCTATAGTAAAACTCTGAAAGATTTACCATCTGTCAGAGAACACATTAACAGCATATATTGTTAACTGTGAGATAAAAGGCTTAGGAGGAATTTATTATGGCAATTACAAATGCAACTGACCAAAACTTTACACAAGAAACTAGCGAAGGCTTAGTTCTTGCTGATTTCTGGGCGCCTTGGTGCGGACCTTGTAAAATGATCGCTCCAGTTCTTGAAGAATTAGATCAAGACATGGGTGACAAAGTAAAAATCGTGAAAGTAGATGTGGATGAGAACCAAGAAACTGCTGGAAAATTCGGCGTAATGAGCATCCCAACTTTACTTGTTATCAAAAACGGTGAAGTAGTAGACAAAGCAGTAGGTTTCCAACCGAAAGAAGCTTTGGCTGAACTATTAAACAAGCACGCTTAATGCGTTTTGGAAAAAGCCCGGTCCTGTGACCGGGCTTTTTGCTTATTTTAGGTCTTACTCATAGGGCAAGGTGGCTGATATCGAGAAAACTCAGGATTTATTAAGAAAAGTCAAGTGGATATCAAGAATAAATGTGATATATCAAGAAAAGTCAGGGGGATATCAAGAAGAAATGTGATATATCAAGAAAACTCACGATATATCGAGAAAACGCTCCCCACCCATGCTAGACCCCAGTCCCATCCCTTCTCCCACAATCCTAATACTTCCAAATGGAACATACGTACGAAACAAGGTATAATAGTATACATACAAAAAAATCTTTGGTTGGGAGGAAAAATACATTGAACGAATCATTAAAAGAAAAACTTGCCATACTGCCTGACCAACCGGGATGTTACCTGATGAAGGATCGTCAAGGAACCATCATCTATGTCGGAAAGGCGAAGGTGCTCAAAAACCGAGTCCGCTCTTATTTTACAGGTAGCCATGATGGAAAAACGCTTCGGCTTGTAAATGAAATTGTGGATTTTGAATATATTGTGACTTCCTCCAATATCGAAGCGCTCATACTGGAACTGAATCTTATCAAAAAACATAACCCAAAATACAATGTCATGCTGAAAGATGACAAACGATACCCTTTTATTAAAATTACAGCGGAAAAGCATCCGCGTCTTTTAATCACCCGTAAAGTGCAGAAGGATAAAGGGAAATATTTTGGACCTTACCCCAATGTTCAAGCGGCAAATGAAACGAAAAAGCTGCTAGACCGAATCTACCCGCTTCGCAAATGCATGACCCTTCCAGACAGGGTATGTCTCTACTATCACATGGGTCAATGTCTTGCACCATGTGTGGAACATGTATCTGAAGAAACGAACAAACAAATGGTGGATGGAATTGTTCGGTTTCTTAACGGGGGTTATAAGGAAGTCAAAAACGAGCTTACGGATAAAATGATAAAAGCCTCTGAGAACCTGGAATTTGAACGGGCACAAGAATTTCGGGATCAAATCATCAACATTGAAGCGACAATGGAAAAGCAGAAAATGGAGATGAATGATTTTGTCGACAGGGATGTTTTCGGATTTGCATTTGATAAGGGATGGATGTGTGTTCAGGTGTTTTTCATCCGTCAGGGTAAACTGATTGAACGGGATGTCTCGTTGTTCCCGATTTACAACGAACCGGAAGAGGATTTTCTAACATTCCTCGGGCAGTTCTATTCCAAGCAAAATCATTTTGTCCCAAAAGAAATCATGCTTCCCAGTCAAATTGATCTGCCGGTTGCCCAAGAACTATTGCAAACCAATGTGCTTCAGCCTCAGCGTGGGAAAAAGAAGCAACTGGTGGATCTGGCAAACAAGAATGCAAAAGTGGCCCTCGGAGAAAAGTTTTCATTGATCGAACGGGATGAAAGCCGAACGATAAAAGCTGTCGAGAATCTCGGGGAAATCCTCGGAATTATGACCCCTCACCGCATTGAAGCATTTGATAATTCGAATATCCAAGGAACGGATCCTGTTTCTGCGATGGTAGTATTTATTGATGGAAAACCAGAGAAACGAGAATACCGGAAATATAAAACCAAAAGCGTACAAGGACCTGATGATTATGAATCCATGAGAGAAGTAGTCAGAAGAAGGTATACCCGAGTTCTAAAAGAATCTTTACCGCTCCCAGACTTGATCGTAATCGATGGTGCCAAAGGCCATATGAGTGCTGTAAGGGACGTCTTGGAAAATGAATTGGACTTATTTGTTCCGATTGTCGGCCTTGCCAAAGATGACAAACATAGAACGAGCAACCTTCTTGCAGGCGAAGATGCCATGATTGTTCCGCTTGAGAGGACAAGCCAGGAGTTTTATCTTTTGCAACGAATTCAAGATGAAGTTCACAGATTTGCGATTACTTTTCATCGTCAAATTAGAAGTAAAAGTGTTTTTCAATCAATTTTGGATGAAATCAGTGGAGTTGGCGCGACAAGAAAGAAAGCGTTGATGAAGCACTTTGGATCAGTTGCAAAAATGAAAGATGCATCGGTGGAGGAGATACAAGCTGCTAAAATACCGAAAGCGGTAGCTGAAGAAATTTTTAAAAAACTTCACGAATAGGTGTTGTAAGGATTCTTATTGTCTGATATAATCACTATTAATTTCATAATGTGCCACTTCAAATCGATGAAGTGATGATAGAGGTGCGAACTTCAAAAGTATGTAATCGGAGAAGAAAGAGCTTCCGAGATGATTACGGAAAGGGGAGGATCGCCGAAGTAAAAAAAAGTCTCTTTTTCTTTTTTTTACTGGTTCTGCGTTTAAGAAATGTAGGACTGTCAGGTTGTCTTTGTGCTGCCTGGAGAGCTATCTCACCGCGTGAACGGATTCTTTATTTTACCAATCACAGCAATGAGACCTTAGCTCATTGCTGTTTTTTTATATCCAAAAAAAAAGCTGCATGGCTTAATGCGTACTGAGAACTATCTAACATTATGATGAGACTACAGATTCTGTAAATAAAATCAACAGCGGCGTTTTACAGAACTAACTAATGAAAAAGGAATGGTGCACATGTCAACGATTGTTGTACAGAAATTCGGAGGAACATCAGTGGGCTCGGTTGAACGAATTCAGCACGTAGCCAGTCGAGTCATCAATGAAGTGGAAAACGGACACAAAGTGGTTGTCGTCGTATCAGCGATGGGCAAAACAACCGACGAACTTTTAACGCTAGCAAATGCGATTAACCCCCACCCAAGTAAGCGCGACATGGATATGCTTTTGACAACAGGAGAACAAATTACCATCTCCCTATTGGCAATGGCATTGCAAGTTAGAGGGCATGAAGCAGTGTCCCTTACAGGCTGGCAGGCAGGGATCCGCACTGAGCCTGTACACGGAAACGCCAGAATTACGCATATTGAAACAGATCTATTAAAAAGCTACCTGGATTCTGGAAAAATTGTCATTGTTGCGGGCTTCCAAGGTATCACTGTAAATAACGAGATTACGACACTAGGCCGTGGCGGTTCGGATACAACAGCGGTTGCATTAGCTGCTGCTTTGAAGGCGGAGAAATGTGATATTTATACAGATGTGACGGGAGTATTCACGACAGACCCCCGTTTTGTGAAAGGTGCAAGAAAGCTTGCGGCAATTGCATATGATGAAATGCTCGAACTGGCCAACTTAGGTGCAGGTGTGCTTCACCCGCGTGCGGTTGAATTTGCAAAAAACTATGGCGTACAGCTGGTTGTACGGTCCAGTATGGAAGAGGAAGAAGGAACGATCATTGAGGAGGAAGTATCCATGGAAAAAAATCTAGTTGTCAGAGGAATAGCATTCGAAGACCAAATCACCCGCATTACGGTATGTGGCTTGCCAAATGAACTACATACATTATCCACCATTTTCACGACATTAGCTCAGCACAGTTTGAATGTGGACATTATCATTCAAACTAGCATGGATAAAGATACTACGAATATATCGTTCTCTGTTAAAACAGTAGACGTAAAAGAAACAATTGAAGTGTTAGAACAGCATCAAGGCCGTCTCGGGTTCACTGGTATCGAGCAGGAGAGCGGTTTAGCGAAAGTTTCTATTGTTGGATCGGGTATGGTTTCCAATCCCGGGGTCGCAGCGGAAATGTTCCAAGTCCTTGCTACAGAGGGCATCCACGTTAAAATGGTAAGCACATCAGAAATCAAAGTTTCTACGGTGGTGGATGTTGCAGAGATGGTCCGTGCGGTTGAGGCACTTCATGTGGCATTTAAGCTAGGAGAAGAGTCTGTTGAGAGAGTATTAAGCTAAGAGTATAGTAGTTTTTGTTTGTGAAGTACCCTTTTCCTAGTGGAGGGGGTGCTTTTTTGTGGGGTTAAAATATGCGAAGGGTTATTTACTGTCCGTAAAATAAAAATACGAGCCAAACTAGGCAAAATACTGTCCATAAAGTGAAAATACGAGCGAAACTCACCCAAATACTGTCCAAAAATAAAAAATACATGCCGTTCGACAAAGAACGACATGTTCTATTGAATTGCCACCCGTAAGGCAGTATCACCCAAGCAACCTAGCTTAGGCCAACCACCCTGGAGGCAGCAACATAAAAACTTATAATTACTTATCCCACTGTACTGTGATCAGTATCTCTTTTTTCTTTTTTTGTTCTTCAATCGCTTCCGCAGTTTTGCCTTTAAGACGTTGAATCTGTTCGGCAAGAAATCCAGCTTCCAGTTGGAAAGTCGCGTCTTTATTCAAGTCAAGGCGGCGCGTCACCATTTCCCCGCGGATCACGTACTTAACTTCATGCTTGTTCTGTTCCAATAATTCAAGCTCTCCCCAGCCTGCTTCTTTAAAAAATTGGCCGATTCCCTCTTGAGTATCAATGGTAAACTTGCGTGCGAGCTGTTTGCCTGCCCAATAGATGACCTGGGTATGATCTTTCCCCAAGAGGTCAGGTAGAAGCATATCGCGGATCAGTTCGTACCCGAAGATAGAGACTTGAATTTGTGTGTCCATCACTTGTTGTTGGTTGTTCGATTCAGTCATTTAGTTCCCCTCTTTCTCTACGTTCATTATATACCATCCAACCGGGTTAATAAATGAAACGTATGGAGTATTTTATTCTATTAATATATTTTTATATTTTTCTGATAATTAAAGGTTTGTAGAAGTTTTTTTAAAAGTGCAATTTTTGGTCGCGTTTTCTTGACGCTACACATATAGGGGAGTAAAATAAATATGTCACATATTTGTCGATAAATCTGCAAAGGCTTTCATTTTATTGAAAGTTTAAAAAACAAGATGGAGAGTTCAATGATTTTTTACTATAATAGATAGTGAAAAAAAGAACTTACAAAACATCTAATCTATTTTCTTACTTGGAAAAAGGGGGTTAAGTGATGGCAACTGAACGTGAATTTTTACTTCGTAGACTCCACTCGTTACTAGGAGTCATTCCTGTTGGTCTTTTCTTGGTTCAGCATTTGGTTATCAACCACTTTGCGACAAAAGGACCAGAATCATTCAACAAAGCGGCACATTTTATGGAAAGCTTGCCGTTCCGTTATGCACTAGAAATTTTTGTAATCTTTCTTCCAATCCTATTCCACGCTATCTACGGCTTATATATTGCTTTTACAGCAAAAAACAATGTAAGCAAGTATGGATTTGTTCGTAACTGGATGTTTATGCTTCAACGCTTTACAGGAATCGTTACATTAATTTTTATCGTATGGCATGTATGGGAAACGAGAATCGCAGCTGCACTTGGTGCGGACGTTAACTACAACATGATGGCAGACATCTTATCTAGTCCGTTCATGTTCTGGTTCTACCTTGTTGGGGTAATTGCAACAATCTTCCACTTTGCAAATGGACTTTGGTCTTTCTGTGTAAGCTGGGGAATTACAGTAACTCCTCGTTCTCAACTTATTGCAACCTACGTAACAATCGGGATTTTCTTTGCATTATCTTTCGTAGGGGTACGTGCAATTCTAGCATTCGTCTAATTAGCAACTATTAAGGAGTGAGTTACACATGAGTAAAAAAGTTATCGTGGTCGGCGGTGGACTTGCGGGCTTGATGGCAACCATCAAAGTCGCTGAAGCTGGCGTACCAGTTGATCTATTTTCATTAGTACCAGTTAAACGTTCTCACTCAGTTTGTGCTCAGGGTGGAATTAACGGGGCAGTAAACACGAAAGGAGAAGGGGATTCTCCTTGGGAACACTTTGACGATTCTGTTTATGGGGGAGATTTCTTAGCAAATCAGCCTCCAGTAAAAGCTATGTGTGAAGCGGCACCAGGAATCATCCATCTTTTGGACCGCATGGGAGTTATGTTCAACCGAACTCCTGAAGGATTACTAGATTTCAGACGCTTTGGCGGAACGCAGCATCACCGTACCGCATTTGCTGGCGCAACAACAGGTCAGCAACTATTATACGCATTAGATGAGCAAGTTCGTCGCCACGAAGTATCTGGTCTTGTAACGAAATATGAAGGCTGGGAGTTTTTAGGTTCTGTTATCGATGACGATGGCGTTTGCCGCGGAGTTGTCGCACAAAACCTTACAAGCATGGAGATTGTATCATTCCCTGCAGATGCTGTTATTATGGCAACTGGTGGACCTGGTATCATTTTCGGTAAATCAACAAACTCTGTTATTAATACAGGTTCTGCAGCATCCATTGTGTATCAGCAAGGTGCTTACTACGCGAATGGTGAGTTCATTCAGATTCACCCGACAGCCATTCCGGGAGATGACAAGCTTCGTCTGATGAGTGAGTCAGCTCGTGGAGAAGGTGGACGTGTTTGGACATATAAAGACGGTAAGCCTTGGTACTTCCTTGAGGAAAAATACCCAGCATACGGAAACCTTGTTCCACGTGACATCGCAACACGTGAAATCTTTGACGTGTGTGTTAATCAAAAGCTTGGTGTTAACGGTGAAAACATGGTGTACTTGGATCTTTCTCATAAAGATCCCAAAGAACTGGATATCAAACTTGGTGGAATCATTGAAATCTATGAAAAATTCATGGGAGACGATCCACGTAAAGTTCCAATGAAAATTTTCCCTGCTGTTCACTACTCTATGGGCGGAATCTGGGTCGATTATGACCAAATGACCAATATTCCTGGACTATTTGCTGCAGGTGAGTGTGATTACTCTCAGCATGGTGCAAACCGTCTTGGAGCGAACTCCTTACTATCTGCAATCTATGGTGGTATGGTAGCTGGTCCAAAAGCAGTAGAATATATGAATGGATTGGAAAAATCCACAGATTCCCTTTCTTCCTCTCTTTTCGATCGCTATGTAAAAGAAGAAGAAGCAAAGTGGAACAAGATCATGACAATGAACGGTACAGAGAATGCTTATGTGCTTCATAAAGAGCTTGGAGAGTGGATGACAGACAACGTAACAGTTGTACGCTACAACGACAAGCTGAAGCAAACGGATGAGAAAATCCAAGAGCTTCTTGAGCGTTATGATAATATCAACATCCACGATACAGCGAAGTGGAGCAACCAGGGAGCGGCGTTCACTCGTCAGCTGCAACATATGCTTCAGTTAGCTCGTGTTATCACAATCGGTGCTTACAACCGTAACGAGAGCCGTGGAGCGCACTACAAACCGGACTTCCCTGAACGTAATGACGAGGAATTCCTAAAAACAACCATGGCGAAATTCACAGGTCCTAAATCTGCACCTGAATTCTTCTATGAAGATGTAGATGTAAGCTTGATTCCGCCGCGTAAGCGTGACTACTCTAAGAAAAAAGGGGGTAAAGAATGATGGCTGAACAAACTAAAACTGTAACGTTTAAAGTGAAGCGTCAAGATGGTCCCGAGGGAACCCCTTACTATGAAACTTTTGAATTACCTTACCGTCCGAACATGAACGTAATCTCTGCATTAATGGAAGTTCGTCGTAATCCTGTCAATAAAGATGGAAAAGAGACAACTCCTGTAAACTGGGATATGAACTGTTTGGAGGAGGTATGTGGTGCGTGTTCCATGGTCATCAACGGCAAGCCGCGTCAATCCTGTACGGCGCTTGTGGACCAATTAGAGCAACCAATCGTTCTTGAGCCAATGAGCACATTCCCTGTTGTTCGTGACCTTCAAGTGGATAGAAGCCGCATGTTCGATTCCTTGAAAAAGGTAAAAGCTTGGATCCCAATCGATGGAACATACGATCTTGGACCTGGTCCTCGTATGCCAGAGAAAAAACGTCAATGGGCTTATGAGCTTTCCAAATGTATGACATGTGGAGTTTGCTTAGAAGCTTGCCCGAACGTTAACAGCAAGTCCGAGTTCATCGGTCCTGCACCACTTTCCCAAGTGCGTCTTTTCAATGCGCATCCAACTGGGGAAATGAACAAATCTGAGCGCTTAGAAGCAATCATGGGAGACGGAGGCCTCGCAAACTGCGGTAACTCACAGAACTGTGTGCAGTCTTGCCCGAAAGGTATTCCTCTAACTACATCTATCGCTGCGCTTAACCGCGACACGACGGTTCAGATGTTCAGAAACTTCTTTGGTTCCGACCAAGGCTAAAAAATTATCAGAACGCCTCTTACCTAAAAGGGGCGTTTTTTTACAAAAATATATGTTAGAAAATTCAGAATGGTCTAAACGATGGTTGATTTCCGTTTCAGGCGCATCGCTTTTCTGCAGGCGGTCCGGGAGCCTCCTCGGCAAGCCTGCGGGGTCTCCCGTGTCACTTCCTCCAACGGAAGTCTGTGCGCCTTCTACTACAATCAACTAGGTTGTTCCTTTCAATTTTTATAACACTAAAGTAGTTCCCCATGTTGACTGAAGTGCAAGGTGTGAGACTCCTGCGGGGGATAACGGTAGGTTGAGACCCCACAGGCGAAGCCGAGGAGGCTCAAGCACCGTCCCGCGGAAAGCGAACACCTGGAACGAAAGGAAACAGGGAGTTCTACCGAACATCAATATTTTTAAATAATGGGGAGAATAGTTATGAAAAAAACAGCTTATATAGAAGATTTGCAACAATGGATGAATGAGTTCTCATTCAGTCATGCTGTAAAAGTTAGATTTTCCGAAACTGATATGTTCGGTCACCTTAACAACACAGTACCATTCGTCTATTTCGAGGAAGCTAGAATCGAATTTTTTAAAAGCCTCGGCTTTATGCAAGACTGGACACAACCAGGCAGCAACACCATTCCAGTCGTAGCGGACCTGCAATGCGATTTCCTACAGCAGGTTTATTTTGGAGAAGAACTGGAGGTTTGCGTGAAAGCACAGCAAGTAGGAACCTCTTCTGTTGATCTGCATTACCTAGGTAAAAAGGGAAACGGCGAGCCTTGTTTTGTTGGAAGAGGACGTATGGTACAACTTAATAAGCACACTGGAAAAGGGGAGCCTTGGAGTGACGAACAACGAAATCTCTTTCTTTCCCGAGAAACATTGAAAAAATAATAAGAAAACCGACTAAATACATGTAACTCCCGCCCTCCTTCTAACATATTATACCATGACTAAATATACACCCATCCGCTAGTTCAGCTCTGGCTAAGGCAAGGAGGGTTACAATTATTGAAGGAGAAAGAGTTTCAACCAAAGCCATTGCTTACCAAAAGAGAAAGAGAAGTATTTGAGCTGTTAGTTCAGGATAAGACAACCAAAGAGATTGCTGGTGAGTTGTTTATCAGTGAAAAGACAGTTCGGAATCACATTTCAAATGCTATGCAAAAGCTGGGAGTGAAGGGGCGTTCCCAAGCAGTTGTCGAGCTTCTTCGCATGGGAGAATTAGAGCTTTAACTTAAACCGCCGACTATCTTCTAACCATACAGTTATGAGTGGTAGTCGGTTATTTATTCATGAACAAACCCAAGTATTTCTATGTGGGTAAATATGTTTATAAGCCTTTACATCTTGCATTTTATATGAAAACATAAGAAAATATACTTAACTGACACAATGACTACATGACATCTATGTTCAGATAAGGCTGTTTTCGTAACTTTGTTGTTTGTCGCATTAATAAGTAACTCGTTCTACTCCTTACTGTCGTGCTCTTTTCTTGTTAATAACGAGAATAGCTGCATGCTTAAATTAAGGTAGATATACGGTAAAAAGTCCAATTGCCGACTTTTTACGAGGATTAGCAACAAAATCTTAAGAAAAGAGCTTAGATAAAAAGAAAAAGGGAAGAAAGAGGGTCGGGAATGACAAATCAAAATGAAGCAGTATTGCAGGATCCACAATTAGTTGCAGATATTGAGAAATCGTTAAGATACATAGCGACTTTAGTGAAACAAAAAGGTCGTGAAATATTAAGCAATTACACGATTACCCCTCCACAGTTCGTTGCGTTGCAATGGCTTTTAGAGGGTGGAGATATGACAATTGGTGAATTGTCTACAAAGATGTATTTAGCTTGCAGTACGACCACTGATCTTGTGGATCGTATGGAAAAGAATGAACTTGTTCAACGTGTGAAAGATCCTAACGACCGCCGCGTGGTTCGAATTCATCTTTTAGAAGAAGGAGAGCGCATTATTGCGGAAGTAATAAAAAAACGTCAGGACTATTTGCAAAACATACTAAAGAACTATTCCAAAGATGAAATTTTCATGTTAGAAAAGTGTTTAGCACGATTACATCTAGAAATGAAAGAATGAGGGATTTAGTTGCAAAGACCAATTGGAGTTATTGATTCTGGTGTTGGCGGGTTGACCGTTGCGAAGGAAATTATGCGTCAGTTGCCGAAAGAGCGCATTATTTACTTAGGAGATACAGCGCGTTGCCCTTATGGACCTAGGCCTGTTGATGAAGTTCGTCTCTATACATGGGAGATGACAAGATATTTATTGACTCATGATATAAAAATGCTTGTTATTGCCTGTAACACAGCAACGGCTGTCGTATTGGATGAGATACGGGAGCAATTAGACATACCGGTAATAGGAGTAGTGGATCCTGGGGCGAGAACCGCCTTGAAGGTTACATCCAATTATCAGGTTGGTGTCATCGGGACTGTAGGGACGATCAACAGTGGTGCCTATGCCAATGCCTTGAAATCCATTAACAATGAAGTAAAAGTAGAAAGCTTAGCGTGTCCAAACTTTGTACCATTAGTAGAGAGTGGCGAATTTGAAGGTGAACGTGCAAGGGAAATTGTAGAAGATACCCTTCACCTTTTTAAAGGATCGAAAATTGATACGCTAATTCTTGGCTGCACGCATTATCCGTTATTGACGCCTACCATTCAGGCGGTAATGGGGAAAGGCATTCAATTGATTAGTTCTGGTGATGAAACTGCACGAGAAGTGAGTACCATCCTCAACTTCAAAAAGCTGTTGAATAAAAAACAGCGTACAGAAAATCATCAGTTTTACACAACTGGTTCAAAAGAGCTTTTTGAAAAGATAGCAAGTAAGCTTTTTGAACAGCCAATTGAGAATGTTAAGACGATTGTGTTGGATCCGATTGGGATATAAGAATGTTGAAAACAGGACGCAAACTTTTCGTCCTGTTTTTTTGCGCTCATTTTTGGGACAAAACTTTTTCTAAAGCTCGGTCTATTTTTTGGAATAGCTCGTATACATAGTAGTACAAACCGTCTTAGGAGGGAAACCTATGTCTCATAAAAAAGTGAAATTGACTGCTGCTGCTGTGCTTGCTTCTTCTGTATTGTTATCCGGATGTGGATTATTTGGAGGTGACGAGCAGGCAGAAAAAGAAGAGGATATTCCGCAAGATGTTTCATATGTAGATGATGCTGCAAGTGAAACCGGTGCAGAGAATGAAGAAACAACTGGTGAAGAAACGGATGGGGAAGAGGCGACTGTTTCAGAAAATGTGCAAAGAGAACTATACTTAATTGATAGTAATGGATATGTTGTTTCGCAAACATTAGAGCTCCCAAAAACCAATGAAGTCGCGAAGCAGGCATTAGAATACTTAGTTGCCGGAGGTCCGGTGGATGAATTGCTTCCAAATGGCTTTAGAGCCGTATTACCTGCTGGGACGGAAGTGGACGTAAACCTTAAAGAAGACGGAACCATCGTTGCCGACTTCTCCAAGGAATTCGCTAATTATGATGGTGCAGACGAAGAAAGAATTCTGCAAGCCATCACTTGGACGCTGACGCAGTTTGAAAATGTGGAAAAAGTCCAAATCATGGTGAACGGACATGAGCAAACAGTGATGCCAGTAAATCAAACGCCAATTGGTGATGGCGTGAGCAGAGCGAATGGAATCAATTTTAATACTGCTGAAGCGGTAGATCTAATGAGTTCACGTGCTGTTACATTGTACTTTATGGCAGAAAGCAGTAACGGAGAGCCGTATTATGTACCTGTAACATCACGTCTAAGCTTGGAAGGTAAAGACAAATTTTCTGCGATTGTAGATGCGCTGATTAATGGTCCTTCCCATACTTCAGGTTTAACAAATGACTTGTCGAATGAAGTGGCACTTCTGGATGAGCCGGTTCTGGTTGATGGAAATTTGGTATTGAACTTTAATGAGGCTATCCTTGGACTTGAAGGTAGAATTGTCTCAAAATCCATTGTAGATTCGCTGGTGCTGACATTAACAGAACAAACTGGAGTGGACAGCATTGCGATTACTGTCGATGGAGAAGGCGATTTGATGGCAACGGATGGAACAAACATTTCAGAGCCTGTTGCACGTCCAGAAAAAGTGAACACAGGCAGGTTTTAACGTGTGAAATTTGCTATACTAAGGAAAGAATGATTAGAAGAGGTGCTATGCTGCCTCTTCTTTATTTTATTGGAGACAAAAGGAGCTTGTAAGAATGTCGAGATCAGATGGTAGAGAGCAAAATCAATTAAGAGCGGTTGAAATAATTACAGATTACATTACACATCCTGAAGGATCGGTATTAATATGTGTAGGGGACACAAAAGTAATCTGTTCAGCCACGATAGAGGACAGAGTTCCCCCTTTTATGCGCGGCGGGGGAAAAGGGTGGATAACAGCGGAGTATTCCATGCTTCCGCGGGCGACCGAAAAAAGAACGATGCGGGAATCCACTAAGGGCAAGGTAACCGGCAGAACAATGGAAATCCAGCGGTTGATCGGCAGAGCTCTACGTTCTGTTGTAGAGCTGGACAAAATAGGCGAAAAAACCATCTGGATTGACTGTGATGTCATTCAGGCGGACGGAGGCACAAGAACAGCGTCTATCACAGGGGCATTTGTGGCGATGGTTCTAGCTTTTCAAAAATTAGTCGAAGCAAAGAAGATAGCAAGTCTCCCTGTTACGAATTTTTTAGCAGCAACATCCGTTGGCGTCATGGAAGATGGTCAAGCTTTACTTGATTTAAACTACATAGAAGATTCCACTGCCCAGGTGGACATGAACGTCATCATGACCGGCTCATTGGATCTGGTAGAACTGCAGGGAACCGGAGAAGAATCGACGTTTTCAAGAAAACAGCTTAATGAATTATTGGACTTGGCTGAAGAAGGTGTATTACATCTTGTTGAAGAGCAAAAGAAAGCGTTGGGAAATTTGGCACAAAGTATCATCGTTAATGGAAAAGGAGAAAATAAAGATGACTGAAATAATTATCGCAACCAATAACCCGGGGAAGGTAAAGGATTTTCAAGTGATTTTGGAACCAAAAGGATTCAAAGTGAAATCTCTTGCTGATTTTCCAGAAATACCTGACGTGGAAGAAACTGGTATAACTTTTGAAGAAAATGCTTTATTAAAGGCGGAGGCAGTGTCAGCACACCTTGGAAAGATCGTGCTTGCAGATGATTCCGGCCTCGAGGTAGATGCATTAAATGGTGAACCAGGTGTGTACTCCGCACGTTATGCGGGTATGGATAAGGATGATAAGAAAAATATTCAAAAGGTACTCGAAGGGATGGAAGGGGTTTCGGATGAAAAACGTACGGCCAGATTTGTTTGCGTCCTTGCAGTTGTAGATCCTTCTGGAGAAAAATTTACTGTTCGCGGAACGTGTGAAGGAACCATTGCCAGGGAACCGATTGGAGAAAATGGATTCGGTTATGATCCTATTTTTTATGTAAAAGAGAAACAGAGGACCATGGCTCAACTTTCTAAGGTTGAAAAAAGTGAGATTAGTCACAGGGGAAATGCTATTAAAGAGTTAACCAATCAGTGGGAGTTGCTTTCCCGCAAAAATTAGGAGTGGAAGCATGAAAGTTTTAATTGTTAGCGACAATCATGGACAAGCAGAGGTGCTACGGCAAATAAAAGCCCGTCATCAGGGGGAAGTGGATTTATTCATCCATTGTGGGGATTCTGAACTTCCTTCTACAAGCGAAGAAATGAAAGGCTTTTACGGAGTAAGGGGAAACTGCGATTTTGACGATGATTATCCTCAACAATTAACCAAGGAAATCGGCAACCAACGACTTTTTGCTACACACGGCCATTTGTATCAGGTGAAATCTTCTTTATTGCCATTAAAGTATGCTGCTGAAGAAGAAAGTGCAAATATTGTATGTTTCGGTCATTCTCATATTGCCGGGGCAGAATATTTTGATGGGATCCTGTTTATCAACCCAGGAAGCATTGATCTTCCGCGTATGACACGGAATAAAACCTATGCTATACTAGATGCAAAAGAATCATGTTATTTTGTACACTACTATAATGAAAAGGGAGAAAAACTTTCTTCCCACACATTCGAGAAGTGATAAGAGAGAGGGGGTTCCTCTCTCTCTATTAAAGAAGATTAGCTGCTTAAAATTATTTAAGAAAAGTTTTTTAAAAACTGTTGACTTTAATGTATGTATCTCATATAATAAATCTTGTCGCTGCTGATAATTAGTAAATATTTCTTATCGGTTAGTACATAATTTAATTATGTCCCAGTAGCTCAGTTGGATAGAGCACGATCGAAAATGCTGCCTGATTTAACTTCAGCGTACCGATTTTGACCACTTCCTGAGTTATCG
The DNA here is from genome assembly GCF_008180725.1 of Sutcliffiella horikoshii. Taxonomy (GTDB): domain Bacteria; phylum Bacillota; class Bacilli; order Bacillales; family Bacillaceae_I; genus Sutcliffiella_A; species Sutcliffiella_A horikoshii_B. The sequence goes on along the minus strand of NZ_VTEV01000003.1, from coordinate 341,363 downwards.
TCCTAGCAAAATTGGGACGACGGTATAAAGAAAAACTAAAGTTATCCTATTCTAAATTATGTCCCAGTAGCTCAGTTGGATAGAGCAACGGCCTTCTAAGCCGTGTGTCGGGGGTTCGAATCCCTCCTGGGACGCCACTTATTTAAAAACACTATGTACATTTTTATGAACACTTTCTATGAAGAGTGTTCATAAAAATGAGGCATGGTGTTTTTTGTTTTTTACCTTGGTAAACCATAACCAAAGCTTGGACAATCGAATAGAGCCCTTCTATTTAACAATCGGGGTACTGTCGAATAGAGCGCTCCTATTAGACAAAAAAGCAGTGTTAAAAACCCGTACGGTCAAATAGAGCGCTCCTATTAGACAAAAGAGCAATGTCAAATACCCGTACGGTCAAATAGAGCTTTCGTATTAGACAAAAGAGCAATGTCAAATACCCGTACGGTCAAATAGAGCTTTCGTATTAGACAAAAGAGCAGTGTTAAATACCCGTACGGTCAAAGACAAAGAAGTATCCCCCAACCCCAAACTGTCCAATAGAAGATCTACAAAAACGTATTATCCCACGCTTTCACTTGTGCTCCCCTCCAAACATTGATAAACTTGTTTCAAATATTTTCACAATAAAAATAGGACGGCTATACATATGAAAAAACCAAAAAAGATAGTAGAGTTCCCTAATCTAAAACAGCGACTGCTGGAAAAAGCGATGCAAACGATGAAAGAGAAAAAGTTTTCAGAGGCGTTGGAACTATTTGAACAGGCCCGGGAAAATGACTATGCCTATGCGGAAGTGGAGCTTGGCATGGTAGTTTGCTATATGGAACTTGGTCAGTTAACAGAGGCAAAAAACCGATGCAAAAAAATGCTTAGGGAAGATGTTGGTGATTATTTTCATGTGCTTCAGATATACATAACAGTTCTTATTCAATTAAAAGAGTATGCGGAGGTCAAATCCACGATTGAAGCAATCCTTGAAGAAGATAAGCTGCCTGCACAATATGCGCAAAATTTCTATCAGCTCTTGGAGTTTGCTAGAAAGATGCTGCCTTCAGAAGAAAATGAATCAATGGAACCTGATTATAACGATCAAGAGGATGAATTGTTTTTGCTTCATGAAGGGACTGTCCAAAAACAATATGAACTCATCCAATCGTTGAAGCACCGCAACATTCGTCCGCTTATCCCTGAGATTCAACAATACTTAGAGGATGAACTAAAGCACCCGGTCCTAAAAACCTTCTTGCTTCACATTCTTATTGAACAAGGCTGGGACAAGGAAACAGAAGTAAGCAAAATGGGACAACGAACCACCGTTGTTCCATCCAATTTAAAAAGTGGTGAAGAAGATCCTTTTTTAAACAAAATAATTTCTATATTGGAAGATAAAGTGGAAAGTGACAACCCCACATTATACGAAGGATTAAAAGAAATGCTTGTCCGAATACATACTGTTCAATTTCCGATGCCTTTCACTCCAGACAAACCGGAAGTATGGGCCGCTGGCTTGCATAGAGCAGGGGTGGAACTGTTTGGTTTGGATGCAAGCGACGAAGAGTTGGCAGAGCAATACCACGTTTCTGGTCTAGAAGTGAAGTTGGTCACACGCGAGATCAATAAGCTTGAAGATTTTTCATATTTACGATTATGAGGCTATGTGTTGAACTCATCTGGGATTATGTTATAATGTAAGGGTTGTAAACTGTATATACGATATAGGTTCTTAGATTAACCTCTTGTAACAAGGGGTGTTTAAGACTGTGTACTTGCAGCAAAATGTAGAAAACAACAACCACCATGTGTGGTTAATCAGATTAGATAGTGTGTCATCATTATCTTCTTTGAAAATAGATGTTGGAGGGAAAATTATGTCTGCTAAATGGGAAAAGTTAGAAGGTAATCAAGGCGTATTAACAGTTGAAGTTGATGCGGAAACAGTTAATCAAGGTCTTGACGCAGCATTCAAAAAAGTAGTTACTAAAGTAAACGTACCAGGTTTCCGTAAAGGGAAAATTCCTCGTGGAATGTTCGAACAACGTTTTGGTGTAGAATCTTTATACCAAGATGCTCTTGATATCATTCTTCCAACTGCATACTCTAACGCAGTTGTTGAAACTGGAATTGAGCCTGTTGATCAACCAGAAATCGATATCGAAACAATCGCTAAAAACGAAAAGCTTGTTTTCACTGCTAAAGTGATCGTTAAGCCTGAAGTTAAACTTGGCGAATACAAAGGATTAGAAGTTGAGCGTCTAGATGCTAACGTTACAGACGAAGATGTAGAAGCTGACTTAAAAGGCCTTCAAGAGCGTCAAGCTGAGCTTGCTGTGAAAGAAGAAGGAACTGTTGAGAATGGCGATACTGTTGTTATGGACTTTGAAGGATTCGTTAACGGCGAAGCATTTGAAGGCGGAAAAGCAGAGAACTATTCTTTAGAAATCGGTTCTAACACGTTCATCCCAGGTTTCGAAGAGCAATTAGTAGGTCTTGCAGCTGGAGCGGAGAAAGAAGTAGAAGTTTCTTTCCCTGAAGAGTACCATGCTGAAGAGCTTGCTGGTAAGCCTGCAGTATTCAAAGTAACTGTACACGAAATCAAAACAAAAGAACTTCCTGCACTTGACGATGAGTTCGCGAAAGATGTAGATGAAGAAGTTGAAACGCTTGAAGAGCTTAAAGCAAAAACAAAAGCTCGCCTTGAAGAAGCGAAGAAGACTGAAGCTGACAACCACCTACGCGACACGCTAGTTGACAAAGCTGCTGCTAATGCAGAAGTGGAAATTCCTGAAGCAATGGTGAAAACTGAAACAGACCGCATGGTTCGTGAATTCGAACAACGCCTTCAAATGCAAGGTATGAACATGGAGCTTTACTTCCAGTTCTCCGGTCAAGATGAAGAAGCTCTTCGCACTCAAATGAAAGAGGATGCAGAAAAGCGTGTGAAAATGAACCTTACGCTTGAAGCAATCTCTAAAGCTGAAAACATCGAAGTAACAGATGAAGAAGCAAACGAAGAGATCGAAAAAATGGCTGGCATGTACAACATGTCTGTTGACCAAATCAAGCAAGCTTTAGGTAGCTTGGAAGGTCTTAAAGAAGATTTGAAAATCAGAAAAGCAATTGATTTCCTTGTAGAAAACAGCAAAGATGTTGCATAATAGAGTATAAGAGACAAGGCGCGACTTGATCGTGCCTTGTTTTGTACCATCTAGACCTTTTTAAAAGTAAAGTTTTCCGCTTTTTCCATTCAACACTGTGTTAGTAAAATGAATTCATGGATACAATAGTACGGACCCATCTTCTAAAATATCCATACATAACCAAAGTATTATTATTAGAAATGTTAGGCTTAAATGTGGTAAAATGCAGTACATAACTATTTTTTAAAATGATGAGATTTTCTCATTTTTTAGGAAACCAGCCGATGGATGGGAAAAGAGAGAAATGATAAGGGGTGAAACAATTTGTTTAAATTTAATGACGAAAAAGGACAATTGAAGTGTTCTTTCTGCGGAAAAACACAAGACCAAGTTCGTAAACTTGTAGCAGGTCCAGGCGTATACATATGTGATGAATGTATTGAACTTTGTACGGAAATCGTAGAAGAAGAGTTGGGTACAGAGGAAGAAGTAGAATTTAAAGACGTTCCAAAGCCAAAAGAAATTCGCGATATTTTAGACGAATATGTTATTGGTCAGGAGTCTGCTAAGAAATCTTTATCTGTAGCGGTGTATAACCACTATAAGCGTATTAACTCCAATAGTAAGATTGATGATGTAGAGCTTGCAAAGAGTAATATTGCGATGATCGGACCGACTGGTAGCGGTAAAACACTTCTTGCTCAAACACTTGCAAGAATCTTAAATGTACCGTTTGCGATTGCAGATGCTACTTCCTTAACAGAGGCTGGTTATGTTGGGGAAGATGTAGAAAATATTCTGCTAAAACTGATTCAAGCTGCTGATTATGATGTAGAGAAAGCTGAAAAAGGTATCATTTACATCGATGAAATTGATAAAGTAGCGCGTAAATCTGAAAATCCGTCCATCACCCGTGATGTATCTGGTGAAGGTGTACAGCAAGCACTATTGAAAATTCTTGAAGGAACTGTTGCAAGCGTTCCGCCTCAAGGTGGACGTAAGCACCCGCATCAAGAATTCATTCAAATCGATACCACGAATATCTTATTTATCTGCGGTGGTGCATTTGACGGAATTGAGCAAATCATCAAACGCCGTCTAGGTAAGAAAGTTATTGGCTTCGGTACTGCTGAAACAAAAGCGGATGATCTAGAGCAAAAAGAATTGCTTGGAAAAGTATTGCCGGAAGACTTACTTCGTTTCGGTTTAATTCCGGAATTCATCGGTCGTCTTCCTGTTACAGCGAGCTTAATGCCGCTAGATGAGGATGCGCTAATTGAAATCCTTACAAAACCTAAGAATGCACTTGTGAAGCAATATCAAAAGATGCTTGATCTTGATAATGTGGAACTTGAGTTTGAAGATGGTGCATTATCTGAGATTGCGAAGAAAGCAATCGAAAGAAAAACTGGTGCGCGTGGATTGAGATCTATCATTGAAGGACTTATGCTGGATGTTATGTATGAGCTACCTTCTCGTGAGGATATCAAGAAGTGTGTGATTACAGCTGAAACGGTTGCTGACAATGTTGCGCCTAAGTTGATTTTAGATGATGGGTCTGAGTTGAAACAAGACGAAAAGACTTCTGCATAACCACAAGAGAGCACTTTCCTTCGGGAGAGTGCTTTTTTTTATACCCTCCAATCTTTTCGCAAAAAGCCTATTTTAACCAAATATTTTTTATTGGATTATTAGCCAATCCCACGGAGATACTACCATATAATCACATCAAGAATGCAGGAGGGTTTCTATGTCTTTTACAGGTATAGCACTGTTCATACAGCTTTTCTTCGGGGTCATCATTGGCCTTTATTTCTGGAACCTGCTCAAAAACCAACGGACGCAAAAAGTAACGATTGATAAAGAATCGAAAAAAGAAATGGAACAACTAAGAAAAATGAGAAGTATTTCACTCTCAGAGCCACTTGCTGAGAAAGTAAGACCAACAAGCTTCAGAGAAATCGTCGGGCAAGAGGATGGAATCAAGGCATTAAAAGCGGCCATTTGTGGGCCGAACCCTCAGCATGTCATCATTTATGGACCTCCAGGAGTAGGGAAAACTGCTGCTGCAAGGCTTGTTCTTGAAGAAGCCAAAAGGAATCCAAAGTCTCCTTTTAGAGGGTCTGCCGTTTTTATTGAATTGGATGCAACAACGGCTCGTTTTGATGAAAGAGGGATTGCGGATCCGTTAATTGGTTCAGTACATGACCCGATCTACCAAGGTGCTGGCGCAATGGGGCAAGCAGGTATACCGCAACCAAAACAAGGAGCTGTAACACATGCGCATGGAGGAATGCTTTTCATCGATGAAATTGGTGAACTTCATTCTATTCAAATGAACAAATTACTTAAAGTGTTGGAAGATAGGAAAGTGTACTTAGACAGCGCGTATTACAGTGAAGAAAATAACCAAATACCAACGCATATTCATGATATTTTTCAAAATGGTCTGCCTGCGGATTTCCGCCTTGTAGGGGCAACCACCAGAACGCCGAATGAAATACCTCCTGCCATTCGATCTAGATGTATGGAAGTTTTCTTCCGTGAGTTAGATCAAGAGGAGTTGGAAGCTGTCGCTAGGAATGCGGCTTCTAAAATCAATATGATGGTCGAAGAAGAAGGTATCAGCCTGCTTGCCTCTTATACAAGAAATGGACGAGAAGTGGTAAATATGATGCAGATAGCATGTGGACTTGCTATCACAGAAGACCGCGATACTGTAAAGGTGGCTGACATTGAATGGGTGGTCCACTCCAGTCAATTGGCGCCGAAATATGAAAACAAAATCAAAGAAGCTGCACAGCCTGGACTTGTGAACGGCCTCGCGGTATTCGGACCAAACTCAGGTGCGCTTCTTGAGATAGAAGTGACAGCAATCCCTACCGAAGAGAAAAAAGGGACTGTGAACATCACAGGAATTGTGGAAGAAGAAAGCATGGGCAATCAAGGCGGCAAATCCGTCCGCAGAAAGAGTATGGCCAAAGGTTCCATTGAGAACGTTATTACCGTATTAAGAAAGTTAGGCGTTCCTGCTGCTGATTATGATATCCATGTCAATTTTCCAGGGGGTATCCCGATTGACGGACCTTCTGCAGGAATTGCAATGGCGACGGGAATCTATTCTGCCATCTTCAAAATTCCAGTCAGCAATCTTGTCGCAATGACAGGAGAAATCAGCATCCACGGAACTGTTAAACCAATTGGGGGAGTTATTCCGAAAATAAAAGCGGCAAAACAGGCTGGAGCAAAGAAAGTCATCATTCCAGCTGAAAACATGCAATCGATTATAAAAGAAATCGACGGCATTGAAGTCATTCCAGTAAAAGAGTTCCAAGAAGTCCTGGATCTGACCTTATTGAGAGAAAAGATTACGGAAACGAACGTAGAAAGCATATTGCATGCTCCAATGAGCATTCCGAAAACAGAATCCATGTAAATGGTGGGCAGGCCTTGCGATGGTCTGCCTGTTTTACATCACGAAGCCTTACTGATTGCACTAATGCCTGGAAAAAGGTAAAATTTTTACTACCATTTCTATATTAAGTTAGGCAAAGTTGTAAAAGATAATAAAACAAACTCTTTTATAAGTTTCTCTTTAATTAGACAGGGCTATTTAATTAGGATAGAATTGAACAAAGATACATAAAGGAAGAGCGTACGGGGGTGTTACCATGGCAACAAATAAGGAATATCATGTTCCATTATTGCCTTTAAGAGGGTTAATGGTCTTTCCGACAATGGTGTTACATTTGGATGTCGGAAGAGAAAAGTCGATAGAGGCGTTAGAGCAAGCGATGCTAGGAGACGACATTGTTGTTCTCTCTACACAAAAAGAAGTGGGAACCGACAATCCTACAAAAGAGGACCTTTACACTTGGGGTACTTTGACAAAAGTAAAACAAATGTTAAAGCTTCCAAATGGAACGGTCCGTGTCCTGGTTGAAGGGCTGGAACGTGCAAAAATAGAAGAGTTTATTGAAAAAGATACACATTGGGAAGCCAAACTTTTGACCTATCCGGATACAGAAGAGAAAGATCCGGAAGACGAAGCCTTAATGAGAACTTTGCTGGACTATTTCCATACATACACAAAGCTCTCTAAAAAGACAACAGTCGAAACATATCATACCGTTTCTGATATAACAGAGCCTGGGAGAATGGCCGATATCATTACATCCCACTTACCTGTTAACATGAAAGAAAAACAGGATATTCTCGAAACGCGAGATGTGAAAGAGCGTCTGAACAAAGTGATCAAGCATGTAAATAATGAAAAAGAAGTACTCCAATTAGAGAAGAAAATCGGTTTGCGAGTAAAGCGTTCCATGGAACGTACACAAAAGGAATATTACCTTCGTGAGCAGATGAAAGCAATCCAAAAAGAGCTTGGCGACAAGGAAGGTAAAGGCGGAGAAATTGAGGATCTTAAAGAGAAACTTGAAAAGATCGGCATGCCGGAAAATGTGAAAAAGACTGCATTGAAGGAAATAGACCGTTATGAAAAGATCCCTTCCAGTTCCGCTGAAAGTTCTGTTATCCGGAACTATATTGACTGGTTATTGAATCTTCCATGGACAGAAGCAACAGAAGACCAATTGAATATTATCAGAGCGGAAGAAATTCTTAACGAAGATCACTTTGGATTGGAAAAAGTGAAAGAACGTGTGTTGGAATACTTAGCTGTCCAACAACTGACGAAATCCTTAAAAGGCCCGATCCTTTGTTTAGCAGGACCTCCTGGTGTAGGTAAAACCTCTCTGGCACGTTCTATCGCAAAGTCACTGGATCGCAAATTTGTCCGCGTCTCCCTTGGTGGAGTTCGCGACGAATCAGAAATCCGCGGCCATAGAAGAACCTATGTAGGGGCAATGCCGGGACGAATCATCCAAGGTATGAAAAAGGCGGGAACCATCAATCCGGTTTTTCTTTTAGATGAAATTGATAAAATGTCCAATGACTTCAGGGGAGATCCTTCCTCTGCATTACTGGAAGTATTAGATCCAGAACAAAACTTTAATTTCAGTGACCACTATATCGAAGAACCATATGACCTATCCAATGTCATGTTCATCGCCACAGCAAACAACTTGGCTACCATTCCTGGACCTCTGCGCGACAGAATGGAAATCATTACGATTGCAGGTTACACAGAAATAGAAAAGTTAAATATAGGGAAAGACCATCTTCTACCTCGTCAGGCAAAGGAGCATGGTTTACAAAAGAATCTTCTGCAAGTCAGAGACGAAGCGCTAATGTCCATTATCCGTCACCATACCCGAGAAGCAGGGGTACGTAGTTTGGAAAGACAACTTGCTTCTATCTGCAGGAAAGCAGCCAAACTCATCGTTTCCGGTGAGAAGAAAAGGGTAGTCATTACGGATAAAAACCTTGCCGAATTCCTTGGTAAGCCGAAATTCCGTTACGGACAGGCGGAAGAGGAAGACCAGGTTGGCGTGGCAACAGGCCTTGCCTATACAACCGTTGGTGGCGATACATTATCCATTGAAGTATCCCTATCACCAGGTAAAGGAAAGCTCATGTTGACCGGTAAGCTTGGGGATGTGATGAAAGAGTCAGCCCATGCAGCATTTAGCTTTATCCGCTCACGAGCGGACGAATTGAATATTGACCCTGATTTCAATGAGAAGAATGATATCCATATTCACGTCCCAGAAGGTGCTGTTCCAAAAGACGGTCCATCCGCCGGGATTACAATGGCCACTGCCCTAATCTCAGCATTAACTGGCAGACCGGTCAGAAGAGATGTTGGAATGACAGGTGAAATCACGTTAAGAGGACGTGTGCTACCAATCGGCGGACTGAAAGAAAAATCCCTGAGTGCACACCGCGCTGGCTTAAAAAAGGTTATACTACCTAAAGAGAATGAAAAAGATTTGGATGATATTCCAGAAAGTGTGCGAAAAGATTTAACGTTTGTTTTAGTATCACATTTAGATCAAGTGTTAGAACACGCATTAGCAGGAGAGAAAAAATGAAAGTAACACAAGCAGAAATTGTAATAAGTGCCGTAAAACCAGAACAATACCCAAGTGAGCTTTTGCCGGAATTCGCCTTGGCGGGCCGTTCAAATGTAGGAAAGTCATCTTTTATCAATAAGATGATCAACCGCAAAAACCTTGCGAGAACATCCTCCAAACCAGGGAAAACACAGACATTGAATTTTTATCTGATCAATGAGATGTTGCATTTCGTCGACGTGCCTGGTTATGGTTTCGCGAAAGTCCCGAAATCCGAGCGTGATGCATGGGGCAGAATGATGGAAACCTATTTGACAAGCAGAGAACAGCTACGTGCCGTTCTGCAAATAGTGGACCTTCGCCATCCGCCATCCAAAGATGATGTCACGATGTATGAGTACCTGAAGCATTACGAGCTTCCAGTAGTAGTCATTGCGACGAAAGCGGATAAAATCCCTAAAGGGAAATGGCAAAAACACTTAAAAGTAATCAGAGAAACCCTCGGAATGAATAAAGAAGACGAACTAATTCTTTTCTCCTCCGAAACAGGACAAGGCAAAGATGAAGTCTGGGGCATGTTGCAAAAAAGAATGAAGTAAAACCGAAACTGCGAATCAGAGAAAGAATACTCTGAACGCAGTTTTTTGGTTTAAAGTGAGGAGTGACTTAGGTGCAAAAATTATTTTACAAAGACCCATACCTACAGACATTTACAACAACGCTGGTGAGACAATCACAAGACAAATCGGGAAAATGGTATGCCATACTAGAACAAACCGCCTTTTATCCAGAAGGCGGAGGGCAGCCGTATGACTCTGGTAGCCTAAATGACCAAACTGTCATAGAGGTACAAGAAATTAACGGGGAAATCAGACATTACCTTAAGGACAAACTGCCCGAAACATCAAAGGAAGTTAAGGGCATCATTGATTGGGAAAGAAGATATGATCATATGCAACAACACGCAGGACAGCATCTTTTATCTGCTGCGTTTGAAGAGCTATTTTACTATAAAACCAAAAGTTTTCATCTGGGCAAAGAAGTGTGCACCATTGATTTGGATACTACTGAGTTGACGGACGAGGAAATCCTAGAAGCTGAAACACTCGTTAATAGAATAATCCTTGAGAACCGTAAAATAGAGACCAAATGGGTAACACAAGAAGAACTATCAGACTATCCATTAAGAAAAGAACTGTCAGTATCGGAAGATATCCGCCTAGTCATCATCCCGGATTTTGACTATAACGGCTGTGGAGGAACACACCCTCATTCAACTGGCGGAGTAGCTTCTCTTAAGACTCTTTCTTTAGAAAAACAAAAGAACATGATCCGTGTATCCTTTGTTGCAGGTAATAGAGTGTTAAAACAACTTCATGAAAAACAGCAGGTAGTTTCGGAGTTATCCTCCTTATTGAATGCTCCTCAGAATGGCATGGCAGAAGCAGTGAAAAGAATATTGGGGCAAAGTAAAGAACAGGCAAAAGAGCTAAAAGACATGAAAGAAAAGCTTCTAGAATACGAAGCAACTGCTCTTTCTTCTCAAACGGAAGTAGTTGCAGGTCGGACAATAATAAAATCTGTGCTTCAAAATAAGGAAATGGCAGAACTTCAAAGTATGGCACGGAAATTAGTTTCAGCTAAAGACGATATTAACGTGTTTCTTTTCGCTGAAAATGGAGGAAAGCTGCAATTTGTCGGCGCTAGAGGAAGCAACTCAAATCTTGATATGAGGTATGTAGCCAACAAAGTCTTTACCTTCATAAATGGAAAAGGTGGCGGTAGAGAAAACTTCGTCCAAGGTGGGGGAGAAACAGCGCTAACTGGGGAAGAAGTGTTAGAAAAAATAACACATCTTTTATTAAACGATTAAAGAGTAGAATAGATTTCATAGCTTAAATGAAATAGTAGCTATGAAATCTATTTTTTTATTAGTAAAAAGTAAGAAAAATTTCGAAAAATATGTTTATTAGATTGGAAAATTAGGGAATAGGATGTACAAGGAGCAATTCCGAGCATACATACGATACATAGGTAGTGAAGTCTTCTAAAGTTGGAATTTACTGAATTATTAACAAATATGAATTTAAAGCTTATTTGTGGTAGTTTTCCGTAATTGTTAACATAAAAGGGAGACGAAAAAATGGACACTAAGGGGGATTTTGGAAATTGAAAAAAAGGGTATTGTTAGTCACGTTATTTTTGTTGTCTACCATTCTGGCAGCATGCGGTGGTAAAACAACAACAAGTGAAGGGTATGAATTAGTAAAGGAAGATAAGTTTATATTTGCTTCTTCAGGAGAATTTGCGCCATTTAGTGTAACAGATGGTTCCGGAAACATGACTGGGTTTGATATCGAGGTCGGGGAAGCTATTGCAGCTGAACTTGGGTTGGAACCAGAGCAGGAAAAGTACACTTTTGCGAGTATTGTTGAAGGAGTAAAGAATGGCCGCTTTGATGCTGCGGTTGCGAGTCATACCATTACGGAAGAGAGATTAAAAGAAGTGGACTTCTCCACACCATACTATTATTCTGGCGCCCAAATTTTTGTGCGTCCTGACAGTGACATCCAAACCATGGATGATCTAGAGGGAATGGAAATCGCCGTTTCCAGAGGCTCCACTTATGCAGATTTAGTGGAGGGTGTATCTGATAATATCGTAAACTATGATAGCGATGTTGTGGCGTTAGAGGCACTTAACAATGGCCGTCACGATGCAGTGGTAACGGATTTTGTTACCGGTCGTGAAGCAATCGGATCAGGAATGGAACTGGAGGCTCGCGAGCTATTAGATCGCAGTGAACAGGCTGTAGCAGTAGCAAAAGGTAATGAAGCCCTATTGGAAGCGATTAATGAAGCGCTTGAAACATTACGTGAAAACGGAAAACTAAAAGAGATAAGTGAAGAGTACTTTGGTGAAGACATTACTTCAGACCCGGGTGAGTAATACCGAATTAGAATAATCTATCCTGTCTCTGAAATGTGTGGTGTTCACTCACCACACATTTTTTATCAGCATTAAATATCACAATAGCACACATCAGCACAAGGGAGTGAAGCAAAGTATGCCCAGTTTAGCACATTTTATTGATGTATTCTTCAGTTCATATGACATGTTTTTAAGAGGGATGCTAAAAACCCTTCAAATTACAGCCATTTCAATTGTTATTGCACTTTTTGTCGGCTTATTTTTTGCCTTTCTTAAAATATCCAAGATTATAGTACTAGAGTGGATCGCCAATACTTACATATACCTTGTACGGGGAACCCCATTAATTGTTCAAATCTTTGTATTCTACTATGGATTGGTGCAGATGGGAATCACTGCATTCTGGTCCGTCACATTGGCGCTGGCCTTCCATAATGGTGCCTATATTGCCGAGATATTCCGTGGAACCATTCAATCGATTGACAAAGGACAAATGGAAGCTGGACGCTCATTGGGTATGACACGCAATCTGGCGATGAGAAGAATTATATTGCCACAGGCGTTCAGAAGGGCACTGCCGCCACTTGGAAATCAGTTTATCATCTGTTTAAAGGATTCATCCTTAGCTGCATTTATCGGTTTCTACGAACTGTTCAATGTAGCGCAAACACAAGGTGCAAACAGCTTTGACTATATGACGTACTTGTTGGTAGTTTCTGTTTACTACCTATTCCTTGTAGGGTTGATTGGAATATTTGTTAATCTGTTAGAACGTAAATTCTCAGTTAGTGATAGATAGGAGGTAGGGATAATGAGTAACAAAATAGAAGTCGTAAACTTAAATAAATCGTTCGGAGACCTACATGTTTTAAAAGATATATCTTTGACCGTAAAAAATAAAGAAGTTGTCTGTCTGATTGGTGCCAGCGGATCCGGTAAAAGTACAATTCTGCGTTGTTTGAACTTTCTTGAAATGAAGGATAGCGGCACTGTAGTCATAGACGGCAAGGAAGTCGACGTAGAAAAAGACAATTTAAATAAAGTCCGTCAAAAAGTCGGCATGGTGTTTCAGCATTTTCATCTTTTCCCTCATAAAACAGTTTTAGAGAATGTTATGGAAGCTCCTGTACAGGTCGAGAAGCTGAAGAAAGAGGACGCAAGAAAAATCGCATCCGATCTTTTGGCAAAAGTGGGCTTGTCAGATAAAGAGAATGTTTATCCCGAAAAGCTTTCAGGCGGACAAAAGCAGCGTGTGGCCATTGCTCGTTCCCTTGCCATGAAACCGGATGTCATGCTCTTTGATGAACCAACATCCGCCCTTGACCCTGAACTGGTAGGAGAAGTACTAAAAACCATGAAAGAACTCGCCGAAGAAGGAATGACCATGGTTGTCGTCACCCACGAAATGGGGTTCGCCCAAGAAGTCGCCGATCGAGTCATCTACATGCACGACGGCAAAATCGTCGAAGAAGGCCCCCCACAGGACCTCTTCAACAATCCTAAAAACCAGAGAACAAGAGACTTCCTGGAAGCTGTTCTGTAACCAGTAATCAAATTGGCAATTTGGTGATACAGATTTCCCCTGTTCCCTGGAGTGCAAGGTGTGAGACTTCTACGGGGGATAACGGTAGCTTGAGACCCCGCAGCGCAGCGAGGAGGCTCAAGCACCGTCCCGCGGAAAGCGAACACCTGGAACGGAAGAAAACAGGGAGTAAACATAGGTGTACAAACAAAAAGACCTACAACAACGGAATAACACTCCATTGCTTGTAGGTCTTCCATTATTTCTTCTTAAAAACAAAAAACGCACCAATCAAAATCAACAAAACCGGCCAAAAAGTATGTAAACTAGCAACACCAGTCTCTACCACACCTAGCATCTCCATAAACGTATCGTAGAAAAGAAAGAAACTAGCAAGTATGCACAACAGGACTCCCTCAAACATACCGCCCTTCGTCTTCTGCGAACGAAGAATAAAGCCAATGCCGATAATCAAAATGATAACAGCAAAGTGATCGGGCCAGACATCTACCTTATCCTTAAGCTGAAAATGCAATCCAATACCTAGTAATACAAAGCCAGGGAGGATGTTAGGATAATCACTCTGTTTATAAGCTTGTAATAAAAGTGCAATTCCTGCAATGACGAGGATAGTGGACCAGTGCAACATCCCTTCCCACAACACAATGTTTAATTGTTGTAACAGGAAATATGCACCAAAAAATAATAAAAGCAACCCAGGCAGAAAGCTATTTTTCTTCATATTTTCCTCCTTGAGATCGAGGCTGAAACCTTGATTCTACAATGAAATTCTGTTAATGTACAAGTTGGTGAATAAAAGAATTGTAATGTTTGTAATATATAACTAAGAGAAACCATGAAAACGGTGTATTTTCATGTATCCTAATTATTAAATTGGAAACTATTTGTTCACATTTTAACAAAAGTATCTAGCATTAGTCATGTTATAATTTTAGTAGATGATATTATTTTTTGTGGGGGTGTACGAACAAGTGCATATCATAGTAGTCGGTGTTAATTATAAAACGGCCCCTGTTGAAATACGTGAAAAATTGACATTTAATCCAGCTGATCTGAATAAAGCAATGGTAGCTCTGAAGGACCAAAAGTCCATCTTGGAAAACATCATTGTTTCTACCTGCAACCGTACGGAAGTCTATGCAGTAGTCGATCAGTTGCATACTGGACGTTATTATATTAAAGCTTTCCTTGCAGACTGGTTCGGTTTAGACAAGGAAGAGTTTTCTCCTTACTTGAACATATATGAACATGACGGGGCAATTGAGCATTTGTACCGGGTGTCCTGTGGATTGGATTCCATGGTGCTTGGGGAAACACAAATCCTTGGTCAAATCCGTACAAGTTTTCTTGCCGCACAAGAACATAAAACGGTCGGAACCATTTTTAATCAATTATTTAAACAAGCTATCACTTTAGCGAAACGGGCACATTCCGAAACTGATATCGGATCCAATGCCGTTTCTGTCAGCTATGCAGCGGTGGAGCTTGCGAAAAAGATTTTCGGGGATTTGAAAAACAAGCATGTATTAATTTTAGGCGCAGGGAAAATGGGAGAACTCGCCGTCCAGAATCTTCACAGCAACGGGGTAGAAAAAGTTACGGTCATCAACCGTACGTTGGAAAAAGCAACAAACCTGGCGAATCGTTTCGCAGGCCAGGCAAAGTCCATGCAGGAGCTTTCCTGTGCGTTGGTAGAAGCGGATATTCTTATCTCTTCTACCGGTGCCAAAGACTATGTTTTAACTAAAGACGATATGACCTATGTTGAGCGTATGAGAAAAGGCCGTCCACTTTTCATGGTGGATATTGCGGTTCCACGGGATTTGGACCCGGAATTGGATAAGTTAGAGAGCGTCTTCTTATACGATATTGATGATCTTGAGGGAATCGTCAATGCCAATTTGGCAGAACGCAAAAAAGCGGCAGAAGAGATTGAACTGTTCATCGAAGAGGAGATTGTGGAGTTTAAACACTGGTTGAACACACTTGGTGTGGTTCCGGTCATTTCCGCATTACGTCAAAAGGCGCTGGATATTCAATCCGAAACGATGCAAAGTATCCAACGAAAACTTCCTCATCTTTCGGAGCGTGAGATTAAGGTCTTAAATAAACATACGAAGAGCATCATCAACCAGATGTTGCGCGACCCGATTTTACGAGCGAAAGAACTTTCAGCCGAATCTGACGCAAAAGAATCTCTAGAACTGTTCACTAAAATCTTTAATATCGAAGAGGCGGTTCAACAAGAAGTTCAATCACAGTACTATACTGTGAAAAAGGAGAAGAGTTCTTCGGCTCCTGTAGGAATTCCGCTTCCTCAAGCTGCGACATACAGGTCGTAAGAGAGGCTGTTAACTATGCTAGAGATGACAATCGCAAGGCTATATGAATTAACGATTCTTCTTTATGCCTTAAGCGTGCTCTTATATTTTATTGATTTTCTTCAACATAACCAGAAGGCAAATAAAACAGCCTTCTGGTTACTTGCAATTGTATGGGTATTGCAAACGGTTTTCTTATTTTTACGTATGCTTGATACCGGACGATTCCCAATATTGACGCTTTATGAGGGGATGTATTTCTATACATGGGTATTGATTACCTTTTCTCTCATCATAAACAGAATCTTACGCGTTGACTTCATTGTGTTTTTTACAAATGTGATAGGATTTTTAGTATTGGCATTGCACACATTCACACCTGTACAGCATGAATCCCAAGTGGTTGCCCAAGCCTTAGTATCCGAGTTACTCATTATTCATATTACAATGGCAATCCTGTCTTATGGTGCCTTTTCCCTGTCTTTCGTATTTTCCTTGTTATATGTCATTCAATATCGGCTGTTAAAGGAGAAAAAGTGGGGCAAACGGTTATTGCGGATTCAGGATTTGGCCAAACTTGATCATATGTCCTATGTTTTGAATGTAATCGGAGTGCCGATGCTATTGCTTTCGTTAATATTAGGTAGCATTTGGGCGTCTGTTAAATTGTCCGAATTTCAATGGTATGACATGAAAGTGATTGGCTCTTTCATTGTCATTACAGCATACAGTTATTATTTTTATCAAAGACTTGCAAAAGGAATTAGTGGGAAGGGGATAGCGAACTGGAATATTGCTGCGTTTCTAGTCGTCCTCATCAACTTTTTCCTGTTTGGCAGATTATCAAATTTTCATTTTTGGATCTTATAGGAATCCCATCGGCTTTGGGTAAGGAGGAAATATGAGAAAAATAGTTGTAGGTTCTAGAAGAAGTAAGCTTGCTTTAACCCAAACGAACTGGGTCATCGATCAACTGAAGGCATTAGGTGCGCCTTTTGATTTTGAAGTAAAAGAAATTGTCACTAAGGGAGATCAGATTCTTGACGTCACCTTATCTAAAGTTGGTGGAAAAGGCCTTTTCGTTAAAGAGATCGAACAAGCGATGCTTGATAAAGAAATAGACATGGCCGTTCACAGCATGAAAGATATGCCAGCTGTTTTACCGGAGGGCTTGACGATTGGATGCATTCCTTTCCGTGAAGATCACCGCGATGCATTTATTTCTAAGGACCATGTGAAATTTGCAGATCTGCCAAGCGGGTCTATTGTGGGAACAAGTAGCCTGCGCCGTGGTGCACAGCTACTAGCAAAACGTCCGGATCTTGAAATCAAATGGATTCGAGGAAATATTGATACACGTCTCGCAAAGCTTCAAAATGAAGACTATGATGCGATTATTTTAGCAGCAGCAGGCCTTGCAAGAATGGGATGGTCAAAAGATGTGGTGACAGAATTCCTTGATGAAGATCTATGCTTGCCAGCTGTTGGACAAGGGGCTCTTTCCATTGAATGCCGTGAAGATGATGCTGAATTGCTTGAAGCTTTAAGTTTGTTCACGGATTCTGTGACACAAAAAGCAGTCACAGCAGAACGTGCTTTCCTTCATAAAATGGAAGGTGGATGCCAAGTGCCTATCGCGGGATATGCCTCTGTTGGACAGGATGATAACATCACGCTGACAGTACTCGTAGGTGCCCCAGACGGCTCTGTACTATATAAAGAAAGAATTACAGGAACAGATGCTGTGAAGGTCGGATTGGAAGCTGCTGAGAGTCTGACTGCACAGGGTGGAAAAAAATTAATTGATGATGTGAAAAAGGAGCTGGATCAGTAATGGATCGTACTTTGCCTTTAGCCGATAAACGCATTCTTATTACAAGAAGCAAAGAGCAGGCAAGGTACTTTTCCAAGCAGATCCAGTCACTCGGAGGGACCTCGCTTGAAGTCCCTCTTATTCAATTTCAGCATGTTTCGGATAACGAAAGTGTCGCTGAGGATATTAAGTCTAACTTACCAGACTATGAGTGGATTGTATTTACGAGTGTAAATGGCGTGAAGTATTTCTTTGAACTCTATCAAGGTCGCTTGCCAAACAAGATTGCAGTGGTCGGAGCAAAAACAAAACAAGCATTGGAAGTGCTTGGATATAAAGTGGACCTTGTCCCAAGTAGGTTTTCTGCAGAAGATTTGATAGATAGTTTTGCAAAAGAGACAATCAGTTCCATTTTGCTCATTCAAGGCAATCTTGCTCGGCCCCTTTTACGTGAAGAACTTAGTAGAATAGGGTACAATGTTAAGCAGATAGTCGTATATGAAAACAGGATTCGAGTACCAGAGGAAAAGGAATGGAAATGGTTGAAAGAGGGAAAAGTTGACCTATACACGTTTACCAGCCCTTCAACCGTACATAACTATATGAAACTTTTCGGGCTGCCAAAAGGTCCGGTGGCAACCATTGGTCCGATAACCAGAAATGCTGCAGAAAAAGCCGGAATTAATGTGGCAATCAGTCCATCTGAGTATACAATGGACGGTCTCTTAGAAGAAATTGTGCAATATTTTAAAAGGGAGGATACATAATATGAAAGACTTGCAATTTACTCGTCATCGCAGATTAAGAAATTCAGATAACATGCGCTCATTGGTGCGTGAAACATACCTACATAAGGAAGACTTCATCTACCCAATTTTTGTGGTAGAAGGGGAAAACATTAAGAAGGAAGTTCCTTCTATGCCAGGCGTATACCACCTGTCCTTGGACCTGTTGAATGCTGAAATGGCGGAAGTTACGGACCTCGGAATCAAATCAGTTATCGTGTTCGGTGTGCCGAAAGAAAAAGATGAAGTAGGAACGCAAGCCTACCATGACCATGGCATTGTGCAGCAGGCAATCTCACAAATTAAAGAAAGCTTCCCGGAGCTTGTAATTATTGCAGACACATGTCTGTGCCAATATACATCTCACGGACATTGTGGAATTGTGGAAGAGGGTCGGATTTTAAATGATCCAACACTTGATCTGTTGGCGCGCACAGCAGTTAGCCAAGCGCGTGCAGGTGCGGACATCATTGCTCCGTCCAACATGATGGATGGATTCGTAGCGGCAATCCGCGCAGGGTTGGATGAGAACGGCTTTGAAAATGTACCAATCATGTCCTATGCAGTGAAATATTCTTCCGCATTCTACGGCCCTTTCCGTGATGCAGCGCACAGCTCTCCTCAATTCGGAGACAGAAAAACGTATCAAATGGACCCAGCCAATCGTCAAGAAGCACTTCGCGAAGCAGAGTCTGACCTGCTAGAAGGAGCGGACTTCCTAATTGTGAAGCCTGCCATGGCATACTTGGACATCATCCGTGATGTAAAAAACAACTTCAATGTTCCTGTCGTAGCCTACAATGTTAGTGGCGAATACTCTATGATCAAAGCGGCAGCCATGAACGGATGGATCAACGAACAAGAAGTGGTGATGGAAAAACTAATCGGCATGAAGCGTGCAGGTGTAGACTTGATCATCACCTACTACGCAAAAGACGTGGCGCGTTGGTTGGATGAGAAGTAACAATTTGGTTTCCTAGAATGATGGATTGGAGCGGAAGGCACAGGGAAGACCCCATAGGCTGCTCCAGCTGCGCCCCTAGGAAAGCGAAGCCATTTGCGGAAATCAACAGCGGTGTCTTAACAATATCTTAGTAAAAAGACTTTTCTGTGGTTTCGGTGAGGCCGAGGAGGCTTCCGGACCGCCTATGGAAAGCAGTGCCTGCAGCGTAAATGAACGATTAAATTAATTTGTAATCCATTTCAGAAAAAGAAAGGATGATAGAAGAATGAGAAGTTATGAAAATTCTAAAGAAGCTTTTATAGAAGCGTCCAAACTGATGCCAGGCGGCGTGAACAGCCCAGTACGTGCCTTTAAATCAGTAGACATGGACCCAATCTTCATGGAGCGAGGAAAAGGCTCTAAAATATACGATGTGGACGGAAACGAATACATAGATTATGTTCTTTCATGGGGACCACTAATTCATGGCCACTCCAATGACCGCGTAGTAGAAGCAATTAAAAAAGTAACAGAATCAGGGACAAGCTTTGGTGCTCCAACACTTATCGAGAACGAACTCGCAAAGCTAGTTATTGAAAGAGTACCTTCCATCGAAGTAGTCCGTATGGTGAGCTCCGGAACAGAAGCTACGATGAGTGCGCTTCGTTTAGCACGTGGATATACAGGACGTAACAAAATCATCAAGTTTGAAGGCTGCTATCACGGACATGGCGATTCCCTATTGATTAAAGCCGGTTCTGGTGTCGCAACGCTTGGATTGCCTGACAGCCCTGGTGTGCCTGAAGGTGTCGCGCAAAACACGATTACCGTACCTTACAATGACTTGGAGAGCATCCGTTATGCATTCAAGGAATTCGGAGACGACATCGCTGGTGTCATTGTGGAACCTGTAGCTGGTAACATGGGAGTGGTTCCACCGCAACCAGGTTTCTTGGAAGGCTTACGCGAGGTAACCACGGAATATGGCGCTGTGTTGATTTTTGATGAAGTAATGACTGGTTTCCGTGTGGATTACCATTGTGCACAAGGGTTTTACGGCGTAACACCTGATTTAACCTGTCTTGGTAAAGTAATCGGAGGAGGCCTTCCTGTTGGTGCATATGGCGGTAAAGCCGAAATCATGGCACAGGTTGCTCCAAGTGGACCAATCTATCAGGCCGGAACATTGTCTGGTAATCCACTTGCCATGACAGCTGGATTTGAAACTTTGGCTCAACTGACTCCTGAAACGTATAAAGAGTTCGGCAAAAAAGCGGATCGCTTAGAAGAGGGAATTGTTGCTTTAGGTGAGAAATACAATGTGCCTGTATCGGTAAACCGAGCAGGGTCCATGATTGGTTTCTTCTTCAATAGTGAGGAAGTAGTAAACTATGATGTGGCAAAGTCTTCAGATTTAGGTTATTTCGCAAAGTTTTTCCGTGAGATGGCAAACAACGGAGTATTCCTGCCACCATCCCAGTTCGAAGGATTGTTCTTGTCCACAGCTCATAGTGATGAGGATATTGAAAAGACATTAGAAGCGATTGAAAAATCGTTTTCTGCGATAAAAGGATAATAATTGATTTTCTTTTTGAGGTGAGGTCCACTCCCATGCATGAGAATGCATTGGGGTGGGCTTTTTGATTTCTGTTTTATTCTTGAAGATAGATGTTGTGCATTTTTCAGGCGAGCTTCTACATTTCCCCAGATACCTTCTACATTTCCTAAGACACTTTCTACATTTCCCAGCCACACTTCTACCGTTTATACGAAACCTTCTACACTTATCCCAAACCCCCTACCAGAATTCCACCAAGACCAAACAACCTAACATCAAATCACCACCCGAATCATACAATCTAACTAACACGCCAAAAATTCAAATTTCCCTTCTACACACACCGCAAATCTCCTGCAAGGGTCTGACCCCCCTTTCAAATTTTTCTCTTAACTATTCATATTCTCCCAAATCTCATCATACATCTTTATTGATATAGTAAATTTTTGATAGGTGTGAAAGGAGGAACCCCTTTGTCTTCAGAACAGCAATCGTGCTTGCGGTTTTCAGTAGAGGAATCGATATGGTTTCAAAAGGGACAGGAAGTATCTGAGCTTATCTCCATTGCGTTAGATCCTGATATACAAATTTATGAGCAGGACCAATATGTTTCCATACGTGGAGCTTTATTATTAGCGGGGGAATATCATGTGAATGCGGAGGCGGATGATGAGGAAGAGTATCAACCTCAAGCCCGTGTTGTACAGGAAGTAGAGCAGCGAGAAGATGGCGTCTGCGTATTGAACCATCGTTTTCCGGTCGATATTACGATACCAAAGAACAGAATTCAGAGTTTAGACGATATTTATGTGGCGATAGAGTCATTCGACTACAGCGTCCCAACTCGAGGATGCCTGCAATTGGACGCGGAGTTGTCCATCTCTGGAATATACGGGCATCAGCAAAGCGCCCCGGCCTGGGAAGAGGATCAGGAAGAATCATTTGAATATGAAGTGGAACCTAACCGGGACCATGAAGAATCATATGCTTCACAAAACCAATCACATCTTTACGAAGAAGAAACTGAAACAGAACAAGAAACAGAAGCTACACAAGAAGAGCAAGAAGAGCAAGAAGAAGCTTTCGAATACGAACCAATGTATCGCAGTGCAAACTCCGATAATGAATACGAAGAAGATACCTACCAGTACTATACAGAGGACGATGAAGACGAAGAAGAAGAGATTCTTAATCAAGATGAGATAGATAGAAACATGCAATACAATTACAATGAAGAAGGCGATTATGCCCCGTTTGAAGTAGAGGCACGAAAAACGCCTGCAGTAGAAGAAGAAGCACCATATAATCCTGCAGACTTTATTTATCAAAATAAAGAAGAGGATGCGTATGCCCCACTACATTCTTTACATGCAGGTAAACACTATCAAAACGAGGATGAAGCATCAAACGTTGTTTCCCTATTTGATAAAAGGCAGGGCCAACAGGCGGTTGCAGATCCGCAGCAATATGAGAACTATTCCGATGAGCCAAGGGATGAGAATGATTTATCCCTGACCAAGATTTTTGCAGATGAAGGTGGAGATGATTTCACCAAATTGAAAATATGTATTGTGCAGCAAGGAGAATCGATGGACCATATTGCTGAACGATACGATGTCTCCATTCAGCAGTTGATCAGAGTCAATAGGCTTTCCACAGATGACCACATCAATGAGGGGCAGTTGTTATATATTCCGGTAAAGGCTTCCTCTAAGAGTCAATAACCGGCTTTGGAGGAAAGTGAGGAAGGGGTGACCTTTTCTCACTTCTTTTTTACCTGAAAATATCAGAGGAAGTGAGTTTTCGCGATGCAGACAAATGAGCAAAGCGTAGAAGAGTTAGTGTATCAATATGGCATCGTTCCAGAATATATAGAACAGCATAGTGGGGTTTGGAGAGTTGCAACGAATAAAGGAGCATTTGCCCTCAAGAAAATTAAGAAACAACATGCATATCCATTATTCCGAAATATTCATTCTCTCTTCCAGCGTGGAATCAAAACGGTGGTTCCCATCTATCAGACAAGGCAAGGGTATTATTTTATTGAAAGTTACTCTGATGCATACTACTTGATGCCTTGGATTGAGGACAATGAGGAGCGGGAGCTGGATTTCAAGGACAGCTTGATGTTCAAAGAACTTGCCAAACTTCATAACATGACGGTTCAAGAAAAGGAGTATCCAGAAAAGGAGATTACCTCATTTTACGACCGGCTTTCGGAGGAATGGACGAAAGAGCAAGAGGACTTAGAGAAGTTTGTGGATGTATGTGAGAAAAAGCTGTATATGTCCCCGTTTGAGCTTCAAGTTTGCACTTACGCCCATGAAATATCACTTGCTCAGAAATTTTCCCTGCAAAAACTGGAAAACTGGCAGGAGGCGGTGAAGGAAACGAAAAAACACCGTGTGGCTATGACACATGGTAGGGTATCGTTTCACCACTTTGTAAAAGATACAGAGGGCAGGGGCTATTTTATAAGCTGGGAAAGAGCAAAGCAAGCCGCACCTGCAAACGACCTTATCTCCTTTTATCAACGATATTTACGAACATATCCACTATTTTGTGACGACTGTATTGACTGGTTCTACGAATATCAAAAGGGATTCAGCCTGCAAGATTATGAAAAAGATCTTACGCTCAGTTATCTTTCGCATCCCGCGTCCTTTATGCAGGCAGTAACGCAGTTTCAACAGCCTCCTATTCCAAACCAAAGAAGAGCACACTCGGAGCGGGAGTTAGTGAAAAGAATTCAGGGAAGCTATTGGCTTGCCAAAAATATTGAATATGTAGCAGGCAGGATCAATCAGATTGAAGAGCAGAATAAAAACAAAGAGGCCCAAACCAGTTAAGCTGGATGGGCCTGCTTTTTTATGCTTTATGAACGGCTTTTGCCAGCAACGCATCAGTCAACACCGACAAGTTGACTGTCGATTGATTAATTTCTTTAAAAGAATTAACAATGATATCAAGGTCTGCTTTGTTTTTGTTGAAACGGTCCAAATAGTTATCCATCTCCATTTTGACTGTGACAATGCCACCCTTCACTTGGACGATATTCTGCTGAGACTGCTCAGTCACTTTGTGCATAGATGACATCATGCTCGTCACATTGGTGATTTGCTGATCACTCTTATCAATAAGTACTTTGATTTTGCTGCTAAGTTCCTTCGAGCTTTCGGCAAGTTTGCGTACTTCACTCGCAACAACCGCGAATCCTCGTCCTTCATCACCGGCACGTGCTGCTTCAATGGAAGCGTTCAGTGCCAATAGGTTTGTTTGATCGGCGATATTGTCGATTCCTTGTGTCATCGTGATAATTTCTTCTGATACCGATTTCAATGTGTGCATTTCTTCAAGTGACTGACTGACTTCCTTCATGACTTCCTCAAAATTTCCTACCATTTTCTCCATCTGCATCTCATTGTCATTAGTTAGGTGCAGCAAGTTTTGACTGCTTTTTTGTGTGAGATCGGTGTCCTTCAAAACTTCTTCAGCTTTTAAGGTTACAGTTTGAATCGTCTCTTCCGTTTCTGTCACGGTACCGGCAACTTCTTCACTAATTTTAGTAAGCTCAGCCTGCAATATCCGGTTTGCTTCATTTGCTTGTTCAAGCAAGTCAATACGCACATGGATATACTCTTCCACGACAAGCTGTGAGTCCAAGTTTATAATATGTGTTAACGCGGTTAGCGTAGTAACAAGGTCTTTTGGGCTGTCCTGAAGCAACTCCACCACTTTCGGAAGGAGAAGGGTCTGCATGGCAGAATAGGTCGCCAAAAACCATGTGACAGGCAGATGTACCCCGTTGTGAGTTTGTCCGATTCTTTTTCGCATCTTATAGAAGTCTTCATCAAGTTTTCCGCTTAACAAACTTTGAAAATAGAGAACAAATACGGCCTTCAGTCTTTCCTTACTAGAGTTGCTTGTGGCAACCTGTTTCATCGGAGGTTGTTTATATAAATGTTCTAGTACC
The DNA here is from genome assembly GCF_008180725.1 of Sutcliffiella horikoshii. Classification (GTDB taxonomy): domain Bacteria; phylum Bacillota; class Bacilli; order Bacillales; family Bacillaceae_I; genus Sutcliffiella_A; species Sutcliffiella_A horikoshii_B. Next base: position 316,378 of record NZ_VTEV01000003.1, on the reverse strand, counting down.
TTTTCAAGTACTTCATCTAGTAGTTCAAATATGACGGGTTTTGCATTTTGTAAAGCTTGCAGATGTTCCTTTGTGAAACCCATATAATAAAGTCGGCTTGCCAAATCCGTATCCTTTGAATGGCCGACAACTTCTTGTCTTTCCGGAAACTGCATCTCAGCAGTGTAAAGAATCTTTTTAGGTTTTTGCATAAATGAAATCATGGACGTCTCCTTTTAAAGTCGAAATTGGTAGAAAATTCATATCTTTATGTAGTATTATGGATGATTTTTAGGAAATAAGCTATAGGGAATGTGTCGAAAAACCAAATAAAAACTGCCTCAGACAATCTGGAGGCAGTTTTTCAGGTGGCCTAGATCCATTCCAAATGAAAGCAAATGGCAACCACGATGCAGATGGCAAGTATGAGAACGTCAAAGGTAGTGGGAAGAAAGATGGTACGTATTCCTTGAAAGACGCAGATAGGAATGATGAATTGTGCGCATACCCCTCGAACCTGTCTCAACCATGGCGGCAAGGAATAAGGGTTATATTTTCGCATATGGTACCTCCTTAAGCACACTTTTCTCGATGTATATATACCTAAGATATGATTTGGTGCGGAAAATAGTGCCCAGTTCGGAACAAATATTTCTTTTTGTGCATAACTTATTAAAAAATTGGAGAAGCTTATTGACTATTAGCATATCCTTTATGTAACATAGTAAGGTAATAAGATAAGGATCAAATACAGTGACAGGGAAGAGTACAATTGCAGACCCCTTTAGAGAGGGAAACCATCAGCTGAAAGGTTTCTCAGGAACGTCGGATTGGAAGGTCGCCCTTGAGTAGTTTCAGCGAACGCACTGCGTCTAGTAGTTGAAACCGGTGGAGAGCCGTTAACAGATTTGAGTGTACAGGGGATAGTCTATCTATTTTCACCCTGTAAAAAAAGGTGGTACCGCGAAACTTAACTCCTTTCGTCCTTTTATTTGGATGAAGGGAGTTTTTTATTTGGTTCGAAAGATTCACAGCTGGTGATTGGAGCGAAAGGCGGAGACTCCGGCGGGAGGTAGCGGTAGACTTGAGACCCCACAGGCGAAGCCGAGGAGACTCAAGCACCGCCCCGCGGAAAGCGAAGCCTGGCGCGGAAATCAACAGCGGAGTCCAACAGAACCACAAATGAGAACAGGAGGAGAAATAGGATGGAAATGAATGAAGTAAACCTTCCGACAAAATACGATCCACAAACAATCGAAAAAAACCGTTATCAATACTGGTTGGACGGCCGCTTTTTTGAAGCGACAAACGACCAAGACAAAACACCATACACAATCGTTATTCCGCCACCAAACGTAACGGGCCGTCTTCACCTAGGTCACGCATGGGACACCACCCTGCAAGACATCATCACTCGCATGAAGCGCATGCAAGGCTTTGACGTTCTATGGTTACCAGGAATGGACCATGCAGGAATCGCGACACAAGCAAAAGTAGACGAGAAGCTTCGCAACCAAGGAATCAATCGTTATGACCTTGGCCGTGAAAAATTCATGGAAGAAGCGTGGAAGTGGAAAGACGAATACGCAAAACATATTAGAGAGCAATGGTCCAAGCTAGGACTTGGCCTCGATTACAGCCGCGAGCGTTTTACATTGGACGAAGGGCTATCTAAAGCGGTTAACGAAGTGTTCGTAACGCTTTACAAAAAAGGTCTTATCTACCGTGGTGAATACATTATCAACTGGGACCCTGCTACAAAGACGGCTCTTTCTGATATCGAGGTAATCCACCAAGATGTTCAAGGCGCCTTCTATCACATGAGATACCCGCTGACGGATGGTTCTGGCCACATTGAAATTGCAACAACGCGACCTGAAACAATGCTTGGTGACACAGCGGTTGCGGTTCATCCGGAAGACGAACGCTACAAGCACTTAATCGGGAAAATGGTAACACTTCCAATCACATGCCGTGAGATTCCAATCGTTGCCGATGATTATGTAGACATGGAATTCGGTTCCGGTGCAGTTAAAATCACTCCTGCCCACGACCCGAACGACTTTGAAATCGGAAATCGTCATAACTTAGAGCGCATCCTGGTTATGCATGAAGACGGCAGTATGAACGAGAATGCCGGCAAGTACAATGGAATGGACCGTTTTGAATGCCGTAAGCAGCTTGTAAAAGACCTTCAAGAAAGTGGCGTTCTTTTCAAAATTGAAGAGCACATGCATTCTGTTGGTCACAGTGAGCGCAGCGGCGCAGTAGTCGAGCCATATCTCTCTACACAATGGTTCGTTAAAATGCAGCCACTTGCGGATAAAGCGATTGACCTTCAATCTCAAGAAGACAAGGTTAATTTTGTACCGAACCGTTTTGAGAACACATATATGCGTTGGATGGAAAATATCCGCGACTGGTGTATCTCCCGTCAGCTATGGTGGGGCCACCGAATTCCGGCTTGGTATCACAAAGAAACAGGAGAAATCCATGTTGACCATAACCCACCGGAAGATATCGAAAACTGGGAGCAAGATACAGACGTTCTTGATACATGGTTTAGTTCTGCGTTATGGCCGTTCTCTACCATGGGCTGGCCGGAAACAGAATCTCTGGACTATCAACGTTACTATCCGACAAGTACCTTAGTAACTGGTTACGATATCATTTTCTTCTGGGTTTCCCGTATGATTTTCCAAGGACTTGAATTCACTGGCGAGCGTCCATTTAAAGATGTTCTCATCCACGGACTGGTTCGTGATGAAGAAGGCCGCAAGATGAGTAAATCTCTTGGTAACGGTGTTGATCCAATGGAAGTTATCGAAAAGTACGGTGCGGATTCTCTGCGATACTTCCTATCAACAGGAAGCTCGCCGGGTCAAGACCTACGCTTCAGCTATGATAAAGTAGAGTCCACTTGGAATTTTGCCAACAAGATTTGGAACGCATCCCGTTTTGCCTTGATGAACATGGGCGATATGAAGTTTGAGGATATTGATTTGAGCGGAGAAAAATCCGTTGCAGACAAGTGGATTCTCACTCGTTTGAATGAAACAATTGAAACAGTAACGAAGCTTGCTGAAAAATATGAGTTCGGTGAAGTGGGCCGTGCCCTTTACAACTTCATCTGGGATGATTTCTGTGACTGGTATATCGAAATGGCGAAAATCCCATTGTACGGCGAAAATGAAACCGCGAAAAAGACAACACGTTCTATTTTAGCTTACGTACTAGATAACACCATGCGCCTGTTACACCCGTTCATGCCATTCATCACTGAGGAGATCTGGCAGCAGCTTCCTCACGAAGGCGAGTCCATCACGACTGCAAAATGGCCGGAAGTTCGCGATGAGTTAACGGACAAGGAAGCGGCAGCAGATATGCGTTTACTTGTAGACATCATCCGTAGCGTACGTAATGTTCGTGCAGAAGTAAACACGCCAATGAGTAAACAGGTTAAATTGCTTGTAAAAGCTAAAACTTCTGAGATTGCTGAGAAGCTTGAGGGCAACCGTTCTTACCTAGAGCGCTTCTGTAACCCAAGCGAGCTGTTAATAGGAACGGATGTTGCCTTAGATGGCGGCGAGAAGGCGATGACAGCAGTTGTTACTGGAGCGGAATTGATTCTTCCTTTGCTTGGACTAATCAATATAGACGAGGAGATTGCCCGTCTGAACAAGGAGCTTGCGAAGCTTGATAAGGAAGTAGAGCGCGTGCAGAAGAAACTTTCCAATCAAGGATTCATCGCGAAAGCACCTGCAAATGTTATTGAAGAAGAAAAAGCGAAAGAGAAAGATTATGTAGAAAAGCGTGATGCTGTTCAAGCTCGCATTGATGAGTTGAAGGGATAAGTGCTTTTTGTGAGATAGATCCTGGGTGGATGTCCTTTTTGATGGGATGTCTGCTTAGGATTTTTTTTGTTTGGGGAGGGTGGGGATTGTCGGAGGTTTGACTGCGGTAAGGGGTGTCGGTGGTGGAGTGTCGAAAAATGTTGAAAGGTCGAAGGTGGCTGGAAAACGGTAGAACCTAGCCAGTTAATGGTCGAAGGTTCCGTCAAAACGGTAGAACCTCCTTTGGGAAATGTAGAAGGTCATCCGGGAAATGTAGAACCACCAAGAAATTCAGTCTCCAAAGTTCCTCCTATAAAGACTCTCCAACTAAAAAAAACGCTCCGGCGACCCTCAAAGAGGTAGCCGAAGCGGCAAACTATCCAATATCCATCAATGAATCCTTCCAAATCTCCTTGGCACTTCCAATCATCGACTGTGTTCCAACAATGAAGATGAGAGTGGGCTCAAACGTCTGCACCAACTCAACAGCTTCTGATAGCAAGCCAACTTCCATAGCCCCAGCTTGATATTTCCGGGCAACCTCAAGTGCATCAGCAGGAAACGTTTTATGCGAGTTATCCGGCGTCGTCACAATCAATACATCCGAAAACTCACTGCACACCTTTATAACTCCTTCATAATCTTTATTCGAAGGTACCGCAATGATAGTAACGACCTTCTTGGAATCTACGAGTGGCAGGATTTCCTTTAAATAGGCAGCAGAAACACGGTTGATGGAACCGTCCAACACTACAGTAGGGTTATCAGCAACCACTTCTAGTCTACCAGGCCATCTTAACTCCCTTAATGCTTCTTTCAATAAGTCGCTCGGCAGCCCTCTTCCAATCACTGTTTCACACGCCTGAATCGCTAGTGCCGCATTTTCCACTTGAAAGGATCCCAATAATGGGAGGGAGAGATCCTCATACCTCGAAAACATGGTCTGTAATGTAAACGTACTTCCACTTAAGCTAGCAGACACATTAGAAGGCATGTATTCCTCACCCCAAAAAGCCGCTGACTCGCTAAGCAACTCACGCATCATCTCCAATGCTTCCTCGGACTGTTTCCCAATCACCGCATATTTCGTACATTCTTTCACAATCCCAACTTTATGCCTAATGATATCCTCCAAAGAGTGCCCTAAGAAACCTAAATGTTCTTCCATGACCTTTGATACAACAGCCCAATTATTTTCCAATACATTCGTGTCGTCATATGTGCCGCCGCGGCCTATTTCTATGACATTGATGTCGGTGGCTTCTGATTGAAAATGGGCAAGAGCGATAGATAGCAAGATTCCCGTCGGCCCAAGGTAATGTTGGGGATTTTCAATGGAAGCGGTAATGTTATCAATGGTAGATCCATGAGAGTTTAAATAGGTTAAAAACGCTTCATCGGATATTGCTTTTCCATTCACCCGAATGCGTTCATTATAATTAATCAGGTGGGGAGAGGTGAATAATCCAACTTTCAATCCCATCTTTCTAAGGATGGCAGCCATCATACGTGAGGTGGAGCCTTTTCCTTTACTTCCGGTGACAAGAATTACTTTGTCACTGGATGGGATAAGGTCAAGAGTGTGCAATAGTTCCTTCGTTAAGTGGGGCGCCCGTGTTAGCGCATCATTCTCCTCCTGTTGAAAGGGCTTTGCTTTAAGCAGTGAGGAATAGATATAAGGAACAGCTTCCTTCATTGTTAGAAATTTCATGTAGGTTCCACTCTATATCCAAGCTTTTGTAAAATAAATTCTAAGTACATTTTGACAATATTGATGTCACTTGTTAAGCATAATGTTCGACAACCAACCACATCTTCTATTTCATTGAATAGGAGACCACCGTTTTCATCAAACAAAAAATCAATGCCAACGAGACCGAAATCAAACTGTTGAATTATTTTATATACAATAGTACGTTCCGATTCATTCAGTGTATATGCTTCTGCCTGACCACCTAATGTGAAGTTGGCTTTAAAGCTTTTGGAATTAGATCGAAGTACAGCTCCAACGATGGTCTGCCCTAATACATACACTCGTAAATCTTTACCAGGTGATCCGGCAAGTGGTTGAAGGATAATGGAACGATCGGATAGTTGCGTATGGACTGCTTCCAACTGTTCAACCCCCTCCACCATAAAAACATCCCCGCCTCCCCTGCCTGTCCGTGCTTTTATGATAAACGGGAATGGGATAGGCAGGTTTCCTGACAGGAGTTCCTCAGTTGTAGTGAAATACGTATCCAACATCGGTAGCCCTTTGCCTGCCAAGTATTGATGGGTCCTCGCCTTATCATTACAAATGACTGAAACGTGGTTGGAGTTGAAGCAAGGAATGTTCATGCGTTCTAGTTGTTCATTAAAAAGTGGATCGATGTTTCTCATGATGACAAAGTCTGGGGGGGCCATTGTTTCTCCATCTAGCACAATGACCAATTCATTATTTTGAACTCCAAAAGATATTCTGGACTGCAGGATGAAATCTAACTCCATTTCCAGCTCTTTTGCCTCATCCAAAAACCATTGAATAAAACCTTGATTCTTTTTTGCATGTTTTGCTTCGTAAATAAGCCAGCCTTTCGTTCTCATTGCTTGGATTCTCTCCACTTCTGCAAAATATGCGGAACAATATAGGTCGCAACATTAATACCCGTGCAATCAAAGATATTTTTGATATGAGCATTGGAGTTAATTTCACAGACAAGCGGGGAGCCATCTTCAGCAAATAGGAGGTCTACCCCAGCGAAGTCTGCACCGACAAGTTTTGCGCTTTTAATCGCAACTTCTTTTTCAGTGTCTGTTGGTTCATACCTAAACATCCTTCCCCCGTTACTCACGTTAGCCCTGAAATCAGTTTCGGAGACACGCATCATGGAGGCAACCACCTTATCTCCCACAACATTCAGGCGTATGTCCTTGCCTTTGCTTGAAGAGATGAATTCTTGCATAAGAAATGGTCGATTTCCTAACTCCTTCACTTTCAATAGCAGTTCATCTATTGTTTGAATCAAATAAACCTGCATGCCAAATGAACCGTAAGCTTCCTTTACGACAAGTGGAAAACCTAGAGATTCTGCGGCATGGTAAAAGGGTTCTACATTCTCATGAGCGTGAAATACCATTGGTGCTAACAGAGTTTTCGGCATAGGTATCCCGTGATCTGCAAGAGTTTGAAATGTGAGCGATTTGTTATCACAGATCTCAATGCAGGCAGCACTGTTATAAACGGGGATACCCATCTTTTCGAGGTGGCGGGCAAGTAACACATCTTTATCAAGGAAAAAAACGAAATCTGGCAGCTCCTGTTGATTATGAGTGCCTTCCAATATTGCTCTCCCATCAGTCACGCTCGGAAACAGTTCATTATTTTTCAATAGCTTAGTGGAGAAATGGTGTTTTCTAGCTTCCTTATCAAACCATTCTGCCAGTTCGATAAATTTTTGCTCAGGGAGATTTCCATTATAAATAATCCAGCATACTATATGTTTCATGTGTGATCCTCCAAAATTCTTAAAATAACTATTCTTGAAAACAGTTGTATCCAAATGTTTTATTAATATATAGTTTGAGAAGGAAAATAAAAAGCTAGTACCCGATAATATTTATTATTAATTTTAACCTAACAGGGAAGATTAGAATATGCCTATTAGCAAAAAGGAGATTAATATGTTTTTGTCATTTAAAGATTTGCAAGAGCAAGTGAATTTTACGTTAAAAAATGAAATAAACCTCGGTTTGGACAGAATTGTCCAGTTTTTAGAGCGAGTCGGTAATCCGCAAGATCAAATTCAGGTGGTACATATCGGAGGAACAAACGGGAAAGGATCCACTTTGCGTTTTTTAGAGGGGATATTAATAGAAGCTGAATTAAAGGTAGGGGTGTTCCATTCACCAGCTTATCAATTCATCAATGATCAAATCTCTGTCAATGGAACACACATAACAGATGAAGAAATGATAGAAATTATTCAGGTGTTTACTAAACATGGGTTAGATCAAGCTGGGTTAACGGAATTCGAACTGCAAACGGCCATGGCTTTTTATTATTTTGCCACGATCCAAAAAGTCGATATCGCGTTGATTGAAGTAGGACTTGGGGGGAGAGAGGATTCCACGAATGTGATGACCCCAGTGCTTAGCATCATCACTAATGTTGGACATGACCATATAGGATTCCTTGGATCGTCAGTTGAAGAAATTGCCTATCATAAAGCAGGTATCATCAAAAGCGGAGTTCCGATTATTTCCGGGGAACAAAAGTCTGCGGCAAAAGAAGTAATTCAAAAAGAAGCTTTGCAGAAAGAAAGTCCACTTTATTTTATGGAAGAAGATTTTTTCTATCAATTGGAAGAAGGTGAAAGGCTCTCTTTTAGATCTGCAAGGAAAAGCGTGGAGGAATTAGAGTTATCGCTGTATGGAGATCATCAGGCAGCCAACGCTTCATTGGCCATCATGGCTTATACACTATTAATAGAAAAGTTGGAGCTGGAATATGATGAGAGTGTGTTAAAAGCTGGGCTATTGAAAACTGTGCACCCTGGAAGATTTGAGATCTTCCAAAAAGAACCTCTTATTATTCTTGACGGTGCCCATAATGAAGAGGCTATTGACGCGTTAGTGAATTCAATAGATAGGAAGTTTTCCAAAAAAAAGATAGTAGTACTTTTCAGTGCCTTGAAAGATAAACCAATTGAAATGATGGTTGGAAAATTGGAACATATCGCGGATGAAATTATTTTCACTTCCTTTGATTTTCCGAGGGCGGCTCGTGCAGAGGATATATGTAAAGTGAGCGACCATCATAGAAGAGAGTTTGAAGAGGATTGGAGAATGGCGTTACAGACAGCTATATCAAGGATTGGGAACAATTCTGTGTTGCTGATTACCGGTTCCTTATATTTCATCTCAGAAATTAGGACTAAACTCACAAAAGGTAGGGAAAAGAAATAAGGGATAATTATCCTATTTTTGTTGTGACAAATGTTAGAAAATTTGATAATATTTAATTATTGTGAAAGTGTTGTCGAAAAAAGGATAAAGAAGGGAGGGGTTAGTTTGGTGGGTCAAGCAGTTAGTCGCCAAAAAGAAGTGGTAATCTGGACAAGCTTTGTTGTCCTGGTTCCAATCTTTTTATGGCTCGGATATCAGCTTTCTCCTGTTGTGTTAGAAGATTTGCCGATGTGGCATCTTATTGGATTTCTGGCGTTGGCTATCATACTCGCCCTTATCCCAATCGTCGTCGGAGAGGTACCTTTGTTTCTGGCACAGGGTGTTTCCTTGGCAGCCCTCTTATCCTTCGGTATATTCATTGAAATGATTGTGACCTTAGTCTCCGTCCTAGCGTTGATGGCTTATATGCGCTTTAATAGGGAAAATAGACTAAGGATTCCTATCAATATGCTCATGTTTTCAAGCATTTCCTTAATTGCAGGGTTCGTATTCTATTTATTTGGGGGGACCCCGGGAGATACGAGACTATTGAACATCGGTGTCATCACTCCGATTCTTGCCCATGAACTAGTTTATTTTACGCTTAATACAGTGGCACTTTATTTTATACAAGTACAAATCTATGAACGTAAAAGCAAATTCATCACACCTGACACCAAATGGGATGCTGTTACTAGTATCATGGTCTTGCCGGTGGGCTTGATCCTATACATTCTATATGAACAAGTTGGTCCAATAGCACTACTATACGTAGGTTTGCCTTTTGTCATCCTTACGCTTATTCTTCAACTCTATCATTCTAGTCAAAAGGTAAATGTACACTTACAGCAAGCAGCGGATGTAGGACATCAGTTGACGGAAAGACTTGATACTCAAGGCGTTCTAGATGTCTTCCTAGATAAAATATCGACGCTCTTTAAGGTGGACTATGCTGCCATCATTGATGTGAATGGAGAAAAAATCATGAAAATCCTTCGCGTCATGGACAAGCAGAACAGTGTGGAGACCAATGCTATTTTGCATACAGATGATGAAGAACTTCTGGCTTATATGCTGAAACGTGGAAAAAGCGTATGCTATTTGACTAAAAAAGAGTGGAAGCATATGTCTAAATCGCATCTTCCCCCAAATATTGAGAGTCTTATGTGTGTTCCGGTTATCCGAAATCACAAGATTGAAGGGCTTGTGTTGTTAGCGAGCACATCCAAACGGACTTATGATAAATCGCAATTAATGATTGTTGACATTCTATGTTCTTACTTTGGGGTGGCAATGGAAAAAGCTCGCCACTATCAAGAGACCAAACAGAAAAGTGAACGCTGCGCATTAACTAAACTATACAACTATCGCTTTTTTGAAAGTGTACTAGATAAAGAATTCGATAAACTAAACAAAGGACATTCAAGATCTCTGTCCCTCATGATGTTAGATCTTGATCACTTTAAGAAAATTAATGATGTGTATGGACATCAGAGCGGCAATGAGATTCTCATGCAGGTCGCTGAAAGGCTCACCGTTCTTGTTGGTAGTAAAGGGACAGTTGCTCGTTATGGGGGAGAAGAGTTCGTCATTTTACTCCCTGACATGGAACGTGGACAATGCTTTGAACTCGCCGAACGCATCAGGTTGAACCTTGCGACAAGATCCTTTGCATTGAAACAGCATATCCGAGAAACCCAGGGAGCTCAGCTGGTGAAAGTAACGGCAAGCATCGGGTTTGCCACAGCACCAGATGATGCCGAAGACACACTTGACTTGATCCGCCACGCAGACAGAGCGATGTATGTTGGGGCGAAGAAGGCTGGCAGGAATAAAGTTGCGGAGTATCGGAAAACTTCATAAATAAAAAACTCTCGTTAATCGTGGCGAGAGTTTTTTCATTACATTATGAGATTTTATAAAAAATCTCCCCTGTTGACTGAAGAGCAAGGTGGGAGACTCCTTAGGGAGAAAGCGGTAGGTTGAGACCCCGCAGCGTAGCGAGGAGGCTCAAACACCGTCCCTAGGAAAGCGAACACCTGAAACAAAAAGAAACAGGGCGTTAATGTAACATCCCTAATAAACAATTTTTTCAATAAAATGTTTTATCTTGTAATCTACTATTTCAAATTACCTGGCTTTATTATACAATTACAATAGTCTACTAACTTCTACAAGATACGTAAAAATACACAGAAAGCGGTGACGAATTGGGGGACTATCTATTTGCCGGTCTGGCACTTCTATTACTATTGGCACTATTCTTTTTATTTCCAAAGAAATTTTCTAAAATAGGAAAATGGGTCATTCCCACAATCGCATTTGTGGTCAGCGTGTTAGGAATATACATATTTGAACTTCTCACTCTATGGCATAGCATACTATCAATGATACTTCTTCTGCTGCTTACCGCTATTCTTCTTCAAAGATTGCCATTATTCATAACTACAACAGACAAACAACACACAATGGATCAAAAAAATAGCATAACTAGCCGGTCAACGAAAGACTACTAGAAAACTCTTGATAGAATTTATAAAACAGATTAGGTGATTGTTTGGAGGGAATGGGATGCAAAGTATTAAACTCTTGGTTGCTTTGCTAGTTTGTACATTATTTATTTTTGGTTTTTCACAAGTGGGAACCCTGGTCACGAATCAGTGGTTGCCGCACACCAATTCATTTTCTGAAGCAACGCTTATTGCAAATGCAGAAGTGAGCAATACATCTAAAACAGATGCATTAGAGAAGGTGGAGGCTGCTAAAAACAGTTGGTTATCTAATGGAACGATTTATTTAGAATGGGCGGGAGAGCTGCAACCTCTTTCAAAAGAAGTATTCACCTTTTACATTCCTGAATCTATAGAGCTTGCAGAGGATGGTTCTCATAATCCGTTGAAGGTAGAACTTCCTAATGGAACATTGCTGGAACAGATTGAACTACTCTCTCAAACTTCCGATATATTTGCTGCTATGGATACAGAAAAACTGAAAAAGGATGTAGAAGTTGTAGCTTCTCACCTCAAAGAAGGAGACCATACTTTTTCATTTTCTGATTACCTTGTGGATGATGAAGTGATGGAACAGACAAATCTTCAAATCACTTTGAATATTGCAGGACAAACGGGTATGACAGAGTTACAAGAAACATTGGACGGAAAGGAAATTAAACTTCGAGGAAATGAAGGGTTCTCAGTGGAGACTTGGTTAGAGAATGAAGAGCTTACTCTATCTGATGAGGCTGCGAGCATGTTTGCTTCCATGCTATTCGAATTAATTGCACCTACCAACTTTGACGTAGTAGAGCGACATATTTCCAAAGAACTTCCTATTTGGGCATCTGAAGGCTATGAAGCACGTTACCAAAAAGAAAAGATGGATTTTGCTTTTACTAACCCAAATACGAGTGAATATACCATTTCCGTCTCAGTCAATGGCGCATCCCTTACAGGGGAACTAAAGGGTGGGCCACTTCCATACACCTATGAAGTGGAGCAAGTGGAAATGCAGACTCTTTCACCTAAAACGGTCGTCCAGTATTCGGCGTCTATACCGGGATCCGGAACGCGTGTAAAAGAGTCAGGCAAAAATGGTGCATATGTTCAGCTCGTTCGAACGGCAACAGATGCATCAGGGCAGATTACAGAAACCATCGTTTATAGTGAAGACTTCTATGCCCCAATCCAGCGCGTGGAATTACACGCATTGACCAAACCGGTCGTTACAACGGATACATCGAATCCGAATACAATTGGAAATAATGCCGGGACGAATACGAATACCGGGACGAATACGAATACCGGAACGAATACCAATACTGGGACGAACACAAACCTTGGCAATACAAATACTAATACTAATACAAATACTTCTGGTACAAATAACCAGACAACTGGAAACCAAAATACGAACACCGGTGGCACAACGAATAGTAATACCAATACAGGTGGCACGAACAATACTAACAACACAGGTTCAGGTAACGGGAATTCTAACGATGATGATAATAATCCGGGAACTGGCAGTGGCTATAACGGTAAATAAGTAACGCAAAAGGATGAATCCAATGGTACAAATCAGAAAAAGACTTGGTGACCTGCTAGTTGATGCCGGGATCATCACAGAAAGTCAATTGCAGAGCGCATTAAAAGAAAAAACACGTGATCAGAAAATTGGAGATGTCCTGCTTCAAAAAGGATATATTACGGAACAGCAGCTGATTGAGGTGTTAGAATTCCAATTAGGAATACCGCATGTCAGCTTATACCGTTATCCGCTAGATGAAAAATTAATTCATTTAATCTCCAAGGATTTTGCAAAGAGAAACCTAATCATTCCGTTGAAAAAAGAACAAGATAAACTGTTTGTTGCAATGGCAGATCCGATGGATTTCTTCGCCATGGATGACCTGCGTTTATCCACAGGGTTTGAAGTGGAGCCGGTTATTGCAACCAAGGATGATATACTGCGATCCATCAATAAATATTATGAAACAACTGACTCCATGGACGAACTTTTAGATGGTTTCGAACCTAATGTGGAAATGAAGGTGCAGGAAGAGAGTATTACAGAGGATGACTCACCAATCGTACGAATTGTGAATCAGCTCCTTCAAAATGCAGTCCAACAAAGAGCCAGTGATATTCATATTGATCCTCATGAAACGAAAGTGGTCGTTCGCTACCGTATTGACGGCGTACTTCGCACCGAGAGGACACTACCAAAACATACACAAAACGTATTGATAGCAAGAATTAAGATACTTGGAAAAATGGATATTACCGAACACCGTGTACCGCAGGACGGTAGAATCAAAACGAATATTGATTTTCATCCTGTAGATGTTCGTGTATCCACATTGCCTACCGTGTTCGGAGAGAAAATCGTTATGCGTATTCTCGATATGAGCAGCGCATTGAACGATATTTCTCAGCTGGGGTTCAATAAAAAGAACAACGAGCGATTTATGGACTTGATTCATCGACCAACTGGGATCATTCTGATTACCGGTCCAACCGGATCTGGAAAGTCATCTACGCTTTATGCAGCATTAAATCACTTAAACAGTGAAGAAATCAACATCATTACCGTCGAAGATCCAGTAGAGTATCAGTTAGAAGGAATCAATCAAATTCAAGTGAATACAAATGTCGGCATGACCTTTGCCAAAGGGCTTCGTGCCATTCTCCGACAAGACCCGAATGTAATCATGGTAGGGGAGATCCGAGACAGAGAAACAGCAGAAGTAGCCATTCGTGCTTCTTTAACAGGTCACCTGGTATTGAGCACCCTGCATACCAATGATTCTATCAGTACCATCACAAGATTAATTGATATGAAGGTAGAGCCATTCCTTGTGGCTTCCTCCATCAATGGAGTGCTTGCCCAGCGTTTGGTAAGAAAAGTATGCCGTGATTGCGCCAAAATGGAAGAACCGACAGCAAGGGAGATTGAGATCTTTGCCAAACGCGGCTTAACCGTCGAAAAGGTACCGCGCGGAAAAGGCTGTGGAACATGCAATATGACAGGGTACAAAGGTCGTCTTGCCATCCATGAGCTTTTAGTCATCAATGACAAAATGAAAAAGATGATCATGAACAACGAATCTGTTTCCAACATTCGGGAATTAGCATATGAACAAGATACCGTCTTTTTAATAGATGATGGGTTGGAAAAAGTAAAAATGGGACTAACGACAACAGAGGAAATCTTGCGTGTCGCTTTATCAGAGTAGGTGAATGACGATGATAGAAAAGATAAATAGTTGGCTTCATGCCGCATATGAATTCAAAGCGTCAGACATTCATCTCTCGGTCGGAGTGCCGCCTGTCTTTCGTATCAATGGAGAGCTAAAGCGATATGGAGAAAATACCCTGACTCCTGAAGACACGGAAACATTGGCCAAGCAAATGATTCCCGAATTTATGTGGGACCGCTTTGTAGAAAAAGGGGATCTGGACTTTTCCTATAGTGTCCCGGGAATTTCGAGGTTCCGTGTGAATGCTTACAGACAACGTAACTCTGTAGCGATAGCGATACGTATTATTCCAACAAGAATTCCGTCATTGGAAGAACTGCAATTGCCGTCAATCCTTCAATCATTGATGGACAAGCCTCAAGGATTGATTCTCGTAACAGGACCTACAGGTAGTGGGAAATCGACCACTCTAGCATCGATGATTGATTTTATGAACAGATCGCAGAAAAAACATATCATTACACTCGAAGACCCGATTGAATATTTGCATCGCCATAATCAATGTATGATTGACCAGCGTGAAGTCGGCATTGATACCGGAAGCTTTGCATCAGGTTTACGCGCATCTCTGCGCCAAGATCCAGACATCATTTTGGTAGGGGAATTACGTGACTTAGAAACGATACAGACAGCGATAACGGCAGCAGAAACGGGACATCTTGTTTTAGGTACTCTACATACGACAAGTGCACCATCCACCATTGACCGTATTATTGATGTATTTCCTGGCCCACAGCAGGCGCAAATTCGCATTCAACTTGCGTCCGTATTGGTTTCTATTGTTTCCCAACGTTTGTTTCCAACCATTGACCGACAGGGAAGAAAGGTAGCCACGGAGATTTTAGTCAATACACCGGCAGTGGCCAATCTTATCCGCAACGAAAAAATTCATCAAATCCAAAATGTGATGCAGACAAGCAAGGCGCAAGGGATGCACACACTGGATATGAGCATTAAAAGGCTCATCCAACAAGGCGATATAAGCAGATTATCAGCCGAAAGCTTCTTACAGGAGTCGATGCATCATGCCTAGGTTCACCTATACCGGCAGAAATACAGCCGGCAAGCAAACAGGAAGCATCACAAGCAGCTCACGCAGGGAAGCGATTGTGACGTTAAAAGAAAAAGGGATTCGAGTCATGAATCTCGAGGAAGTTCCAGAATCCATTTTTACAAAAGAAATTACCATCGGGAACCCAGTTAAGCTTCGTGACTTTGTCATCTTTCTGCGCCAATTTTCCACCCTGATCCGTGCGGGAATATCAGTGGTAGAGGCGACGAATGTTCTGGCACAACAAACTTCCAGTAAGGCGTTGAAGCGGGTATTGTTTGATGTGGAAGAAGAGATGAAACAGGGGAATCCGCTATCAGAGGCGGCAGCCAAGCATCCAAAGGTATTTTCCACTATGTTCATCAATATGATCAAAGCGGGGGAAGCAAGCGGTGCTCTGGACGATACGTTAGATCGCCTCGCAACACAGTTTGAAAAGCAGAACGAGACAAGACAAAAGATCGTGTCTGCCTTAACTTATCCGCTTGTACTTGGGGTTATCGCCATTGGAGTCGTTATCTTTTTACTTGTAGGCGTAGTACCAACGTTCGTGGCGATGTTCAGTGATTTTGGAGCTGATCTTCCGTTAATTACGAGATTTGTCCTTGGGGCAAGTGAATGGATGCAGAGCTTTTGGTGGTTGTTTCTTCTAATTGTGTTAGCAGCTGTAGTGGGCTTAAGTGCAATGAGTAAACAGAAACAGACCAAATACTATATTGACTATGCTTTACTGCGAATTCCTATCTTCGGGCCGCTGTTACAAAAGGCGGTTATTGCCAGATTAACAAGGACACTTAGTTCTTTATTTTCCAGTTCGGTGCCTATTCTACAGGCTATATCGATTGTTGAGAAGATTGTCGAGAACGAAGTCATTGCGCGAGTGCTAGCTGCTAGTAAAATAGAACTAGAAAAAGGGGAGTCTCTTACAGGTCCCATGAAAGATCATTGGGCATTCCCACCACTTGTTACGCAAATGATCACTATCGGAGAAAGCACGGGATCATTGGATTCCATGCTGGATAAAATCGCTGAGTTCTATGAGAAGGAAGTAGACTATGCAACCGACAGATTAAAGAGTCTAATAGAACCATTAATGATTGTTGTGCTCGCTGTCATAGTAGGGACTATAGTCACATCCATTCTAGTTCCAATGTTCGATATTTTTAACCACATTCAGATGTAGAAACGTGTAAAATCTTATTGAAATTTGAAAGATAGTATAATAGAATTATATTAGATTCGAATACTACATATTTCCATATAGGGAGGAAAATTACGATGTTACAAAAATGTAGAAAAATGCTTAAAAACGAAAAAGGATTAACTTTGATCGAATTACTTGCTGTTGTTGTTATTTTGGGGATTATTGCTGCGATTGCTATACCTAGTATTAGTAACATTATTGAAAATTCAAGAGAAGATGCACACGAAGCTTCAGCTCAACAAGTAATGAGTGCTGCAAGACTTGCTTTAATTAATGAACCAGCTTTAGCTACAGGTACAACTTTAGATATTGCAGATATAACTGAGTATCTAGAGAATTTCGATTCCTCTGAATACAGTTCTATTGTTATTAACATTTCAGGTGATAAAGTTACAAGTGTAGTGTTAACACCTACCGGAAAATCAGCAATTACTGTTGAGCCAAAGACAACTACTGAAATAGAAGAAGATTAATATTTTTATTCGGATATTATTGATGAATAATTACTCTACTTTATTAGTCTTTGTCTTCGCCCTCCTCCTAGGCTCCTTCTACAACGTAGTAGGCCTTCGGATTCCAAAGGGTGAGTCAATAGTCACACCAAGATCACATTGTACGAATTGCAAGACCACATTGACGGGGCTAGATTTAGTTCCCGTCCTTTCATATGTATTTCTTAAAGGGAGATGTCGGCACTGTCAAAAGTCCGTGTCTCCTATTTATCCATTATTCGAGCTTTTAACGGCTGTGCTTTTTGTCCTAGCTCCGATTCTAATGGGATGGACGTATGAACTAATCGTCGCATGGACCTTCATTTCTATGTTGATTATTATTGTTATATCAGACTTGCATTATATGATTATCCCAAACAAGATTTTACTTTTCTTCTTAGGACTATTCATCTTAGAACGCTTTTTCATTCCGTACCAACCTATACCTGAGCATCTCATTGGAATGGCAGTGGGGTTCTTGATTCCCTTTTTGGTCGCCATCATTTCAAAAGGCGGTATGGGTGGAGGCGATGTCAAACTGTTTGCTGTATTGGGGTTTGTTTTAGGGTGGGAACTTGTGATTCTAACGTTTTTCCTATCCTCCCTCATTGGCATGATTGCAGCGCTAGTAGGGATGATGTTTGGAAAAGTCAAAAGGGGTGTCCCGTTTCCGTTTGGGCCTTCTATCGCACTCGCTGCACTTATTACATATTTTAAAGGGGAACAAATACTGCATTGGTATTTTACTTTACTCTTCTAGTAAATCATCTTACATAAGGAGCTTTCTGGATGGAATTTTCGTTTCTGCAACCAAAGCAAAACAACTTCATAAATATTATTATCCGTGACCATGTTATTCGAATGGTTGAGTTGAAGAGTTTGGATCCTCTCACCGTTAAACGCACAAATGAGCGATTTTTGCCGCCAAATATTGTGCGTGATGGAAAGATTGTCGATGAAAATATTTTTCGTCTGATTTTAGAGGAATGTGTGGAAGATTGGGGCCTGAAGCGGAAGCATGTCCGTTTTGTCGTTCCAGATCAATATGTTGTCACACGAAAACTGACCATCCCGTCTAACATTATGGACGATGAGATTATTGGTCACTTGTATTTGGAGTTAGGTTCCACCATTCACTTGCCTTTTGAGGATCCGGTATTTGATGTACATGTACTTCATCGTTCGGAAAAGACGGAGCTTGTCCTTTTTGCTTCCCCAGAAGAAGTCGTGACTCAGATGTCCACCTTACTGGAAGAAAGTAAATTAAAACCAGCCGCAGCGGATGTTTCTGCCCTATGTTTGTACCGCCTTTATTATGAATTTGGTCAGCGCAATGAACAGGATCACTTGTTAGTCGTTCATTTTGATGTAAGCTGTATTACTCTAAGCATATTCGTGAACCATGTTCCTGTGTTTATGCGCACTGTGGCTTTTCCTCAGGACATGAAAGTGTGGGAAGTATCGGTTACCAATACGCAGCTGGAGTGGGCCGGGGATATTGTTCAATTTAATGTCTTCTTAGAGGATTTCATCGTCGAAGTAGAGCGAATCATGAACTTCTTCCGTTACTCCTTAAATCAAGGGAATGAAGAAATTAACAGAATTCTCCTTCATGGCGATCATCCGAACTTCCCGTTAATATTGTCAAAGCTCCGAGAAAAGATTTCTGTAAAAGTAGATACGTTTGAGCAGGATGTTTATACACAAGACCAAGAGACGGTTGACCCAAAATATTACTATTCCTTAGGGTTGGCATTAAAAGAGGTGCAATGATGCTAGTTGATATCGACTTATTACCAAAGAGAAAATCACGAAATATCACCACACCTCTAGTATATGGGATTTGTGCCTTCTTCCTATTGTTTGTGGCAATCATTCTTTTTACATTTTCTAATATGGTGAATAATGATGTGGAGACCGCTGAACAGGATTTAGAGATGACTCAGCAACTTAGAATTGCAAAAGAAGAGGCGATGAACCGTCCACAAAACTCTTCTTCCGCACAGCGCCTAGAAGATACGGTAGCTTGGGCTGAAGAGTACCCGCTTGAAATGGTGCCCGTCATGCAGGACTTGATCAGGTTGCTACCAGAACGCGGATTTATACAAAGCTTTTCTTATGATGAAACAGGATTATTAAATCTTTCCGTTCAGTTCGACGAGTCAAGAGACGCGGCCTATTTTCTCTATCATTTAAATGAGTCTCCTCAATATCACTCGATTGATCTTTCTTCTATTTCAACCGTTGAAGTAGGCGATGAAGAATCGGTCGATGTACTGCCTAGATATGTTGGTCAATATACCCTCGGGTTTGACAAAACTGCATTTCAAGCAATGGATGAATTAGAAGAGGAAGAAACAGAAGATGGAACGGAAACTGAAACTGATACAGAAACGGACGAGGATGGAGGCGAAGGACTATGATGATTGAATTAGAGCGCAAACATTATGTTCTTCTTAGCTCCTGTGTTCTCCTTATTGTATTGGGAATTGCAGGCTTCTATTATTTATCCTATGCACCAAAAGAAGTACGAGCTGAACAACTTCAACAAGAAAAAGCAATTGAAGAGCAGCTTATTCAAGTGTTGGAACAACAAGAAGAAACCGCACAGGCAAATGGAAATACAACAGTGGAGCTGCAACGAAAAATTCCTGTTACTCCTTTTCTAGAACAACTTATTTTGGAATTGGAAAAAGCAGAAGTATTATCAGAAAGTACCATTGTAAATATGTCTTTTGGAGAAGGGGAATTTGTCCCTGCTTCTACTACCTTAGAAGAGTATGAAACGATGCATGATGAAGAGGACGAGACAGTAGAAGAAGAGGTATATCTTCCGGAAGGATTGAAGAAAGTGACGGTCAACTTGTCCGTTGAATCGGAAGTATATGAAGATTTGTCCACCTTTCTAAGTTCATTAGAAAGTTTAACTAGAATTACACAGATCGAATCGGTAAGTTTCACTGGTCAGCCGGAAGTCACTTCAACAGATCAGGAACTGCAACCATTAACTTATTCAGTTACGCTTTCAGCTTTTTATCATCCAGAGTTGGAAGATCTAATGGAGGAACTTCCTCCTTTATCAGTCCCTGAACCTGCTAACCGAATTAATCCATTTATCGACAATGATTAAATTATTTCCGTGGAAATGGTCGAAATAGTAAGTCCGTCAAAGAAAGTGTCGGAAAAGAATTAGGACAAGACGACAAAAGTCTTGTTCTTTTTTTTATGGCCTATGATAGGATGAAACAAATCTGACCAAGACAAAAATTGTCAAATGTACACGGAGGTGGGAAAAGTGGACAATCACCAGGTGAAAATAAAAATAAACGGAAAAGAAAACTCGTACGGCTATGGTAAAAAGAAAAACAAGCACAATAAGGAGAAAGTACAGCCAGAGCAAAAGGATGTTCCGGTAAAAGATGATTTCCCGGAAGAAGAAAGGCCAATCATCATTGTAGATGAGACTGCAGCCGCAGCGGAGAAAAAAGAGGAAGAATTCGAGTGGGTCCTTCCAGAAGAAACACCAGCTAAACCAAAAAATAACAGTAAAGATTCTTCAACTAAGCCCTCTTATATTGAAGATCTCCGCCAGCTGAACAAGGAAAAAGGAAAAGGATCGAAAGCGCGGCCAGCCCCGTTTGGAAAAAAGAAAAAATTAGTCCCTCCATCTTTCTCTAAACAATTATTAGTTTCCATTGGTATGGCAATCGGAATTGGAACCTGTCTCGGTTTTCTCATTTTAGGAGTCATGAACATGTCAGAATCACCAGTCAATCCTTCAGTGCCTACAGCTGCCCCGGCTCCGACAGGATCAAATGAACCAACAGACACTCCAGCAGCTGTAAATGGGGATGGCAGTGCTACCATTCCTGCTCAAAATATTTCCGTTCTCCAGGCGGGTGCTTTTTTTACTCAGGATGGTACACAGGCAGAAATGGACAGACTGAAAGCTGCTGGTTTACCTGCAGTTGCTGTCGGGTCTGAACCAACTTTTGTCTTGATGGCGGTAGGACACAGTGTAGATGGAATGAAACAGATTGCAACTGGAGTCCTAGATAAAGGATTTGAACCTTTTGCAAAAGAAATATCCTTATCAGAAAAAACAATAGACTCCCTTACGCAACAAGATACGCAGTTACTGCAAGAGGGACAGACACTGTACAATCAGTTAACGGTGGCGACAGCTCTTTTATTACAAGGCGGCTCACTAGACAGCGCAACAGCAGAAAGTCTAAATGCTTCCTTTGAAAAAGTGGCAGCCATTAAAGATGCTGAACTGTCAGAAGCAACAAAAGGATGGAAAGCATCCCTTGACGGTGCCTACCAAGACCTAAAATCCTACCAAGATTCTAAAGATGCCCAAACCCTATGGAATGCCCAACAAAAACTCTTAGATGCCACAGCGTTTTTATATTAGATAATAAGTGGATTGGAGTGTTTAACGAATAAGGGAAGCCTCAAAAACAAAATTTTGAGGCTTTTTTTCTGGTCAAAAAACAATCTTTATAAAACGCTATAAGATATTTGTTCCTACGACTTTCTTTGTGTTAGGATTAACCTGTATCTCTCGAAATTTCTAACTATTTGCGGAAGGTGATAAAACATGAAACCTCTTATTTTAGCCTCAGGATCCCCCAGAAGAAAGGAACTTCTCCAACAAGTACATCTCCCATTTACAGTGAAGGTAAGCAACATCGAAGAAACATTTGACCCAGAATTAACACCAGAAGAAATCGCCACCACTCTTGCCTACCAAAAAGCCCAAAGTGTGTTCCAAGAAAATCAAGAAGCCGTTGTGATCGGCTCTGATACAATTGTCGTCCTTGGTGATAAAGTTCTTGGAAAACCGGAAAGTGAAGAAGAAGCAAGAGCTACCTTAAGAACATTAAGTGGAAACACCCACCATGTCATCAGTGGAGTGGCTATTCTCAGTAAGGAAAAAGATGTAACTTTTTATGAAAAGACATCTGTTACGTTTTGGGAACTGACGGATGAGGATATTAATTTCTATATTCAATCAGGAGAACCGATGGATAAGGCAGGTTCTTACGGTATTCAAGAAGTAGGAGCTCTTTTTGTAAAAGAAATTAAAGGAGATTACTTTTCTATTGTGGGGCTTCCGCTTTCAAGAACGGTTCGTGAATTGAAAAGTTTTCGATAAATAGACCGTTGCATGACCCTCCATCTACTTAAGGAGGAAAATGAATTGGAATCCACTAAATCCACAGCACTGATGATTAAAGATTACCCTGAAGATCAACGGCCAAGAGAGAGAATGATTCAGGATGGACCAAAAAGTCTGTCTAATCATGAGCTACTTGCAATTTTGCTTCGTACAGGATCCAAAGAGGAATCGGTTCTACAGCTTGCTAACAAGTTGTTGGTGAACTTTGAAGGGCTGAGATTGTTAAAAGATGCTTCTATTGAAGAGATTACGGACACAAAAGGTATTGGGAAGGTAAAGGCTGTCCAATTAATGGCAGCGGTGGAGCTTGGGAGAAGAATTCACCGGCTGCAATATGAGGACAGGTATGTTATCCGTTCGCCTGAAGATGCAGCGAATTTTGTCATGGAAGATATGCGCTTTTTATCACAAGAACACTTTGTCTGCCTTTACTTGAATACAAAAAATCAGGTTCTTCACCAGCAAACTGTGTTCATCGGAAGTTTAAATGCGAGCATCGTCCATCCACGCGAGGTGTTCAAGGAAGCTTTCAGACGGTCAGCGGCATCCTTCATTTGTATCCATAATCACCCATCCGGCGATCCAGCTCCTAGTCGTGAAGACATAGACGTGACGAAACGTCTCAGCGAATGCGGAAAGCTAATTGGCATAGAGCTTTTGGACCATTTAATCATTGGTGATCAGAAATTCATCAGTTTGAAAGAAAAAGGCTATGTGTAAGTACTATGCTTTTTTCATATCCTACGCTATAATATTACTCATGAGTTTGGAAGGACAACCTTCTTAATCCATCAAATTTCTACAATAAACGTTATCCACATGTTAATGAAAATATATGGGCATGCTTCGTCCTTTTTATCACTTTTCATTTACCACTATTACGCATTAGTATCAGAAAGGGAGATACACTTATATGTTTGGAACGAGAGATCTTGGTATTGACTTGGGAACAGCCAATACATTAGTTTTTATTAAAGGAAAAGGGATCGTTGTGCGTGAGCCGTCGGTTGTGGCGCTTCAAACTGACACAAGATCCATTGTTGCGGTCGGAAACGACGCAAAGAACATGATCGGTCGTACGCCGGGGAATGTTGTCGCATTGCGTCCGATGAAAGACGGAGTTATTGCGGACTACGAAACAACGGCAACGATGATGAAATATTATATTAAACAAGCGTTAAAAAACAAAAGCTCCTTTTCCCGCAAGCCATATGTGATGGTATGTGTACCATCCGGAATTACAGCGGTAGAGGAAAGAGCGGTAATTGATGCGACTCGCCAAGCCGGAGCTCGTGACGCGTACCCAATCGAAGAGCCGTTTGCAGCGGCAATTGGTGCCAATCTTCCAGTTTGGGAACCAACAGGAAGCATGGTGGTAGATATCGGTGGCGGTACGACAGAAGTTGCCATCATTTCACTAGGTGGAATTGTTACCAGCCAATCCATCCGTGTTGCTGGTGATGAAATGGATGATGCAATCATCGCGTATATCCGCAAAAATTATAACCTGATGATCGGGGAGCGCACAGCAGAAGCATTGAAGCTTGAAGTTGGTTCTGCAGGAGATCCAGAAGGCATTGAACCAATGGATATCCGTGGCCGCGACCTATTGACTGGTCTACCTAAAACGGTAGAAATCACTGCTAAAGAAGTGGGAGAAGCGTTAAAAGATACAGTAACGGCTATCGTTGATTCTGTAAAAGCGACATTAGAGCGCACTCCACCAGAATTAGCGTCTGATATTATGGACCGTGGAATCGTTCTTACTGGGGGCGGAGCTTTACTTCGCAACTTAGATAAAGTGATCAGTGAAGAAACGAAAATGCCGGTTATCATTGCTGAAAACCCATTGGATTGTGTAGCTATCGGAACAGGGAAAGCATTAGATTATATTGATGAGTTTAAAAAGAAATCAAGAGATTATCGCTAAGTAGGTGTTAAGTCATGCCACAATTTTTCCTCAATAAAAGGTTGATTATTTTGTTGGTGAGCTTAATTTTTCTGGTGGCATTGATTGGTTTCTCTTTAAAAGAACGGGACGATTTGACGTGGCCTGAACAGTTTGTAAAAGACACAACAGGCTTTGTTCAATCTATCTTTTATAGGCCCGCACATGTTGTCGCGGGTTTCTTTGATAATGTAGGATATCTAAAGGATACGTATGAAGAGAATAAAGTGCTCCGTGCTAGACTAGAAGAATATGCTCTCTTGGAAACGAAAGTCCAAAAGCTAGAACAAGAAAATGAAGAATTCCGCGAAGTAATCGGCGAGCTCGATTCACTGAGCGATTTTGAACCAAAACCAGCCACAGTAATTGGCAGAAATCCAGACCAGTGGGTCGAACAAATTACTTTGAATAAGGGTAAGCAAAATGGCGTGGAAAAAGATATGGCCGTTATCACATCAGGCGGTCTAATCGGTAAAATTAAGCAGGCAAATGCTTTCACTTCCACTGTGCAATTGTTGAGTTCATTGGATCCTAAGAATCGAATCTCTGCATACATACAAGGGGAAGAAGATATCTTCGGATTGATTGAAGGATATGATGAAGAAAAAGGTGCCCTGCTATTAAAAAGAATTCCTCACCAAGCAGAAGTAAAAGAAGGGGAAACCGTTCTATCCTCTGGTCTTGGTGGTGTATTCCCTGAAGGTTTAATGATTGGGGAAGTAACAGAAGTAGTGGCAGATGAGTATGGATTAACGCAAATGGCTTATGTGAAGCCGGCAGCTGATTTCTATGACATCAACCATGTAATGATTGTTAAGCGAACACTAATTTCCGAGGAAGAATCAGGGGAAGCATCTGAAGAGGGGGGCTCTGAGTGAGAAAATACGTCTTACCAGCCCTGCTTCTTTTCTTGTTTATCCTGGAAAGCATGAGTGTCGACTTCTTTGGTTTGCACAATTTTCATGAAGAATGGATTATTGTGCCAAGGTTTATGCTGATTGTCATTGTTTTGTGTGCCATTTATACAAGCCCATATGTAGGTTTGATTTGTGCGATGCTCTTTGGCTTTTTGTACGATGTGGTTTACACAGAAATTTTAGGTGTGTACCTGTTTGCATTTGGAATATCCGTCTATATCGTGTCTAGTATCTTACGATTTGTGAATACAAACTACTTGATCTCCTTCCTAATGGTGCTGGTGTCCATCTCCATTACCGAACATCTTGTATTTGGCATTCACTCCCTAATCGGAACCACTGAACTGACACATTCCGACTTCCTATCCATGCGCATGGTACCAACACTCATCTTCAATGCCATCATCGCATTACTCCTGCTCTTTCCAATCAAACTGTTTATGGAACGCCTGGCAATCGAGCAGAAAGATGAGTTGACTTGATCTTTTAAGTGATTCTATTAAAGTTTAAAAGATTCCCCTGTAGATTGGTGTGCAAGGGGTGAGACTCCTAAGGGAGGTAGCGGTAGACTTGAGACCCCACAGGCGAAGCGAGCCACTGAAAAACCGATAACGTAAAGTTTATTATGTTTCCTAGCTGGTGATTGTAGCAAATGGGGAAGACTCCTGAGGGAGTTAGCGCTAGGTGGAGACCCCGCAGGCGAGGAGGCTCCAGCAGTGCCCCTAGGAAAGCGAAGCTATTTGCGGAAATCAACAGCGGTGTTTTAGTGAAATTCTAAAATCAAAGTC
Source organism: Sutcliffiella horikoshii (assembly GCF_008180725.1). GTDB lineage: Bacteria > Bacillota > Bacilli > Bacillales > Bacillaceae_I > Sutcliffiella_A > Sutcliffiella_A horikoshii_B. The sequence goes on along the minus strand of NZ_VTEV01000003.1, from coordinate 290,298 downwards.
TTTTTCAGTGTCCTCGGAGAAGCCGAGGAGGCTCAAGCACCGCCCCGTGGAAAGCGAACCCCTGGAACGGAAATCTACAGGAGTAAAATGGAATCGTATAAATTTAGGAGTTTCCTAAAAAAGCCCAATCCCTATAAAAAGGGACGGGCTTTTCCATTACATACTAATTCTAGCAATCTTTTTTTATTTTATGAGTATAGGAAAAAGGAAATAGAAGGACAATGTCGAATTATATACTTGTTGAGGTGAACGTCGTGAATAGACAAAAACAACAGTATGTAACCATTAAGGGCACAAAAGAGGGCCTAACCCTGCATCTCGATGATACATGCTCATTTCAAGAGCTTTTAGCTGAAATAGAAGCAAAACTAACGTCGAATAGCAATCCAGACGAAACCCCTCTCCTAGGAGTACGTTTAAAAGTAGGGAATCGTTTTCTAACCAATAAGCAACAAGAAAAACTACGAGATGTAATACGAAGCAAGAAAAATTTTATCGTAGAAGACATCGAAAGCAATGTCGTCACAAAAGAACAGGCCATTCAGTGGAAAAAGGAATCAGAAATTGTTCCCGTTGCACGGATGATCCGTTCAGGACAAGTCCTTGAGGTAGAGGGAGACCTTCTACTCATTGGCGATGTGAATCCCGGTGGAACAGTGAAGGCAGGCGGAAATATCTTTGTACTTGGTGCATTGCGCGGCAGCGCGTATGCAGGACTTCAAGGAAAAAAAGATGCCGTCATTGCAGCGAGCTTGATGAAGCCAACATTGCTGTCAATCGATAACACGATAAACCGCGCTCCAGATTTAAGTGAGCAACTAGAAGGAAGCAGTGAAATGGAGTGCGCCTATATAAATGATCAAGATCAAATTGTCATAGACCGCTTACAATTGCTTTCACAACTAAGACCGATGTTAACACGGCTTGAAAGGAGAATGTAACAAGTGGGAGAGGCTATCGTAATTACTTCTGGTAAAGGTGGAGTCGGCAAGACAACAACTTCTGCAAATATAGGAACGGCTCTTGCCTTGCAAGGAAAAAGAGTATGTTTAGTAGATACAGATATCGGGCTAAGAAACCTCGATGTTGTCATGGGACTTGAAAACCGTATTATCTATGACCTGGTGGACGTTATTGAAGGACGTTGCAAAACGCACCAGGCCTTAATTAATGATAAACGATTTGAATGCTTAAAACTTCTGCCGGCTGCACAAACGAGTGACAAGTCGGCGGTAAAACCTGAACAGATGAAGAAACTGGTGGCAGAGCTAAAACAAGACTATGACTATATCATCATAGACTGTCCTGCAGGAATCGAACAAGGCTTTCAAAACGCCATTGCCGGCGCCGACAGAGCAATTGTCGTGACCACACCTGAAGTTTCCTCTGTTAGGGACGCAGACCGTATTATCGGCCTGCTTGAAAAAGAAGAAAACATGGAACCACCAAGGCTTGTCGTCAACCGTATCCGCAACCACATGGTGAAGAACGGTGAAATGCTCGATGTTGATGAAATTGTATCCATCCTGGCAATCGATATTATCGGAATCGTGGCAGACGATGACAGTGTCATTCGTGCCTCCAACAGTGGCGAACCGATCGTCATGGATACAACTAGCAAAGCATCTATTGCCTACCGCAACATTGCTAGACGAATCCTAGGTGAATCCGTACCACTTCAATCCCTTGAAGATGAAAACAAGGGAGTTATGTTTAAAATTAAGAAGTTCTTTGGTGTACGCTAAGGACATGATGAAGCCGTCTCTTTTTTAGGGGCGGTTTTTTATAATGAAAAAGCCAGCTCTGAATTAGAGCTGGCTTACCTCAGAGCTTTTTCACTACAGTAATACTATTTTTAGAAGGGTTTGCGCATGAGTCAGCCTGGACAACGGTCGGTTCTGGCTTGAACCCAAATGAAACATTTCCTTCTACACATATGCTTCCGTTATTCAGTGTAATAGGTTTTTCAAAAATAGCAGAGTTTCCTACAATTATTCTGGCACCATTTCCAACTGTTGTCTTTTGAGCGAATAAGTTGTTTTCCACATAAAGTTCTGTTTTGTCTTTTAACGTTAGATCACTTGTAAACTTTGCAGAATCACCTACATATATATCAGCGTTTGTTTCTAAGGTGGTTCTTTGGACCTGCAATCTATTACCCGCTATCAGGGAGGCTCCATCCTTGATATCGAGGTCTCCCGAAAGTCTTGCGTTAGACAAAACATTAAGTGTTGAATTTTCTTTTAACTCTGTTTTTCCGTCATTAAAGAAGCTCTCTTTTATGGTTAATGATTCACCTGATGTAACCACAAGTCCGTTCAAATATAAGCTCTTTAAAAAAGTCTCAGCACCACGGCACTTACTACCGTTGTTAGGTTTAAAATCAAGAGAGCTGTTTAACTTGAAACTTTTGTTAATATCCTTCCACGGACAGTGTTGAGGTTTGTCAATATTTATATATTGATTAAAATTATCGTTTGCAATGTCCTCGAATACCACCTCTTCCATAGGTGGTTCTCCTGGATTTGGAGCTTCAACTTGATTTTCTTCTTCATTTTCCTCCCATTCCCTAATTACTTCATCTAGAGGTGTAATCCTCGCAATAGCTGTATTCATGTTAAATTCTTGGCCATGTTCGTTTACGAGTGTGAATTTCACCAAGAGTGGAGAATAAATATCTACACTATTTATACAATCATTCGTGCTATCTATTGTTTTGTAAGAGTCAGGGTTCTCAATTGCATTAATAAATTCTACGTTTTTAAATTTATAGTTTTCATTTCCTAAAGAATTAGTTAAAGTAGTGTCTAAATATATCTTTTCATTAGATTCGTAACACAAAGAATAGGAATAAGGCCCTTCATTTGAATCTGGCTCTTGATGTATTTGTCGCAATTTGGTAATAATTAAATTAGCTTCTTGTCTTAGGGCATTGTGCTCATAGGTCGTTTTGTTTTGCTTAGCGGCAGAAACAAACACACTTGTTGCAAGGCCAATAACTATCGCGCCAATTACAATGGTTGCAAGCAACTCTATTAGCGTTAGGCCACGTTCATTTTGAACATACTTTTTCATATTATCACCACTTTATCCACAAATTTTAAAAAGAATAGTAGGTTGGTTATGTTGAAATTCACTAGGGAAAAGATAAATAATGACAGTGGTTTCACTTTGTTGGAGGTATTGGTATCTATTGTCATATTAAGCATTATAATTTTAACATTCTTAAGCTTTTTCTCACAAGCATTGCTTTTTTCTGTCAAAGAAGAGGATAATCTAGTTGGTGTAAATATTTCAGAAAGAATTTTGTATTATGTCGAAGGAAGTAGTACAATAGAATCAGTTCTAAGTGCCAATACATACTCGTGTGATGCGGAACCTCATTCTTTAGTATCATACATTGCAGATCAAGACCCTCAAGATGAATGGCAAACCTACCCTCCAGATTTAACAAAACTTTTCTTTACCCAAAATAATAGGACTTACTACTCATATGTTACCATATGTCAATCGGCAGAGGAAACTGATTTAAGTCTGCACCGGGTACATATTAAAACATATCAATCTATGAATAATGCTAGTCAAGATCGATTTATCTATGAGACCTATCAATATGTAAATCTGTTTGAATAGAAGGGGGATTTAAGTTGAATGTACTTAGGAATGATAAAGGCTATACCATTCTGATTGTTCTTCTTACAATTGTTGTAATTGGACTAATAGCTCCACCGCTAATTAACAGCGTTATGAGCAGTTCCCTTCAAAATCAAAAAACAGAAGAAAATGTGCAACTTGAGAATCTAACTGAGATGGGAATTCGTTATTTTAGAAATGATGTGGCGAAAAATATTACAGCTGGCGGCATGACTACATCGAAGAGTCCTGATGAGATTATGGCTGCGTTAAAAAAGATAGATGAAGCAGAATTAATTCCATTAGGCACAGACAGTGGAACGATGAAGTATCGAGTGGGGTATATAAATGAGGTAAGATATGATCCTGAGGATACCAACTATATTTTGATAGATTATAAAAGTGAAGCCTTTGTTAATGATGCTATGGATGACAAAGTGGAAACTTATCGTTTAAAGTATACTGGATCACCTGAGGGTGGGGAAGAAGAAGAAAATGAAGAAAACCCTCCTCCTTCTGGTGGAAATGATAGAGGTTGCTTAGACCTCAACAGTAAAAACGGAAAAATACATCTATCAGGAAAAACATATTGCTATCTAAAAGGCAGCTTTGTTATTGATGAACCGATAAAAATAACTGGTCAGGCTACGCTTGAGATTGATGGATCCGTCGTTTTTAGGAAATCAGTTGATATTGCAGGTCAAGGTAATTTAGATATATTCGGATCCATACATTTTAATGAGAATGTCTTTGTAAGAGGTAATGGAAAAATAATTATTGATGGCTCGGTACAATTTGATAAACCACCATCAAGAAAAGGCAACGGCAGTATAAAAGTTAATAAACAAGAATACAAATAAACTTTCTCTTCATAGGGAAAGTTTTTCTTTTTGCACAACACCCCCGTCATATCCTCCCCGGACAAGTCATAAAATGGTACAAACCTATTTGCGGGAAGGGTGTTTGTATGAATGATCGGATAGCGGAAATAAGAAGAAGGGCCGCAAAGAGAAGACGTCAGCGGCAGAATCAGTTGCCGAAACGGAACAACATAGGATCAACGCAACAGTTAATGCGTGATGAGGAAAGATATGGGGGTTCTAGTTATACCTCTTATGAAGGGGGACCAGATGGAGGCGGGGGGCATCCGTTATTTAACAAGGAGCTTTTCCTGTTTAAAATTTTGGCATCGGCCATTCTTGTGCTGGTGGTAGCCATTATGTTCCAGAATCCTACGAGTACTTTCGAAAAGCCGCGTCAGTTCGTTTCTAAAACGATGGAGCAGAGTTTTCAATTTGCAGCGTTCACTTCATGGTATGAGGAGAAATTTGGAAAATCGTTGGCGTTGTTGCCATTGCCGAAAAGTGCCGATCAGCCAAACGTCAATGTGGATGATTATGTCATACCGGCTTCTGGACGAGTTTTCGAAAGCTTTGAAGCGAATGGGCAGGGTGTAATGGTGGAAACGATGGCCCATTCCAATGTGGAGGCTATGAATGGTGGGTTTGTTTCGTTTGTGGGGAACCGAGAGGATACAGGCAAGACGATTATCATCCAGCATCCCGATGATAGTTATACGTGGTATGGTCAGCTTGGAGAAGTGGAAGTGAAGCTGTTTGATTTTATTGAAACGGGCGATGTGCTCGGCAAGACCACGGTCCTTGAAGATGGTTCCAAAGGGATGTTTTATTTTGCCATCCAAAAAGATAATGAATTTATCGACCCTATGCAGGTGATCTCATTTGAATAATAAATGGCTGAGGCTATTACAAAAAATTCATGTACATCCACTAATGTGGTTTCTCGCCGGGTTGGCCATTTTAACGGCGAATTTCCGGGAGCTGCTTATTTTATTTTTTATTGTATTTATCCATGAATTGGGCCATGGGATTGCGGCAACTCACTATAATTGGCGCATCAAACAGGTGTTGTTGCTGCCATTTGGCGGGGTTGCCGAGATGGAGGAGCATGGAAACCGTCCATTAAAAGAGGAGCTGGTTGTGACGCTTGCTGGTCCCCTGCAGCATGTATGGCTTTCAGCAGGCGCATTCCTCCTTTTTAAGCTTGGTTATCTTTCTGGTGGCATGTGGGAACTGTTTTTTACTTTTAATATCATGATTTTCCTCGTGAACCTATTGCCGATCTGGCCGTTGGATGGTGGGAAAATCATGGGGTTGCTGTTTAGTCGTACGTCCGCTTTTGCACAGGCTCATGAGCGAACGTTGCAAGCTTCCTTTGTGTTCTTGGCGCTTTTTTGTGCAACATATCTGGTTATTGACCCGTTACACATTAATATTTGGATCATCACAGTGTTCCTGTTTTTTTCCTTATATACAGAGTGGAAGCAGCGGCACTTTGTCTTTATGCGCTTTTTGATGGAACGTTATTATGGAAAGAATAATTCGTTTTCAACGATTACTCCGATTGTTGTGGATGAAAAAGAAAAGATTCACCAGGTGCTTCAGAAGTTTAAGCGAGACTGCAAGCATAATATTATTGTAATGAAGGGGAAGGACAAACAGCCTCCGCTTGATGAAAATGAACTGCTGCATGCTTATTTCAAGGAGAAGTTGACGACAATTGATATAGGAGATATCCTGTATTCATACTAAAAACTTCACTTCGAAAGCTGAGGCTATTTCATTGATAGAGTTAATTATGGATATGAAAGCGACAGAAAAAAGAGTCGCGATAAAAGAGGATGATAAAATTGTTGAGCTGCTGATAGACCGGCCGACAACGCATCCGATAGAAGGGAATATTTATATTGGTCGCGTTGTGAATGTCCTGCCAGGCATGCAAGCCGCTTTTGTTGAATTTGGACAAAAGAAGCCGGGATATCTTCACCGCGACCATTTGTGTTCCTATCAAACCTCCACACTTTCTAAAGCGGAAAAAGAACAGAAAGGGATCTCTCATTTTGTCCACCAAGGGGAAGCGATTCTTGTGCAGGTGGTAAAGGAGGGCGAGGGAACAAAAGGCGCAAAATTAACTGGGCTTCTAGAGTTTCCAGGTACACATATCGTGTATCAGCCTTTTGGAATGTACAAAGCAATTTCCAAGAAAATGTCGGATGCCAAAAGACAGGAATGGCGAAAGCTTCTGCAAGAATGGCTGACTTCGGATGAAGGGGTTATTTTACGAACGGCAAGCGAGCATGTTGCGGCAGATGTTGTAGAGGCAGAACTGCTAGAGTTACAGCGACAGTTCCTTGAGGTGCTGGAGAAACAGAGTGCATCAGTAAAGGTGCCTTCACTAGTCCACGAAGAGGATCATTTTTTATCCAAAATAATTCGGGAGATTCCACCTGCTGAGGTAAAACTTGTGGAGGTAGATCATGCGGGGACTTCGCAGTTTTTGAAAAAGAAGGGCTATCCTGTCCGATTTTATCAAGGTAAAGAAGGCATATTTAAAAGAAGAGGCATGGAACAGGAGCTTGAGAAAGCGTTGAAACGGATTGTTTGGCTGCCAAGCGGCGGATATATCATAATCGAACATACCGAAGCGATGACGGTCATTGATGTAAACACAGGCAAATACATAGGGAAGACGGGGCTTCAAGAGACCGTGTTGAAAACCAACCTCGAGGCTGCAGTGGAAATTGCTAGACAGCTTCGCCTAAGGCAGATCGGTGGTATCATTATTGTTGATTTCATTGATATGGCTAATGGTTCGGATCGAGATCAGGTGCTACGTCAAGTTAAGGGGGCGGTACAGAAAGACCGCTCACATGTGAGAGTAATTGGATTTACGGAATTAAATTTGCTGCAGTTGACGCGTAAAAAAGTTCGTGAGCCGTTGACGAAGATGCTGTTGCAGCCATGTTCTCCTTGTGATGGGAAAGGTGTGGTATTCTCAGTAGATACCGTCACCTACCAGCTGGAACGAGAACTGTTGGAGTTTAAAGGAAGCGATGTAGAAGCTGTTGTTGTGGAAGCAAGTCCGGAAGTGGTGGACAAGCTGATGGGGTTGCCTGATATAATGGAGCGAAGTGGTATCCAGATTTATTTTATAGAAAACGACGGGGTACCACGTTTTGAAGTGCGTTTTGCCGGTTCTGTCGAGGATGCGAAAGAAAGGGTAAAAACGCTGTGAAACCTTATTGACATAAGGGTTTGGAATATGCTAAGATGTTCTTTGTTAGTTTGTAGCACCCGTGCTACAACCGCACAGTCCAGGTTCCATGAAATATGGGCGTGAATTCGTTACATATACCTGACACTGGCGAGTCTGAGTCTATTGAGGAGGTGCAAGAGAATGTACGCAATTATTGAAACAGGTGGTAAGCAAATCAAGGTTGAAGCAGGTCAAACGATCTACATCGAAAAACTTGATGGTGCTACTGGAGATGTAGTAACTTTCGACAAAGTTCTTTTCGTTGGTGGCGACAATGTTAAAGTTGGTAGCCCACTAGTAGCGGGAGCAACTGTAACGGCTAAAGTTGAGAAACAAGGTCGTGCGAAGAAGATTACTGTATTCAAGTACAAAGCGAAGAAAAACTACCGTAAAAAACAAGGTCATCGTCAACCTTACACAAAAGTTACTGTTGATGCAATCAACCTGTAATTTAAAGGTGATCGGATGATTAAAGTTACAATTAAACGAGACGATCACAAGCTGATCCAATCGTTTACCATAACTGGACATGCTAACTTTGCCAAAAAGGGTGCAGATATTGTGTGTGCCGGTGTTTCTGCTGTATCTTTCGGTGCGGTGAACGCTGTTATGTCACTATGTCAGGTTACTCCTGATATTGAGCAAGGGGCAGATGGATTTTTAAAGTGTTCGGTCCCATCCGACTTGGATGAGTCGACATTTGAAAAAGTACAACTGTTGCTAGAAGGTATGGTTGTGTCTTTAGAGACGATTGAACGTGACTATGGAAATTATATAACCATTTCTAAGTAGGAGGTGGAATACATGTTAAGATTAGATCTTCAGTTCTTTGCTTCCAAAAAGGGAGTAGGTAGTACTAAAAACGGTCGTGACTCTCAATCCAAACGTCTTGGCGCTAAGCGTGCAGACGGTCAACAAGTTTCTGGTGGTTCTATTTTATACCGTCAACGCGGTACTAAAATTTACCCTGGAGCAAACGTTGGACGTGGAGGAGACGATACATTGTTCGCGAAGGTTGACGGAATCGTTCGTTTCGAGCGCCTAGGCCGTAACCGCAAACAAGTTAGCGTATATCCTGTTGCTCAAGAAGCATAATTCCAAAGGAACTCTAGCCTATGTTTAGGTTAGAGTTTTTTTAATGCAAGCGATTTTAGGTTGATTTGATTATAAGCGATTATATATAGCGCTTTGTGATCCCCTTCGACATAAAGGGCTAAAATCCTTTAGGGGTCTGACCCCCTTTTCTTCTTTTTTTGTGCTATAATCGACATAGTCAAGAAGGTATTGGTATTAAAGTTTGGACTAGGAGTACGGTATTATGAGAAATAGAGGGACGTTGGATGTGTTGCGTCATTCGAGGCATGATTGGCTTAATCGGATTCAGTTGATTAAGGCGAATTTGTCGCTTGGACGGTTGGAGCGAGTGAATAATTTGATAGAGGAGATTGTGCTTGAGGCCAATCACGAATCCAACTTGACGAATTTACAAGCCCCTGCATTTGCGGAATATCTGATTACATTCCATTGGGAACCAAGACTATTTTCGTTGGAATATGAAATTATCGGAGAGCCTGTAAATCTGTCAAAAGCGGATGAGCTATTGTACAAATGGATTTCTTCTTTGTTTACCGACCTGGAAAATGCGGTAAACAAAAAAGCAGATAACCATTTGTTTTTAAGTTTGCATATAGAAGAAGCGGAAATTCGTTTCTTTTTTGATATAAATGGAATACTAGAAGATACAGACTTTTTAACGGAGTGGCTGCAAAGACAGCCGGAGAGCTTCTCAGTGGTTGAACAAGAAATAACCCAAGAGCAAAGTACTATCCAAGTGTCTTACAAGCTTTAAAAAATGAACGCAAAAGGTGTTTTATCAACCTTTTGACATATCGGAGTGAATAATCAATGTTTGTCGATCAGGTCAAGATTTATGTAAAAGGTGGCGACGGCGGGAACGGAATGGTTGCCTTTCGTCGTGAAAAATATGTACCGGATGGAGGACCAGCCGGCGGTGATGGCGGAAAAGGAGCGGACGTCATTCTTCAAGTAGAAGAAGGCTTACGCACACTAATGGATTTCCGTTACAAGCGTCACTTTAAAGCAAACCGTGGAGAACATGGAATGTCCAAAAACCAGCACGGAAGAAATTCGGAAGCCATGATTGTAAAGGTTCCACCGGGAACTGTCGTTATGGACGATGATACAAAAGAAACATTGGCTGACTTAACAGAACACGGCCAGCAATATGTAGTAGCAAAGGGTGGCCGCGGAGGTCGCGGTAATACACGATTTGCTACACCAAGAAACCCTGCTCCAGAAGTTGCTGAAAACGGGGAACCAGGTCAAGAGCGCTATGTTGTTCTTGAGTTGAAAGTGCTTGCGGATGTAGGACTTGTAGGATTCCCAAGTGTAGGGAAATCCACACTTCTTTCCGTAGTTTCTGCAGCAAAACCGAAAATTGCGGAATACCACTTTACTACGATCGTACCTAACCTTGGGGTAGTAGAAACCGAAGATGGCCGCAGCTTTGTTATGGCCGATCTACCTGGATTGATTCAAGGGGCACATGAAGGTGTGGGGCTTGGACATCAATTCCTTCGTCACATCGAGCGTACAAGGGTCATCATCCATGTCGTGGATATGGGCGGATTAGAAGGCCGCGATCCTTATGAAGATTACAAAACGATTAATGAAGAGTTAAAAGAATATAACCTGCGTCTGACAGAGCGTGCGCAAATTGTTGTAGCAAACAAGATGGACATGCCGGATGCAGAAGAAAATCTTGAGACATTCAAGCAGCAAGTAGGCGATGATGTAAAAGTATTCCCTATCTCTGCGCTAACTCGCAGCGGTCTGCGTGACCTTTTATATGCAGTCGCGGATGAGCTTGAACATGCTCCAGAATATCCATTATATGAAGAAGAAGCAATTGAGCAACGCGTGGTTTATAAGCACGAGGAAGAAGAACTTCCATTTATGATTACACGTGATCCGGACGGTGCCTATGTCTTGTCAGGTGAAAAACTTGAAAAACTGTTTGTAATGACCAACTTCAACCATGAAGAGTCCATCAAACGTTTTGCCCGTCAGCTTCGTGGTATGGGTGTTGATGAAGCATTGCGTGCACGCGGTGCCAAAGACGGCGACATCGTACGTCTACAGAAATACGAATTCGAATTTGTTGAATAGATTGGCCAGAGGGGATAATTCATTTTATCCTCTCTTCTTTACATATACATAATACTTGCAGTGATTACCTCCTGTTGACTGTAGCGTAAGGTGTGAGAATCCGGCGGGAGGTAGCGGTAGATTTGAGACCCCGCAGGCTTGCCGGGGAGGCTCAAGCACCGCCCCGAGGAAAGCGAACACCTAGAGCTAAAGTCAACAGGAAGTTAACGAGATAATTGAAAGAATATCCCTTAAAAAAAGGAGAGATATCCGATGTTAGAGGAGAAGTTTTTTTTAGTGCGGGAGGACGTCCTGCCAGAAGCGATGAAAAAGTCGATTGAAGTAAAAGAAATGCTTGCACGCGGCAAAGTGGATTCCATCGCTGAAGCGGTTCAAAAAGTGGACCTCAGCCGCAGTGCCTTTTACAAATATCGTGACACCGTTTTTCCGTTTCACACTATGGTAAAAGAAAAAATCATGACCTTGTTTTTTCACCTAGAAGATCAGACAGGTGCGTTATCGCAACTTCTTGCAACGGTAGCAACTGTCGGCTGTAATGTGTTGACCATTCACCAGACCATTCCACTGCAAGGAAAGGCAAATGTGACGCTTTCCCTTGATATGTCTGGCTTAAAAGGTGATATCAACGCTTTACTTTCGATGCTGAAGCGATTAGAATTTGTAGATAAAGTAGAGATCTTAGGGACAGGCGCTTAAGTTTTAGTACATGTGTTACCCTAAGGAAGCATAGTGGAGATAGGGGAGTAGAGAGCATGACAAGAATTGGATTTTTAGGACCAAAAGCAACCTTTACTGATATGGCGGTTACAAAATTTTTTCCAGAGTCTAGTAAAAAAGCGTTTTCCACAATACCTGAGTGCATGGATGCAGTGTTAGAAGGCAAGGTCGACATGGCGGTCGTTCCACTTGAGAATGCAATTGAAGGATCTGTCAATGTGACGCTTGATTACCTTATTCACGACTGTCCTTTGCCGATTGTCGGCGAACTGACCATTCCAATTAGTCAGCATTTATTAGTTCATCCTGATCATATAAAAAATGGCGGAGAGCTGGAAGTAATCTATTCCCACTCCCACGCAATTGCCCAATGCCATAAATTCTTACATAAAAACTATCCGAATGCAGTGTATGAAACCACGTCCTCCACTGCCGCTGCCGCAAAACTGATTTCCGATCACAGGCTTTCCAAAAAGGCCGCCTGCATCGCAAATTCGCTTGCTGCAAAAGAATATAACTTAAGTGTATTGCAAGAAAACATTCATGACTATGACAACAATCATACCAAGTTTATTATCCTGCATCGCGATGAGACAGTGATGCTTCAAAATGGAGAATACGGTAATGTTGGAGAGAAGACTACACTAATGGTGTCGCTCCCAACGGACCAATCCGGCGCACTTCACCAAGTGTTATCCGTATTTGCATGGAGAAAGCTTAACCTGTCAAAAATAGAGTCCCGCCCAATGAAAACGGGTTTGGGTAATTATTTTTTCATTATTGATATTAATGAGGAAGCGGCTCATCCGTTGATTCCGCCAGCGATTGAGGAGCTGGAGGCACTTGGGTGTTCGGTGAAAGTGTTGGGGAGATATAATAGTTATTTATTGAAATAGTGTTGTTTTGTTAGGAAAACCCGTCTAGGGGTGCTGAAGTTAGGTGCATCTTTGGGCGGTTTTTTGTTGTTGGTGGGGGCGCGCATTCTATACGACCGAAGAGAGGAAGAAGCAGGGTAAACAGTCAAATAGAACGGTTCTATACGCCCGAGGCCGGGAGAAAGTAGGGTAAACAGTCAAATAGAAGCGTTCTATAAGCCCGAAGCAAGAAGAAAGCAGGAGGAAAAGTCTAATAGAACGATTCTATAAGCCCGAAGCGAGGTGAAAGCAGGAGGAAAAGTCAAATAGAACAGTTCTATAAGCCCGAAGCGAGAAGAAAGCAGGAGGAAAAGTCAAATAGAACGGTTCTATAAGCCCGAAGCGAGAAGAAAGCAGGAGGAAAAGTCAAATAGAACGGTTCTATAAGCCCGAAGCGAGAAGAAAGCAGGAGGAAAAGTCAAATAGAACGGTTCTATAAGCCCGAAGCAAGAAGAAAGCAGGAGGAAAAGTCAAATAGAACGGTTCTATATGCCCGAAGCGAGGTGAAAGCAGGAGGAAAAGTCAAATAGAACGGTTCTATATGCCCGAAGCGAGGTGAAAGCAGGAGGAAAAGTCAAATAGAACGGTTCTATAAGCCCGAAGCGAGGTGAAAGCAGGAGGAAAAGTCAAATAGAACGGTTCTATACGCCCGAAGCGGGGGAAAAAGCAGGTGTAAGGTCCAATAGAAACTTGTCTTTCCGCCGGAACCCACCGCGCTTACAGCAAAAAGGTAAAAGAGACTCTTTGTATCCTGCTTCAAGCCCTAAAACAGCTTCATAACCCCACTCCCTATTCCACAACCATCCCAGCATCCTTCAACGCCGCACACGCTGCATCAAGCTTCTCCTCAGAATCGGCCTCTATCGTATGCAAATGCGTGCCATCCGTCAACTGCGACAAATAAGAAGCATTCGTTTGCTTAATTTTCCGGATAAAAGCGTCTACTTCCGCGCGGCTAGACACCATGACAGATGCGTTCAAATCGCCATAGACAGGGTGCTCGATTCGCACGTCTTTGACTGTTACGCCGTGGTCGACGAGGATATATAGTTCTTCTTTCGTCCGTTGGGGTTCGTGGAAGGACACGATAATTCGCTCTTTTTTTACCTGTTCACCGAAAGGTTTCATGTAGACGTAGCCTTGGCTGGTTGCAAGGATCGGTTCGTTTTTTGCTTTTAAGAGAGAGATGTCCTGGACGATGACTTGTCGGCTTACATTGGTTCGGCCCGCTAATTCTCCGCCTGTAAGCGGCTTGTCTTCTGTTTGCAGCCAGTGCAAAAGGAGATTTCGTCGTTCTTCCCCAAGTACTTTCTTTTCTTGTGTCATAAGTTTAGCCGCTCCTTTTCATCTGTTCTTCTATGATTTCCTTAAGTGCCCCGAAAGCAAGTTCAAGGTCTCTGATAGTGGTTTGTTTTCCAAATGAAAGGCGGATGAATTCCCGTGCCTCATCTGGTGTTTTACCGGTGGCAATCATTGTTCTTGAAGGCGATTGGGATCCCATTTGACAAGCGCTTCCTGTAGAGATCGCAATACCTCTTCGGTTGCATTCAAGCATGACGTGCTGTCCTTCGATACCTGGTATTCTCAAGCCGAGGATATGTGGAAGGCCTTGTACACGTTCCCCTTCGACAACAACGGGAAGCCAGGATTGTTGAATCAGTCTGAGAAAGTGGATCCGCATCGTTTCATATTTTTCTTTTATATCCTCCATGGATGCCTCCATTTGTTGGGCAGCAGTTAGGAATGAAGCGATACCCGGGATGTCTACTGTGCCGGGGCGCATTCCTTTCTCATGACTAGCGCCTTCGTAAATGGATTTCCAAGTTGCTTTTGGATCGATATATAAGGCTCCGACGCCTTTTGGTCCATATATTTTATGGGATGATATCGAGATACTTGTAAGGTGGAGCTTTTCCACGTCTATTGGTATTTTACCAAATGTCTGGACACAATCGCTATGAAAGTGGATGTTTTTCTCCTTAAGGAGTTCCCCAATTGCTTCAAGCGGCTGTAAGATTCCAGTTTCTGAATTAGCATGATGGACCGACACAAGGCAAGTATCCTCGCGTAATGCTGCTCTTAATTGGGAAAGAGCAATAATTCCATTGGAGTCCACGGGTAACCACGTAACTTCATAGCCCTCTTTTTCCAATGTCTTGCATAGGGAATGAATGGAAGCATGTTCTGTTGCGGTGGTGATGATATGCTTTCCATTTTGTCCACACCCTTTTAACAAGGTGCGTATGGCAAGAAGATTTGCCTCACTTCCGCCGCTAGTAAAATAAATACCTTCTTTTTGCCCAGAAATCAGCCTTGCAAGCTCGCCTCGGCAGGTTTCCAATAAATCCGCTGCGGTGGTGCCTGTGTCGTGTAAACTGCTGCTGTTTCCATAATAATTCCGTGCCACGTGCTGATAGGCCTCCAAGGCTTCATTGCTCATGGGGGTAGTAGCCGCGTAATCGAGATAGATCATGTTAGAAAACTCCCTCCCCTTAGATGACTGCTAAATCTAGTAATATCTAGCAATCTTTCGGTCTTTGAAAAAATCTCTTGTCATTAGTATAGAAATATGTAAATATAGGTGTCAAGACACTTATATACACAGGAGGTTTTTTTGTGTCTAGTTTACAGCGAGATGTGATTGTAGTCGGAAGTGGACTATCTGCTTTGTTGACTGCAAATTATTTAAGTGAACATATGAATGTGATTATCTTCACAAAGTCGAGTAAAAATGATAATAATTCTTTTCTTGCACAAGGAGGAGTTGCTTGTGCTATCGAACATACAGATTCTTGGCAATTGCATTACGAAGACACGCTTGCTGCAGGGTGTTACCACAATGAGGAAGATGCGGTGGAATTACTGACAAAATGTGGGCCAGGTGAGTTGCAGGCATTAATCCAAAATGGGATGCAGTTTGATCGTGATGTTCTTGGTGATTTTTCACTTGGTATGGAAGGTGCTCATTCAAAAAGAAGAATCCTTCATGCCGGTGGAGATCAAACCGGCAAGGAATTGATGGAATGGCTCCATTCCAAGCTTTCTAAAAAAGTATTAATGGTAGAACATGAAACCGTTATCAAGTTGCATGTCCAAAATGATCAATGCTGTGGAGTTCAAACCCTTAATTCTAATGGAGAACGGACCAATTACTTTGCCACAAAAGTGATTTTGGCAACAGGTGGAGCGGGGTCCCTGTATCCTTATACGTCAAATAATGAGAGCATTACAGGCATGGCACTGTCACTCGCTTATCAGGCGGGAGCGACATTGACAGATTTGGAATTCATGCAGTTTCACCCTACGATGCTGTCTGTAGACGGAATAGCGGTCGGACTTGTTTCAGAAGCAGTTCGAGGGGAAGGAGCATTTCTCCAAAATGGTAAAGGCCATCGGTTCATGGAACATGTACATCCAATGAAAGACTTGGCACCAAGAGATGTGGTCTCCCGTGCCATTTTTCAAGAGTTGGACAATGACGAAAAAGTATATTTGAATATCTCCAACGTGGAGCAATTCCAGACAAGGTTTCCTGCCATCACGAAGCTATGCACAAAGCATGGGATCGACTTAAAGACCCATCTCATCCCAGTCGTACCGGGAGCTCACTTTTATATGGGCGGTATTCATACAACTGTACACGGAGAAACGACGCTACAAGGCTTGTATGCTGTTGGAGAAGCTGCCTGTAATGGGGTGCATGGAGCAAACCGGTTGGCGAGTAACTCCTTGCTTGAGACCATCGTTTTTTCAAAGACGCTTGCCGATCATCTTTTAGCAGGGAAAGTCATAAGCCATCATTTGTTTTGTCACCAAACATCTACGGACAAAATAGATACGGATTTGCTTCAGCAGAGGGCAGTGCCACTTCCATCAAAAGAAGAAATTCAACACATGATGATGAAGCACGCTGGAATTGTCCGGCATGAGGAAGGGTTAGTGGAGTTAAAGGATTGGCTCGAACTTTTCCAACCATACTGCAAGGCGATAAATCAACTAACAGATATTTTACAAATAAAGGAAATAGAGACCATCCACATGCTTCAGTTATGCTATTTGATTACGGAAGCTGCCCTTCAACGAAAGGAAAGTCGAGGAGCTCATTTTCGTTCTGATTTTCCAGTAGCTAAAGAATCTTGGAGACAGGTCCGGATTTTGCATGTTCAACAGAGAGAGAGCGCATTGGGAAAGGAGAACGAGATAGATGAATATAATCATGCTGCAAGAGATGCTGCGTCATTTTTATAAAGAGGATATAGGGGAAAAAGACTTAACTTCTGAGGCGCTTTTTGCTGAAAATGAAATAGGATCAGGGACGTTTATTGCAAAAGAAAATGGTATTTTCGTAGGTGAACAGATTGTTATCGAAGCTATGCGCTTACTAGACCCAGCAGTCCAGGTCACTCTTTTTAAACAAGATGGAGACAAACTGGAAAAAGGGGAAGTAATTGCAAAAGCGGAAGGAAAGATGAGGGCTTTACTTGGTGCAGAAAGAGTGACGTTGAATTTGATGCAGCGAATGAGTGGAATTGCGTCGTTGACTGCAGCTGCGGTTTCAGAGCTTAGTAGCAACCATACAAAAGTCTGTGATACAAGAAAAACGACTCCGGGCTTAAGAATGTTGGAAAAATATGCTGTTACTTGCGGTGGAGGATACAACCACCGTTTTGGATTGTATGATGGTGTGATGATTAAGGATAATCATATCGAGTTTGCCGGGAGCATCACAAACGCTGTTCAACGTGTGCGTGAAAAAGTCGGCCATATGGTCAAAATTGAAGTGGAAACAGAATCGCTGGCACAGGTTCAGGAAGCTGTGGAGGCTGGTGCAGACGTCATCATGTTTGATAACCGCACACCGGAAGAAATAAAAGATTATATCGAGCATGTGCCAATGCATATTACAACAGAAGCATCAGGCGGTATTAATCTAACAAACCTCGCATCCTACAGGGACACAGGTGTTGATTACATCTCGTTAGGACTGCTGACCCATTCAGCAAAATCATTAGATATTAGTTTCAACGTTGGGGCGAAAGGAGTTAACTAAGATGAACATACTAGATTTAGTGAAAAAAGATAACGGGCTGTTGCCTGCCAAATATCGTGATATGACGACAGAGGAAATGAGAAACAGAGTTAAGGAAATAAAGGAGAAGCTTGGAGCGGATCTTTTTATTCCTGGACATCACTATCAGAAAGATGAAGTAATTGAATTTGCTGATGCGACAGGGGATTCCTTACAACTTGCACAAGCTGCAGCGGACACTACTGCCAGCTATATTGTTTTTTGCGGCGTGCATTTCATGGCGGAGACTGCAGACATTTTGACGAATGAAAATCAAGTAGTGGTATTGCCAGATATGAGGGCAGGCTGTTCCATGGCGGATATGGCTGATATTCATCAAACGGAGCGGGCGTGGGAAAAGCTTGAAAAGGTTTTTGGCGAGACAATGCTGCCATTGACGTATGTGAACTCCACTGCAGCCATTAAAGCCTTTTGCGGAAAAAGGGGAGGGGCTACTGTTACGTCCTCTAATGCGCACAAAATGGTGAAATGGGCATTCACACAAAAAGAAAGAATCTTATTCTTACCAGATCAACATCTGGGTAGAAATACAGCTTATGATTTAGGGATTCCTTTAGAAGAAATGGCTGTTTGGAATCCGATAACAGATGAACTGGAATACGACGGTGACCCATCTAAGGTAAAAGTAATCCTTTGGAAAGGGCATTGTTCTGTTCATGAAAAATTCACCCTTGGCAATATTGAGCAGTTGAGAAGAGATAAACCTGAGATGAAGATTCTCGTACATCCAGAGTGTACATGGGAAGTGGTCCAAAAAAGTGACCTCGCAGGAAGTACGAAATATATCATTGAAACAATAGAAAAAGCGGAAGCCGGCAGCCAGTGGGCAATCGGGACAGAGATGAACTTGGTAAACAGAATTATCCAACAGCACCCAGACAAGGAGATTGTTTCGCTTAATCCAAACATGTGTCCATGTCTCACCATGAACCGCATCGACCTTCCCCACCTACTATGGGCACTGGAATCCATTGAAAGCGGACAAATCATCAACAGGATCCAAGTCGAACAAGATGTAGCACAACAATCCATCTCAGCACTAAACAAAATGCTCGAACACGCATAAAAAAGTACAGTTAAGGTTTAATTTTAAAGAATGCAGTTTCTAGCTGTGGATTGAAGCAAAAGGCGGAGACTCCTGAGGGAGATAGCGGTAGCTTGAGACCCCGAAGCGCAGCGAGGAGGCTCAAGCACCGCCCCTAGGAAAGCGAAGCCAATTGAGGAAATCCACAGCGGTGTTTAAGCAAATCATAAAAATGGGCACCGTCGGAAAAAATTTATTTTTCCCTGCGGTGTCCATGTTTTTTATCATAAACTCCCCTTTTGACGCATAAGTTGAGTTGAAGAATAGTGGCAAAATGCCTACACAACTCATAGACTGTAAAGACTTTGCTAAGGAGGGAAAATCCTTGAAAATCCATATTGTCCAAAAAGGGGATACATTGTGGAAGATTGCCCAGAAATACAATGTGAACTTCGAAGAACTAAAGAAATCGAATTCACAACTAAGCAATCCTGACATGATTATGCCTGGAATGAAAATAAAAGTGCCGATGGCAGGGGTACCTGTCAAGAAAGAAAGCCAAGTGATGGGTGTGACGAAAGAAGCGCCAAAGCAAGTAATGGGCGTACAGGCGCCTAAAGCGCAACATCCTTATAAGGAGATGCCGAAAAAGCCTGCAGTAAAAGAGCAACCAGTAAAAGAAGCGCAGAAAACACCATACACTCCGAAAATGCCGCAATTGAAGCCGTATTTTCCCGAAGTGGATGTAAATAATTATTTGACGGTTAATGTTCCGCACAAGCAGCCTAATGAAAAAATGCCGAAGATGCCGAACATCAAAATGCCGAACGCAAAAATGCCGAACATAAAGATGCCAAATGTGAACATGCCAAATGTGAACATGCCTGTAAACATACCAAAGCCTAAAGAAGAGAGTCCTGAAAGTCCTGAACAGGTAATGGGAGTGCAACAACCAGCTATGGAAGAATGCTATCCAGTATCACCTGTATTGCCAGGAAGCGGATTATGCCCTCCATATCCACCACACCATCATCACCATCACGGATGGGGACCAGGATGGGGTGGCCCAGGAATGGGAATGCCAGGGATGATGCCAGGAATGCAAGGAATGGGAATGCCGGGGATGATGCCAGGAATGCAAGGAATGGGAATGCCGGGGATGATGCCAGGAATGCAAGGAATGGGAATGCCGGGGATGATGCCTGGAATGCAAGGAATGGATGGATCACAAGTAATGGGAGTGCAACAAGGCGAAGAGTCTCCTGATGTTGATTACGGGCAAATGCAACAACAAATGATGCAGCAAATGCAACAGCTGCAACAGATGGGCCAAATGCCGAACATGAGCAATGAAGAGATGGAAAGTGCCGTAATGGGTGTTCAAGATCAAATGGCTCAAAATGGAATGCAAGGGATGGGCATGCCACAAATGATGCCAGGAATGCAAGGAATGGGCATGCCAGGAATGATGCCAGGAATGGGCATGCCACAAATGATGCCACAAGGAATGCCTATGGGACCAATGGGAGGGTATCCATGCTATCCGATGGGGCCAGTATCTCCAGGTTCAGGATTCGGACCAATGGACGGTAATCAGCAGCAAGTTGCAGGAGCAAGCTCCGGTGGAGATTGTGGCTGTGGAGCACCTCAAGGTTATCGAAACGATGTTCCTTATGGTTATGCTCCTTATGGCTATCCTGTTGCTCCGGGCTATTATAATCCTCAAGGTTATGGGTACGGGGTTTCAAATGAAGAGCGAAATGAAGGATCAGATTTTGAAGGTCCAGAAATTGATGATGAAAACTGATCAACCGATCTTTAGAGACGATTTCAATCGAAATCGTCTTTTCTTTCGTCTCTCCCGGGAAACAAAGCTTGCAATACATTCCTACAGTAAAATAAAAAATAATCTCTATAAAATACAAGCAGAAAAAGGTTTATATATTTTAAAGGGCTACGCGGAACCTGGCAATCTGGAATCCATCATACGTTTTAGCCATCTTCTACATAAGAACGGTTTTCATACGGGGCTTATGTACGAAAAATTTAATGATGGTCAATTCTTTCTTGTAGACCAAGGATTAGTATGGGTGTTGTTAAAGTATATAGTTCCTAAGCGAAAGTTCAGCTTTTCCAAGACAGAGGATAGAACAGATGGACTGAATACCCTGCAAAATTTTCATCAATACAGTAAAACAATCCTATCCAATCTGCCATCTGAGTTGCCGCAAGAAAACACGGTTGTCAAATGGCAAAACCGACTTGAAAATTTTGAAAGTCATGTCCCATTTTTAGCAAAGTGGTTTAACCCCCATGTAATCGGTGAAATTGTATACTATAGTCATTTTGCACTGAATGAGTTGATGAAAGAATATGTGCAAACAGAGAAAGTGGTACTTCATGGTGATGTGGCGAGTCATAATTTTATTAGAGCTGCAGACAATAAGGTGTATTTAATTGATTATGATTTACTTTCAGTTGGAAGTGCGGAGTGGGATTATATCCAATATGCAAGCAGAATACTTCCTTTTATAAAATGGAATAGTAGCTTATTTCAACCTCATGCCTTTTTAATTGAATTGGGCAAAGGACAGCCTTGGTTTAGGACGGCGCTGTCTTTTCCAATGGACATTTTACGAGAAGGGAACCACTTTTCACACTCAAGCGGCGATACAAGGATGCCAAGCAGCTTTGCCAACCTTTCCTACTTTATTTCTACTTGGGATTTGCGCAAACAATTTTTGACGAATTACAACAATCTGATACAATAACTTATATTGCTAATTGGAGGGAAGAATACGTAATGGAAGAAAAAATTTCCAAGTTGGTACAATGGATACAAGAAAAAGTAAAAGATGCAGGACTGAATGGAGCAATTGTTGGGGTAAGCGGTGGAATCGATTCCGCTGTTGTCGCTCATTTAATTAAAAGGGCATTTCCTGAAGATTCTCTAGGCGTCATTATGCCTTGTAAAAGTGATCCGAAAGATCAAGAATATGCGCTAGATGTTATCGAGAGCTGTGGAATTTCTCATACGACTATCGACCTTTCTGAGACACACACCGTTCTTTTTTCTGCAATGGAAAAACAGCTAAAGGAAAAAGGCGAATGGAACGAAGAAACATCCAGACTTGGTGATGCAAATACACGTGCACGCCTTCGTATGACAACCCTTTATGCAGTGGCTAACAATTATGGTTATTTGGTAGTTGGTACTGATAATGCGGCAGAATGGCATACTGGTTATTTTACTAAATATGGAGACGGTGGAGTAGACTTAGTTCCACTTGTGAAATTAACCAAAGGCGAAGTTCGTGAAATGGCGAAAGTACTCGGAGTACCAGACAGCATCATCAGTAAGCCGCCAAGTGCAGGATTGTGGGAAGGCCAGACGGATGAAAATGAGATGGGTACAACTTACAACATGATCGACAGCTATCTTAAGGGCGAGGAAATTCCTGAAAAAGATAAGCAAATCATTGATAGAATGCATAAACGTACAGAGCATAAACGTCAACTGGCATACGGACCTCCAAAATTTTAAAAGCTTGGAGAGAACTAACAAAATAAAACACCCCTTAACATGTCACCCTAATGGAGAGTACATCTTTTGTACTCAACTGACTCGTTAGGGGGTTTTTACATTGAGGAAGTCACTATTCACTGTAACCTCTGCGGCACTTTTAGTAGGCGGTCTTACGGGATGCGGCCAAAAGGAAAGTGCAACAGACAATAGGTATTATGAGGAAACAAGACCTATTGGGTATTATACAAGCGAACACAATCCTTATGTAAACAATGACCGTACACGTCGCGAACCGGAAGAAAGGGGAAATGCCCGTCTTCTGGAGGATAATGATGGTCCTTTGAATGAAATTTTGGACCGATCTGTGATCTACGACGAAACCAGAGTAAGACGTAACAAAGAAAATGGAGTCAGAAATGAAACAAACCGTAATTTTGATGGCGGGGATTTGAATATTGGGTATGATACGCCACATTACAGTCGGACAGATCAGAACTATCACGGACATCTAAACGGGATCGAGAATGTCGGGAATCCTTCGTATTACAATAATTATGATGGGAACCTTGCAAATCGGGTCGTAAAACGTGCTTCTAAGGTGGATGGAGTCGATGATGCCCGTGTTTTAATCAATGGGGATGAAGTGCTTGTTGCGGTAAATCCAGAAAATGGAGCAGATGATACACGTCAAATAAAACGTGAAGTGCGTGAAGCAGTTAATCCGCTGCTGAAAAATAAAGACGTACGCGTTGCCGTTGATGCAAGTGTGTACAGTACAGTCAGAAGTGTGGACAATGACTTGCGTAATGGAGAATGGCATTTGCAAGATCTAGATCAAACAATGCGTGGAATTTATCGCACCATGACAAGATAACTTTTTGGGAACAGCCTCTTAAGATAGGGGCTGTTTTTTCTACATAGGAGATTATTGAATGGATCTATAGTCTTCAGGGGATTCTTGATAGACGATGTAAAGACCTCAGTGACGGGAAAAGGAGAAGAGAGATCCTCATGGTGGTTATAAAGACCTCAGTGACGAGGAAAAAGGAGAAGAGAGGTCCTCATGGTGGTTATGAAGACCTTAGTGACGAGGAAAAAGGAGAAGAGAGGTCCTCATGGTGGTTATGAAGACCTCAGTGACAAGGAAAAAGGAGAAGAGAGGTCCTCATGGTGGTTATGAAGACCTCAGTGACGAGGAAAAAGGAGAAGAGAGGTCCTCATGGTGGTTATGAAGACCTCAGTGACAAGGAAAAAGGAGAAGAGAGGTCCTCATGGTGGTTATGAAGACCTCAGTGACGAGGAAAAAGGAGAAGAGAGGTCCTCATGGTGGTTATGAAGACCTTAGTGACGACCATTATTTCATTTTGGCAGTTACCAGAGGGTAAGTGCTTTTTTTCTGTGATTAAATTTTCCACTTACTCATGGTTAATATTTCTAAATATGGTCAAACTAAAAAAGGATAAGACCAATAATTTGTTGGGATAGAAATTAAACTAAAGAGAATGTGAGGGGGCAATGTAACAATGAAACCCATCATACTTAAAAAGTGGATCCTACTGGTAGTTGTCTTCGTTGCCGCATCTGGATTGTTTTATACGTTTGCCACTTATGAAGGTGCAGCAGATGAGAATGAATATGTGGATGAAGAAGTACTTGAGGATGCGTTTGAAGTAAACGGTCCATTGACATTGAAGGTTGTGTTGGAGCGAATCTATCTCGATGGCGAGGTCAGTGAGGAAATTCTGGATGAGACCGTTTGGGCAATGGAAGACTTTTGGGCTCAATACGAAGATTGGCAGGTTATCGATCTGGATGGAGAACAAGTTGTGTTTCAACAATACATTGATGACATATCACCTTTATTGAAATCCAATGGATACTTTGGAATCACCGATGATGGAATTCTAACCATATATGAAGGAAAGCCAACAGAGGCATCCAAGATTATCCAATCCTTTTTCCAGATTGATGTAGGAAAATTGGAAAGCCACCAGCACGAGCAATTAAAAGGTGGAATTAAAGTGGGCACCAAAGATGATTATGTACAAGTATTGGAGACATTCAAGCCTTATACGACCAAAAAACAATGAACAGGCCGGCATCTTGCTGGTCTGTTTTTCGCATTGGTCAGGTCAAGGTTAATTTACCTTAACAATTGCATTAAAATATGCTATCTTTTTCTTTTGAGCCGATAGTTTCTTCTATTCATGGTAAAATGGAGAGTAGAAGTTGAACGAAAAGGGGAGTATTTTTACGTTGATCGATTTTATTAGAGGTTTTGTCGAATACGTGTCACCGGAATACGTTGTGGTGGAAGTGATGGGAGTGGGCTATCAGGTGAATGCGCCAAACCCTTTCATTTATCAAGTGAACCGCGACAAAGAAGTGACCATTTATACATATCAGCATGTCAGGGAAGATATTTTGGCCCTATATGGTTTCAAAACGAGAGAAGATAAAAATCTGTTTATGAAGCTTTTAAACGTTACAGGCATCGGTCCAAAAGGTGCACTTGCCATTTTAGCATCTGGTCAGCCGGCACAGGTTGTACATGCTATAGAAAATGAAGATGAAAAATTCCTCGTCAAATTCCCGGGTGTGGGGAAAAAAACAGCAAGACAAATAATATTAGATCTAAAAGGCAAGCTCAACGACCTAGTACCAAGTGCTTTTCCAGATCTTTTTCAGCCTGATGTAGAGGTAAATGTCACGACAACTTCCAGCTCTGCATTGGATGAAGCTTTAGAGGCATTGAAAGTATTAGGTTATGGTGACCGGGAAATCAAAAAAATTGTGCCTGCATTGAAAAAAGAAGATCTATCTACAGATCAATATGTAAAAAGAGCATTACAGCTCCTATTGAAATAATATGGGACATTACACACTGACTTAGGAAAGGGGGAACCACATGATGGATGATCGGATGGTTTCACAGGATGCAACCTTAGAGGAGCATTCTTTAGAGTATAGTTTAAGGCCACAAACCCTGCAGCAATATATTGGACAAGATAAAGTGAAGGAAAACCTGGAAGTGTTTATACAAGCAGCAAAAATGCGCCAGGAAACCTTGGATCATGTCCTGCTTTACGGACCTCCTGGACTTGGGAAAACGACACTTGCAGCCATCATAGCGAATGAGATGGGGGTTCAACTTCGCACCACAGCAGGACCTGCCATTGAGCGTCCAGGCGACCTTGCAGCAATTTTGTCTGCATTAGAACCGGGCGATGTCCTTTTCATTGATGAAATTCACCGTCTTCATCGTTCTATTGAAGAAGTTCTTTATCCTGCGATGGAGGATTATTGTTTGGATATCGTGATAGGGAAGGGGCCAACTTCCAAATCTGTCCGTCTTGATCTTCCTCCTTTCACGCTTGTTGGGGCCACTACAAGAGTGGGCTTACTTACAGCACCTCTTAGAGACCGCTTTGGAGTACTGAGCAGGTTGGAGTATTACAACGAAGAGCAGTTAACGGAAATCTGCCTTCGCACTGCACAGATCCTGGAGATTGGATTAGAGCAGGACGCCGCAACAGAGATAAGCAGAAGAGCAAGGGGAACCCCGCGTATTGCTAATAGGCTACTGCGAAGGGTGAGGGATTTTGCCCAAGTATTAGGAAAAGATACAATTAGTGCATCTCTAGCAAAAGAAGCGTTAGATCGCTTGCAGGTAGATAAACTTGGATTAGATCATATCGACCATAAGCTACTGATGGGCATCATTGAAAAGTTCCGTGGTGGTCCGGTTGGAGTGGATACAATCGCAGCAACCATAGGAGAAGAATCTCATACCATTGAAGATGTGTATGAGCCTTACCTCCTGCAAATTGGGTTTCTCCAACGAACTCCACGCGGCCGGGTCGTGACAGACTTAGTGTACCGTCATTTTAATATGGAGGTGCCAAAAGAATAATGGAATTGCCTAAAATGCTGATGGTAATTGGAGCGGCGCTTTTAATCGTAGGATTTCTCTGGCAAGTGGTCGGAAAAATCCCAGGAGACATCATTGTGAAAAAAGGCAATGTAACCTTCTTCTTCCCAATTGTAACCTCCATCATCATCAGCATCGTACTCAGTCTTATATTTTATTTCATCGGACGCTTTAGATAAAAGAGAATCCACCTGTAGACTGAAGTGCAAGGTGTAAGACTCCTCCGGGAGAAACGGTTACTTGAGACCCACAAATGAAGGAAGCCACTCAAAAATGCTACGCATTTTCGGCGAAGCCGAGGAGGCTCCAGCAGCGCCCCTAGGAAAGCGAAGCCATTTGCGGAAATCCACAGCTGTGTATAAACAACACTTTAATTAGGTTTTTTTTTCAGTGGTTACCAACGCAATGAAGAGGCTCAAACACCGTCCTCTGGATAAGCGAACACCTGGAACGGAAGGATACAGGAGTCAACGATATACTAAGATAGCAAACAAGAAAAGGTGACACTATGAAGATAGATTTATTTGATTTCCATTTACCAGAAGAACTGATCGCACAAACTCCACTAGAACAAAGAGAAGCATCACGCCTAATGGTACTAAACAAACAAACCGGAGAACTAACACACGAACCCACTTTCCGCTCCATCTTGGACTACGTAAATGAAGGCGATTGCCTTGTCCTTAATGATACAAGAGTATTGCCTGCACGTCTTTTTGGCGTCAAAAGTGAAACAGGGGCAAAAATTGAAGTACTACTATTGAAACAAATAGAAGGTGACACATGGGAAACCCTCATTAAGCCTGCTAAACGTGTAAAAGAAGGCACTGTGGTATCCTTCGGCGATGGTCGTTTAACTGCCATTTGCACCGGTGAAAGCGAGCATGGCGGTAGAAAACTTGATTTCCGCTATGAAGGCATCTTTTACGAAGTATTAGATAGCTTAGGTGAAATGCCGCTACCTCCATATATCAAAGAACAACTAGAAGACCGCGACCGTTATCAGACTGTCTTTGCAAGGGAAACTGGTTCAGCTGCAGCTCCGACAGCAGGTCTCCATTTTACAGAAGAACTGCTAGATGCATTGAAGGATAAAGGAGTACACACTGCTTTCATTACCCTTCATGTAGGCCTTGGTACATTCCGGCCAGTTAGCGTGGATTCCGTAGAAGAGCATGATATGCATGCAGAGTTTTATCAGATGTCAGAAGGCACTGCAAGACTTTTAAACGAGGTTCGCAGCAATGGTGGAAAAATTATCACAGTAGGCACCACTTCGACACGAACACTTGAAACAATTGCACGCGATCATGGAGAGTTTAAAGAGGCGAACGGATGGACAAACATATTCATATACCCGGGTTATAAGTTTGCAGCCATTGACGGCATGATAACAAACTTCCACCTTCCAAAATCCACATTAATCATGCTCGTCAGCGCTCTTGCCGGCCGCGAACACGTTATGCACTCATATGAAGAAGCCGTTAAACAACGATATCGCTTTTTCAGCTTTGGCGATGCAATGCTGATTTTATAATGGAACTCTCTTGAAGGGGAGCAGAAAGAATGAACATATTTATCCTTGATCAAAAAGAGATTACCGGGAATTTTCTATCAGGCTTTAAGCGGTATCAGGAAACGAAGGATGTCTATGTGATGGATAACGATCAACTGCTGAAAAAAAAGGATGCCTTTGTAGATGATTGGAACGAGCAACAGAAACAGAACATCGCATTACATCTTAAAAAAACAGCCGAAAAAGGTGGAGCAGTAATCTGTGTGAAAGAAGACGGAAAGCTACTAGGCTTTTCTGTCATTGAACCAGATCAATTTGGAACGGAATCAACCTATCTGGAACTATCCTTTATCCATGTTTCTGCAGACTATAGAGGACAAAAGATAGGAGAAAAGCTTTTCCGAAAAACGATGGAAAAAGCAAGAGAGATGGGGGCGAACAAACTTTATATAGGTGCTCATCCAGCGGTCGAAACACAGCATTTTTACAAAAAAATGGGCTGTTTGCCTGCTCAAGAAATTCACCAGCCTATTTATGATAGAGAGCCTAAGGATGTGCAACTAGAAGTGTCGCTTTAGTTTGACCAATGTCACAAAAAGCTTTATATACTGCCTGCAGAAAACATCAGGAACGGAACTCTACAGGAGTTTGCCAAATCAATGAAATGCTTTATAGAAATCCTAAGGAGAATACAATGACAGCAATCAGATATGAACTAATCAAAACATGTAAACAAACAGGCGCGCGCCTTGGCATTGTCCACACACCACACGGAAGCTTTGAAACACCAGTATTCATGCCAGTAGGAACACTTGCCACCGTAAAAACAATGTCCCCAGAAGACGTCAAAGCAATGGGTGCAGGAATCATCCTGAGCAACACCTATCACCTATGGCTGCGTCCAGGTAATGAAATCGTCAAAGAAGCGGGCGGGCTTCACAAATTCATGAACTGGGATCGCGCCATTCTTACTGATTCTGGGGGCTTCCAGGTATTCAGTCTGAGCGACCTACGTAAGATTGAAGAAGAAGGGGTACACTTTCGCAACCATATGAACGGAGACAAGCTTTTCTTATCGCCGGAAAAAGCGATGCACATCCAAAACGACCTTGGTTCTGATATCATGATGGCATTTGACGAATGTCCGCCATATCCTGCTACACATGAATACATGAAAAAATCAGTAGAACGTACATCTCGCTGGGCGGAACGCTGCTTAGAAGCACACCAGCGTCCACATGACCAAGGCCTGTTTGGTATCGTTCAAGGTGGGGAATATGAGGATCTGCGTAAGTTAAGTGCACAAGACCTCGTATCTATGGATTTTCCTGGGTATGCAGTTGGGGGATTATCTGTAGGAGAGCCGAAAGATGTCATGAATCGCACACTTGAATTCACGACTCCGTGGTTGCCGACAGACAAACCGCGTTACCTCATGGGTGTAGGGTCTCCTGACTCCCTAATTGATGGAGCGATTCGCGGAATTGATATGTTTGACTGCGTATTGCCGACTAGAATTGCCCGAAATGGGACATTAATGACAAGTGAAGGTAGATTGGTTGTCAAAAATGCGAAGTTTGCACGTGACTTTGGACCGCTTGATCCAGAGTGCGACTGCTATACTTGTACAAATTATTCCAGAGCTTACATCCGTCACCTAATCAAATGTGACGAAACTTTGGGAATTAGGCTTACAACTTACCATAACCTTTATTTTCTGGTAAAATTAATGGAGAATGTCAGACAAGCGATTCGCGAAGATCGTCTGGGGGACTTCAAAGAAGAGTTTTTTGAGAAATATGGATTCAATAAACCGAATGCTAAGAACTTCTAAAATCTCTTCCCATACATGACTGATGAGAAAGGAGGCGTTACAACATGGAAGGAATGGCTGGTGCTATTTTACCTTTAGTATTAATGTTTGCTATTTTCTACTTCTTGTTAATTCGCCCACAACAAAAGCGTCAAAAGCAAGTTCGTGAAATGCAAACTAGCCTGCAAAAAGGGGACAAAGTTGTTACAATCGGTGGATTACACGGTATCGTGGATGCATTGGATGAGGACAAGATTGTCATCAAAGCAGGAGACGGTTCTCGTCTTACATACGACCGACAAGCGGTTAGAGATGTAGTTCAAGACTAATGAAAAAAGAGCATGTTCCCTGTTGGGTTCATGCTCTTTTTTAAAGAATAAGAAAGTAAAAAATTTAGTTGATTTCCGTTCCAGGCGCTTCGCTTGCCTGCGGGCGGTCCGTGAGCCTCCTCACTCCGTTGCGGGGTCTCACCTGTCCCTTCCTCCCGCGGGCGTCTACGCGCCTTCCACTTCAATCAACTTGGTAACTGCATTTACTTAAGGGTTGAAGGAGAGTATTTACCTGAGTTATCTTTAAGAACACTTACGTATGGTTCTAGTAATCTATAGCTGTTGATTGGAGCAAAAGGCGGAGACTCCTAAGGGAGATAGCGCTAGGTGGAGACCCCACAGGCGAAGCCGAGGAGGCTCCAGCAGTGCCCCTAGGAAAGCGGAGCCATTTGCGGAAATCAACAGCGGAGAATAACCAAGCAACTAAAAAAGGACCGGGCGGTTTTAGCCCGGTTTTACTTACTAGGCCTTTGATGTGTGTCCCCCGCTGATATTCACTCCGATAATACCGCCAAGAGCGGCTATTCCGATAAAGCCAAGGTGAAACAGCATTTGCTGCAGGGTAAACAAGGAATCATTCCCTAAATACTGAAAAAGAAAAATGACAAGTGTGTAGGCTCCGCCTGTTGCTCCACCTAGCAGCCATCCTTTTTCTTTTCCTCTCCCTCCTGAAATGAACCCACCAATAAACAGCGTAATAAAAGATAAGGTCACAATGATCCATGCTACGCTAGTTTCTTGAAGCGAAGTGAACCGCAAAAGTAAAGAAAATATAAAACTGATGACAATTGCCAACATAAAAACGGTTATCAAGCCATACATGATAGCTAAACCAAGTCGTTTTGATTCCATGCGCACTTTTCCCCTTTCATAGTACATGCTAAGTAATACAAGCATATTCATTAGAGAGTCATTATAGAATATAAATATTTTTTGGGTGGAAACTAAAGATACTATTGTCTATTTTCAGGGGAGGTGGATGTGATGGAAGAATACATATTGATCATCGCAAGGACCATATTTCTATATTTCCTTATCCTATTCATCTTCCGAGTGATGGGAAAGAGAGAAATAGGAGAATTGAGTGTCTTGGACTTGGTCGTGTTTATCATGATTGCTGAAATGGCTGTCATGGCAATTGAAAATCCGAAAGACCCACTAATCCATTCGTTGCTTCCAATGTTTTTGTTAATGGGTATACAGATTATGCTCGCCTTTGTATCGCTCAAAAGCGAACGTGTCAGAGATCTGATTGACGGGAAACCCAGTGTGATCATAAATAAGGGGAAGATTGATGAAGAAGCCATGAAGAAACAAAGATATAACTTTGATGACCTCCTTGTGCAGCTCAGGGAGAAGAATGTGAAAAATGTGGCAGATGTTGAGTTTGCCATTCTTGAACCTTCAGGAAAACTATCGGTATTTGAAAAAAAGAGGGAAGAGGCGACATTGGCAGGAGAAGAAGACTCCATGAACCTGCCGCTCGTGATGGATGGAGTCATCCAAGAAGAACATTTAAAAAATATCGGTAAAACGAATCTTTGGCTTAGACAACAACTCAGAACGCTTGGATATAAAGAAATTCAAAATATTTCCTACTGCAGCTACGATAATGGAGTGTTTTTTATTGATTTGATTGATGAATAAACAAATGGGGTGTCCAGAAATGAAATCCAGACACCCCGAAATGGTATAATTGTTACCTCGCCAGCCACTTTTTTAAGAATGGCAACCTTGCAAGCTCTTCTCTTTTTACTAATCCAAAAGCCAATAAAAGAACCAAATACAAAAGGCATGTCAGGATTATCATCAAACCACTCCGTTGCCCCACGCCAAAGCCAAGCATGAAATGGTCGACCATCCACATTCCTGCGATTACGCATATCCCCATGGTAATAAAGCTTTTTACATAATCACGGATATATAGCGAGTAGTTAAGAGCCTTCATAATGGTTGCCATATGCAATAAGGTGACAAGCATCATTCCAATGACAATCCCAAGTGCCGCCCCCATTATCCCAAAAGCAGGCTTACTCGCCAAAACAAAGATAACAGCTGTTTTCACCGCCGCACCAATGAAGCTGTTGATCATGGCTGCCTTTGCAAGGTCCAATGCCTGTAACGTAGCCTGCAGAGGTCCTTGGAAATAGTAAAATAAAAAGAATGGGGCCATCACTTTTATATAAATGGCCGCTTTGCTGCTGCCATACATCAATAACATAATAGGCTCTGCATAAACGAAGAGAAGTACCACTGCTAGTCCACCTGTGACAAAGGAAAGCCTCAATGCTTGTTGAAGTCGATGCTCGATAAGGATGCTGTTTTTTTTAGCTGCCGCTTCACTAATGGCAGGAACGAGCGCCGTGGATAAGGAATAAGTAATAAAGGACGGTAACATCATCAATGGAAGGGCAAATCCGACCAGTTCCCCGTACTGCTTGGTAGCCATGGCTGTGGCCACACCGGCAATAGCCAGGCTTTGTGCAACGACAATTGGTTCAAAAAACCAAGCAACAGATCCAATCATCCTGCTTCCTGTTGTAGGAAGGGCTATACGCATCAAGTCACGAAATGTTTCTTTTCCTTCGCCAACATAGTTAAAGAACTTACGGCGCAAACGAAAGGATTTTTTATTTTTGAAAATAAATAGCATATAAAGCAAGGACATCAGTTCTCCTACAACTGCGGAAAGCATGGCGCCTGCTGCTGCATATTCAATCCCGTATGGGAGCAATGCTTTTGTACAAGCGGCAACTAATGAAATACGGACCACCTGTTCAATGACTTGTGAAATGGCGGATGGTTTCATATTCTGCCTACCTTGGAAATAGCCTCGAAGGACAGAGGATATGGCGATAATGGGAACAACGGGTGCGATAGCCATCAATGGGTAATAGGTTCTTGGGTCTGTAAATAAATGATTGGATAAATATGGAGCGAGGAGTATCATGGCGGGAGTGAAGACAATGCTGAGCGCTCCAGTCGTGGCAAGGGATACGACCAAAATCTTTTTGATCTTCCGGTGATTCCCTTGGGCTTCGGCCTCTGCGACCAATTTGGAAATGGCAACAGGCAAGCCAAGTTGGGTAATAGTTATGGTAAGTACAAGTGTAGGAACCGCCATCATATACAGTCCCACGCCTTCTTCTCCGATAAACCTTGCTACTACAATCCGGTTGACAAAACCTAAAGCCCTTGTAATCAATCCGGCAATTATTAAAATTAAGGTCCCTCTTAAAAATGTTTGCTTTGTCATCCCATTCCCTGCCTTCTCAATTACTGACTTATCATATACAATTATCTATATGCACAGGAGTGGGCCAAGCATGACAAGTATTATCAAGGTGATAGTGAGAGGGAAAGAGGGTTTTAGAAATAAGCATTACAAAGAAAGAGTGAATTGAATGGGGGTTCAATGAACAATGAAAAAGGAAACCAATGAACATGCTTATGACCTTTTCCGGTACGACCTAGGGCCAGTACTGCAAAGCAAGCTGGAGGAATTTCAACTCTTTGGCTATGACACCGTTACAGAGGATGAATTGTGGGAATGCTTGACAAAAAAGAAATGGAAGCGTCCCGAAACCAAAAGACTGTTTGAACTAGTCAATGATGTATACAGCTTATCTGTCACCGACTACATGAGCTACATCACCATTGAAGCGTACAAAGCTCCAAACTATTTTACCTCACAAAAAGATTAAATTTTCAGCAAAAATTGACAGGCATTAATGGATGAATCATAATGGTACATGATGGCATTGCAACGGCTTTTATTAAACATTTTACATAATTATTATTGGAATCATGATTGAAGCCCTGGTGTCCATAAAACCGAAATTATTTCATCGATTGTAAGTGCAGAAGGAGGATTTTTCACGCATGGTCAAAAGAGGACGGATCGTAGCATTCTTTTTACTTCTTATTTTGATTGGAAGTACAATTGGAGTGTTTACGAACCCAATTACAAAAGATATTAAACTTGGTCTTGATCTCCAAGGGGGCTTTGAGGTCCTTTATAAAGTAAAACCTATCAATGAAAATAGTGAAGTGGATCGTGATTTACTTGTAAGTACGGTCAGTGCACTGAATAAACGTGTCAACGTTTTAGGTGTTAGTGAACCAAACATCCAAATTGAAGGCGATGACCGTATCCGTGTCCAGCTTGCCGGAGTAGAAGACCAGTCCAAGGCGAGGGAACTTTTATCCACAGAAGCCAAGTTAACCTTCCGTGATGTAAATGACAAGTTACTCATGGATGGTTCAGCCTTGGCAGAGGGAGGAGCAAGTCAGTCCTTTGACCAAAATAATGCACCTAGTGTTGCACTGACGCTTCGTTCTGCTTCACAATTTGCAGACGTAACCCGTCAGGTGAAAGATATGGGGATCGGACAAAATCTGATGGTTATCTGGTTGGATTTTGAAGAAGGTGTGGACTCTTATCAAGCGGAAGCAGGAAAAGAAGATCCTAAATACCTTTCTGCTGCTGGTGTAGATCGTGTATTTAATGACACGAACGTCCAGATTACGGGCAACTTTACGATTGAATCTGCTAAGGAGTTAGCAGACCTTCTTAATGCAGGTTCTTTACCTGTAGAGCTGGAAGAGATTTATTCCACGTCAGTTGGAGCTAAATTTGGAGAAACAGCTCTTCAGAAAACAGTACTAGCAGGGATTATAGGTATTAGTGCGATCCTAATTTTCATGCTTGTCTATTACCGTTTGCCAGGCTTGGTGGCGGTTGTAACTTTGAGTACGTATATTTTCTTAATTCTACTTGTATTCGAATTGATGAACGGGGTTCTTACCTTACCGGGTATTGCAGCGTTGATACTTGGGGTTGGTATGGCCGTGGACGCCAATATCATTACCTATGAACGTATAAAAGAAGAACTTAAGCTTGGCAGATCTGCCATGTCAGCTTTCCGAGCAGGAAGCAGAAACTCGTTTTCAACTATTCTAGACGCCAACCTGACAACACTTCTAGCAGCTGGAGTCATGTTTGTTTACGGAACTAGTTCTGTTAAAGGCTTTGCGACCATGTTGATAGTAAGTATCCTGTTGAGCTTTATTACAGCTGTTTTCGGATCAAGACTTTTGCTTGGCCTGTGGGTGAACAGTAGATTTATGAATAATAAGCCACATCTATTCGGTGTGAAAAAAGAGGATATCCTTGATATTAATATGACAGATGAAAATACAGAGCCTCCTAATAGATTTGAAAACTGGGATTTCTTGAAGCATCGCAAAAAATTCTTTATGCTCTCAGGTGCTTTGGTGGTTGTGGGAATCATTGTTCTTGCAGTTTTCCGCTTGAATCTTGGTATTGATTTTGCAGCCGGGACAAGGGTGGAAATCTTAAGTGAGACAAGTCTGACAGCCGAAGGAATTACAGAAGAATTGACATCCATTGGTTTGGAGCCAAAAGATGTGGTACTTGCAGGAAACAATAATGAAATTGCCGTTGCAAGATATGTGGATGATTTTTCACAGACTGAGATAGCGGAAGTGAAAGAGTATGTCCAAAATAAGTATGGCTCAGAGCCTAGTGTTAGTACGGTCTCTCCTACTGTCGGACAAGAGCTAGCAAGGAATGCCTTCTTTGCTATTCTGATAGCTGCTGTGGGAATCATCATCTATGTAACCATCCGATTTGAGTGGATGTTCGCACTTGCTGCCATCGTGGCATTGTTCCATGACGCCTTCTTTATCGTTGCGTTCTTCAGTTTAACAAGGCTTGAAGTGGACATTACCTTCATTGCTGCCTTGTTAACGATTGTTGGTTATTCTATCAATGACACAATTGTTACGTTTGACCGAATCCGTGAAAACCTGAAAAAGAAAAAACGGGTTAAAACATATGAAGACTTAAAAGATATTGTGAATAAAAGCTTACAGCAAACCTTCGTCAGATCCCTAAATACGGTTGGAACTGTAGTTATCGCAGTCATCGCCTTGCTTATTTTCGGCAGTGAATCGATAACTAATTTCTCCATTGCACTGTTGGTAGGGTTGATTGTTGGTACGTATTCTTCGCTATTTATTGCAGCACAGCTGTGGATGAACTGGAAGTATAAACAAATCAGTAAACCAAAGAAGGCTCCTGTAGAAGATCCAGAGCCAGAAGTATAATTGTTACTGTCACAGTGCCTGTTTAGGTGCTGTGACATTTTTATTTATTAAGTTTTTGAGAGGGATATGCTCTATTTCGGGTACAATAGAAGAAGAGAATGCAAAAGGGGTGTACGTTATGGAACATAATGAGCGGTTTAAAAAAGCCGAGTTTGCAGCATTGGTCGGAGTAGTCGGGAACGTCGTATTAGCTGCATTGAAAGCTTGGGCCGGAATTGTCGCTAACAGTCGGGCGCTCGTTGCAGACGCTGTTCATTCTGCATCAGATGTTGCTGGGTCTTTGGCTGTATACATAGGTTTGAGAGCAGCAAAGCAACCCCCTGATGAAGATCATCCATACGGTCATGGGAAAGCAGAAAATATTGCTGCAATAATTGTCGCGGTCCTTTTATTAATTGTCGGATTTGAAATTGGTAAATCTTCTTTTCAAGCATTCTTCGAACCGATTAAGGCACCAAAAGCTCTAGCCATTTACGTAGTTGTCTTTTCCATCATCGTAAAAGAAATTATGTTTCGATATAAGTACAACTTGGGAAAAAGAATAAAGAGCGATGCCATCATTGTCAATGCCTATGAACATCGATCAGACGTTTTTTCCTCCATCGCAGCTTTAATAGGAATTGGCGGAGCGGTCTTAGGAGGTTATATCGGAGTCGATTGGTTAGTCTATCTCGATCCAGTAGCAGGAATTGTTGTAGCACTCATGATTATCAAGATTTCTTGGCAGCTTGGTTCGGAGTCCATACACAATACAATGGACCATGTCATGCATGAAGAAGACACGGAAGAGTTTAGAGATGTTGTCCTAACTGTACCTGGAGTTATGAAAATTGACAGTCTGCATGCAAGGGAACATGGCCACTATGTCATTATTGATTTAAAAATTTCCGTGGACCCATACATCACCGTGGAAGATGGTCATAAAATAGGTAAAAACGTGAAGGCAAAACTCATTGAAAATAAAGAAGTTCAGGATGTGTTTGTGCATATCAATCCATACTCTGAATAAGAAAATAAGGGGGAGATTAAGATAAAGACGCAATGGTATCTTTTAGCGGGAGTACTTTTCACTATCGTTGTTGCCATTTTTGCGGTATTAAATGTTGCACCGGTTGAGGTGAACTATTTATTCGGGACAGCGGAGTGGCCACTGGTGTTGGTCATATTATTTTCAACTTTGATGGGTATTGTTATTGCTGGGTCAATTGGAATTTACCAGGTGGTTATGGTGAAAAGACGGATGCAGCAGAAGCATGCGGGGACATCAACGGAAAAACCGGTATCTTCTGAGCCGGTAACAGACAAAGAAAATACGGTGGAGACCGTTGGAGAGAGACGCAGGTCGCGGTAGAGCGCCTGTGTTTTTTTGTGAGTGCGTTACAAGAGCTTAAGTGCGGTACCAGACTCCTGAGGAGGTACCAGACTCCACTAATTAGTGATGTGGAAATTTTAGTTATCTGTTTTTGGGAGGTACCAGACCCCAGCATTGGGTGTGGTTAGTTCATAGGTTGTTTGTTTTTGGGGTCAGGTACCTTGGTGGTGCAAGAAAAGGTGTGTTTTTTTTATAAAATACACCTTTTTTTGTTGTGGAAATTTGGTTCGGACATTTATGTTCTTTGTTCGGTCATATATTGCTGAGATTTTGGGATCTTCGGACATTTGGATGGGTGGTTCGGTCAAAATTGGTAGGGGGTTCGGCCAATTGAAATTTTGGTTCGGTCAACTTTTGAAAATCTTCGGTCAATTTTGCGGAATCTTTGGACAACTTTCAAAAAACTTCGGTCAACTTCGGAAAAACTTCGGACATTTGCTCAAAGGCATGCTCAAAAGCAGCAAAAAAATTTGAAAAATAGACTTAAGAGCTTAAGTGCGGTACCAGACCCCAGCATTTTGTCTAGTAAGTTACATAGGTTGTTAGTCTTTGGGGTCAGGTACCCTATCTACACCCATTGAAGCAAGAACAACTCTCTTGTATAATTAATTAGGCTAAGGGAGGAATTAGTTTGTTAGCTTCTAAATCTAGGTGGAGTATTAGTGAATCGAATAGAGAGCTAGTTGATCGACTAGCAGAATCATTGGAAATTGCCCCTCTTATTGCTTCCCTTTTGGTGAACAGAGGGTTTGACACAATAGATGCAGCAAAAGAATTTTTATATACAAATGATCAAGAATTTCATGATCCTTTTTTAATGGAGGATATGGATAAGCTTGTGGAGAGAGTAAATCAAGCGATTGCAAATGAAGAGAAAATTCTTGTGTTTGGTGACTATGATGCAGATGGAGTCAGCAGCACGACCGTCATGGTTACTGCGCTTCGTGAAGTCGGCGCGCTGGTAGATTTCTATATCCCAAATCGTTTTACAGAAGGATACGGACCAAATGAAAATGCCTTCAAACAGGCAAAAGAAAACGGGTATTCTCTGATTATTACAGTCGACACAGGTATCTCAGCCCTCTATGAGGCGAAAGTTGCCAAAGAACTAGGCTTGGATTTGATCATCACCGATCACCATGAGCCGGGACCGGAATTGCCTGATGCTTTTGCCATCATTCATCCTAAAAAAGAAACCTGCTCCTATCCATTTGATGACCTCGCTGGTGTTGGTGTTGCCTATAAGGTTGCACATGCACTCCTAGGTAAAAATCCAGAGCACCTGCTGGATGTGGCTGCTATTGGTACTATTGCAGACTTGGTCCCATTAGTAGGGGAGAACCGATTGCTTGCCTCTAAAGGAATTAAAAAGATGCAACAGACCACACGTGTCGGACTGAAAGCACTTTTGCAAAAATGCGGAGTGGAATTGCATACGGTAACAGAAGAGACGGTTGGTTTCTCGATCGGACCGCGAATTAATGCGGTAGGAAGACTGGATAATGCAGACCCGGCGGTTCATCTGCTTATGACAAATGATCCAGAAGAAGCTAAGATGCTTGCAGAGGAAATGGAAAGTTACAACAAAGAGAGACAGCAAATAGTGACCCAAATTACAGAAGAAGCCATCCAACAAGTGGAAGAGAAATACCCGCCTGAAGATAATGGTTTCATTATAGTAGAGGGGAACAACTGGAATGCAGGAGTAATTGGAATTGTCGCATCCCGTCTAGTAGATCGCTTTTACAGACCGACTATCGTGTTGAGCCTTGATGAGGATAAAGGGTTGGCAAAAGGATCTGCACGTTCCATTGCGGGCTTCGATCTTTTTGAGAATCTTTCAAAATGCCGTGATATTTTGCCTCATTTTGGTGGTCATCCAATGGCAGCTGGGATGACGTTAAAAATAGAAGATGTAACAGAACTAAGACAAAGAATGAATCAAAAGGCGTTAGAAATCCTGACTGAAGAAGACTTCACTCCCATTACAGAAGTGGATATGGAGTGCAAGGTGGAGGAGGTAACACTTTCAACAATTGAGCAGTTGGAAATGCTATCTCCATTCGGAGTGGCCAATCCGA
This sequence comes from Sutcliffiella horikoshii, assembly GCF_008180725.1. GTDB lineage: Bacteria > Bacillota > Bacilli > Bacillales > Bacillaceae_I > Sutcliffiella_A > Sutcliffiella_A horikoshii_B. The sequence continues at coordinate 250,916 of NZ_VTEV01000003.1, read as the reverse complement.
AACCGAAAGTGCTGGTCAAAGATGTTCTGCCGCAGCAGATTCGCCAGATTGGAAACAAGAGCAACCATCTTAAACTGGTCATTGAACAGGAAGGAAGTTCGCTGGATTGCGTGGGTTTTGGCTTTGGTGAAACCTATCATCACGTGGCCCCTGGAGCATCCCTTGACGTATTAGGGGAACTCTCTATTAATGAGTGGAACAATTTCCGCAAGCCTCAACTTTTCCTGAAAGATATAAGAGTGACAGATTGGCAGCTTTTCGATATTCGTTCCATTAAACAGTTAAATCAAACATTAAATGGAATAGATAAAACGAAACTCCACATCCTATATTTTAATGAAAATACTTTGGAAGAAATAAATCTGCACAATGAATTACGTCCATTTGCAAGTATGGTAACAGAGGATGCTAATGTAGATTTGACAGAAAAATACGTTGTCATTTTGGATATCCCATCTGAAGAAGCGCACCTGTCCCATTTATTACACAACAGTACACCTGACCGCATATATGCCTCCTTCTATCAAAAGGAGAATCATTTCTTCTCTACGATTCCGACAAGAGAACACTTTAAATGGTTCTACGCATTACTTGCAAAAAAAGGTTCTTTTGACTTGAGAAAGCATGCTGAAGATATTGCTAAGCACCGCGGCTGGTCAAAAGAAACAGTGGATTTCATATCACAGGTGTTTTTTGACTTAGAATTTGTTACAATAGACAAGGGTTTTATCGCATTAAACCATGCAGCGAAAAAACGGGACTTTGAAGAGTCTCCAACTTATCGTAAAAAGCAACAGCAAGTGATGCTTGAAAACTTGTTTTTATACTCATCATATAAACAATTGAAAGCGTGGTTTGATCAGCATCTAACCAAGCAATGCACTGTTCATTCATAGGAGGAAAATAGAAGATGGATTTAAAGAAATTCGTAACAATCGTTCCTGATTGGCCAAAACCTGGTATACAGTTCAAGGATATTACAACGTTAATGGACAATGGTGATGCATACCGTTATGCAACAGATCAAATTGTTGAATATGCTCGTGATAAAGAAGTAGATTTAATTGTTGGACCGGAAGCACGTGGATTTATCATTGGTTGTCCAGTAGCGTATTCTCTAGGAGTTGGCTTTGCGCCGGTTCGTAAAGAAGGGAAACTTCCACGTGAAGTAGCACGTGTAGAATACGGTTTAGAGTACGGCAAAGATGTCCTGACTATCCATAAAGATGCGATCAAGCCGGGGCAACGCGTATTGATTACAGACGATTTGCTTGCTACAGGCGGTACAATCGAAGCGACGATCAAGCTTGTTGAAGAGCTTGGCGGGGTGGTTGCCGGTATCGCATTCCTTATCGAGTTATCCTACTTGGATGGACGCAGCAAATTAGACGGATTCGATATTCTTACATTAATGAAATATTAATCTTTTTTAAATGACTAGGGCAATTGCATTGCTCTAGTTTTTTTCATATATGATGATAACGGCCTAGTACTATTTTCTGCTCTCATAAATAAAATAAAAAGATAGGAAAAAAGACTGCTTTTATTAGAAAAGTATATTTTTTACACCAATTCCTGAAAAATCTGTCGACAAATCTTTATTTTTCCCTCATAATCTCTTTACATCTACATAAAATTTCACGATAATAAAAACAATATACTTTTTTGTTCTATTCAAGTAAAGAACGAAAGAAATCTGTCCATAATGGTAAGAAAAATTAAAATGATTACACTAGGCGCTTGCGCTTTTCTAATAGGATTCGTTTAGTAAAAATAAAAAAAGAAGTCAAAAAGGTGAGTAGAAATATGGCAAATGAGCAAGTATTAACTGCAGACCAGGTGATAGATAATGCAAGACGCTATCTAAAGGGTGAGGATATTGCCTTTTTAGAGAGAGCGTATGAGTTTGCGAAAAACGCTCATGCAGAACAGTATCGAAAATCCGGTGAGCCTTATATTATACATCCCATACAGGTCGCAGGAATCCTTGTGGACCTTGATCTAGATCCATCTACCATTGCGGCTGGGTTTCTTCATGATGTTGTCGAAGATACGTCCGTTTCCTTGGAGGAGATCAAGGAAGCCTTTAATGCTGAAGTGGCAATGCTAGTGGACGGCGTGACAAAGCTTGGGAAAATTAAGTACAAGTCTCAGGAAGAGCAGCAAGCGGAAAATCATCGAAAAATGTTTGTAGCGATGGCACAAGATATCCGCGTGATTTTGATTAAGCTTGCAGACCGTCTTCATAATATGAGGACATTAAAGCACCTTCCGCAAGAAAAACAACGACGAATCTCCAACGAAACCCTTGAAATTTTTGCGCCGCTTGCCCATCGCTTGGGGATTAGTAAAATTAAGTGGGAACTGGAGGATACCGCACTTCGTTACCTGAACCCACAACAATACTATCGCATCGTTAACCTGATGAAACGCAAACGTGCAGAACGTGAACAGTATATTTCCGAGGTTATGGATGAAGTAAACGACCGCCTTGAAGAAGTAGAAATTACTGCTGAGCTTTCTGGGCGTCCTAAGCACATTTATAGCATCTATCGTAAAATGGCTAAACAAAACAAGCAGTTTAGCGAGATTTACGATTTATTAGCTGTGCGGATTATCGTGAACAGCATCAAGGACTGTTATGCCGTCCTTGGAATTATTCACACATGCTGGAAACCCATGCCAGGTCGCTTTAAAGACTATATTGCCATGCCAAAACCGAATATGTATCAATCGCTTCATACAACCGTTATCGGTCCCAAGGGAGATCCTTTGGAAGTGCAAATCCGCACAAGTGACATGCACCAGATAGCAGAATACGGGATTGCCGCACACTGGGCGTATAAAGAGGACAAAGAAGCTGACGACCGCGCATCTTTTGAAGAAAAATTAACATGGTTCCGTGAAATACTTGAATGGCAAAATGATGCCACTAATGCAGAAGAGTTCATGGAGTCTTTAAAAATTGATCTATTCTCTGATATGGTGTTCGTTTTTACTCCAAAAGGGGATGTAATTGAGCTTCCTAGCGGATCTGTACCGATTGATTTCTCTTATCGTATTCACTCTGAAATTGGCAACAAGACAATTGGTGCTAAAGTGAACGGGAAAATGGTCACATTGGATTATAAGTTAAAAACTGGTGACATCATTGAGATCCTGACGTCCAAGCATTCCTATGGTCCAAGCCAGGACTGGTTAAAGCTTGCCCAGACCTCTCAGGCGAAAAACAGAATCCGTCAGTTCTTCAAAAAGCAGCGCCGTGAAGAAAATGTGGAAAAAGGCCGTGACCTTGTTGAAAAAGAGATCAAGGCAATGGATTTTGACCTGAAGGAAATTCTGAATGCTGAAAACATTACCCGCGTATCGGAAAAATTTAACTTTATGACAGCAGATGATATGTTTGCCGCAGTCGGCTATAACGGAATTACCGCTCTCCAGGTGGCAAACCGTTTGACTGAAAAACAGCGTCGTCAGCGTGATAAAGAACAACAAATTACAGATATAACGGAGAATGCCGAGAAAAAGAAAACAGCTCCAGTCAAAAAGCGCAAAGACGCAGGTGTTGTCGTACAAGGGATTGACAGCTTGCTGGTACGCCTTTCGAAGTGCTGTAACCCTGTCCCGGGAGACGAGATTGTTGGTTTCATTACAAGAGGACGTGGTGTGTCCGTTCACCGTGCAGATTGTGCAAACGTTGAAGCAGAAGGTACGAACGACCGCCTTATCGATGTGGACTGGGAAAGCGATGTGAAAGACAACCGCGAATACAATGTGGAAATTGAAATAACAGGCTACGACCGTCGCGGCTTGTTAAATGAAGTGTTGCAGGCGGTTAACGAAACGAAGACCGATATTACGGCAGTTTCCGGCCGTTCTGATCGAAACAAAATGGCAACCATCCATATGGCTATTGCGATTCATAATATCAACCATTTGCATAAAGTGGTTGAGCGAATCAAACAGATTTCCGATATTTATGCTGTTCGAAGAATAATGCAGTAAGTTAGTGAGGTTTTGTTAGGATGAGGGTTGTTTTACAAAGAGCAAAAAGAGCGGAAGTACGTGTGGACGGCGATGTAGTAGGAAAAATTGATCGCGGATTAATGCTACTCGTTGGTGTCACGCATGAGGATACTACGGAAGATGCGGCATATGTTGCGGAAAAAGTGGCAAACCTCCGTATTTTTGAAGATGAGCAGGATAAAATGAACCTTTCCTTACTTGATGTGAAAGGTCAAATTCTTTCCGTTTCTCAATTCACCTTATATGGCGACTGCCGGAAGGGGCGCCGTCCTAATTTTATGGACGCTGCAAGGCCTGATCATGCAGAAACCATTTATGAAGCGTTTAACGAGGAGTTGCGCGGCAAAGGTGTGACGGTGGAGACGGGTAGGTTCGGTGCCATGATGGACGTAGATTTTGTCAATGACGGACCTGTTACATTGATTGTGGAAAGTAAATAATTATTGGAAGCTGGTCGCATGCCTTTATTTGGAGGTGAGTGGCCGGCTTTTTTTGTGGAATTGTGGGACAAGATGGTAGTCAAATTGTACCATTATCACAATAACTGCTGGAAAAGTTACAATAAGCTTGAAAAAAGTTGCAATCGCTAAAGAAAAAGTTACAATAACCTCCGAAAAAGTTACAATAACAAAAGTGTACACGTCTGAAACAACAAAAAGAGGACCCCACACTTCTATAGGTCCTCCATTCATTCCGTATAATTAGTCAATTCCCTCTAAAATACTGAGCCAACCCCTGATAGATAGCAGTGGATGCCCGTTCCTGGAAATCACCTGTCAGGATAGTAATTTCCTCTCCGCGGTTACTGATATACCCTAACTCTAAAAGAAGGGCAGGTTGCATGCTTTCTCTCAATACTAAGTAGTTTTCTTGGCGTACCTCTCTGTCTCGTAAATTTGTAAATTGTACAAGAGAGGAATGGACACTATCCGCCAGGTCCTGATCAGATGCGCCATAATAATAAGTAGTCGTTCCGGTAACGCTTGGATCATTAATACTATCATAATGGAGGCTCAAAAAGACGTCTGCGCCATGATAGTTTGCCATTTGCGGTCTGGATTGCAAAGGAACCGATGTATCGGACATTCTAGTCATATACACGGTGGCGCCTGCTGCTTTCAGTTTGTCTTGTAAAAGAAGAGAAGTTCGAAGTGTTAAATCCTTCTCAAACGTTCCTTGCACTCCGATTGCCCCCACATCTCGTCCCCCGTGACCAGGGTCGATGACTATCACCTTATTGGATAAATATTGTTCAGCACCAGCTCTATTTATGCTGGTGGTGTTTCCTTTTGTTGCCACGATCCATCCAGCAACAAACCCTTCTGATCCGTCTTGCAGCTTAATTTTATACCAGTTGTCCTCCACTCCTACAATAGAGAATTCTTCTCCTTCGTCTGCTCGCAATATCACTTTAGAGTCGGTGGAAGGCGCACTTCTGATATTGGTGGCGTCATCCACGATAACAATGGTTCCGTCGCTGCTTGTAGATGAAGGCGGCGATGAAACACCGCTTTTTTCTAGAAACCAACCAGCAATCCACCCCGTCTTCCCATTATCATATTCTATTTCACACCAGTTATTTCTCTCACTGATGATCATGACAACTGTACCTTCTGGAAGTTGTTCCAACACTTTACCGTTAAGAGTGGGCTCATTTCTTACATTAAGGCCGGCAACTTTAATGGTTGCTTCCACTTTTGTAGAACCCCCTGAATTTTGTGTGCCAGAAGGGGAATTTATGATGTTCGCGTAATCACTATGTATCCAGCCTACCGTCCCGTTATATGAGATATTCAACCATTCTCCACGAATGGCAAGTACCTCTACTTGTTGACCACTTGATAAAGAGCCAAGCACTTCGCTTTGGGTTGAAGGTTCACTCCTAATGTTCAAGCCGTCTGTTGTGATCGTGGCACTTTGCCCTCCTGGTTCTTCTGTTTGTTCTGTTTCTTCTGGTGTTTCGGTCTGTTGTTCTTTCTTCTTTTTAGCAAGAATCGTAACGAATTCTTTTGCCACCCAACCTTCTACTCCATCGGAATGAACTTTTACCCAGTTTTCATTTTCCTCAAGATATTGCACCGATGCCGCGTTTGTATGAAGGAAACCGACTACAGAAAAATTTGTACCTGGACCTGATCGGACGCGAAGGTCATCGGTTAGAATTTGTACATTGGCGTCATCGCTTGATCTGGATGCAGTGGAGCGAGCGCCTTCACTGCTTTCAGTTACAAGATAGGACGCCACCCACCCGGTTTTGGATGAAGTAACTTGAATCTTTAACCATTCTCCTTGGCTCTCCACAACAGGGTAAGATTCACCACGTTGTACTTTGGAAATGATGGTACCATTTGCATCCGGTGTTTCCCTCACGTTCAATACATCGGTTGCCACTACGACCGTTCTATTTGCTTGCACATCGGAAGGGTCAAAAAAAGAAAAGATGGTAGAAAATAATAAGAGTGCAATAAGAAAAATATGTACTTTGTGACCCAAATTTTGTCCTCCTCATTTATAGTTCAAACGTCTTTTTCTACAAAAGTGAAAAAAATTCCTGCTATTTTTGAAAGAAACAGGTAAAAAAGGGACAGGATAAATACTAGTGTAGCAAAAAAGGAGCGTAAAAAGATGAAATTTAGTGAAAAACATAATCGTGCATATGGAAGTAGAGATGTTTTTGGGGTAAGTTTTCATGATTTCATTGAAAAAGAGAAAGATTCCACATACGTGGAACTGGCATCAGAGTTCGGTATTACGATGCGCGATGTTAAGTCATTAAAAAAACAATTGAACCGAATTCAATAAAGCCTTGACAATTTGATTTGAAAGTATATATACTAGCAAGTATCTTACATAACAACTAGTCGCGTTAATGGACTAAAATATAAGATACCGATGATGGAGAACAGTAGTTGGGAACCACATGGAAAGAGAAGAAATGCCCTGGGCTGAAAGCATTTCCCCTTGATGACCTAATGAATGAACACTCCGTAGGATCCGCTCTGAAAAAGCATCATTTCACTTGTTTGCCGAATTGGTATTGTAGGCAGGCCGTGAAAAACGCTCTATTAGGAGATGGACGTTGCAGGCGTTAACTGCTTGAGTGGAAGTAACCATAGGCACACAGCATCTTAATTCTTAATTAACATGCTATGCTAAGCCTTCAAACTACTTCAATTAGGGTGGCACCACGGGACATACAACTCCCGTCCCTTGTTTAGTTTCTAAACAAGGGACGGGAGTTTTTTATATGTAAATTGCTTTATTGATATAACGAATTAACGTAGAGAGGGTCAGACCCCTCTTTACCACTTTAAATAACGAAAGAGGGGTCTGACCCCTTTATAAGGAGGAACCGTAAATGGCGATTCAGATACCGCGTGGTACGCAGGATATTTTACCTGGGACGGTGGAGAAGTGGCAGTATATTGAGACGAAGGCGAAGGAGATTTGTGAGTTATATAATTTTAAGGAGATCAGGACGCCGATTTTTGAGAGCACGGAGTTGTTTTTAAGAGGTGTTGGGGATACGACTGATGTGGTACAGAAGGAGATGTATACATTTGAAGATCGAGGTGGAAGAAGCCTTACTCTTCGCCCAGAGGGAACAGCTGCAGTAGCGCGTTCTTATGTAAACAACAAAATGTTTGGTTCACCTACGCAACCGACAAAGCTTTATTATATTGGCCAGATGTTCCGCTACGAACGTCCACAGGCTGGGCGTTTCCGTCAATTTGTTCAGTTCGGTATTGAAGCACTTGGAAGCAATGATCCATCCATTGATGCAGAAGTGATTGCTTTGGCTGTGGAATTATATAAAAGCTTAGGTCTCAAAAACTTAAAAGTTGTGATCAACAGCTTAGGTGATAAGGAAAGTCGTCAGGCTCACAGAGATGCGTTGATCAATCACTTCCAACCAAGAATCAACGAGTTCTGTGGGGATTGCCAAGGACGACTCGAGAAAAATCCTCTCAGAATTCTTGATTGCAAGAAGGACCGCGATCATGAATTGATGGCAACTGCACCATCTATCCTAGATTACTTGAATGAAGAGTCCAAAGCTTATTTTGATAAAGTGGTAGCTTATCTTTCTGCACTAGGCATTCAATATGAAATTGATCCAAATTTGGTCCGCGGACTTGATTATTATTACCACACAGCATTTGAAATCATGAGCACATCAGAAGGTTTTGGTGCCATCACAACCTTATGTGGTGGAGGACGCTACAACGGGTTGGTCCAAGAAATCGGTGGACCAGAAACACCTGGTATCGGATTTGCATTAAGCATTGAGCGCTTAATATCTGCTATGGAAGCTGAAAATGTGAAGTTTCCATTTGAAGATTCTATTGATTGTTATGTAGTCGCACTTGGAGACAAAGCAAAAGAAACTGCAGTAAAGCTACTTTTTGATTTAAGAAGAGCAGGAATTGTAGCCGAAAAAGACTATCAAGATAAAAAACTGAAAGCACAATTCAAAGCGGCCGACCGCCTGCAAGCAAAATACACCATCGTATTTGGTGATGATGAGTTAGAAAAAGGCGTCGTCTCGATCAAAGAAATGGAAACAGGCGAGCAGCAGGAAGTTGCTTTTGAAGAAGCGGTAGCATTCCTATCAGCAAAGAAAAGTGGGGAGAGATAAATGATGATGCAAGGTAGAACATATAACTGTGGCGAAGTTCCACAAACATCCATCGGTGAAACAATTGAATTAAAAGGCTGGGTGCAAAAGCGCCGTGACCTTGGAGGACTTATTTTCCTAGACCTCCGTGACCGTACAGGACTTGTGCAGATTGTTTTCAATCCAGACGTTTCCGCAGAAGCTTTAAAAACTGCTGAAAGTGTACGTAACGAGTACGTTTTGTATATTAAAGGAAAAGTGGTTGCCCGTGACGAAGCAACAATAAACCCTAACTTGAAAACAGGTGCAATTGAAGTGCATGCAGAGGCAATTGAAGTTTTGAATGCTGCCAAAACACCACCATTCGTATTGGACAACAAGACAGAAGTGAACGAAGATATCCGTCTGAAATATCGTTACTTGGATCTTCGCCGTCCTGTTATGTTTGACACGTTGAAAATGCGTCATGACGTAACACGTTCTATCCGAGAATTTTTGAACGATCAACAGTTCATGGAAGTAGAAACGCCTATTTTGACTAAAAGCACGCCAGAAGGTGCACGCGACTATCTAGTACCAAGCCGAGTACACCCAGGTGAATTTTACGCGTTGCCACAGTCTCCACAAATCTTTAAGCAACTATTGATGGTTTCAGGTGTGGAGCGCTATTACCAGATTGCCCGTTGCTTCCGTGACGAGGACCTTCGTGCAGACAGACAGCCTGAATTCACACAAGTCGACATTGAGACTTCCTTCTTATCACAAGAAGAAATTATCGGTATGATGGAAGATATGATGAGAATGGTAATGAAAAATACGAAAAATGTGGATGTACCAGAAACGTTCCCTCGTATTACGTATCAGGAAGCCATGAACAGATATGGATCTGACAAGCCGGATACTCGTTTTGAAATGGAACTTGTTGACCTGTCCGAGCAAGTTGCTGACTGTGGATTCAAAGTGTTCAGCGCAGCTGTTAATAATGGAGGTCAAGTAAAAGCAATCAATGTAAAAGATGCGGCAAGCAAATATTCCCGCAAGGACATTGATGCTTTAACTGAATTTGTTGCTGTTTACGGGGCAAAAGGTCTAGCATGGTTAAAGGTAGAAGCAGAAGGCTTGAAGGGACCAATCGCAAAATTCTTCAATGAAGAAGAACAACAAGGATTCATCCAATCCCTAGATGCTGCAGAAGGGGACTTGATCCTTTTTGTGGCAGATAAAAAATCTGTTGTTGCAGATGCACTAGGTGCTCTTCGCTTAAAGCTTGGAAAAGAGCTTGGTCTGATTGACGAAAGCAAATTCAACTTCTTATGGGTAACTGACTGGCCGTTACTAGAGTACGATGAGGAAGCAGGCCGCTACTTTGCCGCTCACCATCCATTCTCGATGCCGGTTCGCGAAGACCTTCCAATGCTTGAAACAAACCCAGGTGAAGTTCGTGCTCAAGCCTACGATTTAGTATTGAACGGTTATGAGTTAGGTGGAGGTTCTTTACGAATTTACGAACGTGACATTCAGGAAAAAATGTTTGAAGTACTTGGTTTCAGTAAAGAAGAGGCAACAGAGCAGTTTGGTTTCCTTCTAGAAGCATTTGAATACGGAACTCCTCCACATGGTGGAATCGCGCTTGGTTTAGACCGTTTAGTGATGCTGTTGGCAGGAAGAACGAATCTTCGTGACACGATTGCATTCCCTAAAACGGCAAGTGCAAGCTGCATCCTGACAGAAGCGCCAAGTCCAGTTGCAGGTGGGCAATTAGACGAGTTACATTTGTCGCTAGCTGTCAAAAAAGAGTAGATTTTCCCATACGGTAAAAGTTGAAAACCTATACCCTGTGTGTTAATATTATTTCAAGAAGTCGCAAGTCCTGATGTGTTCGTCGTATAACCTATTGTTTTGACCGAACAATAGATTATACGGGAGCTCAGAGTTTTCGTCGCTGCGTAAATGCCTTCCTCGTGAGGACTTACTACACGCATGAAACAGAGCACCCACCTGCTGTGAGCGGGGATCAAAACGAAGGCATCGACGACGGCACGATTGGGACTTGCCTACATACGGATCAAAAACCGGTACTCGCTTTAATGCGGCATACCGGTTTTTTTGTGTCTTTATAGTGATTTAAAAAAGTGCTTATTTTGTTGTACGAATCCCGGAGTAGCTAAAATTCTGTCAACATTGTCCTCATAGCGCTCGCATGACTCCCGGAGAAGGCGGAATCCCGACAACATTGTCCTCATAGCGCTCGCATGACTCCCGGAGAAGTCGGAATCCCGTCAACATTGTCCTCATAGGGTTCGTATGACTCCCGGAGAAGGCGGAACCCCGTCAACATTGTCCTCATAGGGTTCGTATGACTCCCGGAGAGGGTGAAACCCCGTCAACATTGTCCTCATAGGGTTCGTATGACTCCCGGAGAAGGCGGAATCYCGTCAACATTGTCCTCATAGGGTTCGTATGACTCCCGGAGAAGGTGAAACCCCGACAACATTGTCCTCATAGGGTTCGTATGACTCCTGGAGAAGTCGGAACCCCGTCAACATTGTCCTCATAGGGCTCGTGTGACTCCCGGGGAAGGCGGAATCCTGTCAACATTGTCCTCATAGGGCTCGTATGACTCCCGGAGAAGGCGGAATCCCGTCAACATTGTCCTCATAGGATTCGTATGACTCCCGGAGAAGGCGTAATCCCGACAACATTGTCCTCAAAGGGGCCCTATAACTCCCGGAGAAGGCGGAACCCCGACAACATTGTCCTCATAGGGTTCGTATGACTCCCCGAGACAGTGAAACCCCGACAACATTGTCCTCATATCACCTTCGCCTTCCAAAAAGTACAAAAAAAACAACCCTCACTCCAAATGAAGGTTGTACCATATACTCTACCTTGCCGACTTTCTGTACCCCTTTGCCTGCGCCTCTTCTTCTGTATGAAACCATTCCACCGGAGTCGTGCGCTCATAGAAAACGCCGCCTGGAACGTGATAAATGTATTCACCACGCGCATTCTTGTTTGCTTTTATTAATGGGGGAGCCTCTTGCTGTTCCTCTTCCGTTACTTCGTCATCTTTTTCTAAATCTTCTTTTGGAGTCAAAACGGTCAGATCTTCATCTTTAACAGGATCCAACGTACTTTGTTTGCTTTCCGCTAAAGTATTGCGCTCGCTTTCCTGAGTTTTCTCCAATGTTGCAGCGATCGCTTCCAACGTTTGCTTCACTTGAAAAGATGTTGTTTCCCTTGCCATTAACTGCTTATTTGTTTTGTTCAAGCGAAAGATTGTTACTAAACCACTGCCAATAACTAAGAAGTAAGATAAGGCCTTTAATAGATTCTTCAATACAAACTCCCCGCTTTCAATAAAAAAATAATATTCAGTTACTATTCCCTTTATTATAAGGTATTGAAACCCAATTCGTAAAAAAGAAAAATTCCTATCCGACTACTTGCTTTTCACCCAAAGTATGTTATATTCGATTTCGGGTACAATCTTTAAAAGACATGAAAAATGAAACAAGCGATAAATGGAGTTGATATGCAGTGTTACACCAATTTTCACGAAACGAATTGGCAATAGGTAAAGAAGGTTTAGAAACCCTTAAAAATAGCACGGTTGCAGTTTTAGGTATTGGCGGGGTAGGTTCTTTCTCAGCAGAAGCGTTGGCGCGTTCCGGTGTAGGCCGTCTTATTTTAGTCGATAAAGATGATGTGGATATCACCAATGTAAACCGTCAGATTCATGCACTTATGTCCACAGTTGGTCAACCAAAAGCTGATCTGATGAAAGCACGTATCCAGGACATCAATCCTGACTGTGAAGTAATAGCACTTAAAATGTTCTACACAGAAGAGACGTACGAAGAATTCTTCAGCTACGGCCTAGATTATGTGATTGATGCTTCTGATACGATTTCCTATAAAATTCACTTAATGAAAGAGTGTCTAAAACGCAAGATACCAATGGTCTCCAGTATGGGAGCGGCAAACAAGATGGATCCAACCCGTTTCAAAATGGCGGATATCTCCAAGACGCATACAGATCCAATTGCAAAAGTCATCCGCACACGCCTTCGTAAAGAAGGGATACACCGTGGGATCAAAGTGGTATTTTCAGATGAAAGCCCAATCGTGATTCGTGAGGATGTTCGTAAAACGGTAGGAAATGATAATGCAGAAATTCGCAAAGCAAAAATGCCACCTTCCTCCAATGCATTTGTTCCATCTGTTGCGGGACTTATCCTTGGTGGATACGTAATCAATGACATATTGAAAGATGTAAAAATTCAACGTGTCGGTGGAAAGCAATAATAAAAGAAAGAAGGCCTCGTCAACTGATGACGAGGCCTTCTTTTCATTTTCACATCACTTCATCTTGCACGTTGTTGCCGGTCAATCTTCTTGCACGATCCATAATCTGGACAAGCATTTCATAGTCTTCGTTTATCGCAACTTGTTGTTCTTCTAAATTCTTAAGCTGCTTTTCAAGGGATTGGTTTTTCTGTTTCAGCAATTGATTCTCTTTTTGAAGTCTATCACTTTCCAACTGCAAGCGATAATCGGAATTCTGGTGTTGGTGAAAATTTTGTAAAAAATGAATGCAATCCTCAAGGGTAATGGAAGAAGATGCAGCCATAGTTGCTTGTTCTTTTCGCACTGGAAGCGGTGCGTATTCTTCGTCTTCTTCCATCTCATATTCAAATGATAGGCTGTCCTTTTCATTAGAATCTAATTTTGGTGCAGGCAGCCATTCCATTTCAATTGGTTGATTGGTAGCTTTCTTTTGTGTAACAGATTCGCTTTTTGGTTGTTGCTTTGCTAGCTTTTCTTGTGCTCGTTTTTTCTCTTTTCGTTGTTTCTTTGCTATAGCAACAGCAGGTTCATATTTTTTTCTGACTTCTGCATTCCATCTGAATCCACATGCGGCGGATGTTCGATTTAAGGCATCCCCGACTTCTTCAAAGGCTGCAAGTTGCGTACCACCATCTCTTATGTATCGTAAAACAGTCTCAGCAAGCAATAAATCATCTTCATGGGACCATGCATCTTGTCTTACTTTCATTATAATCCACTCCTTAAAACGGTCGTTTTCTACCATCTTTTCCAGAAAAGAAGAGGAATATACGGAAGTTTACTAGATTAACATAAAAAATAAGGGGAAAACGCGTCCCCCTTATCTTTTCTTCTTCGTTTTTTCATATATTTGCCCAAGGGCAGTTTCGAATTTGCTCGTGTCTTTTGGTTTGTAATAGGATTTATGTTTCAGTTTGTCCGGTAAGTATTGCTGAGCAACCCATCCGCTAGGGTAGTCATGCGGATATTTATATTCAACGCCTCGGCCAAGTGCGGCTGCCCCTTTATAATGTGCGTCCTTAAGATGGGCAGGAACTTCGCCAACTAGTCCTTTTCTAATGTCAGCCAAGGCTTCATCCAGCGCTTTATAAGCGGAGTTTGACTTAGGGGACAGGCAAAGTTCGATAACCGCATTTGCCAAAGGGATCCTTGCTTCTGGGAATCCAAGTCTTTCTGCCGCTTCAATTGCAGAGAGAGTTCGTGCTCCTGCTTGCGGATTGGCCAGGCTGATATCCTCATAAGCGATTACAAGCAGCCGTCTTCCTATGCTGACTAGGTCGCCAGCTTCAATCAAACGCCCTAAATAGTGAAGAGCTGCATCTACGTCACTGCCGCGAATGGACTTTTGAAACGCGGATAATACGTCATAATGCCCATCCCCATCCTTGTCATGATAGAAGCTTTTCTTTTGTAGACATTCTTCAGCCGTTTCAACCCCAATCATTATTTTTCCATCATCATCTGGAGTAGTGGAAAGTACGGCTAGCTCCAATGCATTTAACGCAGAGCGAACATCCCCGCCGCAACCATTTGCAAAATGCTCCAATGCACTGTCATCCAGTTCAACTTGATAGTCACCTAAACCGCGATCCTCGTCTTGCAGCGCTTGCGTGATGACTTGTTTGATTTCCGCTACAGACAAAGGATGCAGCTCGAAAATTTGGCATCTGCTACGAATGGCAGGGTTGATTGCATGATAAGGGTTGCTTGTAGTGGCTCCAATCAATACGATTCGTCCATTTTCAAGGTGAGGCAACAGAAAGTCCTGTTTCGCCTTATCAAGTCGGTGCACTTCATCCAAAATAAGAATGACCTTGCCTGACATTTTTGCTTCTTCTGCTACAATTTCCATGTCTTTTTTATTATGTACCACCGCATTTAATGTCCGGAATGCATATTGTGTACTGCCGGCAATAGCTGTGGCGATGGACGTTTTTCCTATTCCTGGTGGCCCGTAAAGAATCATAGAGGAGAGATGTTTTGCTTTTACCATTCGTTGAATGATTTTCCCTTCTCCTACAAGATGCTCCTGACCTACCATTTCATCTATGGTGCGAGGCCTCATCCGAAAGGCCAGTGGTTTATTGTTCATTTAAACACCTTCCTGCGTACAATGACATCTAGTGTCCCATACCCACTGTACCATAATTAGTATCATGCATTAAAACAAAACAGACAAAATGTAAATCCTTTGCAATTATGCTATAATAGGATAGATTTTAATAAGATACAGAAACAAGCAAAGACAGAAGGGTAGAGGCTGCATGCAAGGAGAGCGGAGTAAAGGCAGAAGGTTGTTTATGGCAAAATGGGCCATCTATTTTATCGGGCTGTTTATTATGGCCTTTGGAATTGTCTTAATGATACGTGCTGACTTGGGCAGTGCGCCATGGGATGTCTTTCACATTGGACTCTTCTACCAAATTGGACTCACGATTGGTACCTGGTCCATTATTGTGGGCTTTTTTATTTTGATGATTTCTACTATGATTACGAAAAAATTGCCTCCATTAGGAGCTTTTTTGAATATGCTGATGGTCGGAATCTTCATTGATTTGTATATGATGATCCCACAATTGCACACGCCAGAACTGTTTATCGGGAAGCTTGCCATGCTGTTATTAGGTGTAGTAGTAATCGGAATTGGAATTGGTGTCTACATTTCCTCCCGTTGTGGTGCAGGGCCAAGAGATAGTCTAATGATTGCATTGACGGAAGTGACAGGGTGGAAAGTGCAATATATTAGATTAGGAATGGAATTAGTAGTATTATGTTTAGGTTGGCTTTTAGGTGGACCTGTCTTTATCGGTACCATACTATTCAGTCTAACCATCGGAAGCATCGTCGGCCTGACGTTGCCTGCCTGTCAAAGGGCTACGGACTCATTACTTGATAAAATTCAACATAAAAAAGATAAAAAGGTAACTTTTCAAATATAGAAACTGAATAGAAAGAGTAGAGGTGTTCGGAGATGAAAATTTCAACCAAAGGACGTTACGGATTGACCATTATGATTGAACTTGCAAAAAATGTGGGAGAAGGTCCACTTTCGTTAAAAACGATTGCGCAAACGCATGACCTTTCGGAGCATTATTTGGAGCAATTAATTGCACCACTTCGTAACGCTGGACTTGTAAAAAGTATAAGAGGGGCGTATGGTGGTTATATTTTAGCTGATGAACCAACGAAAATTACGGCTGGAGATATTATTCGTGTCCTTGAAGGCCCAATTAGCCCGGTTGAAGTAATTGACGATGAAGAACCAGCGAAACGAGAGCTATGGATTCGGATCCGTGATGCGGTTAAAGACGTATTGGATAGTACAACACTTGATGATTTAGCCAATTATGAAGGCGGAGATCAAGAAGCATATATGTTCTACATCTAAGCAGTGGAACAGGGGAACATTAACTAGTAGGAAAGGAGGCGTCCTCATTGAAACAGATTTATTTAGACCATGCGGCAACCTCACCCATGCACCCAGCTGTCCTCGATAGTATGCTTCCTGTCATGAGAGAGGATTTCGGAAACCCTTCCAGTATCCATGGATTTGGAAGAAAAACAAGACATCTCGTTGATGAAGCAAGGCACGTTGCAGCCACTTCCATCGGTGCGAAAGAAACAGAAATCATTTTTACAAGTGGCGGAACAGAAGCGGATAACTTAGCCATTATCGGGGTTGCTCGAGCCAACAAAACGCGTGGTAATCATATCATTACAACCCAAATTGAACACCATGCGGTTCTTCATACATGTGAGCAATTAGAAAAAGAAGGCTTTGAAATAACGTATTTGCCTGTCGACCAACATGGACAGATAGAATTAGCTGATTTAAAAGCTGCACTTACCGACCAAACCATTCTTGTCACCATCATGTATGGAAATAATGAGGTAGGCACGGTTCAGCCTATTAACGAAATTGGCGATTTATTGAAGGAACATCAAGCTTATTTTCATACAGATGCTGTACAAGCTTTCGGACTTCTTCCTATCCATGTAAAAGAACAAGGCATTGATTTTCTTTCCATGTCCTCCCACAAAATAAACGGTCCTAAGGGAGTCGGCTTCTTATATGCAAGGTCTGGGACAACATTCTCCAACTTGACCTATGGTGGCGAACAAGAACGCAAACGACGAGCAGGCACCGAAAATGTTGCTGGAATCGTTGGATTGAAAACAGCGATTGAATTAAGTATGGAGCAAGCCAAAGAAAAAGTGGCTTTGTATAATAGCTTTAAAAAAACGATGCTACAAGTTTGGCGCGATGAAGATGTGTCTTTTGAAGTTAACAGCGGTTCAGAAGAAACTTTACCCCATGTGCTGAATGTATATTTTCCAGGGACCAATGTAGAGTCCTTATTGGTTAATATGGATTTGGCAGGTATTGCAGTGTCAAGCGGATCGGCATGCACCGCAGGGTCCATCGATCCGTCTCATGTCCTAGTAGCCATGTTCGGAAAAGACTCAGACAAAATTGCTTCCTCCATTCGATTCAGCTTTGGACTGGGAAACACAATCGAAGACATCACACAAGCTGCCAAAGAAACAGCCAAAGTAGTAAAACGGCTAACACGAAATAGTAGATAAGATCTCCCTGTAGATTGGAGTGCAAGGTGTGAGACTCCTAGGGGAGAAAACGGTAGGTTGAGACCCCGCAGGCGCAGCCGAGGAGGCTCAAGCACCGTCCCTAGGAAAGCGAACACCTGGAACGGAAATCTACAGAGGTAAACGGAATAAATAAATGAAATACGGGGTGATCAAGATGACAAAAGCACCAAAAGATACCCGTGTAGTAATAGGAATGTCAGGTGGAGTAGATTCATCCGTAGCCGCACTTCTTTTAAAAGAACAAGGCTACGATGTAATCGGCATTTTCATGAAAAACTGGGACGACACCGATGAATTCGGAGTTTGTACAGCAACAGAAGACTACAATGATGTCATCCGTGTCTGCAACCAAATCGGTATCCCTTATTACGCGGTAAATTTTGAAAAACAATACTGGGACAAAGTGTTCCAATATTTCTTAGATGAATACAAAGCAGGACGTACGCCAAATCCTGATGTAATGTGCAACAAAGAAATAAAATTCAAGGCTTTCCTTGAGCATGCATTGGACCTTGGAGCAGACTATTTGGCAACAGGCCACTATGCGCAAGTAGAATTCCGCGATGGCGAATACAAAATGCTTCGCGGCCTTGATGACAACAAAGATCAAACCTATTTCTTGAATCAATTGGGCCAAGAACAACTATCTAAAGTAATGTTCCCAATTGGCAATATCGAAAAATCTGAAGTGCGTGAAATTGCTAAACGTGCCAACTTAGCAACTGCAACGAAAAAAGACAGCACAGGTATCTGTTTTATCGGAGAACGCAATTTCAAAGAATTCCTAAGCGGTTACCTTCCAGCTCAACCTGGCAACATGTTGACAATGGACGGAGAAGTGAAAGGGAAGCACGATGGATTGATGTATTATACGATTGGACAGCGTCACGGTCTTGGGATCGGTGGAAGCGGGGATCCTTGGTTTGTTATCGGAAAAGATTTAGAAAAGAACGTCCTTTATGTAGGACAAAGCTTCCATAACGAATTGTTATATTCTGATTCCATCACTGCTACCGATATCAGCTGGGTGTCTGACAACCCACCGGCAGATGGTACAGAGTGCACGGCTAAATTCCGTTATCGTCAAGCAGATAACAAAGTGACGATTCAGCATTTAGAAGATAATAAAGTGAAGGTTATCTTTGATGAGCCGGTTCGAGCGATCACTCCTGGACAAGCAGTTGTCTTTTATAATGGTGATGAATGCCTTGGTGGGGGAACGATTGATCATGTGTTCAAAAACAATGAAAAACTTTGGTATGTAGGATAAAAGAGAAAACCTCGATTCCATAAGGAATGGAGGTTTTCTCTATGATATACTAAAAAGACTGAGAAAATAGATGAGGTGTACGTACAATGAAAGATAATAATGCATTAGGTATTCAATACCTTCAAGAAGGAAAATACGAAGAGGCACTTACAGCTTTTTCGAAAGAGATTGAAGAGAATCCGGATAATGCGGTAGCATATGTGAATTTTGGAAATGTATTAAGTGCTGTTGGTGAACTTGAGAAAGCAATGAAGTTTTTTGAACGAGCTTTGGAAAAAGACGATTCAATCGGAACTGCTCATTATGGGCTTGGAAATGTCTATTATCAGCTTGAAAAATGGAATGAAGCAAAAGATCAGTTTGAACTTGCGATGAAGAAAGGTGTAAATGACAGTGATATCTTCTTTATGCTTGGAATGACTTTATTGCAGTTTGAACAGCCGAAGCTTGCTCTGCCATATTTTCAACGTGCTGTAGAATTAAAACCTGAAGATGCGGAGGCAAGATTTCAATACGGACTTTGCTTAGCAGGCCAAGGCCTGATTAAAGAAGCAACAATGGAGTTTGAAAAGGTAGTGGATGCAGATCCAATGCACGCGGATGCTTATTACAACTTGGGTGTTGCTTATGCTTACCAAGAAAACAGGGAAAAAGCGTTGGAGAATCTGGATAAAGCATTGGACGTACAAGCAGATCACATGCTGGCTGCACATGCGAAAAAAATTCTCACAGAAGAAAACTAGGGAACGGAGGGAAATCCCATGAAGGACCAAAAGCAGCAATCCTCCCTCGATTTGTTCGAGGAACATGAAAAATTTATTAAAGGATCGCATCTCGTCACCATCTTCCATAATGAATCTAATATGTATTCAGTGGTGCGGATCAGAGTGGTAGAGACGAATGTTGCGTATAAAGAAAAAGAAGCGGTCGTCACTGGTTATTTCCCTCGCATTCATGAAGACGAGACATACATATTTTTTGGACAAATGAAGGAACATCCCAGGTTTGGGCTTCAATTTCATGTAGAGCACTTTCGTAAGGACATTCCACAAACAAGACACGGTATTGTCCAGTATCTTTCAAGTGATCTGTTTTCAGGCATCGGGAGGAAGACGGCGGAGAAAATTGCAGATGCGCTTGGGGAAAACGCCATTTCAAAAATACTTGAAAATCCTTCTGTACTTGATTCCATTCCAAAGCTTGCCGGTGATAAAGCAAAACTTCTTTACGACACATTGATGGAACATCAAGGGTTGGAACAGGTCATGATTGCCCTGTCCCAGTTTGGTTTTGGCCCGCAATTGTCCATGAAAATTTATCAGGCCTATAAGGATCAAACGCTTGAAACATTGCAGAAGAACCCTTACGAGCTTGTGGAAACAGTAGAGGGTATTGGTTTTGCCAGAGCAGATGAACTTGGAAATCACTTCGGCATATCAGGAAATCATCCAGATCGCATCAGGGCCGGCTGTTTGTATATGCTTGAACAGCATTCCATGCAGGAAGGTCACTGTTACGTGCATGAGGCTCAGCTTACGGAAGCGGTCGTCAGACTTTTAAATGAAAAGCAGCATGGCCTTGTCGCAGAGTCTGACATTTCTCGGGAAATTATGCAACTGACCGAAGAAGGAAAGCTTAAAGCGGAAGAAGGAAAAGTGTATTTACCAAGTCTATATTTTTCTGAGCAAGGAGTGGTTACAAATATAAAAAGGGTGCTCGAGCAAACCCAATATGCCGACCAGTTTCCTGAGTCAGAGTTCTTGCTTGCATTGGGTGAATTAGAAGACAGATTAAAGGTTCAGTATGCTCCTTCGCAAAAAGAAGCCATTCAGCAAGCATTAATGACACCCATGCTTCTTTTGACAGGTGGACCAGGGACAGGTAAAACAACCGTTATCAAGGGAATCGTAGAACTGTACGCAGACCTTCATGGTTGTTCATTGGAACCTAATGATTACAGCAAGGATGATCCATTTCCAATTATGCTTGTCGCCCCAACAGGCCGTGCTGCCAAACGCATGAGCGAAGCAACTGGGCTTCCTTCGTTAACTATACATAGGCTACTCGGTTGGAATGGCTCGGAAGGATTTCAACATGACGAAGAAAATCCTATATCAGGAAAGCTACTCATTGTGGATGAAGTGTCAATGGTGGATATTTGGCTTGCCAATCAACTGTTTAAATCGCTTCCTGAGGATATACAGGTCGTATTGGTTGGAGATGAAGATCAGCTACCATCCGTTGGTCCCGGACAAGTATTAAAAGATTTACTCGCATCTAAAGTGATCCCTACCGTTCAACTGACTGACATCTACAGACAGGCAGATGGTTCCTCAATTATTGAGCTAGCCCATGACATGAAAGACGGTATAGTGCCTGCAGACATTTCATCTGGGCAGAAAGACCGCTCTTTTATAAAATGTGGACAGTCACAAATATTAGATGTTGTAAAAAAAGTATGTGCAAACGCTCAAAACAAGGGCTATACGGCACGTGATATACAGGTGCTTGCCCCTATGTATAGAGGAACTGCCGGTATAGATAAACTAAATGAAATGCTTCAGGAGCTTTTTAATCCCAAAAGTGAACAACGGCGAGAATTGAGTTTCGGGAATGTGGTATACCGAACGGGTGATAAAGTGCTGCAGCTTGTCAATCAACCAGAAAGTAATGTATTCAATGGGGACATTGGTGAAGTGGTATCCATCTTCTATGCAAAAGAAAATACGGAAAAACAAGACATGGTCATTGTCTCCTTTGATGGCAATGAAGTGACTTACACTAAACAAGATCTCGGACAAATAACTCATGCTTATTGTTGTTCCATACATAAGTCCCAAGGAAGTGAATTCCCGATTGTCGTATTGCCTGTAGTGAAAAGTTATTACCGAATGTTACGACGGAATCTACTCTATACAGCCGTTACACGTGCTAAGCGTTTTTTAATTCTTTGTGGCGAGGAAGAAGCATTAAAGCTTGGCGTGCAACGTGCAGATGAAATGGCAAGACAAACATCTCTAAAAGAAAGGCTTCAAATGAAACAGTCCGAAGCTTTACCAGACGAAGAAGTCCTTGATCCCGTTCTACAAGAGGTCCCTTTTTGGAGAGATGCCAACATTGGCATGGAAAATGTCAGTCCATATGATTTTATGGATGAAGATTAGTCTGGAAAAAATGGGTGAAAACAAAGGGGAAAGAAGCTTGTCCACCTATGGGCAAGCTTCTTTGGGGTTCTTAGAGTTAATCTTCTTGTTTGATTTCTGCAGCTGTGAAGGTGATAGGACCGTATACAAAAACATTCAAGTCTTCAGAAAACTGTCCTTTTTGAGCTGTCAGATAATAAGTCACATCTTTTGCATCACCAGGAATTACATCCACGAACTGAGAAACTGATTCTGTTGCGTCAGCGTTACCTTCCGCGTCAATTTCTACAATGCTTTGATAAATAAGATTCCCAGGAGAGATGTTGCCACGATAAATTCTGGTTATTAAATCTGCGAATTCAGGCGAGTTATTGTTCACGTGGTAAAGTCCATTCAGCCATACGACATTTCCTTTTTCGACATCTTTTAGAGTGGCAGTTGCAATGACTTGTGGTTGTGTGCTTAGTGAGAAGTTTAGAGGTAACGTTAATGGTGTAATGGGATCGAATGTTTCATAAGCAAATTCCACAAATTTTGCGCGATCTTTCTTACGGTCTTTTTTGTCATGTTTCTCACAATGGTCTTTTCTGTCATGCTTCTTACAATGATCTTTTTTATCATACTTATAGTCGTATTCTGCTGCGTCATCTTCAATAGCCATTCTGTGTTCACTCATATAGTAATAATATTTTGGCATTCATTTTCACCTCCTTATAATGAATTCTATACATACTATTCGAAGTGCGAAATACTGCTTGGTCAAAGGTGGAGAAATTTGGCCTGTTTTTGTATTGAAACACCTATTTTAAAATGGAAAACCTTTCGCCGTATCAGGAGAACCAATCAGACAAAAGCTAGTAATGTTCGAAAAGAGGTGGATTCTTTGAGAACATTTTCTCGAGTGATTGGGATGCTAATTTACGATATGGCATCAGGGAACAAGATAGGCCGAGTGAAGGATCTTTGCATCGAAGAACCAGGGCGCATCAAAGGGCTAATCATCGATGGAAAAGGCATATTCCATCGTGCGAAGTTTCTACCCTTTCCATACATTCAATCCTTTGGTGATGAAGGGATCATGGTGGGAGAGCATGCTCTTACCCCAATTACCAAAAAAGACGGACAAGTGTATTATCATCATTTTCACGGTATAAAAGGGAAATCTTTTATAACGGGAGAAGGCGATAAGCTTGGGCTGTTGGATGATGTATATTTCGAGGAGGAAACGGGCACAATCGTAGGATATGAGGTAACAGACGGTTTTTTTGCAGATTTGTCGGAAGGAAAGAAAATTGTAAAGAATCCTTCTGATCTTGTCATTGGAAAAGATACCGTCGTCGTTTCTGTACTATCCTAACGCGAGGTGTCAATGATGGTCCTTTGTTGTCCTAATTGCAAAAGTAAAGATATCGGTAAAATCGGTGTGAATCAGTATTATTGTTGGGGTTGTTTTATTGAGCTATCCGTATCCAAAGGAATGGTCCATACTCATCAGGTGGAAGAGGATGGGACGTTAAGTTCTTTGGATGATTTATTTCATGAAGACGATCGACAAATTAGTATGTAACTAAAACTTGGGAGTGAGTCGCATGAACAGAGCTATGACATCCTTGTTAATGATTGGCCTTGGAGCCGCTGCCACTCGACTAAGCCGAAATAATGATGTGCAAAACTTCTTGGGAGATATGACTTCCAAACGTAATATGAAGAAGATGAGAAAGCGAGCTAAGCGATTGTTTTCATAATGTGAACCCGTTCCTTTTACAGGAGCGGGTTTTTTCATTGTATAGCAGCAAATTACAATATAATCGAATTGCGGTATAAACGTTAGGTATTTCTAGATTGTCGTGATGAAGACCTCATCGAATAGAAAAAAAGAGAAGAGAGGTCCTCATAGAGGTGATGAAGACCTCATCGAATAGAAAAAAAGAGAAGAGAGGTCCTCATAGAGATGATGAAGACCTCATCAACGAGAAAAAAAGAGAAGAGAGGTCCTCATAGAGGTGATGAAGACCTCATCAACGAGATAAAAAAGAAGATAGAGGTCCTCATAGAGGTGATGAAGACCTCATCAACGAGAAAAAAAGAGAAGAGAGGTCCTCATAGAGGTGATGAAAACCTCATCGACGAGAAAAAAAGAGAAGAGAGGTCCTCATAGAGGTGATGAAGACCTCATCAACGAGAAAAAAAGAGAAGAGAGGTCCTCATAGAGGTGATGAAGACCTCATTGAAGAGAAAAAAGGAAAAGAGAATTCTTCTCCGCCGATAAAAAACCATAAAGCATGATAGAACGTAAAGACAAGATTAGGCCAATATTTCAAGCATTTGAGACCCTGTTTCCACTTCGGCATTTACCTTAGGTTAGATGCTTATTAGCGTTTAAAAGCATTGATTACCGTTCAAGACGCTTCTGCGGGCAAGTCTGGTCCGTGAGCCATCTCTCTCGGCTTTGCACCACATGTCCCTTCCTCCCGTGGGCGCCTCCACTCCTCCACTCCAATCAACAAGGTTCCTGTCATTTTACATTGTGGACAGTCCTACCCTTGTATCATTTGACATTATGTATAGTGAAATAGAATCTTAAAGACAGTAAAATATACATAAAGTTCTAATTATTCTAATAATTTATTTTTTGCATGCAATCATCAAAAGGAGGTTCATATATGTCCGACAAAGTGATGATAGGTTTGATTCAAGCTTCCAATGATGTGGATGGCTCAGAGGCTGTGGAAGTACATAAAAAAGCAGCCATTGAAAAGCACATTAAACTTGTAAGGGAAGCGAAAGCAAAAGGTGCTCAAATTATCTGCCTTCAGGAAATCTTCTACGGTCCATACTTTTGCAGTGAACAGAATGCTAAGTGGTACGAGGCTGCGGAAGAAATTCCCAATGGTCCGACCACAAAACTATTCCAAGACCTTGCTAAAGAGCTTGGGGTAGTCATTGTACTTCCCATTTATGAAAGAGAAGGCATCGCGACGTACTACAATACCGCAGCTGTTATTGATGCGGACGGCAAATATCTCGGAAAATACCGCAAACAACATATTCCTCAAGTTGGGGTAGGAGATCAAGGACATGGTTTCTGGGAGAAATTTTATTTTAAACCAGGGAATCTTGGTTATCCGATTTTTGATACAGCATATGCCAAAGTTGGTGTGTACATATGCTATGACCGACATTTTCCTGAAGGTGCAAGACTGCTTGGTTTGAAAGGTGCTGAGATTGTCTTTAATCCGTCCGCTACAGTGGCTGGATTATCAGAATATTTGTGGAAGCTTGAACAACCAGCACATGCAGTAGCAAATGGCTATTATGTCGGTGCCATCAACAGGGTTGGGGTGGAAGGTCCATGGAAAATGGGCGAATTTTATGGACAGTCTTATTTAGTTGATCCACGAGGGTCGTTTGTATCCATTGGAAGCAGGGATCAAGATGAAGTTATCATAGGTGAAATGAATAAAAAATTAATCCGTGAAGTGAGAGATGTGTGGCAATTTTACCGTGACAGACGACCGGAGACATATGAAGAAATGACCGCACTTTTGCCGTAAAGGACAAGAGGTAATTCATTCGCAGTTTGTGAACCTGATTCCAGTATTTAATATTGGGCACATCCGTCGATATGGATTACCTTTTTTTCTTGCGAGAAATGGATAAAGGGGAGTGGGTATGTGAAAGGGGCCATGAAACGAATTGATTTAGAAGATTTAACGGTTAATTTTATGGAAGCAAAACCGGGTTTGACAGATAGGGAGGCACTAGAAGAGGCCAACCGTTGTTTATATTGCTACGATGCACCATGTATTGTAGCGTGCCCGACAAGTATTGATATCCCTTCTTTTATAAAAAAAATTGCTTCCGGTAATTTAAAAGGTTCAGCTAAAACCATTATGAGTGCCAACCCTGTCGGAGCAAGTTGTTCGAGGGTTTGTCCGACAGAGGAACTTTGTGAAGGGGCATGCGTTCTAAATCACCATACAAAACCGATAATCATTGGCGATCTTCAGCGTTATGCAACTGATTGGGCCATTAGAAATGAGCAAGTTCTTTTCCAAAAAGGAAAATCCAATGGAAAAAAAGTAGCGATTGTCGGAGGTGGACCAGCTGGGCTTTCTGCAGCTCGCGAATTGGCTTTACTTGGATTCCAAGTCACTGTTTTTGAAGCAGAGCAAGAAGCCGGCGGACTGAATACGTATGGCATAGTCTCCTTCCGTTTGCCTAAAAGTATTTCCTATTGGGAGGTTGAACAGGTAAAAAGCTTGGATGTGGAGATTCGTACCAATACACGAGTCGGAGTGGACATTTCAGTAAAAGAAATTCTGACTCATTATGATGGTGTTATTTTAGCAATTGGCATGGCCAGTGTTCCGATGCTAGGCATTGACGGAGAAGATCTGAATGGAGTATATGATGCCATTGACTTTGTAAAAGAAACAAAGACCAATAGCATTACAGATAAATTCAAAGGAAAAAATGTCGTGGTCATTGGAGCAGGAAATACTGCCATTGACGGTGCTACCTGTTCCGTTAGGCTTGGAGCAGAAAATGTGAAAATATTGTACCGACGAACACAGGAAGAAATGACTGCCTATGATTTTGAATATGAGTTTGCAAAGCAGGATGGTGTAGAATTCCGTTGGCTTACAGCACCTAATAAAATTATCGGAAACGAAAGAGGGGAAGTCACCGCCATTGAATGTATAAGGATGGAACTCGGTGCACCAGGTGCTGATGGAAGAAGAAGGCCTGTGAAAGTGGAAGGCTCCGAATTTACACTGCAAGTAGACGCTGTCATCAAGGCAATCGGTCAGACAAGATATACAAGTCAAATTGAAGAATTTGGTCTCACTCACGACGATGGAGTTGTGAAAATTGATAAGCATACCCATCAAACCTCCAATGAAAAAGTATTCGCCTGTGGTGATGTCGTGTTCGGTAAGGGTCAAGGGGAGGCCATGGTAGTAACTGCTGCGGAACAAGGAAAACTTACCGCATATGCACTGTATGAAAAACTGGTAAAAAACAAGGTGGAGACGGCCTAAATAAGGATAAGAGGGGGGAAAGCATTTGGCAGATCTATCAATAAATTTGGCAGGCATTAAAGCACCTAACCCATTCTGGCTTGCTTCTGCACCGCCAACTAATTCTGGTTATCAGGTACAGCGTGCTTTTGAAGCAGGGTGGGGAGGCGCTGTGTGGAAAACGCTTGGCGATCCAATCATCAATGTGTCGTCACGATTTGCAGCGGTAAGTTTTAATGGACAGAGAGTAGCTGGGTTCAACAATATTGAACTTATTACCGACAGACCTTTGGAAGTGAACTTAAGAGAAATCGAGGAAACAAAAAAGAAGTATCCAGATCGAGCGGTCGTTGCCTCTTTGATGGTAGAACCAAAACAGGAAAAATGGCATGAAATTGTGAAAAAGGTGGAAGCGGTAGGTGTGGATGGACTTGAGTTGAACTTTGGCTGTCCGCACGGAATGGCGGAACGGGGAATGGGTTCTGCATCAGGTCAGGTTCCGGAACTTGTGGAAAAGCAAACGTATTGGGCTAAAGAAGCGGCAAATACTCCTGTCATCGTTAAATTGACCCCAAATATCACAGACATTACGGTGACGGCAGAGGCAGCAGTCAGAGGGGGAGCGGATGCTGTCAGTATGATCAATACGATAAACAGCCTCGCTGGTGTGGACATTGATAGCTGGAACACGATACCGCACGTAGGCGGGAAAGGTGCCCATGGTGGATATTGTGGACCTGCTGTAAAACCGATAGCCCTTAATATGGTGGGAGAATGTGCAAGAAATCCAAGAATAAATGTACCTATTTCCGGAATGGGCGGTGTCTCTAATTGGCAAAATGCCGTGGAGTTCATGTTAATGGGTGCAACAGGTGTTCAGATCTGTACCGCAGCCATGCATCATGGTTTCCGAATTGTAGAAGACATGCTGGATGGACTGAACAATTACTTAGATGAAAAAGGAATTGCGAGGGTCATGGACCTTGTAGGGAAATCTGTACCGAAATATTCGGATTGGGGCAACCTTGATTTAAACTACAAAATCGTAGCAAGAATCAATCAGGATACCTGTATTAACTGCAATAAATGTCATATTGCCTGTGAGGATACTTCCCATCAGTGTATTGATATGCTGAAAGATTCTTCAGGAAAACCATACTTACAGGTAAGAGAAGAAGATTGTGTTGGATGTAATCTGTGTTCTATTGTCTGTCCGGTGGATGATGCAATCACTATGGTGGAGCTTCCGCATGAACAGCCACCGATGACATGGAATGACAGGCAGTCTGCTCTTGGTTTATTGAAACAATGTGAAGTGGATACGGTTAAATAAGGGGGAATGGAACAAATGGCAGCGAAAAAATTAATAAAGAACGGAATTATTGTTACAGCAAGCGATCAGTATGAAGCGGACATCTTAATTGACGGAGAAACAATCTCTTCCATCGGGTTCAACCTTTCCTCGGCAGATGCGGAAGTGATTGATGCAAAAGGCTGTTATATCTTCCCTGGTGCAATTGACCCGCATACCCATTTGGATATGCCGTTCGGAGGCACTGTAACAAAGGATGATTTTGAAAGTGGAACAATGGCGGCAGCTTTTGGAGGAACGACATCCATCATTGATTTCTGTCTGACAGAAAAGGGCCGGCCGCTTCAAGATGCTATTAAAACTTGGCATGACAAATCAAAGGATAAAGCAGTGATTGACTACAGCTTCCATTTAATGATTGGTGAAATGAACGAAACGGTCTTGAAGGAGCTTCCACAAGTAATTGAGAAAGAAGGCATTACATCTTTTAAAGTATTTATGGCCTATAAAAACGTATTCCAAGCAGATGATGCAACTCTCTTCCATACCTTAAAGGCAGCAAAGGATCTCGGTGCACTAGTCATGGTTCATGCTGAAAACGGAGATGTCATTGATTATTTAACTAAGGAAGCATTGGAAAATGGGAATACAGACCCAATCTACCATGCCCTAACAAGGCCTCCAGAAGTGGAAGGAGAAGCCACTGGAAGGGCTGCACAACTAACTTCTCTAGCGGATTCTCAGCTTTATGTCGTTCATGTGTCCTGTGCGGAAGCAGTAGAAAAAATTGCTGAAGCAAGAAACAAAGGGGTGGAAATTTGGGGAGAGACCTGTCCGCAATACCTGGCTCTTGATAAAACCTATTTAGAAAAACCGAATTTTGAAGGCGCAAAATATGTCTGGTCCCCGCCATTGCGTGATAAATGGCATCAAGAAGTATTATGGAATGCCTTAAAAAGCGGACAGCTTCAGACACTTGGCTCTGATCAATGTTCTTTTGACTTTGAAGGTCAAAAAACCCTTGGAAAAGGTGACTTTACCAAAATACCAAATGGTGGGCCAATGATTGAAGACCGAGTCAGCATATTGTTTTCAGAAGGTGTGAAAAAAGGGCGGATATCTATCAATCAGTTCGTCGACATTGTTTCCACAAGAGTCGCAAAGCTGTTTGGAATGTTTCCTAAAAAAGGAACCATATCTGTTGGAGCTGATGCAGATATCGTCATTTTCGATCCGAACCATGAAAGGGTAATATCAGCTTCTACCCACCATATGGCCGTTGATTACAATGCGTTTGAAGGAATGAAAATAACCGGTGAACCTGTTTCTGTCTTGGTGCGAGGTGACTTTGTCGTCCGCGATAAGCAATTTGTCGGTAAAGCAGGAAACGGGCAGTATATTAAACGCAACAAATATGGAGCAACATCCCAACTAAAACAAAACCAGACATTGTCCATCTAACCCAACAAACCTAACAATTCTATTCAATCAACCTCCGTATGCTTGACCTACAAAATCACCCTAGGTCAAGCATTTGTTATATCAAAAATAAGCGTTATTCCCTTGCAGTTCGAAGTGCTGGGTGAGAGACTCCAGCGGGAGGTAAAGGTAGGTTGAGTCCCTTGAAGCGTTGGAAAGGCGACCGGAAAATTGAAATCTCATGTACTAAAAAGTTTCTAGCTGTTGATTGGAGCAAAAGGCGAAGACTCCTAAGGGGGATAGCGGTAGCTTGAGACCCCGCAGCGGAGCGAGGAGGCTCAAGCACCGCCCCTAGGAAAGCGAAGCCATTTGCGGAAATCAACAGCGGAGTCAAACAACATCTTAAGTCCAAGACTTTTTAGTGGCTTCTATCAAAGTGTGAGGCTCAAGAACACGCTCCGCTGAAAGCGTTGACCCGGAACGGAGATCTGCAAGAGTTGCTAGATTCCATAAATATTAAAATGGGGTGTTGTGATGAAAAAGAATGAAAGTTACCTAAAATCACCAGACCTGCTGCCAATTTCTCACTCAAACAGAAAAATCGGCACACTAGGCTTTGCAGTCATGTGGGTCGGCATGG
This sequence comes from Sutcliffiella horikoshii, assembly GCF_008180725.1. GTDB lineage: Bacteria > Bacillota > Bacilli > Bacillales > Bacillaceae_I > Sutcliffiella_A > Sutcliffiella_A horikoshii_B. Next base: position 220,506 of record NZ_VTEV01000003.1, on the reverse strand, counting down.
CAGTAGTACTTGCAGCTTTTGCAATCGGAGGAGCAGGCGTGCAAAGCTTATCCCTCGGTTGGGTCATACTTGCTACCATCATAGGTAGTATAGCTATTGGTTTGTTCATGACCATTACAGGAGACATAGGAATTGAACACGGACTCTCATTCCCGGTCTATATGAGGGCCCCATTCGGAACGATAGGTACACATATCCCTTCCATCATCCGTGGTTTGGCGGCATCTTTCTGGTTTGGTATTAACACCTATTTCGGTGCCACAGCCATGAATGCCATACTTTTTACCCTGACAGGCTTTGATAACTGGTTTGTGTGCTTTCTCATTTTTGCAGCTGTTCAACTACTTAATACCGCTCTTGGCATTAAAGCGGTTGAGCGTTTCGCTGATCTTGCGGCACCTATCATTATCATCATATCTGCATGGATGTACACTACGCTTTCTGACAGAGCGTTAGAACAAGGCAGGGAAGTTTGGTCTTGGATTGAAAGTCCAGTAACAGGTGGTGCTGCAGTAACGGCTTTCCTGATTGTCATATTCAGTAACATGGGATTTTGGGCAACATTGGCAGCGGATATCCCATCCATCTCACGTTTCATTAAAGCACCTAAGTATGAACGTAACTGGTTAAAACGGAACAAATCCAGCATTGTTGGAAGCGTCATTGCATTGCCTATTACTCAGACTTTCATGGTAGCCATCGGCGGAGTTTCTTATATTGCCGTATCAAACTATGATCCTGTTGTCGCATTGCAGGAGGCAGCAAGCGGTATTGTTTTAGGTGTTCTTTTATTAATGATTATTTTCGCCCAATGGTCTACCAATGCGTCAGCCAACCTTATTCCGGCTGCCACCATTTTTTCCAATGTTGGAGGTCCTAAGGTTCCGTTCTGGGCTGGAGTTGTCATTGCAGGGATCGTAGGTTCTGTTGTACAACCGTGGAACTTGTTTGGAATATTAATTCCAGTTTTATTGATTGTCGGTGGAATTCTATCTGCCATTGTGGGGATTTTGTTTGCAGATTACTATCTATTGAGGAAACGTCGAGTGAATGTTCATGACCTTTACGAAAATGATGGCCAGTTCAAATATTCAAAGGGCTTTAATTTAGCAGGATTTATCTCTTGGTTTGTAGGAGGAGCGGCGGCATATTATCTTGCAAACTACTCTTTCATCGTCGGCTTTATTGTAGGTGGAGGGTTATATTACATCCTGGCAAAATATTGGTACTTTAAAAAGTATCAGCAGGCAGAAATAGAAGACCCAGATGATGAGAAGTATCTCGGTATTACAGTTGGAAGAGACTGGGTGATTGTAGAAGAAACGGATGCTTTTGAGGAACCTAAAGAGCTTTCGAGCTAATTAGAAAGGAGGAATATATGTTGAGTGATTATCAACAATATATAGCAGAAAAAGAAAAGTTAGACTTTTTCATCAATAAAGGGTTTCGTATTAAAGATGTAGAAGAGAACTTAGAAGGGTCCTTTCTTGTTCTGGAACGACACGATGGCAAGAAAGAAATTTTCCATGAAGAGACCCTGCACATTAAACATGCAGATTCAAGGAAGTACTTTGCCTCCCTTTTGATCAAGCAACAGCAACGGCAAGAAAATTAACGAAATCTTCATAGTTTGAATTTACTAGGAATAAAATTTGGTAAACTGCATCGTGAAAGGAGAATTCTATGGAATATCAACTGAAATGCAAAGAAAGCGCCTACCCTTGTGAAGTAACAATTGATGAGGATAACAACAGGTTTACTATTCGTAAAGCAGATTCAAGTGGAGAGTTCTTTAATTCGCCTGAAGAACTGGTAAATTGGATTTTAGAAAACTGGGATTCAAGCGATTTCAACGATGAAGGAGAGTTTCAGGAAATGGTCCAAGAAATACAGCTCTATTTTCCAATCAATAATTAAGTAAAAACAGATGACATGTTGATAGTTACTCAACATGTCATCTTTTGTGTATTTTTGTCAGAATATTTAATTAAATTATAACTCTGCTTACGTTATAATAAAGGTATCGTTTTAGGACCTAGTCATACATAATTGGATCATCTATCTTGAACAAAGAGGTGAATACATGAAAACCATGTTGTCTCTACAGGAGATCATGAAGCGGAAACAATTTGAAACATCCGAAGTAGTAGCAGGAAAACAAGGTATACACCGCCAAGTAAAATGGGTACATGTTGTGGAAATAACCAATATTGAAAAGCTGTTGAATGGACAAGAACTTATTTTATCGACCGGTGTATCTTTTGGAAATAATACCGAGAAATTCAAGTCGTTTGTCCAGCAACTCATAAACTGTCAGGCTGCAGGATTATGTATTGAAAAAGGTACCTATATCCCCTCCATCCCACGGGAAATCATTGATCTAGCTAATGCCAGAGCATTCCCTCTCATCCTCTTTCATCAGGAAGTGTCATTTGTAGATATTACACAAGATATTCATTCTGTGTTGATTAACCAACAATATCAAATGATTTCTCAACTAGAAAGCTACTCTCAAACGTTAAACAAGAAACTGTTGACCATTACCCACGAATTTGAAATACTTCACTATCTTCAAGAACACTTGGAAACTCAAATTATTTACGAAAATAAAACAGGAGAGAGGGTCTTTATCCCTGACGTTCCTATTCACGAGCGGAAAAAAATTATCTGTTCAATGAAATCTGATTCATTTAAAGAAAAATATTTAATGGAGCCTGTTCAGGTACTGGATAAGCAACATGGTGTCATTCATATTTTTTCCCAAGAACGCATACTGAGCGAGTTTGATCATTTACTTTTAGATCGAACGATAACTGCGCTAGCTCAGCATATTTTAAGAGGGTTGTATGTGGAAGAGAAAAGGAGACTAGAAGAAAGCGAGTGGATTCGCAGCTGGCTTGAAGGTGGTCAGCACAAAGAATCCATTCGGGACTTCCTTGGTCGTAATGATGCGGTGTTTCATAAAGGTGGTGTGGTTCTTCTTTGTAAAAAGAAAAACCAGCAGGCCCCTGCTCTTGATAAAACCTATCTTACCCTGTTATTTCGCTCCATTTTTGAACAACAGGGTTTCTCCGTATTCTTTACTGAGATGAAAAATACGTTAACGGTTATTCTCATTAACAGAAGGGAGGAACGAGGCTGGAAGGATAGATTAGCAGAAGGAGTCGCAAACATTAACAGCAAACAAAAAGACAACAAAGGAAATTATTCACTCCGTTTTGCTGTAGGGAAATATGTGTGGCCACTTGATCAGCTTTCCAAAAGTTATCAGTCTTCCTGGGAGGCGATGCAAATTCAGGAACAACTGCTAAAGGAAGAATATTTCTCTTTTTTTGAGGACCTTCACATTTACCGCTTGATCTCGTTTATGCAAAAACATCATGATCTTCGTGATTTCGTGATGGAATATTTGGAGCCTGTCATTGTCTACGACCAAAAACATAACGGAAAGCTTCTAGAAACATTAAAAATCTATCTCTCCTGCAATGGTTCTAAAAAAGAGACGGCAAGTAAGCTTTATATTGTTAGGCAGACTCTCTATCACCGGATTCAAAAATTGGAAAGCTTACTGGGGGAAGACTTCATGATTTCTGAAAAAAGACTTGTGATTGAATTTATGGTTATGGTGTATGAATATCTGAATACGACCAATTCGTATTTGGACGGAGATAGTAAAACGTATAGTCTTTAAAATGCTGACAAAGTTGGTTTCCTAAGGGGGCCAACTTTTTTTCTGGCAAAATGTCAGGAGGGAAACCTTATCCATTTTACATTTTGTCTAATGAAAGCCTTGCTATTTTGTCAGATAATAGTCATAAGTTCTATTTTTCTATTAAAGGATGAGGAGGACAAAGCATGACAATTACTTCAAAAGACACAAGGGTATTGCAAAATTTCATAGATGGAAAATGGGTGGATTCCAAAGGTTCGGAACAGATGGAAGTCATCAACCCGGCTACAAAGGAATGTTTAGCAAAGGTACCGATTTCAACCAAAGAAGATGTAGCGGAGGCAGTCAAGGCAGCCAAAACAGCTTTTAAAACATGGAAAGATATGCCCGTGCCTAAACGTGCACGCATTATGTATGCCTACCATCACCTATTAACAAAAAATCATGACGAACTCGCAAAGCTGATTGTACTTGAAAACGGAAAAGCTTTTAAGGAAGCGCATGGTGAAGTCCAAAGAGGGTTAGAGTGTGTAGAGTTTGCAGCAGGTGCTCCAACATTGATGATGGGAGAAACCTTATCAAACATAGCGGAAGATATTGATTCTAGTATGTATAGATATCCACTTGGAGTGGTTGGGGGGATTACTCCCTTTAACTTCCCAATGATGGTTCCACTTTGGATGTTCCCACTGGCAATCGCATGCGGAAATACGTTTGTCCTAAAGCCTTCTGAACGGACGCCTATGCTTGCCAATCGTTTGGTTGAGCTGTTTACCGAAGCAGGAGCGCCGGACGGGGTTTTGAACATTGTCCACGGTGCACATGATGTGGTTAATGGTTTGCTAAATCATGAGGATGTTAAAGCAATATCCTTTGTCGGTTCTCAGCCTGTTGCAAAATATGTGTATGAGACTGCCGCGAAAAATGGCAAGCGGGTTCAGGCACTATCTGGTGCGAAGAACCACCATGTCGTGATGCCGGATGCCAATATAGAAAAAGCTGCGCAGCATATTTTGACATCTGCTTTTGGAAGTGCGGGGCAGCGCTGCATGGCATGCAGTGCCGTTGTAGTAGTTGGAAATAACGATCAATTTGTTGAAGAACTGAAAAACAAAGCAAACTCCCTCACTATCGGAAACGGCATGGATGAAGAAGTTTTATTGACGCCTGTTATTAGAGAAAGTCATAGAGAAAAAGTACTTGGCTACATCAAACAGGGAGTTTCTGAGGGTGCGTCTCTAATCCGAGATGGTCGAAAAGAAATGGACGAAATGACAGAAGGCCATTATCTTGGGCCATCCATTTTTGATCATGTTACCCCTGAAATGACGATTGCAAAAGAAGAAATTTTTGCACCGGTCCTAAGTCTTTTGCGGGCAAAAGACCTTGATGAAGCCTTGTCCCATATCGAGAAATCACGATTCGGTAATGGAGCCACCATCTATACAAAAGACGCCAAGGCAGTGAGACAGTTCAGAGAAGAAGCAGATGCAGGAATGATCGGTGTCAACGTAGGGGTACCTGCAACGATGGCATTTTTCCCATTCTCCGGCTGGAAAGATTCTTTTTACGGCGACCTTCACGTAAACGGAAAAGACGGAGTCAATTTCTTCACCCGCAAAAAAATGATCACATCAAGATTCGATTTTTAAAATAAGGTATAGAGTATAGAAAAGTTTACTAGCTGGTGATTGGAGCAAAAGGCGAAGACTCCTGAGGGAGTTAGTGCTAGGTGGAGACCCCGCAGGCTTGCCGAGGAGGCTCCAGCAGCACCCCTAGGAAAGCGAAGCCATTTGCGGAAATCACCAGCGGTGTTTTAAAGATTCCTTAGTGTGAATAGTTAGCAATGCTCCTCATACAGAAAGGGTGTTTCCGTTGGCTAAAATAAATCAAACCCAAGAACAAAACTTATTGGTTCAAGATGACCGCTATCTATGGCATTCTATGAAACCTTACAATCCCTCCTCCACCATGGTAATAAAAGAAGCAAAAGGTGTTTGGATAACCGATATAGAAGGTAACCAATATTTAGATGGTATGTCAGGGCTCTGGTGTGTCAACGTCGGCTACGGCAGAACAGAACTTGCAGAAGCCGCGTACGAACAGCTGAAAGAACTGGCTTATTTTCCACTAACACAAAGTCACGTCCCAGCCATTAAACTTGCCGAAAAGCTAAACGAATGGCTTGGAGAAGAATATGTCATTTTCTTTTCCAACAGTGGATCGGAAGCGAATGAAACCGCCTTTAAGATTGCAAGGCAGTATCATGCTCAGCGAGGCGAAAGTAACCGGTATAAAATTGTCTCCAGATACCGTTCCTATCATGGAAACACGATGGGGTCCCTAGCAGCAACAGGCCAGGCTCAACGGAAATATAAATATGAACCACTCGCACCAGGGTTTGTACACATCCCACCACCTGACACATATAGGATGGAAGATGCACAAACAGAAGATCCTATGCAGATGAGATGCGTGAAAGATGTGGATCAAGTGATGACATGGGAACTCAGTGAAACCATTGCAGCGATGATCATGGAACCAATCATTACAGGTGGAGGGATTCTTACTCCGCCGGACAACTACATGGGAGCAGTCTCTGAATTATGTAAAAAGCATGGTGCCCTCTTAATAGTAGATGAAGTGATCTGCGGTTTTGGGAGAACGGGGAAGCCATTTGGGTTCATGAATTATGGGGTGAAACCTGACATCATCACCATGGCTAAAGGGATTACAAGTGCTTATCTGCCACTCTCAGCCACTGCAGTTAAAAAAGAAATCTACGACCAATTCAAAGGATCTGAGGAGTACGACTACTTGCGTCATGTTAATACGTTTGGCGGAAGTCCTGCGTCATGTGCCTTGGCATTGAAAAACCTTGAAATAATGGAGAATGAAAAGCTGATAGAACGCTCTGCAGAAAAAGGGGCAGTGTTAATAAGTGAACTAAAATCCCGTCTATCAGATCATCCGTCTGTTGGGGATGTTCGAGGAAAGGGGCTTCTAGTAGGATTGGAACTTGTTAAAAACAAGGAAACAAAAGAGCCGATTGAATTAGATAAAATAAACGGTGTCATTGCCTCATGTAAAAAGAAAGGCTTGATTGTCGGGAAGAACGGAGCGACTGTCGCAGGATTTAATAATGTTCTTACTCTGTCACCACCATTGTCCATAAGTGATGAAGACCTGCAATTTATCATCAAAACAGTGGTCGACTCCATTTCAGAGTTGTAGTAAAAGGCTTGTATAAATAGTGATAACTAAATAGAGAATAACGAGTAGGAGGCGTTTCTCTTGGAAAATCAGAAGAAATGGCTGTTACGCCTAGGTACACTTCTACTCGTTATGATTATTTTGTATGTGTTTATGAAACTGAGTCCATTGTGGGCGCCCATTTTAAGGGTTTTGTTTATTATTAGTATCCCATTTTTCATCAGCATTTTCATTACATACCTGTTACACCCAGTTGTAGAATACACACACAACCGAGGGATGCCTAGACCAATAGCTATTCTCATCATCTATCTCTTATTTTTTGGTGGAATCGGTCTCATAGGCTACAAAGGGATACCAGTTATTATTGATCAACTTTGGGAGCTGTCAGATAACTTTCCCCGATTAGCCCAGACATATAGCGGTTGGATCAAGCAGATTCATAGTTCTACATCTGGTTGGCCGGACGGAATACACGATAGGGTGGATCAGACCTTTAGTGAATTTGAAGCAATGCTTTCCAATCTCCTGACAAAAGTTGTAGCCGGATTAAAAGGGTTGTTGAACTCCTTTTTTATTTTGATAGTCATTCCTTTTATCGTGTTTTACCTATTAAAGGACTATGATCAGGTAAAAAAAACGGTCTGGTATTTGACGCCCCGAAAATGGAGGGAGCCCGGAATCGCCTTCTTAAAGGACGTAGACATCTCACTGGGTAGTTATATACGAGGACAGTTGACGGTTTGTTTGATAATAGGCATATTGGCAACCGCTAGCCTCTGGTTGGCTGGCATGAAATATCCACTTGTACTCGGTGTAATTATTGGAATTACGAACATCATTCCTTATTTTGGCCCAATAATCGGAGCCTTTCCGGCAGTAATCATCGCTGCGACGGTTTCTGTTAAGATGGTCTTTCTAGTCATCATCATCATATTTGGTCTGCAGTTTATAGAGGGGAATATCCTCTCCCCATTAATTGTGGGGAAAAGTCTCCATATTCACCCTGTATTCATCATTTTGGCGCTATTGATTGGCGGAGAGGTGGCAGGGGTGGTAGGTTTGATTTTGGCAGTACCTGTATTCGCTGTGATGAAAGTTACTCTAACTCATCTTACCGCTCATTTCATCAAACATTGACAACGGTCTTTCTGTTGAATATAATCGAAGCATAACTAGCTACATAAACCAATTCAAAGAAGGATCTAAGTACATTACAGACCATCCTGAAAAGAGAGGAATTCCAAGGCTGAAAGAATTCCAGGGTGAAGGGTAATAGAAAGCTAATCCGGAGAGCAGGGTAAAATCCTGCCGGCTTGCACCGTTAAAGCAATCTGAGAGATGACAGAACTCTGTCATAATCAGGGTGGTACCGCGAGAACACTCTCGTCCCTGTTATTAGGGACGGGAGTTTTTTGTTTTTTAGTAGCATTTAAAGGAGGAAAATCTAATGAAACATCTAACATCCGCTCAAGTACGACAAATGTTCCTAGACTTCTTCAAAGAAAAAGGACATTCTGTAGAGCCAAGCGCATCCCTTGTCCCACACGAAGACCCATCCTTACTATGGATCAACAGTGGCGTAGCAACCCTGAAAAAATACTTTGATGGCCGTGTCATTCCAGCAAATCCCCGTATTTGCAATGCACAAAAATCCATTCGTACTAATGATATCGAAAACGTAGGAAAAACAGCCCGACATCATACATTTTTCGAAATGCTTGGAAACTTCTCCATTGGAGAATACTTCAAAAAAGAAGCAATTGACTGGGCTTGGGAGTTCCTTACGAGCGAAAAATGGATTGGCTTTGAACCTGAAAAATTATCCGTCACCATTCATCCAGAAGACGAAGAAGCTTACAAGTACTGGAATGAAGTAATTGGTGTTCCTGCTGAGAGAATCATCCGCTTAGAGGGTAACTTCTGGGATATCGGTGAAGGCCCAAGTGGACCAAATACAGAAATTTTCTATGACCGTGGTGAAAGTTATGGGAACGATTTAAATGACCCAGAACTATATCCAGGTGGAGAAAACGAGCGCTACCTTGAAATTTGGAACCTTGTATTCTCTGAGTTTAACCACAATCCAGACCATACTTACACACCGCTTCCTAAGAAAAATATTGATACAGGTATGGGCCTTGAGCGTATGGTTTCCGTTATTCAAGATGTGCCGACAAACTTTGATACCGACCTTTTCATTCCAATTATTGAAGCGACTGAAAATGTGTCCGGTGAAAAATACCGCACAAACGTAGAAAAAGATACGGCATTTAAAGTGATTGCTGACCATATCCGTACCGTGACATTTGCAGTTGGTGATGGTGCCTTGCCTTCTAATGAAGGGCGCGGCTATGTACTCCGCCGTCTTTTAAGAAGAGGAGTGCGTTATGCTAAGCAACTCGGCATCAACCGTCCTTTCATGTATGAACTTGTACCAGTTGTAGCGGAAATCATGGTCGATTTCTACCCAGAGGTAAAAGAAAAACAAAATTTTATCCAACGTGTAGTGAAAACCGAAGAAGAGCGTTTCCATGAAACATTGAATGATGGTTTGGCGATCCTTTCCACTGTCATTGCAAAAGCTAAAGAGGATGGAAGTACAGTAGTTTCAGGTGCAGACGCATTCCGACTTTATGATACGTACGGCTTCCCTGTTGAACTGACGGAGGAATATGTGGAAGAACAAGGTATGACGCTTGATCACGAAGGATTTGAAAAGGAAATGGAAATGCAACGTGACCGTGCTCGTTCCGCGCGTCAAGACTCCAGTTCCATGCAAGTTCAATCAGGTGTGCTTGGGGAGATCCGTACTGAGAGCAGTTTCGTCGGATATGACCAGCTTGCTGCAGAAACAACTTTATCTGTCATTGTTAAAAATGGCGAGTTAGCAGATTCAGCTGTAACAGGTGATGAGGTTCAAGTAATGTTGGCGGAGACACCTTTTTACGCGGAAAGCGGAGGTCAGATTGCTGACCACGGCTACATCGTAACCGAATCTGGAAGAGGATTTGTAAAAGATGTTCAAAAAGCTCCAAACGGCCAGAACCTTCATACCATTGTAGTGGAAGAAGGCATGTTAAATAGAGAGCAGACCGTTAAAGCAGAAGTGCATGCGAAAAACCGTGCACAGATTATTAAAAACCATACAGCTACACATATTCTGCACCAAGCATTAAAAGATGTGCTGGGGACACATGTAAACCAAGCAGGATCACAAGTGACGGCTGATCGTCTTCGTTTTGACTTCTCACATTTTGGTCAAGTGACACAAGAGGAAATCGAGAAAATCGAAGCGATTGTCAATGAAAAGATATGGGCGAGCATCAATGTTGTCATTGAGAACAAATCCATCACGGAAGCAAAAGAGATGGGTGCAATGGCATTGTTCGGTGAAAAGTACGGGGATATCGTTCGTGTCGTTCAAGTTGGAGAATACAGCCTGGAGCTTTGCGGCGGTTGCCATGTTCCAAACACATCAGAGATTGGTCTATTCAAAATTGTTTCTGAGTCTGGTATCGGCGCAGGAACACGCCGTATCGAAGCTGTGACAGGTGAAGGCGCTTATCGCTTATTAAATGATCAAGTACAGCTGTTAAAAGAAGCAGCAGCTAAGCTGAAAACGAAACCACAGGAAGTAGGAACAAGAATTGACGTTCTTTTAACCGATATGAAAGAACTGCAAAGAGAAAATCAATCCTTAGCATCTAAGCTTGGAAACATTGAAGCATCCAACCTTTCATCAAAAGCAAAGGACGTCAATGGCGTAACAATGCTAGCGAGCAAGGTTGCAGGTACAGACATGAACAACCTGCGTACGATGGTGGATGATTTAAAAAATAAGCTTGGTTCTGGTATCATAGTACTTGCAAGTGTACAAGATGGAAAAGTAAACATTTCTGCAGGGGTAACAAAAGATCTAATTGAAAGAGGTTACCATGCCGGCAAGATTGTAAAAGAAGTGGCTACACGTTGCGGTGGCGGCGGCGGAGGTCGTCCTGACATGGCTCAAGCAGGCGGAAAAAACCCGGAACAAGTCGATTCTGCATTACAATCTGTTGAAGATTGGATAAAATCCGTTTAACATTGCCGACATTTGGTGTACAATATAGGTAACAATTTACAAGCAGATAGATAAGGCTGAGTTAAAGATTATCGCTTGATATTCGATACCATAGCTGTTGATTGAAGCACAGGGCGTAGACTCCTACGGGACGTAGCGCTTATAGGAGCCCCCGCAGCAAAGCCGAGGGGGCTCCGCAAGCGCCCAGTTGAAAGCGAAGCACGGAGCGGAAATCAACAGCGGCTTTGACGGAGTCTATAAAAAGAAGTCTAAGAGAGAGGTGCAAATGATGAGCTCCTTTGACAAAACAATGAAGTTTAACTTTCCGGAAGATGCATTGGAAGCTAATGTGGATGACGTATTAATAACAGTTTATGAGGCGTTGCAGGAAAAAGGCTATAACCCTATCAACCAGATTGTTGGTTACTTGCTATCTGGAGACCCAGCATACATTCCGCGTCATAAAGAAGCAAGAACGCTTATTCGGAAAATTGAAAGGGACGAGCTAATTGAAGAATTAGTGAAGTCTTACCTAGAACAGCACCGCAAGGAGTAGTACATGCGCATTTTAGGCTTAGACGTCGGTTCCAAAACAGTCGGTGTTGCCATCAGTGATGAAATGGGATGGACAGCACAAGGCTTGGAAACGATAAAAATTGATGAAGCAATAAAAAACTTGGGTTTTAAGCGATTGAAGCAGATCATCGCTGAATATAAGCCTGAAAAAGTCGTCATCGGCTTACCAAAGAATATGAACGGTTCCATTGGTCCACGCGGAGAAGCCAGCAAGCATTATGGCGAAATGCTGACTGCCAAAACGGGACTTCCGATCATCTATTGGGACGAAAGGCTTTCTACTGTAGCAGCAGAAAGAATATTGCTTTCTGCTGACGTAAGTAGAAAAAAAAGAAAGCAAGTAATAGACAAGATGGCTGCCGTTGTCATTTTACAAGGATATCTGGACAGCCAACAATAAATTAGAGGTGAGCATAATGGAACACGGAGAACAAAATATTACAGTAGTAGACGAAAACGGAAACGAGCAATTATGTGAGGTGCTTTTCACATTTGATTCTGAGGAATTTGGAAAATCCTACGTACTTTATTACCCAGTAGGAGCAGAAAATGATGACCAGGATGATATCGAAATCCATGCATCAAGCTTTGTTCCTAGCGAATCAGAAGAAGGTGGCGATCTTCAACCGGTTGAAACGGATGAAGAGTGGGACATGATTGAAGAAATGTTGAACACATTCTTAGCAGAAGAAGAAGAAGAGTAAGAAAAAAGAGAGCAAGCAGGCTATTCCTGTTTGCTCTCTTTATTTTGGCCATCCGTACTTTCTACATCCGGAAACAATAGAGTGGTTAATTGCTCTTTATTGATAATCAAATCCTCTAAACTATATTGGTCCAACACGGAAATAAAGGCTTGTGTCGCTTGATATAACACCCCTTTTAGCTTGCAGTGAGGTGATATTACGCAGGAAGCATGATCTTGAAAACATTCCACAATGTGAAAATCTTCTTCTGTTTGCCGCACGAGTTCACCAATATTCACTTCCTTTGGTTCCTGTGCTAACATCAACCCCCCATTTCGGCCGCGAATCGTCTCCACATATCCTAACTTTCCAAGATGAAAGGTTACTTTCATAAGGTGATTTTTTGAAATCCCATATGCTTGCGCTATCTCTTTAATTTGGATGAGCTTGTTGTTATCAGGTGCACTTGCTAAATATAATAGAACTCGCAATGAGTAGTCAGTGTATAGTGTAAGTTTCATATTCTACCTCCAAATTTATTTTACCATACCCATTATTCCGATTGAAAATGGTAAAACTACTAAATGACTGTAAGCCAAACAACCTAATAAATTCAAAATATTTAGGAAAAAAGTAATGATTATCACGAAAAAAATGGTAAAATATGATGTGGGAATGTGTCGGAAAAGAGAAAATACATGCTTTTTGTCAAAATAATAAAGAATTTGTTGTATAATTGTTAGGTGTACGAGAGGGGGTATTTTTTTGTCTGAAAAAAATAACAAAGACTATATTCAAGAAAAATTGAAGGAAAAACATTTTGAAGCAAAGATTGTGCGTCGCATTGTCTTTACAGTATTTGTCATACTTATGCTAGCCCTGACTGGAGTTATTGGCGGCGGTTATTTTTATATAAAAAATGCATTGCAGCCTGTGAATAAGGAAGATACCAAAACTGAAACGGTGGAAATTCCGATAGGATCGTCCCCTACTTCAATCGGTCGGATTCTAGAGGAAAATGGTATCATCAATAATGGGAAAGTATTCCGTTACTATGTAAAGTTTAAGAATGAATCAGGATTTATGGCGGGAGAATATGAGTTAAGTCCATCTATGAATCTGGATGAAATTATCGGTCACTTAAAAGAAGGACGAGTTCAACAAGAAGTGGTATTTCAAATTACCATTCCCGAAGGACGTCAATTGGAGCAAATTGCTGTAATCCTTGAAAATAGAATGGGGCTTTCAGAAAAAGAGTTTCTGGAAAAAGCAAATGACAAAGAATTTCTTGATAAAATGAGAAAGAAATATCCGAAAGTCATTACCGATGAAATGTTTGAAGAAGAAGTAAAATATGCCTTAGAGGGCTATCTGTTCCCTGCAACCTATCCTTTCTATGTAGAGAATCCTACTGCAGAAGAAGTTATTGATGTAATGCTTCAAAAAACAAACGAAGTTCTTCAGGATGACGCAGTTCGAATAGGTATGGAAAATAAAGAGTTAACAACACATGAATTGCTGACAATGGCAAGTTTAATAGAAGCTGAGGCAACTATGCAAGCAGATCGTGAAAAAATTTCAAGTGTATTCTACAACCGTCTTGACGTAGGAATGCCGCTTCAAACAGATCCAACTGTGTTATATGCGCTAGGTGAACATAAAGAGCGAACGTTATACGAGCACCTTGAAGTGGACTCACCGTACAATACGTATAAGAACCAAGGTCTGCCACCTGGACCTATCGCCAATGCCGGCCTTATATCTATTCAAGCCGCATTGAATCCTGCTGAAACCGAGTTTTACTACTTCTTGGCAACACCAGAAGGCGAAGTGTTATTTAACGAAACGTTAGAAGAGCACAACATTGATAAAAATGAATATATTACAAGTCAGGACAACGGATAAGTCTGATAGGGAACTGCGAAATTAATTCGCATTCCCTATTTTTTTGTGGTAAAATATATCGAGTTGTTTTGAACTAAAATGATGTGAAATTTAAAGAGGGTTCCTCCGTTGTGAGGTCACCTCTATTTTCTTTGTTTTTAGCAAGAATAAAGGAGGCGTCCAATGTTGGAAGCCAATGAAAATAAAGTAATTACCTACCTAAATAAACTCACTCCCCAGAGGAATGAACTGGTCAGCAAAATGGAAAAGCTTGCTGAAAAAGACAATGTCCCAATCATGGACTTGGTCGGAATGGAAACACTCCTTCAGCTCTTAAGGCTTTCCACGCCAAAAAAAATCCTAGAAATAGGAGCAGCTATCGGTTATTCCGCTATCAGGATGGCACAAGCTTTACCGGAAGTGACCATTGTGACAATAGAGCGTGATGAGCACAGGTACATGCAAGCAAAAGCGCATATAGATCAAGCGGGGCTTCAAGATAGAATTCAACTGATCTTAGGAGACGCATTGGAAGTATACGATCAAGTGGAAAAGGAAGCGCCTTTTGATTTCATTTTTGTTGATGCAGCAAAGGGGCAGTATGAAAGGTTCTTTACCATGTATGAAAACCTTTTAAACCAAGCAGGTATCATCATCACCGATAACGTCCTCTTCCGTGGGATGGTAGCAGAAGACCACGAATCGATCGAACCGAAAAGAATCAGAAACCTGGTCAAAAAAATAGACAAATACAATAGATGGTTGATGGAACACCCAGACTACATCACCACAATTTTGCCTGTAGGAGACGGAATTGCAATCAGTAAAAAAAGAGGTGAAGAACGTTGAAAAAACCTGAATTGTTAGTAACACCACTAGACTTAACGAATTTAAAGGATTTAATAGATGCAGGAGCAGATGCATTTGTTGTCGGAGAAGAGCGCTATGGGCTTCGCTTAGCCGGAGAATTCAAAAAAGAGGAAGTGAAGGCTGCCATTGAACTTGCCCATAAACACGGGAAAAAAGTGTATGTGGCAATGAATGCACTGTTTCATAATGAAAAAGTGGACGAGTTATCCGACTATCTTCAATTCTTGAATGAAGCAGGGGCGGATGCAGTCATCTTCGGAGATCCGGCTGTTTTAATGGCAGCAAAAGAAGTTGCTTCAAACATGCCGCTACATTGGAATACGGAAACGACAGCAACCAACTACTACACCTGTAATTATTGGGGCAGAAAAGGCTCCAAACGTGCCGTGTTGGCTAGAGAAATCAACATGGATGCCATTGTTGAAATCAAGGAAAACGCAGAAGTGGAAATAGAAGTCCAAGTCCATGGCATGACCTGTATGTTCCAGTCCAAACGTTCATTGCTTGGGCACTATTTTGAATATCAAGGCAAACAGATGGAAGTGGAGAAAGGCAAAGAGCGTGCGATGATCCTTCATGACAAAGAAAGAAGCAATAAATATCCTGTCTATGAAGATGAAAATGGCACACACATCATGAGTCCAAATGACATGTGCATCATTGACGAACTAGAAGAAATGATGGATGCAGAAGTGGACAGCTTCAAAATTGACGGGGTACTACAACCACCTGAATATATCGTTGAAGTAACAAAAAGATATAGAAAAGCGATCGATCTTTGTGCAGATGACAGAGAAGCCTACGAAGATATCAAAGAAGACCTGTTAAACGAAATGGAAGAGCTTCAACAAGCCCACCGTCCTCTAGACACTGGGTTCTTCTTTAAAGAAACAGTCTATTAACAAGAAAAGGAGGTAGCCTTTTATGACAACCTATGTAAATGATAAAATCTCCAAAATAGTTGACGGTAGACGAGTAATCGTCAAAAAGCCAGAATTACTTGCACCAGCAGGTAACCTGGAGAAATTAAAGATAGCTGTTCAATATGGTGCAGACGCCGTTTTTATCGGTGGACAGGAATACGGATTGCGCTCCAATGCTGGAAATTTCACCTTTGATGAAATGGCGGAAGGTGTTCAATTCGCTGAAAAATTTGGCGCTCGAATCTATGTAACCACCAATATTTTCGCACACAATGAAAACATGGACGGACTTGATGATTACCTGCGCGGCATTGAAGGGGCAGGGGTTCATGGAATTATCGTTGCTGACCCGCTCATCATTGAAACATGTAGAAGAGTAGCACCTAAACTTGAAGTTCACTTAAGTACTCAACAATCTCTATCTAACTGGAAAGCAGTTCAGTTTTGGAAAGAGGAAGGCTTGGAGCGTGTCGTACTTGCGCGTGAAACAAGCGCAGAGGAAATTCGTGAGATGAAAGAGAAAGTGGACATCGAAATTGAGACCTTCATTCACGGTGCCATGTGTATCGCATATTCGGGACGCTGTACGCTAAGTAATCATATGACAGCACGAGATTCCAACCGTGGTGGCTGCTGCCAGTCTTGCCGTTGGGATTACGATTTGTACGAACTTAATGATGGCAAAGAAAAGGCGCTTTTTGCTGAAGGTGATGCACCATTTGCCATGAGTCCAAAAGATTTAAAGCTTATTGAATCCATTCCTAGAATGATTGAATTGGGAATAGACAGCTTGAAAATTGAAGGCCGCATGAAATCCATCCACTATGTAGCAACAGTAGTAAGTGTGTACCGTAAAGTAATTGACGCTTATTGTGCAGATCCTGAGAACTTCACGATCCAACAAGAATGGCTGGAAGAGCTTGATAAATGTGCAAACCGGGAAACAGCACCTGCTTTCTTTGAAGGTGTTCCGGGGTATAAAGAGCAAATGTTTGGCAACCATAGCAAGAAGACAGACTTTGACTTTGTTGGATTGGTGCTTGATTATGATAAGGAAACACAAATGGTGACCTTGCAACAAAGAAACTTTTTTAAACCAGGCGATGTAGTAGAATTTTTCGGACCGGAAATTGAAAACTTCACACAAAAAATAGAGAAGGTTTGGGATGAGAAAGGCAATGAGCTAGATGCTGCCCGCCATCCATTACAAATCGTGAAATTTAAATTGGAAAAGCCGATTTATCCGAACAACATGATGCGAAAGGGGCAGTAATACCATGGGGAAAAAACCGATCGTAATCGGTGTAGCCGGAGGATCTGGCTCAGGAAAAACGAGTGTAACAAAAGCTATTTTTGATCATTTTACCGAGAAATCCATTCTAATGCTGGAACAGGATTACTATTATAAAGACCAGACAGATGTGCCGATGGAAGAAAGGTTACAAACGAACTATGACCATCCTTTGGCATTTGATAACGACTTATTGATTGAACACATTCAACATTTATTAAACTATGATACAGTCAATAAACCTGTCTACGATTACACGATTCATACAAGATCATCTCAAGTAATTGAAGTAGAACCGAAAGATGTTATCATTGTAGAAGGAATTTTGGTATTAGAAGACGAACGTTTGCGTAACTTAATGGATATAAAGCTTTTTGTAGATACAGATGCAGACTTGCGCATCATCCGTCGCATGCTGCGTGACATTAAAGAACGCGGACGCACGATCGATTCTGTCATTGAACAATACGTGACAGTTGTTCGTCCAATGCATAATCAATTCATCGAACCGACGAAAAGATATGCAGATATCATCATCCCTGAAGGTGGACAAAATCACGTTGCTATCGACCTGATGGTAACAAAAATTCAAACAATTCTTGAACAAAAAGAGATTTTGTAATAACATATGAGAAGCTAGAGAATTTTCCAATTGTGGAAGGAGCGACGATGTATTCCATTTAATGGGTACATCTTTTTCCACATTTACATAGGCTTTGAACCATATTGCCATAAAGATACAACGTAAATTGGGGAATGCAATTACTAGAAGGAGTGAAAAGTCATGGCACAAGAGAAAGTATATCCAATGACACAAGCTGGGAAAGACAAGCTTGTACAAGAATTAGAACACTTAAAATCCGTAAGACGTAAAGAAGTAGTGGAACGTATTAAGATAGCACGCAGCTTCGGAGACCTTTCTGAGAACTCCGAGTACGATTCTGCAAAAGAAGAGCAAGCATTCGTAGAAGGACGCATCACGCTTCTTGAGCAAATGGTCCGCAACGCAAAAATCATCCAAGAAGACAAGGATACAGACGCAGTAGGCCTTGGGAAAACGGTAACATTTGTTGAACTGCCAGACGGCGAAGAAGAAACTTACACCATCGTAGGTAGCGCAGAGGCTGATCCGTTCGAAGGTAACATCTCGAACGAATCCCCAATGGGAAGTTCCCTAATGGGCAAACGCGTAAACGATGAAGTAACCATCCAAACTCCAGGCGGAGAAATGAACGTGAAGATTGTTTCTGTAAAATAACAAGCTGATTAAAACAGCGGCACCTCGTCAACAATGTTGATGAGGTGTTTTTTTATGCAACGGTTAATAAAAGGGAGAATCAATAAACTCGGTATCTGTGTCGTGCTGCTCTTAAGCCTGCTTATCGGAAGGCTTGTTCAAGTGCAGCTAATCAGCACAGAATCTTTTACCGATCAACATATAAATCTAATTGAAGCAAGCGTCAAACAGAGAACGCAGTCTCTAGTGATTGATGAAGGCCGTGGCAGATTTATCGACCGTAATGGCCTGCCGCTAACTCACGACTATTTTCCAAGTGTCATCTTATTTCCATTCCTGAATGGGCTTGATTGGCCAAAGGATGAACTAGCTGGTATTTTGGAGATGAATGCATCCGAGATTGACAGCCTGCTTGCAGATGCGGAAAAACCAGTCGTTTTATCAGAAAGTCTAACTGATGAGAAAATGGAACAAATTAACGACCTTGAATATCCGGGGATAGTCGCACTGTATCGCCAGTTTGAACTGAATGAAAAAACGGCAGAACACGTTATTGGTGTTACTGGTGAGAAAGCCGAGACATTTATGAAGCGTTATGCCGACAAGGTGGAGAAAGAAAACTATTCCCCACATACGCCAATTGGGGTCTCCGGCTTAGAAGAGGCATTCGATGAAATCATCCTGCCTGAAGGCTCCACAAAGTTACTCTATCATGTCGATCGTTTTGGCGGACCGTTATTTGGAATTGATGTCCGGTATATGTCTCCGTCCAATCCCTATTATCCTCTTTCTGTCCAAACGACCCTTGACAAGAACATTCAGCAGCTGGCAGAAAAAACGCTCAATGAATATCAGGTGAAAAAGGGCGGGCTGGTAGTGATTGATATTGAGACAAATGAAGTAGTGGCAATGGTGTCAAAACCATCGGTGGACCCTGAAAATCCTACAAAGGGGACGGGTGCACATAACTTCATGCTAGAACCTCATTTTCCTGGATCTGTTTTCAAAACAGTCGTAACGGCAGCGGCAATCGAGGAGAACCTAGTGGATAATGAAATGGTGTTTAATTGTGATTTGGATATTAGAGGAGATCTGCTCGAGGATGAAAAGAAGCGTATGGGTACGATCAATCTCGAAGCTAGCTTTGCCCAAAGTTGTAACTATACATTTGGTGAGATCGGGAAGTTGTTGGTGGAAAAAGATAAAGATACATTGGATAAGTATGCAACCATGTTGGGGTTAACAGGAACCGTTGGATGGAAGGGAGATATGTTCGGCTTTAATGATTTTGTGCAAATCCCTCGTGAAAAAGAGAATGTGGTTTGGGATAACGACGAAGATAAAGGAGTTCCCCTCGCGGTGGCCCAGACATCTATTGGGCAAAAAGATGTCAAGGTAACTCCGCTCGCTGTGGCAAATATGATGGCAACCATAGCGCGTGGTGGAGAATCTAAGGAAGTGAAGCTAGTGAGCGACATCCTTTACAAAAACGGAACAACATTATTTTCTTTTCCTGACCATGATAGAGATATTGAGAAACTATCATCCTATACCGTTATGCAACTTCAGCACTTGCTTAGAGAAGTAGTGGCAGGGGAAACAGGGACAGGTTGGAGGATGAACGGACTTTCTTACGAAGTTGCCGGAAAAAGCGGTACGGCCCAGACGGGAAAACGTACGGAAGATGATCGGGAATTATTAAATAGGTGGTTTGCAGGTTATTTTCCAATCAAAAGTCCTAAATATGCCATGGTAATGGTTGAATTAGACGTGGTCGATGAGAACAATGTCTCATCTGTGTACTCCAAAATGGTCGAAGAAATATACAATTGGGAAAACCAAGAAAGATAATGGCAATCCTTTTCACTGTGCTTTTTATAGTATTGATGGTACAATAAGCTATTGTAATTATACTATATATGGCTTTGACTAGGAGGGACTGTCGTGTCTTTAGACTTTAACAAAGGTGGCTCACGTTACGGCCGAACAACCAAACGCAAAAAAACAAACATGATCTTGAACATCCTGATTGGTGTTGTATTCATATTTATCGTCGTTCTTGCTTCCTCCTTGTTCTTCGGAAAGAATGACCCAGCTACAGATAACGAAAATCAGCTGGCTACAGGGGAACAGGAATTAAGTGAAACAGAAGAGAACGAAGCAGAGCAAGAATCCGAGGAAGCTGCTCCAACTGACGAGGAAGAAACAGAAGCAGAATCTGAGGAAGCGGAAGAATCCGCTGAGAAAGAAAAGGAGAAAGAGGAAAAGGAAAAAGAGGAAGAAGCCGAAGAAGCTGACGATTCCGAGACAGAGGTTTCCGAAAACTCCGATGACCCAAATGTCATCAAAACGATGACCAATCCTGGATGGGGACCAGTTGGAACTTCCCAATCTGAACCACATACCTCCGTCTATGAAGAAGGTCATGTAGATTGGAATGAAAAGCTGAAAGCCGTGGAAGCTGCTACCCGTTTGAAAAGCGGGGATTACACATTGTACTTCCTAGGTAATGGCGGCAGCGAGCACTTATCTGTAGCGTCCATCAAAAACAAATCCACCGGCGAGAACTTCAAAGTTTATTTGGAGTGGGTAACCAACAAAGGTTGGAAACCAACTAAGGTGGAGCAGGTTAAGGCATTATAAGAATGTGATTTTTATAAAGGTGGAGGACCTATCCCATTGGGGGTGGGTCTTTTTTTTTGTGGGTTTGAACTTGGGGGGAGAGGTCAAGGGATTGAAGTGTTGAAGGGCTTTTGGTGGGGGAGGGGAATGGGTTGCATGGTGAGATTACCAGGCAAGATATAGAGATGTCAAACTTTGATAGAGTTTGTCGTTTGGCATGTATTTATCTTTGTTTGGACAGTATTTTAAAATTTGGGACAGTATTTCGTAATTTTTCGCTTGTATTTACCCTGACTTCGACAGTAAATGAGTGTTTTCCGACAGTATTGATCAAAAGACAATCTCTGCATAAAGCGGGTGACTAAACTTCTTAAAAAAATATCCACTTTTTAGCAGGAAACCACCCTTCGCACAGAGAAATAACAAGAATCGACAAAAAGGAGGGGTAAAATGATAAAAAAACAACGAGAAAAATCTCATAAATTACTGACCCATGAAGCTGGGATGCGAAGAGTTCCTAAAAGTCATCCAAAGTATCCCATATTAGAGCAAGAACACGGTAAATTGTCTTACGGTCACAAAGGAGAAGAGGCGTTAGATTATTTCTTAACTTTTCTGCCTAATGATAACTATTTAATTCTTAATAGTCTCAGACTAGAAGACCCAAAAAGAAGATATTTTCAAATGGATAGTTTATTGCTAGCGCCAACACATTGCATTATCCTCGATTCAAAATATATGTCTGGTAAGTTGGAATTTGATGAAAGTGCTAACCAGCTTTTAAGACATTTGCCAGGTAGCGATGATATTGAAAAACTAGGAGATCCTATTTCACAGATTTCCAGGCAACGACATCAGCTTTCCCTTTGGTTAGAAAAGAATGGTTTTCCTCCAATTCCTATCGTAAGTTTAATTGTACTGACTCACAATAACGCCGCCCTCACAAAGACAACTCCTTCTATTACAAAAAAAGTCACATTCCATACCAACTTGCCCAATCGCTTGAAAGAGATTGATCAAAATATCTTTAGAGGAAACTTCATGTTAAGTACTAAAGACCTCCATAAACTCTCTAGGACACTCATAAAAAAGCATACGCCAGATCAATTCCTACTCCTAAACCATTATAATATAAGTGCTAATGAACTGATAACAGGTGTAATCTGTACAGTGTGTTTATCTGCCCCTATGATTAGGAAAAGGGGAGTTTGGGGTTGTCAAATGTGTAGCGCTTATTCTAAGACTGCGCATTTAGAGGCGATTACAGATTACAAACTGTTAATAGGAGAGACGATCAACAACAGGGAATTAAGAAGTTATCTTAATTTACCTTCTGCTTCAGTTACATCAAAGTATTTAGTTTCTATGGGGTTAAATTTTGAGGGAAGCTTTAAAAATAGGAGATACTTTCTATGAAACTTCCACCAAAATAAAAACGTATATTAAATACTAGGAGTTTAAAGGAGGCTATACACACATGAATATGTTCAACAAATTAGGGTTGCTTTTTGCAATTGCATCTATCATCATTGTCTTTTTCCATCTTACATCTGCGGTTCTTTTATTAAGTTTAGGGTTGATTTTGTTCGCAATCAATCAGTTAAGAAACAAGAACAATATCTATGGATACATATATTTGCTATCGGGTTTTATTTTTTTATCAGCTACAATTCTCTACTACTAAAAAAAACGCTCACTCTCGAGCGCTTTCGTCCACTTCAATTAGAAATGCGTAGTAGGCATCTCCGTCATATGCTTTATTTTTTCACCTTGCAAAGTAGGAGAAGTAATAGAGACCCTCTTCCGTTGGTGCACTGAACTTGTTGTTAACTGCCAAGACAACAAAGTTCTCATATTGATTAGTCAATGAAAAATCCACCGAATATTCACTAGGCTCCGGTCCATCTGGTATGTCGATTGTTATTTCCTCTCCTGGAGCTACTATTATTGGTTCTTTATCTGCCAATAGGTCAACAGAGCCTGAGTGATCTTCACACACTCCTTGACGATTGTTGCTCCAACAGTAGCTCCCTCGCACCGTTTCATATGTATCTTCATCAACTATCACAACAGCTTCGGGTGGTGTCATCCGATCTGAGTCAACCGCTCCTGACATCCCAGCGCATCCGGCCAAAATTAAAAGCATCCCTACACCCAAACCAAAAACCAATAAACGCACTCAGTCCGCCTCCTTCTAACTTACTAGACGCACTGGTCTTCCATAAAGTTACACAAATCAGAAGTTATTTTCCCTTCAACCTAAAATGCACGACCGCACTATAAAAACGTCTGCCTTCCTCATCCACATGCATCTGATGAGAAACGGAGTGAACCCCAAGCATAATGGCGCGATTATGATCAATTTGCTCATTTATCTTTTTCTCTAGCGTCTTTAAATCAAGCGCTTCAAAGAATTCCACTTTATCTTCCAATAAACTAAATTCAAAGTTCATCATTCCAAGTCCTTTCGTCGGGTTTACTTCGTATAGTTTTGTAGCCCTTTTGAAATTGCTCTAACCCTACTCCTACCAACTATCTAAGTATATCCTACCAAACATTTTCATTGAAGAAAATAGAAACATGTGTTAGATTGAGAACAGTTATTTTTTTAAAACATACTATGTTTATAGGAATTATATAAATTATTCGTGGAGTGATCATCTATGGGACGTGAATTCGTCGAACTGTTTAATGATTGGGCAAATTATTATGATGCGACAGTAAGCGGGAAGGATCAAGAATATGCGGAGGTTTTCCGTGGATATGATGATATCTTGAAGGATGTGGCCTCTAAGGCATTAAGTCCTGTCGTAGAATTTGGTGTAGGAACAGGGAATCTCACAGCGCAGTTGCTTAATAAAGGCCATGAAGTTTTTGCTATTGAGCCTTCCAAAACGATGCGCGAAAAAGCTGCCGAAAAGCTTCCGAAAACGGTCAGCCTTGAAGATGGTGATTTTCTAAGCTTTCCAATACCATCTGAACCAATTAAATCCATTGTCAGCACGTATGCTTTTCACCATCTAACGGACGCAGAAAAGGAAGAAGCGGTGGCGCACTATGGAAAGTTACTTGATAAAGGTGGTAAAATAGTATTTGCTGATACGGTCTTTGAAAATAAAGAGGCGTACAGAGCGACAATTGAACAGGCAGAAAAGCATACGTTTTTAAATCTTGCTAATGATTTAAAGACTGAATACTATACAACACTAGATGTCCTGACAGCTATTTTTGAAAAGCATGGATTTGAAGTGGAGTACCAACGGTTTAATCATTTTGTCTGGGTAATGGAAGCGACGAAACAATAGCAGGTGGGCATTACATGTTCTCTTTTCTAAAGAGGTGGATGTTCCTGCCGCTCATATTAAGAAAAGAGGGATTTCATAATGAAAGTAGCAATTATCGGAGCAATGGAAGAAGAAGTAACCATCATGCGTGAAAAGATTGAAGGTATGGAAACAACAACTGTTGCAGGTTGTGAATATTATACAGGAACATTGAATGGCGTTGATGTTGTTCTTTCAAAATCAGGAATTGGGAAAGTAAATGCGGCGCTTAGTACGTCTTTACTTTTAGAACGTTTCAAGCCTGAAGTAGTTATTAATACAGGATCTGCCGGTGGGTTCTCGCCAGCATTAAATGTTGGAGATGTTGTTATTTCGACGGAAGTTCGTCATCATGATGTGGATGTGACGGCTTTTGGATATGAATACGGACAAGTTCCGGGCTTACCGGCAGCATTTAAAGCAGATGCAAAGCTTATGGCTGTAGCAAAAAAAGCGGCTGAAAATGTGAGCGGTATGCAGGTTGTCGAAGGACTGATTGCAACAGGGGATTCCTTTATGAATGATCCGGTACGTGTGGAAGCGGTTCGTGAAAAGATGCCTGAGCTGCAAGCTGCGGAAATGGAAGCGGCGGCAATTGCACAAGTTTGTCATGCGTTTGAAGTACCGTTTGTGGTAATTCGTGCATTGTCTGACATTGCTGGAAAAGAATCCAATATCAGTTTTGATCAATTCCTAAGTAAAGCAGCATTGCATTCTTCCATGTTGATTGAGAATATGCTGAGTGAGCTGAATAACGCTTAACACACGGAAGTTATGTCTGCGGGGGGATAAAAGATGAACGTTTTTAAAAATGTCCATGGCTTGATAGGCAATACACCTGTCGTGGAGTTGACTAATTTTGAGGTGCCTCAAGGGGTGCGTCTCTTTGCTAAGCTTGAATTTTACAATCCAGGCGGAAGTATTAAAGATCGATTAGGAAAAGAGCTTCTAGAAGATGCGATTCGTTCCGGTAAGCTGAAAGAAGGAGGAACCATCATTGAACCAACGGCTGGTAATACTGGTATTGGTCTTGCGCTAGCAGCAGTTGGGACCAGCTATAAGGTGATGGTATGTATGCCAGAGAAGTTCAGTGTGGAAAAACAAGAGCTCATGAAGGCACTTGGTGCAACGATTGTTCACACTCCTACATCGCTCGGGATGAAGGGTGCGATTGAGAAAGCGAAAGAGCTTAACAAGGAAATTCCTAATTCCTATTGTCCACAGCAGTTCGGTAATCCTGCTAATCCAGAAACCTATTACAAAACGCTGGGTCCTGAGCTTTGGGAGCAATTGGATGGACAGGTGAATGTATTTGTTGCGGGTGCTGGAACCGGTGGAACATTCATGGGAACAGCAAAATATCTGAAAGAAAAGAACCCCGATGTGAAAACGGTCATTGTGGAGCCGGAGGGATCAATCCTTAACGGCGGCGAGTCCGGTCCGCATAAAACTGAAGGCATCGGGATGGAATTTTTACCAGGATACATGGATGAAACATATTTCAACTCTATCCACACAGTGTATGATGTGGATGCATTTGAACGCGTTAAAGAATTGGCGCAAAAGGAAGGATTGTTGGTCGGGAGTTCATCAGGGGCAGCGCTTCATGCAGCCTTGGAAGAAGCCAAAATAGCCCAACCGGGAACCAACATTGTGATGATTTTTGCCGATAGCAGCGAACGCTATTTAAGCAAAAAGATTTATGAAGGAGGAATTTGATATGCATAAGAAAACAAAATTGATACATGGTGGAATATTTGGTGATCCTCATACTGGGGCGGTTTCCACTCCCATCTATCAAGTGAGCACATATAAACAGGAGAGTGTAGGGAATTTCAAAGGTTATGAGTATTCCAGAACCGGAAACCCGACACGTCATGCGCTTGAAGAATTAATCAAGGATTTAGAAAATGGGAAAGCCGGCTTTGCATTCGGTTCAGGTATGGCGGCCATTACGGCGGTAATGATGTTGTTTGACAGCGGTGACCACGTGGTCTTAACAGATGATGTGTACGGTGGAACATACCGTGTTATGACAAAGGTACTAAACAGAATGGGGATCAGCTCTACTTTTGTAGACACTAGTAAGGTGGAAAATATTGAGGCTGCCATTCAAGAGAATACGAAGGCGCTTTTCATTGAAACACCGACTAACCCATTGTTAAAAGTGACAGATATTCAAAAAGCGAGTTTAGTTGCGAAAAAGTATAATCTATTAACAATTGTTGATAACACGTTCAGCACACCATACTGGCAGACACCAATCAATCTTGGTGCAGACATTGTCCTTCATAGTGCGACCAAGTACATTGGAGGGCACAGTGATGTGGTGGCAGGTCTTGTTGTTGTTAACTCTGAGAAATTGGCAGAAGAGCTGCATTTTGTTCAGAATTCAACGGGAGGCATCTTAGGGCCTCAGGATTCTTGGTTATTGATGCGTGGAATTAAGACGCTTGGACTTCGTATGGAAGCGACGGAAAAGAATACTAACCGTATTGTTGAATTCCTTGAAAGCCATCCGTTTGTAGGAAAAGTCTATTATCCTGGATTGGAAGATCATCCGAACCATGAGGTTGCCAAGCAGCAAGCTGGCGGTTTTGGTGGTATGGTGTCCTTTGATATCGGAAGTGCCGAGAAAGCAGATCAGCTGTTAGCAAGGATTAAATACTTCACATTAGCGGAAAGTCTAGGAGCGGTAGAAAGTTTAATTTCTGTTCCAGCACGTATGACGCATGCATCCATTCCAGCAGAACGTCGTGCAGAACTTGGAATTGTTGATGGATTGGTACGTATATCAGTCGGTATTGAAGATGTAGAAGATCTTATTGCCGATCTTAAACAGGCTATTGAAGGTTAAAGTGACCTATGGTCCTATGAGAGCATTGCTCTTATAGGGCTTTTTTTGCGGCTGGTGGTTAGCGTTCTAGTAAAAATCTGATATAATATAAAAATAATACATAATTTTCATACTATTTTTACTAGGAGGATTATCATGTCTACAGTACCTGTATTAGAAAAAAACGTTCAAGAAAAAGTGGATGCATTCAATAAGCTTGATGAGAAGCTTTGCCATTATAATGATGTGTTGGGGCTCCTTAGCTGGGATTCTAAAACAAAAGCACCTAAAAAAGGACGTTCCTTGTTTGGAAAAGCAAGAGGAACATTATCAACTGAAGCTTTCAAACTATCTATCTCAGAAGAAATGGGAGAATTGTTAACATACTTAACAGAAGAAAAAGTTTGGGAGCAGTTGGATGAAGCGACAAAAGCATGTGTAGGCGAGAGGAAAAATAACTATGACAAATCGATAAAAATCCCTGCAGATGAATATCAAGAATATGTCATTCTTGTTAATGATGCCAATGAGGCATGGGAAGAAGCACGTGAAAAGAATGATTTCGCCTCTTACGCACCTGTTCTTGAAAAAGTGCTGGCATTCAAGAAAAAGTTTGGTAAATATTATGGCTATGAAGGGCATCCATACAATGCGATGCTAAATGAGTTTGAGCCGGGATTGACTGTTGAGAAGCTTGATCCATTGTTTAAAGAGCTTCGTGAAAAAAGTGTAGAGATTTTAAATAAAATCAAAGCTTCACAATCCCAACCCAGAGAAGATATTTTCGCACAGGAGTATGAGATAGAAGCTCAAAAGAGATTTAATCAATATATTTTGCCTCTAATCGGATTTGATATGGAAGGCGGTCGCTTGGACGAAACAGTGCATCCGTTTGCTTCATCTGTCAATACTGGAGATGTTCGAATCACTACCCGCTACTTAAAAGATAATGTTCGTTCAGCTATTTTTGGCACCATCCATGAGGCAGGACACGGAATGTATGAACAAGGAGTTAATCCTGCATTTGAAGGAAGGGTGATTCGACGAGGGACATCCTTTGGTATTCATGAATCGCAATCTCGCTTCTTAGAAAATATGGTAGCACGCAGTAAAGAATTTTGGACTTATTTTTATAAGGATTTACAAGAACATTTTCCGGAGCAGCTGCAAAATGTCTCATTGGAAGATTTCTATGCTGCCACTAACAGAGTAGATCCATCTTTCATTCGTGTGGAAGCAGATGAGCTAACATACAATCTTCATATCATGATTCGCTATGAAATTGAGAAAGGTTTATTTGCCGGGGAATATGAAGTGAAGGATTTGCCAAAGGTATGGAATGAAAAAATGGAAGATTATTTAGGAATTACGCCACCAACAGACACGCTTGGTGTCCTTCAGGATGTGCACTGGTCCTTTGGTGGTTTCGGATATTTCCCATCCTACTCACTGGGTAATCTGTATGCTGCGCAAATTCTCTATACGTTTATCAAGAAAATGCCTGATTTCTATGACAAGATTGAACAGGGAGATTTCATGGCAATCCGCGGGTGGTTAAGAGAGAATATCCATCAATATGGAAAACTTTATTCTCCAAACGAATTGATTGTGAAAGTGACGGGAGAAGAACTGGATGCAAAATATTTGGTAAGATACTTAGAAGAGAAATATTCTGCAATCTATCAATTTTAATAATAATATCCACTAATAGGAAAAGCCTTCTGTATAGCTGCAGAAGGCTTTTGACGTTTCCCGGAAGAAATTACATACCAGAAAACCTAGCAAACTATGTTAAAGTGAATAGTAGATGGGGGGAATCTAGATGAATACGAAGGTATTACAAGCAAAGATTCAAGATTATACTAGATATGCCATTATTTTAACGACCGTCAGTGTGTTTTTATATATTGGAGTTGCTTTTCAGCATGCAGGGAAAGAAGCTTTACAGATCTTTACGATGATGGGTGCCACTGTTGTTTTACTTGGAGGGGCAGTGTTCTTTGTATGGAGAGCGAGAAAGTTAAAAAAGATTTTACAAGAAGAGGATGAACAATAATAAAATGAAGAGGAGCCTTTTTCGAGGCTCCTCTTCTTTGATCACAAACTTACCTCATCGACTTCCGATATCCAGCCTTTTTTGCTTCTTCTTCGGTGTTAAAGCACGCTTCGGGAATGGTTCGGTCATAGTAGGCTCCTGTTTCCACGTGATATATTTTTTCTCCGCTTGAGCTGATATTACCTTTTATTGTACAGCTGTCCGACACGGGTTTTTCCTCTGCTGGAGCTTTAATTTCAGGGTCTTCAACGTATTCAGGATAAAAGCCATCTTCCTGTGCATAATTCTCTACACTCCAAATGCCTATTCCTTCCGTTTGAGCTTTCTTTTGAATAACTTGATAGCTGTCTACATATCTCGTGTTAGGTGGGAAAATATAAGCTACTCGCGCCAAACCTCGCTTGAGAAGCTCTTCCTGAGCTGACACACCATTCACATATACGTATGCTAAAATTCGTCCATAGTGGTCTCGCTCGCTTACATCCAATTCTATTTCCACTTTTCCGCCTTCCATGAAATCCTCCATAAAATTCTTGGCTTCTGGTCCAAATGGTTGGGGACCGTCCATTCTAGGGTGGTTCGTTTCCGGAGTGTCTACAAGCAAGAATCGGATATTCTCTTCTTTGTTATTAATTATGACCTTTATCGTATCGCCATCTATGACACGAACGAGAGGAACCTCCGTCCTTTCATATTCAGGTTTCTTATTTTCTAGGCTTTCTGTTTCGGTTTTAACAGAACTCTCATCAGATGGATCAACTTGCTCAGGTGAATCATTCTCTATAAAAGTGGAGGAACTATCATCCAAAGAGCAGCCTGTCAATACAAGAACAAGAATTAAACACCATGTATATAATTTTATTCTCATAGGTGTCTCCTTTCGGTGCAAAAAGTATTCCTCATTATATCATGCAACAAGTCTTGTACTGCGAGATTTTGAAAACAAAGTTTGACACTCTAATAAGTAGGGTATTTATAGTTTGTGCTTTTAGGAAATACTGTAGAGAAATAATTACTTGTATGGGGGAGTGAGAAGGTTTTGATAACCTTTCAGAATGTAACAAAAACATATGAAGATGGGACAACCGCCGTCCAATCCATTAATTTAGAAATTAAAGAAGGAGAATTCTTTGTCCTAATAGGACCGAGTGGATGCGGAAAAACAACTACATTGAAAATGATCAATCGATTACATAATGTAACAAATGGGGATATCCTCATTGACGGGAAGAGTATCTCAGAACATAATATCCATGAACTTCGCTGGAATATTGGCTATGTTCTTCAGCAAATCGCGCTTTTTCCACATATGACAATCGAGGAGAACATATCCATCGTTCCAGAGCTTAAATCTTGGAAAAAAGCAGACATCTCCAAAAGAGTGGATGAGTTACTCGAGCTTGTAGGACTGGAGCCTTCAACCTATAAAAAACGAAAGCCGTCTGAATTATCAGGAGGTCAACAACAACGAGTAGGAGTGGCCAGAGCTTTGGCGGCAAATCCGCCTATCATCTTAATGGACGAGCCATTTAGTGCGCTTGATCCCCTCAGCAGAGAACAGTTACAACAAGATTTTCTTAGCTTGAAAAAGAAAATCCAAAAAACCATTGTGTTTGTCACACACGATATGAACGAAGCTCTAACACTTGGAGACCGGATCTGCCTTATGAAAGATGGAGAGGCAGTACAGGTAGGAACTCCGGAAGAGTTCATCAATAACCCGAAAAACGATTTTGTGAAATCTTTTATCGGGAATAGACGCAGTGTTCTTCGGAAAACGCTGGAGGAATTAGTAGAAGACTTGAAAATAGGTTCTTCAGAAACGCCTTTCCGAGAAGTTGATAGTAAGCTAACACTTGGAGAACTCCTTGCATTTTTTGCAGAAGAAGAGGCTGTAACAATTATGCAAGCAAACCGACCTTTAGGCGTCCTATTTAGGAAAGATGTACTTCACTTTCTTCATGAGCACAGCGAAGAAGGGGGGCTAGTGTAATGACATTTCTTAAAGAACTATATGCAGCCCGTGGCGATCAGCTTTGGACCGCGCTATTAGAACATATTCAAATATCGGTAATTGCACTGGCAATAGCAGTGTTCATATCTGTACCACTAGGTGTGTTATTAACGAGAAAAGAGCGTATTGCAGAGCCTATAATTGGTATAACAGCGGTCATGCAGACGATCCCTTCTCTTGCTTTGTTAGGGCTATTAATTCCTCTTGTTGGGATTGGATTTGTTCCAGCAGTCATTGCATTATTTCTCTATGCATTGCTCCCGATTTTAAGAAATACCTATACAGGAATAAAAGAAGTAGATCCTTCCTTGCGTGAAGCGGCAAAAGCGATGGGAATGACTTCTATGAAAAGGTTATTTCGAGTGGAGTTACCGCTAGCCTTGCCTGTTATTATGGCAGGTATACGGACAGCAATGGTATTGATTATCGGTACTGCGACCATTGTCGCATTAATTGGAGCAGGAGGATTAGGAAGTCTCATTCTTCTTGGAATTGACCGGAACGATAATGCGTTAATTTTACTAGGAGCAATACCTGCAGCACTCCTTGCGATATTGTTCGATATCATTCTACGTATGATTGAAACGGCTGCAAGAAAAGGATCGGGTAAGAAAGCACTCATCATAGGAATTGCTGTCGTTCTTCTTTTCCTTTCTCCTTTTGCAGTGATGAAAGCGACTGAAGCGGATCTTGTTATCAGTGGAAAGATTGGGGCAGAACCCGATATCATTATTAACATGTACAAATTGTTGATTGAAGAAGAAACAGATCTCCGTGTTGAATTGCGCCCTTCACTTGGAAACACAAGTTTTGTGTACCGGGCGTTGAAAAATAAAGACATTGACATCTACCCTGAGTATTCGGGTACAGCCATTGTCACCTTATTGGAACAGGAACCTGTCAGCATTGATGATGAGGAAGTGTTTGAGCAGGCCAAAAAAGGCTTGCTGGAACAAGATGAGCTAGTGTATCTACAACCAATGGGCTTTAATAACACTTATGCGCTAGCTATCCCGGAGGACTTTGCAGAACAAAATAATATTAATACAATATCTGATCTAAACGGTGCCAAAAATGAAATTAAAGCAGGGTTCACATTGGAATTCTCTGACCGTGAAGACGGGTATCGAGGAATTCAAGAAGTGTATGGCATCACCTTCCCGAACCTGACCACCATGCAAGCAAAACTGCGCTATCAGGCAGTGGAAAATGGCGATGTAAACTTAGTGGATGCCTACTCCACAGATGCCGAAATTAAGCAATTCAATCTGCGAGTTCTTGAAGACGATAAAAACCTTTTCCCCCCTTATCAAGGAGCGGCACTACTCAGAAAAGATACCCTTGATGAGCATCCAGAACTAGAAGAAATACTAAATCAATTGGAAAACCAAATAAATGATGACGAAATGCGTGACATGAACTACCAGGTAACCGTTGAAGGAAAGACCACTTTTGAAGTGGCCAAGGAATTTTTAGAGAAGAAAGGCTTGATTGGGGAATAAATATGAAAAAACTAGGCTGCATGGCCTAGTTTTTTTAATCAATCAAGACAGATAATTCATCTATTTTTTCTTTAATGTGCTTGACGAAAATTTTATTCTCTTGAATCATGAATATTTGAATGGACTTGTTGTAGTATTCGATTGCTATGTCATGATGGTCTAATAAACTATAATTATAACCTATATGATAATATAAGTTACCCAAACCATAGAGACTATTCTGTTTTACACACCATTTTACCGCAAGTTTACATGTGTCATTAGATTCTTCAAGTTTGTTTAATCTTGTTAGGGTTTTTGCTTTATTATATAATATTTTCGTTTTAATAGTTGGGTCATGATGATAAGGTATTTTCATGTAACAATTAATGGCATAATTAAAAATTCTTAATGCCTCTTCGCAATTTTTGGTTTCAAAATGAACAATAGCCATACTATTAAGAATTTCTATTTCTCTCTCTCCTAACAACTTAGAAGTCATTTTAGTTAAGTCCAGAGCACTTTGTAATAGTCTTAAAGCCTCGCGTTTATTCTTTTTTAAATGATAAACACAAACTCCTTCAGTAGACAAGAGGAACTGTTTGTTTTTTCTATTATTAACGAATAAAGGGTTTTTTCTTTCGTTTTCTACAATATTGTAAACTTCTTCAAATTCACTTTGGTTTAATAGTTCCTTAACTTGTGCAAAAACCTCTTTTACATATGATAGTTGGGGGTTAGTTGCTAAATCATAAAAATAATTTATATCCACACCAAGTCTTTCTGCTATATAATATAAGGTATTAGCAAGTGGAAATACTTCTCCTTTCTCAATTTTACTGATCTGTGATTGCGTACAAATCCCCTCACTCAACTCAGCTTGTGATAAGTTTAGTGCAGACCGCAGGACTTTTATCTCTTTTCCAATTAAAGAAAAATCCACAATATATCACATCCTATCTAATAAAATATTCCTAGAGTTATAATTTGAAGCGAAAACCGTAGGAAACAGAAGAAAATCATAGATTATATGGGCATAACATTCAATATTGAGGAAAATATGAATTTTCATTATAGTGTAAAATACTTATAAAGATAGCTTATTAGTAATCCAAATAAAAATTAGAAAGAGGTAATGATAATGAAGAAGTTTATCTTAACGTTTCTAGTAGTTTCCTTGACTTTGTTTGGTGCAAGTGCAGTTACTTCTAATGCAGTTTCTTCTGATGATTACAAAACGAATGAGTTACCGCCTTTATATTAATAAATAAATTAACAAAGGAAGGTTGATACCATGTCGGCTACTAGCACAAACACTTTTGAGCTTACATGCTTTTGGTTTATCGTTGTTGATCGTGAGCAAAAGGCGCGTAGGCATTACCGTGTTGCCCAGCTTGTAGATTACAAAAATAAAACATATGCAGAAGTTTCTAAGTGGTTTGAAACATTGTTCCAAGAGTACAGTGTGGTGAAAGTCGGTAAAGGTACCATACCTTCCAAGTTGAAAAAGTATCCTTATATTAAGTATTAAAATCTTCCTATTTAATAGGGAGATTTTTTGTTTCTTGAACATTTGTTCCTCTTTATCAAATTGTACCATTAATCGTCAGAATTGTAACATAAATATAACATTTTAACGACTTGATAATATGCCATTTAAATTTGGATTTATTTTGAAGTGTACTTGCACATGATGGCCTTTTCCTACATAAGAATTATTACTGGGCTCTTGCCTAAGCATTTCTTATGGAGGTGAAAGTGTGTCAAGCATATTAGCATCAGTAGGATACTTAATCAAAGAACTAGTTTTTCTAGTTTCTTACGTCAAGAACAATGCATTTCCACAACCATTGTCATCAGGTGATGAGGCGAAATACCTAAAGTTGATGGCAGAAGGGAATGAAGAGGCAAGGAATCTACTTATTGAGCATAACCTGA
Organism: Sutcliffiella horikoshii; assembly: GCF_008180725.1. Taxonomy (GTDB): domain Bacteria; phylum Bacillota; class Bacilli; order Bacillales; family Bacillaceae_I; genus Sutcliffiella_A; species Sutcliffiella_A horikoshii_B. The sequence goes on along the minus strand of NZ_VTEV01000003.1, from coordinate 185,826 downwards.
GGCTTGTGGCGCATATTGTCAAAAAGTTTGAAAATACGGGGGAAGATTCAGAGGATTTAATTTCCATCGGGACAATCGGATTGATTAAAGCAATTGAAAGTTTCCACTCTGGAAAGGGGACGAAGCTAGCAACCTATGCTGCCAGGTGTATTGAAAATGAAATTGTAAAGTCAAAAGGTTGCGTTACAATTTCAAGTTGCAATCACGAAAAAAATCTAATAAACAATGTCACAAATCAACCTACTCTAACCACATTTTTAGATGTAACCAACAAGAAAAGAGTATGGGGGGACGTTGTTTATGAAGAATGGAGATAACCGAAAAAAGGGATTCATTTCTGGTAGTAAATTACACTCCGTCATAATTGATGATAATGCAACAGACAAAACCTTAGTTGACTGCTATCAATCTATAAAAGATTTAATCAGAAAGGAGAAATTCTTAAATGATAGCACTCTACGCAAGGGTATCGACCGAAGAACAAGCTAAAAGTGGCTATTCCCTTAAAGACCAAATTCGCCAATGTCGTGACAAAGCTGGCAAGAATGATGAAATTATGGAATACGTTGATGATGGATATTCGGGGGAATTCCTCGAACGTCCAGCCTTAACTAAACTTCGAAATGACGTTCGGGAAGGTTTAATTAACAAGGTCATTTGTTATGACCCCGATCGTCTTTCCCGTAAGTTAAAAAATCAACTTATATTATCAGATGAAATTGAAAAACGTGCAGAACTCATTTTCGTTAATTCAGAATATCAAAAATCTCCCGAAGGCATGTTGTTCTATCAAATGCGAGGGGCTATTGCGGAATTCGAAAAAGCAAAAATCAATGAACGAATGACACGGGGACGACGTGAAAAGGCAAAACAAGGAAAGGTCGTAAAGGACGCCAAAGTTTACGGCTACAAGTTTAATAAAGATAAAGGTGAATTAGAAATCTATGAACCCGAAGCGAAAGTGGTACGTCTAATTTTCGAATTATTCACCAACCCTATGGGTCGTGTTAAAGGTATTAACGGAATAGCACACTATCTTATGGATAAGGGTATTCCGACAAAGAAAGGTAAAGGCGTATGGCATAGGCAAGTAGTTCGCCAAATTCTAATGAATGAAACGTATTCAGGCGTTTACTATCATAATAAATGGAACACCGAGGGAATGCTTGGAAATAAATATAAGGGTAAGGACGAAAGAATTCCAATGACAAAAAGACCTAAAGAAGAATGGATTCCCGTTGAAGTTCCGCCTATTGTTGAAAAGGAAACATTCGAATATGCTCAAAAACTATTAAAAGAATCTCGAAGACGTTGGGCGGGTCATTCCAAGAATAAGTATTTGTTAAGCGGTCTTTTACGTTGTGGCGATTGTGGTAATACCTTAACGGGACGACGTACAAAGAATTGGGGCAAATACGTCTTAGAATATACCGATATCAAGAATACGGCTGGTGCAAAAAATCCTGGTTGTGGTAATCGCATAAAATGTGAAGAACTTGACGAATTTGTATGGAATACTTTCGTGAATCTAATGACAACAAAAGGTCAAGTAGTTGCAGAAGCGGCGGTAACCGTTGAGGAAGAAGAAACTCAATCGTTTGAACAAGGCGAATTGGAAAGAATTGAAGCTGAATTAGAACGAATTAAAATGGCACGACAACGCCTTATCAACTTCATGGTTAATAATGCCGATATTGTTGACGAAGAAGACATTCGTAACCAAATGAAGGAACTAAAGAGTAAAGAGGAACATTTGACGAAATTAAAGGAAGAAGTTATTGAAATGCTTCAAAACCGTCAACACGAAGAATTTAATGAGGAAATTCTAAACGAAACGATTGAACAATACCTTCGTGAAGATAATCCTCAATTATTAACGATTGAACGTAAACAAGATTATCTTCGCAAAGTTTTCCGAGAAATTAGGATATATTCAAATGGAAAAGTAGAGTTTATTCGATTATAGACGTTCCCCTACCTATATAAGGGGACGTTTTTTATTTCACTTTGTCGAGATCAATTAGGATTCCATTCGAACCTTTTACCCTAATCTTCCCTTTTGTTAATCCCTCGTTGTCCTTTTTGGATAATAAGACCGTGTTATACGTCTTGTCATTGTCCTCTACCTCATAATGAACGTCATAGGCATTTAAACGGAAAAATATGTTTAAAATAGGGTTAATGTAAATCATTTCATACTTCAAATAAATGTAACCAATAAATAAGAACAATATAATAAATTGAGCTAATCCGCTATATGTAGTTAGGTTTAATGTGATAAAGGGCAGAATATAAACGGCTATATAACTCGTAAGGTATTCGTGGTTCTTATCTTCAACATTTACTACCTTTATTTCATAGCTAAGGCTACTATTGGTTCTATATGTGTTTGTTAACATTAGAAAAATTAAACCAAATAACAAAAGTATAAATGCGATAAATATTGATGTAATCCATGCTTCTGGAAATGTAAAGACTTCGCCGATATTACTTTTTATTTTCCTAAAGTCAAGAAAATCGCCAAAAGTGATATCATACTTCGCATTTAGTTTATCCCATAAAGAGAAGGAGTTTTGGACAATAATGGTTAAATAAAGAGGGATATAAGCACTTAATAATAAAATAATATTTGCTTTTAGCTTCTTTTTATTTAACACCTCCACCCCTCCCCTTTAACTAATTCGTTGTACTACCAACCTTTCTTACTGACGAAGCAATATAACGTTCCATATCGACGGCGTCTGTTACGCAACCACCCCGAATAAGAGTAATAACGTCAGATATATTACAGTTCTTGTTTGTATAATTTATTTTATCCCCATCAAAGTCAATTTTAAGCCCATAATCGGTAGCGACTTTTTTGGCTTTACTAAAATTATCTTTAAGCCATGTTAGTCTATCTTCCTTGATAACTGCAACCAAACGTTTTACAAGCGTAACACTTTCAACACACCTTGAATGGAAGTCGTCAAAGTTTTCGATTATATCAATTTCCTTCAACTCGTCAAAATTAGCATTTGCATAATTCACATGTGCCTCTGTATAGGAGAAGAATTGATTGAAATAATGATTGTTGGTAACAAAGCACTCATCATCAAACTCGATAGCGTCAGCTTTAAAATCTAAGATAAGCCTATCATCACTCTTAATGATTTTTACCTCACCTTGAAGAAAGTTTAAGACTTTACTTTCCTTCATTAGCTTAGCATTGACTTGTTTACGATAAGTCCTCATTACCTTGTCATCTTTATTTTTCATGACAATAATATATCCCCAGATACTAACGGGATCGAAATCTCGATCATCTGTAATCGTTTGGCTTTCTGCTGGCGTCAACACTTCTTTAACCTTACTGATATTAGGTACTTGAGTAGATGGAATTGTTTCAATCGACCCTTTTTCTGTAACGGTAATATCATATTCGGTTAGTTCTCTATTCTTAACCAATTCCGTAAGATATTCCTTATAATCGTCTTTAAAGGTTTTATAGTCCTTCCCTTTAAAGCCGAAGTAGGAACTTCTATATAGATATTCATTTGTTTCATCATCAACACTTCTAAAGATTAGATATATTTTTGTATCAGTAATTTCCTTACTGAAAAAATCGTCAACTTTATTCGTAAGTCTATTTTCAGCCAATTCTTCTCACCCTCATTTCGACATAATTTTCGGACTACTTATACCATATCATAGAAAACGTCAATGGTGTACAAGTATAATTGTAATTTTTATGGAAATTATGCCATAGGGCGAAAATTTTCGTGAAATCACGTTTCATTTTAGCAGCGGTGACGTTAAAGTAACGTTAATATCCCCGCTGAATGCCCTTTTTTCGTCCTATTTTGTCCGAAAAATCACATCAATAAAACACGAACAATCCCAATAATATCAAGCGTTTATAAGGCGAAAGCATTCATCACAATCGGACATAAAATAATAGCCGTACCGTTCGTTTGGAACGACTTAATTCTTCGCCTTTGCTTTTTCTTTTTGTTTAGCACGGATAAGCGTTGATTTCGATATTCCCGTCATTTCCGCAACTTGCGTGTAGGAATGAGTTTCCAACAAAGTTAAGGCGTGTTCTATTTGCTTCTTGTTGTATTTCCTCGGACGACCTTCACGGAAATCTTCACGTTGTTTTGCTATTTCTTTTCCTTCTTGTGTTCTTTCAACAATTAAATCCCTTTCGAATTGTGCGAATGCCGACATAATCGTAAAGATAAGTCTTCCCGTTGGTGTATCTTCGACAATCCCCATATTCAGAACGTGAACCTTTACGCCTTTTTCGAATAGGTCAGAAATAACTTCTAATGCGTCCTTTGAAGAACGAGCAAAGCGGTCTAACTTCGTAACAACTAACGTATCACCTTCTTTTATAACGTCCAACAAAGCATTAAATTCTTGACGGTTATCTTTCGTTGTTCCCGTGAATTTCTCTTGAAATATCTTGTCGCAACCTTCCGCCTTTAACGTTTCAACTTGACCCTTTAAGTCTTGTCCTCTCGTTGACACTCTAGCGTAACCATACTTCATATTATCGCCCCTTACTTATGAGTATAAGTTATGAATACGTTTGATACCTTGATTTTATTACATTGTCAATGCGGTGTCAAAACTTAAAAGTTATGAGTACGAAAAAGTATCGAACAAAATATGTATATGAAGTCGGAAAGGTACGGAAGTATTTGACCCCACTACCGAGGGGGCTAGGGGGTAGCTGGCGGCGAAGAATGCCCTTCGAAAATACACGCTACAAAATTGAAAAAGTACGGTCAAACGTAAGACAACGAATGACAAATATTGTATAATGTAGCTGTTATTTTTTCTTGCGACTTTTAGCCGAAGGTCGTTTTTATTTGCCCGTAAGGTTTCGAGCCTTGCGGGTATTTTTTTGTCTACGGAAGAAAATTTCGATTTACCCCTTGTCAAAAGGTAGTTTAGATAAATTATTAACCAAGAACGATTTATTGTCGGGTCGTTCTTACAACAAAATACAAATTGAAAGGGGGTAACGACAATGAGAAAGAATGAAGAAATTAAAGACGATTTATTTTTGAAGGTTTCTATTGAGAACATTCACGGGGGGATCGTTGCGGAACTTGGTCTTCGTGAATACGCAGTTCTTCAAGTTATCGCTTCTCATGCCGACAAATACGGAAAGTGCTTCCCAAGTCAGGAAAAACTTGCGGAACTTTGTGGCGTTAGTAAACGAACAATCATTCGATTGATTGATAATATATGTGCTTTTAAGGTGGACGGAAAACCCGTTCTAATTCGTGAAACAAAAAGAGAAGGTGAAAAGATAACGAAAAATTATTACACGGTTCTTCCTTTGTCTGGAATGGTTTTCGGAGATAGTAAGGTAGTGTCAAATTTGTCACCACGTCAAAATAGGAATGTGAAATCTGCTTCACAATGTGAAAAAGACTTCAAAGGTAGTGACAAAACTGGTAAAGAGGTAGTGGCAAAATTGGCAAAAGGTAGTGACAAAAATGTCACCCTAACTAAATCCATTAACGAAATCAATATTAACAAAAACCATATAGAACAAGATATAAGTACGCCTAGCGGCGACCATTTAGATTTTGACAATACTAATCTTGTTGAAGAAAAAGACAACAAAGATAATATAAATATAGATTTAAAGACGAATAAATTACCCGAATATAAAGGCGATAAAATTAACGATAATACCGCAATTACCCCGAATGATATTGTTGCGAATAATACCGAAAAGAATACCGATAAAAACGATATCAAAGATACGGGGCAAGGAGTGGACACGGCGGCACGATCTAACGGATTATCATTGTCGGAAATAGCTGCGCTAATATCCGAAGAAAATCAAAGAGCAAGGGAACGTGAACAAGCGAAAAAAAGTGAAGAAAAAGCGGTAAAGAAAGGCTTAAAAGAGCATGAAATTGTTGCATTTAGGACGCAATATTCGCCCGATATGGCGTCACAAAACTCTCCGAAAGGTGAAAGTCATGAAGGGCAGAAAATAAGCCTAGAAAGCAAAAATAAAGCCGACAATGATGAATTTATTGCATTGCTGAATGAGGTTGAAGCTGAATATAAGGAATTGAGTTTGTAAGAAAAAAATTAAAAATTTACTCTATCACCTTGTCATATTAGGTCACAGTAAAATTATTAACATGAAGGACGAAGAAAGGGATTCGCCCGTTACCTTCTTCGTTCTTCATTCTAGGTTGTGTACCTTTCAACACCTCTTTCAATTATACCGACAATAAACGGGCAACCCTCTATTGAACTTGTGGTGGTCTATATTCTCTTAATTAGGACGCTGAAAAGGCGTCTTTTATTTTTTGGATATGAAGTAAATATATTAACAATTTCAAGAGGTGGTGATAGTGGTGAACAAAGCAAGTTTCAGATTGTATGGAAAGCCTATGAAACTTTTACGGATTACCAAAGGTAAGAAGGTCAAGGAAGTTGCAAACGCCTTAGACGTTTCATTACCGTTCATTACGAATTGCGAAAACGGTGTTCGACAACTAACGGAAGAAAACACTAAGAAATTTCTTGATTTTATTGAAGTGTCGGAAGAAGAAGCGAAAGAGTTTTGTAAGATTGTAGGTCAATAAGGGAGGCGGTTATATGTTTAAGAACGAAAAGCTAACAAAGGTAAATGAACGAATTAGTGAATTAGAAGCGAAAAAAGAAACGCTTCAAAATGAAGTAAACGAAATTCTTGAAGCCGTTGAAAGTTCTGTTGAAGCTTATGCACTTGGCGAAATTGACGAGAAGGATGTTGAAAAAGTAAAAGCGTTGCTAGAAGCAAAGACAAAGGAAATTGAAGAAGTAGAAGAAATGATTGCAAAGGTTAAGGCTGTAAGAAAAACAGTTGTTGTTGAATCCATTCCATTCGTAAAAGAAGCTCGCAAAAAGAAAGTAGAAAAAATTCAAAAGGAATATGACGACAAGGCAAAGGAAGTTATTGAAGCAAGAAACGAATTCCTTCGTAAACTTGCGGAACTTGGAACGGTTAAAAACAAAGTAGGCAAAGCAAATGCAGAATTCAATGCCGTCATGGTTGAAATGGGTGAGCAACCTTCGGTTTATGGTGCGACAATTAATGAAATCGCAGTTATTAGCGGTGGATATACGTTAGAAAGAGATTGTCTTGGCGTTGAAGAAAATGTTCAAAGGCAAATATATGCGGGTAGCGTTCCGAATTGGTTGCAAAAGTAACGGAGGATATTAACCATATTATAAAAAGTTTTAAGGGGGTTATCTAATGAGAAATAACGAATTCGATAACTTAAATTATCAGAAGGCAAAACGTCAACCTCTTAATGATCTAGCGGATTGGTACGCAAAGAATAGCCCAGTAAAAGAAGATACTCCAAGTGATAGCGTTGAAGCGTTAAGAAGTAGATACGTTCAAGACCCGAACTCTTTAAGTCCTATCGAATTATTGTCGCTTGGAATGGCAAATTTGAACGCAAAGAACTATTCGGAAAGCAAAGAAAAGCAAAAAGCAGTCAACGAATATATGAAGCCATATAACGAAGCGAAGAAGGAAAACGAAGAATATATTTCAACTAATTCCGAAAAATTCGAGCAATTAGCAAAAAACATGGCGGAACTTCAAAAAGCATTCGCAGAATTAAACGGCGGCGATAACTAATGATTGTCGCTGTTGTTATTTGTTATGCCTATTACGTTTATTGGAGGATTTCAAATGCCAACAAAGGACGATATGAAACGTTGGAACGAAGATAGAGAAACTATAAGCCGTGCGAATGTTATGTTATTTGGCTTCGATATTTCAAAATTAAATGTTCGTGAACAAGAAGCGGTAATTGAAGCGACAAAAAGACGTTGGGAACTTGAAGCGGAACTTGAACGAAGAAATCCAAGACCACTTATAAAGGAAGAACAACTTGAAGTAATGCGTTTTGAATTGCAGCTTGCAAAACTTCAAAAGGAACTTGACGACCAAGATAAACGGTTAGAACGACAAACAAAATGGGGGTGGTAAAGTATGGACGATATTTTTAAAGGATTAAATGAAACGGAAATTAGGGTCGTCGAAGAATTAGCGAATAAAGGCGGTCGAAGTTACGAAGAAATCGCAAATAAACTAGGTATTTCTGACCGCCACCTTTATCGAATTAGGCAAAACCCGATAGTAAAGAATGCAATTAAAGAAAGAACCTTACAAGTGTTACAAGAAGACGTTCCAGATATTTTAGGGGCTTTACGTCGAAACGCAAAGAAAGGTGATTTCCGTTCAATCGAGCTAATTGTAAAAATGCTTGGTATGCTAGTCGATAGAAGCGAAGTTAAACAAACGACTACGATCGAAGACAATCGTTTTAAGGATATGACGCAGGAAGATATTGACCGAGAAATCGCAGAAATTGAAAGTCAATTACGAGTAATCAAAGGCGGTGCAGAATAATGTACGGTCTTTTTTCTTTTAATAGCGAAGACTTCACCTTTCCAATAGACGAAGCCGTTCATAAAGTTCGGGGAAAGTATTGGGATAAAAAAATAAAGGAAGATTTTGAACTTCGCAAGCGGCAAGCGTTGGGAATGTTTCGTGAACAAGTGGAAAGGAATCGTTCAAGGAATACCGTATTTAAAATTGCGGACGTTTGCAAACTTCCTATTATGACTGTTTGCGATCTTGAAGCCAAATACTTGAAAGAAATTCATGACAGAAATAAATCGGCACGGGAACGCCTTTCCCGATTCCTAGAGTACTTCGGAACAACGCCAACCAAATTCGAAGCATTGTCGGGAATTAAGGTTGTCGCATTTCTTGAAGGAGAAAATTTGTCCGATAAGGAACTACGGGAAATTCATTCGTTTCTTGACCGACTAAATTCAATTGAGATTTAAGGAGGAAAAAATATTATGAAGAAATTATTTAAGGCTACAACAAAGATCGATGGAAATGGTTCTTTTGAAATTTTAAACAAGATTCCCGAAAATACCGGTGCTTACGGCTTAACTGTTGAAGGCACGATTGAAATTGTGAATTTAACTGTCGGGGAATCCGTATCGATTTCAGTTGACCAAAAGGAAGTCTTTGTTGCTAACGCAGACGGAAAACATTCATTTAAGTTCACAACAAAGCCGTTTCCATTACACGAAAGAACGTTTGAAATAGGTTATTCCGTAACAAACGCTGGAACGGCTGACGTAGTTCTAGAATTGATTGCACACTAATTTAATTGAGAAAGCATAAGAAAAAAGCGACTTTCTATATTCATTATAGATTGTCGCTTCTGTTTTTATTTATTAGTATCATTTATCTTTGCGATAACAATAACTTCTTCTCCCGTTTCTTCGTTTACTTCCACGATTGAAAATAAAACCGAAGGAGATACGTCAAAGAAAATACATAGCTTCGCAATAAGGCGTGCGGGTATGTGTCGGTTGTTCATGTTATTGTTAGCGATTAGGTCGTTTAAGGTGGAACGTCGTTCATTTAATTCCGCCGCTAATTTATTCGCAGAAATCCCACGTTCTTCAATCAGTTGCTTCAAATTACTTCGAACTTCATAGGTGTTTACCACAAAAGACCCCCTTTCTCTTGTCTTTTCTTATAAGATAAAACGAATATCGTTCAGATTCAAGGTGATTTTGTCGAAAGAAACCAGTTTAAAAAATGGAATAAATTAATTGACCGTTTTTCGTTCAATTATTAAAATGTCAAATGTAAACATGTTTTCAAGTTTACCAGGGGTGATTATTTTAAAGGTTAAAGTTATTTAATAGTTTGTATGTGTTTCCATTTCTAAGCGTTGGGGTCTTCCCGATTATTACAATCTTTTATTTTTTTGGGGGTTGAATATATGGAGAGCCGTTTGCAGAAATATAGAAGATTACGTTTAGAATTGCATGACAAAAACTTTCGCCGAGCATTTGTATTTTGGGTAATACTTGCGTTGTTATTCGCTTATTTTCAGTTTGACCGATCAAGAACGATCATTGCGAATGCTTCCGAAGGTGAATTTGTATTTAAACCATACGAAAAAGGAAATCACGAATTATTTGTATATCATTCACCGAATGAAATGAACTTAAGAACGTCACCAAACTTCAAATTCAATGCGGATAATGTAGCGACGACTTTGAAACACGGGGATATATTCTTTGTTTCGAATTTCAAGAACAATGAAGCTATTAAACGTATAGACAACTATCCGAAAGATAACGTTACCCGTTATAGATTCAAACAAATAAATAAGTTCGTTGAAGGTAAACTTCAATCGGAATTAGTCGGATTGATTAGCGAAGAATATTATGTAATGAAAGAAAAAGATACTTTCCACGACGTCCAGCCGTATCAAAGTCGAGGATATTTGTTTCTTCGTTCTTCTACCCTTCTTTCGTGGATATGGACGGAATTAAAAGAAAATGGTTGGAATGGTTGTGACAATATTCGAATAGGCAACTTCTCATATACGAAAGGCGGCTTCTATGGAACTACGTTGAAACATAATGTTACCCTTCACGATATGAAGGGAAATGTTATCGGGGAATTACCAAAAGGAAGCCGTATATTTGGGAATTGGGAACTTCCCTTTGTCACGGGTCATAATCGTCCAGACCTAATTAGAATAATCGGATATACGGAAAATGGTTCACATGAATATGTTCGCAAGGTTGGGACGTTCTTTATTGAGGGATATATGAACGGAAAGAAAACAATCGAAACTTTATTGAATTAAACGTCCAAATTCGGGCGTTTTTTTATTATAGGCGTCACAAATCGTTAATTTCACCGCACATTTAATAGTGTAAGTTAAATTTAAAACGGGGGTCGATATCTATGAACAAAGTTCAATTTTTTTATAATTTCGTTGCTAATAACGTGGAAACAATCAAAATTGACGGCGAAACGTTGTTTTTTGCGAAGGACGTTTGCGAATTATTAGAAATACCATTCTTCACGGTCAATCAATTAAACAAAGACGAAAAGATTTATATGTATAAACCTAACAATCCTAAACGTAAGATAACTCTAATAAATGAAGTGGGTCTTTATTCGTTAGCATTAGAAAGTGAAAGCGAAATTGCAAGTCTTTATAAGGATTTTTATGAAAACGAAGTAATACCTTCACTCGAAAAGTATGGGGCGTATATGGACGACGAATTGATTGATAAACTATTAGAAGACGAAGAATATCGCAAAGAATTTCTTGAAGAACTTGCAAGGCGTTAATCCCTTCGGGGATTGACGTTTTTTTTACATATACAAAAATATAATGTCATATGTTACCATAAAAGTGAAAATCGAAAAGGAAGTGAAAACAAAAAGCAATGAAAAGTAAAATCATTTGGTCGTTCGTTGGTATTGTCGGTGTTTCAATGATTAGTATGTCAATATTATTCTTTACGTTCCTATTCTCAGAAGATACTACGCCAACGATCGTTCAAGCCGAAGAAAACATTGGAACAAAAGAAGAAGTTGAAATAGTGAAGGAAGACGAAAATCCCAATTTATCAATGGAAGATTTCACGGTAACGAAAACCGAATTCACGGAACTTGAGACGTTTGTCAATTATTATTACGACATATGGCAACCAAATTCAGAATATAGAAGCTATCAAGACGACGCAACCGCTAATTTCACGATTGCAAATGGCGTCCTTCATTATGTAAATTACTTCAAAGACGAAATTGTGGAAAAAGGAATGACGGAAGAATTCAAAGCGTTCCAAACGACCGCATACGAAATCATGAAGAATGACGGCAATCCCGACAAGGAAGAAGAAGTTGCGAAGTTATATGAAAAGTTAGGCGAACAATTAACGGAAATTCATTCGAAGTTTTAACTATAACGGCGTCCCAATTTGGGGCGTTTTTTTTGTATATGAAAAAAGCCGTCATAACTGACGACTTTACAATTACCATGTAAATAATAATCTATCGTGTACTTCTTCGTTTTCCATGGCTTTTCCAGCACGTTGCAGTCGATTTACCATTGAAATTCCGCAATTCACATATAATTTACGTTCAAATAAATCTTCTGGGAATTCCACACTTATATCTTCGGACTTTGATCTGCGTTTTCCATTAATTGAAAGCATAACTTTAGCCCCTCGTTGTTTACAACCTTCAATAGCTTCCCAAAGTTCTTCAATCTTGAACGCTTGTGCCCCGTATAGAATCCCTTGACTATGAGTATAAGGAGGGTCACAGTACACCAAATCCCCCTCTTTTGCATTCTTCATTACTTCTCTAAAATCCTTATTTACGAATTCTACGTCTTTTACTAATTCATTCCAAACCATAACACGACTTGCAAATGATTCGGGCGAAATCGGCTTATGTGGTCCGATTGGTGTACTCATATAGCCATCCGCTTTTCTAAAGCGAATGATACCTGAATAACAGGTTCTTGAAATTACAGCGAAATCCAATGGATTAAAGTTTTGATTAAAACGTTCACGAATTTCAAGATAGTTTTCTACTCGGTTTTCCTCGTAATTAGTTATACAATCACGATAGTGTTGAATAAGTGTTTGAGGATCGTTTTTAACATATTCAAAGACACCAATCAAAAAAGGTAGAATGTCTGAACCCACGGCTTTTTTATATTTTTGAAATAAGCTATTTTGATTCATTGAAGCAAGTGTTCCCAAAACTGCACCACTACCCATGAACGGTTCATAGTAAGTATTTATTTCGTCGGGCATATGGGATACAATTTCTTCTGCAAATTTATGTTTGTTCCCTACCCATTTTAATAACTGCGGAGGAGAACTAATTTTGTTTAATGCCATAATGTATTCCTTTCAAAACCAAAGTTATTAATACCATAATAGCATAAACAATTATATTACTAAAAGAAAAAAATGTCACTTATAGTCTGTGGACTTATACTCTGCAAAATAGTATTTTTTTCCTATGATGACTAACCATTTAAGTGATGAACTAATCAAGAAAAAATTTGGCATAACTGTAAGAAAGTTAAGAACACAAAAGGGATTCTCCCAAGAAGTTCTCGCCGAAAGAACGGGTCTACATAGAACATACATTAGTGACGTTGAACAAGGAGAACGTAACCTATCTTTGATTAACATTAATAAATTTTGTAAAGCATTAGAAATTTCGCTTGCAAATTTTTTTAAAATGATGGAGGAGGAAAAGTTCATTTGAAAGCTAATGCAAGTTTTTTAGAAAGAGATTCGTCCTTTTGGGCGTATGTAAAAATAATATCCGAGAAACTTGGATATTCCAAAAGAGGTAGTGGTGAATTACGACTTTATAGCATTCATGAAGCAGAAAAGAAGTTGGAAGATTTAGATATAAACTATGATACAGATATTATTCAGGACGTGCTTGAATATCTAAATTATAGATCCACAGTTTTGAACACATTTGTAAAAAAACAATTCATGGATAAAGATATCGCAAAAGAAGAATTCCGCAAATTAGCTTTATATCATACGCAAAATTCTTATACTTGTTCATTACCATTAAATAAACAAAAAAACGAAAAACGAGATTATTCTTATTTTACGGGAATTATTAATATTATTACTGAAAGAACACTGCGAAGATATGCAAATGATAATGAATTAATATACGGAAAAGACGTTCTTTTTGACGATAATCCAATGAGTTTAAGTTATATTTTAGATGACGATAAAAAATTGATCGGTGCACTCTCAAGAAGATTTGACGGTGCTTATCCAAGCACACAAAATCCTTTAGCAATATGGGAGATCAAAGAATACTATTATACAACAACTTTTGGAAGTCGTATTTCTGATGGAATTTACGAAACTCAATTAGATGGATTTGAATTGAATGACATAAGCAGAGAAACAAACAGAGATATCAAACACATATACTTTATTGACGATTATAATACTTGGTGGAACATGGGACGTTCATATCTTTGTAGAACAATTGATATGCTTCACAAAGGATTGGTTGACGAAGTAATCTTTAGACGTCATATTATTTGGCGTCATTTTTTTGTTTATAATTACTTTATAATCTATTTTAAGAGGTGACTTTATGAAATATGAAGTTATTGAGAAAACCCAGAATAGAAAGGTATTAAAATTCGAGAATTTAAACGTGACGGTTACAATTGAACGTGAACCTTCCCAACAAGCCTTGAAAAATGCAAATAGGTTATTAAATAAGTACGCAAAAAAGTACGTTTAGCTTGTTCAAACCTTAGGGGTTGACTTAGCACTCTATTGACATTAGAATCGAAATATTGATGCATTTAAGGGCGTTAAAGAAAACGAAGAAGGATGTTTCCTTACATGATCCAATCGGTCAAGATAAGGAAGGGAACGAAATCAGTTTGATTGATGTGCTGAAATCAGAATCAGAAGATGTCATTGATACCATACAGCTTAATATGGAATTGGAGAAAATAAAAGTTTATATAGACGTGCTTGATGAAAGGGAACGTGAGGTTATCGTCGGTCGCTTTGGCCTTGATCTTAAAGATGAAAAGACGCAGCGCGAAATAGCGAAAGAACTAGGCATTTCCAGAAGTTACGTATCACGGATCGAAAAGCGTGCCCTCATGAAAATGTTCCACGAATTCTACCGTGCTGAAAAAGAAAAGAAAAAACAATAACATAAAAACCCCTTGGCGATCAAACCGGCCAAGGGGTTTCGGCATGGAGGGCGAAAAACCTGTGGGGGTCTGACCCCCACACAGGAATTTAATATTACTGTAACAAAAATATCACGAACTTTCCCAAATTTAATTGTGGTTTTCTCCGCGTTTGCCCTGTCTCTTTTGTGGGATGTGCATATGGTAGTAGTGTAGATACCTAGTTGGAGAAAGGGGTTGTTGGTATGTACGGGTACCCTTACGGAGGTTTTGGGTGTTGTCCTCCTCCTTATCCTGGACCATGCGGACCTGGTTATTATGGTGGATGGGTATATGGCCTTCTAGTGATTCTGTTTATCTTGTTACTAATTGGCGGCGCATATTATTGCAAAAACCACTTATACAGATAAGCTTATGCTTTCTAGCATGGGCTTTTTTCTTTTCTTCAAAAGAAAAACTTCGCAATGCGAAATTTACGCCAATCAAATAGTTTGGAATTGTAGAAATATTTACACTCTTCGTTTATAATTAATCTATGAAACTAAAAGGGGGAGTTACAACGTGACAACGAAAACATATAGTGAAACTTGGGATTTAGATGTATTTTTCCAAGGAGGAAGCAATTCAGAAGCTTTTCATACATATTTAAAAGAAATACAATCAGAACTTCATACATTTGAGCAACAAATAGAAGCTTTCTCAACCGAAAATCTTGAAGGTATTTTGGTTTCCTATGAGAACGTCGTCAAAAAAGTGGTACAAGCATCTGCTTTCGTCGGTTGTCTTCTTGCACAGGATGTTAAAGACAAAACTGCTTCACAGCTACAAGGGAAAGTAGCACAACTGCATGCCAAATTACAGGTTCAGCTTGGTGCATTAGATGAAAAGCTGGTTGATATTGATGAAGCAGCGTGGGCGAGTCTAATCCAAAGAGACGTGTTTCAACCATTAGAATACGTTTTAAATGAAAGAAGACGCAGAGCTGGTGACAAATTACCGGCAGCACAGGAGAAACTGGTAACTTCATTAGCTGTTGACGGGTATCATGCTTGGGGCAAGCTATATAACTCTATCGTTGGTACTATAAAAATACCGGTGGAAGAAAACGGAGAAGTGAAGGAGCTTTCTGTTGGGCAAGCTCATAACCGTTTTTCAAATGGAGACCGAAGTGTTCGCAAGAATGTTTCTGATGCATGGAAAAAAGCGTGGGAAAGCCAGGCCGAAACCATTGCTTCTGCTTTAAACCATCTCGCAGGGTTCCGACTGCAAGTATATGAGCAAAGAGGCTGGGATTCTGTATTAAAAGAGCCACTCGAGAACAATAGAATGAAGCAAGAAACGTTAGATACTATGTGGCAAGTAATTACGGATCATAAAGGCACGTTGAAGAAGTATCTTGAACGCAAGGCGGAACTATTAGGACTTGATAAATTGAACATGTATGATGTGTCCGCTCCTTTATCTTCTGAAGAAACCATTCTTTCTTACCAAGAAGGAGCAGAATTCATAATAGAACAGTTCTCCAAATTCGGCCCGGAACTAACAGAATTTACAAAGAAATCATTTGAAGACCGTTGGATTGAGGCGGAGGATAGAGCAGGAAAGCGACCAGGTGGATTCTGCACAAGCTTCCCTGTTTCCGGTCAATCGAGAATTTTTATGACATACTCTGGAACACTTTCTAATGTCTCCACATTGGCACATGAATTAGGACATGCATTCCATCAACATGCTATGCACGGAGTTCCAACATTGAACCGTTTTTACGCAAGTAATGTTGCTGAAACAGCTTCCACTTTTGCTGAAATGATTGTGGCCGATGCTGCCGTTAAATATGCAAAGGATGAACAGGAAAAGATCTCTCTTTTAGAAGATAAAATACAGCGCAGTGTAGCATTTTACATGAATATCCATGCTCGTTTCTTATTTGAGACTAGATTCTATGAAGAGCGTAAAAACGGATTGGTAAGTGTGGAAAAGTTAAACGATCTAATGGTAGAAGCGCAAAAAGAAGCATATTGCGATGCTTTAGGGGAATATGATCCAACGTTCTGGGCTTCCAAGATGCACTTCTTTATTACGCAAGTTCCGTTCTATAACTTCCCTTATACGTTTGGATACTTGTTCTCATTGGGCATCTACTCCCAAGCATTAGAAGAAGGTACGAACTACGAAGAAAAATACATTGCCCTTTTAAAAGATACAGCTTCCATGACAGTGGAAGACTTAGCAATGAAGCATTTAGGTGTCGATCTGACACAACGAGACTTCTGGGAAAAAGCAGTTAAAAAATCGCTTGAAGATGTAGAAGAGTTTTTACAACTTACAAACAAATAGGTAGATAGTAGAGGCATCCCTGAATATAGGGATGCCTTTTCTGGTGCTCAAATGTTATAATATCACTCATGGAGTTTAGGTAGACGAACACACACTGCAGATTAACTCATTTATATATAGGATTATTATCTTGGAGGAATGCAATTTGTTGAAAAGTATATACAGACTGGCTATTGAATTGACCAATCATAAACTCTCTTCAATGGCTGTTAAGCGTTTTGCCAGTTCGAAGCTTAGCAAGCGGTTTATCCCTTCGTTTGCGAAGGTATATAATATAAATACCGAAGAAATGCAGGAACAGATGGATACATTTCCAACCCTGCAACAATTTTTCATTCGAAACTTAAAGCCTCATGTCAGACCGATAGATTCTGGAAAAAGCTCAGTAGTTAGCCCGGTTGATGCGGTAGTCGAAAAGAAAGGGCTTATTACAGATTCTCTGCAACTGAGAGCAAAAGGGATCGATTACTCTGTTGGAGAAATGCTTTCAGATCTGAAGTTAGCAGAAAAATATATGGGTGGCTCCTATATGGTTCTTTATTTAAGTCCAAGCCACTATCATAAAATTCATACACCGATATCAGGGAATGTCACCAAACAGTGGACACTTGGAGGGAAATCTTATCCTGTTAATCAGATGGGATTAAAGTACGGAAAAGAACCTCTGGCAAAAAACTATCGTAGGTTGACAGAAATTGAACACGAAGGTAAACATGTTGTCGTTGTAAAAGTTGGGGCTATGTTTGTTAATAGTATCGAGTTGACACATGAAAGCGAGCAGCTTGTAAAGGGAGAAGAAATGGCATACTTCTCATTTGGCTCCACGGTTATTTTATTGTTTGAGAAAGATGGGTTTATGATAGAGGATACTTTGAAAGAGAAGGAAGAGGTAAAGGTCGGTCAAAAGATCGGCACATGGCTAAGCTAGTGAGAGCACTAGCTTTCTTTCTTTTTTCACCGCTGTAGATTTCCGCAAATGGCTTCGCTTTCCGCGGGGGGACCTTGAGCCTCCTCACTTCGTTGCGGGGTCTCAACAATGTCCCTACTCCCCGTTGGAGTCTTCGCCTTTTGCTCTAATCGACAGCTAGAAACCTATTTATACAAAAAAGAGCCAGATGATTGGCTCTTTTAGGAAGTTGCTTTTATTTTGTAGCTGAGGGAACGGCGTTTAATCTCTAACTCGATCAGTAAAATAAAATCTGTGCTTAGTTTCAACTCGGTCGCTTTGTGATAGGATTCTAGTAAAAGTTCATCAGAAAGTTTTCTCATCAGATTGGCCTCTGCCCTACACCTCCTATTATTACGTCACTATGTATGGTTGTAAGTATTATGTTTAGGTTTAGTTCTTTTCAACATTTGTAATGCATATAATTGTAAATTCTGTAGGTTGTACGATTACTCTACCATGTATTTTTTGTTAGAACAACCGTTCTGTTATCCACAGTTAGCGGTGGATAACATGTGGGTATATTGTTTATAATTACCAGTAAACGTTATAGGGCATACTGTATAATGTAGATAAGTTTATCCACAGGTGTTGAAATCGACAGGAATTTGTCGAAAAATTTTTATTTTCAATACTTTTTATTTGAAAACAGAAGCATGCTAACACTAGAAATATCAATAATATGCTTAACACGGAGAAGGAATTTAGGTAAGATGGTAAAGTGTTAATTTGAACGTAAAATGTCCTATTATATATGTTCACAACGATAACTATAGAAACAAATTGAGGGTGATTAAATGATTAAGTATTTTCTGCCTGCACAGCACGTAAAAAGTGTATTTGAAATAAAGCCGATGGACTTGAAAGAAAAGGGAATTAAAGGAATCATTACGGACTTAGACAATACGCTTGTGGAATGGGATCGACCGGAAGCGACACCTGCATTGATTGAATGGTTTAAAGAAATGCAAGAGGTTGGCATCTTAGTAACGATTGTTTCCAATAATAAGTTAAAAAGGGTGAAGATGTTTTCTGATCCACTTGGTATCAACTATATTTATGGAGCAAGGAAGCCGATGGGACGTGCTTTCAGAAGAGCACTAAGAGATATGAAGCTTCAAAAAGAAGAAGTGGTCGTGATTGGAGATCAACTTTTGACAGACGTGCTTGGAGGCAATCGGATTGGTTTACACACCATTCTTGTTGTTCCGGTTGCGCAAACGGACGGGTTTGTTACAAAATTTAATCGCCGTGTAGAAAGACGAATCCTTTCGTGGATGAAGCAAAAAGGCATGATTAATTGGGAGGATTAACGAATATGGAAGAACAAATAGTATGTATCGGGTGCGGAGTGGCCATTCAGACAGAGAACCCAGAAGGATTGGGATATGCACCTCCTTCCTCTTTAAACAAAGAAGCGGTGATCTGTAAGAGGTGCTTTCGCCTGAAACATTACAATGAAATTCAAGATGTTTCCTTGACAGATGACGATTTTATCCGGATATTGAACTCCATAGGTCAGACACAAGGACTTGTGGTAAAGATTGTAGATATTTTTGATTTTGACGGCAGCTGGTTGCCGGGCTTACACCGGTTTGTCGGCAATAATAAAGTATTATTAGTTGGAAACAAGGTGGACTTGCTGCCCAAGTCCGTTAAGCCAAATAAAGTAATCAATTGGATGAAACAAGCAGCAAAAGAGCTCGGCATGAAGCCGGAAGATGTTTTTTTAATCAGTGCGGATAAAGGAACAGGTGTCAAAGAATTGGCACAGGCAATTGAAGACTACAGGGATGGAAAGGACGTGTATGTGGTTGGTTGTACGAACGTCGGAAAATCGACCTTCATCAACCGCATTATCCGTGAGTTCTCTGGCGAGGCAGATGTTATCACAACCTCTCAGTTTCCCGGAACAACGCTTGATATGATTGACATTCCACTGGACAACGGCGCTTCGTTGTTTGATACACCGGGAATTATCAATCGTCATCAAATGGCACATTTTGTTGATAAAAAGGAACTGAAAGTCATCTCGCCTAAGAAAGAAATCAAACCAAAGATTTTTCAATTAAATGAAGCTCAAACGTTATTCTTTGGAGGTTTGGCACGGTTTGATTATGTAAAAGGCGGGCGTAACTCTTTTACATGCTACGTGTCCAATGACCTTTATATTCATCGTACCAAGCTTGAGAATGCAGACAATGTATATAAAGAGCACTTAGGGGATTTATTGCAGCCGCCAGGTAACGAATTTGTAGATTCATTCCCTGAACTTGTTGCGCATGAATTTACAATTAAAGATGAAAAAACGGATATTGTCTTCTCAGGTCTTGGTTGGGTTACGATCAATGAGCCTGGAATTAAAGTGGTGGCTCATGTACCAAAAGGCGTAGGAGTTATGGTAAGAAAATCGTTGATCTAAAATCTAAAAGGGAGGATGGCTGATGAAGAGTCTTTACGGAGTAATCGGGTCTCCCATTGCACATTCCATGTCTCCCCTCATCCATAATGACGCGTTTCTTCATAACGGAATGGACGCGCATTATCATGCCTTTCATGTAGATGCCGGTGAGTTAGAGACGGCGGTTGCTGGTATGCGTGCCCTTGGTGTTAATGGATTCAATGTAACCATTCCCCATAAAGAAGCGATCATTCCATTGTTAGATAGTGTGGAAGAGGCAGCTCTGAAAATTGGCGCTGTTAACACGGTGGTAAATAAAAATGGCAAGCTTATTGGTTACAACACCGACGGTAGAGGTTTCGTCGAGGCTCTAAAAGAAGTGGTGGAGCTTAAAAATAAGCATATACTTATTATCGGTGCCGGTGGGGCTGCAAGGGCCATATTTTACACTTTGGCTATTGAAGAAGGTATACATGTTGATATCTGTAATCGAACCGTATCTAAGTCAGAAGATTTAGTGAGAGAATTTTCATTAGAGCAGATTTCACGAAGTATCACTGTGGAACAAGCTGCAAAAGAGCTGGATAGGTATGATGTGGTAGTTCAAACCACTTCGGTGGGGATGTTCCCTAAAATCAATGATATTCCACTAGCGTTGAACTCTATTAAACAACATGCAGTTTTTAGTGATATCATCTATAATCCTTTAGAAACAAAATTATTACGGGAAGCAAAAGACCTTGGCGCTGTTACGCAAAACGGCATCCATATGTTTGCCTATCAGGCAGCTTTAGCGTTTGAACTTTGGACAGGGAAGTTACCCGATACAGATAGAATGAAAAACTTAGTAAAAGAACATCTAGGAGGAAAAACATGTTAACAGGTAAACAAAAAAGATTTTTAAGAGCAGAGGCACATCATCTTGATCCGATCTTTCAAGTAGGAAAAGGCGGAGTAAATGAAAATATGACAAAGCAGATTTCAGAAGCTTTAGAAGTAAGGGAACTACTGAAAGTAAGTGTGTTGCAAAACTGTGATGAAGACCGTAAAGATGTGGCCCAAGAACTTGTTGCCGGTACGAAAGCTGAACTAGTACAAGTTATCGGAAGTACAATCATTCTTTACAAAGAATCCAAAGAAAACAAACAAATAGTCTTGCCAAGATAATGAGATGGAGGGATTTTCGTGAAGAAAGTGGGCATAATCGGCGGGACCTTTGATCCGCCTCATGTCAGTCATCTTCTGATTGCAAATGATGTCAGGCAAAAGCTTGCGTTAGATGAGATATGGTTTATGCCAAATCATATTCCTCCCCATAAGCAAAATAAATCCTTAACCCCTACTTCCATTAGGGTTAAAATGATTGAAGCTGCTGTTGCGTCCAACAAAAGCTTTCGGGTGGAAACCATTGAGCTTCAAAGGGAGGGTCCCTCCTATACATATGATACAATATTGTTATTAGCAAAAAAGTACCCTGATACTAGCTTCTATTTTATCATAGGGGCAGATATGGTCGAGTACTTGCCTAAATGGCACAACATAGAAAAGTTGCTTGAACTCGTCACATTTGTAGGAGTAAAGCGTCCCGGTTATTCTTTCTCATCACCATACCCTGTGCTAGAGGTGGAAACCCCGCAAATGGACATAAGCTCCACCTTAATAAGGAAGCGTGTGCGAGATGGGTGGACTTCTCAATACTTAGTTCCGGATAAGGTAAAAGAAATCATAGAGGAGAAACGCCTATATGAATAGAGAAAAAGCGTTAAGACTGGTCAAAGAACAACTAACAGAGCGTCGTTATGTTCATACAATCGGTGTCATGGAAACCGCAATAGAACTTGCGGAGCGCTATGGTGTTGATCAGGAAAAAGCAGAGCTTGCAGCAATTTTTCATGATTACGCCAAGTTTCGGGATAAAGAAGAAATGCGCAGAATCATCATCGATCAGAAGATGCCACAAGATTTATTGCAATATCATGATGAGTTATGGCATGCCCCTGTAGGCGCGTACCTAGTAGAAAAAGAAGCAGGAATTGCTGATAACGATGTTCTTGAAGCGATACGCTGCCATACTTCGGGTAAGATAAACATGAGTACTCTTGACAAAGTTTTGTATGTAGCAGATTATATTGAGCCTGGCAGGGACTTTCCTGGGGTTGATCAAGTTCGGGAATCTGCAAAGAGCTCGCTAGATATAGCCCTAATTCAAGCCATGAAGAATACGATCACATACTTAATTACGCGAAATCAACCAGTCTATCCCGATACGTTTCATGCTTATAATGATATGACTATGAAGGTAAAAGAAAGGAAGTTAACATAAATGTCAAACGAATTATTACAACTTGCAGCAAAGGCTGCAGATGATAAACGTGCAGAAGAATTGGTAGCTTTAAATATGCAAGGGATTTCCCTTGTTTCAGATTATTTCTTGATTTGCCACGGTAACTCAGACAAACAAGTACAGGCAATCGCCCGTGCCATTAAAGAAGCTGCAGAAGAAAATGGACAACACGTTCGCAGAATGGAAGGCTTTGATGAAGCTCGCTGGATTCTTGTGGATCTAGGTGACGTCGTTGCGCATGTATTCCATAAAGATGAACGTGGTTATTATAATTTAGAACGTCTTTGGGGAGACGCTCCTCGTGAAGATATTCAAATTGAGTTAACGTAACATGGCTTACGGACAATTTGCCCATATATATGATCAATTGATGCAAGATGTTCCTTATGAAAAGTGGGTCTCCTTTGTCCAAACTGTTAAACAAAGGTATATGGCTGATGATTCTAATCGTTTTTCAGTCGTAGATGTTGGTTGTGGCACAGGGGAACTTGCGATTCGTTTTGCCCAAGAAGGATGGGAAGTGTCAGGGGTTGATCTATCAGAAAGCATGTTGGCCATCGCTCATGAAAAAGCTTCGGCTTCTGGGCTTTCCATCCCACTTTTTGAGCAAAATATGGCGGAGTTAGAAGGCTTTGAAGAGGTAGATTGCATCACGATTTTTTGCGATTCATTAAATTACTTAGAGTCAGAGGAAGACGTAAGAAAAACGTTTCAATCAACTTTCAAACAATTGAAAAAAGGCGGGCTGCTGCTTTTTGATGTTCATTCTCTTTATAAAATTACACAAGTGTTCATGAACAACACCTTTACGAGTGTAGAAGAGGATGTATCTTATATTTGGAACAGTTTTCCTGGAGAGCATCCAAATAGTGTCGAACATGAGCTATCCTTTTTTGTTAAAGAAGAAGAAACTGACCGCTATTTGCGTTTTGACGAATTGCATTTCCAAAGGACTTTCGAT
Organism: Sutcliffiella horikoshii; assembly: GCF_008180725.1. Classification (GTDB taxonomy): domain Bacteria; phylum Bacillota; class Bacilli; order Bacillales; family Bacillaceae_I; genus Sutcliffiella_A; species Sutcliffiella_A horikoshii_B. The sequence continues at coordinate 162,267 of NZ_VTEV01000003.1, read as the reverse complement.
GTTGAAACATATAAAAAGTGGTTAGAAGAAGTAGGATTTACCGTCAAATCTATAACTGGGGATTATTCTACCGACCATATAGCTGACCATACAGAAAGAGTGTTCTTTGTGGCACAAAAATAGGCGTCCATTTATAGGACGCCTTTTTTTATGAAAAATTTATAAAAACTTAAAGGAATTTGTCGATTGGTAACGAATACCTTAGTTAATGAAACTGTTTTTTTACCTCTGAAATATCTTCATCAAACTTCTCATGCGTCTTCTGAATCACATGATGAAACACATCACCCAGCTCGTTTTCTAACACCTTGATCCCTTCTCCGGTGACACCGCCCTTTACACAAACCTTTTCTTGTAAAGTCTGTAATGTATAAATATCCTTTTCAATTAACTTTCCCATTCCTATGATCATCTGGCTTGCCAAATCCGTTGCCTGCTCCTTAGAAATAGCCGTCTCGCTTACTGCTCCGTCAATGAATCTTTGTAGAATGTAGCTGAAAAATGCTGGCCCGCAGCTCACTATGTCAGAGGCAACCCTTGTAACATTTTCTTTAATATGAATCGGAGTAGATATTTGCGAACATATGGAAAGTAAATATTCTCTATACTCTTGTTCTACATTATCACCGAACGTCACTAAAGTGACACCAGCTAATGCACGGTTGGTGATGCTCGGAATTATTCTCGCTACTTGGCAAGTGACCAATGTTTGCAGTTGTGCTACAGATACTGGGCTGGTAATGGAAATAACACATTTATCGCCAGTAAGGTTCTTGTTGATCTTTGTTAAAAGGGGGTGTATATCCAATGGCTTTACACATAAAAAAATAATATCAGATGCTCTAACCACCTCTTCGGCGGTCTCTGCAACATGGAGATCAGGGTATTTTCTCTGTATTTTAAACGCCTTCTCTATTGATCGATTAGTAATCGTTATATTCTCAGGAGGTACTGCTTTCGAGTCGACAAATGATTCAACCAAGATTCTCCCCATGTTGCCTGTGCCGATCATTCCAATCTTCATGTTTATTCCCTCCTCCATCCAAAAAAGTTTCTCATACACTATATGTTTTTAGACTTACTATTATGAATATAAGGTGAAAGCAATGAAAGAATTATGGTCTGTCCATAAAATTAAAGTTTTAGTATCAATCAGTGTGTTAGCGCTGATTTCCATACTTGGTTGGTCAAGTCTGAGTGAGAGTGAAGCAGTGTCTTCTATGGAGCAAATAAGCTTTATTGAGGAAGTGCAAGGGGAAGAAAATGAATCAATTAGCTCAGATGAAGTGGACAAGCTTGAGGAAGAGGAGATTGTCAATCAAGTAATTCTAATTGATATCAAAGGTCAAGTCATGGATCCTGGCGTTTATCGAATGAAAATAGGAGACAGAATCATCGATGCGGTAGAAAAGGCAGGTGGTTTTGTGGAGGGAGCCGATTCAGATAAGGTTAATTTAGCAGCCTTGTTGGTAGATGAAATGGTTATTCATGTTCCCAAAGAGGGCGAAGTGATAAAGGAAGTGATTCAGCAACCAGTGACGAATGAAAGCGGAGAATCTGGAACCTCTGACGGGCTGGTCAATATTAATAGAGCATCGGAGGAAGAGTTGACAAACTTAACCGGAATTGGTCCTGCCAAAGCTAAAGCCATTGTAGACTACAGGAAAGAAAATGGTTTGTTTAAAAGTAAAGAAGATATCATGCAGGTCACCGGAATCGGGCAAAAATCTTTTGAAAAGTTAAGAAATGAAATTACTGTTGCGAATTGAATTGACGAAATTCGAGTAGAGTCGATACACTAGAGTTATTGCAAGTTGTTATAAGAAATTGGAGGCTTGATGGATGATGACGAGAATATCATGGGATCAATACTTTATGGCACAAAGCCATTTGCTGGCATTGCGCAGTACATGTACAAGACTTGCCGTTGGAGCAACCATTGTACGTGATAAGCGTATTATTGCAGGGGGATATAACGGATCAATAGCAGGGGGCGTGCATTGCATCGATGAAGGCTGTTATGTCATTGACAATCATTGTGTACGAACGATCCATGCTGAAATGAATGCGTTGCTTCAATGCTCCAAGTTTGGTGTACCTACAAGTGGAGCCGAAATTTATGTCACTCATTTTCCATGCCTTCACTGCTGTAAGGCCATCATTCAAGCAGGAATCAAAACGGTCTATTACGCAATGGAATACAAAAATCATCCATATGCATTGGAAATGTTTGAACAAGCCGATGTGAGAGTGGAGCAAGTGGAGTTGGCTGAAATGGCGGTAAGTTTGAATGACCCGGAGAAATTAGGATTCATTAACAGTCTGATTGAAAGACTGGAGGATTCCGGTGCGAGTGATGAAGAAATTAAAAGTTGGTACGAGCGTTCTACTGATCTATTCAGCAAAAAAGGATAGCGCGCGATGAAACAAAGGACAGGCTTTTATGCCTATTTAGCCATTGCCAGCTGTTTGGGCATTGCAGTCTCCAGGTCAGGTTTCCATTGGGGGCTGCTCACCCTTGCTCTTTTATTTTTTTCTCTAATCTATTGTATTGATGAAAAACCGCAAAGATTGTTTTTTCTGACCATCCTTTTCACTGTTGGTTTTTCTAGCTATATGACTTACGTGGACCATCATAATTTCTCCATGCATGTTAAAGATGAAACTAAATTCCAAGGCACAGTCCATTCCCCACTTATAATGGATGGAAACAAGGCTAGTTTTCAAATGAAGAGCAATCTTCATGAAGTGTTGATGGTAGAATATTATTTGGAACGGGAGGAAGAATCATCTCAGCTCAATGAAATGGCAGTAGGGGACAAATGTGTATGGTCAGGAATATTAAAGCAGCCCCAACGAGCAAGTAACCCTCACGCTTTTAACTATAAAAAATATTTATATGAACAAAAAATCCACTGGATCCTATCTTTAAATGCACTTCCGCAAACCTGCCTCTCACCAACAAAAACATCCTTTTTAACATCAATGAAACAAATTAGGCAACAAGGGATAAATTTAATAAGCAACTATGTGGATCAGACAAATGCTAGTTTTATGATTTCATTAATTTTCGGAGACCGCAGCAGTCTTAATGAAAGCATACTTGATGCCTATCAGCAGTTGGGACTAGTCCATCTGTTAGCGATTTCCGGGTTGCATGTTGGAATCATCACTGCGGCGACATTTTACCTTGGAATCAGAATTGGACTTAGCAGGCAGTGGATGAATCTGTTTTTGCTTTTACTTTTGCCCTTGTATGTTCTGCTTGCAGGCGGAGCACCATCTGTGATGAGAGCTGCAACCATGACAGGAGTGGCCCTTACCTTATTATTGATGAAAAAGAAGGTCTTTTCCATTGATACTATTGGTTTGGCGTGTATCTTTGTTTTAATTTTAAGTCCATACTATCTCTATCATATAGGCTTTCAGCTCTCCTTTTCCGTCAGTCTGTCGTTACTTTTGGCATCAGGTAGCCTTCAAAAAGTACAGAATGGCGTTGCTCAATTATTTTTTGTCTCCATAATTGCCCAAGTTGCCTCCTTGCCTTTACTTCTATACCACTTTTACCAATTCTCTTTGTGGAGCCCGCTTCTAAATCTACTATTTGTAGCCTTTTATTCCCTTTATGTGCTTCCGGTTTCATTTTTGCTGTTTTTTATCCTTTTACTTTCTCCAGATCATGTCTCCCTCTTTGTTCCCTTTTTATCCTACCCGTTAGAGTTGATGAATTCTTTTGCAGTTCGAATGGCTGAATTTCCAATAGGGACGTTAGTGTTCGGAAAGCCTCCCATCCTTTTATTGGCAGCCTATGGTTTCTCTGTCATCTTCTTTTTTTACAAATGGGAATTGAATCAACGACGGTCTGCTGTGATTGTTCTTTTACTGTGTATGGTTTTTCATTGGAATATCAATTACTTTAATCCTTTTGGAAAGGTAGTGGTGTTGGATATCGGTCAAGGGGATGCGATTTTTATAAGACTGCCGTTTAATAAAGGCAAGTATCTGATTGATACTGGCGGTGCGTTTAATTTTCCTCAAGAAGAATGGGAAAAGAAGAAGAGGGAATTTCATAGCGGTTCAGATATTCTGGTCCCGTTTTTAAAAGCAGAAGGAGTTAGGCGTCTTGATAAATTGATTCTTACGCATGGGGATTTTGACCATACAGGCAATGTGGAAAGTCTTTGGGGAGAAGTAGGAATAAAGGAGGTCATTGTTCCTAAAGGGTTTGGTGAAGATGAAGTGGAGCAGGAGATAATAAAAGAAGCGCAGCGCAGGGGAGTAAGTATTGGAATGGCTGTTTCTAACACAGGGTGGAAGGAGGGCGAAGCGAGCTTTTTATATTTGCATCCGACTAAATTTTATGAGAGTAAAAATGAAGGATCTATCGTGCTTTTTGCCGTGTTGGGTAAAAAAAAATGGCTTTTTACAGGTGATATGGGGGAGGAAGGAGAGCGGGATTTATTACATCACTATCCAAACCTTAATGTGGATGTACTGAAGGTTGGTCACCACGGAAGTAACACCTCTTCAACTGCCAGTTTTCTGGATACTATTAGTCCGGATGTTGCCATTATCTCTGTAGGAAGAAATAATCGGTTTGGACATCCGCATCAAAAGGTGCTGGACCGATTATCACAGGTGGATGCAAAAGTGTATAGGACAGACCTCCAAGGTGCAATTCTCTTTGATTTTACACATCGGGGAGGAACGTTTTCCACTCTAATCCCATAGGATACAGTATCAAAAAAGAAAAAGAGACTGCACCATGTTAGACGCAGTCTCTTTTATAGCGAAGCTTTTGAGTTATCCTCATTCTTTTCACAACTGGCTTTGGAAAAGAATCGCGACGGTATGTATCGTTATGCCGTCATTAAGATCCTAAGTACTGAATCAATGTTGCCATTGCAAAGATTGTTGCGAAAAAACCGAAGGATACGATAAAACCGACACCAGAATCAACTGCATCGTTACGTTTACTTTGGACGCTTTTCTCAAATTCGTTCATAAGTATCCCTCCTATCACACATTAGTATAAGCTATACAGCAAAAAAAATCCACCAGACATTTTTGCTTTTCCTCCATTGACAAGAGTTGTCACAAATAGTTCGCAATTTAGGGGAGAACATAGTATTACACCCAAACGGGGCAATCGTTGACGGGCGAGTTACCTGGGGCTTGCATCGTTAACGTTTATATAAAATGGAGATTAGTTCTTTGTAGGTGAGAACTAGTCTCCTTTGCATTTTCCTACGGCTTTGATGCTTGTCAATCTACATAATTCTCATGTACGATAAGGGTGTATAGAAACAGATGACGGGAGCAAAAAAATGGGAATCGAAGCAATGAAAAAAATAAAGGCCAAACATTTTGCGCCAATATACTTATTATTGGGAACGGAAACATTCTTAATGAAAGAAATTAGAGACTCCATTATAGAGCTTGCACTAAACGCGGAAGAGCATGATTTTAATCTTTCTTTTTATGATATGGAAGAACAACCAGTGGATGTGGCTATTGAAGATGCAGAAACATTGCCTTTCATGGGGGAAAGAAGAGTGGTGGTTTTATCAAATCCTTTCTTTCTGACTGCAGAAAAAAGCAAAAGTAAAGTCGAACATAATACAGACCGATTTCTTGCATACATACAAGAAGCTGCACCTTATACCATATTTGTTATACAGGCATCTTATGAGAAGTTGGATGAGCGGAAAAAGATTTTCAAGCAGTTGAAAAAGCAGGCAGAGGTAATTGAAGTTCAACCTTTGGGGGAGCGGGATCTTAAGGCGTGGATGAAGGAAAAAGCGATGCGAAACGGTGCCGATCTTGGTGATGCGGCCGCTGATGAACTACTGAAGATCGCAGGTGTCAACTTGTCCGTGCTTTCACAGGAAATTAATAAAATGGCGATGTATATTGGCGCATTTGAGCAGGAAATTTCCGTTGATACAGTCAAGATGTTGGCAGCCAAATCCATTGAACATTCGGTTTTCGAATTGATTGAAAAAATGGTACATAGGCGAGTGGACGAAGCGTTGGAGCTGTTTTATGATTTGGTGCGCAACAATGAAGAGCCAATCAAATTGCACGCGTTGATTGCCAATCAGTTCCGTTTGCTGTATCAGGTGAAAGATTTAAGTGAGCAAGGATATAGTCAGCAAAAGATGGCTGGGATCTTAAGGGTGCATCCGTATCGTGTAAAGTTAGCGTCCCAACAAGGAAGATATTTTGATCGAGAGGAACTAATGAAAATGGTCGACGACCTGGCTGAGGCTGATTATTTGATGAAGAGCGGGAAAATAGATAAACAGCTGGCGATGGAAATGCTGCTGATTAAACTTGCGCCGGTGAAATGAACTAAATGGAATAAGAATAAGAAGATAACTGCTAGCCGCCGAACAATTAGGTGTTCGGTGGTTTTTTTGTTGTTTAGGGGTACTGTGTATACTGCTATTCTAAATTTGAGTGCTGAGACACGTTTTTTTAACAAAAGAGGGTGGTTTTTGGTCATTTTGAGCTTCTCTGGAAGTGTTCGGACAAATATTTCGTTGGTTCGGTCAACAATTTAACTATTTCTAAGGAACTTCGGACAATTACACCACCTTGTTCGGTCAAGATTAATGGGGGTTCGGCCATTTAAAAAATCGGTTCGGTCAAATAGCTCCAATCTTCGGTCAACTTTGCAAAAACTTCGGCCAACTTCGCGGAAACTTCGGTCAAAAACCAAAATTCTTCGGACATTTGGACTTCTCACCACCTGAAATAGCAGAAAACCGCAGTATCATAAGGTATTCGACATAAATAGAAAAAATCCTTTGGGGGTCTGACCCCCAAAGGACAAAAAATAAAAAAACGACCCGTCCGGATCGCCCTTTTATTATGCAGTAGCTCCGTTTACTTTTTTCGCTAGGCGAGATTTTTGACGGTTTGCTGCATTTTTGTGGATGATACCGTTTTGCGCAGCTTTGTCTAAACGTTTAGCAGCTTCTAGGTAAGCAGTTTTTGCACCTTCAACATCGTTGTTAGCAACAAAAGCTTCTACTTTCTTCACAGCAGTACGCATAGAAGACTTGATAGTAGCGTTATGAGCACGACGTACATCGTTAGTTTTTACACGTTTGATAGCAGATTTAATGTTTGGCATATCTTTCACCTCCATACAATTCAACGATCGAGAATATATAAACTCGACATTTCTATACTTATGAGAACAAGTGATATTTTATCAAATCCATAATGATTATGCAATAGGGAGTCAAGGGAATTTTCTTGAATGTTAATTACAGGGGTTTTCCTATGCATGAAAAAAGAATGTAAGGTCAAAATAAAACTAAAATTTGGCAATGCTGGAGGCGTGCATAAATGACTCAACAACAACCCCAACAACAACCTTTGGATTTAAGTAAATATGAAGTAAGAACCGATCTGGCGATTGAAGCCAATCAGATGGCGATTGAAAAACAAAACCGTCAAAATGGGAAAAACCAGAACCAGCAAAATCAAAATGAAACTAACGAAAGCAATCAAACATCACAACCAGTTTCAACTATTGAGGGTGTGGTGGTAAAGGAAAGGCAAACAGATGGAGTTAATATTACCACTGTCACCATATCTGACAAAGGGGCAGAGATGACTGGAAAGAAACCTGGTAATTATCTCACGCTTGAAACAACGGGGATTCGCCAGAAGGACAGTGACCTCCAAAAGAAGGTAGAGGTAGTTTTTGCTAAAGAATTTAGTGCCTTTTTAAACTCGCTTAATATCTCTAAGGATGCAACCTGTCTAGTCGTGGGGCTTGGGAATTCAAATGTGACGCCCGATGCACTTGGACCTTTAGTATGTGAAAATCTATTAATTACAAGACATCTTTTTAAACTGCAGCCAGAATCAGTTCAAGATGGATTTAGGCCGGTAAGTGCCATTATCCCTGGTGTTATGGGGATTACTGGAATTGAAACGAGTGACATTATTGTCGGTGTGGTGGAAAAGACGAAACCTGATTTTGTCATTGCCATTGATGCATTGGCTGCCCGATCAATTGAGCGTGTAAATGCGACTATTCAGATTTCCGATTCTGGGATTCATCCAGGATCCGGTGTTGGTAACAAACGTAAAGAACTAAGTTTGGAAACGCTGGGAATTCCGGTAATTGCTATTGGTATTCCGACTGTAGTGGATGCTGTATCAATGGCAAGTGATACGATTGATTTCATTTTGAAGCACTTTGGCAAAGAGATGAAAGAAGGAGATAGTCCTTCAAGGTCTCTTGCACCTGCTGGTATGACGTTCGGAGAAAAAAGGAAGCTTACCGAAGAGGATCTTCCAGGGGAGGAACACCGGAAGAATTTCCTTGGAATTGTGGGGACGCTTGAAGAAGAAGAGAAGAGGAGATTAATCCACGAGGTTCTCTCGCCGCTGGGTCATAATTTGATGGTAACGCCAAAAGAAGTGGATGATTTTATAGAAGATATGGCAAATGTTATAGCAGAAGGGTTAAACGCTGCTCTGCACTACCATGTGAATCAAGATAATGTTGACGCATATACTCATTAGACGGCATAGTTCTACTTTTCTCCCTTTCGCATACATATAGTAGCAACAAGTATGTGAAAGGGTGAGAAAATGAAGGGCTACCGCTCCTCACACATCATCATATTAAATGGGACAAGCTTAAAAAAATCAGTCGTAGCAGTGATCTTAGGATTTATTCTCGTATTTGCGGTATCCGGTGTCATGACCTCTCTAAAACCAGAATATCGAGTCAGCTCGAGCTCCATTCATGAGTTCTCCAAACGATTCTCAGGGGAGTCGCTGTTACATATATTCGGGTATACTAACGCCTATTTTACCCAAGGGCTTTCAAGTGAAGCAAAGGCGCCGAATTATGCTTCCGCCTTGTTTGAGCTTACAACAAGTCTCAACTTAGATGACCCGCGCAGCCTAATTCGTAATGAAATCCCAGGTTTTGCTCATTATGATGGAGAAATTCTAGTTGCAGGGTCAGGTGTCAATTACACAGATATGCCGGTGGAATCATCCCCTCCGATGGAAGTGTTGCTTGAAGAGAGACAAGCTTCCATTATTGAAGTAGAAGAAGAAGAAGAAGGGGAAGATACACCTCCGCCTGCTCAGACAACAGGAGATAAGAGGACTGTTCTCATCTATCACTCTCACTCAAGGGAATCATTTTTGCCATATTTGGAAGGAGTGACAAGTCCAAATGCTGCAAGTCACCCTGAAGTCAATGTGACACGGCTTGGCAAAAAACTTCAGGAGGAATTGATTCGGCGTGGAATTGGGACTGACATAGATACAACTGATACGGCGTTGGCGTTGAAAAATAGAGGATGGGTGTATGGACAATCCTATGATGTAACAAGGCCAATCGTGGAAGAAGCTATGGCAGGCAATCAAGACCTGAATTACTTGATTGACGTTCACCGAGATTCCGGTAGGAGAAAAAGTACAACGATGGACATTAACGGTGTCCCTCACGCTCGTTTGTATTTTGTAATAGGAAAGAAAAACCAAAACTATGAAAAGAACCAATACTTAGCTGAGCAGATTCATAATAAACTGGAAAAGCTGCACCCTGGTTTAAGTAAGGGTATATTTGTTCCACCAGCTGTCGAAACTCGTAATGGCATATACAATCAAGATCTTTCTCCTAATTCTATGTTGATAGAGGTTGGTGGAGTGGATAATACGTTTGAAGAAATGAACCGAACCCTTGAGATTTTTGCAGAAGTTTTCGGTGAAATCTACTGGCAGGCTGAAAAGGTAGACGGGACACCTGAAGGGGACGCCCAATGATAAATAGTAAGGAGCTGAAAGTGCGATGAAGAGGTTTATGGTCAAATGTTTATTCATTTCTCTGGTGCTGTTTCTTGGAGTACTTTTGGGAATGCAACAGGCCAATGACGGGATGCGGAAGATGAAGGGATACGATGATCCTGCTTTTCAAGAAGAAGTATTTCATGTGGCGGAATCCGCTGAAGGCTATAATGGAACAATCCTGGGTCGTCAACTAGACACCCAAGATATGAAAGAAAAACAAGAAAAGCTAGAAGGTATCAAAGCCTACAATGTCTTCTCATCCGCCGGCAAAAAGTTAGCGGACGGAGTCTCTGGAATAATGAGTGGACTCTTCAACAAAGTCCAAGACACCGTCGAAGAGAAAACAGGATGATATAAAAAGTGCAGCTTCCACCATTTCCCCTAGGTGGAAGCTTCTTTTTATCTGTGAAAACCCAAACCCTTCAAATTTCATTGAATCTTCTTGTCCGTATTGATATAATCAGAAATAGTGTACGTTGCCGAAAGTGTAGGAGTGAAACAGATAATGAACAGAGAAGAACGGTTAAAACGACAATCAAAGATAAGAAACTTTTCCATCATCGCCCATATTGACCATGGGAAATCAACACTAGCAGACCGTATTTTAGAAAAAACGTCTGCATTGACACAAAGGGAAATGAAGAATCAATTGCTTGATTCCATGGACCTTGAACGTGAACGCGGGATTACGATTAAATTGAATGCCGTTCAATTACGATATAAAGCAAATGATGGCGAAGAATATATTTTCCATCTTATTGACACACCTGGACACGTCGATTTCACCTATGAGGTTTCCAGAAGTTTGGCTGCATGTGAAGGAGCGGTTCTTGTTGTGGATGCGGCACAGGGAATTGAAGCTCAGACATTAGCAAATGTGTATTTGGCACTTGATAACGAACTCGAGATCATGCCTGTCATCAATAAAATTGACCTTCCAAGTGCCGAGCCTGAGAGGGTACGTCAGGAAATTGAGGATGTAATCGGACTTGATGCATCAGATGCAGTATTGGCAAGTGCCAAGGCTGGTATTGGTATCAGTGAAATCCTTGAACAGGTAGTGGAGAAAATCCCTGCCCCTCAAGGCGATCCAGACGCACCTTTGAAAGCACTTATTTTCGATAGCTTATTCGATCCTTACCGCGGGGTTGTAGCATATATCCGTATCGTGGAAGGGACAGTCAAAGTTGGAGATAAGATCCGTATGATGGCTACAGGTAAAGAGTTTGAGGTGAATGAGGTAGGGGTATTCACACCAAAACCTGTTCAACTTAAAGAGCTGACAGTCGGAGATGTTGGGTTCTTGTCTGCATCCATCAAAAATGTTGGAGACACTCGTGTTGGTGATACGATCACACATGCGAAAAATAGAGCTGCAGAACCACTTCCAGGTTACCGTAAACTCAACCCTATGGTATTCTGTGGACTTTATCCAATCGATTCTGCAAAATTCAATGATTTGCGAGAAGCCCTTGAAAAGCTTGAACTAAACGACTCTGCGCTTCAATATGAGCCAGAAACGTCCCAAGCATTAGGTTTCGGTTTCCGTTGCGGATTCCTTGGACTGCTACACATGGAAATCATCCAAGAGCGTATTGAGCGTGAATTCAATATTGATTTGATTACTACAGCTCCTTCCGTTATCTATCATGTACATTTGACTGATGGGGAGGAATTGCGTGTGGACAACCCGTCTAACATGCCGGATCCTCAGACAATCGATCGAGTAGAAGAGCCTTATGTAAAAGCTACAATCATGGTACCTAATGATTACGTAGGTGCAGTTATGGAACTGTGCCAGGAGAAGCGCGGAAACTTTATTGATATGCAGTATCTTGATGATATTCGCGTAAGCGTTATTTATGAAATTCCATTAGCGGAAATTGTTTATGATTTCTTTGATGCATTGAAATCCAATACAAAAGGATATGCATCATTTGATTATGAATTGATCGGCTACAAACCGTCACATCTTGTAAAAATGGATATCTTGCTTAACGCTGAGAAAGTCGATGCCCTGTCCTTTATCGTTCACCGTGATTCTGCTTATGACCGCGGAAAAATCATTGTGGAAAAGTTAAAGGAACTTATTCCAAGACAGCAATTCGAGGTACCAATCCAAGCGACAATTGGTCAGAAAGTTGTTGCAAGGTCAAACATTAAAGCAATGCGTAAAAACGTTCTTGCAAAATGTTACGGTGGAGATATTTCTCGTAAACGTAAGCTTTTAGATAAGCAAAAAGAAGGTAAAAAACGCATGAAGCAAGTCGGTTCTGTAGAAGTACCGCAAGAAGCATTTATGGCCGTTTTGAAAATGGACGACAATGCCAACAAAAAATAATAACAAAAATACCGCAGCTTAATCTGCGGTATTTTTTCATACAACCGCCACATGTGATAAGCTAACAGATACGAAGTAAACAAACGAAAGTGTGATCTTATGATTAAATCAGCCTATATCCATATCCCTTTTTGTGAACATATTTGTCACTATTGTGATTTCAACAAAGTATTTCTGAAAAACCAGCCGGTTGATGAGTACTTGGCATATATGGATACAGAAATGAAAAATACGATAGAATTACACCCTGCCACTGGACTACAAACCATTTTTGTCGGCGGGGGAACGCCTACTGCTTTAAATGAGAAGCAATTGGCATATTTGCTAGAATCGGTTCAAAAGCATTTTCCGGTAAAACCTGAAATGGAATACACATTCGAAGCCAACCCTGGTGATCTATCACTGGATAAACTCCGTCTCCTAAAAGAAGGTGGTGTTAACAGGCTTAGTTTTGGTGTGCAAAGCTTTAATGATGATCTTTTGAAAAGAATCGGGAGATCCCATAGAAAAGCGGATGTTTTTAAGTCTATCGAACATGCCAGACAAGCAGGTTTCAAAAATATCAGTATTGATTTAATTTACAGTCTCCCAGATCAAACAGTGGCTGATTTCAAGGAAACATTGCATACTGCTTTTTCCTTAGAGATGGAGCATTATTCTGCTTATTCCTTGATTATTGAACCCAAAACTGTTTTTTATAATCTGATGAACAAAGGGAAGCTTCCTTTACCAACTCAAGAAGAAGAAGCCGAAATGTACGAAGTGCTATTGGATGAGATGGCGAAAAACGGCTATCAGCAATACGAAATCTCTAATTTTGCTAAAACGGGCTATGAAAGCAAACATAATATTACGTATTGGGACAATGAAGCTTATTATGGAATTGGAGCAGGTGCTCACGGATATATGGATGGAGTGAGAATTGCCAATCATGGTCCGTTGAAAAAGTACATGGACTCTATAGAAGATATGAGGTTTCCGTATAAGGATCAGCATAAGGTAACAAAAACGGAAAAAATGGAAGAAGAAATGTTCCTTGGACTTAGGAAAAATGAGGGAGTCTCTTGTTCCATATTCAAGCGAAAATTTGAGGAAGATTTGCTCACAATATTTAAAGATCCGATTGAAGAAAATCTTAAAAAAGGCCTACTAGAACATTTAAACGATCATATACGCCTTACAAGAAAAGGAAAATTTTTAGGTAATGAAGTTTTTCAAGGTTTTATTGGTGCGATCTGATTGACATGTGAATAGGTATTTGGTAATTTATTTATAGAATTAGCACTCGATGAATAGGAGTGCTAACAGAGGTGATGCTGAGTGCTTACAGAACGACAGTTGTTAGTATTGCAAGTCATAATTGACGACTTTATCCGATCTGCACAACCTGTTGGCTCCAGAACGCTCTCAAAGAAAGATGAAATTTCGTTCAGTTCAGCCACTATCCGAAACGAGATGGCAGATTTGGAGGAATTAGGATTTATCGAAAAAACTCATACTTCCTCAGGAAGAGTACCGTCAGAAAAAGGGTATCGCTATTATGTTGATCACCTGCTTTCTCCAGAAAGGCTCACAAAGAGGGATGTATTTGAAATTAAATCCATCTTTCGCGAGCAAATATATGAATTAGAAAAAACGGTTCAAAAATCAGCGCAGATTCTTTCGGATCTGACGAAATACACATCCATTGTCCTTGGACCGGGTGTCAGGGATCATAGGCTTAAGAACCTTCAAATCATCCCTATAAATACAGAACAGGCAGTTGCCATTATTGTAACGGATACCGGTCATGTAGAGAATCGTATGTTTTCTTTTCCGGCAAGCATGGATTCATCCGACATACAAAAAATGGTCAATATCTTAAATGAACGCTTAGTCGGAGTGCCTCTCTCAGAGCTTATCAACAAGCTCTATAAAGAAGTGGCAACCCTTTTAAGGTCACATATTGGAAACTACGAAAACATACTTCAATCCTTGAGTTCCACTCTTTACATGGAAGAAAAAGATAAGGTGTTTTTCGGAGGCAAAACGAATATGCTTGCCCAACCCGAATTTAATGACATCAATAAGATTCGTTCATTGATGTTATTGATCGACCAAGGTAAGGATCTGTCTCAGCATATTCGTGCAAAAGAAGCTGGCATCCATATTAAGATAGGCAGCGAGAATAATATCCCAGGTATGGAGGGCTGCAGCATTATTTCAGCCAGTTATTCCATTGGACCCGAACAGCTTGGGACGATCGCATTACTTGGACCTACCAGAATGGAATATTCCCGCGTCATCAGTCTCTTGCAGCTTGTTAGTTCCGACCTTTCACAGGCCGTCAATAAACTGTATCAAAAGGACTGAGCATGGAAATATTGTTAGAGGATGGAGTTCTTGCTCCGTCCTATCGCCATGGAAAAACAACATGATTTTTACACTTTGAGGGAGGTGAAACCATTGGTAAACGAGAACGAACAAGCAACAGTTGAAAATGAAGAAGTAACAACAGAAGCAACGGAAGAAACGACGGAAAAAGTAGAAGAAGTAGAAGTTTCTGCTGAACAGCAAAAAATCTCCGAATTGGAAGCTAAGCTTGAAGAATCGGAAAATCGCCTACTTCGCTTGCAAGCCGACTTTGATAACTACCGTCGTCGTGTGAGACTTGACCAAGAAGCTGCACAGAAATATCGTGCACAAAATCTTGTTACAGATATACTTCCTGCCTTAGACAACTTTGAGCGAGCGCTTAAAGTCGATTCAGAGGATGAGAAAATCAAAACATTTTTACAAGGCATGGAAATGGTGCACCGTCAGTTAGTGGAGGCACTTAAATCAGAAGGTTTAGAATCCATCGAAGCAATTGGACAGTCTTTTGATCCACACCTACACCAGGCAGTCATGCAGGTGGAAGAAGGAGAAGCGGAATCCAACACTGTTTTGGAAGAGTTCCAAAAAGGGTATAAACTCAAAGACCGCGTAATCCGACCATCTATGGTAAAAGTAAAGCAATAACTTGTTGATTGTAGTGTAAGGCACGAGACTCCTGCGGGGGAGTAGCGACAATGTTGAGACCCCGCAGCGAAGCGAGGAGGCTCAAGGTCCGCCCCGCGGAAAGCGAGTGCCTGCAACGGAAATCAACTGTGAATGGAACATAAAAATAACTACATATTAATGTAAGTTGCAATAGGAGGAAAAACAAAATGAGTAAAATCATCGGTATTGACTTAGGTACAACAAACTCATGTGTAGCTGTGCTTGAAGGCGGCGAACCAAAAGTAATTCCAAATCCAGAAGGTAACAGAACAACTCCATCTGTTGTTGCTTTCAAAAACGGCGAACGCCAAGTAGGGGAAGTGGCAAAACGTCAATCCATCACAAACCCTAACACCATCATGTCTGTTAAACGTCACATGGGTACAGACTACAAAGTGGAAGTAGAAGGAAAAGAGTACTCTCCACAAGAAGTATCTGCGATCATTCTTCAACACTTAAAAGGTTATGCAGAAGAATATCTTGGAGAAACAGTTACAAAAGCTGTTATCACTGTTCCTGCATACTTCAATGATGCAGAGCGTCAAGCTACAAAAGATGCTGGAAAGATCGCTGGTCTTGAAGTAGAACGTATTATCAACGAACCAACTGCAGCAGCATTAGCATACGGTCTTGATAAAATGGACGAAGATCAAACGATCCTTGTTTATGACCTTGGTGGCGGAACGTTTGACGTTTCTGTACTAGAGCTAGGAGATGGCGTATTCGAAGTACGTTCTACAGCTGGTGACAACCGTCTTGGTGGAGATGACTTTGACCAAGTGATCATTGACTACCTTGTAGCAGAATTCAAAAAAGAGAACGGCATTGACCTTTCTAAGGATAAAATGGCATTACAACGCTTGAAAGACGCAGCGGAAAAAGCGAAGAAAGATCTTTCCGGTGTAACTAGTACACAAATTTCTCTACCATTTATCACAGCTGGAGAAGCTGGACCACTTCACTTAGAAGTTAGCATGTCCCGTGCAAAATTTGATGATTTAACTGCTGGACTTGTAGAACGTACAATGGGTCCTGTTCGTCAAGCATTACAAGATGCAGGTATCTCTGCTTCTGAACTTGACAAAGTTATCCTTGTAGGTGGATCTACTCGTATTCCTGCTGTACAAGATGCAATCAAAAAAGAAACTGGTAAAGACCCACACAAAGGGGTTAACCCGGATGAAGTAGTTGCTCTAGGTGCTGCTATTCAAGGTGGAGTACTTACTGGTGATGTTAAAGACGTAGTACTTCTTGACGTAACACCACTTTCTTTAGGAATCGAAACAATGGGCAGTGTGTTCACGAAGCTTATTGAAAGAAACACAACTATTCCTACAAGTAAGTCACAAGTATTCTCTACAGCTGCTGACAACCAAACAGCGGTAGACATTCACGTACTTCAAGGGGAGCGTCCAATGGCAAGCGACAATAAAACATTAGGTCGTTTCCAATTGACGGATATCCCGCCAGCACCGCGTGGCGTTCCACAAATCGAGGTTTCTTTTGACATCGATAAAAACGGTATCGTAAACGTTCGTGCGAAAGACCTTGGAACAAACAAAGAGCAAGCAATCACTATCAAATCTTCTTCAGGTCTATCCGAGGACGAAATCAACCGCATGGTTCAAGAAGCGGAAGAGAATGCGGATGCAGACAAAAAGCGTAAAGAAGAAGTAGAATTACGCAACGAAGCAGATCAGCTTGTATTCACAACTGAAAAAACACTTAAAGAAGTAGAAGGTAAAGTGGAAGAAGCAGAAGTGAAAAAAGCAGAAGACGCTAAAGAAGAATTGAAGGCTGCTATCGAAAAAGGCGACCTAGAAGAAATCCGTACAAAAAAGGATGCTCTTCAAGAAATCGTCCAACAGCTTTCCATGAAACTTTATGAGCAGGCTGCACAAGCACAACAAGCCGCTCAAGGAGCAGAAGGTGCAGAAGGCGCTACGAACAACGACGACAACGTAGTCGACGCAGAATACGAAGAAGTAAACGACGATAAAAAGTGAAGATAAAGTCCTAGGGCTTTTCTGATAAAGATAAAAAGAAAGTCGAAGCCATGGCTTTGGCTTTCTTTTTATGTAAATAAGAATTTCCCTTGGTGCCTGGAGTGGAAGGTGGTCGACTCCGGCGGGAGGTAGCGGTAGGTTGAGACCCCGCAGGCTTGCCGAGGAGGCTCAAACACCGCCCCCCGGAAAGCGACCACCTGAAACGGAAGGTACCAAGGAGTTAACCAGATACAGGGTTAAAGCACATAACTTTTATTGCTTTTTCCCTCTTTCAGGTGATACAATAACCTTTATGTGAATGAAACGGGAGTGGGTATTTAATGAGTAAACGCGATTACTATGAAGTGCTTGGCGTCAGTAAAAGCGCGTCGAAAGATGAAATAAAGAAAGCTTATAGAAAGCTATCCAAACAATACCATCCGGACATCAATAAAGCAGACGATGCAGCGGACAAATTCAAAGAAATCAAAGAAGCTTACGAAGTACTAAGCGACGACCAAAAGAAAGCGCACTATGACCAATTTGGACATACAGACCCTAACCAAGGTTTTGGCGGTGGCGCTGGATTTGACGGAGGCTTCGGCTTTGAAGATATTTTTGAAACGTTTTTTGGTGGTCAAGGCGGAGGAAGAAGGCGTCGTGATCCAAACGCTCCAAGACAAGGGGCTGATTTACAATACACAATGACACTTTCTTTTGAAGAAGCAGCATTCGGAAAAGAAACGACCATTGAAATTCCTGTGGAAGAGACATGTGATACATGTTCAGGTACAGGTGCAAAACCTGGTACGAAAGTGGAAACATGTTCTCAATGTCGTGGAACAGGTCAGGAAAGTGTAGAGCAGAACACTCCATTTGGTCGAATCGTTAACAGAAGAACGTGTTCCAAATGTAACGGCTCCGGGAAATCCATCCCTAACAAATGTACAACATGCCATGGAGCAGGTCGCGTGAAAAAACGCAATAAAATCAAAGTCAACATCCCTGCTGGTGTGGACGAAGGTCAACAATTACGCGTAGCAGGTAAAGGAGAAGCTGGTGTGAACGGTGGACCTGCTGGAGACTTATACGTAGTCTTCCATGTACGCAGACACGAATTTTTCGAGCGTGACGGCGATGATGTATATTGTGAAATGCCTATTACTTTTGCGCAAGCAGCTTTAGGTGACGAAGTAGAAGTTCCAACATTGCACGGAAAAGTGAAACTGAAAGTACCAGCCGGAACACAAACTGGTACGAACTTCCGCCTAAAAGGCAAAGGAATTGCCAATGTACGTGGCTATGGTCAAGGGGATCAACATATCAAGATCAGAGTGGTAACCCCTACAAAACTTTCAGAAAAACAAAAACAATTAATCCGTGAATTTGCCGAAACAAGCGGGCAAGCTCCGGACGAACAAGAAGATAGCTTTTTCTCAAAAGTGAAACGTGTTCTCAAAGGTGAATAAAAAGTATCAATAGCTTTCAGTAAGCTAGGATTGGAGTTGGTATGTATGAAATGGTCAGAAATTAGTATCCATACAACAAATGAGGCAGTGGAACCGATATCCCATATTCTTCACGAAGCAGGTGCAAGTGGGGTCGTCATTGAGGATCCATTCGAACTTACGAAAGAAAGAGAAGATCAATTCGGAGAGATATACCAACTCAATCCAGATGATTACCCTGAAGAAGGCGTTGTAATGAAAGCTTACCTGCCTGTAAACAGCTTTTTAGGTGAAACAGTAGAGGGCATAAAGGATGCAATCAATAACCTTTTGGTCTATGATATTGATCTTGGACTGAACAACATTTCCATCAGTGAAGTGAACGAAGAAGAATGGGCTACAGCATGGAAAAAGTACTACAATCCAGTCAAGATTTCTGAGAAGTTCACGATCGTCCCTACTTGGGAAACTTATGAGCCAGTCAGCTCCGATGAGAAAATCATTGAGCTTGACCCGGGAATGGCGTTTGGAACTGGTACCCACCCAACAACGGTACTCTGCATCCAAGCAATTGAAAGAACGGTCAAGCCTCAAGATAAAGTCATTGATGTAGGGACTGGTTCTGGAGTTTTAAGTATTGCAGCAGCCATGCTAGACGCAAAGGAAGTACTTGCTCTGGATTTGGATGATGTAGCAGTGGAGTCTGCTAAACTTAATATCAAACTCAACAAAGTACATCCAACAGTGACGGTGAAACAGAACAACTTGCTTAAAAATGTAGAAGGCCCAGTTGACGTGGTTGTTGCTAATATTTTGGCAGAAGTTATTGTCCGTTTCACTGATGATGTTTACCGCGTATTGGAGAATGGTGGGACATTTATTTCTTCCGGAATTATCAGTATGAAAAAGCAAGAAGTAAAAGATGCCCTTATTAAGTCAGGTTTTAAAATACAAGAAACGATGATGATGGAAGATTGGGTCGCATTTATTGCCAAAAAAGAAGAATAAGCGAGGGTGAAGATCGTGCAACGTTATTTTGTTAACTCCAATCAAATAGATGAAACATCCATCACCATAACAGGGGAGGATGTTCATCATATCACAC
Source organism: Sutcliffiella horikoshii (assembly GCF_008180725.1). GTDB lineage: Bacteria > Bacillota > Bacilli > Bacillales > Bacillaceae_I > Sutcliffiella_A > Sutcliffiella_A horikoshii_B. The sequence continues at coordinate 142,533 of NZ_VTEV01000003.1, read as the reverse complement.
GGGTTATGAGGATGAACGAGGACGATCAACTCCTATGCAGCTGTTCAGAAACGAGGCAAACGGCCCTTTGCAAAATTGCTGAAATTACCAATGATATGGTAGTAACAGATATTGTAGAATGGATAAAGGCTGAAACGGAAATTCCAGTTCGTGTTACGATTGCGAACGGGCTGCCTAAAGGGGATAAATTGGAGCTAGTGATACAAAAGGGAACGGAACTCGGAGCAGAATCGTTTATCCCTTTTAATGCTGCTCGTTCGATTGTAAAGTGGGACGAAAAGAAGGGCAAAAAGAAAGTAGAACGCTGGAATAAGATCTCTAAGGAAGCGGCTGAGCAGTCTCATCGTTCCATGGTGCCAGTGGTTGAGGAACCCGCTTCTTTATCCCAACTTCTAGAGAAAAGTAAAGACTATACTTATAAAATGGTTGCCTATGAAGAGAGTGCAAAACAAGGGGAGCGTTCCTCTTTTGCGAACATGTTAAAAAGCTTGCAACACGGCGAATCAATTCTTTGTGTGTTCGGTCCTGAAGGGGGCCTTACTGATAAGGAAATAGATAAACTGGTGGAGCATGGATTTGTTCCTTGTGCGCTCGGGCCTAGAATATTAAGAACGGAAACGGCGCCGCTTTATGCGCTTGCCGCAATTTCGTATCATTTTGAATTAATGTGAGGTGGAAAACATGCCAACTGTTGCCTTTCACACACTAGGGTGTAAAGTGAATCATTATGAAACAGAAGCTATTTGGCAGCTTTTCAAAGCAAATAATTATGAACGTACAGAATTTGAAGGTACGGCAGATGTGTATGTCATCAATACTTGTACCGTTACAAATACTGGAGACAAGAAAAGTCGTCAGGTGATCCGTCGTGCCATCCGTAAAAATCCTGACGCTGTTATCTGTGTGACTGGATGTTACGCACAAACTTCTCCTGCTGAAATCATGGCGATTCCCGGAGTCGATGTCGTCGTTGGTACGCAAGACCGCGTGAAGATGCTTGATTATATCGAGCAGTTTAAACAGGAGCGCCAACCAATCAACGGCGTCGGTAACATCATGAAAGCTCGTGTCTATGAAGAGTTAGACGTGCCGGCATTTACTGATCGTACACGTGCTTCCCTGAAGATCCAGGAAGGTTGTAATAATTTCTGTACATTCTGTATCATCCCTTGGGCTCGTGGACTTATGCGTTCCCGTGACCCGCAAGAGGTTGTTACACAAGCACAACAATTGGTAGATGCAGGATATAAGGAAATTGTCTTAACTGGAATTCACACAGGCGGTTACGGAGAAGACATGAAGGATTACAACTTTGCCATGCTTCTTCGTGAATTGGATGAAAAAGTGGAAGGCTTAAAGCGTATCCGAATCTCTTCCATTGAGGCGAGCCAAATCACGGATGAGGTAATTGAAGTACTGAACAATTCAGATAAAATTGTCCGCCACCTTCATATTCCAATTCAGTCCGCTTCCAACACTGTCTTGAAAAGAATGCGTCGTAAATATACGATGGAATTCTTCGCTGAGCGTTTGGACCGATTGAAAGAAGCCTTACCTGGTCTGGCGATCACATCCGATGTAATCGTTGGATTCCCTGGTGAAACTGAAGAAGAGTTCATGGAAACGTACAATTTCATTAAAGAGCATAAATTCTCTGAACTGCACGTATTCCCGTATTCTAAACGAACAGGAACTCCAGCTGCAAGAATGACGGACCAAGTGGATGAAGAAGTGAAAAATGAGCGAGTTCACCGCTTAATTGCACTTTCTGATCAACTGGCAAAAGAATATGCTTCCACTTTTGAAGACGAAGTGTTAGAAGTGATTCCGGAAGAAATCTACAAAGAAGCACCAGACCAAGGCTTATATGTTGGCTACACAGACAACTATCTAAAGGTTGTTTTCCCTGCAACGGAAGAAATGGTAGGAAAGCTTGTAAAAGTAAAAATTGTAAAAGCTGGATATCCTTACAACGAGGGACAATTCGTTCGTGTCCTTGAAGATGCGCCACGACTTGAAGAAGAAAATATTCGTCTCAGTTCATAAGAAAATATAGAGAGTGATTCCATTATTATGGAGTCACTTTTTTGTCGTGAAGAAAAAGTTGCAGGCAATACTAACATTGTACTCGCCAAAGTAATTGAAACATGTTATGATGTTAGAGGTCAGACCTCTTAACTTGAAAGGAGTATGAACATGCATACAAACATTGGAGAAATGATTGATCATACATTATTGAAAGCCGATACAAAAAAAGAACAAGTAGAAGTACTTTGCCAAGAAGCGAGAGAATACAACTTTGCATCTGTCTGTGTTAACCCAACTTGGGTAAAAACATCTGCAGAACTTTTAGAAGGAAGCAATGTTAAAGTTTGTACAGTAATTGGGTTCCCTCTTGGAGCAAACACTCCAGAAGTGAAAGCATTTGAAACAACTAACGCCATTGAGAATGGTGCCACTGAAGTGGACATGGTTATCAACATCAGCGCACTTAAAGACGGTGACGATGAGCTAGTAGAAAGAGACATCCGCGCAGTTGTAGACGCTGCAAAAGGTCGCGCTTTGACTAAAGTTATCATCGAAACTTGCCTGCTTACAAACGAAGAAAAAGTAAGAGCATGCCAACTGGCTGTAAAAGCTGGAGCTGACTATGTGAAAACTTCCACTGGTTTCTCTACAGGAGGAGCAACTGTTGCTGACATCGCTCTTATGAGACAAACTGTAGGACCTGAAATCGGAGTGAAAGCTTCCGGTGGTGTACGTGATGCTAAAGGTGCCGAAGAAATGATCGCAGCTGGAGCTACACGTATCGGAGCAAGTTCTGGTATCGCTATTGTTAAAGGATTAACAGCTGATACGGATTACTAAGATGTGTGAAAAAGCACTCTCTTGAGCATTTTTGCTTGGGGGAGTGCTTTTTTAGTTTTCTTGTTCTATTTAACCGGAAGTTTAAATAACCCTTGGGGTGGTTGCGTGGTAGGAAAAAAAAGGAATCTATAAGCCCGAACAGGTTATAAATCAAGGCAAACGGTCGTATAGAGGAGCTCTAAAAGCCCGAACAGGTTATAAATCAAGGCAAACGGTCGTATAGAGGAGCTCTATAAGCCTGAACAAGGTAGAAGTCTACTCAAACGGTCGTATAGGTGGGCTCTATAAGCCCGAACAGGTTATAAATCAAGGCAAACGGTCGTATAGAGGAGCTCTAAAAGCCCGAACAGGTTATAAATCAAGGCAAACGGTCGTATAGAGGAGCTCTAAAAACCCGAACAGGTTATAAATCAACGCAAACGGTCGTATAGAGGAGCTCTAAAAGCCCGAACAGGTCATAAATCAAGGCAAACGGTCGTATAGAGGAGCTCTTACAAACGGTTGTATAGAAGTAAATAAAAGGAAACTCAACGCCCGAATAGTTATAATATCTCTACAAACAGTCGTAGAGAACAATCCTCTAAGCCCAACAGGCAACAAACCTCTACAAACGGTCAAAGAGAACGCCCCCATGTCCCACCCTCTACAAAGCTAAGTCACCCATGCACCCTCTCCACAAACCTCGCGAAAGGCCGCACAAACGGCAACGCCAAAGCAGAACTAATCACATTAAAAATCAAGCTAGAGTGTGCCAACTGAACATCCCCACTAGAAGCAAGCATGGACACAAACCCACCCAACCAAGGAATTAAAGGGAAAAACACTGCCACTCCAATCACATTCAACCATATATGTGCATACGCCGTTAACTTTGCTTCCCGGATAGAACCAATACTAGCCAAATAAGCAGTCACACAAGTTCCGATATTAGCTCCGAGCATAATCGCAATTCCTGCAGAAAGAGATAATAAGTCATTATTTAAAAAGCTCATGCTAATCCCCGTCGTAGCTGAGCTTGATTGGATGATGGCTGTAAGGAGTGTCCCGATCCCTACACCAAATAGATGGTGGTCATTTGTCATCGCAAGCATATCCTGCACCGAAGGAAAACCAGCCAAGGGTATAGCCAGGGATTCAAATCCATTCATCGCCACAAACAAACATCCAAGCCCAAACAAGCTGGATCCAAAACTGAAAGGCAATTTCTTTTTAGAAAATAAAAATATGAATCCGATAATGAGCATGGGGAAAATCAGCTGTGAAATATCTATAGTAATGAGCTCTGTTATGAAAGTAGACCCGATGTTGCTGCCGAGCATGATGCCAATGGACTGATAAAAGGTTAGATAGCCTGCCGCCACCAAACCGACAGTAATAACCATCACTGCAGAACTACTCTGCAATAGTCCAGTGATTAATATCCCGATCAACAAACCTTTCCAAGGCATATCTGTGAATTTGGTGAGGTACCCTTTTGTCCTCTCCTCGGATAATTGAAGCAACCCTGACCTCATAACGGTCATGCCAATTAAAAATATCGCTAAATAAACAGCTAATAACGTTATAATAGAAAACAAGCCCATCACCTCTATCTCAATATATGGCGGGTGATGGACAAGAATGACAAGTAGGAGAAGAAAAGGAGAGATTACGCACATGAGGGAGTGGACGACAAATACCGTCATGCATAGCTACCCAGGCATGGTTGCTCTGGTAACAGCTAAATGGAATGGTGAACAGAATATTATGGCTGCAGGATGGCATAGCTACATATCATATGAACCCCCAATCTATGGGGTTGCCATTGCAAAGGAAAGATATACGCATCACCTTATTGAAAACTCTAAAGACTTCGCGATCAACTTTGTACCTGAAAAATTCGCTCATTACATACAACAGTCTGGCATGCTTACAGGAAAAGAGCAGAATAAATTTAAAGAACTCAATATAGAGTATGAACAAGGAAAAACAGTTTCGGCACCTATCTTAAAAGAGGCGTATATTGCTTATGAATGCAAATTGATGGACCAGCAAACATATGGGGATCATGACTGGTTTGTGGGAGAGATGACCGGATTTTACAAGGATAAAGGTCTATTTGCCGAAAATGGACTGCCGGACTGGGAAAAACTTTCGATTCCCCTATACCTCGGTAGATCTCAATATATGCTGGCAAATAAGGATTCCAACGTGATAAACCTATATCGAAATAATAGTTAAACAAGATTGTTTTAAAGCATTTCCTTATAATTGTTGACCAGCAATAGTGAATATATTATAATTGGTAAGTACATGTTCTATACATGCTTTTTTGCATTTATGGGATCATGTTTTTTCTGAAAATGTTAGTGGTTGTTCTGGAGGGAGGGAATTAGAATGTCAAAAACAGTTGTTCGTAAAAACGAATCGCTTGAAGATGCTCTTCGCCGTTTCAAACGTTCAGTTTCAAAGACTGGAACGTTGCAAGAAGCAAGAAAGCGTGAATTCTATGAAAAACCAAGCGTAAGACGCAAGAAGAAGTCTGAAGCTGCTAGAAAGCGTAAATTTTAACAAGAGGGTGTAAGAATGAGTCTTCTCGAGCGTTTAAATACCGATATTAAGCAAGCTATGAAGGATAAGGACAAAGAGAAGCTTTCCGTACTCCGAATGGTTAAGTCTTCGATTCAGAACGAATCGATCAAGCACGGCAGAGACTTATCTGAAGAGGAAGAACTTACCGTATTGTCTCGTGAATTAAAGCAACGTAAAGACTCCCTCCAAGAATTTGATAAAGCCGGTCGTGAAGACTTGGTTCATAAATTACAGGGTGAAATTGCAATAGTTGAACATTATATGCCTGAGCAGTTATCAGAAGACGATCTTTCAGCAATTGTCCAACAGACGATTGCTGATGTGAACGCTACTTCGAAAGCTGACATGGGCAAAGTAATGGGAGCACTTATGCCTAAAGTTAAAGGCAAAGCGGACGGTAGCCTTGTTAACAAACTTGTACAACAACATCTTTCATAAAAACCCAAAATAGCACCTTACCTATGTAAGGTGCTATTTTTTAAGCAAGTTGACTACAATATTCCCTATCATTTCTTCTTCATTTTGTCACATAACCGCCACACTTTTTAATTTTTCTTACAAAAAAAATCAACATCGTGAAACTTTGAGATTTATCGTGCGTATTACATACTGGTTACGGTGATGATAAAATGAATAGGTTTTGGAGAGGAGGACACGATGAAAAAAGTTCTTCGTATTAGTTATGTTAGCGCTTTTGTTCTGGCACTTATTTTATCGGTATTGCCGCTTTTGCCATCACACACAAGCAGTGCCGAGAAACTGGTCCATGTTATACCGGTAAATGGCACGGTTGAAAAGGGCCTTTTATCATTTATTAACAGGTCCATTCAAACTGCTGAGGAAGATGGAGCGGACTTAATAGTTTTTGATATCCATACACCGGGTGGATTAGTGGATGCTGCAACTGAAATAGCAAATAAATTCGAAGGGACATCTGTTCCGACGGTTGCTTTTGTCAACAGTCAGGCGTTGTCTGCAGGAGCTTATTTGGCTTTGTACGCTGATCAAATCTATATGACGCCGAATGCTTCTATGGGAGCAGCGGCTGTTATTACGGGAGATGGAAGTGCAGCAGAGGATAAAGCTCAATCTTTTTGGTTAAGAGAAATGCAAAATGCAGCCGAATCTAATGGACGGGATCCTAAATATGCGCTTGGAATGGCGGACAAAGATTTAGATCTTCCTGAAGTTGGAGCGCCTAAAGGAGACTTAGTCACTCTTGGGGCATCTTCTGCACTTGATGTTAAATATTCAGAAGGGACCGTAGCCGATTTGGATGCTTTACTTAGTGAATTAGGCTATGAGGATGCCGAAGTTGTTACCTCAGAAGTTACATTTGCAGAAAATGTGGCTAGGTTTTTAACCAATCCGGTTGTTGTTCCAATTCTCTTATCAATAGGTTCGCTAGGGTTGGTCTTGGAACTATACTCCCCTGGATTCGGGATACCTGGTGCGATGGGAATCAGTGCCTTGCTGTTGTTCTTTTATGGACATATGGTAGCTGGGCTTGCTGGAATGGAAACGATTATTCTGTTTGTGGTAGGAGTAGTGCTCATTGTCTTAGAGCTCTTTGTGCCGGGAGGGATACTTGGTATACTTGGCCTTGGTGCTGTGGTGACAAGTTTCTTTTTGGCAACAGATGATATTGCAGGAATGGGGTTATCCTTATTGATTGCTATGCTTGTAACAATTATTGCGATGGTATTGTTGTTTACAGTATTCGGCAAGAAAATCCGTTTATTTGACCGGATTATACTCCGTGATTCCACCAATACAGAGCAAGGATATGTATCAAATGTATCACGAATTGAATTGGTAGGGCAGCATGGGGTAACATTAACTCCGTTAAGGCCTTCAGGTACCGCTGTCATTAACGAAGAAAGAATTGATGTTGTGACAGAAGGTAACTTTATCGGGGCAAACAAAAAAGTAACGATTGTAAAAGCGGAAGGCTCTCGTATTGTCGTACGGGAAATCCATTCTGTTGAATAATATTTAGGAGGAATTTTACTATGGATCCAGGTACTTTAATTATTTTGTTAGCAGTTGTTCTAGGGATTATCTTTTTATCTGTTTTACTTACTTTTGTGCCGGTCATGCTATGGATTTCCGCATTAGCAGCAGGAGTTAGAGTAAGTATTTTCACACTTGTAGGGATGAGATTAAGACGTGTTATTCCAAGTCGTGTAATTAACCCGCTCATTAAAGCACATAAAGCAGGTTTAGCAGTTTCAACGAATCAATTAGAGAGTCACTACTTAGCTGGTGGTAATGTTGACCGTGTAGTAAACGCCCTTATCGCGGCTCAACGTGCAAACATTGAATTAACATTTGAACGCGCAGCTGCGATTGATCTTGCAGGTCGTGACGTTTTAGAAGCGGTACAGATGTCCGTTAACCCCAAAGTAATTGAGACACCATTCATTGCCGGTGTGGCGATGGACGGGATTGAAGTAAAAGCAAAAGCTCGTATCACGGTCCGTGCAAACATCGAACGTCTTGTCGGGGGTGCTGGTGAAGAAACAGTTATTGCTCGTGTTGGTGAAGGTATCGTAAGTACAATTGGTTCTGCATCAGATCATAAGAAAGTACTTGAGAATCCTGATATGATTTCACAAACCGTTTTGTCAAAAGGGTTGGATGCAGGTACTGCATTTGAGATTCTTTCCATTGATATTGCTGATATTGATATCGGGAAAAACATTGGAGCAGAATTACAAACTGACCAAGCAGAAGCAGATAAGAAAATTGCACAAGCAAAAGCCGAAGAACGTCGTGCAATGGCTGTTGCACAAGAACAAGAAATGCGCGCCCGTGTAGAGGAAATGCGTGCGAAAGTTGTGGAAGCAGAAGCAGAAGTACCACTTGCGATGGCTGAAGCATTGCGCTCTGGTAACATCGGAGTAATGGACTATATGAATATCAAGAATATTACTGCTGATACGGATATGAGAGATTCTATTGGCAAGCTGACAGATCAGCCAGAAGACGGTGAAAAATAAGCAAGGAAAGATGAAGCGGGAGAAGATTAATGCTTTTCCTGCAACTCCTTTTAAGGAAGGGAGGATGATGTGCAAATGGAATGGATTTTTGATATTCTTCAGCAGGCTCCTTGGCTAATATTTGTCTTGCTTGGTATCTTCTCTACCCTATTTAAAGGTGGTAAACAAGAAGAACAACAGCAACAAAGGCAAAAGCAACGCCAGCGACAGCAAACTGCCACACAGGTACCACAAAGGCAGGAAGATTATGAAGATTATCGGCGTGAAAGTGCACCATCTCCAAAAAAAGAAGAAAAGCCCCGTTTCGATTGGGACATAGATATCTTTGGTGAAGGGAAACTTGAAGAACTGGAGCAAAAAATCCGGGACAAAGTGAACCCTTATCGGGAGAAAGTAGAAAAAAAGAAAGAACAAGTTACCTCCATACAGAAGCAGGTGAAAGACGAAGTTAAGGAGTTGTCGATAAAAGGACAAGAAATCTCCAAAGACAGTCCAATCCTAAAACAGGAGCTACAGCTTTCAGAAGGGAAAGTAGTTTCTTCCCGGCACCGCATAAAGCCAAACAGAGTGGTGGAAGGGGTTATGTGGTCGGAAATTCTTGGCCAGCCTCGCTCAAGGAATCCTCATCGTCCTGTTTATACCGAACATTTTTCAAAAAGAAAATAATCAATCTGAAAATCCCTGCATGAAGGAAACTTTGTGCAGGGATTTTTTATTCCTCCGCAGTCTTCCTCCCCGGAAAAATTCTGTATTAAACCCTCTGCTTCTTTCATACATATGAAAGGAAAGGGGGTTTTTCCATGCTCAAGAAGTTTCGTTCCCGCATGAATAATTGGATCACCAACAATATGGAATTACCCGCAGATGTCATGATGGATCTGCCGCGAATTACAATGATTGGACAAATACATATATATATTGAAAATCACCGAGGTTTATTAACGTTTACCGATAAAGAAATTCGATTGTTATTGAAGCAAGGACAGCTGCTTGTTAAAGGAGAGTCTTTTGTTATCAGGACCATCTTGCCAGAAGAAATTTTACTTGAAGGTAAAATTAGTCAAGTGATGTATCTGGAAGAATAAATTAGGAGGATACGCATGAAAAATCAATGGATGAACTTTTTTTCTGGTACCGTAAAAATAATTATTCATGGTAAAGGGGTAGAGAGATTCCTTAACGACTGCACAAGAAGCGGGATACAGGTATGGCAAGTGAAGAAGTTGGGAGAAGAGGCATACACTTGTCATGTGCTTCTGAAAGATGTCCGTAAACTGAGGAGATTAATCAAAAAGCAGGATTGCAAATTCCGTTTTCTGACGAGAAAAGGATTGCCTTTTCTAACTCAGTATTCCCTAAAGAACAGTGGGTTGATAGTTGGAATCATAGCGGCTTTCCTTACCGTTTTCTTATTATCTAATATGGTCTGGGGTATTGAAATCAAAGGTGCAGAACCTGCTACAGAGCACAAGATTATGCAAGAATTAGACAAGCTCGGGGTTAAAAAGGGTAAATTTCAATTTTTCATAAAAGATGTGGAAAGTATTCAACGCTATTTAACGGACACAATAAGTGAAATAACTTGGATTGGTGTGGTATTAAATGGGACATCCTACCATTTTGAAGTGGTAGAGAAGAATGAACCAGAAAAGTTGGAAGCATTGTCCCCGAGAAGCTTGGTGGCGAAGAAAAAAGCAATGGTCGCAAAGATTTACGTTGAAAAAGGACAACCACTCGTTCAAGTAAATGATTATGTGGATAAAGGGCAAGTATTGGTTTCTGGATTGATTGGAAGAGAGGATAACAAAAGATCCATTGCGGCTGTTGGAGAGGTTCTAGGAGAAACATGGTATCTTACTAGTGTGGATGTACCAGTTAAGACCACACTCCCTGTATTGACTGGAGAAGCATATAATAAGCATTACCTGAGGGTGGGAAGTGTGGAAATTCCAGTATGGGGTTTCTTCCAAGAGGATTTCGAGCGCCAGGAGGAATATGAAGCGGAGCGTCCATTCTATTTTTGGAAGTGGAAATTGCCATTATCCTATGTCGGAAAGACTGTCCACGAACAAGAGATTGTGGAACGAATTTATGATGACGAGGAAGTCATCGAGGAAGCTCTGGAGATTGGAAGAAATCAGGTCCTTTCCAATCTTGGTGAAGATGCAGAGATAAAAGGTGAAAAAGTTTTGCGCACTCATAAGGAGAATGGTAAAGTAAGTGTAGATATACATTACCAAGTCATTGAAAATATTGTAAAAATCGAACCAATTATTCAAGGAGACTAATGAATGTCAGAAGAACTAGTGATGATGAATCAACAACTAACTAATCCAAACGAAGCTATTGCTCTTTTTGGGAATCAAGATGTCAACCTGAAAAGAATTGAAGAAGAATTAAACGTGTCCATTGTGACTCGCGGAGAAACAGTCAATGTATCCGGTGACGTTAAACAAGTGGAAATGGTCGATAGCGTCATACAAAATTTATTAGAAGTTATACGAAAAGGCATTACAATCAGTGAAAGAGATGTCATCTATGCCATTCAGCTTGCTAAGGAAGACAAGATGCACTCTTTTCAAGAACTATACGATGAAGAGTTAACAAAGAATGTAAAAGGCAAGTCTATACGTGTAAAGACATTAGGACAAAGACAGTATGTTTCTGCAATCAGGAAAAAAGATCTTGTTTTCGGGATTGGTCCTGCAGGAACAGGGAAAACATACTTAGCCGTGGTTATGGCAGTTACTGCATTAAAAAACGGGCAGGTGAAACGGATTATCCTTACTCGCCCTGCCGTGGAAGCTGGGGAGAGCTTAGGTTTTCTGCCGGGAGACTTGAAAGAGAAAGTGGATCCATATTTACGACCTTTATATGATGCGCTGCACGATGTATTTGGTTCCGAACATACCCAAAGGTTAATTGAAAGAGGGACCATTGAAATTGCTCCCTTAGCTTACATGAGGGGCCGTACATTGGACGATGCATTTGTCATTCTCGATGAAGCGCAGAATACAACAGCAGCCCAGATGAAGATGTTCCTAACAAGACTTGGTTTTGGATCGAAAATGGTCATTACCGGTGACATATCCCAAGTGGATTTGCCGAAAGGAATGAAATCAGGCCTCGCAGTAGTGAGGGATATCTTAAAAAATACATCAGGCATTCAATTTATCGAACTCGAACAATCAGACGTCGTCCGTCATCCGTTGGTTGCGAGAATTATCGATGCCTACGAAAAGCTGGAATCAAAATAAAGCCCCTTTAATGGGGCTATTTCACTTGTAAAGGATTTTATTTTTGGGGATGTCGTTTATGGAGGGAGTCAAATAACAGTGAAAAAGAAATCGAAATCCTGGAAAATTTCTTTTCAACACTTAAAGGCTTTTAAGTTTTACCATGTCATTATTTATGTACTGTTGGGACTTATCATGTTTGGTATTATGTTTAGTAATGTTAAGCCTGAGAAGATAAATGTACAATTATTCAGCACTGCTGAAAAAACGATTGTGGCACCTCACAGTTTTGAAGACAGAGAAGCTACAGAAATATTAAGAAAAGAAGCGGCAGATAAAGTCCCTGATCAATTTATTCGAGACAAGGATAAAGTTTATCAGCAAATTGCAAGAGTTGAGAACTTTTTTGAAGTACTGATTGATACGAAAAATCAGATCGCAGACCTTGAAAAAGTCCCGGAAGCTTCACCTCCTCCTGAGGGAGAGACAAACTCCACGGAGACTGAAGAAAAACCTGAGTCGATTACGCTTACAGACGCGGAAAAGTTAAAACTCTTAAAAGAAGCACTTGAAGGACAAGTCCCAGACCGTTGGGAAAAAGAGCTGGAAGATGAAAATCTGCTCTTCTTGCTTGGTTCTAAGGAAGCGGACCTCACTAGGTATAAAAACGCATCCGTCACAGCAATTAATAACGCTATGTCTAGAGATATACATACAACCGAAGATGCAAGTGAAGCAAAAAACCTTGCTAGAACGGAGCTCTCACAGTCTGGCAATGTGCCTAGTGTTATTATTAATATTTCTAGCATTTCCGTTATCCAAAATGTAATTTATGATTCTGCCCAAACGCAGGAGAAGAAGCAACAGGCCATCGACGCTGTTGAACCTGTTCGAATTTCACAAGGTGATACACTTGTAAAGGCCGGCCAATTTATTGACCGGGAAACATACAGGCTTCTTACCGCAGCCGGATTTGTCGATCAATCTGACAATGTGGCACCGTATGCTGGATTATTAATCATTATTGGTTTAATGATCTTTGCGCTGGTGTACTTGTTTAAAAACATTGATACTGCGATCCACAGTAAAAATACGTATTTAACCATGTATTTATTAATTTTTTCCATCACGTTAATCTTACTCAAAATCTTTAGTTTCTTTCAAACCCTTAATACGACTGAAATTGGTTATATTGCCCCGGTTGCTATGGGTGCCATGCTTATAAAAATGCTGATTAACGATCGCATCGCCATATTTTCAAGTATTATTTTTGGGATTTGTGGAAGTTTTATTTTTAATATGGTACCAGGAGCCATGAACTATACAGTCGGGTCCTATCTGATTATTTCCGCTGTGGCATCGGTATTATTCTTAAATCAGCATAACAGACGACTTACAATTCTTCAGACAGGACTCTTTGTGTCATTCATAAACGTGGTAACGGTCATTGCGTTGATTCTATTGACAAACAGAGACTTAACTGGCATGAACGAATTATTAGAACTTGGTATCAATGGGACGATGGCAGTCGGGTCCGGTGTGGTTTCAGCTGTTCTTACTATCGGTATTCTCCCATTCTTTGAAGTGGGCTTTGGAATGCTATCAACCATGAAGTTGCTTGAGCTTTCCAATCCTAATCATCCATTGCTGAGAAAAATACTAATGGAAACTCCAGGCACGTATCACCATAGTGTAATGGTGGCCAATCTATCGGAATCTGCATGTGAAGCAGTTGGTGCTAATGGACTGCTTGCAAGGGTTGCATCTTATTATCATGATATTGGCAAAACAAAGAGGCCACATTATTTTATTGAAAATCAAATGGGAAGAGCTAACCCTCATGATAAGCTTCCCCCTCAGACGAGTAAGAACATTATTATTGCTCATGCAACGGATGGAGCTCAAATTCTCAAGGATCATAATATGCCAAAAGAGATCGTTGATATTGCAGCACAGCATCATGGTACGACACTATTGAAATTCTTCTATCATAAGGCAAAAGAACAAAACGAAAATATTAAAGAAGAAGAATATCGCTATCCAGGGCCAAAAGCTACTTCCAAGGAAGCAGCAATCGTTGGGACTGCCGACAGCATAGAAGCGGCGGTAAGGTCATTGAACAATCCGACCCCCGATAAAATTGAAACAATTGTAAAGGCTATCATTAAAGATCGTCTTCAAGATGGACAATATAGTGACTGTGATTTGACATTCAAAGAGCTTGAAGAAATCGGCAAATCCTTCTGTGAAACATTGCAAGGAATTTTCCATTCAAGAATTGAGTACCCGAAAGGAGAGGAAGAAGAATCATGATAGAAATCGATATGTTAGATGAAACAACAAGACTGACAGAGGAACAGTGGGTTGATATAAAAAATTTATTGATATTTGCTGCTGAAAAAGAATCTATTCAAACCGGTGCTGAACTCTCCGTGACTTTTGTAGATAATGACAGGATTCAGGAGATTAACCGAGAATATCGTGACAAGAACCAGCCTACAGATGTTATTTCTTTTGCAATGGAGGAGATGGGAGAAGGAGAAATCAAAATCCATTATGATGAAGATGCACCTCGTATGCTTGGGGATATCATCATCTCCATTCCTAAAGCGGAAGAACAAGCAGAAGAGTATGGTCATTCCGTAAAACGGGAGCTTGGATTTCTTGCCTTACATGGCCTATTGCATTTGTTAGGTTATGATCATGAAAACGAATCAGATGAAAAAGTTATGTTTGATAAACAGAAAGAAATCCTGGATGCCTATGGACTCACGCGATTGTAACCGAAAAGGATACAGAGGGTCATTTACTTCTAGTTTTTCCTATGCGTTTGAGGGGCTGATGTTTGTCCTTCGAACGGAAAGAAACATCAAGTTTCATGTTTTTATAGCTGTTGTAATGATTGGAATGTCATTATTTTTTCAGATTACAAAAGTGGAGTGGCTCATCCTGTTTCTTGTAATTGGCGGGATGTTTGTCATTGAAATTATTAATACGGCTATCGAAAATGTGGTAGATCTTGTGACAGAGGAGTATCACCCTCTTGCAAAAACGGCAAAAGATGTCGCTGCTTCTGCGGCCTTAGTTTTTGCTTGTATCTCTGTTATAATTGGTGTAATCTTATTTGGCCCTTATATTACAATTTTTTTAATAGGTGAATTACCATAACTCCTGTTTCCTTCCGTTCCAGGTGTTCGCTTTCCGCGGGACGGTGCTTGAGCCTCCTCGGCTTTGCCGAGGCCACTGAAAAAGCCATTGATTTTAGAGTTTTGTTAAACACCGCTGTTGATTTTCGCAAATGGCTCCGCTTTCCTAGGGGCTGACGAGAGCCTCCTCGGCTACGCCTGCGGGGTCTCCACCTAGCGCTATCTCCCTCAGGACAAGAAAGGCTCCGACAGCGATACATCGCACGAAGAAAATGCGTAGCATTTTCGAGGAGTCTTCGCCTTTTGCTCCAATCACCAGCTAGGAATCGTAAAAACTTTACGTTATCAGTTTTTCAGTGGCCTCGCTTTGCCTGCGGGGTCTCAAGACAATCGTTTCTCCCCCGTTGGAGTCTCTCACCTTGCACTGCAGTCAACAGGTGGATAAGTATTCAATATTTGGTTAAAAATAACTCACCACCATATTACCGCTAAATAAATTGAAAATTTAAAATTTTTTAAAATTTAAGGGTGATTTAAAAAGTGATTTGAGGTAAAATATAAGTAACGCGCACCCGAAGCTTACAGAAGAAAGGAAGAGTAACTGTGAACATCGAAGCTTTAATCCAAGAAGCAAAAGCAGCAAGAGAAATGGCTTATGTACCCTACTCCAAGTTTAAAGTAGGCGCGGCATTATTAGGAAAAGACGGGAAGGTCTATCGCGGATGCAACATTGAAAATGCTGCATATAGTATGTGTAACTGTGCAGAAAGAACAGCGCTTTTTAAAGCGTATTCAGATGGTATCAAAGAATTTGATGCGATTGCTGTTGTAGCCGATACGAAACGACCTGTTCCACCTTGTGGAGCTTGCCGTCAAGTAATATCTGAGCTATGTGCACCTGAAACGAAAGTAATCCTGACAAACCTTCACGGTGATATACAGGAATTAACAGTAGCTGAATTACTGCCTGGCGCTTTTTCACCGGAGGATCTGAATGCATAACAATACAACTACCAATTATAAATCAGGGTTTGTCTCCATTATTGGCAGGCCGAATGTTGGAAAATCAACATTTTTGAACAGAGTAATCGGCCAAAAAATTGCGATAATGAGTGACAAACCACAAACAACTCGAAATAAAATTCAGGGTGTATATACGCAAGACGATGCACAAATTGTTTTCATCGATACACCAGGCATTCATAAACCAAAGCATAAACTTGGCGATTTTATGATGAAGGTGGCGCAAAATACGTTAAAAGAAGTTGATCTAGTTTTATTTATGATCAATGCAAAAGAAGGTCTAGGAAAAGGCGATGAATTTATTATCGAAAAATTGAAGGAGACTTCAACCCCAGTTTATTTGGTAATAAATAAAATTGACGAAGTACACCCAGATGACCTATTGCCCTTGATGGGAACCTACAAAGCGTTGTATCCTTTCAAAGAAATAGTTCCGATTTCTGCTTTACAAGGGAACAATGTAGAAGTTTTATTAGAACAAATTAAGCAATTCCTTCCAGAAGGCCCCCAATATTACCCGGCCGACCAAGTTACCGATCATCCTGAGCGTTTTATTGTTGCGGAGCTAATCAGGGAGAAAGTGCTTCATCTCACAAGAGAAGAAGTTCCACACTCCATTGCTGTAGCAATTGATTCCATGAAGAAGCGAGAAAACAAAGACATGGTCGATATCCAGGCTACTGTCGTAGTAGAACGCGATTCACAAAAAGGAATTGTCATCGGCAAGCAGGGAAAAGTCCTAAAAGAAGTGGGACAAAAAGCCAGAGTGGACATTGAAGCATTGCTAGGATCGAAGGTGTTTTTAGAACTGTGGGTGAAAGTTCAGAAGGATTGGCGTAACAAGCAGTCGCAACTTAGAGATTTTGGTTTTAATGAAGACGAATACTAAATCAGAAAGACGAGCGGAATATAGTCAATTCGTAGCATTGAATTTACAAAATTTATCTAACATGTTTTGACCCTTCTACGGTCATCATAGTCATATAGGAATTGGAATAGGCATGCTGGTCTTTACTACAGAAAGGGTGGAGTTTACAATGTTGGATTTTACCTGGAAGGTCTTTAAAGAAACAGGTAATATTGATACCTATCTTCTTTTCAAAGAGCTTGAGAAAGAGAATGGCGATTTACCCGAACAGACAGAAGAGCTAGCGAATCGTGACTTACCAATTTCATAATGACAGATGACCAATTATTAAGGCAGTTTACTCACGTAAGTGTTGTAGATTGCCTTTTTATTTTGTAGAACGTACAATTAATTAAACACAGAAAAATGGACGGTGTACGATTTGCTACATAAATGTGAAGGCATTGTCATTCGAACAAATGCCTATGGTGAAAATAATAAGATTGTTACCATCTATTCAAAAGAGCTTGGAAAAGTAGGGGTAATGGCAAGAGGTGCCAACAAGCCTAGCAGCCGATTTACCGCTGTCTCCCAGCTGTTTTCCCATGGGACCTTTGTCTTCCAAAGGGGAACAGGACTAGGAAGTCTTCAGCAAGGTGAAATCTTGGAATCCATGAGATCTATTCGAGAGGATATCTTCCTGACAGCCTATGCTTCTTACATTGTAGAATTGATGGATAAAACCACAGATGAAGGGAAGCGGAATCCAGCACTTTATGAGCTATTATACCAAGTGCTTCACTTTATTGATGATGGGTACGATGCAGAAATATTGACGTTCATTTTTGAAATGAAGATGTGTGATGTCATCGGAATTACACCGGAATTAAATCGCTGTGCTTCTTGTGGTGCAACAGAAGGAACATTTGCCTTTTCTATAAAAGAAGGAGGCTTCCTTTGCAACAGATGCTTTCACAAGGACCCATACCTAATAAAAGTCTCTCCAGCTACCTTGAGACTATTACGGACATTTTACTATTATGATCTGAATAGAATTGGAAACCTGTCGCTAAAAGAAGAAACGCGAAAAGAGCTGCGATTCATTATTGATGAATATTATGAAGCCTATTCTGGGATAATGTTAAAATCCAAGCGCTTTTTGAAGCAAATAGGCTCATTGAAAGCAAGTCTTCCTGAAAAAAAAGAAAAACCTGATTGACTTTGCAAAAGAAATCATTTATTATCCAATTACATTCATAAAGATTGCGTTGAAGGAAAGTAGTACTTATCAAACTCGATTAAAGCGAACCTAGGATGGTGAGAGCTAGGGAATCAAGAGGTAAGGAAGGCGTTCTGGAGCAATACGGATAAAGTGGTAAAAAGGGCATCCCTTTTTACAAATAGGGTGGAACCGCGGGAGAACCTCTCGTCCCTATGCTGACAACAACTGTTGGCATAGAGACAAGAGGTTCTTCCTTTTTGTCCTTAAGCCAACAAAAGAAAATCTATATTAGTGGTGGCATAACGATGAATTAGTTTCCCTGTAGATTGGAGTGCAAGGTGTGAGACTCCAGCGGGGGAATAACGGTTGGTTGAGACCCCTGAAGTGTTGTGAGGAGGCTCAAGCACCGTCCCGCGGAAAGCGAACACCTGGAACGGAAATCGAAAGGGTCACCAGCAACAACTAAAAAAAGGAAGGTGTCAAAATGAACATCCAAAACATGATCCTGACCCTGCAAAACCACTGGTCAGAACAAGGCTGTATCCTCATGCAAGCCTACGACGTAGAAAAAGGTGCCGGAACAATGAGCCCCTATACATTCCTAAGAAGCATCGGCCCAGAGCCATGGAACGTAGCATACGTGGAACCATCCAGAAGGCCTGTAGACGGCCGTTACGGCGAAAATCCAAACCGCTTATACCAACATCACCAATTCCAAGTAATCATGAAGCCATCACCTGACAACATCCAAGAACTATACTTGGAATCACTCAAGAAACTAGGGATTGACCCGCTTAAACATGATATCCGATTTGTAGAAGATAACTGGGAAGCTCCAACACTTGGGGCTGCAGGACTTGGCTGGGAAGTTTGGCTAGATGGAATGGAAATTACGCAATTCACTTATTTCCAACAAGTTGGCGGAATTGAATGCAAACCGGTGTCTGTAGAAATCACTTATGGTATTGAACGCCTTGCGTCCTATATTCAAGACAAAGAAAATGTATTTGACCTGGAATGGACAGAAGGATTCACTGTTCGTGATATTTTCCTTCAACCAGAATATGAACACTCTAAATACACATTTGAAACCTCTGATCCTGATATGCTGTTCTCATTGTTTGATATCTATGAAAAAGAAGCACACCGCCAGATGGATCACGGACTTGTTCACCCGGCATATGATTATGTATTAAAATGCTCCCATACATTCAATCAATTGGACGCCCGCGGTGCTATATCTGTTACCGAACGAACTGGTTATATCGGACGTGTAAGAAATCTAGCCCGTAAAGTAGCAAGAACCTTCTATGAGGAAAGAGAAAAGCTAGGTTTCCCAATCTTGAAAAAGGAGGAGAGCACCAATGAGTAAGAGAGACTTTTTATTTGAGATCGGTTTAGAAGAGATGCCGGCTCGCTTTGTAACGGATTCTATGAATCAGCTTCAGGATAAAGTGAAATCTTGGCTTGAAACGAACCAACTGGCCTATGATAACATCCAAGCTTACTCTACTCCAAGAAGGCTTGCAGTGCTGGTTGAAGGCCTAGTAGAAAAACAAGAAGATGTTACCATAGAAGCAAAGGGTCCTGCCAAAAAGGTTGCCCTTTCAGCTGATGGTGAGTGGTCAAAGGCCGCTCAAGGTTTTACTAGAGGCCAAGGACTTACAGTGGAAGATATTTATTTTAAAGAAATCAATGGTGTGGAATATGTGCATGTTGAGAAGCATGTAAAAGGAAAAGAAACGAAGGAAATTCTTGGCAGTATTGCTTCTGTTGCTACTAGCCTGCACTTTCCGAAGAATATGCGCTGGGCTGATGAAGAGCTAAGGTATGTTCGACCAATCAAATGGTTAATTGCTCTATTTGGCGAAGAGATTATTCCGGTAGAGATTGCAAAGGTAAAGGCGGACCGAGTATCCACCGGGCATCGTTTCCTTGGTGGTCAAATCGAATTAAAAGACGCTGGTAGCTATGTGGAAGAGTTGCTTTCTAACTATGTAATTGTGAATGCTGTGGAACGAAAAGAAGCGATCAGGAAACAACTAGCCATCATAGGAGAAGAGAATGGTTGGAACATTCCTGTGGATGAAGAACTTCTAGAAGAAGTAAACAACTTAGTAGAGTATCCAACAGCATTGTTTGGAACGTTTGAATCTGACTATCTAACATTGCCTGAAGAAGTATTAATTACATCTATGAAAGAACATCAACGTTATTTTCCAGTAAAAAGTGAAGCGGGAACGCTTTTGCCTTATTTTATAACTGTACGAAACGGTAACCACGAGAACTTAGATAATGTTGCAAGAGGGAATGAGAAAGTACTGCGAGCAAGACTTTCTGATGCTGCATTCTTCTCTAAGGAAGACGAAAAGCTTGTAATAGACGATGCTATTAAAAAGTTGGATAAAATCGTATTCCATGAAGAAATCGGAACAACCGGCGATAAAGTGAGACGTGTTCAGGCCATTGCAGCTGACCTGGCGCAAATTGTGAAAGTGAACAACGAAACGCAAACACATGTTGAACGTGCATCATCTATCTATAAATTCGATCTCGTTTCCCATATGGTCTATGAATTCCCTGAATTGCAAGGAATTATGGGGGAAAAGTATGCATTGGCTAAAGGGGAAAGCCCAATTGTTGCTAAGGCGATTAATGAGCACTATATGCCACGATCAGCAGATGACAAGACCCCATCTTCTGATGTAGGTGCAATCCTAAGCATCGCAGAAAAAATGGATACTATTGTTGGTTTCTTTGCTATAGGAGTTATTCCTACAGGGTCACAGGATCCTTATGCATTAAGGCGCCAAGCATCGGGAATCATTCAAACAATCTTGAACAAAGAGTGGACCTTCTCTGTAGAGGCATTCATGCGCTCAGTAGTTGAACGCTATGTAGAAAAAGGTATTGCAAAGAAAGATGCAACTGCCATCATGGAAGACCTCTTAGTGTTCTTTACATTACGACTTAAGAACAATCTTTCCGAACGTGGCGTGCGATATGACATTGTGGATGCGCTTTTGGAGCTGCCACTTGAGAATGTTTGCTCTACTGTAAAAAAAGCAGAAACGCTTGAATCAAAGAAAAACGAAGCAGATTTTAAAGAAACGATGGAATCATTAAGTCGTGTATGTAATATTGCCAAAAAAGCAACTCTTGCTGCTGAAGTACAAGAAAACTTACTAAGTCAAGCGCAAGAACAAGAGCTTTATAAACAATTTATAAACAAAAAGGATCTTGTGCTACGTGCTGCGGCAGAACAGGATTTCTCCGTAGCATATGAGGAACTGGCTTCCTTAAGACCTGCTATTGATGCCTTTTTTGATAACATCATGGTAATGACAGATGATGAAGCAATTAAGACAAATCGCCTCGCCCTCATGGATGATATGGCAAAAGTTATATCCATTTTCGGAAATGTAAATGGCATCATCGTTAAGTGATAAAAAAAGACAAACCAAATACCCTATGGTAAAATAGTTAAACACACAAAAGAGGCTGACTAATGCATTCCTCACAATATTTAGTCAGCCTCTTTCCAATTCTTCTGTTTATCAGTATAATTAGTATATATTATTTACATATACAGTATGTCACAAATAGAAAAGCGGAGGGCACCCGTTCAGCTAAGTGCACCTTATAACCTATTAGGTGGTGAACAAAAATCGAACTGAATAAACGGCAAGAAACTATTTTGCAAATAGTCAAAGAACAAGGACCGATTACCGGAGAAGCAATAGCCGATCAACTAAACTTGACCAGGGCAACCCTTCGTCCCGACCTAGCTATTTTGACCATGGCCGGATATTTAGATGCCCGTCCTAGAGTTGGTTATTTCTACACTGGAAAAACGGGATCTCAACTTTTATCCGATAAAATAAATAAAATTCAAGTGAATGACCATCAGTCCATACCGGTTGTTGTCCATGAAAGTGTTTCCGTTTATGACGCAATCTGCACCATGTTCCTAGAAGATGTGGGAACCCTATTTGTAGTGGACAACTTCTCTATTATAGTGGGAGTGCTCTCAAGAAAGGATCTCTTAAGGGCCAGTATCGGTAAACAGGAGCTTACTTCTATACCGGTTAATATCATTATGACAAGAATGCCTAATGTTACGTACTGCTTTAAAGAAGACTTGATCATTGATGTAGCAAAAAAACTGATTGAAAAACAAATAGATGCTCTTCCAGTCGTTAAGCAAACGGATAAAGGTTATGAAGTAATTGGTAGAATTACAAAGACGAATATTACAAAAGTGCTGGTTGCCTTGGCACACGATGAAATTATCTAGATTGGAGGAGAATTATGGAGAAGCGTACCGTATATATCGTATCTGATTCCGTCGGAGAAACTGCAGAGCTGGCAGTAAAAGCGGCTATCAGCCAATTTAATGGGGCGAACTTCCATCTCAAACGAATTCCTTATGTAGAAGACATTGCAACATTATCGGAAGTAGTCTCTATTGCAAAACTTAATCAGGGTATTATCGCCTTTACACTTGTTGTCCCTGAAATGAGGAAGCACCTTGTAGATTTGGCAAAAATGGAAGGCGTAAAGGTGTATGACATCATCGGACCTCTTGTGGACTTGATGGAGCAGGAATACGGGGTTAAACCTAAGTACCAGCCTGGGTTGGTAAGACAATTGGACGATGATTATTTCAAAAAAATCGAAGCAGTAGAATTTGCTGTGAAATATGATGATGGAAGAGATCCAAGGGGTATTATTAAAGCAGATATCGTATTAGTGGGGGTTTCTAGAACGTCTAAAACACCTTTATCCCAATATCTTGCCCATAAACGCCTAAAAGTGGCAAATGTACCAATAGTTCCAGAGGTAGACCCACCAGAAGAACTTTTTAAAGTGAATCCTGAAAAATGCTTTGGTCTAAAGATCTCACCTGAAAAGTTAAATGATATCCGAAAAGAAAGGTTGAAAGCATTGGGGCTGAATGATAAAGCTGCCTATGCCAACCTTGAAAGAATAAAAGAAGAGTTGGCATTTTTTGAAACAATTGTAAATAAAATAGGTTGTGAAGTGATAGATGTTACGAACAAAGCCGTAGAAGAAACGGCGAACCTTATCTCTAACATCTATAATAACCGACTGAAGTAAAGAGCGCTTTTAGAAGTGCTCTTTTTCTAAAGGGAAGAAAGAATAAAATCCTGTTGATTTCCGTTCCAGGCGCTTCGCTTGCCTGCGGGCGGTCCGTGAGCCTCCTCGGCTTTCAGCCTGTGTGGTCTCACCTGTCCCTTCCTCCCGCGGGCGTCTACGCACCTTCGGCTTCAATCAACAAAGTTATTTCATTCACCTAAAGGTTTATGAAAGGCATTTATCCAGGTTAGAGAAAGCATTAATTTTACGTTCTCGTAATTTATAGCTGTTGATTGGAGCAAAAGGCGAAGACTTCCTTGTCCCAAGGGAGATAGCGCTAGGTGGAGAACCCCCAGGCTTGCCGAGGAGGCTCTCGTCAGCCCCTAGGAAAGCGAAGCCATTTGCGGAAATCAACAGCGACTATAAAACAATCGACTATAAGACCGGGCGGTTTTTTTGCCCAGTTTTTTTATGATTTCAGATTACTCAATATTCGATGTGAAACAGTAGTCAATTTGAAAAGTTTATATTATAATAAAAAATTGTGATAAAAAATTCCTCAATAGGGTTTAGAGTGATGGATTATCGAATAAACTAAAAATAGCAATAAGTCAAGGGCAATATAACAAATTCGTTCGACAACTACAAAAAAACATATCGAAAAAAGAAGGTTTTTGGGAAGGGATGTAGAAACCATTTAACATGCAAAATAATCGCAAACCTATTATTTTGGTGGACGCAGATGCGTGTCCTGTTAAAGAAGAAATAAGTAGAGTAAGTCATACATATAAAGTTGATGTGTGCTACGTAGCTTCTTACTCCCATGTAATGACCAATCAAACAGAAGGTAATTGGGTCTATGTGGATGATGAAAAAGAATCTGCCGACCTTTATATTTTGAATCATGCAAAGAAGGATGATGTAGTAGTCACTCAAGATATTGGTCTAGCAAGCATGCTTGTGTCCAAAAACGTTTATGTTCTCACTCCTCGTGGAAAACAGTATGAAGAGAGTGAAATGGAATTGAGCTTGCATATGAGATTTCTATCTGCGAAAGAACGGAGAAAAGGGAACTATTCCAAGGGCCCAAAAGCTTTCTCAATGAAAGACAGAGAAAGATTTGTTCAATCACTTAAAAAAACTTTGTCGAAAATTGCAGGAATTCCCGAATAGAGATAGAAATAGTAAGTCACGGAGTGTTGTTATGAATTATCGAATTCCTGAACAAACCATTGATCAAATTAGACAGTCTACCGACATTGTTGATGTAATAAGTGAATATGTGCAATTGAAAAAGCAAGGTCGCAACTATTTTGGACTTTGTCCCTTTCATGGGGAGAGTACTCCTTCTTTCTCTGTTGCCCCAGACAAACAAATCTATCACTGCTTTGGTTGTGGTGCCGGCGGTAATGCTTTCAATTTCGTCATGGAGATCGAGGGTGTCAGTTTTGTAGAAGCTGCCCAAAAACTTGCCAAGTCCTCCAATGTAGAAGTGGAAGTACCGGAATATACTGCAACAGAACAGTCAGGCCAGTCGAAAGAAACGAAATGGATGATGGATGCACATTTGCTTTTGCATAAATTTTACCATCATTTACTGTTAAATACAAAAGAGGGCCAGGAAGCATATGATTATGTGACAGGAAGAGGGTTTACCGACGATACGTTAAAGAAATTCGGCGTTGGCTATGCACTTAACAGTTGGGACTTTGCTTTAAAATTTCTGACGAAAAGGGGCTACAACCAGCAACTGTTGGAGAAGGCCGGCCTTTTAATTGAAAAGGAGCATACAGCTGAATATTTTGATCGTTTCAGAAACCGTATTATGTTTCCGATCCACGATCATAAAGGAAATGTTATTGCCTTTTCTGGAAGAGTGCTTGGTGAAGGTGAACCAAAATATTTAAATTCACCAGAGACCCCACTGTTTAATAAAAGTAAGATTCTTTACAACTTTCATCAGGCCCGTCCTCATATAAGAAAGCAGGAACAGGTTATTCTTTTTGAAGGATTTGCCGACGTCATTGCTGCAGACTCTGCTGGATTACCTAATGGAATTGCTACGATGGGGACATCCTTGACTGAAGAGCAGGCCAAAATTATAAGAAGGCATGTTGAAAATGTCACCATCTGTTATGACGGAGACAATGCCGGAATTGAAGCAGCATACAGGGCAGCGAACATCCTCATTCAACAAGGATGTTACGTAAGAATTGCCATGATGCCAGATAAAATGGACCCTGATGACTATATCCGTAGTAAAGGCTCAGAATCATTTAAGCAGGATGTAATAGGGGCAAGTTTAACGTTCATGTCATTTAAGCTCAGGTACTTACGCAAGGGTAGGAATATGAAAGACGAAGGCGAACGGATGCGGTATGTGGAAGATGTTCTAAAAGAGATTAGCATGCTGTCAAAGGCGGTTGAAAGGGATCATTATCTTCGTCAGTTATCTGATGAATTTTCCATCTCTTTGGAAGCTTTAAAACAGCAGCAATTTCAAGTATATAAATCTTTAATGCAAAAAAAGGATTATAACGAGCAGAATAGAATAAATATACCTAACAAACCCAAAATCTTTACGCAAGCGCTAAAACCTGCTTATTTAAATGCAGAACGCTATTTGCTGGCACATATGCTTAAAGATAGGGGAGTATCTGAAAAGGTGCAAGCTTCCATTGAAGGCTCCTTTATCATAGAAGAGCACCGTGCGATTGCCACCTATCTATATGCTTTTTACGAAGAAGGGTATGAGCCCAATATCAGTATTTTCATGGAGCGTATACCTGAGCAATCGCTCAAGAAAATTATTTCTGAACTAGGTATGCTAACACTTGAAGAAGAATTAAGTGATGCTGTGCTACATGATTATATGAAACAGGTGTTTAATTACCCAAAATTGTTAACAATAAAAGAAAAAGAACAAGAAAAGAAACAAGCAGAAGCACAAAACGATTATCTTGGTGCTGCACAAATCGCGATGGAAATAATCCAAATGAAAAAAGAGTTAAAACAATAAATATACCTCTTTATCGCGTTCAATGTTGGAAGGAGGGGACAGTTGATGGCTGAAAAATCAGCACAATCAAAAGAGATGGAAACAGAATTGACCATCGAACAAGTAAAAGAACAACTCACCGAAGTAGGTAAAAAGCGTGGTGTCCTAACGTATGAGGAGATAGCCGAAAAAATGGCTGGCTTTGAAATAGAGTCCGATCAAATGGACGAATACTACGAATATCTTGGTGAACAGGGCGTAGAAATTATCGGAGAAACAGAATCTGATGATGACCCGAACACTCAGCAACTTGCAAAGGAAGAAGAGTTTGACCTGAATGATTTAACTGTTCCGCCTGGTGTGAAGATCAATGACCCGGTTAGAATGTACCTAAAAGAAATAGGCCGTGTGGATCTTCTCTCTGCTGAGGAAGAAATCAGTCTTGCAAACCGAATCGAAGAAGGTGACGAAGAGGCGAAACGTCGTCTGGCAGAAGCTAACCTTCGTCTAGTTGTAAGTATTGCTAAGCGTTATGTGGGCCGCGGAATGCTGTTCCTTGATTTGATCCAAGAAGGAAATATGGGTCTGATTAAAGCAGTAGAAAAATTTGATTATCGTAAAGGATTCAAGTTTTCTACATATGCGACATGGTGGATTCGCCAAGCGATTACCCGTGCAATTGCTGACCAAGCAAGAACGATTCGTATACCTGTGCATATGGTGGAAACCATCAACAAACTTATCCGTGTTCAACGCCAACTGTTACAAGATTTAGGCCGCGAACCTTCTCCGGAAGAAATTGCAGAAGACATGGATCTGACACCGGACAAAGTACGTGAAATTCTCAAAATTGCCCAAGAGCCTGTTTCTCTTGAGACACCAATTGGTGAAGAGGATGATTCACATCTTGGAGACTTTATTGAAGACCAAGACGCAACATCTCCTTCTGATCATGCGGCATATGAATTATTAAAAGAACAATTGGAAGATGTTCTTGATACACTTACTGACCGTGAAGAAAATGTATTAAGACTAAGATTCGGCTTAGATGACGGACGCACTCGTACTCTTGAAGAAGTAGGAAAAGTATTTGGAGTGACTAGAGAGCGGATCCGCCAAATTGAAGCAAAAGCTCTTCGTAAGCTGAGACATCCTAGCCGCAGCAAACGTCTGAAGGATTTTCTAGAATAGAATCAGGCATATAGAAATAGTTTGCTTTTTCTTGAAAAGAGTAAGCTATTTCTCTTTTTTTTCAATTCAATACTTTTATAATATTCAGTTTTTAATATTTACACCTGTAATTGGAGTGTTAACAAAAGTGAATAATCATCGAAAAGAAACCATTATTAAAGAAATTGACTATTGGAAAAGAAATCGTCTCCTGCCAGATCAATACTGTGACTATCTGTTGGCGCTATATACAGAAGGGGAAGCTGTGAACCAAACAGCTAAAGGAAGCAAAAAGTTATTTCCTCTCTTTTTTGCATGTCTAATTTCTTTACTCGTTCCGATAACATTTCTTGTCATTTATTTTACTGAAATGCCAGTTCATTTGCAAATGCTCCTTGTAACTTTTTTCGTTCTTCTTTCTATATTCGGATATTTTATTTTTCGAAAAGAAGAATCTTTCATACATATACCAGTCTTTGTGCTCGCATTGCTCATACTTATTCTTTCCATAAAATTACTTGAAATTTTATCTATTCAATTGCCGTTAACCTTTATTATCATCACCTTTCAGACCCTTATCTGGTTTTTTATCGGCTATGTAAAGAAATGGTACTATTTAAACATTTCAGCGATCATAACGATGGTTTTACTGGTCGCAAATATTATTTTAATGTAACTTATTGATTATTAAGTTATTTTTAAAAGTTGTGAAAATTCCCTTATATCTATTATAATACAAATGAAAGCGTATTCAATGTATTGTAGGATGGAAGAAAAATACTAGCTCTTGCTAATGTTTTCCAAACAACAAGGGGGGAAAGATTTTGAACTTTGATTTAACGGCAGAACAAGCGATGATTAAGAAAACAATTAGAGAGTTTTCAGATGAAGTGGTTGCACCGGGGGCTCTCCAACGAGATCGGGATAAAAAATTCCCTGTTGAGGTGTTTCAACAGTTATCACAATTAGGAATGATGGGGCTTCCTTTTCCAGAAGAATATGAGGGAGCAGGCGCGGATACAGTTAGTTTTGCTATTGTCGTAGAAGAACTGAGCAGAGCTTGTGGATCCACTGGTATTACTTATTCTGCTCACGTATCATTAGGTGGGGCACCATTAAACCTGTTTGGCACAGAAGAGCAAAAGCAAAAATATCTCGTACCAATTTGTACAGGAGAATCACTCGGTGCATTCGGGTTGACTGAACCTAATGCCGGTTCTGATGCAGGTGGTACAAAGACAACTGCTATAGAAGATGGTGAGGATTTCATCATTAATGGTAACAAATGTTTCATTACCAACGCCTCCTACGCCAAGCATTTGGCATTAACGGCTATCACCGATAAAAAAGGCAATGAAAAAGAAATCTCTGCTGTCATCGTTCCAACAGATGCTAAAGGGTTTCAAGTGATTGATAATTACGAAAAAATGGGACTTAACGCTTCCAACACAACTGAACTTGTCCTTGAAGATGTCCGTGTGCCGCAGGAAAACCTTCTAGGTAAGCGTGGAGAAGGATTCAGACAGTTCCTAATTACCCTTGATGGAGGCCGCATCGGAATTGGTGCCATGGCTGTAGGAATTGCACAGGCAGCTTTTGAGCGAGCGCTCGCTTACTCTCAAGAAAGAAAACAATTTGGAAGATCCTTATCAAGTTTTCAGATTAACCAATTTAAACTAGCGGACATGGCTATGAAACTTGAACTTGCCAGAACCATGGTTTATAAAGCTGCCTGGTTAAAAGATCAGGGAAGACCATTCTCGAAAGAAGCATCCATGTGTAAACTATATGCATCTGAAGTATGCATGGAAATCGCAGATCAAGCCGTGCAACTCCATGGCGGCTATGGATACATGAAAGAGTACCACGTAGAACGTTTCATGCGCGACGGAAAACTCCTAGAAATCGGTGAAGGAACCTCCGAAGTACAAAGAATGGTCATCGCAAGGTCCCTGGGAATATAGTGAAAGGGATTTCTAGCTGTTGATTGGAGCAAAAGGCGAAGACTCCTGAGGGAGATAGTGGTAGCTTGAGACCCCGCAGCGGAGCGAGGAGGCTCAAGCACCGCCCCTAGGAAAGCGAAGCCATTTGTGGAAATCAACAGCGGTGTTTTTGAAATCAAAAATTATTTTTCCAAAAACACATCACTTCTCTCATTTTGAGGTACAATATAACCAACAAATATAGAAACCTTCATCTATGCGATGAAGGTTTTTGTCTAAACTGTGAATTTAAGAGAGAAGTTCGCATTTAAGTCTTTTCCTATAGTAAAATATAAAGTAAAATAGAGAGTGCTTGTATAAGATAAGACACACGTACATGTACATAAGGAGGTTTGAATAGCATGAATCGTAATCCGCTTATTCCTTTTGCATTTATCGCGGTATTAGGTCTTGGACTAATGTTCCTATTATCTTTCGTTGGACTTGATCAGGCTGAAAAAATTGCATCCGGTGAAGACGAAACTGTAGAATTGTCTGCAGAAGAGCTTTACCAACAAAACTCTTGTATCGGCTGTCACGGCGGTAACTTAGAAGGAGCAGGCGCTGCACCTGCATTAACAGATGTTGGTGACCGTCTATCCCAAGAAGAAATTCAAAACGTTATTGTAAATGGACAAGGCGCTATGCCTGCTGGCTTGGCTACACCTAAAGAAGCTGAAGTTCTTGCTGAGTGGCTGGCTAACGGCGCTCAAAGTGAAGAAAGTGAAGAAAGTGAAGAAGGCGAACATTAAGATTTGTTTTTTTAGAAAAATGTTACACATATAAAAGATCCTTTGCATTTGTGAAGGATTTTTTTTTATACTTGTTACATAGGAATTCAAATACATAAGTAAAGAGGAACTGACATGAATGAATTAAAGCTTTCAAAACGTTTAGAAGCAGTAGCTTCTTTTATACCAAAAGGCAGTGTATTGGCAGACATCGGTTCAGATCATGCTTACCTACCTTGTTATGCCTATTTGCAGGGGATGATTGAAAGAGGTATTGCCGGAGAAGTGGTAGAAGGTCCCTTTCAGTCTGCCGTTCAACAGGTTCGAAAAACAGAATTAGAAAAGGTCATTGAAGTAAGAAAAGGAGACGGATTGGAAGTGATCTCTCCAAGTGAGGTTACTTGCATCACTATTGCCGGAATGGGAGGGACTTTAATTCAGTCCATCCTTGAAAAAGGCAAGGAAAAACTAGCAGGAGTTCAAACGCTTATCCTTCAGCCGAATATAGGTGCAAAAAAGATTAGGGAATGGTTGCTTGATAATGGATGGGAACTTGTTGCAGAACAAATTTTACTGGATGATGGAAGGATCTACGAGATTCTAGTGGCAGAACGTGGAGAAAGTGATAAACCTTACTCTGTGAAAAAAGATGCGTATTTGCTTGTAGGCCCGTTTCTTGCGAAGGAACGAAATGATGTATTTGTACAAAAGTGGACACATGAACTTGCGCATTGGAAAAAAATAGTGGCGCAGCTTGATGCAGCCGATCAAACAGAGGCGAATGAACAAAAAAGAAAAGAACTAACAGAAAAAATCAGACTGGTAGAGGAGGAACTGGGATTTGAAAACAGTTAACGGCTTGCAGGTTATCGAGTGGTTCGAACACTTTTCCCCTAAAAAATATGCAGTCGAAGGGGATAAAATCGGTCTTCAGATTGGTACATTGAATAAACCAATCCACAAAGTAATGGTGACGCTTGATGTTCTTGAAGAGGTAGTTGACGAGGCAATAGATCAGAATGTTGATTTGATTATAGCTCATCATCCGCCAATCTTCCGAGCTCTTCCAACTGTTACGGATAATTCAGCTGCCGGGAAAATCGTGACTAAATGTATCAAGCATGATATTAGCGTGTATGTAGCACATACAAATCTTGATGTGGCACAAGGTGGTGTGAATGACCTGCTGGCCGAAGCTCTTGAGCTTGAGGATATAAAAGTGCTGGTTCCAACCTATCAAGAAGAACTTCGGAAACTAAGCGTATTTGTTCCAGTTTCCCATGCAGAAACACTACTTGAGGCTTTGGGTGAAGCGGGGGCAGGGCATATTGGAAACTATAGTCACTGTTCTTTCACAACAGAGGGAGAAGGTCGGTTTCTTCCTTTAGATGGGACAGAGCCTTTTATTGGGAAAAGAGGTCAGCTTGAAAAAGTTGAAGAGTTGAAGGTGGAGACTGTATACCCTATTTCTATTGAGAGACGCGTCTTGAAGGCTTTGTTTAAAGCTCATCCTTATGAGGAAGTTGCTTATGATGTTTACAAACTTGAAAATGAAATGAATCCCCTTGGTTTGGGACGGGTTGGAAAGTTGAAGGATGGAATGTCGCTTGCTGATTTTGCCTCTCATGTGAAAAAAGGTCTTGAAGTGGAAAATGTACGAGTAGTGGGAAATTTGAATAGTGAGATTAAGAAGGTAGCGGTATTAGGCGGAGATGGAAACAAATATATTCACGCTGCAAAATTTGCCGGTGCGGATGTATATGTGACAGGAGATCTTTATTTTCACACCGCTCATGATGCAATGGCAATCGGATTGAATATGGTTGACCCTGGGCATTACGCTGAGAAGATTATGAAAAAAGGTGTCGCACTGCGATTAGAAGAGGCAGTGCGGGAAAAGAGTTGGGAGCTTGAAGTTCTAGTTTCCGAGACGAATACAGATCCGTTTAGATTTATGTGATGTTTGGAGGAACGACCTTTGTGGGTCGTTTCTTTTTATTAGGGGAGAGAGTCTCAATGCCCTAAGAGTTATGGTTGAAGTGGAGAGAGGTGTCTCAGCGCCCGAAAAGCTTCCGAGATAGGAGAAAAGGGAAGAGAGAAGGTGTCTCAACGCCCTAAAAGTTACAGGGAAAGGTAGAATGGTAAGAGAGAAAATGCCTTAATGCCCGAAGCCCGTCGCAAAAGCCAGAAAGATAATGTAGAAATTATAAATTCTACTCTTCTAACAATAACCTTAACCCTCGACACACTCAAAAAAAACACCCTCCAAAAAGAGGGTGCAGTCAACCTTATGAAGTTTTCGCCTTCTTCACTTTCGGCAAAATCTTTTGCAAAGGTACATTCTTCGTTGTCTTCCAGGTATCTTCATTCAACGGATCAAATTGCTCCACAAACTGAATAACTTCCTTAGTAATCGGAGTTGGTGTAGAAGCACCTGCAGTAACTGCAACCGTGCTAGCATTCATCAACCATTCTACATTCAATTCGCTGATATCGGAAATTCGGTAGGCAGGGGTTCCGGCAATTTCTTGAGAAACTTGAGCCAGTCTGTTGGAGTTGTTGCTTTTTGGGTCTCCAACGACTATTGTCACATCGGCTTGTCCGGCTTGGTCTGCCACCGCTTCTTGTCTGACTTGTGTAGCAAGACAAATTTCTTTGTGCTGTTCGACATGTGGGTATTTTTCTTGAACCTTAACCATGATGTCGGCTACATCCCACTGACTCATAGTAGTTTGGTTGGTTACAATAATCTTCTCACTGTCAATCGACAAGGCTTCGACATCATCAAGCGTCTCCACTAGATGAACGATGGAAGGTGCAACTCCCACCGCACCTTCTGGCTCAGGATGTCCTTTTTTTCCGATGTAAATAACTTCATAACCTTGTGCTTCTTTCATGCGGATCAGATCATGTGTACGGGTAACATCCGGGCATGTCGCATCAATGGTGGTCAATCCTTTTTCCTTTGCGCGGATCTTTACTTCCGGTGAGACGCCATGTGCAGTGAAAATGACGGTACCTTCGTTAATCTGATCAAGGATTTCGAGTCTGTTGGCACCATCCAATGTGATAATTCCTTCTTCTTCAAACGCGTCTGTAACATGTTTATTATGAACAATCATACCTAAAATATAGATTGGTCGTGGCAATGTTTTATCCAATGCTGCATTTCTTGCAATCACCATAGCATCGACTACACCATAGCAGTAGCCACGAGGGGCGATTTTAATAAGTTCCATATAGGGATAACCCTCCTTACATCAAATAAGAGAGTGATAAACACTCTCTCACTACTTACCATCTATTATAGTATAAATAAGAAGGTTAGTACAAAAGAAGATATTAGGAACTTCAGATATAAAGTTTAGGTGCGGAACTGCCTGCTGGTTTTTCCTTTTCTTCGGGCTCTGTGGAAGTAGGCTTTTTTTTGGCCTTCTTCACTTTTTTCTTCGTATTGCTTTTCGCTGCACTCGCACTTGCGCTCTCACTTTCAACATCTTCCGTTTTTGCTTCATCCGTCAACTCGTTATCGTTATCAGTATCATCGTCATCATCAACATTTTTCAGTTCGTTGTATAGCTTGAGCATGGCAGGCATATTCCTTACAAGAGGTCCATATTGCTGAACCATCGGCACAACACCCTCTGCCATTTTTAACGCTTTTTGAACATTTCCAAGCATGCCTGTTAGGTTGTTTGGGTTGATGAGTTGCTGAAGGGTCCCTGCATTTGCGAGTTGACTTAGTCCTCCACCTGCGCCTGTATTGGCCAATTGACCAAGTCCGCCCATGTTCCCAATGCTTCTGGCTCCTGTTCTTCCAAAGAGTTTGGCAAGCAGTCCTCCGCCGCCTCCACCGCTATTTCCGCCGCCTAATAAGCCCATTCCTCTTCCTGCACCGCCACCCATAAATGGTGAAGATGGATTTCTCAACATTTGATTTGGCATATTGGACATGTTTGAATTGGGCATATTAAACATATTGAACATGTTATTCTGCGGCTGTTGCATAAACGGAGAGGGACCTGGACCCATGCGGAATGGGGAAGGCCGCATTGTTTGCTGCATAGGTGGCATCGATCGATTCGGTCCAAAAAACATGGTAATCCTCCTTTCTTTCGTGAAAAATTATCTTTTATATAATTGCCGGAATGTAAGTAGCTTTTCTGGTCTCCTATAATTTATGCGGATAGTGCTTGGCATGTTTATAGTCTGGGAAGAATGGGCACAACCGTAGTGTAGCCAAAAAACCAAAACTCCTTTATAATAGTTGTTTGGGGTTAAACAGAACGTATCGGAACAGGAATAACTCATAAATGAAAATAGAAACTTTAAAATAATGACATAGATACATATTCCATGCATGATTTTAAAAGTGGAGGTAAATACATGAATACAACGTTTGAAAAATTTAATCTAAAACCGTTCATTTTAGAAGCGGTAAAAGAACTTAGATTCCAAAAGCCGACAGAAGTCCAAGAAAGAATGATTCCTTCCCTATTAAACGGAGAAAGTGCCATTGGACAGTCTCAAACAGGAACAGGGAAAACACATGCTTACCTGATCCCTATTTTGAGCAAAATTGACCCATCTGTACAGGAAGTACAAGCCGTTATTACAGCACCTACAAGAGAGCTTGCTAATCAAATTTATCAAGAAGTATTGAAGATCACTAAATTCTGTTCTGGTGAAGACATGATTACTGCACGTTGTTATATTGGAGGTACGGACAAACAACGTACGATTGATCGCCTTAAACAACAGCCGCACATTGTAGTCGGAACACCTGGCCGTATAAAAGATTTAATGGTAGAAAATGCTCTTTTAGTTCATACTGCGAGATCAATTGTAGTCGATGAAGCCGACCTTATGCTTGATATGGGTTTCATTGAAGATATTGATAAGGTTGCTGCAGCAATGCCGAAAAATCTACAGATTATGGTATTCTCAGCGACGATACCTGAAAAACTGAAGCCTTTCTTGCGCAAATACATGGAAAACCCAAAGTACACACATGTTGCGCCTAAACAGGTGACTGCAGCGAAAATCAAACACCTGCTAATTCCGGTTAAATCTAAAAGTAAAACGAAATTATTGCATGATGTTCTTGTACAATATAATCCATATTTAGCAATCGTCTTTACTAACACGAAGAAAAAAGCAGACGAAGTGGCAGATGCATTGCTTGAACAAGGGTTAAAAGTAGGTAGAATTCATGGAGATCTTAACCCGCGTGAACGTAAAAAGATGATGAAGCAAATCAATGATTTGGAATATCAATATGTGGTAGCAACAGACCTGGCTGCAAGAGGAATTGATATTGAAGGAGTCAGTCATGTTATTAACTATGAGCTTCCTTCAGACCTTGATTTCTATGTTCACCGAGTTGGACGTACAGCACGTGCAGATTATTCCGGTAATGCTATTACGCTTTATGAACCAACAGATGAGAATGCTTTAGCTCAAATCGAAAAGTTGGGAATAGAGTTTACTCAGATAGACTTGAAAAACGGAGAGTTGGTGGAAATCGGCCAACGTAATAAACGTCAAAACCGTAAAAAACAAATTAATGAAATTGACGTTGCTGCGAAAACTGCTGTTAAAAAATCAACCAAAGTAAAACCAGGCTACAAAAAGAAACACAAATACGAGGTAGAGCAGTACAAAAAGAGACAACGCCGCCTAAAGAAAAGATAATCATGAGCAACACGGTAACCTTTCATGGCATCCTTATGATAAAATAAAGGCTGATTGTTAAAAGAGGTGATGTTATGGAAAACTTACTAATTGGATCCCATGTATCCATGAGCGGGAAAAAAATGCTGCTTGCTGCAAGTGAAGAGGCAGCATCTTATGGATCAAATGTATTTATGATCTACACAGGGGCTCCTCAAAATACACGAAGAAAAAAAATCGAAGACCTTAACATAGAAGCAGGTCTTGCACATATGAAAGAGCATGGTTTAAAAGAGATTATTGTACATGCTCCATATATCATTAATATTGGTAACTCTCAGAAACCTGAAACTTATGAGCTTGGAGTGAATTTTCTAGCTGAAGAAGTAAGAAGAACGGAAGCTATCGGGGCAAGACAGATTGTCCTCCACCCAGGTGCGCATATCGGTGCGGGAACGGAAGTTGGGATCAACCAGATTATAAAAGGGTTGAATGAGGCACTGACCAAAGAGCAGAATGTTCAAATTGCACTTGAGACCATGGCAGGAAAAGGCTCTGAATGTGGACGTACTTTTGAAGAACTCGCAGCCATTATTGATGGAGTTCATCTAAACGAAAAACTTTCCATTTGCCTGGACACTTGTCACGTGCATGATGCTGGGTACGATATTGTTAATGATTTTGATGGGGTCCTGAAGCAGTTTGACGATATCATTGGGTTAGACAGACTGAAGGTCCTTCATATAAATGACAGTAAAAATGCGTGTGGTGCTAGTAAAGACCGCCATGAAAACATAGGGTTTGGTCATATTGGCTTTGATGCAATCAATTACATTGTTCATCATGATCAATTAAAGCATATTCCAAAAATATTGGAGACGCCTTACGTCGGTGAAGACAAGAAAGACCGTAAACCGCCATACAAACATGAAATTTCCATGCTCAAAAACAAGCAGTTTGATGAAGAACTATTAACGAAAATTGTGAATGACTAATTAGAAAGAAGCAAGGGCCAGAAAAATGCCCTTGCTTCTTTTTTAAAAGATAGGCTCTGTTAAACACCGCTGTTGATTTACGCACTAGGCTTCCCTTTCCTAGGGGCATTTGGGGAGCCTCCTCAGGCTTCGCCTTCCGGGATCTCACCTGTCCCTTCCTCCCGCGGGCGTCTGCGCGCTTTCCACTCCAACCAACAAAGGACTTCATTCAACGAAGGGAATATGGAAAGTATCTACCCGAGTTAATTGAATAAGCAAGAACGTACCTTTTACGAAAATTTTCAGCTGTGAATTGGAGCAAATGGCGGAGACTCCAGCGGGGGAGAAACGGTAGGTTGAAACCCCGCAGTGAGGGAGGCCACTGAAAAACTGATAACGTAAAGTTTTTATTGATTCCTAGCTGTTGATTGGAGCAAAAGGCGAAGACTCCTGAGGGAGATAAAGGTAGCTTGAGACCCCTCAAGCACCTTCCCTAGGAAAGCGAAGCCATTTTCGGAAAGGAACAGCGGTGATTATCCAACACCTAAAGTTCTTTTATTCTTAGCTGATTTTCTTACTTTGTAAACTCCAAAAATAGCTGATTTACTTTTTTAGCGGTCTCGTGGCCAGTAATCTTTGCAACTTCCTTCATTAATTGGATTCTCTCGGACGTGTTAAATACATTCACTTTTTTGGACTGCAAAAGAGCAGCTACCTTTTTTGCCTGATCCAATGTCAAGGAGATGTTATATTCTCCGCTATACTTCATCAATTCTTCTGCCGTAATGTTATGAAGCTTTTTATTTACGATTTGCTGATAAATGTTCATCATATTATCCCTCCCATTTTAGCCTATGTTGGAAAAACAAAAAGGCTACCTTTACGAAATAATATGACAACTGTTGGGAAATTATTGTATAATTAAAATATTCCATTAAAACAAATGATATTCAAAGGTAACGAGGGGGAGTCACCTTGTCGTTTATAATAGATAAAAAAGAACAAGATATTTTTCAATATTTAAGTTCAGACCTAAGGCTAATCCTGAATGCAAATGGCTTTATTGAAGAATGGAATGAGAGAGCCAGCACATTTCTATCAGTGTTGGAAGAGAATCGTTCTTTTTTTCTCAGCTTCCCATCAAGCTATCGCCAAGAGGTTTATACATATTTGAAGGACATTTCCGATTCGGACGGGAAAGAAATTAAGAGAATTTTATTTCACCGGATAAACGGAAGTTTCTATGAAGTCGTCTATACAGGAATTCTTTCTGGAGAACGTATCTATCTGTCAGGACATGTAATTGAAAATAAGGATAGTTCTGTTGTCTTGCCACTTCATTACGGTACGATTGAACAATCATTAAAGGTAAATGAGTTTATGACTAACTCATTGGATATTGCTATATTAGTTCTTTCTAAAGGCGGTATGATAGAATACATCAACAACCGATGCTTAAAATTGTTAGAACTTGATGTTGGTGAAGACTATATAAACCTTGAATTCGATGATTTATTGACTCCTGTTTTTTTAAAGGATAAGTTATATGAGATCTATGAAGAGGTTATCCATAATAAGAAGTTCAAAGAAAGAATTTGCTATGACGATGAAGTGTTATACCAGATTCAAGGAATCTTATTTGAACGTTCGGAGAAAGTATTCTTTATCATTCATGACCGCTCCTATCAACAGAAATTTGAAAACCTCCTAGTATACAAACAACAGATGGAATCTGTCTCACAAATCTCTGCAGGAATGGCGCATGAATTGAGAAATCCTTTATCCGTTATCAAGGGGTTCATTCAACTCTCCCAAATCACGAACAATTGGAGTAAATATTACGATACCATCATGGCAGAAATCAATCGAATGAATTCCATTATCGAGGACTTTTTATCAGTATCCAGAAAAAAAGTAAAAAAGCAGCTTATCCAACCGCAATATATCCTTCAGTCCTTGGTTTATATTTTTCAATCAGAATGCTTATTACATAATATAGATTTCGATTTCGAAATTGATGAAGTAGATGATCAGGTATTGGTCAATGAGGCAATGATCAAACAAGTTATGCTGAATTTCTTAAGGAATGCGATTGAAGCGTACGCACCTGAACAGAAAAACAAATTGTTTCTATTGCGAGCCAAAAAATCGGATACCTTTTATGAAATTACGGTGGTAGATAACGGAAAAGGAATGGCCGAAGAGGTGTTGGATCGAATCGGTAAACCTTTCTTCACAACGAAGGAAAAGGGAAATGGCTTAGGCATTCCGCTATGTAAAAAAATAATAGAAGACCATGATGGCGAGTTATTTATCGATAGCAAACTAGGAGAAGGCTCCACCTTTTGTTACCGCTTGCCACTCATAAAGGAAAAGCCTGAATAGGGCTTTTTTTGTTTGAGCTTAGTTGTTATGTATGGATGAAGACAATGTCATCAAGGGAAAAGGTCTGGGAATGTCTTCAACTGGGGTATGAAGACATTCTCATCCAGGAAATTCGTCTGAGAGTGTCTTCATCTGGTGTATGAAGACACTCTCATCAAGGGAAATCGTCTGAAACGGTCTTCATCTGTGTATGAAGACAATTTCATCAAGAGAAATCGTCTAAATCAGTCTTCATCTTGGGTATGAAGACATGAAGACAATCTCATCCTGAGAATACGTCTGAACAGTCATCATCTTGGGTATGAAGACAATCTCATCAAGAAAATACTTCTGAGACTGCCTTCATGTGATGTATGAAGACACTCTCGGTAAGTAAAACTGTGTAAAATTGTC
Source organism: Sutcliffiella horikoshii (assembly GCF_008180725.1). Taxonomy (GTDB): domain Bacteria; phylum Bacillota; class Bacilli; order Bacillales; family Bacillaceae_I; genus Sutcliffiella_A; species Sutcliffiella_A horikoshii_B. The sequence goes on along the minus strand of NZ_VTEV01000003.1, from coordinate 103,212 downwards.
TTCATTGGGAGATGAAGACAATCTCGGCAATAAAAAACATATAAAATTGTCCTCATTAACAAATGTACAAGCCAAACTAAAACAAGTCGCTAATATTTACTTTTCCCACCACCTGTTGTATACTAACTTATTGTTATAAAATCGTAATGATTCTTATCTTTTAAGGTGTGATGAAATTGGAAAAAGTACTCGAAATTAAGGGACTATCCTATAAATATGAAAAACAAAACGTAATTGAAAATATAAATTTGAGCTTGCCAAAAGGTGCATTTCTTGGGCTAGTAGGACCTAATGGTTCAGGTAAATCAACACTTTTAAAGTGTATTCTTGGGCTTTTGCGCCCTCAAAAGGGAAGCATTGAATTGTTTGGTAAAGATATTCGCAAATTTAAGGATTGGAGCAAGATCGGTTTTGTCTCCCAAAAGGCAAACAGTTTTAATTCCGGATTTCCTGCAACCGTCTTTGAAGTAGTCTCAACAGGACTTGTTTCAAAGGTTGGCCTATTGCGTTTCTTCAACAAACAACACAAAAAGCAAGTATTAGAAGCTATACGAGCGGTAGGGATGGAAGATTTCACGGACAGAAATATTGGAGATCTATCAGGAGGCCAACAGCAGCGTGTATTTATCGCAAGGGCTTTAGTGAGTGAACCGGACCTTCTGATTCTAGATGAGCCAACAGTTGGAGTAGATATAAAAAATGTGCAAAATTTTTACTCCATGCTTTCCCACTTGAACAAAAAACTAGGCATCACATTAATTCTGGTAACACATGATGTGGGAACTATTACCGAAAAAGTGACACATGTGGCTTGCTTGAACAAACATTTACATTTTCACGGTGTGACAGATGAGTTTGAAAAATTACGCACAAATGACCTTTCACAGTTTTACGGGCATGATGTGCATGTTTTAAGTCATGATCACCATCACCATGATGGAGGGCATATGTAATGATATCAGCGTTTATGCAATTTGAATTTTTAAGAAATGCATTTTATACAGGCATCTTGATTGGCTTTTTAGCACCGCTATTAGGTGTATTTGTTGTAGTAAGAAGACTTTCTTTGATTGCCGATGCCCTGAGCCATGTGACCTTGGCCGGAATTGCAGCAAGCCTGCTTGTGGAAAAGCGATTCGGATTGATGGTCGGTGTGAGCCCAATTTATTTTGGGATGGCGTTTTCTGTGACTGGTGCACTGTTTATAGAAAAATTGCGAGGAGTGTATAAACACTACCAGGAGCTAGCTATCCCAATTATTTTATCATCTGGAATCGGTCTTGGAGTAATCTTTATTTCCCTTGCAGATGGCTTTAATACAGATTTATTCAATTTTTTATTCGGTAGTGTAAGTGCTGTGACAACTTCTGATTTTTGGACAGTTTTTATCGTAACGATTGGCGTGCTGCTTACCATCGTTTTATTTTATAAAGAGTTCTTTGTCCTTTCCTTTGATGAAGAGCATGCAAAGGTATCAGGCGTAAATGCACGAGTGTTTCATTTGGTTTTTATCATCATGGTAGCCCTCGTCATTGCTGCTTCTATGCGCATTGTCGGGATACTATTAGTTTCCTCTCTTATGACATTGCCTGTAGCTGCAAGCATGCGATTGAGCAGAGGCTTTAAGCAAACGGTCGTATTCGCGATCATTTTTGGTGAAATCGCAGTTATTGGTGGATTGATATCATCTTTTTATTTTGATCTTGCACCTGGAGGGACCATTGTAATCTTATCGGTTCTTATTTTAATATTCACCATTCTTTGGAATAAAGTAAGGGGTGTAAAAAAATGAATGTAACGCAGGCGCTCACTTTGATGAAAGACAAAGGATATAAATATACCGGAAAAAGACAGGAAATGCTTGAACTGTTTGCCAAAGAAGATAAGTATTTAACTGCAAAAGATGTGTTGGACTCCATGAAGGATAATTATCCTGGTTTAAGCTTTGATACAATTTACCGTAACCTTGCTGTGTTTGTGGAATTAGAAATACTGGAGAGTACAGAGCTTTCTGGCGAAAAACATTTCCGATTTACCTGCTCCACAAAACATCATCATCATCATTTTATCTGCATGCAGTGCGGAAAGACAAAGGAAATTGAAACTTGTCCGATGCAGGACCTTGATGATAACTTGAAAGGTTATGACATCACTGGCCATAAATTTGAGATATATGGTAAGTGCCCGGAATGTGTCTAAAGTAACAAATTTGGGATTATCTCATATATAGTAATTACCACCCATTTTACATGTGTGCCCTCTGAAAATGGGCGGTTATACACGAAATATGTTTTAAAAGATGCGTAAGGGTGTATGAGATGACAGCGAAGAGTGGACAGCTTTCCTCTTTAAAAAGAGAGGATCTTGTAGACATTATGATGATGATCCGCGATATGGGATCAAAAAGAACGGATATTAGCACTGAAGACTTTGTAAAGGCAATTGAAACAAAACTTCTGATGGCGATGTCTAGGTCAAAATAAAAAGGAGAGTGGATGTTAATTTATCCACTCTCCTTTACATTTATTGTGAAGCACTAATTGTTTGTAGTAACGATTGTACTTTTTTGTCTGCTTCTTTCCAACTGAAGACTCTGTGTACGTTTGCAGGAATCGGTTCCCTATTGTATGGAGTATCAAATAATATGACAGGTATATCACATTCTTCACTTATATCACAGGCATTATCGTGTTTATCTTCAAAGAAGAGTTCTATGTTATGTTTTTTTACTGCAGCAATTTTATTGTGTGTACCGATTAATTCTAAGTGGTCGTAATCAATTTCTTGCTTTGAAAACCAGTTTTGTGTGACTTCAAAAAGATGGTTTCTGCGGGCGCTGATAAAATAGAGATCAAAATCATCTTTCCATCGTTGTACAACTGATTTTGCTCCTGCGGCAAGTGGGGCATCTTTATAAATAATTGGTTCCATCTCGTCCATCCATTTCCAAAACCCTGCTTCATCTAAGCCCATAAGAGGGGTTAAATCATATTGTTTCATGTCATCTAACGTTATATTTTTATTTAGTGTTTGATTGATAAAAGGTACAAAAGTCGAAGGGCAGGTTAACGTCCCGTCAATGTCAATCCCGAATCTTTTTCTCATAATTGCCTCCAGTCCTATTGCTACACTTATTTTATCATATTTTGTCCTTTTTTCTGTTTATTTCTTAGTCAATTTACTGAAGTGAAAGTAACAAAACTTAACAAAGTTTGACACCCATGATTTTGCCTTGAGTTGTTCATACTAATTAATGCTCCTAACTTCTTAAGAAAGCGAGGGATACGAATGGCAAGTGAATTTGAGAAAAACGAAGAGAAACTTGACCGTTTTGATTCAGACTTGGCTTATGAAGAACCTCATGTTTCTAGAGCGAAAGGACATCAGGACTTTTTAGAAGAGCATGCAGCTGAGGTTGCAGTGCCTCCTGTTGTACAATCAGATAGAAGCAGAGAACGAGAAGCAATTTTTGAAGAAGAGCGCAGTGACGTAATGGGAATGAGTGGACGAGGACTGGGGATTTTAGGGTTAGCCTTATCAATCTTGTCGTTGTTCTTCCTACCGATCATTATGGGAGCTGCCGGTATTATCGTCGGCTTTATTGCCCGCAAGCGTGGGGCAACAGGGTTAGGAGCATGGGCAATCGGAATCGGTATCGTTTCCATTGTTGTTGGGATTTTTGTACTACCATTGTTTTAACACCACCTAAATGGTTCATCCATTTAAAAGGCAGCAAAAAAGCTTGGCACCAATTGGTGTCAAGCTTTTGCCTTTTCTTCTTCTTGTTTTGCAAAGTATTCTTCTGCAATTTTATCGATTTCCTTCTTTAATTCGTCCACCATGGTAGCTTCCGGCACTTTCCGGACAATTTCCCCTTTGCGGAAAAGTAGTCCTTCGTTACGTGCGCCTGCGATTCCAATATCAGCTTCGCGTGCTTCACCAGGTCCGTTTACAGCACAACCAAGGACCGCTACTTTAATTGGTGCCTTGATCGTAGAGATGTATTCCTCTACTTCATTTGCAATGCTAATTAAATCAATTTCAATTCGTCCACATGTAGGACAAGAAATAAGTGTTGCTGCATTAGAGGATAAGCCAAATGATTTCAATAGTTCTCGTGCAACCTTTACTTCCTCTACAGGATCAGCGCTTAAGGAAATACGTAACGTGTTCCCGATGCCCTTGCTTAGAATTGCTCCAAGGCCGGCAGCACTTTTTACTGTACCAGCAAAAAGGGTACCTGATTCTGTGATACCTAAATGAAGTGGGTAGTCAAAAGCTTTTGCTGCTTTTTCGTATGCTTCAATAGCAAGGTTCACATCAGAAGCTTTCATGGAAACAATGATATCATGGAAATCTAAGTCTTCTAATATTTTTATGTGGTGAAGTGCACTTTCCACCATGCCGTCTGCAGTAGGGTAACCGTATTTTTCAATGATACGCTTTTCCAAAGAACCTGCATTTACGCCGATACGAATCGGAATGCCTTTTTCTTTACACGCTTTTACAACGGCTTCTACTTTTTCGCGGCGCCCAATGTTACCTGGGTTAATACGGATTTTATCCGCTCCGCCTTCAATTGCTTTAAGAGCAAGCTTGTAATCAAAATGGATATCCACAACTAGCGGAATGTTTATTTGTTTTTTTATGTCAGCGATGGCATTAGCTGCGCGCTCGTCCGGACACGCCACACGGACTACCTGACAGCCTGCTTCTTCCAAACGTTTAATTTCTGCAACCGTTGCTTCTACGTCATGTGTCTTGGTGGTTGTCATGCTTTGGATAAATAGTTCGTTACTGCCCCCAATTGTAATGTCTCCAACTTTAACCGGGCGGGTTTTTGTACGATGTATTATTTCATTCACGAGTGAATCGCTCCTTTAGGAATGATCTACAGATCAAAACATCTTTCTTTCATAAGAGTAGCTTGTAATGAGAGAAAAAGCTAGTATTATCCACTAACTCCCAACATATTTTAACAATCGTATCTCCATCTGACAAGTGAAAAAGTTTCCTGGTGTCAGAAGACTGGAACAAATCGTTGATTTCCGTTCTAGGAGCTTCGCTTGCCTGTGGTCGGTCCGTGAGCTACTAGGCTGCGCCGAAGCCACTCATTAAGTTTTGATTAAGGTGTTAATTTTACACCGCTGTTGATTTCCGCAAATGGCTTCGCTTTCCTAGGGGCGGTGCTTGAGCCTCCTCACAACGCTTCAGGGGTCTCAAGCTACCGCTATCTCCCTCAGGAGTCTACGCCATTTGCTCCAATCCACAGCTAAAAGTCATTAAGTACATGAGATGTCGGTTTTTCAGTGGCTTCTTTGATTGGTATCACCTGTCCATTCCTCCAAGCGTCTACGCTCCTTCTACTTCAACAGATATAAAGGAAAAGTTTCCTGGCTGTTAGTAGACAGGAAACTTGTAGGTTTTGCCGATTTGGATTTTTTCTGGGGTGATGCCATCGTTTAGGCTTTGGAAGTCTTCCACTAGTTGTGTGATGGAGACAGGGATTGGTTTGTTTGCAATTTTTTCTGCAACAGTGAGTACGGTATCACCAGCTTTTATTTCAACTTCTATGTAAAGGTTGTTAGTAGGTGAGGATAGGGTGGAACTTTCTGATTCTGTATCAGGGTTAGTAACTGGAACAGGAGCTGCAACCGGTGCGGCGGGCTCGGGGATGGTGCCGGATGATAAATCATAATAGATGCTGTAGATGGTAACGAGAATTAGAGCTGCAACGAATAATCGGATCATTTTTTACTTCCCCCTCTGTCAAGCATACTTAACTATATGCTCGTCCAAGAAAAAAATAACAAAAAAACACCGACAAATTATGTGAAATTTGTCGGTGTTTTTTATTAATTGTTTGGAGTAGTCGGCTTTTTAACTTTAACTTCCTTAATAATAAGATAGAGTATAAATAGAGACACAGCAAAGCTTATTAAAGATGAAAATGGTAGTACTAAACTGCTTGCCTGTATAATCGTGAAAATTAATGTAGGAAGCGTGACCGCATACGCAGCCAATACCCATGTGTGGCGATACTGTAATTTATTCCTTTTTAACATATTCTTAAGTAATAACCCAAACAAACCTAAAATAGAGATTTGAACGAATTTGGTAGCTGCAAAGAATAAATAGCCTACTACAATTAAAACTGTAATAATGATAGGAAATGCGCTTCCCACAGAATCCATGAATTGAAGTAAGTCCTCTTTAGCAACTTCTGTACCCTGAAAATCACTTAATGGTACAAAATCGGTCTGTCCTGCTCCTTTAAAAATTATCTCCTTTGACTGGACGGCTACAACATCACTATAAGAGTTAATCTCATCTAACGATAACTCATTTTCAGGATCCAGGATAATAGTGAAACCTCCTTCATCTACAATGAAAGGATCTTCTACATCTGCAAAAAATTCTCCGTCCTGTATATAAAAGTCTGGGGTTTCGTTTTGCAAAAATTCTTCTGTACTATTAACTAATTTCACTGCACTAGTTCCAAAAGTAATAAACATGGGAATAGAAGATATAAGAACAAGAAAAAATACGTACAGGATGGTTTTACCTATTCCTTGAAAGCGAAAGGAGGCCATTGCTTTCGGGGAATACAAGCTCTTTACAAATTGAGAGAAAATATTCAATATCTATCAGTCCTTTTAAAGTAATATATCCATTTCATGTTATCTTAATTTGGGTAAGTGAACAATATATAATTGCATAACAGTCACTAATGTAAATTTCAAGTTACGGTTTGTAAAGATAATGTAAATTTATTATGAAGGGTATTTACATTAGAATCATATTAGGTTAATAATTGTATTTGGTTTTGTAGATTTTTGTCGATACTATATTGTTTTTGATTAAGGGGTTGAATGTATTGGACTTGGATGTTCAGAAGTTAATTTTTGAATTTATTGGTGGTCTGGGTATTTTCCTTTTCGGGATTAAATACATGGGTGACGGACTGCAGAAATCAGCTGGTGATAAGCTGAGAGATATTTTAGATCGTTTTACAACAAATCCGCTAATGGGTGTATTTGCGGGTATTCTTGTAACGGTCTTAATTCAATCAAGTTCTGGGACCACGGCACTGACAGTAGGTTTGGTTAGTGCGGGATTCATGACCTTACGCCAAGCGATTGGTGTCATTATGGGTGCAAACGTGGGTACAACTGTTACAGCATTTATCATTGGTATTAAAATTGATGAGTATGCCTTGCCGATCATTGCCGCAGGTGCAATCTTATTATTCTTCTTTAAAAACCAGAAAATCCAATACTTAGGTCAGATAGTCTTTGGTTTTGGTACATTATTCTATGGTTTGAAGATCATGGGTGGGGGACTTAAACCACTACGAGAGTTGCCGGCTTTCATTGATTTGACGGTAACCATGAGTGATAACCCAATACTTGGGGTAGTAGTTGGAACGGTCTTTACCGTTATTGTTCAGAGTTCAAGTGCTACTGTAGGGATTCTGCAAGAACTTTATGGACAAGGTGCTATGGATCTTAGTGCTGCATTACCTGTACTTTTGGAGACAATATTGGTACAACGATTACAGCAGTTTTAGCTGCTCTTGGGGCAAGCGTTGCTGCAAGACGTGCTGCTCTATCACATGTAATGTTTAATGTCTTGGGAACAGCCATTGTTTTGATATTGTTGATTCCTTTCCAAATGTACGTAGAGTTTCTCCAACAGATGTTAGACCTGAATCCAGAAATGACCATCGCATTTGCACACGGTTCATTTAACATTGCCAATGTGATTATTCAGTTACCATTCATTGGGTTACTGGCTTTAATTGTTACTAAAATCATTCCTGGTGAGGATAGCTTTGTAGAATACAAACCAAAGCATTTAGATCCAATTTTTATCGAACAATCACCATCATTGGCACTTGGACAAGCAAAAGAGGAAGTGCTTCGTATGGGTGAATATTCGGTTGTAGGACTCGAATCTACACACGAGTATTTAAAGACTGGCGTAACGAAGTACTCCGAACAAGCATATCAAGTGGAAGAAGCGATTAATAACCTTGATAGAAAAATCACAGACTATCTTGTAAAATTATCTTCAAGTTCTTTATCAGATAATGAGTCTGAAGAACATTCTGTATTAATGGATACAGTAAGAGATATCGAGAGAATTGGTGACCACTTCGAAAACATCGTCGAATTAGTGGATTATCAAATTGCAAACAAGGTAGAATTAACGGAAGCTGCTGAGAAGGATTTAGAGGAAATGTTCTCACTAACAGTTTCCACTGTAAAAGAATCTATTGAGGCACTTCGTTCGAATGATAAAACACTTGCAAATGATGTTCGTATGAAAGAAGATCAAATTGACAAAATGGAGCGCTCACTTCGTAAGAAACATATCTTACGTATGAATGAGGGATTATGCTCCGGCCAAGCTGGAATTGTGTTTGTAGATATTATCAGTAACCTTGAGCGCATAGGGGACCATGCTGTAAATATCGCAGAGGCAGTTTTAGGCGAAGATCACGAAACTTTATAATAGGTAAGAACGTATAAATAAACCAGACTCTTAAGGGTCTGGTTTTTTTAAAATATATGAAAGAGGGTTTTGAAGTGGAAATCTTGTATTGGACAATAATTATTGGATTATTTGTCATCGCTTTTGTTGGTCTCGTCTATCCTATCATTCCAAGTGTGCTCTTTTTAGTAGGTGGATTTCTTCTTTATGGTGTGTTTTTCTCCTTCGAAGAGCTGACTTTTATTTTCTGGACCATCACCGTATTGTTTGTCATTTTATTATTTGTCGCGGACTACTTTGCAAACCTTTTAGGTGTTAAAAAATTTGGCGGAAGCAACGCATCTATATGGGGTAGTACCATAGGGTTGTTGATTGGCCCGTTTGTGATCCCAATAGCAGGTATTATCCTTGGGCCATTTTTGGGTGCGGTCATTGGTGAACTGATGTTTAATAGAAATGGATTAAAAGCCTCCATGAAAGCCGGGTTCGGGTCTGTCGTTGGTCTCTTCAGCAGTGCATTGGTGAAGGGAATCATCCAGGGAATAATGATCATTGTGTTCTTTATTTTCATATAAACAAGGTTATACTAGAAGTGTTTGAAAAGGACATATTTGTGCTATAGCAATAATAGGTACGTAAAAGGAGTGAATGGCTTGAAAACGATTGGAGTTTTAACAAGTGGCGGAGACTCGCCTGGAATGAATGCGGCAGTAAGGGCTGTTGTAAGAAAAGCAATATACCACAACTTAAATGTATATGGCATCTATCAGGGGTATGCAGGACTTATGGCTGGTAATATAAAAAAGTTGGAGCTAGGATCTGTTGGAGATATCATCCACCGCGGCGGAACCGTTTTATATACAGCTAGAAGTGAAGAATTCAAAACCCTTGAAGGGCAGCAAAAAGGTATAGAACAGTTGCAAAAACATGGAATTGAAGGGCTTGTGGTTATTGGAGGAGATGGGTCTTACCGTGGTGCACAAAAGCTAACAGAACATGGCTTTCCATGTATCGGATTGCCCGGAACCATTGATAATGACATTGCTGGAACGGATTATACCATCGGATTTAATACAGCTCTTCACACAGTAATCGACGCTATTGATAAAATACGAGATACTGCAACTTCTCATGAACGAACATTTATTATTGAAGTAATGGGCCGGCATGCAGGGGATATCGCTTTATGGGCGGGGCTTGCAGGTGGAGCAGAGACCATTATCATCCCTGAGATAGGATTTAAACTTGAAGATGTAGTAGGACGAATAAAGAGTGGGCAAAAACGAGGCAAAAAACATACGATCATTGTCCTTGCAGAAGGCGTTAGCAGTGGAATGGACTTTGCTAAACTAATTGAAAAAGAAACACAATTAGAAACGCGGGTGTCGGTTCTTGGACACATTCAAAGGGGAGGAACACCAACTGCATTTGACCGTGTTTTATCAAGCCGCTTAGGTGGACGGGCTGTTGAGTTATTAATGGCAGGAAAAGCTGGAAGAGCAGTGGGAATGGAAAAAAATGAGATTGTTGATTATTCCTTTGATGAAGTATTCTCCATGCCTCATAAGATTGATGAAAGTATGTATCGCTTGTCCCAAGAGTTATCCATTTAGTAGTGGATAATTATTTTAAGCAAGGCAAGCAGATTAATTGAAAGATTGTACAAGTTTTGGTAATCTGAAACTAACGGATCAAAGGGGTCTTGCTTTTTTGGTTCGATTTTTATTACATAACAAATAGGAGGAGATAATTATGGCATACGAACTACCACAATTACCTTATGCATACGACGCATTGGAGCCTCACATCGACAAAGAAACAATGAACATTCACCACACAAAGCATCACAATACTTACGTAACTGGAATTAACGCTGCACTTGAAGGACAAGCAGAACTTCAAGGTAAAAGTGTAGAGGAGCTAATTTCCAACATGGATGCAGTTCCTGAAAACATCAAAACAGCTGTTCGCAACCACGGTGGTGGACACGCGAACCACAGCCTTTTCTGGAACATCCTAACTCCAGGTGGTGCTACTTCTCCAAACGGTGAATTGGCTGACGCTCTAACTAGCAAATTTGGTAGCTTTGACAACTTTAAAGATGAGTTTGCAAAAGCTGCAGCTACTCGTTTCGGTTCTGGTTGGGCTTGGTTAGTAGTAAACAATGGTGAACTTGAAATTACAAGCACGCCAAACCAAGACTCTCCATTAATGGAAGGTAAGACTCCTGTTCTTGGCCTTGACGTTTGGGAGCACGCTTACTACCTAAACTACCAAAACCGCCGTCCTGACTACATCAACGCATTCTTCAACGTAATCAACTGGGATGTAGTAGGAAAACTTTACAACGAAGCAAAATAATTTCTACCCCATAAACTCTCATCCATAAGTGGATGGGAGTTTTTATTTGGCATGTTGTCCTATAGCTGTTGATTGAAGCAAAAGGCGAAGACTCCTGAGGGAGATAGCGCGCGCTAGGTGGAGACCCCGCAGGCGAAGCCGAGGAGGCTCCAGCAGCGCCCCTAGGAAAGCGAAGCCATTTGCGGAAATCAACAGCGGAGTTAAACAGTTGCTTCAAGATGTTCAAAAATCAAAGTACATAACTCCCACTCCTTTAAGCCACAATAAACGTAGATAAAGGAGCGGGGTAATAATGGCAGCACTAAAAAAACTGATCGGCGATGTCGAAGTAAACAAGGACCTGATGCTACTCTTAATCATCGGTGGACTTTATTCACTAAGCATCGCTCTATCCAATACATTTGTAAATGTGTACCTCTGGAAGCAATCAGGCGAATTCAGCGACCTAGGCTTCTACAATTTGGCGATAGTCATTTTTCAGCCATTAACATTTATATTGGCAGGTAGATGGGCCAAAAAAATCGATCGTGTCATTGTGCTACGTTTAGGAGTCGTATTCTTAGCACTTTTTTATTTGTTTGTTTTGTTCATTGGAGACAAAGCCTCTACCTATTTATTGCTTTTAGGAGCACTGCTTGGCATAGGATATGGTTTCTACTGGCTTGCTTTCAACGTATTGACCTTTGAAATTACAGAGCCGGAAACCAGAGACTTTTTTAATGGATTTTTGGGGATATTGACTTCAGTCGGGGGAATGATTGGACCCTTTGCAGCTGGATATATTATCTCTACATTAGAAAAGTTTACAGGTTACACGGTGATCTTCACAATCTCCCTCATTCTTTTTTTTGCTGCAGTAATCTTAAGCCTATTTTTAAAAAGGCGTGGAGCAGAAGGAAGCTTTGAATTAAGACGTATACTGCAGGAAAGAAAAAATAATGCGAACTGGGGATACATAACAAATGCACACTTCTTCCAAGGATTACGTGAAGGTACTTTCCTTTTTGCAGTTTCTGTATTGGTATTTATTACAACGAACAGCGAATTGGCACTAGGAACGTTTGGATTGTTAAATTCAGCTGTCGCATTTGTCTGTTACTATTTGGCGACAAGGCTTATTAAGAAAGAGTTAAGGAAGAAAGCGATCCTACTTGGAGGACTAATATTGTATGGAGCGATTTTCTTTCTTATCTTTGAATTAACATACGTTAAGTTGCTCATGTACGCAGTAACTATCGCAATTGCCTATCCGTTGTTGTTAGTTCCTTATGTATCCTTAACCTATGATGTGATTGGCAGAGGGTGGAAAGCAGCAGAGATGCGCATTGAATATATTGTTGTCAGGGAAATCTTCTTAAATTTTGGGCGAATTACTTCTATTATCTTGTTTTTGATTGCTGTTATCTTTTTTGATACGCAAAAGAGTATTCCGATCCTATTGTGTGTGATTGGTGCGGGGCACGCATTAATCTATCCGTTTGTCCGTAAAGTAGAATTAGAACCCATTCCTTCTCCAAAGGAAGAACCACATCCAATTGTGACAACTTTGCGAGACGGGGAGGGAGAATCAACTCCTTAATAGGGATTTAATAATAGAAATTTATTGCGATTTCCTATACAATAGAAAATGACACAGGCACCTATACAGACTAGCGTAGGTGTCTCTTACTTTTTATAAACAAGTTGCTTAATTTAGCCACTCGAAATAATTAATGAAAAGGTGTAAAGGATGACCAATCAAAAGCAAAAAAAGAAAAAAAAGAATTACGTCCCGTCGCGCTTAAACCTTTTGTTTTTTGCGGTTTTTTTACTGTTCTCAGCCCTCATTCTAAGACTTGGATTTGTTCAAATCGTTTTTGGGGAAGATTACCGTAAAGAAGTGGATCGGACTGAAAACGTAACGGTTAATACTTTAGTTCCAAGAGGGAAAATTTATGATCGCAATGGTAATGTAGTTGTAGACAACACCCCATTAAATGCGATTACATATACGAGAATGCAATCCACCAGCTCAAAGGAACAGTTGGAGGTTGCAAAAAAACTTTCTGAGATAATAACGATGGATACTGAAAACATTCAGGAGAGGGATAAGAAAGATTATTGGATTTTGACTCGACCTGAAGAAGCGGCAAAATTAATAACAGATGAAGATCGAAAAAAGGTTTCAGATGGTGATTTAGAAGAAAGTGACTTATACGATTTGCAATTAGATAGAATTACGAAAGAGCAATTAGATGAGATTACAGAAGAAGAAAAAAAAATACTCGCTATCTTCAGAGAGTTTAATAAAGGGTATGCACTGACCCCGCAAATTGTTAAGAACCAAGATGTGACCGCAAAGGAATTTGCAATGGTCAGTGAAATGTTAACAGACTTGCCTGGTGTAGATATTACAACAGATTTCATCCGATCTTATGCTTATGGATCAACCCTAGATTCTGTTTTTGGCAAAGTTTCAACTTCAGAGTCAGGAATACCAAGTGAGAAGATTGATGAATTCCTTGCACGTGGATATAGTAGAAATGATCGAATCGGTACCTCTCAATTAGAAGCACAATACGAAAATGTTCTTCAAGGTCAAAAGGCAAGAGTGCGTAATGTGACAGATACGGGTGGAAACCTCCTTCGCCAAGAAAAAGTTTATGATGGACAGCGTGGGAAAGATTTGATCTTATCAATTGATATGGAATTCCAGCAAAAAGTCGAAGAAGTGTTAATAGAAGAAATGCTTCAAACAAGAGCAACCCCAAGTGCCAAAGCAAGATTTCTAGACCGTGCTTTTGTTGTAGTTATGAATCCAAAAACTGGGGAAGTTCTTTCACTTGCAGGAAAGCAATTAATTCGTGATGAAGAAGATGGCCAATTAAAAATCTATGATAATGCATTGGGTGCCATTCAAGAAGCTTATGAACCAGGTTCAACGGTGAAAGGAGCTTCAGTGCTAGCAGGTTATCAGCATGGCGTCATCCAACCAAATTCTTATTTATATGATTCACCTTTATATATTGGTCGCGGATCAGAAGCTTTAAGAAAGGCTTCTTATACCAATATGGGGAGTATTAATGATTTAACAGCACTGGAAAGGTCTTCGAACGTGTATATGTTCAGAATTGCGATGGCTATTGCCGGTGCAAATTACTCGCCAAGGCAGCCGTTGTATATACCACCAGACGCTTATGATACATTTAGATCCTATTTGGCTCAATTCGGTTTAGGGGTAGAAACAGGAATTGACCTTCCCCGTGAATCTGCCGGAGTTGAAGGCACAGAAACTAGTCTGCCTGGTCTGCTTCTAGATTTATCCATCGGACAATATGATACGTACACTACTCTCCAACTGGCTCAATACGTTTCTACCATTGCAAATGGAGGTTATAGAATGCAGCCCCAATTAGTAAAAGAAATTAGAGAGCCGAATAATGGGGAAGGTTTAGGTCGTGTAGTGGAACCATTTGAACCTAAAGTAATGAACAGAGTAGACATGACAGATAGTCAAATTAAGCGAGTTCAAGATGGTTTTATCAGGGTTTATCATGGATCAAGAGGAACGGCAAAAAGTTCTACAATGAAGGAATATAAACCAGCTGGGAAGTCCGGAACAGCACAGTCAAGGTATATAGAGTATCTTCCTAATGGAGAACGACGCTCCTATGAAACGCTTAACTTTAATTTAGTAGGTTATGCTCCTTATGACGATCCAGAAATCGCTTTTGCGATTATGGTCCCTTATGCATCTACTGACTTTAATGTAACAGGTGGAATAAGTACCCGGATTGGTGATGCGGTTATGGATGCTTACTTCAACTTAAAGAAAGAACGTGCTAATGGGGAAAAAACTGAAGAGAATCTAGAGGAATCAGAAGAACAAAATAACGAAGAAGATACAGAGTAATAGTAAAAAAGCACTCCAAATAGGGGTGCTTTTTTGCGTCCTTATGCCCGTATATATATTTTGCAATAGCAAACATACACAAAATTCCTTCATTATTCCCTATAAAACTACAGGAAAAACGACATTTACAAAACCTTTACACTTGATTCATACGTAGTTAACACACAAGTTATATTCTATTATTCGTAGGGCAAGATAAACACAGAAACATCAAACAAAACAAAAACCTTAGGGGGAATTAAGAAATGAAAAGCTTCAAACGTTTTTTATTACTAGCTATCGTTGCATCACTTGCGGTATTCGCTGCAGCATGTGGGAATGCAAACAACAACGGTGGTAACGAAGGATCTTCAGAAGGAGCATCAGCTGAAGGCGGAGAAGAACTTGAAGGTAGTGTAGTAATTGATGGATCTGGAACAGTATTTCCTTTCATGTCCTTAATGGCTGAAAAATACATGACAGAAGCTCAAGAGGGCGTATCTGTTGAAGTAAGTCGTGCTGGTACATCTGCTGGATTCAAGAAATTCCTAGTAGAAGACGGGACTGATTTCAATAACGCATCTCGTACAATTAAAGATGAAGAGAAAGCACAAGCTGATGAGCTTGGCATGGAAGTAAAAGAAATGAAAGTTGCACTTGACGGTTTAACAATCGTAATCAACAAAGAAAATGACTGGGCAACTGAATTAACGGAAGAAGACATTAAAAAGATCTTCTTAGCTGAAGGCAATATTAAAAACTGGTCTGATATCAATCCAGATTTCCCGAATGAGCCAATCAAAGCTTACGGTCCAAACGAAAACCACGGAACATATGAGTTCTTCTGGGAAAAAATCCTTGAAGAAAAAGATTTAGTTGAAGGTGTTAACTTACAACAAGAATACTCTACACTAGTAGACCTTGTTTCTAAAGATAAAAACGCAATCGGATTCTTCGGTTACGGTTACTATGCAAGCAATACAGATAAATTAACGGCTGTAAAAGTTGACTTCGGTAATGGTCCTGTAGAACCTTCTCTTGACACAATCGCTGAAGACGGTGACTATGCAAACTTTACTCGCCCAGTATTCACTTACTTAAACGTAGGTATGGCGAAAGAAAAGCCTCAAGTACTTGACTATGCAATCTACACAATGGAAAATGCACAAACTGTAGCAAGTGAAACAGGATTTGCTCCATTGACAGATGAAGAAATCAAAACTGCAGTAGAAGAGCTTGAAGGTTTAAAGTAAGTTTTCAGGGAAGATGAGGGGCTCCTTGCTGCTCATCTTCCTCTATGTATTTTAAAATAGGCTTTGGATGGTCCTTGTTACGTTAGGGTAAAGGATGAAAGGGGATTTCAAATTGGCTAATCAGAAAGACAGCATCAATGTGAGAGAGTTAATCAATAAGAAAAAGACGACTCTGAACACAAATAGGTTTATTGAAGCGTTTGTGCCTAAGTTTCTTTTGGGTATCGCAACCATTTCTATTTTTACAACATTAGGTATTATTTTTACATTATTATTTGAAACAGTAGAATTCTTTACTAGAATTCCGTTTCTTGATTTCTTTACTGGTACACAATTAAAACCTTTAGGTGAAAATGCACAATTCGGTGTGCTTCCTTTATTGACAGGAACAATTATTTCTTCCGTCATTGCCATGGTTGTGGCAATCCCTATCGGTTTAATGAGTGCAATTTTCTTAAGCGAATATGCATCAGATAGAGTACGAAGAATTTTAAAACCTATCTTAGAGGTGCTAGCAGGAATTCCTACAATCGTTTACGGATTCTTTGCATTCACATTTGTAACTCCTCTATTAAGACAAATCATTCCTGGTTTAGAACCAACCAATATCCTCAGTCCAGGAATAGTAATGGGAATTATGATCATTCCAATGGTTGCCTCTTTATCGGAAGATGCGATGAGCTCCGTTCCCAATGCAATGAGAGAGGGAGCATTGGCACTTGGATCAACGAAACTTGAGGTTGCTTGGAAAGTAGTAGTTCCTGCAGCTATGTCTGGAATTGTCGCATCATTTGTTCTAGCTATTTCCCGTGCAATCGGTGAAACGATGATTGTAACGATTGCGAGTGGAAGTACAAAGAACTTTACGTTTGACGTCACACAATCTATGCAAACGATGACCGCATACATTGTGGAAGTAACCGGTGGAGATGCACCAGCTGGTTCAACTTTATATTATAGCTTGTATGCTGTTGCGATGACCTTGTTTGTGTTTACACTTATCATGAACCTAATCGCCCAGTATATCTCTCGCAAGTATAGGGAGGAATATTAAGATGAAGTATGTTGATGCAGCTCAAGTACAAAAGAAAATGAATTCAAGATTAACGGTGAACAATATCGCTAAATCATTATTTTTAGCAGCGACATTAATTGGTCTTGTTGTACTCATTATTCTTTTTTACCGTGTTATTTCACAGAGTATAGGTTGGATTGATCTTCAATTTATCACGAATAAATTATCCACAATGGCAGATCGAGCTGGAATTATGGGTGCCATTATGGGTACTGTATGGCTAATGTTAGTCGTTGCGCCAATCACTTTGTTTTTAGGGGTTGGAACGGCTATCTATTTAGAAGAGTATGCAAAAAAAGGACGCCTACAACGCTTTTTACAAACAAATATTTCAAACCTAGCAGGTGTACCTTCCATTGTATTTGGTATTTTGGGATTAACTATTTTTGTTAGAGCGGCTGGCCTTGGAAATATCGTGCTCGCTGGTGGTCTGACAATGGCATTATTAGTTCTTCCTATCGTAGTAGTAGCGAGTCAAGAAGCAATCCGCTCTGTTCCTGGTTACTTAAGAGAAGCATCTTATGGAATGGGTGCGACTAAATGGCAAACAATTAAGAATATCGTTTTGCCAGCTTCATTACCGGGTATTTTAACAGGAGTTATCCTTGCGTTATCACGCGCCATCGGGGAAACAGCTCCACTAGTTGTATTGGGAATTCCAGCGTTATTAATTCCGCTACCTGAGGGGATTTTTGACAAATTCACGGTACTTCCAATGCAAATTTACTACTGGACAATTGACGCAGCTCTTGTTGCAGAATATGCAAACTTAGCAGCAGCTACTATCGTAGTACTACTTTTCATTTTATTAGTCATGAATTCCATTGCAGTTGTTATTCGAAATAAATTCCAAAGAAGATTTTAATCCTAGGAGGAATCATCTATGCAAATTACGGTGCCTGAACGTGAAACGAAGAACAATTCTTCTAAAACAATAACTCCAAAAGACAAAAGTATTGTGTATCATACAAAAGATTTGAACCTATGGTACGGGGAAAATTTAGCGTTGAAAAACATCAACTTGCCGATCTATGAAAACGAAGTGACGGCAATTATCGGACCTTCCGGATGCGGGAAATCCACATATATCAAGACATTGAACCGTATGGTTGAATTAGTACCAAGTGTAAGAGTTTCTGGTGATATCCTTTATCGTGAAAAGAACATTTTAGGTAAATCCTATAAAGTCGAAGAACTAAGAACAAATGTAGGAATGGTATTCCAAAAGCCTAACCCGTTCCCGAAATCCATTTATGACAATATTGCTTATGGACCAAGAATTCACGGAATCCGTAACAAAAAAGTCCTTGATGAAATTGTGGAAAAAAGCTTACGTGGAGCGGCTATTTGGGATGAAGTGAAGGACCGTCTAAAAGAAAACGCATATGGTCTATCTGGTGGTCAACAGCAGCGTTTATGTATTGCTCGTTGTTTGGCAATCGAGCCGGACGTTATCTTAATGGATGAACCAACATCTGCACTTGACCCTATCTCTACTCTTAAAGTGGAAGAACTCGTTCAAGAATTAAAGAAAGACTACAGTATCGTCATTGTTACGCATAATATGCAACAGGCTGCACGTATATCCGACAGAACAGCTTTCTTCTTAAATGGAGAAGTGGTAGAATATTCTGAAACAGATAAATTGTTCTCTAATCCGTCAGATAAGCGTACAGAAGACTATATTACTGGTCGATTCGGATAATAAAGGTAGAGAGGAAGAGGTAGATGGTATTGCGTCAATTTCATGTGGATTTAGAAACGTTAAGAGATAAATTATTGGAACTTGGTAGTTTGGCTGAAATTGCAATGGGAAAATCCATTGACGCCTTAACAAATCAAAACGTGGATCTTGCGCTTCAAATCATTGAAGAGGACAACAAGGCAGACCGTTTAGATGAAGAGATAAATGACTTTGCTATTCTTCTTATTGCCAAACAGCAACCAGTGGCGATTGATTTACGTAGAATCTTTGTAGCGATAAAAATCTCCACGGATGTAGAGCGTATCGCAGACTTTGCTGTAAATATTGCAAAATCGACGATAAGAATCGGGAAAAACACTCAACCAATCATTCAACTTGAGAAAATTGAGAAAATGCATAGCATTGCAACTGAAATGTTATCACTTGCATTGAAAGCTTATTATGATGAAGATGTAGTCTTAGCGAAGAAGGTAGCGGACATGGATGATCAAGTGGACGAGCTATACGGTCAAAACATCCGTGAGCTACTGCAGTTGACAAAAGACCACCCTGATATGATTCCTGAAATTACCCAATTGAGCTTCATCTGCCGATATATTGAGCGTATGGCCGATCACACCACCAATATATCAGAGAATATATTCTATCTTGTAAAGGGTAGCCATTACGAATTGAATGACTAAAGAAAAGAGCTTTGTTCTTATTGAACAGAGCTTTTCTTTTTGATTCATTGTCTATTTTTTTACAGATATACAAAAACAAGAGATTGATTGAGAAAAAGGAAGAATTATAGAGGTATTCTCGCATGTTCCCGTTTTCATGCTGATTTTCAGCCTAGAAAATATGTGGTATGATTCTTTCTGTTGCAAACGGACCCGACTTTCTTGAGAGTAGAAAGTCACAAAACTAAATAAACTAGAAAGAGGTGTGCTATGAACGTAGCAAACTTAAAACAAGAATGGTTTGGCAACGTGCGTGGTGACGTACTTGCCGGTATGACCGTAGCATTAGCCCTCATTCCTGAAGCGATCGCATTTTCTATCATTGCAGGTGTTGACCCGATGGTAGGCCTTTATGCATCCTTCTGTATTGCCGTGGTTATCGCTTTTACAGGTGGACGACCAGGGATGATTTCTGCTGCAACCGGAGCAATGGCTTTACTGATGATTACATTGGTTGCAGATCACGGAATTGAGTATTTGTTCGCAGCTACTGTCTTAACAGGTATCATCCAGATTCTAATGGGTGTATTTAAGCTTGGGAAATATATATCTTTTCTTCCTCAGGCAGTAATAATTGGATTTGTTAATGCTTTAGCAATCTTAATTTTTACCGCACAATTAGTCCATTTCACTCCAGAAAAAGGAGGATCTTGGATAATGGTAGGGTTTGTCATTGCTACACTTGCCATTATATACTTGCTTCCAAGAGTCACTAAAGCTTTACCATCTGCATTAGTGGCAATTGTTGTTATCACGGCAATTACGCTTTTTGGTGGAGGATTTGGACTAAGTACAGTAGGCGATCAAGGAGAAATTTCAAGAACCTTACCTTTCTTCCATATCCCAATGGTTGATTTGTCATGGGAGACATTTATGATTATCCTCCCTTATGCTTTTACACTTGCAATCGTAGGTAACCTTGAATCTCTTTTAACCGCAACAATCGTAGACGAAATGACAGATACTAAGAGTGATAAGAATAGAGAAATGAAAGGACAAGGTATCGCTAATGTCGTAACCGGGTTCTTTGGTGGTATGGCTGGTTGTGCCATGATTGGACAATCTGTCATTAACGTTAAATCAGGTGGCCGTGGAAGGCTTTCTGCATTAGTGGCAGGGACATTCCTTCTATTCCTCATCATGGTGCTTGGAGATGTAGTGGTTCAAATTCCGATGGCTGCACTTGTCGGAGTAATGATTATGGTTTCCATTGGAACATTTGATTGGCAGTCCATTCGAGAACTGCACAAAATACCTCGCGCTGATGCAGTAGTAATGGTTGTAACGGTTGCTATTGTTGTTTATACTCACGACCTTGCAAAAGGTGTAGCCGCAGGGGTTGTTCTAAGTGCACTAATCTTCGGGTGGAAGATGGCGAAAATCAAAGCAACTATGACATTAAAAGAAGAGGTCATGCATTATCAAATCTCTGGACAAATGTTCTTTGGAACGATGAGTCACTTTGTAGATTTATTCGATTATAATAATGACCCAAAAGAAATCATCATAGATTTTAGTAACACGCATATTTGGGATCAATCTGCAGTCACTGCAATTTCCAAAACGGTATTGAAATATCAAAGACTGGGTAAGAATGTGAGCATCATTGGCCTTAATGATGAAAGTAAGACACTAATTGACCGAGTAGGTTTATCTGCTACTTCAGGGCATTAATAAATAGTTAATTAACGGGACAATTCATTTTGTCCCGATTTTTTTGTGCAAAAAAGCATAATAAAAAGGAGCATGAAAGCTCCTTAAGATGTGTGATGAAAAAAGGAAAAGAATGCGGCTATGGTAGCCAACATCGATTTGGATTTTCTAACTTTTAGTTTTAAATCATTCTTTGCTTCTTCTTGTTCCACATGTAGGTTTTGAAAAGCTTGTCGTCTGTACTGATAGTCCATCATAACACAGCATCACCTTTCCCACTCATATGTTTTTGGAAGCGCTTTCTTGAATTTATTATATCAATTATCTGATAATTCTACAATTATTCTTCACAATTTCTTTACAAAAGAAAGCTTGAAACATGCATATAAGTGTTTTATTATATAAGCATATTGTTATATAAGCGTTTGGTTATATTGCATATCTTTTCCAAAGGCAGGTGTTCGTATGCAACAAGTATTGAAGATGGAAGAAGCGGCTGTCACGCTGAAAATTTTAGGTGATAAAACGAGGCTTTCCATGTTGGCTCTTCTACAAGATCACGATTGCTGTGTATGTGAGTTTGTCGAGATTTTCCAAATGAGTCAGCCTTCTATTAGTCAGCATGTGAAAAAGCTAAAAGAAGTGGGTCTGGTTAAAGAATCAAGAAAAGGTCAGTGGATTATGTATTCCATCAATACCGAACATCCGCACTATGGATTAATCACTTCTATATTAGTGCATGTTCCTTCACTAGAAGAAAAGTTGAAAGAGCTCGAGGAAAAAGGACTTAGAATTACTTGTTGTTAAGGGGGGAATATTTTGCTGGATATTATTTTGGCATCTGTGATTTTTTTACTTACATTAGTTTTTGTTATCTGGCAACCTAAAGGATTGTCCATAGGCTGGTCAGCTTGCGGAGGAGCGCTTCTTGCATTACTATTCGGCGTTGTTACCTTTACTGATGTAATTGATGTAACAAGCATCGTTTGGAATGCAACATTGACGTTTGTGGCCTTGATCATCATCTCCCTCATTTTAGATGAAGTAGGATTCTTTGAATGGTCGGCATTGCACATGGCTCGATTCGCAAAAGGAAGCGGCGTAAGAATGTTCATTTATATTACCTTGCTAGGAGCAGTGGTAGCTGCATTCTTCGCTAATGATGGTGCTGCCCTTATTCTGACACCAATTGTTCTGGCTATGGTGAGGAACCTAGAGTTTAAAGAAAAGATGATTTTGCCGTTCATCATGGCAAGTGGATTTATTGCAGACACTACCTCACTGCCATTAGTAGTAAGTAACTTAGTAAACATAGTGTCAGCGGACTTCTTTGAAATAGGGTTTGTAGAATATGCTTCACGCATGATTGTTCCAAACTTCTTTGCGCTTGGTGCAAGTATCGTGGTGCTTTACTTGTTCTTCCGTAAAAGTATCCCGGAAAATTATGATATGTCCGTATTGAAGGCACCAAGAGAAGCGATTAAAGACGTGAAGCTTTTCAACTTGTCATGGATTGTACTTGCGGTCCTTCTTGTCGGATACTTTGCTAGTGAATTTGCTGGTATTCCTGTTTCGTTCGTTGCAGCCACTGTTGCTATCATCTTCTTATTAATAAGCAGAAACAGCCAGGTAATTCACACGAAACAGATATTGAAAAGTGCACCATGGGCCATCGTATTCTTCTCCATTGGGATGTATGTTGTAGTGTATGGTCTAAGAAATGTAGGGTTGACTAACCTCCTGACAGATGTCATTCAAATGGCAGCTGATGAAGGACTATTCGTTGCAACGATTTCCATGGGGTTCATTGCAGCCATTCTTTCATCATTCATGAATAACATGCCGACTGTTATGATTGATGCACTAGCAATCAAAGACACATCCACAACCGGAACAATTCGTGAAGCGTTAATCTATGCCAATGTTATCGGATCTGATCTTGGTCCAAAAATTACGCCAATCGGTTCCTTGGCAACATTACTATGGCTACACGTATTAAGCCTTAAAGGTGTAAAGATAAGTTGGGGATACTACTTCAAAGTAGGTATCATCCTAACCATCCCAACCCTATTTATTACGCTATTAGGCCTATATTTCTGGCTTTTAATAATTGGTTAACAACTAAAACATAAAGGAGTTTTTCATCATGACGAAAAAAACAATCTACTTCCTATGCACAGGTAACTCTTGCCGCAGCCAAATGGCAGAAGGCTGGGGAAAAAAATACTTAAGCGACGAGTGGGACGTATACTCAGCAGGAATCGAAGCACACGGTGTAAACCCAAACGCAGTAAAAGCAATGAACGAAGTGGAAGTGGATATCACCACCCAAACTTCCGACACAATTGACCCTGAAATCTTGAAAAAAGCAGACCTAGTCGTAACACTTTGCGGTCATGCAGCAGATGTTTGCCCGGCAACACCGCCAAACAAAGAGAGAGTTCACTGGGGCTTTGATGATCCTGCCAAAGCGGAAGGAACTGAAGAAGAAAAATGGAAGTTTTTCCAACGTGTACGTGACGAGATCGGCGACAGAATCAAAACGTTTGCTGAGACTGGTAAATAATAAAAATGGCCGAGCGAAATATCTCGGCTATTTTTTCTATAACGGAAAGGGGAAATTAAATTTGGCTAAAATCGAAATTTTTGATCCAGCAATGTGCTGTGCAACTGGTGTATGTGGGCCAAGTGTGGACCCAGAACTAACAAGAGTGGCAAGTGCTGTATTTTCCTTGCAGCAAAAAGGAATCGAAATCACTCGTTACAATTTAGGATCGGAGCCTGAACCATTTGTTACAAACCAAATGGTGAATGAATTGCTAATGGAAAAAGGACCGGAATGTCTTCCAATTACTCTAGTAGATGGAGAAGTTGTAAAGATGGCAGATTACCCTACAAACGAGGAGTTTGCTGAATGGACCGGTGTGAAAATAGAGGAACTTGTTCACGAAAAACCCAAAAAGAAACTCAACATTACACTAAACTCAATCAACTAGGAGGGTGGCTTTATGCTCCCAACATTCCAACCGAAAACAATGGTAGAAACACCCTATCTATTTTTCACAGGTAAAGGTGGTGTTGGTAAAACATCTACAGCTTGTGCCACATCCATCGCACTTGCCGAAGAAGGAAAGAGAGTATTGATTGTCAGCACCGATCCAGCCTCCAACCTGCAGGATGTGTTTCAAACGGAACTGACAAATGACATTTCTGAAGTTCCAGGTGTTGAAGGACTTTTTGCCTGCAACCTTGATCCTGAGGAAGCGGCTAGAGATTACCGGGAAAGTGTGATGGGTCCTTATAAAGGAAAACTTCCGGAATCAGTATTGGCTACCATGGAAGAGCAGTTATCAGGAGCATGCACGGTTGAGATTGCAGCCTTTGACCAATTCTCCACCTTACTAACACAAAAAGAGGTAACAAGGCAATATGATGTGATTGTGTTTGATACAGCTCCAACCGGGCATACACTTAGGCTGCTTTCCCTGCCTACTGCGTGGAACAATTTCCTGGAGGAGAGTACGCATGGAGCTTCCTGTTTAGGACCACTTTCCGGGCTTGGGGCCAAAAAGGAACTGTATGAACAGACGGTGCAGGCATTGTCAGATCCCTCCCAAACTCAGTTGCTTCTGGTAACAAGACCTGATGAATCGCCAATCATAGAAGCTGCGCGTGCCTCAGAGGAGTTGCGTGAAATCGGTCTTCGTAATCAGCAACTTATAGTCAATGGTTTAATGGAGAAGCCGTCAATGACCGATGAAGTTTCCTTGGCATTTTACGATAAGCAACAGAAAGCGATGGAAGTTGCCGTGAATACATTCGACAATATTTCCATGACGTATCTTCCTTATGTTTCGTATTCATTAACGGGTATCAGCCCGTTAAAGGCTTGGTTAAACAGTGAAAAGATACAAGTTGAGGAATCAAGTCAGGTAAATCTTGAAATACTTACCGAACTTGCAGATTTTAATTCTGTGGTAGAAGATGTTGTTAGAAATAATCTTCGCGTAGTATTCACTATGGGCAAA
The DNA here is from genome assembly GCF_008180725.1 of Sutcliffiella horikoshii. Lineage (GTDB taxonomy): Bacteria > Bacillota > Bacilli > Bacillales > Bacillaceae_I > Sutcliffiella_A > Sutcliffiella_A horikoshii_B. Next base: position 78,048 of record NZ_VTEV01000003.1, on the reverse strand, counting down.
GGAGGCGTTGGTAAAACTACTCTCGCAGCCAAACTGGCAATGAAGCTTGCAGAAAAAGACATGAAAGTCCATCTCACAACAACGGATCCTGCTGCGCATTTAGAGCATGCGTTAAAAGATAAAACGAGGAAAGAGCATTTAACGATCAGTAAGGTGGACCCTAAGGCAGAAGTAGAATCATATAAAAAACATGTTTTGGAACAAGCGGGAGAGGATCTGAGCGAGGAGCAGCTTGCCTACCTTGAGGAAGATCTAAACTCACCTTGTACTGAAGAGATAGCGGTATTCCAGAAGTTTGCCAAGATAGTTGGTCAGGCAGATGAAGAAGTGGTCATCATCGATACTGCGCCAACAGGTCATACATTGCTTTTGCTTGACGCAGCACAATCGTATCAAAAGGAATTGTTGCGTTCAACGGGTGAGGTGCCAAAAGAAGTCCAAAACCTGCTTCCACGCCTTCGTAATGCCGAAGAAACAGCAGTACTTATCGTTACCTTGCCAGAAGCAACCCCTGTACTGGAGGCTGAAAGATTACATGCTGACCTTGAGCGTGCTTTCATAACCCCGCGCTGGTGGATCATCAATCAAAGTTTTGCTAATACAGATACGACAGACCAAGTTTTATCAGGCAGAGGGAAACATGAACTCCCCTGGATACAAAGAGTAAAGTCCACGAAAGAAAAATGCGCCATCCTGCCATGGGAAAAAGAGAATCTGTTGTAAGGAGTGAATCAATATGACAAACGAAAAAAACTACCAATCATTAATGAAAAATGTCTTTATTGGCGGTGCGGATCAAGCAAAAGTTGCACATACAAATGAAGGCCTGGATGTTATCATAGACTTGCGGGCGGAAAAGGATAACGTGGAAGACAACCTTCCTAGAATCCATATGCCAATCGTGGATGATACAGCCAAACAGGATGAATCGGTGAAAGCAGCTATTGAATATGTCGTACAAACTCTACAAGAAGGAAAGAAAGTATACTTCCATTGTTCCGGAGGGCGTAATAGAACCGGAACGGTGGCGATGGGTACCCTTCTTCACCTTGGGAAAGCTAGTACTGTGGAAGAAGCGGAAAAGCTTGCAACTTCTATCCGTCCTGTCATTAATGTGAAGCCGGAGTTAAAAGAAGTGCTTCAAAACCTGTACGAACAAAACTAAGAATTAAACGAGCATTTAGAAAAATTATAAGAAGGCAGGTGACTGGCCGTGAAGGTTTCAAACGAAGCGAGAGATGTGCTAAATGATGTCCTGCGTGAAAATGGGGCAAACAACATACGTGTCTACTTTGCAGGCTGGGGCTGAGGAAGCCCACAATTAGGATTGTCTCTGGATGAGGCAAAAGCAGATGATAAAGTGGAAACATTAAACTCAATAAAAGTGGCAATTGATCCAAAAATTGAAAACATGACAACAGACCTTGTCTTGGATGTTCAAGAAACACCGCAAGGAAAAGGACTAGTTCTCTTAGGATTGAAGGATAGTGATTGCTGTTAAGTTGAGACAAAAAGCAAACGTAGAGATACGCTTGCTTTTTTATTATATAAGAAAATGTTAATACTATAGTTGAAGATAAGAGAAGGTGAAGGTGTTGTCTATATGAAAGCGGTCCAAGTAATCGGATATGGAGATGTTGATATGTTGGAAGTAGTAGACATACCAATACCTGATCCAAAAGAAAATGAAGTGCTTGTAAAGGTGAAAGCCTGTGCGATAAATAATACGGAAATCTGGATGAGAGAAGGAGCATACGGTACTGGTTCAAAGTCAGGTTGGAAACCAGAAGGAGTACAATTCCCACGTACACCTGGTTCTGACATAACGGGAACAATAGTGAAAGTGGGAAATAAGGTGGAGAAATCTATCATTGGAAGAGATGTTGTTTTATTCCCTTTTACGTCTAGTGGGGAAGAAGGTAAGGAACATATTTCAGAAGATATGTCCTTTATAGGATCTGAATACGAAGGTGGTTATGCGGAATACGTGGTGTGGCCTGCTAATCTATGTTTCGATATGCCTCTTCCTAGTTATTCGGAAAGTGCTGTATTTTCAGTAAGTGGATTAACAGCTTGGCATATGGTCCAACAGATTCAGATTCAACCTGGACAAGCGGTCATGGTAACAGGCGCTAATGGGGGGGTTGGTTCCCTAAATGTCCAAATTGCCTCAAAAGTCTTTGGTGCAAAGGTAATTGCAATTGTAGGGGACCTAAACGGAGCGGAAAGATTGAAGGAACTAGGGGCGGCTCATGTTTTATCTTATAAAGCCGATAATCTCTCTCAAGAAATACTACATGTAAATGATGGGCCGATAGACTCGGTGTTAGATGTAGTTGGAGATGCTTTATTTTCCATATCTCTTCAAGTCTTAAAGAATGGTGGTAAGTTTTGTATTTCAGGATCAGCTGGTGGGCAGAAGACAAATCTGGATTTTAGAACGTTGTATCTTAAACATATTACTATGTATGGTTCCGTGCTTGGGACGAGAGAAGAGTTTAAGGATATGCTTCAGGCAATAGCTGAAGGTAAAATAAAACCAGTCATTGATAAAACATTCCCGTTAGATAAAGCTAAAGAAGCCCAAATTTATTTTAAAGAAAAGGGAAAGTTAGGTAAAATTTTGTTATTGCCAGAAGAATAATAATATCTTTTTAGCGCTAATTAAAATAATTTGCGCTAAAAAGGTTAAATTTCATAACAAATAGTTGCAAAATGCAAATAAATAACTATAATAAAAGTAAGAGGTGAAAATATGGAAGATATAAGGGCGATTCTTCAAATCACGATGCGAAGGTTTGGGATGTTGAACAAAAATTGCTGCTCGGTAGAAGATTTTGATATCTCCCAAGTGCAAAGTCATATTCTTTACGAACTCGCAAGATCGAAAGGACCTTCCATGCAACAGGTAGCGGAAACAATTGGCATGGATATTACCACATTTAGCAGACAAATTCAAACACTGGTGAAACTGGAGTTGGTGGAAAAAAGACAATCAGCTGAAGACAAAAGAATGTATCACTTATACCTAACTGAGAAAGGTAAGCATTTGGAAGATGGTATCAATCAACAAATGCTTCATTATTTAGGGAATGTTTTTTTGAATCTAAGTGAAAAAGAGAGCACTGATGTAGTAGAGTCTTTAAAAATATTGAATGCAGCGATGAGCAAAAGTAACATGTGCTGTAAGCCGTATTATTAAGCAAGTTGGGATACTTGCTTTTTTACCAAAGTAATACTTGCAAAATGCAAATAAAAATGAAGGGGTGTTTTTTATGTGGAAAGAAATAATTACTAGTTTTTTGTATATCGCATTGGAATTAACGGTCCTATTTGTTCTCATTACGTTTTTGGTTTCCATCATCCAATCTTTTGTGCCTTTTCAAAAAATGGAGAAGTGGCTCAATCAAGGTAATATACTTCTAAGTGCTCTATTCGCTGTCTTATTCGCTTTCATTACCCCATTTTGTTCCTGTTCCACCATACCAATGGTGGTCACATTATTAAGAAGAAAGATACCTTTTGGGATTGTGATGGTATTCCTTTTTGCTTCACCTGTTTTGGATCCGACCATCCTGACTATTATGACAGCATTGCTTGGTTGGAAGGTAGCTCTAATATATACCTTAACCACGACGGCTCTTTCCATTATGATTGGACTACTCTTGGGTAGATTAGGTTTTGAAAAGCAATTAAAAAATGTGTTGTTGAAGGACTATGAACCGAAAACCAAACGGTTTGACCTCAAACGAACTTGGAGAGAAACACTTACACTAATGAAAACTGTTTATCCGTTTTTATTGATTGGTGCAGCCATTGGAGCCATCATTCATGGCGCTGTTCCAACTTCATTGATTACACAATATCTTGGAGGTGAAAATTGGTGGCTTGTTCCTATTGCGGCGATATTAGGTATACCTCTATATATCCGACTTTCTACTATGATTCCCATTTCGCAGATGATGATAGCTAAAGGAATGGCTTTGGGACCTGTTATGGCTTTGCTCATCAGTTCAGCTGGGGCGAGTCTACCTGAAGTCGCCTTATTAAATAGTATCTTTAAGAAAAAACTGGTGGTAGCGTTTGTTATTTCTGTGATAAGTATGTCTACCATTTCAGGGTTCTTATTTTACCTTATTTGATTTTAATTGAATGTATTGACTATTTTAGCTAAGTTGGCATATACTAATATTCAAATGAATGTTTGAATGTATAGGGGGACTTTTTATGTCAACAAAGTCTAGTTCAGAAGTATTGACAACACCGCAGTGTCAAGAAGAATGTGCAAATGAAACAAAAGTAATAAATGTGAAGAAACAAATAGATGAAACAATAACAAATGATGTGGCAAAAATATACCGGGCTTTATCTGATCCAACCAGGCTGAAAATAGCGCAGGCACTCAATCTAGCCGAAGAACTCTGTGTGCATGATGTTGCAACGATTACTGAATGTACAGTCGCAACAGCATCCCATCACCTGAGGCTGTTAAGAGATCTCGGATTGGCAAAGTTTAGGAAGGAAGGGAAGCTCGTATATTACTCCTTGGATGATAATCATGTTAGACAATTAATCGATATCGCCTTTACCCATCAAAATGAGGTGAAGACACGTGAAAAATAACGAAGAACAAGTATATAGAATTCAAGGATTATCATGTGCAAACTGCGCCCAAAAATTCGAGAACAATGTTAAAAAGATAGAAGGAGTCACGGATGCAAAAGTGAATTTCGGTGCATCCAAGGTTTCTGTAACTGGTGCTGCAAGTTTAAGCCAGATCGAGAAAGCAGGTGCTTTTGACAAACTGAAAGTGTCTCCGGAACGAGAGGAATTACCTGAAGAACCTACTGTTCCTTTTTACAAAAAGCATGTTACCGTCCTTCTCTCATTTCTTTTCCTTGTGGCGGGCTGGGTGGCATTTTTTCAGCAGGGAGAAGGTCACCTTTCTACAACTATTCTTTTCGCAGCATCCATTTTGATAGGCGGATATAGATTGTTCTTAACAGGATTAAATAATCTAATTCGGCTTCAATTTGATATGAAGACATTAATGACCATTGCCATTATTGGTGCTGCGTTTATTGGTGAATGGGGAGAGGGTGCCACTGTCGTCATTCTTTTTGCGATAAGTGAAGCTTTGGAATCTTATTCGATGGAAAAGGCGCGAGCTTCGATACGATCGCTTATGAATGTTTCTCCTAAACAGGCGACTATATTAATAGAAGGAACTGAAAAACAGGTATCCGTAAAAGATATTAAGATTGGTGATCGTATGCTTGTAAAGCCTGGCCAAAAAATCGCAATGGATGGCAACATTGTGAAAGGCGGGGCTTCCATCAGTGAAGCTGCAATCACTGGTGAAAGCATACCTGTTTCTAAAAGTGTGAATGATGAAGTGTTTGCAGGTACGTTTAATGAGGATGGCCTTTTAGAGGTAGAGGTTACCAAAAGGGTAGAAGACACCACGATTGCTAAGATCATTCATCTTGTAGAGGAAGCTCAGGCAGAAAGAGCGCCTTCTCAGGCATTTGTGGATAAGTTCGCAAAAAACTATACACCACTTATCATCGTGATTGCTTTCCTAGTAGCAATAGTTCCACCATTGTTACTAGGGGCTGATTGGAACACTTGGATATATCAAGGGCTTGCGGTTCTTGTTGTTGGATGCCCATGTGCGCTCGTTATATCTACACCTATTGCCATTGTGACAGCTATTGGGAATGCTGCGAAAAATGGAGTCTTGATCAAGGGTGGGGTGTTCCTTGAAGAAGTGGGTAGAATCAAAGCAATTGCCTTTGATAAAACAGGGACGCTCACTTTAGGCGCACCAGAAGTGACAGATGTTCAGGCCTTTCAACTAACAGAGGAAGAGCTGCTAAGAATCATTGCGACACTAGAAAGTGGTTCGACCCATCCTTTAGCTTCAGCAATCCTCCAGAAAGCAGAGGAAATGGGAGTAGCTGAGAAGGTTTATGCCATGGAGCATTTTGAATCAGTAGCAGGGAAAGGGATAAAGGCTTCTATTGAAGGTATTAATTATCAAGCGGGAAGTCCTAACTGGTTTTCAGGTGAAAAGCACCCTGAAATGAACAGGTTAACCGAAAGTATCCATCAGCTTCAGAATGCAGGAAAGACAGTGATTGTAGTCGGTTCTTCTGACAAAGTCTTTGGTGTTATTGGAATCCGAGATGAGATTAGAGAAAGTAGTGTCTCCAGTGTGAAAGAATTGAGGGAACTGGGTATTCCTGATTTATACATGCTGACAGGTGATAACGATAGGACTGCCGAAGCTATTGGACACGAGGTAGAGATAGATCATGTCAAATCAAGTCTGCTTCCGGAAGATAAGCTTCGCTATATCAAAGAATTACGAGAAAAGCACGGTAGTATGATGATGGTGGGGGACGGAATTAACGATGCGCCGGCCCTTGCAGCTTCCTCTGTAGGAGTAGCGATGGGAGGGGCGGGAACCGATACCGCTTTGGAAACGGCAGATGTAGCGTTGATGGGTGATGACCTCCGTAAGCTTCCTTTCACCATCAGACTGAGCCGAAAGGCATTGACCATTATTAAGCAGAACATTTCGTTTTCATTAGGATTGAAGGTTTTAGCGTTATTGTTGGTTATTCCGGGCTGGCTCACCCTGTGGATTGCAATCTTTGCCGATATGGGTGCAACACTGCTTGTTACGTTAAATAGCTTGAGGCTTCTTAAGGTAAAGGAATAAGGTTAATGAAGGAATTTGGAAATAGTAGCAGTTTTCTTTATCCGGTGGACATCGGACAGGGGAGACTGCTACTTTTTGGTTTTAGGCTAATAGAATAGTTATGGAACAGTCGGTTTAAATGGAATCGCCCGTATTTCCAGATTATCGCCCGATTCGTTATCAGGAGCTCTATTCCAGTGAACAGTTTGTTCGTCTGATGGAGCGGTCCTACCGTTATCCTGCTGGAAGCTGTAGGTAAACTTCCCTTAGTTCCATACAAAAAAGCACCTCCTATGTCAGGAGGCCACTGAAAAAGTTTTTGATTTTAGAATATTTTTAAACACCGCTGTTGATTTCCGCAAATGGCTTCGCTTTCCTAGGGGCTGACGAGAGCCTCCTCGGCTTCGCCTGCGGGGTCTCCACCTAGCGCTATCTCCCTCAGGAGTCTTCGCCTTTTGCTCCAATCACCAGCTAGGAATCTTAAAAACTTTACGTTATCAGTTTATCAGTGGCCTTTATGTCAGCGAGGTGCTTCTTCATGTATAAGATTATTTTATCAACACGTCTGCAGCTTCTTCATAGCTCATGCCCTTTTTCATGGTGAACGTACCAGAACGTACCTTGGTTGCAATGTTTTTGTCTTCAAGGTAAGCGTCAAACTTCTTGTCATCCTCTATGATGCCTTCGCGTGCTAATAACGCGGTGATCTCGTAAGTTGCCATTCCATCTGGTATCACGATTTCAAAAGGTTCATTCGTTTCTTCTTTTTCTTCTACAACTTCAGTTGCTTCTTCTTTTGCTTCTTCGTTGCTGTTACTCTCTTCTTTCACTTCTTCTTTTGGTTCTGTTTCAATTTCCTCTACCGGTTCTACTTTTGGCAATAACTCGTCATACTCTTCCTTTGATAATACGTGAAGGTCGTTTTCTGCAGCATATGCCTGAATACTTTCTTCATTTAATGTGGTTGCCCCTGCGCTTACAATGGAATAGGCAACTCCCATAACTCCTGTTGCGAAGAGGATGCCAATTGCGAATGCTCTAAGATTAGTTCTCATTGGCTACGTTTCCTTTTAGGTTGGCAGATTGAAGGATCTGTTCAACTTTGTCCATGGAAGTGGAAGTGAATTGAGAGATTTGAGAAGGAGTGTATCCTTTTTGGTAAAGAGATATAGCAACATCTTCTTCACTTACATTTTGGTGAGTTGCTTGTCTCTTCGTTTTAACCTTATGTATAGGAGTAGTTCCACCCAATAGTTCTTCTTCTAATACTTTCATTTTTCTTTCCAACTTATATTTATCCTGAACAACATCAAAGGATAACTGTTCCATTTCTTTTTCTAGATCAGCGAATTTGTCGTCCACAAAGAAGGAAATTACAATCACTGCGACTGCAATAATGATTAAACTTATACTTGCAATTAACATTTTTTCACCTCAGATAAAAGTTTCTCTCTTTTTTATATCACAGGAGTAGAGATGGAAAAATAGTCTTTCGACAAATTCCTCAGAAACATATGACGGTTTTGTGAACGTTTTTTGTCAACGGACATAAAAAATTTACGTTATAACACAAAAGACGACAAAAACCGGCTGTTGTGGAAAAGAAAATTCACGTGATAAGATGAAAGAAAAGATAGATTCGTGGGGGAAGAGGTTTTACCATGAGCAACATTGGATCGGATAAGGAATTTTTTAAGTTGATGTTGAATGATGCTGGAGGACCAAAAGTTGAATGGATGGTGGACCAATGGAGGAAAGATTTTGTTAAGTCCTATCAGTCATTAAGGGAGGAAGGGTTGGTAATTAGGCTGATTGGTTGGAAAGGAAGCTCACAAGCTAGTAGAAACAATGTCTTCTTTTTAGATATACTAACCAAAATGAATAGTGGGAGCAAAACTCTTCCAGAAATCAACGAATTCCATTTCATTCGAGCGGAAATTGGTGTAGGAAAAGCGGACGGATTTTTCCCTTTTTTTCAAAGCGACAACTTGAAAATGGAGTGCAGAATTAAGGAGTCCTTAGAAACGGCAGCTTTATGGACACCAATAAATATAATTGATAAAAGAAAATGGCAACAGTTGAAAGCTGCATATACTTTTTATGAAAAACCCTCATTTGAACTTCAAAAAGCACATCAGTTAAATTCTGGAACATTTCAGGAAACTGTTACTTCTGATGTATTCTATTCTGTTCGCTCTTCACATAATCATTTGTTACAAGAAGATATAAAAAATACCTATCATATTGTCATGTTATCTTGGGAGTTTCCTCCTGCTATGTTAGGGGGACTTGGGCAACATGTATGGCAATTGTCGAGACAGTTGGGAAAAGCTGGCCATCATGTGTCGCTTGTGACCCCTCATTGCCTTGGAGCACCTGAGGCGGAGACAGTGGAGGGGATAAAAGTTTACAGGGCTAAAGAAGTGGAATGTTCTTATGATGATTTTCATCTTTTTGTCGCGCAAACCAATATGAATTTGGTTGAACAGGTGCAGAACATAGCTAGTCAACAACAAATTACTATCATTCATGCCCACGATTGGCTTGTGGGATTTGCTGCAAGGGCATTGAAAGAAAGTATGAGTCTCCCTTTAGTGTCAACTATTCATGCACTAGAAGAAGGTAGAAGCAATCTTGATACCAATATGCAGCTGCAAACTGCAAAATGGGAAGAGTTATTGATTCTACAATCCGATGTATTGATTGTTTGTAGCGCATATATGAAGAAAAAAGTGGAGAAAAACATTAGCGGGAAAAAGAATATTTATGTTATCCCTAATGGTGTTGCCATTTTCGATGAGGGAAGTGACAGCTTACAGGAATTTATAAGCCGAAGGTCATATTCACACCTGATTCTTTTTTTAGGCAGAATGGTGCCTGAAAAAGGAATAAAGACTTTAATAGATGCTGCAAATACAATAAATGAATCTTATCCTGAATGTCTTTTTATACTAGCTGGTAAAGGGCCTTATCTGTCGGATTATAGAGCATTAGTTAAGCAAGCTGGGCTGGATAAACACGTACTGTTCATTGGATATGTAAATGAATATGAAAAAGCTACCTTACTAGAGCGATGCGACATGCTTATTGTACCCAGCATTTATGAGCCATTCGGGATAGTGGCCATAGAAGGCATGGCAGCTGGTAAGCCTGTTATAGCGGCTAAGACTGGAGGACTTTCTTCTATCATTAAAGATGGAGAAAACGGTCTGTTGTTTGAGCCTGGAAATGGCATAGATCTTTGTGAAAAGATATATTCTTTAATTGAGAACCCAACGTTATGTTCACAACTCGGTGACAAAGCATTTAATGAAGTGAACCAAAAATACAACTGGGAAGATGTAAGAGATCAGACAGAGGCAGTTTATGAGACAACAGTTACTACTTCTTCCGTCCAGTAGGAGGGATATAACATATGAAAGCAGTCATATTGGCTGGGGGAAAAGGTACCCGGCTGTTGCCGTTAACACAAAAACTCCCAAAACCATTGGTGCCACTACTGAATAAACCTGTTATGGAATACAGCATTGAGCTCTTAAAAGAGCATGGTATTACAGAAATCATCATCACCCTTCAATACTTAAGCGATAAAATTAGAAGCTACTTTGGGGATGGATCCCAATGGGGCGTACAAATAACCTACCTCCAGGAAACGGTCCCCTTAGGTACTGCGGGGAGCGTGAAAAATGCTGAGCACCTCCTTGATGAACCTTTTCTAGTTATAAGCGGTGATGCTTTAACCGATTTTAACTTGATGGCAGGGGTACGCTATCATGTACAAAAACATTCTTTATTTACCATTTTTACAAAGGAAGTCAAAAAGCCGAATAAGTTCGGAGTTGTTGATATAGATGAAGAAGGACATATTAGGCGGTTTGTGGAAAAACCACTGAAAGACGAGGAATTCGGTAAAATTGTAAATACCGGAATTTATGTAGTAGATCCGTTTGTATTATGTATGATGGAAAAGGGAAAAGCATATGATTTCAGCAAAGACATTTTTCCAAGGCTAATTAAAAACGGCATGAGCCTTTATGGCTACCATGCAAATGGGTATTGGAAAGATATTGGTAGTCATGAGGATTACCGGCAGGCACAGTACGATATGTTGGATAAAAAAGTACGAGTCAATATAGCTGCTGAAGAGGTATTGCCAAACCTATGGGTGGGATCAAATGTAAAAATGGAAGACAATGTGACCATCAATCGGCCGGCATACATCGGCAACGACTCTTATTTGGGGGACCATGTGGTTATTGGTAAATATACCATCATCGGTAAAAGCTCCAAAATAACGAAGGATTGTGAGTTAAGCAGGAGTATTGTCTGGGATGATGTAACCATTGAGCACACCTCGCCATCATCCATAAGGAATGTAACAATTGCTCCAAGGTATCAGATTAGCGAAGGATATAAAGCGGGTACTTCTGTGAAGGTTAAAAATAAAAAGAATATTAGCCCTGTAGAAGCTGGATAATGGGCAAAAAAAATAAGCAGACAGGAAAATCCTGCTGCTTATTTTGTTTCACGGTGTACAGTTACTTTTTTCAATCTTGGGCTGTATTTTTTAAGCTCAAGACGATCTGGGTTGTTACGTTTATTTTTAGTAGTGATATAGTTACGATCACCAGTTTCAGTACAAGCTAAAGTTACGTTTACGCGCATCGTTATCCCTCCAAACATATAGTGCATTCAATTCAGACCTTACTATAATATCATTATTTTTTTTATAATGCCAGTTTTTTTTCGGGATGGGGAAAATAAAGTCCAGGTGTCTCTTTAACACCCTGTTTCCTTCCTGTGGTGCTTGAGCCTGAAAGATGTATTTTGGTATGGTAGTAGTAAGAGTGTCTTAGGAGGCAAGGTATGAAAGAGAAAAGTGTGTTAAGGGAAGAGATGAAAAAAATACTAGGGAACATGGACCGTTCAAGCCATGCAACAAAATGCAAAGCGATTCACGATAAGCTGTTTGCTTCAAAAGAATGGAAGGATGCTCAGACAATTGCTGTGACCATTTCACGTTTCCCAGAAGTGGATACAGAAGACATTATCATGCGCGCGTGGGACGAAGGAAAGAAAGTGGCCGTACCGAAATGCATTCCAAAGAATAAAAGCATGGAGTTTTATTTCCTAGAAAACTTCAATCAACTGGAAACCGTCTACTTTGGATTAAAAGAGCCCATCGTCACCGAAGTGGAAATATGTCATAAAGACAAGCTCGAATTCATTCTAGTTCCTGGTCTAATCTTTGATGAGGAAGGGTATAGAATAGGCTTCGGCGGTGGATATTACGACCGTTACCTGGTTGATTACACTGGCTCTAAAGTATCATTGGCATTTACTGAACAGCTGGTTAAAAAAGTCCCGACAGATCCATTCGATATACCCGTACATAAAATTGTGACAAATGAGGTCGTGTATGACTGCGCTATTAGAAAATGAGATTTTATTGTTAATAGGTATTGCTGCATTGGCTTGGGGAGGATATAAGTTAAAGGCATTAGCTGCATCCGGAGCGGTTGGCACCTTCTTAGTAGGGATTTTTATTGCATTAGGTTTTAAAGGATATGGTCTCCTATTGATTGGATTGTTCTTTGTTACCTCTAGTTTCTGGAGTAAATATAATCGTAAGCAGAAGGAAAGCATTAGAGATATGCACGAAAAAGGTTCGCAACGAGATATAATGCAAGTTTTCGCTAATGGAGGCGTACCTGCATTAATAGGTTTATCGGCATACGTGTTTCCTGCAGAATTTTGGATATACGGATTTATTGCCTCTATTGCTGTGGCAAATTCAGATACATGGGCATCGGAAATAGGGTCCTTAAGTAAGAAAAGGCCTTTCTCTATTGTTCAAATGAAAACAGTGGAGCCAGGAACTTCGGGGGCAATCTCTTTACTAGGTACACTAGCGGCGGTTGCAGGTTCTGCTTTAATAAGTTTAGTTTCCTACTTCTTCTGGAGCGAAATAACTATCACGATAACCCTTTTACTTACCGCATTTGGGGTGATGGGTTGTTTTATTGATACAATATTAGGAGCAACTGTGCAATCCGCCTACAGATGTAAAGTGTGCGGAAAACAAGTGGAGAAGAAGGTACACTGTCAACAACCCACACAATTAGTAAAAGGCAATCCGTGGGTGAACAACGATGTAGTCAACATCTCCTCCATTTTAATAGCAAGTGTCATCACTATTCTAATACTTATGTAACAAAATAGTTATATTTTGCTCAGTATTTCACAATCTTTTTGGTATAATAAAGTTGTAACGTAACCTAGGTGAAAAGAGGAGATACCATGAGAAACGGAATTAGTCGTGTTGCTCTAATAGGAACAGGGTTTGTCGGTTCAAGTTATGCATTTGCCTTATTGAATCAAGGTGTGACAGAAGAGCTCGTATTGATTGATCTGAACAAGGAGAAGTCAGAAGGCGATGCAATGGACTTAAATCATGGAATAGCATTTGCACCAACACCAACAAAAATCTGGTATGGTGATTACAAGGATTGTCAGGATGCAGACATTGTGGTGATATGTGCCGGTGCCAATCAGAAACCAGGTGAAACGAGATTAGATCTTGTCGAAAAGAATACGAAAATATTTAAAAGTATAGTGGATGAAGTAATGGGGAATGGATTTGATGGTATTTTCCTCGTTGCAACAAATCCAGTTGATATCTTAACTTACGCTACTTGGAAGTTTTCGGGCTTGCCTAAAGAGAGGGTAATCGGTTCTGGAACCATTCTAGATACTGCTAGGTTCCGCTATGTTCTCGGTGATTATTTTCAAGTAGATGCCCGCAATGTACATGCTTATATCATTGGGGAACATGGAGATACGGAACTGCCTGTATGGAGTAAAGCTGATATTGGTGGAAAACCAATCTTAGAGCTGATGGCAAAACAGGAAAAGTACAAAGAGGAAGATCTGAATGACCTATTTGTCAGTGTAAGAGATGCAGCCTACCAAATTATAGAGAGAAAAGGTGCAACCTATTATGGAATTGCCATGGGGCTTGTTAGGCTGACAAAGGCAATCCTTCAAAATGAAAATTCCATTTTAACCGTGTCAGCCTATTTGGATGGAGAATATAAAAGTGAGGACATTTACATTGGAGTTCCCGCTATCGTCAATAGAAACGGAATTAGAGAAATTCTTGAACTTGACTTAAGTGAAAAAGAGGCGGAGCAGTTTCAATACTCTGTTCAAGTACTTTCAGAAATAAAAGATAAAGTATTCTAAAACATGCCTATTCTTGGGCATGTTTTTTTCATTTTTAAGCAAGATATAGATAGGAGGGATGACAATGGGATTCTTACTAAGAATTTTTCTAATAGGCGTGGGTACATATGCCATTTACCAAAGTCGTTATAAAATCCTAAATTATATTTTGGGAATCGCTAGCATCAGGAGATTTGTTGTAGCATTCGGAATGGACATTCCATTTGTTCGAGACCGCTTTTTACAAACCGTATTTCGAGGATAAACTGCCAGTAGTTGCTGGTGGTTTTTCTTTTGTCATTAAAATTACATAAAATTAACATTACATTAATATTCTTCCTCTATAATTTATTCTGTTAGACGAATAGCAGTTACAGGGGGATCAACTGGATGAAACAACTAGTAAAATATAAAAAGAGAATGGACGAGAAGTTTCAACATTACATCGGAAAAATAAACTTAGGAACTAGAGTATTCCTACTCTTTATAACATTAATGTTGGCTTCCATTTCGGCAGTCGGGTTAGTTTCTTATATCAAATCAAAAGAAATGACCGTCAATAGTATAGAAAACCGTCTTGTTAGAGAAGTAGAACTTATGGGATACATTGCAGAAAACTTAAAGTTTACATACATAAGTGATGATGCATATTTTATGCAACAGTTAGAGGTGAACATACGCTCACAAAGGGATACATTGAAAGAGGATGGAATCTTTTCGGAGTTTTTTTACATAACTAATAACGAGACACTTCCTTTTAAAGTAAGTGAAGGTAATCTTCCTAATATAACAGATTCCATGGTGGAATCAATGGTAAACAGTAAAAATGGAATTATTAAAGAGAACATTAATGGGGTGGAATATACTATTTCCTTTAGGGAGATGAAGGAGTTGGATGGAATTTATGGTTTGATTATTCCAACTAGTTCTTATTTAAGCCCTGTCCATGAAATGGGTATTTTCACACTTATGGTCATTATTGGTAGTATCGTGCTTTTCACTTGCATTACCATTATTTTCGTAAGGACTTTAACAAAGCCATTATCTGTTCTTCGGGAAGCAATGAGAGAAGGAAGAGAAGGGAATCTTCGGCCAGCTAAAAACATTAAGACATCTATTCCTGAAATTGTGTCTTTAAACAAGAGCTATAATTCCATGATTCATAACATGACACAAGTATTAAAAGAGATCAAGCAAACGACGAAAGAATTAGAAGAAACAGGTAACCACCTTGGACTTTCATCAGAAGATTCCATGGTTTCCACACATCAATTGATTAGTTCCATCAATATGGTAAAAGAAGGGGCAATGCAAACTGCTTCTAGTTCTGAGACCAGCGTTCAATCGATTAAAGAAATGAAAGACCTTATTGAGGAAATGCAAAAAAATATGTCACATGTTTTTTCTAGTTCCAATCGAATGGATGACTCTGCCGAGATTGGGAAAAAACACATGAATACGCTCATCACAACTATTATTAAATTTGAACAGGATTTTGAGGAATTGTCCAACACCGTGAAAAATGTAAAAGACTATTCCGTCTCTATTACAGGATTAGTGGGGTTAATCAAAGGGATGGCTGAACAAACAAAGCTATTGGCACTGAATGCAACCATTGAAGCTGCCCGAGCAGGAGATGCAGGGAAAGGATTTGCCGTTGTAGCTAACGAAGTAAGAAATTTAGCAGAACAATCAACTTCTGCCGCCGAGGAAATCACAAATTCCATCGGGCATATGGAAAATGTAACAGCAAAAGCTGTAAATGAATTTGAAAACATGCATGTGAAAATTAAAGATAACTTACACATGGCAAACCTTTCAAAAGTTACATTTGACGAGCTCATGTCTGAAATGGAAGAAGTGAGCGAGAATCTAACTGTCATAAATGGAGACTTGAAGGGTTGGAAAGAGTTTTTACCTAATTTAGAGTTTGCAGCGGACAGTTTGCTCTCTGTCTCGCAAGAAACTTCAGCAAGCTCAGAGGAAATGCTATCAGCAAGTGAAAATCAGGTCGAACAAATGGAGTACACAAATGAAATAGGAAAGAAATTGAATGCCCTGTCTAAATCACTTTCTGTTATTGCTGCAAGATTTGAAATCAATAATTAAACTTCTAGATAATAGCTTCTAGAAACGACATTCGTTTAGTTATATTTTTACTTTTCTCCTTGGACCATTTAAAATAAAGGGAACAAGGAGGTGGGAAATTGAAGCAAGATATCTTATTTTGGCAGCTTATTCAACATTTTGTTGTAATGAAAGAATATCGAATTTTACATATCTCTCCAGATCAAAACGAACTTTGGCTAGAAAACCTTACCCATAAAAAAGCACCAATCATCAGGATCTATCGACATGATCTAGATTGGAGCACGTGGCTTCAACGTGATATTGAAAATGCATCCAGACACGTTGTTAATTTCAAGCAGCAACTGCGTAAGCGTCGTTTACAAGCATTCAATATATATGTATCTTCATACCCTCCTGTCGATGATTGGGAGTTTAGGGTGGAAGAACCTTTTGTAAGTGAAAAAACGGAAATTCATTCTATCGTATTGCATGAAGGCAATACACAAAAAGCATTAAATAGGATTTCTCATGTAACTGGGGATGAGGTAACCATAAAGGAACAGGACGCACTAGATGATCTTGGACTCTATCATCTCAAGCAAAGTGTCCTAAACACATCCTCCCAAAGAGATAAAAAGGAAAGGTCCTTATTTCAACATGGAAAACCCCTTTTCACCTACTTTTTTATCTTTTTACACCTGTTGATGTTTTATATACTTGAGACGAATGGGGGAAGCCAAGATCCTGAGACATTGGTAAAATACGGTGCAAAATATAACCCAGCCATTCTGGAGGGGGAGTGGTGGCGTTTCTTTACCCCTATAGTTCTCCATATTGGATTTCTTCATCTACTGCTGAATACGATGGCTATATTTTATCTTGGCACTGCGGTGGAAAGAATATATGGGAACGTTCGCTTTCTAGCCATTTATTTGTTTGCAGGATTTGCTGGTTCTTTAGCTAGTTTTGTTTTTACCTCATCGTTATCTGCAGGTGCTTCTGGGGCAATTTTTGGTTGCTTTGGTGCGCTCCTGTTTGTTGGAATAACCCATCCCAAGTTATTTTTCCGGACAATGGGTACGAACATTCTCGTATTAATAGGAATAAATCTAGCGATTGGATTCACCATTCCAGGTATTGATAATGCTGGTCATATTGGCGGGTTGATTGGTGGTTTCTTAGCATCAGCTATAGTGCATTTACCGAATCACCAAAAATTCATCCAAAGAATTTTTGGTTTAGCGGCAGCTTCTGTATTAACTTTCTTTCTCTTACAAGAAGGGTACAATGCTGAAAATCCGACTGCGCTTATTAAACAGGCGGAAACATTAATTCAACAAGAAGAATATGAAGGAGCATTTAATCTGCTTATTGATCTAGAGGAAAAGGAAGAGGAATTTCCTGAGGTCCTATTTTACCTTTCCTACATTGATATTCAAGAAGGCAACATAGAGAATGCGAAAAATCGATTAGAAAGACTTACTACTCTTCAGCCCAGTTTTCATGAAGCGCATTATAATTTAGCCTTAGTTTATTTGGAGCTGGATGACGCTGAAAAGGCATCCAGCTCCATTAACAAGGCAATAGAACTTGATTCTACCGTGGAGGCATATACTAGCCTTCGAACAGAAATAGATGGGTTAATAGAAGAATAAATTTTAATGAAAAAACAGTAAGGACTACCATACCTTTGAGATGGGAGTTCCTGCTGTTTTTTTGTATGATCTTGTATTTTTTCATTGGGATTAGCAGAAAATGAAAAGATGATAAGTACTTCATACCTAATACATGAAGAATTAGGAGGAAATCATTTTGACTTGGCATAAACCAACTAGAAAAATGTCGGGAAACTTCGATGAAGATGTTGGATATTTAAAAGAAAGAATGGCAGTTGATAAAAGTTTTGATTTAATCTTTCTAGATCTCCATTATGCAGGTAGAAAAATAGGGATGTTCCTAGTGGATGGTTTCGGTAAAGATGATATCATGCTCTTTTTAATGAAATTTCTATCCGACCTATTGCCAGAAGATCTTGATGAAAAACCTCTGGACAAGTTATTAAAGACCTACATACCTTATGTCGAAATTGGTAAAACCGACGATTTGGAAACAGTTGTAGATCAAGTCCTTGCAGGTCCAACTGTCATCATTGTAGAAGGTCTGGAGGAAGCGATCATAATTGACTCGAGGACTTACCCTGTCAGAGGTCCGGAAGAACCTGACATGGAAAGAGTGGTTCGCGGTTCCAGGGATGGTTTCGTCGAGACAATGATATTCAACTGTGCATTAATCCGCAGAAGAATAAGAGACAGTTCACTCAGAATGGAATACTTGCAGGTTGGAAGAAGGTCAAAGACTGATATTAGTATCTGTTATATGGATGAACTGGCAGATCCTGATCTGGTTGAAAAAATTAAAGAGTCATTGCAAAACATTGACACAGATGGTCTGCCAATGGCCGAAAAAACGCTAGAGGAATTTGTAGGAGGAAGACACTGGAATCCCTATCCTACAGTCAGATACACAGAAAGACCTGATACAGCAGCAGCGCATTTATATGAAGGACATGTACTTGTAATAGTAGACGGTTCTCCTAGTGTCATCATAACTCCTGCTACTTTTTGGCATCATCTTCAACATGCTGAAGAGTACAGAAACAAACCAGTAGTAGGGGCTTACTTAAGACTGGTTAGATTTCTTGCAGTCTGGGCGTCCATATTTATTCTGCCTTTATGGTACTTGCTAGCAACCAATACACAATTACTTCCTGAACAATTATCTTATATCGGCCCGACTGAAACGGGTGAAGTTCCTCTAATCGCTCAAATACTTATTATAGAAATCGGTATGGACATGCTCAGAATGGCAGCCATTCATACGCCAACCTCTCTAGGTACCGCACTTGGGTTAGTAGCGGCAATTCTCATAGGGGATGTTGCAGTAAAAGTAGGTCTTTTTGTACCAGAAATAATTTTATACCTGGCCATTGCTGCTATAGGGACATTTTCAACTCCTAGTTATGAGCTCAGCTTGGCAAACAGATTATTTAGGATTGTGCTCCTTTTATTGACTTACCTGTTTGGAGTAATTGGATTTATGATCGGGCTCGTCATTCTCATTCTATTCTTGATGGGGATGAAGTCTTACAACGTTCCCTACCTATGGCCATTCATCCCATTCAACTACAGAGGATTCCGTGATGTAATCATACGATCACCGATTCCGTTGAAAAACAGAAGGCCTACAATCCTACATTCTGAAGATCCGGATAGATAAGAAGAATTTTATAAAGAAAAACGGATGGCCCTGTTCCATCCGTTTTTTCATGAAGATCAAGAAAACATTTAATACTGTTGATTTCCGTTCCAAGCGCTTGACTTGCCCTCGTGCGTCTACGGCTCTTCCACTTCAATCAAGAAGTTTACTACATTCATTTAAGGTTAAGACAAAACCACGGAATTGTTTAAGTAATAACACCATTAACTTTTCACACATGTGATTCCTAGCTGTGGATTGGAGCAAATGGCGGAGACTCCTCGAAAATGCTACGCATTTTCTTCGTGCGATGTTTCGCTGTCGAAGCCTTCCTTGTCCTGAGGGAGATAGCGCTAGGTGGAGACCCCGCAGGCTTGCCGAGGAGGCTCTCGTCAGCCCCTAGGAAAGCGAAGCCATTTGCGGAAATCTACAGCGGCGGTTAACCAT
This sequence comes from Sutcliffiella horikoshii, assembly GCF_008180725.1. GTDB lineage: Bacteria > Bacillota > Bacilli > Bacillales > Bacillaceae_I > Sutcliffiella_A > Sutcliffiella_A horikoshii_B. The sequence continues at coordinate 58,346 of NZ_VTEV01000003.1, read as the reverse complement.
TCTACTAAAGTTCTGAGAATTGATAGGACCAAGTGGGGTATTCTTATGTTTTCTTCCTTGACGTCGCAAGTGAATCCTATATACTAAAAATGGAGCGTAAACCCTTTCAACTAGTAAAGCAGAAAAGGTGAAGTCATGAAAACAATGTTTGACATAAGACAACTCTTAAAAAGCTATGGAGCCTTTATCTACACAGGTGACAAAATAGCAGATCTAGAGCTAATGGAAGATGAAATAAGGGAGCTCTATCGCTCAGGAGTACTGGACGCAAGTGTATTCCAGTCCGCCATGATCATCCTGCGACAAGAATTATCCAAATTAAGATAAAGAAAAGGTGAAACAAATGGAAAACAAATGGTTAGTGGGTGTCGACTTAGGGGGCACAACGATAAAAATGGCGTTTATTACACAATACGGTGAAATCGCTCACAAATGGGAGATTGTTACGGATATAAGTGAAAAAGGAAAAAATATCACAACAGATATTGCAAAAGCGATAGATAGTAAATTAGAAGAACTTGGCGAGTCAAAATCAAAATTAAAAGCACTTGGAATGGGTGCGCCAGGTCCAGTCAATATGACAACAGGTTTAATATATGAAGCAGTTAACTTAGGTTGGGAAAACTATCCCCTTAAAGATCTATTAGAAGTAGAAACTGGATTGCCTGTAGTGGTTGATAATGACGCGAACCTTGCTGCAATCGGGGAGATGTGGAAAGGTGCCGGTGAAGGTTCTAAGGATCTCATTTGTGTTACCCTTGGAACGGGAGTTGGCGGCGGTATTATTACCAATGGAGAAATTGTGCATGGCATAAACGGAGCAGGCGGAGAAATAGGGCATATTACCGTAATCCCAGAAGGTGGAGCACCTTGCAACTGTGGAAAAACAGGGTGTCTAGAAACGATTGCATCTGCAACTGGAATTGTTCGTCTAGCTAAAGAAGCAATGGAAAAAAATCCTGGTAGTAAGCTGGAAGAGTTAGCACAACAAGAAGGATTAACAGCAAAGTTAATTTTTGAACAGGCTGATGCTAAAGAAGAAATTTCGAAATACGTAGTCGATAAAGTCTCTTCTTATTTAGGATTGGCTCTAGCAAATTTGGCAAACGCCATGAACCCGGAGAAAATTGTTATTGGTGGGGGAGTATCAAAAGCAGGAGATAAATTATTAGATCCAGTTCGTCATCATTTTGTAAAATACTTATTTTCAAGAACCAAGGTTGGCGTGAAAATTGCTGAAGCAACTTTAGGAAATGATGCCGGGGTAATCGGAGCGGCTTACCTAGCCAAAACAAAATTGTAAAAAAGTGTATAGTTTATTCTTTCTTTCTCTTGGGTAAAAAAGATAGAAAGAAGCGAGAATAGCGCGTAATGGAGGCTTCTTAAATAGAAGCCTCCATTTTGTTTGACTATTTTGAATAAAAAAACATCTTTGTTTTTTGAAACTTTTCGGCTTGTACCGCGTCTATTATATATAGTTGCAAACAACGCCAAGACTATTATTCTAGCTCTTTAATATAAATACAGTATTAATTATCCATTGATTTTTTGTAAAAAAAGTTTTAAGATATGTCGTAGCCAAATTTTTTGAGTGATGAAAAGTTGGTCATGGATACATCTAAAAAGTTTTTTAAACAATAATAATAAATACCGAACTAATAAAGAGCTTCCCTGTCTTTGCTATAAGGAGGTAAAAAAGATGAAGCAAGCCTTTAAATCTAAAGTGCCTTTTATCCTAATTGCAGTTGTCCTGCTTTGGATAAAAACGTATATCGTATATAAAACAAGTTTTAACATTACAATTGAATCCCTAAAACAAGAGTTTATTTTATTTATTAACCCATTAAGCTTTATTTTGCTTATTGCCGGTTTTGCCCTCTTCTTTAAAGAAAAGGGGATGAAGCGATACCTGATTATTACAAGTTTTATCGTTTCGTTTGTACTTTATGCAAATGCAGTCTATTACCGCTTCTTTAATGATTTCATCACCATACCTTTACTTTTCCAATCAGGTAACATGAGTGATCTAGGCGGTAGTATTACAGAACTAATGACTCCGGTTGACTTACTGATGTTCACTGATGTAATTATTCTGATTGCCATTGCAAAGTGGACTCCATCATTTGTGAGCATGAGCACGTGGAGACCGAAAGTTCGCAAGATGTACTTCTTATCCATTGTAGGTATTTTTCTTTTCAATCTAGGTTTAGCTGAAACAGAAAGACCTCAATTATTGACTCGTACATTTGACCGTGAAATTCTTGTGAAAAACTTGGGTACGTACAATTATCATGTGTACGATGCTGTTATCCAGTCCAAAACTCGTGCACAACGTGCGATGGCGGATGGAAGCGAACTGGCTGAAATTCAAAACTATATTAATGCTAGCTATAAAGCACCGAATGACGATCTTTATGGAATTGCAAAAGGCAAAAATGTCATTGTAGTTAAATTAGAATCCATGCAATCCTTTGTTATTGATAAGGAAATCAACGGTGAGCCGATCACTCCGTTCCTAAATGAATTAAAAGACCAAAGTTATTATTTCAATAACTTCTTTCATCAAACAGGTCAAGGGAAAACATCTGACTCTGAATTTTTATTAGATAATTCCTTATACCCTGTAGGACGCGGTGCCGTGTTCTTCACTCATGGAACAAATGATTTCCATACAGCAACACCTAACGTAATTAAAGAAGAAGGTTATACACCGGTTACTTTCCATGCAAATAACAAAAGTTTCTGGAACCGCGATGTAATGTATAAGTCACTTGGATATGACCAATTCTTCGATATTGAAAGTTATGATGTAAACGACGAAAACTCTGTAGGTTGGGGTTTAAAGGATATTGAGTTTTTCCAACAATCCATCCCATACATGCAGGATTTAGAAAAACCTTTTTATGCTAAATTTATCACGTTAACCAATCACTTCCCATTTGTCTTGGATGAAGAAGATAAATTTGTAGATGAATTCGATTCTAACAGTCGTACCTTGAACCGTTATTTCCCTACAGTAAGATATAGTGACGAATCAATTAAAGTGCTTTTTGATGAGTTAAAGAAATCAGGTCTTTATGAAGATTCCATCATCATCCTGTACGGAGATCATTATGGTATCTCTGAAAACCATAATGAAGCAATGAGCCAGTATTTAGGAAAAGAGATAACTCCTTTTGAAAATGCTCAATTGCAGCGTGTGCCAATGTTCGTTCACATCCCTGGTGTAACGGATAAAAATCCGAAAGAATTTGATACTGTTGGTGGACAGATTGACCTTAAGCCTACTATCAAACATTTACTTGGAATGGAAACGAAAAATGATATTCAATTCGGTGCAGATCTCTTCTCCGAAGACAGAAATAATTTTGTAGTTTTCCGTGACGGTAGCTTTGTAACAGACAAAGTGGTATATGCAAAAAACGCTTGCTATGATAAGGAAACTGAACAAGAGACAGACCAGTCTGCATGTGAGCCTTACATGGAAAAAGCGAAAAAAGAGCTTCAATATTCCGATGAAATCGTTTATGGAGATTTGCTTCGTTTCTATGATGGAACATCCATTCAAATGGACGATAGTAAATTGGAAGAATAAATACAAAACACCGAAGGCAGGTTAATTGCTTTTCGGTGTTTTTTCATTATACATCTACTTATCGTTCTAAATTTTACCCTATCACCATATGGATTAGTATAAATGCTAATGGTGGGCGGTGATTTAGAATGAAGGTCTTGGCAAGAAAAGGGGACTCATTATGGTACTATGGCCAATTATTTGGGGTGCCATTGGATTTAATATGCGATTCCAACCCTGCAACATCATCTAGTTCAGAACCCCTTAAAATGGATGAAGAAATAGCTATTCCGGGTTATGTATCTAGAGATCATAGAATTCAAAAATACGAGACCATCCATACAATCGCTCAAAAACTAAATCTGTCACCAGATTGTATGCTGTTATTAAATCAAGATAAAGATTTTGCTCGTTTAAAAACTGGAGATGTTCTGAACATCCCACATAGAATGACACAAAACATAGTGAATCCTAAAAAGCGATACGATTATCAATCATTAAAAAATGACATTGAAAAGCTAAAGGACATATATCCATTTATTCAATGCACTTCTATTGGACAATCTGTGATGGGAAAACCACTGCATCACATTCGATTAGGGAAAGGGAAAAATAAAATACATTGGAATGGCAGTTTTCATGCAAACGAATGGATTACTAGTGCAGTAATTATGAATTTACTCAATGATTACCTTAGATGTTTAACAAACTTTACCCCACTAAGAGGAATCTCTTGCACACCTCTTTATGAACAATCAGAGCTTTCCGTTGTGCCGATGGTAAACCCTGATGGAGTAGATCTTGTACTAAATGGCCCTCCAGCTGAAACACCATACAAGGAACTTGTGGAAAGTATTAATCTTGATCGTCCTGATTATTTAGGTTGGAAGGCAAACATTAGGGGAATAGATTTAAATAAACATTTCCCTGCCAACTGGAAAATTGAAAAGGTTAGAAAAGAAGAGAAAGTTCCTTCTCCTAGAGATTATCCAGGTGACCTGCCATTGACTGAGCCTGAAGCAGTGGCAATGGCAAACCTGGCCGATAAAGAAGACTTCAATAAAGTGATTGCTGTTCACACCCAAGGAGAAGAGTTCTACTGGGGATATGAAGGGATGGAACCTAAGGAAAGTGAAAGGATCGCTCAGGAATTTGAGAGGGTCAGTACCTATAAAAGCGTCCGTTATGTTGACAGTCACGCTGGATTTAAAGATTGGTTCATTCAGGAATATAAAAAGCCCGGCTTTACATTGGAACTAGGTAAAGGAATTAATCCCCTTCCACTGTCCCAATACGACACTATTTATCAAAAAACCCTCGGTATTTTCTTAGCTTCCTTATACACTTAAACGGCAAAGCAGCCAGCTTGCCGTTTTTTTTGAGATGAAAATTATTACTGTAGGAATATTATTTTTTTTAGCTTGTATTGAAACCTTTCCTGCCTCATAATCGTTATTAAGATAGGAAAAAAGGAGGGGTGCAATGAAAAAGAATTTTTGGGTAGTCTGTATCATAATTTGTATGTTGTTAGGATGTCAATCTCCTTCTCACCCCAAGGAAGTTAGTAACGCACCTACTCTCTCAAATCAGGAAAAACAAAAACCTTTCAAACCATTAAACTTTCATAATGAGAAAAAGCTCTCTATACCCTTTGATCAATTTAGTGCTGTTTCAGAATGGTTGAATGATGAAACCATATTATATATTGTTAACGATGGAACAGGTTCTATCGTTCATTCCTTTGATCTGGTTTCCGGTGAAACAGATGTATTTTATAAATCTGAAGAGCTGATAATGTCAGTAGAAGCGAATAAGACGTATGAAATGTTTCTTGTTCGATCTGCCGTTTCCACTACAGAAGGGAAGTTAAGGGTTCTATCTGATAAAGGAGAAGAACTTGCAGAATGGCAATTTGATAACTCCATAGATATTGTTTTTTCGTGGAATCCCATTTCTGGTCAACAGCTAGTTGTTTCCTCATTTAAGGAGGACTGGTCTTATGACAGCTTTTTGCTTGATGTTAAAAACAAAAGTATGTTAAAACAAGATGTAACAGACCCTTTTGTACAATGGCTTTCAGATGAAGATTTAGGTTTTATAGATTGGAACCAAGATATGCCTGCCTTGGAAGCTCCGCTTAATGCATTGAACGTAACTACGCAAGAAAAGAAGCAGCTTAAGGAAAGCGTCGTAATGTTTCATTCCTATGAAAACCTACTTCTTAGCGTTGGGGCAGTGGATGATGGAGGTATCGCCTCCTATACGTTTTCGCGATATCCTGACTTGGAAGATACTCAATCCTATGAAGCGCCCTTACTCACTTTATATTCCAATTACTTTATTCCTTATTATGATTTTGTAGAAAACTCAAAAATGTTTTATACATTTGAATCGAATCGTGCTGGGAATGCAGATGGATATACCGAAGGCTTTCAATTCATTTCATTCGATACCACAAGTGGAGAGAAAAAGGTTCTCGCAAAAGATATGGAGAACAAACCATTGAAATGTTCTCCAAACGGCATCTATTGTTTATACGGTTATCAATTAGAGCAATTAATAATTCCTTCAACAAAGGAAATAGTAAATCTAGTGGAATTATCCTAAAAGAGGGGTGTAAAAAGAATGGCAATTGTTGATGTCACCGTTATACCTATTGGAACCAATGGGCCAAGTGTAAGTGACTATGTTGCAGATATTCAAGATATATTAGAGGGATTTAAAAAAGAAGGAAAAATCAACTATAAATTAACTCCGATGAGCACCATTATAGAGGGAGAGCTCCCGACATTATTGCACGTGGTACAAGTTATCCACGAAGCGCCGTTCCAAAAAGGCCTTCATCGAGTAGCGACCAACATTAGGATAGATGATCGCAGGGACAAAAGTGTACAAATGGAAGATAAGCTGCGCGCAGTGGAATCTAAACGCTTAAAATAAATGAAAAAATGCCAGGCACTTCAAGTGTGAGATGCGCTGGCATTTTTTCATTCTATCTAATTAAATATAGAAACTTTTTGTTAAGCGGCCTTGTCCTTTACATTTGTTACATTTCTTATAGAAGGGCAGTATGAAGAGCTTCCTTCTCCCTGTCCCACTGCAACTACCGCACAATGTTCTTAATGCCAACCATATCACCCTCCTACAAATTTTCTATTTATAGTATTTCCTTAAATCCTTGAATATAGTATATTCAGCATTTAGATTTTGGTTTAAATATTTCACTCCACACAAAAAAGAGTATCCCTCCCAGAACGGGTGGATACTCTTTTTCTTGTCTTAGTAAATTAATGTGCTACCGGGTAACCATGTTCAATGACAGTCATTACCGTAAACCAACCAAAAACTGCAACTGTTCCAAATGCGAAAAGAACTGCTAAGAAGTTTTTTTCTTTAAGGGAACGGACAAGTCCAAATACGCATAAAAGTGTTACAAGTCCAAAAATAATAACTAATGGCAAGGTTAACGCCCCTTTCAGAGATCATTTCCATTTCTATTTGAAAGAAATTCCGTAAAATAAGTATGTAATGGAACATTACACTACACTCCATTTACATTTTAAATGTTTTCTCACTATTTGTCGAGGTCAAAAATTGACACTTCTATGTCATATGCTCGAGCCACTTTCTGCATAAATTCTTTATTTTCTTTATCGATGATATAGGATTTCTTATATTGTTCCTCTATAGCAATAATTGATTCCTCCAACTGAATGAGAAACATATCAATATTAACTTGTTTACCGCTTTCAATTCTAAATATGGATATCATATCTTGATACAAATAATGATTGTTTTTTTCTGAAACAAAACCATAATCGGTGAAAAGACTTGTAGCAATTGGATTTTCTATGAGGGAAAGTGAATACGTTTCCTCTAGTATACTCCAGTCCATCAACATGTTTTTTACGACTTTAGCCTCCATAGCAGAATCGGTAATAAGCATGCTATCATCAGAATCAAAAATACTGGCTATTTGTTTAAGTTGTAAGAGAAGGTTCTGAAAGTATTGCGGTTTATCCTCTGCACATTGAATTTCCAAACCGAACATTGACTTCATAGGCAATTTCCTTTCGTTTCTCAAGTTCTACTTCTTAGTGTAAAATAGATGGATAGATACTTCAAGGAAAGGTGTGGAAAGAAATGAAATGGAAACAGCTACCATTAGGTCCACTGCAAACGAATGCGTACCTATTAATAAATGATAGAAAAGAATGCATCATTTTCGACCCGGGAAGCGAAGGGCAAGCATTCAATTCCTACTTGGAAGAGAATGCGCTTAAACCGTTAGCTATATTATTAACACATGCACATTTTGATCACATTGGTGCAGTAGATGCAGTACGCAAACACTGGGATATACCAGTATATGTACATAAAAAAGAAAAAAATTGGCTTGGTGATCCAAGTCTAAATGGCTCTCAGTTTTTTCAACTTGGGCCGATAACTGCTATGCCTGCGGACCACCTTATTCAATCCGAAGAAAAACTAGTCATTTCCAATTTCGAACTAGACATAATGTTTACGCCAGGCCACTCACCAGGCAGTGTGAGCTTTTATCATGAACCTAGCAAAGTGGTTTTTGCAGGTGATGCTCTTTTTGCCGGCAGTATAGGAAGGACAGATCTCCCAGGTGGCAATCACGATCAGCTTATACAAAGCATACACAACAAGCTGTTGACGCTTCCTGAAGAAACGACCGTTTTATCTGGCCATGGAATGACTACAACCATCGAGAAGGAAATGGATAGCAACCCATTTCTTAATGGGTTCTAAGGAATGATTCCAACATTTCTGCAAGAAAAAATAGAGGAGGCCCCGGGACAAAAACTGGATTATTCCCAATATATGATGGCTGCACTCTATCACCCTTCTGAAGGCTATTATATGAAACCAAAGAATAAGGTAGGTACGAGAGGGGATTTTATCACAAGTAGTAATGTCCACAACGTTTACGGGAAACTATTTGCAAAACTGATAGTAAAGTATTTTAATGAAACCGATATTCCGCCAGTCATCATCGAGGTAGGCGGCGGAAATGGGAGGTTTGCTAAGCATCTATTGGAAGAAGTAATGCTCCTTGATGCACCACTCTATGATCGCTTGAATTATGTGATGGTAGAAACAAGCCCCTATCATATCAAATTGCAGCAAACCACAATCCCACATACGGCACCTGTGAGATACTTCACTTCATTAGAGGAAGTCCCCGATCAACTTAGAGAAGGTGTTTTGTTTTCCAATGAACTTTTCGATGCATTACCTGTTCATGTCTTGGAATACACAAATGGATCTTTAAAGGAAGTTTTCGTAACCATAAACGAGGATGGTAGACTAGCGGAGAAAAACGCTCCTCTTTTTAATGAGGACATCCTTGCTTATATTACTAAGAACAAATTAAGTTTTTCTGAAGGGCAGAGGATGGAAATTCCTTTAGCGATGATGGACTTTACGAAAATACTTGGAGAGTGGTTGCTTAAAGGCACCATTATAACAGTTGATTATGGATACCGTTTCTGTGAACTATCCAGTAAGGACTTATTAAAGGGGAGTCTTCGTGGTTATTACCAGCATCAACTAATAAATGATCCTTTAAAATATCCTACCGACATGGATTTAACCTCCCATATACACTTAGATGCTTTAGAAGAGTGCTTAAATGAGTTGGATTTCGCTCATGCAGGAACCATGAGGCAAGGAGAATTTCTGGTGGCGGCAGGCATACTTGATTACCTTCAAGAAAATCAGGATCCAAATCCATTCTCGGAGAAAAGCAAGCAGAACAGGGCAATTAGAACACTTATTATGGATAGCAGCTGGAGCAATTCTTTTCATGTGCTTATTCATGAAAAAGGAACAAATATATGGAACAAGTTAATAGGTTTGAATCCACAATAAAAAGCGATGACATAAGTCAATCGCTTTTTATTGTTTAGCTACGTATGTTTAATGACCACCAGATCCAGGCACCATCATAAATGTTGTCCAATACGAGAAGGCAACAAAGAAAATTGTTAAATATGCTCCGAAAATATAGATGTACATACGTTCAGATAGCTTAAGATAACTTAATAAAATGAAGAATACCGTTTGTCCGAAGAAAAGTAAAGACGTTTGAGTCATGTGGCCAAGATAAAACATAACCGCGAAAATCCCAGTCCAGAAACCCATTACACGGTACATACGATCCATATGTATCCCCTCCTTACGCACTAATCCTTATGCTTGTCACTTTCCTATTATAATGTACCAATACTTTACTTGTAAATAAGCGTTTGTTTCTAGTTTGTGACGATTACAAGATAAGTACATTTTTCACCAGATCCATAATGATTATGCAACTATTTTTCTACCATACCTATTTCCATTATAGTGCAAAGTTAAACAGAAAGCCTTCTTTTTTCATCAAGAAAAAAAGTTGTCGCAATTTGTTCATAAAATAGTTATCATTTTACTGTACAAAAGTTATACAAATGGTATACAATGTGAATAACATAAAATATTGAAGAAAACGGGGAGGTAAGCATAATGAATGAAATCATTTTTTACAGTTACCCAAGTTGTACGTCATGTAGAAAGACAAAGAAGTGGTTGAAAGGAAATAACATTCAGTTTCAGGAGAAGCATATCTTTAGGGAAACGCCAAACAAAGAAGAGATGATGAAGATCCTTTCATTAACGACAGAGGGAATAGATGAAATCCTAGCTACTAGAAGTCAAACGTTTAAGGAACTTGGAATTGATGTGAATGAATTATCTCTTTCCCAACTAATTGAATTAATCATTGAGGAGCCGAAGCTGCTTAGAAGACCAATCATTACTAGTGGGAAAAAGTTGATTGTTGGTTATAACGAATCGGCGTTGCAAAAGCTTTCCAGACAGAAACCTAAGTTAGAACTAAAGCAATCTGTTTCATAAATTCATATTCAGCCATTCCATCTACCTTTGTAAATGGAGTGGCTTTTTTGATTTAGGAAGCGTATAAAACGGTTGATTTCCGTTCCAGGCGCTTCGCTTATCCGAAGGGCGGTCCGTGAGCCTCCTCAGGCTTCGCCTTCCGGGGTCTCACCTGTCCCTTCCTCCCGCGGGCATCTGCACGCCTTCCACTCCAATCAACAAGGTTTTTTTGTTTACCTAAGGTTTAAAGAAGCCTTGAATTTTAGTTTTAGGATAAGCGTATTAACTTTTATCATGTATCTTCAAGCTGTGGATTGGAGCAAATGGCGTAGACTCCAGCGGGGGAGTAACGGTAGCTTGAGACCCCGCAGCGCAGCGAGGAGGCTCAAGCACCGTCCCGCGGAAAGCGAAGCCGTTTGCGGAAAGGAATAGCGGTGTTAAATCAACCAAAAACTAATATTTTTTCATATGTTCACTACTTTTCCCTTTTAACTTTTTATATAGAAGGTGAAAGGGGGTGAGAGCATGGCAGATTACGCAGTGGAAAATGTCCAACTTCGCCTGATGTATGAATTAGGTGAGGATGAAAAAGGGAACTTGTTGTACCGTTCGAAAAACTACAACAATATTAAAGTGGATGCTGAGGCGACAGCACTACTACAAGCAGCAGGAGCAATTTCTGGTCTTCAGACAACACCTGTTTCTAATGTTAGACGTAGTGAGTTGCACTTCCTAGGCTAATTTGTACAACTATATCCATAAAAGAAAGGAGGTGTGTACATGTTTACACTAGAATTAATCTTCCTTAATGAAGAAGGCTCGAAGGTTAAGGTGACAGTTGATGATCCCAGAGCAGGTCTAACACAGGTGGAAATGGAAGGAGCAATGGATACTATTATTGCCGCAAATGTTTTTACCTCTAAAGGTGGAAACTTCGTCTCAAAGGATAGTGCTAGAATTGTTGAACGTAACGTAATCGAATTTGAAATAGCTTAACAAACTTTGGAAAGGTCTACTCTATTACAGTAGGCCTTTCCTATTTAAACAGAAAGGGGTAGAGGTCATGGATCAATGGTGGACATGGATAAGCGAAGTTGGTTTCCCAATTGTGATTACGTTTTACTTGTTGCATCGAATAGAACAAAAACTAGAAAATGTAACAAAAACGTTACAGCAACTTCCATATCAATTATGCAGGGAAACATTGCCTTCAAGAAACATAAAATGAGTCTAAAACAGGCTATGGAACTTCAAATATGGTTCCGTAGCATGTTTTACGAAAAAGATGAATTGTGGTAACGTCATTGTTGCATAAATCTTTGCCTTTAACGCATATTTCGTTAATAATAAGAAGAAGAGAATGACATGAAGGATGTTGATACCATGACGAATAAAAAAATAGTTTTTACAGGCGGCGGCTCAGCTGGTCACGTCACACCTAACATCGCAATTATGAATAAATTAAAAGCCGCAGGGTGGGATATTACATATATCGGTTCAAGAAAAGGAATGGAAGAGGATATTATCGGAAAAGAGGATATCCCTTTTCACGGAATCTCAAGTGGTAAGCTTCGACGCTATTTTGACTGGAAGAACTTTTCCGATCCGCTTAGAATCATTAAAGGGGCCATGGAAGCCTTAATTATCTTACGCAAAGTGAAGCCAAAGGTCGTATTCTCTAAAGGGGGATTTGTAACAGTTCCTGTCGTGATGGCAGCGAAAATGTTGAAGATACCTGTTATTATCCATGAATCAGACATCACACCTGGCCTTGCTAATAAAATTGCAACCAAGTTTGCGACGAAGGTATTTGTTACATTTGACGAGACAATGAATCACTTTCCATCGGATAAAGTATTATTTACTGGCTCTCCTATTAGAGAAGAGTTATTCCAAGGCAAAGCTCAAGAAGGAAGAGCATGGCTTGGATTTCATGAGAAAAAACCGATACTTACCATAATGGGAGGAAGTCTCGGAGCGAAAAAAATCAATGAAACTTTACGTCAAGTACTTTCGAAATTAACAGAGCAATATCAAATTGTCCATCTATGCGGAAAAGGAAACATGGATCATTCCCTAAAAGGTATAAAAGGGTATAAGCAATTTGAATATATCAATCAAGAATTACCAGATGTTTTAGCAGCATCTGAGTTCATTATCTCAAGAGCGGGTGCCAATTCGATTTTTGAATTCTTGGCGTTACGAAAGCCAATGCTATTAATTCCTCTTTCTAGGAATGCAAGCAGGGGAGACCAAATATTAAATGCCCAATCGTTTGAGAAAAAAGGGTTTGCAAAAGTTTTATTCGAAGAGGACCTTACAGAAGAAACACTTTTAAACCAACTAGATGCGCTTAAGCATGAGAAAGATCAATTGCAAAAAAACATGTCCCAAGACAGCGCACCGAACACTCTAGAAATCATCCTAAAACAAATCATAAACACAACAAAATAAAGTTATATGATTAATAGTAAATACTAATAAACAGAAGCAATCTATCATTAGGTTGCTTTTTGCTTTTTAAAAAAATATATAGTAAAAAATAAGTAGGATTTTCCATTAAGGGTAAACTACTAAGAACTAATTCCATCAATCAGAAAGAGGCCGATACCGATGAAAAAACAAACATTAAAGCTATTCACTATCTCCCTTATAGGATTTGTCATCATCATATCCGTCCTTTTATATTTCTTTTCAGAACGATTTACCCGCTCATGGCTCCCGATCGATAACGGATTCGGAGAGACTGTCACCCTGTCTCCCGATGACCAATCGATCGTTTTTCCGTTTTTTCAAAGCGGGGATGGAGCGTTATATCAAGCAGATGTTGATGGCAGTAATGTCAATCAGCTGACTTACCCTAGGCAGGAAGAAAGCCATGTGCATCCTCGTTATTCTTCTAAAGGGGATAAGATCCTCTTTTTATCCCAAGAAAAAGGTGAAAACACATTAACTAGATCACTTTACATTATGAATAGTGATGGTAGTGATCTCGTCCGTCTCTCACAAGATGATGAGCTTATAACAGATGCGATTTTTTCACAAGATGACCAATCGATCTACTATTTAGCGGCAAAGAAATATCAAGAAGGCAATGAAATGGAGGAAGGGCCAACTAACATTGATTTGTATACCATCTCTATAACAGGTGACAAGAAGGAGCGACTCACTCATGATGAAAGCTTGAAAAAGCGAAGTCTCTCGCTCACAAATGATGGCACAAAACTTGGCTATGTGGAATGGGGAGTAGATGAAGAAAAAGGCCTGCATTCTTCCTTTATTGTGATGGATACTCAAACGTTAGAAAGAAAATATGTAAACCCTGATTTTGAGTTTGATACCAATATTATCTATAGCGGCAAACTCTCTCCTACTGGTGACATTATTGCGTTTTCTGCTGCAAGTGAAAATCCTCGAGAAAAATCACAATTTATCTATGAAATGTATACCATGAACGAGAGTGGGAAAGAAGTACAGCCTATCACAAGCTTTCGTACTTTAATTACAGAACCGGTATTTTTTCGTGACAAAGACAGGGTTTTATTTATTCAGGATCAGAGTTGGTTGAGGGGGAAACCGAATTACAAATTGTGGGCAGTGGATATCAATGGTGAAAAGATTCAATCCATTACTTTACAAATGCCTCAGTTTTCTGGGACCATTCTTTAATGATGAAAATATAACAAAGCCCAAGTCTACCAAGACTTGGGCTTTGTTTGGTTATTGGAACATTGGTAGCAAATAACTGATTATGAACCAGATAATTCCGAAAAATATAATGAGGTAGGCAGTATATTTAATGAATGTTGATGCGACTAAACCGCGATCTTCTTTGGTTTCCCTTTTATCAACTCTTACATCTCTATCTTCCATATAGATTCCTCCCAGTAAAGCTTTGTTTTACCAAATATATACCCTGTTGGTAACAGGTTAAACCTTTACTATTTCATGTGAAAAAAGAACTATACTGCGAAAGTAACTAGAAATAACGGTACAGGAAAGTGTATAATGACTTTTAGGTATAATTCAATGATTTTTCATCTGACTTTCCCAAGTGGGACTTTGTATCTATATTTCGGTTTAAAAGATATAATGAAAGTATCAGAGGAATATTGGCAATATTTTAATGAAATGAAACTATTTTTAAAGATATAAGAGGTATTTTATGAAGAGGAATTGGCTGAAGTTTATACCTTTAATCTATCTTTTTTTTGGGATTGTATGGATTGGGCTGACAGATTATTGGATATATGTACTAAAGCAAAACGACCATTACGTTATTTCAGAATATATTAGCCTTCTAAAAGGCTGGCTTTTTATACTCATCACGACACTATTGTTATATCTGATGCTGAAAAAGCATGCGGCATTAAAGGAACTCGAACAAAAGGAACAAGAGCTGTCAACTCTAATAAACAATATGCCTGACTTTGTATGCTTCAAAGATGGTGAAGGTAGATGGCTGCAAACCAATGAATATGGTCTTGCGCTATATGATCTGGAAAAGGTTGATTATAAAGGAAAGACTGATGTAGAATTAGGAGCTTATTCTCCACATTTTTTGGAAGCTTTTGAATACTGTATGAAAACAGACGAGCAGACCTGGAAGGAAGGCAAGATCTCTCGCGCAGAGGAGTCGTTCTGCCTTGCAGATGGGGAACGGAAGACGTTTGATGTAATTAAAGTGCCTTTGTTTCATGCGGATGGCCGGAGAAAAGCACTTGTTACGATAGGAAGGGACATATCATCTCTGAAAAAAACGGAACAATTGTTGGTAACCAAAGAGAAACTGTCGGTGGTTGGTGAACTTTCTGCAGGTATTGCCCATGAAATAAAAAATCCTCTAACCTCTATCAAGGGGTTTATTCAATTAATCCAAAGGTCCGGAAATGCAAACAAAAAGCATGTGGAAATGGTGCTATCTGAAATCGATAGAATAAATGATATTGTCTCGGAGCTGCTTGTTCTATCTAAACCTCAAACAAAGGAACTAACGCTTATTCCAATATTGGAAGTTCTCCAATATGTGATCAACTTAGTGGAGAATGAAGCTATTAATCATAATATTTCTTTTTCCATTGAAAACTTAGGATCTGAAACGATGGTAAGAGGGGATAAAAATAACCTCAAACAAGTATTTATCAATCTAATTAAAAACGCGATGGAAGCAATGCCTAACGGAGGAACCATAACCATAAGCGGTTTGGCGGATACAGGAGATGGTAGAAGGAGTATCCAAGTCAAAGATGATGGAATTGGAATTTCATCTTCCAATATGAGTAGTATCGGCAATCCCTTTTTCACTTCCAAAGATAAAGGAATGGGTCTTGGGTTAACAATAACTAAAAAAATTATTGAAGAACATCAAGGGGAAATTCGTTTTGAAAGCAAGGAAGGAAACGGGACAACTGTCACGATTGACCTTCCAACACAATAAAAAATGTGCGTTTGATAAGAGATAGATGACCAAGCAGTTCATAGATTTATGCATAAAATATATCGTGTGCAGCTTCCTTCTCCTTTCGTACACGGGATTTTGGACAGAGACTAAGTCTCTGTCCCTTTTTTCTTTTGGCAATATGTAAAGGAAGTATTTTTCTGAATACAGGGTATAAATAAGACAGTCTAGTTAAAATGGGGGAGTCTGATGTCAATGAACAGAATATATGACTTAATAGGAATAGGGATAGGCCCTTTTAATCTTGGTTTGGCGGCATTAATAGAGAAGCAGCCTGATCTTACAACCATCTTTTTTGATAAAGAAGAATGTTTCAATTGGCATCCAGGTATGCTTATTGAGCAGTCCGATTTGCAAGTTCCATTTATTGCAGACTTGGTTACTTTTGCAGATCCGACAAGTCCTTACAGTTTCCTTAATTATGTACATAACCAGAACAGGCTATTTCAATTTTTCTTTTATCGTAGGTTTGATATTCCTAGAAGAGAATATAACCTTTATGCAAAATGGGTCTCAGAGCAACTTCAAAACTGCCAATTTCATACGGAGGTAGTGGCAGTATCTTTTAACGGGGATGTTTATGAGGTTGAGGTGAAAAAGGTAAATACAAGTGAAATCGAAACCTATCTTGCAAGGCATGTTGTAGTTGGGACAGGTAGTGTCCCTTTCATTCCAGACAATATGGAAGAAAGTGAACATCTGGTTCATACAAGTGATTACTTACAAGCAGCTAATGATATTAAAGGTTCCTCATCCTTTATTATAGTTGGATCCGGGCAGAGTGCTGCTGAGGTTTTTTACGAACTGCTTGAAGATCAAAAGCACCATAACTACTCTCTAACATGGTACACTCGATCTTCCAACTTTGCTCAACTAGAGAGTGCAAAGCTTGGACAGGAGGTATTCTCGCCAGACTATGTTCAATACTTTCATTCTCTTCCTTATGAAAAGCGAAAGGAAGCACTGGAAAGATTGGATACGGTCCGCAACGGGGTGGACAAAGAAACATTAATTAATATCTATGACCTTCTTTACAACCGTTCAGTGGAAGGGCGGGATAAAAAGATTACCATACAGCCCTTAACAGAAGTAAATGCCATTAAAGAAGAAAACAATTCCTTAATCCTCTCCTGTCACCAATGGGAGAAGGAGAAGGAATTTACGGTGCAAGCAGATAAAGTGGTACTTGCAACTGGTTACAAACCTCACATCCCTAAGTGGATTTGGAATAATAAAGAGGAAATCCAATGGGAAAGTGAAAAGGAATTCAAAGTAGACAAGAAGTTTCGCTTAGTTTGGAAGAAAAACAGAATGAATCATATGTATATGTCCACCAATCTTGAACATTCTCATGGGACAGCAGCTACCAATTTAAGTCTGGCAGTCATGCGAAACCAAATTATTATTAACGATGTGGCAGGAAAAGAGATTTATCCCATTCAGAAGGACTCCATTTTTCAACAGTTCTTACCGGATGCGCAAGGAAACGTTTAGTTTGATTGCTGGCGGGTACTTTATCTAATGTAGCTAAGTGGCTCTGAATAAATTGCAAAACGGACCATACTTGCAGCAGAGCAATCCTAACAAAAAGGAGTCGTTATATAATGATTAAGAAAATCGCAGTACTACTAACCAATGAATTTGAAGATTCAGAGTACACAGAACCTGCCAAAGCTTTTGAAGAGGCTGGTCACAAGCTGACAGTTATTGAGAAATCCAAGGGAGAAACGGTTAAAGGAAAAACGGATGGAGTGGAGGTCACGACTGATGCAGGAATAGATGATGTAACTCCTGAGGATTTCGATGCCCTGTTCATCCCGGGAGGATTCTCACCTGACATTTTAAGGGCGGATGACCGCTTTGTTACCTTTACGAAAGCATTCATGGATGACCAAAAGCCAGTTTTTGCTATCTGCCATGGTCCTCAATTACTAATTACGGCAGAAGCCCTTAAAGGAAGAGATATCACGGGATACACTTCAATTAAAATTGATCTGCAAAACGCAGGTGCTCATTTCCATGACAAAGAAGTGGTCGTATGTCATGATCAGTTGGTTTCTAGTAGAACACCAGATGACATTCCTGCATTTATTAGAGAATCGTTGAAGCTTCTAAATAAATAAGAATGGAAGGATCCAGACAAGGAGAAATACTCCAGTCTGGATCTTTTTTATGAAACAAAATACCAAAATATACTAAAAAGTTTTATTGAAATACATTTTTATATAGAGATTACTATCATACTCATACAAAAACCTGTATAACACGTGTCATTTGTTTCATGTACATTCCTTGCTTTAATAAGGTTTTAGTACATTTGAATAAAAAGTCTGAATAATTAGACTCATATTTTTCTAGTTTGATTGAATCATAAA
This sequence comes from Sutcliffiella horikoshii, assembly GCF_008180725.1. Lineage (GTDB taxonomy): Bacteria > Bacillota > Bacilli > Bacillales > Bacillaceae_I > Sutcliffiella_A > Sutcliffiella_A horikoshii_B. The sequence goes on along the minus strand of NZ_VTEV01000003.1, from coordinate 40,042 downwards.
CATAATACTGTTATAATATTAAGAAAATTGTAACATGAAAGGAGGGAATTGGATGAATTTATATATATCGGTTGATATGGAAGGAATTAGTGGTTTGGTAGATCATACCCATGTCGATTCTAGGCTGCATAACTATGAACGTGGTCGTAAAATAATGACCCAGGAAGCAAATGCGGTCGTGACTACAGCTTTTCAAAAAGGTTTTAAAGAAGTTGTCGTCAATGACAGTCATTCAAAAATGAATAACATACTGATTGAGGATCTTCACCCTGAAACCAAATTGATTACAGGAGATGTGAAACCTCTTTCTATGGTTCAAGGATTGGATGATAGCTTTGATGCTGCCATTTTTGTAGGATATCATGCAAGAGCTTCGATGAAAGGCGTCATGACACACTCCATGATTTTTGGTGTAAGGAATATGTACATAAATGACGTGCAAGTTGGCGAATTGGGCTTTAATGCCTATGTAGCTGGTTATTATGGTGTACCAGTCATCATGGTGGCAGGGGATGACCAAACAGCCTTTGAAGCAGAAAGCCTCATCCCTGGTATACATTGTGCAGTTGTCAAGGAAGCGGCTTCACGTTCTGCTGCTAAATCACTGACTCCCATTAAAGCACAAGCGCTAATTAAAGAGCGAACATCTAAAGCATTGGATGACATACATAATATAAAGCCTTTGGTACCGCCTGATCATCCAACGTTACGTATTGAATTTGCCAACTACGGACAAGCGGAATGGGCAAACCTAATGCCTGGAACCGAAATAGAGCCTGGGACAACAATTGTCAAATTTCAGGCGAAAGATATAAAAGAAGCTTATCAGGCTATGCTTGTGATGACAGAATTGGCTATGCGAACAACATTCTGTTGATGAATTCTTAATTACATAAAAACCCTTTAGTATAGAAAGTGTGAGTGGGAGAATGGGAACTTTTATAACAAAACGATTACTAGCAATGCTCATAACTTTATGGGTCATTATCACGTTGACATTCTTCTTGATGCATGCCATTCCGGGTTCGCCACTCAATGAAGAGCGCTCTACAAGCGATGTGGTTCAACGCAACTTAGAAGCACACTATCACTTAGACAAACCGATACCGGTGCAATATGTGATGTATTTAAAGACTCTAGTGACATTAGACTTCGGCCCGTCGATTAAACAACCGTCCCAAACAGTAAATGACATGTTGGGCCGAGGATTTCCAATTTCGTTTGAGCTTGGAATGATTACGTTAACCATTGCCGTTATTTCAGGTATTTTCCTGGGAGTGATTGCTGCTCTAAAACGCAATGGTGTCATTGACTACATGGCAATGACCTTTGCGGTGTTCGGGATATCTATCCCCAATTTTGTCCTTGCTACTTTGCTCATACAGCAGGTTGCAGTTACTTGGGGCTTGCTTCCGCCTGCCACTTGGACGAGCTGGAAGCATATGATACTGCCGACATTAGCTCTTGCAACCGGTCCGATGGCAATCATCGCAAGATTGACTAGAGCAAGCATGATGGAAGTGTTGACACAGGACTACATACGAACAGCGAAGGCAAAAGGGTTATCCCCTGCAAAAATTGTGTTTAAGCACGCGCTTCGAAATGCTCTGCTTCCAGTTGTCACAATCTTGGGAACTCTTGCTGCAGGAATTTTGACTGGAACATTTGTTATTGAGAAGATCTTTGCCATTCCCGGCATGGGGAAATATTTCGTAGAAAGCATTAACTCCCGTGACTATCCAGTCATTATGGGAACGACTGTTTTTTATAGTGCTTTTTTAATCATCATGCTTTTTCTTGTAGATATAGCTTACGGGATATTAGACCCTCGTATTAAGCTTCATAAAAAGGAGGGGAACTAATATGGCGCAGCGTAAACTTCAAGAAAATCAAGAAAACAGAGTGCCGGATGAATGGTTTAAACCTGTGGATAAAAATAAGGGAGAAGCAGAGGCTGTTGTCCGGCCAAGTCTTTCTTATTGGCAAGACGCTTGGCGAAGGCTTTTGAAAAATAAACTGGCGATGGCAGGGTTGGTTTTTCTCGTATTCTTGACTATCATGGCCATCTTTGGTCCGATATTTTCTCCTTACAGTGTGACAGAAACAAATCTGCCTAATCAGAATCAGCCACCATCCTCTACCCATCTTTTTGGTACAGATGAACTTGGAAGAGATGTTTTCACTCGTACCTGGTATGGTGCGAGAATTTCCTTGTTTGTTGGTTTGATGGCCGCGCTGATTGATTTTATTATCGGAGTAGTTTATGGGGGAATTGCAGGCTACAAAGGCGGCAAGACAGATAACGCCATGATGCGTGTGGTGGAAGTGCTCTATGGACTTCCTTATCTATTAGTTGTCATTTTACTTATGGTTGTGATGGGCCCGGGATTACTGACTATCATCATTGCTCTAACTGTGACAGGTTGGGTTGGGATGGCGAGGATTGTCAGGGGGCAGGTATTACAAATTAAGAATTATGAGTTTGTGCTAGCATCTAAAACATTTGGAACGAAGACGTCTCGAATTATTAGAAAGAACCTTCTTCCGAATACGATGGGACCAATCATTGTTCAAATGACATTGACCGTACCGGCAGCTATTTTCGCCGAAGCATTTTTGAGCTTTCTTGGATTAGGTGTGAGTGCACCTTATGCGAGCTGGGGTGTAATGGCAAATGATGGACTGCCAACAATCATTTCAGGACATTGGTGGCGCCTGTTCTTCCCGGCATTCTTCATCTCCATGACCATGTTTGCGTTTAACGTGCTTGGAGACGGATTACAAGACGCACTAGATCCAAAGCTGAGGAGGTAAGTGACATCATGGAAAAAGTACTTCAAGTAAAAGACTTACATGTTTCCTTTACAACATACGGTGGTGAAGTGAAGGCGGTCCGTGGGGTAACCTTTGACCTGCATAAAGGGGAGACGCTGGCCATCGTAGGAGAGTCAGGCTGTGGGAAAAGTGTAACGTCTCAAAGTATTATGCGTTTAATTCCAGAACCACCGGGCCGCATTACGGAAGGTTCCATTCTTTTTAAAGGAAAAGACTTAACGAAAGTGTCCGAACCGGAAATGAGAAAAATTCGTGGAGCGGATATCTCCATGATTTTCCAAGATCCAATGACAGCTTTGAATCCTACCCTGACGGTAGGGGATCAAATTATGGAAGGGATCATACAACATAAAAAGGTATCCAAAGCAGAAGCGAAGAAACAGGCGGTGGACATGCTCAAATTAGTCGGCATCCCTAGTCCGGCAGAGCGCCTGAAACAATATCCTCATCAGTTCAGTGGAGGAATGAGGCAACGTATTGTCATAGCAATGTCCCTCGTCTGTCAACCAGAAGTATTGATTGCAGATGAGCCAACAACAGCACTAGATGTGACAATCCAAGCTCAAATTCTTAACTTATTCAAAGATATCCAAAAGAAAACAGGTGTCTCCATCATCATTATCACTCATGACCTCGGTGTGGTAGCACAAGTGGCAGACCGTGTGGCTGTCATGTATGCAGGGAAGATTGTGGAGTCTGGAAATAGGAGAGAGATCTTCTACAGAGGAGAGCATCCGTATACGAAAGGTCTATTAAACTCCGTTCCTCGGCTCGATTTAGAAGATGAAGAACTGGTGCCTATTGTAGGGTCTCCACCGGATTTATTTTCACCACCAACAGGCTGTGCATTTGCAGCAAGATGCGAGCATGCGATGGAGGTATGTGAGCGCGTATATCCGATGAAGACAACCTTGTCCGAGGAACATCATGTAGATTGCTGGCTACAGGACCCAAGAGCTCCTAAACCAGTAAAAACAGTGATTTCTACTATAAGGTAAGACTTATAGTGAAATAGAGTTTTATAGCTGTTGATTGGAAAACAAAGCTCAGCGGAAATCAACAGCGACGTCTTACACATTTAAGTATCAAGAGGGGGAGTAACACATGAAAAAGGTAATGGCATTATTAATGACCGCGATGCTTGTGTTCATCTTAGCTGCATGTACAGCAACCAACAACGCAGGAACCGACACGAGCGAAGACACTAACAACAACGACAGCACATCAGGAGAAAAGGTTCTACGTTTGAACAACGGATCTGAGCCAACATCATTGGACCCGCCAATCGGCTTTGACTCTTATTCCTGGAACGCACTAAACAACTTGATGGAGGGACTGACTCGCCTAAATGACGAGCATCTTCCGCAAGAAGCTACAGCAGAAAAATGGGATGTCTCCGAAGATGGAAAAACTTACACGTTCTATATCCGTGACAACGCAAAATGGTCTAATGGGGACGATGTAACTGCAGGAGACTTCGAATTTGCCTGGAAGCGTCTTTTAAACCCTGACACAGCATCTCCTGCTGCCTTCCTGGGTTACTTCATTGAAGGTGGAGAAGCGTATAACAACGGCGAAGGCTCTGCTGACGATGTGAAGGTAAAAGCAGTTGACGAGAAAACATTAGAAGTTACACTTGTAGCTCCACAAACATATTTCTTAAGTGTTATTACAAATCCAGCCTTCTTCCCAATCAATGAGAAGGTGGCTACAGAAAATCCAGAGTGGTTTGCAGAAGCGGATTCTTTTGTAGGAAATGGTCCGTTCAACCTTGCAGAGTGGGAGCATGAAAGCCACTTTGTAATGGCTAAAAATGAACAATATTGGGATGCTGACGCAGTGAAGCTTGATAAAGTTCACTGGGCAATGGTTAATGATACCAACACCGAATACCAAATGTACCAAACAGGGGACCTGGATACTTCAGGAGTTCCTGCAGATGTGAGTGAGCAGTTATTTAAAGAAGGAAAAGTTAATGTCGGGGAGCAAGCAGGAACTTACTTCTTCCGTTTCGGTGTAGAACAGGAACCTTTCCAAAACGCGAACATCCGTAAAGCATTTGCGATGGCAGTTAACCAACAAGATGTTGTGGACTACATTACAAAAAGAGAAGAAGAGCCAGCTAAAGGATTTGTTGCTAAGGGCTTTAATGATCCATCAGGAAATGATTTCCGCGAGACAAACGGAGACCTTGTGACGTTTAATGCGGAAGAAGCAAAAGCGTTACTGAAAAAAGGAATGGAAGAAGAAGGGTATGAAACATTACCAGAAGTAACGTTGACTTATAACACAAGTGATGAGCATAAGCGTATTGCTGAAACACTTCAACAAATGTTCAAAGACAATCTGGGAGTAGATGTGAAACTGGCAAACATGGAATGGAATGTATTCCTTGATGCGCAAAAAAACTTAGAATTCCAATTCTCCCGAAGCTCTTTCTTGGCTGACTATGCGGACCCAATCAACTTCTTGGAGAATTTCCAGACTGGTCATTCTATGAACCGTACGGGCTGGGCCAATTCCAAGTATGATGAACTGATCCAAAAAGCCCTTAACGAGGCTGACGAAGCAAAGCGATTTGAGTACATGTATGAAGCGGAAAAGGTTCTATTTGAAGAGATGCCAATCATCCCATTGTATTTCTATAACCATGTTTATCTTCAAAACGAAGCGGTAAAAGGAATCGTTCGCCATCCTGTTGGATACATCGAACTGAAATGGGCAGATAAAGAATAAAAGGTTATAAGTTTTGGCTCTGTTAAAGCAAACTGTTGATTTTTGCAGCAACCTAGCTGTTGATTGGAGCAATAGGCGAAGACTCCTTAGGGAGATAGCGTTTAGGGGAGACCCCGCAGGCGCTTTTCCGAGGAGGCTCCCCAAACGCCCCTAGGAAAGCGAACCCTAGTGCGTAAATCAACAGCGGTGTTTAACGGAACCCAAGTTTTAAAGGAGAAGGGTGTTCACTGAACACCCTTTTCATTGAAATAGGGAATACATACTGATAAGTCATAACCATACATATACATAGTTTGATAGAAACTATATAGGAGAGGAGTGGCGAAACATGAAGCCACTGCGTTTGAAAAAAGGTGACACAGTAGGAGTCATCGCACCTGCAAGTCCCCCGAAACAAGAAAAATTGAAACTTGCGTTACCTTTTTTGGAAGACGAATTAGGATTGAAAATAAAGATGGGCAAGTATGTGGATGCCCCATACGGTTACCTTGCTTCAAAGGATGAGGAGAAGATCGATGATCTGCATGCGATGTTTCAGGACGAAGAAGTAAAGGCCATTTTTTGTGCGTGTGGTGGGTTTGGAACGGCAAGGATCGCCTCTAACATAGATTACGATATTATTAAAAATAACCCCAAAATTTTCTGGGGCTACAGCGACATTACCTTTTTACATCATGCATTTTACCAACAGGCGGGATTAACTTCCTTTCATGGTCCGATGCTGAGCTCTGATATCGGACTCGATAGCATCCATCCTCTATCCAAAGCGTATTTTCAACAGCTGTTTGAACCGACGGAGATCGTGTATACAGAAGAACTTTCCCCGCTTGAAGTGATGAATGAGGGCGTTGCAACCGGAGAGTTGGTTGGTGGAAATCTAACCTTGCTTGTAAGTTCACTTGGAACTCCGTTTGAGTTGCAGACCAAAGGAAAGATCCTCTTCTTTGAAGATATTGATGAACAACCGTACAAAGTGGACAGAATGCTTAATCAGCTGAAAATGGCCGGGAAATTTGCGGATGCGAAGGGAATTGTCATCGGCAATTTCCATAACTGTGTACCAGATGAAGGGAAAGCATCCTTGACGCTAGAGGAGGTCATCACACAGCATGTTCAAGATGCAAATAAACCGACTATGAGCGGTTTCCAATTTGGACATTGCTCACCTAATATTGCGGTGCCTCATGGTGCGAAAGCGGAACTGAACACATACAACAAGACATTAACCATCCAAGCGGGAGTGGATTGAAAGGAGAGAAAATCATGAACATCCAACAAATGGAGACCTTTCGAACGGCAGTTCCTCTTTCCAAACCATTCAAAACAGCGTTGCGTACGGTGTATGTTGCAGAAGCAGTGGTAGTGAAAATCACCTGTGATAACGGTCTAATCGGATGGGGGGAGGCACCTCCAACACATGTTATCACAGGAGACAGCCTTGATAGTGTGGAGTATGCCATTCAACAAATTTTAAAACCGAACCTAATAAATGAAAACCTACTAAACTATGAACCGTTACTGCAAAAACTGCATAAATCACTAGTCCGTAATTCAAGTGCAAAAGCTGCAGTGGATATGGCTATCTATGATTGTTTGGCCCAGCACAGCAAGCTGCCTCTTTTTCAATACTTGGGAGGTGCGAAAGCGGAACTTGAAACAGATTTCACCGTCAGCGTCAATTCCCCGAAGGAGATGGGTGAGGACGCCTTGCATTATTTGGAGAGAGGTTTCCGTGTTCTCAAGGTAAAAGTAGGGAAAGACGATATGGCGTCAGATATTGCGAGAATTAGAGAGATCAGAAGCCGTGTTGGAGATGCGGTGGAAATCCGTTTGGATGCAAACCAGGGCTGGACGGCAAAGGAAGCCATACGCGGTATTCGCAAAATGGAAGACCTGGGGTTGAATATCGAGCTTGTGGAACAACCTGTTATTGCACACGATTTAGATGGCTTAAAACAGGTTACCGACTCCGTGGAAACACCTATAATGGCAGATGAGAGTGTATTCACGCCAGAACAAGCCCTTCAGGTATTCCAAACTCGAAGTGCAGACCTGATTAATATCAAGCTTATGAAGTCGGGCGGAATATTTCAGGCCGAGAAAATTAATAGTATCGCAGAAGCCTATGGAGTCGAGTGCATGGTAGGCAGCATGATCGAGACAAGGCTCGGGATCACAGCAGCGGCGCATTTTGCCGCCAGTAAAAGCAACATCACACGATTCGATTTCGATGCACCACTTATGCTCGCCGCGGATATTATTACAGGTGGTATCCTCTATAACGGGCGAAAGATTAGTTTTCCAAATGCTAATGGATTAGGGATCACTGATGTAGATGTAAAAGGAGGAGTCAACGTTGAGTAAATATGTCATAAATGTACCGGTTGCTACCATCTGGACCTCTTATAATTCACCAAGAAAACTGGATGAAAAAGCCACCTCCAATCCTACCGATATAAAAAGTTGGCTGGATTCACTGAACTTTGAAACAAGACTAGAACTATGTGATGACAACCTCATCCAGTCTCAATTGCTTTTCGGTCAGGAAGTTCTCGTATTGGAAGAGAAGGAGAATTATTACCATATTATCGCTTTGACCCAAGGTTCATCAAAGGATCAAAGAGGATATCCAGGCTGGGTTCCTAAATGTCAAATTACCGAAGTTTTGAACTGGAAGCTTACAGAAAGCTCTGTCGCAGTAGTGACAAGCAACCTGGCTCCCCTATATTCAAAAACGGAGAAAGAGTTACTTGAGTTGAGCTTTCAAACCATTTTACCGGTAGTGGAAAAAGGAGAAGGGTCAGTAAAGGTTCAACTTCCTGATGGTGAGTTTGGTGTGCTTAGGTCGGATGATACCTCAATTTATGATGGGCTAGTTTCCATCCCTAAAGGCTCCGGAGCGGATATCGTCCAGACAGGAGAGAGATTTCTCGGCCTCCCGTATTTATGGGGTGGAATGAGTGGTTATGGTATGGATTGTTCCGGTTTCAGTTATACGATGTGTAAAGCAAACGGTTATACCATTCCACGTGATGCCCATGACCAGGCGAAAGAAGGATTGGAGGTTCCGCTTGATGCTTTGGAGCCTGGAGATCTATTGTTTTTTGCTTATGAAGAAGGTAAAGGAAAACTCCATCATGTTGGAATTTATCATGGAGACGGCAAACTCTTACACTCACCGAAAACTGGAAGAGATATTGAGATTCTTCCAATGAAAAATACCATCTATGAAAAAGAACTATGTGCAGCAAGAAGGTACTGGCAAAAGGACGGGGAATAATCATGCAAAAGAAATTACTTCAAGTAAAAAATCTGCAGAAATATTTTTTCCTTGGAAAAAAACAAACCTTAAAAGCGGTAGACAACGTATCATTTGATATATATCAAGGGGAAACATTCGGCCTTGTTGGTGAGTCTGGTTGTGGTAAATCAACTACCGGAAGGACCATCATTGGTCTTTATGGGAAAACAGCAGGCGAGGTGACCTTTAACGGAAAAGATGTCCACAGCCTAACGGAGAAGGAAAAATTCGCTTTCCACCGAAACATGCAAATGATATTCCAAGACCCATATGCATCTCTTAATCCGCGTTCTACAGTGAAAGAAATCATTTCTGAACCCATGGAAGTACATGGAATCTATAAAAATAGTAAAGATCGAACAGAGCGCGTCTATCAATTGTTGGAGGATGTTGGTCTCAACCGCGAGCATGCGAACCGTTACCCGCATGAATTCAGCGGGGGACAAAGACAGCGAATTGGTATTGCCCGTGCGCTGGCCTTGGATCCAGACTTTATCATTGCCGATGAACCAATCTCTGCATTGGATGTATCCGTCCAAGCTCAAGTTGTGAACTTAATGAAACGGCTTCAAAAGGAAAAAGGCTTAACCTATCTGTTTATTGCCCATGATTTATCTATGGTCAAGCATATCAGTGACAGAATAGGGGTTATGTATCTGGGGAAAATGATGGAACTGACGGAGAGTAAGGCACTGTACAAAAAGCCATTGCATCCCTACACACAAGCCTTATTATCTGCCATACCAATACCGGATCCGGATCTAGAAGACAAGCGTGAAAGGCAAATTGTCCAAGGTGAGATACCTAGCCCGATAAATCCACCAAGCGGCTGTGTCTTCCGCACCCGCTGTCCTCACGCCATGGAAGCTTGCAGCCAATCGGTTCCTGATTGGCAGGAAGTAGAGGACAGGCACTATGTGGCATGCCACTTATATAACGAAAAGATTGTTGGTCCAGATAAAGTAAGGGAAATGGTGGCAAGTGCACATGATGGGAACTGAAACCCGATTGTTGGAGTTGAAGGAACGTGTTCAGGCAGTGGTGGATTCCACGGCCGGACACGTTAGTTTTATGCTGGAGGACAATTGTGGCCAGCTACTGGAAAAAGATTGTGATGTACCGAAAAAGGCGGCTAGTCTGATAAAGATTCCGCTATTAATGGCAGCTCTTAAACAGGTGGAGGCAGGCAACATAAATCTGTCTGACAGAATGAATATTGAAAGTGAAAGTCGTGTTGGTGGAGCAGGTGTTATTCAGTATTTAGATCAGGATACAAGTTTCACTCTATGCGACTTTTTAACATTGATGATAACGGTATCCGATAATAGTGCTACCAATAAAGTTATTGACCTTATCGGAATAGATTCTGTTAACAAATTCTGTACGGAGCAAGGATTAAGCAACACGATACTAGAAAGAAAAATGATGGATGTTAAAGCTTCCGATGCAGGGTTGGAAAACAGAACATGTGCACGAGATATAGTTGCGTGTCTAAAGATTCTCCTAGATCCCAAGTCTAATGTATTGAACGTAGAAAGTAAGCAATTAATGATGAGTATGTTAAGAGGTCAACAGCTCCTGGACAAGTTGCCATTTTTTATGAATCTAAATACTGTTCAAGTTGCCAACAAGACAGGCGAGCTGCCAGGTGTGGAACATGACTGTGGAATTGTGACATTTGGAGAGAAGAGCTTGATAATGGCAGTTCTAGTAGATAATCTAATTGAAAATCCTTCTGGTAAGCGAGCAATTCAGAAGATTGGCCGTATTATAGAAGAATATTTAAAAGGTTCCTGATCTTTTTAAAGAGAGGAACTTTTTTTTGAGGAAATTAAAAACATTGAAGGATTCTGTCATTTTTTGAAGAATAATATAAGGGCAGTTAATTTTATTGGAAAGGAGTAATACATCACAACCCTTAAATTCAATGACAATTGAGGTGACAAATGAATATTGAAAAGAAATGTGAAGAAATTGTTCGTCAAGCAGTCCGCTTACAAGTTTCAGATATTCACATTAAACCCCTAGAAGCGTCTGCTAAAGTTCTTTTTCGACTCGACCATTACCTCTATGATCAAGAAGAACTCCCGCTTGAAATCTATGAAAGAATGTTGTCCCACTTAAAGTTCCAGGCCGAAATGGACATCGGAGAAACAAGAAAACCCCAGAACGGCGCCTTAAAGCTCTACGTTGACTCCAAACCGATTAACCTTCGACTCTCTACGTTGCCGACAGTTAACCAGGAAAGCCTGGTTATCCGAATCCTGCCGCATGATGATAAACAATTCCCTTTAAAACACCTATCCCTATTCCCGAACTCTACCAGAAAGTTATTTTCCTTAATGAAGCACTCCCATGGACTTGTCTTGTTCACCGGTCCTACTGGATCTGGGAAAACCACTACACTGTATTCCATTCTAGAGGAATCAAAAAGTTTGCTGCAACGCAATATCATTACCTTAGAAGATCCTGTTGAGCGAAAAAGCAGACATGTTTTGCAAGTGCAGGTAAATGAAAAGGCTGGTATTACTTATGCCTCTGGGTTAAAAGCCATTCTAAGGCACGATCCGGATATGATTATGGAACTAGCCCTATAAACCTTGATGTAACAGTGTTTTCATAGCTCATTTATAGGGCATGACCACAAATTGACCACATTACTGCATTTTAGAAAGCTTTTCAGAAAATCTAAACATCGTGTCTTCTTGCATATCCGAAGTAACATGTGAGTAAATGTCCAATGTGATCTTAACATTTGAATGGCCTAATCTTTCTGAAACGATTTTAGGATTTACTCCAAGCTTTAATAACAATGTAGCGTGTGTGTGTCTTAGATCGTGGAACCTTATATCTTTGACTCCACTTTTTTTTATGAAAATCTTAAAAGGTTTGTTAATTGTAGAGGGTCTAAAAGGTGCACCATCTTCTCTGCAAAATATTAATCCGTTCTGCTGGTATGCTGCACCTAAACGTAATTTATTACTATTGTTTTTTAAAATTTGTTCCTTTAAAATGGAACATAAGAGATCATCAATAGAGATTTGCCTATAAGAAGCAAGAGTTTTCAATTCACCAGTTGAGACTCCTGCTTTTTTTGTTTCTATAACGCTCTTTCGAAGATTTAACTTCTTAGCTTCGAAATCCACGTCTTGTTTTCTTAATCCTAATATTTCACCTTTTCTCATTCCGGTATAAGCAGCCACAGTGAATATCCTGTAGTAAAATGGATTATCTCTGAACCCGTCTTTATAGGTTTTAGCGAAATTCAAAAAAGCATTTAATTCTTCAAAATCCCAGGTATCAATTTTCCCTCGGGAATCTTTGGGCTTCGTTACATTTTTGAAAGGGTTTTTTTGAATCAACTCCAAAGTAACAGCACCATATAAAATATAATTTGTGATAGAGAACACCTTATGCGCTGTGGACTGTTTCATAATTGATAAAAGGTGCTTGGTGAAGGCTTGTCCATGAACCGGCTTAATGTCACTTAATTTATAGTGACCTAAAAACGGAATGATGTGATTTTTAATTTTTGAATAATATTGTTCTTCTGTTGTCACCTTTAGTCGGTGTTTGTGGTTATCAAACCATTCCCAAGCGAAATCTTTAAATAAAATGTTATTCGGTTCAAAATATGTTCCTTTATCTAATTCATAAATCATTTCATTTAGAGATTTCTCAGCTTCTTTTTTTGTTTTAAATCCACTTCTTGATTTTTGTTTCCTCTTACCTGTGAGTGGATCACGACCTACATCCACGGTGAAACTCCATTTGTCCCCTCTTTTACGAAAATATCCTTTCATTGTTGAGCAGCTCCCTTGTTGTATTTCAAACCAGTACCAACAAGAAGAGTGGATGTTGTTTCTATAATTATTCCTTCTGGCAACTCATCAACTTTGACAACCCTTTTATCATTCATTGAAATACCCCCCCAGGATAATGACCGAACAAAAATACGAACGAGTGTTTGTATTTTCATTTTTGATTATACCCTATTTGGGTATTAGTAAAAGGGGGAATTTGTCGAAAATATCTTGTTCTTTTTCGACAAAGGTGACAAGACACCTTGGTAAATCAATAATTGTATATAATTTACTTAATCAATTTTTGTCATCTAATGTCATTTTATAAAATTTATATATCTTTTTAATTTCCTCTATAGAAATATCATCTTGTTCTACTTCTTTTCTAAAATAAATCCATTCCACATCTTCTTGTTTTAATTCTTCATCTGGTTCTTCTTTAAATTCATCTAAAAAATAACTTATTGGTGTATTAAGAACATCACTAATCTTATTCAAAAATTCAACACTAGCTTTACTCTTTCCAGTTTCAACTTTAGAAATAAAACTTTTAGAAACTCCAACTCGATTCCCTAATTCTTCAGCACTAAGTTTTCTCTCTTTTCTTTTAGTCCTGATCCTCTTCCCAATGCTTTCTTTTATGTGATCCAATTAAATACTCACCCCTTGTTTCATTATCACTCAACAGATATATTATGCGTCACTCTAAAAGAGTTATCAATATTAAAGGCGTTCCTAATATGGAAATAAATTAAATTAGTATTAAATAACTACAATAAATTTCATACGAATAAAAATAAAATTAAATAAAACTAAATAAAATTGTTGACTTATAACTCCACCGGGTTATAATAAGGTTAAGTAAACCAATAACTCAACTTTATTAGAAAGGTGGTTTCTTGTTGGGAAACAACATCAAAGAATTACGCGAAGATTTATCCTTGAGCCAGAAGGATCTTGCAAGAAAATTAAAGATTTCTGAGTACTATATGAACAAAATTGAAAACGGCAAAGAAAACCCCAGTGTCAGATTAGCGATTCGAATGGCGCACATCCTTAATTGTAGAGTTGAGGATTTATTTTTCGAAAATTAGTCAACCTATGGGTTAACAAAGAGGAGGGTGCAACTTATGATAAGTCAGGAAGTTAAAGACAAGTATCCAATCATGATGACAGCGAAACATGTTTCTGAAATTTTAGGAGTAAGTTATCACTACGCATATGAAGTGATGAAGCGAAAAGATTTTCCGGTATTCCCTGTAGGGAGACATAAGAAGGTAAACCGAGAAGCTTTCTTTAGATGGATTGAGGAGCAAAGTCATAAGAATTCAGCTATTTAAAAGGGGGACTTTTAATTGAAATTGTATGAATACCACTACATTATCGGTGATGACATTGTAATCCATCAAGGGTTCATCACCGCCACATCTGAACCTATGGCAATGAAACGTCTGGAAACAGAAGTACACCCTAAAGTGAAAGCCTGGGATCGTGTTCATGCAGCACAAAGAAAGTGTGAATGTGGAAGTGATGATGATGTGATTAACTACGTTGTTGGAAATATCACACATATTGAGTGTAGAAAATGTAGGTTTAAACACATCATCCAGATGAAGAAAGCCAGGTAATCGTAGACAGATACTACTCAATTAAAAGGAGGAAGTAATGTGAATGAAAAAGTTATTTACGGTTCAAGCGAATTAAGAGCTAAGTTTGACGGGGAAATTGTTTCACTTGAACAAGAACTTGACGGTGAAGTAGCGAATCAAATATTTATGTATGAAGATGAATTTGAAAGTGTTTTCGAGATTGTTAAAGGCGTATCAGTAAAGGAACTAACAAGGATTATAGCAAGAAATTTAGTCGCATGGGACACTTCAAAAGACAAACGAGAAGGGTTGCTTCCAGAAGTCTATTTATTCAACAAGCATATTTACAAACTATTAACTGGTGAAGAGTATTACAAACATAAAGCTGTTAAGAAATTTAATATCGAATAACGAACAGTCCGATGAAACGCTCCAGAAACTTGGAGCTCTTCTATAGAAGGACAAGCTAGGAGGTGAAAAATGATTGCTTTGCTCGGATTTACTTCACTCATGTTGATTGCTGGTATTAGCTTATGGGCTGTTGAAAAGCTAGGTTGGTCTGATCGCATTGTGAAGTTGGTGGAGAAGTTATAGAAGGAAGGGGGATTGAATATGGCAACAACCTATCAAACTGTAACAAAGAAAGACTACTTATCTCTTATTAACACAATTGGAATAGGTGTTCAGGTGAAGGAGCTCTACTTAGCACAAGGCATGAAGGATATGGCGGATTATATAGCAAGTCAACTAGAAGTTTTATACATAAGGAAAGCATTGATTAAAGAAGCATTAGAACAAAAATAAGCAGCTTAGTGCTGAAGACACTAAACTGCCGTTCATACTACTAAATACGAACAATTGTTATTTTAACACTGTGGAAGTGTTGCGGCAAGTCTTCTGTATTGCCGCACTGTCTTAGACGAAGGATGGTTAGGTCCACCCCTTACCTGACTGTCTGCCCTCTAGGATAGTGCGGTGCTACAGACACCAATTTAATCATCTTAGTACATATTATGCCGGGAAGGAGGACAAGTATTCCAACTTTTTAAAAAAGGTGGTGGGAAAATGCAAACGGTAGTGAAGAAATGCTGGTTATGTCATAAAACATTTGAAGTTATGGAAGATGAGGAATATGACCACATTTGCCCATATGGATGTTACGAAAAGGAAGCTGATCAGCATGAAGGAAATGATGCTTGTGGGGATGAGGTGAAAAAAGGTGATTATATCCTCATCCACAATGGAGAAACAATCCTAGAATCGAATGCCATTGATTACCTAGTGGATATTCTAGGAGCCGAAAGAAAAGTTGCTGGAGAAAATTAAAAACCCACTTGTAGGAAAGTGGGCCATAAAAGGAATTTCGGATAAATCTTACTGGTTGTAAAGATTCTATCGGAATTCCTCTAAAAAATCAAATGGAGGTAAATATGAAACGGATCTCGTTTATCGAAATAGAATTAACGAATTTTAAAAACCACACATCTTTAAAGGTGGTTCTCAGCGACATTACTAATATCCATGGCCGCAACGGTGCGGGCAAGTCATCAATCGGTGACGCTGTGACCTGGTGCCTGTACGGGAAAGATGTAATGGGCTCCAAGCTTGAGCCTATGCCTATAGGTACTGACCTAGAGTCTACAGTGAAGCTGCTTATTGAAGTAGATGGCACTCAAATTCTCCTGTCACGTAGCCAAAAGAAAACAGCAAAGTATTACATCAATGAAGTGCCGGAAAAAGCCACAGCATTCAATGAATTGGTTGATTCCCTGTGGGATGAAAAACTTTTCTTCTCACTATTTAATCCGACGTTCTTTTCTAGTCAGAAATGGGATGAACAACGCACTCAACTGCTCCAGTACATCAGCGAACCTTTGAATAAGGAAGTACTGGCTAAGATGGAGAATCTGGACAAAGAAGCATTAGAAGACAACCTGAAAAAGTATTCATTGGATGACTTGGAAAAGGTACATCGTGACCGCTACAACAAAAATGATAAGGCATATGAACGAGCAGCTGAACGATCTTTAACGCTTGAAGAACAATTGAAGAAATACGCTGATTCGAATGTCAATGAACAAGAGCTTATCACTCGAGTAAACACTCTGAAAAAACAAAGGGAAGATCTGGACAATCATGATAAGGAAATCATTCAAAGCAACAATGAACGAATTCGGTTAGAAAGCAAATTGAATGGATTTGCTGATCAGATTGAACGACAGAAGCAATCGGTGAATCGCATTAAGGAAGAACAAATTCAAGAAAACTGCACCAAGTGCGGCCAGCCTCTGGACGAAACTTCTGTCCAAAAGGTGAAAGAGGAAAGACAGAAGAGGTTCAACACAGAGGTCGAGCATGGGAAAAAGTTGGTGCAGGAAAGGAATGCTATCCAAACTATCCTCTCCGCTCTTCCTGATAAAGTTCAAATCGATACAAGTGAAAAAATGAAAATCGATGATGAAATCATGCAGATTCGTTTTCAATTGGATGCAGCTAGCCGTATTGCTTACTTGGAAAATGAAATCAAAGAGGCGCGCCAGCAGACAGAGGCTATCCGGAAAGACCGTAATGAATCACAACGCATTGTGGAAGCAATTAAGAAGTTCCGGACCATTCGTTCTGAGTTGATGGTCAGTAAGGTGGACAACCTCTTTACCAAGATCACTGTGAAGCTATACGAAAAATTAAAGAACGGGGAAGAGAAAGCCACCTTCGAAATCGAAATGGATGGTAGACCTTACAGCAAGCTTTCTGCTGCTGAAAAAATTAAGGCAGGTCTGGAACTGATTGAAGTTCTTTCCCAGCAAGCTGATATCATATCTCCTACTTTTGTGGACAATGCGGAGTCCATTCTTCAATTCACTTCACCGCCCGGTCAGCTAATCGTTGCGAGAGTGGTAGATGAGGAGTTTAGTATAAAAACAGTTTCTTTGAAGGGAGAATCGTCCGTTGACCCATCAGATAACTAATCAGCACTTGCAATTTGTAGGAAAAGCGAAAGATGCATTTCAAAATAACCCTTTATTAGAAACGTACAGGGACCATCCAAGAAGCGAAATGATTGCCCTTCGAATGGGCGCTGACAGGGATTGTGTTCATGTTTTTGAACTAGGTGACGAGGTTGCTAACTTTGTTCAACAGATGGATCCGCAACCAGGACCAAGAAAAGAAGTAAGAGAGTTTGCTCAGGCAATGGAAATAATGCTTGCTTTAAACGAACAGAAAGGGCATTGGAAAAATGAACACTGGCAATTTTTAAAACGTGAGTTAAGTAAAAATTATCACAGATTAGTAACTGAATTACTGAAAGAAGATCATGACAAGTATGAAATCACTTTAAGATGTGCCAACATAGCTAATTTCGCAATGATGATTTCAGATAACTATGGAGGAGGAAGATTGTAATGTCAAAAAATCAACTTGCGCCAATTAGAACTGATGAATTCGAGAATTACTTCACTCAAAAGGAACTGGACATTGTAGTAAACAGTATTGCGAAAAATGCTACAAACGAGGAACTTGCTTTGTTTATCCAAATCTGCAAAAACAATGGTTTGGATCCGTTTAAAAATCACATTTATTTCATCAAGTATGGCAACCAAATGAGTATCCAGGTTTCGGTAGAGGGAATTCAGTACCTTGCACAGCAGCGTGACGATTATCGAGGTGTTACCACTCAATTGGTCCATGAAAATGATGATATTGAATTTGCGGTAGATGAAAATACACAGGAAGTAAGAGTGGTTAAACATGGAATCAAGTTCCCTCGAGGTAAAGTAGCTGCATGCTATGCCATTGCTAGACGAGAAGGTTTTCCAGATAAGTTAGTAATTATTGAACGTGAAGAGGTTGAGCACCTTAGTAAAAAATCGGGTAGTCAATGGAACACATACTTTAACGACATGTTTAAGAAACACGTTTTAAAAAGAGCGCTTAAGGCTCAGTTCGGGATTGACGTTGACGATCAGGACCAACAAGAAATAGAACCATATCAACCTCGTCAACGAGTAGATATTACTCCTGAAGATAATAAATCTATTTCAGTTAATGAAGGAGAAGTAATTGACGCAGACGATGCTTTGGCTAAAACATGGGCAGAGATTCAAAACATCGTAAATGACCGGGGTGTGAGTAAAGAAGATTTAAAGGATTATATCCAAGAGAAGTTCCAGAAGAAAAGCAAGGAGCTTACCCTGCAGGAAGTTGTGGCTCTTAAGAAAATGCTTGATTACGATTTTCCTAAGCAAAAGCCAGCAGCAGAAGAAATGAGTTTTGATGATTTTGAGGGCATGGAGCTGGAGTAATTTGAGGTACCATATTCAAATTCCGTACATCTATAAAGGGCTATCTGGTGGTCATAAGAATTTGTATGTTCGTTATATTAAAGGTTTTATGTCTAGATATCATCCAGACCTCAAAGAAAAGAAAATCATTCCGAGAGGCGAGAACAAAGCTGACATATTAATTTGTATCAAGAAATATGGGGGGTGAAGGGACTTGGCTAATGTTCAAGTGGAAAATGGCTACATAAGAATTGCAAATGAGCTGATGGATGAAATTATCAGACGGGATTTTTCTAAGCGACAAATAGCCATCCTTCACCTCATTATCCGATTGTCGTATGGATGCAATAAAAAAGATTGCGTGATTGATAAATTAAGTGATTTTGAAGTCGCTGGCATCCATAGGAGCGATATAAAAAAAGAACTCCATTATTTAAAAGAGGCAAATGTTATTGACTGGAATCAAGAAGGTAAAAAGTTTTCGTTTAAAAAAAACTACGAACTTTGGCACATAAACCCTAATAAAGGATGGAACAAAAATAGGGTGGATCAGTTAGTTCATTTCAATCTAAAAAACAAAAAAGTTGGTAAAACACCAATCGACTTAGATGACCTAGTTGGTAAAACACTAACTTTTTTAGGGGTTAAAGTTGGTAAAACACCAATTGAAAAGTTGGTAAAACACCAACTCCAAGAGACCGTAACCGATTGGGAGAGTAAGGACGAAGGCGCCCTTAAAGACATTATTAAAGACATTTTTTTAAAGACAAATAAAGAGGAGGAGGAAAGAAACACTGTGAAGAGGATTTTAGAACTCCTTCAAAAGAGCAAAATCGTAGGGGAAAAAGACATAAATGATTTTCTTAGGGATGACATAAATGATGTCTTTGAGAATTTTGGTTTCATTGATCCTCAAATGATGATTGAAGAGGCCATTAAAGAATCAGCAAGAGGAAACGGAAAGACTTGGTTGTTTGTCTATAACAAGTTAAGAAAGTGGAAAAAGGAAGGAATCAAGTCAGTGGAAGATCTGGAACACTTTCAAGTAAATATCAAGTCCCATAAGAAAGCCAATAATGTGGACTATGATGCCTTAGCAAAGGAGTTTGAGAATGAATAAAAAGGAAGTCTTGGAGATTATCCAACTAATTGAAAAGATGTACAACAATCCTTTTACTAAAAACATTTTGCCTTCTGAGCAACAAATTAAAATCAAAACAATTGCTGAAGCATGGCATGAATTCTTAGAAGACCAAGATTTCAACCAGGTAAGGTCCAAGGTGAAAAAACATGTATTAACAAGCAAGTTTCCACCTACCATAGCGGACCTTTACGAACTGCCATCTGAATCAAAAGTAAATCATGAACATCTTGCTTTCATGAGGAAGTTACGGAGTGGATCGCGTGATTAATTACGAAGCTGAATGCGCCATATTGGGTTGTATCTTAATCGATAGCACCATCATGTCAGAAATCACCTTGAAGACAGAGCACTTCCAGCACTATCAAAACAAAGAGCTGTTTATCGCTATGAAAGAAATAGCCGATAAGGATCAACCAATCAATGCAATCACAATAATTGAACAGATCGGCCGGCATAACCTAAACAGGATTGGAGGGACTGCACACCTTTCCCTTTTGAAAGAAAGCGTTCCTTCCGTACATGGGTTTAAAAACTATGAATCATCAGTAATTGAAGCTTGGAAAAAGATTAATATCCACAATATTTTAAAGCCTGTTGTGGATAATCCCGAATTCAATACTACCGAGATTCAAAAAGTAATTAAGCAGCTAAATGACATTGACAAGACTGGCACCAAAGAGAAATTTGATTTAAATCAGCACCTAGTCCAGATGTACGAATTACCTCTTATCAAAGTAGAGAAGGGATATTCCGGAATCCCGAGCGGGTTCATGGATCTGGATGATATGACGGATGGATTCCAAGATGAAGACAGTATTATTTTCGGAGCCCGACCAAGTATGGGAAAAACGGCTTTCATACTAAACATTGCTGCCAATGCAGGATTTAAAGGAGCTATTCCAGTCATATTCTCACTAGAAATGAGTGCAGAAAGCCTGATCAAACGGATGTTATGTCTTCTTGGAGGAATCCAAGGGATAAAGGCAAGAAAACCATATCATTATTTCGATGACAACGATCGCCAGAACTGGGTAACAGCAATAGGAATTCTGGAAAGGATTAAACTTCAGATATTCGATAAGACCGGACAAACCATTAACGAAATGAGAGCGCATGTACGTGACGTGAAGAGGGAGAATCCGGATAAGAAGATCTTGGTCATGATTGATTACCTCACGTTGATAAAAGCCGAAGAAAGCCACAACGGAAATGCACATCTACAAGTGTCTGAGATTAGTAGCAACTTGAAAGGAATGGCCAAAGAATTTAAGTGCCCGGTCATTACACTTGCCCAACTGTCTCGTGGTGTAGAACAAAGAGCCAACAAAAGACCTGTTATGTCAGACCTACGGGAAAGCGGCAGTATCGAGCAGGATGCTGACATCATCGGGTTTCTATACCGAGATGAATATTATGATGCTGAGTCGGACAAGAAAAACATCCTGGAAGTAGACATTGCCAAACAACGGAATGGACCTACTGGGAAAGTGGACATCTACTACAACAAAGAGACCCAACGGATGCGGGATCTACATCAAAAAAATGCAAATTAGAGAATGGTATTTAGATGCTGTTGATTACAACCAAGAGTCCCTTTTATTACTCCTAGATTTCCTCATTTATGAAAAAAAGGTGCTTGCCATGGATGATGATGAAGAAAAGTTGCGATTCTACTTTCAGGAAAAGTTTCGCAATAGGATGAATGAGCATTTGAAGGAATATAAAGAGCGGTTAGAACTGCAAACAGGAGGTTAGTGATGCGCTTAATGCAACTGGTAGAGGAGGAGAAAAAAACGCTTATCCACAGGCTTATCAACATGGGGTATACCCGAACACCGGACGGAAAAGATCTGCAGAAACTTACTTTAACAGAGGTTAACGCCATTTATCAAAATCAAAAACGGAGAGAGGAGTTGGGAATATGCTAATAAGTAAACTTTGTCACGAGGCCCATGAAACTGCCAAGAAAAAAGGATGGTACGACCAGCCGATTGAAACAGCTACGCAACTCGCACTGATTCATAGTGAGGTTAGTGAAGCACTTGAAGCTGATCGCAAAGGAACAGAGGAAGAATTCGCTGAAGAATTAGCGGATATTTGCATCCGGGTATTCGATACCGCTGGTAGTAAGGGGATTGACCTGCAGCACCATATCCTTAGAAAGATGGAGCTCAACAAGCACCGCCCTTATAAACACGGAGGTAAGAAATATTGAGATTCGTAGGAATTGACCCATCTACTAAAACGGGATTTGTTGCTTTAGATGAACATGGTGAGGTAATACGAGCAAAAGAACTAACCGGGGTTGGTTCAGTTGATCCAAAAAGAATGATTACTCTCATTAACGAGGTAATATCTCACATTCAGCCCGATGATATTATCTGCATCGAAGGATTCCCCTTCAGTACGCAAAAAGCCATGTTTGCAGGGGGATTGCACCACGGCATAAGAAACGAGATTTACAAGCGGAAATTAAGCTATTACGAGGCAGCGCCAAATGCAGTAAAGAAATTTGTAAATATAACCGGTTGGGAAGGGGAGAAAGGTAGCAAGAAACGCCTGACGGGTCCTCAAAAGAAAAAGGCAATCATGAAAGCCGTTGAAGAGCACTTTGGATTTACACACAGAAGTGACAATGTGGTAGACGCCTACATCTTAGCTCATGTTGCACGTCTTTCATGGATAGTCAAAGAGGGCATTGACGGATTTGAAAACAGTGGAACTCTACCAACCTATCAATATGAAGTAGTCTATAAAATCTTAGAAGGAGCGTGCTAAGCATGCAAGTAACTGTAAAAGCAAACTTCAACAAACAGACGAAGGACAGCAAGAAAGAACTTATCCAGTTTTACGTGAAAGGCGATGACGAGAAAAAGCAGGAGCTTTCTCAAATGACTCGTGAAGTAGTGGAGCTGCAGATCGAAGGTGTGGAAGAAAAACTAACTTGTGAATTCAGCAAAACTACTAAGGATGGCAAAAAGACCACCCTTGAATTCATCGTGAAAGGCGATACTTCTGCAGAGCAATCTTTCAATTTTTACAAGAAAGCTGGCTCAGATGTGACGTTGCATATCGTGGAATCTCAAATGAGTATCGATGAGTTTAACGAATCTCATGACGGAATCAAGTACCAGGTTGAAAAGGATGGAACCGCAAAGGTGGAAGATGGCCAACTTAGCCTGGATGAATTCGAGAAAGAGGAAGAATCAGAATCTAAGCTGCAGAGGGTGAAATAATGGATTTACTTGGGAGGAAATAGAAAAAGCCTATTTCGAAAAGAACAAAGTAAATCATGAGAGACAGGCCAATGGATATTAAAGTCATCAAGGTTAAAAACGGTGTTCCTACTGTTATTGAGTGGAACGGCCAGAGGTATCAATTGCAAGCACCCTAACCAAATTAAAAGAGGTGGAAAAGGGGGCAACTAAGGTTGCTTCCTCCTCTGGAAGGAGAAGGTTTATGAAACATGGCAAACGTCCTACTAAAGCTCAAAAGATTTTAATGGTTAAAAACAACCTTAATCCTGCTGACTGGCTGATCGTGAAGAACTTGGACCATGAAATGCATGTTGTTAATCGTTTCTCAAGTGAAATCAGAGTCTTATTTAAGGAGATCCAGCATGTTTGAGATTATCTGCATTTTAGTTTTTGTTTATCTCATCACCATTGGACTTGATTCTAGTTTAGAAGATTAGGAGGTTAGTCAGTCATGTGTAAGAAAACTACCAGGCACTATGCAGTCTACAAGGGTGATGAGTTCATTTGTGTAGGGACTGCAAAAGAATGTGCTGATTATATGGGAGTCAGTGAGAAGAGTGTTCGGTTTTTATCCTCTCCTACCCATAAGAAGAGAATGGAGGCCAGCAACGGTACAGACTACAAGATTGCCATTGCTCTGGAAGATGAGGATTAATGGATAGTCGACTCATAATGCGAAATAAAGGAGTAGTGGAAAAATGGAATTTATTAAAAAGTTAGTTGAAACTGATGGTAGTTTGAAAATGAAAGAGTACGGTCAGCCTATTGGTACTTATGAAGATATGGGTTTTAGGATGTTTAAACAAGTGAAAATTTCGGATGAAGTTGGGTTATCAATTCAAGCTAGTTACGGTCATTATTGTTCACCACGAAAGACTTTACCGTTAGAAATGTATTCTTCAATGGAGTTAGCAATTTTCAAAGATGGTGAATTTGTAAGTGTTCAAGAAGTAACTGAAAACAAGGAAGTTATCTCAGAACTAAGTGAACATTATGAAGGAACAGTTTATGGCGGTGTACCAGTGGAAACACTTGAAAAGCTTTATAAAGATTTAATTGGTATTGCATAATACGAGAAGAATGTTTAACAAACATCTGACTCAAACGGTGCAACAGGAGGCAATTGTTATCAAACAATATGACAAAGGGTATTTAGATGGTCAACTTGATAGTGCTGAAAATGAATTGGAGATACTTCTTAGGATTAAAGAGGACTCCAATGAGATTTGGCACAAAAACAGTATTTTAATAACCAGAATTAGGGATACGGAAGATTTTTTAAAGAAGCATGGTCGTTACTGAACAGTTCGAAGATATAGCACAGTAAATCCAAGAGGGTGACTTTATGGAAAATAAAGAGTACCAAGAAGCAATTGAACAAGTAAGGGGTGCTTTTGAAGAACTTGTTAAAGCTTTCAATAAAATATTTGATGCTTTGAAAGATTTATTTTCTGATATAAGTGGAACTAAACCGGGAAAATCTCATCAGTACAACCCTATGAAAGTAAAGGTTTTGAAAGATCAAGTGATAGACAGAAAGCCTAAGTTAGTAAATATACGGAATAACTGTTAAGAAAGGAGAAGAATTCATGATCGGTAAAGTAACTGTCTGGTACATGACTGAGGAAGAAAGACAGGATTACATCAAGAAACATCCTATTGGTCCTAAAGATGAGATGGATAAAAAGGTACCAAAGGGAACAGCTTTTGCAGACATTAACACTTTAACTAGGAATGACCGTAGCAAAAGAACGGAGAGGAGGTTCTAGTTTGAAGCGAGATGATTCATTAGATTCTTTAGTTTATGCTTACCAGCACAAAATACAAATGGATAAACAATCAGCTTTTCCTTACAAAGAAGGTGATTGGGTAGAAGTTATCGGAGTCGGAGAAGGTTATAATGGTATCAAGGGCTACGTATTGGAATTGGACGAAGTTAAAAAGAAAGTCAAAGTAAGATGCTTCAACGGTTCAAAAGAGAATACAAGCGTAATCGTGTGGATGTATCAAGAATTCCTAAAACTTTCACCGGTTCATGATGAAACAAAAAAAGAGCTAATTGACCTAGCTCTCGATTTGAATGACGCTGTATGGTTCTATGACCTTGTGGAAGGAAAATAAAAAAAGCCAGGATCGCTCCTGACCAAACCTAACTCATTATATCATAGGAGGGGATCTTGGTGTCTCAATTACAGTTATTCAAGTTACCGAAGATAAATAGAAAAGAAACTCAGAAGAATGTTGAGCAGGCATTAGAACTGTATCGTTATTATTTACTAACGGTCCCAGAAGAGCGTCTGCCGAAAGTCACCGCTTCTTATTCACTTGTTACACCTTCTAACACCAATGAATTCAATTCCTCCACCGAGAATGCTGTAATCCAGAAGGTAGACTTTGAGATAGCAAGAGACAATCATCTTGGGCGTATAAGAAAAGCAGTGAACCGGCTGACGAAACAAGAGAGGCAAGCAGTCATCATGAAATACTTTGGTGATGATGAGCTATTTGATTATGAAGTTTACAATGAGTTGGGTATGAGTGAGACTTACTACCACCAGAAGTTTAAGCCGAGGATATTCTATAAGTTAGCATTCATCTTACGGATAGAGGTATTCGAGTCAGTTGATAAATGACCAAAACTATGCAACGAGGAGTGAAAACTGTAATGTTATGTGGAAACATCATTACTATAATATCTTTTTTCTTAATTTTGCTTTTAGTTATTTGTTGCGTTGGAAAAGGCGGTTCACTTCATCATTCAAAAGCTAAAGGAACATTAAGATTGATACAAGGTATTTGTATGAAATGCAATGGTGTTATTGATAGGGACAGAGTAGTAGGAGATAAGCCAACAGCTAGAATTTATTGCAAAAAATGTTTAGGAAAGTGATGTGCATTCCGAGAACACATCACCAGACTTACGAGGATTGATTCTAACGAATGATTACACCACAACCTACACCTAACTATTCAAACGAATTCAAAACGTTTAGAAAACGATTTAAACACGAATGTAAAATGAGCATTAGGCTTTAAAAGAGTTATTATGGTATTAACGAAATATATCAAAGAGGCGTTCCTTATCTGTGGAGTGCCTCTTTTTATTATGCCTAGAGGGTGATGATATGAGGATTGCTGACCGTTTACCTGATGATCAGAGGCAGAAACTCCAAGGTATGAACAAGAAGAAAAGGAAACGCAAGCCTGAGAAGGTCGACTGGCATGACATTATGGGGATGAACAGGGATACATTCAAGCGTAGTAAGGGAGCTATCAGAAGAAGATGAAGACTGTCCACCCATTCTACCGTTCCTCACTGTGGACGAAGAAGCGTGACCGCATCCTCAGACGAGACAACTACGAATGTAGACAATGCAAAAGGTTCGGACGGTGCACAGCTGCTACTACTGTCCATCACATCTATCCATTAGAGACTCATCCTCAATACAAGTTGCTATCCGAGAATCTTTTATCTCTATGCAACAAGTGTCATAACCAAATGCATGACCGAATTACAAACGAGCTAACGGAAAAAGGAATTCAGTGGAAAGAGCGTACAAATATCCCCCCCACCTTTTAAAATTTTTTTGAAAAAGTACAGGGACCGAAGGGGGCAACTTTTTCCAATAGAGCGACTTTTTCAAATCTGGAAGGGGGTGGAAACATCATGGCAAAATTGAAAACGAAAACTCAGCTGAGGAATCAAACGGTGAAGCAGATGGCTCATTTGGGCGTGTACAAAGATGATTATGATCAGATTATCGACATTTATGTTGGGATGTTAGCCCAGTACCAGGCATTTGAAAAAGCGTTTGAGGAATCTGGCTATCAGATCACAGAGGAATACACGAATAAAGCCGGGGCAACCAATGATAGGAAGACTCCTATCTATTCTGCAATGGAAGCTCTGAGGAAAGACCTAGCAACGTACTCCAATATTCTTTGTATTAACCCTAAAGCGTTCAACGCGATTAAGAAACCTGGTGTTCCGAAAAGGAAAGAAGAGCCGGCCAAGCCTAAATCCAAGTTGCAGCTGGTGTTGGGTAACTCATGAGTCAAAAATTCGCCAACTACGATTTGGTTATGGAGTACACAAAGAGCATTGTGGAAGGCAGAAAACTTGCTAATAAGGAACAAATACAAGGTTGTCAACGCTTCTTGAATGACTTGAAGAATCCTGAATATGATTTCAATCCTAAAGATGCTGAGTTTGTTATCGGAATAATTGAAAAAACATTTGTCCATGCTCAAGGTGAAACGCAAGATGGTACACCATTAAGGGGTACGCCTTTCTTACTTGAACCATTTCATAAGTTTCAAGTTTACAATCTACTAGGATTTTTCCATAAAAACACAACAATTAGGCGCTTTAAAGAAGCGTTTATTTATATTCCACGTAAAAATATTAAGACATCCTTTGCTGCAGCTTTAGCATGGGCGCTTGGTCTTTTAAATAGACGAAGTGGTAGTAAAGTTTATATTGTTGCTGCCGCACTGAAACAGTCACTAGAAAGTTTTAATTTTATAAATTTCAATTTAGGCCAAATGGGTGAAAGAGATAATTTTAGAGTTATCGATAATAACCAAGAACACTCCATTGCAGGTGACTTAGGTGATGGATCCATATACATTCAGGCGCTTGCTGCTAACCCAGATAAGCAAGACTCATTAAACTGTAACATTGGTATTGCCGATGAGCTCCACGCTTATAAAACGGCCAAGCAATATAACATCATTAAAGAAGCTATGAAAGCTTATACCAATAAATTGATGATTGGAATTACCACTGCTGGGGATAACATGACAAGTTTCTGTTATCAACGTCTACAATATTGTAAAAAGATATTAGACGGGACAGTTAAAGATGAAGCTTACTATGTATTCATAGCAAAAGCTGATGAAGATGAGCATGGTAATGTGGACTACACCAATCCAATCGAACATGAAAAAGCAAATCCAGCCTACGGTGTTTCTATTCGTCCATCAGATATGATGAATGATGCCATGCAGGCTCAGAACGATCCACAACAAAGAAAAGATTTTTTAGCAAAGTCTTTGAATATATATACATCTGCTTTGAAAGCTTATTTCAATATTGATGAATTTAAAAACTCTGACAAGAAATATAGTTGGACTTTAGATGACCTGGCTAAATTAAGAATTGATTGGTATGGCGGTGCGGATTTATCTAAGATGCACGATTTAACCGCGGCTGCTTTGTATGGTTCATATGGCAATGTGGACATAGTCATCACCCACGCCTTCTTCCCCATCGTCACAGCACACCAAAAAGCCGAGGAGGACAACATACCTTTGTTTGGCTGGCAAGATGATGGCTGGTTGACTATGTGTAATACGCCAACTGTAAACTATGATGATGTTATTAAATGGTTTGTCATGATGAAGAAAAAAGGTTTTAGAATTAAACAGGTAGGATTTGATAGGAAGTTTGCTCAAGAATTTTTCTTAGGTATGAAGCGAAATGGTTTTAGTATTGTGGATCAGCCTCAATACTTCCACAAGAAATCACAAGGTTTCCGTTTAATTGAGAAGAAAGCCAAGGATGGGAACTTTTATTATCTTGGATCTGATGCCTTTGAATACTGTGTGCAAAATGTAAGGGCCATCGAGAAAACAGATGACATGATCCAATATGAAAAGGTGATGCCGGAGCAACGGATTGATTTATTCGATGCTGCGGTTTTTGGTGCTGTGCGAAAACTCGAAAACATGGAGAAATCTACTGCAGCTGCTAAGTGGCTTGGGGGAGGTGATGGTAATTGAGTAAAAAGAAACGTCAGAATAAAAAACAGGTTAGAAGTACCGAGTCAACTGACTCTTCATTAGGGTTCTTTTTAACCACTGATGCTTATGACACTTTATGTGTTCCTGGTTATACAAAGCTAAGTGATAATCCAGAAGTAAAAATAGCCGTCCACAAGATTGCTGATCTCATTTCATCTATGACTATTCACTTAATGAGGAATACAGATAGTGGAGATGTAAGGGTTCGAAATGAACTTTCAAAGAAAATGGACATTAATCCATATAGCCTTATGACCCGTAAGACGTGGGTTTATAACATTATTAGGAATCTGATGTTAGAAGGTGATGGTAATAGTGTCGTCTTTCCGAGATTTAAAGATGGGTTGATTGATGAGCTGATTCCCTTTGCAGCATCAAAGGTTAAATTTCGTGATACTGATAATGCATATGAAGTTGTGTATGGGGGCAGAGCGTACAACTATGATGAAATTCTTCATTTTGTGGTAAATCCTAACCCGGATAAACCATACATGGGGGAAGGATATAAAGTTGTATTGAAAGATATCGTCCACAACTTAAAGCAAGCTACTGCCACCAAGAAAGAATTTATGAGTGGCAAGTACATGCCTTCTCTTATTGTTAAAGTAGATGCTCACACTGCTGAGTTATCCAGTGAAACAGGTAGGGAAGCTGTCTATGATATGTACTTAAAAAGATCTAAGGCAGGACAACCCTGGATTATACCGGCTGAACTTTTAGAAGTAGAACAAGTAACACCACTATCTCTTAAAGACTTAGCCATAAACGAAGCAGTAGAACTGGATAAAAAGACGGTGGCAGGAATCTTTGGAATCCCTGCTTTTTTTGTTGGGGTTGGAGAATTCAAAAAAGATGAATATAACCATTTCGTTAGTTCGACTATCCTACCAATAGCAAAAGGAATTGAGCAGGAACTAACCAGAAAGCTTCTGTATGCTCCAGATTTGTATTTCAAATTCAATGCAAGGAGTTTATATTCTTACGACTTAACTGAGCTTGTAAGTGCCGGAAAAGAGCTTGTGGACCGTATGGCAATGGATAGGAATGAGTGGAGGGACTGGGTAGGTCTAAGCCCTGATTCACGAATGAGTGAGTTGTTGGCATTAGAGAACTATGTTCCTGCCGATATGTTAGGCAATCAAAAGAAGCTCTTGCAAGGAGGTGAGGATGATGAATAGAGAAAAGGAAGTACAAATCCGTAGCCTTCCAAGTGAACTCACTACCCGATTTGAGTCTGATGAGAAAGTGATTGAAGGTTACTTTGCTGTTTTTAACTCTGAGACAGAACTGTGGCCGGGGGCATTCGAAGAAATTGATCCAGGCGCTTTTAATGAAAGTGTCACTAATGATGTAAGAGCACTTATTAACCATGATACTAACCTTGTTTTAGGTAGAACTAAGTCAGGCACACTTGAGCTTCGTGTGGATGGCAAAGGTCTGTGGGGAAAAGTCAAAGTCAATGAAGATGATTCTGATGCGGTTAATGCCTATGCTCGTTTGAAGCGTGGAGATGTTGATCAGTGTAGTTTTGGTTTCAGAATCTTAGAAGAAGAAACAGAGTTTAGGGATGACGGATCAATTAAATGGCGGTTGAAGAAAGTAGACCTTCATGAGATTTCTGTTGTCACATTCCCTGCATACGCTGACACCTCTGTACAAGCTAGAAAAGCAGATTACGAGAGGGACATTAAGCGTATGAGAGAAGCTAAAAAAAATCAATTGAGGGAGCGATTGAAGCATGGCACTAAAACAACTAATGCTGGCGAAGAAAATTGAACAGCGTAAATCATTACTTGAGGAATTAAACCAAAAGGGTGAGGAGCTTGTTAAACGTTCTGCTGACCTGGAAGCAGCCTTGGAAGAAGCTAGTACAGACGAGGAAGTTGCCACCGTAGAAGAGGAAATTAACAAGTTTGACACTGATAAGGAAGCGCATGACGGTAAGAAAAAAGAATTGGAAGAGGAAATCTCCAAACTTGAAGGTGAGCTTGAGGGATTGAATTCCAAGGAACCTAAAAATGATGAAGGACAACGTTCTGCATCACCAGATTCACAACAACCAAACAGAGTCCAGGAGGGGGAAACACGAATGAAAGTTAACAAGTTTGAAACTCGTAGCCAAATGCTAGAAAGATTAAACCGTCCAGAGGTACGTGAATTCTATTCTAAGGTGTCAGAAGCTGCTCTTAATAAGCGTGCTCTTTCTGATACAAACTTAATAATCCCTGAAGTTGTAATTGATATGATCCAATCTCGCTTAGGTGATTACTCTGCTCTTTACCGCGAAGTGACAGTACAACAATTAAATGGCACTGCTCGTATTATCATGGATGGAGCTATCCCGGAGGCAATTTGGACTGAGATGTGTGATCCTGTTCAAGAACTAGCTACTTCATTCAGCCAAACTGAATTAGATGGATTTAAAGTGGGCGGATTCATTCCAGTGTGTAATGCAGTCCTGGAAGATAGCATGATTAATCTAGCAAACTTTATTGAGGGCCGTTTATCAATGGCGATTGCAAAAGCTATTGATAAAGCAATCCTTGTAGGTGCTGGTGCTGCTTCTAAACAACCACAAGGAGTTATCACTGCTTTAAATGGTATCACTGCTCAAAATGTGGAATCTGATTTCACTCTTGCTGATATCGTTGGGAAAATGTCCATCATTGATGACGGTGATGATGGAGTACCGGTAGGTGAAGTGATTGCAGTAATGAAGCGTAGCACATATTATGCTGAACTTGCTCCACAAACATTTTTATCAACTTCTGATGGACGTCTTGTTGTACAAACTGCTCAATCTCCACGTCTTCCTGACGGGACTAGAGTTGTATTTAGTCAATATGCACCGGCTGACACTATCGTTCTAGGAGACTTTAAGAAATACTTACTAGGCGAGCGTAAAGGTGTTCAATTAGCTGTATCTACTGATGTACGATTTATCCAAGATGAGACTGTATTTAAAGGTACTGCTCGTTATGATGGTAAACCTATCTACAATGAATACTTTGTAGTTATCACAAAGGCGGCAGCTGGAGCTTAATAATTCTAATCTGAAAGGGTGATAAAGCATGGCGAAATATCGCGTAGTCAAAGCCTTTACAGATCTTCAAGATGAGAATCACGTTTACCGGGTGGGGGATAAATTCCCCCGGTCCGGACGTGCTAAAAAGGAACGGATTGAAGAGCTGTCAAGCAAGGACAACAAGCGTAAAGAAGTGCTAATCGAAGAAGTTGAAGATAAATGAACACTGTAGCTGCTTTATCTCTTGTGAAAGCTAGGCTAGGTATTAGCAACTCTACAATTAGAGATGAGTACATTCTAGCCATAATTAGTGGTGTGATTGCCGAGATGAAAGATGTTCATGGCCTCACTTTATCTGAAGAAAAAGCGAATCAATTGATGTTTATCGTGGACCTATCCACATGGAGATACCAAAACAGAGATAGCCCTAATGGTTTACCTAGACACTTTCAATGGCGCTTCCACAACCTGCTGATCAGCGGTGGAGGTGCTAATAGTGTTTGACCATGAATTAATCCTAATTTCTTTATCTCCTGCTGAAAATAGCATGGGTGATCCAATTGTGGAGGAAACCTCTGTAACTGTCCTATGTGATGTTCAGGCGATAACAAGGTCTGAACATTATGCTGCAGCTACTCATGGATTGAAACCTGAACTAACATTTGTACTAAATAAGTACGAGTATGAAGGTCAAAGATTAGTTGAATTTGAGAATGTTAGATACAGAGTAATTCGTCACTATTTCACAAAAACACAAAAGGATTTCGCTGATTTTGAATCTGTGGAATTAGTGTGTGAGGGACTGATGAATAATGCCTCTACCTAAAAGTGTTACAAAAATAGATAAAAATGGCGTGAAATTCACATCTAATGTGGACAGAGCTAAATACACCATAAAAGAGCTAACCAGAGCTGCTCTCAGAGATACTGCAAAATTAATCAGAAAAAGATTAATTGAGAAGCTGAGACATTTGCCTGGTTTTTTTGATTATGGAAATACAAACAGGTTATATAGCAGTTCACAGTATTGGTTACGTAGAAGAGAAGGAGATTTGCAAATAGGGTTTAAACATGACACCTGGTATGGATCGCGCGGTGAACTAGGTGAACATGGCTCTCCTAAAAGAGGCTTATTACGTACCACTGTATATGAAAACATAAACGAAATCAGAAGAATTCAAGCTCAGTATTTATCGGCCATTGAAGATGAAAATCGCGCATTAGGATTAATTGACGAGAATGAGCATAAAAGTGGGGATGGTCCAGAATGATTGAACTAAGGAATGCTTTAAAACCCCTTCTCACCTTACACTACCCTAAAGTTTACTATCAGAAAGTACCAGATATCATTATTTACCCGCATGTCGTTTATGACCTCCCCACAAGCTTTGTAGATGAAGATATAGAAGTGTTTAATCTTGATGTAGATATTTATGACAACAATTTAGACACTACAAGTATAGAAGAAATCAGTGATAAATTCTGGAGAGGTTTAGACAAAGCGCGATATTTAGATGAAAACATTCAGTTTACTATCTATCGTGAAAATAGATTGCCACCAATCAATACCGACACCAACATCAACCAACGAAAATTAATTTTTCAATTAAGATATTTTGATAGGAGGTCTTCAAATGTTTAGTGGATTTACAAATAAAACAGCTGAGAAATTATTGTTAGATGCCGGGGCTTATTTTAAAGATTTTGATGTTGAAACAGATACGTTTGCAACGGCTGTAACATCTGGGAAATTATTAGGAGCAACTAGAGGTGGCGGACAATTTAGTGCGATTCCAGAGATTAGAAATATTGAAATAGATGGTCCTAAAGGAAAGCCGAAGAATTTACAAGTGATTGACGGTTGGGAAGTTAAAATGACTGTAAATCTTGTAGAAATATCAAAAGAAACACTGGCAGACGCTTTAGCTGCAAGCGACATTGACACTACTGATGTTGATTATGATGTGATTACGGCTAAACCTACCATTGAATCAATTGATTACAAAGACAATATTACTTATGTAGGTAAGTTATCTGGATCAGAAGAACCGGTTATTATTCAAATTTACAATGCTTTAAATAAGAACGGACTTACTTTACAACCTCAACACAAAAATGAAGCAGTATTAGCATTAGAATATGAAGCACATTTTGATGCTGAAACATTAGAAGAAGTACCATTCAAAATCTATTATCCAAAATTAGGGGCTTAATGCCCCTTTTTTTATTATCCGGGAGGTTGTTCAATAATGATCCAAACAGAAAAAGCGTTAGATATGCTACCGCATGCAGCTGAGATTTATGAAAAATTAGATTTGCAAAATTACATTCAAAAAAATTTTAAACAAGCTAGTAAAGATGACAATGTAGATGAGTTGCGAGTAAAGTCTGGCGTTTCTTTAATGCTATATGTAGTGAAAAACTCTAAGAAAATAAAAACAGAAATGTTAGAGATAGTTGCAATCGCTCAAGAAAATACAATGGAAGAAGTAAAAAAACAACCACTAACAAAAACAATCGAAACTTTTAAAAATGTTTTCGCTGACAGTGAATTAGTTGCTTTTTTCAAAGAGGCTATGAAGTAGGTGGGTATGAAGAAACCCTCCATCTGCTCCATAGCCATTATTCGTTTGATTATGTATTAAAACTTCCTCTTAAAAATGTAAGAAAACTACTAGTGAAATCCCTTGAAAAGAAACGCGAAGAAAAAGCGTGGCAACTTTATCTGGCGCGCTATCAGCATATGACAAAAGAAAATTATATGCCTTTTGATGAATTTTACAGTCCTACAATATCCTCAGAAAGTGATAAATCTGAAAAAGAAATTCTTGAAGATGTGAAAGGGATTCTAAACGCCTTTAAGAAAGAAGGTGAGATCAATGGAAATATTTAAACTGTTTGGATCCATTCTTGTGGACACAGATAAAGCGGATGAAAGTTTATCCAAAACAGAGAAAAAAGCCGATGGTGTTGGCAGTAAATTTGTGGAAGGAATTAAAACGGTTGGCAAGTGGGGAGTTGCGGTTGCAGGAGCTGCTACTGCTGCAGGTGGTGTGTTAGCTACTTTCACTGGACGAGCTATGAATGTCGCTGCTGAAATAGACAAGTTTAGCCAGGTAACGGGACACTCAACAGATGCATTTCAACGTTGGGACGGTGTAATGAAAACTGTAGGATATAGCATGGAACAGGCAAGTGGAGATATTGCAGCACTTGGTGAAAAAGCTATGGATGCTGCTAATGGAGTCGGAGAGGGTGCTGAATTATTCGGTAAACTTGGTGTAGCCGTTACAGATTCCAGTGGAAAGTTAAAGTCACAAGAGCAAATATTCCAAGAAACCATTACAGCCCTTCAAGGTATGGAGAACGCAACGGAACGTAATGCAATAGCCTCTGCCTTGCTTTCCACAACTGGGGAAGAATTAGCACCTATTTTAAACATGACAGCTGAAGAATTAGCGAAAATGAAAGAGAATGCAAATGTCATATCGGAAGAAGATCTCCAGAAGGCTGCAAGATTTAAAGAGGGTTGGAACCAAGCTAAGAATACTCTATCGAACCTAGCAACTACATTAGGTATTCAACTCATGCCAATGTTCCAAACTGTTTTGGATTGGGTCACAGAGAACATGCCTCAAATACAAACCTTTATTGAAGAAGCATTTGACAGAGCAAGTGCGGCCATTCAATTTTTCACAACTGAAATTTTACCTCCTGTACAAGCTGGATTCTCTGTTTTAATTGGTTGGATTCAACAATTAATCTCCTATGTTCAAACGTGGGTATCTAGTAACTCTGAACAACTCGGTGGATTAAGAGATTATTTCTTAAATTTCTTTGAGCTTGTGAAAGGTTTCTTTTCTGATTTCGTAACCTTCGTTACTACATTGTGGGCTCAATATGGTGAACAAATTGTTAGTACAATCACTGCTGCACTATCGGCCGTTGTTTCCTTTGTGCAGGAAAAGTTAGCAGTATTACTAAAGTTCTGGCAAGACAATGGAGCCCAAATTATGACGGCAGTTCAGAACGTATTTAATTTAATCTTAGGTATCATAAAGGCAGTGATGCCAGTAGTAATTTCAGTAATACAGACTGCTTGGAATGTTGTAAAAGGTGTGTTTGATGGCGCATTGAATATCATTATGGGTGCTGTAAAAGTGTTCACAGGATTATTTACAGGAGACTGGAGAAAGTTAGGCGAAGGACTAAAACAAATTTGGTCAGGATTGTGGAATGCAATAAAGGCCATCCTTAGCGGTGCCTGGAGTTTGTTGTCCGGAGCATTCGGTACCATTAAAAGAAATATTTCTAATTGGTTCTCTGGATTAAAAACTGATGCAATTCGTTGGGGAAAAAATATGATTTCAGGATTCATTGATGGAATAACGGCCATGATCGGTAAAGTTCGTGAAGTTGCTTCCAATGTAATGAGTAATGTGAAAGGGTTTCTAGGGTTTAATTCTCCAGCTGAAGAAGGAGAAGGTAGGCACATTGTAGAGTGGGGATCCAATATGATTGATGGGTTCCTAGAAGGCGCTGAGAAGATGCTTCCAGATGCTAGAGCTTTGATGAACAATGTTGTAGGTGAAATGAAACCTGAACCATCTAATGGGACAGGAAGCTTTAATGCCCAAAAAGGAAACGTGGTAATCCCTATAAGCGTGGACGGCTACGAGATTGCAAGAGCTGTTATTCCAATCATTGATATTATACAACAGCAAGAAATAGACACTAATCTCTTTATGAAGGGGATGAAAACATGAGAAGTATCCACAATTTTAAAGTGATTTATGAAGATGTGGAGTATGATCTGTCAGAAAATGATATGATCGTCAACTATCTTCGCATCTCATCTCCTTCCCCTGTCCACACAAGAGACACAGTACCAGGTGCGCACGGATATATTGATATGGGTACGCAGTACGAAGGTCGGCAAATGGAGGGGAAAATCACTATTAAAGCTAAAGATTATCTGGAATATCCGATTAAGCGGAATAAGGTGTTTCAGATATTCTTTTCTCGCAAGCCGTTTTATCTTATTCGTGACCAAGAGCCAGGTCGAAAGTGGTTAGTAAAAGTGGATTCTGCTTTTAATATTCCACAAATCGCATTGACTGGAGAGTTTACCTTTACACTAAGCAGTCCTAGCGCCTTTAGTCAGTCGTTAGGAAGCACTCTTGAAGCGTATATATTTAATTATGATTATGGCCAAGGGCTGTCGGTAGATGATTATATCCATTCGACAAGCTCTTTTTCTATTTATAACGCTGGTGATGAACTAATTAACCCTAGGCAGATGAAATTAGTTATTAAGTTTCAAGGCGCATCCACTAATTTGAAGATAAAAAACCTGACCACGAATGAAGAATGGACTTATACAGGTTCTTCTAATGTAGGTGATGTTATCGAATTAAACGGAATACTTGCAAGCAAAAACGAATTAAGTATTGTGCCTGATACAAATTTTAAGGCAATTACATTGGAGCCAGGTTGGAATGAATTTTTACTAACTGGCACAAGTGACCCTTTTGAAATTTCTTTCGACTTTCACTATCAATTTCTATAAGGAGGTTCTCCAATGTCTGTAAAATTAAAGCAAACAGATACCAAAGATATTATTGTTTATACTGCTACATCTGTCGGGAAGCAGCCAGTTGATTTAACAGGAGCAACAGCAAAGTTTGTTATGGCGAAAAGAGGTTCTTCGGAACCAGTGGTTAATGCTTCAGCAGAAATAACAGATCCAGAGAACGGGAAGTTAAGCTATCAACTATCAGAAACGGATACTTTGTTAAATGGTCATTTCCACGCTGAATTCCATGTGGAATACGATGATGGCAAGAAGAAAACTTATCCTTCAGATGGTTATATTCTTGTTACGATTAATGCCACATTAGATGGAGATTTGCCAGGTAGTATTGAAGAAAATATCGTTATTCAAGTGTCCCAAATCGAACAATTCAAAACGGATATTGAGACAGAAGTGGCAACTCAGACTCAACGTGTCGATGATTTAATTGCAGGTGTGGAGCAACCAAGTGAGGTTGTAGATGCTCGCTTAGGTTACCCTTTATTACGTGATAAATTGGAATCTGTTGATGTACAGTTGGCAGAAAAAGCTCAACAAACAGAAGTAGATAACTTGAATGTTAGAATGGAAGATGTAATACAGTCGGCTGACCTAGACCCCAATAAAGATCAAGAGGTCGTGGATGCTCGTGACGGGCAAGCAACTTTAGGTAGCAATATAAGAAATGTTAAAGATGAGTTATCTATCATTAAAAGGGCGAATGTTTACTATAAAAACCTTGTTGACAACGGTGACTTTACAGAGGGTACGACAAATTGGAGTGGTGGAGTTTCTACAATTAGTGTGGCTNGTACAGTTGGCAGAAAAAGCTCAACAAACAGAAGTAGATAACTTGAATGTTAGAATGGAAGATGTAATACAGTCGGCTGACCTAGACCCCAATAAAGATCAAGAGGTCGTGGATGCTCGTGACGGGCAAGCAACTTTAGGTAGCAATATAAGAAATGTTAAAGATGAGTTATCTATCATTAAAAGGGCGAATGTTTACTATAAAAACCTTGTTGACAACGGTGACTTTACAGAGGGTACGACAAATTGGAGTGGTGGAGTTTCTACAATTAGTGTGGCTAACAGTACTATATCTATGACTGGTACAGGCGTGGGGAGCGACCCACATATAAGACAAGATATTTCGGAAATGAAGTCAGGTAATAAAATATATATCAGAGCAAAACTAAAAGCGATAACGGTATCAGGAGTGGCTTTTAGTTTTAGATTGGTTGGTTCGACGTCGCCAAGTGTGACGGTTAAGGATTATCCAGAAGTTAATACAGAATATGATTTATCAGGAGTTATACAATGCCCATCAGACGGTACTGTAAGACTTGATTTACGACACATCCACAGTAGTGCATCGTCCGCTGACGGGAAGACAACGGAAGTGCGCGAGGTAATGGTGATCGACCTAACTGAATCATTCGGATTGGGAAACGAACCAAGTGTAGCCGAAATGGACGAAAAAATAAATTCTATTGGTGGCTGGTTTGATGCGACATATATTATGTCACAAAAAGACCTTGATGATCGTTTAAAAGCAGTCGAAACTATTGATATTGAAGAAAACCATAATTTCATAAGACAAACAGCATTAGCAAATAACGTAAGCAATTTAAGTTATAAACCAAAACCTATGTTAGTAATTTCTTATGATGACTCTCCTCCAGAAGACTATACGAAGGCTTTCCCTATTCATGAACAATATGGAGTCCCTGCTGAAGTGTGCGTTAATAATTGGAGGTTAAATACCTCTGAAGGTTTAACCACCGCACAACTCATTGAAATGCAAGATGCTGGATGGGAAATTATAAGCCATGGATTCAACCATTTGGATTTCGGTGTTTCTTTTGTAGTTACTAGTCAAGATGTAGGAGACACACAATTAAGAGTGGATAGAATATCCGGTTTTGACTACATCTACCCTTTTGAAGGTTTCCTATTTCACACCGATGCATCGTCATATGCAGGTCTTAGGGAGGAAATTGTTACAATCACAGGGAAAACAACTGACACTGAAGGAAACGAAGTGTTTGTATTATCTGATCCTTTGCAGTATTCCTATACAAATCATGCTTGTTTGAGACTGTCTGATAATCAATTGAAAATTGAAGTTGATGACAGCATTGATGAATTAGTGGGAATGGGGTTAGAGGTAAAAGGGTTTGCATACCCTCATAACTCAAGTTGTCCTTATTCAAGGGATTATATTTCAAAACGTCTAGCATCTGCGCGAAATGGGGATGCGCTACGTTATCCAAGTGACGATAACTTTTTTATTCCGAAAATGAGAATTCCGTCCATAGGCGAGTTGTCTCTAAGACCTCAAACTGAAATTGATTCTATCTTAGATGATATTGTTGCAAACAACCTTATGGGCTTCACTTATGAACATACGTGGCAAACTGCCTTTACTTCGTCAAAATTGGAATACCTGATTAGTAAAGCTATTGAAAAAGGCATCAAAATCACAACACGAACAGAAGCCATGAAGCATTTCGGTAACGTGTATGAGTTAGGCGATCCGGAAGGCGGCACTATTTATCGTGAAGGATGGTTTCTTGACCAACCTTACATTGTTGTAAATAAGTTTGGTAAGGTAATCGCTACTGACAATACAGATAAGCAAATCGCTACGCATTTAAAAGATTACTTTAACTACTAATGAACTTTTGGA